>NZ_JAFKMA010000002.1 GCF_017304635.1 Sphingomonas sp.
GCGAGGGACTTCACCTCCTGCGCGACCACTGCGAAACCGCGCCCGGCATCGCCCGCGCGCGCCGCCTCGATCGTCGCGTTGAGCGCCAGCAGGTTGGTCTGCCCGGCAATGTCGCGGATCAGACCGAGGATACTCTCGATCGACTTGGCGTGATCGCTCAGCGCCTCCGACATGCCGACCGCGGCGCCGGCTTGCGAGCTCGCGCGATTGGCGATCTCGGCCGCCGCCTCGACTTCGGTGCGGGCATCCTCGATCGCGCGGATCAGCCCGGCCGCCGTCTGCGCCGCCTCGCGCATCGCCACCGCCGACTGTTCCGCCGCCGCCGCCACTTCGCTCGTCTTGCCCAGCATCCCGCGGGCGGCGGTCGAGGTGCGCAGCGACTGGTCGCGCAGCTGGTTGCTGTCGGCGCTGGTCGTCTCGACGACGCTGGCGATACCGTCGCGGAATTCGGCGGCGAGCGCCTCGCGCGCGGTCTGCGCGCTATGCTCGACATAGGTGTTGTAGAGCGCGACGGTGATGTCGCCTTCCATCGCCGACAGCCGCAGCAGCGTGTCGATCATCACCGGCAACCGCGCGTCCTCGCGATCGACGTGGCGCATCAGGCTGTCGAGCGCGGCGCGGTCGCTGGCGTTAATCATCGACAGCAACGCCTCGGGTTCGACCTTGCCGGCATAGGCGGCGGCGACCGACCGCGCGATCGATTCGACCCAGCCGCGCTCGGTCGTGGCAAGGAAACGCTGGCGCAGGAATTCGACGCCCAGGTCGATCATCTTCGCAGTTTCGTGCGGTTGCCAGGTGCGGTCGTCGGAGAAGCAGCGCAGCCATTGCTTCCAATAGGCTTCGGAAATGGCGTGGATATCGGTCTCGATCACCGCCCAGACGTCGCGGCTGGCGCTGGCGAGCGAGCCGTCGAAGTCGAAGATGCGCAGCCGTTCCGACAGCCGGACCTTGGCGGCCATCGCGTCGGCGGGGGGCAAATCACTGGGGGTCAAGGCAAACAGCTCCGCTTTGGGTTCGCGTCCGGCGTACCGCGCGAGTGGTTAAAGCCGGGTTAGAACACGGGCATGACTTGCATCGCGAGGCGCGGGGGGTAAGAGGACGCAGCCATTCCTGCAGGGGACTTTACTTGGCCACCAAGCCGTCCAAGCCCGATCGTCCGATCTCGCCGCATCTCAGTCATTACAAATGGGGGCCGGCGATGCTGGTCTCGATCCTGCACCGCGCGACCGGCGACGGCATGGCGACCGTCGGGTTCCTGCTGTTCACCGGCTGGCTGGCGGCGCTGGCGGGGGGCAAGGAAAGCTACGACTGGTACATGTCGTGGTTCACCGGGCCGGGCTGGAACGTGCTGGGCTACGTGCTCGGCGTCGGGCTGACCTTCGCGCTGTTCCAGCACATGATGAGCGGCATCCGCCACCTGGTGCTCGACACCGGCGCCGGTTACGAGCTCAAGACCAACAAGCTGGGCGCGATGCTGACGATCGTCGCGTCGGTGGTGCTGACGGCGTTGTTCTGGGGCGTGCTGCTCCACGGCGTCCTCTTCCCGGGAGCGAAGTGATGGGCGACGGTACCGAACTCGGCCGCGTCCGCGGTCTGGGCAGCGCGCACGAGGGCGCGCATCACTGGTGGCGGCAGCGGATCACCGCGGGCTCCAACCTGTTCTTCCTCGCCTGGTTCATGATCTCGCTGACCCGGCTCGCCGGGTTCGACTACGATTCGGTCCATGCCTGGGTGAGTTCGGCCTGGGTCGCGGTGCCGCTGATCCTGCTGGTCATCTCGACCTGCTGGCACGCGCGGATGGGGCTGCAAGTGCTGATCGAGGATTATCAGGCCGACGAAGGCCGCGTCATCGCGCTGGTCGCGATGGAATATTTCCTCGGCGTTATCGCGGTGACCGCGATCTTCTCGATCCTGAAGGCGGCGCTCGCGCCGGTGCTATAAGATGAGCGACGCATATCAGATCATCGACCACACCTATGACGCGGTGGTCGTCGGCGCCGGCGGTTCGGGCCTGCGCGCCGTCATGGAATGCGCGCAGAACGGGCTGAAGACCGCCTGCATCACCAAGGTGTTCCCGACCCGCAGCCACACCGTCGCCGCGCAAGGCGGCATCGCCGCCAGTCTGGGCAATATGGGCCCGGACCACTGGACCTGGCACATGTACGATACCGTCAAGGGGTCGGACTGGCTCGGCGACCAGGACGCGATCGAATATATGGTGCGCGAGGCGCCGGCCGCGGTCTACGAGCTCGAACATGCCGGCGTGCCGTTCAGCCGGACCGAGGCGGGCAAGATCTACCAGCGGCCGTTCGGCGGCATGATGCAGAACATGGGCGAGGGACCGCCCGCGCAGCGCACTTGCGCCGCCGCCGACCGTACCGGCCACGCGATGCTCCACGCGCTCTACCAGCAGAGCCTGCGCTTCGACGCCGATTTCTACATCGAATATTTCGCGCTCGACCTCATCATGGAGGGCGGGGAGTGCAAGGGCGTCATCGCGCTCTGCATGGAGGACGGCAGCATCCATCGCTTCCGCAGCCACGCGACCGTGCTCGCGACGGGCGGCTACGGCCGCTGCTATTTCTCGGCGACCTCGGCGCACACCTGCACCGGCGACGGCGGCGGGATGGTGCTGCGCGCCGGGCTCCCGCTTCAGGACATGGAGTTCGTTCAGTTCCACCCGACCGGCATCTACGGCGCCGGCGTGCTCATCACCGAGGGCGCGCGGGGCGAGGGCGGGTATCTGACCAATTCCGAGGGCGAGCGGTTCATGGAACGCTACGCCCCGTCCGCGAAGGACTTGGCGTCGCGCGACGTCGTGTCCCGCTCAATGGCGGCGGAAATCCGCGAAGGCCGCGGCGTCGGCCCGAACAAGGACCATATCTACCTCCACCTCGACCATATCGATCCGAAGGTGCTGCACGAGCGGCTGCCGGGGATCACCGAGACGGGCAAGATCTTCGCTGGCGTCGACCTGACGCGCCAGCCGCTGCCGGTCACACCGACAGTCCATTACAACATGGGCGGCATCCCGACCAATTATCACGGTGAGGTCGTCCACCTGAAGGACGGCGATCCCGACGCGGTGGTCCCTGGCCTGTTCGCGGTCGGCGAGGCGGCGTGCGTCAGCGTCCATGGCGCCAACCGGCTCGGTTCCAACTCGCTGATCGACCTGGTCGTGTTCGGCCGCGCGACCGGCAAGCGCATCGCCGACATCCTGAAGCCGAACACCAAGCACGGCGCGCCCGTGACCGCCGCCGACGACAAGGCGATCGCCCGGCTCGACCATTTCCGCAACGCGAAGGGCGCGAAGCCGACCGCCGAGATCCGCCTCGATATGCAGCGCACCATGCAGAAGCATTGCGCGGTGTTCCGTGACACGGCTTTGCTCGACGAGGGCGTCACGCACATGGACGCGGTGTACAAGTCGCTGGCGGATGTCGGCATCACCGACCGCTCGCTGATCTGGAACACCGACCTGATCGAGACGCTCGAGCTTGACAATCTGCTGAGCCAGGCGGTGGTGACGATCCGGGGAGCGGCCAACCGCAAGGAAAGCCGCGGCGCGCACATGCACGAGGACTTCCCCGATCGCGACGACGCCAACTGGATGAAGCACACCATCGCGACGTTCGAGGGCTGGGGCGGCAAGGGCGGCACGGTCGCGCTCGATTACCGCCCGGTCCACGACTACACGCTGACCGACGACGTCGACTACATCAAGCCGAAGAAGAGGGTGTATTGAGCTTGGCCGAGGCGATCAGCGTATGCTGACCGCCGCCCGCGGCCAAGCCCGGCCGGCGCGGCACCAGCCGCGACCGACGGCATGGGCTTTGCCCATGCCGCTACTCCGCGAACATCTCCTGCAAAATGCGAAGTACGTCGCGTATCGCTTCCGCATCGAGTTCGCCCAGCAGCTTGCGGGCGCGCCGGCGATCGATCGCGCGGACTTGTTCCGGGATGATCCGACTATCCTTCCCCTGAAAGCGAATATCCACCCGATAGCGGGCAGGACGACTCCCACTGGTCAGCGGCGCGACGATGACCGTCGGGAGCCGCGCGTTGAGCTGATCCGGCGATACGATCAGGCACGGTCGAGTCTTCTGGATTTCGCGCCCGACCGTCGGATCGAGCGCACACAGCCAGATCTCGCCGCGCTTCACCAAGTCAGCTCGTCGTCGCCGTCGTTGCCGAAGCCGAGCCAGTCGCTTTCTTCTTCGGTCAGGCCGTGTGCCGCGACGCGTTCCGCATCCTCGGCCCAGCCCTCGCGAACCTTGCGCACCGGCGTCGCGATCAGCTTGCCGTCCTCCACCCTCAGATCCATCTGCGCGCCCGTCGTCACGCCGATCTCGCCGAGCAACGCCCGCGGCACGATCAGGCCAGTCGAATTTCCCATCTTGCGCAAGGCGGTTTGCATGGCTGTCTCCGTTGATACTGCCGTATCAGGTGTCAGTCGTAAGCACAATGTTATAACGTTGGCCGAGCGATGAGATAGTCGCCGCTTGACCTTTTGCGTCACTGCGCCACCACTCGTCCCACACTAACGGGGCAGCCACCATGCGCAATCATTTCCTCGACCGCCTGACCGTCACCGCCACGGCGCTGTTGCTTGCGAGCGGGGTCGCGATCGCGGCGGCGAGCGGGCAGTCGGGCTATTCGGCGCCGCAGCACACGACCGGCTTTCCCGGACTGGTCGGCGGCGACAACCAGGCCGCGGTCGACGCGTCGCTCCAGGCCGGGCCGGAACTCGAGCGCGACCGCTCGCCGAAATGGCTGCTCGACGATCAGCGCAAGCTCGACCGCGCGCTGGCGGCGCTCGGCCCGCAGAAGGCGGGGCAGGTCGATGCCTATGTCGTCGTGGTCGGGCTCGACAGCGACCCGATCTTCGGCCGCGAGGTGCGCGAGGCGGGGAAGGTGCTGAGCCGCCGCTACGGCGCGGTCGGGCATACGATCGTGCTCGCCGGGACCGACGGCAACGGACCGTCGACCCTGCCCAACGGCAGCCCGCGCAACCTGGCCGTCGCCCTCGCGCGCGTGGCCGAACTGATGGACAAGAAGCAGGACGTGCTGGTGCTCTACACCGCTGGGCATGGCGCGAAAGTCGGGCTGGCCTATCACGACGCCGACGACGGCTTCGGCATCATCCCGCCGGCGCGGATGGCGCGGATGTTCGACGAGCTCGGTATCCAGAACCGGCTGCTGATCCTGTCGGCGTGTTTCTCTGGCATCTTCGTGCCGACGCTGGCGAACGAGAATACGGCGCTGTTCACCGCCGCTTCGGCCGATCGCACCTCGTTCGGCTGCCAGTCGGACAAGGACTGGACGTTCTACGGCGACGCCATGATAAATCACGCGCTGCGCCAGCCCGTTCCGCTGGCGAAGGCCGGCGAGGATGCGCGCGCGCTGGTGGCGCAATGGGAAGGCATGGGCGCGAGCATGGGGATCATCCCGTCGCAGCCGCAGATCGCGATCGGCGCGAAGGTCGATACCTGGCTGAAGCCGCTGGAGGCGCGCATGCCGCATACCGCGACGCCGATGGTCGGCCGCCCGGCGATCACGATCTTCGACCAGGGGAAATAGCGGCGGCGCGTCGTCCGTCGCCGCCCGGCGTCAACTTGCGCCGCCATATGATCCAACTTTGCCCGATCGCTTCGACGAAATACGCGCCGAATGCCGCCCGATGAACGTTTTGGCGGCGCAACGGTTTAGCGTAACCTAAGTTACACATTCCGCGCGACCGGCGCGGCGATCCGGGAAGGGGGGCGAACGATGGCGGTGCGCAAGACGACGGCAACGGCTTCCCCGCCGCCCCCGGCCAAGCCCGCCCGCCAGCCCGCGGCCGGCCCGTCCGCCGACGACAGCGGCACGCGCACCCGGCAATTGTGGCTGACGCTGGCGATCGTCGCGCTGGCGGTGTGGATGGCGTGGGAGTTCCTGATCCCGATCGCCTGGGCGGCGGTGCTGGCGATGGCGGAATGGCCGCTCTACGCCCGCGCGGTGAAGCGGTTTCCGCGGCATGCGACGCTGATCGCATTGCTGTTCACGTTGGCGACCGCGTTGTTCGTGATCGGCCCGCTGTCGCTGGCGGCGGTGACGCTGGCGCAGGAGAGCCAGGGCGCGATCGACTGGTTCCAGGGGGTGCAGCAGCACGGCCTGCCTGCGCCCGCCTGGCTGCCGGGCATTCCGCTCGCCGGGGGCAAGATCGCGGCCTGGTGGCAGGAGCATCTGGCCGATCCGCGCGGCGCCGCCGCCATGCTGGGATCGGTCAGCACGGGATCGATCCTCGCCTGGATGCGATCGATCGGCGGCGAGCTGGCGAAGGACACCAGCCTGTTCGCGATCACGCTTATCATCATGGCGACGATGCTGACGCAGGGGACGCAGATCGACGGGCAGGCGCGCGTCGTCGCGCGGCGGATGTTCGGCGCGTTCGGCGAGGATTTCCTGGCGCGCACGATCGGTGCGGTGCGCGGCACGGTCAACGGCACGGTGCTGGTGTCGGTGGCGGAGGGTGCCATCATCGGCGTCGGTTACTGGGTCGCCGGCGTGCCGCAGCCGTTGCTGTTCGCGACCTTCACGATCCTGTTCGCGCTGGTGCCGTTCGGTGCCTGGGCGGCGTTCGGGCTGGCGAGCGTGATCCTGCTGGTCCAGGGGCATGTCGTCGCGGGCGTCGCCCTGTTCGTGTTCGGCACGATCGTCATGGCGATCGGCGACAATTTCGTGCAGCCGGCGGTGATCGGCAACGCGGTCGAGCTGCCGTTCCTGTTCGCGATGATCGGCGCGCTGGGCGGCCTGGCGGAACTCGGGCTGGTCGGGCTGTTCGTCGGGCCGGTCATCATGGCCGCATTGCTGATCGTGACGCGCGAATGGCTGGGGCCGGAGACGGCGAGCGAGGAACCGAAGCGACGACGGCGCGGACCGGTGGTGATCCAGCGCAAGGGCCGCGCGGGTTAGCGGCGGGCGCTGGCAATGTAGGAAATGCCGTGCCAGGCTGGGCGACGTAGCGCCGGTCCGGGCTAGCGGGCGCAGATCATCGCCGCCGCGTCACCTTCGCCAACTTCGGCGGCCGCGCCAACGAAAAGGAGCGCCCACCTTGGCGGTGGACGCCCCGTATTCCTCCCGGCGAAGAGTTTTAGAACTTGGCTTCGACGTTGAAGTTGAACGACCGGCCCCGCGGATCGGCCACGCGCGGCTCCCACGAACTGCCCGCACCCGAGTTCGAGTCGTAGGTGATCGCGAACGGCGGATCGGTGTTGAACAGGTTCCGAATGCCCATTGTGAACTTGTACCCCGGAATGCCGATGAAGCTCAGCGAGGCGTTGTAGACGATGTAGTTCGCCACGCGCGGGTTGTAATCCGGCCGCACCACCGTGCCGTTGGCGATCCCCGGCAACGCCTGGTTCTTGTACCCGTCGCGGAAGATCTGCGTCAGCGTCAGCGACCAGTCCTTGTTCGCGTAATTGACGAAGATGTCGTGCTTCCACTTGAGACCCAGGTCGCCGGTCAGCGTGAACACGCCGATCAGGCTGCCGCCATAGGGCGCGTTGGGCACCAGCTTCTCACGCTTCTTGAGCAGCAGCGTGCCGTCGAGCCCGGCGCTGAACGATCCGCCCAGTGCGTCGAACCCGCCGTGCGCCGAGAAGTCGATCCCCTGCGTCCGCCGCGCACCGGCATTGATGTAGGTGTCGTCGAGCGTCACGATCGTTCCCGTCGAATCGCGGATGAAGCGATCCGGGAACAAGGCGGCGTTGCCGATCAGGTCCTTGAGCGCCAGGATCGTGATCGTATTGTCGACGTTAATCATCCAGAAGTCGGCCGACGCGCTGAAGTGACGCGACGGCGTGAACACCACGCCCCCGGTGAACTGCTTCGAAGTTTCCGGCCCCAGCGTCGACTTGCCGCCGGTGTCGACGTTCGGCTGGATGATCGCGCAGTTCGGGTCGGTCGTGCTGACCTGCAGGCTGGGACACTTGATCGGATCGACCAGATCCTTGCCCTGGTATGGCGATTCGGTGACCCCGTTATAGATCTGGTTGAAGGTCGGTACGCGGAACCCGGTCGAATAGGACGCGCGGAACATCAGCCAATCGAACGGCTTGAACTTGGCTGAGACCTTCGGGTTCTTGGTGGTGCCGAAGCCCGTGTAATCGTCGATGCGACCGGCCAGGTTGATTTCCAGGCTCGGCAGGATCGGGAACTGGATTTCGCCATAAGCCGCCTTCACCGTGCGGTTCTTCGGGGTCAGCGCGTTGACGTTGTCGAACGCCGCCAGGAAAATCGTCGGCTGCCCCGCGACCGCCGCGGGCGAGCCGTTGAAGCTGTAAGTCTCACGCCGATAGTCGACACCGACCGCCAGCTGGGCGTCGCCGCCCGGCAGCTTGAACAGCGGACCCGACACCGACGCGTCGGCCTGACGTACTTCGTACTTGCCGCCGTACAGGACGACGCCCTTGGCAGAGACCGCCTGCAACCCGGCCAGCGCCGCGTCGCTCTGGGTGAGGCTGAACGGGTTGATGAGGCCGCTGTTGAGCAGGCCGATCAGGCCCGGCGCGCTGGCGCCGGGCGCGGTCGGCGCCAGCGTGTCGACGACATACGCCTTCGTCGTCGGGTCCTGCTTGGTACCCGAATAGTAATAGCCGTTGCCCAGCGTCGAATTCGCTTCCGACCGCGCATAGGACGCGCCGACATTATAGTTCCACGGACCGGTGATCGGCCCTTCCGCGCTCGCGGCGAGGCGGAAGGTCTTGGTGTTCGTCACATACTCACGCGTGCCGCACGCGACACAACGCCAGCGATAGGCGATCGGCTTGCCGTAATTTGCCGCGATCGACGGGAACAGCGCGACCAACTGATTGTAGACGGCATTGTAGGTCGGCGCGGTCAGCGAGTTGAGCGGATAGCCGACCTGACTCGTCGTGGTGTTGACTGACACCTGCGCGTTGGAGAAGCGCTTGGCCGACGTGGCGTCCGATCCCGTCACTTCCAGCGCGATCTGGTGGCGGCCCAGTTCGACGACGCCGCGACCGTAATAGGTCAGCGTTTCCAGCGGCTGCTGGATGACCGCCGCACGACCGGTATCCCACGCGCAGGCATAGCGCGCCGTCGGCGTCGCCCACAGCGCGTAATCATACGCCATGCCGCCATCCATCGTCTGGCAGCCGGCGCCGCCGGGCAGGTTGAGCAGGTTGATGCCACCGGTCGCGGTCGTCGTCGTGCCCGGGATCAACAGGCCGCTCAGCACGGTGGAACCGCTGGTCCCGCCCAGCAGCGTGCCCGACTGGTTCATGTAGCTGCCGGGATTGGCGGGGAAGATCGTCGCGATCGGCGTGCCGCGAGTGTCGATCGACAGGCCGCGATTGGGCTGGTTGCCGTTAACGAAGGCCCGGTCGTAGCCGTTGAGCACCGTGTTCCAGCTCTTCGACACCGCGCCCATCACGTTCCAGTGCTGCGTCGCGAGGTCGCCGAAGCCGATCGTGCCCGACAGGCGATAGATCTCGCCGCCGCCCTGTTCGGTGACGTCGGTGAAGCCTTGCAGGTCGAGGCCCTTGAAATTCTTCTTGGTGATGAAGTTGATGACGCCGCCGATCGCGTCGGTGCCGTAGATCGCCGAGGCGCCGTCCTTGAGGATCTCGACGCGGTCGATTGCGGC
Source organism: Sphingomonas sp. (assembly GCF_017304635.1). Taxonomy (GTDB): domain Bacteria; phylum Pseudomonadota; class Alphaproteobacteria; order Sphingomonadales; family Sphingomonadaceae; genus Sphingomonas. The sequence goes on from NZ_JAFKMA010000002.1 coordinate 9,650, forward strand.
GAACGGGATCTGGTTGACGTCGACCGCCGACCCCTGGAGCCCGTGCGCCGCGACGCGGCGGCCGTTGAGCAGGATCAGGGTCGCCGCCGAGCCCTGGCCGCGCAGGTTGGCGGCGCTGAGGCCGTTGGTGCCGCGCTGGGCGCCGGTCACGACGTCCGAGTTCGACGCCAGATTGTCCGCCCCGTTGCCGTTGGCGGCGAGGAAGCTGATGAGCTGTTCCGGGCTGGAAATGCCGTTGCGCTGGATTTCCTGCGTCGTGATGATCTGGAGCGGCAGCGCGGAATTGTTCGGATCCTGCTTGATGCGCGATCCGGTGACGATGATCTCGCGGTCGCCATTCTTGTCCGACTTCGATTCGTCGGCGGCGATGTTCGCGCCGGTATCGGGCGTCGCCGCGCCGGTCGGCGTGGACGCCGGCGGGGTCGTCTGATCGCTGCCCGTGGTCTGGGCGTGCGCCAGGGTCGGTAGGGCGCACAGGGCGGCGAGGGCCGTCCCCGTCGCGAGCAGGTGGCGGAGCGAAGTCGAAGCGGTCATGTCTGCTATCCCCCAGGGGCGCCGTTCCCGCGGCACCCGATCGGGACATTTAGCAACAAAACTGTCGCTTATTGCCAGCCCTCTTTTGCGCCGGACGGGCCGCGGCCACGCATTTCGTAACCGGTTGCAGAAAATTGTTGCGTCGATGCAACACGCATATTGACGTCATTCGCGCAAGCGGGGAGCTTGGGCGGATGGAGTTGGCCACCGACCCCGCCGCTATCGCGCCGCGTGCGCCGACGCCCGAACAGCTCGCCGCCGCGGCGGTGCCGCGCGACTGGCGGCGTTACGGCCTCTATCTGCTGCTCGGGTTTTCGGCCGGGCTGCCGTTCTACATGTTCAACGCCGTGCTGCTGCTGCGGCTGGCGAAGCACAATGTCGACATCGTCACGGTCGGCTATTTCGCCTGGGTCGCGTTGCTGCCGACGTTCAAGTTCGCCTGGGCGCCGTTGCTCGACCGCGTGAACGTGCCGGGGTTCGGGCGGTTCTTCGGCAAACGGCGCGGATGGATCATGCTCGCGCAGCTCGGCATCTTCGCGTCGATGGCGGGGATGGCGTTGACCGCGTCGGATGCCAGCCTGCCGCTGACCGCGCTGTTCGCGACGTTGCTCGCGTTCTGGACTACCACGCTGGAGATCGCCGCCGATGCCTGGCGGATCGAGATCGCGCCGACCGCCGCCGAACAGGGGCCGATCGTCGCCGCGAACCTGTGGGGCTATCGCAGCGCCATGGCGGCATCGGGCGCGGCGGTCGCGATCGTTCCGCATTCGAGCTGGACGACCGCGTATCTGATCGTCGCGATCGTTTCGGTCATCGCCTTTCCGATCCTGGCGATGATGAAGCCCGATCCGTCGAGCGGCGGGGGACGTGCGACCGCGCTGGCGACGGGCACGTTGTTCAGCGCGGGCGTGCTGGTCGTGACAACGGTGGCGACGGCGGCGATCGGCTGGGTGCTGCTGGCGGCGGTCGCGTCGCTGGGGATGAGCGATCCCAAGGTCATGACCTACTGGGTGTGCGGTATAGCGCTGCTGCCGTTCGTGGCGCTGGGCATCGCGGTGCCGTGGCTGCAACGCCTGCCGCCCGATGCGCCGCTGCGGCGGTCCCCCTCGGTCGGGCCGTATGTCGACGTCGCGTGGCGCTATGGCCTGGTGATCGTGCCGATCCTGCTGTTCGTGTCGGTGTACCGGATGGGCGACGTGATGGCGCTGACGCTGTCGCACCCGCTGTTCAGTTCGCTCGGCTACGGGCTGGAGCAGATCGGGATCGCCGACGGCGTCGTGTTCATCGTGTCGAGCATGGCCGGCGTCGCGCTCGGCGGCTGGCTGGCGGCGAGGGCGCCGATGGGCTGGGCGCTCGCGATCGGCGCGGCGGTGTCGGCGATCAGCAACTGGGTGTTCGCCTGGCTCGCGCACCAGCATCCGGGGGGCGCGACGCTGTTTTCGGTGTTCGGCATGGCGGTGACCAGCGGCGACATGAAGCTGTATGTCGCGATGGCGGTGGACCAGTTCGGACACGGCTTCGAAGGTGCGGTGTTCGTCGTCTACCTCTCGCTGCTGGTCAATCCGCGCTATCCGGCGGCGCAATATGCGTTGCTGTCGGGGCTGGCGTTCCTGTTGCCGCGGCTGCTCGCCGGTCTGTCGGGCACGTTCCAGAAGTCGATCGGCTATGATGGCTTCTTCGTCATGGCGGGGACGATGAGCCTGGCGGCGATCGTGTTCCTGCCGCTGATCCTGCGCGCGAAGCCGCGGGCGGACGACGCATGATCGACATCGACGCGGCCTTCGCGCCGGCGGCTGCGGCGGTGGCGGCGGGGGACGTGCCCGGCGCGACGCTGGGTATCGTGATGGCGAGCGGCGAGCGCGCGGTGCGGTTTGCCGGGCACGCCGCGCTGGTGCCGGAGGTGGAGGCGCTGACCGAGGACCACTGGTTCGACCTCGCTTCGGTGTCGAAGGTGATCGCGACGACGACGATGGTGCTGCGGCTGGCCGACGAGGGTTGGATCGATCTCGACCGGCCGCTGACCGACGCCTTGCCCGACTTGCGCCAGTATGACGTCACCAATGCCGCCGAGCGCAAGCTGACGTTCCGCGATTGCCTGGCGCATCGCACCTTCCTGCCGGCGGTCGAGCCGATCTACACCTATGGCGACGATCCACGGCGGTTGCGGGCGTTCATCCTGCAACGCGAATGGCGGCATGGCCCGCCGGTCTATTCGGACATCAACTTCCTGCTGCTGGGTTTCGCGATCGAGCGGATCACAGGCCGGTCGCTGGCGGACTGGCCCCTGGGCGCGGGGCTGACCTACGGCCCGCCGCCCGGCCCGGCGGTGGCGACCGAGTTCTGCCACTGGCGCGAGCGCGTGCTGAAGGGCGAGGTGCATGACGAGAATTGCTCGGCGCTGGGCGGGGTCGCCGGACATGCCGGTCTGTTCGGGACGGTCGCGGGGGTGCTCGATTTCGCGCACGGACTATTCGCCGGCAGCGGGGCGACGGCGGGGATGCTGGCGAACATGCGGACGCGCCAGTTCGAGCATCGCACCTGCGGCTGGGACGGCGCGCATCCCGGCTGGCCGGGGGGCAATGCGTGCTCGACCGACACGATCGGGCATACAGGCTTCACCGGCACCGGACTGTGGGTCGATTTCGGGCGGGGCGTCGCCTGGACGTTGCTGACCAACCGCGTCCATCCCTCGCGGCACGATCCCAAGGCGGCGAGCATCTTCAAGCTGCGGCCCGCGACGGGCGAAGCGGTGATCGCGGCGTTGAGTTAGACGGTACCGGCCCGCTCCCCCACCCGACCGCCCAGACATTTTATCGTGTGGGCGGTCGGGTGGGGGAGCGGGCCGGTGCCGCGACGATCAGACGTAATGCGGCTCGGGACGGTCGAACAACTGCTCGTAATGGACCAGCACCGGCCGGTTGCCGATCGGCACCGGCTGCCCGTCGCGGAAGGCCCATTCGCCGCGGTCGCAATCTTCCGCGCGGACATAGCCGTTGATGTAGAGACGGCGCAGGTGATCCGATGAATTGAGCCCGGAGGCGTGGACCAGATACGGGTTCCACATCGCGATGTCGCCCGGCTCGAGCACCAGGTCGACCTGAGTCGCGGGATCGATCCCGGCGGCTTCCAGCGCCGCATCCTCGGGCGACTGGCCGAGCACTTCGGTCGAGACGTCGAGGTCGACCGGGCCGGCCGTGTGGCTGCCCGGAATGAAGCGCATGCCACCGGTCGCCGGGTTGTGCGGATCGATCGCCAGGCCCGTCTGAACGTACGAACTGCCCAGGTTGCGATAGGCGGCGTCGGGCTTGCGGAAGCGCGAATCCTGGTGCCAGGCGAAATCGCCGCGGCTGTTGGGCAGCTTCCAGTGCAACTGGTTGATGATCTGCTTGAGATTGTCGCCGATCAGGGGTTTCAGGATCTCCACCCAGCGCGGATCGCGCCGCGTCTCGTCCATCACCGCATTGTGATAGGACGGCCATTGCGCCATCGGCACATGCGGGCGCCCGTCGGGGCCTGGCTGCACGTTGTAGAACAGGTTGCCGTGGCGATAGCTGCGCCCGTGCGCGACGCCCTCGGCATAAATCGCGTCCATCGCCGCGCCGATCCGGGCGACTTCGTTGGGTGAAAAGACGTTGCGGACAATGGCGTAGCCCTTGTCGTGATAGTCGCGGATATGATCGCTCATGAACCGGCGTTTTAGTTCGCTGCGGCGATCAATACCAGCGCGGCGTCCATCGCTTTCGTCGCGCTGGCATCGGCCGGCATGTCGTTGGCGATGATCGAGAAGGTAAGCGCGCGTCCGCTCGCCGCCGTCATGTAGCCCGAGAGCGCGTTGGTCGCATTGATCGTGCCGGTCTTCGCAAACAGCTTGCGGTCGAGGATCGTGCCGGCGAACCGTCGCGCCAGCGTGCCGTCGATCCCCCCAACCGGGAGCGTGTCGCGCCACGCCGTGCCCCACGGCTGAGTCGCGATCCAGCGCAGCAGCGTGACGACACCGCGCGGGCTGACGCGGTTGTAGGTCGACATGCCCGATCCATCGGAAAGGTCGAACGCGGTGCGCGGCACCCCGGCCTGCGCCAGCACGCGCCGCACCGCGACCTGTCCGTCGGCGATCGACCCGCTGCCCGCGACCAGCGCGACACGGCGCAGGAACAGTTCGGCATGCAGGTTCTGGCTGACCTTGTTGGTGATCCGCACGTCGCCGGCGAGCGGGGGCGGGGTCAGCTTCGCGAGCACCGGCTCGGCGGGCGGGCGGGCCGGGGGAGCGGCACCGCGCACGGCGGGATCGTCGGCGGGCAGCAGCGGGCGGTGGCGCACCGCGATCGCACCGGTCACCCGGACGCCGCGCGCGCGGAGCAACGCCGCCAGCCGCCACGCCGCATACCGCGCCGGATCGTCGATCCCGACGCGCAGCCGCTCCGGCCTGGCATCCACGCCGATCGTTCCGGTCAGCCGCAGTTCGTATGTATTCGGGGCGCGGTCGAAACCGACCGCACTTTTCGCGCCGGCCACCGTCATCACGCGATTGTCGACGGTGTAGTAACCGGGCAGCGCGACCGTTGCCGGCGTTCCCGCCGCGCTCGGCATCACCGTCACCACCGCTTCGTTGTCGTCGATCGTCAGCGCGGAGATGCCGGTGCCCGACCGCGTCGGGATGTTGTTCCAGCTCATCCCCGGGCTCCAGCGCTCGTCGGGGAACAAGGTGTCGTCGCCGATCACGTCGTGCACCACGCGCGTCTTCGCCGCCACCGCGTCGGCCAGCGTGCCCAGGCAATCCGTTTTGCAGTCGTCGGCGCTCGACAGCCGGGCGTCGCCGTTGCCGACCAGCACCACGTCGCGCCCCTCCAGCCGCACCGCGGCACCGCCGGTCGCATCGGGGCCGGTCATGTCCGGCAACGTCGCCCAGGCCGTCGCGGTCGTGAAAATCTTGGTGTTCGACGCCGGCATGAAGCGGTTGTCGGGCGATATCGCGATGACCTCGCGCCCCTGATCGTCCACCACGTAGAGCCCGAACCGCGTCCCCGTGCCGGCCTGTACCAGCGCCGCCTCGACCCGTGTGCGCAGACCGGCATCCTGCGCCGCGACCGGCATCGCCAGCGCCAGGCTCACGATCAGCGAAAGTGCCCCTTTCAGCATGAGGCGCGACGGTAAGGCTTGCGATGACGCGCGCAAGTCGGGAAAGTGGCGCCATGTCCTGGCTCCGCCGTATCGCCACCCTGTGCGCCATCGTGCTCGGCATGTCCGCCGCCTCGGCCGAGCTGACTCGCGCCATCCTGATCCGCGGCGCGCGCGTGTTCGACGGGACGGGAGCGCCCGCCACGGTGGCGGACGTGCTGGTCGTCGGCGACAGGATCGCCGCGTTCGCGCCGCATCTCCACCGTCCGGTCGGCGCGCGCGTCATCGATGCGCGGGGCATGACATTGCTGCCCGGCCTGCACGACCTCCACACGCACCTGCGCGCCCCGGCGTTCGACGCGCCCGACGATATCGGCAAGGCGTATGCCGAATATCTGCTCCACGGCGTCACGACGGCGAACGACTATTCGCTGTCGGGCGAGATGCTCGCGCCCGTCCGCGCGCTGACCGCGCCGGGCGGGCTGGCGGCGCCGCACCTGGAGCTGGCGGTGCGGATCGGCGTGCCGGGCGGGCACGGGACCGAGTTCGGCTGGGGCGATTTCTTCACGCTGCAGGTCTCGACGCCCCGTTCGGCGCACAATGCGATGCGCACCGCGCTGGCGTACAAGCCCGACGTCATCAAGGTGTTCGCCGATGGCTGGCGCTATGGCAGCGACCCCGATCTCAACAGCATCAATGTCGAGACGCTGAGCGCGATCGTCGCCGACGCGCACGCCGCCGGCATCCCGGTCATCACGCACACGGTGACGCTGAAACAGGCGAAGATCGCGGCGACCGCCGGCGTCGATGCGGTCGGCCACGGCGTCGGCGATGCGCCGGTCGACGACGAGCTGATCGGCCTGATGCGGCGCAACCACACCGCCTATATCGCGACGCTGACGGTGTACGAGCCACAGGAGGACCGCCAGTTCCTGCCCGGCGAATGGACGCGGCTGGCGCCGCCCGAACGCGCGCGTGAGGAAGCGCGGATGGCGAAGCCGCTCCGGCCGATCGAGGCGTATGATGCGAAGCGCTGGGCGATCATGCAGGGCAATATCCGCACGCTGCACGCCGCCGGTATCCCGATCGGGATCGGCACCGATTCGGGCATCACCGGCACCTATCACGGCAGTTCGGCGATCCGCGAGATCCGGCTGCTCACGCAACTGGGCTTCACGCCGGCGCAGGCTTTGATCGCCGCGACCGCGACCAGCGCCGCGATCATCCGCACCGACAAGGTGGAGGGCACGATTCGCCCCGGCATGCGCGCCGACCTGGTGCTCGTCGGCGGGAAGCCGGACGAGGACATCGCCGCGCTGTACGATGTGCGCCATGTCTGGGTAGCGGGGCAGGAGCAGGACTTGCCGGCTTTGCGCGCCCGCGTCGATGCGCCCGCGCCGACCCCGATGCCGGCCGCGCGGATGCCGGGGCCGATCGATACCGGCGCGCGGAACGACGGCCGCACCGACCTCGACACGCTGCCGGTCGAAAGCACCGAGACGGGGACCGATCACAGCAACCTGATTTACGTCCGCCCGACCGATCCGCGCGCGGGCAAGAAGCTGATGATCGTCGCCAAGATGGGCGGGCGCGACCGGCCTTATGCGCAATTGCTCGTGCCGCTGACGCGCGGCGGGATCACGCTGGCCGATGCGAGCGGCTTCGCCGGGATCGCGTTCGACGCGCGCGGGGCGGGCAGCTTCTCGCTGGCGCTCGACCAATACGGCCTCCAGCCCGACGACTGGCGCCACGCCGACTTCACCGCCGGCGATGCGGTGCAGGAAGTGCGCATCCCGTTCGCCGCGCTGACCGGCGACGCGCCGTTCGACGCGACGAAGCTGCGCTCGCTGCTGATCCGGCTGAAAGGCGATCCGGGTGCCAGCGCGTGGCTAGAGATCGGCAATTTGCGTTTCTACAAGTAGCGACAAGTCCCCGTCATTGCGCTCGCAATGACGGGCTAATCGGACGGCGCGGCGCGATAGATCGCCTCGTCCAGCGCTCCTTCGCGCGCGGCGACGGTCGTTGTCACCGCCAGGTTGGCACATGCGCTCGGCACCGTCCGCGTCATGTCGAGCAGGCGGTCGAACGGCAGCGCGAAGCCGACCACCAGCGCGGTCTGCTCCGGCGTGACGCCGACCGCCGACAGCACCGCCGCCAGCATGAACAGCGACGCCGACGGCACCGGCGCCGTCCCGAACGCGGCCAGCGCGCCGGTCAGCAGCACCATGGCATACACCTGCGGCGTCAGCGGCACGCCGAACGCCTGCAACGCGAACATCGACAGCAGCCCGACATACATTGCGGTGCCGTCCTTGCCGATCGACGCACCGATCGGCAGCACCGTCGAATAGACCGGCTGGGCGACGCCGAGATTGTCGCCGGCGACTCGCATCGCCACCGGCAGCGTTGCCCCGCTCGACGCGGTCGAGAAGGCGACGAGCAACGGATCGACGATCCCGCGGAAGAACGGCCCGACCGGCAATCGCGCGACGAACCGGATCAGCAGGCTGTGCACGACGATCATCTGGATCAGCGAGCCCGCCACTACGGCGAGCGCCAGCCAGCCGACATGGACGAACACCGCCGCACCCTTTGCCGCCACCGCGTTCCAGATCAGCGCCAGCACGCCGAACGGCGTCGCCTCCATCACGATCCCGACGACGCGGAGCAGCACCGCCGACAGCGATTGCAGCAGCGCGGCGAACGGCTTGCCGGGCTCGCCGGTCAGCACGACGCCGACCCCGAACAGGATCGCGACGAAGATCAGCGCGAGCATGTCGCCCTTCGCCAGCGCCTCGACGATGTTGGTCGGCACGATCCCGACCAGCTGGTCGTAGGGCGTAACCGCGGGGCCGAGTGCGTGCGGCGCGGCGGTGCCGAGCGGGGCGCCGATGCCCGGGCGGACGACGCTCGCAACTAGCATGCCGACCGACACCGCGATCGCCGTTGTCGCGGCGAACAGGGCGATCGTGCGCACGCCGATCCCGCCCAGTTGCTTCGGATCGGCCAGGCTGGTGATGCCGGCGGCGATGGTGACGAGCACGATCGGCGCGACCAGCATGCGGATTGCCCGGACGAACAGGTCGCCGACGAACTGCACATACGGCGCACCCTGCGGCCAGACGAGCGCCAGCACGACGCCCAGCACCAGCGCACCGACGACGCGCTGCCACAGCGGGATCGCAAACCAGGCTCTCACTTGGGGCAGGTGCCGGGCATCGGCGTGTGCGGCAGCGCGCGGCCGGCGGCGCGGCCGGTCGGCGTGCCGTCGTCGACCGCGACCTGGCCGTTGACGATCACCGTGCGCACGCCGACCGCGGGCAGGGTCGGCTGCTCATAGGTCGCGCGCGCGGCGTAGGTCTTCGGGTCGAACACGGTGACGTCGGCGAAGGCGCCCGGCTTGAGGACGCCGCGTCCGGTCAGGCCGAACCATCTGGCGGTGACGCTCGACGATCGCTCGATGAACTCGCGCAGGGTGATGACGTGATCCGCCACGACGTACTTGGCATATTTGCGCGCGAACGTGCCCCAGACGCGCGGGTGGCCGGTCGAGGCGTCGCTGTCGGTCATCACCCAGGGCTGGCGCATGAAGGCGGCGATGTCGGCCTCGCTCTGGTTGAACGACACGGTCGCGGGATCCTGCACGCGAATGACGGCGATCGCCGCGCTGATCGGGTCGGTCTTCATCGCGGTCGCGATCTGGCTGAGATAGCGGCCGTGCCATTGCCCCTCGGTCACCAGCAATGTGGCCGCGCCGCCGCGCTTGCGCATGTTCTCGGTCACGTCGGCGCGCAGCCGTGCGGTCAGGCCGGCATCGTCGAACCGCTTGAGCAAAGCGGGGCGCCCGCCGTCCTGCGCCCAGCGCGGGACCAGCGAGGCGACCAGGCTCGTGCCGCTCGCCGACCAGGGATATTGGCTGGCGGTGATGTTGATGCCGGCCGCGCGCGCCGCGTCGATCCGCGCGATCACCTCCGGCGCCTTGCCCTGGACGTCGACGCCCAGCGCCTTGATATGGCTGATGTGGATCGGCATGCCGGTCGCTCGGCCGATCGCGATCGCCTCGTCGATCGCCGCCAGCAGCCCGATCGTGTAGGACGATTCGTCGCGGATGTGGCTGTCGTAATAGCCGCCGCGCTTGGCCGCCTCCGCCGACAGCGCGATTACCTCGTCGGTCTTCGAAAAGCTCTGCGGCGCGTAGAACAAGCCGGTCGAGAAGCCGATCGCGCCCTCGCACATGCCCTTGGCGACCAGCGCCTTCTCGCGCGCCAGTTCGTCCGGCGTCGGCGCGCGATCGGCACCGCCGATCACTTTCTCGCGGATCGTGCCGAAGCCGACATAGGTCGCGAAGTTGATCCCGACCGGCCGCGCCTTGGGGGTCGCCAGCACGCCGGCGATATCGGTCGAGCCGCCGCCGTCGTTACCGATGAACGCGGTCGTCACGCCCTGTAGCAGGAACGCCGGGATCAGCCGCGTCTTGGGGTCGGGCGAGGCGAGCCAGTCGCCGGCATGGGTATGCGGATCGATGAAGCCCGGCGCGACGATCATGCCGCGCGCGTCAATCGTCCGCGCCGCCGCGATCGTCAGATGCGGCCCGACCGCGACGATCCGGTCGCCGCGGATCGCGACGTCGCCGGTGAAGGGCGCCGCCTCCCCGGTGTAGACGGTGCCCCCGGTCAGCAGGAGGTCGACGCGGCCCGGCGCGGGCGCCGCGCCGAGCGAACAGCCGGCGAGCACAATGGCCGCGAGCGCGATGCGAAGCTTCATGGCGGCGATCCTTCGCTCTGCGCCGGCCGCCGTCAAGGCCGTGCGAGCGCTTCCTCGGTCGCGGTCTGCGCCGAATGGCCGCCCTTCACCGCCGGCACGTCGGTCGCGAAATAGGCGATGCCGGTGCCGCGCTCGGGGTCGATCCACAGGCCGGACTTCAATCCATAGGCGTCGCCGACATGCCCGAACCGCCGCCGTCCGTCGCCGGCCACGTCGTCATGGCAGGTCGCGTTGGGCGTCGCGGTCAGGAACATGCCGAGCCCATAGCTGCATACCCAGCCGTCGCCGACATCGCCGTTATGCCCGTCATAGACGAACAGCGGTGTCTCCATTGCCGTCACCGACGCGCGGCTGAGGATGCGTCGTCCGTCGATCGTCCCGCCGTTCAGCAGCATCCGCCCGATCCGCGCGAGGTCGCGGGCCGACACATGCAGCCCGCTTTGCGGTGCGAAGGTCGCGCCGTTGGCGCCCGCTTGCCAGCGCGACAGGTCGCAGCTGCCGTCGCGCGCTGGCGTGACGGGGCAGGTGGGCCGCTTGCCGTGATTGTTGTCGCGCACCGGTTGCCCCGCGCGGTACAGCACCACGCCGCGCGCGATCGTCGCATCGTCGCACGTGTCCCATTGATAGCAGGCGCGCAAGCCGAGCGGCCGGATCACCAGCCGGTCCATCAGCCGGTCGAACCGCTCGCCGGTCGCGCGCTCCATGACGGCGGCAACGACGGGGAAGTTGAAGTTGGTGTAGCGGAAATAGGTGCCCGGCGCGTGCTCGGCATCCCATGCCTTGGAATCGGCCAGCACACTGCGCATGTCGGCATCGAGCGGCAGGACGTAATCGACCCGATCGGTCAGGCTCGATCGGTGCGACAGCAGGTCGCGCAGCGTGATCGGCACGGTGGGAAAGGCAAGATTGCGGAACGTGTAGCCGAGATAACGCGACACGTCGGCGTCGAGGTCGAGCGTGCCCCGTTCGACCAGCCGCATCACTCCGATCGTCGTCACCAGCTTGGAGATGGAGGCGATCCGGACCGGATCGTCCGGGGTGACGCCGCGATCGACCGCGGCGTCGGCGAACCCTTCCGCGCTGGCCGACGTCTCGCCGTGGCTGTTGAACGTCACGCGCACTTGCGCGGCGGATTGCGGGTCGGGCGCGACCTGCGCGGCCGTGGCGAGGAACAGGAAGGCGAGGGGCAGCATCGCGGCAGGCTAGCCCAAGCCGTGCTCCTGCGGAAGCAGGAGCCCAGGGCGGCGAGCGACTCGCTCGTGACCCTGGATTCCTGCTTTCGCAGGAATACGAACTTCAAGAAACTATTGCCGAACATCGCGAAGGCCGTGCCGGCCGGGCAATCCGCGGCAGGCTAAGCAACCCGCCCCAGGACGAAAGCGCACTTAGGGTGCCGTGTGCGCTCCACCGACGCCGGGGATCATCGGCTTGATCGACATCCGGCCCTGGCCGTCCGAAAACGATCCGGCCCGCCACAACAGGGTGATCGAGACGCGGCGGTTGCGCGGGTCGGCCGGGTCGTTCTCGATCATCGGCTCGCGGTCGGCGACGCCCTCGATCCGCCAGAAGCGCTGTTCGGGGGTGCCGCCCGACGCCAGCCGGCGGCGCGTCGCCTCGGCCCGGCCCGACGACAGCATCCAGTTGTTCATGGCATTGGGATCGCCATAGCCCAGGCTGTCGGTGTGTCCGCGGATCATGATCGGATTGTCGGTGTTGGCGATGGTCTGCGCGATCAGCCCGATCAGCTTGTCGGCCTCCGGCACCAGTTGCGTCGTGCCCAGCGCGAACATCGAATAATCGGCGTCGTCGACCAGATCGATGCGCAGGCCCTGATCGGTCTGGACGAAGCGGACATGGCTGGCCAGCTTGTTCAGCGGGGCCGCCTGCATCGCCGCCATCAGCCGGCGCTTCATCGCGTCGAAATTCTTGGCGTCCTGCATCGCGATCTCGCGGTTCTTCATCGAACCCTTCTCGCCGCTGCCGACCTGTGCGCCGCCGGTCGCGCCCATCGGGATGGTCAGCGACTTGGTGCCGGTCTGCTGCGCGCGGTGCGGGTAATTGTCCTTGTCGGTGATCGACGACCCGCCCAGCAGCCCGTTCGACCCGGCCGAATTCTCCTTCAGCTTGACCAGCGTCGGGGTGAAATAGTCGGCGATGCCCTTGCGCTGCTTCTCGGTCGTCGCGCCGAGGATCCAGAGCAGCAGGAAGAACGCCATCATCGCCGTCACGAAGTCGGCATAGGCGACCTTCCAGGCGCCGCCATGATGGCCGCCATGCCCCTCGATATAGATCTTCTTGACGATGACCTTCGGGGGTTGGTTGTTGCCGTGAGGGGCGCGCGCCGCGGCCATTTACGCGGCTCCTGACGGAGCCGAACGGCACCGGCCCGCTCCCCCGCCCGACCGCCCAATCAGGGTACGATCGTGGGCGGTCGGGCGGGGGAGCGGGCCGGTGCCGGTCATCGGCGAGAGCCGATCAAATATCACCGCCCGCGCAGCCCGTCGAACACCTCGGCGAAACCGGGCTGGTTGGCGTGGGCGATGCCGGAGCGGGCCGCCTCGATCACCAGCGGCTGCGGGTGGCCGTGCAGGCTCGCGATGATGATCTGCTTGACGACGTGGTAGATCGCGGCGTCGGCGTCGATCACCTGCTTCAGGCGCGTCGCGAGCGGGCCGACCATGCCGTAGGCGAGCAGCACGCCCATGAACGTGCCGACCAGCGCCGATCCGATCATCCCGCCCAGGATCGACGGCGGCTTGTCGATCGAGCCCATCGTCTTCACGACGCCGAGCACGGCGGCGACGATGCCGAGCGCGGGCAGCGCATCCGCGAGACCCTGCAACGTGCCCTGCGGTCCTTCGACGTCGTGGTGGTGCGTCTTGATCGCGTTATCCATCACTTCCTCGACCGCATGCACGTCGAGCGTGCCCGACGACACCACGACCAAGCGCAGCGTGTCGGCGATCAGGTTGGTGAGGGTGTGGTCGGCGAGCAGCCGCGGATATTCGGCGAAGACGGCCGACGATTTCGGGTCCTCGACATGCGGTTCGAGCGCGATCGGCCCTTCCATCCGCAGCATCTTCATTAACTTCGAGACGAGGAAGATGACGTCGAGATAGTCCTGCTTCTTGTACTTCGGACCCTTCAGCACCATGGCGACACCGCCGCCCAGCGCCTTCAGTTCCTTGCCCGAATTGCCGATGATGAGCGCACCCGCGGCGGCACCGCCGATGATAATCATCTCGTGCGGGATCGCCTCCATGACGGGGCCGAGCGCGCCGCCGGTGAAGACGAAGCCGCCGAATACCATGCCGAGCAGAACAACGAGGCCGATCGCCGGAAACATGAAGCTGAAAGGTCCCCCTGGATCGACCGCGAAATTGCTTGCCGTCGAATGGTTAGCGCAGGATCGTAGCCAAGCCGTTAACCGTCACGGCCACGGCGCGAATTTTCGCGCCGCGCGGTGTTTTTATTTGAGGTAGTCGAACAGCGACAGGCTGGCGAGCTTGGTGAAGCTCGCCTGCGTCGCGGACAGGATCGTCATCGTCTTCTGCAGGTCGGTGACGGTCTGGGGGATATCGGTATCCTCGATGTCCTTGCGCGTCGCCTCGCGGTCGACCGCGACGTCCTGCATCCGCTGCGATTCGATATCGACGCGTTGCGCCCGCGCGCCGAGGGCACCCTGCACGCCGGCCACCTGATCGTTCGATGCGGTGAGCTGGTCGCCGACGCTGCCGGCGAGCGAGGACACGTCCCCGGTGCCGCGCAACGCCTGCGCCAGTCCGGTGATGCTCGACAGGATGTCGTTGCCGTTCGCATCGACGAACAGCCGCGAGGCGGCTTCGCCCGGGACGGCGGACGAGCTCGCACCGATCGGCACCGCGGTCGGGCCGCTGGTCGCATAGCTGATGCCGCCGCCGGGGTTGATCGTGACCGCGGGTGAATCGCCGCTCGCGAAGATCGACGCGCCGCGCGAATCCTTGGCGTTGGCCAGCGTCGCGATGTTCTGGACGATCGCGTCGAGCTGGCCGGCGATCACCGTGCGATCGCTCGCCGACAACGTGCCGCCGTTCGCCTTGACCGCCAGTTCCTTGGCGCTCTGGATCTCGTCGGTGATCGACTTCAGCGCGGTGTCGGCCTGGTCCAGCGCCGACGAAACGATCGTGATATTGCCCGAATAGGCCGCGTCGTTGCTCGCTTCGCGCGTTAATCCCTGCAAACGGCGATACCCGACCGCGTCGTCGGACGGATCGTTGATCCGCTTGCCGGTCGAAATCTGCGTCTGCAACTTGTCCGCCGTCGCGGTGAGCGACTGCATGTTGCGCTGGTTGGTCGCGTAGAACTGGCTGGTGCTGATCTGCATGTCCGTCACCGGATATCGAGGATCGTCTGGATCGTGTCGCGCGCGACCTGGATCACGTGGCTGGTCGCGGCATAGGCTTGCTGGAAGCGCATCAGGTCGACCGCTTCGGTGTCGAGATCGACGCCGGACAGCGAATCGCGTGCGGTGACGGCGTTGCTGTGGATCGTGGTCTGCGCATCCGCCACCGACTTGCGCTGGGCAAGCGCGGAGGCATTGACCGTGGTCATGTCGACCACCGCATTCTCGTAATTGCCGCTGGTGCGCAGCGCCGCGAAACTGGCGAGGTTGCTGTTGTCGCGCTGGCCGCCGCCGACCGCCGCCGCGGCAATCCCGCGCGGGTCGGTCATCACGGTCGAGACCTGGGCGGTACCCGCGCTGGTGTCGATCGCGAAGATCGCCGAACCGCTGTTGTTGTCGAGGTCGCGGCCCTGCGCCTGCGCGCCGTTCATGTCGCTGACGAACTGCTGGGCGATGCCCTGCAACTGGTTGCGCGCGTCGGCGATGCGTTGCGCCCCGTCGGCGATCCCGGCGAGCGCGCCGCCGACCGGCGTCATCGCATGCTGGTCCGCACCGCTCAGGACGTTGAAGGCGATCGTGCCGGAACTGTTGCGCGCATAGCCGACCGTCGCGGCGAAATTGCCGTCGACCAGCTTGGGTCCACCGCTGCCCCCGGCCTGGACGCTGGCGCGCCCGGCCTGGTCGTAGGTGACCGAGATATCGGTCACCGCGCTGATCTGTTCGAGCACCTGATCGCGCTGATCGAGCAACGCCGCCTTGCCGGCGCTGCCGTCGGGCGTGCGGCCGATGCCCTGGTTGATCTTCGCCAGCGTGTCGGTCAGCGAATTGAGGCTGGTAACCGTATCCCTGGTCATCGAATCGACGTCGGCCGAAACCTGGTCGAGCGACGTGCCGGTCTGCGTAAACGCATCGGCGACGCCGCCGGCTGCCTCGAGCATCGTCGCGCGCGCCGCGGTCGAGGTCGGATCGCCCGCCAGCGTGGTCGACGCGGTGAAGAAGCTCGACAGCCGCGTGCCCAGCGCCGATCCGCCGAGCGAGCTGTTGATCCGGTCGAGCCACGTCACGCTCGCCGACGTCTTGGCGAGGTCGGAGCCCGACGACAGCACCGCGGCCTGCTTGAACATGTCGCCCGCACGGCTGACGCCGATGACCGCGGCGCCTTCGCCGCTGCCGGTCGATTGCGAACTGACCGCGCCGATCGACGCGACTTCCTTGATGTTGGTCGTGCGGCGCGAATAGCCCGCGCTGCCCGCGTTCGCGATGTTCTCCGACACGGTGTTGAGCGCGAGCTGGTACGCCCTGAGGCCGCTCGCGCCGATCGCCAGCATGTCGCTCATGATGTGGCGCTCCCGCTAGCGGCCGGGGTCGCGGCGGTCGGGTTGCCTGACGTCTGCAGGCCCTTTTGCGACTTCGCCAGGAAATCGGTCATCGCCTTGCCGATTCCGATCGGCTGGTGCTCCGCCATGCTCTGCGCGACGCGCTGGTCCTGCATGTCGCGGAACGTGTTCGAATTCTTCTGGTCGAACAGGCTGTCCTCGTCGGTGGTCAGCTTGGCCTGCCGCATCGACTTCATCATCATGCCGATGAACACCGCCTCGAACTTCTCCCCCGCCTTCTTGAGGTTGGTGGAGGAGCCGAGGCGGCTGGTGTCGCGCGCGATGCCGGCGGTCGGCGACGCGGCTGGCGATGGGGTGGCGGGAATGTCCGTCATAGGATGATGAGCTCCGCCTTCAGCGCGCCGGCTTCCTTCAGCGCTTCCAGGATTGCGACCAGGTCGCTGGGGCTGGCGCCGATCGCGTTCACCGCCTTGACGATGTCGGCGAGCTTCGGGCCGGGCGCGAACACGAACATCGGCCGCTTCTCCTCGTCGACTGCGACGCCCGATTTCTGCTCGGTGGCGGTGGTGCCGTTGGAGAACGGGCCGGGCTGGACGACGGTCTGCTTCTCGTCGATCCGGACGGTCAGCTTGCCGTGGGTGATCGCGGCGGGACCGACGCGGACGGTCGAGTTGATGACGACGGTGCCGGTGCGGGCGTTGACAATGACGCGCGCCGGCGGCTCGGCCGACACGACGTCGAGATTTTCGACCTGGCTCATGATCGTCGCGCGCGCATCGGCACCGGCGGGTGCGTTGATGCGGATCGACACGCCGTCGACCGCTTCGGCGACGCCCGAGCCGAACCGGCGATTGACCGCGCTCGCCACGTTCTGCGCCGTGGTGAAGTCCGACCGCGCGAGGTTGAAGGTGAGGGCGGGCGAGCTTTCGAAGCCGGTCGCGACGGTCCGCTCGACGGTCGCCCCTTCGGGGATGCGCCCGGTCGAGGGGACGTTGACCACCACCTGGCTGCCGTCCTTGCCCTCGATGCCGAGGCCGCCGACCGCCAGGTTGCCCTGCGCCATCGCGTAGATCTGGCCGTCGGCACCCATCAGCGGAGTCAGGATCAGCGCACCGCCGCGCAAGGACTTGGCCTTGCCCATCGAGGCGACGGTGATGTCGATCCGCTGGCCCGGCTTGGCGAACGGCGGCAGTTCGGCGGTAATCATCACCACCGCGGCGTTCTTCAGGCCTGGATTGACCCCGGCCGGCAGCTGCAATCCGAAGCGGCTGGCGACCGCCTTCACCGACTGCATGGTA
Source organism: Sphingomonas sp. (assembly GCF_017304635.1). GTDB lineage: Bacteria > Pseudomonadota > Alphaproteobacteria > Sphingomonadales > Sphingomonadaceae > Sphingomonas. The sequence goes on from NZ_JAFKMA010000002.1 coordinate 27,079, forward strand.
TATTCGAGGTTGTCGTCGCCCGTGCCCGCCAGCCCGACGACGATGCCGTAGCCGGTCAGCTGGTTGGTGCGGATGCCCTGGAACGCGCCCAGGTCCTTGATCCGGTCGGCTTGCGCCGGGACCGCGATCAGGCAGGCGAGGAGGACAAGGAACGAGCGCAACACCATGACATGCCTTTCAACGGCCGTTAGCGCCGTTGCTTTGCCCCAAAGGAAGTTAAGACCGTGCTAACCATGGACTCTATGTTCGCTTCGCGATGGCGGCACCGGCCCGCTCCCCCACCCGACCGCCCATAGAATACGATGTCTGGGCGGTCGGGTGGGGGAGCGGGCCGGTGCCGCCCGTTTCAGCTATGCTGAAACCAACCATCAGAACGGCGAGATCACGGAGAAGAACCGGCTGAGCCAGCCCTGGCGGCTGGCGCGGGCGACGTCGCCCTTGCCGGTGTAGGAAATCTTGGCGTCGGCGACGCGGGTCGACGGCACGCGATTGTCGGCGGTGATGTCGGCGGTGCGGACGATGCCCTTGATCTGGACGAACTCGTCGCCGCGATTGAGCGTGACGCGCTTCTGCCCCTGCACCAGCATCGTGCCGTTGGGATAGACCGCGACCACCGTGACCGAGACTTCGCCGGTCAGCGAGTTGGACTGGTCGGCGGTGCCCTTGCCGTTGAAGTTGCGGTTCCCGCTCATGCCGAGGTCGGTCGGCTTGATCGCCGAGAGGAGACCGGTCGAGGGCGGGGTGAGGCCGAACGCGCCCCCCGAATCGAGCTTGGACGACGCCGACTTCGACGCGCTGGTATTCTCGACCAGCACGATCGTCAGCGGATCGCCGATCCGATGCGCGCGCGTGCCCTCGTACAGCGCGGCATAGCCGTCCTGCGGCTGGAAGATGCTGCCGTTCGCCGGTGGCGGCGGGGGCGCGGGCGGGGGCGGCGCGGCCGAATAATCCTCGGGCGGCTTCTTCTTGCCGAAGATGCCGGCGCCGGCGGGCGCGGCGCTGGCGACGATGACGGCCGCGGCGGTCGCGGTGAGGACGATCTTGCGCATCACAGGTTCTGGTTCACATATTTGAGCATGTCGTCGGTCGACGAGATCATCTTCGAATTGACCTCGTACGCGCGCTGGCATTCGATCATGTCGACCAGTTCCTCGACGACGTTGACGTTCGACGCCTCCAGCATGCCTTGGCGGATCTGGCCGTGTCCGGCTTCGCCCGGCGTTCCGACGCTCGCCGCGCCGCTGGCGGCGGTTTCGAGCAGGTAGTTGTCGCCCTTCGACTGCAGCCCGCCGGGGTTGGGGAAGGTCGCGACCTGCAACTGGCCGAGCACGCTCGGCTCGGTCTGGCCGGCGACCGTCGCCGAGACGGTGCCGTCGGTGCCGATCGTGATCTGCGTCGCACCTTCGGGCACGGTGATGCCCGGCATCACCTGATAGCCTTCGCTGGTGATGAGCTGCCCCTCGGGCGAGCGCGAGAAATTGCCGGCGCGGGTATAGCCGGTCTGGCCGCCGGGCATCTGCACCTGGAAATAGCCGTCGCCGTCGATCGCGAGGTCGAGACTGTTGCCGGTGGTCTGCATCGATCCCTGCGTATCCATCCGCGCGGTGCCCTGGATACGGACGCCGGTGCCCAGGTTCAGGCCGGTCGCATATTTGCTCTCGCTCGACGACTGCGCGCCGGCGGCGGTGACCGTCTGGTACGACAGGGTCGCGAACGACGCCCGGTCCTTCTTGAACGCGGTCGTGTTGACGTTCGCCAGGTTGTTCGAGATCACCCGCATCCGCATGTCCTGGGCGTCGAGCCCGGTGCGGGCGATGTGCATCGCGGCGCTGCTCATAGTCTAGCTCCTCAGCTCGGCATGCGCATGACGGATGCGCCGCTTTCGTCCATGTCCTTGGTGGACTTCATCAGATTGGCCTGCACTTCGTAGGCGCGCTGGTTTTCCATCATGTCGACCAGCGCCTGCGTCATGTTGACGTTCGATTGTTCGAGCATCCCGCTCTCGCACGTCGCATCCTCGTCGGTCGGCAGGGCGCCGCCGCCCTTGACGCGGACCAGGTTGTCGAGGCCCTTGACCGTCTGCGACCCCTTGGGGCTGGCGAACTTGATGCGGTCGATCACCTGCGGGTTCTTGGCGTCGCCGCCGGCCGGGATGATCGACAGCGTGCCGTCGGAGGCGATTGAGATCGACGCGGCGGGCGGCACGGTGATGGGTGCCCCCCCGGACCCCATCACCGGGAAACCGTCGCCGGTTTCCAGTACGCCGCTCGCCGAGACGTTGAGATCGCCGCGGCGGGTATAGGCTTCGCTGCCGTCCGCGGCCTGGACCGCCATCCATTGGTCGCCGGGAATGGCGATGTCGAGGTTGCGCCCGGTCGAGATGATCGTGCCGGCGGAGCGGTCGAAATCCTTGACCTGCTCCGACGTCGGCTGGCGGCTGTCGAAGCCGTCGCCCTTCAGCATCAGCGCGTCGAAATCGACCTTCTCGGCGCGAAAGCCGATGGTCGACGCGTTCGCCATGTTGTTGGCGATCGCGGCCTGCGCGCCCATCCGGGCCTTCAGGCCCGACGCGGCGGTGTAGATCAGCTTGTCCATTCAGGCGGTCCCCCCTTCGGCCGTCATCAGGTGCGCAGGTTGAAGATCGTCTCGGAGATCTGGCTGGCGGTATCGAGCGCCTTGGCATTCGCCTGGAAGTTGCGCTGTGCCGCGATCAGGTTGACCAGCTCCTCGGTGATGTCGACGTTCGAACGCTCGATCGTCGAGGACATCAGGTTGCCGAACCCGTCCGCGCCGGCCGAACCGAGCTGCGGCGCGCCCGACAGGCCGGTCGCCGCCCAGGTCGAATCGCCGAGCTGGCGCAGGCCGGCCGGGTCGGTGAACTTGGCCAGCACCACCTTGCCCAGCGTCTGGATGTCGCCGTTCGAGAAGCTCGCCTTGACCATGCCGTCGTCGCCGACCGTCACGCCCTCGAGCTGGCCGATCGCCGCGCCGTCCTGCGTACGCGACGAGATGTTGAACGGCTGGGCAAGCTGCGTGGTGGTCGTGCCGAAGGTGAAGGTGGCCGACTGCGCGGCGCTGGCGCCCGCCGGGGTGAACGGGTCGAACGTCGTCGCCGTGGTCGGCGCGGTCATCTGGCCGTCCGAGTTGAACGTCAGCGAGATATTGTCGCTGCCGCCCGAGGTCAGCTTGGTGTCACCGACATAGTTGTAGACTTGCCAGGTGCTGTTCACGCCCGGCCCCGACGACGCCGCGGTGCGCTTGAAATAGGTCGTCAGCGTCTGCGGGTTGCCGCTGGCGTCGTAGATCGTCGTCGAGGTCGAGTTGTTGTAGCTCGTCGGGTCGAAGCGATCGAACGTCGCGGTGGTCGGAACCGTCGCGGTCGAGGCCAAGTTGGCGGTCATCGCGACCGCGCCGGTCGGCTTGGCGACGCCGCTGGTCGCCGGCAGTTGCAGGCTCTTGGTCTGGTCGATGCCGGTCGCGACGACGGCGCCCGACCCGTCGACCGGATAGACCTGGAGGAAGTTGCCGTCGGCGTCGGTGACGTAGCGGTCCTGATTGACCGAGAAGCCGCCGTTACGCGTGAAGTTGACCTTCGCGCCGTCGACCGACGGTTTGATCGCGAAGAAACCGTCGCCCGAGATCGCGAGGTCGAGGCTCGACGACGACTGGATCAGGTTGCCCTGGCTGAACTGCTGGCGGTTGGCCTTCACAACCGTGCCCGACCCGACCATCTGCGTCGGCGACACGCTGACGCTCGACGCGATCACGTCGGCGAAGTCGGTGCGGCTCTTCTTGAAGCCGTTGGTGCCGACGTTGGCGAGGTTGTGCGAGATCGTGTTCATCTCGGTCTGCGAGGCCTGGAGGCCGGAAAGCGAGGTGTAGAAGGACATGGTCGTTTACTCCGGGGTGAGAGAGGGTCAGCCGATCTGGCGAACGGCGGAAACGTCGATGGTGCCGAGTCCGGCGACGCTGAGTGTCGGCGAGCCGGACGAGGGATTGGAAACGGCCGTGACCGGTGCCCAGACCAGGCTGCGGTTGGAGACGGCCTTGCCGCTCGCGTCGGCGGCGGTGACCGACACCTTGAACGGGCCGGATCCGGCGGCGGTGCCGGCGTCGGTGGTGCCGTCCCAGTCGTAGGTCGCAGTGCCCTTGGCCTGCTTGCCGAGGTTGAGCGTCTTCAGCGTCTGGCCGTTGCCGTCCGAGATGGTCACGGTGACGTTGCTGGCGTCGCTGTCGAGCTCGACCGCGCCGGCGATCCCGCCGGTGGTGCGGCCATAGGCGGTGTTCCCCTCGGTCAGCACGTTCTTGCCGACATAGGACATCGCATCGGTGGTCGAGGTGCCGGTCAGCTTCGCGGCGATCGACTTCAGCGTCGTCGACATGTCGGTGATGCCCTGCAACGACGAGAATTGGGCCATCTGGGCGACCATCTGCGTGTTATCGACCGGGTTGAACGGATCCTGGTTCTGCAACTGCGCCGTCATCAGCTTCAGGAAGTCGGCCTGGCCCAGCGTCTGGTTGGACGAGGATGCCGGCGCGACGGTCGGCGTCGTGCTGCCGGTGCGGCCGATGCCGAGGTTGGCGAGCGTGGTGTCGAAGGCAGAGGTCATGGCTTACTTCCCGAGCTTGAGCGTGTCGGAGATGAGGGATTTCGCGGTCTGCATGACCTCGACGTTGTTCTGGTACCCGCGCGCGGTCTCCATCATGTCGACCAGTTCTCGCGTTTCATCGACGTTCGATTCCCAGACGTTGCCGTCCTTGTCGGCCATCGGATTGGTCGGGTCGTAGCGCTTGGTCGGGTCGTTGCCGGCGGTGACGACGTTCTCGACGTCGACCGTCGCCATGCCGGACGCCTGGTCGTAGCTGGTGCGGAACACCGGCTTGATCGTGCGATAGGCGGTGGCGACGGAGTTGGAGACCGACCCCGCATTGGCGAGGTTGGAGGCGGTCGTGTTCATCCGCACGAGCTGCGCGGACATCGCGCGACCCGATACTTGGAAGATGCTGAGCGGTCCGTTGGGCATGGCTTATTCCCCCCGCAATGCGCGCGTGACTTGGTTGATGCGCCCGTTCAGGAACGCGAGCGTCGTCTGGTACTGGACCGCATTCTCCGCGAACGCGGTCTGTTCGGTCGACAGGTCGACGGTGTTGCCGTCGAGGCTCGGCTGCAGCGGTACGCGATAGAGCGTCGCGGCGCTGGTCGCGCCGTCGGCACCCATGCCGCCGTCGATCGATGCCAGCGCCTGGTGGAAATCGATGTCGCGCGCCTTGAACCCCGGGGTCGAGGAATTGGCGATGTTGGACGCCAGGATACCCATGCGCTGCCCGCGCACTTCCAGCGCCGCGCCGTGTATCCCGAACAGACTGTCGTCGGCCATGTGCCGTCCTCGCGTTAAATCCTGCGCGAGAGATCAGCAAAGGTCGTGCCAAGTGCCGTTCGGAGGCGATTTTGCCGGGTCCGGCAGGGCAAAGCGGCAAAGGCTTGCCGGTCGGCGGCAATCGGTTTGCCGGTTTCCGCCACGTCCGTCGCCCCCGGCGGAGGCTGGGGCCGCCAGGTTGGAAAGCATTTCCGTCGTTACTCAGCGGCCCCGGCCTCCACCGGGGGCGACGGGGGAAGCAATTGGCCCGCCCCTTGCAGAACCCTCGCGCATGATGACGCCTGACGCGCTTACCCCGTTCGTCGATCCTGCCGCGATCGCCATCGTCGCCGGCGGCACCGTGCTCGCCGCGCTGCTGCGCACGCCGCTCAGGGATTTCGGTCGCGCCATCGCCGCGCTCGCCACGCTGCCGCGTCGCGGGTTCGAGGCGACGCCGCTGGTCGATCAGGCGGCGGCGCTCAACCGGATCGCCCGGCGGCACGGCGTCCATACGCTCGACCGGTCGGTGATCGCCGATCCCGACGTCGCCGCCGCCATCGCCGCCGCCGTCGACGGCGCCAGCCCCGCTGAGGTCACCTGCCTGCTCGACGAGCGCCGCCGCGCCCGCATCCTGCGCCACGCCGCCGCTGCCGACATGTGGGCGGGCATGGCCGAGGTCGCGCCGGCGATGGGCATGGTCGGGACGCTGATCGGGCTGGTCAAGATGTTCACCGCGATGACGGACCCCGCCGCGATCGGCGGCGGCATGGCGGTCGCGTTGCTGGCGACGCTCTATGGCGCGCTGATCGCGAACCTGATCGCGATGCCGATCGCGGTCCGCCTGCGCCGTCGCGCGCGCATTGAGGCGGAGGAGCGCGCGCGCCTGGTCGCGCCGCTCGCCGCGCTCGCCGAACAGGGCCGGCCGCGCAATCCGGTCGCGGTGGCGGCATGACCGATCCGCTCGATCCGCCGCCGGCCAGGCCGCTCTGGCTATGGACGCTCGCCGATCTGGCGCTGCTGCTGGTCGGGTTCTTCGTCCTGATCCAGGCGACCGATCGCCGTGCATTGGCAAAGGGCTTGCGTGAGGGGTTCGGCGGCGTGGTCGAGACGCCGGCGCCGATCCCGGTCGCGTCCGTCGTCGTCGCCAGTCCCCCCGGATCCGCGACGCTGAACGATCCGGCACAATTGACGAGCTTCGCCGCGAGCGCCCTGCGCGATCCGCGCGTGTCGCTGCGCATCGTCGGCAGCGCGGCGGCGGCGGGCGACGTCGATCCTGCCACCGGCAGCGCGGCCTTGCTCGCGAGCGACCGTGCGCGCGCCGCCGCCGCCTACCTCATCGCGCACGGCACGCCCGCCGGTCGCATCGCCATCGCCGCACCCGGCACCGGGCGCAGCGGCGTGCTCGTCACCCTCAGCTTCACCGGCGATCCCGCCCAGGAGAAACAGAAATGATCCGCGCTCTTGCCGTCGTGCCCGCGTTGCTGCTGGCCGGCCCTGCGCTCGCACAGAGTTTCCAGAGCACGGCGTTGCTCGACAAGGCCGTCGCCGGCTTCACCGGCCAGCCGATCGGCAGCGACGGCGGCGCGCGCACTGCGGTCGATACGCGGCTGAAGCTCGCCGCCTGCCCGATGGTCGCGCTGAACTGGCGCACCCCGGCGCACGATGCCGTGGTGGTCAATTGCCCAGACCCGAGCTGGCGGATCTTCGTGCCCGTGCGCATCACCGCGCCGGTGCCGACCCCGGCGGGCCCGCTGCCCGCTTCTCCCACCGCCGTCGCCGCTCCGCCCAAGGGACCACCGGTCATCAAGCGCGGCGACCCGGTCAGCCTGACCGCCGGCACCGCCGGCTTCTCGGTCACGCGCGACGGCATCGCCGCCAGCGACGCGGCGGCCGGCGCGCGCGTGCTGGTCAAGGTCGAGGACAACAAGCCGCCGGTCCAGGCGATCGCGGTCGAGCCCGGCAAGGCCGTGATTCCGGGCGGCGAATAATTTCTTCTAAACATATCCGGCAGGCGGTCGTTCGATGATGCGAGGACAGTTCCACAAGGTGGCAAATGGTCGATCCGATCGCATTCAAGGGCTCGACGCCCCCGCGCCAGGTCGCTCCGGTCGCAGCCGCGCCGGTCGCATCGAACGTCGCGTCCGTCGCCGCCGAACCGCAGCCGCAACAGGCCCAGGCGACCGCGGCCGGCCAGTTGGCCGCCGATCTGTCGGCACGCCCGCCGGTCGATACGGATCGGATCGAACGCATCAAGCGAGCGATCGAGGACGGCACGTTCCCGATCCTGCCGGCGACCATCGCCGACAGCATGCTCGCCCTCAAGTACGATTGGTTGTCGCGTGACAAGGCGTGAAGGGCTGATCCGCGTGATCGACGCGCTGCATGTCGAGATCGCGGCGATGAAAGCGAACGACGTTGCCGCGCTCGACCGTGCGACGCAGGCCAAGCTGATCGCGATCGACGCGCTGGCGACGATCGAGGGCGGCGCGCTCGAGCCCGACGTCCGCGAACTCGCCGAGGAAGCGCAGCGGCTGAACGACACCGCGCGCATCTACGTGAACCTGCTGGCGGCAAACGTCCGCCGCCGCCTGCAAATGCTTGCCGGTGATGCCGGCGGCTACCGCTCGAACGGCCGCGTCGCGGCTTACGCCTGACCATCGACGTCATCCCCGCGAAAGCGGGGACCCATCTCGTATCCTCTCTTCAGTCGGGCCGGTAGCAATCGTTTCCGGTCATGGGAGATGGGTTCCCGCTTTCGCGGGAATGACGAGATGGGAAACTGGCACGCCTTTTGCTGAGTGAGCCTCGAAGAAGGGGCAATTCAGCAAGGGGCCGATGGGCGTCGAGGCGATTTCAGGGTCTGGTGGTGTCCGTACGGCGATCGCGAGCGCGAGCCGGGCGACGGGCATCGACTTCGACTATCTGCTCGGCCAGGCGCAGTTGGAAAGCGGGCTGAACCCGACCGCACGCGCCGGCACCTCGTCGGCCGCCGGGCTCTACCAGTTCATCGACCAGTCGTGGCTGGGCATCATCAAGCAGCATGGCAGCCAGTACGGGCTCGGCTGGGCGTCGGACGCGATCACGCGGTCGGGCAATCGCTGGGTCGTGAACGATCCGGCGATGAAGAGCGCGATCCTCAACCTGCGCAGCAATCCCGACGTGTCGGCGACGATGGCCGCGCAATATGCGTCCGACAACAAGGGCGCGCTGGAGAATGCGCTGGGCCGCAGCGCGACCGGTACCGATCTCTACATGGCGCATTTCCTGGGGCTGGGCGGAGCACGCTCGTTCCTGCGCACGATGCAGTCGAACCCGGGAGTCAGCGGGGCGGCGATGTTCCCGGCGGCGGCGCGCGCCAACCGCTCGATCTTCTACGACGCCGGCGGGAATGCCCGCAGCCTCGGCGACATCTACCAGCGCTTCGCCGCCAAGCTCGACAAGGGCGCGGCGAGCGTCGGCGCGACCGGCCTTGCGTCGGATACGCTCAGCGGCGCGGGCGCGATGCCCGGTCGCGGCGGCGATTTCGAGACCGCGCGCGCGAACTTCGCGCAGCTCGCGTCGCTCGGCACGGTCGACGGCGCGACCGTCATCACCGGCAGCGGCGACAATGCGTCGAGCGCGCAAAGCTGGGCGCGCGCCGCGCTTGCGCGGGCCGGCGTCAACACCGGCACGGCGGCGACGCCGGACAATGTCAATTCGGTCAATCTGCTGCGCCCGACGCCTGACACGGCGCGGCTGGCGTACATGATGCTCGCGACGATGGGGGCCTGAGCTACGTGAACTTCCTCAATCGCCTCTCCGGCGGACGCGCTCGCAACGCCGCGCTGCCGATCGCCATCCTGCTGCTGGTCTGCGTGATGGTGGTACCGATCCCGGCGCCGCTGCTCGACATCTTCTTCGTCGGCAACATCGCGATCAGCCTGGCGGTGCTGATGGTCGCGCTGAACGCGCAGAAGCCGCTCGATTTCTCGGCCTTCCCGACCGTCCTATTGTTCGCTACCCTGTTTCGGCTCGGCCTCAACGTCGCCTCGACCCGCGTCGTGCTGGTGCACGGGCATGAGGGGGAGAGTGCGGCGGGCCACGTCATCGAGGCATTCGGCACCTTCCTGATCGGCGGCGATTACGTCGTCGGCATCTTCGTCTTCGCGATCCTGGTCATCATCAACCTGATCGTCGTGACCAAGGGCGCGGGCCGCGTGTCCGAAGTGTCGGCGCGCTTCACCCTCGACGCGCTGCCCGGCAAGCAGATGGCGATCGACGCCGATCTCAATGCCGGCCTCATCACGCCCGAGGAAGCCAAGGCGCGCCGCGTCGAAGTCTCGACCGAAGCCGATTTCTACGGATCGATGGACGGTTCGTCCAAGTTCGTGAAGGGCGACGCCGTCGCCGCGATGCTGATCCTGTTCGCCAATATCATCGGCGGACTGATCCTGGGGCCGGTCAGCCACGGCATGTCGCTCGGCGATGCCGCGCACAACTACATCCTGCTCGCGATCGGCGACGCGCTGGTCGCGCAGCTGCCCAGCCTGATGCTGTCGATCGCCGCCGCCGCGATCGTCACGCGCGTCACCTCCAGCCACGACCTCGCCGGCCAGATCGGCAGCCAGTTCGGCTCGGCGCGGACCTGGACGCCGGTCGCGGTCATCCTCGGCCTGCTCGGCGTGTTGCCGGGGATGCCGCACCTCGTGCTGCTGTCGGCCGCGAGCATCGCCGGGTTCACCGCGTGGAAGCTCAATCAGATCGCCAAGCGTCCGCCGCCGCCCGCGCCCGCCGCGCCGGCGCCCGATCTCTCGAAGATCGGCTGGGACGAAGTGTCCGACGGCATGCAGATCAACCTCGACATCGGCTACGGCCTGGTGCCGCTGGTCGACGAGCGTCGCGGCGCTCCGCTGATGGGCCGCATCACCGGGGTCCGCCGCCAGTTGTCGAAGGAACTCGGCTTCGTCGTGCCGCAGGTGCGGGTGCGCGACGACATCAACCTCGCGCCCTACATCTATCGCATCCTGGTCGGCGGCGTGGTCGTCGGCGAGGATCAGGCGTCGGCCGACGAGATGCTGGCGCTCGACACCGGCCAGGGCTTCGGCGAGCTGCGCGGCAAGACGACCAAGGATCCGACCTTCGGCCTGCCCGCGACGTGGATCGCGCCGGGCGACGCCGATGCCGCGACCGGGCAGGGCTATCTGGTGGTCGACGCCGGCACCGTGATGGCGACGCACCTGAACCACCAGCTCGGCTCGAACGCCGCCGACCTGCTCGGCGCGGACGAGGTGCAGGCGCTGCTCGATGGCCTCAAGGAAAAGAGCCCGCAGCTGGTCGCCGCGCTGACGCCTTCGCCGCTGCCGCTGACGACGCTGACGCAAGTGCTGAAGGGTCTTCTGGCCGAGGGCATTCCGCTCAAGGAGTTCCGCCGCATCGCCTCGGCCATCGCGGTCGCCGCGCAACGCACGGTCGATGCCGAGGAAATCATCGAGGCGATCCGCCCCGATCTCGGCGGGCTCATCATCCAGAAACTGTGCGGCGTGCACGAGCCGCTGCGCGTGATGACGCTGGAAGGGCAACTCGAAGGCTTGCTCGGCCAGGCCGTCCGTGGCGATCCGTCGCGGCGCCACACGATCGAGCCCGATCTCGGCCGTCGCATCGTCGATGCGTTGCAGAGCGCCGCGCAGCCGCTGGTCGCCGATGCCAAGCCGTTCGCGCTGGTCGTCCAGCCCTCGATCCGGCTCGCGATCCGCAAGCTCGTCAAGACCTGCCTGCCCGACACGCCGGTCATGTCGTTCTTCGAAGTGCCCGAGGAAAAGGCGGTCGAAGTCGTCGCCGTCATCGGCGCCCCGCCGGCGCTCGCAGCATGAGCGAGGAACCGATGCCCGGCGCGTTCGCCAACGCCCAGCCGCTCACCTATGGCCGCGCCCCGGCGCGCGACGTCGATGCGCTGGTCCGCAAACACGCCCCGCTCGTCCGCCGTATCGCCTGGCACGTCCATGGCAGCGTGTCGGGGGCGTGCGAGGTCGAGGATCTCGTCCAGACCGGGCTCGTCGCCCTGGTCGAGGCGATCCACGGCTTCGAGGATCGTGGGGCAGTCACTTTCGAACAATATCTCGCGACGCGGCTGCGCGGTGCGATGATCGACCAGTTGCGTCGCCAGGCGACGCTGACCCGCGGGGCGATGCGCCGCCGCAAGCACTATCAGGAGACCGTCGCGATGCTCACCGTCGGCCGCGTGCCCCCCAGCGATGCGGCGATCGCCGCACATCTGGGCGTCAGCATCGAGAAGATGCGCGCCGACTATGCGAGCGCGGAGGCCGTCCGCTTCGACAGCCTGGACGAGGTCTATACCGACGAGGGCGCGTGGTTCATGTCGGACGATCCCGACGCGTTCCAACAGCTGGCGGAAAGCGACCTGCGCGACACGTTGGTCGCAGCGATCGCGGGGCTGCCCGAGCGCGAGGCGCAGGTGGTGCAGCTTTATTATGTCGAGGAACTGAACCTCGAGGAGATCGGGCTGGTACTCGGCGTCGGCTCGGCGCGAGTCTGCCAGATCAAGGCGTCGGCGCACGCGCGGCTGAAGAAAGCGCTCGCCAACCGCATCTGACGCGGACGGTGCGGCGGGCGAATATCGCGCGCCTCATCCGTCGTGCACCACGCGACTGTCCGGCGGCGCTTCGCCGCGGTCGCGCAGGCCGTAGTCGCGCAACACGTGCGCGACGCGGAGCCGATAGTCGGCGAAGACGCCATGTCGCCCCGCCGCCTGCGCGCGCCGATGCTCGGCCGTGGTGCGCCACGCCCGCACCGCCGCCTCGTCGCGGAAGAAGCTCAGCGACAGCAGCTTGCCCGGCGTGGCCAGGCTCTCGAACCGCTCGACCGAGACGAACCCGTCGATCGCGGCAAGCTCGTCCTTCAACGCGGCGGCGATGTCGAGATAGGCGTCGCGCCGCCCCGCGGCCGGCTCGACCTCGAAGATGACCGCGATCATCGATCGACCCGCGTCACGAACAGCCGGTCTTCGCGCCGAATGAAGCGCTCCGTCTGCGCGAATTCGAAGTTGCGGCGTGCGATCGGGTCGGCCTTCAACCGCGCGCGATAGGCTTCGTACGCGGCCAGGTCCGCGATGTCGTAGATGCCGTAGGCGGTCGTCGCCGACCCTTCGTGCGGCGCGAAATAGCCGATCAGGTCGGCGCCGGCCGCCGGGATCGCCTCGCCCCACGCCCGCGCATAATCGACGAAGGCGTCGCGTCCCCACGGTTCGATGTCGTAGGTGATGATGCAGGTAATCATTCGGCCTTCTCCAAAGTGTTGTCGCGGTTTAGCCGTTTTCGCGACCGCGATGCTTTGGTAAGCGTCGAACCATGCGGGACGGACCGAACATCGCGGAGATCGCGTCGCTGATCGGCGATCCGGCGCGCGCCAACATACTGACCGCGTTGATGGACGGGCGCGCGCTGACGGTCAGCGAGCTCGCGACCGTCGCCGGCGTGACGCTGCCGACCGCGAGCGGGCACCTGTCGCGGATGGAGGCGGCGGGATTGCTCGCCGCCGAGAAGCAGGGGCGCCACCGGTATCTGCGGCTGTCGGGCGGCGATGTCGCCGCGGCGATCGAGGCGCTGATGGAGCTGGCCCAGCGGACCGGCGCGACGCGGGTGCGGACCGGGCCGCGCGATCCGGCCCTGCGCGAGGCGCGGGTGTGTTACGATCATCTCGCCGGCGAACGCGCCGTCGCGCTGGCGCAGCGGCTGGAGCGTGGCGGACTGTTGGCGGAGGGCATGCTGACCGATGCCGGGCGCGCCTGGCTCGCCGCGCGAGGGTTCGCCAAGGGGGACGGGCGGCGGCCGTTCTGCCGGCTGTGCCTCGACTGGAGCGAGCGGCGCCATCATCTCGGCGGCGCGCTGGGGGCGGCGATCCTGGACCATGCGCTCGGCGAGGGGTGGGCGCGGCGCGGGGCGGGCAGGGTGATCGCTTTCTCGCCGACCGGCGCTCGCGCGTTCGATCGCTTGTTCGAGCTCGGTTGAATGAAGGGGGCCGCGGCGATCGTGCGGGCGTCGGTCTGCTCCAAATCGACACGCGATTTAACCTTAAGTCGGCGTTTACACCCAGACTAACCCATTTTAGGTAGCCGGCGACGCGCGATCCCGCGGGTCTACAGGGGACATCTTCATGAAACTGACTGCACCGCTTGTCGCGGCTTGCTTTGCCATGGGCGCGTTGGCGACGCCGGCTTCGGCTTCCACCATCGTCAACACGGGTGCCGGCCCGAACGTGAATGGCGGCTATGTCGTGAGTTCCGGTCAGTGGCTGGGCGGCAAGTTCCAGGTCGGTGCGGCAACCACGATCACCGACGTGCTCGGCTGGATCACCTCCTTCTCGGGGAGCTATACCGCCTCAATCTACAGCGACAGCAACGGCTTGCCGAACGCATCGCTTTATTCGGCCAATTTCACGCCGTCGAACACGTCGCAGCCTGCTTGGTACGGCGTGTCCGGCCAGGCGTGGAACGTCGCCGCGGGGACGTATTGGGCCGTGTTCTCGGCGGGCACCGGCAACGGCGCGATGCCGATCGGCGTTGCGAACCCGTTGTCGGCCTATGCCGGCTGGCATTCGGGGCAGGGCTTCTACGATGCCGGCAACCTGAACATCGGGTTCCAGATCCTGGGCGATGCGACGGTCGCGGCCGTGCCCGAGCCGGCGATCTGGGCGATGATGATGCTCGGCTTCGGCGCGATGGGCTATACCCTGCGCCGTCGCGCGAAGGTGACGACGCGCGTCCGCTTCGCCTGAGACCTCGCCGGCCCGTCGCCGGGCCGGTGATGCGATGACAAGAAAACCCCGGCGGTCTCGCGACCACCGGGGTTTTCCTTTGTCGGCCCCGGCACCCCGTTTGAAGGGGGGCAGGATGCCGGAGCCGTACCCTCCGGCTACGCCAGTATTACTGGAGCAGCTTGAGAACGGTCTGGGCGCTCTGGTTGGCCTGTGCCAGCATCGCGGTCGACGCCTGGGCCAGGATCTGTGCCTTCGCCAGGTTGGTCGATTCCGCCGAGAAGTCGGCGTCCTGGATGCGGCTCTGCGCGTCGCTCAGGTTGGTCACGTTGGTCGTCAGGTTGTTCACCACCGACTGGAGCTGGTTCTGCGCGGCACCGAAGGCGGCGCGCGAGCTGTTCAGCGTGGTCAGCGCGGTGTCGATCGTGCCCAGCGCCGTGGTGGCGTTGGTCGCACTGTCGACCGCCGTGCTGGCGATGCCCAGCGTGGTCGTGGTCATCGACGCGAACGAGACCGACACGGTGTCGCTCGACGACGCGCCCGCCTGGATCGTGACCGAACCCGACGTGCCGGCGCTGCCGTCGAACAGGCCGACGCCGTTGAACTTGGTGTTCGACAGGATGCTGCCGATCTGCGTCTTCAGCGCGGTGACTTCCGCGTTCATGTTGGTGCGGTCGGCGGTGGCATAGGTGCCCGAAGCCGACTGCGTCGCCAGCTCGCGGATACGCTGCAGCATATTGCCGACTTCGCCCAGCGCGCCGTCGGCGGTCTGCGCCATCGACATGCCGTCATTGGCGTTGCGGATCGCCTGGTTCATCGAACGGATTTGCGCGCCCATCGACGAAGCGATGGCGAGGCCGGCCGCGTCGTCCTTGGCCGAGTTGATGCGCTTGCCGGTCGACAGGCGTTCCATCGCCTGGTTCAGCGACACCTGCGCCGAGGCCGACGCAGCACCGGCGCGCAGGGCGCCGACATTGGTACCGATTACAGTCATTGGTCGTCTCCATCTGGTCCGACGTCCCCGCTGCCCCCCGTCGGGGAACCGAGCCGTCACAGGGGAGAACGACCGCCCGCCGGCAGGATTAAGTATTTTTTTGACGCCCCGCGAAATCCGTTCGGCCGGGCGGCAAAGCCTCGCCTGCCGACGCCGCTCCCATGATCCGGGCCCGCGCGCGTACGCGTAGGGGCGTCCCGACGGCGGTAAGAATTTGCCGGAAGCGGCAACGTGCTTAACCGGTCGTTTACCGTCTTTGCCGCATTCAGGCCCCCGTGAAGGGGGAATACATGCGTTCGATCCATCCGTCGGCTTCCGTCATCCGGCAGAAATACGCGCTGGTCTCGTCGCTGCGTGCGCAGGGCCTGGGCGTTGCCGAGGACGGCACGCGCCCGACCGCGAGCGACACGTTCGTCGTGATGGACGGCGAGACCGCGCCGATCGCCGCGCGCACGCTGGTGCTGGCCGATGAGGGTCGCGGCTTCACGCGGGGCAGCGATCATGCGCCGGCCCGGCTCGCCTTCAGCGGTGCCGACAGCGCGATCGGCAACGCCTTCGCCTATGCCCATGTCGCCGGCCCCGACGCCGCGACCGCCGCCGATCCGGAAAGCCTGGCGCTGTTCGCGCTGGCCGAGCGGGTCGCGGGCGCCGACATCACTGTGCTCGTCAACGGCCCGACCGGTACCGGCAAGGAAGTGCTGGCGCGCACGATCCACCGCGCCTCCCCGCGGGCCGACAAGCCGTTCATCGCGATCAACTGCGCCGCGCTGCCCGAAACCATGCTAGAGGCGATGCTGTTCGGCCACCAGAAGGGGTCGTTCACCGGCGCCAGCGGGTCGGGCGAGGGCTTCTTCCGCGCGGCCGAGGGCGGCACCCTGCTGCTCGACGAGATCGCCGAGATGCCGCTCAGCCTCCAGGCCAAGCTGCTCCGTGTGTTGCAGGAGCGCGAGGTGATCCCGATCGGCGCCACGCAAGCGGTGCCGGTCGACGTCCGCATCGTCGCCTGCGCCAATCGCGATCTGGCCGAGGAAGTCGCCGCCGGCCGCTTTCGCGCCGACCTCTATTACCGTCTGTCGGTTTTCCCGCTGACGACGCGTCCGTTGGCCGAACGTCCGCTCGACGTGCCCGCGCTCGCGGCGGCGATGATCCTGCGCCATGCCGGCACGCGCGCCACGGTGCCGTGGCCCGATGCGAGCGCGATCGACGTGCTGATGGCGCACGACTGGCCGGGCAATGTCCGCGAGCTGGAGAACGTGATACAGCGCGCGATGCTGTTCGCCGCCGGCGACACGATCTCCGCGAGTCACATCGTGTTCGATCGCCGTCCCGCGCCGCAGGCCGATGCCGTCCCGGCGCGCACCGCGGTGAATGCGAACGGCGACACGCTGGCAAACGTCGTCCAGCTCAGTGAATTCCAGGCGATCCGCGAGACGCTGGCCGCATGCGGCGGCAGCCGGATCGAAACCGCCCGGCGGCTCGGCATTTCGGAGCGCACGCTCCGCTATCGCCTGGCGCGGGCGCGCGAACAGGGTGAGGACATCACCCGCAGCACGAGGATGTCGGCATGAGCGGCATTGGGGGAGTGACCGGCGCGATGAGCGTCGATCGGGTGATGGCGTTGCGTGCGCAGATCCTCGAACGCAACCAGGCGCTGGCCCGGGCCAACGCCGCGGGCGCGGCGGCGGCGCCGGCATCGACCGGGGCCGCGAGCGGGCCGGCGAGCTTCGCCGACTCGCTGTCGAGCGCGCTACGCGACGTCAACGCCAGCCAGAACCAGGCCAACGACCTGTCCGCGTCGTACGAACGCGGCGAGACGATCGACATCGCCAAGGTGATGCTCGCGCGGCAACAAGCGTCGGTCAGCTTCGAGGCGACGCTGCAAGTCAGGAACAAACTGTTGTCCGCCTACAAGGACATCATGAGCATGCCGGTGTAATCGACCATGGCCACACAACTCACTCCGATGCCCATCGAGGGCGAAGGCTTCGCCAACCCGGTGAAGCAGCTGGGCGGCCTGCTGGGCCAGCCCGCGGTCAAGCGCAGCCTGCCGATGATCCTGATGGTGGGATTGATCGCCAGCGCCGCGCTGGCGTGGTTCATGCTGTCGACGCCGACGCAGAAGACGCTGTTCTCGGGGTTGCCCGACAGCGACAAGGCGGCGGTCATCAACGCGTTGAAGACGGGCGGGATCACCGGTCGGCTCGACGAGGCGACCGATGCCGTGACGGTCAACGAGGGCGATTATTCGAAGGCGCGGATGCTGCTGGCGGCACAGGGCCTGCCGAAGTCGGCGCCGGCCGGCTATGCGATCCTCGACAACATGCCGATGGGCACCAGCCGCGCGGTCGAGGGCGAACGCCTGCGCCAAGCGCGCGAGACCGAGCTGGCGCGTTCGATCGAGGATATCGACGCGGTCGCCGAAGCGCGCGTGCACTTGGCCGTGCCGGAAAACACCGTGTTCGTCCGCGACAATGCCGCGCCGTCGGCCAGCGTCGTGCTGAAGCTGCAGGGCGGCCGCTCGCTCTCCGACGCGCAGGTCGGGTCGATCGTCAACCTCGTCGCCTCGTCGGTGCCGGGGATGAAGCCGGAGAACGTCACGATCGTCGACCAGGCGGGCGCCTTGCTGTCCAAGCCGGACGGCGCCGGCAGCGCGAACGACGCGCGCGTGCGCTTTCAGACCCAGGTCGAGCAGAAGTATCGCGACCAGTTGACCACGTTGCTGACCCCGCTGGTCGGCGCGGGCAACTTCACCGCGCAGGTGTCGGCCGACGTCAATCTCGACGATGTCAGCTCGACGCGCGAAAGCTACGACAAATCGGGCAGCCTGCGCGCCGAACAGGGCGCATGGACCGGCAAGGACGGCACGACCGGGGCGCCCGGCGGCATTCCCGGTGCGCTGTCGAACATTCCGCCGGGACCGACCACGGTGACGCAACCCAACGCGCAACCGACACCCGGTGCGACCCCGGCTCCCGGTGCCACGCCGACCCCGGCCGCGACGCCGACCGTGCCCGACACTGCCAAGACGCAGGACAGCTATGCCCGCGCCTACGACCTCGGTCGCGAAGTGTCGGTGACGCGCAACGCGCCCGGCGGGCTCAAGCGGCTGTCGGTGGCGGTGGTGCTGCGCGACGTCGACGGGTCGAAGCCGCGCACCCCGGCCGAGATCCAGCAGCTGACGCAATTAGTGACCTCTGCGGTCGGTGCGGACACGACGCGCGGCGATCAGGTGACCGTCATCAGCCGGCGTTTCGCGGCTGGCACGAGCGCCGACGCCGGCCCCAAATTCTACGAAAGCAGCTGGTTCTCGATGGTGGTGCGCAACGTGACGGCGGTGGTCATCGCGCTGCTGGTGCTGATCCTGGGCGTCCGTCCGCTGTCGAAGGTGCTGCTGAAGAAGCGCGACGAGGCCGCACGCGGCGGTCGCGATCTGGCGGCGCTCGGCATCGGTGCGCCGATGGGGTCGGCCGGCGCCATCTCCGCACCGGTCAGGCTCGACGCGCTCGAAAGCGGCAACAATCTCGACGACCGGCTCGGCAACGTCCGGGGCTTCACCCGGGACAACCCGGCACGCGCCGCCCTGGCGGTCCGTGACATGATAAAGGCGGACGCACGCTGATGAACGCTCCGATGCGCAGCTACACCGGCGTCGAACGCGCCGCGGTGCTGATGATGCTGGTCGGCGAGGAGGAGGCGGCCGCCATCCTCCAGAAGCTCGACCCCGAAGAGGTGCGCCAGCTCGGCAAGGCGATGTTCGCCGTGGCCGAGGTCGGCGAGGACCAGGTCGGCGACGTGCTCGACGATTTCGTCGGACGCGCACGCGACCGCAACTCGATCGGGTTCGACCCCAAGCCGATTATCGAGAACGTGATGAACCGCGCGCTCGGCCAGGAAAAGGCCGACAGCGTGCTCGCGCGGATCACCCCGCCCGAAGCTGCGTGCCAGATCGACCTGCTCGACTGGATGGAAGCCGGCGAGATCGCGACGATGATCGAGAAGGAGCATCCGCAGATCGCGGCGGTGGTGATCGCCAACCTCGATCCCGCGATCGCGGGTCAGGTGCTCGAACTGCTGCCGGAGACGATCCAGCCGGACATCCTCCACCGCGTCGCGCGGCTCGGGCCGATCACGCCGGAGGCGGTCGAGACGCTGCGCACGATGCTCGCCAATCGCACGGGCCACGCCGGCAAGTCGGCCGGCGTCACGCTGGGCGGCACGCGCGAGGCGGCGAAGATCCTGTCGGGCGCGCGCAAGACGACCGAACAGCGCGTCATGCCCAAGCTGTTCAAGATGGACCGCGACGTCGCGAAGGCGATCGAGGAAGCGTTGTTCGTGTTCGAGAATCTGCTCGACATGGACGACAAGAATCTCGGCACGCTGATCCGCAACATCGACAGCGACGTGCTGACGCGCGCGCTGAAGGGGGTCGACGAGAGCATCCGGTCGCGCTTCCTGGGTTGCATGTCGGCGCGCGCCGCCGACGGCATCCGCGACGAGATGGAAGCGCGCGGGCCGATGAAGCTCAGCGAAGTGCTCGAAGCGCAGAAGATCATCATCCAGCAGGCGCGCGCGCTGGCGAAGGACGGCACGATCATGATGGGCGCGGGCGACGACGATTATGTCTGATCCCGCACCGACCGGGTTCGTCGCCGGGTTCGCCGGCCGCCGCGATGCCGCCGGCGCCGCTTTGCGTCAGGCCTATGCCACGAAGGGCGTGGCGTTCGCGCCGCGATCGATCACGCCGACGCCCCCGGGCGAGCCGGTGCAGCCGCGCCATTTCTCGCCCGCCGATCCGGACGCGAACCCGACCGGCGGCTGGGACCCGTTCGATAGCGACCAGCCGACGACGAGCTTCGTCGATCCGGTCACGACCGCGCGGGCGCAAGGATATGAGGAAGGGCTCGCCGCCGCGATCGCCAATGGCGGCCGGCTGGCCGAGCGCGACCAGGCGTTGCTCCAGGAACTGCGCGCCGCGATCGCCGACGACAGCCGGATCGATCGCGAGCGGCTGGCCGGGCGGTTACGCGGGGCGGTGATGACGCTGGTGACGCGGCTGGTCGGGGAACAGGGGATCGACGCGGAGTTGCTCAACCGCCGCGTCGCGAATGCCGCGAAGCTGATCGGGGACGATGCGGAGTCGGCGCTGTTGCGGCTCAATCCCGACGATGTGGCACTGGTCGATGGCTGCCTGCCCGCCAATGTGTTCGCGGCCGGCGACCCGCATGTCGCGCGTGGGCATTTCGTGCTCGAATCGGCGGCGACGATCGTCGAGGACGGACCCGATCTGTGGCTGGAGCAGATCGCCCAGGCGATCGATCGCGCCGGATTGCCCGGGTAATGCTGAACCGTTTCGCCGAGGAATATCTCGACACGCTCGGCCTGCCCGATTTCGTGCCGAGCCCGAAGATTTCCGGCCGGCTCGCCTCGTTCGACGGACTGCTGATGGAGGCGGTCGGGCTCAACCTGCCGGTCGGCACGGTGTGCCAGGTCGGTGCCGCCAACGGCGCGCGGGTCGAGGCCGAGGTGATCGGCTTCCGCAACGGCCGCACGCTGCTCATGAACCTGGGCGGTCCCGCCGCACTCCTCCCGCAATCGGCGGTCCGCCCGATCGGCGCTCCCGGCGCGGCCGAGGTCGGCAGCGCGCTGCTCGGCCGGGTGGTCGACGGCGCGGGCAAGCCGATCGACGGGCTCGGCCCGATCCGCGGCGCCAGGCATTGGCCGCTCGGCGGCAAGTTGCAGGGCCCGCTCGATCGCGGCCGCGTGCGCGAGCCGATGGACGTCGGCGTGCGCGCGATCAACGGCCTGCTGACGATCGGTCAGGGCCAGCGCGTCGGGATCATGGCGGGCTCCGGCGTCGGCAAGTCGGTGCTGCTCGGCATGATCGTCCGCGCGGCGCAAGCCGATGTGATCGTCATCGGCCTGATCGGCGAACGCAGCCGCGAAGTCGCGGACTTCCTGGAAACCAAGGTCGCCGGTGAGGCGCGGGCGCGCTCGGTCGTGGTCGCGGTCCCCGCCAACCATTCGCCGGTCCTGCGCATCCGCGGCGCGTTGCGCGCGACCGCGATCGCCGAGGGGTTCCGGGCGGAGGGCAAGAAGGTCCTGCTCATCATGGATTCGCTGACCCGCGTCGCGCATGCCGGCCGCGAGATCGGGCTGGCGCTGGGCGAGCCGGCCTCGGCGCGCGGCTATCCGCCGTCGGCCATCGCGATGCTGCCCAACCTGATCGAGCGCGCCGGCACCGACGTGACGTCAGGCGGGTCGATCACCGCGATCTACACCGTGCTCGCCGATGGCGACGACGGCAACGACCCTGTCGTCGACAGCGCGCGATCGATTCTCGACGGGCATATCGTCCTGTCGCGGCAACTGGCCGAACGCGGCGTGTACCCCGCGATCGATCTCGGCCCTTCGGTCAGCCGCGTGATGACCGACATCGTGCCCGCGTCCCACGTCGCCGCCGCGCGCGTGCTGCGTCGGCACCTCGCGACGTATGAGGAGAATCGCGACCTGGTGCTGATGGGCGCCTATCGCGGCGGGGCCGATCCGGAGATCGACGCCGCGATCGCCTGCCACCCCGCCGTCATGGAATATATCCGCCAGGACGCCGACAGCGTGGTGTCGATGGACGACGCCGTCGCCGAATTGATCGGCGTGTTCGGCGATGCGTAGTTTACTGGTTACGGTACCGGCCCACTCCCCCGCCCGACCGCCCATAGGGTACGATGTCTGGGCGGTCGGGCGGGGGAGCGGGCCGGTACCGCTGAACGTCCATGCATAAACAGAAACAGCTCGACCGCCTGTTGCGCGTCCGCACGTTGCAGCTCGGCATGGTGCAAGCCGCCGAAGCACGGGCGGCGGATCGGCATGCGAGCGAGGCCGACCTCGCGCATCGCATTTCCAAGCTCGCCGAGAATGTCGCACCGGCGCCGGCCGAGGGCAGCGGTTTCTTGCTCGTCGCGGCGGCGCATTTCCGCGCGCGGCTCCAGCAATCGGCGGAAATGGCGTCAGCGCGGCTGCGCGATGCCGAACTGGCGGCCGAACGTGCCGCCGAAGCCACGCGCGAGGCGCGCCGCGACCAGAGCGCGATCGAGAAGTTGAAGGCGCGCGCCGACGCCGATGCGGCGCTCAAGGCGATCCGCGAACTCGAAACCGCGCCAGCGGTGCGCAAGGTTCGGCACGATCCTTGCTGAAGCGCTGAAGCGGGGCAGTGCACAGCCCCGATACAGGGGTTTCGATGCCAGCCATTGCCAGTTCCATCGGTCCAACCGCCTTGCCCACGGGCACCGCCGCGCCCCCGGGCGCCGCGCCCGGCACACCCAGTCTCGCCGCGTTCGTCGAGCTGATGGCGGGGCAGGGAACGCCGCCGCCGGCCAAGGGCGCGACGGCCGCGTCTGGGCGGCAAAGCGATGCCGATCCCGGCAAGCCCTTGCCGGACGGCGACGACAAACAACCCGATCCCGCGCTCGCCTGGATGTTCGCCGCGCCCGGCGTGGCCGCCCCGCTGCCGGTGACGGTCGGCGCGGTCGGCGGCGCCGCGTCGCGGTTGGTCGTCGACATCACCGCGCTGACGGCCGCGCCCGGTCTGCCGATGAGCGGGCCGCCGACGGACGACCACGCGACGACCGAGGGATCGGGCCCACCGGTCCCCGTGGCCTCGCCGCAGACCGCTTCGCCTGTCGCATTGCCCCTCCTGGACGCGGCCGACGCGCCGCCGGCGATCCTGGTGGCGACGCCGGTGCCCACTGGCGCGCCGGTCAATGCCAGATTCTTGCTGACCGCGCTGGCCGCCGCCGTGGCCAAAGCCGTTCCGACGTCGACCGGTACCGACCCGGCTCCGACCGTGCCGCTCGCGATGACGCAGACGAGCCCGCCGAGCCCGCTCGTCCCGCCCACCACCCCGACCGCTCCGGCGCCGATCATCACGGCCGATGTATCGGCGACGATCCCGGCCACCGACAGCACATCGGTCGCTGGTCTGCAAGCGGCCGCACCAGCGATGTCGATCCGTCCCAACCAACCGCCATCGCCGTCGCTTCGTCCACCGGTCCAGATACCGGCAACGCCGCATCCCGCAGGAGCGACGGCCGCCATCCAGCCGGCGCTGTTCGCGCTGGCCGGCATCGGCGAACGCAATGCGAGCGATCATGACGATCGCCCGACCACGGGAGGCACCGTCGATCCGCTCGCCCAGCTCCAGACCCCGGCCTCGCTTGCCGTCGCGCCGACCGGCGATGCCCAGCGCCAACAGCTCGACATGGGCCAGCGCGATTGGCCGCAGAAGATGATCGAGCATATCGAGACGCTGCGCGACAATGCGAACGCCACCGACACCTCGATCCGGCTCAAGCCCGAGGCGCTGGGCCGCGTCGACGTCGCGCTCAAGACGCATGACGACGGCGCGATCAGCGTCCGCTTCGCCGCCGAGCAGCCGGCGACGCGCACGATGCTCGCCGACGCCGCGCCGCAACTCGCGCAGGCCGCCGAGGCGCGCGGCATCCGGCTGAGCGGGACCAGCGTCGACCTGACCGGATCGGGCCAGGGCGACCAGCGCGCGCGGCCCGAGGTCGAGCGCCGCCAGCCGACCACCAATCACCTCGCCACGCCGTCGCGCGGCGACGACACCGACGCCGTCACCGACGGCCGCATCGCTTGAAGGGGACGATAGATGAGTGACGACAAGACCGCGGAGGCCGCGCCCAAGAAGAAGGGCAAGGGCAAGATGATCGTGATGCTGCTGGTGCTGGTGCTCGCGGCCGGTGGCGGGGGCGCGGCGTTCGCGCTCGGCCTGTTCGGCGGCAAGAAGGCCGGGGCGGCCGAGGTCGAGGGCCCCAAGCTCGTCCCGAAGGACGAGCAGAAGCGCGGCGGCGAGGGCGACGGCAAGGGCGGCGAGGGCGCGGCGAAGGGCGGTACCAAACCACCGTCGGGTTCGGGCGGCGACAAATACGCCTCCAACTATTACGCGCTCGACAAGGATTTCACCTCGAACCTGCGCGACAGCGTCCACTACGTCCAGGTCGGGATCGCGGTGTCGACCCCGTACGACGATTCGGTGATCGAGAACGTCAAGACCAACGAGATCGCGGTGCGCTCCGCGGTGCTGCTGGCGCTCGGCGATGCGACCGAGGACGAGGTCTTCACCAGCGACGGCAAGCAGAAACTGGCCGCCCGGCTGACCGCCGCGATCAACGCGACGTTGAAGCAAAAGGAAGGTTTCGGGGGGATCAGTAACGTTTACTTTACCAATTTCGTTGTTCAGTGAGGCATGGTTAACGCCTCGCATACCATGTCCCCCGAGGACGCGGACACCGACCGTCGCGAACGGCCGCGGGCGACCGCGCGTCACGCGGCGGCGCTGGGTGGCGTCAACCTCAATCCGTTCGGCGATCTTCATACGTTGCAGCATCTGTCGGCGCGGCTCGCGCGGAGCTTGCGCGGCGTGTTCGAGCCGTTGTTGCGGCACGAGGTGCGGACCTGGGCCGAACCGCTCAGCGTCCAGCGCTTCGTCGATTATCGCAGCGAGCGGTCCGACGGGCTGACCGCCTGGGTTCCGCTGGCGATGACGCCGGGGAGCGGGCAGGCGCTGGTCGTGATCGACGGCAAGTTCACGCTCGAGCTGCTCGACCTGTTCTTCGGCGGCACGGGAGCCGCGCCGCACGACATGCCGGCCGAGTTTTCACCCGCCGGCGAAGCGATGCTCGGGCGGCTGAGCATGATGCTGACCGGTCCGCTGACCGCGGCGTGGGAGCCGGTCGCGCACATCCATTTCGCGCCCGGCCGCGTCGATGCCAATGCGGCGACGGTGCCGAGCATCGACGGTGAGGACCCGATGGTCGTCACGCGCTTCGGCATCGCCAAGGGCAATCAAAAGCCGGCCTTCATCGACATCGTCTATCCGGTGCAATCGCTCAAGCCCTACGCGCCCAGCCTGACCGGCAAGGTGCTCGGCGCCGCACCCGACCCGGCATGGCGCAACGGCCTGACGCGCGCGATGATGACCGTGACCTTCCCGGTCCGCTCGGTCCTGGCCGAGCCGGTCATCAGCCTCGCCAAGCTGATGGAGTTGAAGGAAGGCGACGTGATCCCGATCACCGTCGCCGCCGATGTGCCGGTCATGGTCGCCAAGGGCCAGCTCGGTCTCGGCACCGTCGGCACCTCGAACGGTCGCGCCGCGATCAAACTCAACACGCTTTCATTCAACGCAGAGGATCTCGCATGAGCGACATGTCGGGGAATTTCCCGGTCGATGCCGGCATGGCGGCCAATTTCCGGTTGCTGCAGGACGTCGACGTCAAGCTGACGGTGGAGATCGGCCAGACCCGATTGACGCTGCGCGAACTGCTCGCGCTCGGCGAAAGCTCGGTGATCGAGCTCGACCGTGCGGCCAACGAACTGCTCGACGTTTTCGTCAACGGCACGCTGATCGGCCGCGGTGAAGTCGTCACGGTGGGCGAGCGCTTCGGCGTGCGCCTGACCGAACTGGTGAGCCCGGAAAAGCGCGGCTGATGCTCTGGTCGTATATCCTGAAGCTGGTCGTCCTGCTCCCGCTCGTCTGCGGGCTGATGATCGGCTGCCTCTATCTCTGGCGCCGGCTCGAGGGTCGCATGACCAAGCAGCAGGCGACCCGCGCCATCAAGGTGCAGGAAACGATGATGCTGTCGCCGGGCCTGCGCCTCGCCGTGATCGAGTTCGAGGGGCGCAAGCTGCTCGTGTCGGTCGGCAAGGGCGGGGTGACGCTGGTAGATCGCGCCGAGGACAGTTTCCGGTGATCCACGTCCGTCGTCTGGATACGGCCGGCCCGTCGCTGTTCCGCGCGCCGACAAAGGCCGCGAAGGTGTCGCGGTTCGCCAAACTTATCCTGGCAGTGCTGGCGATTGTCGCGTTGTTTGCGGTCGCCGCGCCGGCCTTCGCGCAGGCCGCACCGGCCGCGCCGGCGAAGCCCGCCGTCCAGGCGCCAGCCGTGCCGTCGGGGCCCGGCGTCGGCGATGCGGTCGATCGCGCGCTGGGGCAACTCGGCGGGCCGGGCGCTGCCGCCGCCACCAACGGGGCCGCGAAGGCGCCGCTGTCGCTAAGCCTGCAAGTGCTCATCATCATGGGCCTGCTGACGATCCTGCCGGGTCTGCTGCTCATGATGACCAGCTTCACGCGGATCATTATCGTGCTGTCGCTGCTGCGCCAGGCGCTGGGCCTGCAACAGACGCCGCCGAACCAGGTGCTGATCGGGCTGTCGCTGTTCCTGTCGCTGTTCGTGATGGCGCCGACGATCAACCAGATCAATACGCAGGCGATCCAGCCCTACGCCGCGGGCCAGATCCAGGGCACCGAGCTCATCAGCCGCGCGGGCGCGCCGCTCCACGACTTCATGACCAAGCAGACGCGGGTGAAGGACCTGACGATGTTCGCGCAGATGGCGAAGTCGGGCCCGTATGCGAAGCCGGCCGACGTCCCCTATTCGGTGCTGTTGCCAGCGTTCATCACCAGCGAGCTGAAGACCGCGTTCCAGATCGGCTTCCTGATCTTCCTGCCGTTCATCGTCATCGACCTGGTGGTCGCGACCGTGCTGATGAGTCTGGGCATGATGATGATGTCGCCGACGATCATCTCGATGCCGTTCAAGCTGCTGCTGTTCGTGCTGGTCGACGGCTGGGCGATGATGATGGGCAGCCTGGCGGGGAGTTTCGCGACATGACGCCCGCCGCGCCGCCGCTCGCGCCGAACCCGTTTCGCGCGCCCGTCCGCCCGTTGCGGCCGACGCTTCCGACCTGGTGGCTGACCGCGCCGCCGTCTCCCCGTCCCGACTATCGGATCAACTGAGCGATGGATGCCGATTATTTCCTCGGGATCGCCGACCAGACATTGTGGGTGCTGGCGCTCGCCGCCGCGCCGGTGCTGATCCCCGCGCTGCTCGCCGGGCTGATCCTCGGCATGATCCAGGCGGCGACGTCGATCAACGAGCAGACGCTGACCTTCGTCCCCAAGCTGGTGGTCGTCGGCATCGCGCTGGTGATCTTCGGCGGGATGATGATGGGCCTGCTGAGCGATTTCATGATCGACATCTTCGGCCGCATTCCGGATCTGGTGAAGTGACCAGTTTCCCTCTCCCGACGGGAGAGGGAAGGGGCCCGCGCGCGTCAGCGCGTGGGAAGGGTGAGGGTGACCATCACCCGATCACCCTCACTCTCCCGCGCCTTTGGCGCTCCTTCTCTCTCCCGATGGGAGAGGGACAGTGTTAGGCTTCGGCCTCGCCGTCGAGCCGCAGCTCTGGGCGCTCCTGTTCGTGATGGTGCGGATCGGGGCGGCGTTTGTCGCGGCGCCGGTGTTCGGCGCGGTGTCGGTGCCGCTGCCGGTGCGGATCGCGCTGTCGGGGGGGATCGGCGTGCTGGTGCTCGCGGTCCACCCGGTGACGCCGCCGAGCGCGGTGTTCGGGCTCACGACGATCCTGAGCGTCGCCGCCGAAGCGCTGATCGGCCTCGCGATCGGTTTCATCCTCCAGATCGCGTTCGCCGCCCCCGCGGTCGCCAGCGAAGTGATCGGCACGTCGATGGGGATCGGCTTCGCGTCGGCGATCGACCCGCTCAACGGCCGCTCCAGCCCGGCGCTCGGCCAGTTCCTGTCGGTGCTGATGACGTTGCTGTTCCTGTCGGTGAACGGACACCTGGTGCTCGTCGAGATGCTGGTGCGCAGCTACACCGTGCTGCCGCCCGCCGGGACGTGGCTCGCGGCGGATCGGCTCAAGGACATCGCGTTCTTCGGCGGCTACACCTTCGCCGCCGGACTGCTGCTCGCGCTGCCGGTCGGGTTCCTGCTGCTGTGCCTCAACCTGATCGTCGGCATGATCTCGCGCGCCGCGCCCAGCCTGAACTTGTTCGCGATCGGCCTGCCCGCCAGCCTGGCGGTCGGCACCGTCGCGCTCGCGCTCGCGATGCCGGCGATGGGCGACTATATGCTCGTCATCGTCCAGCAGGGTCTCGACGCCGCGCAACGCCTGGTCTTCGGATAGACGCCGATGGCCGAGTATGAGGGCGACAAGACAGAACTCCCGACAGCCAAGCGTCGGAAGGACGCGATCGAGCAGGGCGACATCCTCAAGTCGCGCGATTTCGCGACGGCGCTGATGGTGCTGGCCGGGTGCGGCTGGCTCGCGCTGTTCGGACAATCGGTCGTGCGCGGGTGCGGGGCGATCATGACCGCGAGCCTGCGCTTCGGGCGCGGCGATATCGAGGATTGGGCGCCGCTGAAGCCGCTCGCGCAGGCGGGGCTGACGCTGGCGCCGGCGATGGGCACGCTGCTGGCGATGGCGGTGGTGGTCGCGATCTTCAGCCAGGCCGGGCTCGGCGCGGTGCATTTCAACGGCAAGCTGCTCCAGCCCAAATTCTCGCGGATCAACCCGGCGAGCGGGATCAAGCGCATCTTCGGCCCCAGTGGCTGGATCGAGCTCGGCAAGTCGCTGCTCAAGGTGATCCTGCTTGGCGGGATCGGCGTATGGCTGCTGTGGCGGACGGCGCGGCCGACGATCGCGCTGGCGTCCGCCGCCGACGTGTCGGGCGCGGTCGGCGAAGTATCGGGGACATTCATCGCGATCCTGTTCACGATGGCCGGCGGCCTCGTCGTCATCGCCGGCATCGACCTGCCGATCCAGATCGTCCGCCTGCTGTCGAAGCTGCGCATGACCAAGCAGGAAGTGAAGGACGAGCACAAGGAAAGCGAAGGCTCGCCCGAGGCCAAGCAGCACGTCCGCCAGCGCCAGCGCGAGATGAGCCGCAAGAGCGTGCGCAAGGCGGTGGCGTCGGCGCACGTCGTGCTGACCAACCCGACGCACTTCTCGGTCGCGTTGCGCTACGACAGCGGCACCGACGCCGCGCCGGTGGTGGTGGCGAAGGGGCGCGGCGTCACCGCGCTCGCGATCCGCGACGTGGCGGGCGAGGCCGACGTGCCGATCCTCGAATATCCGGCGCTGGCCCGCGCGGTCTATTACACCAGCCGCGAGGGGCAGGAGGTGCGCGACGACCTCTACGCCGCGATCGCGACCGTGCTGGCGTTCGTCTTCGGCCTCAACCGCCGCGCCGGCGCGATGCAGCCGGCGGTCGAGGTCCCGACCACCGCGCGCTTCGACGAAAACGGCGTGAAGCAGTAGTTTTTTGGCGTTTCAGCGCGGCTCAAACGTGGCGGTGCCGGCCCGCTCCCCCACCCGACCGTCCACTAGGATAAACTGATTGGGTGGTCGGGTGGGGGAGCGGGCCGGCACCGCGACAAAAACAGCTCAAAAGTCCTAAATTCTTGAGCGTTTCGGCCGTTCTGTGAGGCGACGCGCGCGGAGACATTGACGTGACCACGACCACCAGCACGAGCAACACGACGGCATCGGCGGCCCAGGCGCTGTTCACCTCGCTGTCGAGCGGATCGGGGGTCGATACCGGATCGCTGGTGACGGCGCTGGTCAACGCGCAGTTCGCGACCAAGACCGATACGCTCAAGACGCAGTCCGACGCGATCACCGCGCAGATTTCCGGCGCTTCCACGCTGATGAGCACCGTCAGCCAGTTCGCCAGCGCGCTCAAGACGCTGACCACGGGCGGTACGTTGCAGAGCCAGCCGGTATCGTCGAACACCTCGACGCTGACCGCGACCGCGCTGTCGGGGGCGAAGCTCTACGGTCTGTCGTCGTCGGTGACGGTCAGCCAGCTCGCGTCGGGCCAGGCCGCGCGCACGACGGCGCCGATCGCAAGCCGCAGCACGGTGCTGGGCAGCGGGACGCTGACGCTGACGCTGGGCACCGCGACCTACAGTTCGGACAAGACGACGATGACCGGGTTCACGCCCGGCAGCGCGACGCCGGTCGCGATCACGATCCCGTCGGGTTCGGGCAGCCTCGACGACATCGCGACGGCGATCAACGGCGCCAATGCCGGCGTCACCGCGTCGGTGGTGACCGATTCCGACGGCACCGCCTATCTGTCGATGAAGGGTGCGAGCGGGACCAGCCAGGCTTTCACGCTGCAAGCGACCGACGATCCCTCCGGCAACCTCGCGCAATTGAACGTGGGGGTCGGCGCGACCGGCACCAGCCTGACCTCGGGCGCGCAGAATGCCCGGCTGACGGTCGACGGCGTCACGGTCGAACGCGCGTCGAACAGCATCAGCGACCTCATCAACGGCGTGAAGCTGCAACTGAACGCGGTCAGCACGACCCCGGTGTCGCTGACTAGCACGACCCAGACCGACGCGTTGAAGGGCGCGGTGTCGGACTTCGTCGACACCTACAACCAGGTGCTGAAGACGCTGAACGATCAGCTCGATCCCAAGACCGGGCCGCTGAAGAACGACGCGGCGGCGCAGTCGCTGGCGCGATCGTTGCGCGGGCTGACGACCACGACGCTGCTCGGCAGCGTCGCCGCCGGCACGCCGACCACGCTCGGCGAGATCGGCGTGACGACCAATCGCGACGGTACGCTGTCGGTCGACGACACGGCGCTCGCCCGCGCGATGGCCAACAATCCGGACGCGGTCGAGGCGATGTTCTCGTATTCGACCGCGAGCACCGACGGCTTGACCGCGGCGCTCAATTCGCTGTCGCTCAACACGTCGAGCACCTTGTTCGGGCTGGGCGCCTCGACGACGCGCTACAACGCACTCGCCGCGACGGTCAGCCAGGAGCAGGACGACCTGACGACGCAGTCGAGCGCGATGACCGACCGGCTGACGCAGCAATTCGCCAGCATGAACGCGAAGGTCGCCGCCTACAAGTCGACCCAGTCGTTCCTGACCAACCAGATCGCCGCCTGGAACAAGAGCGGCTGACATGCCTGCCTACGCGACCGCGCTGAGTGCGGACCCCTATGCGACCTATCGCCAGATCGACCTGGTCGGCCGCACCGCGGAGGCCGACGGCGCCGCTTTGGTGCAGTTGCTCTACGAGGAGCTCGTCCGCGCGCTCAACGTCGCCGCGCTGGCGACCGAGCGGCGCGACTTCGCGCTGAAGAGCGAGAAGGTGACGCGCGCGACCGCGATCCTGTTCGCGCTCGAATCGGGGCTCGACTTCGACAGCGGCGGCGACGTGTCGCAGACGCTGGCGCGGCTCTACAGCGGTGCGCGCAAGACGATCATCGACGCCAGTATCGGCCAGGACGCGCGCCCGTTCCGCGAGGTTGCCGGCAATGTCGGCGAGATCGCCGCCGCCTGGGCGCAGGCGCGCGGGCGGGCCTAACTCCGCAACCAGTGCCGGCGGACGAAATAGGTCGTCACGCCGACCGCGGTCAGCACGCAGATCCCGACGATCGCATCGAACGCCCACGGCTGGTCGGCGAGCCACAGCCCCTTGACGTTCATGCCGTACAGTCCGGTCAGGAAGGTCAGCGGCAGGAAGATCATCGCGACGATCGAGATGATGAGCCCCCGCTGGTCGATCTGTTCGGCGCGCAGGTCGGTCAGCGCTTCGTGCATCAGCGCCGACCGCTCGCGGATGCTTTCCAGTTCTTCGGCCATCCGCGCGGCGCGGTCGGCGGCGGCGGACAGGTGCAGGCGGTCGTCGTCACCCAGCCAGTCGACCGGCAGCGTCGCCAGCTTCTCCAGCGCGGTGCGCTGCGGGCTGAGGAACCGGCGATAGCCGATCGACTGCGCACGCACCCGCGTGACGGTGCGGCGCAGTTCGAACACGCGGTCGGCGTCGAGCTTGGTCTCGCATTCGTCGAGGTCGTCGCCCAGGTCGGCGACATCCGGGTCGAGATCGGCGGTGATCGCCGTCGCGAATTCGGTGATGAGGTCGCCGGGGTCGCGCACCTTGCCGTCCGCCACGCTCCGTTCGACCGTGTCGATCGCGACCAGTTTCTTGCGCGTGACCGAAATGACGCGGCCGTCGAACGCCCAGATGCGGACCGAGGCGAGGGGGTCGGACGAGGTCAGCACGTCCTCCGACCGCCCGCGCAGGTTGAGCAGGGCGCCGTCGCCGAACTGTTCGCAGCGCGGCCGCGTCTCGTTCGCGGTCAGCGCGTCGACCAGATACTGGTCGAGCTTCGCGCGTTCGGTCAGCCACGCCTGCGCGCGCTCGTTGTTGGTCGACAGATGGACCCAGACGAATCCGGCATCGACCTCCAGCGCGTCCTTGATGTCGCGCTTGGTCGCCTTGCCTGACCCGCTGACGTGATAAGCGAAGCCGCTCATGCCCGCATCAACCGGCGCGCGCCGCGATTCGATCCGTCACGCCTGCAGCCATTCGGGCACTCGCTCCTCGGCCATGATCTGGGCGGCGGGGATGCGGTCGGCGACGATCGCGTAGCGGTCGCCGTCGACCATGACTTCGGGGACCAGCGCGCGGCTGTTGTAGGTCGATGCCATCGTCGCGCCGTACGCGCCGGCGGTGCGGAAGATCGCCAGGTCGCCCTCGCCGACGCGATCGATCTCGCGCGCCTTGGCGAAGGTGTCGCCGCTTTCGCACACCGGACCGGCGATGTTGGCGACGAACCGCTCACCGGTCGGGCGAACCGCCGCGAAATCGTGCCATGCGTCGTAGAGCGCGGGGCGGGCGAGGTCGTTCATCGCCGCATCGACGATCACCCATGGATTGGCCGGCGACGGCTTCACCCAGATCACTCGCGTCAGCAGCACGCCGGCATTGCCCGCGATCAGCCGCCCGGGCTCGAACATCAGCGTGACGTCCCAGTCGCGCGTGACGCGTGCGACCATCGCGCCGTAATCGGCCGGGGTCGGCGGCACGTCGCCGGCCTTGTACGCGATGCCGAGCCCGCCGCCGAGATCGACATGGCTGACCGTATGTCCCGCCCCGCGCAGTTCGGCGACCAAGGCTCCCAGCCGCTGGTAGGCAGCTTCGAGCGGCGCCAGGCTCAGCAGTTGGCTGCCGATATGCGCGGCGATCCCGCGCAGGTTCAGGCCCGGCAATTGCGCCAGCCGCGCATAGATCGCCGGCGCATCGCCGATCGCGACGCCGAACTTGTTCTCCGCCTTGCCGGTCGAGATCTTGGCGTGGGTGCCGGCATCGACGTCGGGATTGACGCGCAACACGCATGGCGCGCGCTGGCCGCGCGCCGCGGCGATCTCCGACAGCGCGACGCCTTCGGCTTCCAGCTCCAGGTTGAACTGGCCGATCCCGCGGTCGAGGCCCTGGGTCAGTTCCACGCGGGTCTTGCCGACGCCCGAAAACACCACGTCCTTCGCCGCCATCCCCGCCGCCAGCGCGCGCTCCAGCTCGCCGCCCGACACGACGTCGGCGCCATAGCCGGCATTGGCCATCACGCGCAGCACCGCGAGGTTGGGGTTGGCCTTGATCGCATAGGCAAGGTGGATCGGCCCGCAATCCTTCAG
This sequence comes from Sphingomonas sp., assembly GCF_017304635.1. GTDB lineage: Bacteria > Pseudomonadota > Alphaproteobacteria > Sphingomonadales > Sphingomonadaceae > Sphingomonas. The sequence goes on from NZ_JAFKMA010000002.1 coordinate 60,490, forward strand.
GCCGTCGCGGAACGCCGCCGCCTGCCGCTCGAACCCGGCGCGCGAATAGACGTAGACCGGCGTGCCGACCTCGGCCGCGATCCGCGACAGCGGGACGTGCTCGGCGTGCAACTCGCCGTCGATCAGGCGGAAATCTTCGAACATGGTCAAACTCAAATTTTATCCGTCATTGCGAGCGCAGCGAAGCAATCCAGGGGCCGCGTGTGACGGGGTCAGGTGGACAGGTGACCTTCAGCGCGAGGGCGGCAGGTCGAATTCGTTGCCCTGCCGTACTTCGGAACTGGTCAAGACGTCGTCGCTGCGCTGCGGCCGCGCCTGGCTGGAGGCGGTGAGCAACTGGGTCGGCGTCGGCGTCGCGGTCGCACCGTACGGAGCGGGAGGCAGCGCCCGTCCGGCGACCGGCTGCAAATCGCGCGCGGCACCGCAGCCCGACAAAGCGGCGAGGGCGAGGACAAGGACGATCCGTTTCACTTCATTTCCTCCGCCCGCGCCGCTTTCGCGGCCGTGCTATCGTTTTCGCGTGCCGCTTTCGCGGCCGCGCTTTCGCTGTCGCGTGCCGCTTTCGCGGCCGCGATCGCCTCCCGCACCCGCACCGGTGCTGTGCCGCCCAGGCTGGTGCGGCTGGCGACCGAGGCATCGACGCTCAACACGCCATAGACGCGTTCGTCGATCCGGTCATCGATTCGCTTCAGCGTTTCGATCGGCAGCGCGTCGAGCGCGACGCCGGCCTCCTCCGCCGCCTTCACCGCACGACCAGTGACGTGATGCGCCTCGCGGAACGGCAGCCCGGCCTCCCGTACCAGCCAGTCGGCAAGGTCGGTCGCCGTCGCGAAGCCGCTCTCCGCCAGCGCGCGCATCCGGTCGATGCGGAACGTCGCGCTCGCGACCATCCCGGTCATCGCCGCGACCGACAGCGCGAGCAGATCGTGTGCCTCGAACACCGGCGGCTTGTCGTCCTGCATGTCCTTCGAATAAGCGAGCGGCAGGCCCTTCATCGTTACCGACAGTGCGGTCATGCAGCCCAGGATGCGCCCGGCATGCCCGCGCACCAGCTCGGCCGCGTCGGGGTTGCGCTTCTGCGGCATGATCGAGCTGCCGGTCGACCATTGGTCGGACAGCGACACGAACCCGAACGGCTGCGACGCCCAGATCACGAACTCCTCGGCGAGGCGGCTCAGGTGCAGCGCGCACTGCGTCGCCGCCATCAGGTAATCGAGCGCGAAGTCGCGATCGCTGACCGAATCGAGGCTATTGCTGGTCGGCCCGTCGAACCCAAGCGCGGCGGCGGTCGCCTCGCGGTCGAGCGGGAAGCTGGTCCCGGCCAGCGCCGCGCTGCCCAGCGGGCACCGGTTCATCCGCGCCCGCGCGTCGGCGAAGCGGCTGCGGTCGCGCGCGATCATGTCGTGATAGGCCATCAGGTGATGGCCGAGCGTGACCGGCTGCGCCGACTGGAGATGGGTGAAGCCGGGCATTACCGCCTCGGCCTGTTCGTCGGCGCGCGCGATCAGCGCATCCTGCAACTCGCCCAGCGCCGCGCCGACCTGATCGATCGCATCGCGCACCCACAGCCGGAAATCGGTCGCGACCTGGTCGTTGCGCGACCGCGCCGTGTGCAGCCGCCCGGCGACCGGCCCGACCTTTTCGGCCAACCGCGCTTCGGTCAGCATGTGGATATCCTCGAGCGCGAGATCGTCGGGCACGCCGTCGCGCGCATAGTCGGCCGCCACCGCGTCGAGCCCCTCGGCGATCGTGCGGGCATCGGCGGCGCCGACGATGCCCTGCACCTCCAGCATCGCGACATGCGCCTTCGATCCGGCGATATCCTGGCGCCACATTCGCTTGTCGAACGGGATCGAGGCATTTATCTCGCGCATCACCGCGGCCGGTCCCTCGGCGAACCGTCCCCCCCACATCGCGTTCGAGGTATCCGTGCGATCGCTCACTTTAGCCCTGCTGCCCACCCTGGTCCTGATCGCCGGCTGCGATAGGCAATCGACCGTCAACGAGCAAGCGAACGCGAGCGAACGCCTGAGCGCGACGGCCGATAATGCCGGCGCCCCGGTCGATGCCGACGTCAACGCGGTGAGTCCCGACGAGGCGACCGCCGCGCCGACGACGCCGGAGGCGGCGGGCAAGATCGACCGCAGCCACCAAGGCGCCGCCGCCCCGACCGCCGCGTTCGAGATGCCCGGCGGCGGTGCGCTGACGCTCGGCGCATTCGCGCAGCGGCCGTTCCTGCTCAACGTCTGGGCGACGTGGTGCGGCCCGTGCAAGATCGAGATGCCGTCGCTCGACGCGATCGCCGGCGGCGGCAACCTGGCCGTCGTCGCCGTCAGCCAGGATCTGGACGGCGCCAAGGCGGTCCAGCCGTTCTTCGCGCAGATGCACCTGAAAGCCCTGAAGCCCTACACCGACCCCAAGAACGCGCTCGGCCAGGCACTCGGCAACCCCAGCCTGCCGACGACGATCCTCTACGACGCGAAAGGCCGTGAGGTCTGGCGCAAGACCGGGGGCATGGACTGGGCGACGCCGGAAGCGAAGGCATTGCTGGCGGAGGCGAAGTAGGGCGAGGACATTCGCGTATTACGGTTGGCGCTCGAGCTTCCGTTGCACGCGAGCGAACGCGCTATTTTTGTTCTGGAGCAGCCGGCGGAAATGTAGCACGCGAGGTGCAGGCGAACTTGCTGGCGATTCGCATGGCGGAACCCCGTCCTGACGTCGAAATTATCACCTGATGTAAGTATCGACGCCCCCAAATCGCTTCCCCGACGGAAACTCCGCGACCAATCTGCGTTAAGGTCCGGCTCAACGGCGAGGGGACGGCTTATGCGTTGCGTGGTGGTGACCGGGGCCGAGTCCGGAATCGGTGCGGCGTGTGCTGCGGCCTTCGGCGGCTGTGGCGATCGCGTCGCGGTCCTGTACTTCAACGATGCCCAGGCAGCGCAAGCCAGCGTCGCGGCGGTCGAGCAGGCGGGCGGCCAGGGCATCGCGGTGCAATGCAATGTCGGCGACGAGGCGTCGGTCGCCGCGGCGTTCGACACGGTCGAGCGCCAATGGGGTCCCGCATCGGTGCTGGTCAATTCGGCCGGGCTCAACATGACCGGCGTGAAGGTGCGCGACATGCCGCTCGCGCAGTGGCAGCGGTTGCTCGACACCGACCTGACCGGCGCCTTCCTTACGTCCCGCCGGTTCCTGACCAGCCGAGCAGCCGACGTGCCCGCGTCGATCGTCCACATCTCTTCGATCCACGCTTATGCGGTGCGCGCCGGTGGCGCCGATTACTGCGCGGCAAAGGGCGGCCTGTCGAACCTGGTCGAGACGCTGGCGATCGAGGAGGCGGCGAACGGCGTCCGCGTCAACGCGGTCGAGCCCGGCATGATCCTGACCCCGATGAACGCCCGGGCCGAAAGCGACGCCGCCTACCGCAAGACGCTGACCGACAACATCCCGATGGGCCGCGCCGGCGATGCGACGGAGGTGGCGGCGCTGGTCCGCTGGCTGTCGTCGAGCGAGGCGAGCTACATCACCGGCGCACGGATCGCAATCGACGGCGGATTGTCGCTGATGCAGGCGCTCGGCGCGTGAGCAAGGACGCCGTGGTGCCGGCGCTCGGGCCGGTCGATTTCAACGTTCGCGAGATCCAGCCGGTCGCATTGGTCGGCCCGCCCGAACTGATGGCCCGCGACTGGATGAGCCCCTATGTCTGGCAGGATGACGGCCGGCTCGGCATAATGGTCCGCGCGGTGCCGCGAGCCGATGCCGAAAAGACCGACACCGGCGTCATCTGGGCCGGATGGAGCGACGACGGCCAGACCTTCACCATGCTGCCGGAACCGGCGATCGTTCCCGGGCCGGATCCCGACCAGTCCGGCGGGGTCGAGGACCCGACCGTGCTCAAGCGCGACGACGGCAGCTATGTCGTCTATTACACCGGCGTCGCCGCCGACATGGCGCACGGCGAACTGTTCTACGCGGTCGGCACGGCCGTCGATCGGCTGGAAAAGACCGGGATCGCGCTCGCCTCGTCCAAGTCGGAGGGCAACACCAAGGAAGCGACCGTCATGCGCACGGTCGACGGCGAATGGCGGCTGTTCTACGAATATGCCGAGGATCAGGCGTCGCGGATCGGCCTCGCGCTCGGACGCGACATCAACGGACCCTGGGACGAGCAGCCCACCCCGCTGCGCCCGCGCGACGACAGCTGGGACAATTGGCATCTGTCGACCGGCCCGATCCTGACCGACCATCCCGACTGGCCGGTGATGTTCTACAACGGTGCGACGCAGGACGCGCGCTGGCGGATCGGCTGGGTGGTGTTCGACCGGGCCTGTACGCGCGTGGTCGACCGCGGCATCGAACCGCTGATCGTGCCGCCGCCGGGCACCGATCGCGCGGCGACCGACATCGCCTTCGCCGCCTCGGCGATCGTCGCTGACGGGACGATCTGGCTGTATTATTCGCTGGAGGACCGCAAACTGGCGCGGGCAAGGATCCGGCGGAGTTGAGCGTTACCGACGAGGGAACGGGGATAACACCTTAAGATCGCTTGTCTTTCGCTTTCCCGCTGAGCCGCCCCCATTCCGTCGCTCAAGGTCGAGCGGCGGATATTTATCAGCAGAGCAAGTTGGAACAAAGATTACGAACGTCTCACCTCACCGAGAGCGTGCCCGCGGACAAGTTACCAGTCGAAATTCTCGACCGTCTTGATCCTTGCGCGCAGGAACGTGTCGGCGACCAGTCGCAGTGGGCCGACATCGACGTCCGACGTCTCGGCCCGGATGATCGCGGCGAAGCGGTGGTACAGGCCGCGATATTCGCCGTGGAGCGTGTCGGAAGCGGTCGGCGGCGCGCGACCGTCGATGGTCAGCACCGCGCCGCCCTGAGCCAGCGCCAGCTTGCCCATGTCGGTCTCGACCAGGATGTCCCAGCTCTGCGGACCTTCCTGCCGGAAATCCAAGTCCATCACGATGGGCGCACTGTGCGTGTCACGGAAATCGACTCGCGCCGCGATCGGTGAGGCGCGGTTGGCGGGCACGTCGATCTCCGCCCGGTCGACGAAGAACGGATGAGGCAGAATGCGCGTCGCGATCGACAAAGCGTTGATCCCGGGGTCGAACACGCCGAAGCCGCCGGGCTCGAAGATCCAGTCCTGCCCGGGATGCCAGTGGCGCACGTCCTCACGCCAGGTGATCGTCGCGCCGACGATCGTGCGATCGGCCAGCCAGTCGCGCGCCGGCTCCACGCCGGCGGCATAGCGCGAGTGCCAGCTGGCGAACAGGCTGACGCCGCGTGCCGCCGCGTGGTCGCGTAGCGCCACGACTTCGGCCAGGGTCGCGCCGGGCGGCTTTTCGAGGAACGTGTGCCAGCCCTGATCGATCGCGAACGTCGCGATGGCGCGGCGGACCTGGGGCGGGGTGCAGAGCGCGACGGCATCGACCGCGATCCCGCTCGCGGCGAGGTCGGCGATGTCGCGGAAGAAAGGCTTTTCGCCGACCGGATCGCCATGCCGGCTGACGGTGGCGACCAGCTCGAAATCGGGTGATCGAGCGATCGCGGGCAGGTGCTGGTCGTGGGCGATCTTGCCCATGCCGACGACCGCCAGGCGGATCGGCTCGCTCACAGCGCGTGCACCACGACCGGGGAGGCCGACGCCACCGCCAGCGGATTGCTGAGCGGCAGCACGAAAGGCGCCGCTGCGATCTCGAACACGTCGCCCGGCTGCGTTCGCACGCCATCGGCGAACGACAATGTCGCGGTGCCGAAGAAGTGGACGTGGACGTCGCCCGGCCGACGGAATCCGGCATATTTGAAATGATGGGCTTCCAGATTGGCGAGATGGTGCGACATGTTGTCCTCGCCGGTCAGGAACGGTTTTTCCCACAAAGTCGCGCCGTCGCGGACGATCCGGCTGGTGCCGCGAATGTCGGCGGGCGGCGTGCCCAGCAGCAATTCCGCACCGAGCGCGGCTGGGCGCAGCTTCGAATGGGCGAGCCACAGGTAATTGTGCCGCTCGGTCACGTGATCGCTGAATTCGTTGGCGAGCGCGACGCCCAGGCGAAACGGCGTACCGTCCGCCCCGATCAGGTAGATGCCGGCCAGTTCCGGCTCTTCGCCGCCGTCCTGCGCGAAAGCGGGGGAGGTGAGGGGGGCGCCGGGACCGACCAGTCCCTGGCCGTCGCCCTTGTAGAACCATTCGGGCTGCTGACCGGTTACGCCGGACGCGGGTTTGCCGCCTTCTACCCCGTCCAGGAACATGCGCATCGAGTCGGTCGGCCGGTCCGTGCTGGCGGCCGCCTTGTGCATCGCATCGCGACCTTCGGCCGAGCCGAGATGCGTGAGTCCCGTGCCCGCCAGCAGCAATCGCGCCGGATCGGGATGATCGATCGCCGCCAGCAACCGTCCGGCGGCAAGCTCGGCCGCGGGATCGACGCCCTCGTCGGTCAACCGCGCGCGGGCCGCTTCGGCGAGCGACTGCCCTTCCGCGATTGCGGCAAGGGCCAGCGCGCGCGTCGTCTCCGGCTCGCGCAGGAACCGGGCGCCGGTATCGTCGGCCAGGATCAGGCGGCGTCGGCCGTCGTCGGCGCGGTGCTGGAGGAGGCGAAGCGAGGTCATGCGATATCCTTCACGGCGGCGACATATCGGGCGGCGTCTTGGGCGACATCGTCGGCCGCCTTGCCGGGTCGATAGAGGTTGGACCCGAGCCCGAAGCCGTCCGCACCGGCGGCGTGCCACGGCGCCATCGTGTCGGGCGCGATCCCGCCGACCGCCAGCACGCGTGCCTCGCGGGGCAGCACCGCGCGTTGCGCTTTGAGCATCCCGGGCGCGGCAGCGTCGGCCGGGAACAGCTTGAGCGCGGTCGCCCCAGCCGCCAGCGCGGCGAACGCTTCGCTGGTGGTGTAATAGCCGGGCAGCGAGACCAGCCCGGCGGCGACGCTGGCGCCGATCACCGCCGCATCGGTGTTGGGAGAGACGATCAGGTTGCCGCCCGCCGCCGCGACACGGTCGACCTGTTCGATGTTCAACACGGTGCCGGCGCCGACCATCGCGCGGCCGCGCAGCCGTTTCGTGAGCAAGGCGATGCTGGCGTACGGATCGGGCGAATTGAGCGGCACTTCGAGCAAGGTGAAACCCGCGGCCACCAGCGCGTCGCCGACCGCCGGCGCTTCGTCCGGCGTCAGTCCACGCAGGATCGCGACCAGCGGGCAGGCCGCGAAGGCAGCATCGAACGCCGCCCCGACGCACTCTTTGCTGCTCATGCGGTCAACTCCCGAATGCGATGGATGCCGGCGACGAACGCGGCAGTGGCGTCGAGCGCGACGACGCGGCCGCCACACGCCTCGATCGCCACTCGATACAGCGAGGCTAGCGCGCCGCTGGCGAGGAGGTGAACGGGCCGCGCGGCCAGATCGCGTCTGGCGCCGACATCCGCGCCGATCAGCACGCCGCTGGCATAGGCCCCGGCATCGGCCGCGGCCAACCGGCCGAGCAGCACCGCCGCGCGTATCTCGAACAGGGCGGCGGCAAGGTCGGTCGCGCCCGCGCCACGGGCGACGCCGTCGCGAAAGGCGGCGCCATCGGTCACCTCGCCCGCGATCATCTGGGCGAGCGTACCGTGCTGGCGCAGCAGCGCGAACAACTCCCCGGTCATGGCGGTGGCACTATCGACGATGTGGCCGTCCGTCGTTGCGATCCATTTATTGTGAGTGCCGGGCTGACAGAAAGCGGCATCGGCGGGTGCCGCTCCGGCGGCGATCGCGCCCAGCACCTGCACTTCCTCGCCGCGCATGACGTCGGCGTGCCCGCCGCCGCGCACGGCGATTCCGGGTACGATCCGAACGTTCGGCGCCACTTCGACGGTCCCGTGCGCAAGATCGTCTAGCGTGGCTGGCGCGTCGATATACGGGACGTCGTGCCAGCCCCGGTTGGATCCGACCATGCCGGCGGCAAGCACGGGTTCCACACCGAAGTGCGCACGTAGCGCGGCGATCTCGCGCGGATAATCCGAAGATGTCAGCGCCAGCACGCCGCGATCGCTCGCTATCGTGCCGCATACCGCGCCGTTCGCGTCGATCAGGTACGCGCGGCGGTTGGTCGTGCCCCAATCGATGGCGATGAAGGCGCCATCCGCCGCCACGATCTTTCTCCTGCTATTTTGTACGACAATATAAAAACGTTTGCGAGGGTCAAGCCGGCTGGCCGTTGACGATCCGCTGTCCCGCCGCGCGCTGGCACAATTCAGCGGGCAGGAGCGTTACGCATACCGGCTCGGCTATTGCCGAACGGCCGCCGTCAGTGAGCCGATGCCACACCTTCCTCGATCACATGGGTCGGCGCCGACCGGGCCGCGATCGCATACCACAGCACGTAGAGGTAGCAGCCGAGCGGCACGACGAACGCCAGCGAGCGCGCACCGTCAACGGTGATATGCGCGAACTGATCGATCACGGCGCCGTAGAGGATCGAAATGAAGCCGCCGCCACAGATCGCCATGCACATCAGCCCCGATGTCGCGGAAGCCGGCGCGGTCGAGCGCTCCAGCGTCAGCGTGAAGATCGTCGGAAACATGATCGAATTGCACAGGCCGAGGAACAGCGCGGCGACGGCGGGCACGAAGCCCATCGTGAGCGGCGCGACATAGCCGCCGGGCAGCGTCACGGTCCCGCCCAGCGGGCTGGCCACCATGCCGAAGGTCGCGACGATCACCAGACACAGCACGGACGCCCCCGCCGCGACCAAGGTCAGCAGTGTCGTCGCCTTGACATAGCGGAGTAGCACGCTGCCCCCGAACCGCCCGATCATCGCCAGCAGCATGAACAGCGGCGCGATGTAGCCGGCGATCTGGGCCGGAACATTGAGGATGTGACGCTGTTCGAGGAAGAAGATCATCCCCGAAATCACGCAGACCTCCGCGCCCACGTACAGGAAGATCGCGATCGAGCCGAGATTGGCCCAGCGGGAGCGCAGCGCGGAGAGCGGTGATTCGACATGGCTGGCCATGATCGGCGCATGCGTCGCGATCGTCTGGCGGGCGAAGAACACCGCCAGCGTGAACGCGGCGAGCACGACCGCGATCATCAGGTAGACGTGGGTGACGAAGCCGAGGCTGCTGGCCTTGAGCGCCGGGGTGAGCACCGCGTCCTTGGCGAACAGATCGCCCCGCAGCAGATAGGCCGCACCGAACGTGCCGCCGACATAGGCGCCGAGCGAGTTGAACGCCTGGCTGAGATTGAGTCGGAAATGCGAACTCTTCGCGTCGCCCATCGACGCGATCAGCGGGTTCGCCGCGACCTGGAGCAGGGTGATCCCCGATGCCGCGACGAACAGGCCGAGCAGGACGGTGACGAAGCTGTTCGAATAGGTGGTCGACCAGGCGACCAGGCACCCGGCGACGACGCCGAGCAGCCCGAGCACGATGGAGGCGGCATAGCCGCGTCGCGCGAGATACCAGGCCGACGGGATCGACATCACGCCATAGGCGATGAAGAACGCGAACTGATTAAGTTGTGTCTCGAAATCGCTGAGGGTGTAGATGACCTTCATGCTCTTCACGAGCGGGTCGATCAGGTTGGTGACGAACGCCCAGATGAAGAACAGGGCGGTGACGTAGATCAGGGCCAGGACGACCCCGCTTCGTGCGCCGCCGGCCGCCGCCGCTCGCGATCCCGCCACCCCTACCGGTCCTGCCATTCATCTCTCCCTTGATCGCCGCGCAGGCGAACGCAGCGTATTGCGCGCCGTCATTATGTCTGACTATATTTGAGCATGGCGGCGGGTCAATCGCGAAACCGGCCGACCGACTTTTTTGCGGGGGGAGGACGTGATGGCGCAATGCTTCATTCTGGCCGTGGCGGCCGTCGCTGTTGCTTACGGTGCCACGCCCGCCGATGCGGCGACGGCCAAGCGTGAGGCATTCGGCAGCATGCCCGACGGCACGCCGGTCGAGGCCGTGGTGCTGACCGGCGCCAACGGCGTCAGTGCGCGGATCATGACGCTCGGCGCGACGCTGCAATCGTTCGACGCGCCCGACCGGTCCGGCCGCATCGCCGACATCACGCTCGGGTATGACGATGTCGCGAGCTATGTCGCGCATCCCAATTTCTGGGGCCAGACGGTCGGCCGCTATGCCAACCGCATCGCCGGCGGCCGGTTCGTGCTCGACGGCAAGACGTACCAGTTGCCGCTCAACGACAAGACCAATTCGCTGCACGGCGGCGCGGTCGGGTTCGACAAGAAGGTGTGGAAGATCGTGTCGGTCGCGAGCGGTGCGCAGGCGAAGGTCGTGCTCGCGCTGACCAGCCCCGCCGGCGACCAGGGCTATCCCGGCACGCTTCAGGTCACCGTCACTTATGCCCTGGACGATCGGGGCGCGCTGACGATCGACATGGACGCGACCAGCGACGCGCCGACCATCGTCAACCTGACCAATCACGCCTTGTTCAACCTGGCGGGCGAGGGGTCGGCGACCGGCATCTACGGCCAGCGACTGACGATCCCGGCGCGGCGCTACACGCCGGTCAATGCTGCGCTGATCCCGACCGGCGAGTTGCGAGCGGTGGCGGGCACGGTGTTCGATTTCACCGGCGGACGGCCGTTGAGCGACGGCATCCGCGACGGCCGCGATCCGCAGATCGCGATCGGGCGCGGCTGGGACCATAATTTCGTGCTCGACAAGGGCGCGACGGCCGAGCCGGGGCTCGCCGCGCGACTGGAGGATCCGGCATCCGGCCGCGTGCTCGAGGTGCTGACCACCGAACCGGGCGTGCAATTCTATTCGGGAAACTTTCTCGACGGCACGCTGATCGGCAAGGGCGGCCACGTCTATCGCATGGGTGACGGCTTGGCGCTCGAACCACAGAAATTCCCCGACACGCCGAACCAGCCGGCATTCGGGTCGGCGCGAGTCGAACCGGGCAAGCCCTATCATCACCGCATGATCTACCGCGTTTCCGTCGCGCGCTGAGGAGCCTATCGTGACCACCGCCCCCAAATTGCGCAGCCGTGCCTGGTTCGACAATCCCGACAATATCGACATGACCGCGCTCTATCTGGAGCGGTACCTGAACTTCGGGCTGAGCCTGGAGGAATTGCAGTCGGGCAAGCCGATCATCGGCATCGCGCAGACCGGCAGCGACCTGTCCCCCTGCAACCGCCATCATCTGGTGCTGGCGGAGCGCGTGCGCGAGGGCATCCGCGAGGCAGGCGGCATCGCGATCGAGTTCCCGGTCCATCCGATCCAGGAAACCGGCAAGCGGCCGACCGCCGGGCTCGACCGCAACCTGGCCTATCTCGGGCTGGTCGAAACGCTGTACGGCTATCCGATCGACGGCGTGGTGCTGACGATCGGTTGCGACAAGACGACGCCTGCCTGCCTCATGGCGGCAGCGACCGTGAACATCCCGGCGATTGCGCTGTCGGTGGGGCCGATGCTCAACGGCTGGCACAAAGGCGAGCGGACCGGATCGGGCACGATCGTGTGGAAAGCGCGGCAGATGCTGGCCGCCGGCGAGATCGACGACGCCGAGTTCATCCGGCTGGTCGCGAGTTCGGCGCCGTCGACCGGTTATTGCAACACGATGGGTACGGCGACGACGATGAACAGTCTCGCCGAGGCATTGGGCATGAGCTTGCCCGGGTCGGCGGCGATCCCGGCGCCGTATCGCGACCGCCAGGAAGTCGCCTGGCGCACCGGCAAGCGGATCGTCGAGATGGTGGCCGAGGATCTGAAGCCGTCCGACGTCATGACTCGCGATGCCTTCCTCAACGCGATCGTCGTCAATTCGGCGATCGGGGGGTCGACCAACGCGCCGATCCACCTTCAGGCGATCGCCCGCCATCTCGACGTCGAGCTGTCGTGGCGGGACTGGCAGGAGACGGGGCATCACGTACCGCTGCTGGTCAATCTCCAGCCTGCCGGCGAATATCTGGGCGAGGATTATTATCGCGCGGGCGGCGTGCCCGCCGTCGTCGCCCAACTGATGGCACAGGGTCTGATCCGCGAAGGTGCGATGACCGTCAATGGCCATACGATGGGCGACAATTGTCGTGCGGCGACGATCGAGGACGAGGCGGTGATCCGTCCGTTCGACCGCCCGCTCAAGGAAGCGGCGGGGTTCATCGTGCTGTCGGGCAACCTGTTCGATGCGGCGATCATGAAGACCAGCGTGATCTCAGACGAGTTTCGCGCGCGTTACCTGTCCGATCCGGCCGATCCCGACGCGTTCGAGGGGCCGGCGGTGGTATTCGACGGGCCGGAGGATTACCACCACCGGATCGACGATCCCGCGACGGGGATCACGCCCGAAACCCTGTTGTTCATGCGCGGGGCGGGGCCGGTCGGCTATCCCGGCGCGGCGGAGGTCGTGAACATGCGTCCGCCCGCCTATCTGATTACGGAAGGTATCCACGCGCTGCCGTGCATCGGCGACGGCCGCCAGTCGGGGACGAGCGGATCGCCGTCGATCCTCAACGCCTCCCCGGAGGCGGCGGCGATGGGCGGCATCGCCCTGCTGCGCACCGGTGATCGCGTGCGGATCGACTTGCGCAAGGGAACCGCCGACGTGCTGATCCCCGATGCCGAACTGGCCGAGCGGCGCCGCGCACTGGAGGCGGCGGGTGGGTATGCCTATCCCGCTTCGCAGACGCCGTGGCAGGAAATCCAGCGAGCGGTCGTCGGCCAGATGAATACCGGTGCAATCCTCGAAGGCGCGGAGAAGTACCAGCGTATCGCTCAGACGATGGGTCTGCCCCGCGACAATCATTGACGGCTTCGCCGATGGCGCGGGCCGATCGCGTCAGGCGGAGGCGGCGGCTTGGTTCTCGACCGCTGCCTCGGTGTCGCGCTGCGCCTGTGCCACCAGCGTGATAGTGGCCTCGCGTGCGGCATCGGGGTCGCTGGCCGCGATCGCTTCGAACAGGACCTGGTGCTGCGGCATCGGATCGCGCGGCTGCTTGTTCTCGCGATACTTGAAATAGGTCGTCCAGCGTACGGCGGCGGCGATGCTGGCGGACAGGCTGACCAGCAACTCGTTGCCGGTCGCCTCCAGGATCACGGTATGGAAGACTTGATCGGCGGTCCGTCCAGCTTCGCTCGACAGGCCGTGAGCCGCCATTTCCTCGAGCGCATGGCCCATCCGCGCCAGCTGCCGTGCGCTGCGTTTGGTGGCGGCGAGTTCGGCGGCGGCGGGTTCGACGATCATGCGCAGTTCGAACAGGCTGCGCACGAACGCCATCGGCGGCGCGCCTTCGAACATCCAGCCCAGCAGTTCGGGGTCGAGCAGGTTCCAGTGATGACGCTCGCGCACCTTGGTTCCGGCCTTGGGCCTGCTTTCGATCAGGCCCTTGGCGGACAGCATCCGCAACGCCTCGCGGATGACGCTGCGCGACACGGCGAAGTGTTCGGCCAGTTCGATCTCGCCAGGCAACGTCGTGCCGGGTTCGCTGCCCCCGGTCACGATGCGGGTGCCGAGCTGCTGCGCCAGCGCAACGTGCGCGGGCTGTCCGCGTTTCCCGCCCGTCATGTCCATTCCTCTCGCCTGTCCCGAGAACCTAGGGCCAGCCGCTCCGACGACGCAAGGCGGATCGCGTCGAGGTTGGACCGACGACTCGACTCCGAGATGCTCTTCATCAGCGACCTCCGGTCTGGTGGTCCAACGGCTAGGAATTAAACGTCGCGTGGACGGCGATGAGAGATCGCCAGCCGGTCCTCGATGCGTTTGCTACCTGATACCGGAAACCTGGATGCCCCGTGAGGATTCGAACCTCAATTAACGGAGTCAGAGTCCGTGGTCTTACCTTTAGACGACGGGGCATCATCGCGGCAGGCGCTGTCGCGTCAGGCCGCGCGCTCTAGGGCATGGCGCGCGTGCCGGTCAACCCCGTGCGCTTGTCGTTTCGCGGGCGATGCGCTACGCCGGTGGCCAAGCAGCGGAGGGCTCTGGGCCGGACCGCACAAGACCATAAGAGACCGACATGGGCGATCCTCCCGCCACGATGTCGAACCGGTATCGCGGCGCCCCGCCGGGGCCGTCCGCAGCCCGTCCGACACCCGCCTCGAAAAAGCGCTGGGCGCAGCACGCGCCGCATTATGCCGCGCTCGACCTCGGCACCAACAATTGCCGCCTGCTGATCGCGCGGCCGCAGGGCGACGGGTTCGCGGTGGTCGACGCGTTCTCGCGGATCGTCCGGCTGGGCGAGGGGCTGGCGGCGACCGGCCAGCTGTCGGATGCGGCGATCGACCGCACCATCGCCGCGCTGAAGGTTTGCGCCGACAAGCTGAAGCGCCGCAACGTCCACGTGTCGCGTTCGGTCGCGACCGAGGCGTGCCGTGCCGCCACTAACGGCCCGGCGTTCATCGACCGTGCCTATGCCGAGACCGGCATCCGGCTCGATATCATCTCGGCGGAGGAGGAGGCGCGGCTGGCGGTGCTCGGCTGCCACACGCTGATCGAACCGGGCAGCGGGCCGGCGCTGATCTTCGACATCGGCGGGGGGTCGACCGAGCTGGTGCTGGTCGATGTCGACGGCGCGGAGCCGCGCGTGCTCGACTGGCATTCGGCGCCGTGGGGCGTGGTCTCGCTGACCGAACATGCCGGCGGCGGTGCGACCGAGGCCGCACGACGCGCGAGCTATGCCCGGATGCGCGAGCTGTCGCGCGAGAGTTTCGCCAAGTTCGCCACCCGCCTGCCCCAGGGGATCGCGCGGCCGCGGCTGCTCGGCACCAGCGGTACGGTGACGACGCTCGCCAGCGTCTATCTCGACCTCGACCATTACGACCGTGGGCGGGTCGACGGGCTGATCGTGCCGGCGAGCGAGATGCGGCGGATCAGCAGCGAATTGTCGGCGATGGCCGTGCCCGACCGCGCGCAGTTCGCGTGCATCGGGATGGAGCGCGCCGACCTGGTGGTGGCGGGGTGCGCGATCCTCGAATCGATCCTCGATCTGTGGCCGGCCGAGCGGCTGGGCGTCGCCGATCGCGGCATCCGCGAAGGGATCCTGCGGCGTTTGATGGGAGCGAACCGGCCATGAGGGGTGGGGGGGCGACGCGCACCCGCGTCAAGACGGCGAAGCGCCGCACCGCGCAATCGACGCGCTGGCTCGAACGCCAGCTCAACGATCCGTACGTCAAGCGAGCGAAGGCGGAGGGCTATCGCAGCCGCGCCGCGTACAAATTGCTCGAGCTCGACGAGAAGTTCGGTTTCCTGAAGGGCGCGCGGCGGGTCGTCGACCTGGGGCTCGCGCCCGGCGGCTGGAGCCAGGTGGTGCGGCGCGCGGTGCCCAAGGCGGCCGTCGTGGGCATCGACCTGCTGCCGGTCGATCCGATCGACGGGGTCGCGATCCTGCAGATGGATTTCATGGACGATGCCGCGCCCGACCTGCTGATCGAGGCGTTGGGCGGGGCGCCCGACCTCGTCCTGTCGGACATGGCGGCGAACACGGTCGGCCACCCGCAGACCGACGCGTTGCGCACGATGGCGCTGGTCGAAACCGCGCTCGCCTTCGCGATCGACGTGCTGCAACCCGGCGGGACGTTCGTGGCGAAGGTGTTCGCGGGCGGCGCCGATTCCGCGCTGGTGGCCGAGATGAAGCGCAACTTCGCGACCGTGAAACACGCGAAACCGCCGGCGAGCCGCAAGGGGAGCGTGGAGTGGTTCGTCGTCGCGCAGGGCAAGAAGTAGGCGCGGCCACGCCCGCGCCGGCGCGCGCAGCGAAACGTCTTGCCCGGCCGGCGTCGCGCCAGCGACGACCGACGACGCGGCTTCGCCGCGGCGGGTGAGGGGAATGGCCGTTTGTGGGTGGGAAGCGGACATCAACGCATTGCGTAGAACCAGCTTCCTTCGTAATCGCGCGACACAGTTTCGTCTGATTGGAAGGTGAAGCTGTCCGGAGGAAAGCCTGCTTTCGCTACGACAGCAAGCCGTTCGTTCAGTTCGGTGTCGGCGGCGAGACTATCTCGTTCATCATCCGTAACGGTCACGACCCAGCACGACCACTCTGGCGGATTGAAGTCGACCGGCCCGATGCGCAGTAACCGAGCAGTTGGTGCGACAGTCCTAATCACGTCGAGGATGCGCGCTTCCGTTATCTTTACCTCAGGTTCCAAGTCGCTTCGGAAGGTTCCAATCATACGATCACGATAGCAACTAGCTCGATATCCGCAATTGGGTCGTAAGCCGTCACGCTCCCCGCAACTCAGCCGGCGCCACTTCAACTCATCCTAAACCGCGCCTCATACTTCCAATGTAGGACTCTTTCTGATCCACGCTGGCGGATGACCGACGACACACCCAAACCGCCCCGGCCCGTCACCGCGCTCACGCCCGCTGACGACGCGCCCGACACTGTCCCCGACACCGCGCTCGATGCGCACGGCTACGATCCCGCCGATTACGACTGGGTGCCGGTGCTGCGCAAGCCGCGCGCCGACGGCTGGACGCCCGACCGCCAGCGCGCCTTTATCGGCCACCTCGCCGATACGGGCAGCGTCGCTACCGCCGCCCAGCGCGTCGGCATGAGCGCGGCGGGCGCCTATGCCCTGCGCCGCGCGCCGGGCGGGGAGACGTTCGCCGCCGCGTGGGATTCGGCGATGCAGCAGGCGGCGCACGTCCTGATCGACGCGGCGTTCGAACGCGCGATCAACGGATCGGAGGAACCGGTCTACAATCGCGAGGGCCAGGTGGTCGGGCGACGTTTCCGCCAGAGCGACGGGCTGATGATGTTCATGCTGCGCAAGCATTTTCCGGAACGCTATGGCGATCTCCACCGCGACCGGCCCGAGCGTCAGGTCGCGCCGCCCGCACCGGCGGTGGCGGAAACGCTGGTCGCGCTGGGGCCGGTGCCGCCGGCCGATCCGGTCGCGCTGATGCACCCCGACGATGCCGCGATCGCGATGGAGTGCGCGGATATCTTGAACGGCGCGTTGCCGCGCCGCTATCGGCCGTACGACGAGGCGGCGGCGGACGCGGGTCTGGGGGAAGCGTTCGAGGCGACGCTGGCGGCGGCGAAGATGGAGGCCGACCCCGAAGGCCATGCGGCGGCGGCGGAGCGGCGCGAGGCGATGGCGGCCGACGAACCCGCCGCGCGCAAGCGGCGTCGACGCTGACGCGGCGCTACCCCCGTCAAGTTTGTCAACTTTGGGGGGTGGGGGGCCTAGCGAGGCTAGTTCGCAGGGATTTGGATAGCGGGCGGCGACGCGGCAAAGCCGCGTCGTCGGTCGGGTTCGCTGGCGCGACCTGCCGGCCGGGCTAAGGCCGGGACACGGATTAGCTTGCGCTAATCCGTTGCCTTAGCCGTCGTAATCCGCGCCCAGGTTCTGGTTGCGCGGCGGGGCGGCGGCGGTCAGGCGGAGGGCTTCGGCCGACTGCGACAGCGAGCCGACTTCGTCCGGCGTGTCGTCGTCGTCCATCTGCACCTTCTGCATCGAGCTCACGACGGCTTCCTGCAGGTGGTCGGGGCGGACCGTCTCCTCGGCGATCTCGCGCAGCGCGACGACCGGGTTCTTGTCGCGATCGCGATCGATCGTCAGGTCGGCGCCGCCCGAGATCTGGCGGGCGCGCTGGGCCGCGAACAGCACCAGGTCGAAACGGTTGGAAACCTTGTCGACGCAATCTTCGACGGTGACGCGCGCCATGAACGCTGATCCTTCACGAAAAACCGGAATATGGGAAGCTGGGGCGCGTAGGGCAATGCGGGGTGCGGAGTCAAGGAAATCGCGGGGTCGGCCGCGATCGTTTCGGTGGCGCCATGGGATTGATGCGGATCGCTTGCCCGTGGCGATCTGCCCGGCGATAGAGAGGCCATGCCCGGCGAACCCAGCTTCACGATCGACGGCGACACGCTGCGGCTCATCACCGACGGGCCGGAGCGGCTGGCCGCGTTGCTCGACCTGATCGCGGGGGCGAAGCACTCGCTTCGCATCCTCTATTACATCTATGTCGACGACGACGCGGGGGCGAAGGTGCGCGCCGCGCTGATCGATGCGGCCCGGCGCGGCGTCACGGTACGGCTGATCGTCGACGGCATGGGCAGCGAACATGCCCAGGCGCATCGCTTCTTCGAACCGCTGAGCGCGGCCGGCGTCAATGTCTGCCGCTTCGTGCCGCGCTGGGGGCGGCGCTATCTGTTGCGCAACCACCAGAAGCTGGCGCTGGCCGACGATGCCCGTGCGATCATCGGCGGGTTCAATATCGAGGACGCCTATTTCCGGACGATCGCCGAACAGGGCTGGCGCGACCTGGGCGTCTATGTCGAGGGGCCCGCGGCGACGCACCTGGCGGGCTATTTCGACGGGCTCGACGCGTGGGCGAAGCGCGAGCAGCCGCCGCTGCGCGACCTGCGCGCGGTGCTGCGTCAGTGGAGCCAGGCGCAGGGCACGACGCGCTGGCTGTTCGGCGGGCCGTTCAGCCGGCCGTCGCCCTGGGCGCGGTCTCTTCGCGACGATCTCCGCCAGGCCAGCCGCGCCGACCTCATCAGCGCCTATTTCGCGCCGAGCCCGGGGATGTTGCGGCGGCTCGATCGGCTGGGGATGCGGGGCACGGCACGGGTCGTGCTGGCGTCAAAGAACGATCACGGCGCCGCGATCTGGGCGTCGCGCTTCACTTATGCCGGGCTGCTGCGCAAGCGGGTCGAGATTTGGGAATACCAGCCGACCAAGCTGCACACGAAGCTCTTCGTGATCGACGACGTGGTGTATCTCGGCTCGGCCAATTACGACATCCGCAGCCTGTTCCTGAATCTGGAGCTGATGCTGCGGATCGAGGATGCGGGGTTCGCCGCGTATGTCCGCTCCTACGTCGATGGCGAGATCGCCAATTCGGAGCGGATCACGCCCGCGCTGTACAAGGAGCGCACGAGTCTCTGGATGCGCGTCAAGCAGGCGGCGGCGTTCTTCGTGATGACGGTACTCGACTACAACATCACCCGCAGCCTGAACTTCGGCCACGAACGACGCCGTCGCGCGCGGTAGTTTTGGCGGAACTCGCGGAAGGGCGAGTTCCGAAACGGTGCCGGCCCGCTCCCCCCCCCGACCGCCCATAGGATACGATGCCTGGGCGGTCGGGTGGAGGAGCGGGCCGGCACCGTCAAACGCGCCTAAGCGCGTTTCAAAAACTCACGCCGCCTGGTCCTCGGCGTCCTTCCACGCCCAGAAATTGTGGCTCGGCGGGATCGCGATCCATTCGATCGAATAGTCGATGTTCGACCAGTGCGGCTCCAGGAAGTCGCGCACCTTGGGGCGGAACTGATAGACCAGGAACGCGCCGCCCGGCTTCAGCACGCGGTGCGTGGCGGCGGCGATCGCGGGCGCGACACCCTTGGGCAGGGTGGAGAAGGGCAGGCCGGACAGCACGTAGTCGGCCTTCTCGAAGCCATGATCGGCGACGATCTTCTCGACGTCCTCCGCCGACCCGAGCACCGGCACGAACCGCGAGTCGGTGAATTTCAGCCGCAGATATTCGATGAAGTCGGGGTTGGTGTCGATCGCGAGATAGGTGCCATCGGGCGCCAGCCGGTCGAGGATCGCCTGCGTGTACGTGCCGACGCCGGGGCCGTACTCCACGAACAGCTTGGTATTCGCCCAGTCGACTCGTTTCAGCATCGTGTTGATGAGCGTCTTGGTCGACGCGATCACCGATCCGACCATGCGCGGACGCTTCAGGAACCCGCTCAGGAACATCGCCCAGGGCGACGGCAATTTGCGCGGACGCGTCGCTTTGTTGTCGAGGGCAAGGCGTTGGTGGTTCATGGGATTCCTTAAGCGTTCGCCGCGACGCGCCTTACGGCAAGCGGGCCCTGTCGCAAAGCGCGAACGATCGATCAAGCGTTTCCGTGGCAAGGCGGGTTGCACCGTGCCCCGCGTGCGTCCATCGGGATGCGATGACGCAGCGACCGGCCGGGGAAATCGCCGTGATCTTCGTGTCGGACCTGACCGGCGACGATGCCGCGGGCTATGCCGCGGCGGCCGACGCGATGGAGCGGCTGGCGGCGACGCAGCCCGGCTATCGCGGGATCGACGGCGCGCGTGGGGGCGACGGGATCGGCATCACCGTGTCCTATTGGGCGGACGAGGCGGCGGCGGTGGCGTGGCGCAAGGAGCCGCGGCATACCGCCATCCGCGAGCGCGGGCGGGGCGTGTGGTATCGATCCTATTCGCTTCACGTCGCGCGGATCGAGCGCAGCTACGACTGGCGGCGGTCGTGATCGGCCGGACGCGGCGGTTCGACCGCGACTTCGCGTTGCTGTTCCTGGTGATGCTGACGATCGCGGCGGGCAACACCGCGCTGCAATCGGTGCTGCCGGCGATCGGGCGGTCGCTCCACGTCCGCGACAATGCGGTGGCGGCGGCGTTTTCGGTGTCGGCATTGCTGTGGGTGATCGCCGCGCCGTTCTGGGCCAACCGGTCGGACCGACAGGGGCGGCGCGCGATGATCCTGCTCGGCGTCGGCGGGTTCGCGGTGTCGCTGACGCTGTGCGGCACGTTCCTGCTCGCCGGGATCAACGGCTGGATCGGCGGGACGGCGGCGTTCCTGCTCTTCATCCTCGGGCGGTTGATCTACGGCAGCCTGGGGTCGGCGGCGCCGCCGGCGGTGCAGGCGATCGTCGCCGGACGCACGACGAACGAGGAGCGGACCAAGGCGCTGACCCTGCTCGGATCGGCATTCGGGCTGGGCACGATCCTGGGCCCGGCGATCGCGCCCTATCTGGTGCTCGGCAGTATCGGCGCGGTGACGATCGGCCTGTCCGGTCCGGCGTTCCTGTTCGCCGTGTTCGGCGCGGCGATGGTCGTGGCCGTGCGGCAGATATTGCCCGACGACCGGACCGAAGCGCTGCTGGAAACGCCGGGCAGCCACGGCGCCGCCAATGCCTATCCGTCGATCGGCGGGCAGTCGTCGGGCGCCAGCATCACCGCCGCGACCGCGCCGACGAGCGAGAAGGTCGGCTTCCTCGATCCGCGCGTGCGCGGCTGGATGATCGCGGGGCTGGTGTTCGGCCATGCGCAGGTGATGTCAGGGCAGGCGATCGGTTTCCTGGTGATCGACCGGCTGCACCTCGCGCCCGCCGATGCGCTGCCGCCGACCGGCATCGTCCTGATGATGGGGGCGGGGGCGTCGCTGCTGGTACAATGGGGGCTGATCCCGCTGCTCGACCTGACGCCGCGGCGGATGATGCTGGCCGGACTGGTGGTCGGCGCGGCGGGATGCGCGCTGACCGGGATCGCGACCTCGCTCTACGGCATCGCGACGGCCTATGCGCTGGCCAGCATCGGCTTCGGCTTCACCCGGCCCGCCTTCACCGCCGGATCGAGTCTCGCGGTCGGCCCCGACGCGCAAGGGTCGGTCGCGGGCAAGGTGACCAGCGTGAACGGCGCCAGCTTCGTGCTCGGCCCGTCGATCGGCGTCGGCCTGTACGAGGCGCAGCACTCGCTGCCGTACCTGACGGCGGGCGCCGCGTGCGTGGTGCTGGCGGTCTACTGCGCGCTGGCGCTGCCGAAAAAGCCGCGCTGAGCTACCACGGCACGGTCTTCCCGAAGCGATCGAGATAGGCGAGTCCCGGCTTGCCGCGTTGCCCGACGAGCAGATCGGCGAGGATCGGCGCGCTGTCCTCCACCGTGTAGGGCGCCTTGTCGCCGCCGAGGTCGGTGCGGATCCATCCCGGCGCCAGCAACAGCAAGGCGCGCGCCGACTGTTCGGGCCGCACGGCATAGCTCTGCATCAGCATGTTGAGCGCCGCCTTGCTCGCGCGGTAGACATCGTTGCCGCCCTTGTTGTCGGCGATGCTGCCCTGGCCCGACGACATGACGCCGATCAGGCCGTCGCCGGGCAGCAAGTCGCTCAACGCGGCGACGACGCGCATCGGGCTGTAGGCATTGGTCAGCATCACGCGGGCGAATTCGTCCGCGTCGACCGCCTCGATCGCTGCGAAAGGCGCGCGCGTGGCGATGCCGGCATTGACGAACAGGATGTCGATCGCTCGCCCGTGCAGCCGCTCGCGCAGGGCAGCGAGCTGGTCGGGTGCGTTGATATCGAGCCGCTCGATCTCGATCCGTCCGGGATGGGTGTCGGCCAGCGCATGCAGCTCGGTGCGGGCATCGCCGCGCACCGTGCCGATCACGTGCCAGCCGCGATGCGCGAACTCGGTGGCGATCGCCAGGCCGAGCCCGCGCGACGCGCCGACGATCAGGATCGTGGGGTCGGCCACTCAGTCCACTCCCTTCGGTCCGTGCGGCCGCAACTGGCCCGGCGCGATGAAGCCGATCGGTTGCAGGGCGGCGGCGTCCTGTTTCAGGCGCGACGCCATCTGTTCGTAGTCGCGTTCCATCTCGGCCGTGACCGAGGCGCGGGAATCGGTCAGCGCGGTTTCGAAATCCGCCATCGTCACCACCTTCGCGTCGAGGCTGCTGCGCAATGCGACCAGCCCGGCGCGGCGAGTCAGGTCCTCCAGATCGGCGCCGGTGAAGCGTTCGGTCCGCGCCGCCATCGCGTCGAGGTCGACATCGTCGGCCAGCGGCATCTTCGCGGTCTGGATCGACAGGATGCGCCGACGCCCGTCGCGATCGGGCACGCCGACATAGATCAGCTCGTCGAACCGTCCGGGACGGAGCAATGCGGGATCGACCAGGTTGGGGCGGTTGGTCGCGCCGATCACCACGACCGACTGCAATTCCTCCAGCCCGTCCATTTCGGCCAGGATCGTGTTGACGACGCGCTCGGTCACTTGCGGCTCGCCAAGCCCGCCGCCGCGCGCGGGGACCAGGCTGTCGAGTTCGTCGATGAAGATCACCGTCGGCGCGACCTGGCGGGCGCGGGCGAACAATTTGGCGATCTGCTGCTCGCTCTCGCCATACCATTTGCTGAGCAGGTCGCTGGACTTGGTCGAGATGAAGTTCGCCTCCGCCTCGCGCGCGACGGCCTTGGCCAGCAGCGTCTTGCCGGTGCCGGGCGGGCCGTAGAGCAGGAAGCCCTTGGCCGGGCGAATGCCGAGGCGGCGGAACGCGTCGGGATCCTTGAGCGGCAGTTCGACGCCTTCCTTCAGCCGCATCTGCGCGTCGTCGAGCCCGCCGACATCCTCCCACCGGACGCGCGGCGCCTCGACCATCACCTCGCGCATCGCCGATGGCTGGACGCGCTTCAGCGCGCCGAGGAAATCCTCGCGCGTCACCGCCAGCGTTTCCAGCACGTCGGCCGGGATCGTGCGCTCCTCGAGGTTCAGCCTGGGCATGATCCGCCGCACCGCCTCGATCGCCGCTTCGCGCGCCAAGGCCGCGAGATCGGCGCCGACGAAGCCGTAGGTCGTGCGCGCCAGTTCATCCAGATCGACCTTGTCGCCGATCGGCATGCCGCGGGTGTGGATCCCCAGAATCTCGCGCCGCCCGCGCTCGTCGGGCACGCCGACGACGATCTCGCGGTCGAACCGGCCGGGCCGGCGCAGCGCTTCATCGACCGCCTCGGGCCGATTGGTGGCGGCGATCACGACCAGATTGGCGCGCGCCTCCAGCCCGTCCATCAGCGTCAGCAATTGCGCGACCAGCCGTTTCTCCGCTTCGCCCGACACGTTGCCGCGTTTGGGCGCGATCGAATCGATCTCGTCGATGAACACGATCGACGGCGCGTTCTTGGTCGCTTCCTCGAAGATCGAGCGCAGCCGGCCCTCGCTCTCGCCATAGGCCGATCCCATGATCTCCGGCCCGTTGATGAGGAAGAATTGCGCGTCGGATTCGTTGGCGACCGCGCGCGCCAGCCGCGTCTTGCCGGTGCCGGGCGGGCCGTAGAGCAGCAGCCCCTTGGGCGGTTCGACGCCGAGCCGCTGGAACAGTTCGGGATAGCGGAGTGGCAGTTCGACCATCTCGCGCAACTGGTCGATCGTGTCGGCCATGCCGCCGATATCGTCATAGGTGACGTCGGCGCGGCGCGCGTCCTTCGGCTCCTCGTACTCGGGGCGAAGCTCGATCTCGGTATTCTGGTCGATCTGGACGATACCCTTGGGGATAGTAGCCACTACCGCCAGCCGGACCTCCTGCAACGCATAGGCCGGCGCGTTCATATATTGCGCGACGTTGGGCGGCATGCTGCCCGGGTCGATCCGCTGCTGGCCGGCGGTCGCGACGACGTCGCCCTGGCACACTGGCCGGCCAAGGAAGGTGCGGTGGAGCGCGGCGGTCGACCCCTGCAACCGCAGGTTCTGCTGTGCCGGCGCCAGCACGACGCGCGTCGCTGGCTTCACCTCCGCCTTGCGCACCTCGACATAATCGCCCGACCCGACCCCGGCATTGGCGCGTTGCAGCCCGTCGATGCGGACCAGTTCGAGGCCCTCGTCCTCGCTATAGGGGGCGACGGCCCGCGCGGGCGTGGTGGACTTGCCGACGATCGCGATCACGTCGCCCTCGCCGATGCCGAGCGTGGCCATCAGCGCGCGCGGCACGTGGGCGAGCCCGCGACCGCTATCCTCCGGCCGGGCATTGGCGACTTGCAGCTTATGGGTGGGGGCGTCGGCGCCGTCGGCCATGGGGGATCTCGCTGGGTTGAAGGATATCGAGCGATCGAGATAGCGTCGCGGTTCCCGCGATGCGAGGGCGCCGGGGCGGCGCGCCGGGTGGCGGAGACAAAAAAAGGCCGGGCGTTGCCGCCCGGCCGGAAAAGTTTTTAGGAGAGGATGCCTGAAAGGCCTGCTCTATGTGCAGTGCGGCATGTTTTTGTGCAAGTGCGAAAAGAAACCGTTTGCATGCAGTTTTTGCATGCGTATGATCGGTGGCGAGTGATGAGCGGTTAACGCTCACATGCCGGCGGCGCGATCGTGACGCGTCGCACAATGAAGAGGATGGGACATGCGTCGCTTGCCGCCGCTGACCGCGATCGAGGCGTTCGTTCAGGTCGCGCGTACCGGATCGATCAAGGCCGCCGCGCAGGAACTGGCGCTGTCGGCGCCGGCGCTCAGCCGGCGGATCCAGGCGCTCGAACGCTTCATCGGCAAGCCGTTGTTCGAACGCCGGCACCAGGCGGTCGCGCTCAACGCCGATGGCGACAAGTTGCTGCAACAGATCGCGCCGGCGCTCGACCGGCTGACCGACGCGGTCGAATCGATGACCAGCGGGGTCGAGGTCGAGCGCATCCGGCTCGGCGTATTGCCGCTGTTCGCGCAGCAGCGGATCTTCCCGCATCTGGCCGAGCTGCGCGCGAAACATCCGCAGCTCCATCTCGACATCGACACGGCGGGGCACAACATGGCGCGGGTCGGCGACGGCCTCGACGTCGCGATCGCGCTCGCCCGCGACCCCGATCCCAGCCTCTATGCCAAGCGGCTCGACCACGACCAGGTCTATGCGATCGGTGCGCGGCGGCTGCTCGACGGGCCCGACCCGGTGACTCGGCCCGAACAGCTGGAGGGGCTGACCGCGCTGATCCACCGCGACATGCCCGACACGTTCAGCGCGTGGCGCCACGCCGCGGGGTTCGACGAGCTCGAACCGCTGGCGATCGACCATTTCGATTCGGGCGCGCTGATGCTGGAGGCGGCGGCGCAGGGGCTGGGCGTCGCGTTCATGCACGCCAGCCATTTCGACGAAGCGCACGACCCGCGCCTCGTCCGCCTGTACGATATCGCGGTGCCGAGCCCGTACAGCTATTGGTTCGTGTGCCGCCCGCGCGCGATGCAGCAGAAGCACATCAGGCTGTTCCACGACTGGTTGGTCGAAACGCTCGGTGCGCCCATTTAGGGTATATCGGCGGTCACGATCCGGCCGAAGCGTTAACGATTGGGCGGCTAGCGTCCCCCGCACAAACCATAAAGGGGGTAATCGTGCATATTCTTCTTCAGCTGTTGCGCAATACGCGCGCGGCGACCGCGATCGAATACGGTCTGATCGCCGCGCTGATCGCCGTCGCGGCGATCGCGGCGATGCAGGGTCTGGGCAACAAGCTCAAGACGACCTTCAACAACGTGTCGTCCAACATGAAGGCGACCTGAGGGCCCGGCAGCGGCCGGCACCACCGAAAATGGCGGGACGCGAACGCCCCGCCATTTTCGTTAGATACGGCCATGTCGCGCCTATCGGAGCGGCCGCGCTGCGCGCGGCGGCCGAGGTGGTGGCTGGCAGCTGTCGGCTTCGCGACTAGGCGGCCACCGCCTTCACGATCTTGCCCGGCTCGCGCGGCGGCTCGCCCTTGGGCAGCGCGTCGATATGCTCCATGCCGCTCTCGACCTGGCCCCACACGGTGTACTGGCCGTCGAGGAAACGCGCGTCGTCGAAGCAGATGAAGAACTGGCTGTTGGCCGAGTTCGGGTCGTTGGTCCGCGCCATGGACGCGGTGCCGCGAACGTGCGGCTCGCGGCTGAACTCCTGCGGGATGTTGGGCTTGGTCGAGCCGCCGGTGCCGTTGTGGTTCCCGCCGTCGCCGCCCTGCGCCATGAAGCCGGGGATGACGCGGTGGAACGGCACGCCGTCATAGAAGCCTTCGTTGGCCAGCGCCGCGATCTGCTCCACATGGCGGGGCGCGAGGTCGGGGCGCAGCTTGATGACGACGTCGCCGCCCTCGCCATTGCCGGTGTCGAGCGTCAGGGTCAGTGTTTCGGGCGCGTCGGCCATCGTCGTCACTCCATCGATTAATCGGTTGGCGGTGCCCTAGCGGCGCCGTTCGGTGCTGGCAAACCCCGGAGAATGGGGCTAACGGCCCCGATATGGAGCTTCCGACGCCCGAACCAAGGTCAGACGATGAGCGAGACCGAACTGGCGCTCGGCGAGGGCGCGACCGAGCTCGATAATCCCAACGACCAGCTGGACGAGGACGACCGGCTGAAGCCGGAATTCGTGTCCGCGGTGCTCGACGCGGTCGAGGCCGGCAACGCCGACGCCGCGCACGCGCTGGTCGAGCCGCTCCATCCCGCCGACATCGCCGACCTGTTCGAGCTGACCCCGCACGAGGATCGCGGGCCGCTGGCGAAGGCGTTGCGCGACCTGCTCGACGCCGACGTGTTCGCGGAGATGAACGATTACGTCCGCGAGGACCTGATCGACGCACTCGAGCCGCAGGAAGTCGCGGACATCGCGTCCGAACTCGATACCGACGACGCCGTCGCGATCATCGAGGACATGGAGCCGGAGGACCAGCGCGAGGTCCTGCGCGCGATGGAGCCCGACGATCGCGCCGCGATCGAGGAAGCGCTCAGCTATCCCGAGGAATCCGCCGGCCGCCTGATGCAGCGCGACCTGGTCGCGGTGCCCGAGCATTGGACCGTCGGCGACGCGATCGACTATCTGCGCGGCCATGACGAGCTGACCACCGATTTCTGGGAAATCTTCGTCGTCGATCCGGGGCACAAGCCGGTCGGCACCTGCCAGCTGTCGTGGATCCTGCGCACCCCGCGCCGCGTCGCCATCGCCGACGTGATGCGGCGCGAACAGACGCTGATCGCGGTCGACATGGACCAGGAGGAGGTGGCGCTCCGCTTCCAGAAATACGCGCTGATCTCGGCCGCGGTGGTCGACGGCGCCGGCCGGCTGGTCGGGATGATAACGGTCGACGACATCGTCCACATCATCCAGCAGGAAGCGGGCGAGGACATCACCCTGCTGTCTGGCGCGGGCGAGGGCGACATCAACGAGCCGATCCGGCTGACCGTACGTACGCGCGTAGTCTGGCTGGTCATCAATCTCGGCGCGACGATCTGCTCCGCCTCGGTCGTGGGGCTGTTCCAGGGGGAGATCGCGCGGTTCGCGCTACTCGCCGCGCTGATGCCGATCGTGTCGGCGCTGGGCGGCAATGCCGGGACGCAGACGCTGGCGGTGGTGGTGCGCGCGCTCGCGACCAACCAGCTCACCAGTTCGAACACCGCGTGGATGCTGTTCCGCGAGTTCCGCATCGCGTTGTTCAACGGGCTGGCGCTCGGGGTGGTGGGGGCGCTCGGCAGCTACCTGATCCTCGGCAATGCCCAGCTCGCGATCGTGTTCGCGCTGGCGATGATGATAAACAGCCTGGTCGCCGGGCTGGTCGGAGTGATCGTGCCGGTGACGCTCGACAAGATGAACATCGACCCGGCGGTCTCGTCGGCGGTGTTCGTGACGACGATGACCGACGTGATGGGCTTCTTCTCGTTCCTCGGCCTCGCCTCGTTGTGGGGGCTGGGGGGCTAGGTTTCCGTGCGTTGAGGCGCACGGCACCGGCCCGCGCCCCCACCCGACCGCCCAGACATCGTATCTTATGGGCGGTCGGGTGGGCGCGCGGGCCGGTGCCGTGCCTTGCCGACGCAAACGCCATCACCCATCTGGGGACGATGCCGCTCCATCTCACCAAGGTCGCGTTCGGGGTCGCCAATCTCGACCAGTTCGTCGCGCGCTGGAAGGCGCGGGAGGGGCAGCCGCCCTACGAGCTCGGCACGCGCTACCTGCCCAAGCGCTGGCAGGAGGTGGCAGGGCAGGGCTCGCTGTTCTGGATCCTCAAGCACCAGCTCGTCGCGCGGTCGCCGATCGTCGGGTTCGGCGAGCTGGAGGGTGGGCGCGTGGCGATCCGGCTCGACCCGCGGCTGGTGCTGGTCGAAGCGCGGCCGAAGCGCGCGCATCAGGGCTGGCGGTATCTGGAGGACGCCGACGCGCCGCGCGACTTGGGTGCGGGGAGCGAGGGCGTCGGGATGCTGCCGCCCGATCTGGTCGGACGGCTGGCGGAACTGGCGCTGATCTAGGACGCGTCGAGGCCCAACCGTGGGCACCCGGTACCGAAAACAGGGTCGTCACCCCGGCCTTGTGCCGGGGTCCGCCAAGCCGCTTGCACATCGCTAGATCATCCAGCGCCAAGGAAAGCCGCCAAGTGGACCCCGGCACGAGGCCGGGGTGACGGCGTTGCTTTAAATAGCCCGACGCCGAATGCTGAAATCCGACCCGGTCACTGCCGGTCGCCCGCCCCGCATTGTACCGGCCCGCCCGCCGGCGCCTTCGTCACGCATTTCGGCGAGCCGCCGACGACGATCCGCCCGAGCCCGGTGGTGGTGACGTTGGCGGTGTAGCGCGCGCTCACCTGCGTCTCTCCCGGCCCGTCGAGCCGCACGGTCAGGTCACCGACGACGAGCGGCATCGCGGCGATCACCCCGCTGCCGTTGGTCAGCAGCCGCGCGCTCGCCGCCTTGCCGCCCAACGTCGCGGTGCCCGCGCCGATCAGCGTCACGATCAGCTGGTCGGCGTCGATCGCACTCGCCGCGACCGAGCCGTTGCCGGTCACCGTGAAATCGACACGCTGGCCGCGCACCTGCCCCGCGATCGCCAGCTTGCCGCCGCCGATCACGCTGGCGCCGTGAAGGTCGGGCACGGTCAGCGTCACGATCGGCGCCGGGCCCGGGGTCCGGCCCTGCTCGCCCCAGCCATCGACGGCGCGGCGGACGACGAGGGTCGTTCCCTGCACCTGCACGTCGAGCGCGGCGAGCGACCGCGTATCGCCCGATGCGCTCGCCTTGGCGCTGTTGCCGCCGACCACGACGCGCACCTCGAACGGGCCGTCGACGCGGACGCGGTCGAAATTGGTGACGACGAACGAGCGGTCGGCCGCCACAGCGGGGGCGGCGAGGGCGAGCAGGGGGAGAAAGGCGAGGGCGCGGTTCATGGACCGCAGCATCGCATGTTCGCGGGGTTAGGCAAGGGGAAGCACCGGATCGATGCAGCCGTACAGGGCCGGGGTGACGGGGTATTGGCGGGACGATGACCGTCGAACGTCGATCCGGCTTGAGCGCGTTCCAGCCCGTAAATCCACGCCGACCTGGCGAAGGCCGGGGTCCAGTCGGGGGGCTTGAGTAACGACGCACAACGTACATCACGATCGCTCGCCGTCTGGCCCCCGGCCTTCGCCGGGGTGGAAAGCCGACAGCGATCGGTGAACTCGAACGACAATCAGATAGGACGATTCCTCAGCTACAGCTGATGTCGCCCGATCCCATCTTGCTCGTCGTGCACTTGGCGCCGCCGGTCAGCGTCACGTCGCCCGATCCCATCACATTCACCTTGGCCGGGCCGGCAACGATCGCGGTCACCCCGCCGGAGCCCATGACGTCGACCTTCGCTTCGCCGAACTTCAGCTTTGCCGCGTCGATATCGCCCGAACCGGTGATCGACATCGTCCCCGTCCGCGCGGTCCCGGCGGCGGTGATGCTGCCCGATCCGGTGAGGCCGAACGCGGCGTGCTGGACGGTGATCGAGCCGACCGTCAGGTCGCCCGACCCCGTGCCCTCGGCATCGAAACCGTCGCCCTCGACATGGTCGATCGCCATGTCGCCAGAGCCGGTCAGGCGCGCGGCGGTGATCCGCGGCATGGTGATGAAGACCTTCGCGCCACGATCGCCGCCCCAGCTCCAGCCGAGGCCCGACTTGCGTCGCACCGTCAGCGTGTCGCCGTTGCGGGCGATCTCCAGCCGGTCGAGCACTTTCGGATCGCCCTCGGCCCGGATCGAGAAGCCCGATCCGACGCGGACGTCGACATCGTCGGGGCCGCTCGATTCGACCGCGCTGAACCCGTCGACCGCGAAGGTGCGCGCGCCGCCCGTGCCGCTGCTCCTGGCGTCGCTGCCGTTGGAACAGGCGGCGAGCGAGGCGAGGGCGATCAGGGCAAGCGCGCGCATGGCAGTTCCTTCCGAAGCGTGTGTTGCTACGATAACACACGCAAGGGCCGCGTCAACCCCTCGCCTGCGCAGCGGACCTGCGCCTTGCCCAGCCGGCTGACGCGGCATTGCGCGCGCGGGCCCAGGTCGACCGTGCCGCTGCCGACCACCGACACGTCGGCCGGTCCGTCGACGGTGGCGCGGATGCCGCCCGAGCCGGCGCTCGACACGCTGGCTTGCGCGGCGCGGAGCCCGGCCGCTTGCAGATTGCCGGAACCGCCCAGGCTGACCTTGAGGCTGCGCGCCGAACCCTGCACGGCGACGTTGCCCGACCCGCCGATCGAGATTTCCGCGCGATCGACCTGCAACGTGCCCAGCGCGATCGTGCCCGATCCGCCGAGCGCGGCGTCGAACGCGCCGCCGGTGACGCGGTCGACCGTCATCCGCCCCGACCCGCCGAGCGCGACCCCGGTCAGGCGCGGCAGCGTGACGACGAAGCGGACCTGGCGTTCGAGCTGGCGGTCGCTGTCGCGATCGCGGAAGCGGCGGGCGATGTTGAGCGAGCCGCGTTCGCTGGTGACGCGCAAATTGGCGAAGGCGGCGGCGGGGCCGGTCGCAAGGACCGAGAAGGCCGGCCCGACCCGCACCTCGATTCCGCCGGCGAGGCCGAAACCGATGCGATCGAAACCGGCGGCGCGATAGGCGGTCGCGTCGCCCTGACGCTCGCCCGGCAGGCCGGGGCCGCGGTCGTCGGAGTCGCCAGCGGCGATCGCCGCGGTCGCGAGCAGGGGCAGAGCGAGGAGGGGTAACAGGCGCATCGTTGGTCTCCCGGAGCGTGGTGATGCCGCGATCCTAATAGCGATGATTACGCCTGTAAACAAAAATGATTACGAGTGTAAACGCGCGCCTTCTGGCCGAGCTCGATACCGTCATTGCGAGCGTAGCGAAGCAATCCGGCGTCCCGCGCGATGCGCTGGGTTGCCGCGTCGCGTCGCTCCTCGCAATGACGAGGTGGGCGTGCCGGGCAAACGAAAAGGGCGGCCCCGCGGGACCGCCCCTTGATGCCAAGCGGTCAGACGGTGGCGCTGCGCGCCGCCGCTGCCCGGCTTGGCGACTCCTCGAATTGCTGACGCAATCCGAGGGACGCCTGGCGCGTTACGCCGGCACCTTGTCCTTGTTCCAGATCGCCGCGGCCTTGCGCAGGATGTCGAGGATCTTCTCCAGCGCGCCCTTCTCGTCGGTCTCTTCCATCGCGCCGAGTTCGCGGGCGAGGCGGCTGGCCGCCGCTTCGAAGATCTGGCGTTCGGAATAGCTCTGCTCGGGCTGGTCCTCGGCGCGGAACAGGTCGCGGACCACTTCGGCGATCGACACCAGGTCGCCCGAATTGATCTTCGCTTCATATTCCTGCGCGCGGCGCGACCACATGGTGCGCTTGACCTTGGGCTTGCCCTTCAGCGTCTCCATCGCTTCCTTCATCGTCTTGTCGGACGACAATTTGCGCATGCCGACGCTTTCGGCCTTGTTGGTCGGCACGCGGAGCGTCATGCGCTCCTTCTCGAAGCGCAGCACGTAGAGTTCGAGCTGCATCCCCGCGATTTCCTGTTTCAGCAGCTCGACGACACGGCCGACACCGTGCTTGGGGTAAACGACATAATCGCCGACATCGAAGGACAGCGCCTTGGCAGCCATGTACGTGCAACCTTTCTTGATATTGGCCCGCAGTCCCGGCTACCTGGGAGGCGCCGGCGGGGCATGGTCAGATGGGTGTGTCTCCACCGAGAGAATCGGACTCTCGTCCTGACCTATTTAACACCTTCGTAATAAAATTACCAGCCGGATCGAGGCGAATAGCGCACGCTATTCGGCGGCGCGCGATCCGGCGCGCGATCCGGCGCGGCCGGAGGGTCGCGCCAGCGAATCCTTCCGACGGCGGCTTTGCCGCCGTCGCGTGTTAAACAAGGGGGGCTACTCAGCCCGTATTCCCGCGAAAGCGGGAATCCAAGATTTCCCGCGACGCCGCTTGTGGCTCTGGGCTCCCGCTTGCGCGGGAAAACTTGCAGTGTTGGAGGGTAACGCCTGCGAAGGATGCGCCAGCGGCAAAGCCGCTGTCGTCGGCCGGATCGCGCGATGCGCGTCCGCCGGCCGGGCTCGCCCGCGAGACGCCGATTAGCTCATGCTAATCGTCTCGGTCGAGCTCAGTCGCCTTGCCCCGGCTCAGCCGAAAAATACTTGTCATACTTCCCCTCTTCGCCCTTGTGCTCGTCGGCATCGGCGGGGGTCTGGTCGTTCTTGCGCGTCACGTTGGGCCATTGCGCGCTGAACGTGTTGTTGAGCTCGAGCCACTTTTCCAGCCCGCTTTCGGTGTCGGGCAGGATCGCCTCGGCCGGGCATTCGGGCTCGCACACGCCGCAATCGATGCACTCGCTGGGGTTGATGACGAGCATGTTCTCGCCCTCGTAGAAGCAATCGACCGGACACACCTCGACGCAGTCCATATACTTGCAGCGGATGCAGGCATCGGTGACGACGTAGGTCATGGCGGGTTCCCCGTGTTCGAAACGTTCTCGCCGGCTAGCTATGCCCCCGCCCGACTCGCGTCAATCGATCCGCGCTTGATGCGAGACGTTCTTAGTTTGCGGCGGCACTGGCCAGCATCGTGGAAACAGCGCCCCGCGCTGTTTCGGTCATGCCAGGGGCATGACAGACCCAGTACTCCCCCACCCGGCCGCCCATTTCAGGATACCTTGTGGGCGGCCGGGTGGGGGAGCGGGCCGGTGCCGTCCCCGACCGTGAGCTCGGCATAGCAAGTAGCGGCCTCGCTCGGCGGCCCGCGACGGACGGGTAGCGCGTCGATACGCAACGTGCGGATGTTGCCGCGGTGCGTCGCGAGGGTCAGGATGTTGCCGACCCGCACCGGCGCCGCCGCGCGATCGACCGGGCGGCCGTCGATGCGCAGATGCCCCTGCGCCGCCATGGCTTGCGCGAAGCTGCGCGTCTTCACGATCCGCGCGAACCACAGGAACTTGTCGAGGCGCATCGTCTGTTCGGCGGCACCAGCCCGCTCCCCCACCCGACCTCCCATGTCAGGATACCGTGTGGGAGGTCGGGTGGGGGAGCGGGCTGGTGCCGTTCCGACGAATCCTATCCCCCGGCATTCAACATCCCGGCAAGAACGGCGAAAGCATTGTCCTTCGGCGGGGCGGTGGGCTTCGCGTTGGGCGTCATGCCTGCCCAGGTCCAGCGCGGGCGTCCCTCCGCATCGGGCCGCGCGGTGCGGAACCCGAGCTGCGCCATCAGCCGCGCAAGCGTGTCCGGGGTCAGCCCGATCGAGGTTGCAAGCGCGGGGTCGAGCACGAACGGCGCGCGACCGTGCTTCGCGACCCTGGCGCGGGCGTCGTGCGCGGCGCGGGCGATCCGCTCGACCAGATCGACCCGCACCGCCTGCTGGCCGAGCGGGCGGAAGCCATGGTCGAGCTCGGCACCGGGGGCGTTGCGCGGCAGGACGGTGGCGCCCTCACGTGGCGCCGCATCGAGCCGCATCAACTGACGTCGCAACGCCGCCGGCGCCGGCTTGAGCAGGGCCGGGGCGAACACGTCGAGCGTGCCGATCGTCACGCCCATCGCCGCCAGCCGCTTGCGCGCCGGCGAGTCGAGCGCCTCGACCTGCGCGCCCATCGCACGACGGGGGAGGAGGCCGCCGGCTTGTAGCAAGGCGCCCGCCACCGCGCGCAACGGGCCGCCGGCCGCGGCATCGCGCAGGCAGGCGTCGAGCTTGGTCAGGACCGACAGATGACGGGCGAGCTGAGTCGCGAGCCATGCCTCGAGCCGTGCCTGCACCGGCTTGCGCACCGCCGGGTCGAGCGCCGCGGTCGCGCGGTCGAGCACGACGCGCGGCTGGGCGAGGGTAGGGCCGGGGGCGAGCGTCGCAACGGGGTAATCGCGCCACACGATCCCCGGACCCTCAACCCCACCCCGGCGGATGCCGGGGTCCAGTTGGGAAGGCTTGGCGGAGGCGCGATGCCCCTCATTACCGTCATCGATCCTGGGCCCAGGCCTTCGCCGGGGTGGGGCGTTCGATGGGGCATCGGCTCGGGCATCCGGCTCGGCCAGGGTAAGGTCGCCATCCCTCGTCCCCGCCAGTTCCCCCGCCCGTCGCGCCAATTCCGTACCGAGCCGCTTCTCCGCCGCCGCCAGCAACAGCCTTCGGTCCCCCGCCCGCGCATCCGCCGCCACGGTGAAGGTGAACCCCGCCAGCGTCCCGATCGGGTGATCCTCGACCAGCACTTCGCCCTGCTCGCCGATCACGACCGGCAACGCGCCGGCATCCTTGCCGATCTGGCGCATCAGCACCGTGGTGCGCTTGTCGACGAAACGCTGGGTCAGCGCGGCGTGGAGCGCGTCGGACAGCCGTTCCTCGACCGCGCCGGCGCGCGCCGCCCAGTGCGCCGGGTCGGCCAGCCAGTCGCTGCGGTGCGCGATATAGGCCCAGGTGCGGATCGCCGCGATCCGCCCCGCGATCGTCTCGACGTCGCCGGTCACGTCGTCGAGCCGGGCGACCTCGCTCGCGAACCACGGCCCGGGGATGTGGCCGTCGCCCTCGCTCAGGTGGCGGAACACGCGCGCGACCAGCCGCGTGTGCGGGTCGGCGCCGAGCTTGCGGAAATCGGGCACGCCGCACGCCGCCCACAACCGCGCGACCATGCCGGGCGAGCGGACGCGGTCGCGCACCCAATCCTCCTCCGCCAGACGCTTGAGCACGCCGAGATCGACCGCGAGCGGGGCAGCGCGCAGGGCGGGGTGGTCGGGTCGCCGTTCCAGGCTGGCGATCAGCGCGTCGATCAAGCCGAGATCGGGCTCGCCCTCGCGCCAGTAGAGGTGCTCGATCGGCGGGAAGCGGTGATCCGCGATCGCGAACACCTCTTCCGGGGTAAAGGCGCCGGGCCCGTCCTCGCTCAGCGCGCCGAACGTGCCATCGCGCTGGTGCCGTCCGGCGCGGCCGGCGATCTGCGCCATCTCGGCGACGGTCAGCCGCCGCTGGCGCTTGCCGTCGAATTTCGACAGGCTGGCGAAGGCGACGTGGCTCACGTCCATGTTGAGGCCCATGCCGATCGCGTCGGTCGCGACGAGGTAATCGACCTCGCCCGCCTGGAACATCGCGACCTGGGCGTTGCGGGTGCGCGGGCTCAGCGCGCCCATCACCACCGCCGCCCCGCCGCGCAGCCGCCGCAGCATCTCGGCGACGGCATAGACTTCCTCCGCGCTGAACGCGACGATCGCCGATCGCTTGGGCAGCCGCGACAGCTTCTTCGCGCCGGCATAGCTGAGGGTCGAGAAACGCGGGCGGCCGACGATCTCCGCCTCCGGCACCAGCGCGCGGATCATCGGGCGCAGCGTCTCCGACCCCAGGATCATCGTCTCGTCGCGACCCCGCGCGCGCAACAGCCGGTCGGTGAAGACGTGCCCGCGCTCCGGATCGGCGCCCAACTGCGCTTCGTCCAGCGCGACGAATCCCACCTCTCGATCGGTCGGCATCGACTCGGCGGTGCACAGGAACCAGCGCGCAGCGGGCGGGACGATGCGTTCCTCGCCGGTGATGAGCGCGACCCGGTCCTTGCCCTTCAGTGCGACGACGCGATCGTACACCTCCCGCGCCAGCAGGCGCAGCGGAAAGCCGATCATCCCGCTGGCATGGCCGCACATCCGCTCGATCGCGAGGTGCGTCTTGCCGGTGTTGGTGGGGCCGAGCACCGCAGTGACCGGCCGATCGTACGCGTTCATGACTGCCGCCAACATCGGACGCGGGGGCGCCGAGCACAAGTTTTTCCGTGCTGATACAAGACAGACGGTGCCGCGACATCGCATCCGCTCTGGTCATTCGCGGGATTTTGCTGCACCGGACTATCCGCATGTCCGGCGCGACCGACCAGCACAGGCCGACCATCAGCCTCATCATTCCCGCCTTCAACGAGGAGGATTACCTTCCCGCGTGCCTCGACGCGGTGATGGCGAACGTCGCGGGCAAGGCGATGGAGATCATCGTCGTCGACAATAACAGCACCGACGGGACCAAGGCGGTGGTCGAGCGCTACCCCGCCGTGACCTATGTGTTCGAGGCCGAAAAGGGCATCACGCGCGCCCGCCAGCGCGGCTTCCTGACGGCGACGGGCGACATCTTGGCCTATGTCGATGCCGACACCCACCCGCCGGCGGGCTGGATCGAACAGATCTGGGAGGAGTTCGGCAAGCGGTCCGACCTCGCCTGCCTGTCGGGTCCGTACAGCTTCTACGACCTCAGCGGGTTGCGCAACGCGATCTCCTCGGGCTGGTTCGTCGCCGCGCGACCGATCTACAACATGACCGGGGCGATGATGGTCGGCGGCAATTTCGCGATCCCGCGCGACGTGCTGGAACGGATGGGCGGGTTCGACCGCACGATCGAATTCTACGGCGAGGACGTCGATATCGCCAAGCGCGCCAAGCAGCAGGGCAAGGTCCTGTTCTGCCCGCGCTTCGTCATGCCGACCTCTGGCCGGCGGATGAAGAAACAGGGCTTCCTGAAGATCGCCAGCATCTATTTCGTCAATTATTTCTCGATCATGCTGCGCGGCAAGCCGGCGACCAAGGGGTATAAGGACATTCGATAGCGGTCGTCATCCCGGACGTGAGCCAGGGTGACGATGTTGTTGGGATCGACCGTCGGCAGCGTCACCTTCGCGCCCCGCATTTTCCGAAAGTTCCCCACTTTTCCCGCGTCCGTCCCTCGCAAACCACGGTTTGCCGCAACGGTGCCGCTCTAAGCCCCGCGTTAAATTGACTTTAACCCTGCCGCACCACAGTCCTTGCGCCCGGCGCCGGGGTGGGATCGGCGAAGTCGCTTGGGGACGTTTTGCGCCGTGTTTCTGCGTAGCGATCAGTTCGAACAGGCCAGCGGTTCGGCCGCGGGGTCGCTGAGCGTCGCGCTCGCCAATCCGGCGCCACTGACCGCGGTCGAGCGCCTGCGCATCGCCATCGAGCATATCGACTGGACCCCCGATCTCGGCGCGCAGATCGGCTCGCGCGACTGGTTCCGGGGGCTCGCGACCTGCACCGCGCTGCTCGGCGCGACCTATGCGCTGTCGCCCGGCTTCGCGCGCCCGATCGTCGGCGAGACGCCGGCGGCGCTGAAGGGCGCGGTGTGGGACAATGCCCGCGCGCAGGCGATCGCGCCGCTCGCCTGGGGTGCCGATACCGGCCAGCGGCTGGCGGCGAACGATTTCGTCCGCCCGCTGACCGAGACGCCCGACCGTCCGATCGTGCCGTTCAACACCGCGCTCAGCGACGGCGACAGCCTGGGCACCGTGCTGCAACGTGCCGGCGCGTCGAAGAGCGACGTGGCGCAGATATCCTCGCTCGTCTCCGGCGCGCTGCCGGTCGACGAGATTCGCCCCGGTACGCGGTTCGACGGCGTGCTCGGCCGTCGCGCGCGCAAGAGCGACCCGCGGCCGATCGAGAAACTCAGCTTCCAGCCCGCCTTCGACTTCCGCCTGACCTTCACGCGCACCGCGAACGGCCTGGCGATGCAGCGCACCGCGATCGCGGTCGACGACACGCCGCTGCGCATCCAGGGCGTGGCGAGCGGCGGACTGTTCAAGTCGCTGCGCGCGGCCGGTGTCCCCGCCAGCGCCGCCGCCGATTACCTGAAGGCGATGGCGACGCGCATCTCGGTCGGCAGCGACGTCGGCACCGGCGACAAGTTCGACGTCATCGTGAAGCAGCGCCGCGCCGCCACCGGCGAGGTCGAGCTGGGGCAGCTGATGTATGCCGGGCTCGATCTGGGCGGTCGCAAGGTCCAGCTCGTCAAATGGTCGAGCCAGAGTGACGATGCCGCCGCAGGGGATGGCAGCTGGTACGACGCCAATGGCGAGACCAAGCGCAACGGTTTCGCCGGTCTGCCGTGCAGCGGCCGGATCAGCTCGGCGTTCGGCATGCGCCTCCATCCGATCCTCGATTACTGGCGGATGCACAAGGGCATCGACGTCGCGTGCAGCTATGGCTCGCCGGTCTATGCGGTGATCGACGGGACGGTGAACTGGGCCGGGCAGCGCAGCGGCTACGGCAATTTCATCGGTATCCAGGGCGGATCGGTCGGGATCGGCTACGGCCATCTCAGCCGCGTGCTGGTGCGACCGGGCGCGCACGTCTCGCGCGGGCAACTGGTCGGCTATTCGGGCAATTCGGGGCTGTCGACCGGCCCGCACCTCCACTTCGAGACCTATCGCAACGGCGCGCTCGCCAACCCGCGCAATTTCGCCTTCTCGCAGATGGCGGCGCTGAGCGGCACCGCGTTGCACGCGTTCAAGGCGAAGGTCGCCACGCTGATGGCACTCCGCGTCGGCGGGAAGCGCTAGAACGGATCGACATTCAGCTAACCGGTGAACGTCACTTCCATGTTCGTCATCCCCGCGCAGGCGGGGATCCAGACTGGCTGCATCCACGGCTTAAAACCGCTAGAGTTTGATCCACTCTCGTGGCTGGTGCCGCTCCGATCCAGCTTTGCTGGATCAGACTCTAATCCAGCGACTCTGGATCCCCGCCTGCGCGGGGATGACGGGAAATAGGTGGCTCGAAACGCTACACCATAGCTGAATGTCGATTGGGCCTAGAACGGATCGACGGTCATCCGCTTGGCGGTGGCGTGTCGGCGCAAGACCCGCTTCATCGGCCTTGGGCCGGGGCGACGAGGCAAGCGGCTTCTAATGTTGGACAACGCCCGGCATGTTTGCCGGCGCTCTTTGACAGCTTGCGGAACGGAAAACCGGTGCCCTGGAATGAGGCGGGCATCGTCGCGCCGGCGACGCCATC
This sequence comes from Sphingomonas sp., assembly GCF_017304635.1. Classification (GTDB taxonomy): domain Bacteria; phylum Pseudomonadota; class Alphaproteobacteria; order Sphingomonadales; family Sphingomonadaceae; genus Sphingomonas. Next base: position 99,892 of record NZ_JAFKMA010000002.1, read on the forward strand.
CGGATCGACGGCCGGGCGGTCCTACCCCCGTCAAGTTCGTCAAGTTTGACCGAGGGAGCTCGCGGCGGGGCGGGGGTCGTACCCTCGTCAAGTTTGTCAAGTTTGGCCGGGTAAGCGCCGCGGCGAAGCCGCGTCGGACGTCGCCAGGGCGACGCCGGCCGGGGCTCGGCTGGTCGCGATTTAGCTCCGCTAAAGCGCTGCCTCGCCCTACCGTCCCTGCGACCGCCAGCGGCGGATGGTGCGTGCGATGATCTGGTCCTCGTCGCCGGTCTGGCACCATAGTTCGGAGAAGATCGGATCGTCCGAGGCCGGACGCTTGTGCTCCTCCAGCCCGTCGAACGCGACGCGGATCGGAATCGCGACGCCTTCGCCGCAGATGATGCATTCGCGGTTGCGCAAGGCGGGGATCGAGTCGAGGAAGCCGCGCGCGCCCTCCGGCATCGCGGCGCGGACGAACGCCTGGTCGCGATCGTTGTTGAGCCGCATCGAGATGATCGTGCCGCACTGCGACAGCACGCCCTCGGCCAGGTCCGACGGACGCTGCGTGATGAGGCCCAGGCTGACGCCGTACTTGCGCCCTTCCTTGGCGATGCGGCTCAGGATCTTGCCGACCGACGAGCCGTCGGCGTTGCGCTCGTTGGGGATGTAGCGGTGCGCTTCCTCGCAGACGAGCAGGATCGGGCGCTGCGGCTCGTTGCGGCTCCAGATCGCGAAGTCGAACACCATCCGGCTCAGCACCGCGACGACCACCGAGGTAATCTCGTTCGGCACGACCGACACGTCGATGATCGAGATCGGCTTGCCGCCGCCCGGCAGGCGGAACACGCGGCCGATGAAGTCCTGCATCGTGTCCGCGACCAGCATGCCGGAGAACATGAAGCCGTAGCGCGGGTCGGCCTTGATCTCCTCGATCTTGGTCTTGAGGCGGAGGTAGGGCGCGGTGTCGCCGGCACGATCCATCTTGCCCATTTCGAGCTGGATCAGGTTGGTCAGGTCGCTGAGCAGATACGGGATCGGCGCGTCGACCGTCAGCTTGGCGATTTCCTGCCCCAGCCGGCTCTTGCCGCGCGCCATCAGCAGGCATTTGGCCAGGATGTCGGCGTCGATCTGCCGCTCCGAGCCCGACGAGGTGACGAACACCTCGCAATGCTCCTCGAAGTTCATCAGCCAGTACGGCATTTGCAGGTTGGCGACGTCGTAGATTGCGCCGTTGCCGTCGAACGCGGCGGCATATTCGCCGTGCGGATCGACCATCACGATATGGCCCTGCGGCGCCAGTTCGCAGATGCGGTGGAGGATCAGCGCGGCGCTGGTCGACTTGCCGGTACCGGTCGAGCCGAGCAGCGCGAAATGCTTGCCCAGCATCGCATCGACGTACAGCGCGGCGCGGATGTCGCTAGTCGGGTAGACCGTGCCGATCTCGACATGCGCGCGGTTGTCGGCGCCGTAGATCTGCTTGAGGTCGGCGGTCGAGACCGGGAAGGCGTCGGCGCCGGGGGCGGGATAGCGCGTGACGCCGCGGCGGAAATTGTAGAGCTTGCCGGTCAGCCGCTCCTCGTCGCCCTCGCCCAGGAAGTCGATCTGCGCCAGGATGCCGGCCTCGCCCAGCCGCAGCGAGCGGATGTTGGCGATCATCCATGTCGCGCCGACGCGCACCTTGATCTGGCTGCCGACCGATCCGGCATTGGCGAGCACCGGGTCGTCGTTGCCGGCATATCCAGTGACGGTCTCGCGATCGAGCAGCACGGTGCCGCCCGATCCGGCGATGTCGATCAGCGCGCCGATCTGGCGCAGCGTCGCTGGCGTCGCGTGCGCGAACGCAGCGCCGGTCGGCATGTCGGTCATGATAGCTTCCCCGTCATCGATCCCGACCCATGCGCCCGAAGGCGTAAAGATTGGGTGTGCGGCACCGGGCGGCACTCTACCCGTTTCGGGTCAGAGATGTCGCGCGACCCAGCCGGCGGCCCAGCCGAACAGCACCGACAACGCGACCACGACCAGGCCGTACGGCACCGACCAGCGCTGCGCCGATCGCGCCACGAACCGCTCGAACCCGGCTTTCCGGATCAGGATGTCGCGCGTCGCCACCGCCAGCACGCGGCCGTCGCGGATCAGAAAGGTCTCCGCCGTGTAATGGCCGACGGGGACGCGCGCCGGGATGTCGATGCGTGCGCGGTACAGCACGCCCTCGTTGATGCCGATCGCCCCGGGGCGCTCGTAATAGAGGCCGTTGCGACGCTTGAGGTCGACCAGCCCGGCGGCGAAGCGATCCTGCTCGTCGGCCGGCGCGTTCGACGCGGGCGACATCTGCAGGCTGTCGAGTCCGAGCTCGTAGATCGCGCGCGTCCGCTCGTCGACGATCCGACGGATCGGGCGCGACGAGACGAGGCCGTAGAAGCTCGGCGCCGAACGGTAGCGCAGCCGCGCGGCATTGACCCAGATGCCGGCGATCTTCTCCTTCTCGCGCACCAGGATCGACTCGGTCGGGCCCTTCACGACGACGACGATGTCGCTCGGTCTGTCGTCGTTGGGCAGCCGCCCGCCGGGATAGAGGATCGCGCCGAACAGCAGTAGCTGGGCCCCGGTGAACGAATAGACGATCTCGATATCGCGCTGCGATACGTCGGGCACCAGCACCGGCTTGTTCGCGGCCGGCGCCTGTCCCATCAGCAGCGGCGTTAGGGCCAGCGCGAGCATGGCGCCCCTCACGACAGTTCGACCGAGTAGATTTCGTCCGGCCGCCAAGTCAGTCCGAGCAGGATGCGAAGCGCGACCAGCAGCACGATCGCGGCCAGCGCCAGACGGAGATATTCGGGTTTCAGCTTGGTCGCCAGCCGCGCCCCGACCTGCGCCCCGATCACCGAACCGAGCAGCAGCAGCGCCGCCAGCACGATGTCGACCGCCTTGGTCGTCGTCGCGTGCACCATCGTTGCCCAGGCGGTGACGAACAGCGTCTGGAACAGGCTGGTCCCGACCACGACCTGCGTCGCCATGCCGAGCACGTAGATCATCGCCGGAACCAGGATGAACCCCCCGCCGACGCCGAGCAGGATCGTGAGGATGCCGACCCCGAACCCGAGCAGCAACGGCGCGAGCGGCGAGATGTAGAGGCCGGAGCGATAGAAGCGCGTGCGGAACGGGAGGGCGGCGACCAGCGGGTGATGCCGGCGCTTGGCGGCGCGGGGCCGCTCGCCCGCCCGCGTCGCGCGGATGAAGCGGATCGCCTCGCTCGCCATTGTCGATCCGATCCAGCCGAGCATCAGCACGTAGATGACCGCGATCACGGTATCGATCTGCCCCGTCGCTTGCAGCAACCGGAAGATCCAGGCGCCGGCCAGCGAACCGCCGAACCCGCCGGCGACCATCAGCCCGCCCATCTTGAAGTCCACCCCGCGCCGCGCGAGGTGCGCGAACACGCCCGACACGCTGGCGCCGGTCACCTGACTCGCCGAGGACGCCGCGGCGACGGTCGGCGGGATGCCGTAGATGATGAGCAACGGCGTCGTCAGGAACCCGCCGCCGACCCCGAACATCCCCGACAGCAAGCCGACGAATCCGCCCAGCAGAACGATGACGATCGCGTTGACCGACATGTTGGCGATGGGGAGGTAGAGGTCCACGACCCGGTCTATCCCGCTGCTTGCCGCGACGGCAAGGGCGCGCTCAGAAATCCGCGCCGATCGTCAGCGTCGGGCCGGAACCGGGACTGGCGCGGCCGGCGATCCGCTGGCGCCAATCGGCCATCGCGCGCACCGTCCGGCCGCCGATCGGCAGCGTCACGCCGATGCTCGGCCCGATGTCGAACCGTTGCGCATCGCGCTGCGCCGCGCCCCAGCCGCCGATGCCGAGGTCGAGCTTGATGCGCCCGGCGCGGATGACGGTGCGGGAGAGTCGCGCGGCGCCTTCGGCGAAGGGTTCGGCGCGGTTACGGTGGATGACGCCGGCCTGGCCGTAGGTTTCGAGGTCGAAGCCGAAGGCGATCGGCGCGGGACCGGTGCCGGCGATGACGCCGGCGGCGGGGCCGCCTTTGCCGCCGTCGATCGCGAAGCGGCGTTCGATGACGAATCGCACCGGCAAGCGCGTCGGATGCCATTCGACACCGACCGAGGCTTCGCGTCCCGCACCGTGCAGCGGCCCGGCCAGCCGTCCGACGACCGCCAGCCGTCGCGCGTGATCGATCGCATAGGCGATCCGCACGCCGGCCTGCGATCCGCCGAGCTGGCCGCCGCCGAAACTCGCGCCTTGGCCGTTGCCGTCGCGTGCCACCAGCCACGCGCTGCCGCTCCAACGGCGGCGCGGGGATGGCGGAGCGCCGGGGAGTGGTGTGGCGAACGGTGGGATCAGGTCGATGGGACGCGATTGCGTCGGAAGCTCGGGGAGCGATGCAAAGGCGATCGGGCTGGATGGTGGGGATGGCTCGGCAGTGATCGGAAGAATATGCCGTGGCACGACTGGGGTTGCCGCCTCCGACCTGACGGTGGCGACCACGACGTGCGGAACGATCGGCAGAGGGGCGTTCTTCACGACGGCGGCCTCGTCGGGTTCCGCCTTTGCGCTGGGGATAAGCAGATGCGGCAGCGCGGCGGGCGCATCAAGCGCCGGCCACAGCATCACCGTGCGGATCGCCACCCACCCGGCCAGTGACGCGCCCAGGAACCGCAGCGGGCGGCCGCTCACGTCTTTGCCACGTCGGGGAAGCGATGCGCGGTCTTGTCCCAGGCCGGCCGCCGGCCCCGCAACGCACCGATATAGCGCCACAGCGCGCGTCGCGCCGCGAGCAGCGCGATGTAATTGCCGACCAGCGCGCGCGGCAGCGACAGCGCCGCTTGCCACGGCCCATAGGCACGCCCGGTGAACCATGCCCGCATCGCCAGGCGCCAGACCAGCAGCGCGCCGTTGATCTTCAGCAGCGTCGCCATCGTCGCGCCGAGCGCGGGCATCGGCGTGTGCGTCAGCGCGTGCAGACCGAGCGACGCCCCCCAAGCGACCAGCGCGACGTAGGCGATGAACAGCAACAGCATCGCCAGCGGCGCGCGGCGGTCGCGCATCCGCATCCAATGGTCGCGCCAGTCTCCCGCTCGACCCCAGCCGATCCGATCCCACCCATCGAGCGCGATCCCGACCATCCACCGCGCCTTCTGCCGCACCGCCGTCTGGATGGTGCTGGGAAAATATTCGGCCACCGCTACCAATTCGCCGGCGGCGTCGCGGACGCGGGCGAATACCTGCCGCCCGCCCAGTGTCGCGCTCATCAGCCCCAGTTCGTAATCCTCGGTCAGGCTGTCGGCATCGAACGGCTCGCCGCCGCGCCGCGCCGCGATGCGATCGAGCAAGTCGCGCCCGATCGCGCAGCCAACCCCCGCAAGCGGCAGTGGTGCCCCCAACATGCCTCGCGCGACGAGGCGAAATTCGTGCGCTTCGGCGAACTCGTCGATGTAGTGTCCGGCGACCAACGGCGATCGCGGGTCGACCAGGGGCCGCACCGGTAATTGCACCACGTCATGGTCGACCAGCATCGCGCGATGTACGCGCAACTCATCGCGGTGGACGACATCCTCGGCGTCGTGGAAGATCACCGCGAGCGCGCGCCAATCCTCAGCCTTTTCCTCGCGCAACAGTGCCGACCACAGGCAATTGAGGCAATCGGCCTTGGTCGTCGGTCCGGCGCGGGCATTGATAACGATCCGGACTCGCGGATCGCGCTCGGCGATCGTCGCTGCGGCGTCGATTGTCGCGGGATCGTTGGCGTAGGTGCCGACATAGACGCGGCAGTCGTCGTCGTCGACGCGGTCGAGCATGGTCGCCAGCATCGGCGCGATCACCGCCGCTTCGTCCCAAGCGGGAACGAAGATGGCGAGCGTGCCGCGAAGCCCCGGAGCCAGGTCGTCGATCTGCGGATCGGGCCGCCGTCCTACCCGGCCGCTCCAATAAACCGCGTCGAGCGCCAGATCATCGAGCCCGCCGGCCAGAAAACCGATCGACGCCAAAATGACGCTTTCACGCGCAATTGCGTCGATCGCAGTCGTGACGAACAACAACGGCGATTCCCCCGAACGCCAGCCCCCATTCGCTCAGCGTAACGACTTCGGATGATCGCGCAAGATATCGATCGGATAGTATTAGACGCGGATGACCCATCCGCGGCGCTGCATCGCCAAGGTTATGGCGACCGCGACCGATCCGACGATGATCGCGAACAACAATGATGCCCAGTCGAGCGGCAAGCCGATATTAGCGAGTGAAGTGAACAACATTTCCCATGATGTGGTCTCGCCGATCCGCCAGAACATGACGATCGTCAGCATGTCATGGACGACATAGAGGGTGAGGGCGTTCCGTCCCAGATTGGTCCCGAGCCGCACCGGCGCCCAGCGACCGATCCACGACCACGCTCCCTTGAGCGCGCCGAGCAGCGTGAGCCCGATCGCTGCGTTCACCAGCGCGAAGCTCGGCGTCCACAGCGCCTTGTTGATCGGCCAGACCCGGCTGGCGGCGATCCCCGCGACCAGCAGTGTGGCGGCGATCGCCAACAGGCGCCCGACCGATTGCCGGCCGGGCAGTATCGCGCGTGCGATGGCGACGCCGATCATGCCGGTCGCGATCGACGACAAGGTCGACAGCACACCCTCCGGGTCGAAGGTCTTGCCGTACAGACGCGTTCCGCCCAGCACCGCGCGATCGAGCCAGCCGCTCAGGCCCTCGCCGGGCGCCATGCCCGCGCCGCCGCCGGGCGGAGCACAATATAGCAGCGCGCCGTGTGCGATCAGCAAAACCACTGCCACAACCGCCGGCACGCGCCATCCGCTCGTCGATCGCGTCACCAACGCGCAGCATAGATAGACGATCGCGATCCGCGCCAGCACCCCGGCAAAGCGGATTTCCGCCAGTTGCATGGTCGGATGGGCGATCATCCCGATGACGAAACCGATCGCGTACAGAGTCGCCGATCGCCGTACGATCCGCGCAACGCTTGGCCGCGGCGTGCGCCCGTCGAACGCCAGCGGCAGCGCGAGGCCGGCGCAGAGCAGGAACAGCGGGAACACCAGGTCGGCGATCGTCAGCCCATTCCACACGGCATGGACCAGCAGCGGAAAGGCGTGCTCCTCCGACCCTTGCAGGTTCGCGAGCACCATCCCGACGATGGCCAGCCCACGCAGCGCGTCGAGCGCATCCTCACGTGGGCGGGGCGGGGGAGCGGCCACGACCGTCACTCCGCGCGCACCACGTCGCCACCCTTCATCACGAAGGCGACATGCCGCACCGCGCCGATGTCGGCGGTCGGATCGCCGCGCACCGCGACCAGGTCGGCCAGCAGCCCGGGCCTAGCGGCGCCCAGCCGGCCGTCGAGCTTCAGCCAGCGCGCATTGCCCCAGGTCGCCGCGATCAGCACCTTGGCCGGGGCCATGCCGGCCGCCGCCATCAACTCCATCTCGCGGGCATTCTGGCCGTGCGCGAACACGCCGACGTCGCCGCCCATGCAGATCGGCACGCCGGCTTTCAGCGCCATCCTGAAACTGTCGCGGTTGATCCGCACCGCGGGCGGGGCCGGCTCGCCGCCGTCCCAGCCGCGATAGCGCGAGGTCGCGTCGGAGGCGGCGAGCGTCGGGCATAGTGCGATCCCCTTGGCCGCCATCGCCGCGAAGATTTCGGGCGTGCCGCCATAGCCGTGCTCGATCGTGTCGACCCCGGCGGCGATCGCGCGGCGCATGCCTTCGGCGGTCGCGGCGTGCACGGCGACCGGGCGGCCGGCATCGTGCGCGGCGACGACCGCTGCCTTCATCTCGTCCAGGCTGAGCGTCGGGCGACTGTCCTCGCCGGGCCGCCAGCGATAGTCGGCGTAGAGCTTCACCCAATCCGCGCCCGCGGCGATCTGGCGGCGGACGGCGGCGACGATCTGGTCGACGCCCGATACTTCCTCCGCCCCTTGCGGAATCTCGACGCCGGGCTCGAATCCTTTCGGGCCATAGGCGCCCAGCGCGACGATCGCACGGGTCGCGACCGACAGTCGCGGGCCTGGCACGATACCGCGATCGATCGCCTGGCGCAGGCCGACATCGGCATAGCCCGCACCCTCCGTGCCGAGATCGCGCTCGCTGGTGAACCCAGCCAGCAACGTCGCGCGCGCCTGCGCGACCGCCCGCGCGGTGCGCAACGCCAGCGGCTCGTGCAGCACCTGATCGTCCCAGCTCGTCTCGTTATAGGGATGCAGGAACAGGTGGCCGTGCCCCTCGATCATCCCGGGCATCAGCGTGTCGCCGGGCAGGTCGATCGCCTGCGTTCCGGCCGCAGTCGGCAGCGCCGGGCCGACCGCGGCGATCTTATCGCCCGCGACCAGCACCTGCCAGCCGCGATGGACCTGGCCGTCGATCCCGTCGAACACCGCATCGGGCTTGAGCAGGATCGCGGCCGGTCGCACCGGCTCCGCCGCGGGCAGGCTCGTTGCCGGACCGATCAGCGCCGCCATCGCCAATGCCAGCCAGCGCATGGTCATCCTCTCCGCTCCACGATAGGTTCGCGGGCATGGATAGCCGCGCTCGCCTCCCGCTCCTAGCCCTTCTGCTCGCGCTGATCGGCGCCGCCCCTGCCGATCCCGACATGGCGCGGTGGCGCGGCGAAGCGGCATCGGTCACGATCACGCGCGACGATTGGGGTATCGCGCATATCGCGGGCAAGACCGACGCCGATGCCGTGTTCGGCATGATGTACGCGCAGGCCGAGGACGATTTCGGGCGGATCGAGGCCAATTACCTGACCGCGCTCGGCCGCACGGCGGAGGCGCCCGGTGCCGGCCAGGATGCGATCTGGGCCGATCTGCGCCAGCGCCTGTTCGCCGATCCGGCCGAACTGCAACGGCAATATTCGGCGAGCCCGGCCTGGCTGCGGAAGTTGATGGATGCCTGGGCGGACGGGCTCAATTTCTACCTCGCGACGCATCCCGACGTGCATCCGAAGGTGCTGACGCGGTTCGAGCCGTGGATGGCGCTAAGCTTTACCGAGGGCAGTATCGGCGGCGATATCGAGCGGATTTCGCTGAGCGAACTCAAGACCTTCTACGGCCAGCCGACGCCGAAGACCGCGATGGAACTCGGCGCCGTCCCGCGCGAGCCGTCGGGATCGAACGGCATCGCGATCGCGCCGTCGCGGACGAAGGACGGCCACGCACTGCTGCTCATCAACCCGCACACCAGCTTCTATTTCCGCGCCGAGCAGCAAGTGACGAGCGGGGAGGGGCTCAACGCCTATGGCGCCGCAACCTGGGGCCAGTTCTTCGTCTATCAGGGGTTCAACGCGCAGGCGGGCTGGATGCATACCTCGTCGGGGGTCGATAATGTCGACGAGTTCGCGGAAACGGTGGCGCTGTTGCGGTCTGGGCCGCTCAGCTATTGGTACGGCAAGGAACATCGGCCTTTCCTGCAGAAGGACGTGACTCTGGCCTATCGCCGCCCCGACGGCACCTTGGCGCAGCGAACCTTCCACACCTATGCGTCTCAGCACGGTCCGATCGTCGCATTGCGCGGCGGCAAGTGGATCGCGACTGCGCTGATGTGGAAGCCGGTGCCGGCGCTCGAGCAGAGCTTCCTCAGGACCAAAGCGACCGACCTCGCGAGCTACCTCGCCGTCGCCGAGCGCAAGGCCAATTCGTCGAACGACACGCTGTTCGCCGATGCCAAGGGCGAGATCGCGTTCCTGATGCCGCAGTTCATGCCGGTCCGCGACGACCGCTTCGATTATACGCGGCCGGTCGACGGCAGCGATCCGGCGACCGACTGGCGCGGACTCCATAGCTTGGCGAGCTTGCCCAGTGTCACGAACCCGCGCGTCGGCTGGGTGCGCAACACCAACGACTGGCCATGGTCGGCGGCGGGGGCGGACAGCCCGAAGGCGGCGAACTACCCGAAATATATGGATCAGGTCGGGGAGAATTACCGCGGCGTCCACGCCGACGCGCTGTTGACCGGGCGGAGCGGCTGGACGCTGGAGGGCCTGCGTGCGGCGGCGTTCGACAGCGACCTGCCGGCGTTTCGTGTGCTAATTCCGGGGCTGATCGCGGCGTACGATGCGCTCGCCAAGGACGATCCGCGGCGCGCCCGCCTCGCCGAGCCGATCGCGTTGCTGCGGGGCTGGGACGACCGCTGGGGCCTGACCTCGACCGCGACCAGCCTCGCGGTGTTCTGGGGCGATACGCTGTGGCGCGAGGTCGGCAGCTTCGCGCAGGCCGAGCGGATGAATGTGCCGGATTATATCGAAAAACGCGTGTCGCCGGCCACGAAGATCGAGGCGCTGTCCGCTGCGGTCGATCGCCTGCGCCGCGACTTCGGCGACTGGCGTGTGCCGTGGGGCGAGATCAACCGGTGGCAGCGGCTCGACGATGCGATCGTGCCGCATTTCGATGATGCGGCGGCTTCACTGCCGGTCGCGTTCGCCTCGGCGCAATGGGGCAGCCTCGCGTCGTTCGGCGCCAGGCCGTGGGGAACGAAGCGCTATTACGGCACCAGCGGCAACAGTTTTGTCGCGGTCGTCGAGTTCGGCCCGCGCGTCCGAGCGGTCGCGGTGACGGCGGGCGGGGAGAGCGGCGATCCGCGGTCGAAGCATTTCGCCGATCAAGCGGAGCGCTATGCGACGGGGAACCTGCGCAAGGTGTATTTCTATCCCGACGAACTCGCCGGGCATGTCGAGCGGCGGTATCGGCCGGGGGAATAAGCGGGGCGCCGTGGCGGAGCCGCGTCGTCGGACGTCGCTTCGCGAAACCGGCCGCGCTCGGCGGTGGTGCCCAGGGACGGGATCGAACCGCCGACACTGCGATTTTCAGTCGCATGCTCTACCAACTGAGCTACCTGGGCTTGCGCGGGAGACCGCGAAGGAGCGGGCCTCTTAGTCGCGCGATTCCTGCCTGTCCAGAGCTTCCGGGTCGGCGGGCGATCCCGGGATGGCATAGCCCTCGCCGAGCCACTTGAGCAGGTCGCGGTCGCGACAGCCGCGGCTGCAGAACGGCTTGTGCGCCGGCTGGCTGGGGGCGCCGCAGAGCGGGCAGGTCGCGGTCTTGCTCATGCGAACGAGATGGGGACGCCGACCCGGCGCGACAACTCGGCGATCAGGTCGGGGTAGCGCACGAGCCAGGCGGCGATTCGGGGCGGTGCGGGCTGGTACGCGGGGACGGGGGGCGGCGTGCGCTCGATCGAGCGAAGCAGCGCCAACGCCTCGGTCGCGACCGGATCGGCGCGGACCAGGTCGGGCAGCGAGGCGCGGGCACGGCGGCGGACGACTTGCAGAAAGCCGAAGCCGTTGACGGCGGTCCGCTCGAACGGACCGCTGTCGGCGAGCGCGGCGTCGAGCGCCGCGGCGGCGGCCTGGCGCCCCTCCTTGCTGCCGAGCGTCGGGAAGTCGATGCCGATCGATCCGCCGATGCCGTGCCGCATGATCGCGCGGCCAATCGCGGTCGCCGCCGCCGTCGCCAGCTTGTCGAGCGGGCCGGTGCCGTCGACGTCGAACAACGTCATCGCCGGGGTCGGCGTCATCGCCAGCGCGCCGCCGGGAAAGGCGATATGGCCGGTGCGCGCTTCCTCGATCGCCTCCGACCAGCCGGCGGCTTCGAGCGCGTCGGGCTGGTGCGCGGCGAGGTGGCGGACGGGCAGGCCGCTGGCCGTGATCCGCGCCAGCAGATCGTCGCCGTCGCGAGGGGCGGCGTCGGTCGCGACACCCTTGGCGAGTTTGAATCGCCCCGTCTCGGCAATGCCCTCGCGGATGATCTCGACGCGCAAGCCGCCGCCTTCGCTCACGCCGGGCGCCAGCCGATCGACCAGCACCTCGCCCACCGCCGTCGCGACGCGGCTGAGCCCGGCGCTGCGTTCGACCAGGCGTCCCTTGAGCACCGCACCGACGCGCACGCCGCCCGGCCGCTCGATCCGCGCCTTCACGATCGCGCCGTCCGCGACCAGCGCGGCGCGCGCTTCGCCGACGCCCGCCTCGTACAGCCATTCAGCCAAGGACGATGCCCGCCGACACCAGCATCGCGCGCGTTTCGAACACCGGCAGCCCGACGACGTTCGAATGGCTCCCCGCGAGGTAGCGGACGAACGCTTCCGCGCGGCCCTGGATCGCGTAGCCGCCGGCCTTGCCCATGCCTTCGCCGCTGGCGACGTACCAGTCCATCTCGGCCGCGGAGAGCGGCTTGAACGCGACGATCGTGTCGACCGCGCGGGTGCGCCGGGTGCCGTCGGCGGCGATGACCGACACGCCCGACCAGACATGGTGCCGCCGCCCCGACAGCAGGGCGAGCATGCGGCGCAGGTCGGCCTCGTCGGCGGGCTTCTCCAGGATGCGCTGGCCGACCGCGACGGTGGTGTCGCCGGCCAGCACGACCTCGTCGGGCGCGCGCTCGACCGCCGCCGCCTTGGCCGCCGCCAGCCGCGCGACGTAATCGCGCGGGCGCTCGCCCTTCAGCGGCGTCTCGTCGATATCGGGCGCGGCGAGGCGATGCGGCTCGACCCCGATCCGCGCAAGCAGTTCGCGCCGGCGCGGCGAGGTGGAGGCGAGGACGAGGCGTGGCGCAGGCGCGTCCGCGCCCGGCGGCATGTTATTGCGGCCCCGGCCCGCCGCGGCCCGGCATGAAGCGATAGGTGATGCGGCCCTTGGTCAGGTCGTAGGGCGTGAGCTCGACCAGCACTTCGTCGCCGACCAGCACGCGGATGCGGTTCTTGCGCATCTTGCCGGCGGTGTGACCCAGGATCTCGTGGTCGTTTTCCAGCCGGACGCGGAACATGGCGTTGGGGAGGAGTTCCACCACCTGCCCGCGCATTTCGAGAAGTTCTTCTTTAGCCAAACATGCCTCTTCGGGATTGGCGGCGCGCCGCCGGTACGAAGGCGCGCCCTTAGCCGAAAGCCGGGGCCGGCACAACGCCGCCGTGAGCGGGCGATCCGCCCAAAGTTGACAAAGTTGACGCGCAATTGGACATTTTCAGGGCAAAGTTCACAAAGTCGCACCGGTATCGCGTGGACGACGCGGTGACTGGCGGAGTCCGGAATGTTCAAAGAGCAACACCGGGCAAGCCGGCGCGGCTGCTACCCTAACCCAGGTCAGGCAGTGTAGGAAAACGTCGCGGGACCATCATGAATTCGGCCGATCCCATCATCATGGGATGGATGCTGGCATGCCCAAACGCCACGTCGTCGAACGGCATCCCGGCGACGACCGCGGTGCGTTCGGCCAGGACTTCCGTGTCGGTCGCCGAGCGGCGCCATCGTGCCGCGCATGCAATGCCGCGCAACGAGGCGACAATGCCGATCGATCGCAGCGTAAACCCCGAAAACCGGCGTTTCCACGCCGAATTCCAGCGAAAGTTGGCGAATTACGCCTCGGAAGTTGCCGCCGCCGCGTCGTCGGACGCCGCCTCGTCGTCCTTCACATCCTCGAACCACGCTTCGACCGGGCCGGTCAGCTTGAGCGTCAGCGGGTTTCCGCGGCGGTCGACCTTCTTGCCGAGCGCGACGCGGACCCAGCCGTCGGGGATGCTGTATTCCTCGACGTCGCGGCGGACCTGCCCCTTGAAACGGATGCCGACGCCGCGTTCGAGTGCCGGCTGGTCGAAATGCGGGCTCGACGGGTTGGTCGACAAGCGATCGGGCGGCGTATCGTTGGTCTTGGTCATGGCCGCGCTCCCTGCCGCCATGGCCGGCAAAAAGCAACGGCGCGGAAGGTTGCCCTCCGCGCCGTCACGATCAGCGGTCGGCGTCGATCAATAGCAGACGCGGACGTTGACCGGCTCGCCGTAATACGGGTCCCAGCGACGCTCGATCCGGCACGGCGGCGGAGGCGGCGGGGGCGGCGCATAGTAGCTGTTGTAATAATAATGTGGGCGATAATACGGATCGCTGTAATAGCCGCGGTCGCGATAATAATAATGGTTGTTCGCGCTCGACGCGATCGCCGCGCCCAGCGCCAGCCCGACCACGCCGCCGGCGATCGCCGCGCCCGTATTGTCGTGCCGGTAATAGCGGTGGTAATATTGCGCATTGGCCGGTGCCGCCGCCACCAGAGCGCTGGCGGCCAGCGTCGCGCCCAGGATCGATTTGGTCACAAAACTACGCATCACAAACCTCCATCGTCTAGCGCCCGGTGTCGCTTGACGTATGAAACGCACGACGGTCCAAGCCCGTTGCATGGACTAGACGAGTCGCGCTGAACGGTCGCTGAGGCCAGCGTTCATGCGTGGTAAACGGAAGGATTGTTGCGATGGCGTATTGGTTCCTGCGGTCCGAGCCGGACGTCTATGGCTGGGATCATCTGGTCCGCGACGGCACCACCGAATGGGACGGCATCCGCAACTATACCGCGCGCAATTTCCTGAAGGAGATGGCGGTCGGCGACCGCGCGATCTTCTATCATTCCAATACGGAGAAAGCGGCGGTCGGGGTGATGGAAGTGATGCGGACCTGGCGCCCCGACGGCGACAAGGATCAGTGGGCGAGCGTGCAGGTGAAGCCGGTCGCCAGGCTCGCCCGCCCGGTAACGCTCGCCGACATCAAGGCCGAACCGCGCCTGGCCAAGATCGAAGTGCTCCGCCAGTCGCGGCTGAGCGTGACGCCTGTGCGCGATGACGAGTGGGACGTGTTGCTGGAGATGGGCGGGGGGATGGCGGCACCGTGACCGCGACGCTCCATGTCCTGTGCGGCAAGATCGGCGCGGGCAAGTCGACCCTGGCGAAACGGCTGGCGGCTGAGACCGGCGCGATCGTGATCGGCGAGGACCACTGGCTGTCGACGCTCTATCCCGCTGAGATCGCCGACCTGGCCGATTACATCCGTGCCAGCGAGCGGTTACGACGTGCGATCGCGTCGCTGATCGTCGAATTGCTGACGCGCGGGCAGGACGTGGTGCTCGACTTTCCCGCCAATACCGTGGTCGGCCGCGCGTGGATGCTGGGGCTGGCGCAGGACGCGGGCGTGCCGGCGACACTGCACTTCCTCGATCCGCCCGACGACGTGTGCCGCGCGCGGATGCACGCGCGCAACGCAAGCGGCGAGCACCCGTATCAGGTCGATGACGCGACCTTCGATACGTTCGGCGCGCATTTCGTCGTCCCGGTCGCGGAAGAGGGATTCGTGATCGTCCGGACGAGTAGCGCCCGATCAAGATTCAGCTGATTGGTGGGTGACGTATCCGCCAAATATTCGTCATCCCGGCCTTGTGCCGGGATCCACCGTGCCGCTGGAACATCACTGGATTCTCAAGCGAGAAGGCAAGCCGCCCGGTGGACCCCGGCACAGGGCCGGGGTGACGAGACTATTTTAAGCGGCCCGATGCCCCATTGCCGGACGTGCATCCGTCCTGGCGGCTCAACGACTCCCCTTGCCCGTCTGTGGCGGGCCGTCGCCGGTGGCGGGGTCGCTGTCGTAATCCTCGCCGGGATTGCCGCCGCCGGCGCCCATGCCGCTGCCATGGACTTCGCCGGTTTGGGGATCGAACGAGGCACGGCGGCCGGCCTCGGGCGGCAGGCCGGGGTTGGTGGCATCGGCCGGGCGATCGGCGGGACGTGCCGCGCCGGTGCCGGCGGGCAGCTTCTCGCCCTCCGTCGCTTCGCGCTCGGGGCGATAGTCCTGGCCCGAATATCCGGTGTCGGCGTCGAACGCGTTGCGCTCCGGCATGGCTTGATCTCCTTCGGGGATTGAACGAGGCGGAAAGGCCGGGCGTTCCCGCCTGCGTTGGACGATTGTTGGAGAATGTGATGCGGTTGGTGGCGGCGATCATGGCGCTGGCGTTGCTGGGGGCGGGGCCGAGCGATCCGCCGGTGGTGCGAGTCAGGCTGACCACCGGCGCGGGCGTAATCGTGCTGGCGATCGATGCGCGCCACGCGCCGGTGACGGCGCGCAATTTCCTCAATTACGTCGACGACGGGCGGCTCGACGGCACGCGCTTCTATCGTGCGGCGCGGCGCAAGGGACAGCCGGAGCTGGGTTTCGTCCAGGGCGGGATCGATACCGACGCGCGGCGGCGGCTCGATCCCGTCGCGTTCGAGCCGACCAGCAAGACCGGCCTGCGCCATGTCGACGGCGCGATCTCGATGGCGCGGTACGACAATCTCGCGTCGGGGACGGCGAACTTCTCGCTGCTGGTCGGGGCGGCGCCGAACATGGACGCGCGGCCGGGCTCGCCGGGCTATGCCGTGTTCGGGCGCGTCGTGTCGGGCATGAACGTGGTGAAGCGCATCCTGGCGATGCCGACCTTCCCGGGCGGGGAGGGCGCGATGAAGGGCCAGATCCTGGCGCGGCCGGTCGCGATCGTGAAGGCGGAGCGGCTCGACGGCACGCCGCATCCGACCGGCCGCGCGAAGGTGTGGGAGTTGTTCAGGTAGGGCCGCAGCGATGCCATAGCGAAGCTATGGCGAGCGTCCACGAGGCCCGACCCGGCCGGCCTCGCTACGGCGAGGACCGACGACGCGGCTTCACCGCGTCGGTGATTAGGCCGCCTTCGCCCGATTATGCCGCTTCCGCTCGTGCGGATCCAGGAAGCGCTTGCGCAGGCGGATCTTGGTCGGGGTGACCTCGACCATCTCGTCGTCGTCGATGTACGCGATCGCCTGTTCCAGCGTCATCTTCTTCGGCGGGGTCAGGCGGATCGCATCGTCCTTGCCGCCCGACGCGCGGAAGTTGGTCAGCTGCTTCGCCTTCATCGGATTGACCTCGAGGTCGTCCGTCTTGGCGTTCTCGCCGATAATCATGCCCTCGTAGAGCGCCTCACCATGCCCGACGAACAGCACGCCGCGCTCCTCGAGCGGGCCGAGTGCATAGCCCTGCGCCTCGCCGGCGCCGTTCGAGATCAGCACGCCGTTCTTGCGACCCTCGATAGTGCCCTTGTGCGGGCCGTATTTCTCGAACAGCCGGTTCATGATGCCGGTGCCGCGCGTGTCGGACAGGAACTCGCCGTGATAACCGATCAACCCGCGCGACGGGGCGGAGAAGGTGATGCGCGTCTTGCCGCCGCCCGACGGGCGCATGTCGGTCAACTCGCCCTTGCGCTGGTTCATCTTGTCGACGACCGTGCCCGAATATTCGTCGTCGACGTCGATCACGACGGTCTCGTACGGCTCGGTCTTCTTGCCGTTCTCGTCCTCGCGGAACAGCACGCGCGGGCGGCTGATGCCGAGCTCGAAGCCCTCGCGGCGCATCGTCTCGATCAGCACGCCGAGCTGGAGCTCGCCGCGGCCGGCGACTTCGAAGCTGTCCTTGTCGGCGCTCTCGGTCACCTTGATTGCGACGTTCGATTCGGCTTCGCGCTCCAGCCGGTCGCGGATCATGCGCGACGTGACCTTGCTGCCCTCGCGGCCGGCCATCGGGCTGTCGTTGACGGCGAAGCGCATCGACAGCGTCGGCGGGTCGATCGGCTGCGCCTGGATCGCGTCGCTGACCGAGGTGTCGGCGATGGTATTGGCGACGGTCGCGACGGTCAGCCCGGCGAGGCTGATGATGTCACCCGCGCGCGCCTCCTCGACCGGCACGCGCTCCAGCCCGCGGAACGACATCAGCTTCGACGCGCGGCCGGTCTCGATGACGTTGCCGGCCTGGTCGAGCGCGTGGATCGGCTGGTTGACCTTGACCACGCCCGACTGGACGCGGCCGGTCAGGATGCGGCCGAGGAAATTGTCGCGGTCGAGCAACGTCACCAGGAAAGTGAACGGTGCTTCCTCGTCGAGGCTGGGCGGCGGCACATGCTCGACGATCTTCTCGAACAGCGGCGTCAGCGTGCCCTCGCGCAAGGACGGGTCCTCGTTGGCGTAGCCGTTGCGGCCCGAGGCGTAGAGCACCGGGAAGTCGAGCTGCTCGTCGGTCGCGTCGAGCGACACGAACAGGTCGAACACTTCGTCCAGCACTTCCTGGATCCGCTCGTCCGGGCGGTCGATCTTGTTGACGACGACGATCGGGCGCAGCCCCAGCGCCAGCGCCTTGCCGGTCACGAACTTGGTCTGCGGCATCGCGCCTTCCGACGAATCGACCAGCAGCACGACGCCGTCGACCATCGACAGGATCCGCTCCACCTCGCCGCCGAAATCGGCGTGGCCCGGCGTGTCGACGATATTGATCCGCGTCGTCTCGCCGCCGTCCTTGGGCGCCCATTCGACCGAGGTCGGCTTGGCGAGGATGGTGATCCCGCGCTCCTTCTCCAGGTCGTTCGAATCCATCGCGCGTTCCTCGACCCGCTGGTTGTCGCGGAAGGTGCCAGATTGGCGGAACAACTGGTCGACGAGCGTGGTCTTGCCGTGATCGACGTGCGCGATGATGGCGATGTTGCGCAGGTTCATTGGATTGTCCGTAAAGGTGCCGCGCCGGTGGGGCGCTACGCGTTCGGCGGCGCCCTTAGCCGAATTTGTGCGGTGCGGGAAGGGCGGGCGAACGCGATCGCCGCCGGCTCTTTGCGAATCCGTGACAGCGCCCTAAGGAGGCGCCGCGCGGGAAGGGGCACGACCATGAAATTGATGACCGGGAATTCGAACCTGCCGCTGGCGCGGGCGATATCGGATTATCTCGAAATCCCGCTGACCGACGCACTGGTGCGGCGCTTCGCCGACGAGGAAATCTTCGTCGAGATCAACGAGAATGTCCGTGGCGAGGACGTGTTCGTGCTGCAATCGACCGCCTATCCGGCGAACGACAATTTGATGGAGCTGCTGATCTGCATCGACGCGCTGAAGCGCGCGTCGGCCAAGCGGATCACCGCCGTGCTCCCCTATTTCGGCTACGCGCGACAGGATCGGAAGCCCGGCCCGCGCACGCCGATCTCGGCCAAGCTGGTCGCCAACCTCATCACCGTGGCCGGCGCCAACCGCGTGCTGTCGGTCGACCTGCACGCCGGGCAGATCCAGGGCTTCTTCGACATCCCGACCGACAATCTGTTCGCGGCCCCTGTCATGTCGGCGGACATTCTGGCGCGCTATTCGAATAAGAACCTGATGGTCGTCTCGCCCGACGTCGGCGGCGTGGTGCGCGCGCGCAGTCTGGCGAAGCGGCTCGACAACGCCCCGCTCGCGATCGTCGACAAGCGCCGCGAGCGCGCCGGCGAGTCCGAGGTGATGAACATCATCGGCGACGTCGAGGGACGGTTCTGCATCCTGATCGACGACATCGTCGATTCGGGCGGCACCTTGTGCAACGCCGCCGCCGCGCTGAAGGAAGCGGGCGCGGAGGGGGTGGTCGCCTACATCACCCACGGCGTGCTGTCGGGCGGCGCGGTCGCGCGGGTCGAGGGGTCGGTGCTCGAGGAACTGGTCATCACCGACTCGATCGGCAACCACGACGTCATCGCCAGCGCGCAGAAGGTGCGGCACCTGACCATCGCACCGTTGCTGGCCGAAGCGATCCGCCGGATCGCCGACGAAAGCTCGGTATCGTCGCTGTTCGACTAACTTCCATTGTCGTCCTCTCTGTCGCGGATGCGTTTGAGGGACGAGGTTAGACTTTCACCGCCCCAGCGTGCGCACGATGTGGTCGAGCACCGCCGGATAGAGCGGCTGGCGGAAGTGGCAGCCGATGATCTTGCCGCGCCGCCAGGCGACGGTCGCTTCCAGTCCCTGCATGCCGGGGATCGTCAGCCAGACGATCATGTCCTTGTCGAGCGCCTGATGCGCTTCGGCGCGAAAGCCGGTGACCGACAGGTCGAGCAGGTGGACGTCGTACTTGTTCGACGCGCGGTCGCGCAGACGCGCGGTCATCGCCACCGCCACGCGTTCCTGGCGGCGGCTTTCGCCGAGCGGGCCGGCGGGTACGAACTCGAACGTCCTGGCGTCCATGCCGCCGTGCTAGGCGGTCAGGCGTTAAGATCGCATCAACGACGAATTGCGCCGGTTTCCGGCAGCTTATTGCGCCGGGCAGGCGGCGACCACGCGGTCGAGCCGGTTGGCGAACAAGGCGTCGGCCTGGCGGTCGCGATAGGCGTTGAAGTCGGCCTGGCTCGCAATCCCCTTGGCCGCGGCCGCGCGCTTGTCGAGCGAGGCGATCGCGGTCCGCAGCACGCGGCCGACCTGCGCCTTTTGCGGATAATCCGACTTGCCCGCCCCCTGCATCGCCTTGTCGAGAAAGGTCGCCGCCATCAGGCACCACAGCGTGCGATCGACCGGATCGGACGGCAGCGTCGGCGCGGCGGTGCCGGCGGCGACCGGGAAGCGCGCGCGGCACTGCGTCTGATAGGTGTCGAGGTTCGTGCTCAGCCGCTTCTTGTCGGCGTCCGACAGCGGCGTGCCCATCACCTTGCCGATCTTGTCGGTGATGAGGGCGGAGCCCGGCTGCGCCTTGGCGACGATGCTCGCATAGGCGACGATCTCGCCCATGTCGGCGATGCCGAAATCCTTGTTCTGCAACGCCTTGGCACTGGCGACCGGCCAGCACGTCCGGGCGAGGTCGAGGTCGCTTTCGGAACTCGTCGCGCTCGTCGGCGAATGGCACCCCGCCAGCATCAGTCCCGCACAGGCCAGCATCGCCGGTAATCGCATCGTCGCCCCCATCGTCATTCTTGTCGGACGCGAGGGTAGCCGCAGCGGCGCGGCGACGGCTAGCGCAAATCCGGGCCGGGGGTGCCGGAGCGGGCCGGCGCGCGGACGCCGGCGCGGCCCCGCGCCTTCAATTCGGCCTTCAGCGCCTCGGGCGCGGGTGCGATCAGGAAGCCGAAGCTGACCGTGCCATGCTTGGTCTCGACCGCGTGATGCAGCCGGTGCGCCTGGACGATGCGCTTCATGTAGCGGGAGCGCGGCAGGTAGCGGGTCGCGATGCGGCGGTGGACGATGACGTCGTGAAACCCGAAATAGATCGCGCCATAGGCCGCGATCCCTGCGCCGATCCAAGTGAAGCCCGGCCACCAGCCGAGCTGCACCCCGCCCAGCAGCAGCACGATCGACGGCACCGCGAAGATCACCGCGTAGAGGTCGTTGAGCTCCCAATTGCCCATACGCGGGGCGTGGTGGCTGGCGTGGAGGAACCAGCCGGGGCCGTGCATCACCCAGCGATGCGCGGCATACGCCACGCCCTCCATCACAGCGACGGTGGCGACGAACAGCAGGATTCCGATTGCCCAGTGCATCGCGCCGGATATAGCGCCGCGATGCTTGCGATGCGATGCCTGATCGTGCCCGCCGCCGTGCTGGCCCTGTCCGCCTGTTCTGCGCCGGAGGCGATGACGCGGTCCGGGCTGATGAACGCCGGCATCCCGCGCGCGACCGCGACATGCATGGCCGACCGCATGGTGCATCGCCTGTCGCTGCTCCAGTTGCGCCGCCTGTCGGGCCTGTCGAAGGCGGGGCAGTCGAAGAGCCTCGACCAGTTCCTCTACCGCGTGCGCTCGCTGAAGGACCCGGAAATCCTGGGCGTGGTCAGCGCGTCGGCCGGACTCTGCGCGACCGGGCTTGCGGGGTAGATTCACGCGCGCGCCTGTGCTGAGGGTCCTGGCCCGTAACTGGCAACGGTCGGGATTGCCCGGAGAAGGCCGCCGACAAGGAGCGCAGCGCAGACGCGTAGCCAAAGCTACGCGCAAGCAAGCGACGATGCTCGGCGGCCTTCTCCGGGCAACCGCGGAGCGGCGGGCCGATTTTGGCGCCAGGCGGCGTCGCGCGTCGGTCACGATGTTGATACATCGCTCCCTCCTTGCTCCTTGCCTGGCGCCAAAATCGGCTCCGTCCCGGCCATTGCCAGTTACGGGCCTGGACCCTAAAGGCGGGCCATTCCCGTTCTTCGAAAAGGCGCGAGACCGCTCTCATGAACATCCACGAATATCAGGCCAAGGAATTGCTGGCGACGTTCGGCGCACCGATCGCCGCCGGTCACGCCGCCTTCACCGTCGACGAGGCGGTCGCGGCCGCGTCGCAGCTGCCCGGCCCGCTCTATGTCGTGAAGGCGCAGATCCATGCCGGCGGGCGCGGCAAGGGCAAGTTCAAGGAGCTCGGCCCCGACGCGAAGGGCGGCGTCCGCTTGGCCAAGACTCTCGACGAGGTGCGCGCGGCGGCGACCGACATGCTCGGCAACACGCTGGTGACGATCCAGACCGGCGAGCACGGCAAGCAGGTCAACCGCCTCTACGTTACCGACGGCGCCGACATCGCCAAGGAATTCTACCTCGCGCTGCTGGTCGATCGCGCCACCGGCCGCGTCGCCTTCGTCGTTTCGACCGAGGGCGGGATGGACATCGAGGAAGTCGCGCATTCGACGCCGGAGAAGATCCACACGTTCGACGTCGATCCCGCGACCGGCTTCATGCCGCATCACGGCCGCGCCGTCGCCAACGCGCTCGCGCTGAGCGGCGACCAGGCGAAGCAGGTGGCGAAGGTCGCGGGCTCGCTCTACGCGGCCTTCCTCGCGACCGACGCGTCGCAGATCGAGGTCAATCCGCTGGCGCTGACCGAGCAGGGCAACCTCTTGGTGCTCGACGCCAAGGTCGGGTTCGACGGCAATGCGATGTTCCGCCACAAGGACCTCGCCGAGTTGCGCGACGAGACCGAGGAGGATCCGGCCGAGCTGGAGGCGTCGAAGTACGACCTCGCCTATATCAAGCTCGACGGCGATATCGGCTGCATGGTCAACGGCGCCGGCCTCGCCATGGCGACGATGGACATCATCAAGCTGAACGGGATGTTCCCGGCCAACTTCCTCGACGTCGGCGGCGGCGCCACCAAGGAGAAGGTCACGGCGGCGTTCAAGATCATCCTCAAGGACCCGAACGTGAAGGGTATCCTGGTCAACATCTTCGGCGGCATCATGCGCTGCGACATCATCGCCGACGGTATCGTCGCGGCGGCGAAGGAAGTGAACCTGTCGGTGCCGCTGGTCGTCCGCCTGGAAGGCACCAACGTGCAGCAGGGCAAGGACATCCTCGCCAATTCCGGCCTGCCGATCGTCGCGGCCAACGATCTGGGCGACGCGGCACAGAAGATCGTCGCGGAAGTGAAGAAAGCGGCGTAATATTTCGTCGTCGCCCCGGCGCAGGCCGGGGCCGCTGCGTGGCGGAGGTTCGCCTCTCCACCGGCCGGTCCCGGCCTCCGCCGGGACGACGGACAAGAACCAGCCTCCCCGGGAATGGTTCGACTTGTGGAGAGTGCAATGAAGGTATTGGTGCCGGTCAAGCGCGTGCTTGACTATAATGTGAAGCCCCGGGTGAAGGCGGACGGGAGCGGGGTCGACCTCGCCAACGTCAAGATGTCGATGAACCCGTTCGACGAGATCGCGGTCGAGGAAGCGATCCGCCTCAAGGACAAGGGCGTCACCGAAATCGTCGCCGTGTCGATCGGCGAGGCCAAGTGCCAGGAAACGCTGCGCACCGCGCTGGCGATGGGCGCCGACCGCGCGATCCTCGTGCAAACCGACGACAAGGTCGAGCCGCTGGGCGTCGCCAAGCTGTTGAAGGCGATCGTCGAGGCGGAGAAGCCCGACCTCGTCATCCTCGGCAAGCAGGCGATCGACGACGACAACAACCAGACCGGCCAGATGCTCGCCGGCCTGCTCGGCGCGGGCCAGGCGACCTTCGCGTCCAAGGTCGAGCTCGCGGCGGACAGCGTCACCGTGACGCGCGAAGTCGATGGCGGGTCGGAGACCGAGAAGCTGACGCTGCCGGCGATCATCACCACCGACCTTCGCCTCAACGAGCCGCGCTACGCCTCGCTGCCCAACATCATGAAGGCGAAGTCGAAGCCGCTCGATCAGAAGACGCCCGCCGATTACGGCGTCGACGTCAGCCCGCGCCTGACCACGCTGAAGGTCGTCGAGCCGCCCAAGCGCACCGCCGGCGTCAAGGTCGCCGATGTTGATGAACTGGTTGCCAAACTCAAGGCGATGGGAGTTGCCAAGTGAAAACGCTCGTCTGGGTCGAACATGACGGCAGCACCGTCAAGGATGCCACGCTTGCCGTGGTCACCGCCGCGGCGAAGCTCGGCGAGGTTCATCTGCTGGTCGCGGGGCAAGGCGTGGACGGCGTCGCCGCCGAGGCCGCCAGGATCGCCGGCGTCGGCAAGGTCCATGTCGCCGACGACGCGGCCTATGCCCACGCGCTGGCCGAGAACGTCGCGCCACTCGTCGTGCAACTAATGGGCGATCACGACGCGTTCCTCGCGCCCGCCACATCGAACGGCAAGAATATCGCGCCGCGCGTCGCCGCTCTGCTCGACGTGATGCAGATCAGCGACATCCTGTCGGTCGAGAGCGACGACACCTTCACCCGCCCGATCTACGCCGGCAACGCGATCGCGACCGTCCAGACGAAGGACGCGAAGAAGGTCATCACCGTGCGCGGCACCGCGTTCGACAAGGCCGCGGCCGAGGGCGGCTCGGCGGCAATCGAGAAGGTGGCGACGACCGGCGATGCCGGCGTCTCGACCTTCGTCGGGCAGGAGATCGCCAAGCTCGAACGCCCCGAACTGACCAGCGCCAAGGTGATCGTGTCGGGCGGCCGCGCGTTGCAGAACAGCGAGAACTTCCACGCGCTGATCGAACCGCTCGCCGACAAGCTCGGCGCCGGCGTCGGCGCCAGCCGCGCGGCGGTCGATGCGGGCTACGTCCCCAACGACTATCAGGTCGGCCAGACCGGCAAGATCGTCGCCCCCGAAGTCTATATCGCGGTCGGCATCTCCGGCGCGATCCAGCACCTGGCGGGCATGAAGGATTCGAAGACGATCATCGCCATCAACAAGGACGAGGACGCCCCGATCTTCCAGGTCGCCGACATCGGCCTGGTGGGAGACCTGTTCAAGGTCGTGCCGGAACTGACGGAGAAGCTGTAGGCGCGATTACGCTCGCGCTGGTGCGGGCGGTTCCGCCGCTCGCAACAACTCGACCGGCCGGCAGCGCCAAGGCGCTGGC
This sequence comes from Sphingomonas sp., assembly GCF_017304635.1. Lineage (GTDB taxonomy): Bacteria > Pseudomonadota > Alphaproteobacteria > Sphingomonadales > Sphingomonadaceae > Sphingomonas. The sequence continues at coordinate 124,714 of NZ_JAFKMA010000002.1, forward strand.
CGACGGCACGGGATTTACTCCCGCGTCGTACCCGACCGACCCGTCGCTTTACGAAAAAAAGAGTAAGCCCCGTCGCGACTGGCGCGGCGGGGCTCCCTGAACGATAAGTCGCGCGAGGCGCCGTATCGCCAATCGCTGTCACTTTCGTTCGAGCTGGGTATCAGCGCGGCAGTATCGGCAAAGGTTCCCGGCATCCCGTCATTTTCGCGCGGCGCGATACTCGGCGTCCCACCGCTCGCGCTGTTTCGCTTGCTCGGCGAGGTCGGGGACCGACAGCGCACGGCGTAGCGCGTCGGAGACCAGCGAGCGATCGTACGGCTCCTGCGTTGCCGGCTGGGCGGGCGGCATCTGGAATTGCGTGCCGAACACTTGCTTCTGCCCGATCCGTTGCAGATACCGGTCGAGCGTCGCGCTGGCGAGCCAGTCGGCGTCGGCCCGCCCGCGTGCGATCGCGACCATCGCGAGCGCGTGCGCCAGCAGGAAGTCGTCCGGCGCCTCGCCGTGCTGATAGACGTACGCCGCATGGAAGAAGTCGTCGGCGCTGTGCAGCATGTCGGCGTCGAGCAGCGCTTTCGTCCGCGCCCGCCGCGCCCGGTCGTGCGGGAGTACCATGGTCCAGTCGGTCCGCGCGCCGGCGATGCGGTCGGCCTGGTCGGCGTCGAACAGGGCGGTCATCTCGGCGCTGGTCGGCCAATGCTGGTCGACGGGATAGAGCGCGGCGGGATCGGGCACGATCGGGCGTTCGTCGGGTGTGGCGCGGTCGAGCACCAACGGGGCGTCCGGCCCGCCGACCCAGCGCAGCCGTGCGGTGCCGTCCGGCATCGCGCGCAGCACCATCGAGTCGCGCGCGTTCGGTTCGGCACCGGCGAAGTCGAGACGCAGGCCGTCGCCGTCCACGCTGGCGGCGGCAAGCGGGCGAGCGACGATCGGGCCCGCGACATGCGACAGGATCCGCCAGCTGTCGTCCGACTGGAAGTGGAGCGGGCGCCACCATGTGCCGTGCCAGCCGCTGCGATCACGGTCGAGCGCGAGGATCATCACGACGTGGCCGTGCGATCGGACCGCCCAGCGTCCCACTACATCGCCCGGTGCCGCTCGCGCCGGCATCGCGACGATCAGCATCACCAGCGCAAGCATCCATCGCGTCATCACCGTCTCCCCGCCCAGCGCAACACGCCATACCCCGCCAGCGCCGATGCGAGCGAGCCGGCCAGCACGCCGAGCTTGACGCGATCGATCATCGCCGCGTCGCCGGGAAAGGCGAGGCCGCCGATGAACAGGCTCATGGTGAAGCCGATCCCGGCGAGGAGGGTGATGCCGTAGACCTGAAGCCAGCTCGCCCCCGCCGGTCGCGCCGCCCAACCGAAGCGGTCCGCCAGCGCGATCGCGCCGAACATGCCGGCCTGCTTGCCGACGAACAGCCCGGCGGCGATGCCGATCACCAGCGGCTCCGCCAGCACGCCTGCGCTCACGCCGCCGAGCGCCACGCCGGCGTTGGCGAACCCGAACAGCGGCACGACGACGAACGCGACCCAGGGGCTGAGCGCGTGTTCGAGGCGGTGGAGCGGGGAGGCCGCCTCGTCGGCGGTCATCGGGATCGCGATCGCCGCGAGTACGCCGGCGATCGTCGCATGCACGCCCGACAGCAGCACCAGCCACCACAGCAACGCCGCCGCGACCAGATACGGCGACAGCCGGCGCACGCCGCGCCGGTTCATCGCCGCCATCACCGCCAGCACGCCCGCCGCGGCGGCCAGCGCTCCCCAATCGAGGCCGTGACTGTACGCGACCGCGATGATCGCCACGGCGCCCATGTCGTCGACGATCGCGACCGTGGTCAGGAACAACTTGAGCGCCGCCGGCACGCGCGGGCCGAGCAGTGCGAGCACGCCGACCGCGAAGGCGATGTCGGTCGCCGCCGGGATCGCCCAGCCGCCGCGCAACGCCGGATCGCGCCAGGTCGCGGCGAGATAGACCAGCGCCGGCACCGCCATCCCCGCGCCCGCCGCGATCACCGGCAGGCGGCGGTCGGCGGGATCGGCGAGTTCGCCCGCCACGATCTCTCGCTTGATCTCCAGCCCGACCAGCAGGAAGAACAGCGCCATCGCACCGTCGTTCACCCACAGATGCACCGTCATCGGCCCGATCGCCGGGGCGAGGGTGGGGCCGGTCGTGGCGTGGAGCAGGTGTGCGTAGGCGTCGGCGAGCGGCGAATTGGCGGCGACCATCGCCAGCAAGGCGGCGGCGATCAGGACGATGCCGCCGGCTGCCTCGTCGGCGAGGAAACGGTGGAGGAGGGATGGGCGCGCCGCTGGTCCCGTCACTCGCCTGCCCCCCTTCGTCATGCCGGGCTCGTCCCGGTATCCACCGCGCCGCAAGCGCCGCGCTCGATCGGTTTGCGGCACGGTGGACCCCGGGACAAGCCCGGGGTGACGGGTTTTACTTGGCGAGCGCTTCCGCAATTAGCCGTCTTGTGTTGGCGATGCCGTAGAGCGCGATGAAGCTGCCCATGCGCGGGCCCTGGCTCGATCCCAGCAGCGTCTCGTACAGCGCCTTGAACCAGTCGCGCAGCTCGGAAAAGCCGCCGCTCTTCCCGATCTCGTAGACGATGTTCTGGATGTCCTCCGCGCTCGCATCGGCGGACAGCTCGGCCAGTTCGCGGTCGAGTCGTTCGAGCGCGGCGACCTCGACGCCCGCCGGCGCGCGGCGCTGCAACGTCGGTGCGACGACATCGCGATGATATGCAATCGCAAAATCGATTAGTCGTTCAAGCTCCGTATCGACGTCAAGAGGCGGAATGTCGGGCAGGAACTCCAGTAAATAATTTGAAACCAACTCGCTAGAGTTTGTATTGAGTACTCCAACGAGATTAAGCAACAGACCGAAGGTAATTGGAATTCCGGTTGGCTGCGGCGGCGGCCCATTATGGATATGGTGGACCGGATTACCCAGCCGCTGTTCGACCGGCTGGCTCGCATAATTGCCGCGGAACTGCCAGTAATCGTCGACCGCGCGCGGGATCAGCCCGAGGTGAAGCGACTTCGCCTTCTTGGGCTCGCGATAGATGTAGAAGGCCAGGCTCTCGTCGGGGCCGTAGGTCAGCCATTCCTCGATCGAGAGGCCGTTGCCCTTCGACTTGGAAATCTTCTCGCCCTTGGCGTCGAGGAACAGTTCGTAGACCATCCCCTCGGGCTTCCGCCCGCCGAGGATCTGACAGATCCTGCCGCCGAGCACGCCCGAATCGATCAGATCCTTGCCGTACATCTCGTAATCGACGCCGAGCGCTGCCCAGCGCATGCCCCAGTCGGGCTTCCACTGCAGCTTGGCGTTGCCGCCCAGGATCGACTGTTCGATCGTCTCGCCGTCATCGTCGAAGCGGATCAGGCCGGCCTCGGCGTCGACCACCTCGACTGGCACCTGCAACACCACGCCTGACTTAGGGCTGACGGGGAGGACGGGGGAGTATGTCGCTTGGCGTTCGGCGCGCAAGGTCGGCAGCATCACCGCCATGATCGCGTCGTAGTGGCGGAGCACGTCCTTGAGCTTCGCGTCGAACCGGCCGCTCGTGTAATAATCGGTCGAGGACGCGAACTCGTATTCGAACCCGAAGCGGTCGAGGAAGTCGCGCAGCATCGCGTTGTTGTGCGCGGCGAAGCTGTCGAACTTGCCGAACGGGTCGGGGATGCGCGTCAGCGGCTTGCCGAGATGCTCGGCCAGCATCGCCTGGTTGGGCACGTTGTCGGGCACCTTGCGTAGCCCGTCCATGTCGTCGCTGAACGCGAGCAGGCGAGTGGGGGCGCCGGTCATCTCCTCGTACGCGCGCCGCACCATCGTCGTACGCAGGACTTCCTGGAACGTGCCGATATGGGGGAGGCCCGAGGGACCGTAGCCGGTTTCGAACAGCACCGGTGCGCCGCCGGGCTTGCCGTCCGGGTAGCGCTTGAGCAGCTTGCGCGCTTCCTCGTAGGGCCAGGCCTTGGACGCGAGGGCGGCGGTGCGGAGGTCGGATGCGGCGGTCATGATGCGCGTTCCCGTAGCGGGCGATACACACTTCGTCACCCCGGCCTTGAGCCGGGGCCCAGCTTCCCATCTTCGTCAGTGAAAAGCGGGACCCCGGTCGAGCCCGGGGTGACGAGTGAACCGAGACGGCGGTTGCCAATCTGTTCTCCATCGCCCAGGGTCGGCCGATGCTCCCGCACCCCGCCCTTCATGCCAGCCATGCCGGTGTGTGGATCGCCGATGCGGACGGGTGCCGCGCGGTCGGGCGGGGGGAGGCGATCCGGCGCGCGGCGGATACGCCGATGATCGTGCTCAACGCCCCGCTCGTCGGCCAGCGGCTGGGCTATGCGGAACTGTCGGGGCTCGACCTGCTCGAATTGTTCGCGTTCCTGCGGCCGGCCACCTTCCTGCCGCCGACCCCGCGCGGGGTGGCGCGCGCGCTGGGGCTGGCGCCGCCGGCCGACGAGACCGCGATCGCGCCGTTCCTGCGCGATGCGGCGGCGGCGATGCTGGCGCTGGTGGGCGGCGACTGGCCGGAGCGCGAGGGCGCGTGGACCGCCGCGCAGAGCCTGATGCGGCTGCGCTGGCCATGGGGTTCGCTGGTCGCCGAGCGGATCGCGCGCCCGGCCGAGCACGAGCGCTGGCTGTTCACAAAGCTGCCCGAATGGGACGAGGCGGCGCCGCGCCCCGCGCCCAAGCCGGTGACGCTCGACGATGCCGAGATCGCCGATCGTCTCGCCGCGTTGACGGGGCAGGGGGCGGAACAACGCCCCGGCCAGCGCGCGTTCGCCGAAGCGGCGGCCGGAGCGTTCGCGCCGCGTACCCTGCGCGACAACCCCAACATGATGCTGGCCGAGGCGGGGACCGGGATCGGCAAGACGCTCGGCTATCTCGCGCCGGCGTCGCTCTGGGCGGAGCAGGCCGGCGGGGCGGTGTGGATCTCGACCTTCACCAAGGCGCTGCAACGCCAGTTGAACCATGAAGGCGCGCGGCTGGTTCCCGACGCGACCGAGCGCCGCCGTCGCATCGTGACGCGCAAGGGGCGGGAGAATTACCTCTGCCTGCTCAATCTGGAGGATGCGTTGCAGGGCGGGTTCGCGGGGCGCGCAGCGGTGCTCGCGCACCTCGTCGCGCGCTGGGCGGCATATAGCGCCGATGGCGACATGATCGGCGGCGACCTGCCCGGCTGGTTGCCGACGCTCTTCCGCCGCAACGGCTCGACCGCGCTGACCGACCGGCGCGGCGAGTGCGTCTATGCCGGGTGTCCGCATTATCGGAAATGCTTCATCGAGCGCGCTGCGCGCGCCTCCGCCCAGGCCGACATCGTCATCGCCAACCACGCGCTGGTGATGGTCAACGCCGTCCGCGGCCGCGAGGCGAACAGCCGCCCGACCCGCTACGTGTTTGACGAGGGGCACCATCTGTTCGACGCCGCCGACGCGATGTTCGGGGTGGCGCTGACCGGGCAGGAGTCGATCGAGCTGCGCCGCTGGATCGTCGGACCGGAGGCGACCGCGCGGGGGCGACGACGGGGTCTCGGCGCGCGTCTGAGCGATGTCGCGAGCTACGACGAGGCCGGCGGCGTCGCGATCCAAGACGCGGTCGAGGCGGCGCGGGTCCTCGCCAGCGAGGGCTGGCTGCAACGCGTGGCCGAGGGCGATCCGTTCGGCGCGGTCGAGAAGCTGCTGAGCGCGGTGCGCGGCATGGTCTATGCGCGGGCGATGGCGGACGGCGACGCCGGCTATGGGCTGGAGACCGAACTGGCCGAACCGCTCCCCGCGCTGATCGAGGCGGCGGCGGTCGCGGCGCAGGCGCTGGAGGCGCTGCTCCGCCCGCTGATGACGCTCGGCCAGCGGCTGGAGGCGGTGCTGGCGGAAGGGCCCGACTGGCTCGACGGCCAGGCGCGAGCGCGCGTGGAAGGCGCGGTCGCGTCGCTCGGCTGGCGGACCGAGACGGTGGGGGCGTGGATCGGATTGCTCGCGCGGATCGGCGGCCCGGCCGATCCCGATTTCGTCGACTGGCTCGCGGTCGACCGGATCGAGGGTCGCGAGATCGATATCGGCCTCCACCGTCGCTGGCTCGACCCGACCCGGCCGCTGGCGGCCACGGTGCTCAAGCCGGCGCATGGCGTGCTCGTCACCTCGGCGACGCTGAAGGGCGGAGATCCCGACTGGCAGCTGGCGGATGCGCGCGCCGGCGTGCCGCACCTCGACCGCGCCGCCAGCCATTTCGCGGTCGCGAGCCCGTTCGATTACGCCGCGCAGTCGGAGGTGCTGATCGTCACCGACGTGAAGCGCGGCGACCTGGCGGCGCTGGCCAATGCGTACGCGCGGCTGATCGCGGCGGCGGGGGGCGGGACGCTGGGGCTGTTCACCGCGATCCGGCGGTTGCGCGGGGTGCATGCGCGGATCGCCGACCGGCTCGCGCGCGACGGGCTACCGTTGTACGCACAGCACGTCGATCCGATCGATCCCGGCACGCTGGTCGACATGTTCCGCGACGAGCCGCGCGCGTCGCTGATCGGGACCGATGCCTTGCGCGACGGCGTCGACGTGCCGGGCGAGAGCCTGCGCCAGGTGATCCTGGAGGGCGTGCCCTGGGCCAAGCCGACCGTGCTGCACGCGGCGCGGCGGCTGGCCGGGGGCGGCGCGGCGTTCGACGATCGGCTGGTGCGCGCGAAGCTCGCCCAGGCGTTCGGCCGGCTGATCCGCCGCGCCGACGATCGCGGCGCGTTCGTCCTGCTGTCGGCGGCGATGCCCAGCCGCCTGCTTGCCGCCTTCCCGCCCGGCGTCCCCGTCGCGCGCGTGTCCCTCGACGAAGCGGTCGCGCGAGTGCAGGCGCGGTTTGCCTCGACCGCGTCCATCGGGCATGAGGCCAGCGTCTCCTGAACCGAAGGCCGCGATGAAGACCCTGATCCTGCTCCGCCATGCGAAATCGAGCTGGGACGACCAGGGCGCGCGCGATTTCGACCGGCGGCTGAACGCGAAGGGCGAGCGGGCGGCGCGGACGATGGGGCGACACATGCGCGAGGCCGGGCTGGCTTGGGACCATGCGATCGCCTCGCCCGCCGCGCGGGTGGTCGAGACGCTGGCGGCGGCGAGCGACGGCTATGGCGCCGCGATCGAACCGCACTGGGACCGTCGTGCCTATCTCGCCTCGGTGCCGACCTTGCTCGACCTGATCCACGCCGCGCCCGACGATGCCGCCGCGCTGCTGGTGTCGGGGCACAATCCGGGGCTCGAGGAACTGGTGCTGACGCTGGTGCCCGACCGGGCCGACGACACGCTGCGCCATGCCGTCGAGGAGAAGTTTCCGACGTGCAGCCTGGCGGTGCTGAGTTGCGGCGAGCAGTGGGCCGACGTCGCGCCGGGCCGGTGCCGGCTGGCCGCATTCGTGCGCCCGCGCGACCTCGACCCCAACCTGGGGCCCGATGCCGATTAGGGTCGGCTGATGCATTTGCGTGCGACCGCGATCGTCCTCGCCGTCCGCCAGCATGGCGAGCACAATGCGGTGGTGCGCTGTTTGACGCGCGAGGCGGGGCTGATCGCGGGGTACGTCCGTGGCGGGCGGTCGCGTGCGCTGCGCCCGGTGTTGCAGCCCGCGAACCAAGTGCTCGGCGAATGGCGGTCGCGGACCGACGACCAACTGGCGAGCCTGACGATCGAGCTGATCCACAGCCGCGCGCCGCTCTATGCCGAGCCGCTGGCCGCCGCCTGCCTCGAATGGGTGACCGCGCTGACCGCGGTCGCGCTGCCGGAGCAGCAACCCTATCCGCACCTGCACGCCGCACTCGACGCGATGATCGGCGCGGTCGAGGCGGCGCCGGCCGCGCGCGGCTGGGCGGTGGCGCTGGTGCGGTACGAGGATCTGCTGCTCGCCGAGCTCGGCTATGCGCTGGCGGCGGCGCCGGCGCTCGACAGCGGGTCGGCGTGGCCGGCGATCCTCGCCGGGCTCGCGCAGACCGGCCGCGCGATCGAGACGCACCTGCTGACCGATCGCCGGGCGGAGGCGCTGGCGGCGCGGTCGCGGCTGGTCGATCGCCTGAAACGCGCGGTGACGTGACCGATCCGGTATTGTTAAAGCCGGTCGATTGCCCCTAACGCGGATCGGACATGAGCGATTGCCCCGACCCCGCCCCGCTCGACCTGGCGGTCGTCGTCCCGACCTTCAACGAACGCGGCAATGTCGCCTTGCTGATCGAGAAGCTCGACGCGGCACTCGCCGGTCTGTCGTGGGAAGCGATCTTCGTCGACGACAACAGCCCGGACGGCACCGCCGACGTCGCGCGCGCGCTGGGAATGCGCGACCGCCGCGTCCGCGTCATCCAGCGGTTCGGCCGGCGCGGGCTGTCGTCGGCGACGATCGAGGGGATGTGCGCGACCGCCGCGCCGCTGGTCGCGGTGATCGACGGCGACCTGCAACATGACGAGACGATCCTGCCGGCGATGGTCCGCGCGTTGCAGTCCGACCCCGCGCTCGACGTGGTGATCGGCTCGCGCTTCGTCGATGGCGGCGGGACCGGCGACTGGGACAAGGACCGCGTCGCCAAGTCGGCCTTCGCCACCAAGCTGTCGCGCCGCGTGCTGAAGGCCGATCTGTCGGACCCGATGAGCGGGTTCTTCATGCTGCGCACGGCGACGTTGCGCGAGATCGTGCCGCATCTGTCGGCGATCGGGTTCAAGATCCTGCTCGACATCATGACGACCGCGTCGCGGCCGCTGAAGTTCAAGGAGGTCGGCTACACCTTCCGCGTGCGGACCGAGGGCGAATCGAAGCTCGACCATGTCGTCGCGATGGAGTTCCTGATCGCGCTGTACGATCGCGTGGCGGGCAACATCGTGCCGGTGCGGTTCGTGATGTTCGCCGCGATCGGGCTGCTCGGCGCGCTGGTCCATCTCGCGGTGCTGGCGCCGCTGCCGCACGACACGCGCGACAGCTTCCGGATGGCGTCGATCGTCGCGACGATCGTGGCGATGACGTTCAACTTCTTCCTCAACAACGCGCTGACCTATCGCGACAAACGGTTGCGGGGGGCGAAGGCGCTGTTCGAGGGTTGGGTCGCGTTCTGCCTGGTCTGCGCGGTCGGGGCGATCGCCGATATCGGCCTCGCGGTGTTCCTGTTCAACGCGCATACCGGCGACTGGGTGCTGGCAGCGCTGGCCGGGACGGCGGTCGCGGCGGTGTGGAATTACGCGCTGTCGTCGCGGTTCGTGTGGGGAAGGTACTAGCGCCGCGGCAAAGCCGCGTCGTCGGTCGTCGCAATGCGACGCCGGCCGGGCTGGCCGTCGAGACGCCAAGCAGGCTGCGCCTGTTTGGCTACGGCCAGCTGGAGAACCACATCCAATGTAAAAACGCCTGGTCGTCGCTCAGCCGCGCGGCGGAGATGATCGGGAAGAAATACACCGCGATCCAGAACGCCAGCACCGTGAACGCCTCGTCCCAATAGCGACGCCCGGCTTGTGTCGCCCGATCGAACGCGATTGCCAGCGCGACGCACAGGAAGATCGAGGGCAGATAGTAATAATAATAGAAGCCGAGCGACTTCGGCGTCAGGCCCCAGATCAGGTAGCTGACCGTCCACAGCCCGAACCCGAGCAACAGCTTCGGGTCGCCGCTCCGCCGCCACAGCAAGGCACACGCCGCGACCGCGACCAGCCCGCCCCACATCACGACCGGATTGCCCAGCATCAGGATGCCGCGCATCGCCCCGTCGGCATGTTCGTACAGATACCAGATCGGCCGCACGATCAGCGGCCAGCTCCACCAGGTCGACTGGTAATTGTGGTGCGGCAGGACCTGCGTCTGTTCGGCGTACATGATCTGCTGGAACGGCAATAGCTGGCCGAGCGTCAGCGGGTCCTGATGATAGAAGAATGCCGGCAGGAACGTGACGAAATAGGTCGTCACCGACACCGCGCCGAGCAGCAGGACGGCGAGCGGCCCCGACAGGCCCGGCCAGTGCGGCTGGTTCGCGCCCGACCACGCGCTGGCGAGCGGGCGCCCGGCGACGCGCGCATCGCGCAGGCGGAGGAGGACGAAGCCGGCGATCGCGAAGGCCACGTACGGTGCTGCCGCCCACTTGCACGCGGTGGCGAGCCCGAACGCCACGCCCGCCACGACCCAGCGCCGGCGGACCGCGGGCGCCGTTGGCCCGCGCATCGCCCACAGGGCCGCGACGATCCCGCCGACCAGGAACGCCGCCATGAACCCGTCGAGCATCGCGATCCGCGCCTGGATGTAGATCGTGAAGTTGAGCAGCGCGAACAGGCTCGCGAACAATGCCGGCCGTACGCGCCCGAGCGTCAGCCAGACGATCCCGAACACCCCCATGACGACCCCGGTGCCGGCCAGCGTCGAAAAGAACCGCCAGCCGAACGCGCTGTCGCCGAACAGGGCGATGCCGGCGGCGATGATCTCCTTCGCCAGCAACGGATGCTCGGTGTTGACCGGCCCGGCCAGCGCCAGCAGCTGCCGCGCGGCGGGCACGTAATGTACCTCGTCGAACACGAGTTTGTGCGGGGTCGCGAGGCCCCACAGGAACAACGCCTCCGCCGCCAGCCCGATCAGGAGCGCGACGACGAGCGGGCGGCGAAGGAGCGGCATGGAGCGAGGCTTAGCGCGGGCGAGGCGCGCGTCAAAGATCGATGAACCTGGCGATAGATATCGTCTACTTTTGCGCCACCCCGGCGAACGCCGGGGTCCAGTTACGAGCGCTCCGATGCTGGATCCCGGCCTTCGCCGGGGTGGGTATAAAGTATGTTCCCGGCCTACCAACGCCCCTCGCGCATCGCGCGCTGGCGCTCCGCTTCCGCCGCGCTGGTGCTCGGTTCGGGGAACGCGCCGGTCGCGGGGATCGCGCCGTCGGGTTCGTAGGTCGCGACGACGGTGCCCTTGTCGGTCACACGATGCTCGACCAGCTTGAGCCGGCCCGCCGCCGTGTCGTCGCCGAACAGCCGCTTCCCGCGCCCGACCGTGATCGGATAGGTCATCAGCGTCAGCCGGTCGATCAACCCCGCCGCGAGCAGCGCCGGATAGAGCGTGCTCGACCCCTGGATGATGATGTCGGGGCCGTCGCCGGCCTTCAGCGCCACGACATCGTCGACCCCGCTCAGCCGATGGCTGTTCGCCCAGTCGAGCGGCCGGTCGCCGTGCGTCAGCACGTATTTGTTCGCGCGGGTGAATGCCTCGCCCATCGCGGCTTCCTCGCCGGTCACGAACGGCCAATAGGCGGCGAAGATGTCGTATGTCCGCCGCCCGAGCAGCAGGTCGTAGTCGCGCCCGAACAGCGCGCCGATCGTCGCGAACACGCCCGGATCGTCGAACCGGAACACCCAGCCGCCCTGGTCGAAGCCGCCGGTATGATCCTCGCTCGGCCCGCCGGGAGCCTGGATCACGCCGTCGAGCGTGACGAACGCCGCGCCGATGATCCTACGCATGGGTGTGCGCCAGCCGCTTGGCGACCGCCTCCAGCTGGTCGGCGCAGATGCCCCAGCCTTGTTCGAACCCCATCGCGCGATGCTGCTCCATCGCCTCCGCTGTCCAGTGCCGCGCGCCGGCGCGATAACGCGTCTTGTCGCCCTCCGGCGTCAGCTCGAAGAAACCGACGATGCTGACCGGTTGCGGCGTCGCCGGATTCCAGTCGGCGTCGATCGCGTTGGTGAAGACGATGCGCTCGTTCGGCGTCACTTCCAGGAAGATGCCCGACATCGGCCCGCCTTCGCCGTCCGGCCCGCGCATGTCGATCACCGAGCGGCCGCCGGCGCGCAGGTCCTGCTCGATCACCCTGGTCGTCCAGGGGGCGGGCGCCCACCATTCCTCAAGATGCTCGGTCCAGGCGCGCCAGACGGCATCGACCGGCGCGTCGAACAAGCGTTCGATGGCGATTTCGTGAGCGCCGGTCATGCCACCGGCTCCCCGCGCCGGGCCGCCTCGATTTTGGCGATGTCGATCTTCTTCATCGTCATCATCGCCTGGAACGATCGCTTGGCCGCCGCCGGATCGGGGTCGCTGTTCGCCGCGAGCAGCGCGCGCGGCGTGATCTGCCATGAAAAGCCCCAGCGGTCCTTGCACCACCCGCACATGCTCTCCGCCCCGCCATTGTCGACGATCGCGTTCCAGTAGCGGTCGGTCTCCGCCTGGTCCTCGGTCAGGACCATGAAGCTGACCGCCTCGGTCGGCTTGAACATGTCGCCGCCGTTCAGCCCGACGAACGCGCGGCCCATGACGGTGAACTCGACCGTGATCTCGTTGCCCTGGCCGCCGTCGGGATAGTCGGCAGGGGCCGCCATCGGCTGGCCGACATGGCTGTCGGGGAAGGTCGCGGCATAGAATTCGGCCGCCGCGCGGGCCTGGCCGTGGTCGAACCACAGGCAGGTGGTCAGTTTATTGCTCATTGCCGCTCTCCCGAGACGAAGCCGACCGACGCGCCCTGCGGGTCGACGACGATGATGATGCGCTGGCCGCCGGGCACGTCCATCGGGCCCATGATGACCTGGCCGCCGGCCGCCTTCACCGTGTCGACCGCGGCGTCGACGTCGGCGACGTGGAAATAGAAGGTCCACTTGACCGGCTGTTCGGGGCTCATCCGGTCCATCATCGCGCCGAGCCGCGCATCACCGCAGTCGAGGAAGGTATAGTCGCCATGCTCGCCCATCGACATGACCTCGGTCGAGGTCCAGCCGAGCAGCGACTGGTAGAAGGGCAAGGCCGCCTTCTGGTCGGTGGTGACCAGTTCGTTCCAGCTGCAACGGCCGGGCAGGGTGGGCGAGAAGGCGGTCGACTCCCGGTCGCCCATCGCGGAATCGGGCCGCATCAGGTAGAACATCACGCCCTGCGGATCCTCGACAAAGGCCATCCGTCCGACGCCGGGCATGTCGGTCGCCGGCATGTGCGTCTTGCCGCCCGCGCCCTCGACCTCGGCGACCTTCGCATCGACGTCGGTCACGTAGAAATAGGTCCACCAGCCCTTGGGTGAACCGTCAGGCCCGGTGGTCAGCCCGACGACGCCGGTCTCGCCGACATTGCCGATCGTGTATTGCATGCCGCCGTCGGGGGACGGGAATTGGGTGAAGTTCCACCCGACGATGTCGCCATAGAATTGCTTGGCCGCCTCGACGTCGGGGGTCATCAGTTCGTACCAGATCGGGGTACCGTGGGGATTTGGCATGATCCGTCTCCTTATTTGCGGTCGGTGTCGAGGATGGGCGCGAAGCCGCCGAAGATCGCGCGGCGACCGTCCCAGACCGGCGGGTTCTGCTGCATGATTCCTTCCGCCATCAGCGCGCCCCAGCCATTGTCGTGCGTCGCCTTGTCGGGCCATTCGATCCAGCCGAACACGACCGTCTCGTCGTCGCCCGCCTGCACCGCGCGCTTGAAGTCGGTGAGCTTGCCGTCGGGCACGTCGACGCCCCAGCCGTTGACGACGCGCGTCGCGCCGGCGGCGAGCAGCTTGCCCTCCATGAACGCGGCATGGTCGAGGAACGCCTGGCGCCTGGCGGTCGCGACCGGCGCCACCATCCCGTCGATCCAGCCGAACCCGCCGGCGTCACCGCTGTCCGACGCCGCTTCGAACCCGCCGAAGATCATGCGCTTGCCGTCGAACGGGATGTCGGCGGGCGGCTCCATGCGTTCGTCGGCGATCATCCTGGCATGGCCGGCATCGCAGGCCGCCTTGTCGGGCCACAGCACCCAGGCGAATACGACGCTCTCGCCGTCCTCGGCGGCGACCGCGCGATAATAATCGGTCAGCGTGCCGTGGCGCACGTCCTCGCCCCAGGTCTCGACCGTGCGAGTCGCGCCGCATTCGGCGAACAGCGGGGCGATCGCGGTCGCCATGTCGAGATAGGGTTGCTTGTTGGCGTCCGGCACCGGCACCACGAAGCCCTGGAGGTAGGTCATGCGTCCGCTCCTTCTTCCTGCTTCTTCGCCCAGGCGGCGTACCATTCGGGCGGTTCGCCGGTGAACCCGGCCATCTGGTCGCCGAGCGCGCGCTGGAACGCCGGGCGCGATATCCCGCGATGCATGTACGCGGCGAGGTTGTCGTAGCTTTCGACCAGCCCCTCGTCGATCAGGATGCGGAGCACCGTGACCATCAGCAGGTCGCCCGCGGTGAAGGTGTCGCCGTCGAGCCAGGTGTTGTCGCCCAGCCGCTTCGACAGGTCGCCGAGCCGGCCGTGGATGCGCTGGTCGACCGATTCCGCGCGCATCGCCGACCACGGCTTGTCGCGTTCGAACACGGTCACGAACGAGCGGTCCATGACGTACGGCTCGACCGAGTTGAGCGCGGCGAACATCCATTCGATCGCCCGCGCGCGCGCCGCCGGATCGCTCGGCAGCAGGCCGTCATACGTCTGCGCGATGTGCAGCACGATCGCGCCCGATTCGAACAGCACCAGCCCGTCCTGCTCGTAGGTCGGCACTTGGCCGAACGGCTGGCGCGCGCGGTGCGGCGGTTCCTTTTGCGCGCCCTGGTTGAGGTAATGCACGTCGTAGGGCTGGCCGACTTCCTCGAGCGCCCAGCGCACGCGCAGGTCGCGGACCTGGCCTTGCGCGAAGGGCGGCACCCAGTCGAACGCGGTGATGGTCGGTTTGGTCATGATCCCCTCCTCAGGGTCTGGTGTTGAAGGCCCGCTGCGCCTCGAACGCGCGAATATAGGCCGGCCGTGCTTCGCCGCGCGCGACATAGGCGGCCAGCGTCGGAAATTCGTCGAGGATGCCGGATGGGCGGAAGCGCAGCAACACCGACACCATCATCAGGTCGCCCGCGCTGAACGCCCCGTCGAGCCACTCGCGATCGCCCAGCGCCGCCGCCACCCGCCGCAACGGCCCGCGGGCGCGCTCCGTCACGATCGGCAGGCGCTCGGCCGCCCACGGCCGGTCGCCCTCGACCACCTTGGCGTTGAACAGTTCGAGGATCGCCGGCTCGACCGAATTGACCGCGGCGAACATCCAGCTGATCGCGCGCGCCCGGGCATCGGGATCGGCGGGCAACAGGCCGGGGCGGCGCTCGGCGATGTGCAGCACGATCCCGCCGGTCTCGAACAGGATCAGGTCGCCCGCCGTGAAGGTCGGAATCTGGCCGAACGGATTACGCGCAAGATGCTCGGGCTGCTTGAGCGCGTCGAAGGTCATCGGCTCGACATCGTACGCCTGGTCGACTTCCTCGAGCGCCCAGCGCACGCGCGTGTCGCGCGCCAGCCCGCGGCCGCCGTCGGGCGAGCGGTCGAACGCGGTAATGACGGGATTGGTCATGATGCCTCT
The DNA here is from genome assembly GCF_017304635.1 of Sphingomonas sp. Classification (GTDB taxonomy): domain Bacteria; phylum Pseudomonadota; class Alphaproteobacteria; order Sphingomonadales; family Sphingomonadaceae; genus Sphingomonas. The sequence continues at coordinate 139,972 of NZ_JAFKMA010000002.1, forward strand.
CCTGACAGGTGGCGATGACAGGCGCGTGGCGGACCGCTCACTCGGCGATCGGCTGGTGCTCCGGCGGGCCGGCCTCGGCGGCGGCGGGGTCCATCCAGAACGGTCCCCAGCCATTGCCGTCCGGATCCTCGAACGCGCGGCTGTACATGAAGCCCATGTCCTCGGGCCCGTGCGGCTCGGTGCCGCCCGCCGCGCTCGCTGCATCGGTGATCGCGTCGACCTCCGCCTTGCTGTCGAACGACAGCGCGAACAGCGCGCTCGCATGCGTCTTCGCATCGCCGATCGGCTTCGGCGTGAAGGTCGCGAAGAAGGGCTTGGCCAGCAGCATCACGAAGATCGAATCGGACCAGACCATCGACGACGCCTGCTCGTTGCTGAACTTGTCGTTCTTCGTGAACCCGATCGCTTCGTAGAAGGCGGTCGATGTCGCCACGTCGGCGACGGGCAGGTTGATGAAGATCATCTTGGTCATCGTGTCTCTCCCGAAAACCGACTCGGCGAATCGGCTGACTTGACTTTTGTGCGCGTCGTGGTTAGGAAAAGCAACCATGAAGTTACAAAAAGTAACTGAAGTCGAGAAGGCGCCGACGAGACGGTGGTATGATGACGCCTGCGGCACCGCGTTGGCGCTGGAGTTCGTCGGCGAACGCTGGGCGCTGCTCATCATCCGCGAACTGCTTTACGGCCCGCGCCGCTTCGGTGAAATCCGCGCGAACCTGCCCGGAATCAGCGCCAACGTGCTGACGCAGCGGCTCGACAGCCTGGAGGGGGCGGGGATCGTCGTGCGCCGCCGGTTGCCGTCGCCGGCCAACATCCAGGTCTACGACCTGACCGATTGGGGGCGCGAGGCGGAGGTGCCGATCCGCGAGATGGGGCGCTGGGCGGCGCGATCGCCGCTGCACAACCCGCTCGCCTTCATGTCGACCGCGTCGGCGATGACCTCGCTGCGCACGCTGATCGATCCGGCCAAGGCGGCGGGCAAGACGATGACGGTGGCGCTGCGTTTCCCCGACGATGCCTTCGTCGCGCGCGTGGCGGATGGCGAACTCATCATCGTACGCGGTGAGGCGGCCGATGCCGATGCCACGCTGACCGGCGATACACTGGCGATGCGCCACACGATCTACGGCAAGCGCGGGTTCGATGGCGACGGCCTGCTGGCGGTGGCGGGCGATCGTGCGGCGGCGCAGGCGTTCGTCGATCTGTTCGCGCTGCCGGAGAAGATCGCCTCCTGACGCGTTGCATCGCACAACCGGTCTCGACTTCGTCTCGCGGCTGCGTTTAGGGGTGGCGCGCGAAGGAAACCCGATGACCGACATCCCCAACATCCAGCCCGACAGCCGCGAGACCACCCTGCTCGACGCGCCCGACCAGATGAAGAAGGTGCGCGACCTGTTCGGCATCGACACCGACATGGCGGTGCCGGCGTTCAGCGAGGCGGACGAGCGCGTGCCCGATCTCGACCCCGCTTATGTGTTCGATCCCGACACCACGCTCGCGATCCTGGCCGGGTTCGCGCACAATCGCCGCGTGATGGTGCAGGGCTATCACGGCACCGGCAAATCGACGCATATCGAACAGGTTGCGGCGCGGCTCAACTGGCCGTGTATCCGCATCAACCTCGACGCGCATATCAGCCGGATCGATCTGATCGGCCGCGACGCCATCGTGCTGCGCGACGGGCAGCAGGTGACCGAGTTCCGCGAAGGGTTGCTGCCCTGGGCGTTGCAGACGCCGACCGCTCTGGTGTTCGACGAATATGACGCCGGTCGTCCCGACGTGATGTTCGTGATCCAGCGCGTGCTGGAGACGGAGGGCAAGCTGACCCTGCTCGACCAGAACCGCGTGATCCGCCCGAGCCCCTGGTTCCGCCTGTTCGCCACCGCCAACACGGTCGGGCTGGGCGACACGAGCGGCCTGTATCACGGCACGCAGCAGATCAACCAGGGCCAGATGGATCGCTGGAACATCGTCGTCACGCTCAACTATCTGCCCGCCGCGGTCGAGGCGCAGATCGTGCTGGCGAAGTCGGGCGAATACGACAAACCCGAGGGAAAGCAGATCGTCGACAACATGGTCCGCGTCGCCGACCTGACTCGCAAGGGCTTCATCAACGGCGACATCTCGACCGTGATGAGCCCACGCACCGTCATCACCTGGGCGCAGAATGCGATGATCTTCAACGATATCGGCTTCGCGTTCCGGCTGAGCTTCCTCAACAAGTGCGACGAGGCCGAACGCGCGCTGGTGGCGGAATATTACCAGCGCGTCTTCGGCAAGGACCTGCCCGAAAGCGTGGCGGCGAAGGCCTGACGTCGAACGGTGGCGGCCGACACTCCCCTCGATCGGTTCAAGGCGGTGCTCGGCGGGGCGTCGCGCGCGCTGGCGGACGAGCCGGAGATCGAGCTCGCCTTCACCGCCGACGCGCCGGCGCAGGCGGGCAAGCATATCAAGGTGCCGATGCCGGCGCGGACGCTGCCCGCCGATCAGGTGGCGGAGGCGCGCGGGTTCGCCGACGGCTTCGCGCTGCGGCTGAAGCATCACAATTCCGCGATGCATTTGCGCGCGGCGCCGGGCGATCCGGTCGCGCGCGCGGTGTTCGACGCGGCGGAGACGGCACGGGTCGAGGCGCTGGGCTCGCGCGGCTATGCCGGGATCGCCGCCAATCTGGGGCACGCGCTCGACGTCCGGCTGCGCTCCGATCCGATCGCGCGCGCCCGCACCCGCGACGAAGTGCCGCTGTCGACTGCGGTGCAGCTACTGGTGCGCGAGCGGCTGACCGGCCGGCCCGCGCCGGCGGCGGCGCAGCCCGGCCTCGCGCTGGTCCGCGACTGGATCGAGGACAAGGCCGGCGGCGACCTCGACGCGCTGGGGCTGGTGCTCGACGACCAGCGCGCGTTCGCCGAACTGACTTCGAAACTGCTCGAAGATCTCGAACTGGTCGAGGGCGACCAGGTGCCCGAGGATACCGACGACGGCGGCGCCGACGACGAGGGGACCGAGGAGCAGGATCAGGGCGACGAGGGCGAGGAACAGGGCGACCGGGGCCAGAGCGAGGCCGAGGCGCGCGGCGAGCCGAACGAGGGCGAGAGCGAGGAAGGCGAGCCCGGCGAGACCGGCGACGATTTCGAGGATGCCGAGGGCGAGGCGGGCGACGAAGGCGAGGACGGCATGCTGCCGGTCCGTCCCAATCGGCCGTTCGCCGACCTGTCGCCGCAGTTCGACTACAAGGCATGGACCACGCAATATGACGAGGTGATCGCGGCGACCGACCTATGCGACACCGAGGAACTGACGCGGCTGCGCTCGTATCTCGATCAGCAGCTCGTGCACTTGCAGGGCGCGGTGACCAAACTCGCCAACCGGTTGCAACGGCGGCTGATGGCGCAGCAGAACCGGTCGTGGGACTTCGACCAGGAGGAAGGGCTGCTCGACGCCGCGCGGTTGGCGCGCGTGGTGGTCTCGCCGGGCCAGTCGCTGAGCTACAAGATCGAGCGCGAGACCGAATTCAAGGACACCGTCGTCACGCTGCTGATCGACAATTCGGGGTCGATGCGCGGGCGCCCGATCTCGATCGCCGCGATCAGCGCCGACATCTTGGCGCGCACGCTGGAGCGGTGCGGGGTCAAGACCGAGATATTGGGCTTCACCACCCGCGCGTGGAAGGGCGGGCAGGCGCGCGAATCGTGGCTCGCCGCCGGGCGCCCGCCGCAGCCGGGTCGGCTCAACGACGTCCGCCACATCGTCTACAAACAGGCCGACGAGCCGTGGCGTCGCGCCAAGCCCAGTCTGGGCCTGATGATGCGCGAGGGGCTGCTGAAGGAGAATATCGACGGCGAGGCGCTGCTATGGGCGCACAACCGCCTGATCGGGCGACCCGAAGAGCGCAAGATCCTGATGGTGATCTCCGACGGCGCGCCGGTCGACGATTCGACGCTGAGCGTGAACAGCGGATCGTACCTCGAACGCCATCTGCGCCAGGTGATCGGCTGGATCGAGGGGCGCTCCCCGGTCGAGCTCGCCGCGATCGGCATCGGCCACGACGTGACGCGCTATTACGCGCGGGCCGTCACGATCATGGACGCCGACCAGCTCGGCGGGACGATCATCGAACAGCTCGCGGCGCTGTTCGACAAGAGGTGAGGGGGTGAGCCTCGCCGCTCCCCCGGGCGGTTTTCGCGGGCCGGTCAAGCGGTCGATCACCATTGCCGGGCACGAGACCTCGATCACGCTGGAGCCGATCTTCTGGTGCGCGCTGGAGAATGCGGCGGCGGCGCGCGGGTTGCCGCTGAGCGCGCTGGTCGCCGAGATCGATGCCCTGCGCGTCGAGGCGCGCGATCCGCCCAACCTCGCCAGCGCATTGCGAAGCTGGGCGTTTGCCGAGGCGAACGCGGCCAACAGTGAGAATGTTTCGCAATAGCGTTGACTCTGCGAACGACTCTCAATAGCGGACCTCCCGACAAGGGAGATCACCATGAACAACGTCGCCGCCGCGCGCTTCGCCAAGCCCGCTTTCCTCGCGCTGTCCTGCGTCGGCGCGTTCGCCGGCGTCCCGGCCTTCGCCAGCGACGATCCCGATCACGCCGCGCCGCCCGCGAACGACGATGACGACCAGGACCGCCGCGACGTCGTCGTCAACGGCGTCAAGGAAAAGCGCCAGGCGGGGCCGAAGGATGTGGCGCCGGTGGTCGACACGCCCAAGTCGATCGTCGTCATCCCGCGCACGGTGATCGAGGATACGGGCTCCAACTCGCTGCAGGATGCGCTGCGCACCGTGCCGGGCATCACCTTCGGCGCGGCGGAGGGCGGCAATCCGATCGGCGACCGCCCGTTCATCCGCGGGTTTGACAGCCAGGGGTCGATCTATCTCGACGGCGTCCGCGACCTGTCGGCGCAGACGCGCGAGACGTTCGCGGTCGACTCGATCCAGATCGTGCGCGGGTCCGATTCCACGCTCGGCGGGCGCGGATCGGCGGGCGGGACGATCAACGTCATCTCGAAACTGCCGCAGACGGGTACCTTCGGCGGCATCGCCGCGAGCTACGGCAATGCCGACTACAAGCGCGTGACCGGCGACCTCAACCTCGCAATCGCGCCGACCATCGCGTTCCGGGTGCAGGGCCTGTGGCACGATCAGGACGTCGCCGGGCGCGATGCGATCTGGCAGCGGCGCTGGGGCGTCGCGCCGTCGCTTACGATCGGGCTCGGCACGCCGACGCGGCTGATCGCGAGCTACTACCACCTCGAAAGCCACGAACTGCCCGACAGCGGGCTGCCCTATTTCTACACGATCGCCAACGCGCCGGGGACGGGGGAGATCTTCACGTCGCCCGCGCTCGGCCGCGTGACGCTGGCGAACGGCACGACCGGATATGTCGATCGCGACACTTATTACGGGCTGCGCTCGCGCGATTTCCGCGACGCGACGATCGACCAGGCGACGCTGAGGGTCGAGCACGATTTCGGCGGCGTCACGCTGCGCAACACCGCGCGGTTCACGAACAGCAGCCAAGCCTATATCTTCCTGCTGCCCGATGACAGCCAGGGCAACGTCTACAATAGCGGCCAGGTCTGGCGGCGCGGCAACACCCGCTACGGCTATTCGCAGGGATTGGTCGACCAGCTCGATCTGTACGGGACGGTGAAGACCGGCGGCATCGAGCACAGCTTCGCGGTCGGCGCGGAGTTCGCGTGGGAGAAGGCGCGGCGCGGCACCTTCGTCACGCGTGGCTACCTGAGCCCATCGACGGGGTTCGAGATGCTCTCGACCGGATCGACGATCAGCCCGCGCTGCAACGCGACGACGGTCGCGCGCTATTACTGCACCAGCCTGTTCACGCCGAACCCGAGCGACCCGTGGGTCAACTACGCCTCCGACACCTCGACCACGACCGCACCGATCGTGAAGTCGTTGCCGATCGAGGAGACGCAGAACGACGCCAACACCGTCAGCGTGTACGGTTTCGACTCCATCACGCTGACGCCGCAGTTGATCGTCAACCTGGGCGCGCGGTTCGACCGCTTCAAATCGACGCTGACGCCGGGGCAGCCCTATGCCGCGACCTCGACCTATTCGCTGTCGCGCACCGACGAACTGTTCAACTGGCAGGCGGGCGTCGTCTTCAAGCCGACCCGGGACACTAGCCTCTACGTCAGCTACGCGACCGCCGCGACTCCGCCCAACACGCTGCTGGGCGAAGGGCGCGAGGACAATGCGATCCCGACGACCAACAGCGCGGCCAACCTGGCGATCCTTGACTCGCTGCGTGTCCAGAAGACCAAGACGTTCGAGGTCGGCGCGAAGGCCAGCGTGTTCCGCGACAAGCTCGCGCTGGGCGTGGCGGCGTTCGACACGCGGATCGAGAATGCCCGCGTCACCGACGCCAACAACAACGTCGCCTTCCTCGGCAAGACGCGCATCCGCGGGGTCGAGCTGACCGTCAACGGCGAGATCCTGCCGCACTGGACGGTGTTCGGCGGCTACACCTTCCTCGACGCGGTGATCGTCGATGGCGGCTTCACCGCGCTGACCGCCCCGGCGGTGACGGGCCAGGCGGCGAAGGTGGTGCTGGTCCCCTCGGTCACGACCGGGCGCCAGGTGCCGCAGGTGTCGCGCAATTCGATCTCGCTGTGGACCTCGCTCGACGTGACGAAGCGGTTCACGATCGGCGGCGGCGCCTTCTATCTCGACCGGCAATATGGCGGCTATGCCGACAATCGCAGCGCGACGCAGACCAGCGCGGGCGTGGTGACGGTCGTGCCGGCGACCAAGGTCCTGTCGCGCGGCGTGCCGGCCTATTGGCGGTTCGACGCCCGCGCGGCCTATCGCATCACGCGCAACATCCAGTTGAGCGTCAACGCGCAGAACCTGACCGACAAGGCGTACTTCTCGAACGTCTATACCAGCCACTACGCGACGCTGGCGCCCGGCCGGACGGTGTTCGGGACGGTGGAGTTCAAGTTCTGAGCGACGTGACGATCCCGACCGAACCGGTGGCGCGCGCCGGGTTCCTGCGCGCGCTGGCGGAGGATGGCGAGGCGGCGGCGCAGGCGCTGTACGGCCAGCTGCTGCTCGACGGCAACGGCGTCGCGCGCGATGCGGCGGCGGCGTTCGACTGGTTCGTCCGCGCGGGCGCGCAGGGGCATGTGATGGCGCTCAACATGGTCGGGCGCTGCTACGACCTCGGCTGGGGGATGGCGGTGGACAAGGCGCGGGCGGCGGATTGCTATCGCGTCGCGGCGGAGCGCGGGCTCGACTGGGCGATGTACAATTACGCGACCCTGCTCGCGCTGGGGCAGGGCGTGGCGGAGGACAAGCCGGCGGCGCTGGCATGGTTCGAGAAGGCAGCGAAGCTCGGCAACGCAAAGGCGATCAACTTCGTCGGCAGCTTTCACGAGGACGGTTGGGTGGTGAAGCGCGACCTCGCCAAGGCGGCGCGGCTGTACGCGCGGGCGGCGGCGGGTGGCGATTTCCGCGGCTGTTTCAACCATGCGCGGATGCTGGGCGAGCGCGGCCGCGCCGAGGAAGCGTTGGGCTGGATCGAGCGCGCCGGGCGCGGTGCGACGCCGGCGTTCGTCGCCAAGGCGGCGGCGTTCCTCGACGCGTCGCCGGTGCCGGCATTCCGCGCGCGCGGACGAGCGGCGATCGAGCGTGGGGCGGGGGCGGCGTCATGCTGATCGCGATCCCCGACCTGCTCGATGCGGCCGGCGTCGCGCGCGTGCGCGGCCTGATCGACGCGGCCGACTGGATCGACGGCAATGCGACCTCGGGCCATCAGTCCGCCCTCGCCAAGCGCAACGCGCAGCTGCCCGAGGAATCGGCCGCCGCGCAGGAAGCGGGACGGATCGTGCTCGACGCGCTGGCGGCATCGCCGCTGTTCGTCGCCGCCGCGCTGCCGCTGAAAGTCTATCTGCCGCTGTTCAACCGGTATGCCGGCGGCGACGCGTTCGGCGCGCATGTCGACAGCGCGATCCGCATCCGCCGCGGCAGCGATTTCCGCGTGCGCAGCGACCTGTCGGCAACGCTCTTCCTCGCCGATCCCGCGAGCTATGACGGCGGCGAGCTCGTCATCGAGGACAGTTTCGGCGAACAGCGCGTCAAGCTTCCCGCCGGGCACATGGTGCTCTATCCGGCGTCCAGCGTGCACCGGGTCGAACCGGTCACGCGGGGGGAGCGGATCGCGTCGTTCTTCTGGATCCAGTCGATGATCCGCGACGACGGCGCGCGCCGTATCCTGTTCGAACTCGACCAGGCGGTGCAGGACGTCGCCGCGCGGCTGGGCCAGGACGATACGGCGGCGGTGCGGTTGACCGGGACCTATCACAACCTGCTTCGCCGCTGGGCGGAGGTTTGAGGACATCCAAATGACGAAGATCGGCCTGCGCAAGGCATGGTTCCAGGTGCACAAATGGATCGGCCTGATCCTCGCGATCCTCATCATTCCGCTGTGCGTGACCGGCGCGGCGTTGGTGTGGGACGAGGCGATCGACCATGCCGTCAACCCACAGCGTTACGCGGTGAGTGCCGGGCCGACGCTCGCGCCCGACCGGCTGGCCGCGGCGGCGCAGGCGGCGGTCGGCACCGCGCGGATCGCGACGCTGAAGCTGCCGGCCGAGCCCGGCGCGCCGGCGATCGCTTCGACCGGCCCGAGCCCGACCAAGGTGCAGGGGCCGGCTGCGCGCACCAACGTCTGGCTCGATCCCGCGACCGGCCATGTGCTCGACGTCGCCAACAGCCGCTCCGGCCTCGTCATGACGATGCACATGATTCACGGCACGATGCTGATCCCGGTCTGGGGCCGGCCGCTGGTCGGCTGGCTGGGCGTCGCGATGCTGCTGTCGTGCTTCACCGGTATCTGGCTGTGGTGGCCGACCGTCGGGCGCTGGACGCGCGGGCTTCGCTGGCGGCGGCATCGCAACGTCGACACCAACCTGCACCATCTGTTCGGCTTCTGGATCGCGCTGCCGCTGTTCGTGCTGTCGCTGACGGGGGCGTGGATCAGCTTTCCGTCCTTCTTCGGGCCGCTGGTCGGGGAAAATGGCCGGGCGATGGGGTTCAGCGCCGAACGCGCGGCGATGAACAAGGCGCAGCCACTGGCGGCGACGCACACGCCGCTGGCGGTGGCGCAGGCCGCGGCGCTGACGACATTGCCGGGCCGGGTGACGCAGGTGAGCTGGCCGACCGACTACAAGGCTCGGTGGCAGTTCGCGATCCGCCCGGCGAAGGGCAAGCCCGCCACCGTCGCGGTCGACGATGCGAGCGGCGCGGCGAGCGTGGCGCCCGACATGGATCGCGGCCAGGCCGGCATCGCCCGGCTGATGCGGCAGATCCACGACGGCACCGGCATGGGAATCGTGTGGCAGGTCGTCATCTTCCTGGGCGGCGTGCTGCCGGCGGTGCTGGCGGTGACGGGCGTCGTCATGTGGTGGCGGGCGCGGGGGTGGAAGGCCGAGCTCGCCGCCCGGCAGCAGCGCAAGCTGGTGACGGAATAAGCGGCGAGCACGGCCGGCGGGCGTATGCCCGGCCGACGACGTGGCTTTGCCACGCCGCCAGTATAGCTCCCGTATTCCTGCGAAAGCAGGAATCCAGAGCCGCAGGCGATAGCGCTTGTGGCCCCAAGGCCCGATCGACATTCAGCTATGGTGTAGCGTTTCGAGCCACCTATTTCCCGTCATCCCCGCGAAGGCGGGGATCCAGAGTCGCGAGAATGGCGGTTTTAAGCTGTGGATACAGCCAGTCTGGATCCCCGCCTGCGCGGGGATGACGAGCATGGAAGTGACGTTCACCGGTTAGCTGAATGTCGATCCGTCCTAGGCTCCTGCTTTCGCAGGAGCACGGTGGGTGTGGGCCCCGACGCGGCAAAGCCGCGTCGTCGGACCTTGGCTACGCCAGGCCGGCCGGGCTTGACGGTCTCGCGCGTAGCTTCGCTACGCGTGTGCCGTCATCGCCCCAGCAGCACCCGAGCCTGCCCAGCGATCTGCGCCAGCATCGCCGCGTTCGGCGCCGCTGCCGCGCGTGCGCGATCGACCACGCCCTTGAACTGCGCGACGCGGCCGGCATTGGCGGCGAGCCAGGCGTCGACCGACCCTTCCGGATCGCTACCGCCCGCCCGCTCCAGGAATTCGAGCCGCAGCTGCTGGAAATCGCGCGCCAAGCCCGCGATCAGCAGCCGCTCCCACGGGTCGCTCGAATTGATCCGCGCCGCGTTCGACTGCGCCCAGTCGAGCCCCAGCGCCTGCCCCAGATGGGTGAACGCGCGAGTCAGCACCGTCTCGTCGATGCCGAGCGACGCGCCGAGATCGGCGAGGCCCACCGCGCCGTCGAGCTCGAACACCCGCACCACCTTCTTCGCCAGCGCGGCCGGCGCGCCCGCCGCCTGCAGGTCGGCGGCGATCCGCGCGCTCTGGCTCGACACTTCCTCGAGCAGCAGTTCCATGGTCTTGCGGTCGAGCGCGACCACGCCGCCGCCGATCCGCGCGAGCACGTCGCCCGGCCCGGTGCCCGGCGTCGTCGCGCGGAGCAGGTCGGCGATGTGGTTGCGCACCGCCACCGCGACCTCGTCGAACAGCGCCAGCCGCCCGGCCTCGGGCATTGGCGTCGTCTCGATCTCGCGCCACAGCGCGTCGAGCCCGAACAGCCGCTCGACCACCACGAACATCGCCGCGATGTCGGCCATCGCCGCGCCCTCTTCCTCGGCCAGTTCGAACGGGTGGAGCACGCCGAGCCGGTTGACGATGCGGTTGGCGAGCTTGGTCGCGACGATCTCGCCGCGCAGCCGGTGCTGGTCGATCGCGGTCGCGAACTTCTTGCGCATCGCCGGCGGGAAGGCGGCGTGGAGATCGGGCTTCAGTTCGTCGTCGACGCCCAGCGTGCTGTGCTCGATCGCATCCTGCAACGCGAGCTTGGCCGTCGCGAGCAGCACCGCGAGCTCGGGCCGGGTCAGTCCGCGACCCTCCGGCGCGCGGCGCAACAGCGTACCGTTGTCGCCCAGCCCCTCGACCAGCCGGTCGAGCCGGCCGCTCGCCTCGAAGATCTCGATCAGCCGGACATAGCTCGGCAGCGCCTGCGCGCCGTCCTGCTCCATGATCGACAGCGCCAGCGTCTGGAGGCGGTTGTCCTCCAGCACGAGCTGCGACACGTCGTCGGTCATCGACGCGAGCAGGGTGTTGCGCGCATCGAACGTCAGCCGGCCCTCGGTCATTTCACGGTTGAGCGCGATCTTGATGTTGACCTCGTTGTCCGAGCAATCGACGCCGGCCGAATTGTCGATGAAGTCGGTATTGATCCGGCCCCCGCCCAAGCCATTGGCCCGGCTGGCAAAGGCGATGCGCCCGGCCTGGGTCACGCCCAGGTTCGCGCCCTCGCCGATCGCGGTCGCGCGCAGATCCTCGGCATCGACGCGCAGGCGGTCGTTGGCCGGGTCGCCGACCGCGACGTTGTTCTCCGCCGCGGCCTTCACGTAGGTGCCGATGCCGCCGAACCAGATCAGGTCGACCGGGCTCTTGAGGATCGCCGAGATCAGCGCCGCCGGCTCGATCTCGTTCGCCTGGATGTCGAGCGCCGCCTTCACTTCCTTCGACAGCGGGATCGTCTTGGCGCCGCGCGGGAACACCCCGCCGCCCTTCGAGATCAACGCCTTGTCGTAATCCTCCCAGCTCGAACGGGGGAGCGCGAACATCCGCGCGCGCTCCGCCCAGCTCGCCGCCGGATCGGGATCGGGATCGAGGAAGATGTGGCGATGGTCGAACGCCGCGACGATCTTGAGCGTCCGGCTCAGCAGCATACCGTTGCCGAACACGTCGCCCGACATGTCGCCGCAGCCGACGACGCGGATGCTCTCGCTCTGCACGTCCACGCCGCGTTCGGCGAAGTGACGCTGGACCGAGACCCACGCGCCCTTGGCGGTGATGCCCATCGCCTTGTGGTCGTAGCCCTGCGATCCGCCGGAGGCGAACGCGTCGCCCAGCCAGAAGCCGCGATCGACCGCGATCGCGTTGGCGACGTCGCTGAACGTCGCGGTCCCCTTGTCGGCGGCGACGACGAAATAGGGGTCCTCGCCGTCGTGGATCGCGACGCCCTCGGGATGCACGACCGCGCCTTCGACGATGTTGTCGGTGATCGACAGCAAAGTGCGGATGAAGATGCGGTAGCTCTCGGTCCCTTCCGCCAGCCACGCGTCGCGGTCGGTCGCCGGGCTGGGCAGCTGCTTGGGATAGAAGCCGCCCTTGGCGCCGGTCGGCACGATGACGGCGTTCTTCACGCGCTGCGCTTTCATCAGGCCGAGGATCTCGGTGCGGAAGTCGTCGCGCCGGTCGGACCAGCGCAGGCCGCCGCGCGCGACCGGGCCGGCGCGCAGGTGGATGCCCTCGACGCGGGGGCTATAGACCCAGATCTCGCGCCACGGCAGCGGGGCGGGGAGGCCCGGCACCTTGTGGCTGTCGAGCTTGAACGCCAGCGCTTCGTCGGCGGCGGGGGTGAAGGCATTGGTGCGCAAGGTCGCGGCGATCACGCCCTGGATCGCGCGCAGGATGCGGTCGTCGTCGATCGCCGACACTTCGTCCAGGCCCTTGGCGATCGCCTTGTCGGCCAGCTTGATGCCGTCGCCCCGCGTGCCGTGCGGCGCATGGGCCGCGCAGAAGCGGTCGATCAGCGCCTGCGCCACTTGCGGCGCGCGGCGCAGCGCGTCGACCACGGTGGTCAGGCCATAGGTCATGCCGCCCTGGCGCAGGTACCGGAACCATGCGCGCAGGAAGACGACGGCCTGCGGGTCCATCCCCGCTTCGAGGATCAGTCGGTTGAACGCGTCGTTCTCGGCGCGCCCCTCGAGCACCGCGGCGATCGCATCCTCGAGCACGGTCCAATCGGTCGGCTCCGCGCCCCCGGCGACGGCCTCGACCAGGAAGTCGTGAACGAAGCCCTGATTTTCGTCGGCGAGCTGGGTCGGCACTTCCTCGACCACGCGGAAGCCGAAATTCTCGAACACCGGCACCGCGTCCGACAGCGCGACCGCGCCGCCGAAGCGATAGAGCTTGAGCCGCAATTCGGGCCCCGAGCGGAACAGGCGGACCGAGCGCCCGGTCTCGTCCTCCAACCGCGCCAGCCGCAGGATGTCGCGCGCGCCCTCGTCGGCGGAGTTGTTGGTGCGGTACGTCTGCGGGAAGCAATTGGCGAAGCGCAGCGCGAGGCGGGTCGAGCGCGCCGGGTCGCTGTCGTACAGCGCGGCTTCGACCGCCGGCGCCCAGCCGCGCATCATCCGCGCGAGGCGCAGGTCGAGCGCCGCTTCGTCGGGCATGTCGCTCTTGCCGCGAACGTCGATCGTGTAGCGGATCAGCGCGACGACATCGTCCATCGACACCGCCCAGTTGAGCACGTCGCCGCCCGCCGCTTCGCTCAGCATGTCGCCGATCGCCAGGCGTCGCGCCGTCGTCAGTTCGTCGCGCGGCAACCACACGAACGCGAACAGGTGGCGTCGCAGGATCGATCGCGCCAGCACCAGCTTCGGCCGCGGCCGGTCGGCCAGGCTCATCGCGGTCAGCGCGACACCCTCCAGCGCGTCGCGGTCCAGCGCGATCAGCAGGTCGTGGGGCAGGGTGGTCAGCGCATGTTCCAGCGCCTTGCCGGCATGGCCCTTGGGATCGAACCCGAACTTCTTCTGCAAGTCGGCAAGCCGCTGGCGCAGCAGCGGGATTTCGTCGGGCGGGGTGTTGAGCGCGGACGAGGTCCACAGGCCGGCATGGATCGACAGCCCGCTCACCTTGCCGCCGTCGCGCACCGGCACCACGATCAGGTCGAGCGGGATGTGGCGGTGGACGCCCGAGATGAAGTTGGACTTGAGCAGCAGCGGCGCCTCGCCGCCCTCCTCGAACCACTTGATCGCCAGCGCGCGCGACGATTCGGCCAGGATCGGCACGTCATGCTTGTTGTGGCACAACCCGAGCGGCGACTTGGCGCCGGCGTCACGGCCGTACCGCGCATGGCCGAGCAGCGTGAAATGACGGTCGAGGAACCATTGAAGCAGTGCGGCGCCTTCACCCGTCAGCGTCGCGGCATCGGCCGCCATCGCGTCCTGCAACGGCAACCAGTCATGGACCGCGGCGCGGACGTCCTTCAGGTTCGCTTCGAGCGCGGCGACGAGCGTCCGTCGCTCGCGTGCGTCGGCGCGCTCCATCTCGATATAGATCATCGATTCGGGCGTGCCGTCGCCCACCGCCATCAACCCGCCGGCCGGGTCGCGGCTGACCGGGATGACCGGGTGGATGATGCGGTCGACGGGAATGTCCTGGCTGGCGATCGTCGCCGCGATCGAATCGACCAGGAAGGGCATGTCGTCGTTGACGATCGCGACGCGCATGCGGCGATTGGGGTCGTTGGCCGCGATCGGCTCGATCACGATGACCGGCGCGCCGGGCGGGCGGTTATAGGCGGCGGTCGCGACGAAGTTCGCTGCCTCCGCCCGCTCGTCCTTCCCGAAACCGTGCAGTTCGCCCGGCAATGCACCCTTGGTCAGCCGGTCTGCAAGCGCATCCGACAGCGATTTCAGCGAAGTCTTGGCCATGGCGAAGCCCTATGCTCCGCCCGGGCCAAAGGCTCAAGGTTCGTTTCGATTGGTACGGTTTTGCCGTCCCTTGCGATGTTGGAAAAGCCGTGTCAGCCGCGGTTCGCGAGCAATCGACCGGTGCCCCGGCCGCTTGTCCCGCAGGAAGGTCGTACCCCCGTCAAGTTTGTCAAGTTTGCCGCCGCCGGCTCTGCTATTTCGCCGCCTTCAGCGTGCGCGCCGCCAGCGCGCGGTCGCCCGCCACCGATGCGACGATATCGACGGTGCCGTCGCCGGTCGCCCGGCCCAGCATCACCACCAGCTCGCCGGTCGGCAGGCCGGTCGCGAACTCGACGCTCGCCAGCACCAGCCGCTCGGCGATGTCGGCCAGCGGATCGCGCGCCTCGGCCTTGGCCGGGTTGCGCGCCAGGCGTTCGGCGGCAACGACCGCCTTGATCCCGCCGTCGATGCTGTCGAGCATCGTGGTCAGCCCGCCGGCCGGAACCGCGTTGCGACGCGCATGGCTCAGCACGGCGGCGAATTCGGTCAGCCGCGCCTTGTCGTAATCGGCGCCGAACACCAGCTTGGCGACCGCTGTCATCGGCGCGCGCTCCTGCACGGTGACGCCGGCATCCTCGAGCAATTCCTGGTAGGTCGCGCGGTCCTCGTCGGCGGCGAGCCCGAAATCGTGCGCCCGGCCGAGTGCGCGGTACAGCGCGGCGCGGCTGCGCGTGTCGGCGGCGGTGGCGGCCTGCGCGGTCTCGCGCGCGGCGGCCAGCTTGCCGGGCAGGTCGTCGGCTTCCTCGTCGGCAACGCTGTCGGCGGCGGGACCGTCGGCCCAGACCGGGGCCGGGGCGGCGACCGGATGGGGCGCGGTGCGCAGCGCGGCACCGACCTCGGCATCCAGCCGTGCCTGCGTATCGGCGTCGACCAGTTCCTTCCAGTTGATGACGCCGTAGATGTAATCGATCGCATCCTCGTTGGACGAGAACGGCATCAGGATGCCGCGATACATCGTGTTGTTGCCGCGCGTGCCGACGAACTCGGCCTCGAACCCGATCGGCGCGCGATTGGCGATGATCTGCAGATAATGGTCGGTCAGCCGCGACAGCAAAGACCGCGTCGGCACCTGGCTGATATGGGTGATCGACTTGTCGTGGCCGGTCTCGTCGCGGAGTGCCGTGCCCAGGAACGCGATCTTCGGATCCTCGATCCCGCCGGTGAAGTCGAGCAGCACCGAATGCGAACCGAAATCGGCAATGTTGGCCGGGTCGAGATCCTCGATCGCCGGATAGGCGCGGCCGTGGAGCAGCGAGACCCAATGGTTGTACGCACGCACGTGCATGCGGCGCTCGTCATTGCCGATCGCCGGCGTGGGCGCTGGCGTCGCGTCGATGCCCGGATCGGCCACGTCGTCGTGGCCGCCGTTCACGTCCCTGTCGTCATATCCGCGCTGCGTATCCATGCACCCCGTCCTCAAGCGGGCGCCCCGGCCCGGTCGTCGACGGCGTTGTGCGCCCGATATGGTAAAGACGGGGTTAAACTTTCGTCCGGCGCGATCCGTGCGACGGCGGCCTTGTCAGCCCCGACCCAAGCTGATAATCGCTCCGCCTTGCCACCCCTTGCCGGGTGCGCGGGCCGCCTTAGCTCAGCTGGTAGAGCATCGCATTCGTAATGCGGGGGTCACAGGTTCGAGTCCTGTAGGCGGCACCACTCTCGTAAAATCGAGCCTCACGGCGGACAAAACTGGGCACCATAGCGAGATGCCGAGCATGATCGCGAGCCCGTTTCGGCTCGACACGTGTTCAAATGCTCTCGCTGCATGGACAGCGGGGCAGCAGCATGATGACATATCAGACGACGAACGGCGACGTGCCTTCTCCATATGGCTGCGAAGCGATAGGCTGTCGTCGGCGAGAAGTGCTGATGGTCAGACGGTCGATCGCAAGAGGAAGAGCGCAAACTTTTCAATGAATGATCGGAAAAGCGTCGTGGCGGAAACTGAATCGGAACGTTTGCTGAAAGAGATCGGCGGATTGCTGATGGAAGATAGCGAATATCCGTTGGAACCCACATTGCTCTACGCCCAACTCGATCGAAATATGGTCGCAGAATCGATTTTCAAAGAGCTCGGCAATCAGTTCCTCTTTAGATGGCCGATGAACGAGCGCTTGTCATACGCACTTCTCGAGTTGTGGGAGGCGCAGGACGGACAGGATCGGTGGTCGGAGATGGAATATGTGCTGCGCGACGGCCAATTCGACGTCGCCTACTTCCATCCAGATGAGATCGATCCGCAGGAAGACGTGATCGAACGCAGCGAGCGTGCGCTGCAGCGGCATTTCGGAGAGAAGCCGATTGTCTATCCGCCCTTACCCACAGACGACGACCTTCAGAACTATGGTTTGTAGGTCGTCTTCTCGGGCGCTCGCGCGAGACCGAAATTTTCCAATAGCATAAATGCCCCCGTTTGTCCCGCGAGCGGCACCACCTTTTCTCCATCGCCGTATCGTTTTGCGCCGTTTGCCGCGCGGCTTCCTCTTGCGAGTGCGGTATGCAGGCAATACACTTGCGGGCAGGTGGCGGCTCCTTGTAGGTTCGTGGCTGCCGCAGTTGGAGATTGTGCATGGCGACGACCCCGGACACCGCGACGACGACCGTCGAGCCCGATCTGGTGCTGACACCGCCCGATCCGGTGCCAGTGGTCAGCACGGCGAAGGCGGCGGGGCTGGTGCCCGTCGACGACAAGAAGCGCACCGAACTGGAGGCGCGGGTCGACAGCTTCGTCGACGACCTCGTCGCGCAGGACGTCGATTCGCCCGAATTCGGCAAGCGCGTCGATGCCATCACCAGTATGGGGCAAAAGGAAATCCGCGACGCCGCGTCGCAGTCGAACCGCTTCCTCGACCGCCCGGTCAAGGCGATGGACAAGGATTCGGGCGTCGGCGCCGACCTCGTCCAGCTGCGCCTGACGATCGAGAAGCTCGATCCCGGGAACAACGGCAAGTTCTTCGGCGGCGGGCGCGGGTTCCTCGACAAGATCTTCGGCAGCAAGCTGACCGGCTATTTCGACCAGTACAAATCGTCGCAGAACCACATCTCGGCGATCCTGAAGAGCCTCGCGTCGGGCAAGGACGAGCTGCTGATGGACAATGCCGCGATCGATACCGAACGCGCCAATCTGTGGACCGCGATGGGGCGGCTCGAACAGATGATCCATCTGGCGAAGACGATGGACGCGCGGCTGGAGGACAAGGCGAACGAGCTCGACGCGACCGATCCGGCGAAAGCGAAGGCGCTGCGCGAGACGGCGTTGTTCTACGCCCGCCAGCGGACGCAGGACCTGCTGACCCAGATGGCGGTCAGCGTGCAGGGCTATCTGGCGCTCGATCTGGTCAAGAAGAACAATGTCGAGCTGGTGAAGGGCGTCGATCGTGCCTCGACCACGACCGTCGCCGCGCTGCGTACCGCGGTCACCGTGGCGCAGGCGCTGACCAGCCAGAAGCTGGTGCTGGAGCAAGTGACGCAGCTCAACACGACCACCGCCAACATCATCGATTCGACCGGCAAGTTGTTGAAATCGCAGACCGCGGCGATCCACGAGCAAGCGGCGAGCGCGACCATCCCGGTCGAAGTCCTGCAACGCGCGTTCCAGAACATCTACGACACGATGGACGCGATCGACGTGTTCAAGATGAAGGCGCTCGACAGCATGAAGGCGACGGTCGGCACGCTGTCGACCGAGGTCGAGAAGTCGAAGGGCTACATCGCGCGCGCCGAGGGTCAGGCGCAGGCGGCGCTGGCCGGGCCGGCGGCGGACCAGTTCAAGCTGGAGGCGGTGTAGGGCGATGTCATCGATCGACGACGCCGTCGCACGCGCGCAGGACATGCTTGACCGCACGTCGCCGCGCTATCGCACCGGTCCCGGCCGCCGCGCGCGCGAGAACGACATCGCCAAGCGGCTGACGCGCGTCGCGGTGGCCGATGCGGCGATCGTCGCGGCGGTGATCGTGTTCGGGCTGCTCGTGATGCCGATCGGGATGACCGGGTTTCTGCTGGTGGTGCTGGCGTTAATCGCGGTGACGGTGCTGTTGCTCGCGACCCCGGCGGTGGCGCCGCCGACGCTCGAGAAATTGCACGCGGTCGAGCTGAAGGCGCTGCCGGCGCAGACCGGCCGCTGGCTCGACGCGCAGCGCCCGATGCTGCCGGCGCCGGCGATTACCCTGGTCGACCAGATCGGGCTGAAGCTCGACGCGCTGTCGCCGCAACTGGCGACGCTGGGCGAGGACGCTCCCGCCGCCGCCGAGATCCGCAAGCTGGTCGGCGAACAACTGCCGGCGTTCGTCAAGGGCTACGAAGCGGTCCCGGCCGCGCTGCGCACCGTCGAACGCAACGGCAAGACCCCCGACCAGCAACTGGTCGACGGCCTGGGCGTGATCGGCCGCGAAATCGACGACATGGCCGCGCAACTCGCGCAAGGCGACCTCGACGCCCTGTCGACGCGCGGGCGGTATCTGGAGATCAAGTATCAGAGTGGGTAGCGCGGGGATTTAGGCGCCGCTAACGCGCCGTGCCCAGCGCCGCGACCGCGCGGTCGTGGAGGCGGGCGAGGGCGGCGAGCTGGATGCCGGGAGCGCTCGCCAGCACGCCGAACGCCTCCGCGCGGGGCGTGTTGAAGCAGAGCTTGCGACCCAGCGCGTCGGTCACCGCGCAGCCCGCTTCGCGCGCGATCAGGATGGCGGCGGCGATGTCCCATTCGTGGCCCCAGCGCAGCGTCGCGAGTAGATCGGCATCGCCCGCCGCGACATGCGCGATGCGCAGCGCGATCGAATTGGGCTTGGGCGTCGCGACTAGGTCGCGATCCTCCCTGGGCAATGTATCGGTCGGGGTGCGCGATCCGGCGAACGCGGTGCGGCCGCTATGCGCGATCGGGGCGCCGTTGAGCGTCGCGCCCTTGCCGGCCTCCGCCCGCCAGACCTGGCCGACCGCCGGCGCGTCGAGCACGGCGATCACCGGTTGCTCGCCCGCGACCAACGCGACCGAGACCGCCCAGCCGGGCCGCCCGCGGACGTAATCGCGCGTGCCGTCGATCGGATCGACCACCCACACGCGCCGCTTGCCCAGCCGCACGTGATCGTCGGCAGTCTCCTCCGACAGCCAACCGGCGTCGGGCAACAGCGCCGACAGCCGCTCGCGCAGCATGGCGTCGACCGCCAGGTCGACCTCGCATACCGGGCTGCCCGCTTCCTTTTCCCAGCGCTTGAAGTCGGTGCGCCACAATTGCAGCGCGTGCGCGCTCGCCTCCGCCGCGATCGCCGCGACCGCATCGGCGAGACCGGCGTCAGCCACCCGCCACCGTCATCCCGTCGATCCGCAAGGTCGGCACGTTGATCGCGTAGCGGAACGTCAGGTCGTTGGCCGCGGTCATCGCCGCGAACATCTCGGTCAAATTGCCGGCGATGGTGAATTCCTGGATCGGCCGAGTGAGCTCGCCATCCTCGATCAGGAAGCCGGCCGCGCCGCGGCTATAATCGCCGGTGACGCCGTTGACGCCCATGCCGATCAGTTCGGTCACGTAGACGCCACGCGCCACGCCGTCGAACAGCGCGTCGCGGCTGTCGCTGCCGGCGGCGATGTAGGTGTTGCTGGTCCCAACTCCGGGCGATCCGCCGCCGCCACGCACGGCATGGCCGGTCGGCTCCAGGCCCAATTGCCGCGCCGAGGCCGAATCGAGCAGCCACGTCTCGAGCACGCCGTCGCTGACGATCGCGGTCGGCGAGACCGCCAGCCCTTCGCCGTCGAACGGGCGCGAGCGCAGGCCGTGCGGGCGATGGGGATCGTCGCAGAGGGTAATGCCGGGCGCGAACACCTGCTCGCCGAGCCGCCCGAGCAGGAAGCTGGTCTGCCGTGCGATTGCCGCGCCGGAGATCGCGCCGATCAAATGGCCGATAAGCGACGATCCGATCCGGGGGTCGAAGATCACCGGCATCGGGCCACTGGCGGGCTGGATCGGATCGACGCGGGCGATCGCACGCTCGCCGGCGAGGCGCCCGATCGTCGCCGGATCGTCGAGGTGCCGGGCATGGCGGGCGGCGTGATAGGCGTAGTCGCGCTGCATCCCGCCGCCTTGCCCGGCGAGCACGCTCGCCTGGATCGCTCGGCTGGTCGCCTGGTACGCGCCGGCGAAGCCGTGGCTGGTGGCGAGCGCGACCGATATGCGCGAGGCGGACGCGCCGCCGCCCTCGCTGTTGGTGACGCCAGCGACGGCGCGCGCGGCATCCTCGGCGGCGAGCGCGGCTTCCTTCAAGGCGGCGGGCGAGGGGTCTTCGCGGTCGGCGAGGTCGAGATCGGGGACGCTGCCGTGGAGCAGCCGCTCCTCGGGCGCGAGCCCGGCCCATTGGTCCTCCGGCGCCTCACGCGCCATCGCGACCGCGCGCGCGACCAGCATGTCCATCGCTTCCGACGACAGATCGGAGCTCGACACCGACGCCGACCGCCGCCCGACGAAGACGCGCAGGGACAGCTCCTCATCCTCCGACCGGCCGACATCCTCGAGCTGGCCGAGCCGCACCGCGACCTCGATGCTGGCGGAGGCGGCGAGCGAGGCGTCGGCGGCGTCGGCGCCGGCCTTGCGCGCGCGGTCGACGATGTCCTGGGCGCGGGTTTGCGCAATGTCGGGGGTCAGCATGGCCGCGACTTAGGAAGCGCGCGGCCGAACGTCAAAAGCTGGTTTGCCCGATCACCAGGCAGGCGAGGAAGACGAGCAGCCCGGTGAATCGATTCGCGCGGAACCGATCGAGCGCGTTGGCGCCGTCGGCGGGGTGGAGCGTCGCGACTTGCCAGCCGAGGTGCATGGCGGCGGGGAGCAGCGCGAGCAGCACCAGCGGATCGGCGCGCAGTTGCCAGAAGGCGGCGGCCCACAATGCGAGCGCCACGGCGTAGAAGCCTGCCACGCCCGCCCGCACGTTGCCGCCCAGCGCCCGGGCTGACGACCGCACCCCGACCAACGCGTCGTCCTCGACATCCTGCAACGCATAGATCGTGTCGTATCCGATCACCCACGCGATCGACCCGGCATACAGCAGCAGCCCGGGCAGTGACAGATAGCCGACGATCTCGCTCCACCCGACCAGGGCCGCCCAGGAAAACACCAGCCCCAGCCACGCCTGCGGCCACCAGGTGATGCGTTTCATGAACGGATAGGCGGCGACCGGGGCGATGCTCACGAGCGCCACGACCTGGGCGTAGCGGTCGAACTGCCACAGCACGACCAGCCCGATCGCACAGAGCAAGGCGAGCCACGCCCACGCCGCCGTCACCGACACCGCTCCCGATGCGAGCGGGCGGCTGCGCGTCCGCGCGACCTGTCGGTCGAGGTCGCGATCGACGATGTCGTTGTAGACGCACCCGGCGCCACGCATCGCGACGCTGCCCAGCGCGATCCACAGGATCAGGTCCCACCGCTCGACCGCCCCCCGAGCGAGCGCGATGCTCCACGCGCCGGGCCAGAACAGCAATTGCCACCCGATCGGGCGGTCGAACCGCGCGAGCAAGGCGAAGGCGCGGGGACGCGAGGGCAGGCGGCCGATCAGCCCGCGATATTGCGAATCCGGGACGATGTCTGGCGTGGCGTTCATCGGCTGGTCACTACCGTGATGCTATTTGCCGCACCAGCGCCACGCTTTGCCCCAATCCCGTCACACCTTGTTCGCAGGAACGGAAACGGGGGGCCGTTTGTTGGAGTGTCGGAACTATGGCCTTTTCCCGGAACACTCTGCTCGTCGCGATCGCCGCCACGGCCATCGTCGGCGGCGCGGCAAGCGCCGCCTCGACCGCTTTTCCCGACCCTGCGCCGACGCCGTCGCAATCGTGGGTGGGGGTGTGGCGCAACACCAACAACACGATGCACATCCGCGCGACGCCGTGCGGATCGGGCAGCATGTGCGGAGTCGTCGTCTGGGCAAACGACCAGGCCAAGGCCGACGTCGCGGCCAAGGGGCGCAACATCATCGGCATGCAATTGTTCAGCGGTTTTCGCCAGACCGCGCCGATGGAGTGGAGGGGCAGCGTGTTCGTGCCCACCGTCGGCCGCAACTTTTCTGGCAAGATCACGTTGATCGATCATGACAGCCTGGTCGCGGTCGGCTGCCTATTCGCCGGCATCGGGTGCCAGACCCGGCACTGGACGCGATTGTCCTGAACGGGGGGAGATTAGGGGGCGCCGTTGGTTCATATCTCGGTCGCCATCGCCCGCTTCGTCGAATCGCTGTTCTGGGGCATCGCCCAAGCCGCGGGGCTCGCGCTGATCGGCACGGCGTTCGCGATCGCTGTGCTGCTGGTGAGTTGGCGCCACATGCGGCGGCGGCGGCGCTGATCCGGAGCGTCCGGCCGCCGCGCGTCGGGCGAAGGCTCGCGTAAGCGGCGTGAACGAAGCAATGTCCTTGTCCGACGTTCGCGGTAAGAGAGCGTCATGCCCGCCACCCCAGCCTGGCCGCCGCGGTCGACCCCGCGCCTGTTCGTCGAGACGCCGCTCGCGCTCGGCGCTTCGGTGCCCGTCGAGGGCGGGCAGGCGCATTACCTCGTCTCGGTCCTGCGGCTGAAGGCCGGCGATCCGGTCAAGCTGTTCGACGATGCGACGGGCGAGTGGCTCGGCATCGCGGCGAGCGTCGGCAAGCGCGCGGTCGTGCTCGACGTGACGCAGCAGCTACGCCCGCGCGAGCCGGTGCCCGACCTCTGGCTATGCGCTGCGCCGATCAAGAAGGGGCGGATCGACTGGGTGGCGGAAAAGGCGGCGGAACTGGGCGTCGCGCGGCTGGTCCCCGTGCTGACGCGGCGAACGGTAGTCGACCGGCTCAACGTCGAGCGCTTGCGCGCGCACATGATTGAGGCGGCGGAGCAATGCGACCGTACCGCGCTGCCCGACCTCGCCGATCCGGTGAAGCTCGACGCGCTGCTGCGCGACTGGCCGGCGGACCGCGCGCTGTTCTTCGCGGATGAGACCGGCGGCACGTCCGCCGCCGCCGCGATGGCGGCGCATCTCGGCCCGGCGGCGATCCTGATCGGGCCGGAGGGCGGCTTCGACGAGGCCGAGCGCACCGCGATCCGCGCTGTACCCCGGGCAGTCGGCATCGGGCTCGGCCCTCGCATCCTGCGCGCCGAAACCGCGGCGGCGGCGGCGATCGCGGTGTGGATGAGTGCGGCGGGGGATTGGCAGTAGCGCAGCGGTGAACTAACACAGCGGCACACCAGAGGGGCCGCCACATGATTCGCACCGCCATTGCCGCCATCGCCGTCGTCGCATCCGTTCCCGCTGTCGCTGCCCCCGCCCGTACCGCCGATCCGGTCGCTGCCGTCGAAGCCTTCGCCGCCGCGCAACGCGCGTTCGACCAGACCGCGCTTGTCGAGGTGACCGCGCCCGATTTCGTCGAGATCTCGCCGCTCGGCGAAGTCGATCCGCGCGACCGCATGCTGGGCTTCTACGCCCCTGACAAGAAGGTCGCCGGGCCGCCCGTCACGATGGACGAGCGTACCGTCCGGACATCGGGCAATCTCGCCATCGTTACCGTGCGGTACGCGATCGGCGAGCATGCGCTGCGCGCCGTCTACGTCGTGCGCCGCGATGCCGGGCAATGGCGGCTCGTTTCGGCACAATATACTCCGATCCGTGTCGTGAAGCCGGCCTGATCGCGGTCAATGACGAGCCTCTGGCGCGGGGCCCGGCGCCTCGCTACATGCGCGCCATGACGACGAAGACCGTTTCAAACAGCAACGCAGCGGTCATCGACAGCCGCGACCAGCTGATCGCCTATTTCGCCGATGGCGAGAAGCCGGCGGCGCGCTGGCGGATCGGCACCGAGCACGAGAAATTCGTCTATCGCACCACCGATCATCGCGCCCCCGGCTGGGACGATGCCGGCGGCATCCGCGACCTGCTCAACGGCCTGACCGAGTTCGGCTGGCGGCCGGTCGAGGAAAACGGCAAGATCATCGCGCTGACCGGCGCCGACGGCTCGGTCAGCCTGGAACCGGCCGGCCAGTTCGAGCTGTCGGGCGCGCCGCTCGACAATCTGCACCAGACCTGCGCGGAGACCGGGCGGCACCTCGAACAGGTGAAAGCGATCGGCGACCGACTCGGGCTCGGCTTCCTCGGCATGGGGATGTGGCCAGACAAGACGCGCGCCGAACTGCCGGTGATGCCCAAGGGCCGCTACGCGATCATGCTGCGCCACATGCCGCGTGTGGGGTCGCTCGGGCTCGACATGATGCTGCGGACCTGTACCATTCAGGTTAATCTGGACTATAGTTCGGAAGCCGACATGGCGAAGAAGTTCCGCGTCGGCCTCGCGCTACAGCCGCTGGCGACGGCGTTGTTCGCCAATTCGCCGTTCACCGAAGGCAAGCCCAACGGCATGCTGTCGTACCGCAGCCATATCTGGTCGGACACCGACGCCGCGCGCACCGGCATGCTGCCCTTCGTGTTCGAGGACGGGTTCGGCTACGAACGCTATGCCGATTATGCGCTCGATGTGCCGATGTACTTTGTCTATCGCGACGGCCGGTATATCGACGCGGCAGGCCTGAGCTTCCGCGATTTCCTCGACGGCAAGCTGTCGGTGCTGCCGGGCGAGAAGCCGACGATCGAGGATTGGGTCGACCATCTGTCGACCGCCTTCCCCGAAGTGCGGCTGAAGACCTTCCTGGAGATGCGCGGGGCGGATGGCGGGCCGTGGGGACGGATCTGCGCGCTGCCGGCGCTGTGGGTCGGGCTGCTCTACGACCAGGGCGCGCTCGACGCGGCGTGGGATTTGGTCAAGGACTGGTCGATGGGCGACCGCGAGGCGCTGCGCAACGCGGTGCCGCGACTGGCGCTCGACGCGCCGCTGCCGGGCGGCGGCAAGCTGCGCGATATCGCCGGCGAGGTGCTCGACATCGCGCATGCCGGGCTCGCCGCGCGTGGGCGGACCGATGCCGGCGGCTCGAACGAGACCGGCTTCCTCGATCCGCTGCGCGAGGTGGTGCGGACCGGCAAGGTGCCGGCACAGGTGCTGCTCGATCGCTATGACGGCGAATGGGGCGGGGACATCTCGCGCATCTATGGCGAGATGAGTTTCTAGCCCGCGGTCTTCACGCCCTTCAGCCAGCGGAAGAAGCGCGGGACGGCGCCGTTGCGCTCCATCCACTGATAATATTCCTCGTAGGCCGGGTCGGCGCGCAAGTGCCGCTCCTCGGTCCGCGCGCGCCAGTAATAGACGCCGGCGATCGCCCCCATGATCGCGGTGGCGCGGATCGCATCGACCCAGCTGCCCGTCGTCAGGAACGGCAGCGTCGCCAGCATCCAGAACAGGTTCTTCGCCAGATATGCCGGGTGCCGCGACCAGGCGTACGGCCCGTTGGTGATGATCCCGCGATTGGTGAGGTTGGAAAAGCGCAGGCCGAACGCAACCGTCGCCCAGGCATAGATCGCGGTCAGCCCGACCAGCGCCGCGCCCACCACCATCAGCGCCGGCGGCGACCCTGCCAGCCACGCCGCCCAGCCGTCCTCGCCGCGCGTCCCCGGGCGATAATCGAGCGGCCCGCCATCGCCCATCAGCACGAACGGCGGGTAGCAGATCAGCGCCGCGGTCCACCCGGCCGCATACGGATTGGCGGTGCGGATGTGGCTGTCGAGCGGGCGCAGCGCGAGCAGGTAGCCGGCGGTCGCGAACGCCACGTCGACCATGAACATGAAGGTGATGAGCGCCTTCGCCAGCGCGACCGGATCGCGCACCGCCTGGCCCAGGTCGGCATTGACGAACATCCCGAACCCCGGCGGAACGATCGCCAGCATGAAGGCGATGAAGAAGCCCTTGACCGTCCAACTGCGCAGGTGATTCCAGATCGCCTCGCGGTCGATCGCCACGTCGAGCCCCATCAGCCATGCGCCGAGCGCCCAGCAGCCGTCCTTCGGCTCGACCATGTAGCGGTCGAGCCAGATCGTGTAGGGGATCGATAGCACGAACAGCACCGGCGCTGCTCCCATCAGGCACCACATCGCGAACGCGAATCCGTCCTGCCAATAGAAGCGCCCGATCGCATATACCGCGGCGATCCCCGCCCAGGTCAGCCACAGCCCGGCGAGCTTGGCGATCGACCCGTCGATCGTCTCGCGCCACGGCTTGGGGGCGGCCCAGTCGATCCCGGTCGTGGCGTTGCGGTGGACCTTGGCCACGATCACCGACCACAGCACCATCGGCAACGCGGTCGCGGCGACATTGACGAGCGCCGCATACGGCCCGTCCATCCCAAACCACTTCGCGACACCGACCCAGATCAGCATGCCGACGAGGCCCGCAAGCCCGGTTCCCCCCGTCACCGCGGAGGCGGGACACGGATCGGCCTTGGCCGCGGCGGCGAGCGTCGGATCGTGATACATGCGCGCGACACTAGCCGCCGAATGGTAAACACGCCGTCAAGGACGACCGCGTCCGGAAGACCGCCTTGCGGACCCGCCCCCGACCCGCTACCCGCATCGCTACGGCGCGGGTGTAGCTCAATGGTAGAGCAGAAGCCTTCCAAGCTTACGACGAGGGTTCGATTCCCTTCACCCGCTCCACCGCCGCCAAGATTCAGCATAGCTAAATCGCGGATGGCGGCGGTTCGGCCGGCTCCGCTTGCGGCGACCGACGGCGTGGCGCCGCCACGCCGCAGCGCGAACTAGTCCGATCCCTTCGGCAAAACCTTGGTGCCCGACGGCAGGCGAGTCTTCGCCTGGGGCGTGCCGCTGACGGTGAAGACGCCGCCGGGGAGCAGGGTCACGTAATAATCGCCGGTGTCGTTGCAGGTCACCAGCCAAACCTGGTGGCCGTTGTCGCGCGGGCGGTCGGTGATCTTGACGACCTTGTCGCACTGATAGTCGGCGTCGTAGATCGCCTTGTAGAAGGTGATCTCGCGCTGTTTCGGGGTGAGGGCGGCGATCTTCGCCTCCATCGGGTCGGTCGTCGGGGTCGCGGCCGGTGCGGTACCGTTGCCGCCCGAAGACGGCTGGCCGCACCCGGCGAGCAACGCACCGCCCATCACCACAGCCAGTCCGGTCTTCATCGCCCTTCTCCCTTCGCGGTCGCGGCACGCCAACGCCCGAGCGGCCGACAGGTTACGGAATTGCCGCGTTCAGCGTTTGTTTGTCAATTTCTGCGACAGCCCGGCCGAGACCCGTGTCGGCAGACCTTACACGCCGCCTGCGGGGTCGAGAGGGCGACGATGATCCGGCTGTTCAAACATTATGTCCCCTATGCGGTCGTCTTTCTGGCGCTGCTCGACTGTGCGCTGCTGGTTGCGGCGGCGGAGGTCGGCTTCCGGCTGCGCATCCACCAGCTCGGCAGCCTGGTCGATCCGATCGACAATCGCTGGCCGCAATTGCTGGTCTATACCGCCGCGCTGGAGATCGCGATGGTCGCGGTCGGCGTGTACGGTGCCGACGCGCTACAGTCGCTGCGCCGCGCGACCGCGCGCATCCTGGTGGCGATCTCGCTCGGCGTGCTGTTGCTGTCCGCCGTCTATTTCCTGTCGCCGCAGCTCGGTTTCTGGCGATCGAACCTGCTCTACGCGATGGCGATCTCGGCCGTCACGCTGGTCGCGATCCGCATCCTGCTCGGCAAGATGCTGGGTAGCCAGGTGTTCAAGCGGCGCATCGTCGTGCTGGGTGCCGGTGCCCGCGCGGCGCGGCTGAAGACGCTGGCGCAGGCGCCGGGGTCGGCGTTCGTCGTCGTCGGCTATGTGTCGATGAGCGAGGCCAATCGCGTCATTCCGGAAGCGATCGCGCGCGACGCGATCTACAATCTGGCCGACCACGTCGTGCTGCTCAACGCCAGCGAAGTCGTGCTCGCGCTGGAGGAGCGGCGCAACGCGCTGCCGCTCAAAGACCTGCTGCGGATCAAGACCACTGGGGTGCATGTCAACGAGATCTCGACATTCCTCGAGCGCGAGACGGGCCGCGTCGACCTGCAATCGGTCAACCCGAGCTGGCTGATCTTTTCCGACGGTTTCTCGTCGGGGCGGATGCTGTCGGCGGTGTTCAAGCGGCTGTTCGACATCGCCGCGAGCGCGCTGCTGCTGACGCTGGCCGCGCCGGTGATCGTGCTGACCGCGATCGCGGTGAAGCTGGAGAGCAAGGGGCCGGCCCTTTACCGCCAGCGCCGCGTCGGGCTGTACGGCGTCGGGTTCGACTGCATCAAGCTGCGCTCGATGCGGCAGGATGCCGAAGTCGCGGGCAAGGCGGTGTGGGCGGAAAAGGACGATCCCCGCATCACGCGCGTCGGGCGGTTCATCCGCAAAGTGCGGCTCGACGAGCTGCCGCAATGCTGGTCGGTGCTGAAGGGCGAGATGAGTTTCGTCGGCCCGCGCCCCGAACGCCCGCAATTCGTCGACGACCTCGAACAGCAGCTGCCTTATTATGCCGAGCGCCACATGGTGAAGCCGGGCATCACCGGCTGGGCGCAAATCAACTATCCCTATGGCGCGTCGATCGAGGACAGCCGGCAGAAGCTGGAATACGACCTGTATTACGCCAAGAACTATTCGCCGTTCCTCGACCTGCTGATCCTGCTGCAGACGATCCGCGTGGTGATCTGGCCCGAGGGGGCGCGGTAACGTGCGGACTTTCGCCGTCACTGCGTCAACATCCGCGGGTCGTTGCTAGGCAATGATTCCAACTATCGTCCTCTGGAGCCATGCTTTCGCGGCCCTGTTGTTCGCCGGGATCGGGGTGGCGCAACTGCGAGGGCGCGGCGCGAGCGTGCCGCGCACGGCGTTCCTGGCGGCGCTGGCGCTGACCTCGCTCTGGGCGCTCGCGATCGCGGGCATCGGCACGAGCGAGGCGATCACCTGGGTCGCCGAAAGCCTGCGCAACCTGGGCTGGCTGGGGTTCATGCTCGCGCTGATCCGGCACGACTGGCAGGCGCGCAGCGACCGCGGCGTGCTGACGATCTACGGCGTATTGGCGCTGGTTGCGCTGACCGGCGCGGTGCTCGCCATCGCCTATCCCGCCACCGGCGCCGATGCCGCCCATGGTACGGTCGTGGTCCGCGTGCTGTTGCGGATGATGGTCGCGGTCGGCGCGCTGGTGCTGGTCAACCACCTCTATTCGCTGGTCGCGCCGGCGGCGCGGGGCGGCATCCGCGTCGCGGTGGTCGCGCTCGCGACGATGTGGGGAAGCGACCTGGTGCTCTACGCGATCGCCTATGTCGGCGGGCACTGGTCGCCGGTGCTGGTGGCGGTCCGCGGTCTGGTGATGGTCGCGGTCGCACCGATGCTGGCGATCGCGGTGCATTGCAACGGCAACTGGACGCTGCATCTGTCGCGTACCGTCGCCTGGCGCTCGCTGAGCGCGATCGCGCTGGCGGTCTATGCCATGACGACCGTGGTCGCGATCAGCGCGATCGACCTGTTCGGCGGCGACTATGCGCGGATCGGGCAGACCGCCTTCGTCGTCGGGTCGGCCGCCGCGCTGCTGACGTTGCTGTCGTCGCCAGGGATCAAGGCCTGGGCGAAGGTGATGCTGGCGAAGCATTTGTTTCGACACCGTTACGATTATCGCGCGGAGTGGATTCGCTTCACTGAGACGCTGGGCCTGCCGGGCGAGGATGCGCCGGGGCTGGAGGAGCGCGTGGTCAAGGCGGTCGCCGACCTGACCGACTCCCCCGCCGGGCTGCTGCTGGTCGCGGACGGCGGCGGGCTGACGCCGGGGGCGGGGTGGCGCTGGGACGGCGTGCCGCCCGCGGCCACGGGCGACGCGCTCGCCGCGATCCTGGCCGGGGGCAGCCATATCGTCGAACTCGACAGCGTGCGTGCGGGACGGGCGGAGCCCGCCGAGCTCGCCGCGGTGCCGCAATGGATGGTCGACGACGCCGCCGCCTGGGCGGTGGTGCCGCTGGTCCATCTCGACCGGCTGGTTGGCGCCATCCTGCTGGCGCGACCGCCGATCGACCGCAGCCTCGACTGGGAGGATTTCGACTTGCTCCGCATCGCCGGGCGGCAGGTCGCGAGCTATCTGGCGGAGGCGCGCGGGCGCGACCAGCTCGCCGATGCGCGCCGGTTCGACGAGTTCAACCGGCGCTTCGCCTTCATCCTCCACGACGTGAAGAATCTAGTCAGCCAGCTCACCCTGGTCGCACGCAATGCCGAGCGCCATGCCGACAATCCCGCGTTCCGCGCCGATATGATCGCCACACTGAAGGCGTCGGCGGGGCGGATGAACGACTTGCTCGCGCGGCTGTCGCAGCATCATTCGGGGCGCGCCGACGAGCCGAGCGCGGTCGCGCTGATGCCGCTCGTGGAGCGCGTCGCCAAGGCGCGGGGCAACGGCCAGGCGGTGATCGTCGCGGGCGACCGCGCCGCCTTCGCGCTCGCCGATCCAGCCCGGCTCGAACAGGCGCTCGGGCATCTGATCCAGAACGCGGTCGAGGCGAGCGGGGCCGATCCGGTGACCGTCACCGTCGCCGCACACAATGTCACCGTCGCCGATCGCGGTTGTGGGATGAGCGCGGCGTTCGTCCGCGACGAGCTGTTCCGCCCGTTCGTGTCGACCAAGTCCGGTGGCTTCGGCATCGGCGCGTTCGAGGCGCGCCAGCTGATCCTCGGCATGGGCGGGACCCTCACCGTCGCCAGCCGCGAAGGCGAGGGGACTCGCTTCACCATCATGCTGCCCGCAGCGCACCCCACCACTCTGGAGCAGGCCGCGTGAGCAAGCCTAAGTTATTGATTATAGAGGATGATATCGGTCTTCAGCGGCAGTTGCGCTGGGCCTATGACGGCTATGAGGTGATCGTCGCCGGCGACCGCCGCGAAGCGATCGACGCCGTCCGCGCGGAGGAGCCGGCGGTGGTGACGCTCGACCTCGGCCTGCCCCCCGACCCCGACGGCGTGACCGAGGGGTTCGCGACGTTGGCCGAGATCCTGGCGCTCAAATCCGACACCAAGGTCATCGTCGCCTCCGGCCATGGCGCGCGCGAAAGCGCGTTGCGCGCGATCGGGGCGGGGGCATGGGACTTCTACCAGAAGCCGATCGACATCGACGCGCTCGGCCTGATCGTTTCGAGAGCGTTTCATGTCGCCGCGCTGGAGGCCGAGAACCGGCGCCTCGCCGCGGCAACTTCGCCAACTTTGGCCGGCCTCATCACCGCCGCACCCGAGATGCTGAAGGTCACCAGCATGATCGAGCGCGTCGCTCGCGCCGACGTGTCGGTGATGCTGCTCGGCGCGAGCGGGACCGGCAAGGAGGTGCTGGCGCGCGGCCTGCACGACGCGTCGGGCCGCAAGGGCGCATTCGTCGCGATCAACTGCGCGGCGATCCCAGAGACCCTGCTCGAAAGCGAGCTGTTCGGGCACGAGAAGGGCGCGTTCACCGGCGCGGTCAAGACGACCGAGGGCAAGATCGAGCTGGCCGACGGCGGCACCCTGTTCCTCGACGAGATCGGCGACGTACCGCTGCCGCTCCAGGTCAAGCTGCTGCGGTTCCTGCAGGAACGCGTGATCGAGCGGATCGGCGGACGCAAAGCTATCCCCGTCGACGTCCGCATCGTCTGCGCGACGCACCAGGACGTCGACGCGATGGTCGCGAGCGGGGCGTTCCGCGAGGATCTCTATTACCGCCTCGCCGAGATCGTCGTGCGCATCCCGAGCCTGGCCGAACGCGCGGGGGATCCCGTGCTGCTCGCGCGGCATTTCCTCCACCTCCACGCGACCGCGATGAAGCGGCCGGTCACCGGTCTCGCGCCCGATGCGCTGGCCGCGATCGACGCGTGGGGCTGGCCCGGCAACGTCCGTGAACTGGAGAACCGGATGAAGCGTGCGGTCATCATGGCCGACGGCAAGCTCGTCACCGCCGCCGATCTCGACCTCGACGGGCGCGAGGAGGCGGCGGTGCCGATCAACCTGAAGGCGGTGCGCGAGACCGCCGACCGCAAGGCGATCCGCCATGCGCTGGCGCGCGCCGAGGGCAACATCTCGAACACCGCGCGGTTGCTCGGGATCAGCCGGCCGACGCTCTACGACCTGCTCAAGAGTTACGATCTTCAGGGGACGGCACGATGAGGGTGTGGCTCAAGGGCGCCGCGATCGGCGCCGTCGCGCTGGTCGCCACCACCGGCGTCGCGCTGACCGTGGTCGCGCCGGCGCGGGCGGACGGGGCGGCGGCGCGGCACGAGATCGCGCTCAGCCTCGCGCTGCTGACCGACGGCAATTACAACGCGGCGCGGTCCAAGGCCGAGGCGGCGATCAAGGCCGATCCGAAATGGGGCCTGGCGCATGCGGTGCTGGCGCGGTCGTATCTCGCGCTGGGAGACGGCATCGCGGCGGAGGGCGAGCTGACGCGCGCCGCCGCCAACGGCTTCGACATGGCGCGCGGGCACCAGATGCTCGCCGAGGCGTGGCTGCTGCAAGGCGACGCCAACCGCGCGATGACGGAAGCGGCGAAGGCCGATCCGCGGTTCGGGGGCTATGCCGCGCGCGTGATCGCGCGGGCGCTGGCGCAACAGGGGCGCGTCGCCGATGCGACCGCTGTCCTCGGCAAGCTGCTCGATGCCGATCCCACGGACGCGGCGGCATGGCGCGATCTCGGCCGCATCCGCTTGACTGCGGGCGATGTCGCCGGCGCATCGAGCGATGCGACACGTGCGGTCGCGCTGGCCCCCGCCGATCTCGCCGCGCTGACGCTCCGCGGCGAGCTCGTCCGCCAGCAATACGGGCTCGCGGCTGCCGTGCCGTGGTTCGAGGCGGCGTTGCAACGCGACGCCTACTACCACCCCGCACTGATCGAATATGCCGCGACGATGGGCGACATGGGCCGGTACGGCGCGATGCTGGGCGCCGCGCGCCGCGCGCTCGCGGCGCGTCCCGGCAGCCCGCAGGCGCTGTATCTCGAAGCCGTGCTGGCCGCCCGCGCGGAGAATTACGACCTCGCGCGTGACCTGATGCAGCGGACCGGCGGCGCGGTCGACACGTTGCCCGGCGCGCTGCTGCTGAACGGCACGCTCGATTATCAGGCCGGCGCCTACGAACAGGCGATCGAGAAGTGGCGCGAGCTGGTCGGACGTCAGCCGATGAACATCACCGCGCGGCGCCTGCTCGGTGCCGCGCTGCTGCGCTCCGGCGATGCGCGCGGCGCGCTCGACGTGTTGCGTCCGGTCGCATTGCGCGGCGATGCCGACAGCTATACGCTCGGCTTGGTCGGACGCGCATTCGAGGCGAGCGGCCAGCGCGACTGGGCAGCCAGGTTCCTCGACCGCGCGGCTTGGCCGGTGGTCGGCGGCTCCAACCCGTTCGGCAGCGACGATCCGCTGGCCGTGCTGGCAGGAGCGGCCGCCGACGATCCCGGCAACCCGGCGCTCGCCGTCGGCGAAATCCGCGGGATGATCGACGCCGGCCGTGCGTCCGACGCGCTGGCGCGCGCGCAGGCGCTGGCGGCGTCACGACCGGGGGCGCCGGCCGCGCAACTGCTGGTCGGCGACACCCTGATGACGATGGGGCGCTATGCTGCCGCCGCCGATGCCTATCGCCATGCCGCGGACATCCGCTTCGACGAGCCCACCATGCTGCGTACGGTCGATGCGCTCGATCGTGCCGGGCGCCGGCCCGAAGCGTCGACTGTGCTCGCGACGTATCTGTTGCAGCATCCGGAAAGCGTCGCGGCGCTTCGCCTGGTCGCGCATTGGCAGGTGGCGCGGGGCGATTGGGACGGTGCGCTAGCGACGCTCGAGGATTTGCGCGCGCGGGTCGGGTCGCGCGATGCCGGGCTGCTCGCGGAACTGGCCTATGCCAATGTCGGCGCCGACAATGCCGACGACGCGCTGAGCTACGCCGCCGCCGCCTATG
This sequence comes from Sphingomonas sp., assembly GCF_017304635.1. GTDB lineage: Bacteria > Pseudomonadota > Alphaproteobacteria > Sphingomonadales > Sphingomonadaceae > Sphingomonas. The sequence continues at coordinate 174,351 of NZ_JAFKMA010000002.1, forward strand.
ACGTCGCTCCGATGAACCCGGTCGCGACCGACGCCTATGGCTGGGCGTTCTACGCGGCGGGCGACGATGCCAAGGCCAAGGACCTGCTGGAGAAGGCGGCGTCGCTGGCGCCACGCCACGCCGGCATCCGCTGGCATCTGGCGCAGGTCTATGCCGATCTCGGCCGCACCGCCGAGGCGAAGGGGTTGATCGCCGCGGTGCTCGCCGATCCCACCTTCACGGACCGCGCGCCGGCGCAGGCGCTGCTCAAGACGCTCGGTTGATCGCATGAGCAGCACGGTCTCGCGTGGCCCCGACTTGACTTCGCTCGCGTAACGATGCCGGAATATCGGCGATGGCGCGGCTAGGCGAGCTCGACCTGCCCGATCGGCTGGCGCCGACGGTTCCGCGCTGGGTGACCCAGCTGGCGCTGGCATTGCTCTGTTCGGCCGGCGTCGAGATCAGCCGCAGCGTCGTCAACATGCTGGCGCCGGGATCGGCGATCTTCGCGCTGGTGTTCCCCGCGATCATGATGGCGACCCTGCTCGCGCGCTGGCAATCGGGGCTGCTGACGGCGCTGATCTCGATCCTCTATACCTTCTTCACGGTCTATCTTCCCGCGCCCGCCGCCCGTGGCGCAATCAATCCGCGCTTCGCCGTGTTCGCGGTCGCGGTGGCGGCGATACTGACCGTGATCCTGGCCGAGACGTTCCGCCGCGCGGCCCGCCGCGCGATGGCAGAGCGCGACCGCGAGATCGCCGCCCGCGACCTGATGCTCAGCGAGTTCGAGCACCGGGTGAAGAACAATTTCGCGATCGTCGGCGGCATGCTCGACATCCAGCGCCGCCGTGCGGGCGACACCCCGGCCGGCGAAGCGCTGGCGTCGGCCATGCGCCGGGTCGACAGCATCGCGCGGGCGCACCGCCACCTCTACCGCCACGGGCCGTCGAGCGAGGTCGATGTGCGCGACTATCTGGTCGATCTGTGCGCGGCGCTGGCGGAGGCATTGTTGTTGCGCGGCGGCGTCACGCTGACCTGCGATGCCGACCCGGCGCAGATCCCGCGCGACGATGCGGTGTCGATCGGGCTGATCGTCAACGAGCTCGTCACCAACGCCGCCAAGCATGCGTTCGTCGGGCGGGAGCGCGGCACGATCGCGGTCTCGTGGAAGCGGCGCGGCGACGATGGCTGGCGGCTGACCGTGGCCGACGATGGCGTCGGCATCCCGCCCGAGCCGCGCCCGGCCAGCCCGGACGGCGGGCTCGGCCAGCGCCTGATCGACGGCTTCGCGCGCCAGGCCAAGGGCACGTTGACGACGGCGAGCGGCGGCCATGGGACGACGGTCACGATGGACGTGCCCGGAACCTGACGCCTACGCCCCGGGTTGGCCCAGCGTGACTCGATTGTTCCATGTCAGCGATGTGCATTTTGGCCGCGAGGACAAGGCGGCCGTCGCCTGGTTCGACGCGCTGGTCGCCGCCGAGCAGCCCGACGCGGTGGTGATGACCGGCGACCTGACGATGCGGGCGCGGTCGGCGGAATTCGCCGCTGGGCTCGACTGGCTCAAGTCGCTGGGCCGGCCGGTGACGCTGGAGGTCGGCAACCACGATCTGCCCTACTGGAACTTCGTCGACCGGATGGTGCGGCCCTATCACCGCTATCACGTGATCGAGCGGATCATCGAGCAGCCGCTCGACCTGCCGGGCGTCACCATCGTGCCGCTCAAGACGACCAGCCGGGCGCAGTGGCGGTGGAACTGGGCGAAGGGCTATGTCCATCGCAAGGCGCTGGCGAAGACGCTGGCGCTGATCGCGGCGGCACCGAAGGATCGCCTGATCCTGGTCGCTGCGCACCATCCGCTGATCGAGCCGCACACCCGCGCCACCGCGCAGACGCATCGCGGGGTGGAAGCGATCGCGGCGCTGGCGGCGGCCGGGGCGGACGCGGTGTTGACCGGACACGTCCACGACGCCTTCGACATCGCGCATCGCGTCGGTGGGCGGACGATCCGCATGGTCGGTGCCGGCACGTTGTCCGAACGGACCCGCGCCGACCCGCCCTCGTTCAACGAGATCCGCATCGCCGACGGCGGGTTCGAGGTGATCTGCCGCAGGATGACCGCGCAGCCCGACGCGGTGTTGCCGGTCGAGGCGCCGCAGCCCGCTTGACCGGGTGCGCCGGCCCGATAGGCTGGCGCGATGCGCACCTTTCTCGCTCTCCTCCTCGCCGCTCCGTTGCTCGTCGGGGCAGGACCGACCGACTATGCCGCCCGCGTCGCCGCGGTGCTGGCCAGGACGCCGCTGATCGACGGGCATAACGACTGGGCGGAGACGCTGACCGACACTGCCGGCGATGCGCGCTGGACGATGGACCTGACCCGGCTCGATCCGGCCAAATACAATACCGACATCGCGCGGCTGCGCGCCGGGCATGTCGGCGGGCAGTTCTGGTCGGTCTACGTGTCCGCCAGCCTGCCGGGACCGGATCAGGTCAAGGCGACGCTCGAGCAGATCGGGCTGATGCGGGAGATCTTCCGCCGCTATCCGACCGTGTTCGCGCCCGCCGTCACCGCCGCCGACGTCCGTCGTATCCACGCTTCGGGCCGGATCGCGTCGATGCTGGGGGTCGAGGGCGGCGGCCAGATCGACGGCAGCTTCGCGGTGCTGCGCGCCTATCGCGCGCTCGGCGCGTCGTACCTGACGCTGACGCATTCGAAGACGATCGACTGGGCCGATTCGGCGACCGACGACCCGAAGCATGGCGGGCTGACCAAGTTCGGCGAGGCGGTGGTGCGCGAGCTCAACCGGCTCGGCATGCTGGTTGACCTGGCCCACGTCAACGAGGACACGATGATCGATGCGATCCGCGTGTCGAAGGCGCCGGTGATCTTCTCGCACTCCTCCGCCCGCGCGCTCGACGATTCGCCGCGCAACGTGTCGGACAAGGTGCTGAAGCTGGTCGCGGCGAACGGCGGCGTGGTGATGGTGAACTATGCGCCGGGCTATGTGTCGGAGGCGCGGCGGCGCTGGGATGCCGACCGCAATGCCGAGAAGGGGCGGTACTACTCGCCGCCTTATGGCGGGCTGTATATCGGCCAGCCGGACCGCGCGAAGGAAGCGCTGGCGGCGTGGGAGCGGGCGCATCCGAAGCCGGTCGTCACGCTGGCGCAGGTCGCCGACCATGTCGAGCATATCGCGAAGGTCGCGGGCATCGACCATGTCGGGCTGGGCGGCGACCTCGATGGCACCGGCGGCGACCTGCCGCAGGGACTGAACGGGGTCGACACCTATCCCGCGTTGCTCGCCGAGCTGATGCGGCGGGGATGGAGCGACGCCGACATCGCGAAGCTGGCCGGCGGCAACGTGCTGCGGGTGATGGAAGCGGCCGAGCGCGTGTCGGCGAGCATGGCAAGTGTCGCGCCGGCGACCGCGACGATCCAGGCGCTCGACGGCAAGTGAGGCGATGAGCTTCGTCGTCCGTACGGCGACCGCCGACGACATTCCCACGATCGGCGCACTGATGGACCGGGCGATCGATGCCCTGCAACGCGATTTCCTGACCCCCGATCAGGTCGCGGCCAGCCGGCACGCGATGGGGCTCGACACGCAATTGATCGCCGACGGCACCTATGTCGTGGTCGAGGATGGGGAGGGGCGCATCGTCGGGTGCGGCGGGTGGAGTTGGCGCGCGACGCTGTATGGCGGCGACCACAATGCGGGCTTGCGCGATGCCGCACCACTCGATCCGGCCAGGGATCCGGCGCGGATCCGGGCGATGTACACCGATCCCGATTTCGTGCGGCGCGGGATCGGCCGGATCGTGCTGGCGGCGAACGAAGCCGCGGCGCGAGCGGCGGGGTTCGGCCGCGCCGAATTGATGGCGACGCTGGCGGGGGAACCGCTCTATCTCGCCTGCGGCTACGCTCCGATCGAGCGCGTCGATCGGATGGCGGCGGAGGGCGTCGCGGTGCCGGGCGTGCGGATGGGCAAGACGCTGTAGCGAGCCGGGACGACCCTGAAGGTCGACCGGGTTCGATCCGGTAACGGCGCCAAACTTGACAAACTTGACGAGGGTACGAGCACATGCCGCGGCCCCGGTCGGTTCGGTGACGGCGCCAAACTTGACAAACTTGACGAGGGTACGAGCACATGGCGCGACCCCGGTCGGTTCGGTGATGGCGCCAAACTTGACAAACTTGACGGGGGTACGAGTACCTGTCGCGACCCCGGTCGGTTCGGTCGATCCTGGCAATGAGAAAGAGCGCGGCCGCGACCCTGGCAGGCCGACTCCAACAATGAAAGGCCGCCGGTTACGGCCGGCTCACTCGCAATCGGCGCACTTGCCGCGCACCTCGATCACCGGACGCTCGGGCGAGAAGCCGGCGGCCTCCGCCGCGTGGCGGACGTTGGCGGCGATCCTGTCGTCGTCGATATGCTGGGTCTGGCCGCAGCCGTCGCACACCAGGAAGATGCAGTCGTGCAGGCAGTCGGGGTGCGCGTTGGCGACATAGGCGTTGGCGCTCTCGACGCGCCGCGCCAGGTTCGCCGCCACGAACAGGTCGAGGATGCGATACACGCTGTTGGCGGCGACGCGGCGACCCTGCGCCTTCGATACGGCATCGGCGATGTCGTAGGCGCTGGCCGGCTTGGCGAACTTCGCCAGCGCGTCGAAGATGCTCGCGCGCATGTCGGTCCACTGCTCGCCCGATTTCTCGAGCGTCTTCTGCGCCACGACGGCGAGGTCCGCGCCCGAAGGCTCGTGATGATGGTGAGCGTGCGCCATGGCGCCAAATTAAGCGCTTCGCGGGCGCCGGACAAGTCGCGTCAGTGCGCCGCGCGTCGATTCAGGTGGTGACCCAGCGCCAGGATGCCGACCCCGACCAGCGTCCACGCAGTCTCGCCGCCGTCGCCGTGCGGCAATTGCATCGCGCCGGCCATGATGCCGAGCCCGAGCGAGCCGGTCACCGCCGGCACCATCGCGCCGTGATCGAATATGCCGCGGCCCAGCGCGACGACGCCGAGCCCGATCGCGATCGTCAGGCCGACTTCGTGGAAGATCGGGTTGAGCAGCATCCCGCCCGCGGTCGATGCCAGCGCGACGAGCAGCGCGCTTGCCAGGCAATGCACCGCGCACAATCCCGACAGCCCCATCGCGTAGCGATCGAGCCGCGGCAGGTGGCGAGCGAAGGAATGGCGAATCGCGGTGGTCATGACGCCTGCCCATCTAGGACGATGCGGCGGACGTTACAACATTACATATCATTGCTGGTTGGACGGGTGCGAACGGTCGGCCGCAGCAGCCCGTCACCCCGGCCCTGTGCCGGAATCCACTGTGCGGCTTTTTCCAGCGCTGGAGGATCGAGCGATGTGCGAGCGGGTTGGTGGACCCCGGCACGAGGCCGGGGTGACGGTGTCGTTTCGGAGAGCCGGGTGCCCGGCCCCCCACGCCGGTCCGTCCTAGAAGCTGACGCCGACCGACGCGACGATCCCGCTGCGCGCGGCGTTCTTGCCGTTGGCCAGCGTGAACACGCCGTTGGTGTCGACATAATTCAGCCCGAACACCAACTGCTTGTAGGTGTAGGTCGCGCCGAAGCCGTAGTCGGTATATTCCTTGCCCAGCGCCAGCCAACTCGGCCCCCAGGTGTGGCCGACATGTGCGGTCAGCCCGATCGGCGTGTTCGGGATCGACGCGCTGAGATCGCCCGCCAGATAGACGTTGTCGTTGCTCTTGAAGAGCCCGCTCTGTCCCTGGTCGAGCGCCAGCGCCTTCTGCTTCGGCGCGTAGTTGACCGTCACCTTCGCGGTCACCGGGCCGACAATGTACGACACGTCGGCATAGGGCTCGAAGAAGTTCGAGCGGCTGCGGTCGCTCGACGGGCGCGATTGCGGGTAGACGTAGTAGAGCACGCCCGCGTCGAACGTGAAGCCGTTGGTGGTCTTCTTGTACCCGGCGATCAGGTCGATCTCCTGGTTGCCGTTGCCTGTCTGCGTGACGTAGCCGGAGGTCGAGGAACTCCACACCGAGGCGTAGAAGCCCGATGCATGCGTCAGCGTGATCGAGCCCTGGATCGCGGGTTGCAGGTTGGTCTGCGAGATACCGCGGAAGCGATAGTCGGAAATCAGCGTCGCCGAGCCGTTGATCGTGAACGGCGGCGGCGGCGCGGTCGGGCCGCTATCGGCCGCGGCGGGCGCCGCTGGAGCACCGGCAGCCGTTGCGGGATCGACCGGACCGGCCGGCTTCGGATCCGCCGATGCGGGGGTAGCGAGGGCGAGCGCAAGCACGCCGAGGCTGATGTGGGAGAAGCGCATGTCATTCCTTTCGAACCGGAAAAAGAGCGTTCGTCCCCGCCTGCTCGTATCGGTCGTACCTCTATCGTGCGGCTGAAAGCCGCGGGACTGACTCGACACGGAGCCGAGATTGCCGATCTTCGCTGCGTTGCACAATAGGGTTCGCGCGTCGTGAGCGATGCTGGCCGTGCCGATGTTGCGATCGCGCAACAGTCCCTCGTTATCCTCGCGCGCTCCGAAAGGCGGCGAGGCCGCGGTCGAGGTCGGCGATCAGGTCGTCGGGATCCTCGAGACCGATGTGCAGCCGGACCAGCGCGCCGTCATCGTCGCGCCGGCCGAGCGCTCGCTTCGGATCGACCGGCAAGGCGAGGCTTTCATAGCCGCCCCAGCTATACCCGATCCCGAACAGCCGCAGCGTGTCGATGAAGGCGGCGCGGCTGGCCTCGTCGCCGTCCTGCAAGGCGAACGCAAAAAGCCCCGATGCGCCGTTGAAATCGCGGGCGAAAAATTCATGGCCGGGGCAACTCGGCAGCGCGGGGTGGAGCACCGTCGCCACCTCCGGCTGCTCGGCGAGCCATTGCGCGACCTTCAGCCCGCTCGCGCCATGCTGCCGCAACCGCACCGCCATCGTGCGCAGCCCCCGCGCGCCGAGCCATGCATCGTCGGGGCTCGCCATCTGGCCGAGTTGCAGGCTGACGTTGCGCAGCTTCGCGAAGAAGCCGGGGCCGGCGGTGACCGATCCCAGCATGACGTCGGAATGGCCGACGACATATTTGGTGCACGCGAGCACGCTGAGATCGATCCCGTGCGCGATCGCCGGGAACAGCAGCGGCGTCGCCCAGGTGTTGTCGAGGATGGTGACCACGCCGCGCGCCTTTGCCGCGGCGACGATCGCGGGCACGTCCTGCACCTCGAACGTCAGGCTGCCGGGGCTTTCGAGCAGGATCGCGCGCGTGTTCCCGCCGATCAGGTCGGCGATGCCGGCGCCGATCAGCGGATCGTAATGCCGCGTCGTCACGCCGAATTTCTTCAGGAAACCGGCGGCGAAGCTGGTGGTCGGGTCGTAGGCCGAATCGACCAGCAGCAACTCGTCGCCGGGTGACAGCACCGCGAGCAACGCCGCCGTCACCGCCGCCACGCCTGATCCGTACAGCCACGTGCCCTCGGCGCCCGGCTCGAGTTCGGTCAGCGCATCGGCCAGTGCCCATTGCGTCGGCGTGCCGCGCCGGCCGTAATAGAGCGTGTGGTGGCTGTCGCCGCGCGCGCCCGCACGCAGATCGGCCACCGAATCGTACAGAATGGTCGAGGCGCGCCACACCGGCGGGTTGACGATCCCCTGCGTCCATTCCGGGCGCCGCCCCGCCGTGACGATACGGGTGGCGGGCTGATCCTTGTCGTCGCTGGCGGCCATGGCTTGCGTGCTAGGGGCGCGAGCGTCGATCGACAAGATCAGGCGTCGCCGGTCGCCTTGGGGGTGGTCGGGTCGCCGCCCCATTCCGACCAGCTGCCGTCGTACAGCGCCGCCTCGTTGCCGAGCAGGTGCGCACCGAACGCCAGCACCGCGGCGGTGATACCCGACCCGCAGGTCGTGACGAGCGGTCGCGCAAGGTCGATGCCGGCATCGGCGAAAGCGGTGCGCAGGGCGTCGCCGCGCTTCCATGTGCCGTCGGCGTCGAAGAGCTGCCCGTACGGCAGGTTCTTCGCGCCCGGCATGTGCCCGGACGCGGTCCCGGGACGCGGGTCGGGCTCGACCCCGGAAAAGCGCGCGGCGGAGCGCGCGTCGAGTATCTGTTCCGCCCCGTTCGCGACCGTGGCGCGTATCTGGTCGAGCGTGCGCAACCGGCGCGGATCGAAGGCGGCGGTGAAGTCGCCGGGAGTGGGGGAGGGCATGCCGCGCTCGGTCGGGCGGCCTTCGCGCTGCCATTTCGCGAACCCGCCGTCGAGGATCGCGACTCGCTCCGCCCCGAACGTCCGCAGCATCCACCAGGCGCGCGACGCGGTGCGATAGTGCGACTGGTCGTACAGCACGATGCGGTCGTCGCCGTTCACCCCGATCGCCCGCAACCGCGCCTGAAACGTCGCCGCGTCGGGCAACGTCGACGGCAGGTCGCTCGTCGCATCGGCCAGCGTCGCGAGGTCGAGGAACGCGGCGCCCGGAATGTGCGCCGCGGCGAAATCGGCGGCGGGGTCGCCGTCCGGTCCGCCCGGCACGCTGCCGTAATAGGTCGCATCGATCACGCGCAGGTCGGGTGCGCCCAGCGCCTCCGCCAGCCAATCGGTCGTCACCAGCGCGTCCATCAATTCTTCTCCTTGTCCAATCCATCGAGGAACGTCCGCGCCGATGCCCGGATCGCGCGCCGGTCGTCCTCGCTCATCCGCGCCCAGGTGCGATACGGCATCGCCAGTCGCGGATTGTCGCCCAGCCTCTTCTCATGCCGGGCGAGAAAATCCCAGTAGAGCGCGTTGAACGGACAGGCATCTTCGCCGACCCGCTTATTCACGTCGTAGCGGCAGTGCCCGCAATAATCGGACATGCGATGGATGTACGCACCCGATGCGGCATAGGGCTTCGACCCGAGCAGCCCGCCATCGCCGAACTGGCTCATGCCAAGCGTATTGGGCAACTCGACCCATTCGTACGCGTCGGCATAGACCTCCAGATACCAAAGATGCACCGCCGCCGGGTCGGCGCCGATCAGCAGCGCGAAATTGCCCGTCACCATCAGGCGCTGGATATGGTGGGCGTGCGCGCTCGCGAGCGTCTGGCCGATCGCCTGGGCCAGGCAGAACATGTCGGTCTCACCGGTCCAGTAGAAAGCGGGCAGCGGCCGATGCGCTCTCAGGAAGTTGCGCTCGACATAGTCCGGCCCCTCCAGCCAGTAGATGCCGCGGACATATTCGCGCCAGCCGATGATCTGGCGGATGAACCCTTCCGCCGAATTGAGCGGCACCTTGCCCGCGCGCCACAACGCGTCGACCTTGCGGCACAGATCGAGCGGGTCGAGCAGGCCGGAATTGATGTAGGGCGACAGGATCGAGTGCCACAGATGCGGCTCGTCGGTCACCATCGCGTCCTGGTAGGTGCCGAAATCGGCGAGCGCGTGGGCGAGGAAATGCCGCTGTTGCCGCATCGCGTCGGCGTGGGTGACGGCGAAATCGAACCCGTCGAGCGTGCCGATATTGTCGGGGAAACGCGCGGCGACGAGCGCGATGACCTCTTGCGTGATCGCGTCGGGCCGGAACGCGATCGGTCGCGGCAGGAACAGGTCGGTCTTCGCGGGCTTGCGATTCTCCTTGTCGAAGTTCCATTTGCCGCCGGCCGGCTTGTCGCCGTCCATCAGCAGGCCGGTCTTGCGGCGCATCTCGCGGTAGAAGAACTCCATCCGCAATTGCTTGCGGTCGCCCGCCCAGGCGGCGAACTCGCGGTGGCTGCACAGGAAGCGCGCGTCGGGGCGGATCTCGACGGGGACGCCGGCCACCGTCTGCCACGCGTCGAGCATCGCCTGGACGCGCCATTCGCCGGCCTCGGTGACGACGATCCGCTCGGCATCGTGCCGCGCGACCGCTCGCACCATTTCGCCGATGAAGCTGCCCTCGTTGTCGGGATCGTCGAGCGCGACGTAATCGACCGTCCACCCCAGTTCGCGCAGTCGCGCCGCATGGTGGCGCATCGCCGACAGGATATAGGCCAGCTTCTTCCTGTGATGCCCGACATAGGTCGTCTCGTCGGCGACCTCCATCATCAGCACGACCGTGTCGTCCGGCTCGGCGCCGTCGAGCGACGAGATGGCGGGAGTCAGCTGGTCGCCCAGCACCGGGATCAACACGGTCATTCCCTTTGCCTAGCGTCCCTCCTACATCGCCGCCATGACTCCGAAACATCTCGGCCAGGCGAGCAGCCTGCCCGCATCGCCGGAAGAGGCGGTGCTCGACTACGTTCCCAACCCGCGCCGCGGCCGGCCGTATCTGGTGCGCTTCACCGCGCCCGAGTTCACCTCGCTATGCCCGGTCACCGGCCAGCCCGATTTCGCGCATCTGGTGATCGACTATGCGCCCGGCGAGACGATCGTCGAATCGAAGTCGCTGAAACTGTTCCTGGGTGCCTTCCGCAACCATGCCGGGTTCCACGAGGATTGTACGGTCGGGATCGGCGAGCGGCTGTTCGCGGAGATGCGGCCGATCTGGCTGCGGATCGGCGGCTATTGGTATCCGCGCGGCGGCATCCCGATCGACGTGTTCTGGCAATCGGGCGAGCCGCCCGCGGGCATGTGGCTGCCGCCGCAGGACGTGCCGGGGTATCGCGGCCGCGGTTGATGCCGCGGCGCGGCACGGTTCGTCGCTAGATTGACGTACATCAATATGAAATAGGATGTTGCATTGCAGCATCGGCGCAACCATCTTTCTGTCAATCCGTTCAGGGAGGAAGTGAGTCGCGGGCGCGTTGCCCGCCAACAGCCGAAAGATCGTCATGCCAGCGTCGTCCGTTGACCCGCGTACCCGTCACATCGCCCTGATTGGGAATTTCCTGCCCCGGCAATGCGGCATCGCGACCTATACGACGGACACCTATTACGCGCTGACCGACCGCTTTCCTGGCATGCAGGTCGACGTCTATGCGATGAACGACCGGCCGCAGGGCTATGACTATCCGCCGCAGGTGACCGGGACGATCGCACAGGACGATCGCATGGCGTATCTGGCCGCCGCGCGCGACATCGAGAAGAGCGGCGCGCAGGCGATCTGGCTGCAACACGAATACGGCATCTTCGGCGGCCCGGCGGGCGAGCACATTCTCGCGCTGCTCGACCGCGTGTCGGTGCCGGTGATCGTCACGCTGCATACCGTGCTGGAGACTCCCAACGACGACCAGCGCCGGGTGATGGACGGCCTGCTCAAGCGCGCCGCGAAGGTCGTGGTGATGGCCGAGATCGGGCGCGAGATTCTGGTCCGTGTCTACGGTGCCAACCCCAAGTCGATCCTGATGATCGCGCATGGCGTGCCGGAGCGCGAACTGGTCGACCCAGACAGCATGAAGGCGCGGTTCGGCTGGCAGGGGCGCAAGGTGCTGCTGACGTTCGGCCTGCTCGCCCCGAACAAGGGGATCGAAAGCGTCATCGCGGCGATGCCCGACGTGGTCGCGACGAACCCGAACGCGCTCTACGTCGTGCTCGGCGCGACGCATCCCAACCTCGTCGCGCATGAGGGCGAGGCGTATCGCGGGCGGCTGAAGGCGCTGGCGTACGACAAGGGCGTCGCCGAGCATGTCCGGTTCATCGACGGCTTCGTCGAGACCGAGGAACTGCTCGATTATCTCCAGGCGGCCGACCTGTACGTCACGCCCTATACCAACCCTGCGCAGATCACGTCGGGCACGCTCAGCTACGCGGTCGGCGTCGGCAAGGCGGTGGTGTCGACGCCCTACGTCCACGCGACCGAGATCCTGGCCGACGATCACGGCGTGCTGGTCGGGTTCGGCGATGTCGAGGCGTTCGCGCGCGAGATTTCGCGGCTGCTCGGTGACGATGCCGCGCGGCGCTCGTTGATGGAACGGGCCTATGCTCGCGGTCGCACGATGATCTGGCCGCGCCTCGCCGAAGCCGGCATGGCGGCGATCGACGGCATCGTCGCGGCGCATCCCCGGCGGATCAAGGCGAGCAACCAGCCCGTCTTTCTCACCCCCAGCATCGCCGCGGTCGAGCGGATGAGCGACGCGACCGGCATGTTCCAGCACGCGATCCTGTCGGTGCCGGATCGCCGCCACGGTTACTGCATCGACGACAATGTCCGCGCGCTGATGCTGATGACCGCGATCGACGAGCTCGACGAGGACGTCCGCGACAAGTGGATGACGGTCTATGCCGCGTTCGTCCAATATGCGTGGAACCCCGACGTCCGCCGCTTCCGCAACTTCATGAACTTCGACCGGACCTGGTGCGAGGATCAAGGGTCGGAGGATTCGAACGGCCGCACGTTGTGGGCGCTCGGCGTGACGGCCAAGCGCGCGACCGCGGCCAAGCATCGCGACTGGGCGCTGCGGTTGTTTGACGAGACTGCGAGCATCGCGTTCGACCTCGTCAGCCCGCGCGCGCAGGCGTTCGCGATGCTCGGCGCGGCGGCCATCCTCGGCGCGCATCCGCGCCATCAGCTGGCGTGCAACATCCTCGAACGGTTCGCCAACGACCTGCTCGCCCTGCTCGACGAGGCGCGCCGCCCGGAATGGGAATGGTTCGAGATCGTGCTGGCCTACGACAATGCGCGACTGCCCGAAGCGTTGATCCGCGCCGGCATGGCGCTCAACCGCGACGATCTGCTCCAGGCCGGGCTGTCGACGCTCGACTGGATCGTCGCGCAGCAGACGAGCCCGGAAGGCCGCTTCCGCGCGATCGGTACCGAGAGCTTCGGCCGCGCGTACGAAAGCCCGCTGCCGTTCGACCAGCAGCCGCTCGAAGCGCAAGCGACGATCGACGCGTGCGCCGCGGCGTTCAAGGCGACCGGCGACGCCAAGTGGCAGGCGGAGGCGGACCGCGCCTATCGCTGGTATCTCGGCCAGAACGACCTCGATCTGCCGCTCGCGACCGCGCAGGACGGTGGTTGTTTCGACGGCCTGATGCCGCACGGGCTCAACCGCAATCAGGGCGCGGAGTCGATTTTGGCGCTACAATTGGCGTCGTGTGCGATTTCCGCTCTTGGAAAAGCGGCCGGAACCGTGGCAGGGAGCAGCCGCGCCGTCGCGTAGCAACGACACGCGGCGCCGCTTTGGTCTGAACAACCGGCGGGGTTAGCTCGTTGCTCGATATTGTTACGCACCGCTTGCGGTTGCATGCCGATCCTTCGCGTGTCGTGGTCCGTCCGTTCCATATCGGCTGGGCGCCGGGGGGCGCCTCGTCCGGCCGCACCGAGCGGCTGGTCGGCGAAGTCCTTGAACTGAGCCCGCAGGAAACGCGCGAGGAGCTCGAGGTCGTGCTCAAGGACTTCGAGGCGCGCCACTGGCAGACGCGTCGCGTGTTCATGACGCGCTACGACGAGATCGAGCAGATGATGGCGCTCGACGGGCGCGACATCGGGGACGAGAAGCGCCAGTTGATCGGCGCCTATTTCTGTCACGAATACAGCTACGCCGCCGCCGCGCTGATGAATCCCAGCGCGGTGCCGCATTACGACCAGTCGGGCATGCCCAAGGGGTCGATGCGGATCCTGATGTCGCTACGCGCGGTCGGCGAGGGGCACATCTCGTCGGTCGCGTTCCGCGAAGGCATCATCACCGCCAATAACGAGCTGAAGCTCGCGCCCGAGCCGCCATTCGCCACCGCCGCCGACATGCGCGGGCCGGACGAGGCCGAGGTGCCGGAGGGGCCGGTGACGGTCCACCGCCATCGCGACTCCACGCTGTCGGGTACGGTGATCTTCCCAATCACCGCCGCGCAGTCGAAGGGGTTGGAGGACCTCCGCCTCGTTCAGTTCCACCATGACGACGGCTCGGTCGAATGGCTCGGCACCTACACGGCGTATAACGGGTCGCAGATTCAATCGGAACTGCTGCGCACGACCGATTTTCGCGGGTTCGACCTGATCCCGATGACGGGACCGGCCGCGCGCAACAAGGGGATCGCGCTGTTCCCGCGCAAGGTCGGCGACCGCTATCTCGCGATCGGGCGGCAGGATGGCGAGAACCTGTTCCTGCTCGATTCCGACCGCCTGACGCACTGGGAGGAGGGGGTTCGCATCCTCCAGCCGCATTATCCGTGGGAACTGGTCCAGATCGGCAATTGCGGCCCGCCGATCGAGCTGGACGAGGGCTGGCTGCTGCTGACGCACGGCGTCGGGGCGATGCGCAAATATTCGATCGGCGCGGCGCTGCTCGACAAGGACGATCCGTCGAAGGTGCTGGGGCGCAGCGTCCACCCGATCCTGGCTGCGGCGGACCAGGACCGCGAGGGATATGTGCCCAACGTGGTCTATTCGTGCGGCGCGATCCGCCACGGCGATTGCCTGTTCCTGCCGTACGGCGTCGCCGACAGCTCGGTCGCGTTCGCGTTCGTGCCGATCAAGGGTCTGCTGGAGTCGATGGCGTAGCGGGTGGGCTGCGCGTCGGCGGGCGTGACGCCGATGGCTTCCGATTTTACCTCCACCCCGGCGAAGGCCGGGGCCCAGATGGGGGACGATCGTGATATGCGTTGCGCTCGATTTTTCCCAACTGGGCCCCGGCCTTCGCCGGGGTGGGGTCAAACGGGGAAGCCTATGCCCTACCGATAGGTCGCGACGCTGTCGTCGCTAGGTCCCTCAGGTGCGACCGGCGTCCGCTCGACCGTCCCACGCGTCGCGGCGTACAGCCACCACGTCAGCCCGACGAACAACACCAGCCCGATCACCAGCTCCCAGCTCTCGAACCCGTCGCCGATGAACGGCAACGCGAGCGGCGTGTCCTTGCCGGTGCCGTAGACGATGCCGGCGAAGGCGACGCCCCACAGGCTCTCCCCGACGATCATGCCGGTCGCGATCAGTACGCCCATCCGGCGCGCGAACTCGGCGCCGTGACCGCGCTTGTCGGCCCATTTGTCGTACAGCCAGCCTAGGATCGCGCCGATCGACACCGGCAGGATCGTCGCCATGCCGAGATAGACGCCGATTCCGACCGCGAGCGGCGGCAGGCGGAGGCGCTTGAGCACGCCCAGCGTCTCGTCCATCGCGATGAAGAACAATCCGGCGACCGCCCCCCAGAACAGCATCCGCGCATTGAGCCCGCCGCCCAATACCCCGGTCGCGAGCGACGAGATCAGGTTGGCCTGCGGTGCGGCGAGCGCGTTCGGCCCGGCGCCCGGCATCCCCGCGAACCCGGCGGTGTCGCGCAGCACTTGCAGCACCGGTGGCACGACGAGTGACCCGAACACGACGCCGATGACCAGCGCGACCTGCTGCTTCCACGGTGTCGCGCCGACCAACTGGCCGGTCTTCAAATCCTGGAGGTTGTCGTTGGCGATCGTCGCGACGCCGAACACGATCCCCGTCACGATCAGCGCATAGGCGACCAAGGCCTGGATCGTCCCCGCCGGCTGGTCGCGTCCGAACAGCCCGACCAGCATCAGCGACGAAGCCAGCACCGACAGGATGCCGATCCCCGACACCGGCGAATTGGACGCGCCGATCAGCCCGGCCATGTATCCGGTGACCGCCGCGATCATCAGCCCGATGACGACGATGAACACGATCGCGCCGGCGATCAGCAGCGCCGCCGACGCGGCCAGCGGCCCGCCTGCGATCGTGCTCCACAACAGCCAGGCGGTCGGGGCCAGGATCGCGAGCGATCCGCCCGCGACGATCCCGATCGGCAAGTCGCGCTCGGTCAGGTCGAGCACCTGGCCGCGTCCGCGCGCGCGGCTCGCCGCCATCGCCGAGCGGATGCCGCCGATCACCGGCGCGGCGATCTTGAGCAGGGTCCAGATCGCCGCCACGCCGATCACGCCGGCACCGAAGAAACGAATATCCTGTTTGAACACGCTCGCGCCCAGCGCCGCGGCGTCGCCGGCGCCGCCCCAGGTAAGCAGCGGCAACAGGATGACATAGGCGGTGATGAGCCCGACCAATTGCGCGACGCCGACCGACAGCCCGACCAGATGCCCGACGCCGAGCAGCGCGAACGACAGTCCGCCGCCGACCCCGCTGACGCCCGCGCCGACCTTGAACCAGCGCATGATCTCCGCGGCGGCGAGCTTCAGCTGGGTCAGGATCGCGAACCCGGCCGATGCGACGCTGCCGAGCACGAGCACGCGCAGGCCCGCCGCGCTTTCCGCTGCGCCCTGCCGGCTCTCGGCGCCGATCGCGAGCACTTCGGCGGCGGCGCGGCCCTCCGGGTAAGGCAGGTCGCCGCCCACCACCAGCGCGCGCCGCAGCGGGACCGAGAACATCACGCCCAATATGCCGCCGGTCGCGGTGATCCCCGCCGTCGTCCAGAACGGGAAACCCTGCCACCAGCCAATGATGATGAGGCCGGGCAGCACGAAGATGATCGCTGCCAGCGTCCCGGCCGCGCTCGCGATCGTCTGAACGATGTTGTTCTCCAGGATCGACGAATCCTTGAAGAAGCGCAGGATCGCCATCGAGATCACCGCCGCCGGGATCGACGTCGCGAAGGTCAACCCGACCTTGAGGCCCAGATAGACGTTCGCCGCCGTGAACAGCAGGGTGATGAGTCCGCCGAGCGCGACGCCGCGCAGCGTCAGTTCGGCGATCGGGCGAGTGGAGGCGGCGGCGCTGGCGTTGCTCATGCCCGAACCGTGGCACAGTTTGCCGGGGCAAGCGAGGCCGTGGTGTAGTCGCTGTGCAGCGACCAGCCGAGCGTTTCGTATAGCGCGCGTCCCGCCGGTGTCGCGCACAGCATCGCGTCGGCGATGCCGCGCGCCGCCGCCTCGCTCGCCAACGCCCGCATGACGATCGAGCCGAACCCGCGCCGCTGATGCACATCGGCCGTGCGGATGCGGTCGAACACGACCAGGCCCGGCATCGGCACGATGCGTCCGCGCGCGGCTTCCTCGCCGGTCGGATCGGCAATGGTTGCGAAGACGATCCCGTCTTCCTCGCGGACCGTGAGCGTAAAGCCGGGCGGCGGCGTGGCGGGTCGATCCAGCATCGCGGCGACCGGCGCGGTCATCATATAGCCGGGCGTCGCGATCTCCCAGCCCGGCGGCAGGAGCGGGCGGACGGCATCGGCCGGCGCGCAGACCTTGAGGTTGAGCAGCGGCACGTCGATCCGCGCCGCGAGATGGCGGATCGCGGCCGCGTCGAGGTCGGCGAAGATGTACCGCCCGACCTGCTCGTCGCTCCCGACATGGATGTAGAGCCCGCCGTCGCGCGGCTCGGGCGGTGCCACCCCCCGCGAGATCGCCCATGCCTGCGCCCAGCGCGCGATCAGATCACGATCGGCGGCCATTATTTCGTCACGCCGGATGTGATCCGACATCCCGCTTGTTCCCGCTGCGAGCGTTGGAAGCGGGACCCCGGATCAAGTCCGGCGTGACGGTAAAGTTCTGACGGCGTGGCGGACTCAACCGAACCCGTTCTCCAGGAACCGCTCGGCGAACGCGCAGTGCATCGCGACGCCCTTGGCCATGACCGATTCCTCGATCGTCATCCGCGTGTTGTGGAGCGGCGGGTTGGTCGCGGGGTCGGAGCCGTCGGGCGCCACGCCGATGAACGCCATCGCGCCGGGCACTTCGCGCAGCACGTAGCTGAAATCCTCGCCGCCCATGATCGGCGTCGCCATCGGCAGCCACTGGTCGGGCTCGACCGCCTCCGACACCTCGTGCAGCAAGTCGACCGCGCGCGGGTCGCACATCGTCACCGGATAGCCCTCGTCGATCCGCACCTCGGCGGTCAGGCCGTGGGCCAGCGCGACATGTTCGGCGACGCGCGTCAGCCCGGCGCGCGCCTTCTCGCGCGTGGCCGCGCTCAGCGTGCGCAGCGTGCCGATCATCTTCACCTCGGACGGCACGATATTGTAGGCGGAGCCCGCCTCGATCCTGGTGATCGACAGCACCGCCGGGTCGGTCGCCGGAATCTGGCGCGCGATGAAGGTCGACAGCGCGGTCACGATCTCCGCCGCGACCGGGATCGGGTCGAGGCAGTCGTGCGGCATCGCCGCATGGCCACCGGCACCCTTTATCGTGAAGTTCAGCGCGTCGGTCGAGGCGAGCAGCGGCCCGGGCCGCGTGCGGATGCCGCCTGCGCGCGTGTTCGGGTCGATATGCAGCGCGAACGCGGCGTCGGGCCGCTCGATATCGAGCAGGCCGTCCTCGATCATGAAGCGCGCGCCGTGATGCCCTTCCTCGCCGGGCTGGAACATGAAGACGATCGTGCCGGGCAGCTTGTCCTTGCGCGCGCACAGGGCGCGAGCGGCGCCGACCAGCATCGAGCAATGCGAATCGTGGCCGCAGGCATGCATCGCGTTCGGCACCTGGCTGGCGAAGTCGAGCCCGGTCTCTTCCGGCATCGGCAGCGCGTCCATGTCGCCGCGCAGCAGCACGGTGCGGCCGTTGTCGCCGCCCCCGCGCAGGATCGCGACGAAGCCGGTGGTCGAGGTGGAGGTGTGGATTTCGAGCGGCAATCCCTCGAGCGCGGCGCGCAGCTTCGCGGTAGTGCGAGGACATTGGTTGCCGATTTCCGGATCGGCATGGATCGCGCGGCGCAGCGCGACGATATCGGCAAGCTCGGCCTCGCCGGCGGCAGTCCAGTCGGTGGTGAAGTCGTTCATCGCGTTATCCTTTGTGTTACACAAAGGCTACGCCGGGATCCGCGCCGGAACAACCCGACGCGCGGCTTCTCCCGGCGCTTTTACGACGCCGGGAGAAGCCGCGACGATCGTCAGTTCTTGAACTTGATCGGCACGTAGATGCTGCCCTGGCGCACGCGCGTCACGTACAGCAGGACCGACGGCCGGCCCGCCGCCTTGGCCGCCTTGATCTGCGCATCGAACTGCGCGGGCGTCGCGACCGGCGCGCGATTGACCGCGGAGATGATGTCGCCGCGTTGCAGCTTGCTGCCGGCGTCGCTCGACTGGTCGACGCCGAGCACGACCACACCGCTGATGCTGCCGGGCTGGATGCCGAGATTGTTGGCGATGCCCGGCGTCAGCGGGGTGACCTGGACGCCGAGCAGATCGCTCGCCGCGCGTACGCCCGGCGTGTCGGGCGTGTTGTCGCCATCGTCGCCACCGCCGCCACCGGGGACGAGCCCGGCCAGCTCCTCTTCACTCGGCCGCGTGCCGACCGTGACGTTCAGACGCAGCGGCTTGCCGTCGCGGATGACGTCGAGCCGCGCGATCGAGCCCGGCGCCATGTTGGCGACGAGGTACGACAGATTCTGCTGCGAATTCACTTCCTGGCCGTTGACGGCGACCACCACGTCGCCCTGCTTCACACCGGCCTTGTCGGCGGCCTGGCCGGGCTCGACCTTGCCGATGATCTCGCCGCGATCCTTGGGGATGCCGAGCGAGGAGGCGATGTCGTCATCGACCGGCTGGCGGCTGACGCCGAGATAGCCGCGCTGGATCTTGCCGCCCTTCATCATCGTCTCGATGATCGGCTTGGCCGCCTCCGCGGGGATCGCGAAGCCGATGCCGACCGAGCCTTCCGACGGCGAATAGATCTGCGAGTTGATGCCGATGACGTTGCCGTTCATGTCGAACATCGGGCCGCCCGAATTGCCCTTGTTGATCGCGGCGTCGGTCTGGATGAAGCGGTCATAGGCGCCGGCGCCGGTCACGCGGTTCAGCGCGGAGATGATGCCGGCGGTCACGGTGCCGCCCAGCCCGAACGGCTCGCCGATCGCGATCACCCAGTCGCCGACGCGCGCACGCGAGGAGTCGCCGAACTTCACGAACGGCAGGTTGGTCGCGTCGACCTTCAACAGCGCGAGGTCCGACGACGTGTCGGAGCCGATCACCCGCGCGGTATATTCCTTGCGGTTGAACAACGTGACGGTGATCGATTCGACCTTGCCGCGATTGGCCGCGGTGATGACGTGGGCGTTGGTGACGATGTACCCGTCGGGCGAAATGACGAAGCCCGATCCCAGGCTCTGCCCCTCGCGCGTGATCGGGGCCGAATTGTCGTCGCCGCCACCGAACAGCTGGCTGAGCGGATTGTCCTGCTGGCTGATCTGCACCTTCTGCTTGGTCGAGATGTTGACGACCGCCGGCTGCAACTTGGCGACCATGTCGGCGAAACTCATCGGCGCGCCGGCGCGGGGGGCGGCGGCGGCGATCGCGCCGGGCTCGTTCTGCGCGGTCTGGGCATTGGCGGGCAGTTGCAGCGCCAGCGATGTGGCGGCGCCGCCGAGGAGCATGGCAGTGGTGATGGCGTAGGCGTAGCGCACTATGATCGTTCCTCTCGTCTCGACGAAGCGTCGGTCGCGGCGGGATGTGGCCTTTCGAGGCTGAACGGCGATTGAATATGAACGGATTGCAAGTCGTTGCGACCGTTCATCGCCGTCCGCGTCAGCGCCCGCCGTTCTCGAATTCCTTCAGGTACGAATTGTCGGGGGTCAGGATCAGGTTGGTCGATCCCGCCGGGGCCTTGCCGTTGCCGTCGGGCAGGAAGGTGGTCTTGTACGACTGCATCGCGCGGTAGAAATCGTAGAAGGCCGGATCCTGGTTGAACGCGTCGGCGTAGATCTTCGCCGCCTGCGCCTGCGCCTGCGCGCGGATGATCGACGCTTCCTTCTGCCCGTTCGCGCGGATGACGTTGGCTTGCTGCAACCGCGCATTCTTCATCCGCTCGATCGCGGACAGCAACGGCGTGCCGTTGGGCAGGTCGGCGTGCTTGATGCGGACGTCGACGATCTCGACGCCATAGGGCGCGGCGATCTGCTGCAACCGCTTCTGGATGTCGTCCATCAGCTCGCCGCGCTCGGGGCTGAGCAGCACGCCGAAGTCGCGCTTGCCGAGTTCGTTGCGCAGCGCCGAGCCGAACAATTGTTGCAACGCGCTGGTGACGCGCTCCTCCGCCCCCGACGACAGGCCGACCGCCTGAAGCGCGCGAACCGGATTGACGATGCGGAAGCGCGCATAGGCGTCGACCTCGAGCGGGCGCTGATCGGTCGACAGCACCGACAGATTGTCGAGATCGACGTCGAGCACGCGCTTGTCGAGCCACACGATGCGGTCGAAGAACGGCATGCGGAACAGCAGCCCGGTGCCGCTGCTGCCGAGTGGCTGGCCCGGCTGGTAGCTGTTGACGGTCAGGATCGGCTTTTCGAGCCGGACGATGACGCCCTGCCGCGTTTCCGGCACGATCGACACGCTGCTCGCGATCAGGATCAGCGCGATCAGCCCGAACACGGCGAGCGACACGGGATTGCGAAGCCAGGCCATCAGCGGGCTCCCCCCTGCGACGCATCGGGCGCCTTGATGCCGCCCGGCACCAACGGGAGCAACGGCGATATGCCGCGCGGCTCGACGATGGTCTTGTTCGTGTTTTGCAGGATCTGTTCCATCGTCTCGTAATACATGCGGCGGCGCGTCACGTCGGGCGCGACCTTGTATTGCGCGTAGACCAGGTTGAACGCCTGCGCTTCGCCCTGCGCGACCGCGACCACCTGTTGTGCCCACAATTGCGCCTGGGTGATGTTCGACTGATATTCCTGCTGCGCGACGGAGACTTGCTTGAACGCCTCCATCGCCTGGCTCGGCGCGCTGGCGTTGTTGAGCGCGACCCCGACGATGCTGATGCCAGACTGGTAATCGTCGAGGATCTTCTGCATCGCGGCGGTGACCTGAGTCTCGATCGCGCCCTTGCCGCGGCCGATCACTTCGTCGAGCGAGGTGTTGGCAACGACCGCGCGGATCGCGCTTTCCGCCGCGGCCTTGACCGTCTCGTCCGGGTTCTTGAGCTCGAATACATATTGCTGCGGATCGACGATCCGCCAGCGCACCGTGTAGCCCAGGTCGACCAGATACTGGTCGCCGGTCAGCACCAGGTTGGGGCCGCCGTTTTCGGGGAAGTTGAAGTTGCGGATCGAATTGACGTCGATCACGCGAACGGCCGCGATCGGGGCGGGCGCGGTG
Organism: Sphingomonas sp.; assembly: GCF_017304635.1. GTDB lineage: Bacteria > Pseudomonadota > Alphaproteobacteria > Sphingomonadales > Sphingomonadaceae > Sphingomonas. The sequence goes on from NZ_JAFKMA010000002.1 coordinate 196,173, forward strand.
AAGCTCCAGCCCGGTTGCAGCGTACCCGAATAGCGGCCGAAATAGGTAACGACGCCCTGTTCCTGCGGGCCGATCACGTGAACGCTGGTCAGGATAATCCACAATCCGACCAGCGCGCCGACCGCCGCCAGCCACAATGCGCGGGCATTGCCACCGCCGGGGAAGCGGAAGCCGGTGCCGAACCCCTTGCCGCCGCCACCGCCGCCGCCCCGCGTGCGGCGCAGGAACTCGTCGAGCGAGGTCGGCCGGGCCGGGCGGCCGCGCGGCGCTCCCGGTGGTTGCTCCCACGGATTGCGCGGGCCGGCGGCATCGTCGCCGGGCTTGTCGCTGCCCCCGTCGTCACCGCCGCCGCCCCAGGGGCTGTTCGGCTTGGCCATCAGGAACGGGGGAAGGCGCCACCCGGCGCGAGAGGTCGTCATGCGAGCCCTTATAGGTACGCGTCGGCGGAAAAACAGTGGCAAGCGGACGCGGCGTCTCTATCTGGCGCAACGATGAGCGAAGGGACGATCGAGAAGCGGCTTGCCGCAGTGTCGGGTGGCCGGGCGACGGCGCGGCGCGAGGGCGCGCGGATCAGCGTGATTCTCGACGTGACCGGCCTGGACGCGACCGCGCGCGATGCGCTGGCCGACCAGGTGCGCGCGGCGGCGCTGGCCGAACCCGGCATCGCCGAAGCGCGCGTCGCGATGACCAGCGAACGGGTCGGCCGCCGGCTGATCGCGGTGGCGAGCGGCAAGGGTGGCGTCGGCAAGTCGACCGTCGCCGCCAACCTGGCCGTCGCGCTGGCGAAGGGCGGGCGCACGGTGGGGCTGGTCGATGCCGACATTTACGGTCCCTCGCAGCCGACGTTGATGGGGGTCGAGGGATCGAAGCCGCAGGCGCGTGACAAGACGATGATCCCGGTCGCGACCCCGCACGGCGTGCCGATCCTGTCGATGGGGCAACTGGTCGCACCGGGCCAGGCGATCGCCTGGCGCGGGCCGATGGCGGCGAGCGCGCTCGGGCAATTGATCGAGGGCGACTGGGGTGCCGCCGACACGCTGGTGGTCGACATGCCGCCGGGCACTGGCGACGTACAGCTGACGATGATCCAGAAATACAAGCCGGCGGGGGCGGTGATCGTCTCGACGCCGCAGGACCTGGCGCTGATCGATGCCCGCCGCGCGATCGACCTGTTCGCCAAGGCCGGGGTGCCGGTGATCGGGCTGGTCGAGAACATGGCGGGCTATGCCTGCCCGCATTGCGGCGAAGTGTCCGATCCGTTCGGGCAGGGCGGGGCGGAAGCGGCGGCGGCGGAACTCGGCGTGCCGTTCCTCGGCCGCGTGCCGCTGGCGATGGCGATCCGCGCGGCGTCGGATGCCGGCACCCCGCCCGCCGCGGGGAACGCGCCCGAGGCGGCGGCGTTCGGGGAGATTGCGGGCAAGGTCGCGGCGTGGCTTACCGCCGGCAGGTAACTCCGTGCTCCTGCGAAAGCAGGAGCCCAGGGTTACCGGCGCTATCGCCCTTGGCTCTGGACTCCTGCTTTCGCAGGAGCACGGGTGAGACGTGGAGATTGATATGCCCCTGACCGCCGATGCCGATATTCGCGACCTCCTGGCCAGCGCCCGAACCATCGCGATGGTCGGCGCATCCGACCGCCCAGACCGCCCGAGCTACGGCGTGATGGCGATGTTGCAGCGGCACGGCTATCGCGTGATTCCGGTCAACCCGCAGATCACCGGCGAGCATCTCCACGGCGAGTTCGTCTATCGCGACCTCGACCAGATCGGCTTGGCCGTCGACATCGTCGATATCTTCCGCCGGCCGCAAGCCGCGGGCGAGGCGGTCGATGCCGCGATCGCGGCGGGGGCGAAAGCGGTGTGGATGCAATTGGGCGTCATCAATCACGAAGCGGCGGCGCGCGCCGAGGCGGCCGGGCTGACGGTGGTGATGGACCGCTGTCCGGCGATCGACATTCCGCGCCTCGGCGTGCCGCGCATCACCGACTGACGCGAAAATGCCGCATTCGGGTGTCACGTCGGGCGTCGGCGACGGAGACGGGAATGCTCTGGTTGATGGCGATGGGATGGCAGGCGGCGGCGGACGTCGATACCGCCATGGCGCATTACCGGGCGCTGACGCGCGCGACGATCGAATGCCCGCACGGCCATGCCGACGATGTCGTGGTCTGCCAACGACGCGACGCCGATCGCTGGCGGGTGCCGCTGGTCGAGCTCGACCTCAGCGATCCCCGCAACGAGCCGGTGATGTCCGAGCGTGAGCGCCTGCTCGCGCGGACCAACAATTGCCGGGAGAAGTCGACCTTCCTCGTCGGCTGCGGCAAGGCCGGTATCGGTGTCAGTACCGCGAGCGGCGTCAAGCTGCTCGGCGAGCGACGGCCGCTCGCGCCATGATCCTGTTCGCGCTCCTCCTCCAGTCCGCGACGACCGCGACGCCGCCGGTGCCGGAGAAATTCTCGATCCTCGTTCCCGTTACCGACGAGCCGTGCACGCGTCGTCCGGGCAAGGATGCTAACGGGCAGGACGTCATCGTCTGCGGCAACCCGCTGCCGTCGCAGACCGTGCCCAACGCGGCCGATATCGTGCCCGACGGTCCGACCCCGTCCAATCGCTTCCAGACCGGCAGCGGCGCGTTGGCGGCGCAGGGAACGCCGTGCCCGATCAGCCGCAGCTGTATCGTCGGCTTCGGGCCGCCGGTCATGCCGATCCTGAAAGGCGCGGCGGACCTGGCCAAGCGTGCCTTTGCCAAGAAGCCCGACAAGACCGGCCGCGTGCCGATCGACCTGAGCGACGACAATCCGCCGAAAGGTCGGATCGACCCGTAGTTCGGCCCCGATCCACGCAACCGCTTCGCGCCATGTGCGTTGAGGCGAAAGCGGGGACAAAACAGGGTCTTGGCCGATGCTTTCTCCACTTTTGGCCGCGATGGTCGGCGCCGCCGCGACGTTCAACTACAGCCTTCCGCCCGCGCGCAGCGCCGCTCCCGGCCCGCGCAAATGCAACGCGGCCTGCGCGCGCCGCTATCGCATCCAGGCGGCAAGCGACGACACGCCGTCGTTCAAATATCGCGCGCTCGCCGACGACGGCACCAAGTGCAACGTCGTCGGCGCGAAGCTCTGCACGACGGACGGCCGCCGCATCTGGCGAGCGGATTATTGAGTACAGACCCTAGAGGATGTGCATCCATAGCGGGTCGCCGGCAAGGCTCGACGATCCGCGCAGCTTCTCGAGCGCATGGGCGACCGCGCACTCCGGCCCCTCATGCGTGACGATCGCGACGAGCACGCTGCCGTCCGGGTTGGCGCCGCGCTGCATCAGCCGCTCGATCGACACGCCGGCATCGCGCATCGCCGCGGCGATCTCCGCCAGAACGCCGACGCGATCGGCGACCATGAAGCGCAGATATGCCCGCCCGCGGCGATCGCCGCTGTCGGCGGGGTCGAGCTGCGACAGGCTGGCGGCGGGCATCGCGTAGGGCGGGCCGAACTCGCCGCGCGCGATGTCGATCAGGTCGGCGACCACCGCGCTGGCGGTCGGGCCGTCGCCCGCCCCGGCACCCTGGAACAACAGCCGACCGACGAAATTGCCCTCCGCCACCACCGCGTTGATCGCGCCGGTCACGTGCGCGAGCGGATGGTCGGCCGGGACGAGGTGCGGGTGGACTCGCTGGAACAGGCCGCTGGCGCCGGCCTCCGCCACGCCGAGCAGGCGCACGCGATAGCCCATCGCGGCGGCCTCGGCGATGTCGGCGGCCAAGATCGGGCGGATGCCCCCGGTCGCGACAGCTTCGAAGGCCGGGGCCGTCCCGAACGCCAGGCTGGCGAGGATCGCGAGCTTGTGCGCGGCGTCGACGCCGTCGATGTCGAACGACGGATCGGCCTCGGCAAAGCCCAGCGCCTGCGCTTCGGCCAGCACGTCGGCGAAGTCGCGCCCTTCCGCCTCCATCTTGCTCAGGATGAAATTGCAGGTGCCGTTGAGGATGCCGTAGACGCGGTCGAGCCGGTTGGCGGCGGCGCCTTCGCGCAAACCCTTGATGACCGGCACGCCGCCCGCCACGGCGGCCTCGAACTTCAGCGCCAGGTCACCGCCTTCCGCCGCCGTCGCCAGCTCGAATCCGTGATGCGCGATCATCGCCTTGTTGGCGGTGACCAGGCTCTTGCCCGCCGCCAGCGTCGCGCGGGCGAGCGCCAGTGCCGGGCCGTCGGCGCCGCCGATCAGCTCGACCACGACGTCGGCATCGTCGCGGCCGGCCAGCGATCCGGTATCGTCGACCCAGGCGAAACGGCCGATATCGACGCCGCGATCCTTCGTCCGGTCGCGCGCGGACACCGCGACGATCTCGATCGGACGCCCGGCGCGCCGCGCGATCAGCTCGCCGTTGGTATCGAGCAGGCGGATCACGCCGGCGCCCACGGTGCCGAGCCCGGCAAGCGCTACACGAAGGGGTTGGTCGGTCATCGGCACGAGCGCGTAACGACGCTCACGCAAAAGTCCACCGCCTCAGATCGACGTGGCGGCGAACCCCAGCGCTTTCGCGACCGCCGCCCGGCGCAGCACGACGCTCGACGGGCCCGGGACGCGCGATCCGGCGAGACAGCTGGCAAACACCGGGTCGAGCCGGCGCGCGGCGGCGCTGGCATCGTCGGATCCGGCCGGCGCGCGGACGAACGCGACGCTGGTGGTGCGGTCGTGCCCGACGACGCAGCGACCGACCCCGGCCCATTGCCGCATCAGGTCGTCGCGCTGGCCGAGCGCAGGTCCGTGCGACGCGAACTGGTCGGATTGCAGGTCGAGCGCCGGCGTCGCGAACGCCGATGCGCCGAACAGGCAGGTTGCCGCCGCCACCGCGAACAAGGTCGTCTTCATCGCCCCCTCCGACCCAAACCGGTCCGTCGCGCGGTTTACCCCGCCGCTCAGGCTTTCACCAGCCCGATTTCGACGAGCCGTTCGTGGAGATAGTCGTGCGCCGTGATCGGGGTCGGATAATGGTTCGGATTGTCCGCCGTGATCGTGCCGGGCAGCGTCTCGATCACGAACTCGGGGTTCGGATGGAGGAAGAACGGCATCGAATAGCGCGAGAAGCCGCGCCGTTCGGGCGGCGGGTTGACGACGCGGTGTGTGGTCGAGGGCAGGACGTGGTTGGTCAGGCGTTGCAGCATGTCGCCGACATTGACCACCAATGCACCCTCCGGCGGCCGGATCGCCAGCCATTGGCCGTCGCGGTCGAGCAGTTCGAGCCCGGCTTCTTCGGCGCCCAGCAGCAAGGTGATGAGGTTGATGTCCTCGTGCGCGCCCGCCCGGACACCCTCGGCATCGGCCGGGATCGGCGGATAATGGAGCAGCCGCAGGATCGAATTGCCGTGATCGACGACGGTATCGAAATAGCGCGGATCGAGCTTCAAGTGCCGCGCGATTGCCGACAACAGGCGCAGCCCCGCGCTGTCGAACGCATTCCACAGATCGGTCAGCGCCTGCTGGAATGCGACCGGCCGCGTCGGCCAGACATTGGGCATCATCGTCGCCGCAGCCGGATGCCCCGCCGGCAAGTCGCGGCCGACGTGCCAGAATTCCTTGAGGTCGACGTGTTTGGCGTCCTTGGCGATCTCGGTCTTGAACGGCGTGTAGCCGCGCTGGCCGCCGAGCGCCTTGTCGTAATAGCCCTGCTTCTCCTCGACCGGCAGCGCGAAGAACTGCTCGGTCAGCGACCAGGCGCGATCGATCAGGTCCTGCGGGATGCCATGATCGGCGATCACCGCGAAGCCGAAGCGTTCGAACGATCCGCCGAACGCGGCGGCGAAGGCGTCCGGGTCGCGCGCCTCGTCGGCGAGGCTGAGCGTGGGGACCTGGGCGGAAGGCGTGTCGAGCATGGGTTCGTCCGATATCTGAAGCATGTATCGCCGCTGGATAGACCCTTGCCGGGGTTCGCACCACCCCGACGCGACATGCGGGATCGCCACCGCGCGAAAGTCGGGCAGCGGAAATTTCGGCAGCGGGGGTGACCGATCGGGGCCGCTCGGGCATTGGAGGCGCCATGCCGTCGCCCGCGCCTGCTTCGTCGAGCACCGACACCGCGCCGATCCGCTTCGTCGAGTTCGTCGCGCTGATCGCGGCGTTGATGGCGGTCGGGGCGCTCGGCACCGACGCGATGCTGCCCGCGCTGCCCGACATCGGCCGCGACCTCAACGCGGCGGCGCAGGACCTGCCGATCGTCATCGCGATCTATTCTGGGTCGTTCGGGGCGGCGCAATTGTTCTATGGCCCGCTCGCCGATCGCTATGGGCGGCGGCCGGTGCTGATCGGCGCGCTGGCCGGCTACGTGCTGATGAACGTGCTGTGCGCGGCGGCGGGCAGCTTTCACCTGCTGCTGCTCGCGCGCGTGTTCGCCGGCGTGTCGATCGCGGCGACGCGGGTGGTGACGATCGCGCTGATCCGCGACTGTTATTCGGGCCGGGCGATGGCCAGGGTGAGCAGCCTGGCGGTGATGACCTTCATGGTCTTCCCGATCATCGCGCCGTCGATCGGGCAGGGCGTGCTGCTGATCGGGTCGTGGCGGCTGATCTTCAACGGCATCGCGCTGGTCAGCACGCTGATCGCGGCATGGTTCGCCCTCCGCATGCCGGAGACGCTGCCGCGTGAGCGGCGCGTGCCGCTCGAGTGGCGGCGATTGGCCGCGAACTGGCGCTTCACGCTGCGCGATCGCCAGTCGGTCGGCTATTCGGCGGCGGTGGTCGGGCTGCAAGGCGCGCTGTTCGGCTATATCACCAGCATCCAGCCGATCGTTGCCGACGTGTTCCACCAGCCGCAGCGGCTGGGGATCGTGTTCGCCGCGTGCGCCGGCACGATGATGGTCGGCAACCTCCTCAATTCCCGCATCGTGATGTGGTTGGGGATGCGGCGCATCTCGCATTGGGCGATGACCGTCTTGATCGTGGTCGCCGCGATCAGCCTGACGATCGAGAAGACGGGTCTCGAAACGCTGCCGCTGTTCGTAGTGACGCAGGCGGTGACGCTGATGTGCTTCGGGCTCGCCGCCTCGAACTGCTCGGCGATGGCGATGGAGCATATGGGGGCGATCGCGGGGACGGCGTCGAGCCTGCAAGGGTTCTTCGTCACGACCGGCGGCGCGATCATCGGCGGGCTGGTCGGGCGCGCGTTCGACGGCACGACGCTGCCGCTGCACCTGACCTTCCTGACCGCGGGCGTCGTCGCGCTGACGCTGGCGGCGATCGTCGAGCGTGGGCGGCTCTACCGTCCGACCTGACTTTCGACGCTTCGTCGCACGGCGCGGAACCTAGCGCCGCCGATCGCCGTTCGCTCGGGTGACACGTCAATCAGGAGAGACGAGGATGGGCGGTTATCAAGTGCACAGCCACGGCACGGGCGACGACGGTTACGACGAGGAAGGCTATGACGAGAGCCAGCGCGCCGAAATCCTGGAGGCGACGCGCGACGGCCCGACCGACGGCAACCTCATCACCGACCTGCAACCCGATCTAGGCGACGATCCCGAAAATGACGACGTCACGATGAACGGCGACGATGTCGGCGAGGAAGACGACGACGCCGGCCAGACCGCGACCGCGATCGACGAGGACGAGGTGCAGGACGAACTCGACGACGACAGCGTCGGGAACGACGAACTGACCGACGCCGACGACGAGGCGCTCAACCCCTGAGGGCGCCGGTACCGGTGATTGCGAGGCATCCCTTCGCAGCCTAGGCTGACGGCCTGGATCGTGGGGGGATTGCCATGCCGAGGGATGCGCGGGTCGATGCCTATATCGCCGGCAAGGCGGCGTTCGCGCGCCCGATCCTGATCCACCTGCGCGACCTCGTCCATGCGACCGTGCCGGCGATCGAGGAAGCGATCAAATGGTCGATGCCGGCCTTCCTGTATCGCGGGCGGCCGGTCGCCAACATGGCGGCGTTCAAGCAGCATGCGGGCTTCGGCTTCTGGAACCGGCAGGCGATGCCGACCGGGCAGGAAGGCGAGGGGATGGGGCAGTTCGGCCGGCTGACGTCGCTCGCCGACCTGCCCGCGGACGCGGTGATCGCGGCCATGCTGAGGGAGGCCGTCGCCGCGATCGACGGCGGGACGGTGCCGAAGCGCGCGGCGCGTGCCGCCAAGCCCGAGGCGGCGGTGCCGCCGGCTTTGGCCGAGGCGCTGGCGCAGGACGCGCTGGCGACCGCGACCTGGCAGGGATTTCCGCCCGGTTGCCGCTGCGAATATTGCGAGTGGGTCGGCGACGCCAAGCGTGACGACACTCGCGCCCGGGTCGCGCAGACCATCGCCCAGCTGCGCGAGGGGAAGCGGCACAACTGGCGATATGCCGGCTGCTGATGCGCGGAAAGTGGCGAAGGTTGCGCGGACGAGGGCATCGACCGAGCCGGCTCCTCGCCGGGTCCGGCGGGTCGCCGGGCGGCCGTGAGGCGGTAGGCACCGGCAAGTGTCGGAAGTTGGCGCGATAGCCCGAAAACGGGATGAAAATGTGCGCAGCGCGGTCAGACCAGCCCGTTTGTTGGATTCTCGACCCCGGCAAAGTGCACGCCGACGTCGACGCGATCGCCACGCCCGACCCGCGCGTAACCGTCACCCGGCACGTCGCTTGCAGACCGGCCGCAGAAATGGCATGTTATCTCATATCGCAATAGGAGGATGCCGATGTCCGCTCGTCCCGCCCCTGAACCGATGGCCGCGATCAACATCACGCCGCTGATCGACGTCCTGCTCGTCCTCCTCATCATGTTCATCATGACCATTCCGGCGATGACTCACACGGTCGCGATCGACCTGCCGACGAGCCAGCCGGCCACGCCGTTGCCGCAGCAACGCCACCTCCTCGCGATCGGGCCATCGGGCGCGCTGACGCTCGACGGCGGGGCCATCGCCGCAAGCGCCTTGCCCGCGCGGCTCGCCGCGATCGCCGACGAGCCCGGCGGCATGCTGACGCTCGATGCCGATGCCGGCGCGCGTTACGAAGCGGTCGATCGCGTGCTCGGCGCGGTGAAGCGGGCCGGGGTCACGCGGCTGGGCTTCGCCGACAATGCGCGGTTCGCCGGCACGTTCTGAACCGGACGCCGAGGGAACGGGGCGGCGGGCGAGGCGTTCATCGCGCCAACCCCCACCGATTCGAGAGCCATCTTGCGTCCTTCGCTCGCCGCCGCTGCCATATCCGCCATCGCCGTCGCGTCGCTGATCGGCGGCTGTGCCCCGCCGGCGGCGACCACCAACACCGCGACCGACCTCAACGCCGCCGCCGAACGTGGGCAGGCGAATGTCGACGATTATGCCGCGCAGACCGCGCAGCGCCGGACGCCCGCGCCGTCCCCGTCCGCCACCCCGCGCCACGAGGTGCCGCTCGCGCCGGCCGATCCCGGCCAGCCCGGCGGCCTGCCAGACGACCGCACGCCGGTGTCGGAAGCGCCGTTTACCCCCGACAGTGCGCAGGGCGCGGCAAACGTCGTCCAGACCTATTATGCGCTGATCAGCGAGAAGAAGTACCGCCAGGCCTGGGCGCTGTGGCGCGGCCAGGGTTCGGCGAGCGGCCAGTCCGCCGATGGCTTCGCCGCCGAGTTCGGGCGCTTCCGCAAATACCACGCCAATGTCGGCGCGCCGGGCCGCATCGATGCCGGCGCCGGCCAGCGCTACGTCAGCGTGCCGGTACAGGTCTACGCCCGGCGCAGCGACGGCAGCCCGGCCTATTGGCGCGGCACCGTCGTGCTCCACCGCGCCGGCGACATCGACGGCGCGACGGCCGAGCAGAAAGCGTGGCGGATCGAGTCGATCGACCTGAAGCCGGCGCCCGGCAAGAGCTGACGGCCGCGCCCGCCGCGCGCCGTCAATCCTCCCGCGTGCGCCCGCTGATCTCGCCGTCGGCGAAGCGCTCGGTATGCACCACCACGACGATCCGCCCCGCGCGCAGGCCGTTGACCAGCCCCTCGAAATCGAGCGGCGCGTTCATCGCCTTCACCTGCGCGGCGAAATCGAGGTTGCGCGCCGCCAGCTGGAACCCGCCGCGCGTCGCGCGATAGCTCGCCCCGGACGGCGCCCCGATCGCGGCGTCGCAATCGTCCGGCCCGCGGCAATCGTTGAGCGTCACCGGGCCGATCGGCTTTGCGATCCACGCCTTGCTCAACTGGTCGGGCGCGATGCCGGACACGTCGGCCTCGATCGACACGCGCCGGCTCGACGTATCGACGCGCACCGTCGCGCGGCCGCCGGCGGGCGAGTTGGTCAGCGTCGGCCCCGCCGTCCCGCCGAGCACGGCGCGGAAGGTGTAGGTCTTGGCGGCCAGCGGCGAAGCGGAGAGCGCGACGAGCGGCGCAAGGCCAGCGAGGACGAGGCGTGGGGTCATGCGGCGCTGGCTAGGGGGTCGTGGCTGACTGCAGGATGAAGCGCCGAAGTATACTGACGTCCACGATGTCGCTCGATTGGCGCGCGGGGCCAAACTTGACAAACTTGACGGGAGTAGCGGGTTGCAACGGCCGGGGAGGCCGACGCGGCATAGGGGACAGGGGCGAGGGCGCGGCGGCATGTCGGAAATATATAGCTGGGGTCGGGTCAGTAGGAAAACGATCGGCGATCGGCGGTGAAGCCGTCGTGGCGGCGGACGATCGGGACGGGGCGATAATCGGCGCGTTGCGCGGGATCGGCCGGATTGATGTCGCGCGGCGCGGCGAGCCTGGTTGCCATGACGATGCTCCTTGGTTGGGAGCGGGGTCAGGCTTCGGGCAGCGGATTAGCGATAGCCAATCCGCGATTGGCTGCGCCGAACCCAAAGCGCTGCCGGCGGGTCGGCAATGCCGAACTCGGCCGAAGGCGCGGATTCGGTCTACGCCTAAGTTAATCCCTCAATTCCGTAGCAGTCGTATATAATTATTCGCTTAAGGCGCCCATCCTCATACATAATCTTTTTAAATAGTATATTCACTGTGGCCCAGTGTTTTCAATATATTGAGTTAAATAACGGGATAGATTAGGCACCGTTCTACCTGTTGCTCCCTTATCTACTCTAAATGGAATTGTTCGTCCGAGGTCTAGGAAAAACACTCTACCATATTTTGAATTAGCGTTTAGAGCGGCAACAGATACATCTTGCTTACTGGTTCCTTATTCAAAAACCTCCTCCCTGAGATAGGCTTTTGTTTTTTTGTTAAAATCAACAAGAAGCTGCTTTCCAGTTTTTATAGAAATATTCTGTTCTGGATGGTCAATCCAAGAATGGCCACGCAACAATGATGGGGATGTGGCTTCCGCGAGTGCCTCTAAATCGCCGTCGCGGAATATGTGGTCTCCAACTACAAGATCGCCTTTGCTGCCACTTCCGGTTGCCCGCTTCCAAGTTGCTTTAAGAATGTCGTAAAACAGATTTCCAGCGGCGCCGGAAGCCAGTACACCTCCTACTGTCAGAATTACGTCTAGACTCCCAGGACGGGTTTCCTGAAAAAACAGACGTAGCCGATCGTCGTATGGCTGGCGCTGCCTGACAACGCCGGTGACGGCATAGTGAGCTACTAAAGTTGCTGCGTGAGCAAGGCCGGCTAGTGATTCCAGACCATCGTTAGCCTCTACGTGGTGACGTCGCGCTTCTAAGCCCGTAAATTTAATCTCGATTGCCATAGAACCCTCTAAGCGAAGACTGTATGGACATCACAATAATATCAAGCTGAAGAATTAGTTCAAAATGGATCAACGCCGCGGGAGTAAATCCCGCGTCGTCGGTCGGCGCTGGCGGCGCCGCCGGCTGGTCGCGCCTCTTGGCGGGGATTAGCTTGCGCTAATCCCGCGCCCGGCGCGACTTACTCCGCCGCAATCCCAGCCTTAGCGAACATATCTCCCTCGCTCGCTTCGCCCTCGCCCGCATCCTCGTTCGCGGCCTTGCCCGCCTTCGCCTTCTGGCGCTTGTCGAACGAGTCCCACACTTCGTTCCACTGGCCCTTGGTCGCGGCCTTCGAATATTCGGTCGCGCGCTGTTCGAAGAAGTTGGCGTGCTCGACGCCGTTCAGCAGCGGGCTGAGCCAGGGCAGGGGGTGTTCGTCGATCATGTAGATCGGCTTCATCCCGAGCTGCCCCAGCCGCCAGTCGGCGATGTAGCGGATGTACTTCTTGATCTCCTTCGGGCTCATGCCGTTGACCGGCCCCATCTCGAACGCCAGGTCGATGAAATTGTCCTCCAGCCGGACGGTCGTCTGGCACACGTCGGCGATGTCGTCCTTCACCGCCTTGGTCAGGCAGTTGCGCTCCTTGCAGAAGGTGTGGAACAGCCGCGTGATCCCCTCGCAATGCAGCGTCTCGTCGCGGACCGACCACGACACGATCTGGCCCATGCCCTTCATCTTGTTGAAGCGCGGGAAGTTCATCAGCATCGCAAACGACGCGAACAGTTGCAGCCCCTCGGTAAAGCCGCCGAACATGGCGAGCGTGCGCGCGATGTCCTGGTCGTTGTCGACGCCGAACTGCTGCAGGTAGTCGTGCTTGTCCTTCAGCTCGGCATATTCGAGGAAGGCGCCGTATTCGCTCTCCGGCATGCCGATCGTGTCGAGCAGGTGGCTGTACGCGGCGATGTGGACCGTCTCCATGTTGCTGAACGCGGTCAGCATCATCTTGATCTCGGTCGGCTTGAACACGCGGCCGTATTTGTCGTGGTAGCAATCCTGCACCTCGACATCGGCCTGGGTGAAGAAGCGGAAGATCTGGGTCAGCAGGTTGCGCTCGTGGTCGGAGAGCTTCTGCGCCCAGTCGCGGCAATCCTCGCCCAGCGGCACTTCCTCCGGCAACCAGTGGAGCTGCTGCTGACGCTTCCAGAATTCGAACGCCCAGGGGTATTCGAACGGCTTGTACTGCTTGCGGGCTTCGAGAAGGGACATGGGTTAGCCTTTCAGACTCAACGGTCAAAGAAATGGAGCGCGATCATCAGCACGCCGAGCAGCATGATGATGATCGCGTAGATGCGACGCGTACGCGTACGCGTGACGGCGGGACGATCCCCGTCCCGTCGCCCGACCGACCACAGGACAAAGCCGAGGAAGACGAAGGCGCCACCGGGCAGCAATATGCGGAGGATGTCGATCACGACCCCGCCTCCCAGTTCGCCATCGACCAGGCCGAGAAAGCGAGCGTCAGCGCCAGCACGATCAGCATCGTCGCCGCGATCCGCCGGGCATAGACCGCGCCCTCGCTCCGCGCCGGCCGCCCCGCGACCACCGCGCCGGCGATGCCGACCACCGCCGCGACCGCGTACATGATGAGCGGGGCGCGGCTCATGCCACCCACCTCGCACGCGCCACGCCGTCGGACAGGACGGCTACGCCGGCCTGCCGCCCGCCGTGGCGAGTGGCGGATTTGCTCGCGCAAATCCGCCTCCGCCCGCGCCATGAAACCACTCGCCGTTCGCTGCGTTTCGCCCCCGGAACCGTTAACCTTTCAGGAGCGACAGCATGGCCGACCTCAGTCAGATCAAGGAACATATGGAAGTCATCGGCGCCGACGGTGTCCATGTCGGCACCGTCGACAAGGTCGAGGGCGACCGCATCAAGCTGACCAAGCAGGATTCGGGCGCCGACGTCGAGGAAGGGCAGGGCGCGCATGCCGGGCACCATCACTTCATCTCGGGCGGGCTCGTCGCCGGGGTGGAAGGCGACCAGGTGCGGCTGTCGGCCAATGCCGACGTCGCGGTGACATTCGAGGAAGAAGAGGCGTAAGCCTTCGGCCCGCGCGGAGCGGCAACGCCGCGCGACGGCTGAGCGAACCCCGGCCGCGGCAACGCGGTCCGGGGTTTCGTTTTGCCCTAATCCCTCTCCCCCTGTGGGAGAGGGAGGGAGCGCCGCAGGCGCGGAAGGGTGAGGGGGTCGCTCAACCATGAAGGACGTCCCTTCGCCCAGGCAATGCGTCCGAGATTGCGTCGATCACGCCATCGATATTTGTCATCACATCGTTGTTCCAGAAACGGATGACGCGATAGCCCTCGCTGTTGAGGAAAGCCGTTCGCCGGTCGTCGCGGTCACGACGTTCCGCGTGCGTGGCGTCATCGATCTCCACGATCAGGCGCGCGCCATGCGCGCAGAAATCGGCGTGGTAAGGACCGAAGGGTACCTGGCGCCGAAATCTTGCCTCGGGGAAGGTCGTTCGCAATGCCGACCAAATCAGGCGCTCGGGTGAACCGGCGTCCCGACGAAGTTGGCGCGACCGCATAACGGTTGCGGCGGGCAGCAGCTGGCGCTTGGTAAGGCCGTCCGCATTCCCCCTCACCCTTCCCTCTCCCACGAGGGGAGAGGGAGATTCATGGCTGCCTAGCTCTCCCACCTCACTGACAAGCCAAGCACTCGTCGTAATCCGTGCTCTCGCCCAGCGAGAATTTCGGCGCGTCGATCGTGTTGTCGGCCTCGACGCCGCCCTGGCCCTCGCTCCCGGCGAACCCGGCGCGCTGCACCGATTTTGAGCGAAGGTAATAGAGCGACTTGATCCCCAGTTCCCACGCGCGGAAGTGGAGCATCAGCAGGTCCCACTTCTCGACATCGGCCGGGATGAACAGGTTCAGGCTGGTCGACTGGTCGATGAACGGCGTGCGGTCGGCCTGGAGCTCGATCAGCCAGCGCTGGTCGATCTCGAAGCTGGTCTTGTAGCAGTCCTTTTCCTCCTGGCTCAGGAAGTCGAGGTGCTGGACCGAGCCGCCATGCTCCAGGATCGAGTTCCACACCGCGTCGCTGTTCTTCGACTTCTCGATGAAGATCTTCTCGAGATACGGGTTCTTGACCGAGAAGCTGCCCGACAGCGTCTTGTGCGTGTAGATGTTGGCCGGGATCGGCTCGATGCAGGCCGAGGTGCCGCCGCAGATGATGCTGATCGACGCGGTCGGCGCGATCGCCATCTTGCACGAAAAGCGCTCCATCACCCCGCGATCGTGCGCGTCGGGGCAGGGGCCGCGCTCGACCGCCAGCGCCATCGACGCGGCGTCGGCCTGCGCCTTGATGTGCTTGAACATCTTGAGGTTCCACGACTTCGCCATCGCGCCCTCGAACGCGAGCCCGCGCGCCTGGAGAAACGAGTGGAAGCCCATGACGCCGAGGCCGACCGACCGCTCGCGCATCGCCGAATACGCGGCGCGCTCCATCCCCGGCTCGGCGCGGTCGATATAGTCCTGCAACACGTTGTCGAGGAAGCGCATCACGTCCTCGATGAAGCCGTCGGCCTTGTGCCACTGGTCCCAGGTCTCGAGGTTGAGCGACGACAGGCAGCAGACCGCGGTACGATCGTTGCCGAGATGGTCCTTGCCGGTCGGCAGCGTGATCTCGCTGCACAGGTTCGAGGTCGAGACCTTCAGGCCCAGCTCGCGATGATGCCTGGGCATCGTCGAGTTCACGTGGTCGGCGAAGATGATGTAGGGCTCGCCGGTCGCGAGGCGCGTTTCGACCAGCTTCTGGAACAGCGCGCGGGCGTCGACCTTGCCGCGCTCCGACTGGTCCTTGGGGCTGCGCAGGATCCACTCGCGACCGTCGCGGACGGCCTCCATGAACGCGTCGGGGATCAGCACGCCGTGGTGCAGGTTCAGCGCCTTGCGGTTGAAGTCGCCGCTGGGTTTGCGGATTTCGAGGAACTCCTCGATCTCCGGATGGCTGATGTCGAGGTAGCAGGCGGCCGACCCGCGGCGGAGGCTGCCCTGGCTGATCGCGAGCGTCAGGCTGTCCATCACGCGGACGAACGGAATGATGCCGCTGGTCTTGCCGTTTAGCCCGACCGGCTCGCCGATCCCGCGGACATTGCCCCAATAGGTGCCGATGCCGCCGCCGCGCGACGCCAGCCAGACATTCTCGTTCCAGGTGTCGACGATGCCGTTCAGGCTGTCGGGCACCGAGTTGAGGAAGCACGAGATCGGCAGGCCGCGCCCGGTGCCGCCGTTCGACAGAACGGGCGTCGCCGGCATGAACCACAATTGCGAGATGTAGTCGTAGATGCGCTGCGCATGCGCCGCGTCGTCGGCGTAAGCGGAGGCCACGCGGACGAACAGGTCCTGATACGATTCGCCCGGCAGCAGGTAGCGGTCGTTGAGCGTTTCCTTGCCGAAATCGGTCAGCAGCGCGTCGCGCGAATGGTCGACCTCCAGCGCATAGGGCTGCGGCGCGACGCTGCGCGAATCGCGCTCCATGGCCGGTGCCTTGGCCGCGCTCGCGACGGCGCCGGCCATCGCTTGAGTGGCCGCTTCGATCGCATCCGTCGCCATGGTCTCGCTCGTTCCTTCGATATCTCTGAAATCCATCATCGCCCCTGCCGTCCCTCTCGTACCGTTCGACTCGGGAGCGAACTCCCATGCTACCATTTGCGGTCCGGGCGGCGAGAACAAAAATAGTCCACAGCCTGTGCATCAAGGACGCGTGGAGCCGTCCTGCGAATATGGTATCGCAGTCGGCAATCCACCAGTACTTGGGTCCGCCCCCGAACCTGACCGCAACAGATTGTGCCGAACCGCCGCTCGACGCAATATGCTAAATGACATTTCAGGGACTCGGTTCGTCGCTAATTTGAATCGCTTCGTCATGGGGTCGGAAGCGGCGACAGGGCGCGACGCGCGGACTTCCGCGGGGTTCGCGAAACGCAAGCGAGAAGGCGCGAAAACGCGAAAAATTTTCGGCCGGCGGACCGTGCCGATCAACCGGTTGTGGTCGGGTTAGACCTTGGTCGAATTTTCGGGCGGGGATTGTCCGACTGCAGCCTCTGCATTACATTGTCATACACGAAAGAGGTGGCAAATGGCGACGAACGCATTGGTACAGGCCCGCATCGATTCGGAGGTCAAGGACGAGGCGGCGGCCGTGCTGAAAGGCATGGGGCTGACGTTGTCGGATGCGATGCGGCTGCTGCTGGTGAAGGTCGCGCGCGAAAAGACCCTGCCGTTCGATGTCCGCACGCCGAATGCCGGCACGCGCGAGGCGATGACTGAACTCGATGCCGGCAAAGGCGTGCGTCACGAAACGCTCGATTCGCTGATGGCCGACCTGCGTGCGGACGATTGAGCGCTCGACGCGGTTCAAGCGCGACGTCAAGCGAGAGTTGAAGGGGCGTCACCGCACGACGCTGGAGGCCGATCTGGTCGCGGTCCTGTCCGCGTTATTGGCCGACCAGCCGCTCGATCCGCGATACAAGGATCATGCGCTGACCGGCGACTGGGTCGGGTACCGCGACTGCCACATCAAGCCCGACCTGGTGCTGATCTATGCGAAGCCGGACGACGACGTGTTACGGCTCGCGCGTCTCGGATCGCACAGCGAGGTGTTCGACTAACCCGCCCTGCGCAATTGCGTCCTTGCCGGGACGGCGTTCAGGCGTTCCAGATTGAAATATTGCGCGAACTCGAGCCCCGCGCGGCCGTCCTTGGCCCAGCGTACCGTCGCGGGGAACATCTGGCCTTCGAGCAGTTCGATCATCACGTCGACGCCGCCCGGTTCGCTCGGGAATTCGATGCCGTCGATCATCGCGCCGGTCGACGAGATGTTGCGGATGCGCACCTCGCCCTGCGCGGTGCCGAGGTCGAGCATCGCCGAGCGCAGCATCGTCGCGCGGGGGCTACGGCTGACCTTGTAGCCCTGCGCGGTCGCCTGGCCGCCCGCCGCCTGGAGCTGGCGCACCACTTCCTCGCTGCGCGCGGCTTTGCCGTAGACATAGCCCTGGATGTGGCTGCACCCGAGTTCGCGGATCAGCTCGACCTCGTCGTGATGCTCGACGCCCTCGGCGGTGGTTTCCATGAACAGGGTGTCGGCCAGCGTCACGATCGCCTTGATGATCGCGGCGTTGCGGTTGCCCGGGGCGGCGGCGCCGCGCACGAAGCTCTGGTCGATCTTGATCTTGTCGAACGGCGCCTTCTTCAGATAGCCGAGCGAGGAATAGCCGGTGCCGAAATCGTCGAGCGCCAGGCGGACGCCGAGTCCCTTCAGCGACTTGAACATCGCTTCCGAATGGCCGGTGTCGTTGACGAACACGCTTTCGGTGATCTCGAGCTCGAGCCGCTCCGGCGCCAGGCCAGAATTGGCGAGCGCGGACGTGACGATCGCGGGCAGCGCCGGGTTGGCGAACTGGATCGGCGAGACGTTGACCGCGACGCGCACCTCGCGCGGCCAGCTTGCCGCCTCGCGCGTGGCGGTGCGCAGCACCCATTCGCCGATCGATTCGATCAGCCCCGATTCCTCGGCGACGGGCACGAACTCGGCCGGACTGATGCTGCCGCGGGTCGGGTGGTCCCAGCGGATCAGCGCCTCGTAGCCGACGATCCGCGCCTCCGCGGTCGAGACGACCGGCTGGTAGGCGACGTGGAACTGGTCGCTGATGAGCGCGAGGCGCAGGTCGTCCTCGAGCTGCTTGCGAGTCTTCGCGCCCTCCAGCAATTCCTCGCGGAAGAAACGGTGGATGCCGCGGCCGTCGCCCTTGGCCGCGTACATCGCGATGTCGGCATTGCGCGTCAGCGTTTCCGGGTCCTGGCCGTCCTCGGGCGCGATGGCGATGCCGATCGACGCGCCGATCGAGATCGTCGAGCCCTCGATATAATAAGGCTGCGACAGCGACGCGATGATCGCCGCGGCGAGCTCGCCGAGCTGGTCGCGATTGCCGACGCCGGGCAGCACCACCTCGAACTCGTCGCCGCCCAGCCGCCCGATCAGCCCGTTCTCCCCGACCGACCGTTCGAGCCGTTGCGCGACCTGCTTGAGCAGCGCGTCGCCAACCTGGTGGCCGAGCGTGTCGTTGACCGCCTTGAACCGGTCGAGATCGAGCAGCAGCAGCGCGACCGTGGTGTTGCCGCTGCCGGTCGATGACAGCATCTGCTCCAGCCCCATCTTGAGCCGCTGGCGGTTGGCGAGCCCGGTCAGGCCGTCGAACAACGCTAGGCGGTTGATCTCCGCCTCCGAGCGGCGGCGCTCGGTCAAATCGCGGCCCGACCCGACGAACCCCTGGTAGCGGCCCTGTTCGTCGAGCAGCGGCCGGCCCGAGATCGACCACCAGCGATCGACGCCGTCCACGCTCGCCGGGCAGACCGAATAATCGGAGAAGGACGTGCGGGTCGACAGATGGAAGTTGAGCGTGCGTTCGGTCTCGACCGATTCGGCGTCCATCCGGAACGTGTCGATCAGCCGCCCGCCGAGCGGGGTGACGCCGGCGCGGACGAACTCGCGCCCGACCTTGGCCGACAGATAGGTGAGGTAGCCGAGCCGGTCGGTCTGCCAGAACCAGCCATCGCCATGTTCCTCGACCTCGCGGACGAGTTGCTCGGCGAGGCGGCCGGCGCTGGTGCTGACGCTGCGCTGCTGCTCCGTCGCCTGGTCGCCGCGCGCGAGGCGCAGGGTCGCGGCGACGAGGCCGCCCAGCGCCAGCACCGCGACCAGCGAGGCGAACGAAAACCCGGAGCGCAGCACGACGATCGCGACCAGGGTCGCGGCATAGCTGAGCGTCGCGGCGCGCACCGGATAGATCGCGATCGCGGTGACGACGATCGCCGCCACCACCGCGACGATCCCGGTGAATTGCTGATAGCCGATCGGTCCGCTCGCCAGCAGCGGGAGCAGCGCCATCAGCCCGGCGCCGATGATCGCGGCGGCCAGCGCCAGCATCCGCGTCTGCAAGTGTGTCGACACGATCTCGCCGCGCCGGGTCCACAGCAGCAGCAGGACGAACGGCGACGCGATCGCCACCGCCGCGCCGCCGGGCAGGGCCCCGCCGGTGCCGCCGCCGCCGGCGCGCAGGATCGCCGCCACGGTCAGCGGTGCGATCAGCTGGATCAGCATGACGAACGGCCAGGCGGTCGCCAGCTCGCGGAACCGTTCGAGCCGGCTCTCGGTCACTTCGGGCGCGCTGTCGGCCGCGACCCCCAGCGCGCTCCACAGGGAAAATTCGGGGGTGGAGGAAAGCGAGAGACTGCGACGCTGACGATTCATGACGCTGCCGATACGGAGCACCGCTTAGAAATGTGTTACGGAGATGCCGTCCGGCGCGCGCCGGACGCTCATTCTAGCCAAAACGGGTAGCCCGATGACGCTCAGCCTCTATGCCCACCCGCTGTCCTCCTACTGCCAGAAGGCGGAGATGGCGTTCTACGAGAACGATACGCCGTTCGATCTCAAGATGCTCGACGGCAGCGAGCCGGTGTGGAGCGCGTTCACCTCGCTGTGGCCGATCGGCAAGTTCCCGATCCTGACCGACGGCGACGGTCCCGGCGCCCGGGTCGTGACCGAAGCGACGATCATCATCGAATATCTCGACGCGCGCTATCCCGGCGCGATTCGGTTCATCCCTGACGACAAGGCGGCGGCGGTCGAAGTGCGGCAACTCGACCGCTTCTTCGACAATTACGTCAACGGCCCGCAACAGCGTATCGTCGGCATCGCGATCCAGCGCGATCAGGGTGACGAGGCGAAGCTGCGCGGCCAGCTGGAGACGGCGTATCGCTGGCTCGACGCGTGGCTGGCGGACCGCGAATGGGCGGCGGGCGGGGCCTTCAGCGTGGCCGACTGCGCCGCGGCGCCGGCGTTGCTCTATGCCGACTGGACGCATGCGATCCCGCGCGAGCATGCGAACCTGTGGGCCTATCGCGACCGGTTGCTGGCGCGGCCCAGCTATGCCCGCGCGCTCGACGAGGCGCGGCCCTATCGCCACATGTTCCCGCTGGGGGCGCCGGAGGGGCGGGATTGAGGGGATCGAGGGTGTGTCCCCGGCGCTAGTCGCGCCCGATCAATTGTCCGGCGCGGGCCGTCGCGGCGCGCGTGTCGCCGGCCAGCTTCTTCACTTCGTTGGCGACCACCGCGAAGCCGCGCCCGGCATCGCCGGCGCGCGCCGCCTCGATCGTCGCGTTGAGCGCGAGCAGGTTGGTCTGGTGCGCGATCTGGCCGATCGCATCGACGATCGTCGAGACGCGGCTGAGCGTTTCGCGCAGTTCCGCGTGCCGCGCGCTGGCCTCGGCGCGCAGTCCCTCGACCTCGTCGAGCCGGCTGCGCACTTCCCGCTCCAGCGCGACCTGGCCGCTCACGTCGCTGGCGAACTTGACGACCTTCAACGGGCGGCCGGCATCGTCGAAAATGGGGTTGTAGGTCGCCTGGATCCAGACCTCGCGTCCGCCGCGCGCCAGCCGGCAATACCGCCCGGCGTCGTATTCGCCGCGACCGAGCTTGGTCCAGAACGCGTGATAGTCGAGCGATTGCGCGTAGGCGGCGTCGCAGAAGAGCCGGTGGTGCCGACCGACGATCTCGTCCTCGCGATAGCCGAACAGCCGGCAGAAATTGGCGTTGGCGGCGAGCACGTGCCCGGCCAGATCGAACTCGATGATCGCCTGCGACCGGTCGATCGCCGCCATACGGCCGACGACCTCGGCGTGGCTCGACACCATCGGCAGGTCGCCGTCCAGATACATTCCCATCACACGCGCTCCCCAGCAGCGGGAACGTTCTAATCGGCCACGATAAAAGGATCGGTAAACGCGTCGCCAACCCATGTTGAACGGACCGTTGCGGCGACCCGCGGCTGGTCCTAGGGGGCGGGGCCATGACGACCATCATCCGCGAAGCCGATCTGATCGAGAGCGTCGCCGACGCGCTCCAGTTCATCTCCTACTATCACCCGATGGATTACATCCGCGCGCTGGGAGCGGCGTACGAGGCGGAAGCGTCGCCCGCGGCGAAGGACGCGATCGCGCAGATCCTGACCAACAGCCGGATGTGCGCGGAGGGGCATCGCCCGATCTGCCAGGATACCGGCATCGTCACGGTGTTCGTCAAATGGGGCCAGGACTGCCGGCTGGAGAGCGATAGGTCGTTGCAGGAGGTCGTCGATGAGGGCGTGCGCCGCGCCTACCTCCACCCGGAAAACAAGCTGCGCGCCTCGATCCTCGCCGATCCCGCCTTCACGCGCCGCAATACGAAGGACAACACGCCGAGCGTGCTCCATGTCGAGATGGTGCCGGGCACCACGGTCTCGGTCGATGTCGCGGCGAAGGGCGGGGGCTCCGAGAACAAGTCCAAGTTCAAGATGATGAACCCCAGCGATTCGATCGTCGACTGGGTGCTGGAGATGGTGCCGCAGATGGGCGCGGGCTGGTGCCCGCCCGGCATGCTGGGGATCGGCATCGGCGGCACCGCGGAAAAGGCGATGCTGCTGGCGAAGGAATCGCTGATGGGCGCGATCGACATGAGCCAGTTGAAGGCGCGGGGGCCGAAAACCGACGTCGAGGCGCTGCGCATCGAGCTGTACGACAAGGTCAATGCGCTCGGCATCGGGGCGCAGGGGCTGGGGGGGCTATCCACCATCCTCGACGTCAAGATCCTCGACTGGCCGACCCATGCCGCGTCGAAGCCGGTCGCGATGATCCCCAATTGCGCCGCGACCCGCCACGCGCATTTCACGCTCGACGGCTCCGGCCCGGCCTATCTCGAAGCGCCGAAACTGGACGAATGGCCCGACGTCGACTGGACGCCCGACCAGGCGGCGATCCGCGTCGATCTCGACACGCTGACGCCCGCGGTGGTGCGGTCGTGGAAGCAGGGCGACCGGCTGCTGCTCAACGGCAAGATGCTGACCGGCCGCGACGCCGCGCACAAGCGGATCGCCGACATGCTGGCCAAGGGCGAGACGCTGCCGGTCGTGTTCGCCGGCCGCGTCATCTATTATGTCGGCCCGGTCGATCCGGTCGGCGAGGAAGTGGTCGGCCCGGCCGGCCCGACCACCGCGACCCGAATGGACAAATTCACCCGCATGATGCTCGACCAGGGCCTGCTGGCGATGGTCGGCAAGGCCGAGCGCGGCCCGGCAGCGGTCGAGGCGATCAAGGATGCGAAGTCGGCGTATTTGATGGCGGTGGGCGGTGCCGCCTACCTGGTCGCGCGCGCGATCAAGGGCTCCAAGGTCGTGGGGTTCGCTGACCTGGGCATGGAAGCGATCTACGAGTTCGAGGTGCAGGACTTCCCGGTCACCGTCGCGGTCGACAGCGACGGCAACAACGTCCACCACCTCGCCCCGCTGGTCTGGCGCGAGCGGATCGCGAAAGAGAGGTTGCTGGCCTGATGGCCCGCACGCTGCGCATCATCGGGGCGGTGGTGTTGTGGATCGTGGTCGTCGTGTGCCTGGCCGCGGCGATCGTGCCGCATTTCCTCGACGCGCGATATTATCGTGGGCCGGTCAGCGACCATTTCGACGGCGAGCGCTTCTTCAACCCCGATGGCGACGACGATACCGTGTCGGTCGGCCGGAGCGGCGGGGTCGTCGCGCGCTACGTGTTCGGCAATGACGGGCGGCCGGCCTGGCCCGACCATGTCGCGGTCGCAGAGGCCAAGCCGCCGGCCCGGGTCGACGGCGAGCGCATGCTGGTGACGTGGATCGGCCATTCGAGCGTGCTGGTGCAGACCGCCGGGCTCAACATCCTGACCGATCCCGTGTGGAGCGACACCGCCGGCCCGTTCGGCGTCGGCCCACGCCGCGTCGCGGCGCCGGGGGTGCGGTTCGCCGACCTGCCAAAGATCGACCTGATCCTCGTCAGCCACGATCATTACGATCACATGGACCTCGCGACGCTGAAGCGGCTGTGGCAGCGCGACCGGCCGGCGATCGTCACCAGCCTGGGCAACGACAGCGTGATCGGCGCGGCCGGCGTTCTGGCGCAGGCGCGCGACTGGGGCGGGGCGGTCGCGGTACGGCCGGGGGTCGACGTCATCGTCAATCGCGGTCATCATTGGGACAGCCGCTGGTTCGCCGATCGCAACCGGGCGCTGTGGTCGAGCTTCATCGTGAAGCTGCCGAGCGGCGGCAATCTGTTCTTCGCGGGCGATACCGGGGCGGGCGACCTGAAATGGGCCGATAAGGCCGCGAGTTACGGCCCGATCCGGCTCGCGCTGATCCCGATCGGTGCGTTCCGCTTCGCCGCCGGACAGATGGCATCGGGCAGCCATATCGGCCCGGTCGATGCGGTCGAGGTCTATCGCCGGCTCGGTGCGGCGCGCGCGATCGGCGTGCATTGGGGCACGTTCCGGCTGTCCTACGAAGCGCGCGACACGCCGCCGCGGATGCTGGGGCTGGCGCAAGCGTGCACTGGACAGAGCGGCTTTGCGACCGTGCCGATCGGCGTCACGGTGTCGGTCCCGACCTATGCCCCGCCGCCATCCCGCGCCGCGATGTCGCGCGACGCATTGCTGCACTGTCTCGACGCGCGGGGCGGTGGCGCGCTGCGATAGGAGGAGGATGCCATGCTGGCCCTGATGCTCGGTCTGATGAATGCCGCCGCCGCGCCACAGCCCGCCACGGCAAAGGTCGTGTGCGAGGTCGGGCGGGCGGCGCTGCGCGACACCTGGCCGGCGCGCGTCGCCGATGCCGCCAAACGCGACACCACCAATTATGTCGATGTCGAGCATCGCCTGTTCGCGGCTTGCCCGATGCTCCGCGCCGAGGTGCCGGCGGGCTACACCATCGCCGATGCCGACGCCTGGGCGCGGGCCAGCGTGCATGTGCCGGTGCAGGGGCGGCAGGTCGACCCTGCCTTCATCGCCTGGATCGACGTTCCGAACGTGGCTGCGGACGGCAAGTCGGCGACCGTCCAGGTCGGCTACGACTGCACCGGCCTGTGCGGCGGCGGCGCGCTGTTTCGCTACGTCCGCACACCGCAGGGCTGGCGCCGCGACGGCCAGCCGCTGTCGCAATGGGTGTCGTAGCCCGGCGCCGCGCCCGCCTCAGGGCTCCAGCCCGAACCGTCGCGCGCGTTCGCTAAGGGTCGGGTTGATCGCCAGCGCCGCGGCGCGGTCGGCCTTCGCCTTGTCCGCCTGGCCCAGCTTCGCCTCGGTGATGCCGCGCGCGTAGAGCGACCACGCCTCGCGCGGGTTCGCCGCCAGCGCCGCGTCGTAATCGGCCAGCGCCAGCGCCAGTTCGCCCCGCCGCAACCGGATCAGCGCGCGGCTGTCGAGGAAGGCGGCGTTCTTCGGCGCCATCCTCACCGCGGCGTTGCAATCGGCCAGCGCCTTGTCGAGCTCGCGATTGAGTTGGCCCCGCGCCCAGCACCGTCCGTTCAGCGCCGCCATCCGGCCCGCATCCTCCGGATGACCCTTCAGCCACAGGTCGTAATTGGTCAGCGCCGGCTCGGGCTGGCCGAGCTCGTCGTACATCGCCGCCAGCGCGAAGCGACGGTCGGACGACGGAGCGAGCACGCCGTCGGCCGCCTTCACGTCGGCCAGCGCGCCGTCGCGGTCGCGCGCGCGCAGCCGGATGCCGGCCCGGGTGAAGCGCGCATCGACATCGCCGGGCATCAGCGCGATCGCCTTGTCGAGGTCGGTCAGCCCCTCGTCACGCTGGCGGTTGGCGAGGTGCGCGGTCGCGCGCTGATAGTAATAGCGGCCCTCGCCCGGCGCCATCGCGATCGCCTTGTCGAAATCGGCCAGCGCGTCGGTCAGGCGGTGGTTGGACATCAGCGCCGCACCGCGCCGGCTGAATTCCTCCGCGGTCTTGGGATCGGCCGCCTTGTCGGTCAGGTCCATCAGCTTGCCGTCGCTGGTATAGGCGTGCTTGGGCGACAGGCCGAACACCGGGCCGCCTTCGTAGGTCACGAACATCACATGGTTGGCGTTCGACACGAACAGGCGGTGGGTCAGGAAGAAATCGGCGCCGATCAGCATGTCGGCATTGCCCAGCTCGGTATCGCCAATGCGGATCCTGGGATGGCTGATCGCTTCCCCGCCGACATCGATCTTGTCGAACGTCGCGAGCCAGGTGCTGACGTGGTGCGAGCCAAGCCCGGTGCTGTAGCCGTCGGGCTCGACCCCGGGGGAGGCGGGGGTGACGCCGGCACGCTTGGCGGCGGCGAGCGTCATCAGCGAGCTGACCGCGCCGCTGTCGAACATCGCGGTCACCTTGACGCCGTTGACCAGCACCGTCGCCAGCGTGTGCGGGTGGAAGCGGCTCTCTGGCTCGCCGATCAGCGGCAGCATCGTCACCGGCTTGTCCTGCGCCCAATAGGCAAGGCCGACATGCCCGCACCGTGTCGTCTTCATCAGCCGCACCATGCCGTGCGGAAAATCATATTCGATGTCGGCCAGCCCGAGGATGTTCTGGCCGAGCAGCCCGGTCTGCCCCGTATCGGTGCCGCCGACGACGAAATCGACCTTGGGTACTTTCAGCCCGGCGAGTGAGAAGCTGTTGGTGACGGTGTAGCCGGCCGAGGATTCGCCGCCGATCCCCTTGACGTAGAAGCCGAGCGGCAACAGGTCGACGCGCAGCCCGTATTCGGTCGCCGCGGCGCGCGAGATCGTGCTGTAGAACGCGCCGCTGTCGAGGATGAAGCGCGCGTCCCTGTCGCCGAACTTCGCCGCGACCATCGCGCGCCGGCCAACCATCGTCACCGGCAACACCGCCATCTGCTCGACCTTGCAGCCATTGGCGGGCGGGGGTGGCGGCGGGGGCGGCGGTGCCGGCATCGCCCCACCCAGAACCATCGCCAGCAACCCGATCGCGCTCATGACTTCCCCCTCGATGATCGGGCAGCGTCGGCCCGGCGACTCTCGTGTCCGCGACGATGATCCGATTCCGATCGCCGCGCCAGCAGAGAAATCGCGCGATCCCATCGGCGACAATTGTTACGCGAAACTTACGCCCAGGTATTGGCGAGGGGACTTGTTATGCGCACCGAAGAGATGGTGGTGGTCGCCCGCAAATATCGGGCCATCGAAAGACTGGGTCTCCGCTTCCGGGCCATGCGGCATGCGGATCTTTACGCGTCGGCAACTGGCGGCGTCGGCGTGGCGTGGACGGGCCAGGACGCGATATCGTCGTCCATGTCGGAGACGACAGATGTGGCAGGACGGGCCGCGGCGGACGTCCGCGGCCCGTCTCTCGGACTCAGCGGAACGAGCCGCTCAGGCTGACCCCGAACACGCGCGGATCGTTGTAGATGCCGGCGCGGTAGTTCGAGGTGTCGATCACCCCGATCAGGTTCTTGCGGTTGGTCAGGTTGCGCACGAACGCGGCGATTTCGTACTTGCCGAACGCATAGCCGATCTTGCCGCCCAGTTCGTAATTGCCGTCCGCATTGTATTCGACCGAGCGATACAGCACGAAGTTGGTCTTGCCCTGCAGGTTGAAGTCGCCGGCCACGAACAGCTTGCTGTCGCCGCCCAGCGGAAGGTCGTATCGCGCGCTGACGTTGACGTTGTAATCGGGGGCGTTCGGGAACGGGTTGCCGTTGATGTTGGCGTAATAGTTGTTGCCGATCCGCACCGTCGGGTTGAGCACCGTTTCCGACAGCACGCCGCCCGCCGCACCGACCTGCGCATAGACGCTGGGCGCGTTGATCTCGGTGTGCAGCAGGCTGAGGCCGACGTTCACGTGGAAATTGTCGACCGGGCGCGCTTCCAGCTCGAACTCGGCGCCGTAGCCCTTGCCCTTGTTGCCGTTGAACAGCACGCCGTTGCCGTTGCTGTCGTTGCCGTTCAGCTGGATGTTGTCGATGTTGTAGTAGAAGCCGGCGATGTTCACGTGGACGCGATCGTCGGCGAAAGCGGTCTTGATCCCGGCCTCGTAGCTGGTGTTCTTTTCCGAGTTCGCGGTCGAATACGCGGAGGCGAACACCGCCGAGCGGCCCTGCACGGTCGGCCCGCGGAAGCCGCGCGCGTATCGGGCGTAGACGCTGACGTTGCGGTCGAGCTTGTAGAGCAGGCTGGCATCCCAGCTCGGCTGGGTGTCCGACAGGCGGCAATATTGCGCCGTGCCGCAGGCGTAGGACGAGGTCGGAGCGGTCGCCGGCACGCTGAGCGTCGCGAAATTCGGATGGAGCAGCAGGTTGGTGCTCTTGGTGTCGTTGGTGATGCGCACGCCGCCGGTCGCGGTCAGGCGATCGGTCAGGTCGTAGCTGATCTGGCCGAACGCCGCCCAGCTGGTGTTGACGTTGCGCAGCAGCACGTAGTTGTTCGGGTTCGGCGTGGTGCCGAGCACGTTGCTGGTCAGGAAGAACGAGCGCTGGTCGAACTCGGTGCGGTCGCGCGCGTCGAAATAGATGCCGCCGACCTGCCACTTGAACGGGCCCGTGTCGGGGCTCGCCAGACGCACTTCCTCACTCCACTGGTCGAGCCCGCGCAGACGGCCTTGCGACTGGCCGCAGCCGACCGAGCAGATGTTGGGGGAAACGCCGCCGAAATTGGCCGCCGCGCCGCCGTCGGTGTCGCCGCGGCTATAGCCCGAGGCGTGTTCCCACGCGGTGATCGAGGTCAGCGTCGCGCCGCCGAAGTCGTAATCGGCCTTCAGCGACACGCCGTGCGTCTTGTACGCCTGCGGATTATTCTGCGCTTCGTCATAAGCGACGACCGAGCGATCGAACGAGGCCGGGACGGCATTGGTGCCGGGGATGATCGACCCGCGATAGAAGATCGAGGCGGTGCCGCTATAGTCGCGGAGATGACCCGACAGGCGCAAGCTGAACTTGTCGCTCGGCTTGGCCAGGATCTGGAGACGCAGGTCGCGTTCGGTGAACCGGCCCATCACGTCCTTGCCCGGCACGGTGCCGTCGTCGGACGGGCCGGTATAGGTGTTGCTGATCCAGTTGTCGCGATGCTGGTACAGACCCGACAGGCGGAAGCTCAGGCTGCCGTCGCTGGTCAGCGGACCGCCGACGCCCAGGTCGGCGTTGACGCTGTTGTAGCTGCCATAGCTCAGCGTGCCCTGGCCGGCCCAGGTCGCGGTCGGCTGCGCGGTGTCGAACTTGACGATGCCGGCGGTGGTGTTGCGGCCGAACAGCGAGCCCTGCGGACCCTTCAGCACTTCGACCTGCGCGATGTCGAACGCCGGATTCGACTTCAGCACGACATGCTCCTCGACTACGTCGTCCTGGATGATCGACACCGGCTGCGATGCGCCGAGATAGAAGTCGATGTTGCCGAGACCGCGGATGTAGAAGCGTGGGAAAATGCGGCCGGTGGTCGATTCGACGTAGAGGCTCGGCACCTTACCGCTGAGCGACAGCAGCGTGTCGGCGCCCGACGACTGGAAGTCCTTCAGCGCGTCCGGACGGAGCACCGACACCGCGACCGGCACGTTGATCGTGTTCTCGGTGCGGCGCTGCGCGGTCACGACGATGGTGTTCTGATCGTCCTGCGGCGCGTCGACCGTTGCGGGTGGCGCGTCCTGCGGCGCGGGCGCGGCGGTCTGCGCGGTGGCGACCGGCATGGTGGCGATGGAGGCCGCCCCGACGAGGAGCAGCGCGACGAACTTCTGGTGCTTCATGTGACGATGGCCCTTTTGCAGGAGGCGCCGGATTATTGTGCGGCGCGGCATTACGACCGCGCCCCTGCTCGCGAAATGTGACGGCATTGCGACATATTTCACGTCGCGCCGGACCACGTCCAACTAATCTAGAGTGTTGTAACTGCGCCACATCGCGACGGCTGCTTGGCCCTCCGTCCGCACCCTGCTAGCACCGTCGGTCAGGGGAGCAGGCATGGCGGGCAGAGTGGGGCGGGGGCCCCTGTACGAGACCAGTATCGAGCGGGTCGGGCTCGCGATCGGCGCGGGCGGGGCGATGGGCGGCGCGATCGCGACGTTGCTGCTCGCGTTTGCGGGCGGATATTCGCTGGGCACGATGGTGAGTGCGCTGGTGATCGGTGCGCTGTTGACCGCGCTCGGCGTGACGGCGCTGGCGGCGATCCCCTGGGCGTTGCTCCACGCGAGCGGGCGGCGCGGGCCGGTCGCGGCGGCGGCGGTCGGCGCGGTGATCGGGTTCGTGCTGTTCCTGAGCGGGCAGACCTACGGCTTCGGCTTTTCGCCCGCGCCGGCGATGGATGCGGGGACGTGGCTCTATCGCTGGGCGAGCGGCATCGCGACCAGCCTGGTGATGGCGGCGATGGCGGCCGGTGTCGCCGTCGTGATGTGGCGCGTCGCGTATCGGCGGGTGGGGTGACGAGCGAGCGTCGATAAGCCGGCGGCGGAACTGCCGCCCGGACTGCCGGGCAATACCCGACCGGACAAATCGCCGCCGGCGCGCCCGTCTTGCGCGCGCCGGTGGCGATCGATCACATCGGACCGGAGCCCGCGGGCGGCGTGATGTCGCCGGGCTTGCAGTCGCCGGTGCGCTGCATCTGCATGCGCAGCTTCATCGACATCGGCGCCTTGCCGCCCGGGGGCGTCGTCTCGGTCTGCATCGTCAGGTCCTGCGACGTCGCGGTGATCGAGCCGTCGGCGGTGACCTTCGACTGCGTTCCGTTCTTGGTGCACACGCCCGAGACGTGGATGCCGGAGGAATTGACCTCCTGCCGGTCGAACTTGCAGTCGCCGCCCTGGGTGATGCCCTTGGTCGGGTCGCTCTTCGCCGACGCTTCCGGCGTGATGCAGATCGACATGTTGCTCATCGACGCGAACATCGGGCCCATCATCGCCTTCACCTTGTCGGCGTCGGGACCCTGCGCGTCGACCAGCTCCATCTTCATCGACCAGCTGCCCGGTTGCGGCTTGGGCGGCGGGCCGGGCTTGGCGCAGCCGGCCAGCAGGGTCGCGGCCGCGGCGGCGGCGATCGTCAGAGTGCGCATGGTGATTCCTCCCTGTGTCGCGACCCGGCGAGGATCGCGAAATCCCGCCCAGCATAGGGCCGGTCGCGGCGGGCGTCGACTCGCTTGCGCCGGAATAATCGCCCGCCGTTCCGGTGCGTTGAACTCGCCCCCGCGTTCGCCATATGTACGCTCATGGCAATCCAGATTCGCACCAGCCTGGCCGAGCCCGAGACCGGCCAGTCGTTCGTCCCCCACCGCCCGGAACGCCCGGCCAAGGTGGAAGGCGGCAAGCCGTTCAAGCTGGTCAGCGACTACGAACCGTCGGGCGACCAGCCGGGGGCGATCAAGGAACTGACCGAGGCGGCGCTGGCCGGCGAGCGCGACCAGGTGCTGCTGGGGGTCACCGGGTCGGGCAAGACCTTCACCATGGCCAAGGTGGTCGAGACGTTGCAGCGGCCGGCGCTGATTCTGGCGCCCAACAAGATTCTGGCGGCGCAATTGTACGGGGAGTTCAAGAGCTTCTTCCCGGATAATGCGGTCGAGTATTTCGTCTCCTATTACGATTACTACCAGCCCGAGGCGTACGTGCCGCGGTCGGACACGTACATCGAGAAGGAATCCTCGGTGAACGAGGCGATCGACCGGATGCGGCATTCCGCCACCCGGTCGCTGCTCGAACGCGACGACGTACTGATCGTGGCGTCGGTGTCGTGCCTGTACGGCATCGGCTCGGTCGAGACCTATTCGGCGATGATCTTCGACCTGAAGAAGGGCCAGACCGTCGACCAGCGCGAGATCGTGCGCAAGCTGGTCGCGCTGCAATACAAGCGCAACGACGCCGCCTTCGCGCGCGGCAATTTCCGGGTGAAGGGCGACAATCTCGAAATCTTCCCCTCGCACTACGAGGACACCGCCTGGCGCGTGTCGTTCTTCGGTGACGATATCGAGGACATCGTCGAGTTCGACCCGCTGACGGGAAAGAAGATCGCGAGCCTCAACTACGTGCGCGTATTCGCCAACTCGCACTATGTGACGCCCGGTCCGACGCTGAAGCAGGCGATGGAGGCGATCCGCTTCGAACTCGCCGAGCGGCTCAAGGAATTGCAGATCGAGGGCAAGCTGCTGGAGGCGCAGCGATTGGAGCAGCGTACCAACTTCGACCTGGAAATGATTGCGGCGACTGGATCTTGTGCGGGGATCGAGAACTATTCGCGGTTCCTGACCGGCCGCCTGCCGGGCGAGCCGCCGCCCACTTTGTTTGAGTATCTCCCCGAGAACGCGTTGCTGTTCGTCGACGAGAGCCACCAGACGATCGGCCAGATCAACGGCATGGCGCGGGGCGACCACCGGCGGAAGATCACGCTGGCCGAATACGGCTTCCGCTTGCCGTCGTGCATCGACAACCGCCCGCTGCGCTTCAACGAATGGGACGCGATGCGCCCGCAGACCACCTATGTCTCGGCGACCCCGGGCGGGTGGGAGATGGAGCAGACCGGCGGCGTCTTCGCCGAACAGGTGATCCGCCCGACCGGCCTGATCGATCCGCCGGTCGATATCCGCCCGGTCGAGGACCAGGTACAGGACTGCATCAACGAATGCCGCAAGACCGCCGAGGCCGGCTACCGCACGCTGGTGACGACGCTCACCAAGCGCATGGCGGAAGACCTGACCGAGTTCATGCACGAGGCGGGGCTGAAGGTCCGCTACATGCATTCGGACGTCGAGACACTCGAAAGAATCGAGTTGATCCGTGATCTTAGGCTGGGTGTCTATGACGTGCTGGTAGGTATCAACCTGCTGCGCGAGGGGCTCGATATCCCCGAATGCGGGCTGGTCTGCATCCTCGACGCCGACAAGGAAGGGTTCCTGCGCTCCGAAACCTCGCTGATCCAGACGATCGGCCGCGCCGCCCGCAACGTCGACGGGCGCGTGATCCTCTACGCCGACCGCATGACCGGCAGCATGGAGCGCGCGATCAACGAGACCAATCGCCGTCGCGAGAAGCAGGCCGCGTACAATACCGAGCACGGCATCACGCCGACCACGATCAAGCGCAACATCGGCGACATCATCCAGGATGTGTCGAGCCGCGACCAGGTGACGGTCGAGATCGACGAAGATCGGCCCCACATGGTCGGCCATAACCTGCGCGCCTATATCGAGGAACTCGAAAAGAAGATGCGCAAGGCCGCCGCCGACCTGGAGTTCGAGGAGGCCGGGCGCCTCCGCGACGAGATCCGCGGGCTGGAGGCGGAGGAACTCGGCCTGCCGCCCGCCGAGCACAAGGCCCCGATCATGGGCCGCTCCAACGAAGGCAAGCCCGGCACCCGCAAGACCCGCTACGGTAAGCAGTCGAAGATGCGCGCCGGCATGCCGGGGAGCAGTCGGCGGGCGCGGTAGAAACCCTCGCGCTGCCTAGCCGATCGACAGGCTCTGCCGTTCCGCGCCGTAATAGCTGGCGACGCGGTCGGCATAGTCCTGGTCGAAGGCGGGGGGCTTGCCGGACCAGCTCGGGCCGCCTTCGAGCGCCTTGGGGTCGATCGCGGTCACATAGCCGTCGCCGGCGGGGTCGTAGGTCAGCAGCGTGATCGGCACCGGGTAATAGGCGCCGCCGACGCCGAGGAACCCGCCCAGGCTTAGCACCGCATAGAGCGCGCGCGCCGAGCGCTTGTGGACCATGAAGCCGTAGACCGACCCCAGCGAGCGGCCGTCGCGATCGCGCACCTTCATCGTCTCGGTCAGCGTCGCCCCGATCAGCGGCGCGGGCAGATGGTCGCTCAACGGTCGTTCCTTACGCAGGTTAGGCGCGGGCGTGAAGCGCGTCGCCCGCCCAAGTTGTTCCGCCGCTTTCGCCTTGAGCGCCGGCGCGGGCGCGGCCATGGTCGCGCGATGCGTGCCGTCCTCGCTCTCTCGATCGCTGTCGTGACTCTCGCCGGGTGCGTCGCGCCGCCGGCCCCGGTCGCACCGCCGCGTGTCGTCGTCGCGCCGCCGCCAGTCCCGGTCGTCGCGCCGGTCCCGCCGCCGCTCGCCGCCGACTGGAACGACTGGCCGTTCACGCCGGGGGATTGGCGCTATTTGCAGCAGCCGGGCGCGACGGTCGGGCGGTTCGAGACGGCGGGGCAGGCGGCGCTGACGCTGATCTGCGACCGCTTCACGCGGCTGGTGCGGCTGACCGGGATCGCGCCCGCGCCGGCGACGATTCGCACGACCAGCCTGACGCGTGTCGTTGCGCCGGGGACGGGCGAGCCGGCCCTGGTGTTCGCCGCCAACGACCCCCTGCTCGACGCCATCGCGTTCAGTCGCGGGCGGTTCGTGGTCGAGCAGGCCGGCCGCGCGCCGCTGGTGCTACGCCCCTATGCCGAGATCGGCCGCGTGATCGAGGATTGCCGCGGATAGCTTTGGGCGGCCGGCGCGTTCAGGCGGGCGAGGAGATCGCGCATGATCCGCAAGCTCGCATCGGGCGAATACCGCATCTATTCGCGCCACAAGGACGACGAGACCGGCAAGCGCCGCAACCTCGGCACGTTCGACACCAAGGCCGCGGCGCAGCAGCACGAGCGCGAAATCCAGTATTTCAAGCACCACTGACGCACCGCCCGCGAAAGGACCCGCCATGCCCGCCAGGCACTGGTCGCAGGACGTGACCGACCATTCCGACGCGCTCGACCTTGCCAGGGACGTGTTCACGCGCGACGACCCCAAATCGATCGCGGCGTCGCTGAAGCGATCGGCCGAGCACAGCAAGCGCCGCAAGGGCACGCCGTTCCAGTCGGCGATGTCGATGCTGACCTTCTACATCAACCGCGCGGGGAAGGATCTGCCGGCGGCGCGCAGGAAGGTGCTGGAACAGGCGAAGGTGGAGCTGCGCGCGGCGTTCGGGCGGTAGCGGCGGGGGCACTCTCGTTGCCGTTCTCCTGCGAAAGCAGGAGCCCAGGGTTACGGGCGGCGTCGCCTGCCGCTCTGGGTTCCTGCTTTCGCAGGAACACGGGTAAAGGGAGCGTCGAGTCTTTCTCCCCACCCCGGCGGACGCCGGGGTCCAGTCGGGAGACGATCGTGAAATGCGTTGCGCCTTGGTACCACCGCCATTCCGACTGGGCCCCGGCGTTCGCCGGGGAGGGACTATGGGGAAAGCTGGTCGGCGAAAGATAAATATGCTCCGCCGCAGCACGGAAAGCTGCTTGCGCGCACCCTCTATTCGCGACGTCCGGAAAACCCCCGGCCGACCCCGGCCAAGGCGAAAGAGAATCGTCGAAATCCCGGTGCATTACAAGTCTTGAAATGTCGGCCCGGGCGATTCACATTCCCCTCGTGTCCAACGCTGGGCACGGTGTTTCAACAAGCGAAAGGAGGTGATCCGATGTCTCATGGTTCAGCAATGGGGTCGGTTCAGTTCGTTCGGGGGACGCGCCGCTAAAAGTCCGCCGGATCGCCGCGGGAGGTATCCTCCTCCAAGCAACGCCGCGATCCACAGGAACGGGCAGCTCTGCTGCCCCGACCCGGATGGCGATTTCCGAAGGGAAATCGCAAGCGGTCCGCATGGTCCTCCGGGCTGGAGCTTCCGGCCGCTGACCATGTCAGGAGGTTGTCGGGGTGCCGAGAGGCCCCCGGCAGCCTCTTTTCATTTCGGGCGGCGCCTTTAATTCCCGGGCCTTTTTAATTTTCGGGCGATGCGCCAATAGCCGCCGCGTGCCCGACCTTCACATCCCGCATCGTGCTTTGACCCCGCTGGCATGGTTCCGCCGGCGGTTCCGCGTCAGCGAATTCTGGTTCATCGCGCTGGCGATCGTGGTCGGGGCGATGGCCGGGCTGGCGACGGTCGGCCTGGGGCTCGCCGCGCGCGGGTTGCAGCAGCTGGTGTTTGGCCTGCACGGCGAGCGGTTGAGCCTGGCCGTCAAGCTGAGCCCGGTCGAGCTCGCCATGCTGCCCGTGGGTGGGCTCGTGCTCGCCGGCTTCTCGCTGCTGGTCCGGTCGCGCCGGCGGACGTTCGTCGACGCGGTGGAGGCCAATGCGCTGCACGGCGGCCGCATGTCGATGACCGACAGCCTCATCATCGGCGCGCAGAACGCCATCTCCAACGGGTTCGGCGCGTCGGTCGGGCTGGAGGCGGGCTATGCGCAGCTCGGCGGGGCGGCGGGGTCGGTCGTCGGGCTGGCGCTCGGCACGCGGCGCGGCGACCTGCGCACCTTGGTCGGGGCGGGATCGGGCGCGGCCGTCGCGGCGGCGTTCGGCGCGCCGCTGGCAGGTGCGTTCTACGCGTTCGAGATCGTGCTGGGCGCGTACACGCCCGCGGCGATCGCGCCGGTCGTGGCGGCGTCATTGGCCGGGGCTTTGGTCGCGCACCTGATGGGCATGCCGCCATACGCGATCGAAGCGGTCAATTCGGCGCTCGCGGTGCCGGGCGATCATTACGTGCTCTACAGCCTGCTGGGCGCGGTCTGCGCGATGATCGCGATCGCGCTGATGCGGACGGTGACCGCGGTCGAGGCGGGGACGCGGCGGCTCGGCCTGCCGGTCTGGGCGCGGCCGGCGGTCGGCGGCCTGCTGCTGGTGCCGATGGCGGCGTGGTCGCCGCAGGTGCTGTCCGGGGGGCATGGCGCGCTGGGGAGCGATCTCGCGATCACCACGTCGCTCAGCTTCCTGGCGCTGATCCTGGTGGGCAAGTCGCTGGCGTCCGCGATCACGATCGGGTTCGGGTTTCGCGGCGGGCTGTTTTTCGCGTCGCTGTTCATCGGGACGCTGACCGGGCATTTGTTCGCCGGCGTGGTGGCGCAGATCGCGGGGTACCAGATCCTGCCGTCGGGCGACGCGGCGCTGGTCGGGATGGCGGCGATGGCCGTCGCGGTGATCGGCGCGCCGCTGACGATGGCGATGCTGGTGTTCGAGACGACCGAGAGCTTCCTGCTGACTGGCGCGGTGCTGGCGGCGTCGTTGATCGCGTCGACCATCGTGCGCGAAGGGTTCGGCTACAGCTTCTCGACCTGGCGGCTGCACTTGCGCGGTGAAACGATCAAGAGCGCGCGCGATGTCGGCTGGGTGCGGTTGCTGACCGCCGGGCGGATGATGCGGCGCGAGGTCAATGCGATCGCCGCGTCGGCCAGCGTCGCGGAGTTCTGCCGCCGCTTTCCGCTGGGCGCGGTCAGCCGCGTAGTGCTGACCGACGACGGCGGCGACTATGCCGGGATCGTCGCGCCGGCGATCGTCTATGCGGAAGGACTGGCGGCCGATGCGACGATCGGCGAGCTCGCACGCGCGCCGCTGTCCCCGCTCGCGCCCGACGCCAATATCGTCGAGGTGATGGAGACGTTCGACAGCGTCCAGGCGGACGAGCTGGCCGTGGTCGGCCCCGACGGCGCGGTGATCGGCACCCTGTCGGAAAAGTTCGTGCGCAAACGCTATGCCGAGGAACTCGAAAAGGCGCAGCGCGACCTGTTCGGGGAATAGCGCCGGGCTAGCGGCGGAACCGCCGCGCCAGCGACGCCTGCCACACGATCAGCAGTGGCACGACGCCGAGCTCCATCGCGAAACCGAAGACGTGGCCGGCGCTCGGCGGCCCTACCGCGATCAGCGAGACCAGCCGTGCGAGACCGCCGCACACCACCAGCGCGCCGAGCAGGCGGAAGCGCGGACCCTTGCGCTCGATCCCCGGCACGCACGTCGCGAACGCCACGCCGACCGCGAAGAAGATGCCCGAAATGTAGCGGAAATGGCTGTCGAGATCGACCGGCACGTCGTGCGGATGGCCGAGGAAATGCGGCCCGCGCAGGATGCTTTCCCCGCCGATCGTCAGCGGCACCAGGCACGCGATCGCGACGACGACCTGCAACAGGCGTTTCTCGATCACCGGCGGTCCTGCTCGAGCAGTTCGGCGCGGACGTGGATCGCGTGGATCGAAGTGCGCACCTCGACGATGAAGCTGATGAGCGCCGCGATCAGCAGCGTCATCGCCAGGATGAACGCGACCGCGACGGTCGGTCCGATATGGAGCGCGGCGAGCTCGGCGATGAACAGCATCGCGACGACCAGGCAGGTCATCACCGCGCTCGACACCGCCATCAGCAGGGCGGCGTTGATGATCGAGATGCGGCGGTCGAGCAGCCGCAATTCCCAGACGTGGCGGTCATGCTCCGGCCCGGTCGAGCGCGGATGCAGCGCCTCCAGCGCGCGGGCGCGATCGATCACGCGCGACAGCCGCCCGGCGAGCACGTTGATGAGCGCGCCGATGCCGGTCAGCATGAACACCGGCGCCAGCGACAGCTGGATGGTCTGGGCGATGGTCGAGACGGCGTTGACTTCCATGGGGCGCCACCATGGCGTCGCCCGCGCGATTAGGGAAGCGGGAGGAGTGGGGGTGGGCTCGAATGAGCGGTCGCGACGGTCGAACGAACGGCCGGTGGGCGAGAGAACGCGAAGATGGCGTTCCCCGTCTTTTTTGTCTCCCCGGCGAAGGCCGGGGTCCAGTCGCGAGACGCCGATCGGTGAGCGTATCGAGTCGTCACATCTGCCTTCCCGACTGGGCCCCGGCTTTCGCCGGGGTGGGAATGAAGGGGAGGGGGACGCTCGCCACCGCCGTTGCCTGGCATGCTTGGGAGGATGCAGCGAGCAGGAGCCGCTCCGGATCATCGCCACTGCGCACCCGACCGACACACCGCTTGGTAACGCCTGTCGGATAGAGCGGCGGTATGAACAAGCCGATGGCCCTGACCGATTTCACCCGCCTGCCGCCGGTGGCGCGCGCGGCGGCGTTCGACGGGTTGCCGGCGCTGATCGATCCGGTCGCGGAAAACGGTCCGGCGAGCCACGCTTTCCTGCGCCGGCAATGGTTTGCGGCGGCGACGGCGGCCTACGGCCAGCGCGCACGGACATTGATCGTCGAACATTTCGGCGAGCCGGTGATCGCGCTGCCGTTCGCGCCGTTCGGGCCGACGCCGCTGCGGCTGGCGGCGGTACCCGGTTGTTACTGGCCGTTTCGCGGCTTCCCGGCGGCGACGATCGCCGACGACCGTGCGTTCGACGTGCTTGCCGACGCGCTGGCGCACGAAGTCAACGGCTTGCGGATCGGCCCGGTTTATGACGGCGATCCGGCGGCGAGCGCGCTGATCGCGGCCGCGCGGCGGCGGGGCTGGGTCGCGATCGACCGCTTCGTCGCGGACAGCTTCCTGCTCGACATGGCGGCGGCGCGGACCGAGGGGCCGTTCCCGCGCGCCTCGACGCTGAAGAAGAACCGCTTCCACGAAAAGCATCTGGCGACGCACGGCGCGCTCGACTGGCGTTTTCTCACCGGCGCGGAGCTGGCGGAGGGCGGGTTCGACGCGATGGCGAGAATCGAGGAAAAGAGCTGGATCGCCGCGCGCACCGACGGTCGCGATGCCAAGTTCACGCGGACCGGACATGGCGCGTTCTGGCGGCAGGCGGCAACCGATCCGGTGATCGCGGCCCAGCTTTGGGCGGCGGTGCTGACGATCGATGGCGAACCTGCGGCCTTCTCGTTCGACATCAATTGCGGCGCGGTGAAATACGCGATCGCCAACAGCTACGACCCGCGCGTCGCCAAGCATTCGCCCGGCAAATTGCTCTATTATCGCAACCTCGTCCGGGCGCAGGACGACGGCATCGCGACGGTCGATTGGGGCGCGGGCGACAGCGGCTACAAGCAGGTCATCGGCGCGGAGAAGGGGCCGGCGATCCGCGACTGGCTGTTGCTGCGCCCGGGCATGGCGGCGCTGGCGGGGCGGATGCTACGGGGCGTGTGGCGGCGGTCGGGGCAGTAGCGCGGGGTTATTAACGGTTCGCGGGACTCACCGTCAGGTGTCGGCGTCCCACGTCACCGCAAAGCCTTCGTTCGCCGCGCCGTCGATCATCGCCTTGACCGCGCGCGCGAGGGTCTCGGGGGATAGCTCGTCCGCCCCTTCGAGGCGGAACGTCACCGACCGTGCATCGGCGTCGGCGATCGCGAGGCTGAGGGGTTCGGCGGGTTCGCTCGCGGGCTCCGCCGCCGGTACGCCGACCCCATCGAGCATCCGCATCACCTCGTCCGGGGGATAAGGCGGCTGGCCGTCGCCTGCCCGCGCCTGTTGCGCGCGCGCGACCTGCCGAGCGGTCGCCAGAAGGACCGGCGCAATCGGGCTCGCCAGCCGCTCGGCCAGCGCGGTCGCCGAATCGGGCGGGACCGTGCCGGCGAACGCCGCGGTGACGTCCGCCGGCAACACCGCCGCCAGCGCCAGCGCCGCCGCCCCGTCATCGTCGACCAGCTCGACCTCGACCAGCAGCCGCAAATCGGGATCGTCCTCGCGCAGCTGGCGGATCGCGGCGAACGTTTCCGCGCCGTCGATCGCCTCATACTCGAACAGCTCGTCGTCGAACACCGGCCGCACCGTCACTGCGCCGCGCTGGCCGTCGCGCAGGATCGCATCGCACGCCGCGCGGGTCGGCGGCACGCGGCCGAGTTGCGGCCACAGTCGGACGCGCGCCGGGTCGACATCGAACGCGGTCGTCGGCCCGGCGACGGTTTCCGTAGCGTCAATCGGTGCCGTCGCCGGCACGGGCTTGATCGTGTCGACCTCGGCGGTACGTTCGGCGCGGCGCAGCAGGCTGGCGAAGCTCGGCTTTGAACGGCGCGCGATCATGCCCGCGACGATACCCGACATTCGGATGCGGGAACAGCCAAATACCGTTTCGCGCAACCAACGACCGCGCCATTAGTCGCCGCCAAGAACATAGACAATTGAGATTGATTTGCATCAAGGCGCAAGGGCTGGCGCATATCGGGTAGCGGGAAGTGTTCGACTTGCGACAATAAACATACTCCAAAATCGATTTTTCGGTGCGATAGTGATTGACGCGGCACTTGAATGGCGCTTTGGCGGATGAGCATTTCTGGGGAGTGCATCATGACCGACAATATTTCCGAACTAAGTCCTGTTGAAATCGCCGCCGAGTTGACTGCCGCTTGGCTGGCCAATCCGAATACCCGCGCGACCGCCGAAGATGCACTGGCATTCTTCGCTTCGATGCGCGGTGCGATCGAGCCGACTGCTGCGACCATGGGCACCGAAGACGGCGAACCGACCGCGCACGAACCGGCCGTCAGCGTCCGCAAGTCGCTGGCGTCGCGCGACCACATCGTCAGCCTGATCGACGGCAAGCCGTACCGCACGCTGCGCCGGCATTTGTCGACCCACGGCCTGACGCCCGAGCAGTATCGCGAGCGCTACAATCTGAAGTCGGACTATCCGATGGTCGCGCCGACCTATAGCGAGCAGCGCCGCGACATGGCGAAGAAGATCGGCCTCGGCCGCAAGCCCGGCCAGAAGCGCCCGGCGCGCGAGAAGTAAGGCCCGATCTTACTCCGGACGGCCCGGCCGCGCACCCGCGCGGGCGGGCCGTTCTGCGTTTGGGGCGTGCGCGATCGGCGGATTCGCGAGAATGGACCGATCACCCGTCGCTTCGGTGTTGTATTCGAGCGCAACACCTGATTAGGAAGCGGGGAGAGATCGGGGACGCGACGATGGATGCTTTGCGGCTGGACGGGGTGGTCAAGCGCTTCGGCGAATTGACGGCGGTCGACGACCTCAGCTTCGCGGTCGCGCCGGGCGAGGTGTTCGGCTTCCTGGGCGGGAACGGCGCCGGCAAGACGACCTCGCTGCGGATGGTGCTCGACATCCTGCGTCCCGACGCCGGCAGCATCTCCGTCCTCGGCCGCGCGCCGGGACGCGCGAACAGCGCCGGGCTGGGCTTCCTGCCCGAAGAGCGCGGGCTGTATCGGTCGATGACCGCGATCGAGACGATCGTTTATTTCGGCCGGCTGAAGGGGATGACCGCGACGGCGGCGCGTGCCGAGGGCGATACGCTGCTCGACCGGTTCGGGCTCGGCGGGTTCGCCAAGACGTCGGTCGACAAATTGTCGAAGGGCATGGCGCAGAAGGTCCAGCTGGCGACCGCCGTCGTCAACCGGCCGCGCTTGCTGATCCTCGACGAACCGTTCTCCGGGCTCGATCCGGTCAACCAGGGCCTGCTCGAGGACGAGATCGTGCGCGCGGCGAAGGACGGCGCGGCGGTCGTGTTCTCGACGCACGTGATGCAGCATGCCGAGCGGCTGTGCGACCGGTTGCTGCTGCTCGCGCGCGGGCGCAAATTGTTCGAGGGCACGCAGGAAGCGGCGCGCGCGACCCTGCCGGCGCGCCTGTTGCTCGAGGCCAAGGCGTCGCCCACGGCGTTGCCCGGCGTCGCGGAAGCGCGCCAGACCGGGACGGCGGGCGCGTGGCAGGAATGGGAGGTCGGCCTGACCCCCGGGGCCGACCCCGGCGACCTGCTCGACCATTGCACCGCGACCGGGTTCGCGCTCCATCGCTTCGAGCAGCAGCGGCCGAGCCTGCACGAAGTCTTCCTGCACATCGTCGGCGGCGCGGAGGGGCGTTAACATGATCCAGCACATCCGCCTCGTCGCCGCGCGCGAGTTCCGCCAGGTCGCGATGACACGCAGCTTCTGGCTGACACTCTTGATCCTGCCGCTGGTGTTCGCGCTGGGGCCGCTCGCGTCGCGCTTCATGGACAAGTCCGACACCGACACGGTGATGGTGATCGACCAGGCCGGCGGGTCAGCGGGCGCGGCGATCCGCCAGCGCGTCGAACTCGACGGCCAGCGCGCGACGCTCGACGCGCTGGCGCGCTACGTCCGCCGTCACGATCTGCAACGCGCCGACCCGTCGGCGCCCTGGGCGCAGGGCGATCACTGGTTCGGCGATGCCGAGGTCGCGCGCTTCGTCGCGAGCGGCGGCCTGCCCACGGCGCGCGCCGCGATCGCGCGCGTCTCGCCGAAGAACGCGGAAGCGTTCGATGCGCCCGATCCCGATTATCGCGTGGTCGACACGCCGCCGGCGCTGGCGACCGCCGCGCCCGCCACGCTCGATCAGGCGCTCGAACCCTATCTGCGCCCGGGCGACAAGAGCAACCGCAAGCCAGTCGATTATGTCATCCTGATCCCGCACGATTTCGGCCCGTCGCCGGCGATCCGCGTCTGGGCGAACGGGGCGCCGCGCGGCTCGCTGATGGCGATGCTGCAAGGCGTGCTGACCCCCGATCTGCGCACGCGGTTCCTGGCCGGCGCGGGTACGCCGGCGGCGACCGCGCAGGCCGCCAACGCGGTCGCGCCGGCGATCCAGGTGACGACGCCGCCGCCCGGCAGCGGGCGCGAGCGGATGCTGATCCGATCGATCCTGCCGCTCGCCTGCGCCTACATCCTGCTGATGTCGCTGGTGCTGTCGGGCAGCTGGATGCTGCAAGGCACGGTCGAGGAACGCAGCAACGAGCTGCTGGAGACGGTGCTCGCCTGCATTTCGCCGAGCGAGCTGATGTACGGCAAGCTCGCCGGCACGGTCGCGATCGGGCTGTCGATGATTCTGACCTGGGCGGCATGCGGCGCGTTCGCGGCCTATGCCACGCACGGCGCGATCGCCGACGTGATCCGTCCCGCGCTGGAGCCGGTGTCGTCGCTCGGCAGCGTGCTGACGATCCTCTATTTCTTCGTCGCCGGCTACATGATGGTGGCGATGATCTTCCTGGTGATCGGCGCGGTCAGCAACTCGATGCGCGACGCGCAAGGCTATCTGATGCCGGTGATCCTGCTCATCATGATGCCGTTTACGTTGCTGGTGCAGGCCGTGCTGCGCGGGGCGGGGGGCACGGCGGTCGAGGTGCTGACCTGGGTTCCGTTATGGTCGCCGTTCACCGTGCTCGCGCGGCTCGGCACCGGCATTCCGACCTGGGAAGTCGTGGGGTCGGGCGTGGTGCTGGCGGCGTTCGTGGTGATCGAGATCCTGCTGCTCGGCCGCGTGTTTCGGGCCAGCCTGCTCAACGAAGGACGCCGGAGCCTGCCGGAGATGCTCAAGCTGATGCGCCAGCCGGGCTAAACGACGTTCGCGATCGGGCCGCGTGCTGCCCGATTGGAACCGCCGCCGCGCGAATGTGTCTTTGTCTCCAAGACGGATATGTGTGGGGACGACATTGCCTGACCGCAGGGCACAACGCATCGCGACGAGGGGAGAGATCGGCGCCCTGCTCGCGGAACTCGACGAGCGATCGCCGCTCGGGCCGATGACCGGCTGGTCGTCGGCGCTGCTGTCGGCGGTCGACCTGATGCTGTCGTCGCGGGCGGAGATCGTGTTGTTTTGGGGCGGCCATTTCTGCGCGCTCTACAACGAAGCCTATGCGCCGACGATCGGCAACAAGCATCCCCACGTCCTCGGCCAGCCGGCGCCGGAGGGGTGGAAGGAATTGTGGACCGACCTCGGCCCGTTGCTGACCGGCGTGCGCGACAGCGGCGAGACGTATCATGCCAAGGACCGCGCCTTTTATATCGAACGCAGCGACGGCGGCGGCGAGGAAGTGTTTTTCGACATCTCCTATTCGCCGGTGTTCGACGATGACGGGTCGGTCGGCGGGGTGCTGTGCATCGTCAGCGAGACCACGGCGCGCGTCGTCGCCCAGCGCGAGGCGGTGGCCGATCGCAACCGGCTGTGGACGATCGCGCGCGATCCGTTCCTGATCGCCGACCGCGACGGGAAATGGCTGAATGCCAGCCCGGCCTGGACCGACATCCTCGGCTGGACCTCCGACCAGTTGCTCGGCCGCACGTCCGAATGGATGGAGCATCCCGACGACGTCGCGATCACGCGCGCCGAGATCGACGACCTCGCGGGCGGCGAAGCGACGCTGCGGTTCGAGAACCGGTTCCGCGACAGCAGCGGCGATTATCACTGGTTCAGCTGGACGGCGGTACCGCACGGCGACCTGCTCTATTGCGTCGCGCGCGACATCACGGCGGAAAAGACCGCGAGCGAGGCGTTGCGCGCGACCGAGGAAGCGCTGCGCCAGTCGCAGAAGATGGAGACGGTCGGCCAGCTGACCGGCGGCGTCGCGCACGATTTCAACAATCTGTTGCAGGTGGTTACCGGCAACCTCGACATCATCCAGCGCAACCTGGGCGAGGATCAGCCGCGGCTGGTGCGCGCGGCGCGTAACGCCATGTCGGGGGCGGAGCGGGCCGCCGTGCTGACGCAGCGCCTGCTCGCGTTTTCGCGCCGCCAGCCGCTCGCGCCGCGGCGGCTCGAACCCAACCGCCTGATCGCCGACATGGCGGAGATGATGCACCGCGCGCTGGGCG
Organism: Sphingomonas sp.; assembly: GCF_017304635.1. Classification (GTDB taxonomy): domain Bacteria; phylum Pseudomonadota; class Alphaproteobacteria; order Sphingomonadales; family Sphingomonadaceae; genus Sphingomonas. The sequence continues at coordinate 240,801 of NZ_JAFKMA010000002.1, forward strand.
AGACGATCGACTTCGCGTTCGTTCAGGCGGCGCGATTGTGGCCGATCGAGATCGACGCCAACCAGCTGGAGAATGCGCTGCTCAACCTGGCGGTCAACGCGCGCGACGCGATGCCGGAGGGCGGGCGGCTGACGATCGAGACCGCCAACTGCCACCTCGACACCGATTATGCCGCGCGCGAGGCGGAGGTGCGGCCGGGCCAATACGTCCTGATCGCCGTGTCCGACACCGGCGAGGGGATGGACCGCGCCACCGCCGACCGCGCGTTCGAACCGTTCTTCACCACCAAGGAAGTCGGCCGCGGCACCGGGCTCGGCCTGTCGATGGTCTATGGCTTCGTCAAGCAATCGGGCGGGCACGTCCGCATCTATTCGGAATGCGGTCACGGCACGACGATCAAGATCTACCTGCCGCGCAGCGACGGCGCGACGGCGAAGGCCGCGGCGACGACGGCGCCCGAACCGCTGCCCAAGAGCGAGAACGAGACGATCCTGGTGTGCGAGGACGATGAGGACGTCCGGGCGTTCACCACCGAGGCGCTGGCCGATCTCGGCTATGCAGTGCTCGCCGCCGCTGATGGGCCCGGCGCGCTCGACCTCGTGCGGCGGCATGCCGATGCGATCGACCTGCTGTTCACCGACGTCGTGCTGCCCGGCGGCATGACCGGCGCCGTGCTCGCCGAACGCGCGCGCACGGTGAAGCCCGACCTGCGCGTGCTGTTCACGTCAGGCTATGCGCGCAACGCGATCGTCCATCACGGTCGGCTCGATGCGGGAGTGGAGCTGTTGCCGAAGCCGTTCACGTATACGGACCTGGCGCGGCGGTTGCGCGCGATGCTGGATTGACCAACGACCCTGACGCACAACAATCAAACAGGCCGCCACCCCGGCGAAGGCCGGGGTCCAGTTCCGAACCGTCAGTAGTTCGCGTCGCGCGCAATTATCACTGTTTCCCTCCTGGGCCCCGGTGTTCGCCGGGGTGAGGTTTTTCCGCAGGATGGAGCTTCACCGCCTCACACTCGCCCGTAGCGGAAATACCACACCTCGTGCCCCTGCCGCCGCGCCTTGCGCTCGTACCGCGTCTCGGGCCAGTCCGCCGGGCGCGTCAGGAAATCCCGCGCATCGCGCGCCAGCCATTCGAAATCGCGACGGCGGTTCATTACCATCATCGACCAGCGGCAATAGGTCGGATCGTCGGTGCCGAGCCGGAACTCCCCGCCGGGCTTCAGCTTGCGCGCGATCAGATCGAGCGGGCCGTCATTGACCATCCGCCGCTTGGCGTGCCGCGCCTTGGGCCAGGGGTCGGGGTGGAGCAGATAGAGCCGCGACAGGCTGGCGTCGGGCAAGCGCTCCAGCACTTCCAGCGCATCGCCCATGTGCAGCCGCACGTTGCTGAGGCCGCCGTCGCGAATGTGGCCGAGCGCGCCGACGACGCCGTTCAGGAACGGCTCGCAGCCGATGAAACCGTGATCGGGCCGCATCGCCGCCTGCCCCGCCAGATGCTCGCCCGCGCCGAAGCCGATCTCCACCTCCAGCGGGAGCTCGTCGCCGAACAGGACGCGCGCATCGAGCGGCCCCTGCTCGGGCACCGCCACGTCGGGCAGCAGTTCCTCGACGAGCGCCGCCTGGCCCTGGCGCAATTTGTGGCCCTGGCGGCGGCCGTACAGGCGGCGGATGGTGGTGGGATCGTTCATCGCCCGCGCGGCTAGCAAAGTCGGCCGCGTCGCGCCACTTGCGCCCCCGCGACAGGCGTCTACCATCGCGCCGAATGTGGATTGCTCGCTAGCAAGGGGAAGCGACATGGCCGACGACAAGGTGGACGTCACGCGGGACTGGGCCGCATCGCAGGGGCAGAAGGCCGCGGCCGGGCGGCTCCGCCTGTTCGCGGGGCTGGCCTGGGCCGTCGCGATCGCGGGAGAGATTGCCGGCGTCGTCCTGCTCTACAAGCACAAGTTCGACCATGGCAATCTCGGCCTGCTGATCGGCATCCTGGTCGGGATCGCGGTGTTCGCGATCGCCGGCAACCTGTTGTGGAAGGCCGCAAACAAGCAGGATCCGGCGCGCGAGTCGGACCCCGCCAAATTCTTCTTCCAGAACCAGCTGGGCGCGATCGTCACGCTGATCGCGTTCGTGCCGCTGGTCGTCCTGATCTTCATGGACAAGGACATGGACCCGAAGAACAAGAAGATCGCGGGCGGCGTCGGCGCGGTGCTGGCGGTGATCGCGGCGCTGATCGGGGTCAGCTATCACCCGCCCTCGGTCGAGCAATATACCAAGGACATGAATAGCTGCGCCGCGCAGATCAAGGCCGGCCAGCCGACCACCGCCTGCTCGCCCGAGGTGGCCGCGCAAGCGCAGGACATCGCGCGCGACACCAGCACCGTGGCGGACGCGACCAAGGACGCCGCGCACCCGGCGGGACAAGACGTCGTCTACTGGATCGCGCCGGAGAACGGCGCCAAGACCGCTTCGACGCCGCACGTCTTCCACCTGTGCGAGGGCGTCAGCCCGCTCAAGGGCAAGACCGTCAACCACGGCTCGGTCACCGAAGCCTATGGCGAGAACGCGACGCGCATCACCAAGCAGATCGCGATGGAACAGAAGCAGTGCGGCTTCGGCGCGGCGAGTGCGGCGACCGGGGCCGCGCCGGTCGCGACGCCGGTGAGTGGAAACGGCATGTAAGCTGGCGCGGTTCGGCTGAAGGATAAGGTGGGAGCGGGTTGGGGCCGCCCGCTCCGCCTCAGCCCTCGTCCTGCCGTTCGACGATTTCCATGAAGTCCCGCGCGGCGTCGCGGTCGGCGGGGTCCGCGAACGCCACGTCGAGGCCGGGGGCGACGCCGAGCATGTGCATCAGCGTCCATAGTGCAAAGCGGCGGGGGCGGTCGCGCTCCAGGCCGAATTCGACGCGCATGCGTTCGGTGCCCGCCGCGAACGCGGCCGGGGTCAGGGTCGCGAGGTCGGCGGTGCCGAAATAGTGGCGGAGGCGATCGTCGAGGTCCATGCCCCGCTTATCGCGCGCGGACCAGCGCGGTGTCGAGCGCCTGGAGGAAGCGCGAGCGATCGGCTTTCGAGAACGCCGCGGGCCCGCCGAGCTGGTCGCCGCTGGCGCGCAGGTCGGCCATGATCGCGCGCGTTGCGATGGCCGCGCCGATCGAGCTGGTCGTGAACGGCTTGCCGGTCGGCGCGATCGCCTGCGCGCCCGCTTTCAGGACGCGATCGGCGAGCAGGATGTCGGCGGTCACCACGACCGCGCCGGGGCCGGCATTGTCCGCGATCCAGTCGTCGGCGGCGTCGAAGCCGTCGCCGACCACGATGCGGTTGAGCAGCGGGTGTTGCGGCACGCGCAGGTGGCTGTTGCTGACGATCCAGACGGGGACCTCGAGGCGCCAGGCGACCTTGTAGACCTCGTCCTTGACCGGACAGGCGTCGGCGTCGACCAGGATGCGGCGGCCGGTGGCGGTCGGGGTTTCAGTCATATCGCCACCCTACCATTTTTCGCCGGGGAGGTCGTGAGGTTGGGACTCAATCTTCCTCGCTCGTCACCCCGGCCTTGAGCCGGGTCCCACTTCTGCTTCCGTCGTTGAAAAGCGGGATCCCGCACCGAGGCCGGGGTGACGATGCCGCAAGCGGGTGGGCGATATCACGCCCGCGGGGGGCGGGGGCCTTTGCGGAACACCTTCTGCGCGCGGTTGCGGGTCGGCGGCCCTTGGCGGCGCGGCGCCTGATCTTGCCGCCCCGTCGGGGTCGCGCGGTGGAGTTGCGCGCGCGCCGGGGCGGCGCTGGGGCCGTCGACCGGCTCGATCCGCACGCCGCTATCGTCCTCGCCGTCCGCCCCCGCGCTCTTGGTCACCGCGGTCCAGAAGCGGTTGGCGAGCGCGCGCGGAATCTGGAAGCCGGTCTCGTTCGCCTGGATGCGGATCGCGCCGACCTCGTTCTTGGTGATGCCGCCGCGGCGACAGATCAGCGGCAGGATCCAGCGCGGATCGGCATTCTGGCGGCGGCCGACGTTCATTCGGAACCACACCGTGTCCTCGAACCCGCTGCGGTGGTGCGCCTTCGGCCCTTCCGGCACGCGGTCGATCATCTCCTCGGGCTGGGGCAGCGAGGCGCGGTGCGCGTGGACCAAGGCGGCGGCGATCTCCTGCGGCGATTTCGCCTTGAGTAGCTCCTCGGCGATCACCCAGTCGTCGGCATCGGGCTCGACCGGCTCGCTCAGCGCCGCCAGCAGCCGCTCGCGATCCTTCGCGCGGATGTCGTCGGCGGTCGGCACCGGCAGCCACGCAACGTCGATCCGCGCGCCGCGCAGCATCATCTCGACGCGCTTGCGGCGGGGATAGGGGACGATCAGGACGGCCGTGCCCTTCTTGCCCGCGCGCCCGGTGCGGCCGGAGCGATGCTGCAACGTCTCGGCATCGCGTGGCAGCTCGACATGGACGACCAGGCTCAGCGTCGGCAGGTCGATGCCGCGCGCCGCGACGTCGGTCGCGACGCAGACCCGCGCACGGCGATCGCGCAGCGCCTGCAACGCGTGGTTGCGCTCGCTCTGCGAATGCTCGCCCGACAGCGCCACCGCGGCGAACCCGCGCTCGACCAGGCTGGCGTGGAGGTGGCGGACATTGTCGCGGGTCGCGCAGAACAGCATCGCCGTCTCCGCCTCGTGGAAGCGCAGCAGGTTGATAACGGCATGCTCGATATCGGCCGGGGCGACGGTCACCGCCTGGTAGGCGATGTCGCCGTGCCCGCGATCCTCGCCGACGGTGGAAATGCGCAAGGCGTCGCGCTGGTATTTCTTCGCCAGCGCGACGATCGGCTTGGGCATCGTCGCGGAGAAGAGGAGCGTGCGGCGCTCGGCGGGGGTCGCGTCGAGCAGGGTCTCGAGGTCCTCGCGGAAGCCCATGTCGAGCATCTCGTCGGCTTCGTCGAGCACCGCAACCTTCACCGCCGACAAATCGAGCGCGCCGCGTTCGAGGTGATCGCGCAGGCGACCCGGCGTGCCGACGACGATATGCGCGCCGTGGCTCAGGTTGCGGCGCTCGCGGCTCGGGTCCATCCCACCGACGCAAGTGACGATCCGCGCCCCGGCCTTGCCGTACAGCCACGCCAGTTCCTTCGCGACCTGCAAGGCGAGCTCGCGGGTCGGAGCGATCGCCAGCGCGAGCGGCGCGGTGGGGGAGGGCGGCGTCTGCCCCTTGTGGAGCAGTTCGTCGGCCATCGCGATGCCGAACGCGACGGTCTTGCCCGAGCCGGTCTGCGCGGAGACGAGCAGGTCGCGACCCTTGGCGGTGTCCTCGCCGACCTGTTGCTGGACCGGGGTGAGCGCGGGATAGCCCTTGGCGGCGATGGCCTCGGCCAGGACGGGGGGCAGGTGTGAAAAGGGCATGGTGTCTCGAACGGGCATGGCGTCGGCGCGGCATGGGTGCCGGCCGGTAACGCGGTGGTTTTGGGGATTGCCGCGCGCCCTACGCCTTTTTTGCGGGTTTGGCAAAGGCGTGGTGGTGGGCGCGCCTCGGTTCGTCATTGCTGCGCCACAATCGCAATGACGGCACGACGCCGGTTGCAGGCGTCTCGGGTCGTTCCCACCTTTCGCGTCTCCTCAATCGAAAGGTTTCCCCATGCCGTTCCCCACCGATCCCGTCTGGTTCATCACCGGTTGCTCGACCGGGTTCGGGCGCGAGCTGGCGAAGCTGGTGCTGGCGCGTGGCTGGCGCGCCGTCGTGACCGCGCGGGGCACGGATCGCGTCGCCGATCTGGTCGCGCTGGTGCCCGACCGTGCGCTGGCGGTCGACCTCGACGTCGCCGATCAGGGCCAGATCGACGCGGCGGTGGCGGCGGCGACCGCGCGGTTCGGGCGGATCGACGTGCTCGTTAACAATGCCGGCTATGGCTACCAGAGTTCGGTCGAGGAGGGCGAGGACGCTGAGATCCGCGCCCAGTTCGAAGCCAACGTGTTCGGCCTGTTCGCGATGACTCGAGCGGTGCTGCCGGTGATGCGCGGGCAAAAGAGCGGGGCGATCGTTAACATCACGTCGATCGGCGGCCTGACCGGGTTCGCCTCGTCGGGCTATTATTCGGCGACCAAGCATGCGGTGGAGGGTTGGTCGGAATCGTTGCGAGCGGAGGTCGCGCCGCTCGGCATTGCGGTGACGTGCGTCGAGCCGGGACCGTTCCGCACAGACTGGGCCGGCCGCTCGCTGCATCAGACCAAGAGCCGCATCGCCGACTATGCCGCCACGGCGCAGGCGCGGATGGACACGACCAGCGGCTATTCGGGGCAACAGCCGGGCGACCCCGTCCGCGCGGGCGAAGCGATGATCGCCGCCGTCACGCGCGCCGACCCGCCGCACCAGTTGGTGCTCGGCAAGTTCGCGTACGACACGGCGACCACGCTGTATCGGAAGCGGCTGACGGCGATCGAAGCGGATCGCGAGCTGAGCCTCGGCGCGGACTTCCCGGAAATGGCGAACGCCTGACGCGAAACGGGCCGGGTGTCGCCACCCGGCCCGTTTTGTGTTTGCTTAGGCCGGCACGGGAGTAAATCCCGTGCCGTCGGACGCTGGCTTTGCCAGCGCCGGCCGGCCTTCGGTATGCGCGAGCAGCGCTCGCGCACCGCGTCTCAGCTTACGCTGCGCCGCTCACCTCGGCCGTATCCACCTTGATCCCCGGGCCCATGGTCGAGCTCAGCGCGACCTTCTTGACGTACTTGCCCTTGGCGCCCGACGGCTTGGCCTTGACCACCGCATCGACCAGCGCGTCGAAGTTCGCGCGCAGATCCTCGGCCGGGAACGACGCCTTGCCGATGCCCGAATGGATGATGCCGGCCTTTTCGACGCGATATTCGATCTGGCCGCCCTTGGCCGCCTTCACCGCGCCGGCGACGTCCATCGTGACGGTGCCGAGCTTCGGGTTCGGCATCAGACCCTTCGGACCCAGCACCTTGCCGAGACGGCCGACGACGCCCATCATGTCCGGGGTCGCGATGCAGCGGTCGAAATCGATCGTGCCGCCCTGGACCGTCTCCATCAGGTCCTCGGCCCCGACGACGTCGGCGCCAGCGGCGCGCGCCTCATCGGCCTTCGCGCCCTTGGCGAACACGCCGACACGGACGGTTTTGCCGGTGCCTTTTGGTAAGGTCACAACACCGCGGACCATCTGGTCGGCATGGCGGGGGTCGACGCCGAGGTTCAGCGCGACTTCGATCGTCTCGTCGAACTTCGAGGTGGCGCCCGCCTTGGCCAGCGCGATCGCTTCGTCGACGCCGTGCAGCTTCTCGCGGTCGATCGTCACGGCCTTCTGCTTCTTGCTCACGAATGCCATGATCTCAGCCCTCCACCACTTCGAGGCCCATCGCGCGGGCGGAGCCTTCGATGATCTTGGTCGCAGCCTCGATGTCGTTGGCGTTCAGGTCCTTCATCTTCGCCTCGGCGATCGCCGACAGCGCCGAGCGCTTGATCTTGCCCGCGCTGACCTTGCCCGGCTCCTTCGAGCCCGACTTCAGGTTCGCCGCCTTCTTGATGAGGAAGGTCGCCGGCGGCGTCTTCGTCACGAACGAGAAGCTGCGGTCGGCATAGACGGTGATGACGGTCGGGATCGGCGCGCCCTTTTCCATGTCGCCGGTCGCGGCGTTGAACGCCTTGCAGAATTCCATGATGTTGACGCCGCGCTGACCCAGCGCCGGGCCGATCGGCGGCGACGGGTTGGCGGCGCCGGCGGGCACCTGTAGCTTGATATAGCCGGTAATCTTCTTTGCCATTTTTCACTCTTTTCCAAGTTTAGCGGTCCGGACGAGCGCGAACGCTCTCCCGCAAGTTCCACAGCGATAGCTTTGGAAGCGCGCGCCGATAGCCGAACCCGGCCGCCATTGCAATGTAGGAAGCCGCTTGCGACGAAAATGCGCATGGCCAGACCGTTTTCGCGCGACCAGGCGCTCCAGAACCGCACCTTCCTGCGCGAATTGCGGCGCACCGGCAACGTGCGTCTCGCCGCTCGTCTCGCAGGGATGAAGTACGGCACGATGCAGCATCGCCGCGCGACGCATCCGGCGTTTGCGCTGGCGTGGGAGACGGCGGTCGCCTTCGCGCAGGCGCGGTTGCAGGGGGAGGGGTTGCGGGGGCCGGTGGCGGGGAAGGGGGTGGTGGCAAGTAACGGGTCGTAGGGGCCGCCAGCGGCGAAGCCGCTGTCGTCGGACGGAGCAGCTGCGCTGCTCGCCGGCCGGCCGTCCTCCGTCTCGCGAGCAGCTGCGCTGCCCGTGTGCGGCGCTACGCTGCGGACGGCTGGCGGCGAACCGGTCGTCACCCGCCGCAACGACGGCAAGCTCCAGATGCGCGCCGCCCAGCCCGGCAAGCTGACGCGCCAGTGCGAGCAGGTGTTCCTCGCGACCCTCGGCGTCACCTGCAACGTCCGCCTCGCCGCCGCCGCGGCCGGGGCGGCGGTCGCGGCCTTCTATCGCCGGCGGCGGCGCGATCCCGGCTTCGCGCGCGAGTGGCGGCTGGCGCTGGAGCGGGGGTACGAAGCGCTGGAGATGGCGCTGCTCGACGCCGGGTCGGTGCATAGCCACGAACATGACGACTGGCGCCACAACGAGCCGCCGCCCATGCCGCCGATGACCGCCAACCAGGCGTTGCAGCTCATGTACCTCCACCAGAAGGAAGCCCGCCTGCTCGCCGAGCCGCCGCATCTGCGCCGTCGTCGCGGCGAGACCAGCGACATGTGGTCGTTCCGTGTCGCCGCGATGACCGAGGAAGCGCGCCGCCGCGAGCGCGAGAAGTTCGAGATCGCCGAAGCCGCGCGTCGGGCGGACGGCAAGTCGACCTGGAAGGATTACCTCTCCACCTCGCCCAGGCTCGCCCAGATCGGCGGGATGACCCCGCTGGAAGCGACAAAGGCGATGTACGACGACAGCCGCGCGTTGTTCGGGGGCTGGCGGCTGGGGGATATGGCGGACGACGCCGATGACGGGTAACGACCCAACTGCGGTCGCCGCGCGATCAGCCAACCCTGTAGCCGTCAACACCTCTGATCGGCATCGGTGTGAACGTTAGCTTTCCGCCCTTTGACGTGGGCCATGCTTTTCGAAGCGCCTCATTGACGAGAATTATGTTTTTACCTGCCGACAGCTTCGTGGCGTAATAAACGCATGGCCCGATAACCTTCGGATGCATCCTAGAAGGGACCCCGATTAACTGGACGATCGCGTCTCCAAAACCCAGGCCGACCCCAAGGTCCAAGCTGGGTAGACAGTATCGGCTTGCGATCTCCTCGTTGACGATGGCGCGGGTGTCGCCAACGCAGTTCTGCGCGGCACGATGCGCTCTCCTGATATCTGGGCCCCTGTCTTCCGGATTTACCGAAAAGAGCGCTAGCACGCCGTCTCCGAGGTACTCGGTCACTGAACCGCATTGAAACTGGATTGTCTGGTCGAGCGCCGGGAGCAGGGCAGCCGTTTCGAAATACACTCTCTTCATCCGCGTATAAGTCGGCTTTGAGTGAGAGTATTCGATCATCAGGTGTTTGCTGGACTCCCTCATGTCCGCCACTAGACAGACATATTCCGCTAATTCTGAGCGCTCACTGCTTACAAACGGATGATTAGGAATGCGCGATGGGGCAACCTCCGCGCGCTTCGCCACTCGGTCTAGTGCAAGAGCCTCGGTAGCGGCCTCGAAAATCGGCTGATGTTTGTCCCAAACCTGCTCAGCTACATCCAAGGAACTCCCTACTAGGGCTCTGATAATGGCGCTCTCCTCGTCGCTTAGGCTCATATCAGCGCTCTAGTGTAGACGGCCAATGACGCCGAGGCGATCAGCCACAAGAGCGTCAGCCAGGCGGCGGCTGCAAACCGCAAGAGTTTGACGGATCGTATATAGGTCAGCTTCATCTTCTCGAAGAGAAGCTCGGTTTCTATTTCGGCGGCATTTTGCGGAAGTAGCATTTTCTCCTGAGCTATATCACGAGAAGAAAGCACTGTGCAGTTCCAGAACGTGTGGTATTTTGTAAGATTAAACAGATCGCCGCCATAAAATGCGCCTTTTGGAGTTGGGCCGGAGACGTGCGCAGCAGGACTGTCGATTGCAACGACGCAGCGGAAAAGAGCTCCGATAGCCAATACCCAGAGAAGGATATCGATAATAATCCAGCCCGTCATCACGCCGGTCAGTTTTGCCGGGAAGCCGTAAATCGTGGAAATCTTGTCCAACACAGACAGGGGAAGAAAAAGCACTACGAAGAGAAACCCCGCCCTCACGTCAATTGAGCGGATGGTCCCCTGTGTGTCGGCGATCGAGGCGTACAGGAAATCAGTTCTCATTCTAGCGCTCCGGAATTTATAGCCGAGAGTGGGCGAGTGACGGGGCACCGTCAAGGCGCGGTAGCCATATGGGTGGAGCATCCCACCTCATCCCTCCTTTCTAATCGGCTATTTCTTCCTCTGCTCAGAATCGCTCTTTTTGGAAGACCGATGGCCGCATTAGGACGCCGTGGCGCATGACGGCAAAGCGGCTACGTCGGCTCGAAAGCCGCCCGTCTCTAAATCACCCAATTTCAGCCATTAGGGTTTCGACGCGGGAGTGAATCCCGCGTCGTCGGTCGGGCGCTGGGCGCCCGCCGGCTGGGCAAGTGTCGTCTCGCGGGCTAGCTGGCGCTAGCCGCGTGGGTCACTTGCTGCGCTCGACCTGCTCGAAGTCGAGTTCGACCGGGGTGGCGCGGCCGAAGATCGAGACGCTGACCTTGACCTTCGACTTGTCGAAATCGAGTTCCTCGACGATGCCGTTGAAGCTGGCGAAGGGGCCGTCGAGCACCTTGACGCTGTCGCCGATCTCGTAATCGACCTTGACCTGCTGCTTCGGGCTGGCGGCGGCGGCTTCGTCCTTCGAATTCAGCATGCGCGCGGCTTCGGCGTCGCTGATCGCCTGGGGCTTGCCGTTGGGGCCCAGGAAGCCGGTCACCTTCGGCGTGTTCTTGACCAGGTGATAGACGTCGTCGTTCATCGCCAGCTTGGCGAGGACGTAGCCGGGCATGAACTTGCGCTCGACCGCCACCTTCTTGCCGCGGCGCGCCTCGGTCACGGTCTCGGTCGGGACCTCGATCGCCTCGACCGCGCCTTCGAGCCCGAGCCGGGCGGCTTCGGCCGTGATCGCGTCGCGGACCTTGCCCTCGAACCCCGAATAAGCGTGGATGATGTACCAGCGTGCCACTGTGGCTTGTCCCTTACTTGGTCGCGAGGCTGAGGAAGAATTCGACCGCGGCGTTGAAGCCCGTGTCGACGATGAAGAAGAACACCGCCAGGATCAGCGTCAGGATCAGCACCATGACCCCGGTCATGATCGTCTCGCGCCGGGTCGGCCAGACGACCTTCTTGGTCTCGGCCTGGACTTGCCGGAAGAATTCGACAGGGGTGGTCTTCGCCATGATGCTCTCGCGCGTGTTCGTTGCCGTAGCCGGGACATAGGTCCGCCGCCCGGCGCCGTGAAGAGGCGACAGGGCGGAAGGATCATCCCGATGTCGGATTGGCGCGTGACTTAGCGTGGGGCCGCCATGGGGGCAAGTCCCATGACGCGGGGATCGGGCCTTGGCCGCCGGCCGGCCTTGCGCTCCCCTCGCTGGCGCGATAGGAGCGCGGCGGCTGTAGGGGTGTAGCTCAGCTGGTTAGAGCGTCGGTCTCCAAAACCGAAGGCCCTCGGTTCGAATCCGAGCTCCCCTGCCACCGCCAGCATCGCACATGGCCAGCGTAGCTGGACTTGAGACGATGCGCAGCCGGCGAGCGAGCCGGATGCTCGTCTCACGACGCGGCTTTGCCGCGGCGGCATCTCCCGAACAAACGTCATCCGGAAATCGGTTCAGGATCCGGATATCTCCGACCGCTTCGCTTGCGGCACGGTGGGTGCTGAAAAAAGTTCAGCATGACGGCGTGCGGGAAACCAATCGCTCAAGCCGCCGGCCAGCTTTGCGGCGCTGACGCTTGGCTTCGCTAAGCCGCCCCGCCGTTACGCCGCGCGCGACGCCGCGCCCCAGTCGCGGCCGGCCAGTGCGCGGGCTTCGGCGACGGGGAGGGGCCGGCCGAAATAATAGCCCTGGACCTTGGTGCAGCCCAGGTCCTGGACCATCTGGTGCTCCTTCTCGGTCTCGACGCCTTCCGCGGTTGTCGCCATGCCCAGCGACTGGGCGAGCGCGACCACCGCGCGGATGATCGCGATCGGTTCGGGCTGGCCCTTCGACGCGCCCTGGACGAAGCTCCTGTCGACCTTGATCGTCGAGAACCGCGTCCGCGCGAGATAGCCGAGCGACGAATAGCCGGTACCGAAATCGTCGAGGCTCAGCCGCACGCCCAGGTCGAGGATGCGTTCCAGCACCTGTACCGCGCCGGTGCCCTCGCGCATGAACACGCCCTCGGTCACTTCGAGCTCGAGCCGTTCGGGCAGCAGGCCGCTGTTCGCCAGCGCCGACGCCACCACCGACACGAACGCCGGATTGTGGAGCTGCTCGGGCGACACGTTGACCGCGACGCGCGTCTGGCCGGGCCAGCGCGCGGCTTCCGCACAGGCCGAGCGCAGCACCCATTCGCCCATCGGCACGATCAGCCGCGCATCCTCCGCCAGCGGCACGAACTTGGCCGGCGAGATCACGCCGAGCTCCGGATGCTTCCATCGCAGCAACGCCTCGAACCCGGTCAGCCGACCGTCGTCCGCCGCCACGACGGGCTGGTATTCGAGGTGCATCTCACCCTTTTCGAGCGCCTGGCGCAGCGCCATTTCAAGCACGCGCCGCTCCTCCGCCTTGACGTGGAGTTGGGGTTCGTAGGCGTGGAAGACACCGCCGCCGGCATCCTTCGAGCGATAAAGCGCGAGGTCGGCGGAGCGGATCAGCATTTCCGCCGTCCGCCCGTCGCGCGGGCCGATCGCGACGCCGACCGAGGCGCCGATATAGAGCGTGTGCTGGTCGACGTCGTACGAGCGCGACAGCGTCTCGATGATCCGTTTCGCCAGTTGCTCGACGCGCGCCGGGTCGCTGGCGTCGCGCACCACCACCGCGAACTCGTCGCCACCCAGCCGGCCGATCGTCTCGTTGTCGGTGACCAACTGGCCGAGCCGTTCCGCGACGCGTTCGAGCAGGCGGTCGCCGACCGGGTGGCCAAGCGAATCGTTGACCGCCTTGAACCGGTCGAGGTCGATCATCATGAACGCGCAGCGCGTGCCCCATTTGTCGGCTTCCGACATGGCGCTGGCGAGCTGTTCGTTGAGGCAGAGGCGGTTGGGCAGGCCGGTCAGCGTGTCGAACCGCGCCATGCGGCTGATCTGGTCGGCCGATTCGCGCTGCTGCGTGACGTCGGAGCCGACCCCGCGGAACCCGATGAACGCGCCACGCTCGTCGTGGCGCGGGCTGGCGGCGAGCGCGAACCAGCGCCGCTCGCCGTTCATGTCGAGCGGGAGCAGCAGGTCGCGGAACGCCTCGCGATTCTTCAGTTTCTCCGACAGCGTACGCAAGCCGGACGAGAAATCGCCGTTGGTCCAGTGATCGCCCGCCAGCACCTGGAGCAGCGGCATGCCGTTGATCTTGACCGGGTCGAGCTCGACCGACTTGGCGAAGCGTGGGCTGGCGCGGACGATGCGGCGGGCGCTGTCGGTCTCCCACAGCCAGTCGCCGTCCTCCTCCTCGAACTCGCGGAGCAGCAGGCTGACGGTCTCGTCGCGTTCGGCGATGCCGATCTCGCCGGCGCGGATCACGACCAGCGCGCGCGCCCGCTGGAAACAGCCGATCATCAGCAGGGCGACGAACAACGTCGTCAGCGCGGCGAGCAGCGGGCTGCCCATCAGCAGCAGCATCGTCGCGATCGCCGTCCCCAGGATGCCGAGGAACGACAGCGTCGCGAGCGGCAGCGCGGCCATCGCAACGGCGCTCGCGGTCATCATCACCGACAGCACGACCCAGAGACCGAACGCCGTCGACAGTTCGTGCCGCACCCCGACCGCGAGCGGCGGGATCGCCCAGACGATGGCGAGCGCGATCCCCTCCGACATGGTCTGGCGCACGTCGCGCAACGTCGCGTTGTGCGCGTCGCGGTGGCGCGCGGCGAGCCGCCGCATCGTCACCCCGATCGCCACCGCGCCGGCGGCCAGCGCCCAGCCGACCAGCTGCCACCGCGGAATCTCGCCGTCGAACAGCAGGACGACCAGCGCCGCCCCGACCAGATTGGCGGCGAGCAGGAACAGAGCGAGGTGCCGCCCCGCGTGCAACTGCGCGGCGCGGATCGGCGACCAGTCGGTCGCGTCCGCCGGATCGTACAGACCCAGCAGCGCGCGCACGTCGATACGCGGATTGGCGAATTGGGACGTCGGCTCGATACTCACGCCGCACCGATTAACCGGGGAGGGTTAGCGAACGGTTAGGCGCACGAAATTTTTCGCGGTTTTTTGCGGGGTTCGCGCCGTTTCGGATGATTTACGCGGCGAGGTTCCGGGCCCGCTCCACGCGCCATCGTCGGCGCGTCGCACAAGGGGTATTACGCGGCGTATCTGGGCCAGATGCACGACGTGAGACTGGTCGATGCCGAGGTCGTGCTGCGCTGATCCGCGCGTGGGGAGTGGTGCGCGCCGGCCCCGCGCTCATGCCGCCAGGTCGTAGGGCTTGATCTCGCCGGCCAGGTACAGGTTGCGGGCCTTGGCGCGGCTGAGCTTGCCGGAGCTGGTGCGCGGCAGGGTGCGCGGGGGGATCAGCTCGATCACGCAGTTCATGCCGGTGACCGAGCGGACGCGCTCGCGAATCTCGTCGCGCAGGCGCAGGCGTTCGGCCTCGTCGGTGGTGCGGCACTGGACCAGCACGGCGGGCGTTTCCTCGCCGCCCGGAGCCGTGATCGCGAAGGCGGCGATGTCGCCGGCCTTGAACCCGGGGAGCTGTTCGACCGCCCACTCGATGTCCTGCGGCCAGTGGTTGCGGCCGTTGACGATAATCATGTCCTTGGCGCGGCCGACGATGTAGATGTAGCCGTCCGACATGTAGCCCATGTCGCCGGTGTCGAGCCAGCCGTCCTTCAGGCAGGCGTCGGTCGCCGCTTCGTCGCGGAAATAGCCGACCATTACCGAGGGCCCCGCGCACCAGACCTTGCCGATCGCGCGGTCGGGCAGCGGCGTGCCGTCCTCCTCGCGGATCTCGATCTCCATGCCGAGCGCGGGCTTGCCGCAATTGACGATCGCGCGATAGCGTTGCGGGCGGTCGCGGCGGCCTTCCTGGCCCGACAGCTGGGTTTCCTCGACCAGCTCGACACGGATACCCTCGCCCGGCGGCATGATCGACACCGCCAGCGTCGCCTCGGCCAGGCCGTAGGAGGGCAGGAACGCGCTCGCCTTGAACCCGGCATCGCCGAACGCGTCGACGAACGACTGCATCACGTCGGGGCGGATCATGTCGGCACCGTTGCCCGCGACGCGCCAGCGCGACAGGTCGAAGCGTTCCGACGCCTTGGTCTGGCTCGACATGCGGCGCGCGCAGATGTCGTAGCCGAAGGTCGGCGAATAGGAGAGCGAGGTGCCCGGATTGCGGCTGATGAGGTCGAGCCAGGCGAGCGGGCGTCGCGCGAAATCCTCGGTCTTCAGGTAATCGGTCGAGACTTGGTTGGCGATCACCGACAGGAAGCAGCCGACCAGGCCCATGTCGTGATACCAGGGCAGCCACGACACGCAGCGGTCGCCCGCACCGACCTTCATCCCGATCGAATGCGCGGCGAGGTTGGACAGCAAAGCGGCATGCGTGATCGCGACGCCGTGCGGGAAGCGGGTCGATCCGCTCGAATATTGCAGGTACGCGATGTCGTCGGGCTTCGCCTCGGGCAGCGCGGTCTCGGTCGCGTCGCGCTCGGCGAAGGCGGCCCAGTCGATCCCCTCGACCCCGCGCAGCTTGGCGGCCTCCGCGCACATCGCGGCGATTTCGGGCGGGTAGATCAACAGCTTGGGATCGCAGCTGTCGAGCTGGACCGAGAGCTGATCGATATAGGACTGCGCGCCGCCGAAGCTGGTCGGCAGCGGTAGCGGCACCGGCCAGCCACCGGCATAGATTACGCCGAAGAAGAGAGCGGCGAACTCGGTCCCGGTCTCAGCGATCAGCGCGACGCGATCCTCCGGCCGGATGCCGGCGGCGACCAGCCGCTTGGCCATCGCCAGCGCATCGTCGCGCAACTCGCGGAACGGATAGGCGCGGAGCAACGTGCCGCGCGGATCGTGGAAGTTGAGCCCGCGCTCGCCCCGCGCCGCATAATCCAGCGCCTCGCCCAGCGTCGCGAAATCGGCGAATCGCCGCGGCAGCGAATCGTCGGTCGGCGTCGGCGACAGCTCGCCTGCACCGTTGCCCGAAACTTCCGTTACCTTGTCCATCGTCATCGCATCGCCCATGTTCGCGGCCCTTCACCCCCAAGGACACACCTTCACCGACTTTATCTGGTGCCGGCAGGCGTTCAAAATCCGGTGTCAGTGTGGCACAATCAAGGCGGTATGCGTCAGGTTCCCTCCCGCTCCCCCGCGCCGCCGCTCGATCGGGCGGCGCTCGAACGGCTGGCGCTGCGCTATGTCGAGCGGTTCGCAACGACGCGGGCGCGGCTGGCGACCTATCTCGCCGGCAAGATCCGCCAGCGCGGCTGGGAGGGGGAGGCGGCCGACCCAGCGGCGATCGCCGAACGGTTCGCCGAACTCGGCTATGTCGACGACCGCGCCTATGGCGAGGCGAAAGCGGCGGCGATGGGCCGGCGCGGGCTCGGCGCACGCCGCGTGGCGGGGGCGCTCCACCAGGCCGGGGTGACCGGCGACGACGCCGCGGCGATCGCGCCGGTGGTCGACGAGCGCGCGGTCGAGACCGCGCTCGCCTTCGCCCGCCGCCGCCGGATCGGACCGTTCGCGGCCGAGGCGCCCGAACGTGACGTGCGCGAAAAACAGATCGCGGCGATGCTCCGCGCCGGCCATTCACCGGCACTCGCAAGGCGGATTGCGGCGATGGCCCCGGGCGACGATATTGCCGACCTCGACTCGTGACCGGCCGGGGTCATAATCGATAACGCGTCGCAATACTCTGGCCGGATTGGTTTTTGCCAACCTTATGCTACTGCCGTAGCAACGGGGGATGAAGGTGCGCGACGAACCGCAACCGCCGCACGGCGGACGGCAGGACAGTGAGGTTGATGACGTCATGGCGGCGTCCGACGAGACACGTCATATCGGGTCGATGAAGTGGTTTGACGTGACTCGCGGGTTCGGGTTCATGGTCGACGATCACGGCGCGGGCGACGTGCTGATCCATTTCAGCGTGCTACAGGACCATAACCGCCGCAGCCTGCCGGAAGGCGCGCGGATCGAATGCCTCGCCGTCCATCGCCAGCGCGGGTTGCAGGCGACCGAAATCCTGTCGATTGACCTGACCAACGCGGTCGAGCCGCCGCGCCGCACCCTGCCGCATCCCGACCGCATCGATCCGATCGCGATGCTCGACGAAGCGGGTGCGTTCGAGCCGGTCCGCGTCAAGTGGTTCAACCGGCTGAAGGGATACGGCTTCCTGGTGCGCGACGCCGATTCGGCGGACATCTTCGTCCATATGGAGACGCTGCGCCGCGCTGGCGTGCCCGAGGTCGAGCCAGACCAGCCGCTGCGCGCGCGCGTGGTCGACGGGCGCAAGGGGCCGCTGGCGGTCGCGGTCGAGCCGGTCGCGTGAAAAAATGAGGCTGCGGCTCGCCCTTGCCCCGCTGGCGCTCGCGTTCGTCGCGGGGGGTTGCGCGAACGGCGGCGCCGGCAACGACGCCGCGGCGGCGGCGGCGAAGACCGTCGCGGTCACCATCACCAGCGCCAACGGACCCCACGTCTTCCAGGTCGAGCGCGCCGTCACCCCGGCCGAGCAAGAGCGCGGCCTGATGTACCGCACCGACCTGACCGACACCAACGGCATGCTGTTCTGGCCCTATCCGGCCGGCGGCGGCGCGCCCCGGGTCGCCAGCTTCTGGATGAAGAACACGCCGAGCGCGCTCGACATCGTCTTCATCCGCGCCGACGGCACCATCGCGCATATCGCGGAGAATGCCGTGCCCCACGACGAAACCCCGCTGTCGTCGGAGGAACCGGTCGCGGCGGTGCTGGAGGTGAAGGGCGGCCGGACGTCGGCACTGGGCATCGCCGAGGGCGACAAGGTGAGCTGGGCGAAATAACCGTCGCCGAAGGGCGCGCGGCGAACGGTTGCGACAGACGGTGGCGACAGGGGGGGGGCAGCGGGATGACGGTTTGCCTGACGGGCAGGGTAGCGAACTTGAGGTCGATAGGCCGGCTGCTAGCGCTGGCGGCTCTGTTGCTCACGGGGATGACGCTGGTAGGCGCGGCGAGTGCGCAGCCGCGTTATGCGATCATCGACATGCACATGCATGCCGAGCCGGCCGACGCCTATGGTCCGCCGCCGCAGACGGTCTGCGCGCCGTACGGCGAGTGGCCGGCGCGCGATCCCGGCAAGCCGATCGGCACTTATCTCGACGCGTTCAGCGGTCATCCGGCCTGCGCGCACCCGGTCCGCTCCGAACGCACCGACGCCGCGATCCGCGACGCGAGTCTCGCGCAACTGCGCAAGCACAACATGCTCGCGGTGCTGAGCGGGCCGGAGGATCGCGTCGCCGACTGGACCGCACGCGCGGAGGGGCGGATCCTGCCCGCGATCGGCGACGTCTGGCCGCTCCCGTCCGTGGCGCAATTGCGTGCCGCGCACCGCGCCGGGCACCTCAAGGTGATCGGCGAGATCACCGCGCAATATGACGGCGTGCCGCCCAACGATCCCGCGCTCGAACCCTATTACACGCTGGCCGAGGAACTCGACATCCCGGTCGGCGTGCATGTCGGTCCCGGCCCGCCCGGCATCGCCTATTTCGCCGCGCCGAAGATGCGGCTGCGCGACGCGCGCGCGACCGCGTTGGAGGACGTGCTGGTCCGCCACCCCAGGCTGCGGCTTTACGTGATGCATGCCGGCTGGCCGTTCGCCGACGACATGATCGCGCTGCTGTACGCGCATCCGCAGGTGTATGTGGACACCGGCATCATCGACTACGCTTTCCCGCGCGCCGAATTCCACGCCTATCTCAAGCGACTGGTCGATGCCGGTTTCGCCCGGCGGATCATGTTCGGCAGCGACCAGATGATCTGGCCCGCCGCGATCGACACCGCGATCGAGGGGATCACCAGCGCCCCGTTCCTGACCCCCGCGCAGAAGCGCGACATCCTGCACGACAATGCCGCGCGGTTCCTGCGGATCGAGGGGTAGGGGCGGGGAGGATATCGCGTGGTTAGCCGACGCGCCGTCTTACGACCGGCGAGCGGCTAACCGGATATCATCGGCGACGGTTGCGCCGGCCGCCGCGATGTCTTCAGCGTTTCGACAGTTCCCATGACACGGCCACCGCTTCGATCGGGTTGCCGCCCTTCGGCGGGATGTAGGTCGGGCCCGCGACCGACTGTTGCGCGCTCGCGGTGAACATCAGCGGTTCCGCGAGATACGCCTGGACCTTCGTGCCGTCCGGAATCGTCGCGCTCGTTCCGTGGATCAGGAAACCGAGCACGCTGACGAAGGCGATCGTCGCGACGGAGGCGGCAGTACCGCTCCGGCCTTCGCTATACTGACTTCCCTGCAACTTGACCGGTCCCCACGGCGTCTGGACATAGGACAGCCGGATGCTGATCTTGCCCTTCTGCCCGAAGTGGCCGTTCCGCTCGGCACGGGCGATCTCGCCGACCGCGACGGAACCGGCCGGGATCACGACCTGGCCGCGAAACACCACGCTTTCCATGACGTCCAGATAGAGGCGGTCGCCGGACTTGTTGTCCTTCGTCGACACCTGGGACCGCGTGCTGAGCATCAGGGGCGTTCCGGCCGGCACATAATAATGCGGCGTATTCTTGGATGATGAGGGCAGGGGTTGCCAGTAGATGGTGTCCTGCGCCTGCGCCGCACTACTGCTCAGAAGCGCGGCAAACGCCGCGAACGTATAGAATCGCATCGATCGCCCCCTTTTATTATGAAATGGCTGGGTGACGGATAGAAGCGAACGATTAATTATGGGTTGAGTTGGTCGCGATGCGATCAACTGGCTAGAAAGAATTCGGTAACTGTAATTCGAGGCGTTTGGTGGTCGGATATTTGCAGGTGATGCCGCCACAATACGACGTGTCGAACAGAAAAGGGCCGGAGATCGCTCCCCGGCCCTCTTGCTTATCTTGGCCCGTCAGCGGCGGAGCCGCTGTCGTCGGTCGGCGCTTTTGCGCCGCCGGCCGGGCGGGCTGATGCGCTGGCGCGCACCGCCGCCGGCGTGGCGGCGGCTTCAGCCCGCCAGCGCCGCCTTCAAATCCTCGACCAGATCGGTGCGCTCCCACGGGAAGTAGTCGCCTTCCGGCTTGCGGCCGAAGTGGCCGTAGGCGGCGGTCTTGGCGTAGATCGGCTTGTTGAGGCCGAGATGCGTGCGGATGCCGCGCGGGGTCAGGCCGCCGAGCTTCGCGATCTTGCCGATCGCCGCCTCCAACTGGTCGTCGCCGACCGTGCCGGTGCCGTGCGTGTCGACATAGAGCGACAGCGGCTTCGACACGCCGATCGCATAGGCGAGCTGGATCGTCACGCGCTTCGCCAAGCCGGCGGCGACGATGTTCTTCGCGAGGTAGCGCGTGATGTACGCGGCCGAACGGTCGACCTTGGTCGGATCCTTGCCGCTGAACGCGCCGCCGCCGTGCGGGGCCGCGCCGCCGTACGTGTCGACGATGATCTTGCGCCCGGTCAGCCCGGCGTCGCCGTCGGGGCCGCCGATCTCGAAGCTGCCGGTCGGGTTGATGTGATATTCGGTCGCGTCCGACAGCAGGTCGGCGGGTAGGACGTCGGCGATCACGCCCTTCACGTAGGCGTGAAGCTCGGCTTCCTTCGCGCCCTCGTCATAACCCTTGCCGTGCTGGGTCGAGACGACGATCGCGGTCGCGGCGACGGGCTTGCCGTCGGCGAACTTCAGCGTGACCTGGCTCTTGGTGTCGGGCTCCAGGAACGGCGCGGCGCCCGAATGGCGATCGGCCGCCATCCGCTCGAGGATCTTGTGGCTATAGTCGAGCGTCGCCGGCATCAGGTCGGGCGTCTCGTCGCAGGCGAAGCCGAACATGATGCCCTGGTCGCCGGCGCCTTCGTCCTTGTTGCCCGACGCATCGACACCCTGCGCGATGTGCGCCGACTGCGGGTGCAGGTTGTTCTCGAACCGCAGCGTCTGCCAGTGGAAGCCGTCCTGCTCGTAGCCGATCCGCTTAACGGTCTCGCGCACGGTGCGCTCGACCTCTTCCTTGACGCCCTCGGCCCAGTTGCCGTCCTCGTCCATGATCCCCTTGCCGCGGATTTCGCCCGCCAGCACGACCAGCTGGGTGGTGGTCAGCGTCTCGCACGCGATGCGCGCTTCGGGGTCCTTCGACAGGAACAGGTCGACGATGGCGTCGGAAATCTGGTCGGAAACCTTGTCCGGATGGCCTTCGCTGACCGATTCGGACGTGAACAGGTAATTGGAACGCATGGATTTTCCTCTTTGGGATGCAAAGGAAAGCCGGGCCGTTGCCATGCCCATATAAAGCTTTCCTTATATGACGAGCCGCTCCTAGCGGCGGCGGCGGCGAATGGCAATCGCGATCAGCGTTAACGCGAGCGCGGCGATCGCGACCGTCCAGTTGCCGAGCCGGCTGAACGGCGTGGGGGCGAAGCGCGGCGGGATCGGCGCCTCGATCGCGCCGGTCCGGTGCATGCCGATCGCGGTCAGGATGCGCCCGTCGGCGGCGATGATCGCGGAGATGCCGGTGGGGGTCGAGCGGACGATCGGCAGCCCCTCCTCGATCGCGCGCAACTGCGCCTGCGCCAGGTGCGCGGGCGGGCCGAGATCGCCGAACCAGGCGTCGTTGGACGGATTGAACAGGAAATCGGGGCGATCGCGCGGATCGACCGTCGCGCCCGAGAAGATCACTTCGTAGCAGATCAGGATGCCGACCCGGCCGAACCCCGTCACGGAAATCGCGCGCGGTCCCGGCCCGGGGGTGAAGTCGAAGTCCCCCGGCACCAGCCGTGCGAGGCCGAGCGGCTTGAGCAGCCAGGGCAGGGGGAGGTATTCGCCGAAGGGTACCAGGTGCGACTTGTCGTAGCGGCCGTGCAGGCGCGCATCGGGCTCGACCAGCACGACCGAGTTGGTCGCGGCGGTCACCTCGTCGCTGCGCGGATCGAACGTCATCGTCTGCGCGCCGGTCAGGATCGCGTCGCGGTCGCCGAGCAGCGCCGCCATCCGCACGCGCGCCAGCGTCGCGCTGCCCATGTAATCGTAGACGTAGCGCGGATAGCCGTCCTCGACCGGGAAGCGCATCGCCCCCTCCGGCCAGAACAGCAGTCGCGGGCGGTCGCCGGGGCGGCCGGACTCGCGTGCCAGTGCCTCGAAATTATTCTCGGCATAGGCGGCGGTCGGGCGCTCCTCCTCGGGCAGATTGGGCTGGACGACGCGCAGCAACTGGCGCGCTTCAGGCGTGGGGACGCAGGTCGCGATGCGGCAGCGGTCGGTGCCGATCAGGGCGAGCAGGGCGAACCCCGGCACGGCGATCGCCGCCAGCCGCCAGCGGCGCAACACCAGCAGCATCAGCGCGCCGGCCACCACGACGATCAGCCCGGACAGGGTATAGGTCCCGACCGCCCAGGCCGGCTGCGCCAGTCCCGCCGGCACCAGCACGACGCTCAAGGGGTCCCACGGATAGCCGGTGAACATCGCCCCGCGCAGATATTCGGTCACCGTCCACGCCGCGCCGGCGACCAGCACGAACGCGGCGTCGGGAGCGGGGGCGAGGTCGCGCCGCGCCGCCGGGCTGGCGAGCCGCCACGCAAGACCCGCGGCGAGCATGGGGTAGATCGCAAGGTACGCCGCCAGCGCCAGCACCGCGACATAGCCGAGCGATGGCGGCATTGCGTCCTGGAACGCGAACGGCTGCTGCACCCAGGCGTTGGCGATGGCGAAATGCCCGACCCCGAACCACCAGCCGATGCCGAGCACGCGGCGCAGCGAGGGCGCTTCATGGACGAGATGGAGCCATGCCGCGATCGCGACGACGGTGGCGGGCAGGAAGCTCCACGGCGGAATACCGAGCGCGGACACGATGCCGAGGATCAGGGGGAGGAGGAAGCGGAGGCGGTGCAAGGCGGACGCTGACCCAATTCGTCATGCCGGGCTCGTCCCGGTGTTCGACCTTTGGCTTAGCCCCGCTAAGCCAAGATTGCATCCGGGGGATGCAATCTCGGTCGAACATACCGTGCCGCGAGCGCCGCACGCGTTGTGTATGCGGCCCGGTGGACCCCGGGACAAGCCCGGGATGACGGGATTGGTGTGCCTCCTATTCTGATGAGGTAGAATGCGCGCGCCCATTCCAGCGCCTCCCCGGCGGAGGCCGGGGTCCAGTCGGGATGGCGGTGGTAATGAAGCGCCACGCTCGCCAACCGGCCGCTTCCACCTAGACCCCGGCCTTCGCCGGGGTGGAATTTTGAGATAGGACTCGCGCCATGACCCTCCGCCCGTTCCACCTCGCCTTCCCCGTCCACGATCTCGCCGCGGCGCGCGCCTTCTATGGCGGCACGCTCGGGTGCGCGGAGGGGCGGAGTTCCGACCACTGGATCGACTTCGACCTTTACGGGCATCAGATCGTCGCGCATCTCGACCCCGCCGCGGAGCCGGTCGCGGTCGCCAATGCGGTCGACGGTCACGACGTGCCGGTGCCGCATTTCGGCGTGGTGCTGACCATGTCCGACTGGCGCGCGCTGGCCGATCGCGTCGCGGCCGCCGGCGTGCCGTTCGGGATCGCTCCGCACATCCGATTCGTCGGGCAACCGGGCGAGCAGGCGACGATGTTCTTCTGCGACCCCAGCGGGAACGCGCTCGAGTTCAAGGCGTTCGCCGATGACGCCATGCTGTTCGCCAAATGACATGACCGAGCCGATCGTCGTCGAGATCCCGCACAAACTGGGCCAGGCCGAGGCGCGGTCGCGTGTCGATCGCGGGATCGGCAAGCTCGCGGGCATGATCCCCGGCGGCGCGGCGGTCGATCATGCTTGGGCGGGCGACGTCCTGAACTTCACCGTCGCCGCAATGGGCCAGCGCATCGCGAGCCGGATCGACGTCCGCGCCGACCGCGTCATCGCGACGGTCGACCTGCCACCCTTCCTCGCGCTGTTCGCCGACCGGATCCGCGCGAAGCTGACCAAGGAAGCGCCAAGGCTGCTGGAATAGTCAGCCGCGCGTATTCCCGCGAAAGCGGGAATCCAGAGCCAAGCACGATATCGCTCGAAACCCTGGGCTCCTGCGTCCGCAGGAGCACGGTCATTGCGGACACGTGCTCCCCGGCCCGCCGTCCAGGTCGAGGCAGCGCCCGTCCACCTCGCCCGGCGCCAGCGGAAAGCCGATCAGCGCGGCGAGCGTCGGCATGATGTCGACCGTCTCGACCGACAGCGGCTGCTCGAACCCAGCCATGCCGCGCCGCCAGAACAGGATCGGCACGCGGCGGTCGTAATCCCAGATGCTGCCATGCGTCGCGATGGTGCCCGACGGCGTGCTGACCG
This sequence comes from Sphingomonas sp., assembly GCF_017304635.1. GTDB lineage: Bacteria > Pseudomonadota > Alphaproteobacteria > Sphingomonadales > Sphingomonadaceae > Sphingomonas. The sequence goes on from NZ_JAFKMA010000002.1 coordinate 265,391, forward strand.
GCGCGATCGGCGTGATCCGCGGCTTCAGATAGACGGCGAAATCGCCCGAGCGGTCGGGCGCGAACGCGGCGCGGCTGCGCTGGAGCAGGCTCCACGTCTCGGGTGGTCCCGACGGCAGCGGCGCGGCGGCGCGTTCGTCGCGCGTGAACACGGCGGCGACCTGCGGATCGGCGCGATAGCGGCGCACGGCCTCGGCCAGCACGCGGTCGCGATCCGCCGGCTTCAGCTTGGGGTCGATCCACACCTCGCCATTGACCGCGCCGTAGAGCAACTGTCCGTCGAGCCCCCACTCCTTGGCGATCACGCTGCCCATAGTGCGCGGGGTCAGCGCGGCGGCGACGCGATCGGCGGTCGGGGCGGCACGCTCGCGCTCGCGTTCCGGAATGTCGTTGCCGCCATGGTCGGCGGTCAGCGCGACGACGTAATCGACGCCGGTCTTGTCGAGCGCGGCGAACAGCCGGCCGAGCGACTTGTCGAGCGCGGCGAGGTGGATGCACATCTCCGCGCCTTCGGTGCCGAAGGTGTGGCCGACATAATCGGTCGCCGACGCGCCGACCGCCAGCACGTCGATCGCCGGCCCGCGCCCGAGCTTCAGGTCCTGCGCCCGCTGGATCGCCAGGTCGATGATCGCGGTGTCGAATGCGGGCGAGGCCTTCCACTGGCCCTCCGACTTCGGCTTGCGCGCGAAGCGGCCGTCGCCGACCGGATGGCCCTGCGCCATCACCGGGCGGTCGATCGACCTGCACCAGGCGGGCTCGGCCATCGCGGGGCCGCCGCGCGCGATCTCTGCCGCCGCCGTCGCATTGGCGCGCGTCACCGCCGCCGGCACCGCGCGGCCGGCGTAGGAGATGAACCCCTTGCCGTCGCGCCAGAACCAGAGGTCGTCGATCTTGTGCCCGCCGAGCTGGATCGCCGCGCGATCCTTGCCCGCGACCGACACGATGCGGACGCGCGGATCGGCATTCTTCATCCGCTCGCCGAGCGTAGGGACGCGCAGATGGACGTCGGACGCGACGTAATTGTCGGGCGTCGTGCCGGGGATGCGCTCGTCTTCCATGCAATAGACCAGGCCGGGGCGCGCTCCCTTGAAATCGTACCAGTCGTTCGCGATCATTCCGGTGCGCGACGGGCGGTCGCCGGTCATGATGGTCGAATGGCCGGGGCAGGTCTCGGTCGCGGAATGGCTCTGGTACCCGCTCGGGAACACCGCGCCGTCGAGCAGGCGGGCGAACCCGCCGGTGAAGCGGTTGCGATATTCGGCGAACAGGTCGGCGGAGAACTGGTCGACCGAGATCACGACGATCAGCCTGGGCGCGACGCGATGCGGTGCCGCGGCGACGGACGGCAGCGTGGGGGCGGCGTCCTGCGCGGCGATCGGCGACGCGGCGAGCGTCAGGAGCAGGGGAGCGAATCGAACGGCACGCATCGGCAGGACTCCGAAAGGGCAGGGCACGATGCCGCTATGGCGCTCGCGCGGTTAAGCTGACAAGGGATGGCGATGCGCGCGATCGGTTTCCTGTTGATGACATTGTGGCTGGCCCTCGCGCCGGCGGCATGGGCGCAGGGTGTACCGAGCGGCGGATCGGAGGGGCCGCCGCCGCATCTGCGGATCGAGCTGGTGCCGGAAACGTCGGTGCCGCGGGCCGGCGGGCGGGTCGCGCTGGCGCTGGTGTCGACGCCGCAGCCGGGGTGGCACGGTTACTGGCAGAATCCGGGCGATGCCGGCTTCCCGGCGAAATTCGCCTGGACGCTGCCGGCCGGGGTGACGGCGGGCGAGCCGGCTTATCCCGCGCCCGACCGGCTGCTGATCGCCGGGCTGATGAATTATGTGTTCGACAAGCCGTACACGCCGATCGTCGAACTGACGGTGCCGGCCGGGCTGGCGGCGGGGACGCGATTGCCGGTCAGGCTGCATCTGCAATATCTCGTCTGCACGACCAGCCTGTGCGTGCCCGAACAAGGCGATTTCGCGGTCGATCTGGCGGTCGGCGACGGAGCGATCGACCCGGCGACACGCGCGCGGTTCGACGGCTGGCGCCGCGCCTTGCCGCAGCCGCTGGGGTCGCCAGCGACCTATCAGGCGAGCGGCGGCGCAGTGCGGATCGCGGTGCCCTATCCGGCGAGCGCGGCGGGCAGGGACGCCTATTTCTATCCGCTGACGAGCGGCGCGATCGATTATGCCGCGCCGCAGGCGGTGGCGCGCGACGGTGATCGCCTGATCGTCACGACCAAGGGTAAGCCGAGCGGGCCGATCGCGGGGGTGCTGAGCGTCGATGGTCGCGCGCTCGCGCTGACCGCTACGCCGGGCGTGGTGCCGGCGGTCGCGGCGGTAGCATCGAACGGCAGTGCTTTGAGCGGCGCGCTGCTCGCGTTCCTCGGTGCGGTGCTCGGCGGGTTGATCCTGAACGTGATGCCGTGCGTGTTCCCGATCCTGAGCCTGAAGGCGCTGAGCCTCGCCAAGGCCGGCGGCGACGAGCGCGCGGCGCGGGGCGAGGCGCTGGCCTATACCGCCGGCGCGATCGCGATGTGCGTGGCGCTCGGCGCGGCAGTGGTCGGGTTGCGCGCGGGCGGCAATGCGGCCGGCTGGGCGTTCCAGTTGCAGGATGCGCGCGTCGTCGTGCTGCTGATGCTGCTCGCGCTGGGGATCGCGCTCAACCTCGCCGGGCTGTTCGAGCTGGCGATGCCGGGGTTCGTGTCGCGCGGGCAGGGGACTGCCGGAGCGTTCGGCACCGGGGCGCTGGCCGCGTTCGTCGCGACGCCGTGCGCGGGGCCGTTCCTGGGGGTGGCGCTGGGGGCGGCACTGGTGCTGCCGTGGTATGTCGGGTTGCTGGTGTTCGCCGGGTTGGGGTTCGGGCTCGGGCTGCCATTCCTGGCGCTGGGGTTCGTGCCGGCGTTGCGGCGACGACTGCCCAGGCCGGGGCCGTGGATGGCAAACCTGCGCCGAATCCTGTCGATCCCGATGTTCGTGACGGCGGTCGGCCTGGCGTGGCTGCTCGGACAGGAGGCCGGAGTGAATGGCATGGCGCTCGGCCTGCTGGTCGCGCTGGGGGCGGCGATCGTGCTGTGGGCCGGCGGACGACGGCAGGCGCGCGGGCTGGGGTTCGGGGTCGCCGCGCTGGTGATGCTGGCGGCGATCGCGGTGGCGGGCGTGTGGCTCGTCCAGCGCGCGCACAGACCGGCCGCCGCCATCGCCAACGCCGCGGGCACCGAGCCGTTCAGCGAAACGAGGCTCGCCCAGTTGCGCGCGAGCGGCCGTCCGGTGTTCGCCTATTTCACCGCCGACTGGTGCCTGTCGTGCAAGGTCAACGAGCGAGTCGCGATCGACACCGACGCGGTGCGTGCCGCGTTCAAGGCGAAGAACGTCGCGACGCTGGTCGGCGACTGGACGACCGGCGATCCCGCGCTCGGTCGCTTCATCGCGGCGCACGGGCGCGCGGGGGTGCCGCTCTATCTCTATTATCCGGCGGGTGGCGGCGAACCATGCGAACTGCCGCAGATCCTAACGCCGGGGGTGCTGACGGCGCTTTAAAAGCCCTCCTCCGAAGAGCAGGGTAACAGTTTACACCAACTCGCTCAGCGCCAGCGCCTGCTCGACCGGATGCGCCGGGGGCGAATACGTCGCGTCCTCGTCGTCGAGCAACGTCCAGCCGGTCGGCCCGAGCACCTCGAGCGGGCGGTAGCGCGTCTTGTACGCCATCCGCGCCGAGCCCTTCACCCAATAGCCGAGATAGACATAGGGAAGCCCCGCCGCCCGCGCGCGCAGGATGTGGTCCATGATGACGAAATTGCCGAGCCCCGGCCGCGCTTCCTCGTCCGCCAGGAAGAAGCTGTAGATCATGCTGAGCCCGTCGGCCTGCTGGTCGGTCAGGCAGGCGGCGACCAGCCGCCCGCGCTCACCGTGTACGCTGGGCTCGCGATATTCGACGATCACCGAATTGACCGGCGACTGCTCGACCATGTCGGCATAGTCGCCGTCGTCCATCAGCGTCATTCCGCCCGACGGATGCCGCGCACCGAGGTAGCGGCGGAGCAGCTGGAACTGCTCGTCGGTCGCCCAGGGATTGCACGCGGTGACTTCCAGGTCGGCGTGGCGGCGCAGCAGCTTGCGCTGGCTGGCATTGGGCTTGAACTCGTGGGCGACGACGCGAACCGACACGCATGCCGAACAACCGGCGCAACTCGGGCGGTAGGCGACCGACTGGCTGCGGCGGAAACCGATCCGGCCGAGTGCGTCGTTCAACTCGCCGGCATGCGGGCCGTTGAGCTCGGTGAACACCTTCCGCTCCTGCCGGCCCGGCAGGTACGGGCACGGCGACGGGCTGGTCACGAAGAAGCGCGGAAATCGGAAGGGCGCAGTCACCGCCGGCAAATCCTCTGGGCGGGCCGGAATGGCCGCCTGTCGAGACTGTTATGAATCGCGCCGCGCATGATGAAAAGCGGCTTTACCATGAAAGAGCGTTAACGCGAGCCGGGCGCCTGCACGAGCGGGTTGCGCGTGGCAGGATACCGCGTCCGGCCGGTTCGCCCAAGGGCACCGGTCGCACCGCCGATTCGCCCCGTCGCAAGTTTGCCGCCGCAAGCTGGGGTTCAGCCTGCGCGCACTACGCATGGGGTGACGAGGAGGTTGCCCGATGCGTGGAATGATGATGCTGGCCGGTTTGGCGATGGCTGCGCCCGCCGTGGCGCAGGACGAATTGCCGCAGCCGCCGATCGGATCGAGCTATATCGAGGCGACCTGCGCCGGCGGGATCGCTGGACGGTCGGAAACGACGCGGATCATGGCGAGCGGTCGGGTCGAGCGGCTGAGCGGGCGGCCGGCGGCGATCGCCACGGCGCGGGTAGCGGCGGCCCGCTATGACGCGCTGTCGCGGCGACTCGATCGCGCGGGGTTCGATACGCGCACCAGCCCGCGCGTGACTCAGCCCGTCATCGACGGGATCGACTGCTCGCTGATGCGAGTGAAGCGCGGCGTGCCGCATACCGTGAACCTGCCGCAGGCCGCGCGCGACCTGCCGCGGATGCGCGATCTAGCGTCGATCACCGACGACGTCATCGCGCTCGGCCGCGATGCGACGAGGGCGCGGATGCGGCCGGTCGTGCGGTCCGATCGTCCGAATTGAAGCGGCACCCCGGCGAAGGCCGGGGCCCAGGTGGGAAGGTCGGCGTAACAGAGCACAGCGCGCATCACGATCGTCCACCAACTGGGCCCCGGCCTTCGCCGGGGTGGGGTCGGGGAGGACGGTGTGACCAGCGCTACGCGATCGTCGCTTCGCTCACTTCATACCCCGCGTCGCGCAGCGCCTTCAGCAGGCGGTCGAGGTGCGCGCGGTCGCGCGTCTCGCATTCGATGTCGGTAATCAGGCCCTTCGCCGGCAGGTGGGTGAAGATGCGCTGGTGATAGACTTCGATGATGTTGACGCGCTGGTCGTTGAAGATGCTGGCGACGTGGAACAGCGCGCCGGGCTGGTCCTTCAACCGCACGCTCAGCCGCGCGATCCGCCCCGCGCGCACCAGATCGCGCAACAGCACGTTGGCGAGCAGGCGCGTGTCGATATTGCCGCCGCACAGCACGATCCCGACCGTGCGGTCGCGGAACCGCTCCGGATGATCGAGCAACGCCGCGAGGCCCGCCGCGCCCGCGCCCTCGACGACCGATTTCTCGATCTGGAGCAGTAGGCTGACGGCGTGCTCCAGGCTGCGTTCGCTGACCAGCACGATGTCGTCGACCAGCGCCGCGACCATCCTGGAGGTGATGCCGCCGGGCTCCTTGACCGCGATGCCCTCGGCCAGCGTGTCGCCGGCGCAGGGCATGTCGGTGCCCTTGATGCGGTTGTACATCGACGGGAACAGTTCGGCCTCGACGCCGATCACCTCGACCGGATGGTCCGCTGCCTTCGCGACAGTCGCCATCCCGCTGATGAGTCCGCCGCCGCCGATCGGGGTGATGAACGTGTCGATCGCCGGCACGTCCTCCAGCATCTCGATCGCGACGGTGCCGGCGCCGGCCACGATGCGCGGATCGTCGAACGGGTGGACGAAGGTGTAGCCGCGCTCCGCCTCCAACTCGCGGGCATGGGCATAGGCCGCGTCGAACGTGTCGCCGTACAGGATCACGGTCGCGCCGTGCCCCTCAGTCTGGACGACCTTCACTGTCGGCGTGTTGGTCGGCATGACGATCGTTGCCGGGATGCCGAGCCGGTTGGCGTTGTAGGCAAGCCCTTGCGCATGATTGCCCGCCGACGCCGCGATCACGCCCTTCGCCCGGCTCGCCTCGTCGAGTTGCAGCAGCGTGTTGAGCGCGCCGCGTTCCTTGTACGCCGCGGTGAATTGCAGGTTCTCGAACTTCAGATAGACCTTCGCGCCGGTCAACTCGCTCAGCGTGCGGCTGAAGAAGCACGGCGTGCGGACGATCGCGTCGCGGATGCGCGCATGGGCGGCGCGGACGTCGTCGATCGTGACGGGCAGGGCGGCGGTCTTGGTTTGGGTAGCCATCGCCGCGCGGCCTAGACCATCTGGCGCGGTGACGGAACACCGCTTATGCCGCCTGCCATGGTGCAACGGAGCAAAGCATGATCGCCGCCTGGAAAAAACTGATCGCGGCGACGGCGGGGTGCGCGCTGGTCGCGGGGCCGGCGCTGGCGGACGGACTGGTCGACAACGTCAACGGCATCACGATGGATGCGGACGGCAAGGTGATCCACTTCACCGGCATGCTGGTCGATCGCGACGGCAAGGTCGTGCGGCTGCTGCAATCGGGCGACAAGCGGCCCGATCGCCCCGACTGGCTGGCGAACGAGCATGGCCGCACGCTGCTGCCCGGGTTCATCGACGCGCACGGGCATGTCATGGACCTGGGGTTCCGCGCGCTAGAGCTTGATCTGTCGGACACGAAGTCGCTCGATGAGGCGAAGGCGAAGATCGCCGCGTACGTGAAGGTCAACCCGGAAAAGAAGTGGATTCTGGGCGGCGGCTGGAACCAGGAGAAGTGGCGGCTCGGCCGCTTCCCGACCGCGGCCGACCTCGACAGTGTCGTGAGCGACCGCCCGGTCTGGCTCGAACGCGCCGACGGGCACGCCGCCTGGGGCAACACCGCCGCGATCCGCGCCGCCGGCGTGACCGCGAAGACCGCGACGCCCCCGGGCGGTCGCATCGAGAAGATCGGCGCGGAGCCGGCCGGCGTGTTCGTCGACGCCGCACAGGGCCTGGTCGAGAAGGCCGTGCCGCAGCCGCTGCCCAAGGATCGCGACGTCGCGCTGGTGAAGGCGCAGGACATGCTGCTCGCGTTCGGCATCACCGCGACGTCGGACATGGGCACCTCGCTCGACGACTGGCTGGCGATGCGGCGGATGGGGGATCGAGGCGCGTTGCAGGTGCGGATCATGAGCTATGGCCTGGGTGTCGAGACCGCGATCCGGATCGGCGGGGCGGGGCCGACGCCGTGGCTGTACCGCGACCGGCTGCGGATGGGCGGGGTGAAGCTGTTCGCCGACGGCGCGCTCGGTTCGCGTGGGGCGTGGCTGCTCGCGCCGTACAGCGACGCGCCGGGCCAGTCGGGTGCTGGCTTCATGACCGACGACGTGCTGAAGAACTACATGGTCCGCGCGGCGATGGACGGGTGGCAAGTCGCGGTCCACGCGATCGGCGACAGGGCCAACCGCCAGGTGCTCGACGCGATCGACGCGATCAAGGACGCCTATCCGGGCGATCGCCGCTGGCGGATCGAACATGCCCAGATCGTCGATCCCGCCGACCTGCCGCGGTTCAAGACGCTGGGCGTCATCGCCTCGATGCAGCCGACCCATGCGACGTCGGACCGGACGATGGCGGAGGCGCGGCTGGGCCCGACGCGGCTGACCGGCGCCTATGCCTGGGCGACGATGCTACGTAACGGCGTGCCGCTGGCGTTCGGCAGCGACTATCCGGTCGAAAGTCCCGATCCCTGGGCCGGCTGGGCGGCGGCATTCACCCGGCAGGACGCGAGCGGCGAGCCGTTCGGCGGCTGGCGGCCGGAGGAACGCGTGACGCGCGAACAGGCGTGGTGGGCGTTCACCCAGGGCGGCGCCTATGCCGGGTTCGCCGAGAAGAAGTTCGGCCGGCTCGCACCCGGCCAGGCGGCCGACTTCATCATCGTCGATCGCGACCCGTTCCTGTCGAGCCCGACCGACCTCCGCGCGACCAAGGTCGAGGAGACCTGGGTCGGCGGGTACAAGGTGTACGAGCGGAAGGCGGGTTGAGAAGCCGTCGCCCCGGCGCGGGCCGGGGCCGCTGGCCGCAGCGTCACATAGCGGCCCCGGCCTGCGCCGGGGCGACGGTTTGAATTACCCGAACAGCTTGGCCGCCACTTCCGCGACTCGCTTGCCCTGATAGCGTGCGCCGCCCAGGTCGATATCGCTCGGCTGGCGGCTGCCGTCGCCGTCGGCGATCGTGGTCGCGCCATAGGGCGACGAGCCATGGACGTCCTTCACGCCCATCTGCCCGGCATAGCCGTAATCGAGCCCGACGATCGTCAGCCCGAAATGCAGCAGGTTGGTGATGATCGAGAACAACGTCACTTCCTGCCCGCCATGCTGCGTCGCGGTCGAGGTGAAAGCGGCGCCGACCTTGCCGTTCAGCGCGCCCTTCGCCCACAGCCCGCCGGCCTGGTCGAGGAACGACGCCATCTGGCTCGCCATGCGCCCGAACCGGGTCGGCGAGCCGACCACGATCGCATCGTACTGCGCCAATTCGTCGATCCCGCCGATCACCGGGTGGGTGTGGTCCTTCTTGAACCCGGCGTCGTCGGCGACCGCGGCCGGCGCGGTTTCGGGAACGCGGCGGATATCGACCTCGGCACCCGCCGATCGCGCACCCTCGGCGACGGCGTCGGCCATCTGCGACATGTGGCCGTAGGAGGAATAATAGAGGACAAGGACCTTGGGCATGCTGATCGCTTTCTCCCCTCCCGCTTGCGGGAGGGGTCGGGGGTGGGCGCCCGCTATCCGCAGGCGGGGTGGACAGAGGAGGGCGCAAGCCCACCCCTGGCCCGGTTTTACTCCGAGTCGACCAGAACGATCTCGCTCGGTTCGAGTGCCGTGATCGCGTAGGTGCGACCGCCCGACAGCGCGACGCCATCGCGGGCATCGACGCGCTCGCCGTCGATCTCCAGCGCGCCGGTCGCGGGCACCAGATAGGCGTGGCGACCGTCGCCGACTGCGTGAGTCAGCGTCTCGCCCGCCACGACCGTCGCGGCCATCACGCGGGCGGCGGCGCGGATCTTCAGCGCATCGTCGTCCTCGGCGAAACCCGACGCCAGCGTCACGAAGCGGCCCGAGCGGTCGCCCTTGGGAAAGGGCTTGGCGCCCCAGCTCGGCTCGCCGCCGCGCTGCGTGGGTTCGATCCAGATCTGGAACAACGTCGTCGGCACGTCCTCGACGTTGAACTCGGCATGGCGCACGCCGCTGCCCGCGCTCATCACCTGGACGTCGCCGGCGGCAGTGCGGCCGTGATTGCCCATCGAATCCTGATGCGTGATCGCGCCGGTGCGGACGTAGGTGATGATCTCCATGTCGCGGTGCGGATGCGGCGGGAAGCCGCTGTTCGGCGCGATGGCGTCGTCGTTCCACACGCGGATCGCGCCCCAGCCCATCCGCTGCGGGTCGTAATAATCGGCGAAGCTGAAATGATGCCGCGCGTCGAGCCAGCCATGGTCGGCATGGCCCAGCGACGCGAATGGACGGCGGTCGAGGCGAGTGGCGGTGTCGATCATCTTCGATCTCCTTGCTTGCCGACAAGATAGGGGATGCGGGCCGCGCGTAAATGGAAACGATTGAAACGGATTGTTTCCATCGGGATCGTCCACTAACCTCCGTCATGCTGAACTTGTTTCAGCATCCATCGAGCAACAAGCATGGCGTTGCCGGTGGCGTAATGGACCCTGAAACGAGTTTAGGGTGACGGAAGGGGTTTTGGCGCGGTGAGGCTACCCGATCTCGAGGCATGGGCGGTGTTCGCGACGGTCGCGGAACAGCAGTCGTTCAGCGGCGCGGCGGACGCGCTCGGCGTGTCGAAGGCGACGGTGTCGAAGGCGATCACGCGGCTGGAGGCCTCGCTCGGCACGTCGCTGTTCCACCGCACCTCGCGCCGCCTCACGCTGACGCCGAGCGGTGCGACGCTGGCCGAGCATGCCGGGCGCATCCTGGCCGAGGGCCGCGCCGCCGAGGAAGTCGCGCATGATGCCGCCAGCGCCCCCGCCGGACTGATCCGAGTCGCCGCGCCCATGACCTTCGGCATCAGCCATGTCGCGCCGGCCATCGCCGACTTCATGGTCGCGCATGCCGGCGTGCAGATCGACCTGCGCCTATCCGACGCGCGGGTCGACATCGTCGCGGAAGGCTTCGACATCGCGCTGCGGATCGCCAACCTACCCGACAGTTCGCTGCGCTCGCGTCGGCTGGCCGATGTCGCCATGCGGATCGTCGCCGCACCCCTCTATCTCGATCGCCGCGGACGGCCGCGACATCCGAGCGAGCTTAGCGCGCACGACACGTTCGGCTATGCCAATATCGTCGGCCCGGCATGGCAATTCCGCAATGCCGCCGGCGAGGAGGTGACGGTGCGTCCCGACAGCCGCTTCACGACCGACAATGGCGACGCGACGCTGCCGCTGCTCCACGCCGGGCTCGGCATCGCGCGACTGCCCGACTTCATCGTCGACGGCGAGATCGCGAGTGGGCGGCTGGAGGCGGTACTGAAGGACTGGTCGTCGCCCGAAGTCGCGCTGCATCTCGTCACCCCGCCTAGCCGGCTCCGCCCGGCGCGCGTCGAATTGCTGATCGAGTTCCTCGCCGACCGCTTTCGCTTGTTGTGCGGGGCGCGGGCATGAGGCGGCTGACCCCTGACGCCGACGACGCGCGGTTCATCCGCCGGCTGATCCTGTTGATCGTCGTGCTGGCGGTTGCGGTCGCAATCTATCGCGCCGGCAATCTGCTGGTGATCGCCTTCGGGTCGATCCTCGGCGCAATCACCATCCATGCCATCGCCGACTGGCTGGAGAAGCATGCGCGCCTGCCACACCGCGTCAGCCTGTGTGCCGCGATGCTGGGCGCGATCGGCGTGTTCGGGTTCCTCGTCTGGCTGCTGACGATGCAGTTCGGGGAGCAGATCAACCAGCTGATCGCGCAGACCCCGCTCCTGATCGACCGGCTGGCGGCGTGGATGTCGCAAAGCCAGGTCGGGGCGAAGATCGTCGCGGCGGTGCGCGACGCCTATGCCGGCAGCCAGGCGGCACAGGACGTCGGGTCGATCGCGCGGGGTGGGCTCGACGCGGCGCTCTACGTCATCCTGCTGATCGTCGGCTCGCTGTTCTTCGCGATCGAGCCAGAGCGGTACCGCGGCGGCCTGCTGCTGCTGGTGCCCAGGGACAAGCGTCCGGCGTTCGCGGAGGCGTTCGACGATCTGGAGCATACGTTGCGGCTGTGGTTGCGCGCGCAGATCATGCTGATGGTCATCATGGGCGTGCTGATCGGCGCGGGGCTGTGGATTTCGGGCGTGCCGTCGGCCGCCGCGCTCGGCCTGCTGGCGGGGATGAGCGAGTTCATCCCCTATATCGGACCGACCGTCGCGATGCTGCCCGCGCTGGGGCTGGCGGCGACCGCCGGGACGGGGCCGTTGATCGGCGCGATCGTCACCTATGCCGTCGTCCGGCTGGTCCACGACAACGGCATCACGCCCTATGTCCAGAGCAAGGTCGTGCGGATTCCGCCCGCCGTCACGTTGTTCGCGATCGTCGGGATCGGGCTGATCTTCGGGGTCGGCGGGCTGATCTTCTCGGCACCCCTGCTGGTCGCGATCTACGCGCTCATGCGCAGCCTGTACCTGCGTGAGACACTCGGCGAAGAGCTTTCCGATCCCGATTGACTCGATACCCCGAACGAGTCCGCCTGACTCGCGATTCCCCGCGACTCGTGGAGTCAGGCCGGTTATCGAAAAATTAACCTTTGTCCTTCAGATCGGCTTAGGTTAATGGATTGCGTCGAACGGCCTCGTCATTGGGACAGACGAGCGTTCGAAACACGGGGGATTGCCGCATGCGCGTGCTGCTGATCGAGGACGAGCCGACGACGGCCAAGGCCATCGAGCTCATGCTGACGACCGAAGGCTTCAACGTCTATTCGACCGACCTGGGCGAAGAGGGTTTGGACCTCGGCAAGCTCTACGACTACGACATCATCCTGCTCGACCTCAACCTGCCGGACATGCACGGCTACGACGTGCTGAAGAAGCTGCGCGTGGCGCGGGTGCAGACCCCGGTGCTGATCCTGTCGGGCGTCAGCGAGATGGATTCGAAGATCCGCTCGTTCGGCTTCGGTGCCGACGATTACGTGACCAAGCCGTTCCATCGCGAGGAGCTGACCGCGCGCATTCACGCCGTCGTCCGCCGCTCGAAGGGCCATTCGCAGTCGGTCATCAAGACCGGCAAGCTGGCGGTGAACCTGGATGCCAAGACCGTCGAGGTCGACGGCGCTCGCGTCCACCTGACCGGCAAGGAATATGCGATGCTGGAGCTGCTGTCGCTCCGCAAGGGCACGACGCTGACCAAGGAAATGTTCCTCAACCATCTTTATGGCGGGATGGACGAGCCCGAACTCAAGATCATCGACGTCTTCATCTGCAAGCTGCGCAAGAAGCTCAGCCTGGCGACCGACGGCGAGAATTACATCGAGACCGTCTGGGGCCGCGGCTATGTGCTGCGCGAGGCGGACGAAGTCGTCGAGGCGAAGGTCGCCTGACGCTTCACGGATTGACGGGGGAGATGGCCGCGGCGTCCTGGGGCGCCGCGGCTTTTCTTTGTGCTGGGAAGGCGCGTGCTCCTGCGCACGCAGGAGCCCAGGATCACGGGCGGCAGCGTCGGCGGCGCTGGGTTCCTGCTTTCGCAGGAACACGGTTCGAGAAGTGCGCGACTGCTTCCGGCAAGACCTACACCCCGGCGAAAGCCGGGGTCCAGTCGGCAAGGTCGCGGTAACGGAACGCAGCACCCTCCAACGAATCTCTCGCAACTGGGCCCCGGCTTTCGCCGTGGAGGCGCTTATCTACTCGGCGTCGTGGCCGGTTCCGGCGACAAGGGGCGCGGTCCCCCCTTCGTCGCATCCAGCATAGCGTCGCCGCCGAGCACGCGGTACAAAGTCACCAGGTTGCTCGCCCGCGTCTGCTGCACCGTCACCAGCGTCCGTTCGGCCGAATAGAGCGAGCGCTGCGCGTCCAGGCTTTGCAGGAAATTGTCGATGCCGCCGCGATAGCGCAGGTCGGACAGCGCGTAATTGTCCGCTGCGTCGTTGCGCAGGTTGCGCGTCGCAGTGACCTGCGCGGTGATCGTGCCGCGCCGCGCCAGCGCGTTGGCGACTTCCTCGAACGCGGTCTGGATGGTCTTTTCGTAGGTCGCGAGCGCCAGGTCGCGCTGCGCCTTGCTGACGTCGACATTGGCGCGGCCGGCACCGGCGCGGAAGATCGGGTAGCTGGCGTCCGCCCCTGCCTGCCAGTTGAACGCGCCGCCGCCGAACAGGCTGCCGAGCGCGGTGCTCGCGAAGCCGAGCAGGCCGGTCAGCGTGATGCGCGGGAACAGTTCCGCCCGCGCCGCGCCGATCTCGGCATTGTAGGCGCGCAGGGTGTATTCGGCCTCGACCACGTCTGGGCGGCGCAGCAGGATCGACGAATCGAACCCCGCGGGCAGTTCGGCGAGGTTGGCCGACGCTTCCTCGATCGACGCGGGAAGCAGCTGCGCATCGACCGGCGCGCCGACCAGTAGCTGGAGCGCGTTGACGTCCTGCGCGACCGCCGTCGTCTGCTGCGCAACGTCGGCATTGGCCGTTTCCAGCACCAGTTGCGCCTGGCGCAGGTCGGTGCGCGGGGCGATGCCGCCGGTCAACCGCTTGTTCGTCAAATCGACGCTGCGCGCGGCGCTGGTCGCGGTGTCCTGCGCTATCTTCAACAGGCTCTTGTCGGCGGCATATTGCAGCCAGGCGTCGCCGATGTCGCCGACCAGCGTCAGTCGCGTCGCGCGCACCGCCGCCTCGGTCGAGAAATAGCGATCCTGCGCCGCCGTCGTCAGCGAGCGGATGCGACCGAACAGGTCGATCTCGAACGCGGTAATGCCGACCTGCGCGTTATACGCCGACCGGATGCCGCTGTTGACCGTGGTGGTGGTCGCGCCGGTCGTCGTGCCGGTCGATCCGGTTCCGCCCGTCGAGCCGGTGGACCCGGTCGATCCCGTCGTCGTCGTGCCCGTCGTCACCGTCGTCGCGGTGCTGTTGCGATAGGTCGCGCCGGCGCTCGCGTCGATTTCGGGCAGCAGTTCGGCGCGCTGGATGCGGTATTGCGCGCGCGCGACCGCGATGTTGGCGGCGGCGATCCGCAGATCGCGGTTGTTCGCCAGGGCCTGGGCGATGATCGCCTGCAACCGCGGATCGCGGAAGATGTCCTGGTACCGCACGCTTGGCAGGCTCGCCTCGCTGGTGCGGAGATAGGCGTCGCCGACCGGCCAGCTCGGCGGCACCGGCAGGGCCGGGCGCTCGTACTTCGGCGCGAGCGAGCAGCCGGTCAGCGCGACGATCGCGGTCAACGTGGTGAAGCGGCGAATCATGCAGCGCCCTCCGGCTTGGGCTCGTGGTTCTCGCGCGGCTCGTGATGAAGCCGCTTGAGCGCGTCCCGCGTGGTACGGCGGACCAGCACGAAGAACAACGGGATGTAGAACACCGCGAGCAGCGTCGCGGTCAGCATCCCGCCGATCACCGCGGTGCCGATCGCGATCCGGCTGTTGGCGCCGGCCCCGGTCGAGATCGCCAGCGGCAGCACGCCGAAGATGAACGCGAAGCTGGTCATCAAGATCGGGCGGAGTCGAATGCGCGCGGCCTCCAGCGCGGCGTCGATCACCCGCTTTCCCTGCTTCTCGGCCTGTTCGGCGAACTCGATCATCAGGATCGCGTTCTTGGCGGCGAGGCCCATCGTCGTCAGCAAACCGATCTGCAGATACACGTCGTTCTGCAACCCGCGCAGCGTGACGGCGAACACCGCGCCGACCAGCCCGAGCGGAATGATGAGCAGCACGGCGATCGGGATCGTCCAGCTTTCATAGAGCGCCGCGAGACACAGGAACACGACCAGGATCGACAGGCCATAGAGCAACGGCGCCTGGCCGCCCGACAACCGCTCCTGGTACGACACGCCGGCGAGCGAGGTCGACACGCCCGGGATCTTGGCGGCCAGCGCCTCCATCTTGTTGAGCGCGTCGCCCGAGCTCTTGCCCGGCGCAGCCTGTCCCGAAATCTCGTAGGACGAGATGCCGTTGAAGCGGCTGAGCGAGGTCGGCGCGTTCGACCAGCCGGTCGTCGCGAACGAGCTGAACGGCGCCATCGCGCCGGTCGATCCGCGCACGAACCACTGGCCGATATCCTCGGGCGAGGAGCGGAACGGCGCATCGCCCTGCACGTACACGCGCTTCACGCGGCCGCGATCGTTGAAGTCGTTGACATAGCGGCCGCCCCAGGCGGTCGACAGCGTCGTGTTGACGTCGCTCTGGCTCAACCCCAGCACCGACAGCTTCTGGGGGTCGATATCGACCTTCAGCGTCGGCTGGTCGGGCAGATCGGTCGGGCGCACCGCGGCGAGGTCGGGATCGGCGCGGGCGGCGGCGAGCAACTGGTCCTTCGCCGCCAGGAACTGCTGCCGGGTCAGGCCGCCGGTATTCTGCAATTCGATCGTGAAGCCGGCCGACTGGCCCAGCCCGCGCACCGCCGCCGGGACGGTCGCGTAGAATTCGACGTCGCGCAGGCCCGCCAGCGCGCGGTTGGCGCGGCGCGTGATCGCATCGGCATTGTTGTCGCTGCCCTTACGGTCGTCCCACGGCGCCAGCGACACGAAGCCGCGGCCGGCATTCTGGCCGCCGCCGCCGCCGCCGGACGCGCCCGCCACGGACAGGATCGCGGAGACGTTCTTGCCCTCGGTCTTGAGGAAATAATCCTCGATCGCCTTCTGCGCCTGTTGCGTGCGGTTGATCGTGGCGCCGGCGGGCAGGTTGAACTGGACCTGCGCGAAGCCCTGGTCCTCGGTCGGCAGGAAGCCGGTCGGCAGGCGCAGGAACAGGATCACCAGGATCGCGAGCGTGGCGGCATAGATCGCCAGGAACAGCCACTTTCCATCGACCACGCGCTTGACGCGATCGGTGTACCACACGACCATCCGGTCGAACCGGTCGTTGAACCAGTTCCGCGCGCGCTCCGTCTTGCGGTACATCCAGGTGTCGTGGTTCTCGTCCTGCTTGCGCTTCAGCAGGGTCGCGGTCAGCGCCGGCGACAGGATCAGCGCGACGATCACCGACAGCACCATCGCCGACACGATCGTCAGCGAGAACTGGCGGTAGATCACGCCCGTGGATCCACCGAAGAACGCCATCGGCAGAAACACCGCCGACAGCACCAGCGCGATTGCGATCAGCGCGATCTGGATCTCGCCCATCGACTTGATCGTCGCCTCGCGCGGCGTCATGTCGGGATTCTCTTCCATCACGCGCTCGACATTCTCGACCACGACGATGGCGTCGTCAACGAGCAGGCCGATCGCGAGCACCAGCCCGAACAGGGTCAGCGTGTTGATCGAGAAACCCGCGACCGAGAACACTCCGAACGTGCCGAGCAGCACGACCGGCACCGCGATCGTCGGGATCAGGGTCGCGCGCCAGCTTTGCAGGAACACGAACATGACGATCACGACCAGCACGATCGCCTCGAACAAGGTCTTCACCACGTCCTCGATCGACAGCTTGATGAAGGTCGTCGAATCGTTGGGGAAATCGTAGGCGTAGCCGGGCGGGAAGTTCTTCGACGCGTCCTCGATCGCCTTCTTGACGATTTCCGCCGTGGTCAGCGCGTCGGCGCCGGGGGCCAGGCTGATCGCGATACCGGCGCCGGGATGGCCGTTGACGCGGCTGATCGAGGCATAGCTTTCCGCGCCGAGTTCGATCCGCGCGACGTCGGACAGGTGGACGGTCGATCCGTCGGTCTGCGTCTTCAGGACGATGTTGGCGAACTGCGCCGGGGTCGACAGGCGCGACTGCGCGGTGACGGTCGCGTCGAGATACTGGTCGGGTGCGCTCGGCACCGCACCGATCTCACCGGCGGCGACCTCGGCATTCTGCGCGGTGATCGCGGTCACCACGTCGCCCGGCATCAGACCGACCGCGGCGAGCTTCGCCGGGTTGAGCCAGATGCGCATCGCATATTGCGAGCCGAACACGTTGGTATCGCCGACGCCCTTCAGGCGGCCGAGCGAATCCTGCAGGTTCGACACCAAGTAATCCGACACGTCCATGTTGGTGGAGCGGTCGGTGGTGTCGTAGATCGCCGCGATCAGCAGGAAGTCGGGGTTCGACTTGGTGACCGTCAAGCCCTGTTGCTGGACCTGCTGCGGCAGGCGGCTCAGCGCCTGCTGCACCTTGTTCTGGACCTGCACCTGCGCGATGTCGGGGTTCACGCCTTTCGCGAACGTGACGCTGATCGACACCTGGCCGCGCGACGACGAGTTGGTCTGGAAATAGAGCAGGCCGTCGATCCCGGTGAGCTGCTGCTCGATCACCTGCGCGACGCTGTTTTCCAGCGTTTCGGCCGATGCGCCGGGATAGGTCGCGCGGATGTTGACGGTCGGCGGGGCGACGTCGGGGAACTGCTCGATCGGCAGGCTGAAGATCGACCCCGCGCCGACCAGCATGATGATGATCGCGATGACCCAGGCGAAGATCGGCCGGTCGATGAAAATCCTGGACATGGCGGGTCAGCCCGCCCGGCCGTTGCCGGTCCCGCTCTTGCCGTCCTGGCCCTTCTGCCCGTCCTTGCCGCCGCCCGAGCGGATCTTCTGCGGCGACCCTGCGGGAACCGGCTTGACCGCCTGACCCGGTTTCAGCTTGCCGACGCCCTCGGTGATGATCTTGTCGCCGGGCTTGAGCCCGCTCGTCACCACCCAATAGGCACCGATCGTGCGTTGCGTCGTCACCGCGCGCGTCTGCGCCTTGTTGTCGGCACCGAGGACGTAGACCTGCGCATTGCCTTTCGGATCGCGCGTCACCGCCTGCTGCGGGACCAGCACCGCATCGGGATCGGTCGCCTGGGCGAAGCTCGCGCGGACGAACATGCCGGGGAACAGCAGCCCCTGCGGATTGGGGAATTTGGCGCGCAGCGTAACGGTGCCGGTCGAGGTGTCGACGGTCACTTCGCTGAACTCGACCGTGCCGGCATAGCCATAGGCGCTGCCGTCATCGAGCAGCAGCCGCACGTTCGCCCGCGCCGGGATCACGCCGCCGCTCGCCAGCGCACGGCGTAGCGCGAGCAGATCGGTCGAGCTCTGCTGGATGTCGACGTACATCGGGTCCAGCGCGGTGATCGTCGCCAGCGGATCGGTCTGGCTCGCCGTCACCAGCGCACCCTCGGTGAACAGCGACCGCCCGACCTTGCCGCTGATCGGCGCAGGGACGGTGGTGAAGCGCAGGTTGATCTTCGCCGTCTCCAGTGCCGCGCGGTTCTGCGCGACCGAGGCGCTGGCCTGGCGCGCGGAAGCGGCGGCGTCGGTGTAATCCTGCTGCGCGACCGCCTGCGCCTGCGCGAGCGGGCGATAGCGGTCCGCCTTGATCCGTGCCGCCTCCGACGCGGCCTGCGCGCTCGACAGGTTGGCGGACGCCTGATTGGCGGCGGCGCGATAGAGGCTGGGGTCGATCTGGTAGAGCGGCTGGCCCTTCTTCACGTAGCTGCCTTCGGTGAAGAAGCGGCGGTGGATGATGCCGGAGACTTGCGGCCGCACCTCGGCGATCGCCGACGCGTTGGTCCGCCCGGCCAGTTCGGTCACCAGCGGCACCGCGGTCGTCCGCACGACCATGTAGCCGACCTCCGGCGTCCCCTGCTGCCCGCGCCGCCCGCCGGCACCACCGGCGGAATCGTCGCTCTTTCCGCAAGCGGCCAGGAACATCAGCGACAGGGCGACGAGCGCGGGCGCGGCGCGTCGGAGCGGGGACGAGGAGGGCATGAGCGGCAGATGGTTCCCCGAAAAGAGCGAGTCAAACAAGGGTTTGTCGCAAAACTTATCGGTTTCGAACGCGCAACGATCGCAGTTGTTGCGCCGCCGCGACCTTATTTTGTCGTGACGGCGCCTCAGCGCGGGGCGACCAGCACGCGGATCGACGCGGCCTTCGCGCTCGACAATTGCAGCGTGTATCGACCCGGCGCGAGCGTGAAGTCGACGATCTTGCGAATGCCGGAGCAAGCCGGTCCCTCGGTATGCGCGACCGATTTGAGCGACGTCTTCGCCGGATCGATCAAGTCAATCCACGCGCCCGCCGACAGCGCGACGCGATAGGTTCCGTAGGTCGTCACGGTCAGCGGCACGACGCCACCAAAGCTACCCGGCGCCGGCGCGCGGTCGGGCGTGATCGCGAAGGCGGTGGCGGCGGCTGGGGTGAGCGTCAGCGTCGTCGGCTGGCCGATGGTCAGCGCGGCGGCGTCGGTCGTGCGCCACGCCGCGAGGTCGGCCGGCGGCGGCGCGACGGCGGTGCAGGCGGCCGGGGCCGGTGCAGTAGCCATTTGCAGAAGGGCGGCGAGTAGGGAGGTGAGCATTCGGTCAGCTATCCCTAGTTACGACGTGGTGAGGTCGCTTGCGCTCCCGTCACCAAAGCACAAATCGTCCCCCGGACGATTTGAGTCTTTGGTGACCCCTACGGTCACCCGGTCGACGCGGCAAGGTATTCATAAATTACCGAAATTCGCATTCGGCCCGGTCCCCGTACCATCAGATATACCATTTTGCCATCGGGATTTGGCGGAACCAACTGGGGCACGGGCACTCGACTTGCGTCGTGTCCGGACATGGGCCGTTTGCAGACTGCCGGCTTTCGGGCAGAGCAGCGTGAAAGCGGACCAATTTACTGCTCGGCTGATATCCGCGTCGGGTGGCGCCCTAAACGGCGTGCAAGCTCGCGCGGATGGCGGAGCTTCAAATGTCCGCCCCGCCATTCGATATCGCCGTCGCGCCGCGCCGCCTGGATCATGCGGTTGACGTGGACCGATGTCAGCCCGAGCGCATCGCCGAGCATCTCCTGCGTCAACGGCAGCTCGAACGCGCCGCCGACCGCCAGCCCCGCCAGCGCCAGTCGTTCGTGGAATTCGAGGAACAGGTCGTAGATCCTCTCCTGCGCGCTCATCCGCCCGAGCCGGGTGATATTGGCGAGCAGATACGCCTCCTCGATCGCCGCACTGATCGTGTACGCAGTGCAGAGCGAGGGATGATCGCCTTCGGCCGGCGGCGTGCAGACGGTCAGGTCGGTCAGCGCGACCACCGTCGACACCGCGAGCGGCGCCGGCTGGCGGCAATAGCCGATCAGGTCGCCGGGGAACAGGAAGCTCATGAACTGGCGCTGGCCATCGGGCAGGATGCGCGCCCGCGCCGCCCAGCCGGAGACGATCATCCGCATCTCGGTGATCGGCTTGCCCTCAGTTAGTAGTTCGCGCCGGGCCGGCACGCGTAGCGCGCGACCGATCGCGTCGGCCAGTGCAGCCTTGGCGGCCTGGGTGAGCGGGGCCAGCGCCGCGATCCGCCGCAATGCGGGCGGGGCATCGTCGCGGGGCGCGGGCAGGGCGGTCATGGCGTCTTCTCCGTGACGATCAATCGTTCGACCATGTCGAGCACCGCCGGGGTCGAGAACGGCTTGGCCGCGCGCGGTGCGTCGCGATAGGCGTCGGGCAGCGCCCAGCTGTCATAGCCGGTCAGGAACAGGTAGGGCACGTCGCGCGCCGCCAGCCGGTCGGCGATCGCATAGGAAAACGACCCTTCGAGGTTGACGTCAAGCAGCGCGGCATCGACCTCGCCCTCCGCCAGCGCCAGCGCGCGGTCGAGGTTGCCCGCCGGCCCGACGACGATCGCGTCCGCCCGCGTCAGCGCGGCCTTCAGGTCGGACGCGATGAAATATTCGTCCTCGACCACCAATATGCGCTTTCCGGCCAAATTCCCGGCCACGTCGTTGCCCCTTTCAAGCATCAGCCGCGGACGCGCCCGTACCGGGCAACGGCAAGGATATGGAGCAGCATACGCCGCCGCCCCGGAATTCCAGCTTTGTCTCGGCCCCTAGCCGATACGGCAACGCCTCTTCGATCAGCTCGCGACCGAACCCGTAACGGCTCGGCGCGACCGGCATCGCGGGCACACCCTGTTCTTTCCATGTAAGGTCAAGGGTTTCGCTGCCTCCATAACCTATGTTGGTGGTCCAGTCGATTGTCAGCCGGGCGCCCTTCTTGCTGAGCGCGCCATATTTGACCGCGTTGGTGGTCAGCTCGTGGATCGCCAGACCCAGTGATTCCGCCGTTTTCGAATCGAGCGCGACGTCGGGCCCGGCGATCGTGACGCTGGAACTATCGCCGACGCCGACGCTCAACAGTTCGTCGCGGATCAGGTTCTCGAGGTCGACCTTCCCGTGCGCGCTCTGCGTCACGATCACCTGGGTGCGCGCCATCGCCGCGAGTCGCCCGCTGAAATGGTCGGCGATCTCCTCGATCGGACCGCCCGCCTCGACAGTGCGGCCGAACACCGACCGCACGATCGTCAGAATGTTGCGCACGCGATGCTGTAGCTCGGCGACCAAAACCTGCTGACGGTTCTGCAAATCGCGCAAGTCGTCGACGTCGGTCGAGGTGCCGAGCCATTCGATGATCTCGCCATGTTCGTCGCGCACCGGCGTCGCGCGCGTCTGGAACCAGGTGTAGCGATGCTGCGACGCGTTGCAGATGCGGTAATCGGCGTGGAACTCGCCGCGCTCGACCGCGCCCGCCCAGACCTCCTTCACGCGCTCACGATCGTCGGAGTGGACCGTGTCGAGCCAGCCGAAGTCGTGACTGTTGGCGTCAGATTGTCCCGTGAACTCGGTCCATTGCGGGCTCGCCCAGGTCCAATGCCCGCCGTCGACCGCGCGCCAGACGAGCTGTGGAACGCCTTCCATCAACAGCTTGAGCCGCGACTCGCTTTCGCGCAGCGCCGTTTCGGCGCGCTTGCGCCCAGTAATGTCCGCGAGCACGCCGGTAAGTCGGCTTGCGACCGGTGGCGAGCCTTCGAACGTGGTGATCGCCCGGGTCGACATCCACCGCTCTTCGCCGTCGGACGTCTGGATGCGATATTCCTCCTCCAACGTGCCGGGTCCAGCCGGATCGACCGCGCGTGCGACCGCGGCGGCGTAGCGCGGACCGTCGTCGGGGTGAAAGGTCGTGGCGAGCGCTTCCGCCAGCGAAACCGTGCCATCAGGCGGCAGGCCGAAATGCGCCCGCGCACGCGCATCCTCCTCGGTTCGGTCCTCGGCGACATGCCACACGAACGTTCCCAGATCGGCGGACGCCAGCGCAAGGTGAAGCCGGTCCTCGCTTTCGCGCAGTGCCGCTTCGAAACGCGCGCGCGCGACCGCGGCCCAGGTGCGTTCGGTCGCTTCTTCGAGCAGGACGATCTCATCCGTCGTCCACTGGCGCGGTTCGGTGGATACGAAGCCGGCGGCCCATATAAGCCCTTCCCGCCCACGCCTGACCGGCACCGCGACAAAGCCGGCGGCACACAGTCCGGCGAAAGACTGCCGATCGGTGTCGGTCAGCCGGGGATCGGTGCGGACGTCGCTGTAGACGATCGGCTGTTGGAGGAATTCCTTGAGGGCGTTGGGGAAATCCGAAGTGCCGTAACGGCCGAGCATGGGCGGCAAATCATCACGCCGGACCTCGTTGGTGACGGCGATCTCACCTTCATCCAAATTCGCGCTGACGATATACACGCGGTCCAGCGACAATTCGTCGGCGATCATGCGGACGGCGCGATCGCCGACCGCTTCGGCGCTCGCCTCCGCGCGCAGGGCATCGCTGAATTCGAGCAGGAACGACTGACGCTCCTCGCTATTGCGCAGTGCCGCTTCGGCGCGCCTTCGGTCGGTGACATTGCGGAACAGCATCGCGATGCGGCCGGCCCGTTCGGCGGGGAGCGTCTCCACATCGAACCACTGGTCGAGCGCGGCGACATAGGTAGTGAAATGCTCGGCCTGGCCCGTCGCCTCGACCCGCGCATAGGTCTGCATCGTCGTTTCCTCGATACCGGGCACGATCTCGCGTATCGTCTTGCCGACCGGGTGGTCGAGCCC
Source organism: Sphingomonas sp. (assembly GCF_017304635.1). Classification (GTDB taxonomy): domain Bacteria; phylum Pseudomonadota; class Alphaproteobacteria; order Sphingomonadales; family Sphingomonadaceae; genus Sphingomonas. Next base: position 288,558 of record NZ_JAFKMA010000002.1, read on the forward strand.
GCTCTGGCGATCGAATGCCGGATTGACGACCAGATAGCGATAATCGATCGGCTCGCCGGGCACCCTCTCGCACAGGCAGAAGCCTTCTTCGATCGTTTCGAACAGCAGGCGGTAGCGCGTCTCGCTGTCGCGCAACGCGGCCTCTGCGCGAACCCTCTCGACGGCTGCCCATGTTCGCTCGCCGACTTCTTCCACCAGGCTTATCTCGGCGGGCGTCCAGTCTCGCGGGACGATCGAATGAACCCCAACCGCCGCGAACCAGCGACCGCCCTTGACCAGTGGAACACCGATCCATGCCCTGACCTTGACGGCACGGTGCGCCGAGAGATTGCCCAGGGTCTCTGCGTCGCGCTCGGTGTCGCTGAAAGCCATCGTGCGCCCGGCACGGTAGCCTTCGCGAATGTCGTCGCCGAAATCGCTGACCAGCATGCGGTCGGGCAGCGGGATCACCTCCCGCTCCCATCGAGCGGTCAGGAAGAACGTGTCTTCATCGGCCTCGACTTCGTAATAGCCAGCCCGGCTGACCTGCAATTGCTCTCCCAGCAGCCGCACGGCAGCTTCTTGTATCTCGATGGGGTCGGCCAGTGGCCGCAGCGTGTCGCTGAGCCTGAGGAGGAACACTTGCCGCTCTTCGCTTTCGCGCAGCGCCGCTTCGGCGCGCGCGCGTTCGACCGCCGCCCAGACGCGCTCTGCTACATCCTCGACCAGCGCCACGTCGGCGTCGGTCCAATGGCGCGGTTCGTGCTGATGCACGTTGAGGTTCATCACGAAACGCCCGGCGGCCATCAGCGGCACGCTCAATCCCGCGCCCACGCCGATCGCGGCCAGCGCGGCAAGATCGGGGCGGGCATAAGGCGGGTCGCCGACATCGTCGTAGCGGACGGTCTTGCCGGCGCGCAGGTCCCTCAGCATCGGCCCGCCGAAATCGTCCAGCCGCAGCGTGGCGGGATGGGTCTGCGCTCCTTCGGCAGTCCACCCTTCGCGAATATGCGCGACCCCGGCCGCGTCGTCGATCTCGGCGAAGACGATGCGCGAAGTGTGCAGATGCTCGCCGAGCATCCGCGACGCGTTGGCGACCACCCGCTCGGCGGTATCGCCCTTGCGCATCGCGTCGCCGAGCGCGAGCAGGAACGCCTGCCGCTCCTCACTTTCGCGCAGCGCCAACGCCGCGCGCCGTCGTTCGCTGGTGGCGATGCCATTCATATAGGCGGCGATCACCGCACCCCCGGCATCGCGGACCGGCGTCAGATACGCGTCGAACACTTCGACCGTGCCGGTTTCGGCGGGATCGAGCGGTTGTGCCGGGATATGCAGGCTCTCGCCTGCAAACACCCGATCGTAGACACGCGCGACCGCGGCAAATTCGTGCGCGAAGACCTCTCCAAGCGGTCGGCCGAGCGCGCCCGGATGCTTGTCGCCGTAGTGCCGGATCGCTTCGTCGTTGTAGAGAAAGATGCGCTCCGCGCCGACCGCCAGGCTGGCGAGATGCGGCGCCGCGATCATCATTTCCACCGCAGTGAGCAAAGGTTCGGGCCAACGCTCGATCGGCCCGAGCGGGGTCGCCGCCCAGTCGAACGCACGGCTGCGGTCGGCCATCTCGCCCGATCCGTGAATCCGCTGGGTCATGGTGCCGGCTGCCTCTCTTTAGGTCAACGCGTTACACGACTGATCGGCAGCGGCCATAAACTAACGCAATGCCGGCGCGCCGCCCTGCACCGCGTTGTGATCGTCACGACCGAGAAATATCGACTGATTACCGGTGGACAGCGGCTTTATAGCAAGTAGCGGAGCCGAGGGCCGAGATCGCTGACCGGCGGCTGAGCCTGCTCCCGGCGCGTGGCGCGCAGCTGTCAGCCAAGCGCTCGTAAGCAGCGGAATTCTGCACGACCGGTCAGATCGACCTTGACCGTTATCAATGGACCAAACCGAGAACACCGGATAATCATCCTGGCATGTGCTTCCACTGCGACCATCACCGCGCTCGAGCCGCCTATCAGCGCGCTGCCGCAGCGGCCGGCGACCCGACGACTCGAAAAGCCCATCTTGACCTTGCGCTTCTTCACGAAAAGCGCGTCGCTGAATACGTCGCCGTACACGGATGAAACAATGTAGGTTAATTGCGCATTGAGGCGCGATGACTGATGAAACGACACCGTTCGCGTTAGTCGTCGACGACGATCCATTCATCCGGATGGATGCGTGCGACATTGTCGAAAATGCTGGATTCCGCTGCCTGGATGCGGCTGACGTAGTCGAGGCGATCGGACAGCTTGAAAAGCGTTGGGAGAGTATCGCTCTCCTTTTCACGGATGTGCAGCTCGGCGACGGCCGTGATGGTCTGTGCCTCGCGCGTGAGGTCTCCAGACGATGGCCTGAGATCGGCATTTTGGTCGCAAGCGGCAACGTGCGGCCGGGCGAAGGCGACCTGCCAGAAGGTGCTGAGTTCATCGCCAAACCGTTCAACGCCGAGGTGGTCCATAGTCGCCTTGCTGAGATATTACCGGACGGACAAAAACCAGAACCGCTCAAGCGGCGGTCGGTCGGTTAGACGGCGCAATGCGACTCTTCTCTCATCTAAATGAATGCGGCAAAGTGACGAGTGATTTGAGGGCATTGAGCTGGCCGATATAAAGCGGCGCGCTACCACGCTACTCAGGTCGCGCGCGACATCATGTGCGCCGAGATCGAACTGGGGCGTCTTTGCCTCGGCTGCGGCGTCGAAGCCGACAACGATGCCGGAATACGCGTGTTGTTCGTCCATCTCCGCGAGATGGTGATCGCCCCAGGTCTGAGATCGCCCACCAGCGCGTTGTTGTTGGCTCACTTGGGTTGTCAGTATGTGATGATCGATCGTTGTGCCTGCCTCACGCTGGCATGACGCCAGGTGGACTCGGACCGCGAAAAGTAATTTGCTTTAATGCGGTAGTCTCGGGTGGAGCGTTATCAAGCGTGGGCGCTCGCCCTTCTCTGAATGCGAGTGTGAGCCGGGGAGCCCCCTTGGTCCCCGGCCCCGATGTAATGCAAGCCAGGAGCCGGCATAGCAGACGATGATACCAAAATGACCAGCCAGCGTCCCTCCAACGCGGCGTCATCGGGCGATGGAGAGGATGAGGGCAGCTCATCGAATGGCGGCGACGAATCCCATCAGCATGATGACCAAAAAACTCGTCCTTCGACGCAGGGCGAAGGCGCTGAATCTGGTGTCACCAGCGACGACCCACGGAAAACAGAAAAGCTGACGCACGAGGGCCGCGATTACAATCCGGACGAAGCTGTGGAATAGCGTACCGGTCATAGCACCGCTGACGGGGGCGCCTCATCTCCGAGCGGTCAACCCGGTCGCCTTAGGCAGCTGACGCTCAATGGCGGTCGTCTGCAAACTCCCTGTAAATCGTCCGCTTTTGGGTTCGAGACTTCTTCTGTTGAATGACCGGAGAGGGGCGCGAAGCTGTCAGTCGGCTCCCGACCCAATAGCGGACATTCGCCGCCGGTATTGGCTCGATCGGTGCGGGCAAGGTGGCTACGGTATCCGGCGGAAAAGCGTGACTACGGCTGAGGATATCTTTGCCACGTCACCAATAAACAGGGCCTAGTCGATGACAGACGACGATCTGAAGGCGATACAGCCGATTATCGAGAACTGCGGCGGCCTGATCGACGACGCGATACTGCTGGTAAAGGCGGAACGATATCCGCGCGCATTTGCGCTGAACGTCCTCGCGCTGGAGGAACTTGGGAAGGCCATCCAGGTCCGTTGGAAGCAGCTCGGCGTGACCATTACGAGGCAGAAGCGATCGGCTCATATCCAGAAGCAGATGGCGGTCGCGTGCCTGCTAATCGCCGAGAAAGTGCTACCTTTCTACCGAAGGTTCTTCGCGGGTGAGGTCAGCCAGCCGGTGATGATGGTTGAGCTGGCGACCGCTTTCATAAATTCTGACGAGCGACGATTTTTCGAACGCGTCGCTGCGATCGAGCTGGATCGATCAAAGCAGGTGGGTTTCTATCATGATGACGTGACGATTGCGACGCACTCTCGCGACGAGATCGACGCCGACTTCACGCTGCAGCTTTCGCAGACACTGGCCAAGGCCATGCCGCTTCTGAAGAGCGAGATTGCGATACAAGTCGCAGGCATATTCTACGAGATCATGCCGCAGATGGCCGATCAAATACTGGCCGACCGGAACGCCTACTGACCCCGGAACGGGTGAAACGATCGAACATCTCGTCGGATAGATATTTGTCCGCTTCCCACCACTTTCGTACGTTCGATAAGTTCAGATCAAGGGATGATTAGAGCCAATTCCATGCCGGTTGAATCTCGGGCGCCGCTTAGTCGCGCTGCTTTTCAAGCCGCTCGACTTCTTGCTCTACCACCTTCCGAATGAACTCCGCGCGACGGCGCGGTCCGACGATTTTGTCGATGCGCTCTGCCAAGCCATCCGGCAAGCGGATGACGGTCTTTTTGACCTTGAGTGGCGGCCTTCCCATTCCGTCGTCGTAACTGTGCATCGGCCGCAATCAATCAGAAGCTGAATAAAGGACATCCCTTATTGCGAATTTATCGCGACGTGTCTATAAAGGATGTCCTTTAATGGCATCGGTGCTTGTAAAGTGAGGTGCCGGGCAAAGGCGAGGATCCGTGGCGATGTCGACAATCTACACTTTCGCTGATTCCGGCGGGCAACGATCGGCGACTTCACGTCGGACTCTATTGAGCAGTTTGGCTGCAGTTTCGATCGGGTCGGTCGCGGGTGGCGCGCCGATGTCAGGCGCGCAAACGTACGGATTGTTTGGCCGGTCAAGCGATCAACCAATCACTTTAGAGCGTAGCTTCGAGGGCCGTCGATTGAGCCGGTTCCGTTATCATAATGCCGAGAGCTTTTTTCGGAGTTGTGGAGAGAGGGCAGGGCCGCTGGCTGATACGCTTTATCGAACCGGCATCGTCATGCAGCTCGGATTGAGCTCGCATCTGCTGGACGTCGGTTTTGCCGACCAATGGTGTGCGCGCAACCTCGGACTCTTCATCGAAAAATCTCTGACGCTCGCCAACGCGACGGGTCTCGGTTTTCATTCGACCGACCTTGCAACGCTAGCTGCTGCTTTGTCGCCATACAGCAAATGGCGAAACGCCGGAATGCGGGAGGTCGATCCTAATTTCGCGTTCGCACTCGACGACATTCAGCCACTCGTGCGATCGCTGCTCGACCGCGTTCGCGACGTGACGGGGCACGCTCGGCCGGCGGTACGGCGGCGGTAGCATGGACGATCTCAGCGAGCGCGCAAGATCGGCGTATTTGCGCACTGTGGGACTCGAAGAAGCGCCCCCGGTCGAGGCGACATCTGCGCAATTGGAAGCCATGCAAGCTGCTTTAATGGCACGGCCACGTTTCACGCGCGAAGTGTTTCTGGCGCACCGCATCGACGACATGAGCTACGACGAAATTGCGCGTCGCACTGGCGTCAGTGTTCGACGGGTCGAGCGTGAAATATCTCGTGCGATAGCCGCCCTTGCGTTCGGTTCGAACCGACGAGCGCTACGCAAACGATGGTGGCACCGGCTCTATTGAAGCTGCTTCTCCATCGGCCTCCGCCTGGAATGCTCGTTTACCGCGCCGCCGCCATAGCGTTAGAGCGTTATCGCGGCGCTCGTCACGCAACGCGGCTGCCGCTTCGACAAACAATCCGAACATCACAGCGCGGTCGTCGTCGGTAAGTTCGATAAGCCCCGCTTTGGAGACTAATCCGCCTAGCTCGATCAACTGGCGCGTCCGCTCGCGGCGCTTCACTTGCCAGGCTCGCGAATCACTTCGCGCTCGTGCCGCCAGCAGACGATTCCGTGCCGCTGTCACCCGCCGAAGCGCCGCGCGCGCCGCCACTATTGCGGCGAGCGGCGCTACCGCTTGTCGATTGAAAGAACGCCGCGCCGCGCTTGCTCCAACCCTCCTTCGTGGCGGCATCCGCGGTTTCGACGGCGGCAAGCAATGTTCCGGCCAGTTGCTCGATCGGTAAGCCGTCGGCGCCGGTCGCCACCAGCAGATCGCCGAGCTGCTGCACCTTGCGCTGTCGAAGTTGCTTCGCCTTGTCGTCGAGCGCTTTGAGTTCGGCATCGTAGTCGCGGGGTTTGCGCATCACACGTCTCCGTTGAGGTGATGTGCCATCATAATCGAGCCGCTGGATCGGCGCTGTAGGGGCGTCGGGACAGCCTGATACCAGTCAGTCCCTCACAGGAATTTTCGTGTGAGGGCGCGCTTATACGTCGTGCCGACGTGCTCGTTCAGGAGTAGATGGATCGCCGCCATGGCGATCTACCATTTCTCCGCAAAGGTCATCTCCCGCGCCAACGGATCGTCAGCACTCGCCGCTGCCGCGTACCGTTCGGCCTCGCGGCTGCATGATGAGCGGATTGATCGGCATCACGACTTCTCGAACAAAGCCGGCGTCGTTTATTCCGAAGTTCTGCTGCCCGACGGCGCGCCGGAGCATCTGTCGGATCGCGAGCGGCTGTGGAACGAGGTCGAAACCGTCGAACTGCGTAAGGATTCGCAACTTGCGCGCGAGATCGAGTTTGCGATCCCACGCGAACTGGACCAGCCCGAGGGCATTCGCTTGGCGCGCGAGTTCGTCCAGGCAGAGTTCGTCGATCGCGGTATGATCGCCGATCTTAACGTCCATCGGGATGTGGGCGCAGACGGCGAGCCCAAGCCGCATGCGCACGTGATGCTGACAACGCGCGAGGTGGGCGACGGTGGGTTTGGCGCCAAGGTCCGCGACTGGAACCGCACTGATCTGCTCCAGCATTGGCGCGAGGCCTGGGCTGAGCATGTGAACGCTCGGCTCGCCGAGCTCGACATCGATGCACGCGTCGACCACTGCAGTCTCGAAGCGCAAGGGATCGACCTCGAGCCGCAGCACAAGATCGGCCCGGCTGCGTCGCGCATGGCAGGGCAGGGAGTTGATGCCGAGCGGCTGGTCGAGCATCACGCCATCGCGCGAGCGAACGGCGAGCGGATCATCGCCGATCCGGCGATCGCGATCGATGCCATCACGCGCACCCAAGCGACGTTTACGAGCCGTGATCTCGCGATGTTCGTGCATCGCCACAGCGACGACAAAGACCAGTTCGATCGCGCGATGAGTGCGGTGCGAGCGTGCCCTGAACTGGTTGCGCTCGGCACAGATGGGCGCGGCGAGGATCGGTTCAGCAGCCGCGACATGGTCGCGACCGAGCAACGGCTTGAGCGGGCGACTGCGGCGCTGGAAGCAGGTCGGCGGCACGGCGTGCCCGACCAGCATTGCAAATACGCATTGGCGCGGGCCGAGATGCGCGGGATGGTGCTGTCGCCGGAGCAACGCGGCGCGTTCGACCATGTCACGAGCGGGCGCGGTCTAAGCGCGGTCGTTGGCTACGCCGGTACTGGTAAATCAGCAATGCTGGGCGTTGCGCGCGAAGCTTGGGAGGGTGTCGGCTACAGTGTTCAAGGATGCGCGCTGTCCGGCATCGCTGCTGAAAATCTGGAGCACGGTTCGAGCATTCCGTCACGCACGATCGCTAGCCTCGAACATCAATGGGATCAGGGCAGAGAATTGCTATCAGCAAACGACGTGCTGGTGATCGACGAGGCCGGGATGATCGGCACGCGCCAGATGGAACGCGTCATCAGCGAAGCGCACAAACGCGGCGCCAAGGTCGTGCTGGTCGGCGATCCCGAGCAGCTGCAAGCGATCGAAGCGGGCGCCGCGTTCCGCTCGATCGCCGAGCGGCATGGCAGCGTTGAGATCACCGACATCCGCCGTCAGCGCGAGGACTGGCAGCGTCAGGCGACACGGTACCTCGCGACGGAGCGGACCGGCGAGGCGATCGCGGCCTATCGCGACCACGAGATGGTTCACGCGGCAGACACGCGAGAGCAAGCGCGTGCAGATTTGATCGACCGCTGGGATGCGCAACGGCGTGAAGCACCAGGCGCGAGCCGTATCATCCTAACGCACACCAATGACGAAGTCGAAGCGCTGAACCAACGTGCACGCGAACGCTTGCGCGCGGCCGGACTACTGGGGGCCGATATCCTGCTCAATGTCGAGAAGGGCGAGCGCCGACTTGCCGCGGGCGATCGGGTCGTGTTCGGTCGTAACGAGCGTAGCCTGGGTGTGAAGAATGGTTCGCTAGGGATCGTCGAGAGCGTGACGAACACGCGAATGGCAGTGATGCTCGACGACGGCCGTCCGGTCGCTTTCGATTTGAAGGACTACGCCGCCATCGACCACGGCTACGCAGCCACCGTCCATAAGGCCCAGGGCATGACCGTCGACCGAGTTCATGTGTTGGCGACACCTGGGCTTGATCGTCATGCCAGCTATGTCGCGCTGTCGCGCCATCGCGATGGGGTAGAACTGTATTATGGACGTGACGACTTTGCAGATGATGCGAAGCTGGTGCGCATGCTATCGCGTGAGCGTACCAAGGATATGGCGTCCGACTATGCGCGGGAGTTCGCAGATCGGCGGCTGATCGTACTACGGTCGCCAGGTCCTGAGCAGTCACCTGCCGCACCGGCGCGCGATCCGTTCGCGGGGCTGAGTCTGACTGCCACGCCGCTTGAGTCCTCGCCGCAGACGCCATCTCTGGTCGGTTCGCCGCGTGCCGACTTGCCGCTCGCCATCGAGCGGCACGGCAAGATCGTTCGCGACATGCGCTTCGCCCATAGCGTTGGCGATCCCTATACGCCCGAGAATCGCCAGGAGCTTGCTGCCAGTAGGGCATCGCTCGACGCGATCCGGCTGCATGCCGCCCATGATCTCGAAACAGCGTTTGCCAACGATCATGGACTCATTGATGAAGCCGCGCAGGGCAGGACTGCCGCAACACTACGCGCGCTCCAGCTTGAGCGTGAGATGCGGGCCGATCCACAGCTCCGGGCCGACAAGTTCGTCGAGCGTTGGCAAGCGCTTGAGCGTCAGCGCCGACTTTTCATGCGTGATTATGAAGCGACCAGCGCCAATCGCATCGCCGGCCGGATGTTGGGCATGGCCAAAGCCCTTGAGCGGGACCCGCAGGTTGAGTCGATCCTGCGCAATCGCAAAGCTCAGCTTGGCTTGCCCGAAGTGCCGGGCCGCAGTGTCGCCCAAAGCCTGGGCGAGATGGTCGGCCGCACCTGCGGGAGAGGGCTTGGCATCGGGATGTAATCGCAACGGCCGACTTGCCGCGCTTGGGCCACGCCATGATGTGGGCTTTGATGCGTACATTCCGAAAACGCGGGACGGCAGAAATTGGGTGGTTTGCCGACAGGCTGCTAGGCCCCCTAGTCTCGGTCATACAGAGCGCCCGCCGGCGACCCTGAAAGCTGTCGTTTGTTCACCTCTGCTAAGTCCGCGTTCTGAGCGGCTAAAGACTCCGGTCAGTTACTACGCACGTATCCAAAACGCTGTGGCGACCGGCCGATTAAGCGGCCGCCATAGAGATCGCCGTAGTTACGCCGTTTCTTCCATTGCTTTTGCATTAGCTGCGGCATCGGCAAGCGCGGTCAGGCCCTCGTCCGTCGCGCCTTCCTGTTGCAGTGTTTCATCGAGCAACTTGGCGGCATCGTTCAGCCCGAGCACGGTGGCCCAGCGCTTGAGCGTGCCGTAGCGGGTGATTTCATAATGTTCGACCGCCTGGGCGGAGGAAATCAGCCCGGCATCGAGCGCGGGCGAGTCCGCGAATTCCTCGAGGATTTCGTCGCCTTCGGCGAGGATGCCCAGGATCGCCTCGCACTTCTTGCCGCGGGCGGCCTTGCTTATGATCTTGAACACCTGCTCGAGCCGATCGACCTGCCCCTCGGTCTCGCCGCGATGCTTCTCGAACGCGGCTTGCAGGTCGGGGCTTTGCGCACCCTTGGCCATCTTGGGCAACGCTTTCAGAATCTGCTTTTCCGCATAATAGATATCGCGCAAGGTATCGTGGAACAGGTCTTCGAGCGTCTTTGTCGCCATGGCTCTTCTCCCTATGCCGCAGGAGCGCGGCTGTCGGAAAAGTGATTGATTTGCTGGTTCGTTCCACGATCGAGACCCGAGACTAATTTGCAACAATGTGATTTTGGCACTGGCCCTTTTATTTTTGCGAGACCACGAGAGTAATCAGCGTGGCGGGTTGCCGTGGAAAGCGGCTTCGCCCGATGCTAGTCAGACTAGATGCCCTTATCGCGTGACATCGACACACTCGGCCTCGGCGCAATTCTGAAGACAGCCCTCGATGCCGTCGTGGTGATGCGGTTCGACGGCACGATCGCTGGCTGGAGCGATAACGCCCAACGCACGTTCGGCTGGTCGTTCGACGAGGCCGTGGGCCGGCGCATGAGCGAACTGATCATCCCGCATCGATTTCGCGAAGCGCATGAGCAAGGCCTCGCGCGATTCCTGATGTCGGGCGACGCCGTTGTTCTCGACAGCCGGCTCGAACTCGAAGCGCTGCATCGCGATGGCCACGAAATGCCGGTTGAACTGTCGATCACGCGCACCAGTTCGTCGGGTGAACCGGTGTTCCTCGGTTTCTTGCGAGACATTAGCGCGCGTCGCGCCGCGGAACGCCGCCAGCAGCTGATGATTGGCGAGCTCAACCACCGCGTAAAGAACTTGCTTGGGGTCGTTTCCGCGATCGCACATCAGACCGCCCGGAGCTCATCGTCGCTGGAGGATTTCGAGCCCGCCTTTGTTGGTCGGCTGCAAGCGCTCGGTCATGCGCACGAGATACTGAGCGCGGCAACCTGGGAGCGCGCGTCACTGACGTCCTTGGCAAAAACGCTCCTTGGCGCCTTTTGCGGCGATGAGGATGGCCGGGTGCGAATCGAGGGTCCCGACCTGCTGCTCTCGCCGCGGCAGTTCCTCAGCGTCAGTATGATCCTGCACGAACTCACTACCAACGCCGTCAAATATGGCGCGCTGGGCAGTCCCGATGGGGCCATCGATCTTTCCTGGACCGAGACCGCTGGGGCCGTGGCCTTGAGTTGGTGTGAGCATGTTGCCGGACCAGTTGTGCCGCCAACGCGCCAAGGCTTTGGGAGCAAGATGATCCAGCTCAGCGTTAGGCACGAGCTGAAAGGCCAAGCGACATCCGAATGGTCCTTGAGCGGGCTCGTGTTTCGCGTTTCATTTGATATGGATTAAGCATAAGGAAAGGCGATGCGTCTCCAGATGCTCGAACCGCTACTAGCCACCAACGGCAAACGACCGCCCGCGCCGGCGATTGCGCCTGGTAGGTCGAGCGACGAAGCGACCAGGCTTGAGACGCGTGTCCTGATCGTCGAAGACGAAATGATGATCGCCTGGATGATCGAAAGTCTACTCTCCGACGCTGGGTTCGAAAACGTCGCGATCGCGGCCGACGGCAAGGAAGCCTGCCGGCAGGCGTCAGAACAGACGCCCGGCCTGGTGGTGTCCGACATCAATCTGGGTTCCGGCATCAACGGCGTCGAGGCAGCGGTCGCGATCTGTCACGCCGGACGAATCCCTGTCCTGTTCGTGACAGCTTATGCGGATGGCGCCACCCGCGAACGGATCGCCGCGCATTTCCCCCACGCCGAACTCCTGCGCAAGCCTGTCGACGGAGCTTCGCTCACAGCTGCGGTCCATCGTGCCCTGGAATTCCGGCACGGCAACTAGATCGATGGATCGTCGCACGGCCTATGATCGCGCGTGAAACTGTCGATGAGCTTCCTGCAAGACGACAAACGCCGCGGCAGCATCTCCCCGCTCCAGCACCTCGAAACGCTTCCCCTTCACCTCGTTATAGGCTTCGAAGAAACGCTGGATTTCGGCCGAAAACGCGTCGCCCAGTTGGTCCAGTTCGTTGATGCTGGCGAACAGGCGTGACTCTTTCACCCGCGCGATCAAACGATCGTTCCGCGCCGTATGACCATCTTCGGTTTGCTCGGCTTTGATCACGCCGAGCAACTTGGCCGTGACGAGGCAGCCGATCGGTAGTGGATCTTCGACCAGAAGCAGGATGTCGAGTGGGTCGCCATCGCCGCCGAGTGTACTCGGCACGAACCCGAACGCCAAGGGAAACACGATCCCGGTCGGCAGGATGCCAGTCAGCTCGAACAGCCCGCTTTCGCGGTCGTAATCATATTTGGCGTGACTACCGAGCGGCGTCTCAATGATGGCCCGACACGTTAGCGCCTCCGCATCGATACAAGGGTCGAGCACGGTAAGGTCGCTCATGCGGAAAACCGCCGTAACGCACGAGCTCGTTTCGACGCCATCTAGTTCTTCCTCTTGGGAATGACGCTTATCTTCCCGCCGCGCTCCATTGTCGCGAGCTCGGCGTCGGCGGGATTTTCAAGCTGCTCCATGCGAAGACCTTCGAGCAGATCGTCGTCGCTGATATGATGGCGCAACATCGCCTGACGGTCGGGTTCGCCGCCGCGAAGAAGGGTCACAGCGCTTCCCTTCACGAATTTTGAGAGGAAGTTGGATCTGACGGTTGCCATCGCGATGACACGGTGGAGGATAACGAAGAGCAACGTGGCAGCGAGCGCCGGCACGAACGGGGCCTTACCCGTCATCGCGCGACTGACGTTCGAACCGACCACGACCGCCACGATGATGTCGAGCGGACTGAGGTTGGAAAAGGTGCGACGCCCGGCGATGCGGATGCACAGCAAGCCATAGAAGAACAAGATAAGTGCGCGGGCGCAGAATTGTGCGATGCTTGGCGTGCCGTCGTCCGGACCGACGATTGCCTGAATCAATTCCATCGAGCTCTCCTTGGATCAGCCGGGGACGATGACCATGGCGATCGCAGCCGCCGCCATCACGCCAGTCGCCAGCCATCCGAAGAACTTGAGCGAGGGCGATGCGACGAACTCGCCCATGATACTGCGCCTGGATACGACGAGCATCAGTCCAATGAGCACAGGCACCGCCGCCACACCGTTGATGACGGCGCTCCAGAACAATGCCTTCATCGGATTGATCGGCGACCAGTCGATCGCAAGGCCGAGCAGCATGCCAAGCGTGATGACGAGGTAGAATGCCTTTGCGCGCCAGGGCTGATGTTCGAGGCTCGCCGTCCAGCCGCCAATTTCGCAGATGGCGTAGGCGGAGGAGCCGGCGAGGACTGGGACCGCAAGCAGGCCGGTGCCGATGATGCCCAGGCTGAAGATCGCGAATGCGAGATTGCCGGCCACTGGCTTGAGCGCCTGGGCCGCATCGGCGGCACTCTGGATGTCGGTCTTGCCGGCTGCATGCAGCGTCGTCGCGGCACCGAGGATGATGGCCAGCGCGACGATGTTTGAGACGGCCATCCCGGCGAACGTGTCCCAGCGAATACGGCTCAGCGCGTCGGGCGCCTGTTCCTTCTTGCGCGTGAGCGGCTCTCGCTCCTTTACCTGCTCCAATTCCTCGACCTCCTGGGCTGCCTGCCAGAAGAAGAGGTAGGGGCTGATCGTCGTGCCGAAGACGGCGACGATCGTGGTGACCGCACCGGCGCCCGCGATGGTGGGTACCACCAGCCCGTGCAGCGCGGTCGGCCAATCAACCTTCACGATGAACAAGAGCGCGATATAGGCGAACAGGACCAGCGTCAGCCATTTCAGGAAGTTCACATAGCGGTGATAGGGGACGAACAGCTGCAACAGCAGCGAGACGACCGTAAACAGCACCGTGAAGGCGTGTGTCCAGCCGCCTACAACGAGCGCGGAAGCCTCGCCCATCGCGGCGAGATCGGCACCGATGTTGATCGTGTTCGCGATAAAGACCAGTCCAATAAGAAACAAGACCAGCCATCGTGGCATGACTTTGTCGAGACTGCTTCCCAACCCCGCCCCGGTCACGCGTCCGACGCGGGCGCTCGCGAGTTGCACCGCCACCATCAGCGGATAGCACAAGGTCATGGTCCACATGAGGCCGGCGCCGAACTGTGCACCGGTCTGCGAATAGGTGGCGATACCGCTGGGATCGTCGTCGGCCGCGCCAGTGACGAGACCCGGACCGAGCCGCTTCATGCGATCGAGAAATTTCAAGATCCTACTCCCAAATCCGCCACGTCGTCGCGCGCCCTTTGTCCCACGATGACCTCGAAACGCCTGTAAAATGGCGAAGGTCCAGCCTGAAGGCATTAACGCGGATCATCCCACTGAATTCGAATGTCGCTACAGAGGGCTCGGGACTCAGGCGAGGCCCGCAGTGACCGCGCAAGAGCAATCATGATGCTGAGAGATGACGTCGCGAACACCGCGCTAGGAGGCGCGTGAACCGCAAACTAACTTTGACCGAAAGAGATGGCTGCCGGAAATGACCGTTACCAGAAGCGGTTGCGAGTTGGAGGAGAGTGCGATGGCCGAAAAGCCGCGGTCGACTTCGTTGCCTGATGTTGCCGCCACCCAATCTTGCGCGCGCAGGCTATTGAGGTTTAGGCTGCATATGCTGGCTGGGGCTGCCGCGATTGCTGCAATAACCATTGCCACACCTGCGGCCGCCGACGATCCGCCTCCCGTGCTTTCGGTTTTGGTCCGCAATATTCTCGATGGATGGGCGGTCCTCGACGGCGATCGACGCCAGCCCGTCGTCTTGGATCGACTACAGGTTTCAGGCACGGTGGCCTTTGACCGCCTCGGCATAGAAGGCCTCAGTCTGCACGGTCAGATCTTCCGCATAGCGGGTTCGAGCCTCAGTGAGCGCATCGGCGACGTGCAAACGGCGGATGCGATCGACGCCGTGCCAACGATGCGGCTGTTCGAGGCTTGGGCCGAAAAGCGTTGGGGCAGCGCCGACCGCAGCATCGCGCTGCGTGTCGGGCTGATGGACCTGAATGCGGATTTTGATTCGATCTCGGCTGCCGGTTCCTTCATCAACTCTTCCCATGGAGTGGGAGCCGACCTAGCGCGTAGCGGCCTCAACGGTCCTTCCATCTACCCCGTTTCGGCATTCGGCGCACGCCTCGACGTCGCGCCATGGAAGCGGTTTGCCATTCGCTACGCGTTGCTGGACGGGGTCGCCGGCGATCCTGCACGTCCTCGCGCGTTCGTCATCGCGCGGCTCGCGCCACGTGACGGCAGCCTCTCCATCGCGCAGATGGACTGGCGACCAAACGAGAAGGTGCACTTCGCGGCCGGCGCCTGGCGATACAGCCGTTCGACCGTCACGCTCGACGGAGCCGAGCGGGGATATCGGCAGGGGGTGTATGCCGAAGCCGAAGGTTCGTTGACAAAGAAGATCAGCGTCTGGGGGCGGATCGGCGTGGACGATGGCAGGGTCGAGGTCGTCAGCGGCTATGTCGGAGCCGGCCTCCTGTTGAAGGGGGCGTGGGCCGGTCGCCCGGATGACAGCGTCGGTATTGCGGTCGCTCGCGCTTACAACAGTCCTCAGGCTCGTCGGCCGAGTGACCTGGCTCCTGCGGAGACCAGCGTCGAACTCACCTACCAGTTCAAGCTGTCGCCCGTGCTGTCGGCACAGCCCGACTTTCAATACATCTTCGATCCCTCGCTCGACCATCGCGCCAGGAACGCCGCCGTGCTGGGGCTGCGGCTGATCGCATCCTTCGGTTTTCCCAAGCCCTCGCCACCGACCGATCCGGGCGACCCGACCGTCAAACCTCCCGATCCAGTACCTCCTGACGACTCGGCTACCCCCTCAGGCTGACACTCGATCACCGCGACTTAAGTCGAGCCATCGCGCGGAAGCGAAATCTGGCGTGCTGAAAACTGGGGCGCACTCCGTCATGGGTGTCGCAAGCGGGACAAAATGTGAGAACGCGATTTGAGCACCGAAACCGAGCAACTTGCGATAGAGATAGCCAGGGTAACGCGAATCTGCGCGGAACTGGGAGAAACGCCCGAGGCGTCGCTGATCAGGCAGGTGTTGCGCCATCTTGAATTGACGCTCTGGGAGCTCTCGGACCGGGACATCCTCCCGACCGATGGTAGAGACTGGTGGCGCGACTGGCAGGACCGAAGGACGGGACGATCGGATCAGGAGTAGTTGGCGGCCCGAACATGGGTCTACGGCTGGTGGCGTTACATCAGACTACGGAACGCTGCTCCGACCGCGTGCGCCTGAACTGGCTTGGCGAGGACGAGGGCCGGCGGGTTACAGGGTTCGCAGTCCTGTGGCGTTCCGCTGATGAATATCACCGGGATCGACCCCAACTGATCATGAATTGATGCGACCGCCGCGGGTCCCGTCCCCTCCAATAGTCTGACGTCAGATGTGATCAGCTGTGGCGTATGCGCGAGCGCGGCTGCGACCGCTTCCGCTTCCGTGACGGCAAAGTCGAACGATGTTGCGCCTTCGTCCTCCAGCATGACCTGGATGTTCATGGCAATGAGTGGTTCGTCTTCGATGATCAGCACATGGCACATGAGGTGACTCCGTCCGATCTCAACAATCGAGGAGTCTTAACGGTCCGTCAGCTATCGAGAACTTTTCTTACCATCAGGGCAAGCTGATCAAGACCGAACGGCTTGGGCAGGAAATTGGTGCCGGGATCGATGACGCCGTTATGGACGACGGCGTTGCGGGTGTAGCCGGTCATGTAGACGATCCTCGCCTGAGGCAGCAGCGGCGAGACGCGGTCCGCCAGCTGGCGGCCGGTCATCTCCGGCATGACGATGTCGGTAAGCAGCAGGTCAAACGCCTGGCCAGCTTCGATCATCGCCAGGGCCTCAACCCCGCTCGCCGCATGGACGACTGTATAGCCCAGTTCGCGCAGGGCCTCGACGGTGAACTCGCGCATCCGGGGCTCGTCCTCGACCACCATGACGACTTCACCGGGATTTCCTCCCTTGACCGTCTGCGAGCGTTCCCGACGCTCGGGCAGTTCGGCAGCGCCGTAGAAGCGCGGGAGGTAGATCTTGAACGTCGTGCCGTGCCCGACTTCCGAATAAACCTTCAGATTGCCACCGGACTGGCGAATGAAGCCGAAGGCCTGGCTCAGCCCGAGGCCCGTCCCCTTGCCGACGGCCTTGGTGGTGAAGAAGGGGTCGAATGCCTTGGCCATCGTGTCCGACGACATGCCGGTTCCGGTATCCGTCACGCAGATCAGGACATATTGGCCCGGCTCAATGTCGTATTGCTGCGCATAATTGGCGTCGATGTGTGCGTTCGCCGTTTCGATGGTGAGCTTGCCGCCGTCGGCGATCGCGTCGCGGGCGTTCACGGCGAGGTTCACCAGCACGTTCTCCAGCTGGTTGTGGTCGGCGAACGTCTTCCACAGGCCCGCCCCGAGCACGATCTCGAGTTGGACGGCCTCCCCGATCGTCCGGGTGAGGAGGTCGGACAGGCCTTTCACCAGGCGGTTGGCATCCACCGGCTCCGGCGCGAGCGGGGCCTGGCGGGCAAAGGCCAGCAGCCGTTGGGTCAGCGAGGCGGCGCGGGTCGCGCCTTCCATCGCCGCGTCGACGTATTTGCCGACATCGGTGTCTCCTTGAGAAAGGCGACGCTGGAGCAGGTTGAGACCGCCGATCACCACGGCCAGCATGTTGTTGAAGTCGTGCGCTATGCCGCCGGTCAGCTGTCCGACGGCTTCCATCTTCTGGAGTTGGCGGAGTTGGTGCTCGGCGGCGGCGCGACGGTCGGCCTGCTCCCGCAGCTCTGTTGCGACCTGGCCGAGCGTTTCGTCCTGCTGGTTGATCCGCCCCTCCATCCGGATGAGCGCTTCCGCGCGCTCGACGGCCAGCCAGGTGACTTCGGCCACCTCGCGTGCCAGCGCAGCCTGGTTCGCGGTCCACGCGCGGACCGCGGCGTGATGGATGAACAGGCCTCCCTGCCATTTTCCACTCTCGAAAATCGAGAGACAGATGCCGGAAAGAACGCCCTGTTCGGCGAACTCCGTCAACCCGCCCATCGCATCGCTGCGGCTGTCGCTGAAGAGGAGCGTTTCGCCCGACCGTCGCTGGTGTTCGACCCTCGCGCCGAACTGATCGGTGGGATGTGTCCCGACCAGCGCCGGCATGGTGCCGTCCGTCCAACCGGGCCGGTATCGCACATACCCTTCGCCCGCGAGACGATAGAAGCCGACCCGGTTGGCGCCGAGGCGCTGGCCGAGAGCCTCCGCTGCCAGCCGCAACACCGCGTCGGGATCGCTGAGCCTGCGCGTATCGACCATCAGGCGTGTGATGAAGTCGCGCTCGTCCGCAAAGGACCGCGCCTGTCGTTCGCTCTCCGCCAGCAATTCCGTCGCGGCGCGTTCCTCGGTGACGTCGCGCGCGGTTCCGATGAAGCGCAGCATGTGGCCGTCGTCATCGCACTGCACCTCGCCGCGCCGCGATATCCACCGGAGCTCTCCGGTGTCCGCCCGATTGATGCGATAAACGACGTCGCCGAGCGCACGACCGGCCGCACGAGACTCCGTCGTGGAAACGAGGTGCTGATCCTCCGCAACGATCAGCGCCTCGACCTGCCTCGCCGGCGCTGTCTCCTGCCCGGTGAGGCCGAAGATCTGCATGAACGTGGGTGAACCACGCAGCATGCCGTCGCGGTCGACAGAGAAGACGCCGACGCCCCCAACTTCCTGCGCGAGGCGAAGATTACTCTCGGCCTCGTGAAGCGCCGCCCGCCCGAGATGCTCATTGGTGCGATCCCGCACGATCTTAAGGAAGCCTTGATGCTCTCCGTCCGGCCCACGAAGCGGCATCATTTCGCCCGACGCCCAGAACCGGCTGCCATCCTTGCGCAGGTGCCAGCGCTCGTCACTGGCCCGGCCTTCTGCAAGAGCGAGCCGCATTTCGGTGCGGATGCGGTCTTGCGTCCGGTCTTCCGGCGTGAAGAAACGTTCGGCGGTGTCGCCGCACATCTCGTCGGCGGTCCAGCCGAAGCAGGTCTCCGCGCCGGCGTTCCAGTCGGTCACAATACCTTGTGGCGTGGTGGCAATGATGGCGAAGTCGACGCTGCTGGCCAGAATGGCGCGCTTGTGCCGCAGTTCCAATTCCAGCGAACGATTTCGCTGAATGAGGTTGTCTGTTTCGTCCGGTGGCACTCGCCAGTCTATGACTCATAATCGTTTGGAGGGCCAGCATCGGGCGCGGTTTCTCAGTGGGATTGCCTGACTGATTGCATGGACTAGCTCCACGATGACGGGAACACGGCCGGCGGTCCGTTGTTCGGCATAGTGAACGCTGCGCGAGAACTGCTATGACGACGGTGCCGGTCAACGCCAGTGGTCCCAGTCCGTGGTCGATGTCTTGGTCGGCGTGGAAAGACGTCATCGTGCGAAGCTGGAACGAGGCGAGCGACGACAATATTGGGCTCGTCGCAGCCGGCGTCGCTTTTTATGGCTTTCTTGCCCTCGTTCCCCTCCTCGGCGCCATCGTCCTGAGTTACGGTTTGCTCGCCGAGCCTTCGACCGTGGTTCACGATATGCAGGCGCTCACCGCGGTCATGCCGGCGGAAGCTGCCAAGCTCATCGGCGAGCAGCTCATGAACCTGGTGCAGACTTCAAGTACCAAGAAAGGCCTCGGCCTTCTCCTCGCTCTCGGCATCGCATTGTTTGGCGCGCGAAACGGCGCCGGCGCGATCGTGACGGCGCTGAACATCGCCTACGAGGAAAAGGAAAAGCGGGGTTTTCTGGCCCTCAATCTCTTGGCGCTTGCGATCACCGGCGCGGCGGTCGGCGTTGCGCTGATCGCCATGATTGCCATCGCGGCCCTGGGACACCTCGAAGAACTATTGCCGAAGCTTTCCGATGCGGTCGCCGTACTGGGCAAAGTCGGATCCTACATCTTGCTGGCCGGCGCTGCCGCTGCGGTGGCGGCGACACTCTATCGCTATGGCCCATCGCGCGCGAAGGTCCGGTGGGTCTGGATAACGCCGGGCTCGCTATTCACCGCAGTCCTCTGGCTCCTCCTGAGCCTCGGTTTTGGCGCTTATGCGGCCAACTTCGGCAAGTTCGAAGCGACCTACGGTTCGCTCGCGACGGTCGTCGTTCTCCTCACCTGGATATACTTTTCGGTCTACATTCTGCTGTTCGGCGCCGAGCTGAATTCGGAGTTTGAAAAAGTCGGACAGGTAGGAGAGGCTGGCGTCGAGGCCGCACCGATCGACCACGACGCAGTGGCGACCAATCCGGTAGTACAGGACGGCGATGATCCGCCGCCAGGCCCCGATGCTTTGACCTCGCCAAGCGGGTCAGCGGTGTGGGGAACGGAAGTGGCATTGCGCTATGCGTCGCTTCGCACAGCGGGACACGCGGGCCGGCTCGCGGGCTTCGGAAAGATCGGCGTTGTATCGTCCGGTTTGGCGGCCTTTGGATTGGCTCGGATCCGTCACGGCAGCCGTCCGGTTCAGGGCTTCACCCTCCTTGCCGGCGCTGGCGCGCTTGCCTGGCTTCGGCGGGACAGGTCAAATCCGACCGGTCGAGTGAAGGCGCTGCTCGTCGATCTCGACGGCACGCTCGTCGATAGCAATGATTCTCATGTCGAGGCTTGGTTCGAAGCGTTTCGGGCTTACGATCATAACGTCACACGACCGGCGATCCGCCAGCAAATCGGCAAAGGCGGCGATTTGCTCGTCCCGACGCTGTTGCCACATTCCTCCAACTCGCAGCAAAAGCAGGTGACGGATGCGCACGGCGAAATCTTCAAATCCAAATATCTACATCGGGTGCGACCTTTTCCCGGCGCAACCGCGCTGCTCGAAAGGGCCTATCAGTGTCACCAGCGGGTGGTGCTTGCCTCATCCGCTTCGCAGGCGGAGGTCGACCATTACGTCGAACTTTTGAACGCAAGCTCGTTCATCTACGCAACCACGAGTATCGATGATGTTCCCCTTTCGAAACCGGCACCCGATATTTTTCAGTCAGCAATCGACAAAGCTGGCGTCGGAGCGAGCGAGGCCGTTGTCATCGGCGATACCCCCTATGACATCGAAGCCGCCCATCGTCTCGGCGTTGAAACAATCGCACTGCGGTCCGGCGGATTTAGCGACGATCAGCTCGCGGGAGCAGTGCTATATGACGATGCCGCAGCGTTGCTCGACGCTTTCGACGACTCTCCGCTTGGAAGAGGTTGAGTAGCGTAAGATGATCAGCGGCAGTTAGCGAAAGCGCGCGAGAATTTGGTCGAGCGGGTTCGTTCCCGACTGAGCGCCAAGCAACCCTCCCAAGCCGCCTAAACCGCCTTCGCCTCCGCCAAGAATAGAGCCCAGCATCCCGCCCAGTCCGCCGCTCGACCCGTCGCCAGCGTTCCCGGCAAAATGCTTGGCGACCATGGCGGCCACGATCGGCAGCATAGCTTTTAGGATTGTACTCGACACGCCGCTTTGCCCTGCCGCGCTGTCCGCCACTTGCCGACTCACATCCTTGCTGCCGAAAATATGGCCGAGGATATCGTTGCCGATCGATGGTTCGGGCTCGTCGACCCCGGCGACGGTCGTTTCGAGACCCCCAAGGGCGCCCGTTTCGGCTTTCTTCCGGAAGCCGCCCAGAACGGCGGGCAGCAACGATGTCAAAGCGGCATTCGTCTGGTCGGCGTTTAGCCCAAATCTAGCGCCTAGGCTGCCGAGATCGGTGCCGTTGGACGCCAATATCTGATCCAGTCCCTGCATCACGTTATTCCTTGTTGTAGCTTATAATGGGAGGCGTTCAGCGAGAACCGCAATGCCATCCCCGGTGAGACAGGTTAAGGCGGCGCCATCAATAATTAACGGCCCTTCCGGGGTCAGAATTGCTTGGGCTCGATGCCGGGGAGCGAGTGCATTCCATGCTCGCACGGTGCTGGCGAGGCTCGTCACCTCTGCCAGCTCGGTATCGCCACGCGATACGTTCTCCAGTGCGGCGCTCATTCACCAATCGATGGCGGGCGACAATGTGTCGTCGCCCCAAGTCGCCTCGGTCATCGGAAGGTCGCCCGTGTCGAGATCACACATCAATTTCGCAGGCTATCAGGAACCACGCCGCCGTTCTCGGCGAGTTTGTCCATGACCGCCTTGTGGAGAGCGATATTCTCTTCAGCAGAACCGTCCTCGCCAGTATGAACATTGAGTTCGTTCGCCAGCTCCTTGCGAGCAGCAAGACTGGAATCGAGGTCGAGAAGCTTGAGCAGGTCGACGATCGACGACTGATAGTTTCCGCCGCCACCCTTCATCGAAGCCATTTCGGACAAGACCGCGCCGACATCGACATTGCTGGGCGCGGCCGGCTCGGGAGTCGCCGCGGGAGTCGGCGTCGGCGCTGGGGCAGCTCCGCCCGCTTGGGGCGCTGCCGCGGTATTATCGGACGTGGTCGTCGCGGCCGCGCTGTGATGAAAGATTTTGTCCATGATGCTGCCGAAGATGCCCATCCTATTCTCTCCTGATTAGACGTGTTTATTGCGGCTTAAACGGCGATGGCGCCCGAAGGGTCCGCGCAAGGGAACACTCTCGATCGTGTGCGGGTTCTCGCAAGAGGAGCGCCACGCCGGCGCAAACTAACAGGGAGACAGGAAATGAAAGTTGCTGCGATCACTCTATCGGCCGCCGCACTTGCGCTGGCAGCCTGCGGCCACAAGGACAAGACGACGGTCACGACCGATAACACGACGACCATAACGGCCAACGATACGGTCGTGGCACCAGCTCCCAGCGCGGATCAGGCGTTTGCGAATGCGGCTGCGGCAAGCGACGCGTTCGAGATCGCGACCTCGAAACTGGCGCTCACCAAGTCGAGCTCCAGCAGCATCAAGACGTTCGCCCAGAAAATGATCGATGCTCACACGGACTCGACGGCAAAGCTGAAGGCGGCAGTCGCTGGTCTGACGCCGACCATTACGCCTGACCCCACACTCACCAGCGATCAGCAGACCAAGCTCGATTCACTGCAAGGGCTGAATGGGACGGCGTTCGACAAGGCCTATGCTGCCGCGCAGGTAGAAGGGCATCAAAAGACGCTCGATACGTTGCGCGCGTATTCGTCCGGCGGTGCCGTGCCTGCGCTGAAAGTGTTCGCGACCAAACTCGTGCCCACCGTGACGGCGCACCTCAATATGGCGAAGGGCCTCAAGGCCTAACCGGAAGCGCGGCACCGGGAACAAGCTCCCTCCCGGTGTCGCGCAATTCTCTCGACGAAATGCTTGCCATTCGTCCGATGATACGGAGGACACAAGTCTTCGAAATAAGCGCGTCGGTCCAACGAGCGGGACGATAAATTCGAAAGCGGCCTACGTTAGAAAACTTCCGAACGTACAGCTCGTTGCACGACACGGCATCATCTACACCGGGCGGGCGTTTCGGATTATGCTAAATTTTCCGGACGCGGAAGCGCGCAAGCGCGGCAGCTGGCATACCAAACTCAATGTGTCGGTTCGTGCGACCCCAACAGCCTGTGCTCCGCCTCTAATCGGATTGGTGCGGTCGCGATTGTGTCACGCCTTTCTAACAATGAGGGCGCTAGCCGCA
Source organism: Sphingomonas sp. (assembly GCF_017304635.1). Classification (GTDB taxonomy): domain Bacteria; phylum Pseudomonadota; class Alphaproteobacteria; order Sphingomonadales; family Sphingomonadaceae; genus Sphingomonas. The sequence continues at coordinate 311,901 of NZ_JAFKMA010000002.1, forward strand.
GCGTCCTTCTAGCGCTGAAGCTCCTCGGTGTCAGTCGTCAACACTTAACGCGCGACCGTGTGTTTGGGCGACCGTGAAATCCAACATCCGAGTAGACCCATCGGGTTATCGAGTCGCTGAAAAAGGTCCGACGGTCGGTTAACCACCCGGCAATGCGAACCTTCTGCAATGCTCCAGGTAGCCCGCCTCGTGCGAAGCGGCGAGATCGACGATGCATCGCCAGAACCAGGATGGGGCATCGAGATTGCCGCCAGGTCGACCGACGAGACGGCGGTGCCACGCGGTACGTTCCTCGGCCCTGAACTGTCGCGCATGCGCCTTGCCGACAACGAAGGCGAGATAGGACGCTGCTTGTACCGCCTCTTTGCGCGAGAACTGCTCGATCTCGATCTTGAGATCTTGCGGTGCGAGCTCCCGAAGCACCACGGGCTTCCCGAGCAGTCTTGCGGGGATCATGCGTTCGCCGAGGTTGGGGGCAAGCGCTTTGGCACCCGCGACCACTCGCTGCGCCGCGTCCCGTGGCATCGCGGCGTTGTTTGCGGCGGGCGCCAGAGTCGGCACCGCCTCCTTGATATCGACCAACGCGAAGTGCTCGTTTCCAGACTTGTGGCCCGAGACCCCGAGTAGAGCCGCGTAGCGCGCGCGACCCAGCGAGCTGCAGCCCTTGCGCCAATACGCTGCGTCCGCAACGCGCACGGCCGCGCCCTCACCAACGTCGGCCAATCGTCGAACGCGTTCCAGAACTGTCGGATCTTCGAACAACGCATCGATCGCTCCTCGCTCCTCGCGGCCAAGCTTCCAGAACCGCTTACCCACAGGAATGGTCGGTTCGACTCCATCGATCCGCTCACGCGCTAGATGACGCCAGCGCCGCCCTGCCGCTGTTCGGCGCACCGCACGCACGACGCTTGGCTCGGGAGGGTCGTCCGCTTCGTCGATGGTGAGCGCCCGGCCATAGCCGTCGATCATCGCCTCCATCATCCGCGCGGTCGTGACGCCCGGAAGGTCGGAACTGCGGGCGGCGGTCTCAAGCGATAGGCCTAGGCGGATGAGATCGAACGCCGGATTGCTGATGATGGTTTGATCAAGATCGCGCATCTGGACGTCAACCTTGCCTCGAGCATCGGCAAGCGGCCCTAAATTGCCGAGGTGACAGTCGCCACAGATCCAAATGGCAGGACCGACCGGAATATCCTTGTAGGCAGGCGACGCCTCCAGCCACTCATAGAATTGAGCGGTGCTGCCGCGAACGTAAGCATGCACCGACTCCGCCATCTTGAGGTTACGCCGTTGGGCGAGGGATTCGGCGCGCAGCTTGGTTGCGTTGGGCAAGACTCAATCCTTCAATCCAAAACAGCCGATCGCGTATTGGCGAATCGATGAGCGCACAACGACGCCAACGGTGACATTAGGCCCTCCAGCCTGCGGCGAGCCTTGGCGTACGGCGTAGATCGCCGCCACAATCGGTGCAGCCGCCAGCCGGGCGTCCAACACTACCAGAGTTTGGACAGGACAGACGGGCGCCTTCGGTCCGGTCACGACATCGCCATGGTCGATGCGATCGCCGATCTCACGTCAGCATTGCCCGATAGGTTCTATGCCGATTCAATCTCACCGCGGCGTTCGCCGCGAACGACCCTTGGTCATCGGATCTGGTTTGCGCGGCTTTTTCCAGTCTGGCGGCGGCTGCGGCCGCTCGCGTCCGGTGCCGAGCCCCATCGCGCCGGGCTGATGACGCGTCACGCCCGACGTGTCGGCCTGCGCCGCCGCCTCGGGGTCAGCGCCGCCACGCAGGAGCGCGATCCGGTCGCGCAACTGGCGTGCGCGATCGAAGTCCAACGTGTCTGCGGCCGCCGCCATCTCGCGCCGCAGTTGCCCGATCATTTGCTGATCCAATGCGGTCCCCTGGAATGGTGTTTGTACAGCTGGTTCGAGCGATAGGCCATCGCACCGGCAAATCATGACTGTCTTATGGTGCGCTACTTTTGGCGGCCAACGCGTCGACCATGGCGAGATGGCGCTCGATGAGAGGCAAGATCGTGCCGGCGAAACCGCGCACATCGGCATTCTCGCCACTGGTCGCATACAGGCTTTCGACCGCCAGTGCCGAGCGATGCGCCAACGACTGTTGCTGGGCGTAGAGCTTGTCGAACGCCGCGCCGGTCACGCCCTGCAACGCGCCCAACATCATCGCCTGGTCTGCGCTCATGCTCATCTCCGGAGGGGTCAGGCCCGCGCGTAGCGCGGCGGCGCGAAGGGCCGACGCGCTACGGCGATGGTCCTCGATCATGCGCTCGGCGAATGCGCGCAAGCCGGCGTTCTTGCTTTCGGCCAAAACGGCGATCGCCTCGAGGATCTCGAATTGGTCCGATTGCGCCGATGCCTGCAGATACTCGCGGGTCTGGCGCGATCCCGGCTCGGCCGCAGCCAACGCGAGCGACGGACACAGCAGCGCTCCCGTCAGGATACCGACTGCGGCGATGCGCGACGCCGCCGTCATGGCTGCCCTTGGCCGCCGCCGGCGCCGTAAATGTTGCCAGTCGTGTAACTGCCATCGTCTTCGGCCAGCCGGACGTAGATACCCGCCAGTTCAGCGGGCTGGCCCGGACGACCGAGCGGCGCCGTCGCGCCGAAGGTCACCACCTTCCCCTGGCTGGCTCCGCCCGAGATCTGGAGCGGTGTCCAGACCGGTCCAGGGGCGACACCGTTGACGCGGATGCCCTTCGCACCCAGCTGCTTGGCGAGCGACTTGACGTAGTTCATCGTCGCTGCCTTGGTCTGCGCGTAAGCGTACAGATCGGGGGAGGGGTCGTAGGCTTGCTCGGACGTCGTGCCGATGATGACCGAACCGGGTTCGAGATGCGGCAGCGCCGCCTTAATGGTCCAGAACGGCGCATAGATGTTGGTCTTCATCGTGGCGTCGAACTCGTCGTCGCTGACATCGAGGATGGACGCGATCGATTGCTGCCGCCCGGCATTGCAGACCAAGATGTCGAGACCGCCGAGCCCGGCGACTGCCTTGGCAACGAGATCGCGGCAAAACGCCGCGCTGCGCAAATCGCCGGGGATCGCCACGGCTTTGCGCCCGGCCTTGCGGATCAAGTCGATCACCTCGCGGGCGTCGGGTTCCTCGTCGGGTAAGTAATTGATCGCGACGTCCGCTCCCTCGCGGCCGAAGGCAATTGCAGCGGCGCGTCCCATCCCCGAATCGCCGCCGGTGATCAGCGCTCGCCGACCGCGGAGCCGCCCGCTCCCGACATAGCTGGCCTCGCCATGATCGGGCTTCGGATTCATCTTGCCGGCCAAGCCCGGCCACGGTTGCTTTTGTGCCTCGAACGGGGGTTTGGGATATTTGGCCCGTGGGTCTTGCTTCCCACCGACAGCGTCATCTTTCTTTTGTCCGAACGCAGGTGGAGCCATTGCCACTGCAGCACCAAGCGCGGCGGCGCCGAGCGCTTGGCGGCGCGTTGTCTCGGACATGGTGAGTCTCCTGTTCTGTCAATGTACGACGCCAACGTCCCGTGCGCGGCTCAGTTGCGGACGTGCCGTGTAAATCACTCTAATGTCGGTTAGAGAGCGTAATCGTAGCGTAGACTCACCGGACGCTCGACGATTATGCCGAGCGTCCGTAGCAATCGCGCATCAGCTTTTGGCGGAAGACGGTTTAGGCGAAACATTCGAGGCCAAAGCGCTGGACCGACCCGCCGATTTTTTTGTCGAGGTGGACCCGGTATTGGACTGGTCGGTGCCGTCGGGGTCGGTCGCTGCTGGTGCCCCCATCCTGACCAGGACCGCTGCGAGCGCGGCACCGATCGCCGCGCCGACGCCGATCGAAGCAGCCGGGTGCGCGGCGGCGGTGCGCTGAAGGCCGGCAACCAGTTCCTTCGCATCCTGCTCGCCGGCCTTGGTGCCAAACCCGCGCAATTTCTCGGTAGTTGACGTCGCAAGGTCTCGCACGCCATCAGGCACGGGGAGCGACTCCGAAGACAGTAGCCGCTCGATCGTGTTGGCGGCATCGACGATTGCCGTCGACCATGTTGCTATCTTGGCATCCGCCGCCTCGAGCGCGAACTGCGGCACGATCGTGCGGCTGGTCGACGCCGAGCCGCTGGGTTCGGCGGCTTCCGTCGTCGAGGCATTCTCGTCAGGACTCGCTGTCGCAGATTGGGTGGTCATATGATCGCTCCGGACCGAAAAAGGAAAGGCTTCGGCTGGCGTGCCGACATGATGACCAACCGCTTAAAACCAAACGTGTTCCTTCGTTTTGAATGATAGCGACTGACTGTCGATCAATCCGCAATCTGCTCTACCAATTCCTGCAAACGTGCGAGGCGAGTATCGTCGTCAGTGTGTTCCACGAGAAGAAATCGGCCGTCCTTCTCACGTAACCCTGCAGCCTCGAATTTGGCATCTCCGCCTGAGCGCTGCGTCAGCGCAATTGCCGCAGCACCGGCGTCAATTCGCGCGATGCCGACCAAGCGAGCGGCACTGCGTATGCGTGCGCGGGCTACCAACGCCTCAGCCGGCGGAGGTAGCGGCCCGAACCGGTCGGCAAGCTCGTCCTCGAACGCGTCGATGTCGGCAACGCCCGTCATGCGGGCGAGGCGCACATATAAGGAAAGCCGAATATCGGTATCGGGAATCCATTCCACCGGCAGATGACCCGGAACGCCGATATGCAACTCCGGCGCCCAATGGTCGGCCTCCTCGCCGCGCGCCTTGGAAAGTGCAGCGCCGAGGAGATATTGATAGAGCTCGGTACCAATCAGCTTGACGTGCCCCGCTTGGGTATCGCCGAGCAAATCGCCGCTGCCGCGCATGTCGAGATCCCGCGCGCTGATCTCGAACCCCGCGCCCAGCCGGTCGAAGGCGGCCAGCGTTCGCAAGCGCTTCAGGGTACGCTCGCCGATCGTAGCCTGGCTATCGGTCAGCAGGATGACCTGACCGCGCCGGTTGCCGCGACCAACCCGTCCGCGCAACTGGTGCAGCTGCGCCAAACCGAATCGATCGGCGCGCCACACGATCATGGTGTTGGCCCGAGGCACATCCAGCCCCGCTTCGATAATATTGGTTGCGAGTAGAATATCGCCGCGGCCCGCGGCGAAACCGACCATCGCCGCGTCGATCTCCGTCGCCGGCATCTTGCCATGGGCTTCGACAAGGTCGAGTGCCGGCGCGATCCGCCGCAATTTCTCGGCCACCGCTGCCATATCCTCGATGCGCGGGACAACGACGAAGCTTTGTCCGCCGCGTCCTTTCTCTCGCAGCAAAGCCGTGCGAATCCGCGAATCGTCATATTGGTCGAGACTGGTGCGGATTGGCTGGCGTCGCGCAGGCGGCGTCGCGATCACGGATATTTGCTGGAGCCCGACCAGCGCCATTTGCAAGGTTCGAGGGATCGGGGTCGCGCTGAGCACTAGGAGATGCATGTCACCAGACCCGCGCAGTTTAGCCTTGTTGGCGGCGCCGAAGCGCTGCTCCTCGTCGATCACTACTAGTCCGAGCCGGGTGTAGGACACGCCCTTGGCGACGACAGCCGCCGTGCCGATGACGATATCGATCGATCCATCGGCCAAGCCGGTCGTCACCTTCTTCCGCTCCACCGCGCTCGACAGCCGTGAAAGCGAGGCAACGGTAATACCGGTACCGGCGAAACGCTTCTGGAAGCTCTCGAAATGCTGGCGCACCAAAACAGTCGTTGGCGCGGCGACGATCACCTGATGTCCGGCGAGCGCTGCGAGCGCCACGGCCCGCAAGGCCACTTCGGTTTTGCCGTAGCCGACGTCGCCGACCACAAGCCGATCCATCGGCCGGCCGCTGGCGAGATCGGCGCGCACTGCCGCGATCGCGCGCGCTTGATCAGCGGTCTCGTTGAACGGAAAGCCATTGGCGAATCGCTCATAATCCGCGGCGTTGGGATCGATAGCCACCCCCTCGAGCGTTGCGCGTTCCGCAGCGAGTGCGACCAGCCCGCGGGCACTTTCCGCAATCGCCGCCTCGATCGTGGAGCGCCGCTTTTCCCAAGAGGTCCCGTTAAGTGTGTCGAGCGACACCGCGTCCGCGTCGGCACCATAACGCCAGATCCGGTCGGCGTCGTCGGCAGCGACCAGCCGGCGCCCTTGCTTGGCGAACTCGAGTGCGATGAGTTCGCCGGTCTCACTGCCCTCAGGCGCAGGTTCGAGGCCCAGCACGCGGGCGATCCCGAACTCCTCATGGATGACGACATCGCCAGTGCGGACGTCCGGCGAGATCGCAAGCACGGTGTTGGCAGCGCCAGCGGGAGCATCGCCAAGTAAGGCGCGGCTGCCGATGATGTCCGCCGCTGCGACGACGACGCGATGCGCATCGACGAACCCGGCATCGCTCGCCATTTCGAGAACGCCGGCGCTGCCCAGAGATAGTGCTTCGATGTCATTCATAGTCTGGAGCGGCTGGAGCTCCTGCTTGAGCTTCTTGCCAACCCTCCCGCGCAAGAAGCGCACGTCGCGCTCGGCGCCGGTCAGGATGAAGGCGCGGCTGGCGAGCAACGGCTGCACGAACTTTGCAAAAGCTGCCAGCGGCGTGCGCTGCTCGGCGAACCGGGGAATTGGTTCGACGCTGCCGGGTTCTGCGTCAAGGACCTCCCAACCTTTGAGCGCTCTTTCCCAATGCTCGTTGTCGATTGCGTCCGTGGCGGCTTGCGCTTGGCCGGCAACCTCGCTGGCAAGTTGGACAAAGCGTTGGCGGCGGCCCTCAGCCTTGGGAGTACACATGAGGGCGGCGGGGGCGAGATGATCGAGGATGGGAACCGCGTCGCCCGCGGGGGGCTCGGCGGCACGGCCGATTTCAAGGCTAGCGAGCGCGTCGCTGCTCAGCTGGGTCAGTGGATCATAGGTCCGGATCTGCACGACTTTGCCATCGGCAAGATCGATCCGCGCGGGCCCGTGAGCATCGGCCGGGAAAATGTCGATGACGTCTCCGCGGATCGCAACTTCGCCAGGCTCGTCGACCCGGTCGTCGGTGAGATAGCCGAGCGCCGCGACGTCTTTCGCGAATTGCTCGGGATCGAGCATGCCATCTGGTTCGAGAGTGGGCGGCGCGCTGTCGAAGGCTTCCGGTTCGGGATAGCGTCGGGCGGCCGCCTCGCCGCTCAATATCAGTGCCAGCGCCGGCCGCTTCACGCTTTGACGCGCTTGGCGCAAGGCGCGCAGCGCGGCGACGCGGCGGCCACTGTTCGCGGGAGAAGGTGGCGCTGCATCGCCAGGCAGGGCATCGCTCGACGGCAGCTGAACGATCTGATTTTCAGGTACGAGAACCGCCAGCAGACGCGCCAGCTCCTCGGCCTGCTGTTCGTCGTCGGTCAGGCAGATGACATCGGCCGTTCCAAGTCTGGCGGCGATGCGAAACGCGAGATGCAATACGATCATGGGCGCACACGGTCCGCGGCGCCCGGGTCAATGTTAGCCGTCGGCATCGTGCGAACGCTGGGCGGGGTTGCCGGCCAATCACCATCGTCGAGCACCGGTAAGGCGGCGAAGGCTTCAGGCGTGAGATCCAGGGTCATTCCGTCGCAGGCGAAGGCAATAGCTTCGCGCGGGACCGCGCGCAGGTCCTCCCGGATCGCACCGGGAGCGGTGCGGGAAACCACGACATAGCTGATCCGGGCCGAGCGGCATTCGAACAGCGCCTCTACGATCTTACCGGCATGCGCACCGTCCGCATGCTTTAGCCGGGCACCGACCACGCCGGTCGCTGCGAGCAAATCGGGGGTTGCTGAAGCCCGGCGGCTCGCGTCCTCCGCAGACTTACCGCCATCCTCATAACCGCGCTGTCGGCCAAGCCAGCGCCAGATGCCGACAAGATTGACCAGCGTCAGGAAAGCGTTTGTCGCGAGCAAATTTGTCTGACCCCACGACAGGCCGACCAGCGCCCAACCGAGCGATCCGATCGTAAAGACGACAAACCCCCACCCGGTGACGCGCGCGCCGAGATTGGCGGCCGTCATCATAGCGGCGATCATCGTCGCGATCGGAGCAATCCATCCAGCGATCTCTACCAGCGTCTTGTCCTCCCGATATTCTTAGGCGTTAATACTGACTGCAATATTGCTTAAGCGCCGCGGCTGTGAGTCGACGACCGCGCTTTTACGCGCGCGACTTTCCGGCGTTCCTAAGAATCATATTGATACAGGTCACTTTGACCCCCTGCGCCCCGCTGGTTCAAAGCCAATTTCCGCTTTAACCCCCTTCATTGCGGGAAGCTGCCAGACTGCTCACGGCCCAAAGGCGGCCGTCTTTCCTTCGCGGAACGCCTTGGGATTAAAATGTTATCTGCGCCGTCTGTCCGCCGCCGAACGTCAGCATCCGTAGCGGTACGCAGCGAGACGCTAGGCGCCGTTTCGCGCTGTTTGGCACCGTTTAAGCACTCTTGTCAGTGGCGTAATCCTGGCCAAATCCATTCAGTCCCAGGGGAGCGCTGGTCCACTGACGAAGAAAGGTCGTCCCATGTCTGCACCCGATCGTATCATCCGTCTGAAAACCGTTCTCGCCCGCACCGGGCTTTCCCGTACGACGCTCTATCGCAAGATGGGCGAGGGAACGTTCCCGCGCAGCATCAAGATCAGCATTCACGGCGCGGGCTGGCGTGAGTCTGCCGTTGAACGATGGATGGCCGATCCCGTCGCTTTTCGTGAGCCGCTTGCTGTTTGAGGACAGCGCCGGCCCCCACCAATATATGGTGGAAGCACGGCGCTGGATCCCCTTGTTAAGCGGCCTTCTTCCCTGATTTCCCGAATGTGCCCGCGATTACCGTTCGCCCATCGCGCAGCAAATCGAGATGGTCGGACCAGTGCTGCATCATACGCACGCGCTCGTCCCAATATTCTCCTCGCGTGTACGCGCGACGCACCGCGTTGCTGTCGCAATGGGCAAGCTGGCGCTCGATTGCGTCGGGGTGCCATAGCCCCATCTCATTGAGCAACGTTGCCGCCATGGCCCGAAACCCGTGGCCAGTCATCTCGTCTTGCATGAAGCCCATGCGACGCAGCGCTGCGTTGACCGTGTTCTCCGACATTGGACGCTCGACCGAGCGGAGCGACGGGAATAGGTACCGGCTATACGCCGTATCATGCTCGATCGTGCCTAGGATCGCGAGCGCTTGGACGGAGAGAGGGATAGAGTGCGGGCGCCGCATCTTCGTCTTGTGCGGCGGGATTACCCACAGCGCCTTCTCGAAGTCGAAGTCCGCCCATTCGGCATGGCGAAGCTCGCCAGGGCGCACAAACACATGCGGCGACAAGCGTAGAGCCACTTTGGTGTTGGGGTGGCCCTCGAACGTCTCGATTGCCCGCAGGAGGCCGCCAACTTCGTGTGATGTCGTGATAGCGGCGCGGTGCACAGGCTGCGGCGCGATCAGGGCCCCGCGAAGATCCGCTGCCACATCGCGTTCGGCCCGCGCGGTGGCGATGGCGTAGCGGAACACTTGGCTGCAGGTGCTACGTAGCCGCTTGGCCGTTTGATAGCGACCTCGGCTTTCCATTGGGCGAAGCGTCGCCAATAGCTCCTGCGCCGTGATGGAGGCCACCGGTCGCTTGCCGATCGAAGCGTTGATGAAGTCGAGCAGCCAGCGCAGCTTTTTCATCGTGACGGCGGAACGACCCTCGCGCTCAACCTTCACGAGCCATTCGTCGGCAACCGCCTTGAAGCTATTGGCGGCGGCTACCGTCGCGGCGACGCGATCGCGCTTGATCTTCTCGGCCGGGTCGTCGCCACGGGCCAAGGCTTTACGGGCGGCGTCGCGTTGTTCGCGGGCATCAGCAAGCCCCGTGTCTGGGTAGACACCGAAAGCAAGGGTCCGTTGCTTGCCAAGGTGCCTGTAGTTCATGCGCCAGTAGCGCCCCCCGGTTGGGGTTACGTAGAGAAACAGCCCGTCGCTATCGGTGAGCTTGTAAGGCTTAGCCCGGCCCTTGGCGTTTTTGATTCCCGCGGCAGTAAGTGCCATGATGGTATCTCCGATCAGCGGAGAGCCGAGCTACCATCAGATATACCATCAAGACGATGGTATCCGGTGGGACCAGGCCACTCCGGTTGGGAATACCTTACCACCAAAAACCGCAGAAATCCGCCATTCCTGGCACCTTCTGAAATCCTCTGGGAGGATTTTTTGGTGACCCCTACGGGGCTCGAACCCGTGTTTCAGCCGTGAAAGGGCCGCGTCCTAACCACTAGACGAAGGGGCCATCGCTGGCGCGCCGTGGCGGTTACGGAAAGGCGGGCCTGCGGTCAAGCGTCGGAAATGCGATCGCATTCAAACGGACCCCGCCGACATTGCGAGCGGAGCGAAGCAACCCAGCGTTCCACGCGACGCCTTGGATTGCTTCCCCCGACCTGTGCCGGGGTCGCAATGACGGTTGTATCAATCCGCCCAGGCCGCGTCATCGAGGTGGAGTTCCGCCGCCGGTCGCGCCGCCCAGTCGTCGACCTTTGGTCGCCCCGCCAGCCACAACTTGCGATGCGCCGGCGCCTGCAACAGCGCCTGGCCGAGCGCGGTGTCGGCGCCGCGGAACAGCATCGCCTTCAGGCTGCGGCCGTCGTCGCCCGCGACGATCGCGCGGACATGGCCGTTGCCGACGACATCCACCTTGACGACCCGAAACGGTCCCGCCGCGACGCGCGGGGAGGGCCAGCCCATGCCGTAGGGCCCGCCGCCGTCCATCGTCTCGCACAGGTCCGGCGTGATCCCGCCCGGCGCGAGCAGCGCGTCGACCAGCAATGCGCGGTCGGCGATCGAGCGTTCGACCGCCGCCGCGATCCGCTCCTCAAGGAACGCGGCGAAGTCGGCCAGCCGATCCTCCGCGATCGTCAGTCCCGCCGCCATCGCATGCCCGCCGCCCGCGACGAGCAGCCCGGCCTCCTTCGCCGCCAGCACCGCCGCGCCGAGATCGACTCCGGCGATCGACCGACCCGACCCCTTGCCGACGCCCGCTTCGTCGATCGCGATGACGACGACCGGGATGCCCAGCCGCTCCTTCAACCGCCCGGCGACGATGCCGATCACCCCGGGATGCCAGCCGCGCCCGGCCAGCACCGCGACCGATCGCCCGGCCGATTGCACCTCGGCCTCGGCCTGCACGGCCGCCTCGATCGCGCGGCGTTCCTCGTTCAGGCGGTCGAGCTCGGCGGCGATCTCGCGCGCTTCCTGGGGATCCTCCGTCGTCAGCAGCCGCACGCCCAGATCGGCGCGCCCGACGCGCCCGCCGGCGTTGATCCGCGGGCCCAGCGCGAACCCCAGGTCGCTGCAGGTCGGCGCGCGGGTCAGCCGCGCCGCCTCGGTCAGCGCGGCGAGGCCGATGTTGCGCCGCTGCGCCATCACCTTCAGCCCCTGTGTCACGAAGGCGCGGTTGAGCCCGGTCAGCTTCGCGACGTCGGCGACGGTACCGAGTGCGACGAGATCGAGCAGGTCGAGCAGTTTCGGCTCTAGCCGATCGGCGAAGAAACCGCGCCCGCGCAACTCGCGCAGCAACGCCGCGCCGAGCAGGAACGCGACACCGACCGCCGCCAGATGCCCATGCCGCCGCCCCTCCGTCTCGTCGAGCCGGTTGGGGTTCACCAGTGCGTGTGCGTGAGGGAGGGCGGTCGCACACTGGTGGTGATCGACCACGATCACCTCGACCCCGGCATCGCGCGCCATGGCCAGCGCCTCGAACGCTTGCGCCCCGCAATCGACCGTCACGATCAGCGATGCGCCGCCGCTCGCGATTCGCACCAGCGCCTCGCCTGACGGGCCGTAGCCTTCCATGAGCCGGTCAGGGATATAGGCTTGCGGGGCAAGGCCGAGGTCGCGGAGCAGCCGGATCATCAGCGCCGCCGAGGTCGCGCCGTCGACATCGTAATCGCCGAACACGGTGACCGCCTCGCGCGCGATCACTGCCTCCGCCAGGCGACGCGCCGCTTTGTCCATGTCGTTGAAGATCGACGGATCGGGCATGAAGCCGCGAATGCTGGGATTGCGGTTGGCGTCGATCTCCTCGCGCGGCACGCCCCGCGACAACAGCAATTGCGTCACCAGATCGTCGGGCCGGAACCCCGGATCGCGCGCATCCGCCGCCAGCGCCCGCCACCGCCACGGCTGGCCCGAGATCGAGCGGGTGATGTCGAGGACGTGGGTCACGACGCTCGTCTATACGTCATTGGGTCGCAAAGACGTTGAAATACCGGACGCGGTCGGCCGAGCACCTCAATGCGTTAACCAGTCCCGCTCGCGGAACCATTTCGTGACGATGTACTTCACGCCCTTCACCACCGGCATGCCTTCGTGGAGCGTCAGCGGGTTGGGTTTGCCGTCGGCGTCCATATTGTCCCATGCGAGCAGCAGGCCGCGGCGCGGGGCGACGCGCAGGCCGGCTTGCGGGAACCAGGTCGCGCCGCCTTCCTCGACATCGTTCAGGTAGATCATCGCGGTCCAGGTGCGCTGGCCGCCGGCCTTCTTCATGTCCTCCCAGTATTTCTGGGTTTCGTGGAAGTAATCGTGGTGCGCGCGGAACTGCTGGCCGGGGGCGTAGCGCTGGCCCTGGATCGTCTCGCCCTTGCGCGGCTCGATCCCGAGCAGGGCGGCGATCCGCGTATCGATCCGCTCGACGTCGGGCGCCCAGCGGTCGAGATCGCAACTGTCGCTCGTGCGAAAACCGTAATCGTCCTGTTCGGCGCGGTCCGACAGCACGGTCGAGGGGCGGCGGTCGGCATCGATCAGGTCGATCAGGATCTGGCAGTCGGTCGCATCGAGGAAATCGAGGTAATAATAACCACGCGCCGCGCCGACCATTGCCGCCTGGGCATTGGGATTGGCGTCGAGGCGGGCCGCGACCTCGCGGCCGACTTTCGCGCGTTCCTTGGGGCCGCCTTGCGCGGGCTTCGTCGATCCGAACATGCCGGGTTACTTCGCGCGGTCGCGAAAAAAGGCAATGGGCAAAACGGCGTGCATACAGAAAGGGCCCGGGCGGATGCCCGAGCCCTCCCGTCGATCGACGCGACGATCAGTAGAAGATGCCGTAGACCACATCGACCACTTCGCCGGTGTAGATGTCCACCAGCAACGCGTCGTTATAGTAGCGCACCCAGCGGAACTCGCCATAGGCGTCGGGCAGGCGATATTCGTACGGATCGTCGATCCAGTAGCTCTGGCTGAACAGCAACCGGTCGAGGGTGAACCCGATCGAGAAGCGGCGATAGCCATAGCTCCAGCCGTACGGCGCATAATAGCGCGGCAGGCGGAAGATCGAGCGGTTCTCCGCCCGGTAGCGCTGCCAGTCGTACCGCCCGCTGCCGCGCCAGTCGCGGTTCCAGTTGCCGCCGCGATCGCCGCCACGCCAGTTGTTGCCGCCGCGCCAGCCGTCATTCCAGCGCCAGTTGTTGCCGTCCGGACGATTGCCCGCATTCGGCGGCCGGTAGCCGTTGCGCGGATCGCCGCCCTGGAACCGGTCGGGACCACGATAGCCCTGGTCGGGCCGGCCATAGCCGTTGCGCGGATCGCTGCCGCGCCAGTTGCCGCCGTTACCACCGTTGCCGCGCCAGTCCGGACGTCCTTGCGGAGCCGGCTGAGCCTGCTGCGGCGGTTGCGCCTGGGGCGCGGGGGAGTCGCCACCGCGACCGCGCCAGCCGCCGAAGTTCCGGCCGGGACCGCCCTCGGGCTGCGCCTGCGGGACACCGCCGTCACCCCGGCCGCGCCAGCCGCCATTGCCACCGCCGCGCCAGTCCGGACGAGGCTGGGGCGCTTGCGCCGGCTGTGCCTGCTGGGGCGGTTGCGCTTGCGGGGCGGGCGCGCCGCCACCATGCCAGCCGCCGCCATTGCCACGACCTTCGCCGCGACCCTCTCCACCATTGCCGCGGGGCGCCGACTGCTGCCCGTCGCCGCCACGGCGTCCGTGCCAGCCGCCGTTCTGATCCTGCGCGCTGGCGACCCCCGGCACGATCGAGGCCGCGGCCAGCAGCGCGATCCACAAAGTCTTCCGCATCGTCCTTCTCCATCCGCCGGCGCACAAGCCGGCCCATCGATAACGCGGTGCTACGCGATTCGGGCTGACGCCTCTCTGAATTGGGTCGTCAGCCAAATGAAAGGAATGGGCGGTTTCGCTCGGTTCGGCGCAGGACGAACGTGTAGGCAGTCGTGTAACGGCTGGGGCTGCCTTAGGGTGTCAGCGCCGGCACCACGCGGGCGGCGTCGTCGGGGTCGATGCCGGGTCGCGGCGTCGTCACCGTCTCCTCGCCGCGCTGGATGCGGCCGGCGCGCTGGATCGCCTCGACCAGCCGCGGATAGATGCCGCAGCGGCAGATGTTGGCGATGCCGCTGCGGATCTGCTCCTCGCTCGGCGACGGATTGTCCTTGAGCAGCACCGACGCCGTCATCACGATGCCCGGCACGCAGAAGCCGCACTGGCCGACATTGGCGGCGACGAAGGCGACCTGCACCGGGTGACTGCGGTCGTGCGACAGCCCCTCGATCGTGGTGACGAAACTGCCCTCGATCGTGCCGATCGGGACGAGGCACGATTTCTTCGCGGTGCCGTCGATATCGACGACGCACGCCCCGCACTGCCCGGTGCCACAGCCATATTTGGTCCCGGTCAGATTGGCCGCATCGCGTAACGCCCAGAGCAGGGGTGTTGCCGGGTCCATGCGGAATTCGACCGGCTGGTTGTTGACGGTGAACTTGGTCACGGCCGCCAGCCTAAGCGGAAACGCGCCGTTTCCGCCAGCGTCATTGTGGCGGCGGCGACGCTTGCCGATATCGTCGCCATGACGCTTCCCACCCTGTTCGTGCCGCATGGCGGCGGGCCGTGCTTCTTCATGGACCCCGATGGCGGGCCGCCCGATCCGATGTGGCAACCGATGCAGAGCTATCTCGCCGGCCTGATCGACAGCCTGCCCGAGCGGCCCAAGGCGATCCTGCTGGTGTCGGGGCATTGGGAGGAGGCGGTCGCGACCGTGCACACCGGCGAGCGGCCCGACCTGCTGTTCGACTATTACGGCTTTCCCGAGCACACCTACCGGCTACGGTGGGACGCGCCGGGTGCGCCCGCTGTCGCACGCCGGGTCGCCGCACTGTTGAACGCCGCCGGTTTCGCGACGCGCGAGGAGAGCGAGCGCGGCTGGGATCATGGCGTGTTTGTACCGATGAAGGTCGCGGTGCCTGACGCCGACATCCCGCTCGTCCAGTTGTCGCTGCGCGCCGATCTCGACCCCGCCGCCCATATCGCGATGGGCCGCGCGCTGGCACCGTTGCGCTACGAGGGCGTGCTGATCGTCGGATCGGGGATGAGCTTCCACAACATGCGCGTACGTGGCGATCAGGCGACCGCGCCGTCGGCGGTCTGGGACGAGGCGCTGAGCGACGCGGTGACCGATCCCGATCCGGCCGTGCGGGCGTCCCGTGTCGCGAACTGGACGGCACTGCCCAACGCGCGCTTCGCGCACCCGCGCGAGGAGCATTTGCTGCCGCTGATGGTGGCGCTGGGGGCCGGCGGCGATGCCCGGGCCCGGCGCGATTTCCGCGACGTCGTGCTGGGCTGGACCGTCTCCGGCTATCGCTTCGGCTGACGAAACCGGATTGCCGCCAGCGACTTGCTGGTCCATCAGGGCGCCCGGAACCGGTTTCAGACCGGGTGAGGGGAGCGTGAGTTCATGGCGATCAATCCGGGCGCGACGGCGTCGACCAATCCGGCCGGGACCGGCGACAGCCACCAGGGGATCAACGCCCCCGACCTTCAGCTGTTCGTCTTCGCGCTGTTCTTCATCTTCGGCGGCATCACCAGCCTGAACGACGTCATCATCCCGAAGCTGAAGGAACTGTTCGACCTCAACTTCTTCCGCGCCTCACTGGTCCAGGTATGGTTCTTCGTCGCCTATGCCGTGGTCGGCATTCCCGGCGCGCGGCTGGTCAAGCGGATCGGGTACATGCGCGGGGCGGTCGCCGGGCTGGCGACGATGATTGTCGGCTGTCTGTTGTTCATTCCGGCCAGCAAGACGGCGACGTTCGGTGTGTTCCTGCTGGCCTATTTCGTGCTCGCGACCGGCGTGGTGCTGGTGCAGATCGTCGCCAATCCGCTCATCTCGCTGCTCGGCAAGCCCGAGACGGCGTCGAGCCGCTTGACCTTCGCGCAAGCATTCAACTCGCTCGGCACGACCATCTTTCCCTATTTCGGCGCGATCCTGATCCTCGGCGGCCTCGCCACCGTGACCGCCAAGCAACTGTCCGGCCCAGCGCTCGACGCATATCGCACGCAGGAATCGCAGGCGATCGTCCACGGCTATCTCGGCATAGCGGCGGCGCTGGCGGTGGTCGCGGCGGTGGTGTGGCTGTTCCGCAACCGGCTGAAGGGCGAGCAGCACGAAGCGTCGAGCCTGGCGCAGGGCCTGGCGCTGCTCAAGCGCACCCGGTTCGGGTTCGGCGCGTTGTGCATCTTCCTCTACGTCGGTGCGGAGGTCGCGATCGGCAGCTTCCTGGTCAGCTATCTGGTGCAGTCGAACGTGCTCGGTCTGACGCCGGAAGCGGGCGGCAAGCTGATTCCGTTTTATTGGGGCGGGGCGTTGATCGGGCGATTCATCGGATCGGCGGTGCTGCGCGTCGTCAATCCGGGCAAGGTGCTGGCGTTCAACGCGGTCGGCGCGATCATGCTGATCCTGGTGTCGATCAACACCACCGGCACGACGTCGGGCTATGCCCTGCTGGCGGTCGGGCTGATGAACTCGATCATGTTCCCGACGATTTTCACGCTGGCGTGCGAAAAGCTCGGGCGGCGCGCGGCGGACGGATCGGGCATCATCAACGTCGCGATCGCGGGCGGGGCGGTGATCCCCGCGATCTATGGGGCGCTGGCGGATCATACCAGCCTGCGCCTCGCGCTGGCCCTGCCGATCGCGTGCTACGTCGTGATCGCCGCGTTCGGCCTGTATGCGCGCAAGCCCGCGACCGATTTCGCCGACGCCTAATCGGGCTGGCGTTCGCCGAGGCGCGGGGCGACGCGGCCGAGCGCGAGGTCGGCGTCGGAGAAGCGAATCGGGGTGCGCAGGCCATCGATCCGCTCGCCCGGCACGACCATGCCGCGTGCGCGGACCTGCGGATCGTTGAGCGCCTGCTCGACGGTGTTGATCGGCCCGACCGGCACGCCGACCGCCTCCAGCTTCGCCAGCAGATCGTCGCGGTCGAACCGTGACGTGGTTTCCCGGATCGCGTCGAACAGCGGCTCGCGATGGACGATGCGCCCGGCATTGGTCGCCCAGCGATCCTCCGGTACGATCCCGACCACGCCGCAGAAGCGCTGGAACTGCGCGTCGTTGCCGACCGCCAGGATGAACCAGCCGTCGCTGGTCGGGAAGACGGCGTAGGGCGATACGTTCATGTGCGCATTGCCGACCCGCGGGGGCGTGACGCCGCTCGCGAAGTAATTGGCCGCCTGGTTCGCCAGCACGCCGGTCATCGTGTCGAGCAGCGCCATGTCGATCTGCTGCCCCCGACCCGTCGTCTCGCGCTGGATCAACGCCGCCTGGATGCCGATCACGGCGTAGAGCCCGGTCGCGATGTCGGCCATCGCCACGCCGATCTTCTGCGGCGCGCCGTCGGGCTCGCCGGTCAGGTCCATGATGCCGCCCATGCCCTGGATGATGAAGTCGTAGCCTGGGCGCGACGCATAGGGGCCGTCCTGCCCGAACCCGGTGATCGAGCAATAGATCAATCGGGGGTTGATCGCCGACAGGGTGGCGTAATCCAGACCGTATTTGGCGAGGCCGCCGACCTTGAAATTCTCGATCAGCACGTCGGATTCAGCGGCGAGGCGGCGCACTTCGGCCTGTCCTTCGGCGGTGGTGAAGTCGATCACCACCGACGACTTCCCGCGGTTGCACGCGTGGTAGTAAGCGGCGTCGTGCGTCCCGTCGGGGTTCTCGACGAACGGCGGGCCCCAAGTGCGCGTGTCGTCACCCGCCGGGCTCTCGACCTTGGTGACCTCCGCGCCGAGATCGGCCAGCACCTGCCCCGCCCACGGCCCCGCGAGGATGCGGGCGAGTTCGAGGACCTTGAGGCCCTTGAGCGGAGCGTCTTTCTTCACGTCATTCCCGCGAAAGCGGGAACCCATCTCCCGCGCTTTGCCAAGAACAAGCCGTCGATGATGGGCCCCCGCTTTCGCGGGGGTGACGGTAGAATTTTTAGAACGCCGCGATCCCGGTGATCCCCCGGCCGAGGATCAGCGCGTGGACGTCGTGCGCGCCCTCGTAGGTGTTGACCGTCTCCAGATTCATCAGATGGCGCATGACCTGGTATTCGCCGCTGATGCCGTTGCCGCCGTGCATGTCGCGCGCCGCCCGCGCGATATCGAGCGCCTTGCCGACATTGTTGCGCTTGACGATCGAGATCATCTCCGGCGCGAACTTGCCCTCGTCCATCAGCCGGCCGACGCGCAAGCTCGCTTGCAGGCCGAGCGCGATCTCGGTTTCCATGTCGGCGAGCTTCTTCTGGTAGAGCTGGCGCCCGGCGAGCGGCGTGCCGAACTGCTTGCGATCGAGGCCGTATTGCCGCGCGGCGTGGAAGCAGAATTCCGCCGCGCCCATGCTGCCCCAGCTGATCCCGTAGCGCGCGCGGTTGAGACAGCCGAACGGTCCCTTCAGCCCCTGCACCTCGGGCAGCAACGCATCCTCGCCGAGCGCGACCTCGTCCATCATCACCATGCCGGTGATCGACGCGCGCAGGGACAGCTTGCCCTCGATCTTGGGCGTCGACAGGCCCGTCATGCCCTTTTCGAGCACAAATCCGCGAATGCCGCCGCCGTGCGCGTCGGACTTGGCCCAGATCACGAACACGTCGGCGATCGGGGCGTTCGAGATCCAGGTCTTGGCGCCCGACAGCGAATAGCCGGTCGCGGTCTTCATCGCGCGCGTCGTCATGCCGCCGGGGTCGGACCCGGCATCGGGCTCGGTCAGCCCGAACGCGCCGATGAGTTCGCCCGAGGCGAGCTTGGGCAGATATTTCCGCTTCTGTTCCTCCGAGCCGTAGGCATGGATCGGGTACATCACTAAGCTCGATTGCACCGACATCATCGAGCGATAGCCACTGTCGATCCGCTCGACCTCGCGCGCGACCAGGCCGTAGGCGACGTAGGACGCGCCGACTCCGCCATATTCCTCCGGGATGGTCGGGCCGAGCAGGCCGAGCTGGCCCATCTCGCGGAAGATCGCCGGGTCGGTGGTCTCGTTGGCGAAGGCGTCGATGATGCGCGGCGCGAGCTTGTCCGCGGCATAGGCGCGCGCGGTGTCGCGGACCATGCGCTCGTCGTCGGTCAGCTGATCCTCGAGCAGGAACGGGTCCGCCCAGTCGAAATGTCCCATGCCGGCCATCTGCCTCTCCTTCGCCTCCGCATTGTCGCGGGCGGCGGCTTGAGGCAAGGAAAAGCGATGAGCGGCTATCGACCCCGGCGCAGCGCGCTGTTCCTGCCCGCGAGCAACGCGCGCGCGATCGACAAGGCGCGCGGGCTGGCGGCGGACGTCGTGATCCTCGACCTGGAGGATGCGGTTGCGCCGGAGGCGAAGCCGGCCGCACGGAACGCTGCGGTCGCGGCGGCGGGCGAGGGGTTCGGCACGCGCGAGACGGTGATCCGCGCGAACGCGATCGATACGCCATGGGGTGACGACGACCTCGCCGCGATCGCCGCGAGCAGGGCGGATGCGGTGCTGGTGCCCAAGGTGCGAAACGCTGCCGATGTCGCGCGGTATCGGGCGGCGCTGGGCGGCAAGCCGCTATGGCTGATGATCGAGACGTGCGAGGCGATCGGACGGTTGCAGGATATCGCCGAGGCCGGCGCGCAAGGGTTCGTGCTCGGCGTCAACGACCTCGCGCTCGAACTCGGGGCGCGGCCGGGGGTGGGGCGGGCA
Source organism: Sphingomonas sp. (assembly GCF_017304635.1). GTDB lineage: Bacteria > Pseudomonadota > Alphaproteobacteria > Sphingomonadales > Sphingomonadaceae > Sphingomonas. The sequence goes on from NZ_JAFKMA010000002.1 coordinate 331,793, forward strand.
TGGCTGGCGCCGATCCAGGCGATGGTGCTGGCGGCGGCGCGGTCGCGCGGGCTGGTCGCACTCGACGGCGTCTGCAACGATTTCAGCGACGATGCCCGGCTCGGTGAGGAATGCGAAGCGGCGGCGGCGATGGGCTATGACGGCAAGTCGCTGATTCACCCGCGCCAGATCGCCTTCTGCAACGCGGCGTTTGGGCCGAGCCCGGACGAGATCGCCTGGGCGCGCAAGGTCCGCGACGCCTTCGCCGCTAGCGCCGGCGGCGTCATTCAGGTCGGCGGGAAGATGGTCGAGGCGCTTCACCTGGTGCAGGCCGAAAGGCTGTTGGCCATCGCTGATGCTTAGCCCTTCACGCCTCCCCGGCGAAGGCCGGGGTCCAGTTGCGAGACGCGCCTTGGTGTGCGATCCGCTTCGTTACTATTGCCTACCCGACTGGGCCCCGGCCTGCGCCGGGGAGGCTGCTATCATTAGGGGTTTTGAATGACCAGGATCGCGGGCGTCGAACTCGGCGGGACCAAGTGCCTGTGCGTGCTGGCCGAGGACGGCGTGATCGTCGATCAGGTGCGGGTCGACACCACCGACCCGGTGACGACGATGGCGGGGATCGAGGCGGCGCTCGACGGCTGGCGCGGGTTCGCGGCGATCGGCATCGCCAGCTTCGGACCGATCGGGATCGATCGCGCGGCGGCCAATTACGGCCACATCACCGCGACGACCAAGCCCGGCTGGGCGAACACCGACGTCGCCGGGCGGTTGCAGCGGCGCTATGGCGTACCGACCGGGTTTCACACCGACGTCGTCGGCGCGGGTCTGGCGGAGGCGAAGGCGGGCGCGGCACAGGGCTTGGCCGACCTCGCTTATGTCACGATCGGCACCGGGGTCGGCATCGGGCTGATCGCGGGCGGCCAGCCGGTGGTCGGGCTGACGCATCAGGAACTCGGCCATATCCGGCCGGTGCGGCTGGCGGGTGACGACTGGCCGGGCATGTGCAGCTTCCACGGCGATTGCGTCGAGGGGCTGGCATCGGGCCCGGCGATCAAGGCGCGCGCCGGGGTCAGCGCGGACCAGATTCCGCAAGAGTCGCTGATCTGGCGACAGGTCGCGCATCCGATCGCGCAATTGTGCCAGACGCTGGTGCTGACCGGGGTGCCTCGGCGCATCGTGTTCGGTGGCGGCGTGTCGCTCGGCGTATCATGGCTGTTGCCGATGGTACGTGCGATGTTCGACGAAAGCCTGGGCAGCTATGGCGATCGCTCGCTGCTCGGCGATCTCGACAGCTATATCGTTCCGGCAGGGCTGGGCGGCGAGGCCGGGCCGATGGGCGCGATCCTGCTCGGCGAACAGGCGCTGGCGGCTGGCTGATCCCGCCATTTCGGGCGCGATCCGGCGAAGTCGGTTTACGCCCTCTTAACCCTGCCTGCTTACCCCTCGGCAACGACCATGGGGCGTGGTGTACGCCCGCCAATGAAGGGGTGGCCTGTGCGCATTCTGATCGTCGACGACGAGCCCGCGATGCACGATTCCTACCGCCGCTGTTTCGCGCGCGGGGAATGTGCCGAGGACGGTGCGCTGAACGCGATGGCGGCCGAATTGTTCGGCGAGCAGGCGGAACCGCGCGGCGACGTGCCGGCGTTCGATACGGTGCATTGCCTGCAAGGACTCGATGCCGTGGCGCAGGTCGAAGCGGCAATCGCCGCCGGCGACCCGTTCGCGGTCGCCTTCATCGACATCCGCATGCCGCCGGGGATCGACGGCAAGGAGACCGCGACGCGGATCCGCGCGCTCGATCCGAACGTCAACCTGGTCATCACCACCGGCTTCTCCGACTTCTCGCCGATCGAGATTTCGAAGGTGGCGGGGCCGGCCGACAAGATCTTCTACATCGCCAAGCCGTTCGAGGTCGCCGAGGTCGTCCAGACCGCGACCGCGCTGGTCCACCGCTGGGCCGCCGACCGCGAGCTGGCGGCGGCGATGGCGCAACTGACCGAGCAGTCGGTCGAGCTCGCCGCGAACGAATCCCGCGCGCTGCATCTGGCGACGCACGATTCGCTGACCGAGGCGCCCAACCGGCTCGCCTTCGTGAAGGCGCTGGCCGAACAGGCGCGGGGCGGCGGCATGTTCGCGGCGGCGATGGTCGATCTCGATCGCTTCAAGCTGGTCAACGACACGCTCGGCCATCTGGCGGGCGACGAATTGCTGCGCGCGATGTGCGGGCTGCTCCAGTCCAGCGCACCGGCCGGCGCGACCGTCGCCCGGCTCGGCGGCGACGAGTTCGGCATCCTGTTCGACACGCCCGGCGAGCAAGCCGCGGTGATGGCGTGCGATCGCATCGTCGCGGCGTGCGCGACCAGTTTCCGCATCCTCGGCCATTCCGTGCAGGGCAGCGCCTCGATCGGCGTCGTCGTGGTCGAGGGCAGCGACGCGCGCGACCCGGTCGACGTGATGCGCCGCGCCGACCTCGCGCTCAACCACGCCAAGAAAGCGGGGCGCGGCGTGGTGCGCAGCTTCGACGAGACGATGGACGACAGCGTCCGCTTCCGCCGCCGCATCGAAGGCGGGCTCGGCCAGGCGATCGAGCGCGGCGAGTTGAGCCTCGCCTACCAGCCGATCGTCGCGGGCGACCGCATGGAAGTGGTCGGGTTCGAGGCGCTACTACGCTGGCGGACCGCGGAGTTCGGGCCGATCAGCCCGGCGCTGTTCATCCCGATCGCCGAGGAATCGAACCTGATCCACGAGCTCGGCGACTGGGTGCTCGACGAGGCGCTGAAGGTGCTGCCCGACTGGCCCGGCCAGTACGTGTCGGTCAATTTCAGCCCGCGCCAGTTCCGTCGCCAGAACTTCGTCGGCCACCTGATGGAACGCGTCCAGCATGCCGGGATCGCGCCGAGCCGCGTCCAGATCGAGATCACCGAGACCGCGATCTTCGACAATGCCGAACGCGCCGCCGACACGCTCTACAAGCTGCGCCAGATGGGGTTCCGCATCGCGCTCGACGATTTCGGGACCGGATATTCGTCGCTCTACAACATCCGCAAGTTCGCGCTCGATTGCCTGAAGATCGACAAGAGCTTCATCGACGGCATGGGCCGCGAGAAGGAATCGGCGGCGATCGTGCAGTCGATCGTCCATCTCGGCCGCGCGCTGGGGCTGGGCGTGGTGGCCGAAGGGGTCGAGACCGACGCGCAGGTCCAGGCGCTGCGGCTGGCGGGGGCAAGCCACCTCCAGGGCTATTATTTCTCGCGGCCTGTCCCGGCGGCGGACGCCAAGGCGATGGCCGAGGCGCGCTTCGTCGGCGGGGCGGACGATCTCGGCGGCGACGAATTCGCGATCCAGGCGGGTAACGGAACGGCGGGCTGATGCCCATCCGCCAGGCGATCGCGCGGGGGCGCCAGAAGGCGACGGCGGCCTCGCTCGGCGGCAAGCTGCTGCTGGTGTTGGCGGCGGTCGGGCTGATCGGCTCGGTCGCGCTGACGCTGTTGCTGGCGGCCGTCATCACGCCCAGTTTCAACGCGCTCGAGCATCAGTCGATCGACGGCCATGTCGAGCGCACCCGCGCCGCGCTCAACGACTTCGCGGTCAAGGTCGAGAATTCGGTGCGCGATTACGGCGACTGGAATTCGAGCTACGACTATATCGTCCACCCGACCAAGGCGTTCGAAGCGGAGAGTTTTTCGCCGCTCGCGATGGCCAATCTCGACATGGACGGAATGGCCTATCTGCGCCCCGATCGCAGCCTGGTGATCGCGCGCTGGATCGATCCGCGGACTGGCCGCGAGCGCGACAATCTGCGCGATGCGATGGTCGCGAAATTGCGCGCCCTGCCGCTCGATGCGGCGATGAAGGGGGGCAGTTCGGGGCATTTCTACACGCGGCTCGGCGACGTCGTCGCGGCGGTCGGCGTTGCGCAGGTGCGGCGGAGCGACGGTAGCGGGACGCCACACGGGTACGTGCTGATGGTGCGGCAACTGACCCCGCGCCAGTTGAGCGGCTTGTTGCAGGTGCGCGCGCGGCTCGACCTCGGCGGTGCGAGCGCGGCGCTGGTCACGACGAACGCGGACACGTTGCAGATCGCGGTGCCGATCACCGGCCCCGACGGCCGCGCGGTCGCGGCGGCGCGGTTCGCGGTGCCGCGCGACGTGTCCCTGTTGGGGCGCCACATGCTGTGGCTGGCGGTGGCGGGGGCGACGTTGCTGTTGCTGATCGTGCTGGCGGTGCTGCGGCGGATGATTACGCGGCTGGTGCTGCGCCCGCTCGGCCGGGTCGAGGCGCACATGCAGCAGGTGAGTGCCTCTGGCAGCCTCGCGCTGCTCGACCGCGACGATGCCGCGCGCGACGAAATCGCCTCGCTCGGGCGCAGTTTCAACGCGATGCTGGTCCAGCTCAAGGACTTGCGCGAGCAGATCGAGGTGCAGGGGTTCGAGCTCGGCCGTTCCGAAAGCGCGGTCGCGGTGATGCACAACGTGCGCAACGCGCTAAACCCGATCACCACAATCCTGAGCCAGGGGATCGACCAGCCGGCGCCGGTCGATCGCGCAATGCTCGACCGGGCGATCGCCGAGCTGGGCGGCGAGACGGAGCCGGACCGGCGCGTGCGGTTGAGCCGGTTCGTCGCCGCCGCCGTCGCCGCCGAGGACCGCCAGCGCGCCGACCGCCGCGACCAGATGCAGGTCGGCCGCGATGCGATGCGCCAGGTGCTGGAGATCATCGGCACGCAACAGGTGCTGGCGCACGAACGCCCGCCACTCGAACCCTGCGACGCGACGCAGATCATCGCCCAGAACGCGACGATCGCGCTCCATGCCGGCGACGGCCGCTCGATCGCCTTCGCGTTTCCGGCGCGCCCGCATCCGGTCATGGCCAACCGCGTGCTGCTGAGCCAGGTGATCGGCAATCTGTTCGCCAACGCCGCCGACGCGATCGGCGCGGTCGGCGGGTCGGGCAGCATCAAGGTGACGGTCGACGATTTGCCAGACGGCCGGGTCGAGATCGCGATCCGCGACAGCGGGGAGGGGTTCGACGCCTCTCGCGCGGCGCAACTGTTCCAGCGCGGCTATTCGACGCGGGCGGACAAGTCCGGCGGGCTCGGGCTTCACTGGTGCGCCAATTCGATGATTGCGATGCAGGGCTCGCTCAACCTCGCGAGCGAAGGGCCGGGGCTGGGCGCCATCGCGAAACTGGTGCTGTGCGCGCCGGAGCCGGCAGCGACGGGGCTCGCGGCCTGACCTTCACGACCGGAATGTGGCGAAGTTGACGCGGACGCGGCGTTAAAACGAAATCCAGATATATCAAAGTGCTCTGGTAGGATATTGCGACAAATCCTACATTGCAACCGGCGCCATGCCGACAGACCGGCGGAACGATCCGCCGCCGCTGCCGTTGCCCCGACGAACCACTCACCAGCGGGAGACGAGCAGCAATGTCCGTGGACGTGATCTACAAGACGAAGGCGACCGCCACTGGCGGCCGCGACGGCCATGCCCGGACCGAGGATGGCGATGTCGACGTGAACCTGGTCGTACCCAAGGAGATGGGCGGCCCGGGTGGCGCCGGCGCCAACCCGGAAAAGCTGTTCGCCTGCGGCTATTCAGCGTGCTTCCTGGGCGCGATGAAGGCGGTGTCGGGCAAAGTCGGCGTCAAGGTGCCGGCCGACGCCGCCGTCACTGCCGAGATCGGCTTCGGCCCCCGGTCGGAGGGTGGCTACGGCATCACCGCCGACCTGACGATCGACTTGCCGGGCGTTGATAAGGCCGAGGCCGAGCGCTTGGTCGCCGAAGCGCACAAGGTCTGCCCCTATTCGAATGCGACCCGCAACAACGTCGATGTGGGCCTGACGGTCGCCTGACGCGCGGTCCTACGCGGCCCGGTCGCGTCCCACGGCGTCCTTGCGACGCAGATAGGGCGCGACCAGGTTGCGCGCGCGGAACCATTCCTGCCGCTCCGGGCTCAGCGTCGCGAAATTGCCGATGACGCGGCGGCAATCTGGCGCGCGGCACTGGCAGATCATGTGCCAGTTCGATTCGGCCAGCGTCGTCGAATAGTCCCAGGCGATCTCCTCGCCGGCCGCGATCTCGCGCAACGCCACCAGCCGCACGCCGTCCGCCCCGAACCGCAACCCGGCATTGGGCGCGCAGCTATGGTTGATGAGGTCGTCGATCCGCCCGGACGGTCCCATGACGTGACTGGGCGTCACCTGGACGAAGCGGTCGGCCCGCCCCCGCGCGAGGCTGGGCAGGCGATCGCTGCGGAAACGGCGGCCGGTGAACGGCATCAGCGTCTCGCCGCTCGCGAAGTCGCGGCCCGCGAACACGGCACGACCGAGATGCGTTTCGCCGACCCGGAAGGCGTCCCCGGATCGCGCGCCGAACGCACCGCGCGCCAAGGCCAGCGACCGCCACGGATTGATCGTCGCCAGACCGATCATGAACCAGACGCTCGCATGGCAGGCCAGTTCGACCAGGATATAGGCATATTCGCCGACCGGGCTGCCGGGGCTGCGCGCCGCGACCAGCAGGGTCGCGAGGTCGCCGATCGTCCACAATCCCCAGGCCGGCGACCGCTCGCGCCCGCGATCGGCGGCGACGCTCGCCCAGGTCGGCCAGAAGCTGACCGGCACCGCCACGACGACCAGCATGTGCGCCCAGAACGCCTCGCGGAACACCGCCCACAACGCGATGCTCGACAGGCAGGCGGCCATGCAGACCGTCTCGGTCCGCGACGGCAGGCTCCACGCCGAGCGGCGCCACAACGCCACCGTGATCGCGACGCAGGCGATGGTCGCGAACGCGAACACCCAGCGTTGCGGCGCGTCCGGATTGACCGCGGCATAGGTCGACGCCTCGACCGCGGTCGCCGCCGACCAGATCAGCCACGACGCGCGGTTGGGCTCGACCAGATGCCGGCGCAGCCCCGCCAGGTACGCCGCATACCCCGCGAAACTCGCGGCCAGCGCCACCCCGAACCACGCTCCGATCATCACCCCGCCCGCGAAAACGCCCCGAAAAACAACGCGGCGTTTACCATGTTGGACCGAATCCGTCCATGCGAGGCGCGGAAGTTTGCGCGGGGCGGGGTGGGAGACTCAGTTCATCTGAACCTCGTCATTGCAAGGAGCGAAGCGACGCGGCAATCTAGGCCTCGGGTACGGTGCACGTGGACTGCTTCGCTTCGCTTGCAATGAGGCGGAGGTCGGCCCTTCGCTGTCGCTCGGGAATTTTCCGGCGCGGACGTTCGCTGACAGCCGGAAAATTGGTCGGGAAGAGAGGATTCGAACCTCCGGCCCCTGCCTCCCGAAGACAGTGCTCTACCAGGCTGAGCTACTCCCCGACGGAGTACCGGATCGCGGGCCGCTCGGGGGCCTACCGGTGCTTGGAGGCGCGCCTATAGCCAGCGCGATGCGGGGACGCAAGCGGCTGTAGCGGGCGGGTGGCGACTAAATCTCCGTCGTCTCGGCGGAGAGCGAGGGCGCCGTGTTTTGGGTCGCTCGTTTCCCGATAATCCAGCGGCCCCGGCCTGCGCCGGGGCGACGATCAGTGTCTGGCCGCCAGCATCGCGTCGATGCTCGTCAGCTTCTCGCGCGGGGAGCCGGCACGCGCGGCGGCGATTTCGGCGGCTTCGATCTTCTGCCAGTCGCGGAACGTGACGACGTCGGTGCCGCGCGTCGCCAGCAGCGCGTCGAGCCCGGCACGGCCCGCCTTGCCGCTCGCGTCGGCCGTGTCGGCGGCGATCTGCTCGGCGATCAGGAAGCCGTCGGGGCGGTTGGTGCCGATCGTGCCGGTCGGGCCCCGGCGCGCCCAGCCGACCGCATAGAGGCCGGGCGCGATCCGCCCCTCGTCATTGGCGAAGCGGCCGAGCTTCGCGTCGTATGGGACGCCCTCGATTGGCGGGGTGCGATAGCCGATGCAACTGACGACGAGCGCGGCGGGGATCGCATAGGTCTCGCCGGTGCCGTGCGCGCCGCCGTCGGCGCCGATCGCCGTCCGCTCGACGATGACGCGTTCGACCTTGCCGTCCCCCTCGATCGCGACCGGCATGGCGTAGAAGTCGAAGTCGATCGTGATCGGCTTGGCCGCCACCTCCACAGTTGCGAAGTTGCGCAAATGCGTGACCGATTTGCGCAGGCCCGGTTCGAGCGGCGCGTCGTCGGCTTCCGGCGGCAGGTCGGCGGCATCGACACGCGGCGCGGCGCGCGACAGATGGCCGAGTTCGCCCAATTCCTTCGGCGTCATCGCGATCTGGTGCGGGCCGCGGCGGGCGAGGATGGTGATGGTCTCGTGGCTCGCGCCGCCGAGATGGTCGAGCGCGTGGCCGACGATATCCGACCCCTCGAACTCCGCCGCCGTCTTGGCGAGGATGCGCGCGACGTCGAGCGCGACGTTGCCCGCGCCGACCACGACCGCGCCGGGGCCGCTCAGCACCGGGGCGAGGTCGGCGAAATCGGGATGGCCGTTATACCAGCCGACGAATGCCGCCGACCCGACCACGCCGGGCAAATCGTCGCCGGGAATGCCGAGCGGCCGGTCGGCGGGCGCGCCGGTCGCGAGCACGACCGCGTCATAGAGGTCGAGCAGTTCGGGGATGCTCACGTCCTTGCCCACCGTCACGTTGCCGACGAAGCGGACGTTATCGGACAAAGCGGTCGCTTCGTAGCGGCGGCTGACGCCCTTGATCGACTGATGGTCGGGCGCGACCCCGGTGCGGATCAGGCCGTAGGGGACGGGCAGGCGGTCGATGATGTCGACGCGCACGCCGCCACCGGCCGCGGCATCGTCGCCGAACTGCTTCTGGCACGCTTCGGCCGTATAATATCCCGCCGGTCCCGAACCGATGATCGCGACGTGCCGCATCATCCTCTCCCGCTGTTTTGCCGACCCTAGCGGCGCGCGCGAAGACTGGAAAGGCGCAGAAATCCTTGGCCGGAGCGGCCGGTGGCGTTATCTGTGCCGGGGATGCCCTCGCTCGTCCGCGAATTCCTGAGCGAGATGTCGCCGATCGAGGGCGTCGCGGCGGTGCTCGTCCTCGTCAACGTGTGGCTGGTCGCGCGACGCAGCATCTGGAACTATGCGTTCGGTGTCGCCGGGGTCGCCATCTACGGGTGGGTGTTCTTTCACGCCCGCCTCTACAGCGACGCGCTGTTGCAGGTCTTCTTCCTGGTGCTTAACCTCTACGGCCTCGCCAAGTGGCGCCAGTCGCGGGCCCAGGCCGGCGAGGTGGTCGTCGAGCGGCTCGGCGTCGGCAAGCGCTTTGCCTGGGCGGGCGGGATCCTGGTTGCGATCGCGGTGTGGGGCTGGCTGATGCACCGCTTCACCGACGCCTCGCTGCCCTGGTGGGACGCCGGCGTCGCGATGACCAGCGTCGCCGCGCAATTGCTGATGTCGTGGCGCAAGCTGGAGAATTGGTGGCTGTGGATCGCCGCCAACATGCTGTCGATCGGGCTCTACGCCGTGAAGGGCCTGTGGATCACGATGGCGCTCTACGTCGTGCTGCTCGGATTGGCGATTTGGGGGCTGGCGCGCTGGCGGGCGGCACGGGTAGAGGCGCCGAGGGGCCGTACTCAGTTGGAACGTGGATCGTGATCGCTCGGAGCAACCCGCTGGCAAGGAACGCCGCGCCGTCGCGTAGCCAAAGCTACGCGCCAGCAAGTGACGCCGTCCAGCGGGTTGCTCCGAGCGACCGCTTTGCGGCGGGCCGATTTTGGCGCCGGGCGGCGTCGCTGCGTCAGTCACGATGCTTGCGGCATCGCTCCTTCCTTGCTTCTGGCCCGACCCCAAAATCGGCGCCGTTACGACCGCGTTCCAACTGAGTACGGCCCCTTAGATGAAACTCCGCTCGATCTGCCTGCACGGCCCCGAAAGCACGGGCAAGTCGACGATGGCGCCAGAGCTCGCGCGGCATTTCGGGTCGGCCTGCGTGGTCGAATATGGCCGCACTTATACGGAGGCGTTCGGGACCGGCTGGACGATGGCCGACCTGGTCGCGATCGCGCAGGCGCACGATGCGCAGACGCGCTCCGCGATCGCCAGCGGCCGCACCCCGGTGATCCTCGACACCGACCCGCTGATGACCGAGGTCTGGGCGGAGATGCTGTACGGCAAGCACGATCCATGGTTCGATTCGTGGAGCGGGTGCGCCGACCTCTATCTGCTGTTCGAACCCGATCTGCCCTGGGTCGATGACGGCACCCGCATGTTCGGCACCCCGGCCAAGCGCGCCAAATTCTACGATCTGTCGAAACAGGTGCTGGAACGCCGCGGCGTCCGCTGGCTGACGGTCAGCGGCAAGGGCGAGAAGCGGTATCTCAACGCGCTGAAGGCGATCCTGGGCACCGAGAAGGCGATGGCCGACGCCTGAGAGTGTGTCGCGAAATTCGCGGAAGGGCGAGTTTCGATGCGGGGCCGATGCCGCCAATCTACACGCTCTCGCTTTGGCTTTGCCGCGCAGCCTGCTATCGGCGCCGCCAATCATGACCACGCCCCTCGACAAGATCCGCAATTTCTCGATCATCGCGCATATCGACCATGGTAAGTCGACGCTGGCCGATCGCCTGATCCAGCGCACCGGCGGCCTGTCTGACCGCGAGATGTCGGCGCAGGTGCTCGATAACATGGAGATCGAGAAGGAGCGCGGCATCACCATCAAGGCGCAGACCGTGCGCCTGGAGTGGAAGGGCTACGAGCTCAACCTGATGGACACGCCGGGGCATGTCGACTTCGCGTACGAAGTGTCGCGGAGCCTGGCAGCGTGCGAAGGCGCGTTGCTGGTGGTCGACGCGGCGCAGGGGGTCGAGGCGCAGACGCTCGCCAACGTCTATCAGTCGATCGAGCACGACCATGAGATCGTGCCGGTCATCAACAAGATCGACCTGTCCGCCGCCGAGCCGGAGAAGGTGCGGGCCGAGATCGAGGAAGTGATCGGGCTCGACGCGTCCGGCGCGGTGCTGGCCTCGGCCAAGTCGGGGATCGGCATCGATGAGATCCTCGACGCGGTGGTCGAGCGCATCCCGGCGCCCAAGGGCGACGCCTTGGCGCCGCTGAAAGCGATGCTGGTCGACAGCTGGTACGACCCGTATCTCGGCGTCGTCATCCTCGTCCGCGTGATCGACGGCGTGCTGAAGAAGGGGCAGCAGGTCACCTTCATGCAGGCGGGGACGCAGCATCTGGTCGATCGCGTCGGCTGCTTCCGCCCCAAGATCGAGCAGTTGAGCCAGCTCGCGCCGGGCGAGATCGGCTTCATCACCGCGCAGATCAAGGATGTCGCGCAGGCCCGCGTCGGTGATACGCTGACCGATGCGAAGAAGCCCGCCGCCGAAGCGCTGCCGGGGTTCAAGGAAGTCCAGCCGGTGGTGTTCTGCGGGCTGTTCCCGGTCGATGCCAACGACTTCGAGAAGCTTCGTGAGTCGATTTCGAAGCTGCGGCTCAACGACGCCAGCTTTTCGTTCGAGATGGAGACCTCGGCCGCGCTCGGCTTCGGGTTCCGCTGCGGGTTCCTCGGGCTGCTCCACTTGGAGATCATCCAGGAGCGGCTGACGCGCGAATACGATCTCGACCTCATCACGACGGCGCCGTCGGTGGTGTACCAGATCGAGCTCACGCACGGCGGCGGGCATATCGAACTGCACAATCCGGCCGACATGCCCGAGCCGAACAAGATCGAGAGCATCGCCGAGCCGTGGATCCTGGCGACGATCTACACCCCCGACGAATATCTCGGCTCGATCCTGAAGCTGTGCCAGGACCGGCGCGGCATCCAGAAGAACCTGACCTATGTCAGCGGACGCGCGCAGGTGACGTACGAATTGCCGCTCAACGAAGTGGTGTTCGATTTCTACGACCGGCTGAAATCGCTGTCGAAGGGCTATGCGAGTTTCGACTACAACCAGATCGGCTACCGTGAGGGTGACCTGGTCAAGATGGGCATCCTGGTCAACGAGGAGCCGGTCGATGCGCTCAGCATGATCGTCCACCGCGCGACCGCCGAGGTACGCGGGCGCGGCATGGTCGAGCGGTTGAAGGAACTGATCCCGCGCCACCTGTTCAAGATTCCGATCCAGGCGGCGATCGGCGGCAAGGTGATCGCGCGCGAGACGATCAGTGCGATGCGCAAGGACGTGACCGCGAAATGTTATGGCGGCGACGCGACGCGCAAGCGCAAGCTGTTGGAAAAGCAGAAGAAGGGCAAGGCGAAGATGCGCGAATACGGGAGCGTCAGCATCCCGCAGGAAGCGTTCATCGCCGCGTTGCGGATGGGCGACGAGGGTTAGGCGTAGCCGTCACCCCGGTTCAACGCCGCGGCGACGAGCGCCCCTTAGCGCTTGCCGCAACGCAGGCTGGGTTCAACGCTGACCTTGCCGGCGGCATCGCGCGAGAACAATTGGACGTCCCGGCACAGCTTGCCGCCAACCGTCCGTTCGGCCCCCAGCACTTCCAGCGAGCGTTCGCCGTCGCTGGCGGGGACGTCGACGATATCGGGGCTGGCGCTCGCCGAATCGAGCGTGGCGTCGGTCGTGCCGGCGAGCACGGCCGCCGGCGCGTCGCCCGCGGGCATCGCTTCGGCCGGGGCCGCCGCGACATGTGCGGGCCGGTGCGTGTGGGAAAGGCGTGGCGCGTGCCGCTCCGGCGCCGCGGCCGGGCGATCGGGGATCGCCAACGTTGCCGAATAGCTGGTCGCCGGGGCGGGCGCGGGAAGCAGCGCGACATAGGTCAGGAACAGCCCGACCGACGCGACCCCGATCAGCACCTTGCCCGGCACCGCTCGCGCACCGGTCTGTCCTTCGGCGCCGGTCAGCATCGTGTAGCGATCCTGCACCCGCTCGAACGCGATCCGCCGCGACCCGATGCTGATCGCGAACCGGCTGTGCTTCAGCGTGCGATGGTAGCTGGGAACGACGCTGCCCTGCGGCCGGGCGGGCGCGGCGACGACGGGCGGACCGCTGGCGATGGTCATGACCTTCTCCGACTCGATGGGAACGAGCCGCGATCAAAGCGCAGCGCGGGGGGCAGCGCAAGGCGGCAGGCCGACCGGGCCGCCGCCGCGACCTTGCGACAATTCGATGCAATTGCGGCGGGAACGCGCTGGAACGGCAGGCGTTTTCCCTGGGTCCATCCGGACTCATGTGTAACCAGTATCGAGAGGTCCGCCATGAATAAACTTCTGACCGCAGCACTCGTCGCGAGTGCCGGCATCGCATCGATCGCCGCCATACCCGCCCAGGCCGCCGACGGTTGCGGCCGTGGCTATCACCGTGGCCCGTACGGCCATTGCCGCCCCAACATGGGCCCCGGCCCGGTCGTCGTTCGCGAGCCGGGCGTCAATCTGGTCATCGGCAACTACTATCCGCGCCGTGGCTATTGGGACGGCCGCCGCTATTGGTGGCACCGCGAACGGTGGAACGGCGGCTGGCGCTATCGCTAAGGGCCGGTCCGGCAACGGATAAAGACAGGGCGGCTCCGAGCGATCGGGGCCGCCCTTCGCATGTGCGCCGCCAGCTTGCGAAATGGCGGATTTTGGCGTATCCGCGCTTTCTGTTGCAGTGCACAATATGACCGCCAGCGCCTCCCTGCTCACGTCGATCCACGACGTCTCCCCCAAGTTCGAAAGCCAGGTCGATCGCCTGGCCGACTTGGTTTCGCGCGGCATGGACGCGCCGCGTTACGCGATGCTGGTGGTGCCCGACCATTGGGGCGACGCGCCGATCGTCGCGGGGACGCCGTTTGCCAGCCGGCTGCGGGCGTGGTCGGACGCCGGGGTCGACATGTTCGTCCACGGCTGGTTCCACCTCGACCGCTCCGAGCATGAAGGTGCGATGGCGCGGTTCAAGGCCAAGCGCATGACCGCGGGGGAGGGTGAGTTTCTCGGCCTCGACCATGCGACCGCCCGCGCGCGGATGGCCGACGGACGCAAGCTGATCGAGGATATCATCGGCCGCCCGGCGCAGGGGTTCATCGCCCCGGCCTGGCTGTACGGCGAGGGGGCGCGACAAGCGCTGGGCGAGGAAGGCTTCGCGCTCGCCGAGGATCACATGCGCGTCTGGCGCCCGAGCGACGGCGCGGTGCTGGCGCGCGGACCGGTCATCACCTGGGCGAGCCGCAGCCGCTGGCGCATCGCCTCGTCGCTGGCGGTGGCGGCGGTGGCGCGCGCGGCGCTGCCGCGGCGGCCGTGGATGCGGCTCGCCGTTCATCCTGGGGACACCAACGTCCCGGCATTGCTCGACAGCATCGCGAGCACAATCGCCAGTTTGTCGCGGGGGGCGCGTTTCGCCCGGTACCGCGAGCTTGTCGAACCAGCCGCCGCGGCCTGAGCGCGGCGAGCACGGGAGGGGTGGACGACGTTCGCATGAACGACGTGGCGGGCACGGTGAACGAAGCGGCGGCGGTGCCGGCAGGGCATTGGGCCGTGGCCGCCGACCAGCGCGCGCGGCCGCTCTGGCTGCGTTGGGCCGGGCCGATCCTGTCGATCGCGATCATCGGCGCGGTCATCAACGCCTTCGGCGCGCGCGACCTGGTCGAATTGTGGCGGTCGCTGCCGCGCTCGCCGCTGTTCTGGGCGACGCTGGCGCTGTTGTGGGCGGCGACGCCGGTCGCCGACTTCCTGATCTTCCGCGGTTTGTGGGGATTGCCGCTGGCCGGCCTCGCCGCGCTGTTCCGCAAGGCGGCGACCAACGAGCTGGTGTTCGGTTATACCGGCGAGCTGCAATTCTACGTCTGGGCGCGGCGGCATGCCGACATTCCGGGATCGCCGTTCGGCGCGGTGCGCGACGTCGCGGTGCTGTCGGCGCTGGTCGGCAACGTCGTGACCATCGTGCTGCTGGCGATGGCGCTGCCGGTGCTGGGGCAGGCGCGGATCAACCCGCTCGGTCCCGATCTCGTCTGGTCGGCGATCGCGCTGATCGGCTCGTCGATGGCCGTCATGCTGTTCCGCCACCGCCTGTTCGCGCTGAGCCGCTGGCAATTCTGGCGGATCGCCGCGATCCACCTGGCGCGCGCGGTGATCGTCACGATCCTGTTCGCGATCCTGTGGTATCTGGTCCAGCCGAGTATTGCGCTCGGTTGGTGGGTCGTCCTTGCCGCGGCTCGCCAATTCGTCACGCGATTGCCGTTTCTGCCCAACAAGGACCTTGTTTTCGCCGGATTGACTGCCCAGTTGCTGAGCGGAGACCCCAACCTGACCGACACCGTGGTATTGGTGGCGACGTTGTTCGCGGCGGGTCAGGTGCTGATCGGAGGCGCGCTCGCGGTGGTCGACTTGGTGCGCGAAGCGGCGTTGCGACGGAAGGCAGGCTGATGCGGATCGTCGATGTCTGTGCGTTCTACACGCCCGCCGGCGGCGGGGTGAAGACCTATGTCGAGCGCAAGCTGAAGGCGGGTCCGGCGGCGGGGCACGAGATCGTCATCCTGGCGCCCGGCGCGCGCGACGAGGTCACCAAGGTCGCGCCCGGCGCGATCGTCGCGACGATCGCCGCGCCGCGTTTCCCGCTCGACCGTAACTATCGCTATTTCGACGACGAGGCCCGGCTGCACGCAGCGCTCGATACCTGGGCGCCCGATCTGGTCGAGGTGGCGTCGCCTTGGACCAGCGCGTCGATGGTCGGTCGCTGGCAAGGCGCCGCGCCGCGCGCGCTCATCATGCATGCCGACCCGCTGTCGGCCTATGCCTATCGCTGGCTCGAAGGGCTGATGTCGCGTGAGACGATCGACCGGCGGTTCGACTGGTACTGGCGGCATCTGCGGCGGCTGAACGAGCAGTTCGATTTCGTCGTGAGCGCCAGCGACAACCTGACCCAGCGCCTGCGCGACGGCGAGGTCGACAAGGCGCGGACGATCCCGATGGGGGTCGAGCCCGGCCATTTCTCGCCGACCCTGCGCGACGAGGCGGTGCGCGCCGAGATGCTCGCGCAATGCGGCCTGCCCGAGGATGCGACGTTGCTGATCGGGCTCGGTCGGATGGCGCCTGAAAAGCGCTGGCCGATGGTGATCGAGGCGGTGCTGGCGGCGGGATCGAGCCATGCGATCGGGCTGGTGCTGATGGGGCAGGGCCGCGACCGGGCCAAGGTGATCCGCGCGACCCAGCGGTCGCCGCATATCGCGGTGCTGCCCCCGGTCGGCGATCGCGCCCGGCTGGCGCGCGTGATGGCGAGCGCCGATGCCCTGATCCACGGTTGCGAGGCGGAGACGTTCTGCATGGTCGCGGCCGAAGGCGCGGCGAGCGGCCTGCCGCTGATCCTGCCCGACCGTGGCGGCGCGGCGGATCATTTCCGCTGGGGTCGCGGCGCCCAGTATCTCGCCAACGATACGCGACATCTGGCGGCGCAGCTGACCGACTTCCTCGACGACGATCCCGCCGCGCATCGCCGCCGCGCGACGCTCGCCGCACCGCGCGTCCGGACGATGGACGACCACTTCATCGAGTTGTTCGACCTGTATCAGGGCCGCGTCGCGCGGCGTGTCGCCGCCTAAGTCGACGATCCCGACTTGAAGCGCGGCGCGCGGGGTGCCAAGCGACCGCGATGGCGGAAACCGGCAGACCCGTATTCTACGATCCCTCCGGCCGGCGGCGGCGCCGTTTCCTGGTCGCGGTCATCGCGTTCGTCGGACTACTGCTGATCTCGGCAACGTTGTTCGCCGCCTCGATCGGGCTCGTCGTCCCGCAGCCGCTGCTGCCGATCAGCGCGGAACATCCCGAACAGCACAAGCTGGCGCCGCCACACGACACGCTGCTCGACCGCACACGGCGGACGATCGACTGGTATGCGCGCCGGATCACTGGCACGACCCGGCGACAGGTCGCGAAGAGCGCCGGCAACGTGCCGCTGGCGATCGCCTTCCACGTGCCGTGGGACTCGGCCTCGGCCGATTCGCTGCGCCGGCACATCAACGAGCTCGACTGGGTGATTCCGGGCTGGGTGTCGGTGACGGGGCCGAACCACCAGATCACCACCGACCCCGACACCGCCGGGCGCGCGGTCATCAACGGCGCGACGCGGCGGCCGCTGATCCTGCCGATGGTCGCCAACATCCAGAACGGCGTGTGGGACCCGACCGGCATCGCCGCGATGCTGCACGACCCGAAGCTGCGCAAGAAATTCCTCGACTGGCTCGAACCGTGGCTGGTCGCCAACCATAGCGGCGGCGCCTTCTTCGATTTCGAGCAATTGCCGCCGTCGTCGCAGGCCGACTATCTCGCCTTCATGCGCGAGGCGAATACACGCTTCGACCGCCATGGCTGGGTGATCGCGATGGCGGTGCCGGTCGGCGACCCGGCGTGGAAGATCGCCGATTATGCGAAGATCGTCGATCGTGTCTTCCTGATGGCATATGACGAGCACGAGAATTCGGGCGAGCCGGGCCCGGTCGCGTCGCAGTCGTGGTTCGCCAAGTCGGTCGCCGACGCCGCGCGCGGCGTGCCCGCCGACAAGCTGGTCGTGACGATCGGCAATTACGGCTATCACTGGTATCCCGGCGGCGGCGATCCGGTGACGGTCGAGGAAGCGTGGCAGGCCGCGCGCGATTCGGACACGGTGCCGGTGTTCGACAAGGCGAGCGGCAATTCGGGTTTCGCGTACGAAGGCGACGACGGCAAGCGCAACGTCGTCTGGTTCCTTGACGCGGCGTCCGCCTACAACCAGATCGCGTTCCTCCGCCGCGCCGGCATCGGCGGCGTCGCGCTGTGGCGATTGGGCGCGGAAGATCCGGGTCTCTGGTCGATCTTCGGCCGGTCGTACCCGACGCTGCCGGCGGCTTCGGTCATCGATACGATCCCGATGGGGACGGACATCGACATCGAAGGCGCGGGCGAGATCCTGCGGATCGCGGCGACCCCGGCCGACGGCCATCGCACGGTGATGACCGCGCGCGACGGCACCATCGCCGCGGTCGATTTCGAGAAGCTGCCCAGCCAGTACGTGATCGAGCGCAGCGGCTACAGCCCGACCAAGATCGCGCTGACGTTCGACGACGGGCCCGATTCGACGTGGACGCCGCAGATCCTCGACATCCTGAAGCGCGAGCATGTCCCCGCCACCTTCTTCATCGTCGGCGAGAATGCGCTGACCGAGCGCGGCCTGCTCAATCGCATGGTGGCGGAGGGGCATGAGGTCGGCAGCCACACCTACACCCACCCCAACCTGGCCGGCGCGTCCGATACCCAGACCGACCTCCAGCTCAACGCCACGCAGCGGCTGTTCCAGGCGTTCACCGGGCGCTCGCTCAAGCTGTTCCGCGCGCCCTATTTCGGCGACGCCGAACCGACCACCGCCGACGAAATCGGGCCGGTCCTGCAAGCGCAGAAGCGCGGCTACATCTCGGTCGGCCTCCACGTCGACGCCGAGGACTGGCAGCGGCCGGGCGTGCAGGCGATCATCGACAATGTCATCAACGGCGTGAAGCTCGGCAATACGGGCTGCGTCGGCGGCGACAATACGAATTGCAGCCACAACATCGTCCTGCTCCACGACGCTGGCGGCAACCGCGCCCAGACGGTCGAGGCGTTGCCGGTCATCATCGATCGGCTGCGGGCTATGGGCTACACGTTCGTGCCCGTCTCCGACCTGGCCGGGATCAGCCGCGACGTCGCAATGCCGCCGATCTCCGCCAGCGACCGCACCGCGGCGGAGATCGACCTGTTCCTGTTCGGCACGCTGGGTGCGATCGTCACCGCACTGGGGTGGATCTTCACCTTCGCCATCTCGATCGGCATCCTGCGCGCGCTGCTGCTGTCGGCGCTGGCTTTGATCCAGGCGCGACGCGAGGGCCGGACAGTGTTTCCGGCGATCGATCCCGACCGCTTCGTGACCGTGATGATCCCGGCGTTCAACGAGGAGCGCGTGATCGAACGCTCGGTCCGCACCGTGCTCGCCTCGACCGACGTGCGGATCGAAGTGATCGTGATCGACGACGGGTCGAAGGACGCGACCAGCGCCATCGTGACCGAGAAGTTCGGCGACGATCCCCGCGTCCGATTGCTGACGCTGAAGAATGGCGGCAAGGCGCGGGCGCTCAACGAGGGGCTGGAGCTGGCCAAGGGCGAGATCGTCATCGCGCTCGACGCCGACACCCAGTTCGAACCGACCACGATCGCGCGGCTGGCGCGCTGGTTCGTCGATCCGAAGCTCGGCGCGGTCGCGGGCAATGCCAAGGTCGGCAACCGCGTCAACGTCGTCACTCGGTGGCAGGCGCTCGAATACGTCACCGCGCAGAACCTGGAACGCCGCGCGCTCGCCGGGCTGGGCGCGATGATGGTGGTGCCGGGCGCGGTCGGCGCGTGGCGGCTGGCGGCGATCCGCGAGGTCGGCGGCTATCCGCACGACACGCTCGCCGAGGACCAGGACCTGACGATCGCGATCCAGCGGGCCGGCTGGCACGTGACCTACGACCAATATGCCGTCGCCTGGACCGAAAGTCCCGAGAGCTTCCGCGGCCTCGCCAAGCAGCGGTTTCGCTGGGCGTACGGCACGCTGCAATGCCTGTGGAAGCACGGCCGCATCCTGCGCACCGGCAAACCGCGCGGGCTGGCGTTCATCGGCGTGCCGCAGGCGATCACGTTCCAGATCGTGCTGGCGGCGATCAGTCCGATCATCGACCTCGCGCTCATCATCAGCTTCATCACCACCTGGCTCGCGATCCAGGCGCATGGCTGGGCGCAGACCGAAGGCGACGTGCAGAAGATGCTGGCCTATTGGCTGATCTTCACCGCGATCGACATGCTGTCCGCGATCATCGCCTTCGCGTTGGAGCGGCGGGAGAAGTGGCGGCTGCTGTGGCTGCTGGTGCCGCAGCGCGTCGGGTATCGCCAGATCATGTATTATGTCGTGCTGAAGGCGATCACCCAGGCGGTGCGCGGGCCGAGCGTCGGCTGGGGCAAGCTCGCGCGGACGGGCCGGGCGACGGCGGGATCGGGACGGGCGGCCTGATCTCTGGCGCGAACGAGGAGTAGTGCGGCGACCGGCGGCGATGTATGCCGCTGGGATGCTTGCTCGTCTTTCCCGTCGTCTGGTGCTCGCCGGTGTCGCGGCCTTGGCGGTCGGCGCCGCGCCGGCGCCCACGGCCCCGGTCGTGCTCGCCGCCGCGTCGTTGCAGGAATCGATGACCGCCGCCGCCGATGCCTGGGCGCGGGCAGGGCATCCGCGCCCGGTCATTTCGTTTGCCGCATCCTCGACCCTCGCGCGGCAAGTGGAGGCGGGGGCGCCGGCCGATCTGTTCGTGTCGGCCGACGAGGAATGGATGGATGTGCTGGCGGCGAAGAAGCTGCTCGCGCCCGGCACCCGCGCCGATCTCGTCGGCAACCGGCTCGTCGTGGTGGAGGCGGCGGGCAGGCATAGTCGGATCCCGCTCGGCGGCGCGGCGCTGGCGCGCGTGCTGGGGGGCGCCGCACTGGCGATGGCCGATCCCGACAGCGTGCCCGCCGGCAAGTACGGCAAGGCGGCGCTGCAAAAGCTCGGTGCGTGGAACGTCGTCGCATCGCGCGTCGTGCGAGCGGAAAACGTCCGCGCCGCGCTGGCGCTGATCGAACGCGGCGCGGCGCCGTTCGGGATCGTCTACCTGACCGACGCCAAGGCCTCGACCAAAGTACGCGTCGCCGGGATCTTCCCCGCGACGAGCCATCCGCCGATCGTCTACCCGATCGCGCGGATCGCGGTGTCGACCAATCCGCAAGGGGAGGGGTTCCGTCGCTTCCTGCTGTCCGCGACCGGTCGCGCGGTGTTCGCGCGCTACGGCTTTTCCACCCCGCGCAGCCGGTGACGTTTGACCGCTGACGAATGGAGCATCGTCGCGCTGTCGCTCAAGGTCGGGCTGGTCGCGACCGGGGCGACGCTGCCGATCGCGTTCGCGCTAGCGTGGTTGCTCGCGCGGGGACGGTTTCGCGGCAAGATCCTGCTCGAGGCGATCGTGTACCTGCCGCTGGTGGTGCCGCCGGTGGTGACCGGATGGCTGCTGCTGCTCGCGTTCGCGCCGGCCGGGCCGCTCGGTCGGCTCGGCATCGATGTGCTGTTCAAGTGGAGCGGCGCCGCGATCGCAGCAGGCGTGATGGCGTTGCCGCTGATGGTGCGCGCGATCCGCTTGTCGATCGAAGCGGTCGATCGCCGGCTGGAGAATGTCGCGCGCACGCTCGGCGCCGGGCGCTGGCGGACGTTCCGCACGATCACGCTGCCGCTGAGCCTGCCCGGCGTGCTGGCGGGCGCGGTACTCGGTTTCGCGCGCTCGCTCGGCGAGTTCGGCGCGACGATCACCTTCGTGTCGAACGTGCCGGGGGAAACGCAGACGCTGCCGCTCGCGATCTACGCCGCGTTGCAGCGGCCCGACGGCGACGCGATCGTGCTGCGGCTGTCGGCGCTGTCGGTCGGCGTCGCGCTGGTCGCGCTGATCGCGTCCGAGCTGCTTGCGCGGCGGATGCGGGTGGGGCAGGTCCATGGCGTTTGACCTCGACCTCGCCAAGCGGGTCGGCGACGTCGACATCGCGCTGCGACTGGCGGCGGGGGAAGGACTAACGGTCCTGTTCGGCCCCTCGGGTATCGGCAAGACGAGCGTGCTCAACATGGTCGCCGGGCTGCTGACGCCGGATCGCGGGCATATCCGTGTCGGCGGCGTAACGCTGTTCGACATGGGCACCGACCTGCGCCCGGAGCAACGCCGCGCCGGCTACGTTTTCCAGGAACCGCGCCTGTTCCCGCACCTGCGCGTGGCGGGCAACCTGCGCTACGCCGGTGCGAAGGAGACGATGATCGACGTCGTCGCGCAATTGCTCGACATCGCGCATCTGCTCGATCGCTGGCCGCGGACATTGTCGGGGGGCGAGGCGAAGCGCGTCGCGATCGGCCGTGCGCTGCTCAGCGACCCCGCCTTCCTGCTGCTCGACGAGCCCACCGCCTCGCTCGACCGCGCTCGCGCCGCCGAAGTCGAACGCGCGATCCTCGACATCCGCGACCGGCTCGGCCTGCCGATCCTGATGGTCACCCACGACCGCGCCGAAGCCGACCGCCTGGCGACCCGTGTGGTGGAAATGGGGCGGTAAACCAGAACGGGCCGGCGGATCGCTCCACCGGCCCGCATCAATTTGGCGTCGGCGCTTACTTGCCGGCGGTCGTCGCCGGGCCGGTGAACTTGATCGCGGTGCCGGTCGCGTTGGTTTTGCCCCAGCTGAACGCGGTGACGTGCGAATTGCCGTAACTGGCCTTGATGACCGCATCTGCGCCCATCTTTTCCGCACGTTCCCACAGTTCGTGGTAGATCTTCTTCTGCGACGCTTCCTTGCTGAAGATCGTCGCCTTGCGCACACCCGCCTTTACTTCGCCGATCACCGTATAGGGCCGGTCGGTGATGTCGTACGGAAAGACGGGGACGCCCATCTCTTCGTTGACGATGACGTATTTCTTGGGATCGTCCTTCGCCATAGCGGTCGTCGCAGCCGCCGCCAGCGCAAGCGCCAGCGTGATCTTCAAAACCTTCATTGATCGAACCCCCTTTGATTCGGTCGCTTGGACCCGCGACCGTGGCCGAGATTGGCCGATTTCATCGCCGCTCGCAACGTATTGCCCCGGCGACTTGGTTCGTGGCAGCATGCGACAGTTCAAGGGGGAGCATCATGATCGCGATTTCATTGATGGCGGCGCTGGCCGCCGGGCAGACAGCCGCGCCGGTGCCCGTGGCCGTCACGCCCATCGTAACGGTACCGGTCGTGGCATCGGCCGCAATCGTCCCGGTCAAGCCGACGATCGTCACCATCCCGACCGATACGCCCGTCGAACTGATGGCGGTGACCGAAGTCACCACCGCCAACGTCCATGCCGGCTCTCGCTTCAAGCTGCGGGTCAATCGCGCGATCGAGGTGGACGGTCGCGTCGTCGTGCCGGTCGGCGCCTGGGCGTGGGGCGAGATCACGAGCGCGCGCGATGCCGGTGGGCTCGGCAAGTCGGGCCAAATGACCGGGCACTTGCTCTATCTTCAGGTCGGCGAGGCGCAGGTGCCGCTGGAAGGAGATGTCAAGGCGAAGGGGACGGGGGCCGGTTCGGCCGGCGCCGCGGTGCTGATGGCGGGTGTGCTCGGCCTGTTCGCGCGCGGCAACAACGCCAAAATCAAGGCTGGCGAGATCGTCATGGGCTTCGTGTCCGCGCCGGTGGCGCTCGAGATGGCCGGCCCTGTGCCGCACGCGGTCGATGCGGTCGCCGATCGATCGGCGGTCAAATGAAGCGCCACGCTGCGTTGTTGACGATGGCATCGCTCATGGCGTCGTTCCCGGCCGATGCGCGGCAGGTGGCGATCAAGGCCGGGCAGGAGGTGCCGCTGGCGACCGTCAGGCCACTGTCCAGCGCGAAGCAGGTGATGGGCGAACTGGTCGATTTCGTCACGGCGGCTGATGTCGTGATCGACGGCACTGTCGTGGTGCCGATGGGGACGCCTGTCGTCGGCCAGGTAACCGATGCGCGCGATCGCGGTGCGGCGGGTATGTCGGGCAAGCTGGTGATCCGACCGCTCTACATGCGCATCGGTAAGGCGATCGTCCGGCTGCGGGGTGGCAACACGCGGCAGGTCGGCATGTCGGAAGGGGAGGTCGCCTCGTTCGTGCTCAACCCGCTGTTCTTTACGGGGCACACCGTTCGTATTCCCGCTGGCAGCCCGTTCATCGCAGTGGTCGAGAAAGAGGTGGCGGTGACGGTTAGCGAATAGGGCGTCCGGTTACTCATCACGTAGCGCCGACCGCTATCGAACAGACAAAACAAAACCGCCGCCCGGGCATTCCCGGACGGCGGTGTTTGTCGTCGTAGCGTTGGTTCGCGTCAGATCGCGAAGCGAACGCGCGCGGCGGTCACCGAGCGGCGGCGGAGCATGCCGCCGAGCGCGCCGAACCCGAGCATCATCATCGCCCAGGTCGCCGGCTCGGGAACCGCACCGCCGACCGTGGTCGAACCGAAGGTGAAGTCGTCGAACACCTGCTGATTGACGGTGCCGCCGAACACGACCGACATCGCCGTGCCGCTGAAGCCGAGCGAGAAGTTGTTGAACGGACAATAAGCCGCGCCACCCGAGATGTTGGTGTTGCACGTACCCGTGCCGGTCGAGCCGAGCGACGTGGTCGCGAGTAGCGTGCCGGTGCCGTTCAGACCCGAATAGATGTTGACGGTCGTCGCCGAACCGAACGGGTTGGAATAGACGCCGGCAAAGCCGGTGTTGAAACCAGCCGCAACGTTCATCGTGGCGCCTGCCGACGGGAAATACAGCGCGCCGAACTGGGACGTGCTGATGCCCTGACCGCCGCGCGAGGTGTTCGAGCAGGTGGTGCCGGCCGTGTTGAGGCAAAGCAGGGTCGCGCCGGTGGTGAACTGGACGCCGTAATTGGTGCCCGACGTGCCGATGCTCGACGTGCCGCCATTGTAATAGTCGCCGATCGAAACGTTGTTATTGTTCGGATAGGGCGCGATATTCTCGAAATCGAGGTAGATCGGCGCCGCATTGGCCACCGCTGGCGTGAGAATCATCGCCGCCGCAACAAGAACCTTCTTCATGGCAATCCCCCGTAGGTTTAGTCCCGATCGTTAATCTTCCGTAAAGGAATCAGTGCCGTTTGCAAGCGGTCCGGCCTGGCGGGGAAGGTTAACAACAGTGCCATCGCGGGACGGCGCCGGCATCCGGCCGCGCGGCGCGGGGGTGCCCAAGGCCGAAAAAAACCGCCGCCCGGAATGGTCCGGACGGCGGTTCCTTGTTCAGCGATGCGCGCCGACGGCGCCGATCACTCGGCGTCGTTCAGATACTCGCCGGCGTCCGCATCGGTGCCGTGGCCGCTCGGCGTCACCTTTGCCAGCGCGTCGGCGGTGCCTTCGGCGTCACGAACGTCGCGCGCCAGTTCCGCGGCATGCTCTTCCGCCGCCGATTCCGGAGCGGTGAACGCGGCCTGGAGCGCCCGCTGTTGCGCGCGCGAAGCGGCGTCGCGGCTGGAGGCGGCCACGCGCAGGCGGTTCATGCCCGCGCCGGTCCCGGCGGGGATGAGACGACCGACGATGACGTTCTCCTTCAGGCCGATCAGCGTGTCCTGCTTGCCTTGGACCGCCGCCTCGGTGAGGACGCGGGTGGTCTCTTGGAACGACGCCGCCGAGATGAAGCTGCGGGTCTGCAGCGACGCCTTGGTGATGCCGAGCAGGATCGGCTTGCCTTCCGCCGGCTTCTGCTTCTTCTCTAGCTTGGCGTTGGTCTCGTCCATCTCGGCGCGATCGACCTGCTCGCCCTTCAGCAGCGTGGTGTCGCCGCCGTCGGTGATCTCGACCTTCTGCAGCATCTGGCGAACGATCGTCTCGATGTGCTTGTCGTTGATCTTCACGCCCTGGAGTCGATAGACTTCTTGGATTTCCGCGACGAGATACTCGGCTAGGGGCTCGACACCCAGCGTCTCGAGGATGTCGTGCGGGTTGGGCGAGCCGCCGATCAGGTTGTCGCCACGCTTGACGTAGTCGCCTTCCTGGACGTCGATCACCTTCGACTTCGGGACCAGATACTCCACGACCTCGCCGCCATCGTCCGGCTGGATGCCGATCTTGCGCTTGGCCTTGTAGTCCTTGCCGAACACGACCCGGCCCGAGACCTTGGCGATGATCGCCGCCTCCTTCGGCACGCGCGCCTCGAACAGTTCGGCGACGCGCGGCAGACCGCCGGTGATGTCGCGGGTCTTGGCGGACTCGCGAGCGACACGGGCGACGACGTCGCCGGCCTGGACGGTAGCGCCATCATCGACCGACAGCACCGCGCCCGGCGCCAGCATGTAGCGCGCGGCTTCGCTCGAATCCGCACCCGTCAGCGTCAGGCGGGGACGCAGATCCTCCTTCGACTTGGTGGTGGCGCGGAACTCGGTGACGACGCGCTGGGCAATACCGGTCGCTTCGTCGGTCTGCTCGGTCAGCGTCTTGCCTTCGACCAGGTCCTGATACTTCACCGTGCCGCCCGTCTCGGTGATGACCGGCATGGTGAACGGATCCCACTCGGCCATGCGATCGCCCTTGGAGACGATATGGCCGTCGTCGAACATGACATAGGCGCCGTACGGAATGCGATCGACCGACAGCTCGCGGCCGTCCATGTCCTTGATCGCGATCTCGCCCGAGCGGCTGAGCACGACGCGGCGGCCGCGCTGATCCTCGATCAGGCGAAGGTCGCGGAACTCGACCGTACCGTCGGCATGCGCTTCCAGGTTGGACGTTTCGTTGAGCTGCGCCGCGCCGCCGATGTGGAAGGTGCGCATCGTCAGCTGCGTGCCCGGCTCGCCGATCGACTGCGCCGCGATCACGCCGACCGCTTCGCCGATATTGACCGGCGTCCCGCGCGCGAGGTCACGCCCATAGCACTTGCCGCAGACGCCGATCTTGGCTTCGCAGACCAGAGGCGAGCGGATCTTCATCGCCTGGATGCCGATCGCTTCGATCTGCGCGATCATCGGCTCGTCGAGCAGGGTGCCCGACGCGATGACGACCTTGCCGGTCTTCGGATCGACCACGTCCTCCGCGGTGGTGCGGCCTAGAATACGCTCGCCGAGCGAGGCGATCGTCGAACCGCCCTGCACGATCGCGCGCATTTCGAGCATCCGCTCGGTGCCGCAATCTTCCTCCATCACGACGCAATCCTGCGACACGTCGACCAGGCGGCGAGTGAGATACCCCGAGTTCGCCGTCTTGAGCGCCGTGTCCGCCAGACCCTTGCGGGCGCCGTGCGTCGAGTTGAAGTATTCGAGGACGGTCAGACCTTCCTTGAAGTTCGAGATGATCGGCGTTTCGATGATCTCGCCCGACGGCTTCGCCATCAGGCCGCGCATGCCGGCGAGCTGCTTGATCTGCGCCTGCGACCCGCGGGCGCCCGAGTGCGCCATCATGTAGATCGAGTTGATCGGCAGCTCGCGGCCCGTCTCCGGGTCCTTCCGCACCGCCTTGATCTCGTTCATCATCGAGTTCGCGACCTGGTCACCGCAGCGCGACCAGGCGTCGATCACCTTATTGTACTTCTCCTGCTGCGTAATCAGGCCGTCCTGATACTGCTGCTCGAAGTCCTTCACCTGCTCGCGGGTCTCGTCGACCAGCTTGTCCTTGTCCGGCGCGATAATCATGTCGTCCTTGCCGAACGAGATGCCGGCGCGGAACGCGTGGCGGAAGCCGAGCGCCATGATCGCGTCGGCGAACAGCACGGTCTCCTTCTGGCCGGTGTGGCGATAGACCTCGTCGATGACGTCGGTGACGTCCTTCTTGGTCAGCAGGCGGTTGACCGTCTCGAACGGCACCTTGTGCGACTTGGGCAGCGTCTCGCCGAGCAGCATGCGGCCCGGGGTGGTTTCGTAGCGCACCATCCGCTCGACGCCGTCCTCACCGGTCTGCGGCACGCGGCTGGTGATGCGGGTGTGCAGCGTCACCGCCCCGGCGTTCAGCGCCTGGTGCACCTCGGTCATGTCGGCGAGCAACATGCCTTCGCCGGGCTCGCCTTCCTTCTGCATCGACAGGTAATAGAGGCCCAGCACCATGTCCTGCGACGGCACGATGATCGGCTTGCCGTTCGCCGGCGACAGGATGTTGTTGGTCGACATCATCAGGACGCGCGCTTCCAGCTGCGCTTCGAGGCTCAAGGGCACGTGCACGGCCATCTGGTCGCCGTCGAAGTCGGCGTTGAACGCCGAGCAGACGAGCGGGTGGAGCTGGATCGCCTTGCCCTCGATCAGCACCGGCTCGAACGCCTGGATGCCCAGGCGGTGGAGCGTCGGCGCACGGTTAAGCAGCACGGGGTGCTCGCGGATCACCTCGTCCAGGATGTCCCAGACTTCCTTGCGCTCCTTCTCGACCCACTTCTTCGCCTGCTTGAGGGTCATCGACAGACCCTTGGCGTCGAGGCGCGCGTAGATGAACGGCTTGAACAGCTCGAGCGCCATCTTCTTCGGCAGGCCGCACTGGTGCAGCTTGAGCTCCGGACCGGTCACGATGACCGAACGGCCCGAATAGTCGACGCGCTTGCCGAGCAGGTTCTGGCGGAAGCGGCCCTGCTTGCCCTTCAGCATGTCGGACAGCGACTTGAGCGGACGCTTGTTGGCGCCGGTGATCGTCCGGCCGCGACGGCCGTTGTCGAACAGCGCGTCGACCGCTTCCTGCAGCATGCGCTTTTCGTTGCGGACGATGATGTCTGGCGCGCGCAGCTCCATGAGGCGCTTCAGGCGGTTGTTGCGGTTGATGACGCGGCGGTACAGGTCGTTGAGGTCCGACGTCGCGAAGCGGCCGCCGTCCAGCGGCACCAGCGGACGCAGTTCGGGCGGGATGACCGGCACGACTTCCAGGATCATCCACTCGGGCCGGTTGCCGCTCTCCAGGAACGACTCCACGACCTTCAGGCGCTTGATGATCTTCTTGGGCTTCAGTTCCGACTTGGTCGTCGCCAGCTCTTCCAGCAGCGCGGTCTTCTCGCCCTCCAGGTCGAGATTCTCGAGCATGATGCGGACGGCCTCGGCGCCGATGCCGGCGGTGAAGGCGTCCTCGCCATATTCGTCCTGCGCTTCGAGGAGCTCGTCCTCGGTCAGCAATTGGTAGCGCTCAAGCGGGGTCACGCCCGGCTCGATCACGATGTACGCCTCGAAGTAGAGCACGCGTTCGAGCTGCTTGAGCTGCATGTCGAGCAGCAAGCCGATGCGGCTCGGCAGCGACTTCAGGAACCAGATGTGCGCGACCGGCGCGGCGAGCTCGATATGGCCCATCCGCTCACGGCGGACCTTCGAGACGGTGACCTCGACGCCGCACTTCTCGCAGACGATGCCCTTGTACTTCATGCGCTTGTACTTGCCGCACAGGCATTCGTAGTCCTTGATCGGACCGAAGATGCGCGCGCAGAACAGGCCGTCACGCTCGGGCTTGAACGTGCGATAGTTGATCGTCTCGGGCTTCTTGATCTCGCCGAACGACCACGAACGGATGCGGTCCGGGGACGCGATGCCGATCTGGATCTGGTCGAAGGTCTCCGGCTTAGCCACCGGGTTCGCGAAGTTGGTCAGTTCGTTCATTTTTCAGTCCCTCTGAAAGGGTTACTTGATCAGTCGGTGGCACAGCGCGGACACTGTAAAGCTCGCCAGTAGGATCGAGCCAAAACCCAGCATCATCACGTCGAGCCAGAACCTGTGCTGATACCCGAAGGGATCAGTAAGGTCCGCGATGCCCAGCACGATAAGGATCAAACCTAGGGCCAAGTCGGCTCTAGCGAACCGGCTCTTGCCACTTTTTGATTCAGTCGCGCTGGGCAACGAGCGTTACTCCGCCGCCTCGGGCAGCGCGTCAGGGTCGGTCTCGTCGTTCTTGAGTTCGACGTTGAGACCCAGCGAGCGCATTTCCTTGACCAGCACGTTGAAGCTCTCGGGAATGCCCGCCTCGAACGTGTCGTCGCCCTTGACGATCGCCTCATAGACCTTGGTGCGGCCGACCACGTCGTCGGACTTCACCGTCAGCATCTCCTGCAGCGTGTAGGCAGCGCCGTACGCTTGCAGCGCCCAGACCTCCATTTCGCCGAAGCGCTGGCCGCCGAACTGCGCCTTGCCGCCCAGCGGCTGCTGGGTGACGAGGCTGTACGGCCCGATCGAACGCGCGTGGATCTTGTCATCGACCAGGTGGTGGAGCTTCAGCATGTAGATGATACCCACGGTCACCTTGCGGTCGAACATGTCGCCCGTGCGGCCGTCGAACAACTCCGACTGGCCCGACGTGTCGAGCCCCGCGAGGCTCAGCATGTCGGACACGTCGGCCTCGACCGCGCCGTCGAACACCGGGGTGCCCATCGGCACGCCGGGCTTCAGGTTCTGCGCCAGTTCGACGATCTCCGAGGCGTCGCGCGCGTCGATCTCGGCGGCGTAATGCTCGCCATAGATCTCCTTCAGGCGATCCTTGACCGCGGCCGGCATCGCGCCGCCCTTGGCGTCCGGGTTCGCCTCGCGCCACTCCTCGAGCGCCACGCCGACCTGCTGGCCGAGCTGCCGCGCGGCCCAGCCGAGATGGGTTTCGAAGATCTGCCCGACGTTCATGCGGCTCGGCACGCCCAGCGGGTTGAGCACCAGGTCGACCGGCGTCCCGTCGGCGAGGAACGGCATGTCCTCGACCGGCAGGATGCGGCTGATGACGCCCTTGTTGCCGTGACGGCCGGCCATCTTGTCACCCGGTTGCAGCTTGCGCTTCACCGCGACGAAGACCTTGACCATCTTGAGCACGCCGGGCGGCAGCTCGTCGCCACGCTCCAGCTTCTCACGGCGATCCTCGAACTTCTCGCGGATCAGCTTGGCGGCGTCGTCATACTGCTGCTTGACCGCCTCCAGGTCGCTCTGGACCTTGTCGTCGGCGACGGCGAACTTCCACCATTCGTGACGGTCGACGCTGTCGAGCGCTTCCATGTCGATCTCGGCGCCCTTCTTGGGGCCGCCCTTCGGCACGGCGGTCGCGGTCTGGCCGAGCAGCATCTCGCGCAGGCGCGACCAGGTCGCGCGGTTGAGGATGGTGCGCTCGTCGTCCGAGTCCTTCTTCAGGCGCTCGATCTCCTCGCGCTCGATCGCCATCGCGCGCTCGTCCTTGTCGATGCCGTGGCGGTTGAACACGCGCACCTCGACGACCGTCCCGGCGACGCCCGGCGGCAGACGCAGCGACGTGTCGCGCACGTCCGACGCCTTTTCGCCGAAGATCGCGCGGAGCAGCTTCTCTTCCGGCGTCATCGGGCTCTCGCCCTTCGGCGTGATCTTGCCGCACAGGATGTCGCCCGGCTCGACCTCGGCACCGATATACACGATGCCCGCCTCGTCGAGGTTGCGCAGCGCCTCCTCGCCGACGTTCGGGATGTCGCGGGTGATGTCCTCCGGCCCGAGCTTGGTGTCGCGGGCCATGACCTCGAACTCCTCGATATGGATCGAGGTGAAGACGTCGTCCTTGACGATGCGCTCGCTGATGAGGATCGAATCCTCGTAGTTGTAGCCGTTCCAGGGCATGAACGCGACGAGCGCATTGCGGCCCAGCGCCAGCTCGCCGAACTCGGTCGACGGGCCGTCGGCGATGATGTCGCCGGCATTGACCACGTCGCCCACCTTCACCAGCGGCCGCTGGTTGATGCAGGTCGACTGGTTCGAGCGCTGGAACTTCATCAGCGTATAGATGTCGACGCCCGACTTGCCGGCATCGACCTCACCGGTCGCACGAACGACGATGCGGGTCGCGTCGACCTGGTCGACGATGCCCGAGCGGCGCGCGGCGATCGCGGCGCCCGAATCGCGGGCCACGGTCTCTTCCATGCCGGTGCCGACGAACGGCGCCTCGGCCTTGACCAGCGGCACCGCCTGGCGTTGCATGTTCGAGCCCATCAGCGCGCGGTTGGCGTCGTCATTCTCCAGGAACGGGATCAGCGACGCGGCGACCGACACCAGCTGCTTGGGCGAAACGTCCATCAGCGTGATGTTCTCGGGAAGCGCCATCAGGAACTCGCCCGCCTGACGCGCGGAGATCAACTCCTCGGTCAGCTTGCCGTCACGGTCGATCTCGGCATTCGCCTGCGCGATCGTGTGCTTGGCCTCTTCCATCGCCGACAAGTAGACCACTTCGCCGGTGACCTTCTGGTCGACGACGCGGCGATATGGCGTCTCGATGAAGCCGTACTTGTTGACGCGGCTGAACGACGCGAGGCTGTTAATGAGGCCGATGTTCGGGCCTTCCGGCGTCTCGATCGGGCAGATGCGGCCATAGTGGGTCGGGTGGACGTCGCGAACCTCGAAACCCGCGCGCTCACGGGTGAGGCCGCCCGGCCCGAGCGCCGAAACGCGACGCTTGTGCGTCACTTCTGAGAGCGGGTTGGTCTGGTCCATGAACTGCGACAGCTGCGACGAGCCGAAGAACTCGCGCACCGCGGCGACCGCCGGCTTCGCGTTGATGAGGTCGTTCGGCATGACGGTCGACACGTCGACCGAGCTCATGCGCTCCTTCACCGCGCGCTCCATGCGGAGCAGGCCGACGCGATACTGGTTCTCGAGCAGCTCGCCGACCGAACGCACGCGGCGGTTGCCGAGATTGTCGATGTCGTCGATCTCGCCCTTGCCGTCCTTCAGGTCGACCAGGGTCTTGACCACCGCAAGAATATCCTCGGTGCGGAGCGTCGTGACGGTGTCCTCGGCATCGAGGTCGAGGCGCATGTTGAGCTTGACGCGACCGACGGCCGACAGGTCGTAGCGATCGGGATCGAAGAACAGGCCGGCGAACAGCGCTTCCGCCGTCTCCAGCGTCGGCGGCTCGCCAGGGCGCATCACGCGATAGATGTCGGACAGCGCCTGCTCGCGCTCCTCGGCCTTGTCGGCCTTGAGCGTGTTGCGGATCCACGGACCGGTCGAGACATGGTCGATGTCGAGCAGCTCGATGCGATCGATGCCCGCCTTGTCGAGCTTCTCGAGGTTCTCGGCCGACACTTCGTCGCCCGCCTCGATATAGATCTCGCCGGTGGTCTCGTTGATCAGGTCATAGGCGCTGTAGCGGCCGAAGATTTCCTCGGTCGGGATCAGCAGCGTCTCGAGGCCGTCCTTGGCCGCCTTGTTCGCGGCGCGCGGCGAAATCTTCTGCCCGGCCGGGAAGATAACCTCGCCCGACTTGGCGTCGATGATGTCGAACAGCGGCTTCTGCCCGCGCCAGTTCTCGGCCGCGAACGGAATTTGCCAGCCGTTGGGGCCGCGCAGGAAGGTGACGCGGTTGTAGAAATAGTTGAGGATCTCTTCCGAGTTCAGGCCGAGCGCGTACAGCAACGCCGTCACCGGCAGCTTGCGCTTGCGGTCGATACGGACGTTGACGATATCCTTCGCGTCGAACTCGAAGTCGAGCCACGAGCCGCGATACGGGATCACGCGCGCGGCGAAGAGGTACTTGCCCGAGGCGTGGGTCTTGCCGCGGTCATGGTCGAACAGCACGCCCGGCGAGCGGTGCATCTGGCTGACGATGACGCGCTCGGTACCGTTGACGATGAAGGTGCCGTTCTCGGTCATGAGCGGCATGTCGCCCATGTAGACGTCCTGCTCCTTGATATCGAGCACCGAGCGGGCTTCCGTATCCGGATCCACTTCGAACACGATCAGGCGCAGGGTGACGCGCATCGGAGCGGCGTACGTGATGCCGCGCTGGCGGCATTCCTCGGTATCGAACTTCGGCGGCTCAAGCTCGTAATTCACGAAATCGAGCTCGGCGGTGCCGGCGAAATCGCGGATCGGGAACACGCTGCGCAGCGTCTTCTCGAGGCCGGAGACGTAGCCGATCGACGGGTCGGAGCGCAGGAACTGCTCGTAGCTTTCGCGCTGCACCTCGATCAGGTTCGGCATCTGCACCACTTCGTGGATGTTGCCGAACACCTTGCGGATGCGTCGCTTCGCGGTGGCCGCAGCCGCCTTCATCGACGGGTCGATCGCCTTGGTCGCCATGTTTTATCTTGCCTCGTCAGCCTAGAATTCGGCCCCGGAACCTCCGGGGTCAGGCACGCGAACCGACGCAAAAAAGCCGCTCGTCCGATCCTTTCTTTCGAGAGGGGACAGCAGCTTTCCAGCGTCGAGTTGACCGATCAGCTTCCCATTCGCCCGACGCGGTGCGCGACGCCGCATCATTTCCCGAAAGCTGTGGTGGAGCGGCGGATATAGGTGCTGTGTTGGATTTGTCAAACCGCCGGCGCCAGGTCGATGCGCGCTTTGCCACAAAAAAGTCATCGATCGATTCGGCGGCGGAATCGCCTGAAAAACCGTCGATTATCGCGGCAATCGCACCGTCCGGCTAAAGTATCGGGCAACCTGGGCAAGGAACCGGACTCGGGTTCCATTCATTGAGTCCGCGTTATGACCCAAGCGAAAAACAAACGCTTCGCCCGCGCACTGGCGCCGTTCTTCGCCGCCACCGCGCTCGTCTCCATCCCTGCTCTAGCGCAGGACGCGACGCCGCAGACTGCTCAGCCTGTCGTGACGCCGCCGCAAACCGTGACGGTGCCGATCCCGCCCGTCGTGCCGACCGTGCCGGACAGCGCCACGACGGCGCCGCCGGCCACTAGCGACGAGCCGACCGCCGCGCCGGTCGCCCGCTCGACGCGGACGACCGCCACGCGCTCGACGACGGCGACCCGCTCGACCGAGCGTGCACCGGTGCGCAGCGCGTCGACCTCCACCACCACCGCCACCAAGACCACGCCGTCGCAACCGGCGGCGACCGCGGCTCCGGCAACGTCATCGACCTCATCGACCACCACGACTTCGACTCCCGCATCCTCCACCGCCGACACGGCGACGCCGGCTGACACCACGCCCGCCGCCGGTATGCAGTCGGCCGCGACCACGCAGACGACGACGTCGAACGGCATTCCGACCTGGGCGCTGATCGCCGGGGCGATCGCGGTGCTCGCGATCATTGCCGGCGCGATCGCGGCGTTGCGTCGCC
Organism: Sphingomonas sp.; assembly: GCF_017304635.1. Taxonomy (GTDB): domain Bacteria; phylum Pseudomonadota; class Alphaproteobacteria; order Sphingomonadales; family Sphingomonadaceae; genus Sphingomonas. The sequence continues at coordinate 366,192 of NZ_JAFKMA010000002.1, forward strand.
GCCGCGTCGAGCAAGAATATTATGACGAACCGACCTATGTCGAAGAGCCGTATGTCGCGCCCGTTGCCGAGACCCCGGTCGTCGAGGAGCCCGTCGCAGTCGCCCCGGTCGCGGCCGCGCCGCTGGCCGCAGCGCCGCGCAAGGAGCCGGAATATCTCCGCGCCGCCGAACCCGCCGCCACGATCGAGCCGGTCGCTGCCGCTGCCGAGGATGTCGAAGTCAGCAAGGTCGCCGACGAGGACGTCGCCGCGCTGACCGCCGGCGCCGCGGCGGTCGCCGAGCGTCCGTGGCTCGAATTCGCGATGCGCCCGGTCCGCGCCGGCACCAACGTCGACGAGGCTCTGGTCGAGATCGAACTGACCGTCGGCAATGCCGGCTCGGTTCCGGCGCAGGACGTCCGCATCTCGACCTTCCTGCTGTCCGGCGATCCGAGCGGGACGGAGATGGAGCGCCTGCTGGTCGATCCGCCGGCGGAGGCGACCACCGACCCGGTCACGATTAAGCCGGGCGAGGGGACGCGCGTCGATGCGACGCTGGCGCTGCTCAAGTCCGACATGGGCGAGAATTTGCCCGCGTCGTTCCGCCCGATCGTCGTCGCCGATGCGCGCTACACGCTGGCCGACGGTAGCGAGGGTCGCACCTCCGCCTCGTTCGAGATCGGCGTCGAGCCCGAGGAGGGCGGGGCGCTGGAGCCGATCGAACTCGCCCGCGCGTCGATGCACGACAATGTCGCGGCCGAACTCCACGGCGAACCGCAACACGCGTAACGCCGCGCTGACCTGACGATGGCGCCCGTCCCGGGAGAACGGGGCGGGCGTCGTCGCATCGGCGCCATTGCGCGGTTGTGCTGTAGCGGCCTAGAACGGCGCATTCTCTTCCTCGCCGGAGCCGCCTCAGCATGTTCAAGACGCTCGCTTTTCTGTCGGTCGCTGCGCTCGCGCTCACCCCCGCCGTCGCGCAGGATGCGCCCCGAAATGCACCGATGTGGTCGCCCAAGGGCGGCGACGTGCCGGCGAAGTTCACCCCGCCCGAGCGTGGCGTCGCCGATTACGTCAAGCGCGAGGTGATGATCCCGATGCGCGACGGCGTGAAGCTCTACACCGTGATCGTGATCCCGAAGGGCGCGGTCAACGCACCGATCGTGCTGACGCGGACGCCCTACAACGCGAAGGGTCGCGCGACGCGCAGCGCCAGCGATCCGTCGATGCTCCGCACGCTGCCGCTCGCCGACGAAGGGTTCGTGCGCAACGGCTATATCCGCGTCTATCAGGACGTTCGCGGCAAATACGGGTCGGAGGGCGAATATGTCGTGACGCGGCCTGTCATCGGCCCGCTCAATCCGACCAAGGTCGATCACGTGACCGACGCATACGACACGATCGACTGGCTGGTGAACAAGGCGAACCTGTCCGAATCGAATGGGCGCGTCGGGATGATCGGGTCGTAGTACGAGGGGTTCACCGTGGTGATGGCGCTGCTCCACCCGCACCCCGCGCTCAAGGTCGCCGCACCGCAGAGCCCGATGGTCGACGGCTGGATGGGCGACGACTGGTTCCACTACGGCGCCTTCCGCCTGGCCAACATCGCCTGGCTCGGCGCGCAGACCGGGTACAAGGGCGACGGCAAGGCGCCCTCGACCGGCGGCTGGGACGATTACGACAATTTCCGCGAGATCGCCTCGGCGGGGGACTGGGCGAAGAAGTCGGGCTACGACCAGCTGCCCTATTGGACGCGCATGTCGATGCACCCGGCCTATGACGGCTTCTGGTCGGGCCAGGCACTCGACAAGCTGCTGGCGAAGAGCCCGTCCGACGTGCCGACGATCTGGGAGCAGGGGCTGTGGGACCAGGAGGACATGTGGGGCGCGATCCACAGTTACGAAGCGCTGACCGGCGCCGGCCACGCGTCGAACAACTTCATCGTGATGGGGCCGTGGCGGCACAGCCAGATCAACCGCGTCGGCTACGAGTTGGGGCCGTTCAAGTGGGATGGCGACACCGCGATGCAGTATCGCGAGGACATGATCCTGCCGTTCTTCAACCATTACCTGAAGGATGGCCCGGCGGTGACGCCGCCCGCGGCGACGATCTACAATACCGGCGAGAACCATTGGGACCGCTTCAGCCAGTGGCCGCTGGCGTGCGAGAGCGGGTGCCCCTCGCCGCTGACGCCGATCAATTTCGGTGAGGACGGCATGCTCGGTTTCGGCAAGCAGACGGCGGGCGGCGACAGCTACGTCTCCGATCCCGCCAAGCCGGTGCCGCATCTGCCGCGTCCGGTCAATTTCAACGATGGGCGCTGGGGCGACTGGCTGGTGCAGGACCAGCGTAGCTATGACGGCCGGCCCGACGTGATGACCTACGAAACGCCGGTACTCGAGCAGGCGGTGCGAGTGTCGGGCGCGCCGATCGCGGACCTGTTCGCGAAGACGACCGGGACCGACGGCGATTTCGTCGTGAAGTTGATCGACGTCTATCCGACGGAGAATGCGACCGACCCGAAGATGGGCGGGTACCAGCTGGCGGTCAGCCTCGACATCTTCCGTGGGCGCTATCGCAAGAGCTTCAGCAACCCCTCTGCGATCCCGGCTAACCAGGTGCAGGAATACAAGTTCCGCCTGCCGATGGTGAACCACGTCTTCCAGCCGGGCCACCGCATCATGGTGCAGGTGCAGTCGACGCTGTTCCCGCTCTACGATCGCAACCCGCAGAAATATGTGCCGAACATCTTCTATGCGAAGGCGGGAGACTATCAGAAGGCGACGATCACGCTGATGCGCGGCGGTGCGACGCCGAGCCGGGTGTGGTTGCCGGTCGTGCCGCTCGCACCGGCGCAGGTGATCCACTGAGACGTCGTCGCCCCGGGCTTGTCCCGGGGTCCGCCGATCCGCATAGGCGAAGCGCGCGGCGCTAGCGGCACGGTGGAGGATTGCCGGAGCGATTGGCGCTGGCGGTTGTCAGCGGTTCAGCCAAAGCGGAATAGATGTGGGTGCGATGACGGGTTTCGGGTGGCAGGTGAGGGTGGCGGTGCTGGCGACGGCGGCGCTGGGTCCGGGCGTGGCGGCGGCGCAGACCAACAGCGCGGCGCCGCAGAGCGTGCCTAACGTGCCGTTCTCGCTGCCGCCGTCGACGCGCCCGACGCCCACGCCGACCCCGACCTCCGGCCCGGTGGTCGCGCCGTTGCCGACCCCGACACCCAGTGCGACGCCCAGCGCCGCGCCGCCACGTCCGACACCCACGCCCAGCGCCAGCAGCACGCCGCGACCGACCCCGACCCCGCGCGCCACGCCGACGCCGCGCGCGACGCCTTCGCCGACTCCGACGCCCGGCTCGACGCCGACCGCCGCGCCGACCCCCACCGCCACGCCGACGCCGGCCGCCGCGATCCCGGCGCCGGTGCCGAGCGATACCGCGACGCCGCTGCCAGAAGCGACGCCGTCCCCGGTCGCGGTGCCAGGCGGCATACCGACCGAGGGCTGGCTGGCGATCGTGGCGGCGCTGGCCGCGTTGGGCGCGGCATCCTGGTTCCTGTTCCGCCGCCCACGGCGTCGGGCCGCCACGCCCGAGCCGATCGTTGTCCGCACGCCGCCCCCGCCATCGCCCGTCGCACCACCTGCGCCGCCGCTGGCCCCGCAACCCGCGCCGCCGCCCGAGCCGGCGACCAGCTTCCTTACCGTACCGCTTCGTCCACGCAGCCCCGCCGCCGCCAGTGGCGAGCCGCAGGTCGAGATCGTGCTCCAGCCCAAGCGCGCCGGCACCAACGTCACCAGCGCGGCGGTCGATTATCGCGTGCTAGTCCGCAACGCCGGCGGCGTGCCGGTGCGCGACGTGCGGTTCGCGATGTTCATGCTGAGCGCCAGCGCCCGCCAGACGCAGGACCTGCAAAGTATCTTCGCCACCCCGATCGACCAGCCCGCGGCCGCGCCGTTCGACCTGCAGCCCAACAGCGAGATCGAGCTGACCGGCATGGCGCTGTTGGCGCGCGAGCAGGTCAACGTGATGACGATCGAGGGTCAGCCCTGGTTCGTGCCCGTGCTGGCGATGAAGGCGGAGTATCGCTGGGGCGAGAATGTCGGCGCGCCGGGCAGCGTCAATGCCGCCTACATGATCGGCATCGATCGCGGGGAGGGGGCGAAGATGGCGCCGTTCCGCCTCGACGGTGGGCCGCAAATGCATCCGCGCGTGGCGGCGCGGAAGGTCGTCTGACGTCGGCGGCGTCGGCTCAGTTGGGCTTTGCGGTCATCCGGCGGCGTTCGAGCAACGCGCTGACCTGGTCGGCGAACACCGGCAGCTTGTCCAGATCGGCCTGGACCATCGCTTCGCGCGGGGAACTGTCGAACACGCAGACCGTGCCGATCCGGGCGCGGTTGGGCGCCTTGATCGGGGCGGCAGCATAGAAACGCACGCCGCCATCCTCGGCAACGAACGGATTGTCGCAGAAGCGGGCATCGAGCCGGGCGTCGAGCGTGACCGTCACGGCGTCGGTGCCGATGCTGTGCGTGCAGAACGAGATCGCGCGGGGGACGAACGTCGCCGCCACACCGACCCGCGCCTTGTACCATTGGCGGTCGTCGTCGATGAACGAGATCAGCGCGCGCGGCACGCCGAAGGAATGCGCCATCGCCCGGACCAGGCGATCGAAATCGGGCTCGTTCGGCGTGTCGAGAATGCCGTAGCTCTTCAACGTGGCGACGCGTTCCGCTTCCTGCATGACGCCATGGTAACCATATGACGTTGCAAGAGAGTTAAAGCGGCGGCCATCTAAGCGAACGCAGCTACGAGCCGATCGACGGCACTGGCACGACAAAGAGGCGGCCGGCTTGCGACCGGCGGCCCCTCCATCGACCGTCTACGTTCAGGCGAAGCGGACGCGAGCGCGCACCGCTGGACGGCGACGCAGCGCGACACCGATCCCACCGAAGCCGAGCATCAGGAACGCCCAGGTCGCCGGCTCTGGCACGGCGCTGTCGACCTGCGGCGTGATGGTCAGCGTTTCCAGCGGGCCGCCGACTTCGCTGACCGCGATGAAATTGAACAGATCGCCCTTCTGGATCGAACCGAAACCGAAATAGCCGTCGAGCATGAAGTTGCCGTTCATCGAGACGAGGTTGCCGGCATTCAGCGTGAAATTGCCGAACACGCCAGCGATCGTCGCGGTTAGCCCGCTGTACGTCGCCGTGCCCGTCGCCCCGGTGATCTCATAATAATCGCCGTCGTTGGTCGACACCGCATCGTCGGTGGTGAGCAGCGCGTCGTACGCGATCTCTTCGCCGTTGAAGGCATCGTGCGTGCCGGCGTGCAGGACGAACGTGGCGGCATCGGCCGTCATCGGCGTGAGCGCCATCAGCGCCGCCGCGGCGATCGATAAGTTCTTCATTACGCGACCCCTTTTCTGTCTTAACGGCGCGTTAATCGCGCGGGGCGGCGTCGTCCACTGATTTGGTGGTTAATCTGTCTATCGGTGGGACGGTGGGTCGGGGAAGAAGAAAAGGGCGGCCTCCCGGGGTGGGAGGTCGCCCTTTCCTTTGGCCTGGTAAGCCGTGACGGGAATTAATCCCGTCACGTCGGTCGGGTCGCGGAGCGACCCGCCGGCCGGCCTTGCGTGGTGCGATTTAGCGTTTGCTAAATCGTCTCCACGCCAGCGGCTTACTTGAGCTCGACGGTCGCGCCGGCTTCTTCCAGCTGCTTCTTGATCTTCTCGGCCTCGTCCTTGTTGACGCCTTCCTTGACGGCCTTTGGGGCCGACTCGACCAGCGTCTTCGCCTCGGTCAGGCCGAGACCGGTGATCGCGCGGACCTCCTTGATGACGTTGATCTTCTTGCCGCCGTCGCCGGTCAAGATGACGTCGAATTCGGTCTTCTCTTCGGCGGCGGGAGCGCCACCGCCGGCGCCACCGGCGGCCGGCGCGGCCGCAACCGCAGCGGCGGCCGAAACGCCCCACTTCTCTTCGAGCAGCTTCGAGAGCTCGGAAGCCTCGAGGACGGTCAGTTCGCTCAGCTGGTCAACCAGCGCGTTCAGGTCTGCCATGTTCAATCTCCAATTCGGGCACGTCGGCCCCTCGTTTCTGTCAAAAACCAAAGCGCCCGATAATCAGGCTGCTTCCTTCTCCGCATGCGCCGCAAGGACACGCGCGATCTGGGCCGCCGGAGCCTGCGCGATCGTCGCGAGCTTGGTGGCGGGCGCCACCAGCAGGCCGACAATCTTGGCACGCAGTTCATCCAGCGACGGCAGCGTCGCCAGCGCCTTGACGCCGTTCACGTCGAGGGAGGTCGCGCCCATCGCGCCGCCGACGATTTCGAGCTTGTCGTTCGTCTTGGCGAAGTCGACCACCACCTTGGCGGCGGCGACCGGGTCGATGGAAGTGGCGAGACCGACCGGCCCGGTGAGCAGGTCGCCCAGCGAGAGATAGTCGGTGCCGTCGAGCGCGATCTTGGCAAGCTTGTTCTTCGAGACCTTGTAGGTCGCACCGGCCTCGCGCATCTTCGTCCTGAGCTGCGTCGACTGCGCGACGGTCAGGCCGAGGTTGCGGGTGACGACCACCACACCAACCTCGGAGAAGGTCTGCTTGAGATCGGCAACGGCCGCGGCCTTTTGAGCACGATCCATGCCATTCTCCACGTTTGGGGAAGCTTACGCCTCCCCGGTTCAACACAGCCGAACGGGCGGACCCGCGCGGCCAGATTTTCCGTCGATCAAGGGGCATGGCGCCTGGCCGCGCTCGTCATGGAGAAGCGGCAGTCCGACCGCGCATGGACGCGCGAGCGGTAAATTCCATTCCCCGTCTAGGCAGGGCATTAAGCGGGAAACCCGCACCTGCTGTCTCGGACGGTAACGCGAGCGGGCGGCAAGCCGTCCCCAAGCGAAGGCGCGCCGATACGGAGGGAAGGCGGGAAAGTCAACGGTGGGTGTCGGGCGCACGGCGGCGCTGGGCATTGCGGCAGTTGGGTGGATTGCGGACGTTGCTCTTCAAACCGTCATGCGGCAACCTATCGCCATGGCCATGCCCGCACGAGGTGCTGACGAAGAACTGCTGGCCTCGTTGGCGAGGTGGAGCAGTTTAGTGCTCATCCCTGGAATGCTGTTTGTGTTCGGCCTGATATATGCGGTTTCGCCTCGTCATATCCCGCCGACAGCGGAGTGGGCTGATGGCACCTATACGAACGCATGTTGCGGGCCACTTGTTCTAAAGAACGGAATTATCAAAGCAGGTGGCAGGTTGGCTCACTACGTTGTAGCGGAGGACAAATTTGGCCGTATGATAAATGTGAGTGAGGGCATCGGTGTCAGCGGCAATGCCGTTAAGTTCGGCGGCACCTTTGTGTTCGTCCATTTCAATGACAACAGCATGGCACAGCCAGCGATCGGCGAGGCCAAGTCGATGCATCTAACCGGGTTAGATGACGACGCGGATTTCACGTTCGTCAAACAGAAATAAAAAACGCAGCAGCCTCTCGCACCGTCTACCATTGGGTCGTTACCCGCCATTGTCCCAGCGTACGACATCGCGCGGTCCCTCGTCACTCCGCCACCATCGCTTGCCCTCGTCCCGCCCCCCGGCTAATCGCTCGCTCATGAGTATCAACCTCAATCCCTTCACCTGGTGGACCGGCGCGAGCTGGGGCACGATGCTCGGCCTGATCGGCAAGACCAAGGTCGGGGAGGACGAGCTCGGCAACGTCTATTACGAGGGCGGGCGCGATACCGCGGGGCGGCCGCGGCGTTGGGTGATCTATGTCGGCGCGAACGATGCGAGCCGGGTGCCGCCCGACTGGTTCAGCTGGCTCCATCACCAGATCGACGACGTGCCCGACCGCGCCTTGCCGCCGCAACGGCGGTGGGAGAAGCCCGCCGTGCCCAACCTGACCGGTACTGCGCTGGCCTATCGCCCGCCGGGCGCTCTCGAAAAGGGCGGGCGGCGCGCGGCGGCGACGGGCGATTACGAAGCCTGGACGCCCGACGAATGAACACGCGCCGCGTCGTCGGCATCGCGGCGGCGCTGGCGGGGGTCGGCGCGCTGGGCTGGGCGGGATACGACCATTTCGTCGCGCGCGCGCCCGCGCCGCAGCAGCAGACCGCGACGGCCGAGCCGCCGGCGACCTCGCTCGACGATATCGGCGTGTCCGGCGGGGTCGAGACGGTCGACGTGTCGGGCGACGCCAACCCCGAGGCCGGCACGACGCCGATGAAGGATCGCGTCGCGGTGCTCGGCCTGCTCAACAAGCGTAACGGCCAAGCGCGCGACCTGAAGCTGAAACCCGGCGAGGCGGCGCGGGTCGGCAACGTCGTCGTCCGCCTGCGCGCGTGCGAACAGACCGCGCCGTGGGAGGCCGAGCATTATACCGGCGCGTTCGTCCAGCTCGACATCGAGCAGAGCGACAAGAGCTGGAAGCGGGTGCATTCGGGCTGGCTCTACAAGGAGCGGCCGTACCTCAACGTCGTGCAGGATCCGGTCTACGACGTCTGGGTCAAGAGCTGTACGATGTCCTTCCCCACCGGCGGGCCGGACACGGTGTCGGCGGCGGCTGCGGCGGCGAGCGGGGCCAGGCGATCGAGCGCGCCGAAGTCGCCTACGGCCGGGACGGCGGCGACCGACGATGCCGCGCCGAGCGAACCGAGTGCCGCGCCCAGCAACGCGACGTAATCGCGCCGGCTGATCTCGACCGCGCCGAGCGAGGCGAGGTGATCGGTCATGAACTGGCAATCGAGCAGGCGGAAACCCCCGACGCGGAGCCGTGCGACCAGCCAGGCGAGCGCGACCTTCGACGCGTCGGTCGCGCGGCTGACCATCGATTCGCCGAAGAACGCTTGCCCGAGCGCCAGGCCGTACAGCCCGCCGACCAGCCGTTCGCCGTCCCAGCATTCGACCGAATGGGCATGGCCACGCGCGTGGAGGGTCGCGAAGACGCGCTCGATCGTGGCGTTGATCCACGTTTCCGGGCGATCGCCGGCGCTTTCGGCACACAGCGCGACGACCCGTTCGAATGTCGTGTCGGCGGTGACGCGGAAACGGTCGCTCGCGATCGTCTTGCGGAGCGAGCGGGAGAGGTGGAAACCGTCGAGCGGCAGGATCGCGCGGCGGTGCGGCTCGACCCAATAGACCCCGGCGGCATCGCGCGCGTCCGCCATCGGGAACACGCCGGCGGCATAGGCGACCAGCACGCGGTCGGCGTCGAGCACTTCGTAGGACGGTTCGGGCAGGTGCCGCATCACGATCGCCAAACCTCCGTCATGCCGAACGCGTTTCGGCATCCGCCGCGCAATAACGCGAGTCGTTGTGTGGGGCACGGTGGACCGTGAAACAAGTTCAGGGTGACGGCTGGGTGAGGGGCGGCCGGCTTATCGCGATCTGCGGCCTTGCCTTGTTTTTACTTCCCACCCCGGCGAAAGCCGGGGCCCAGGTGGGTGACGCCATTAAAGAGCGCTGCGCTCCGTTACCACCACCTTCCCAACTGGGCCCCGGCTTTCGCCGGGGTGGCATCTAAGGCTTGGGGAGACGATCTCACGCCAGCCACTGCTCCACCGCGCGCCACAACCCCGCGAACGCCTCCGCCGCCGGCGAGCGCGGGGCGAAGACGCCGACGGGGGCGCGGCGGACACCCATCTGTTCGATCACACTCGCCATCGGGATGGCGGGCCAGCCGGGCTCGGCATCGACCACGTCGCCGTGCAGCTTGCGGCGGCGATCGACCATGACGTGGACCGGCAGCACGCGCTTGGTCGTGCCGAGATAGCCGATCAGCTCCTCGAACGCGCGACGCGACAGGGGCGAGGGGATCACCGGCACGACGATCAGGTCGGCGGCGCGCATCGCCTGCTTGTTGGTTTCGGTCAGGCCGGGCGGGCAGTCGAGCAGGATGCGGTCATACTCGCCGGTCAGGTCCTCGAGCAGCTTCGCCAGCCGCTTCTTCTTGTCGAGTTGGTGGAACAGCAGATCGAGCTCGCGCAGCGATGCGTCGGCGGGAATCAGGTCGAGCCCCGGCGTCGCGGTCGGACGGATCAGTTTGTCGGGGCCGACATCCTTCGAAAAGATCGCCAGCGCCTCGCCCTTCGGCGCCTTGCGCGCCAGCAGGAAGCTGCTCGCCGCCTGCGGGTCGAAATCCCAGAGCAGGGTGCGGCGCGCCGATTGCGCGGCGGCCGCCCAGGCCAGGTTGACCGCCAGCGTCGTCTTTCCGACGCCGCCTTTCAGACTGTAGATCGAGATCGTGGCCATGTCGGCCACTTGCCCCAGATCAAGCCGGGGATGCAACGGCCCGCGTTGCCGCGGGCCGTGCCGTTATGGGTTTTTGTTATTTGTCGCAGCTCATCGCGTCCTTGCCCGGGCGCGTCAGCTTGATCGTCTTGGCATCGCCGGTCAGCGACCAGCCGCCGGTGGCGGTCAGCGGCTTGCCGGCGGCGTCGGCGGCCAGCGCGACCGGCTGCGAGCCCGGCGGCGACTGCACGCTGGCGCTCTTGTCGTCGCTGTAGAAGGTCACATGGACCAGGCTGTTGTCGCCGTGGCAGCGATAGGTCGCTTCCGACTTGATCGACGGCGGCAGGACGATCGGCTTCTTCGTCTCGGTTGTGGTGGTGTTGGTGGTGGTTGCGTTATCGACCGTGGTGGCGGTCTTGGACTGACAGGCCGTCAGCGCGAGCAGCGCGACGGTGGTTGCGGAGAGAAGGGGGGTCTTCATAGCGGGCGCGCCTTTGCCTAGCGGGAAGGGGAGGTCAAGGCACAATGTCACATGGATCAGCCGGTTCCCGCGGTCATTCGTGAAACTCGTCGAGATCGGGGATGCGGCCGAACGCGATCTTGGTCCCGACGCGGTCGATCCGCCCGCCATGGAAGGGCCCGAGCGAGACGGCGTGGCGGCCGAACCGCTCGTTCAGGCGATCCATCGCGCGGCTGAGCGCCAGCCCGCGCGTCTCGCGCGCCAGCGGGTCGTCGGGATCGAGGCGCGCGAACAGCGAGCCCTGCTCCCCCGCGATCGGCGCGAGCGCGGTCAGCGTCACCCCGACCATCCGCACACGCAAGCTGCCGTGCCGCCGCCGCCCTTCCGCCGCGAGGCGCGGGAACAGCGCGTCGAGCGCGCCAAGCAGCTGGAAACTGTCCTGCGTCGCCGCGACCGCGCGGCTGGTCTGCCACACCGTCTTGTCATCCTCGAACCGGACGTGGAGCACCAGCTGGCGGCTGACATAGCCCTTGCGCCGCAGCCGGCTGGCCGCTTTGAGCGCGAGGCGGCGCGCGGTCAGCCGCACCGGCTCCAGCCCGCGCTTGTTGGGCGACAATACGTGGCTGTGGCCGATCGATCGCGTCTGCGTCGGCTTGTCGCTGAGATCGACGCCGTGGAGCAGGTACCAGAGCCGGTCGCCATTGGTTCCGCCCCATGCCGTGCCGGCATCGCGCGGGCGGCGTTCGCACAGTTGGCGGATGTCGTTGACGCCGTCGCGCGCCAGTCGCCTTTCCATCTTCGCGCCGATCCCGCTGATGTCGCGCAGCTTCAGGTCGTAGAGGCGGTGAGGCAGGTCCTCGGCGGCGAACACGACCAGGCCATCGGGTTTCTGCAGGTCCGACGCCAGCTTCGCGAGCAGGCGGTTCGGCGCGATCCCGACCGAGGAGGTCAGGCACGCGCCGACATTGGCGCGGATGCCCGCCTTGATCCGCTTGGCCAGCGCGACGGCCGCTTGCCGTGAGTTCTCATTGTCGAGCAGACGGCAGGCGACTTCGTCGATCGAACAAACCCTGGTAACGGGTACATGCCGCCAGATCTCGGCGACGATCGCGTCGTGGAACTCGACATAACGCTGGTGCTGTGCAGGGGCGATCAGCAGCTCGCGGCACAACCTTTTCGCCTCCCACACCGGGGTGCCGGTCGAAATGCCGTAGCGCTTGGCCTCGACCGAGGCGGCGATCGCGACCGTGGTGTCGGAGCCGACCGGTGCCACGATCACCGGCTTGCCGCGCAAGGCTGGATCGAGCTGCTGCTCGACGCTGGCGAAATAGGAGTTGAGGTCGAGGAACAGCCAGCGCAGCGGTCGCGGGGGCAGGGTCAGGTCGTGGACGATGGCATTCGCAGCGCCGTCGTGGCTGAGGGGGATCGACTCGGCACATAACGACTGCATTTCGGAACATTAACAGAACATGGCGCCGCCGCCAGCTCAGGTGATGATCCCCGCACGCGGCATCGGGTTGGCGCGTTCGAGCGCGATGCGCTTGGCGATCTCGCGGTTCAGTTCGGTCGGCTGCTCGCCATACTCGCCGGGCGTCATGCCGGTGAAATGCTTGAGCTCGCGCGTCAGGTGCGACTGGTCGTAGAAGCCGTCGGCAAGGAGCTGGTCGAGATCGTCGTCGCGCAGCGTCAGCGCGACGGCGGCGCGCAGCGCGCGATATTTGCGCGCGAGGAGCTTGGGCGGGGATCCGAAATAGCGTTTGCAACTGCGCTGGACCTGCCGCGCCGACAGGCCGCTGCGCGCGACCAGCACGTCGACATCGGGCACCGACGCGTCGGCCAGCCAGTCGTTCACCAGCCGGACGAACGCGTGATAGGGTGCGTGCCGCCGCTCCATCAGCGTGACCAGCATCGCCTGGAAGATCGCGATGCGCGCGTCGAAATCGGCGGTCGCGCGCAATGCCGCCTGCGTCTCGACGACGATGTCGCCGAATAGGTCGCGGGCGTCGAACGCGCGATTGGCGGCGGCCGACGCGTCCATCGGCACCAGGCTGGCCCAGCCCTCCGGCATCAGCCCGACCCCGATCACGTCGATCACGCCCTCGCCGCGGATCTGCGACGAGCCGGTGGTCGGGCCGAGGACGTAGATATCGGGCATCGTCTGCGCAGTCCCGTCGACGAAGCGATAGGTGCCGGTATCGCCGCGCAGGACGAAGCGGAACTGCGCGAAGTCGGCGCGGTCGACCGCTTCGAAAAGGCCGCCGCTCTGGCTGACAGTGTAGAAGAACGAGAAGTGTTCCGCGAGATCGGCGCTCGGTTGCCGATAGTCTATGCGAATGTCCGACATATGCCCGCCGCCCCCCGACGTCGAATTGTTCTACATCATTGTGGTGCTTGGGGAAATCCCGTCGTTCGCCTGTCTTCGCCGAGAGTTGTACGCAGAGCATCCCATGCGGGTCGTTTCGCGGCGAGGCCGATCGTGTGGAGCGGGCTGCTCGACGGAAGGGCGATCAGGTCGATGCGGTCGAGGCCGGCCGCGCGCATCTGACGCAGGCCGATCGCCGCCGCGGTGCCGCCGTTGAACGCGATCGCACGCAGATCGGGCAGGGTGGCGGCGAGCGCGGGCAGGTCGTTGGCGGCGGGATCGCGGATGGCGGCGTCGCTGCTGCCAGTGCGCGCGGCGCTGGCGACGACGTCCCACAGGCCGATCTTGGCGGTGAGCAGCGCCGCCAGCCGCGCGTCGTAGTCGAGCGCCACAAGGTCCGTGCCGGCGACCGGCGACAGCAATTGCCAGAACTGGTTCTGCGGGTGCGCGTAATAGCGCCCCGCCGCCAGGCTGCGCTCGCCGGGCAGGCTGCCGCAGATCAGCAGCCGGGTCGCCGCATCGACCACCGGCGCGAACGATCGCTTGCGGATATCGGGCGGGGCGGGGGGCACAAACGCGGCGTATCGGGCGACGCGCGACGGTGCAACTTGAGTGGCGGCGGCGACACGCTATGCTCGGGGTCGAGCGGAGGGTGCGGATGAAGCGAACGACGTGCGGGACAGCGGTCGCGCTGCTGGTGCTGGCGGCCTGTGGCAAGAGCAGCGATCCGGTCGGCGAAAACTCCGCCGGCTCGGTCCGGACCACGGCGGTCGGCACGATCGTCGGCAGCGAACCGACCGCGACCCCGAGCGCCACGCCGTCGCCGCTGGTCGAGGCGCCGGCGCCCGACGCGATCACCGGAGCCGACAACGCGACCACCACCGTAACGACCAATGCGCAATGACCTGTCGGACAGCCCGCTCCGGCCGTTGTCGACAAACCGTGCAATAAACGCTATATAGCGTCGCAATGAAGATCGGGACGCGCGATCCAGCCCAGACGGCGCAGCGAGTGAGAGTGGGGGTCTTCGGCCTTGCCGCGATCCTGCTGCTGATCGGTATGGCAACGACGATATTCGGGGTGGTCAGCCGGGAGAAACCGGCGACCGCGATCGGCGCGCCGCGCGCCGACGTCGCCGCCAACCTGTCCAATTCGGTCGCGCCGTCCGATGCCCCGACCGGCGAGCCGCTGGCCCAAATCGGCATCGCCCCCGCGACCTCCCCGACGCCCGCAGCGCATTGAGCGTGGGAAAATCCCCCACGGCTTGGGCACGGTCGGGTCAAGTTACTGAAATTACAGCTTTCTCTGTCATTCGGCAGCAATCGACTTTGGTCGAATGCCAATCCCTGTTATCCTTCATAATCAATAAGTTAGTCGCTGATCGATCAGACTGACCCATAAAATCCCAAAGATTACCATTGAATCCCATGCGCGTCGTTGGTATCCCGATCGGCGAGGATTTGGGGCGTCAATTTTTGCCGAATCATTCGGTGGCGACGGAGCGGCGAGGGTCGTTTCGCCGAGCGAGAAGACGCGCGTTTTTGGGGTCGAGGCGTGGCGGGTCGCGGGATCTACATGGGAACGGCGCTGCAGCTTGTCGATGACAAGAACCGCGTCTCCATCCCCGCGAAGTTCCGCGATGCGGTAATCGCCAACACCGATCCCGGCGACCTGAAATCCGGCCCGTCCGTCATGATCGGCCAGCATCCCGAATCGCCGTGCCTGATCGCATTCGACCGCAGCTGGATCGAGAACGAGATGGCGACCGCCGCGACCGAAAATGCCGGCGGCTCGCGCTTCAACACGCTCCGCGCGATCGCCGGCGGTGCCGAGCCGGTCGGGTTCGATTCGACCGGCCGCGCCGTCCTGGTCAACTGGATGAAGGACGAGGTCGGCATCAAGAAGCACGCCTTCTTCTACGGCTCGATCAACCATTTCGAGATCTGGGATCCCGCGACCCTGCTCGCCGCCGATGACGCGTCGGTGCTGCCGGTCGTCAAGAACGCCTGCCGCCGGATCATGGCCGAGAAGGGGTTGGCATGACCCCCTCCGCCCCCCATGTTCCGGTCCTCCTCAAAGAGGTCGTCGACGCTCTCCACCCCACCCCGGGCGAGCTCATGGTCGACGCCACCTTCGGCGCCGGCGGCTATACTAGGGCGATCCTGGCCGCCGGCGCCGTCGTGATCGCGTTCGACCAGGACCCTGACGCGGCCGATGCGGGCCGCGCCATGGCGGCGGCGAACGACCGGCTGACTCTGGTCGAGGCGCCGTTCTCGACCATGGCGGCGGAACTCACCGCGCGCGATGTCGCCGGCGTCGACGGCGTGGTCATGGACATCGGCGTATCGTCGATGCAGCTCGACCAGGCCGAGCGCGGCTTCTCGTTCCAGGCGGACGGTCCGCTCGACATGCGCATGCGCCAAGCGGGCGAGAGCGCGGCGGACTTCCTCAACACCGCCGACGAAGCCGATATCGCCGACGTCATCTATCGCTATGGCGACGAACCCAAGAGCCGCCGCATCGCGCGCGCGATCGTCGCGGCGCGCCCACTGGCGACCACCGCGCAGCTGGCGGGCGTGGTGCGCAAGGCGCTCGGCTACAATCCGTCGATGAAGAAGGATCCGGCGACGCGGACCTTCCAGGCGATCCGCATCCACGTGAACCGCGAACTGGACGAGCTGGTCGAAGGACTGGCGGCGGCGGAGCGCGTGCTGAAGCCCGGCGGGCGGCTGGCGGTGGTGACGTTCCACAGCCTGGAGGACCGGCTGGTCAAGCAGTTCCTGCGGACGCGCTCGGGCGGCGCGCCGGCAGGGTCGCGGCATCTGCCGCCGACGGTCGCGCCGGCGGCCTCCAGTTTCGAAGCGGTCGGTCGCGCGGTGCGCGCCGGCGAGGGTGAAATCGCCGCCAACCCGCGGGCGCGGTCGGCGACGTTGCGGACGGCGCGGCGCACCGCGGCGGCACCGTGGGTGAGGGCAGGGGGAGACGCGTGATGGTGGTGGTCAGTCGATTCCGCTGGTTCGGTTGGTTTGTGGTGTGCGTCGGGGTGATCCTCGGCTGTTACCTGATGTCGTCGCGCGTCGCTGCCGAGCGCAATCACCTGAAGGCGGTCGAGCGCGAGATCGCGCGGACGCAGCGCGACATCCGCGCGCTGGAGACCGAATTCGACACGCGCGCCAACCTCGCCCAGCTGCAACGCTGGAACGGCGAGACGCTGAAGCTGTCGGCGCCGACCGCGACGCAATATGCCCGCAACGACGCGCAACTCGCGATGCTGGTCGATGGCCCGGCCCCGGCGATGCCGCAGACCGGCGGCATGCAGACCGCCGCCGCGGTGATCCCCAGCGCGCCGACTCCGCCGGCGGTGATCGAGACGATCCCGGCCTCGGTCGGCCCGACCACGTTGCCGGTGAAGGCCACGCCGGCCAAGGCGATCGACAAGCCGGCGAAGCTGCAAACCGCGTCACTCAAGACCGCCGCGCCGAAGCCGTCCGCGAAGCCCCGGACCCAGGTGGCGTTGCTTGATCGCCGCGTCGGTGGCTCGTCGCTCGGCGACCTGATGCGCCGCGTCCGCGCCGACGAGACTCGCTGACATGACCGCGATGCTCGCGCGGCCGCTGGCGCCGCGCCGCCTTGCCGATGATCGAGCCGCCGAGCGCGCCACCGCGCAACGGCGGCTGATGATTATGATGCTGCTGTATTGCGCGGCCGTCGTGCTGGTGATCGGCAAGCTGACCTTCTACGCGGTATTCGCCAATCCCGCGTCGGCGACGACGTTGCTGGCGAGGGGCGCGCGCGGCGATATCGTCGATCGCAACGGTGCGCCGCTCGCGCGGACCATCGACGCCTGGGCGATCGGCGTGCATCCCGAGCAGATCCTGGGCGACAAGCGCGAGGTCGCGCAGCGGCTGGCGGGTATCCTGGGCGTCGACGAGGGCAAGATCTACGGCCAGCTCACGGCCAAGAATTTCGCCTATCTCGAGCGTAACGCCTCGGCGACGCTGGTCACCGACGTCAACGCGATCGGCGAGCCCGGCATCGTGTTCGAGCGCGAGGCGCAACGGCTCTACCCGCAGGCGGAACTGGCGGCGCCGGTGCTCGGCTTCCTCGACATGGCGGGCCACGGCGCGAGCGGGATGGAGCGCGCGCGGGAGAAGCAGCTGACCAACCCGACCGCGACCGGCCGCCCGATCGCGCTGTCGGTCGACGTTCGCGTGCAGTCGGCACTGGAGAACGAGCTCGGCCAGGCCGTCACCGGCTTCAAGGCGAAGGGCGGGGCGGGTGTCGTGCTCGACGTGCGCACCGGCGAGATCATGGCGCTGGCGTCGTTCCCGACCTTCAACCCCAACAATCCGGGTGCCGCGCCCGCGCCGCAGCTCGATGCCAAGGGCAAGCAGCTGCCCGGGCCGTTCTACAACCGTGTGACGACCGCGGCCTACGAGCTCGGCTCGACGTTCAAGCCGATCACGATGGCCGCGGCGATCGACAGCGGCACCGTGACCTCGATGGCGCGCCGGTTCGATGCGACTCAGCCGCTCCAGATCGACGGGTTCAAGATCCACGACCATGACGGCCAGAACCGCTGGCTCGACATTCCGGAGACGCTGATCCACTCGTCCAACATCGCGACCGCGCGGATCGCCGACGAGATGGGCGGCGACAAGCTGGCGCGGATGTTCCGCCTGATGGGTTTCGACCAGCCGATGCCGTTCGAACTGCCCGCGCGCGGTCGCACGCTGTTTCCGCAGAAGTTCAGCCGCGTGACGACGATGACCAGCGCGTTCGGCCACGGCATCGCGGTGACGCCGCTGCACCTGGCGGCGGCCTATGCCGCGCTGGTCAATGGCGGCGTGTGGCATCCCGCCACGCTCATCAAGGTCGCCGATCCGACCGCGGTGCCCGGTCGCCGCGTCATCAGTCAGGCGACCAGCGATCGCATGCGCCAGTTGCTGCGGCTGGTGGTGACCGAGGGGACCGGTCGCGCGGTCGACGTTCCCGGCTACCGCGTCGGCGGCAAGACCGGCACTGCCGAAGTCGCGTCGGGCGGCGGCTATTCGAAGCATACCAACGTATCAACGTTCGCGGCGGCTTTCCCGATGGACGCACCGCGCTATGTGGTGATCGTGATGCTCGACTCGCCCGTCGCCGCGGTGACGACCGCCGCTTATACTTCCGCTCCGGTGGTCAGCCGGTTCATCACGCGTGCCGGCCCGCTGCTGGGCGTTATGCCCGACGCCAGCCGCGACATCGACGTCAGCGAGCTGCTGCCGCTGATCTGGCATCGTCCCGGCGAGCAGACCCAGGCGAAGGTGGACCCCGAATGAAGCTCGCGCAGCCTGTGACCGGCGGTGGCGACGCCAGCGTTACCGGCTTCGCGATCGATCATCGGAAAGTCGCGCCCGGCACGATCTTCGGCGCGTTCGAGGGCGTGCGGGTCAATGGCGAGGACTTCATTCCCGCCGCCGTCGCCGCCGGCGCTATCGCGGTGGTGGCGCGGCCCGGCGCGACGGTGGACGGAGCGCTGCACATCGCCGCCGCCAACCCGCGCGAGCGGTTCGCGCAACTCGCCGCGCAATTCTTCGCGCCGTTCCCGGCGACGGTGGTGGCGGTCACCGGCACCAACGGCAAGACCTCGACCGTCGAGATGACGCGCCAGTTGTGGCGGATGGCGGGCTTCCACGCCGCGTCGATCGGCACGTTGGGCGTCACCACGTCGGACGACAGCGTCTCGACCGGGCTGACCACGCCGGACGTCGTCACCTTCCTTTCGAACGTCGCGGGCCTCGCGCGCGAAGGCGTCAGCCATGTCGCGTTCGAAGCGTCAAGCCACGGTTTGTCCCAATACCGCACCGAGGGGCTGAAGGTATCGGCCGCCGCCTTCACCAACCTCAGCCGCGACCATCTCGATTATCATGGCGACATGGCGAGCTACCTGACCGCCAAGCTGCGCCTGTTCTCCGAAGTGCTGGCCGATGACGGCACCGCCGTGGTGTGGGCCGACGATCCGCAGGCTGCGCGGGTGGTCGATCTGGCGCATGCCCGGCGGCAGCGGCTCATCACCGTCGGCGAGCGCGGCGGGGCGCTGAAGCTGGTTGGGCGCGACCCGACCTTGCTCGGGCAGGGGCTGACGATCGAGGCCGAGGGTCGCGAGCACACGGTCATGCTGCCGCTTATCGGCGCGTATCAGGCGGCCAACGCGCTGACGGCAGCGGGGCTGGTGATCGCGACGGGCGGCGACGTCGCGCAGACGATCCAGAATCTCGCGCGGTTGCAGCCGGTTCGCGGGCGGCTGGAACGCGCGGTCATCAATCGCGCGGGTGCGCCGGTCTATGTCGATTACGCGCACACGCCCGACGCGCTGGAGGCGGCGATCGCGGCGTTGAAGCCCCATACGGCCGGGCGGCTGATCGTCGTGTTCGGCGCGGGCGGCGACCGCGACCACGGCAAGCGCGAGCTGATGGGCGAGATCGCGATCCGCCAGGCCGACATGGTGATCGTGACCGACGACAACCCCCGCAGCGAGGACCCCGCCGCGATCCGCGCCGCGGTGATGCGCGGCGCGCCCGGCGCAACTGAGATCGGCGACCGCCGCCGCGCGATCAGCGAGGCGGTCGCAATCGCCGGGCCGGAGGACATCGTGCTGGTGGCGGGCAAAGGGCACGAGCAGGGCCAGATCGTCGGCGACCTCGTGCTGCCGT
This sequence comes from Sphingomonas sp., assembly GCF_017304635.1. Classification (GTDB taxonomy): domain Bacteria; phylum Pseudomonadota; class Alphaproteobacteria; order Sphingomonadales; family Sphingomonadaceae; genus Sphingomonas. Next base: position 385,897 of record NZ_JAFKMA010000002.1, read on the forward strand.
TCGACGATGTCAGCGTCGCGCGCGAGGCTGCGGCGTGAGGGGGGCGACATTCTCCTTCTTAAGCCCCTCCCCTTCAGGGGAGAGGCTATGACCGCTCTCTGGACCTCCGCTGCCGTCGCCGAGGCGACCGGCGGCGCCGCTTCGGCGGCGTTCGATGTTTCGGGGGTCACGTTCGATTCGCGCGAGGTCGGGCCGGGTGACCTGTTCGTCGCGCTGACCGGTGAAAGCACCGACGGGCATCGCTTCCTCGACCAGGCGTTCGAACGCGGCGCGGCCGGGGCGCTGGTCAGTCAGCCGAGCACGCATCCGACTGTGAAGGTCGCCGACACCTTTGCCGGCCTGGAGGCGCTGGCGAAAGCGTCGCGCGCGCGGACCGAGGCGCGGCTCATCGGCGTCACTGGGTCGGCGGGGAAGACGGGCACGAAGGAAGCACTGTTCGCCGCGCTCGATCGCTCACCGTCGCGCCGCGCGCACCGCTCGGTCAAGAGCTACAACAACCACACCGGCGTGCCGCTCAGCCTCGCGCGGATGCCCGCCGACGTCGATTACGGCGTGTTCGAGATGGGGATGAACCATCCCGGCGAACTCGCGCACCTGACGACGCTGGTCCGCCCGCACGTCGCGATCGTGACCAACGTCGCGTCGGTGCACCTCGAATTTTTTCGCGACGAATCCGCGATCGCCGACGCGAAGGCGGAAATCTTCCAGGGGCTCGAACCGGGGGGTACTGCAATCATCCCGTTCGACAGCCCTCATCGAGACCGATTGGCCGCCGCCGCTCGACAATATGCCGATCATATCGTCACGTTCGGCAGCGGCGAGGGCGCCGACGTGCGCGTGCTCGAGGCGATGCGTGTGCAATCCGGCGGCACGTTCGTGACGGCCAAACTCATGACGCGAGAACTCAGTTTCACGGTGGGGTTACCCGGCGCGCATCACGTCGCCAATTCGTTGGCTGTGCTCGCGGCTGTCGAGGCGGTCGGCGCAGATGTGGCGTTGGCAGGGTTGGCTCTGGCCGAGCTCGGCGGCCTGCCCGGGCGAGGTGCGCGGTTTGACGTCGAGTTGCCCGGCGGCGGCAAGGCGTTGATTCTGGATGAAAGCTATAACGCGAATCCTTCGTCGATGCGCGCAACGCTGGCGGTACTGGCGCAGGAACCCGCCGACCGTAAGGTCGCCGTGCTGGGTGCGATGGGCGAATTGGGCGAAGGAAGCGCCCGGTTTCACGCCGACCTCGCCGACCCGGTGATAGCCGCGAACGTCGAAACGGTCATCCTTGTCGGCGAGTCGATGGCGCCGCTCGCCCGCGCGCTTGAGGGGCGGGTCGAAATCATGCATGTCGCCGACGCCGCCGCCGCGCGCGATCGCCTGACGGCGACGCTCCGCGCGGGCGATGCGGTCCTCATCAAAGGCTCGAACGGGGTCGGGTTGTCGGCGGTGGTCGCCGCGCTCGGAGGCGGGAAGACGTAATGCTCTACTGGATCGCCGCGCAATTGGGGTTCGCCCATGGGCTCAACCTCATCCGCTACCAGACGTTCCGCACGGGCGCGGCGGTGGCGACGGCGCTGCTGATCGGGCTCATCATCGGGCCGAAGTTCATCGGCTGGCTGCGCGTGCGGCAGGGCAAGGGGCAGCCGATCCGTACCGACGGCCCGCAATCGCATCTGTCGAAACGCGGCACGCCGACGATGGGCGGGCTGATGATCCTGACCAGCCTGACGGCGTCGATCCTGCTGTGGATGGACCTGTCGAACCCTTATGTCTGGGCGTGCCTGTTCGTGACGCTGGGGTTCGGCACGATCGGGTTCCTCGACGATTACGACAAGGTGCGCAAAGCCAGCACGGCGGGCGTGTCCGGGCGCGTGCGGCTGCTCGGCGAGTTCGTCATCGCCGGGATCGCCAGCACGATCATCATCCACACCAATGCCAAGAACGGGACGCAGCTCTATTTGCCGTTCTACAACGGGCGCGTGATCGACCTCGGCTGGTGGTACGTCGCATTCGCGGCGTTCACGATCGTCGGGTTCGGCAATGCGGTGAACCTGACCGACGGGCTCGACGGGCTCGCGTCGATGCCGGTCATCATCGCCAGCGTGACGCTGATGATTATCGTCTATCTGGCCGGCAACGTGAAGTTCGCCGATTATCTGGGCATCCCGCACATCCCGCGGGTCGGCGACCTCGCCATCTTCTGCGGCGCGATGATCGGGGCGGGCCTCGCGTTCTTGTGGTTCAACGCGCCGCCGGCGGCGGTGTTCATGGGCGATACCGGCAGTCTGGCGCTGGGCGGCGCGCTCGGCGCGATCGCGGTGACCGCGCATCACGAGATCGTGCTGGGGATCGTCGGAGGCCTGTTCGTGGTCGAGGCCTTGAGCGTCATCATCCAGGTGTTCTGGTACAAGCGGACCGGGCGGCGCGTGTTCAAGATGGCGCCGATCCATCATCATTTCGAACAGCTCGGCTGGGCGGAATCGACCGTCGTCGTTCGGTTCTGGATCGTCGCGCTGGTGCTGGCGCTGGCCGGCCTGTCGACGCTGAAGCTGCGTTGAAAAAGATGCGAGCATCTTTTCCAACGCATCCCCGCGAAAGCGGGGATCCAGAGCCACAGGCGATGGTCCTTGTAGCCCTGGACTCCCGCCCGTGTGGGAGCACGGCGAGGTGATTACGAACCCCGACTGGCGCGGCCAACGCTATGCCGTGCTCGGGCTGGCACGCTCGGGCGCAGCGACCGTGCGCGCGTTGCTGGCGAGCGGGGCGGAGGTCGTAGCGTGGGATTCGAAGACGCAAGCGCGCGAAGCGCTGGTCGACGAAGTCCAGACGCTGTCGCACACGCTCGACACCGTGATGTTGTCATTCGCCGACCCGCTCGAGATCGACCTCACCGGGTTCGCTGGCATCGTCGTTTCGCCCGGCGTGCCGCTCAACCGCCATCCGATCGCCGCGAAGGCGCAAGCGGCGGGCGTGCCGATCATCGGCGACATCGAACTGTTCGCGCAGGCGCGCGCGCACCTGCCGCCGCACCGCGTCGTCGGCGTCACCGGCACCAACGGCAAGTCGACCACCACCGCGCTGATCCACCATATCGTCGTGGCCGACGGCATCCCGGCGCGGCTGGGCGGCAATATCGGGTTACCAATCCTGGGCGAGGAGCCGCTCCCGGCGGGCGGTATCTATGTGCTCGAACTGTCGAGCTACCAGATCGACCTGACGCAGAGCCTCGATTGCGACGTCGCGGTGCTGCTCAACATCACGCCCGACCATCTCGACCGCTACGACGGGTTCGCGGGCTATGCCGCGTCCAAGGCGCGGCTGTTCGCGATGCAATCGGCCGCCCATGACGCCGTGATCGGGATCGGCGATGCGGCGTCGGCGGCGATCGCGCGGAGCCTGTCGGCGCGGGGCGAGCATCTCCACAAGATCGCGCCGGGCGTGTGCATGGACCAGTCGCGCTGGCCGTCGTTGCAGGGGCCGCACAACGCGCAGAACGCGCTGGCCGCGATCGCCGCGTGCCACGCGCTCGACATTCGCGAAGTGGCGATCGACGACGGGCTGGAGACGTTCCGCGGCCTGCCGCACCGGATGGAGCGTGTCGGCACGGTCGACGGCGTCGCGTACGTGAACGACAGCAAGGCGACCAATCCGGATTCGACCGCGCCCGCGCTCGCCGCGTTCGATCGCATCCACTGGATCCTGGGCGGCCAGGCCAAGACGCACGACCTCGATGCGTGCCGCCCGTCGTTCGGCCATGTCCGTGCGGCCTATACGATCGGCGAGGCCGGGCCGATGCTCCGCGACCTGCTGAGCGCGGAGATGCCCGTCGCTGATTGCGGGACGCTGGCGGAGGCCGTCCACGCGGCGCGGGCGGCGGCGGTCGCGGGCGACACCGTGCTGCTGTCGCCGGCCTGCGCGTCGTTCGACCAGTTTCGCGATTACGAGGATCGCGGCGACACGTTCCGCGGCCTGGTCGAGGCACTGGCATGAATGCGATGCCGCAGCGGGACGGGCTGCTGACGCGAGTCGCGCGGCGTGGAGGACGCGCCGATCGCTCGGCGCTGGGCGCGTGGTTCTGGGACATCGACTGGCTGTTGCTGATCCTGACCTTGTTCCTGATCGCGATCGGACTGGTCGCGGTGGCGGCGGCGTCCCCGGCGACGGCGCAGCGTTACTCGGACACGACGCACAAAATGGCGCCGCTCTATTATTTCTGGCGCCAACTGATGTGGGTCGGTGTGTCGCTGCCGGTGCTGTTCGTGGTGTCGATGCTGCCCGCCGATCGCGCGCGGCGGATGGCGCTGATCGGGTGTGCGGGATTCCTGGTGATGCTGGCGCTGGTCCCGGTCGCCGGCGTGACCGTCAACGGCGCGCGGCGCTGGCTGGGGGTCGGTGTGGCGCAGTTCCAGCCGTCCGAGTTCCTGAAACCGTGCTTCATCGTCGCCGTCGCCTGGCTGTTGTCGCTAAAGAACAAGGAGGGGCTGTCGCCGGCGATCGTCGGCGCGTTGACCGGCGTGCTGACCGCGATCGTCGCGATGCTGCTGATGTTGCAGCCCGATTTCGGGCAGACCGTGCTGTTCTGCACGGTGTGGTTCGCGTTACTGCTGATCTCCGGCGCGTCGGCACGGATGATCGGGTTGCTGATGGGCGCGGTGCCGGTCGGGCTGTTGTCGGCCTATATCTTCTATTCGACCGCACGGACGCGGATCGACGCGTTCCTGTTCCCGACCACGACCGACCCGGCCGAGCATTTCCAGGTCAACGCCGCGCGCGCGACGCTGACCGCGGGCGGCTGGCTCGGTACGGGGCCGGGCGGCGGCCAGATGAAGTTCCGCCTGCCGGAGGCGCATACCGACTACATCTTCTCGGTGATCGGCGAGGAGTTCGGGCTGATCGCGTGCGGCATCGTCGCGGTGATCTTCCTGGCGATCGTGGTGCGCGTGTTCGTGAAACTGCTCGACGAGCAGGACGATTTCCGCCTGCTCGCCGCCGCCGGGCTCGCGATCCAGTTCGGGGTGCAGGCGCTGATCTCGATGGCGGTAAATACCGGGCTCGCCCCGTCCAAGGGCATGACGATGCCGTTCATCAGCTATGGCGGCTCGTCGATGATCGCGCTGTCGGCGGGCATGGGGTTGCTGCTTGCATTCACGCGCCGGAACCCGTTTGTGCTCCGCTCACCCTATGTCGTGAAATGGAGCGGCGAATGACGAGAGTGCGGCAGTTCGTGCTGGCCGCGGGCGGGACCGGCGGACACATGGTCCCCGCCGCTGCCCTGGCCGAGGAACTGAAGCGGCGCGGCCACCGCGTCGCGCTCATTAGCGACGAGCGCGGCGTGCGTTTCCCGGGCCTGTTCGACGGCGTCGAGACGCATGTGCTGCCCGCCGGGCGGATGCAGGGCGGACCGATCGGCTGGCTGCGTGCCGGCCGCGCGATGTGGGCCGGGCGGACGCAGGCGATCGCGCTGTACAAGGAATTGCAGCCCGCTGCGGTGATCGGCTTCGGCGGCTATCCCGCGCTGCCCGCGTTGCTCGCGGCGTTCAATCGCGGCGTGCCGGCGGCGGTGCACGAGCAGAACGCGGTGCTCGGCCGCGTCAACCGATTGGTCGCCGGCCGTGTCGATGCGATCGCGACGTCGTACAGGGAGGTCGCGCGGCTCGCCACTCGCCACCGCCGCAAGGTCCGGCTGACCGGCAATCCGGTGCGCGAAGAAGTGCTCGCCCTGCGCGACAAGCCCTATCCGCTGCTGGAGGAGGACGGCATCTTCCGCGTGCTTGTGACGGGCGGCAGCCAGGGCGCGAGCGTGTTGAGCCAGGTCGTGCCCGATGGGCTCGCGATGCTGCCGGTCAGCTTTCGCCGCCGGTTGCAGGTGACGCACCAGGCGCGGGTCGAGGATATCGATCGCGCGCGCGCCAAGTATGCGGAGCTGTCGATCGCCGCCGACCTCGCGACGTATCTGCCCGACCTGCCCGAGCATCTCGCCTGGGCGCATTTGGTGATCGCGCGTGCGGGCGCCTCGACCGTCGCCGAACTGACCGCCGCCGGGCGTCCCGCGATCCTGGTTCCGCTGCCGACCGCGACCGATGACCACCAGACCGACAATGCTCGCGAGATCGTCGCGGCAGGCGGGGCGCGCGTCATCAAGCAATCGCATTTCACGCCGGCCGAACTCGCCAAGCAGATGCAGCGGCTCGGCCTCGATCCGGAGGCGCTGGCGAACGCGGCGGCGCGGGCGCGGTCGTGCGGGCATCCCGACGCCGCGCGCGACCTGGCTGATCTGGTCGAAGACCTCGACCGCCCGCCCGCCGACGTACCGGTCGGGCCGGCGCAACTCGCATCGCCCGGCGGGGAGGCCGCGTTCGCATGACCGGCCTCAAGACGGACATTGGCGCGATCCATTTCGTCGGGATCGGCGGCATCGGCATGTCGGGCATCGCCGAGGTGATGCACAATCTCGGCTACAAGGTGCAGGGATCGGACGTCGCGGAAGGCTATGTCGTGCAGGGGCTGCGCGACCTCGGCATCGACGTGAAGATCGGCCACGCGGCGGACAATCTCGGCGACGCCGCGGTGGTGGTAACCAGCACCGCGATCAAGCGCGCCAATCCGGAGGTCGAGGCCGCGCTCGAACGCCGCATCCCCGTCGTGCGCCGCGCCGAAATGCTCGCCGAGCTGATGCGGCTCAAGTCGAACGTCGCGGTCGCCGGCACGCATGGCAAGACCACGACGACGTCGATGGTCGCGGCTTTGCTCGACGCGGGCGGAATCGACCCGACCGTCATCAACGGCGGCATCATCAACCAGTACGGATCGAACGCGCGACTCGGTACGAGCGACTGGATGGTGGTGGAGGCCGACGAAAGCGACGGCAGTTTCCTGCGGCTCGACGGCACGCTGGCGGTGGTCACCAACATCGATCCCGAGCATCTCGACCATTACGGCAGCTTCGATGCGATCAAGGACGCGTTCGTCCAGTTCATCGAGAATGTGCCGTTCTACGGCGCGGCGTTCCTGTGCCTCGATCATCCGGAGGTGCAAGCCGTCCTGCCGCGCGTGCGCGACCGGCGTATCGTCACCTACGGCTTCTCGACCCAGGCCGACATTCGCGGGGTCAACGTGACGCCGATTCCCGGTGGAAACCGGTTCGAGGCGATCATCCGCCAGCGCGACGGCACGACGCGATCGATCGAGCATATCGAGCTGCCGATGCCGGGCCGCCACAACGTCCAGAACGCGCTGTCGGCGATCGGCGTCGCGCTCGAGCTCGGCGTCAGCGACGCGACGATCCAGCAGGGCTTCAAGAAGTTCGGCGGGGTCAAACGGCGCTTCACGCGGGTCGGCGAGGTCGCCGGCGCGACCGTGATCGACGATTACGGCCACCACCCCGTCGAGATCCGCGCGGTGCTGGCGGCGGCGCGCGAGGGCGTGTCGAACCGTGTCATCGCGGTGGTGCAGCCGCATCGCTACACTCGGCTCGGCAATTTGATGGAGGATTTCCAGCAAGCCTTCAACGACGCCGACATGGTCTATGTGACGCCGGTCTATGCCGCGGGCGAGCAGCCGATCGAGGGCGTCGATGCACAGGCTCTGGTCGACGGGTTGAAACGGCGCGGGCATCGCTCGGCCGCGACGATCGGGTCGGCGGAGGAACTGGCGAAGGAACTCGCGCCGGCGATCCAGCCGGGCGACATGATCGTGTGCCTGGGGGCGGGCGACATCACCAAATGGGCGGCTGGGCTGGCCGCCGGGATCGAGGGCGCGACGACATGACCGACTGGTTCTCCGCATCGCTCAAATGGCAGCAGCAGGTGGTGGACGCGCAGCGCGCATCGTTGAAGGCCGGGCAGGATGCGACCAACGCGGCGCAGGCATTCGTGTCGATGCAGGAGGCCGGGCGCAAGGCGGCCGAGGCCAATGCCGCGGCGATGAAGCAATGGCTGAAGCTATGGGGCTGGTGACGGCGATGACCGGCGCGGCCATGCCGGCGGTGCGTGGCCGGTTGACGCACGGTGCCCCGCTCGCGCCGCTGGTGTGGTTCAAGAGCGGCGGGGCGGCGGAATGGCTGTTCGAGCCGGCCGATGCCGACGACCTCGCGGCGTTCCTCGATGCGCTCGACCCGGACGTGCCGGTGATGGGGCTGGGGCTCGGCTCCAACCTGATCGTCCGCGACGGCGGCGTGCCGGGCGTGGTGGTGCGGCTGGGCAAGGCGTTCGCGAGCGTCGAGCAACTCGACGACACCACGCTCACGTGCGGCGGCGGAGCGTCGGGCATCCTCGTGTCGTCGAAGGCGCGAGACGCCGGGATCGGCGGGGTCGAGTTCCTGCGCTCGATCCCCGGCACGGTCGGCGGGTTCGTGCGGATGAACGGCGGCGCGTACGGGCGAGAGGTCAGGGACGTGCTGGTCGAGTGCGAGGTGGTGCTGCGCTCGGGCGAGCGGCGCACTCTGGCGCTCGGCGATCTCGGCTACACTTATCGCCACAGCGAATTGCCGGCAGGTGCGATCGTCGTGTCGGCGACTTTTCGCGGCCATCTGGAGGCGCCCGCGACGATCCAGGCCGAGATGGACCGCATCGCCGCCGCGCGTGAGGCGTCGCAGCCGCTGCGGTCGAAGACCGGCGGATCGACCTTCAAGAACCCCGAAGGCGACAAAGCGTGGCGCCTGATCGACGCGGCGGGGTGCCGGGGCTTGCGCCGGGGAGATGCGCAAGTATCGGAGAAGCATTGCAATTTCCTCCTCAACCTGGGTGATGCGAGCAGCGCGGATATCGAGGGATTGGGCGAGGAAGTGCGCAACAGGGTGAAGGCGGACAGCGGCGTGATGCTGGAATGGGAGATCCAGCGAGTGGGGGTGTTCCCCTCCCGCTTGCGGGAGGGGCTAGGGGTGGGCGCGTCAGGCGTGGACCTCGCACAGGCCCACCCCCAACCCCTCCCCCAACCCCTCCCGCAAGCAGGAGGGGAGCGATGACATCGCCTCTCCACGTCGTCGTCCTGATGGGCGGCTGGTCGGCCGAACGCGAGGTGTCGCTGACGAGCGGGCGCGGGATCGCGGCCGCGCTGGAGACGCTCGGCCACCGCGTCACCGCGATCGACATGGACCGCGACGTCGCCGCGCGGCTGGCCGAGGCGAAGCCCGACATCGTGTTCAACGCCCTCCACGGCACGCCCGGCGAGGACGGCAGCGTGCAGGGCATGCTCGACCTGATGGGGTTGCGCTACACGCATTCCGGCCTCGTCACCTCGGTCATCGCGATCGACAAGGTGCTGACGAAGAACGCGCTCGTCCCCCACGGCATCCCGATGCCCGGCGGCCGCATCGTCAAGTCGGCGGACGTGTTCGCGGGCGATCCGCTCCAGCGGCCCTACGTCCTGAAACCGGTCAACGAAGGCTCGTCGGTCGGCGTCGCGATCGTGACGGCGGACGGTAACTACGGCAACCCGATCGGCCGCGACGTCGCCGGGCCGTGGCAGGAGTTCGAGGAACTGCTCGCCGAGCCCTATGTGCGCGGACGCGAGCTGACGACGGCGGTGCTGGGCGACGAAGCGCTCGGCGTGACCGAGTTGAAGCCCAAGTCGGGCTGGTACGATTACGACGCCAAATATACCGAGGGGATGACCGAGCACGTCTTCCCCGCGCAGATCCCCGACACGATCGCTGCCGCCTGCCAGCGGATCGCGCTGGAGGCGCATCGGCTGCTCGGGTGCAAGGGCTGCTCGCGGTCCGATTTCCGCTGGGACGATGAGCGGGGCGAGGACGGACTGTTCCTGCTCGAGGTCAACACCCAGCCCGGCATGACGCCGCTCAGCCTCGTCCCCGAACAGGCGCGGCATCGCGGCATCTCCTACCCGCAACTGGTCCAGCGCATCATCGACGAGGCGCTGGGCGAGGGGGGCGCATGAGCCGCAAGCCGACGCGCGGCCGCCCGACCCAGAAGGCGGTGGTGCGCCGCAAGAAGAAGGCGTCGATCATCGACCGCATCATGGCGCGCATCCCGCTCAGCCATGGCGCGCTTCATCGCGTCGCGACCTGGACGATCGTGATCGTGGTGCTGGGCGGTGTCTATATCGCCGGCAGCGTGTCGGGGGTGAATGCGAAGGTCGGCACCGCGATCGCCGAACAGGTCGGCAAGGCGGGCCTGCGCGTCGAACAGATCGAGGTGCGCGGCGTGAAGCGGATGGACGTGACGACGGTCTATGCCGTCGCGCTCGACCAGAAATCGCGCGCGATGCCGCTGGTCGATCTCGACGCGGTGCGCAATAAACTAATGCAATATCCCTGGGTGCTCGATGCGCATGTCTCTCGGCGGTTGCCCGACACGCTGTTTATCAGGATTGATGAACGCACTCCCGCCGCGGTCTGGCAGACGAACAATCAACTCTACCTGATCGATCGTGACGGCAATTATCTGGAGCAGGTTTCACAAGACGCTATACCTGAACTTCCGAGAGTCGTTGGGCCTGATGCGAATAAGCAGGAACCGGCATACCAGGCGCTTATGAATTCAGTCCCAGCTTTACGCCCTCGAGTGCAAGCGGCGATTTGGGTTGGTAACAGGCGATGGAATTTGCAATTCGACACCGGTGAATTGTTGCTACTGCCAGAAGACGGCCCCGCTGACGCACTCAGGCTTTTCGCACAAAAAAACGCCGCGCAGCCAATGCTTGGGCACGGTCTGGTTAGGATCGACATGCGTGATCCGACACGCATGGTTATTAGAAAAGCGGGGCCGGGCCAGAATTCTTCTGATCCAGCGCCGACTTCGAATAAGCCGACGACGGCAGAAAAATCGGACCGCGCCGCTTTGCGCGATCCAGTATAAGGGGGCATTATGGCAAAGGCGGCACCCGAAGGACTGATTACCGCGCTCGACATCGGATCGTCGAAAGTGTCGGCGATGATCGCGCAGAAGGGCGACGGCGGCGAACTGATCGTACTCGGCACCGGGCAACGGGAATCGAAGGGGATCAAGCGTGGCTGCATCGCCGACATGGCGGCGACCGAAGTCGCGGTGCGCGAGGCGGTCGAGCAGGCCGAGCGGATCGCGCAGACCAATATCGAGAACGTGTGGGTCGGGTTCTCGGCCGGCGGGCTGGTCAGCGACGTCGCCTCGATCGAGTTCGAAATGGGCGGGCATCGCATCGAGCAATCGGACATCGACGCGCTGCTCCGCGCCGGGCGGGAGTCGATCGATCCCGCCGGCCGCATGGTGCTGCATGCGCAGCCCGCGCTCTACACGCTCGACGGCATTACCGGGGTCAAGAACCCGCTCGGGCTGCATGCCGACCGGCTGGGCGTCCACATCCACGTGATCGCCGCCGACGGCTCGCCGGTGCGCAATATCGGGCTGTGCGTCGCCAAGTCGCACCTGGAGGTGAAGTCGATCATCGCCGCCCCCGTGGCGACGGGTCTCGCCTGTCTGAGCGCGGAGGAGCGCGAGCTCGGCACCGCCTTGGTCGAGATGGGGGCGGGGATCACCAACGTGTCGCTGTTCGCGGGCGGCATGCTGGTCGGGCTGACGACGATTCCGATGGGGGCGGCCGACATCACCGACGACATCGCCTCGACCTTCGGTGCCAGCCGCAGCCAGGCGGAGCGGATGAAGTGTTTCCACGGTTGCGCCAACGCGTCCCCGCGCGACAATCACGAGATGATCGAGATCACGCCGCTGTCCGACGACGGATCGAGCGAGAGACCGCGCATCACCAAGGCGCAGTTGATCGCGGTGATCCGCCAGCGGCTCGAACTGTTGCTGGCCGAAATCGGCAAGGCGCTGGCGGCGATGAAGTTCGACGGCACGGTCGGGCGTCAGGTCGTGCTGACCGGCGGCGGGGCAGAACTGAAGGGGATCGCCGATTATGCACAATCCTCGCTCGGGCGATCGGTGCGGGTGGGGCGGCCACGCGGCCTCGCCGGGCTACCCGATGCGCATGCCGGGCCGGCATTCGCGACGCTGGCGGGACTGGTCCATCACGCGGCGACCGATCCGATCGACCTGCGCGGGCTGGCGACCGCCGAGCGCCAGACGGTGCATCGCTCGACCTCGCCCCTGTCGCGCGTGCGCCGCTTGATCCAGACCGCCAAGGCCAACTATTAACAGAATACGTAAATCGGGTACCATTTGTGGTGGATCATCCCCCGCTGCTGGTGCAAGACGTAGTAGATTACATCCCGGTGACGGGACGAGGCGGAGATAGTGAGCATGGTCGAATTCCTTCCCCCCGAGGTGGATGAGCTGACCCCGCGGATCGCGGTCATCGGCGTCGGCGGCGCGGGCGGCAACGCGATCGCCAACATGATGCGCAACGACGTCCAGGGCGTCGAATTCCTGGTCGCGAACACCGATGCGCAGGCGCTGAAGCAGAGCCAGGCGGGGCAGAAGATCCAGCTCGGCGCGAAGATCACCCAAGGGCTGGGCGCGGGCAGTCGGCCGGAGATCGGCCGCGCCGCCGCCGAGGAAACGATCGAGAGCGTGACCAAGACGCTCGAAGGGTCGCACATGTGCTTCATCGCCGCCGGCATGGGCGGCGGCACCGGCACCGGCGCCGCTCCGGTGATCGCCAAGGCCGCGCGCGACATGGGCATCCTGACCGTCGGCGTCGTCACCAAGCCGTTCAGCTTCGAGGGCAATCGTCGCGCCAAGGCGGCGGACGCCGGCATCGACGAACTGCAGAAGTATGTCGACACGCTGATCGTCATCCCCAACCAGAACCTGTTCCTGGTCGCCAACGCCAACACGACGTTCAAGCAGGCGTTCGAGATGGCGGACGAAGTGCTGCAACAGGGCGTGCGCGGCATCACCGACCTGATGGTGATGCCGGGCCTCATCAACCTCGACTTCGCCGACGTCCGCTCGGTGATGCAGGAGATGGGCAAGGCGATGATGGGCACCGGCGAGGCCGATGGCGACAACCGCGCCATCGAAGCCGCGTCGAAGGCGATCGCCAACCCGCTGCTCGACGGCGTGTCGATGAAGGGCGCGAAGGGCGTCATCGTCTCGATCACCGGTGGCGAGGACATGCGCCTGCTCGAGGTCGACGAAGCCGCGAACCATATCCGCGAGCTGGTCGACGACGACGCCAACATCATCTGGGGCTCGGCGTTCAATCCCGATCTGGAAGGCAAGATTCGTGTCTCGGTCGTCGCGACCGGAATCGAGGCGGACACCAGCGCGACGGCGTCGCCCGCCGCGTCCGAGCCGGCCGGCCGTGCCTTCTCGTTCGGCCGCCGCAGCGGCGAAGCGGTCGCCCCGGTGAAGGTGTCCGAACCGGCCCCCGCGCCGACGCCGGAGCCCGAAGTGCATGCCGCCGTCGAAACGCCGGCCGAGCCCGCGCCGCTCGAACTGTCCGAGCCGGCCCCCGCGACCGCCGAAGCGCCCGCCGCTCCCGAACCGGCCGCGTCGGAAGACGAATTGGTGCTCGGTTCCGATGTCGCGGTGCCCGAAGAAGCGCCGACCAAGCCGGTACTGTCGTTCGGTGACGATTTCGGTCATGGCGGCGCGTCGATCGCGCCCGGCAGCCAGGACGACGAGGCGCCCGCGCCCAAGGCGAAGCTGGGCGGTACGCTGTTCGAGCGGATGCAGAGCGTCGCGCGCGGCGCGTTCGGCGACAATGAGGAACCGTCGAAGGACTCGCTCGACATTCCGCGCTTCCTGCATCGCCAGAACAATCAGTGAATTGAGCCGCAAGGCCGTGTCGCCGGGGCGTTCGTCGCCCCGGCGTCTCGTTTTGGCGCGCATGCCGCGCACGTTCGATTTCCGTTCAGCCACGGATCGGCATAGGTGACGGCATGACGTTCCGCCGAGTTCTGACCGCCGCCGCGCTGGGATGCGCGGCGATCGGCAGTGCCCATGCCCAGACCAGCGAAGACAATCGCGCCGCCGACGCGCTGGCCGCCGACATGCGGCTGCTCGCCGCCAACCCGCTCGACATCGAGGCGCTGGTCACGGCCGGCGAACTGACGCTGAAGCTGGGCGATCCGACCGCCGCCGCCGGTTTCTTTACGCGCGCGGAAAAGCTCGATCCGAACAATCCACGGGTCAAGGCGGGGTGGGGCAGCCTGATGGTCCGCGCCGAACGCCCGGGCGAAGCGCTGCGCCGGTTCCAAGAGGCCGAGGCGCGCGGGCTCGACCCGGCGCGCTATGCCGCTGACCGCGGCCTCGCCTATGATCTGGTCGGGCAGCAGGAGCGCGCGCAACGCGATTATCGGCTGGTGCTGCGGAACGGTGTCGATGATGAAGTGACGCGGCGTTACGCACTGTCGCTCGCTATTTCGGGGCGGAAGGACGAGGCGCTGAAGCTGCTCGACCCGCTGTTGCTGCGCAGCGATCGCGCGGCGTGGCGCAGCCGCGCGTTCGTGCTGGCGATGACCGGCGACACGGCGGGCGCGGAGAAGATCGCGCAGACGATGATGTCGCCGGGGCTGGGCGCAGGGCTGGCGCCGTTCTTCCGTCGCCTGCCGCAACTGTCCGCCGCCGATCGTGCCTTCGCGGTCAATTTTGGCGAGCTTGCGGAGACGCCGGCGCGGGTCGCCGATGCGCGGCTGGTCCCGGCCTTGCCGACGCTCGGACCCGATCCCTATGCGCCGAAGCCGGTGGTCGCGGCGCTGCCGGCACCGGTGATGGTCGCCGACACCGGCAACAAGCGCGACAAACGACGCCGGCGCAACGAAGCGCCCGTCGCGGTTGCTCGCGCGCCCGCGCCCTCGCCGACACCGACGCCGACACCTGCTCCAACGGCCGTCGCGATGGTGCCGCCTCCTTCCGCCGCGCCGCGCATGACCACGGTGCCGCCGCGCGTCGCTGTCGCGCCTGTTACGACGCCGCCAAGCGCCCCGATCGTCGCCGTCGCCGTTCCGATTCGGACCCTGTCGACCCCGGCTCCGACGCCGACACCGGTTCGCTCGGCACCGACGATAGCAGCGTCGTCGACCGTGCCGCCGGTGATCGTCCGGCCAACCCCCACTCCTGTCCCGACCTCGCCGGTCTCGACGGCGAGCCCGGCGACGATCGCTCGCGTTGCCGCGGCCGAGCCGACTCCACCCGTCGTCGTCCCGGCCGCGCCGGTCGCCACGCCGGAGCCGCCCCAACGCGGCGTCGCCGATCAGCCGAGCGCGGCGGAAGCCGGCGTTCCCGCGCCGACCGTCGTCGCGCGCGCCAGCGAGGACAGCGTGCTCGCCCGGATCGTCGCCAACACCGTCGCGACGCCGGCACCGGCGCCGCGTCCCGCGCCCACTCCCGTTCAGATCGCCAAGGCCGAACCGAAGCCCGCTGCCACCAAGGCACCGACGAAATCGACTCGCACGCGTGCCGGCAAGGACGAGACGGCGACCACCGACGCGCCCGTGACGACCGCGCGGACCAAGCGCGGTCGCGATCTCGCCGCGGCGATCCCGGACGACAGCGGCGTGCCGACCCGCGATGCGCGCGGCCGCCCGATCAAGGTCGCGGTCGCCGACGACGTGCCCGCGCTCGACAAGAACGGCTGCCCGCTGCCGCCGACCCCGACCAAGAGCAGGACGTCGGGCAAGCGCGGCGCGACGGCCGCCGCCGCTCGCAAGGTGCCGTTGTCGGCGAAGTGCAAGGCGCTCGCCGCTGCGGCGGCCGAAAAGGCGAAGGCCGATGCCGAGGCGAAGAGCTCGCCGGCGCGTGTCTGGGTCCAGGTCGCGGGCGGTGCCAACGAGGCAAGTCTCGAAAAAGCGTGGCAGATCATGCGCGACCGCGCGCCGGCCCTGTTGCGCGGGCGGCAGGGCTGGACGACGCCGCTGCGCGCCACCAACCGCGTGCTGACCGGTCCGTTTAACGATACGGATGAGGCGCAGAGCTTCGTGAACAAGCTGACCAAGGCCGGCGTCCCCGCCTTCGTCTTCACCAGCACCAAGGGCCAGAAGGTCGAGAAGCTGAGCGGGAAGTAGGGGAGGCAGGAAGCAGGGAGCAGTAATAGGAAGTGACACGCCCTATCGTTTCGCCTTCCGGATCCCTGTTCCCTGTTCCCTGTTCCCTGTTCCCTGTTCCCTCGTCTGTGACTACATCGCCGCGATGTCCGCGCTCGCCCCCTACGCCTCCGATCCCGCGCTCAGCGCTGGGCGGCTCTATCCCGAGGAGGAGACCACCGCGCGGGGGCCGCGCGACGCGTTCCAGCGCGACCGCGACCGCGTCATCCATTCGATCAGTTTCCGGCGGCTCCGCCACAAGACTCAAGTATTCCTTGCCCCCGACGGCGATCACTTCCGCGTTCGCCTGACGCACAGCCTGGAGGTCGCGCAGATCGGCCGCACCATCGCGCGGGCGCTCGGGCTCAACGAGGACCTGACCGAGGCATTGTGCCTCGCGCACGATATCGGCCATCCGCCGTTCGGCCATGCCGGGGAGGATGCGCTGCAGGCCGCGCTGGCGGGGCAGGGCGGGTTCGATCACAACGGCAACACGCTGCGCGCGCTGACGCTGATCGACAGTCCGTATCCGCGCTTTCCGGGGCTCAACCTGACATGGGAGACGCTGGAGGGTCTGGCCAAGCATAACGGCCCGGTCGCGTCGCCCCAATGGGCGCTGACCGCGGCCGACGATGCGTTCCCGCTCGAACTCGAAACGTTCGCGTCGCTGGAGGCGCAGGTCGCGGCGCTGGCCGACGACATCGCCTATGACAATCACGACATCGACGACGGGCTGCGCGCCGGGCTGCTGAGCCTCGACCAGATCCTGGCGGTGCCGATGATCGCCGCGCGCTGGGACCAGTGCCGCGCGCGCTTCCCCGACATCGCGCCGGCGCGGTTGGCGGGCGAGCTGGTCCGCGGCCAGATCGGCGCGATGGTCAACGACCTGATCGCGACGAGCCGTGCCGCGATCGCCGACGCACGCGTGACCTCGTCCGACGATGTCCGCGATGTCGGGCGCGCGTTGATCGCCTTTTCCGACCGGATGCGCGAGGACGAGCGCACGCTGAAACGCTTCATGTACGCCAACCTCTACCACCATCCCTCGCAATTGGCGGCGGCGGCGAAGGCTCAGCAGATCGTCGGCGGCCTGTTCGACGCTTATCGCGCCGATCCGTCGCTGATGACCGGTGATTGGCCCGCGCACCTTCCCGCCGACGAGCCGTGGCGCAGCCGCCACATCGCCGACTACATCGCCGGGATGACCGATCGCTATGCCATCGCCCGCTATCGCGAGGCGGTCGGCCCGATCGACCTGCCCGAGGGGTTCTGACGCGACATTCGGCGGCCAAGTCAGGGCCGCTCTGGGACAATTGTGCGACAATGCTGCGGTAGGTCGAGCGTCGAGAAGGAGACACGCGCATGGCCGATGCCAGCATTGCGCTCAATCGCTTCGGGCTCGGTGCCCGACCCGACGAGAGCGTTCCGGCGGATCCGAAGGGGTGGCTGCACCGCCAGTTGGAGGCGTTCGAACCGCAGCCGGCGGCGATCGGCGCCGTGCCGGGACGCGAAAAGGTCGCGGGCGAACTCGCCGATTGCTACGAACAGCAACGCATGTTGCGGCAACAGGGCATCACGCGGCGCAGGCCCGCCGCGGCGCCCGGCGCAGCGCTGCCCTCCGGGGCCGTTGCTGCGCCGTTGCCCGGTGCGCCGGCCGAGGGTGCGGCCACCGCGATGCAAATGGCGCCCGGCGCGCCGCCGGCACCCGCCGCTCCGCCGATCCAGGGCAATCCCGCGATGGCCGCACGACGCGTCGCAGGGCAGGAGATGCGCCAGGATTATGTCGATCATGTCGGTGCGCGGATCGATGCCGCGCTGCTGTCGCCGACGCCGTTCGCCGATCGCCTCGCGCATTTCTGGGCCAACCATTTCGCCGTCTCGATCGACAAGCTGCAAGTCATCGGCTTGGCTGGTCCGCTCGAGTTCGAGGCGATCCGCCCGCATCTGATGGGTAAGTTCGGCGACATGGTGAATGCGGTCGAGCGGCATCCGGCTATGCTGCTCTATCTCGACCAGGCGGTGTCGATCGGCCCCAACAGCACAGCGGGGCAGTTCGCGCAGCGGCGTCCGCGCCCGGGCGGCAACAAGCTCGGCCTCAACGAGAATCTCGCGCGCGAGATCATGGAACTGCACACGCTCGGCGTGCGGTCGGTCTACACCCAGGCCGACGTGACCGAGTTCGCGCGCGCGCTGACCGGCTGGACCGTCTCCGGCATCGGGCGCGGGCCGGGGGCGCGGATGGCGGGGACCGACGGCAGGCCGGGCGAGTTCGTCTTCGCCGAACGGCTGCACGAGCCCGGCGAGCGTACCATCATCGGCCGGCGGTACGGCCAAGGCGGCGAGCGGCAGGCGCAGGCGGTGCTCGACACGCTGGCGACGCATCCCGCGACCGCCCAGCACATCGCGACCAAGCTGGCGCGCCACTTCGCCGGCGACACCCCGCCGCCGGCGTTGGTCGCGCGGTTGCAGGCGAGTTTCCTCAAGACCGGCGGTGACTTGCCGTCACTTTATCGCGTGCTGATCGACAGCCCCGAATGCTGGACGCCCGCGCCGGTCAAGTTCAAGACGCCGTGGGAGTGGAGCGTCTCCACCTATCGCGCGCTCGGCCTCAAGCAGGTGCAGCCGCTCGCTGGCGTGGGGTTGCTCAACCAGCTCGGCCAGCCCACCTGGAAGCCGGGATCGCCCGCCGGCTATGACGACATCGCCGCGAGCTGGGCCGGACCCGACGCGCTGCTCCGCCGGGTCGAGGCGGCGGAACGCTTCGCGACTCGCGCCGGAGCGCAGGTCGATGCGCGCAGCCTCGCACCGAAACTCTTCCCGGCCGCGCTGACGCCGGCCACCGAACAGGCGCTCGCGCGCGCGGAAAGCCCCGGCCAGGGGCTCGCGCTGCTGCTGGTGTCGCCCGAAATGCTCAGGAGGTAATCATGCTCGACCGCCGCTCCTTCATCGTCAACGGCGCGGGGCTCGCCGCGCTGACGCTGGCGCCGCGCATGGCGTTCGCCAAGGCCGAGACCGACCGCCGCTTTGTCTTCATCATCCAGCGCGGCGCCGCCGACGGGCTCGGCACGATCGGCGCGGTCGGCGATCCCGCCTTCGCCGGCGCGCGAGGGCAACTCGCGGCCGACTTCGCGAACGCCAAGAAGCTCGACAGCATGTTCGCGCTGCACCCGGCGATGACTTCGCTCGGCCAGATGTACGACGGCGGCGAGGCATTGTTCGCGCACGCGGTCGCCTCGCCGTACCGCGATCGCTCGCATTTCGACGGGCAGAACGTGCTCGAAAGCGGCGGACTCGGCGCGTACCAGGTCAAGGACGGCTGGCTCAATCGCATGCTCGGGGTAATCCCGTCGGGCGAGGCGAAAGCGATCGCGGTATCGGCCACGGTGCCGCTGGCGCTGCGTGGGAGCCATGAAGTGTCGAGCTACGCTCCGTCGGCGCTGCCGCAAGCGTCGGACGACCTGATGGCGCGGGTGGCGGCGCTCTATCAGGGCGACGGTCAGCTCCATGGCCTGTGGTCGGAAGCGATGAGCACGCGGATGCTGACCGGCGACCTGACGGCCGCGAACGCCGCCAATGCCGCGGCGACGGGCACGCTCGCCGCCAAGCTGCTCGCCCCCGCTAACGGCGCGCGGATCGCGATGATCGAGACCGGCGGGTGGGATACCCATGCCGGGCAGCGCGGGCGGCTGGCGGCGCAGCTCAAGGGGCTCGACGCGATGCTGGCGGCGCTCAAGACCGGGATGGGCCCCGACTGGAGCCGGACGATGGTGGTGGTCGCAACCGAGTTCGGCCGCACCGTCGCGGTCAACGGCACCGGCGGCAGCGATCACGGCACCGGCTCGGCGGCGATGCTGGTCGGCGGCGCGGTGAAAGGTGGGCGCGTACTCGCCGACTGGCCCGGGTTGGCACACGGGCAGCTGTACGAGAATCGCGATCTCAGGCCGACGCTCGGGCTGGACCAGTTCGTGGCGGGCGCAGTCGCCGGCCATTATTCGGTCGAACCGGCGCGCGTGATGGCGACGCTGTTCCCCGACACGAAGGGTGCGGCGGCGGTGCAGGGACTGGCGCGGGCGTAAGATCCTCTCCGTTCACGGGGAAGTGGCGCGCGTAGCGCGGCGGAGGGGGAGCGCCGCGAGCGTTGCGCGTGCGGCTTGCCCCCTCCGTCAGCCTGCGGCTGCCACCTCCCCGCAAGCGGGGAGGATTTGAAGCGAACGATCCCTTCGGCTACAGGCGCCGCTTCCTGTCATCGTCGGATCCGAACATGCCGCTTTATCCCCGTTTTGCCGCGCATATCGATGCGGCGCTCGATGCCCTGACCGCGAGCGGTGACTTGCCGGCGGGGCTGGCGCGCGGGGCCGTAACGGTCGAGCCGCCGCGCGACGCCAGCCATGGCGATCTCGCGACCAACGCGGCGATGGTGCTGGCCAAGCCCGCCGGGACCAATCCGCGCGCGCTGGCGGAAAAGATCGCGGCCGAACTGGCGAAGGTCGATCAGGTCGCCGCGGTCGCGGTCGCCGGTCCCGGCTTCATCAATCTCACGCTGACCGATGCGACGTGGCGGAGCGAGCTCGCCGCGATCGTCGATGGCGGCGATGTCTATGGCCGCTCGACCAAAGGGCAGGGGCAGACGGTCAACATCGAATATGTCTCGGCCAACCCGACCGGCCCGATGCACATGGGGCATTGCCGGGGGGCGGTGGTCGGCGACGCCTTGGCGTCGCTGCTCGAATGGGGCGGCGCGACGGTCATCCGCGAATATTACGTCAACGATGCCGGCGGTCAGGTCGACGTGCTCGCGCGCTCCGCGCACCTGCGGTACCGCGAGGCGCTGGGCGAGGCGGTCGGCGAGATTCCCGAGGGGCTGTACCCCGGCGATTATCTGATCCCGGTCGGCCAGGCGCTGGCGCAGGAGTTCGGCGACAAGTACGCGGCCGCGCCGGAGAGCGAGTGGGTCGTGCTGTTCCGGACGACCGCGGTCGCGGCGATGATGGCGCTCATCAAGGCCGACTTGGCGTTACTCGGCATTCATCACGATCTGTTCTCCTCCGAGGCGGCGTTGCAGGCCGCGAAGAAGCCCGAGGCGGCGGAGGCGGAACTGCGCGCGCGGGGCCTCGTCTATGACGGCGTGCTCGAAGCGCCGAAGGGCGAAACGCCGGAGGATTGGGAGCCGGTCGAGCTGCCGCTGTTCCGCTCGTCGCAGTTCGGCGACGACCAGGATCGTCCGATCAAGAAGTCGAACGGTAGCTGGACCTATTTCGGTGCCGATCTCGCCTACCATTGGCAGAAGGCGCAGACCGCCGACGCGCTGATCGACATTTGGGGCGCGGATCATGCCGGGACGGTCAAGCGGATCGTCGCGGCGGTGCAGGCGCTGACCGAAGGGCGGACGCGGTTCGACGTCAAATTGGTCCAGATGGTGCGGCTGTTGCGTGGTGGCGAACCGGTCAAAATGTCCAAGCGGGCCGGTAACTTCGTGACGCTTGCTGACGTCGTGCGCGAAGTCGGCAAGGACGTCGTGCGCTTCACCATGCTGACCCGCAAGGCGGATGCGCAAATGGATTTCGACTTCGCCAAGGTGGTGGAGGCGTCGAAGGACAATCCGGTATTCTACGTTCAGTACGCCCATGCCCGAATCGCGTCGCTCGGCCGGCGGGCGGCGGAGGCGGGAATCACGTGCGGTGCCGCCGACCTGTCCCTTCTTGATACGGAAGACTTGGCGCTGGTGAAGCTGGCCGCGCAATTCCCGCGGGTGGTGGAGACCGCGGCGGCAGCCCGCGAGCCGCATCGGATTGCGTTCTATCTCTATGACTTGGCGGCGGAATTTCATGCGGCTTGGAATGTCGGCAACGACTGGCCGGAGCGCCGCTTTGTCCTGACCGATAACCACGATCTCACCTGCGCGCGGCTTTTCCTGGGACGTGCGATCGGGCAGATTATCCGCAATGGTCTCGCCATCATGGGGGTCGAGGCGGTCGAGGAGATGAAGTGATGGCGGGCGCCCAGTGGAGCGAGCCGACCGTGACCGACGATGATCGGTTGCCGTGGCTGGAAACGGCGGATGACGAGCAGCCGACCTCGCTCGGCCGCGTGATCGGGCTGGTGCTGGTCGGGCTGGTCGCGCTCGCGGCGATCTTCGGTGGCGTCTACTGGTTCAAACATCGCCCGCAGCCGGCCGGCAACGGCGACCTGATCGCGCCGCCGGTGGGACCGTACAAGGTCAAGCCGGACGATGCCGGCGGGCTGAAGGTGCAGGGCGAGGGCGATGCCGCGGTCGCGGCGAGCGGCGGTGCCGGCGGCAACGGCGCGATCGCCGCCAAGAACCTGCCCGAGACGCCGATCGTCGGGAAGAAGGCGCCGTCGGGCACGTCGGCCAGCGGCGGATCCTCGACCGCGACCGCCAGCGTCGCCGGGTCGGGCGGCAAGCTGACCGCGCCGCCGCCCGGACGCCCGGTGCCGATCTCGTCGGGCGGGGGCGGTGGCGCGCTGGTCCAGCTCGGCTCGTTCCCGAGCGAGGGCAGCGCCAATTCGGCGTGGAGTCAGTTGTCGAAGCGCTTCAGCTATCTCGCCAACCTCGGCAAATCGATCGAGAAGGCGGAAGTCAATGGCCGCACCTTCTATCGCCTGAAGGTCAATGCCGGCAGCGCGAGCGCGGCGCAGGACCTGTGTGGCAAGATCAAGGTCGCCGGCGAGGCGTGCATCGTCACGAGTTGAGCGTTCCCCTCCCGCTTGCGGGAGGGGCTAGGGGTGGGCAAAGAAGCGGCCGGGACCCAGTCCCGATCGCTTTTTTGTGGCAGCACAAATGCTGGCCGCGCGTACGCCCACCCCCGACCCCTCCCGCGAGCGGGAGGGGAGAGAGATGCTTATGAAACCCGTCATCTACGGCCTGTCCGGCCTGGCCCTGACCGCCGACGAGCGCGCTTTCTATCGTGAAGCCGATCCATGCGGCTACATCCTGTTCAAGCGCAACGTAGCCGATCGCGCGCAACTCCGGGCGTTGACCGACTCGCTGCGGGATCTGTCGGGGCGCGACGACGTGCCGATCCTGATCGATCAGGAGGGCGGACGGGTGCAGCGGCTGGGCCCGCCCGAATGGCCCGATTTCCCAGCCGGGCCAGTGTTCGACGCGTTGTACGATATCGCGCCTATGTCGGCGATCGAGGCGGCGCGCGCCAACGCCCACGCGACCGCGCTGATGCTGGCGGAGGTCGGCATCAACGTCGATTGCTGGCCATTGCTCGACGTGGCGCAGCCCGACACGACCGAGGCGATCACGATCCGCGCGCTGGGGCATGAGCCGATGCGCGTCGCCGCGATGGGCCGCGCGATCCTGGAGGGGTTGCAGGCTGGTGGCGTCGTCGGGGTGGTCAAGCACATGCCGGGGCATGGCCGCTCGCACCTCGACACCCATCTAGCGCTGCCGACGGTGACGGCGTCCGAAGCCGAGCTGGACAGCGACCTCCGGCCGTTCCGCACGCTCGCGCATGCGCCGATGGGCATGACAAGTCACATCGTATTCGAGGCGTGGGACCGGGAGCGCCCAGCGACGCTGTCGCCAGTGATCGTCGAGGAGGTGATCCGCGGCAAGATCGGCTTCGACGGGCTGTTGATGACCGACGATATCGACATGAAGGCGCTGTCGGGCACGGCGGGCGAGAAGGCGGCGGGGGCGATCGCGGCGGGGTGCGACGTTGTGCTCGATTGCTGGGGCCGGATGGACGAGATGGCCGAGATCGCCGAGTTGCTGAGCGACATGCCGCCCCGCTCGCTCGACCGGCTGGAGCGCGCGATGGCGACGATCGGCGCGCCGGAGGGGGATTTCGCGGAACAGATCGCCAAGCGGGATGCGTTGCTGGCGTTGGTTTGATCCCAACCAAGGTCGTCATCCCCGCGAAAGCGGGGACCCAGCTCCAGCCCATGCCTCACGAAACGACCGTGGCGTTGGGGGATAGGGTGGGAGCTGGGTCCCCGGCTTCGCGAAGATGACGGTGATGGGCAGAGCCGCAGGTGACAATCCGGCCGCGATCCGCTTACATCCGCCGATGGACCCCGATCCCGACACGCTGACGCTCGACATAGATGGGTGGGAGGGGCCGCTCGACCTGCTGCTGGCGCTGGCGCGGTCGCAGAAGGTGGATCTCAAGCAAATCTCGATCCTTGCCCTCGTCGAGCAGTATCTGGCCTATGTCGAGCAGGCGCGGGCGCTCAAGCTGGAGGTCGCGGCCGATTATCTCGTGATGGCGGCGTGGCTGGCGTATCTGAAGTCGGCGCTGCTCCTCCCGCGCGATCCCGAAGTCGAGCCGAGCCCCGAGGAACTGGCGCTGCGGCTGCAATTGCGGCTCGAACGGCTGAATGCGATGCGCGAGGCTGGCGCACGGTTGCTGGCACGCGATCGGCTGGGGCGTGACGTGTTCGCGCGGACCGCGCCCGAGGGGTTGCGCACCGTCCGCAAGTCGCTGTGGCAGGCGGAGATTTACGACCTGATCGCCGCCTATGGCCAGATCAACGCGCGCAACCGGCCGGTCTTCCACGTCGTCCATGAGCGTCCGGTGATGACGCTCGACGCCGCGCTGGAGCGCGTATCGCGGTTGCTCGGCGAATCGCTTGACTGGGCGACGATCGAGACCTTTCTGCCGCCGGGGTTCGACGGGGCGTTCCGCAAGTCGGCGCTGGCGTCGAGCTTCGTCGCGGCATTGGAACTCGCGCGGCTGGGCAAGGCTGAGCTGCGCCAGCAATCGCCATTCGCACCGCTCTACCTCAAGGCCGCCGGATGAGCGAGGAGCCCGACCCATTCGAGCGCGCGGTCGAGGCGGTGCTGTTCGCCGCCGCCGAGCCGCTGACGCTCGACGCGATCCGCGCGCATGTCGGCGAGGGCGACGTGCGCCAGGCGCTCGATCGCATCGCGGCGTTCCATGCCGGGCGCGGCATCGAGCTGGTCCGGCGCGGTGACCGCTGGCATTTCCAGACCGCGGGCGACCTCGCCCACCTTCTCCGCCGCGACCGCGAGGAACCGCGCAAGCTGTCGCGCGCTGCGATCGAGACGCTGGCGATCATCGCCTATCACGAGCCGGTGACGCGGGCGGAGATCGAGGCGATCCGCGGCGTGCAGATTTCGAAGGGAACGCTCGACGTGTTGATGGAGGCGGGCTGGGCGCGCCCGGCCGGCCGGCGCGAGACGCCGGGGCGTCCGCTCACCTATGCGACCACGCCCGACTTCCTGACGCATTTCGGGCTCGCCAGCCGCCGCGACCTGCCCGGGATCGACGATCTGCGCGCGGCCGGGCTGCTCGATCCGATCGATCTCGCGCTGGCGGATGCGGTTTTGGGCGATAGCGACGACGAAGAAGTGGCAAACGCGGCCGAAGACGCTTAAATAGGGCGATATCCAATGCCGCATGTCGCGTTCGAGGAGATTGAGTGATGGGTAGTTTCAGCCTGGTCCATTGGCTGATATTCGGCGTGATCGCGATCCTCGTGCTCGGCGGTGGCCGCTTCTCGAATATGATGGGCGACGTCGCCAAGGGTATCAAGCAGTTCAAGAAGGGCATGGCCGACGACGACGAGACGCCACCGCAGCGGCTGGAAGCGAAGCGCGCCGATCCGGTGATCGACGCCGAGGCGCAGCGCGTCCGCGACGCCGAGCGTTAACAGCCGGACAGGAGTCCGGTCGCATGATCCTGGATATCGCCCCGACCGAATTGCTGGTGCTGGGCACGGTCGCGTTGCTCGTCATCCCGCCGAAGGACCTGCCGCGCGCGATGCGGATCGCCGGGCAATGGGTCGGGCGTGCGCGGGGCATGGCGCGCACGTTCCGCTCCGGGTTCGACGACATGATCCGCGAATCCGAGTTCCAGGAAATGGAGCGCAAGTGGAAGGCGGAGAACGAGCGGATCATGCGCGAATTTCCGCCGACGCCGGACCAGGCCGCGCTAATGGCGCCGCACGAGCCCGCACCGCACGAGCCGGCTTCCGTCGAGCCGCTGCCCCAGGTCGAGCCGACCGCGCCGGTGGTCGACATGCCCGTCGCGGAAGAACCGGCGATCGCGCCGGTCAAGGCCGCGCCCAAGCGGCGCGCGAAGCCGGCGGCGGGCACCACCGTGACCGCGCCCGCGCCGCGCAAGCGCGTGCCGGCGAAATCAACGGCTCGCCCGCGCGCGAAGCCGGCCAAGCCCTGACGCGATGATCGATCCCGAAGACGAAATGGCGATGGACGCCAGCCGCGCGCCGCTGTTCGAGCATCTGGTCGAATTGCGCAAACGGCTGCTCATCAGCCTCGCGACGCTGGCGGTGCTGTTCGGCATCTGCCTTTATTTCGCCGAGCCGATCTTCGGGTTCCTGGTCAAGCCGCTGGTCGCGGCGGGGCAGAAAAAGGTCTATTACGCGCAATTGTTCGAGGCGTTCTTCGTCCAGCTCAAGGTCGCGTTCTTCGCCGCCACCGTGCTCTCGTTCCCGGTCGTCGCCAACCAATTGTGGCAGTTCATCGCCCCCGGCCTGTACCGCAAGGAAAAGCGCGCGCTGCTGCCGTTCCTGCTGGCGACGCCGGTGCTGTTCGCCGCGGGTTGCGCGATGGCCTATTACGTCGCGATCCCGGCGGCGTTGCACTTCCTGCTGAGCTATCAGACCGATGTGGGCGGAGTGCAGCAGGAAGCGTTACCGATGGTCGGCAATTACCTGACCGTCATCATGCAGTTCCTGTTCGGGTTCGGGGTGTCGTTTCTACTGCCAGTCCTACTGATGCTGCTCGAGAGGGCGGGGATCGTGACGCTCCAGCAATTGGTGAAGGCGCAGCGGTACGCGATCCTCGGTTGCTTTGCGGTTGCGTTGTTCCTGGCGCCGCCCGACGCCGGGTCGATGGTGATGCTGGCGGCGCCGCTGGTCGGGCTGTTCTACCTGACGCTGGTTGCGATCTGGCTGACGCACCGCCGTCGCGCAAAGACGGATCACGTCGAAGCTGCCGGCTGAGCCGCATCGCGGCCTGCCGTTCCAAATCATTGCTCTGAAAAGAATTTAGGCCCGAAAGCGTCACCGGGGGGGGAGGGGTGGACGCTTCCGGGCCTATGTCTTGGATAGCGAGAGCGGGGGGGGCATAAGGTCGCTATCCGAAGATCAGAACGGCTCTCACCAAAATGGGTTCCCAAAAAAAGCGCGCGGCGGCATCTTTTTTCCGCAACCGATCAATCGCGTCCGGTGACCGGGATCGCGATTTCATATGACCCCGTCAGCGGGTCGTGATGCAGCGGCGCGCGGAGCTGCCGCGACAGGCCCTCGACGACGCGAGCATAACGCTGGCCGAGCGCTTCCTTCAGCGCGTCGCTTTCGACCAGGGCCGGCGAACTCGTGCGGAGGATCGCCGCCATCGGCGTCTCGCCCGCGCGCACCGACAGCCGAATCTGCGCCGCCGGATTGATCCGCGTCGCCAGCTCGATCAACTCGGTCAGCAGGAAGGCGATCGCGATCGCCACGTCCTGGCTGACCAGGAACGGCTCGATCTCGAGCAGGATGCTCATCCGCGCGCCCTCGGGACTGGTCGCGCGGATGTTCGACGCGAGCTCGCCGATCACCGCGCGCAAGGCGAGGCCACGATTGTCCTCCATCTCCGCGAAATGGTGGCGATGGACGACCGACAGCGCATCGACCCGGCGCTGGATCGAGGCATAGGCGAGCATCGCCTCGTCGGCCTGCGCGCTACGCGAATGGAGGTTGATGAGGCTGGAGATGACCTGCAGGTTGTTCTTGACGCGGTGATGGACCTCGCGTGTCAGCTTGGTCTGGCGCACCAGTCCCTCCGCCAATCCCGCCTCGTGCAGGATCAGGGTGCGGCTGAGCGACCGGAAGGTCTCGCCGAGCTCGCGGATTTCCTGGGCGGGAAGAGCGCGGAGCATGTTGGGATCGATCGTCTCGCCGGGGCGATAGGCGGCGATCTGCGTCCGCAGCGAGCGCAACGGCCGAACCAGCATGCGATCGACCACCAGCCACGCGACTGCCGCCGCCAGCAGCCACATGACGATCGGCACTAGCAACGACAGCAGGATCGGCTGCGTGAACACGCTCGCGCTGGTCGACATGCCGACCGCGAGGTTGCCGATGTTGAGGATCGTCTTTTCCGCCGGGTGCACCGCCAACACCGAATTCGCGGCCGGTTCGCGCAGCACCAGGACATCGGCATCGTTATCGATGATGCGCAGGGTCTCGGTATAATCGCCCGAGAAGGCGCTGGGCTTGGCGATCGTGCGAAGGAACGCGATGGGGAAGAACGCCGCGCCGCGCGTCGCCCCGTCGGCACTCGTCACCGACAGGACCAATCCGCGATCGGCGACGATCCGCGACGCGACCGGTCCGCCGGGCAGCGCCGCCGGTGAGACGATCGGCAGGCTGTCGCCGCACAGCGTACGGCCGCTGCGATCGGTGATCCGGAAGGTCGGGCCGGCGACGCCCTGTTGCGTGAAAACGCCGATGGCGCGCGCGCAACTCGGCGCGTCGGCGGGGTCGTGACCCAGCGCGTTCATCGCCGAGATCAGGGCGGTCATGTCGCCGACCAGTTCGATCGCCAGATGCCGTCCGCTTTCCTGCGCGGCGAGGCGTAGCTGCGAGCTTGCCTCTTGCCCGGCCTGCCGCGTGGTGGACAGCGTCGCCAGCACCGCGACGATCGCGAACGGCAGCAGCACCGCCAGCAGGATGACGAAGATCTTCGCGCCGGTCGGCATGCGCGCGATCCGTGCGCCCAGTGTCGATCCTGGGTGCCGGCGGGCCGCGCTGTCGTTCATCGCTCAGCCCAGCTTGCGGAGCAGATCGAGCATCTCGTCGGGAACGGGTTCGCTGACGGCATTGTCATACACCGACCGCAGCGCGCTGCCGACCGCCTCATCCTTGCGTTTTCCACCGTCGTCACCGGATCCGCCGGATTTGCTCCGCTTCGGTGACGGCTTGTCAGACTGCAAAACGATCCCCTTCGACATCCGCCATGGTGAAACGGTGTAACGCGCACGTGCGCCCCGCATATACGATCCCCCGGCGAAATTACGCCACGGCCCTCGTGAAACCAAAAACGCCGTCGATTGTTCCGCCATCGAACAGAAATAAGTCATGTTGCGTTAATCAGGTCGCGCCCGCACAAGGACGGCCGTTTTCGGGGAGTCCCTTATCACCATGTCGCTCGGTCAGCAGCTTGCCCCTCATCTACCGTTTCTCCGCCGCTATGGCCGCGCTCTGACCGGCAGCCAGGAACATGGCGACCGCTACGTCCGCGCCGCGCTGGAGGCGATCGTGGCGGCGCCGGAGGAGTTTCCGCGCGATGTCGATCCGCGGCTCGGCCTGTATCGCACGTTCCAGGTGATCTGGCGGACGACCAACCGCGACGACGAAGTGGCGCTGAGCGAGGATATCGAGAGCGGCGACGATCAGGAGGCGATCGCGCGCGCGCGGCTCGCGAAGATCACCCCGCTGTCGCGCCAGGCGCTGTTGCTGACCGCGATGGAGGGTTTCAGCGCGGAGGATGCCGGCTTCCTGATCGACACCGATGCCGACAGCGTCGACGCGCTGGTTGCCGAGGCGCTGGCCGAGATCGAGAAACAGACTCGCGCTCGCGTGCTCATCATCGAGGACGAGCCGATCATCGCGATGGACATCGAGACGATCGTCCGCGACCTCGGCCATGACGTGACCAGCGTCGCGGTAACGCGCGACGAGGCGGTGGCGTCGGCAATGGCCGATCGCCCGGGTCTTGTCCTGGCCGACATCCAGCTTGCCGACGACAGTTCGGGGATCGACGCGGTCAAGGACATCCTGACCGAGTTCCAGGTGCCGGTGATCTTCATCACCGCCTTTCCCGAGCGCCTGTTGACCGGCGAGCGGCCCGAGCCGACGTTCCTCATCACCAAGCCGTTCCAGCGCTCGACGGTGAAGGCGGCGATCAGCCAGGCGTTGTTCTTCGACGAGGCGACGGTACCGGCCTGATCGTACAGCTGTCGGACGAACGGGCGAGCCTTTCGCCGGCCGGCTGCATCGATTCCGCGATTGCGCGACAAATGGCGAAATCGATGGCGGCAAAGTTCCGTCGGTTACGGACCCAAAACGGATTTGGCGCGTTCGACCGGGATGGCTGATCCTAACCAACCCAGAATCCGCGAATCCGGTGAAGAAGCGCGTGCCGGCGAGACATCCGGCCACATGCGCTGGGTGCTGGGGATCTCGATCCTGCTGGCGGTCGTCGTGCTGTCGCTGCTCGTCTGGGGGCCGTACCTTTTCCATAAGTAACGCGTAGCGGTTGGCTTTCGCGCCAATCGTCTTATCTATCGGGCCAAGGTCGCGAATTTGCGCCCGTGCCACGGAGCTTCATGACCGACACCGCCACTGCCACTGCCGATCAGGGGGAACCGACCGAGCACGTCGCTCTGTCCGACCCCGAGTTCAAGCAACAGCTCGCGCAAGTCATTCCGCACTTGCGCGCGTTTGGCCGTTCGTTGTCGGGCAGCCGCGATCTGGCCGACGACCTCGTCCAGGAAACGCTGATGAAGGCGTGGGCGGCGCGGCAACGGTTCCAGGCCGGCACCAACATGCGCGCCTGGACCTTCATCATCCTGCGCAACCTGTATCTCAGCCAGATGCGCCGCGCGCGGTTCAAGGGCGAGTGGGACGATCTCGTCGCCGACCGCATCCTCGCCGCGCCCGCCAGCCAGGACAAGCATGTCGAACTTGGCGACATGCAGCGCGCGTTGCTGCACCTGCCGCAGCCGCAGCGCGAGGCGCTGATCCTGGTCGGCGCCGGCGGCTTCGCCTACGAAGAGGCGGCCGATATCTGTCAGGTCGCGGTCGGCACGATCAAGAGCCGCGTCGCGCGCGGTCGCGTCGCGCTGGAGGGAATCCTGAGCGGCAACGTGCTGGCGTCACGCAATCAGGCGCCGAGCAACCAGGGCCGCACCGCGCTCGACACGATCATGGACGAGGTCGACGAACTGAGCGGCGATCATCATCCCGCGCCCGACGAAGGCGACGAGGACGAGCGTCACAATGAGGACGATCAGTCGTTCTGATCGAGACGAGCGAGCAGCTTGTCGATGTCCGTGGGCAAAGCCGACGGGCGTGCGAATACCTGACGTAACGCACTGCCGACGCCGTCGCTGTCGCGCGGCCGTCGTGCCACCTGACGCATCCCCGTCGCACCGGTCGGAATAGGCGAGATGGCTGGACTCATGCGGCAAAAACCCGTCCCGCGACGATTTGTTTCTCTTTTGTTGCCGCAGCTGCGATTAATTTGAATCAGCCCGTAACGATTGGCGGAATACTGTGATTATTATGCTACGCGCCGCCCGCGATGAGTAACGCCGCCGTCTTCGTCGATGCGATTGCGCGCGCCCACGCGCACGCGCCGTTCCTGCGGCTCGAACTGGAACGGCAATCGGCGGTCGCGGCAGCGCTGGCGGGCGGGGACGTGCCGGCGCCGGCCGCGCTCGATCCTGCGGTCGCGATCGGCGTCGCGCTGCGCCGTGCACGGCGGCAGGAAGCGTTGGTGGTGGCGATCGCCGATCTGGCCGGCGCGTTCGATCTGACCGCCGTCACGACGCGGCTGACCGCCTTCGCCGACCGCGCGCTCGACGTGGCGATCCGCGCCGCGATCGCCGAGCGCACGCCCGATGCCGAGCCGCTGGGTTTCACCGCGATCGCGCTCGGCAAACAGGGCAGCGGCGAGCTCAACTATTCATCCGACATCGATCCCATCCTGCTGTTCGATCCGACGACCCTGCCGTGCCGCCCGCGCGAGGAGCCGGAGGACGCCGCCGTCCGCATCGGCCGCCGCGTCGTCGAACTGCTCCAGGCGCGCGACGGGGAGGGGTACGTGCTCCGCGTCGACCTGCGGCTGCGCCCGTCGCCCGAGGTCACGCCGATCGTGCTGCCGGTCGATGCCGCGATCTCCTATTACGAATCGCAGGCGTTGCCGTGGGAGCGCGCGGCTTTCATCCGTGCGCGTGCCGCCGCCGGCGATATTGCGCTCGGCCAGCGCTTTCTCGACGCGATCCGCCCGTTCGTCTGGCGCCGCTCGGTCGATTTCGGCGCGGTCGGCGAGATTCGGGCGATCACGCGTCGCATTCGCGACCATCATGCGCAGGGGCAGAGGCTCGGCCCCGGCTTCGACCTGAAGCGCGGGCATGGCGGCATTCGCGAGATCGAGTTCTTCGCGCAGGTCCATCAGCTCGTCCATGGCGGCCGCGACGCGTCGCTCCGCGCGCCGGCGACGCGTGACGCCCTGGCGGCACTGGCGGCGGCCGGGTGGATCGGCGCCGACGAAGCGGCGGCGCTGAGCGAGGCCTATATATTCTACCGCACGGTCGAGCATCGGTTGCAGATGATCGACGACCGCCAGACGCATTCGCTCCCACGCCAGCCGGACGCGCTCGACAATGCCGCTCAACTGGGCGGGTGGGCCGATGGCGCCGCGCTGATCGCCGACCTGGCGCCGCGCGTCGCGACGGTGAGCCGGCTCTACGACTCGCTCGATCCGCCCGAAAGCGACGCGCTGTCGGGCGATAACGATGTGCTGGCGGAGCAATGCGCGCGGCTGGGGTTCGACGACGCGGCGACAGCGGTGCAGCTGATCGAGCGCTGGCGCGGCGGATCGTATCCCGCGCTGCGCAGCCCGGCGGCACGGCAGGCGCTGGAGGCCGTACTGCCCGCCCTGGTCGCCGCGCTGGGTCAGGCGCCCGATCCGCGCGCCGCCCTGGTCCGTGCCGATGCGATGCTGTCGCGGTTGCCGAGTGCGATCAACTTCTTCCGCCTGCTCGAGGCGCGGCCGCCGCTCGCGCAACTGGTCGCGACGATCCTCAGCCATGCGCCGCCGCTCGCCGACGCGCTCGGCCGGCGCCCCGAACTTCTCGACGGGCTGATCGACGCCACCGCGTTCGCGCCGGTCGGCAGCGTCGAGGAGCTCGCCGCCGAAATGGCGCGGGGGGAGGCGCGGGACGATTACCAGTCGCTGCTCGAACGCGCGCGGCGAGTCGTGGGCGAGAAGCGCTTCGCCCTCGGCGCGCAGATGGTCGCGGGCGCGGCCGATCCGCTGGCGGTGTCGCACGGCTATGCGCGCGTCGCCGACGCCGCGATCGCGGTGCTGGCCGAGGCGACGGTCGCAGAGTTCGCCCGCGCACATGGTCGCGTACCCGACAGCGAGCTGCTGATCCTGGCGCTCGGCCGGCTTGGCGGCGGAGCATTGACGCAAGCGTCCGATCTCGACCTGATCTACCTGTTCACCGGCGATTTCGCGGCGGAATCGGACGGCGCGAAACCGCTCGGCGCGGTGCATTACTACAACCGCCTGGCGCAGCGGGTGACGGCGGCGCTGTCGGTGCCGACCGCGTCGGGTCCGCTCTACGAGATCGACACGCGGTTGCGGCCATCGGGCGCGCAAGGGCCGCTGGTCGTCTCGCTCGACGGGTTCGCGCGATATCAGCGCGAGGATGCCTGGACGTGGGAGCATATGGCGCTGACGCGGGCGCGGCCGGTGTTCGGATCGACAGCCGCGCGCGCTGCGGTCGAGACGATCATCGCCGACGTGCTGACCGCCCCGCGTGATCGTGCCAAGATGATCGCCGACGCGACGTCGATGCGCGTCGACATGGCGACGCACAAGCCGCCGGCCGGCCCGCTCGACGTCAAGCTGTCGCCCGGCGGGCTGGTCGATCTGGAGTTCGCGGTCCATGTCCTGCAACTGGCGAATGGCGGTGTCGCGCTCGATCCCGATCTCGACCCCGCGATTACGATGCTGGCCGAGCGCGATTTGGCGCCGGCCGCGCTGGGCGACGCCTATCGCCTACTGACGCGCGTGCTGGTGCTGCTGCGGCTGGTCGCGCCCGACAGCCAGCCGCCGTCGCCGCCGACCCGCGCGCTGATCGTCGCCGCGCTCGGCATCACCGATTGGGACGCGCTGGTTGCGCGGCTCGACGCGACGCGGCAGGAGGTCGCGACGATGTGGGCAAGCGTGAGCGGAGGATCGCATGGCGGGACTTGATGTGGGGGGCGCGCTGCCCGACCTCGAGCTGGCCGGCGCCGACGGGCCGATCCGGCTGCGCGACTATGTCGGCAAGCCGCTGGTGCTCTATTTCTACCCGAAGGACGACACCGCCGGCTGCACCAGGGAAGCGCAGGAGTTCAGCGCGGCGGGTGCCGACTTCGCGAAGGCTGGCGCGGCCGTGCTCGGCGTTTCCAAGGACACGCCCGCGAAGCACGCCAAGTTCACCGCGAAATACGACCTGACGGTGCCGCTCGCCAGCGACGAACAGGAAGTGATCGAAGCGTTCGGCGCCTGGGTGCCCAAGGTTCTGTACGGGCGTGAATATATTGGCATCGACCGCTCGACCTGGCTGTTCGACGCGACGGGCGCGCTGGTGCGCATGTGGCGCAAGGTGAAGGTGCCGGGGCATGTCGACCAGGTGCTGGCGGCGGTTCGCGAACTGGCTTGAGAGTCCGTTTGCGAAACTCGCGAGAGTGCGAGTTTCGAAGCGGTGCCGGCCCGCTCCCCCGCCCGACCGCCCAGACATCGTACCCTATGGGCGGCCGGGCGGGGGAGCGGGCCGGCACCGCAACCGGGCTCCCGAGACTCGGCGGACAAGGCCGAATCGCGCACCGTATTGGACGAAAGCGTCACCCGCATTGCATCGTCGTTGACACGCGATTCAACGACTCGCCGCGCGAAGCTGCCGGTCTGACCCGCGATCTTAACCATTAGGGTTGCGCGTCGCGCGGGAGTGGGCAGGGTCCGGTTCGTGGCATCGGGCGGGTAGAGTGGGCCCCGGTGCAGTATCGAAAAAGCGGGGCCGCCGACTGGTGGTCGTCACCAGGGTTGGCCGGGGACACATGATTGATCTGACGAGTTTGCGCGGCGCGCTGGCGCGCTTCGGGCAGTTGTTCAAGACGCGCGATTTCATCTTCCATGATGGCCGCGATCTGCGGCGGTTCTCGATCGCCGGCCGTACGCAGGTCGGGCTGGCCGCGGCGGGCGCCGTGTCGCTGTGTTTCTCCGCTTATGGCGTCGCGCAGGTCGGCTCGCACGCGATCGCGCTGACCGGGCTCGCAGGCAAGCCGCTGACCGCCGAAGCGCAGGTCGCGCAGATGGAAACTCAGGTCGCCGACATGCAGGCGAAGATCCAGCAGATCCGCTATGTCGCCGATGTCCGCGCCAAGCGGATCGAGGCGCGCCAGGCGATGATCGCCGCCGCGCTCGACGGGCAGGGCAAGGTTCAGCCGGTCGCGTACCAGCCGATCGACCCGACCGCCGCCAAGGTCGCCGCCGCCTATGTCGCGCCGCTGACCAAGGTCGAGCAGGCGCAGGTCGGCTTGGCCGTCCGTGCCCGCGCCGCGACCGAGCGGCGCTATGCAGTCGCCGTCCAGCGCGCGAAGGCGGTCGGCATCGACCCGCGCCGCTTCATGCCGCGTGGCACCGCGATGGGCGGACCGCTGATCGCCGCCGATAGTGCGGAGGCGACTGCCGATCTCGCCGCCGATGCGCAGTTCCGCGCGCTGTTCCAGACCTGGAAGAAGCTCGACACGCTCGAAAACGGTCTGATCTCGATCCCGTCGGTGCAGCCGGTCGCGAACCTCAGCTTCACCAGCAATTTCGGCATCCGCAGCGATCCGTTCCGCGGCACCGCGGCGTTCCATCCGGGCGTTGATATCCCCTGCGGCGTTGGCACCGCGGTCTATGCCACCGCCGATGGCGTGGTCGATCGCGCCGAGCGCTTGGGCGGCTACGGCAATCTGGTCGAGATCGATCATGGCCGCGGCATCCAGACCCGCTTCGGCCACTTGTCGAAGATCCTGGTCACCGCCGGCGAGCATGTGAAGCGCGGCCAGCTGATCGCGCTGTCGGGTTCGACCGGTCGCTCGACCGGCCCGCACCTCCATTACGAGGTCCGCATCGACGGCCGCGCGGTCAACCCGGTGCCGTTCCTGACCACCGCCGACTATAGCGTTGCGGTGCGCAGCCCCGACCTGCACGCGGTGCCCGTCAGCAACGGCCCTGCCGCGAGCGACAGCGCCGACTGATCGCGCCACGAGATAAGAGAGGATGGGCCGCGCCGGGCGACCGGCGCGGCCCAATTCGTTTGGGGCGCTCAATCCTCGCGCGGATGACCTGATCCACCGCAATGACGGCGCATCCCGCTAAAATTGGTGCAATCCGAATGCGGACTTTGGTCATTGAGGATGCGAACCTGGACGCAGCCGCAACTCCACCGCTTGATGATCGCCGAGGTCCCGCAACCATGTCGGCAACCGCAATGCTGATGCCGCTCTTCGAGCAATCTCGCCATTTTGCCCCTCCCCTTATCCGCAAACTACCATCGCCGAAGCAGCTGGTGCGGAGCGACGCGTCCATTCTGGGCGGATTGCGATCTGTCGGGCGCGCGCCTATCTCCCCGGCATGGCAACGCTCGCTTCCGACATCGCGCTGACTTCCGCCGCTGCCAGGCGCGTGGCGTGGATCGCCGAGCGGCAGGGCAAGCCGGCCGTGCTGCGGCTGTCGGTCGAGGGCGGCGGCTGTTCGGGGTTCCAGTACAAGTTCGGGCTCGCCGACGGGCCGGAGCCGGGCGACGCGATCGCGGAGGTCGATGGCGTGAAGCTGGTGGTCGATGACGTGAGCCTCGACCTGGTGCGCGGGTGCGCGGTCGATTTCGTCGACAATCTGGGCGGCGCGCATTTCACCGTCGACAATCCCAACGCGGCGTCGGGCTGCGGTTGCGGCACGAGCTTTTCGGTGTAACGGTGCCGGCCCGCTCCCCGGCAGGGCACAAAAATTGAAGATCGTCACCTACAACGTCAACGGCATCAAGGCGCGGATCGACCGGCTGGTCGAATATCTGACCGAGGCGCAGCCCGACATCGTCTGCCTGCAGGAGCTGAAGTCGCAGGACGACGGCTTTCCGATCGATGCGATCCGCGCGGCGGGCTATGGCGCGGTATGGCACGGGCAGAAGTCGTGGAACGGCGTCGCGGTGCTGGCCAAGGATGCCGATCCGGTCGAGCGCCAGCGCGGGCTGGCGGGCGATCCCGACGACGAGCATAGCCGATACCTGGAGTGTGAGGTCGACGGGCTGGTGGTCGGCGCGCTGTATTTGCCCAACGGCAACCCGCAGCCCGGTCCCAAGTTCGACTACAAATTGCGCTGGATGCAACGCCTGGCGGACCGCGCGCGCGACCTGCTCGCGGAGGAAAAGCCGGTGGTGCTGGCGGGCGATTACAACGTCATCCCCAACGACGACGACACCTATTCGGTGCGCGCGATGCAGGACGATGCGCTGATGCAGCCGGAAAGCCGCGCCGCCTATCGCGCGCTGCTCGCGCAAGGATGGACCGACGCGCTGCGTACACGGTATCCGAAGGGCGGGGTGTGGACCTTCTGGGATTACCAGGCGAGCGCGTGGCAGCGTGATGCGGGGTTCCGCATCGATCACCTGCTGCTCAGCCCGCTGGCCGCCGACCGCCTGGTCGATGCCGGCGTCGACAAGGATTATCGCGGGCGCGAGAAGGCGAGCGACCACGCGCCGACCTGGGTGCGGCTGCGCTGACGCCGCGACGGCGTTCGACCTCCAGAAGATGCTCCACCGCAAGGGCGAGTTCGAAAACGGGAACCCCGCCGGCCACACCACGCAATCGATCGCCGCGGTGTCGCTCGCCTTCCTGCCCAAAAAGCGCATGCAGCTCGACGTGCTGGTCGGCGCCGGGCTCAATCACGACACGCCCGACGTCCGCATCGTCACCGGTGGCGCGATCCTGTTCTAGACTACGCTAGAGCGACTTGCCGTAGATCTGATAGACCTTGTTGACGTGGCTATCGATCGCGTCGGCGATCGCGTTCATGCCCTGGTTGTCGTCGAGCACCCAGCCGATCTCGCCGCGCTTGGCGCCGTATTTCTTGATCGACGAGCGGCGGATATATTCGATCATCATGAAGGCGAGCTGGCTGGCGAGCCGCGACGCCTGCAACTCCTTGACTACGCCCATCAGCGGCACGCGCATCGTATGCACCTTGGGCGCACGCAGCCACCACAGCAACTTCGCCCAGCCGAATGGCAGCAGATTGCCGTTGAGTGGCTTGATCGCCTCGTTGAGGTCGGGGAGCGTAATCATGAACGCGACCGGCTTGCCGTCGAGTTCGGCGATGCGGATCAGGTCGTTGAACACGATCGGCTTCAGCTTGACGCCGACGTCCTTGATTTCGGGCGGGGTGAGGGGGACGAAGCCCCAATTGTCCGCCCAGGCGTCGTTGAGGATCGCCAGGATGATCGCGGCTTCCTGATCGAACTTCGACTTGTCGACCTCGCGGATGCGGATGCGCGGGTTGCGCTCGCCGGCCGCGACGATGCGTCCGATCAGCGGCGGAAACTCCTTCGTCACGTCGAGATCGTAGGTCTGTAGCCGCTTGACCGGCTCGTAGCCCGCACGCTCGATCCAGCCGCGATATTCGGGCTTGGCATGCCCCATCATGATCGTCGGCGGATGGTCGTATCCTTCGATCAGCAGGCCCGGCTCCTCCCAGATCGACTGCGAGATCGGCCCCAGCGCGCGCGTCATGCCCTGGTCGCGCAGCCAGCCCTCGGCCGCGGCGAGCAACGCGGTGAAGATATCCTCGCGCTCGGCATCCATCAGGCCCCATTGCCCCACGCCCGGCCCGAACCCCTTGTCGGCGGGCATGGTCAGCGCCAACGTATCGATATGCGCGGAGATGCGCCCGACGACGCGGCCGTCTTCTTCCGCCAGGAACAGTTGCGCCTTGGCGTGGCTGTACCAGCCGTTCTTTTCCGGCGTGATGAGCCCCAGCGCTTCGCCCTTCAGCGGCGGCACCCAGTTGGGATCGTTCTCGTACAGGCGGAAGGGCAAGTCGACGAACTTCTTGCGGTCGGCCTTGCTGTCGATCGGGCGGATGGTAACGGGCATCGATCACCTCGTCATGGGGGTCGCGGCTGGGTAAGCGAGCCTCTGCCCGCCGACAATGGCCGTATTCGGGCAAGCGCAGAAATTCCGATCACTGTGATCGGCCCCCGTTCGTCGTTGGTTTGCCACCGTTGCGCCACTATATCAGGGCAATGGCCGCACCCATGGATACCGCCGTCACGATCGATCGCCGCGCCGCGGCCACGCCGCCGGCCGCGTCGGCGCGCCCGCGCATCGCCGACGACAAGGCGATGCTGAAGGCCGCCGCCGACCTGACGCGCGATCTCAACACGCCCAATCCGGCGATCTATTGGGGCGACATGCTCGCCTCGGCGCTGGTCGGATATGGCGCGCTGGTCGCCGCGATCCTGGTGCCGTCGCCGGCGCTGGCGATCGTCGCCGGCCTGATCGCGGCGCTGGCGCTGTATCGTGCGGAGAGCTTCATCCACGAGCTGACTCACATCAAGCATTCGGCGGTGCCGGGGTTCCGGCTCGGCTGGAACCTGATCGTCGGCATCCCGCTGCTGACGCCGAGCTTCATGTACGAGGGCGTGCATAACTTGCATCACGCGCGCACCCGGTACGGCACGGTGGAGGATCCGGAATACCTGCCGCTTGCGCTGATGAAGTGGTGGACGTTGCCGGTGTTCATCCTGGTCGCCGCGCTGGCGCCGGTTGCGCTGCTGGTGCGCTATGCGGTGCTCAGCCCGTTGTCGGCGGTGATCCCGGCGCTGCGCCGCACGGTTGTCGCGCGTTTTTCGGGATTACAGATCAACCCGTCATTCCGTCGTCGCCCGCCGGAAGGCGAGGCGCGCACCCTGTGGCACCGGCTGGAGATGGGCGCGAGCGTTTATGCCATCGCGCTGATCGCGCTGACCGCGACGGGCGTCATCCCGCTCAAGGCGTTCCTGATCTTCCTGGCCGTCGCGTCGGCACTGGCGGTGACCAACCAGGTCCGCACGCTGGTCGCGCACCTGTGGGAGAATGAGGGCGACGCGATGACAGTCACCGCGCAGTATCTCGATTCGGTCAACGTGCCGCCGCCGGCGTTCCTGCCGATGCTGTGGGCGCCGGTGGGCCTGCGCTACCATGCGCTGCACCATCTGCTGCCGGGGTTGCCGTATCACGCGCTGGGGACAGCGCATCGCCGGATCACCGCGGCGCTGGAGGCGGAGTCGCCGTATCACAAGGGCAATTATACAGGCCTGCCGTTCCTGGTCGGAAAGATTGCTCGGAGCACGATGGGCCGCCGCTGAAATAGCGGAGCTATTTCACGATCAGCGGCCCATCCGGCCGGCATCGCGACAAGCGATGGCCGACGACGCGGCTTTGCCGCGGCGAGTGTCTTATCACCTGATGATGTCGGGATAACCCACCCCTGTCATTGCTTCGCCAGGCTCGCAATGATGGCATAGCGCTCAGATAACGCAGTGGGCATGGGCGAAGCCCATGACGTCGGTCGGCGCTGGCGCGCCGCCGACCGGAGCGCCGCTAACCGCGATTTAGCTGTCGCTAAATCTTGGCGGCGCTCTCATTCCTCCGTCCTAATCAGCACCGCTTCGCCGATCAGCAGGAACAGAACGAACGGCGCCCACGCCGCGAGCATCGGCGGGTACGCACCGAGATTGCCCATCGCCAGCGCGAAATTGTCTATCACGAAATAGGTGAATCCCAGCCCCATGCCGATCACCGCGCGGATGAACAGCTTGCCCGATCGCGCGATACCGAACGCCGCGACCGCACCGAGCAGGGGCATCAGCACCGCCGACAGCGGGCCGGACAATTTATGCCACAGCTCGCCCTCATAGCTCTTGGTCGGGCGGCCGGCATCCTTCAGCGCGCCGACATCCGCCTTCAGTTGCAGGAACGACAGCCCCTCGGGATCGATATTGGCGAGCGTGAACTGGTCGGGCCGAACGCCCTTCGCCACCACCACCGAACCGATATTGCTGAGCTTGCCGCTTGCCACGTCGAAGCGCTGCGCCGGCCAGATCCGCCAGCCATCGCCGTCCCGCACGCCGTTCGCCGCGGTGATCGTCGCCTGCTGGGCGCCGGCGTCGTCGCGATCGACCAACGTGAACCCGCTCAGCACGACCTTGCCGCCGACATCGCGGACCAGGTTGACCCCGATCAGGTCCTCCCTGCTTCGCGTCCACACGTTGGTGCGGTCGCCCTTGTCGATCGGGATCGGCGCGTAATTGACCTTCTTCCACGCATCGAGCGTCGCCGACGCGCGGCTGACGATGCGGTCGTTGAACGCGAAGCTCAATGCGGCGACGCCGATCGCGGTGACGATCATCGGCGCCAGGATCTGGTGCGCCGACAGGCCCGACGCCTTCAGCGCGATGACCTCGCTGTTCTGGTTGAGCGTCGAATAGGTGATGATCGCGCCGAGCAGCACCGAATAAGGCAGGAAGCGCGCGATGATCTGTGGCGTGCGCAACGAGATATACTGCCACACCTGCGCTTGGCCGTTGCCCGGATAGGCGAGGATGTAGCCCGATTCGCTCAGCGCATCGAGGAATTGCAACACCAGCACCAGCGCGGCCAGCACCGCGAACACGCGCACGACGAAGGTCTTCGCCATGTAGAACGACACGGTGCGCGACGGGAAGAATTGCAACGCGGTCATGCCGGTGCTCCAGCCGCGGGCGTCGGGTTGGCATCCTCCGCATCGCCGTCGCCCGGCGGCGCCAGGCGACGCGTCGGCAACCAGCGGCGCACCGCCTTGGCCAGTTTCGCGAACACACGCTCCAGCGCGCCGATCGGCTGGCCGCCGGGTACGTAGGCAATCGTGTAATACATCCACAGCACCAGCGCCGCGAAGATCGCGAACGGCACCCACAGCGCCAGGAATGGGTCGATCTTGCCCAGGCTGCCGACCGACTGGCCGTATTCGTTGACCTTGAAATACGTCACGATCATCACGATCCCGAGGAATACGCCGAGCGCCGAGGTCGAGCGTTTCGGCGGCACGCCCAGCGCCATCGCCAGCATCGGCAGCAGGAACATCGCCGCGACTTCGGTCAGGCGGAAGTGGAACGCGGCGCGGCTGGTGTCGCGCAGTTCCTCGTTGCTGTTGCTCGACCGGCCGAGCACGGCGAGCTCGGGCAGGGTACGTTCCAGCTTGTTCTCGCCGCGCCCGCGGAAGGGATCGGTGCGGGGCAGGGGGATCGGGATGTCCCACAAGGTAAACCGCAGCACGCGCGGCGTCGCGATCCCCTTTTCGGTGCGGACCAATGTGCCGTCGGTCAGGCGGAAGATGATCTCGTCGGCATCGGTCGAGCCGAGAAAGCGGCCCTGCGTCGCGGTGACCGAGAACGAGCCGCCCTGCTTGTCGTTCTGGTGGAGGAAGATGCCCGACAGCTGCCGCCCCTCGTCGTGGCTCTGCTCGATGCGGACCGTGGGGCCGTTATTGGGGAAGGTGGTGAACTCGCCGACCTTGATCGACGCCCCCAGTGCGCCGGTGCGCAATTCGTAGCGCAGC
This sequence comes from Sphingomonas sp., assembly GCF_017304635.1. GTDB lineage: Bacteria > Pseudomonadota > Alphaproteobacteria > Sphingomonadales > Sphingomonadaceae > Sphingomonas. The sequence goes on from NZ_JAFKMA010000002.1 coordinate 428,205, forward strand.
CGCTCATATTCGAACCGCGCCTTGGGCTGGATGTAGCCGACGATCGCCAGGTTCAGCACCGCCAACACGATCGCGTACATGTACGGTACCACCAGCAGGCGGTTGTAGCCGACGCCGACCGCGCGCAACACGTCGAGCTCCGACGATGTCGCGAGACGCCGGAACGCCAGCAGACAGCCGAGCAGCAGCCCGACGGGTATGCCGAGCCCCATATATTCGGGCAGAAGGTTGGCGAGCATCCGCCACACGACGCTGACCGGGCCGCCCTCGGTCACGACGAAGTCGATCAACCGCAACATACGGTCGAGCACCAGCAGCATCGCGAAGATCACCATCGTCGAGAACAAGGGCAACGCGATCAGCCGGGCCATGTAGCGATCGATGGACTTCATGGGCGGGCGGCGATGATCCTTGGGGCCGACGAACGGCGCAAAGCGTGGCTATAGGCAGCAGTCGATGACCGGGCAACGGTCGGGGCGGGGGAAAGATGCCTATTCGGCCGCGATCGCATGCGCGGTACCGGGGCGAGCCGTCGCCATCGCCTCGCCGATCGCCTGCGCCAGCCCGGCGATCGTGAAGGGCTTGCGCAGCACCGGGCGCCCACCGAAATCGGCCGCGACGCCGTCGCCGGCATAACCCGTCACGAACAGGATCGCGAGGTCGGGGTGTCGCAGCAACAGGTCGCCGACCATCTCCGGCCCGGTCCGGCCCGGCATCAGCACGTCCGACACGACGAGGTCGAAAGGACCCTGCCGATCGAGCAAGGCTGGCGCCAGGAACGGATCGTTGCAGGTCGTTACGCGATGGCCGAGCTCGCCGAGAGCGGCGGCGGTGGCCGCCAGCACGCGCGGATCGTCCTCGACCAGCAGGATGGCGAGCGGTGCGCCGTCAGCCGTCGACTCGGTCGGAGCGGCACCGGCCGGCACCTTGCCGACCGGCTCGCCCAGGTGACGCGGCAGATAGAGCGTCACCGTCGTCCCCGCGCCCGGCGTCGAGGTGATGGCGACGTCGCCGCCCGACTGGCGGACGAAGCCGAACGTCTGGCTGAGCCCGAGCCCGGTGCCGCGGCCGACCGGCTTGGTCGTGAAGAACGGTTCGAACACGCGGTCGAGTATCTCGGGCGCCATGCCGCAGCCGCTGTCGCCGACCGCGATCGCGACGTGATCGCCCGCCGCGCAGTCGCCTACCTCGCCCGCGGCCAGGCTCACGCCGCGCGTCGCGATCGTCAGCACGCCGCGCCCCTCCATCGCGTCGCGTGCGTTGACCGCCAGATTGACCAGCGCATTCTCGAGCTCGTGGCGATCGCAATGCACCGCCCAGCCGGCGCCGTCGTCGCTGCGATTGACGGTGATCGCATCGCCGAGTGTACGGTCGAGCAGGTCGGACATGCCGGCCACTGCCTCCGCCGGCACCATCGCCTCCGGGCTCAACGCTTCCTCGCGCGAAAAGACGAGCAAGCGCCGCGTCAGCGCGGCGGCGCGGTCTGCCCCCTCGGCGGCGCTGTCGAGGTGACGCCGCGCTGCGGCCGTGTCGCCGTCCAACGCGCGTTGCGCCAGTTCGAGCCCGCCGAGAACGACCGCCAGCATGTTGTTGAAATCGTGCGCAATGCCCCCGGTCAGCTGGCCGATTGCCTCCATCTTCTGCGCCTGGCGAAACTTGGCCTCCTGTTCGCGCAAAGCGGCGGTCGCGGTGGCGACGGCATCCTCCAGCGTCTTGGCGCGCTCGCGCTCGCTTTCCGCCTCGGCGCGGGCATTGGCGCGCTCGTGCATCGCCGCCAGCGTCAGCCACGCCAGCACGATCGCGCCGAGCACGACCAGCACGCCGAACACCGACAGCAGGGTCGTGATCGTCGTCGACCGATGCACCGACGCCACCGCCGCCTGGGTGCGCTTGTCGAGCAGGCCGCGTTCGGATTCGATGATCGTGTCGAGGTCGCGGTCGATCTCGCTCAGCGACCGCGACTTTCCCGCTTCGTAGAACCGGGCATAGGCCTGGCGGTCCCGGCCATAGGCCGTGCTGCTGGCCGTAACCGCCAGTTCGCGCCCGCGTTCCTCATAGGCGGCGCGGAGGCGATCGATCGGCGCCTGTTGCGCAGGATTGTCGTCGGTGATCGCGTCGAGCCGGTCGATCTGGTCGCGCGCGCGGTCCCATTCCTCGGTGAAGCGCCGGCCGATCTGTTCGTCGCCGCTGACGACGTAGCGACCGAGCGCGGCCTCCGCTTCGGCGATCGTGCTCGACAGCGATCGCGTCAGGATCATCACGTCGTAGCTGTGGCTTTGCAGGCGCAACGCTTCATCGCGGCGGGCGTTCGCGCTGTCCTGGATCGCGAACAGGGCGATCAGAATGCCGACGCCGGCAACCGCCAGCATCGCGAGCGCGACTCCGCGCCACGCCTTGCGTGCCGTGTCGACGAACCCTTCGCCCACGCTCCCGCCCATGGTCGTTACCCTAACGACAGCGACCTGCGCGGAAAAGCATGAACGATCAGTTAATCGCGCCGGCTACCCGTCCCGCCGCCGCGAAGCGCTCCAGCACGGCGTCGAGCTGCGCCGATGTATGCTCCGCGCACAGCGAACAGCGCAGCAGGAACGTGCCGGCTGGGGTCGCGGGCGGGCGCGCCATGTTGACGTACACGCCGCTGTCGAGCAGCGCCTGCCACATCGTCACCGCCTGTTCCTGGTCGTCCAGGATCACCGCGACGATCGCGCTGTCCGGTGCGTCGGTGCCGAGCCTAAAGCCGAGCTTCGTCAGGCCGCCGTGCAGCTGGCGCGCATTTTCCCACAGATGCTGGCGCTTGTTGTGGGCATGCTGCAACTTGCGGATCGACGCGGCGGCGGTCGCGACCACGCTCGGCGGCAGGCTGGCGGTGAAGATGTAGGCGCGGCAGGCGAGGCGGATCGCCTCGAACTTCGGGTGGTTCGACACGCAGAACCCGCCGACGGTGCCGACCGACTTCGAGAAGGTGCCGACGATGAAGTCGACATCGCCCTCGCACCCCTGCGCCTCGTACACGCCGCGGCCGTTGGGCCCGTAGAATCCCATCGAGTGCGCCTCGTCGGACAGCACCATCGCCTCGTGCTTCTTGGCGACCGCGACCATTTCCTTGAGCGGCGCGACGTCGCCGAGCATCGAATAGACGCCCTCGAGCACGACCAGCTTGCCGGCTTCCTTGGGCAACCTGCCGAGGCGCTTGTCGAGGTCTTCGACGCTGTTGTGACGAAAGCGGACGATCTCCGCATAACCCTGCTTGCAGCCGTCATAGATCGAGGCGTGGCTGTCGGCGTCGAGGATGACGTATTCGCCCTTGCCGGCCAGCGTCGAGATCATGCCGAGATTGGCCATGTAGCCGGTGGAGAACACGATCGCGCCGGTGGTGCCGTAGAAATCGCGCAACGCCTGCTCGACTTCCATGTGATCGCGGAAGGTACCGTTCAGCATGCGGCTGCCGTTGGTGCCCGACCCGAACTGGTCGAGCGCGTCCTTGCCCGCCTGGATGACGTCGGGGTCGAACGTCATGCCCATATAATTGTAGGTGCCGAGCAGGATCGTGTCCTTGCCCTTGATGACCGCCTCGGTCGGCGACTTCACCTGCTCCATCACGATCGCGAAGGGGTCGGTCACGCCGGTGTCGATCAGCGCCTGCCGCTCGGCGATCAGGCCGTCGAACTTCGACATCAGGTCGGTTTCGGGCGCGACCGAAGCGGGATCGGCGGGGAGCTTTTCGGCGGTCTGGCCGGCGTCGGTCATCGGATCAGCCCTTCAGCTTCTGCACCGCGTCGACGAGCTGGCCGACCGTCTCGATCTCGGCCTGCATGTTCATCGTGATGATGATGTCGAACTCGTCCTCGATCGCCGCCACGAAGTCCATGACGGTCAGCGAGTCCCATTCCAGATCGTGCTGGAACGTGGTCGCGTCGCTCAACGCCACCTGCTTCTTGTTGAACGGCTGGATAAGGCCGGTGACCTTGTCGAAAATCTCTGCGCGGTCGGTCATGTCATTCCCCAAGTCGAAGCGGCCAAGTCGGTGCGGGCGGTGCCAGCGAAATGCGGCGGCTTTATGCCCCGCCTATAGCAAGCCGGCGGCGCGATACCATGCCGCGGTCGCGGCGAGCGCCGCCGGTGTATCGGTCCGTGCGCGCCACACATCGGCGGGGGGGCGGGCATGGCTGACCCAGTCGCGGTGCAGCAGGTAGCCGACGCGATCCGGCGTGAGTTTCCTCAGCGGCCCGCCGACGCGCTGCCCGATCCACGACGCCGTGCGCAGGAGGGGGGCAGGGAGCGAGAATGCGAGGACGCGGCGCCCGACCGCCGTTCCGACCGCGCGGCCGAAGGCGCGATGCTCCCAGCCGCCCGGCGTCCCGTCGTCGGGCTCCACCGTCGTCCGCGGGAACATCGCGGGATCGGCCGTCAGCACGAGGAATTCGGCGAGATCACGCGCATAGATCCAGGATGCCCGACCGCCCTTGGCCGGCATCGGCGTCACGCCGCGTGCGGCGAACTGGAACAACGGCAGTGTCTCGGTATCGCGCGGGCCGAATACGCCCGGGGGCCGCACGATGGTCCAGTCGAGAGGGCTCGCGGCCACCAGCGCCTCGGCCCCGGCCTTCGACCAGCCATAATCGCTCAAGGTCGGCTCGCGCGCGGACAGCGACGACACATGCACGAATCGCGCGATGCCGGCAGTCTGCGCCGCCGTCAGCATGGCGCGCGTCCCCTCGATATTGCCGGCGGCGAACGCGGCGCGATCGGGCGCATCGACCAGCCCGGCGACGTGCAATACCGCATCGGCGCCACGCATCAGTTCAGCGAGGCTCGTTGGGTCGTCGAGCGCCCCGGCAATCCACGTCACGCCCATTTGCGCCGGTTGCGGCCGCCGCGTCAGCGCGCGAAGCTCGTGACCTGCCGCGAGCACCGTCTCGATCACATGGCTACCGACGAACCCGGTGCCGCCGGTCAGCGCAATCACGGTCATGCCAGCACCATGTGGTTGCGATGGACGAGGGCGGCGCGCGGCGCGTGGCCCAGGATCGCGCCGGCTTCGTCGCTGCGCTTTCCGGCGATCCGCGCGGCGTCGGCAGCGTCATACTCGGCCAGCCCGCTGGCGATGATCCCCGCCGGCCCGCTGATCGCGACGAGGTCCCCGCGCACGAACCGGCCCTCGACGCCAGTGGCACCGGCGGGGAGCAGGCTCCGACCGTCGCGCAAAGCGGCGACGGCGCCCGCATCGACATGGATCGTCCCGCGAACGCTCAGCCGTCCGCCCAGCCACGCCTTGCGCGCCGGCGCGCTGCCGGTTGCCGCAAACACCGTCCCGCGCCCGGTCTCGGCAAAGCGCGCCAGCGGGTGAGCGACACGCCCGTCAGCGATGGCGAGCGCGATTCCCGCGCGCGTCGCGATCCGCGCGGCCTGGACCTTCGAGGTCATGCCGCCCGACCCCATGCCCGACGACGATCCGCCCGCCATCGCCTCGATCGCGGCGTCGATCCGCGCGACATGCGGAATCAGCGTCGCGCCGGGCTGCGCCGGATCGCGGTCGTAGAGGCCGTCGACATCCGACAGCAGTAGCACGCCCTGCGCGCCCGCCGCCTGCGCGACTCGCGCGGCCAGCCGGTCGTTGTCGCCGAACCGGATTTCCTCGGTCGCGACGCTGTCATTCTCGTTGATGACCGGCACCGTGCCCAACGTCAGCAGCCGGCCGAGCGTCGCCGCGGCATTGAGATATCGCCGCCGATCCTCGAGATCGTTGAGCGTCACCAGCATCTGCGCCGCGGTCAGCCCCTGGTCGCCGAGCAGTTCGGCCCAAATCTGGCTCAGCGCGATTTGCCCGGTCGCGGCGGCGGCCTGCGCATCCTCCAGGCTGGCGCGCCCGCCCTTCGCCAGTCCCAGCCGCCGCGCGCCCAGCGCGATCGCGCCCGACGACACCACCGCGACTTGCTGGCCACCACTGACGCGCGCGGCGATATCGGCCGCCAGGCCCGCCAGCCAGTCGCGCCGCACCTCGCCCGCCGCCGTCACGAGCAGCGACGATCCGACCTTGACGATCAGGCGCGGGCAGGCGGTGGGGGCGAACCGGTCCATAGCGGCAGCTAGCGACTTCTGCCCGGCGACGCCAACCGCAATGTGCACCACCGATGCACGTCGCGGCGTGTGCAGAATTAGGACGATATTAATCATTTCATCTTGATGAACAACGGCTTAATTTCGCATCAATTCTAGCGAAAGGGCGGAATATGAAGCTGTTTTTGATGAGTGGCGCTGCGATCGCGGCCGCCATTGCCGCGCCAGCCCAAGCTGGCACCTACAACGTGACCGTCCAGGAAGCGTCGGGCGTCGGCCAGTTCGATGCCGTCACCGGTAGCGCGGCGCTGTTCGCGGGCAAGTCGGATGTGTCGACCGCGACGTTCACCTACACCGGTGAGCTCAACTTCTCGGGCACCGGGCCCCAGAACACGACCAACGCCGGCGACCTGACGTCGACGTTCTTCGGTGCCAACTCGGCGAACATCTCCAATTATTCGGGTAGCGGTCCGACGACCGTCGCCTATGGCGCGAACGGCGCGAACTTCAATTCGCTGGCGGGTTTCCTGAATACCAGCGGCAGCATCTCGGGCTTCGGATACGGGTCGCTGTACACCTTCACGTCGCTGGCCGGCAATTACGGTGGCCAGGTCTTCACGATCACGCACGACGACGGCATCGCCGTATATGCGAACGGCGTTCGCGTGCCGGGCACGACCGCGGGCCCGACCGGTGCGATCACCGAGACGATCACGTTGCCGACCGGCACGACGAGCTATTCGTTCGTCTATGGTCGTGAGAACGGCTCGCCCTCGATCCTGCAAGTGACGGCTGCGGTGCCCGAACCGGCGACGTGGGGCATGATGATCCTCGGGTTCGGCCTGATGGGCGCGGCGCTGCGTCGTCGCAAGACGAGCGTCGCCTTCGCCTGATTGGCAACACCGACAGCAAAAGGGCCGTCGATCGCTGATCGGCGGCCCTTTTTCGTTACGTGACTGACCGTCCAGTCTCATCTGGTTCGCGTGTGGGGCGTCTCGATCAGACCGGCGACCATTCGATCGCGTCTTCGCCTTCGTCGTCGTCCGACACGGCACCGGGGGCGGGGCCGATCTTTTCGATCAGTTTGTCGAGCACCCAGTCGATCCCGGTCCCGCCGACGCCGGAGATCGGCAGGACCTCGGCGCCGCTCGCTTCCTCGAGCTCGGCCGACAGCGCGGCGATCAGTTCGTCGTCCAGCGTGTCGATCTTGTTGAGCGCGACCACAACCGGCTTCTCGTCGAGCCCGGCGCCGTAGGCCGCGAGTTCGTCGCGGACGATGCGATAGCTTTCGGCGACGTCGTCGTCATTGGCGTCGACCAGGTGGAGCAGCACGCGGCACCGCTCGATATGCCCCAGGAAGCGATCGCCGATCCCCGCACCCTCGGCCGCGCCCTCGATCAGGCCGGGGATATCGGCGATGACGAACTCGCGCTGGCGGTGGCGCACCACGCCCAGCTGCGGCCGGGTGGTGGTGAAGGCATATTCGCCGACCTTGGCCTGCGCGTTGGTGACGGCGTTGATGAAGGTCGACTTGCCGGCATTCGGCAGCCCGAGGAGCCCGGCATCGGCAAGCAGCTTGAGCCGCAGCCACACCCACGCTTCCTCGCTCGGCCAGCCGGTGCCGTGCTGGCGCGGGGCGCGGTTGGTCGAGGTCTTGTAGCTGACATTGCCGCGCCCGCCGTCGCCGCCGCGCATGAAAGTGACCTGCTGGCCGACCGCGGTCAGGTCGAGCAGCAACGTGCGATCCTCGTCGTCGGCCAGGATTTGCGTGCCCACCGGGACCTTGATGACCAGATCGTCACCGCCCGCGCCGGTGCGATTGCTGCCCGATCCGCCCATGCCGCGCGGCGCCCGGAAATGCTGGGTGTAGCGAAAGTCGATCAGCGTATTGAGGCCCGCCACCGCCTCGAAGATGATGTCGCCGCCCTTGCCGCCGTTGCCGCCATCGGGGCCGCCATATTCGATGAACTTCTCACGCCGGAAGCTGACGGCGCCGGGACCGCCGGCGCCCGAGCGGACGAAGATCTTTGCCTGGTCGAGAAAATGCATGGCGCGCGGCCTACCGCTTTAGCGGAGCTAAAGCGAGGCCCGAGCGCGCCCGGCTGGACTCGCCTCGGCGAGGACCGACGACGCGGCTTCGCCGCGGCGACCTAACCCAGCCGCCGCCCGTTCACCAGCACCTGATACGCCAGTTCCCGCGCCCGATCGCGCGGCAACCACAGCGCGCGCGTCAGCGGCGCCCCGAACAGCGCATCGCCCAGCGCCATCAGCACCAGTTCGAGCGTCTCGTCCTCGATCGGCTGCTCGTCCTTCGAATGGCCCTCGCTCAAGTCGTCGACCAGATCGTGGATCGCCTGCAGGATCGGGTCGAGCGCGTCCTCGTTGCCCGACAGGATCATCCAGCTCGCCAGCGCGCCGGCGCCGCCGGTGTCGAACGCATCGAACGCCAGGTCGACGACTTCGCGCGGATTGGGATCGTCGGAGGCGCGCTGGCGGATCACCGCCTCGCGGATCGTCGTGGTGATGAACCCCGCCATCCGCTCGATCAGCGCCTTTTGCAGCCCGGCCGCCGAGCCGAAATGATGGAGCAGGTTGGCGTGCGTCCGCCCGATCCGCGCCGCCACCGCCTTCAGCGTCACCGCCTGCGGGCCGAGCTCGACCAGCAGGTCGCGCGCGGCGTCGAGCGCGGCCTCGCGCGATTCCTCGGGACTCAGGCGGCGACGGACGGGCAGGGGCGTAACGGACATGACTTGGCTGTCGGCGGTTTGTCGCGCGAAATCAATCCGCCGCCGTCCGCGCGAACGGACGGCGGCGGTGATCGGTCATGCCGCCAGTGGCATCGGCGCTGCCGGTTCGTCGGCATCGAACGACAGCGTCATCTCGACCACTTCGACCTCGCGGCCGAACGCGAGCGAGTGCTGCCTGACGATCCGCCCGGTGGCGACGAAGCCCAGCTTGCTCAGCACGCGGCCCGACGCGGCATTGCCGACCAGCCAGCCGGACTTGAGCCGCGGCAACTTGAGCCCATGCTGTGCGAGCGAGACGACCGCATGCCCCGCCTCCGTCGCGTAGCCGCGCCCCCAGGCAGCGGGAGTCAGCCAATATCCCAGTTCGGGCACCTCGCCATCGTGATGGATGCCGATGACGCCGATCGGCTGGTCCTGCTTCGCCCGCTCCGTGATGACGAAGCGCGGTCCGCCGTCCTGCCATGCGGTGCCGAGAAACCAGTCGGCATCAGCCTCCGTGTAGGGCCATGGCACGCGCGAGAGCTTCTTGACGACATCTTCGTGCCCGATCGCGCGCGCGAGTGCGGGCGCATCTTCGGGCCAGCCGGGCCGCAATGCCAGTCGGGGCGTAATCGCGAACATCTGCACTCTCCGTATCGTATGCGCCGCTCGCACGCCGATGTGACGGTCGCGCGACGCCTGAGGGGGAGGGAGCAAGAAAAAAGGGAGCCGGGGCGACCCGTCTCCCTTTTTGATGGTCTTCTTGCGAAGACTTCGGGTCGCCCTGGTGGGCAACCCGGACGGTTACCCGATGTTATTCTGCGGCTTGCGCCATAATGTCTACCGAGCAGAACTTTCGGCCGAGCTTGCCGTCGTGGAACACCACGCGGCCGTCGACGAGCGCGAACAGGGTATGGTCCTTGCCCATGCCCACGTTGCGACCCGGATAGAATTTGGTCCCGCGCTGACGCACGAGGATATTGCCGGCGACGGCTTCCTGCCCGCCGAACTTCTTCACGCCGAGGCGGCGACCGGCCGAATCGCGACCGTTGCGCGACGAACCGCCTGCTTTCTTATGTGCCATCTCGACTCTTCCTTACGCTTCGGCAGCGGCCGGGGCGTCGCCCTCGGCCTTCTTGGCGGCGGCCTTCTTCGGCGCTGCCTTCTTCTCGGCGGCGCCGATCGACACAATCTTCAGGATCGTGTGGTTCTGGCGGTGGCCGTTGCGGCGACGATAGTTATGACGACGGCGCTTCTTGAAGACGATGACCTTCTCGCCCTTCGCCTGCGCGATGATCTCGGCCGCGACCGTCAGCCCGTCGACGCTCTTCAGCTCCGAGCCTTCGCCCGCGAGCAGGACGTCACCCAGCGTCACCGACGCGCCGGCTTCTCCGTCGATCTTCTCGACGACGATCTTGTCTCCGGCGGCGACGCGATATTGCTTGCCGCCCGTGCGCACGACTGCGAACATGGCCCTCATCACTTTTCGAATGTACGAACCCCGGCAAGCACAGCCTGCCCGGGAAAGAGGGGCCAGCTAGGCGAACCGGCGCAGCGTGTCAACCGCGCGAGGCCATATCGTCGTGCGGCGACAGGATGTTGCCCTAACGCCACACCCCGGCGCACTATTGTGCAAGCGCAGCATTATGCCGTTGTTACATTACGATGACGCCATATGTTCCTGATCGACGTCGCATCGGGAGGAGGAAGCCCGATGCGACGGACGGTATCGCAACAGGGGGATAGCGACATGAATCGCGCGACCATCATCATCAAATCCATGCTCACCGTTTCGGTGTTCGCGATCGCGGCGCCGGCCTTCGCGCAGGACGCGCCGGCGGATCAGGACCCGGCCAAGGACGTCATCGTCACCGGCTCGCGCATTCCCGGCCGGACCATCGCCGATTCGCCCGTTCCGATCGACGTCATCGGCGGCGATGCACTGAAGAATTCAGGCTATACCGAGACCAGCAAGGTCTTGAACCAGCTCGTCCCGTCGTTCAACTTCCCGCAGCCGTCGCTGACCGACGGCACCGATTCGCTGCGTCCGGCGACGCTGCGCGGGTTGCAGCCCGACCAGACGCTGGTGCTCATCAACGGCAAGCGTCGCCACCAGGCCGCGCTCATTAACCTGAACGGCTCGGTCGGGCGCGGTGCGACGCAGGTTGATCTTAACGAAATCCCGCCGATCGCGATCGACCGCGTCGAGGTGCTGCGCGACGGCGCCTCGTCGCAATATGGTTCCGACGCGATCGCCGGCGTCATCAACATCCAGCTGTCGAAGGCGGTCGGGGTCAGCGGCTCGGTCACCTACGGCAAGTACGACACGACGATGGACGGCGTGTACGACGTGGCCGGAGTCGCGACCACCAACGGCGTGCCGACCGTCGCGACCGCGGGCTCGAACGCGCAGGGCGACATCCTGCAGCTCAACAACGGCAGCGAGCGCAAGCGCCACGACGGCGACACGCTGACGCTGGCGGCGCGCGTCGGCGTGCCGGTCGGCCCCGGCGGCTACCTGACCTTTACCGCGCAGTTCCGCGACCGCGATCCGACCAACCGCTCCGGTCCCGACCCGCGCCGCCAGTATTTCACCGTCGGCGATGCGCGCGAACTGACGATCAATCGCTTCACCCATGGCTATGGCGACGGCAAGGCGACCGACTACAACCTGTTCCTGAACGCGGGGATGGACCTGGGGCCGAACTTCCAGCTCTATACCTTCGGCAGCTACGGCATCCGCGACGGGATCGGCGCCGGCTTCTATCGCCGCTCGGACGACCCGCGTAACCGCGACTGGGCGGCATCGACGACGACGTTCGTGCCCTATTATGCCGACGGCTTCCTGCCCAAGATCTATAGCGAGATCGAAGATGTGTCGGCGGCGGTCGGCGTGAAGGGGACGCTGGGCGAGTGGAACACCGATTTGTCGGTGGTCTATGGCTCGAACCAGCTCAATTACCAGACGATCGACAGCTTCAACACGTCGCTCGGCGGACTGAACTCGCCCAAGCGGTTCGACGCCGGCGGCATCGCGTTCGGCCAGACCACCGCGAACCTCGACGTCAACCGCAAGATCGACGTGGGCGGGCTGTCGAGCCTGGGCATCGCGTTCGGTGGCGAGTGGCGGAACGAGAACTTCAAGATCCGCGCCGGCGACGTGCCCAGCTACGTCAACGGTCCGTATTCGGTGAACGGTGCTGCCGGCGGCGCGCAGGTGTTCCCCGGCTTCCGACCGTCGAACGCCATCGATACCAGCCGCGATAGCTTCGCGGGCTATGCCGAAGTCGATGCCGACGTGACCAAGCAGTTCACGCTACAGGCCGCGGGCCGGTACGAGCATTTCAGCGATTTCGGCAGCACGGTGAACGGCAAGGTCGCGGCGCGGTTCGAGCCGGTCCGCGGTATCGCCGTGCGCGGGTCGATCTCGACCGGCTTCCGCGCGCCGAGCCTCGCGCAGCAATTCTTCGCCACCACCTCGACCAACAGCACGGTGGTCAACGGCGTGTCGCAGCTGATCGAGGTCGGCACCTTCCCGGCGACCAGCCCGGTCGCGACCGCGCTCGGCGGCAAGCAGCTGAAACCGGAAAAGGCGCTCAACCTGGCGGGCGGCCTCGCGCTCAACCCGTTCAGCGGGTTCAGCCTGACGGTCGATTACTACAACATCCGCATCAAGGACCGCGTGACGCTGACCGAAAACCTGACCGGGACCGCGGTGGTGAACCTGCTGACCGGGGCGGGTATCACCAACGTCACTTCGGCGCGGTTCTTCGTCAACGGCGTCGATACGCGCACGCAGGGCGTCGATGTCGTCGCGAGCTATCGCGTGCCCGATTTCGGGTTTGGCAAGATCTCGCTGACCGCCGGCTATAACTATAACGAGACGAAGATCATCCGCCGCGCCGACCTGCCGTCGCTGCCCGGCGTGGTGCTGTTCGGGCGGCAGGAATCGTACCGCCTGACCGACGGCCAGCCGCGCACGAAGATCAACCTGTCGGCGGACTGGGATTACGGCCCGGTTGGCGCCACGGTCCGCACCAACCGCTACGGCACGGTGTGGAGCGCGGCGAGCGGCACCCTGACGGCGCCGCTCGGCACCGTCGCGGGCGACTTCAAGATGACGCCGAAATGGGTGACCGACGTCGAACTGCGCGTCCATCCAGTCAAGGAAATCACGCTGGCGGTGGGTGCGGACAACGTGTTCGACGTCTATCCCGATCGCCTGCCGCTGGGCGGGGCGTTCGCGCCGAACAGCTATTTCCTGCCATATTCGTCGCTGTCGCCGTTCGGCTTCAACGGCCGGTTCCTGTACGGTCGCGTGGCGTTTAATTTCTAAAAGCGGGCGGCCCCGGATTGCGTCAACAATCCGGGGACTCGTCACGTCGGGCAGCGGTGCAGCGCAGCCGCTCCGTCTGACGACGTGCTGCAGCCGAAAAGGGAAAGGGGGCTTATCGGCCCCCTTTTTCGCTATCTGATGATTGCCACTACGCCCCCAGCCGAGTCGCACTACGATTGCGTGCAGACACGCCCACGCAAATCTGCCCGTTCCCGATCAGTGCCGATGCTGCGGCCGCAACGTATACCGCCCGTCTACCAGATCGCTGAACAATCCCGCGATCGCCGGATGGTCGACCGGCTCGTCGCTCTCGTCGTGCAGCAGGTTCTGCTGACTGACATAGGCGACATAGCTCGAATCGGCATTTTCGGCGAGCAGGTGATAGAAGGGCTGGTCCTTGGCCGGACGGATCGCCTCCGGGATCGCCTGATACCATTCCTCGTCGTTGGCGAAGACCGGATCGACGTCGAAGATCACGCCGCGGAAATCGAACATGCGATGGCGCACGACGTCCCCGATCGCGAAGCGCGCGGTGGCGACGGGCGGCATCGGCACGCCGGCGGTGGACTTAATATCGTGGCTTTCGGTACGCGACATGCGATCAATGTAGGGTTTTCGTCGCACCGCACAAGCAGGGTGCTTGCGCGACGCGATGGCCTGCGTTAGAGGCGCCGCCTTCGACCCGCCCTCGCGCCGATCCGGCGTGCATCCGGCGAGGACCTGCCGACGCGGAGAGGTGCCAGAGAGGTCGATTGGGACGGTCTCGAAAACCGTTGTGCGGGTAACCGTACCGTGGGTTCGAATCCCACCCTCTCCGCCATTTCTTGTACCGCAGCGGTTCGTAACAGACCACTGTAGTCGACTTTTTCTCTCTGAAATCTGACACTTGCTCGATCAGCTCGGCCATGGCCGTTCGCACCCGTTCGCACCCATTCGGCGAATCGGCGGTGCTCATGCGTGGTACGCGCGGTCAAAATACATGGTACTTTCGGGAGAAAGACATTGCTGACCGATACGAAGGCGCGGACCGCGAAGCCGCGCGACAAAGCTTATAAACTCACCGACTCAAACTGCCTCTACCTCCTCGTCACGCCAAGCGGCGGCAAACTTTGGCGCTGGAACTACAAATACGAAGGCAAGCAGAAGGCCATGGCTTTCGGGAGCTATCCGACGGTGGGGCTGACCGATGCCCGGTTCAAGCGAGACGAGGCACATGCGCTTTGGGTTGAGGGCCATGATCCCGGCGTCGTGAAGAAGTTGCGGATCGAGGAAAATCTCGAAGCGGGCCGGCGAACCTTCGAACGTACAGCGCGCCTTTGGCACGACAATGCCAAGTCGCAGTGGGCAAAGCGTCACGCCAACGACATTCTGCGCAGTCTCGAACGAGACGTGTTTCCAGAAATCGGTGCATTGCCAATCGCTCAGCTTACACCTCCGCTGATCCTCGCAGCGTTGCGCGAGGTTGAAGCGCGTGGGTCGATCGAGACGGCGAAGCGGATCCGGCAGCGAATCGAGGCCGTTTTCGATTACGCCATTGCCGAGGGGTTCGCGGACAAGAACCCTGCCGAGAGGTTGGGGGCGGTCCTAAAGCCGCTGCGTCGCGGCAGACAGCCCGCGATCACTGATCTCGTGCCGCTGCAAAAGATGATCCTCGCGGCGGAAGAGGATTTCGCCCGGCCGGTTACGCGACTTGGACTGCGCCTGCTGGCCCTGACGTCAGTTCGCCCTAATGAGTTACGCGGGGCGTGTTGGTACGAGTTCGAGGAGCTGAATGGCAAGGAACCGCTCTGGCGGATTCCGGCCGCGCGAATGAAGGGCGATCTTGATCGCAAGGAAGAAGCCGACGGCGACCATCTCGTCCCCTTGACGCCGCAGGCGGTGGACGTCCTGCGAGCGCTTTGGCCGCTGACGGGGGAGGGGGATCTGTTGTTTCCCAGTTGCCGCAAGCCAGATCGGCCGATGAGCGAAAACGCGATCGGCTTTCTTCTTCACCGCGCCGGGTATCACGGCCATCATGTCCCCCACGGTTTTCGCGCCGCTTTCTCGACGATCATGAACGAATGGGCCGAACGCAAAGGCAAGGAGGGCGATCGCGCGATTATCGATCTGATGCTCGCGCACGTGCCTAGGGAGAAGGTGGAGGGTGCCTATAACCGCGCGCGCTACATGCCACGCCGGCGTGAGCTAGCCGGGATCTGGGCCGACATGCTGACCGAGGGTATGCCGTCGCCGATGGTCCTCGTGCAGAGGCCCACGCGACCGCTCGGTCCAAGCCCGCGCCGGTTCAGGCCTCTACCCGTCGAAGCTGCGTTCCGCTTTCCGACAAGAGTCGTGCGGCGCAGCGCTGAATGAATGTGCTAGGTGCGCCGTGTCCACTGGGCGCGGCGTTCAAGCGCGTCGATTAAGCTTTCTGTCCAGGGTTTGCGCGGAGGCTAGCCTTGGGCGGCCGCTACGCGGTGACAACGGTATCGCGTCCGCGCGACGTGGACCGGATCGTCGCCGGACGTTTTGAGGATACAAACCGCCTCTTCGTTCCACCGCAGCATTATGACGTTCGAGTGG
Organism: Sphingomonas sp.; assembly: GCF_017304635.1. Classification (GTDB taxonomy): domain Bacteria; phylum Pseudomonadota; class Alphaproteobacteria; order Sphingomonadales; family Sphingomonadaceae; genus Sphingomonas. The sequence continues at coordinate 443,886 of NZ_JAFKMA010000002.1, forward strand.
ATGCCGACGGAACGCCCGAGGTATGGGCAGAGCATATCGCTGCGCTGCTTGCGCCGACGTTCGACCCGAAGCGGCCGACCGCGCTTTTCGTGGGCCGTTACCAGCCATTCCACGATGGCCATCGTGCGCTGGTCTTCAAAGATCTCCAGCGCGTCGGGCAAGCGTGCATAACGGTCCGCAATACGGAAGGCACATCGCCCAGTGATCCATTTGGCTTCGAGTATGTGAAGGCTCGCATTGAGACCGACCTCCGCGACTATGCAGGCCGCTTCATCGTTGTCCAACTTCCAAACATTGCTGCAATATTCTACGGCCGCGACGCAGGATACCAGGTTGAGCAACCAAGTGTTGATGCTAATATCGCCGCTCTGTCGGCTACAGAAGTAAGGCGACAGATGCGGCTTCAAACAGCCGTGCCGTCGACGTGAGATCAACCCGACAGGCGGCAGTATCGAATATTCTACATTCCGAATATAGGGAAAGACTTGATATTTAAACGCGACGCAGCTTGCGCTAGAAGACGAAAATCCTGCAATATTGACGAATTATCTTCACTGTGCGCTCATATGTGCCGACGTTGTCAGCTGTCTATACTAATACCGTTGTGGAAATCAACTACCTAATCGAGGCCGCAACCACCGAGTGTGGCTCTATTGAAAGTACCTGCTCCAAGCGCACGGCGCACTGGACGGCGCGCCTTCAACTGTTTCTTTACCGTGCCACGTTAGCAGCGTAGGTGATCATGGTCGAGCTTCGTCCGGCCGGCAAATCCGCTCTGCGAGATTTGCGCAACTGCCAGATGCGGTCGCTCACTTCGTCTTAGACTTCAGGGTTTGGCCCGGCTTGCGACCGAGACCAATCTTTTTCGCCATAGCGCGTCGCGTCTCGCTGTAGGTCGGTGCAACCATTGGATAATCGACTTTGAGATTGTAGCGCTCACGATATTGGTCAGGTGTGAGGCCGTGCGTGGATAGATGGCGGCGCAACGTACGATATGGCTTGCCGTCGATCAGACTGATGATGTGGTCACGGGATGCCAGCGACTTGCGGACGCTAACGACCGGCTCGTAGATCGGAGTGCCGCCGACTTCCGCCGCGTCGGCCGACGCCATGGGCGTGATGGCGCCTTGCATCGACTTAAAGAACGCTAGGGCGTCGTCAGCGCTGGCTCGCGTGTTCGGGTTCGCCAGCCATGCAGCGGTCAGCTCCGCGGCGATTTCGATTATGTCAGTGGAGGAGGTATCTTCGGTCATTGTTGGCAATCCCCAGAAATGCGCCAGAGCCAAAGCTGATTATGGCCGGGCCGTCAACGACCATTTGTGTCAGTAGAACCGGCTTGCTTTACGATGGACCCTCCAACCAGATGCTACAACCGGATTGTTTTGCCACCACGCCGATGGTGGTGCGATCACTCGATGTACTTCTTGAGCTTGTTGCTTTGAGGAAGCGGCGAAAAAGTTATGCGCCGATCGGTTGCGAAGTAGGGGCGGTACTGTTGGTCTTGGTCGTGCGGAAGTGAATTATTAGGATTGAAGTAAGCTTCACCCAAGTAGAATCACAAACTGCGGATACGCGAAAAGTAAAATACGAAACTTTCGGCAAAAATAAAAGTTTATCTCGCTAAGCTGGCATTAAGTGCTTGCTGAGCTAGATAATCCATTCATCACGCTTAAATAACGCATCTTACGCTGTACACGAAAGGACCATTACTAGTGATCAGGAATCGAGGAATCAGAAACAATAGAATTAACTGAGCGTAAGCCGGCCAAGCAAGCCTGATATCGCATCGCGGCTAGTGATGTTGGATTGGCATTGGCAAAGATGGAGAGTATCTCGTCGTCTTGCGCGTCCCTCGCCTTACCCGCAGTTGTGGTGGAGAAGGTGTTAGGCGACGTTAGGGCATCATTGGTCAACTGCACAATGGCCACTGCTTTGGACAGAGATTGATGATAGGCAGACACTGCGATGAGCTCCTTGGCAGGGATCCGGCCGTTCTCGCGGCTCAGATCGATCGTGAATTGAGTGAATTGTATCCTAACCGGAACTTTTCGGCGTACCTACACGGTTCGAGCGTTGCAATTGACGACTGGGCGCTAGTACCTCCTGCAGATGTCGATCTGTTTGTAATGGTCCCTCGCCTCGATGCAAAGTTGTTTGACGATATCCGACGCCGTTTCTCCGCGCTCGAAGTCCGAACGTTGCGCATGGTGCCAATCTTTGATGTCGGGCCAGTGGTTTACCCTACGGCAACAGCGCCGTCTCAACTCGCTCTTCAGGTCCAGATCGTAATTGGGCAGGAAATGCTTTCGCCGTTGACCCAAGATAGCCTGCAGCGCGGCGGGTCCTTGATCGGCGGCAACGTGCTGAATGCAGAAAACCGACCATTGTCTCTTAGTTCGATCCAGCGTTGGCTCGGTTGGGATCTGATATTTGCCAGAGCGGTGACCTTAGACAAAACAGCCTTTTTCTGGCGCTGGGTGTCGGATCAAGCGCCGCGTCGGGCCTTCCATCTCATTTCGCTGAGCGAGCCTCGTGCCCGCCAAAAGGCAACCGCATACGCCGCTCGTCGGTTGCTGGAATGGAGCTTCGTCCTGCAACCGGTATTGGGCTCAAATGGTCGGCACGTCCCGCCTCCAACAGCGCTGGTTGACCTCGCCATGGCGTGTCAGAGTCCAGATGAATTTGAGCGGGTCTGGGCTGAGAGCGATCAGCTCGAGGGCATTGTCGACGCCTGCCTCAGCGAAAACCGAGCGCTTTGGGCATGCATACGATCTATCGGACGAAGGCACTATTCACGATAGTTGGGCTGCAGCGAGACACGTGCCGACGCTTTCAGGGTTGAGGGCGAACAGTTCTCGCTTCATCGCTTCGACAGCCCATGCCTCAATGTCATCCGCTGAATCGAAGGACAGCAAAAACGCAGGTAGGTCGATCACTCGATCGGACTCGCTAAAGCTGTCTCTCAATTCCCGGTGCAGCACGGAGTATAGAAAATGAACCCGCTCGCGTGTAGCGACGTCGCTGATGGTCGGGTTTGCGAAATGATAGGTCCGAATCGAATCGAACGCCGCAGTCACCATCTCGCCGGCGCTTTCGAAATCTATTGCAAGTACTTCCCCGTTGCCGCTAGCCAAAAAGTTGGCAAGCTTGGGATCGCCGACGTACAATTTGGCGGCATGAATATGAGCGAGAATATGAAGCGCGCTCTCAAGATGTTCTATCGTGAGTTTGCCGCTTCTCTTGAGATGGAACAAACTCGTTCCATCGACGCGATCCAGTATCATGACATTGCGATCTTCGTATTCGTGAAACGCGTGCATGGCGGGAGCGACGTGCTGTAGATTGTGAACATGCAATAGCCTGAAAAACTGGTGCTCCGTCCGCAACAGGTCCATACCGTCGCGACCATCGGGTAGCGTCATTCCGCACCGGTATCCGACTTTGAGCACACGCTCGGTGCACGTCTCGCTCGACATGTCGAGCGCCGCAAATACCCCGCCTTTGCCGCCATGGCTCATAACCTCGTATATCGGAAAGCCGGCAAGAAGTTGATCGAACGCGGTTCGATCAGGCGGAGCCTCCAGAAACGGGAGAAATGGGTCCTGCAATTCCGCGCGGATCCACTGCGCAGCCCGTGATCTGTCATCCTCGATTTGACGGTTGCCGACGTTAAGCGTCGTGCCGTGAAAACTGCCAAACCGATACGATAGGGGGTAGCCGCCGCCCATCTCGATCGCAAACGGAGGTTTGGGGGAGGTGTAGCGAAACGGGCTAAGCGCCCCTTTCAATTGCATCACTAAGTCATCACTTACTTGATCGGCTCTCAGGTAGGCGACGATGACCTTTCCGACTTGCGACAACCCATACAACCCAGCGTTCATCTTTCTCAGGGCCTTGTCCGTCGCGACATATTTGTAGCTGATGTTGTGCCGCTCAAATATGGGTGACACCGCTTGAAGCGTCCCGACAAAATGTGGCCGACTTGCCGAGATATAGAGCTTCCAGCCCTGCGCTTCGACGGGATCGACGCCGACGAAATGCCACTTCCCGTCAGTAATGAGCGCCGCTCCTGGCGGTGGTGGAATGACGATCGATGTGTAGCGGTCCGAGAGCACCTATGCCTCCAGCGAAATAGCGATATGCCAGCGCATCTTGTGAACACGCCGGCACATCAGGATAGGTCACGGATGATTAGTAGGCGCTTGTCGGGATAAAGATTGTGGTTAGCGTGATCGTCAGCCATGTTGACATTTCTTCGCTGGCTTCGGTCGGCTGAGCCGCAGCGAGATCGGTGCTGTTGGTGATAAAGCCGACGAGAGCTTCAGCGCGCTCGTCATCGCTCACCTTCCCGCGCAATGCCTCGCGAAGCGCTGTGTAACGCGCGGGGTCAGCTCTGATCTCGCTGATTGTCTCAAGTGCCCGGGCGCGCTCGCCTGCGCGTTCTTCAGCAGACAGCTCTTGAAGCGCTGACAGTTTTGCCATTTCCGGTTCCCTTTCGATAAGTGGCGTGTCATCTTGTCCAATCGCTCTGATCGTTAAACTGCGGCGATCGGCGGGTAGATAGTGCCATTGTTGCGTATCAAAGCAATTCGGCCAGCACAGAAAATAGGGTCCGATATGAAGGTAAAAGCACGTGGATTTGAAGGGAACATCCATTCAAAACTGCGCCAATTCCGGAGCAAATAACTCTTAAACTTTCGCGGAGGGTGACCATACTCCTATGCTTGCTGGGGCACAGGGCTTCGCCGGTCGGAAGATGCCACGCCACCTGCATCGGGCAGCGAGTTTGGCAAATAGCTCCGGGAGTTTGAACGGTGATCGACAACACAAATCACAGTCGCGCGACGCCTGGTCCCGTCGCGCTGGTCAGCATGCCGTGGTTCTGGTCCTACATGCCATCCATTCAGCTGGCCATTATCAAGCGGTGCTTAAATGACCTCGGGGTGGAATCGAATGTCTTCGAATTCTATGCCGACTTCGTCAAGCTTACCGGGCAGGCGTTATATACGACGATAGCCAATAGCGAGCCATACTTGGCGGACGGCCTTTTTACACAAGACTATTACGGAGATCGGCGTGAGGCTGAGCCCGGAATGAGCCAGTGCTCCTCCCTCAGCTTGGTCGATGTCGAGTCCGAACTGCGTTTACTCTTTCCGCCCGTGATCGATCGCTTCCTCGACGCTTGTCTGGCGGATACGGATTGGAGTCAGTTTCGCGCGATCTGCTTTTCGCTGACGGCGCAACAGACCGGTGCCTCGATGGCGCTAGCAAAAAGGATTAAGGAGCACTGCCCTGATCAATTCATCGTCGTGGGAGGAGCGGCATGTCACGGTGAGATGGGTGCAGCGCTCCTCGAATTATGTCCCGAGTTCGATGTTGCGGTACAGGGTGAAGCCGAGCACGTGCTGCCTGAGCTTATTCGTGCCCTTGACGGCCAAATGTCTTGGGCAGAAGTGTCAGGCGTTAGCTGGCGAGACGTCCATGGCGAGGTTCGGCGCAATTCCTCGACCAAGCTTCATCAGTTGCGTATCCCGCGGAGCGCGCTGAATTTCGACGCCTACTTTGATCGCATTCGTCGGACTGGGGCGCTGCAGCTGAAGCAAGTTTGGATCCCGTTCGAGAGTAGCCGCGGTTGCTGGTACGGTGAAAAAACGCAGTGCACGTTCTGTGGGCTAAACGAAATTATTCAGTATCGCGAGCGGGACAATGGGGGTCTTTTAGCCGAGCTTGAAAGTTATGAGCGTCGCTATGCCGTAACGAGTTTTTTTGCGGTTGACCTCATCATGCCGCGAAGTTTCTTTAAAGGGTTCCTTCCCGACCTGGAGAAAGCGGGCAAGGATTGGAAAATATTCTACGAGGTCAAGTCGAACATGCGTAGAGAGGAGATCGCACTGTTATCGCGATCTGGGGTGACGTGGATCCAGCCCGGTATAGAGAGCCTCGATGATGACGTGCTGGCCCTCATGCGAAAAGGAGTGAAGGCGGCGCATAACGTGCAGACGCTACGCTTATCGCTCGAGGGAAACGTGGCGGTAAGCTGGAATATCATTTTCGGGTTCCCGGGAGAGAAACCGGAAAGTTACTTTTCGATGGCGGCGCTATTCCCAAGCCTTCACCACCTTGACCCGCCAGGTGGCCTAGGGGTGTTCGAGGTTCACCGGTTCAGCCCGTTTCACGACTCCCCGGAGGCGCTCGGTATTGTCGTAAAGGGCCCTCATCCCAAGTATCGTTCAGTTTTTCCGGTCGACGAGAAATTGCTGAACAGGCTGGTCTACCGTTTCGAATTTGATTTTATCCAGGCGCCGGGCGCAGATTTGGCGCGAGCACATGCGGCGGTCTCAGGAGCCGTCGTTGCGTGGCAGGACGCGCGGCGACGCGGCGCGGCATTTGAGGCGATAGAATTGAGCAGCGGTGAAATGCTTTTGAAGGACTCACGTCATACATCCAGTGCCGTGACGACAAGATTGAGTGCTCACCAATCAGTGTTGCTTGGGTATTTGTTAGAGATGCGAGCAGAAGCTAGGTTGGAAGCCGAATTTGAACGGTTTGCACCATCGGCATATCGCGCTCTCGGTGGTCGTGAAGGGCTGCCGAGACTGCTCGATCGCTGGGAGCGCGATGGCATTGTCCTGAAATTGTCGGGCTACGTGCAGGGGCTCCCGACACTCCAATCAGCGTCGGTTCCTGACGAGTTCTTGTCCCGTTCCCGACCGGCGCCGGTCGAAGAGATCGCCGCTTGATCGCTCATCCGCATCAAGCATGCTTTCTTCTAACGTGAGCGGAAAGGTTTTCGTGCCGCCGACGCCGACCTCCCCGTCGCGCGTTGATCGGGCGATCGTCGGCGCGATCCTTCGGGAAGCCCTCACGATTCCCGTAACAATGGCAGTGTGCTTGGTCGTTTTGCTCGGTACCCTCGCTTGGGGCATCGGCACCGTTAGGCGCTTAGGCAGTGATCGGGCGGCTCTAACCGCGGCTCTCCTCGTGTCGCTTATGGCAACTGTCGTGCACATTTCATGGCGTAGGAGACTGATTGCGCTGCAGGGAGACGGACTTTGTGTGCCAGGTGCCCGGGCACCGGGAGCGTCGCTTCGCTATGTCGGATCCTACCATGTTGCAGGCTTAGTCGGCACGACGCTGTTAGTATCGACGGTTACGTTGGACGGCGAAGGTCTCGCGATCTCGGCTTATCTCGGCAGCGTCGCAATTGTTGAGCTGGCTTGGCTGATGCTGCATGCCATTCGACGGGCAAGAGGCGATGGCGTATGGCGTAAGACATACAGCAGATTTCGCCTACGATCAGGCGGGTTAGCGTGGCGGGTCATCATTCCGGGTGTGGCAGGAGTGAGCGTGCTTACTTTGGCTGTCGCTCATAACAATGCTATGCGAGCGTTCGCCGGTTTTGTCGTATTCGTCGGCTTGATTGCTATCACGCCGGTCAGCGTCAAACTTGTCAATTTCGAGCGCCAGACTGGTCATGGAGCACGCGCTATTGTTGGCCGGCGCCTTGCCGCAGGGTTTTGTCTTGGTGTGGTCTTGAGCCCCTGCATCTTGGTGGACCGACCCGGCGCGATGGTGCTGTACGCCCTATGGGCTGGGGTGATGCTATATCGATGCTGCGAAACCCTAACCTCAATCGTTTTCCCCAAGCCTGTGACCGGCTTCGCTCTCGCAGCCGAAATCCTGCTGGTAGGCGTCGTTGCGGCCCTGTTTCTGCCGCTTGCGCCAATCGCATACGGATGCGTTACCTGGTATCTCGCTCGACGGGCCAACAAAAAGCGTTGGATGTTATGAGCCGCATCGACATTCGTAAGGTCAGCGTGGTTCGAGGCGGAACGCCGGTCGTTCACCGCGCGACATTCGGTGTCGCAGCCAGTACTTGGTTCGGCGTGATCGGTGCAAACGGTTCTGGCAAGACCTCGTTGCTTCGTGCAATCGCCGGACGTCTCGACATTGCCGAGGGTGAATGTGCAATTGCCGGCACAGAGTTGTCGACCGATCGGTTCCGACGCGCGCAATGCATCGGCTTCATGCCAACTATTGAATCGCTACCGACCGTGCTGACTGGAAGGCAGATTCTTCGATTGGCGGCGCCGCGAGGATCTGACGGCCTGCATTCCCTGGGTCCCATCAACGCGGCGCTGCACATTGGCGCGCTCTTGGATCAGCCGGTCGCCCATTTCTCGTCGGGCATGCGTCAGCGACTAGCCATTGCTTGCGCATTCGCGTCGGGTGCCTCTGCGATCATCCTTGACGAACCATTCAACTGGCTTGATCCAGTTGCCGCCTTTGACACCCGTACGGCTTTGGCGGCGATGGTCGCTGCCGGACTGACCCTCGTAACGGCGCTCCATGACATGTCGGTGTTTGCGCGGTGTTGCCACGCCGGTATCGTAATGAGCGATGGTGCCGTCGCCCTAAGCTTGTCCGACAGCGACCTGCGCCACGGCCAGCAGGATCCTGCTGCCTTTGAGGATCGCCTGATTGCTGCGCTGCGGTAAGATGGCCGGTGGCTCGGCACCAGGTCAGCCGCGTGGGCTGAACAGTCCATTTTGATCCGACATGTGATGATCACCTCGTCGCGCATCACCGATGGCGGTTAGCCGCTGCGCGGTGCTGGCCCAAGTTTCCAAGAGGCTGAGGCCCCGATCTGACAGGGCCACGTGTGACCGACGGCGGTCCTCGGCGTCTTCTCGCCGCTTCACCAAACCTTCTCGTTCCAACGCTGCCAAATGTCGCAAAGCGGTGCTGGGCGCGGCGGCGGCGGCGGCGCAAGCACTTGTCACGGACACTACCGCCCCGCACGCTCGAGCGACGTAAAGATCAAGGAGCAGATCCCACGCTGGCTCGCCGAAGAGCTTGGCATGGCCTCCAAACACCGACTCCCGGCTGCGGCGTGCCCGGTAGATCGCTCGGATGTACCCGACCCGGCTGTCGCTGTTGACGTCGTCGGCGCCAGTCGAAAGTGTCGGATTTTGGCAAGCTGAAGCGCCGCATCCGTGCCATTCGACCAACAACGCCTGGATATCATCAAGAAATTGCGGAGCGGTCCGCGACCGGGCGTTATCGTTCATGGGGGTGCTTACTTACGTTGCTGCGACACGAAGGCGGCAGCGTCGTCGATATCGGACAGTACCCCCGCCGACGATCAGCGGAAGCGGTAGCGCGAAAAGCCGCAGGGCCAAGCCATAGGAAAACGGTGGTGTCGAATGTGCCAGCATGACGATCTCCGTCAGCACTGCATCGAGTTGAAACATCGCTGCCCACATCGGCCAGTATCGGTCGGCGGTACAAGCTAGGACGATCAAGGCGATCGCTTCGCACGCGTCGACCGCGAAAAACCAAGCGTCCGTGGTGATGTACAATTGTCCCGAATGCGCTGCTGCAACGTTTGACAATATCATCCCACACAGAATGATAGCGGCGCCCCATCGCTCCGGTTTGCCACCACCGACCAAGGCGAAAACACTGCCCCACAGAAGGCCGGCAAGATAAATATATTGGTAGATCGACATGCCAGCCCGCTTTTACAACCGAGGCGCAAGCGAAGCGCATCGTCAGGCAACCTTATCACGCTTGATCGGCGTGATAACAGCGCCGTGGGGCGTGCCGGGGGCGGGCAGGGGGCACAGTGCGCCGCTGTCTTCCATGACGTTATGCTTCACGGCGCAGTCGACAACCTCGCGATGAGCGCGTGCCAACTCTCCAAGGCCTTCGGTCAGTTTTGCCACGCCTGCGCCTAGTAACTCGACGCCGCGCTGGCATTCTAGATTATGAAACGCATCACTTTGACGTGCTTCGAACATCGCAGTGCCTAAGGCAAAGATGTCGATCATCGTCTTATTGGCGGAGTGCTCTGCCGCGTGAAAAGCAGTAGCGATCTTCTCGGCGTGACGGGTAATTTCGGACATTGTCTTCCTCCACGATGGCAGGCCATCGCGCGCGAGTTTGGGACCAGAGAAGGTCAACGGATACCGAGGGCGATCTCTTGAGCGACCCGCAGTCCGGTTGTCAGCTGAGCAAAGATGAAAATGATCGCAAGTGCTCCCGCCAATATCCAGGCAAGGCGCCTCACGACCGTTAGCTCATTGTTTTCCTTCCCGTTACGAAAGATTGACAGCTCGCTCGCCCATCGGAGAAGCGGGCTTCGCTCCGGAGCGACTGGTGTCATTGACGATATGGAAGAGGCAACCTCTGGCGGTTCCGTAGGTAAATCTACGTAGGCGGGCACCTGTTCAATGACCCGGACAGCTTCGAGGCGGCTACGCGCACCCAATGTTGATATTGCCCGGGCGATGTGCGTATCGACGGTCCTAGGAGAGATACCGAGTTCTCGCGCAATTTCCTTTGACCGCAAGCCTCGCCCCGCCAGCTCAAGGATTTCGCGCTCTCGGGGGCTAAGTTGCTCAATGGGATGCGACATCGTTTCCGTCCGCCGTGATTCGGTTCAGACTAAAGTGGAGGAAATCACGGTTCAATTTGATTATGCTACAGTACGGACGATCAACGCTGATCGCCCTGTCCGGCGCCTCAATTGACCAGCAAGTTGACCGGCAGTGGTGACCTGATCTGTCAATGGTGCACTTCGGGCTGCTTCGGCGGCTCGCCGAATCGCCGCTGCGTGACGATGCGTTGCTGGCCGATCGTTCGGCCGGTCCTGCGCCGCGGTTGACCGTACGGCGTTTGCGGAAATGCAAAGCCTACTCGACACAATCGCGCAGACCGACATCCTCGTGTGACCCTCAGTGCTCGTTGAGCACGTGATCGTCATTGGCGCGACTGCGGCCAGCCCTGCAAAGGCGGCCACATGCTGATCATCGCTGGCCCTAAGTAATGCTGCTGGCTATCGCGACCTCACGCGAACCGGGTGTTGCCAGTCGTCCTACCGTGCAAATCAAGTTACAGAAGCGCAGTGAAAATTTGTCCTTTCATGCGACCTGGGAAAGCGAGCTAAAGTCGTCCGTTCACGCGGACGTTTTTGTCGACGATGTAGCTGCCAGTCGCCGCGCGATCGAGCTCGTCAAGCTTTCCAAGCACGGATCGATGTCCGTACTGACAACAGGTGCGGAACACTTAAACTGAGTAATCGCGCACTTGATCTAACGAGATCACGAAGACATCTGTTATAGGAGCCGGGTGGCTGGCGCGAATGTCCAGGCAGTCGCTAAAGGCGCCAGTACATGCCCTCAAGCATGAGCACAACGCCCGGTCAAATTTGGCGCGTAACGCCAAAGAAAATAGGAGGAGATTTCATGCGAAATGCGACTCTCTACTGTTTAACGTGAATAAACATTAAAGACCTATACAGCTAGGTGGGTCTGGTGACTGCGATCTATAAAAGAGCGATATTTAGGTGGAGATTGATACTACAACAGACTCTTGTCAATTTATGGAATTTATGATTCTGCGCCGGCATGATGTAAAAAACGTTTGAGCTCGTGCTCGCCGTTGACGCAAGATTGCGCCATCAGCCCGAGGCCGGCCACGACGTAGCCACTCAATTAATCATTCGTTCGGCGCACCGGCTTTTTCACTGACCGCCAACCGTGTGCCTCGAGAGAAATCGGTGGACGAAGACACAAGGCGATCGAGCAGCGTTTCGACCGCAATGGCCGCGCGGAAGTTCTTTTCGATGCGGGCCGTGTCGCCTCGCGTTAACGCATCTACACACGCCAGGATTCCGGTCTCGATCAGGTCTTCCTCGACGATGCTGTCCATATTGCGTGCGGCGACGAAATGGGTCTGGCGCGGTACGCCAGTGAACCATTCTCTCGTTTCCAGATCTAATCGAACGCTTTGCCCGCCCGCACGCGCCTCGACCCAAGCATGGCGCATCGGACGGTCAAGCGAACTGGAAATGTAGAGATGGTCTACGCCAATGCGCATCTTGGCGAAAAAGCCGTGATGATTGCGACAGGCGCTCTCGATCACGACTGGACGACGAGTATGGCATCGGTTCCCGCCGAGAAGGCGCAGGCCGAGCGCGATTTGATGGAAGCCCTCATATCCAAAGGCGCCCCTGTCGTTGTCGACGAAGCGACCAATGTCTTTGGTTCTGTCTTTGGCGAAGTCGATCTGCACAACGGTGGGTCCGCCTTCGCGCAGCAGGTTCACGTGCCGCCGATACAGGCTCACGCAGCGTGCGTAGCTGTATTGAGACTGCACCATGATCCTGCCCGATTTGCCGAAAGACGCGAACGAGATAACCTCGCCGGGACGCCCGATAGGCTTTTCCACGATTGCGCCGGCGAGGGGACACCGAGTACGAATGAGTTGGATGTACGCGAGATGTGTCGCTGTTGGTGTGCAGATATGCCAGATGGCGTCGGTAGGTGCGGACTGCAGCGCATCTTCAAGGTCGGTCGCGAAGTCTGGTTCCGCGCTGTCCAATATCGCAACGATCGTACGGCCGGCATTGACGAGCACGCGCTCATGATGGCGTCCAGCGACGCCCGCGCCAATGATCACATGCGCACTCACGCAAACACCAGATAGCGTGCAAACTTTTCGTTCGCCGCGAACACCGCGGGTTGAACTTCAATCTCAGCCCATGACGGCAGTTCAGTCGAGAGGAAGCGGCTGACATGCCGCAGAACTCGCTCCTTGTCGTGCTCTTGATCAGCGAATTGAAGGCGCGTGATGACGCGCCGCCCATGATGCAATTGCACTTGGAATTCTTCGATTGGCAGTCCGAGCCGCATCAGTCCGCTGAGACGCGTTGGCGACATAATTGTCCCGTCGGCAAAATGAAAGAGCGGGACCACGCGTCCGTCGAGGCTCTCGATCCACCGCCATTTGGCGCCACAGGGACATGGCTCGTCGCTGATCCGACCAAAGTCACCGGTCTTATACGACCGGATTGCCAGCGCCGAGTTGAAGTCGTTCGAGACTACAAGCTCACCGGGCACTGCCGGATGGTCATCGCGCACCACGACTTCCGATTCGAAAACATGCATGCGCGTTTCACGACATTCTGAAGCAATTACGCCGGCTTCGGACGTCGCATAGATAGACGTCAGTCGCGAGCGAAACGTCTCTTCCGCGCATCGGCGCAGTTCTTCACTCGTCGCTGCCCCGCCGACGATTAGAAGGCTGTGCTCAGCCATGCGGAACCCGCCAGCTGTAACCAGCGCGGCCAGAACCGAGGGCTTGGTCGACACGATCTCGGGTACGACACTTCCCGCGAGATCGATAAGCGAAGCCAGCTCACATGGTTTGCTGACATCCACCGATAGTCGAGCCACGATACCATTTGAATGGATTGGATCGACGGCAAGCGAGCCGACCTCGTCGGCGAGGTCGGTGATGACCAAGGCAACATAAGGCAGAGGTCCCAAACGGGAGCCAAACGCCATCTGCCAGGCTTTGTGAAACACCGCATATTTTAGATCGAGATAGAAGTCCGCCGCGTAGGGAACGGCGAGTGGCAATCCGGTGGTTCCAGACGTCGTTTTCCACCACGTTTCTCTCTTATCCGCTCCGGCGGTCGTGTCGGACTGCAGAGCGAGCCGGAGATGCGACTTGTCGGTGAGTGTGTTGTTATCGTCGCCAACTGGTGTCCGGACAGCGCGACCATCGAACCGTTCAAGGCGTTGCAGCGCGGTCTCGCGATAGCCCAACAGAAGCAGGTACTCGGTCGCCATGTCCGCAGGAAACCGACGGGTTTCCTGCAGAGCATGTAGCTTCCGAAGCAGGTCGGGACTCAGGCGATGATCCCGCCCGAACTCAGGCGATAGGCCAGCTTGACCTTGGTTGCATCGATGGGGCCGCGTGTGAGGCCCGCGACTTCGTTGATGTGAGAATCGATATTCAGGGCCCGCAGCACCTTCTCGGCAGCGGCTGGCTCCACCCCCGCCTTCCGAGCGACGTCGGCGACAAGCTGGTGGACTGCGTCAGACTTTCCTTTTTCCAAAGCTTCCTCCTGTCGTGACTCGTGGACTTTCACTTTCCACGCGCCACAATCTTGCGAACGAATCGAAATTGAGTCAACGTAGATCGAAATAACGATCGCGAAGAGTGAAATGCCACCACGATTTAACACTCATGGATGGAAACATTCAGAATGGAGTGAATTTGAAAGTCGGGGGGTTATCATTCGTCCGAGTGCGTTTGGCTCAAATGAGGTCGCTGATTTACATTCGATATGTTCGGGTTTCGATCTAATTGCATCGGATATGGCGGGATCTTCCGTTGATGGGGTTTTTCGAAACACCCTGGGATTGAGCCAGCGTTTTGCCGAGCTCGTCTGTGATGAGCGATTGCTCGGACCCGCGTATGATTTTTATGGCGAGCAGACCTCGTTGCATGGCTTCGATGTGTTGGTGCGGCAGCCCGATCGCGTGCGTAGAAGCGCTTGGCATTTCGACGGACCTCGCCGTCTTCCCTACTCTTCGTTCAGTCCGTCGATCCCGCTGGTCTTGAAGATCGGCGTTTGGCTGACAGATGTTGAGACCGCGAAGGCCGGTGCCTACCAGTTTTTACCTGGCAGCCACCGGAGGGCACCGACCGAAATCTACAATCTGGAACAAGACGAGCAGGGGCAGACCGATCTCCTTGTCCGGGCTGGAGACGTGACGATCCATCACTCTGATCTGTGGCATCGCCCCACATCGAGCGGCGATGGCACGCCGCGATACAGCCTCTTCATCACGTACGCACCGTCATGGATCGCGCCACGAGAGACCTTCGCGGAAGTCGATCTGATGGGCAACGATCGCCTTGCGACACTGCTGCGCTGCTACCCCGATCCAACGGCGCGCATAAAGCCGCCGGCGCAAGAGGCGCCCCTTCACCCAGATGCCGATCTCGACTTGCTTCGAGGCGACGCGCTTGGCTCCGCTCCACTGCCGTACTGGATTGATCATGATTCATGACGAACTCGATACACGCCTTTTCCGGGCATCGCCCAACTGGATGGAGCAGATGCTTGGAGTCGATGCGTCGGACACAGACGGCGTTCTGGCGGCGCTGACCGAGCGCTTCAGCCACGAGCAACTGTTGGACGGCGCGCGCGACGTGCTGCGCGCAGGCTCGGAATGGAGGGCAAGCTTCCTGCTGGCCGGGGCGAAAGGAAAGTATCCCATCCTGATGGCGGCGGATCTGCTTTCCCCATCGGCGAGACGTTCGCTTCTTGTCGACATAATCGTGTCCGATTCGCTCTACGTGCCTTTCCCGCTCAGAGCAGCCGCCGGCGCCGCATTGCAGTCGGACGACCTCGGTGATCGAATAACAACCGACGCGCTTCGGGGATGTGCAAACGCCGCTTCTCGACGTCGATACAAGGATTTATCGGCATCGCCGAGCAACGATATCGATCACGATTTCGAAATCCCGGATCGTCGCGACGAGCGCTCGGCTCTGCTCCTCGAGTCCGCTCGCACCGCCATGGTTCGGGATCGAGCGACCGTGTGCCGGCGTCTGCTCGACTTGGGAGAGGACCATCCGCCGATCACCGAATCCTGTGCACCGAAGCACGCATATGTACCGCGCAACGCCGACGAGTTGTTCGCCTCATTCACCGCGCCGGGCCTGCGCTGGCCCGATTTTGTCATCGAGTGGAACGAAATCCTCACGGAAACGCCGCTCGAGCAATACACGACCGCCGAGGTGTTGCGGCTACTCCTGCTGGACCCTGAATATCATTTGCCGGGGCGTAGGCAACGAGCGGTGGCCGACGCGGTGCATCTCAACCTACTTCGGACGTTCCCCGGTGCAACGATCGGCCTGCGCGCGGGCGTTCTCTTTGTCGAACATGGTTTTACCCCAGAAGCATCGTTCTTCATCCTGGGGGAGGGCGCCATCGTTGGTAAAGCCTGCGTGCTGGATGGGACCGGCGTCGTGGTCGTGGAAGACGGCGCGTTTCTTGGCGGCGGTCTATCTCCGATGTTGATCCATACGCATCGACACGTTGCTGGCGGGGGGAGCCGGGAGCGCAAGATGGTGAAGGCGGCTGGTTTCCGCGCAGCGCGGGCGTCGCGTCTCCCCATGGATTTCGTTGGGCTGCTCGAAGTCGATCAACTCGACAGTGACCGTTGGCCCGGTCTCGCCAATATTCCAGTGGTTGCGGTATCTCGGGAAAGCCTTTGGGGATCCACACCGGCCTAGGGTGAGGACAGATCGATGTGATTCGCGATCTGATCGAGGCTCCGTAAAAGACAGATGCGAGGAACCTTCACTGGCTGTCCCGTCACTTTCAGCTCCGCCATCGCGCGCTCTGCCACCATCATCTTCTGGCTGTGATCCATGCGTCCTGACCTTGGGCTCCGCCGCCCGGATCGCGAATGGAGGCCGGCGCGTATGCGGGACGCTCACTGGCGACGAATGTTGCTGGCAAACATCGGCTGAACCTGTTCCACAAGTGTCACGCCGGCTCGCGGCAGATGCCCGATTCATCCAGCCACAAAGATAGCTCGCTACCCGGAAAAAGTGCAAAACTCATCGGCCTGGAACTGTCTTAGAAGAGAAGTTTCGACAATCTTTCTTACGATGCGGGCGTCACCTTCCAACGCTTAGGCACTTCCGCGGTACGTCATTTTGACGGCAAATACTCGCAAAACGGTGTCGATTTCACTGGCTCTCGCCAGAAGGCGAGATATCGTGAACGGATCGTTTGCGCGTTCCACTCGGGCACTGCGGCGATCGGATCCGCACGGCACGCGACGACCTGGAAGGGAAATGTCGATGGGGTCCCTTAAAAGCCTGTTCGCTCTGCTCTTTTGCGCGTTCGCGCTGTTCGCCGCGCGCCCTGCGTTCGCGGACCAAATCATCTGCACATCCGATGGGTCGGGTGTCGATACGTGCGAAATCGTGCAGCCGAACGTCCTCAAGCCGATGACGACCTATCCCACGATCATGCTGCATCAGAATGACCAGATTCTGTCGATCGAAGCTGACGGATGCGTCCAGACCGGAGGGACCGGTGCGACGTGGAAGCGCTATCTCGATCCGGACGCTCGGACCGGCTCATCGCCTGCAGTGCGATATTACGGAACGATCCAAATCCCGGGCCAACCAGTGAGACGTATTGTCGATGTGCAGCGCCTCATCAGTGCGTTGCCCGTCGCCGACGGGCCGTTGGGTCTCGGCTATGAGGATGATGGCTATTCCGACAACGGTTATTACAGCCATGACAGCGGAACCGGTGGACAGTGCGCGGATGTGTACGGATCGAACCATGGGCGCGCCACGGTCAAGATCGTCATCAAGCGTGGGTCCGTCCCGTTCGCCGCTGCTGGCACGATATTCGGCCAATGTACGCCTCAAGGAACCAACCAGGCGGCGTGTCACGTCGATCGACCCGATGTGACGCAGGCTAGCGAAAATTACCCTAGCGTGATTTTCGCTCCTGGGGATCAAGTTCAGGTAGCTGCCGGAGGCTGCGTTCAGACCGGCGGTGCGGGAAAGACTTGGAAACGCTATGTCGACCCCGATCGGAACACATCTGACCCGAATCATGCTTATAGCGGAGAAATCGCGATACCGGGCGCGACCCCAGGCTTGGTTCGCATCTCCTCAATCCTCGGCAAGACCCTTACCTCGACTGGTGGCGTCCTGCAGCTCGGCTACCTCGACAAGGGTGGGCTAGGCGACAACGGCTACTGGAGCCATGACGACGGAACCGACGGCCAATGCCATGGCGAGGTTGAAGCGCATCTCGATCTGACGATCACTCACGCCGCTATGCCGGCGTCGGCGCACATCACGTTTGACGGAATGGAAGTCACACAAGCGATCCAGGACATGAGTTTGTCCGTCCCGCTCGTCGCCGCGAAGCCGACCTTTGTCCGCGTTTATGTGTCGGGCACGGTTGCCGGTGTGTCCTCCATTAACGGGTTGCTCCGCGTGACCCGCAACGGCGCGATGGTCGCGACGCTTGGCCCGCAAAAGCCTCTGGCCCTTGGTATTGCCTCGCTGCATGCAAGGCGGGAGGATTTGAACGGCGCTCTAGAGTATCAGCTTCCGGCGATCGCAACAGCAGCAGGACCGACAACTCTGTCACTCATCGATGTGACAGATGCGGCAACCGGCAAACCTATCGATTGCCACCTCTGCACCGCAACGGTGGCAACATTTGTGTCGGGTCCACCGCTGCGGCTGCGGGTCATTGGAGTCACCTATATCGATCCGGCGACGACGGCGACGCTCGCACCTGCAGATGCCGACTACAATATGCTCGCGAGCTGGCTCGGCAGGGCGTACCCGGTGCCGTCGGTCCAATGGACGCGTGCGGAAGTGACAGGCGATTTCGCACCGCCTTTCAAGAACGACATCAACCACGAAATGACGTGCGACCACGTCAACTCGTTCGTCGGCGCAATACGGGCAAAGGACATTTCGAACGGAGCCGATGCACGCACTCACTATTTCGGCTTAGTCGCCAGCACTTCAGCGAATTTCTACCGCGGCTGCTCGGCCGTCCCCACATCGCCTCAACCCAAGTCTGTCGCATCCGGACCGGCCGGCAAAAACGCCTTCGGCGACACCGACGGAAGCTATGCCGATTGGTATGGAGGGCATGAACTGGGCCATAGTTTCGGCCGAAAGCATCCGGGCATCTGCGGCGAAACCAAGGACGATCCATCCTACCCGTATTCCGATGGCTTTATCTCGGACGTGGCTGGTACGTTCGAGGGCTGGGACATGGGCGACAGCAGGGTCGATCTCGATGGGAGTGTTATCACGCCGCCGACGGTCGGCAACCCGATCCCACTACAGATTATCCCCGGACATGTCGGCACGGAAATCATGACCTACTGTAACCTTCCGCAGTGGTTGAGCGCTTACACGTACAAGGGGGTTCTCGCGCAGGTGACAGCAGAGGATCAGAAGTTTGGCCCATTACACGAGAAGAGCCGAGCTTCCGACCAGCGGGGCATGAAAGCGGGCGACTTCGTGCATGTCAGCGGTCTGGTCGATCTCAGCGCCGGCACGGGTTCGATCGAAGCAGTCTTCCCGGTCACGCGGGCCGAAGCACCGGTCGACGCGTTGGCTGACGTTCAACTCATCGCGTTCGATCCTTCAGGTCAAGAGATACAGCGCTTCGCCGTCGATGCGACTCCAATAAGCGACCATGGTCCCGATCGAATAGTCGCCCTGATATCCGCGGAGATTCCCGCTCTGCCGACCATGTCCCGCATCGATCTCGCTGTAAGAGGTCGAACCGCTGCTACGTTCAAATCTGGGTTGACGGCGCCGTCGGCACCGGAACGACCGCGATTGACGTCTTTGTCATTCGGCTTGGCGGAGCGCAAAATCGAGCCGCGGGTTCGTTTGAGCTGGGCGGCCTCTCACGCATTGTCGGACGGAGACGTCCGCTACATCATCGAAGTACAAAGCGAAGGCTTGTGGCAAACGGTAGCGATCAATTTATCCAACCCAACAACAATCTTGCCGCTGCGCGAAATCATTGGAAGACCGCTGCGGATCACGGCGACTAACGGTTTGAAAAATTCCGCTTCGGTATTTGTACCGCCAATCGGTGCCACCCGCCCTCTACATTAGATCGATGCTCTCGTCTTCCACTCGGTTGCGCCAATGTCCTGCGGTTTGGGTGACCCGTTGCCACTGCTTCTTGCCGCAAACCTTTCGTCCCCCCGTCTGGTCCCGCTGAACCAGACAATTGGATGGTCAAAGCGGCCGATCGGTTAACGTTTCAGGTCCTGAGCCGACTAACTGCCCGCTTCCAGTCACGCTCATCGGGAAGCGGCAGCTGGAAATCATCCGGCGACTCCGTCACCAGCTCGATCCGTAGTGCCCGAACCCTTTTGCCAAATGCATCACGGCATCGCTTGCAATAGAGGTGCTGAGGAACGTCACGAAGCTTACCTTTCCAACCCTTGCGTTCGAACAGCCACCACAACCCGTGAGGGTTGAACGTGATCGAATGCCGGCATCGTCCGCAGGTGAGCTTGATCGCCTTATGCCAGGCGGCCGCCTCGAACAGGCTCGTCGCCTCCCGCGTGCCATCGCTGGTCCAGCGCGCCATCAAATACCAGGGCGGCTGATCGGATCGACCTGACGAAGAAGCTGCGACGGTAGTGCCGCAACCAGGTTGAACACATCGTATCGCTGCATCTTGTCCAGCCAGCGCGCCTCGTCCTCGGGCAGCAATATCACTGGCATCGCCTTGACGCCGATCGCAGCGAACGCGGCATTAGGCTCGGTCGTCAGAATGGCGAAAGCGCGATGATCGCCGTTCGATCGATACACGCCCGCAAAGCTGGCGGGCTCGTTCGATGCAAATTCGAACCAATGCGTCTGGCGGCCACCCTGCGCGTCACGACCACCGGCGACAGCGAAAGACTGAAACGGGACGAGGCATCGAGAGAATTGATTGCACGTCGGGAGCCAATGCCGGCCCCATGCCGTGCTGACGTTGGTGATCGCGTTCTGCACAGGGCCGCCGCGTCGCCCCGATAGTCGCCGCTCGAAGCCCCATACGGCCGGTTCAAGCTGGCGAAGCATGCCGAGCTTGTTCACGATCCACGCGATCCCGCGCGTGCTTACTCCGGTCAATGGTGCCGTGTTTTCCGACCGCAACTGTTCGATCGCGAACCGCCGGAACAGCGCTGGCAGATCGCGATCGAGCGCAATGTGCGTGCAGATCCCGCGTTCGATCGCGATCCGCCCATTGTCACGGATCGCCCCGATCTCGTCGAGCAGCGCGGTGTCGTCGTCGATGCCCAGGTCGCGAAGAATGCCAATGCGAGCAGCGCTCAAGTCGTTGCTGCGACCGACGTCGTTATTGTTGCTCGACGACGACGTGCGCATCAGTTCCAGCGCGTGGATGAACGCGCCATAGGGCCGCGGGTCGCCATCGCCGAGACTGGCGAGCAAGGCCAGCAACGCGCGCAGGTCGGGCGAGGCCGTCATGCTCTGGTGAGCCGCAGCATCTCGCGTTCGATCGAGCGCGGCCAGCGCCATGATGATCGCCCGGATACGGATGACCGACATGTCGGGCCAGGAGCGGCGAGTCAGGCTGCGGCGAATAGCGGCAATTGCTCGCCCGCATTGGCCGTCAGCGCCTTGGCCTGGCGGGCGGCATCCACGGCTTGCCGGTAATGGACCGTGCCTGTGCGCTCGGCCTCATCGAACCCGATCGGTGCCCAATCCTCGGTTGGGTAGCAGGCATCGTAAACCGCGCGCGCCATCGCACGCAGCAGCGGATCGTGCTGCACGTTCAATCTCCATCGCTGTCGAATCGCCGGGTCGGCGGGGAGCCCAGAGCTAGAACAAAAAAAGAACGGATTGCAATCATTTCATGCTAAAGCCGTCGCCGTCGATTCGCGGCATGGAGGCCGATCATGGAGAATTTCACCTGCGCGCGCTGGCGGGCTCCGATGGAGGCGCAGCCGCTTTAGGAGGCTCCCGTCTTTGTATTCCAGGGCGGCCATGTGTTCCGCGAGGGAACGAAAGTGGGGGTCTATGAGCAGAGCGGTACACAGTTCGTCGCAGGGCTCGACGAGCATACCACACTCATCGTGCCGCTCGGTCAGGATGGGCCAAACACCTACTCGGCGACGTTCGTCCTCGGGGAAGACGACGACGAGATGTGCCTACCCGGCGCGCTCATCCGCGAACCACTCAACTAGCTAGCCACCCCAAGGTGGTGCGATGAGCCAGAACAGCACCGCCAGCCCGACGAGGCACCATAATAAGCCATCGAGCGCGCGGCGCGCCATGCTCTAGTCGACCGCCATCAACTGAGAGGGGAAGGCACACGCGAGCGACAGCGCGTCGTCGATCGGTGCCGTCAGCCAGCGGTCGACGTCCTCGTCGTGCAGCATCACCGGAATCGCCTTTGGGTGGATCGCACCGACTACGTGCTTTTGTGCCTCGCCGTCGTAACCGCAGGTCAGAAATGCGAAGATTGGCCCCGCCTCGCTCGGCCGCCAGATGCCGGCGAACGTGCCGATCGCGCGGCTTGGAATCGAGAACCAGTGCGGGCGCTTCTTACCCGTCTCGGGATCAGGCTCGACGGTCCATTCCTGGAACTGAGTGAATGGCACGAGGCAGCGACGTGCAGGGTTTGCCAGCGCCGATCGCCAGAACGGGCTGTCGTAGTTGCGGACGTTTACGACCGCTTTACCGCCGCGAGGATTTGGCCAGCCCCAGGTCATCTGGTCGACAACTCGCTGACCTTCATGCTGTCGCATCACCCAGCCTGGTCGGCCGGGTGCGACATAGTCCTTTTCCAATTCGCCGAGCTCGCAGCGGAATGCGTCATTCGCCTCGTAATAGGCCGCCAGCTCCCAACGTTGTACGGTCATGCGGTAGAGGTTGCACATGCCAGGAGATTGAAAAATCTCGTCCTGAGACGCAAGCATCCGATGATACCGTTTGCGGGATACCGCCCCACAAGAATAGTTTGATCGCGTTACCCGTTCGGATCAGAATGGATATTGAGGACGTCAGCTCAGCGCCCGATGATCGGCCTTACAAGGATTCTTCATCCAATCCGCACACACCAGACATCGCAATGCGCAGGCGGGATGCCATACTAACTTGAATCAATTGGCTTTTCACGGTTTCTTACAAGTCGCCGCCTAGGTTCCGTCCGAACCCAAGGGAGCGATCATGAACCGACTGCTATATATCAGCACGGCGCGCCGGCTGCTGGCAAACACCGAACTTGAAGGCATTCTGCGGACGTCCAGGGTCGCCAATGCCGCGGTTGATGTTACAGGCATTTTGGCGGTCGGCGGACGCCGGTTTCTGCAGCTGCTCGAAGGACCGGCCGACGCGGTCGAGACAGTATTCGCCCGGATCCAGCGCGACCCGCGTCATTTTGCCATCGTGAAGCTGTCAAACCACGAGATCGACCAGCGACAGACCGGAGACTGGTCCATGGCATTTCATGACGTCGCCAGCGGTCGCGATATGCCAGCAATTGTCGCCAAGCTAATCAAGGAGATCCGCGATCCCGCCCTTGCAGCTGAGTTCAGCCAATTCGCTAAACGTCACGCCGCCTAAGAGGAGGAAATGTCAGCAGGACGCCGTGCGTCGATCCGCGTCAGCGCGTAGATATATCAAAAGCCAGCAGTCAGGAACGCGCCCTATTTGCGGACATCGCATCGTGGCCTGCTGTTCCTGAAGAACGCCGTCGGGAAACCGGATCTTGATCGGTGTTGTTGCCACGACCGTTTCGCACCCGTTACTGACTGGCCGATGAAAACTTACACTTTTAAGTGCATGCGGGAGAACGGACCTGGACCTGCCGTGCACATGGACGTATGCGCCGACGATACCGCAGCGAGGCGCCGCGCGAGCGAGCTTTTCGACCTTTGGCCATTGGCAATTAAAGTGGTCGTCTCGCAGGGTGAGCGTCATTTCGATGTGTGGCGTGCCACCTGAATGTCGGGATCGAGCCGACACACACCGGCAGTAATGCGCCCCAAGAATGGGCAATTCAGCTCGTAACTTTGCTGAGGCGCAGCGCTCGCGGATTCGGCGGTCGGTTCGACCGCGCTTTGCATTGACTGAAAGAACGCAAGTGCGTCCTCCGCTCGCGCGAGTGTTAGGATTGGATAGCCAAGCGGAGGTCAGTTCAGCGACCAGTTCAATCGGATCGATCATGGATGTTTCGTCGGTTGTTATGCACTCCTCAGAAATGCGGTGCGCCTTTTTGGACTGTTTCGGCACTGGCGCCAAATGCGTAGGGCCGCATTTGTTGTGTTTCTGACAACCGATCTGCCGGTTCAGTCTACAGGCTTTCCTTCATGTCGGGATAGCTCTCCCGCATTGAGACGACGGGTCGCAATGCGATCATCCTCTAATGCCCTTTCGAGCGCGTTGCCGTAAAGCCGTGGCGACGTTTCCCTATCGTGAGTCGACTGTCGCGTGACATATCTGGAGCGGGGAGCTGACTGACGTCGTGATCTGTTACCGTCATTGATCCGCGGCCCGGGTGTCTCTACGCTCAACTGCGACGGTGCAGCGGTAAACTTTGGCGGTTTTTTTCCGACCCATGTGTCAGGCATGGAGATCGCGATGTCGCCCGAACCCTTCCGCCAAGAGCCCGACCGATATGCCATTCCTCCTCCAACTAACGCCAGAACAAGTGCGAATCCCGCTGCTACGTAGCCGCCGGTGCCAAGCCGCCTGGGCACTGGCTGCCGGTCCAAAAGTCGACGGCCTGCCGTTAGCAGCAGTGGCGCATCCGGTGCTAACGGCCTCGGTGTCACGATCGCGGTGATCAGGGCCGCAATGTCCGGCAAAGGCTGGCAATTGCCAAGCGCTAGCTCGACCTCAGCTAGCCTTTCTTCATCGGCAGATGCTGGGTGACGATCTGCGGCAACGGCTTGGAGTAGCCACTGCCGGTCGCCTTCCAGTCCCAAGGCGGTCAACACGCCGTGCTCGTGCGCGCCGGTGTCGATGCCGATCCGATTGCTGCCAAGCGTAGGGACGCCGACTTCGACCGTATGGCCGTGTACGATCACCTTGCCATGGTTGCGCTTGCTCGAGAGAAACGGTTCCCTGATCCACAGAAGATCGGCATCGTCTTGATCTTTGAGTTCCACGCCGGGCCGAATGCCTGCATGCGTGAAGTAATAGTCGCCACATTCCCACGAGGTGGGCAGGCCCTCGATCCACTCGATTAAATTGGAATCGATGCGGCTGCGTAGCGCATTCGAGAATACCGCATTGGTGGCGTCGACCTCCCGGAGCGTGATCCCGAAGCCCTTGAGCGTCGTTATGGCGCCGAACGGCATCCAGGCGTCGAGAACTTCGTCATTTCCGCGATAGGCTTGAGCGAGGGCGTCCTCGTGATTCCCCCTAATCACGATCACCTGAGCGAGTTTCAGGTGGGCAAATGTTGCGACCAACGCTGCCGCGTCGTTCCCGCGATCAATGATATCCCCAAGCAAAATGAGGGTTATAAAGGCGTCGAATTGCGCGCCGCTATCTTCCTCAATCGCCTTGAGCAGTTCTCGGAGGAGGCCGGCTTCGCCGTGGATATCACCAATCGCATATACCCGATGTCCTTTCGGTATCGATGGGCGCGTGGGGGGACTAGATCGAGTGAACACGTTCACAGGAATGAGCAGATGCGGTAAGGGTTGCAAGTTGGGAGAATCAACACTGAGCGAGTCGCGCTCCTGCCGCAACGCGCATCGAAGCTGGTAGCTGCCGTTCCGCTCAACGCCCCATTTTCGGTCGTTCGGCATTCCGGTCGGATCGCCTGAAGGCCGCCGTTTGAACATCCCAGGGTGAATGACGGACTCTGGTTGGTAGGCTGAAGGCGGCGTTTCGTGTCGCGTTCACCCCATCGGGTGAATGCTGTTGGAGCTTGTTGGTTCGAGAGTGGGCAAAAAGCGCCGGCATCGACCCCAATGCTCGCGACCTCCGCTATCGCATTTTGGCGCGGGGCATAACGACCAGTGCTTCGATCAGTGCGGTCTCTGCCTCGCAACCTTGCGGCTTGGCGGAGGCGGGGTTTGCTCGCAGCGCCGCAAGCTCAGCCCGCGCATTTTCGAGATTGATCTTAAACGCCGGTTTAGTTCGCACGAGCGCAGCGTAGCACTAGGGTCAGGACCCATTGATGTGAGCGTCGCGATCTGATTCAGGTTCCGTAGGGAGGCCAGGATGAGCGACCTGTTTTGGCTGACGGATGAGCAGGTCGAACGGCTGCGACCGTTCTATCCCAAGAGCGACGGCAGGCCTTGGGTCGACGACCGGCGGGTGCTGAGCGGCATCGTGTTCGTCAACCGAAATGGGCTGCGCTGGCATAATGCGCCGAGCGTCTACTGGCCGCACAAGACGCTCTACAACCGGTGTAAGCGTAGGGGTGGTCGAATGGCGGGTGTTTTTGAGGCTGAGTCCTGTCGAGGTATCGGGCGCTACCGCGACCCGTGGCCATTTCATGTGCCGAGTTCGGGCCTTACCTGGGCGTGTGCGAGCAGCGCGAACAGACCCGTCCCGCCCAAGATGTTGCCGATGAGCGTGGGGAGGATGATGCCGCCAAGCGCGTGCACAAACGTCGTCTCGCCATTCAGCGCGAGCAGCCAAGCCTCACCTGACCCGGCGACTACGTGAGCGAACCCGCCAAGGGCGATGAAGTAGGTGAGAACGAGCACGACCCAAAACTCCTGCCCTCGCGCTGAGGGAAGCGCCCAAGGGACGGCGGCGATGAGAAAGCCGGCCGGTATGCCGAGCTTGAGCGTGGTCAGCCAGTTCCGCTCGAGGAGGTGGCGGGAAAGCTCAAGCATGGCGTCGCGGTGCGCAGCCGTGGTGATCAGCTGATGTTCGTTTAGTAAAGCGATGAATAGCGTGCCGATCAGATTTGCGACGAGCACGACCCCCCAGAACCGCGTCAGCCGGCCGAAATTCTTCCAGCTCGGATGCGTGGCGACAGGAATGACCGCCGACAGCGTGCTCTCGGTGAAGAGCTGCAGTCGCCCGAGGATGACGATCAAGAATCCGACCGTATAGCCAAGGCTGGCGACGAGAGGCGTCCAGGACGCCGTTGGCAAATGCTCCTCCAGCAGTGACTGGCCCAGCACAGATGCGCTGATGCCGACGCCACCCGCCAACCCGGACCAGACGAGCGAGAGCGTCGGGCGCTCCATCTCTTCGTCTCCATGCCGCCGGATAACCTCGTGAATGACACGGGCGTTGGCACTCTGCCGCTTAGCGACCGCCTCGCGCTCCTCATCGGTTAGATCGATGTCCTGCTCGCGCTGTTCAAGCTCATCCATCAATCCAGCGTATCGAATCCCCGGCGCGGGAGATACTGACAGAATATTGGTCAAACACGCGCGGACCGAAATTTCCTGCGAACATTGCGTCGGCGAGAACCCCGGTCTCTGACAGTTGCAGCCGGACGTGATCCAGGGAGGTGGATCGCGGATATCGCAGGAAGTGACAGGAAGCTCGTATAGCATCAGGAACCGCCCCCGGCGGTGAAGGTTGTTGGCGCAACGGGGGGAGTAGCGATGACCGGCGACATCACAGCGAGCGAGCATCGCGCGATCCTGCGGGCTGATAGTCCCTGGACCATCCTGCGCCACGACTGGAAGTCGGTGCTCGGCCAGACTTGGAGCGACAGTGGTACCGACAATATTGGCCTGATCGCAGCGGGCACCGCTTTCTGGGGATTTGCGGCGATCGCCCCGTTGCTGGCGGCGGTCGTGCTTAGCTACGGACTGTTCGCGACGCCAGAGACGGTCGCGAATAACATCCGCGCCCTGTTCGGGGTGCTCCCCCGCGACGCCGCCAGCCTGATTGCCGACCAGCTGACTAACGTCGTCGGGTCGTCCGGTGGCAAGAAGGGATGGGCGTTGGCGCTTGCCTTAGCCCTCGCGCTGTACGGCGCGACGCAGGGGGCGTCGGCAATCGTGACCGCGCTCAACGTCGCCTACGAGGAAAAGGAGCGACGCAGCATCGTCCAGCTTTATTTGCTGGCGTTCGCGATTACCGGCGCGGCGGTAATCTTGGCCATCGCCGCCGCAGTGTCCACCACGGCGACGGCATTTCTGGGCGATTTGTTCCCCGCCATGCCGCCGCTCGCTTCGACCGCAATCAGGTTCACTAGCTATCTGTTGCTGGCCGTGCTGGCATCGATGGTCGCCGCTTTGCTGTACCGATTTGGACCCGACCGCGCGCACGCCAAGTGGGTCTGGCTCACACCGGGCTCGATCCTAACGACGATCCTGTGGCTTGCGACGACCGCGGCATTCGCATTTTATGTCGCAAATTTCGGGAGCTATGGCGCGACCTATGGCTCGTTGAGCGCCGTCATCGTGCTCCAGCTATGGCTGTGGCTGTCGTCCTATATCTTTCTGATGGGTGCAGAGCTGAACTCGCAACTCGAACGCCGCACAGCGCGGGATACCACGACCGGTCCGCCGGTGCCGTTAGGCAAACGGGGGGCGGCTGTCGCCGACGCCACTGGTCCTGACGTGCCGTCACTTTGATCCGCAATGCGCCATCCGACGCTCAAACAGCAGGCAATTGAGGCGCGTCAAGTTGCCAAATGCCGCGACGTGGGTCTGCGTAAAATTGTCGCGCCGCTGCGCGACGGGAAAAAGAGAATTGCGAGTGAAGCGACGCTATTTTCTGCCGCTGTTGTTAGGGGCGATCGCGTTGGTCGCTGGCGGTGCCTATTTCTATTCGGCGCGCGTCCTCAATCCAGCGCTGTCGATCGACCGCTGAGAGCTCAAGGATGTCGGATCACCCATCCGGACATTGGACGGAAGAAGACCTTGATGCGCTGCGTCAGATGGCAGCGGACGGACGTAGCGGAGCATTCGTGGCCGTGCAGCTAAAGCGTTCGCGGAAAGCGATATTGATCAAGGCTCGCAAACACCACATTGCGCTTGCCGCAAAGCGGCACGCCGATCACCGCGTTCGCGCGTCGCGCAACTGCGCCACGCCGACATTGTAGTCGCAGCGCCCGAGCGGGTGATCAATTCAGCCGATCCATGCAGCCTCAGCGGACATTAGTCGTTCTTATGGTTCACATCTCGGAAGGACCATGATGCCGTCGCCACGTTACCGCCCCCCACACAACTTTGGCCTCGGCGGCGTCGCCATCGGCAACGAATTTCAATTCGCGACCGACGAGCAGGCCGAGGCGACGCTCTCCGCCGCCTGGGACGCCGGCGTGCGCTACTTTGATGTGTCGCCTTGGTATGGCCTGGGTCTCGCCGAACGCCGGTTCGGACGCTTCCTGGCCCGCAAGCCGCGCGACGAGTTCGTCATCTCGTCCAAGGTAGGCAAGCTGCTGAAGGCCAGCCGAGACAACGAGGCGAAGAGATTCTTCCCCTTCACCACCTCGCCCAACACGCCCCATTTCGACTATACCGCCGACGGCGTGCTGCGCTCGATCGACGACAGCCTGCAGCGCCTCGGGCTCGACCGGCTCGACTTCGTCTTCGTCCACGACCTGTCGCCCGACAACAAATTCCTACCCGAGGACTGGGAGACGCTTTGGCCCACGGCCGCGAACGGCGCATTCCCCACCCTAACGAGGCTTCGCGAGGAAGGGGTTATCGACGGTTGGGGGATGGGTGTGAACTGCCCGCAGCCCATCCTGCGGTGCCTCGAGGAGGCGGACAGCGACGTGCACCTGCTCGCCTCGCAGTATTCGCTGATCGATCACGCCAACGCCGTCGAGCAGGTCTTCCCCAAGGCGCGCGAGAAAGGCGTGAGCTTTGTGGTCGGCTCCTCGCTCAACGCCGGGTTCATCGGCGGCGAGCACCGCTACAACTACGGCGAAGAAAACACGCTGATCGCCGAGGACAAGCTGGAGAGGCTGCGCAAGCTGCGCGCCGCGACGGCGAGACATGGGGTCGATCCGGTCGCCGCCGCTCTGCAATTTAGCAGGGCGCCCGACGTGGTGTCGTCGCTCATCGTCGGCACCGCGAAGCCCGACCACATTCTAGCCGACCACGCCGCCCTGCAGACCAAGATCGCTCCGGAGTTCTGGCAGGAGCTGCGGTCGGAGGGGCTCATCCACTCCGACGCCGCGGTGCCGGAGAGCACCGGCGGCTGACGCACAGCGCCCCGCTCGCTTGCTCGGCCGCACGAGGCAGGCGGCTATCGCGGCGCGCGGCACCGACCTTATCAAGAGGGCCGTCCATCACCGGCGGCGCCGACGGGAGGGCTCACGATGGCACGGCCAAGCATCACATTCGAACTCGGCGGTGGGGAATGGGTGCCCGAGCGGGGGAGTGTAGGATACATGGGTATGACCAAGTTCGGTCCCGTGGACTTCCTCATCACCGCCGACGCCCTGACCGAGTTGCTCAACCCGGGCCTCGACGCGATCGATCCCGAGTTGGCCCTGGAGACGTTCACCGAGTTCGAGGCCGACATACACCGAATCGCGCGGCTCGAATTCGTCAAGCGGCTCGGCGGCGAGCCGCCAATCCTCATAACGGCGGCCGATGTGGACGCGCGTTAGAGTGGCAGCGGCGCTTCCCCGCGGGATCGAGCCCCGGCCTCGCAGAGAGGTCCGGACATGGTGAGCGCCGAACTGGCGATCGGCTTCGCGGTCCTTGCGGTCCATGCCGCCGTCATCCTGCGGGCCATGCTCGTGGAGGACCGCGAGCCCATGGCCAGAACCGCGTGGCTGCTGCTGCTCGTCGCGCTGCCCGTGCTCGGTGTGATCCTCTACCTGCTGTTCGGCGAGCCGTGGATCTCGACCGGATTCCGCGACCGCTCGCGCGCCGCATACGAGGCGCTGCTGCCGATGGCGCCTGCCGGCATTTCCGAGACCAAACTCGCCGAACCCGTCGTCAACGCGTTCCGGACATGCACCGCGGTCAGCCGCTGGCCGGCATCCGGCGGCAATTCCGGAAGGGTCGCGGCCGGTGCCGACGACGCCATCGACATGATCGTCGCGGACATCGATGCAGCGGAACGGACGGTCCACCTGTCGATCTACATCTGGCTCACCGACCGCAACGGCGGGCGGGTCGCGGAAGCGATATGCCGCGCCGCACGACGGGGTGTGACATGCCGCGTCGTCGCCGACGCCATCGGGTCGAGGGCCATGATCCGCTCGCCGCTCTGGCGAGGGATGCGAGACGCCGGCGCGCGGATGTGCCCGTCACTGAAGGCGCCGCTAGGGCTCGGCTTCCTCGCCGGCCACCGCGTCGACCTCCGAAACCACCGCAAGATCGTCGTGGTGGATGGCCGCATCGCCTATTGCGGCAGCGAGAACTGCGCCGACGCCGCGTTCAGGATCAAGCCGAAGTTCGCACCGTGGGTCGATATCATGATCCGATACGAAGGACCGGTGGTGCGCCAGACCGAGCTCATCTTCGCCTCGGCATGGACGACCGAGACGGGCGAGGACCTGACCTCGGACATCGTCGCCGAGCCGGTGCCATCGGCGTCCGATGGCTTTCCGGCGATAGCCGTCGGCAACGGTCCACTTTCGCCACGCGGCTCCATGACCGAGATGTTCGTCGCGGTCCTGGCGGCGGCACGCGACCGCGTGACCATCACGACGCCGTATTTCGCGCCGGACCCACCGTTGATCGGCGCGATCGTGGCAGCGGGGCGTCGGGGCGTGAAGGTCACCATCGTCTTTCCGCGACGCTGCGACAGCCGGATCCTCGGTGCGATCGCGAGGGCCTACTATCCGATACTGGCAAGAGCGGACGTGCACATCTTCGAGTTCAACGGCGGGCTCCTGCACGCCAAGACGCTGGTGGTGGACGACAGGCTGGCGCTGGTCGGATCCTCCAACATGGACAGACGCAGCCTCGACCTGAACTTCGAGAACAACGTCCTGTTCGAGACCGCCGAGCTTGCCGGGCAGGTCATCGACCACCAGCGACGCTGGCTGGCCGACGCGACCGAGATCGACCGCGCGGTCGTTGCGGCACGACCGATGCCGCGTCGGCTCGCCGACAACGTCCTGACGATGGTCGCGGCCGTCTTCTGAGACCCACTGCTGGCGAGGGGCGATCTTCGGCCCCGTCAAGCGGAGCCGTCGCACCGGGACCCGAGCCGCAGTGCGTCGATGGTCGGAGCATTCTACTTCACGCAACCGGGGAGGGGAGCGGCGAAAATACGTCGCGGACGGACCTCGTGTGCGGCTAAATCCGACTCCGGGCGTTCCGGCCGCCATGAAGATCAACGTCCGCTCCCATCTCGACTACGCATTCGGCGAACCCACCGACATCCTGCTTCAGGTGGAGGCGGCGGCCATCCCCGAGCAGACCATCCTGTCGGCCTATGTCGATGTATCCGACAACGAGTACTTCGCTCGGGTCCCGGCGCAGGACGGCATCGGCGAGCGCATGTGGATCCGGGCGAGAGGTCGCTTCACCGTCGACTACACGGCGACGATCGCGATCAACCCCATCCTCACCGACTGCCTCGATCTGCCGGCGGTCCCGCCGCACCAGCTTCCGGGTGAGACCGTGCAGTATCTGATGCCCTCCCGATACTGCCCCTCGGACCAGTTCCAGAGCTTCGTCGGCGCCACGTTCGGGGACTCGGAGGGCGGTCGCAAGGTCATCGCCATGCGCGACTGGGTGCAGGGCCATTTCAGCTACGTCCTTGGATCGAGCACCTCGGACACGACCGCCGCGGACACCTTCATCCGCAGACAGGGCGTGTGCCGCGACTACGCGCACGTGATGATAACGCTCGCCCGTGCCGCTGGCATCCCGGCCCGCATCGCGAGCGTCTATGCGCTCGGCGTCGAGCCGCAGGACTTCCATGCGGTCGCGGAGGTCTTCGTCGGCGGCGAGTGGCACCTCGTCGATGCGACGGGCATGGCGCAGGAGGCGGCGATGGCCAAGATCGGCGTCGGCCGCGACGCCGCCGACGTCGCCTTCCTGACCGCCTACGGTAATGCCGTCATGAATGGCCAGAGCGTGTCGGTGGAACTTGCCGAGTGAGACGATGCGGCCGGTAGGACCCGCCCTGGTGGATGCCGTCGGCCATGACCAACGCGGAGCGCATCGGATCGCACGAGGACCGGAGAACGCTGGGATGGGAATGATCGACATCAACACGGCCGACCAGGACGCACTGGATTCCGTCGAAGGGCTGCGGGGCCACGGTCCAGAGATCGTGAGGTATCGCGGCGAGCGTGGCCGCTTCACCGACCTGCGTCAGCTCGACGAGGTCCCCGGACTGTCGGGCAAGGTGTCCGACGAGACGAGGGCTCGACTGACGGTGTGAGTCCGGGGCTGAAGGGCGCGTGCGAGCGCGTGCCCTGGCGTCAGACCTTGCCGATCGGCGTGTACCGGCAGATGAACGCGACCTCGCGCGGGGCGTTCGTCGGCTCGAGATGGAGATACAGGCGCCGCTCCCCGTCGAAGCGGTCGAGCTCGAACGCCTGCTC
The DNA here is from genome assembly GCF_017304635.1 of Sphingomonas sp. Classification (GTDB taxonomy): domain Bacteria; phylum Pseudomonadota; class Alphaproteobacteria; order Sphingomonadales; family Sphingomonadaceae; genus Sphingomonas. Next base: position 476,692 of record NZ_JAFKMA010000002.1, read on the forward strand.
CGCCTCGTAGAGATCGTCGCGGTGCAGATCCTTCCAACCGACGCCACGCTTCAGCGCCTCCGCCTTGGCTTCCTTAAGCGAACCCGCGACCACGAAGACGTTGCGGTGCTTCTCGAGGAACTCGCCTCGGTCGTAGCCGCCGAGGTTGACGTAGTAGAGCCTGTTCTCACCAGTGGCCGGCTCCGGGCGGAGGATGACGTCGTAGCCGTCGACTTGGTCAATCTCGGCCCAGCAATCGACATGCAGGCTCGACGGCGTCCCCCACCACTGCCGACGCAGCTCGTCGTAGGTGTCGGTGATCGACGGCGCGGCGACGAAGCGCATGTCGTGGATCTCGATGTTCGCGCCCGCGGCCTCGCCGCCGACATATACCGCGAACAGCTTCATCATATCCGCATCTCGCCGGAGGCGACGCCCGCGCCCAGCGGCCTGACGCCGTCGACAGCCCGCGCGAGTTCGGCGCCGACCACCGTCCCCATCTCATGCGAACTGGTGATCCCCTGGATGAAGGGGTGGCGCCCAAGGAGGAAGGGCAGGCTCAGGCAGTAAAGGCGGCCCTCCGACTCGCCGTCGGACACCGGATGGAAGACGTCGTCCACGACGATGCCGCGCGACCCGGGCTTTCCGTCGCCGGCGTCGGTGTCGCGGACGAGACCCTGCGCCCGGAGCGACGGGAACGGAAAGTCCTTGGCGGGCAGCGCGCGCTGGCCCGTCGCCTCGACGAACGCCGGGAACGCGATGCGTTTGCCGTCGAAGCGCAGGACGGCCCCACCGTCCGGCGGATGTGTGTCGATCCGGTAGTCGTCGCCGATCGCGATGACGTCTAGCTTGCCGGCCTCGTGAAGCGCCAGCATCCGCCGGATCGAGACGTGCGGCACCGTCGCGTAGTCGTCGACGAAAACCGGCTTGAAGGAGCGGCTGAACCGCTGGAATTCGTCGGCCTCGAGATAGGGCACGAGGATGGCCATGACCTCGTGCATCCGCAGGATCGCGTAGCGCCACGGCACGGTCGACCGCGTCTCGAAGTTCCACTCCGCCTCGGCCAGGTTGTCCTGCGCCCACTCAAACGTGTCGGCGCCCATCCGCTCCGCGAAGAACCGTTCCCCGAACGCCTCCAAGCCGAGACCGTCGAGCCCGATCCCTTCGGCGTAGAGGGGATCCGCCGCGGCCAGCTCCCGCTTGAACAGCGCGAACGCCCGGTCGAGCAGATCGCCGTCCGGGTCGTCGATCAGCCGCTCGATCGCCTCGGGCGTGCAAATGGAGAGTGGCTCGTAAGGCACCGGATGGTAGAAGTCGGCTTCGGGCAGCAGGCCCTTGCGCGACATCATCGTCATCCGGAATGCCTCGGTGTCCGCCTTGGGTTCGTAGACGAGCGTCCCGTCGTCACCCTCGATGAAGTCGCCATGGCCGCCTGCGAGGGCGACGGCCGCGTCTATCGCCGTCAGGGACGAGCCCCTGATGCCGACATGGCACGGCGGTATCCTCGCCAGCGCGGTCGCCGGCCACGGGCTAAGGAAGTAGCCCGGCCGGACCTCCGGCTCCTCGGGCCACTGGTGGCCGGTCGCGAGCACGACGTGGTCGAACCGTTGTTCGAAGGTCGCGCCGTGACGGGGCTTCACCGTTAGGAGCAGGGCGTCGTCCTCGGCGGCGACGTCGAGCACCCGGCACCGGGGTCTGAGCTCGATGTCATGACCCTCGGCACGGGCGCGTTCGATGAGCGCGTGGAACTGGTCGAGGAAGTAGGAGCCGAGCACGAGTCGGGGATAGAAGGCGTGGTCGTCGATCTCGTCAGTCCCAATGCCGAACTCGACCAGCCGGGCAGGCGTCTGGCGCCCGAGCCAGCCGATCAGCGTCTCCTCCAACGGCGGGATCTCGACGCTCGCGATGTTGGATAGCATGGCCGGATCGTTCCAGCCGGGGCGGTAGGGTGTCCCGAGACCGGGCTTGCCCTGCTCCTCGAAGATCGTCGCCCGGAACGGCCGCGACGCCTCGTTGACCAGCGCCCACAGCGTGTAGATGGTCGTCGGGCCTGCGCCCACAAAGGCGATCGACGGCGAGGATCCGCTCATGAAGCCCCTCGACGGTTACCCAGCCGGCGGGCGTTGGCGGTCGCGGTCCGGTGGATCGGGCCGATCGCATCGCGCCCGAGGCGCACGCCCGACTCGGCTCCGCGAAGCATGGCGAGGGCGACATCGCCCCAGTACTCCGCCACGGAGAACGGGGACGGCGCGCGGAATGGGCCGGACATCGCCTTCGACATCTGCGCCATGCCGTCCGCCTGCGCCTTCCACCAGGCCGCCATCACTGCATCCCCTGCTGCCGAGAATGCCGCGACCTTCTCCGGCACCATCCTTGACAGCTCGGCATAGTTCGCATCCAGCGGGGAATGGGCGGCCGCCCGCATCATGCCGGTGCGCACCGCGATCACGTCCTGCGACGCGGCCAACGTCCGCGCCATCATCGCCCCGGTCGATCCCATGACGCGCCAGCTGTCGAGCACACGGGACCAGTAGGTGAACGGATCGATCATGGCTGACCCGGGTTCGGCTCGGCGTTGGTCATGCGAGCGTGCGCAGCTTCGGCTCGCGGTCGTAGAACCGCCGCCCGGCCGCCTCGACGAAGGCCTTGTCCAGCCCGACGACGCCGTCATCCGGCTCGACGCCGGCCTTGTCGAGCAGCGGCTTCGCCTCGTCGCTGGCGCCGATGGCTTTGAGGTGCGCGAACGCGTTCATGGCGAACTCGACCGCCGCGCCCTCCTTGAGTAGCGCCGCGCATCCATCCTCGGATAGGATGAGGGCGACGGCGTCGAATATCTGGGACGGCGACCCGGCGAGATGGCCATCGGCCTTCTGCACATTGCCATCCGACAGTTTCGCGCCGCCCACCTTTGGCGCAACGATCACCGCCTTGCCCTTGGCCTTCTCGATGGCAGCCGTCACCGACTTCAGCACCGCAGCGTCGGTTCCGTCGGCGATCAGGATGCCGACGGCGCGCCCCTCCAGCGTGTCCTTCATCTTCTTGTGGATCGACAGCGCGTCGGACGGCGGCATGTCGACCGGCTCCTTCGCCGCCTTGGCCTTCTTGGGCAGATCGATGCCGAGGCCTGTCGCGACGCGCTTGGCGAGATCCTCGTCGACGTTGCGCAGGTTCGCGACCATCCGCGGCGGCACCTGGTCGAGCAGGCCGACCTTCGACAGCTCGAACACGAACGACGAGGCGATGTGGGCCTGCTCGTGCTCGTCCTGCGAGCGGTAGAACAGGCGCGCCTGACTATAATGGTCGGCGAAGCTCTCGGCGCGGATGCGCAGCTTGTCGCCGGTTTCGTCGGGTCCCGTCGCGGCGTTGGCCGTCGCGAAGCCGCGCGGGGTCTCGCGCGGGCCGCCGTCCTCGCCATGTTCGGCGAGACTGTTCGGCTCGTAATTGGCGCGGCCCTTGGGGACCATGGTCTGCATCTTCCCGTCGCGCTGGAAATTGCCGAATGGGCAGCGCGGCGCGTTGATCGGGATCTGGTGGAAGTTGGTGGTGCCGAGCCGCGAGTTCTGGGTGTCCATGTAGCTGAACAACCGACCCTGCAGCAGCGGGTCGTTGGAGAAGTCGATGCCAGGCACGATGTTGGTCGGCAGAAACGCGACCTGCTCGGTCTCGGCGAAGAAGTTGTCGACGTTGCGGTTGAGCGTCAGCTTGCCGATGACGCGCAGCGGCACGTCCTCCTCGGGGATCAGCTTGGTCGCGTCGAGCACGTCGTAGGGCTGCGCGTCGGCGAACGCCTGGTCGAACACCTGTACGGCTAGATCCCACTCGGGGAACGCCCCGCTGTCGATCGCTTCGAACAGGTCGCGGCGGTGGTAGTCGTTGTCGGCCGCCTGGAGCTTCAGCGCCTCGTCCCAGATCGTCGACTGAATGCCCAGTCGAGGTCGCCAGTGGAACTTGACGAAGCTGGACTCGCCCTTGGCGTTCACCAGCCTGAAGGTGTGGACGCCGAAGCCCTCCATCATGCGCAGAGACCGCGGTAGGGTACGGTCGGACATCGCCCACATCAGCATGTGCGTCGTCTCGGGCATCAGCGACGCCCAGTCCCAGAAGGTGTCGTGCGCCGAGCCGGCCTGCGGGTAGGCGCGGTCCGCCTCCATCTTCACGGCGTGGACGAGATCGGGGAACTTGATCGCGTCCTGGATGAAAAACACCGGGATGTTGTTGCCGACGAGGTCCCAGTTGCCCTCGCGCGTATAGAACTTGACCGCGAAGCCGCGCACGTCGCGCGGCGTATCGACGGACCCGGCTCCGCCCGCAACCGTCGAGAATCGCACGAATACCTCGGTCTTCTCGCCCTTCGTAAAGACAGCCGCCTTCGACAGTTCGGAGATGTCGTCGGTCGCCTCGAACACGCCGTGCGCGCCGGAACCACGCGCATGTACGATCCGCTCGGGGATGCGCTCGTGGTCGAAGTGGAAAATCTTCTCGCGCAACACGAAGTCCTCGAGCAGGGTCGGGCCGCGCGCGCCAGACTTCAGGCTGTTCTGGTTGTCACTTACCGGCACGCCGTGATTTGTCGTCAATGATGCAGCATCCCCGGCTGCCCGCTGGTGAATCTCACCGCCGTTGCCCAGCGTAGTCTCGCCATCGGTGGACGTCATCGATTTTCCCCTTTTAGGAATGGTGAGGGCGTCACGGTCGGGACGCTCAAACGTCCCGCCGCTCCGCGCCGATTGTCGCTGAACGACCGACATGCTCGATCTGTCCCTCAATGTGCCCATTTATCGCACTGACCGGGATCAACGCCCGGGCATGGTCGAGGAGGCCGGCGATCTGGCCTAGTCTAACGAAATGAAGCTACGCCTGGTCGCCAGCGCTCTGATGACGGTCGCGTCCGTCAAATCATGGCCCTGGCCGTTCGATAGCAATCCTCGATATGGGAATTGCCCACAAGTTTCATCGCGCTGAAGCTGATCGCCGCGGCAACCGTCGTCCCGACGATCGGAACATACCTCGCAACGGAGGCAGTCGCGACACGGGCGCCAACCCGGCGGAGGAGGCTTGTGACGAGCCTCTTTGTGACCATGCGGCCAATGACATTGTTGCCCAAGCTAGACGCGACCACGAAAACTCTCTCGGCGACGTGCGGTGGGAGCTTCTCGACCTGCTCGTGATCCAGTCCAAACCGCCCGCTGATATCTGGAAGCAGCGTGGCGAGAAGACCGACGTCGGCAACGACGTCGGCGCCCGGGACCGGCACTACGGCCGCGCCAGCCGATAGCAGGGCGCGGGTCGTAACAAGCCGCCGGCACTCCCGTCGCAGGGCGTCAAGTCGCTCGGTCGTCATCGCCGAGGTCGTCACGGCGCCCGCGATTCGGACGTTGGCCGGTTCAAGCGAGAGAACCTTTACCCGTCGTCGGCTGCTCGACGGCGATTGCGGCATGCTCGAGCAATCGCTCACCGATAGCGACCGCGGCTGCTGGCGTCAGCGTCAAGGCGACGCCGCCGGGACCATCGACCAAGATGTGACCGTCGAAGGACTCGACGTCGGAAGGATCGTCATGTGCTCGCGTCATACCGCCTCCTTTCTCGTAAACACGGCGCCCGAAGAATGTTTCCGCCGACGTTCGCCCTGACGATCGGCACCTAGGCTGCCATCGTAATTTACTGCAATGCTCGCTATCCGGCTTCGAGGGAAGCTGCGAGGTCCACCACACTGCGCCAGAACCAGATGGCGCATGGAGGTTGCCTGCCGGGAGCAACATGTCGCATGCCAGCTTCGCGCCTCAATGTCAGTCGTTTAACGCTGATCTAATACGCGCCAAAAGCTGCCGCTAGCGGATGCGGTTTGAGACCTGCAACATCCAAGCGCAAGATGGCAGCGGACGCGGGAGACATCCTGCCGATCTGTCAGCCTCGATCGGCTAGGACGCACCCTTTTTGAATCGAAACGTAGCGTTTCAATTTCCGACTTAACGATAGTAAACCGGAACTGAACGACGCGGTTCATCCGCCGTTTCGCGCGCGCCGCTATTTCCCGCTCGGCAAATCGATGCGGCGATACCGTCTGTCGGTACGCAAGCTCCCAGCGGCATACTGGCCGGTGGCGCCCGGCGCCGCAACAATGATCGGGCCCGGGTCGGATATATTGGGCAGGCTCAGAGTTCTGCGTCGACCTGATGGAGATCATACCATGGCGACCGCTGTTTCTTCAACCAAACGCGCCGCCACGTCAGGTCATGACGACGGGCGAACTCGCGCACGCCGTGCGCTCGAAGCGCTCAATTTCTTTATGGCCGATATGCAGGCAGGGATCGGCCCATTTCTCGGCGTGTTCCTGCAGCAGCGCGGCTGGCAGGCGGGACCGATCGGGACGGTGATGACGGCCGGCGGTGTTGCCGGCATGCTGTTTACGGCGCCGGCCGGGGCGTTCATCGACCATACCAAGAAAAAGAAGCTGGTCGTCGTTGTCACCGGGATCGCGACGGTGCTGGCCTCGTTCCTGATCCTGTGGTCGCAGGCGTGGGCGGTGGTCACCGTCAGCCAAGTGGCGACCGCGATCGCCGGGGCTGCCATCGGTCCGGCCGTGGCAGGCATGACGCTCGGCGTGGTCCGGCAAAAAGGATTCAACGCGCAGAACGGCCGCAACCAGGCATTCAACCATGCCGGCAACATGATCGGTGCTGGACTCTCGGGCTGGCTCGGCTGGCAATTCGGGATGCCGGCGATCTTCTATTTGTCGGCGGCGTTCGGCGTGTTGGCGATCCTCTCCGTGCTGGCGATCCCGGAAAAAGCGATCGACCACCAGGCGGCACGCGGTCTCGAACAAGGCGAAGATTCAGACGATGACGGCGAACCCGGCAAGGCAGAGGGCTTCAAGGTTCTGATCCGCAACAAGCCGATGCTGATCCTCGCGCTCGCGCTCGCCTGCTTCCATCTCGGCAATGGTGGCATGCTGCCGCTCTACACGCTGGCGGTGGTCGGCGCGGGCAAGGGCAACCCTGCCGTTTTCACCGCCACGACCGTCGTGGTCGCGCAGGCGGTGATGATCGTCGTCAGCCTGATCGCGATGAAGGTGGCGGCGGGACGCGGCTACTGGCTGGTGCTGCTGATCTCGTTCGCCGCGCTCCCGGCACGCGGTCTCCTCGCCGGAAGCTTCATCGAGCACTGGGGGGTCTGGCCGGTACAGGCGCTCGACGGCATCGGTGCCGGCTTGCAGAGCGTCGCAGTGCCCGGGCTGGTCGCGTGTCTGTTGAAGGGCACGGGCCGGGTCAATGTCGGGCAGGGTGCGGTGATGACGGTCCAAGGCGTGGGCGCCAGCCTGTCGCCTGCGATCGGCGGCTGGATCGCGCAGGAACTCGGCTATCGCGCGACATTCTTCATCCTTGGTGGCTTCGCCATCGCCAGCCTGGCGTTGTGGATCGGGTTCGCCGCAACGCTGCGGCCCGCCTGCGCCGGCACGGACGGGGGCGGGCAGGGCGATGAAGATGGGGCCGGTGCCGATCGAGGCAGCAAGGAGGGTGCACGGTGAGCGACACGATCTGCTGGACACATATCGGCGATCTTCATCTCGACGAGGCGGATGATTGGGCCGGCCTGACGCGGTTGAAGACGGCCGTCGACCAGATCAACCACGCCGCCGAGGGCATCGATTTCGTGTTCCTGCCCGGCGACAACGCCAATCACGGCACCGTCGAGCAATACGAACGGCTGATCGAGGCCTTGGCGCCATTGGAACGGCCATGGCGGATCATCCCCGGCGATCATGATTTCGAACCGGGCGATCTCGGCAATTACAACGCGGCGATCCCCGCAGAGAACCGCCCCGAGGCGGAAACGATAGCGGGTTTTCGGTGTCTGTTCCTGGACATCATCTCGCCGGGTGCCGGCGGTCCCGACTTTCGCGTCACCATGCACCATCGCAATCGCCTGGCCGAGGAGCTTTCGCGTGCCGAGGCCGCGGGGCAGGTTCCGCTCGTGTTCATGCACGCCTATCCCGGCGATCTCGCCGCCGATGGCGATACGATCGCGCGTGCCTTCGCCGATGCCCGCGTCGCGTTCGTCGACACTGGCCACACACACTACAACGAACTGCTCAACGATGGCCGCGTCATCTATGGCGCGACGCGGTCGACCGCGCAGATCGAGGAAGACGATGGCAGGCCCGGTTTCGCGATCGTCTGCGTTCACGGCCGGGTGCCGAGCTGGCGCTTCCGCCGCCTTGATGCGCCTTGGCCGCATGTCCAGATCGTCAGCCCCTGCGACGTGCGCCTGGTCACCCGTCCCGCCGATACGCACCAAGTTCCCCGTCCCGGAATGGTCACTATTATCGCGAGGGTGCTCGGCGCAACCGGCGCCGCCATTTTGGAGGCCCGGGTCGACGGCACCGCTCCCGTCCCCATGACGTGCGGCAGCGACGGGCTATGGCGCGTGGAAGTACGGGTCGACGGCGCCGGCATACACGGCATCGAAGTCACCTGCGGCGATGGTCGCGATCGCATCGATATTCTCGTCCGCGACGCAAAGAACATTCCCAAGCGGCGGCTTCTCGCCGGAGCGGGCACCGAGGCACATTCGATCGGCGCGTGGCCGATCGCCGGGATTGACGGCTTTCAACTCGGCCCCAACAAGAACGGCGGCCCGCCGGATGCCTGACGTCACAGTCGCCACCGGCGCGACTTGGGCAATCGCGGCGCTGGCGACGGTCGGGGTGATCGGCCGACCGATGCGCTGGCCCGAATGGATCTGGGCGGTCGCCGGCGCCGTGCTACTCGTTATTCTCGGCTTGCTGCCGTTCGGCGTTGCCGCTTCGGCCACGGCCAAGGGGCTCGACGTCTATCTTTTCCTGACAGGCATGATGCTGCTCAGCGAAACGGCCCGGGCCCATGGCGTATTCGACTGGATCGCGGCAACCGCGGTCAATCGGGCAAACAAGTCAACAGGACGGCTTTTCTTGCTACGCGCCCAAACATCAGCCGTTATCTGCTTCTCACGCGGAGCCCGATGACAGCCGTCTGTCGAGCTCGTCGCAATGCTCAGCCAGTTCATCGCTCAACAGATCGATTTTGCTGGTGACAAACACGCCAACTGCCGTCAGCCGTGCGAGATCGCGGGTCTTTGCCCTACCTAAACCAAACGCCCGGTGTGTTTGACTCGGCATAGCTCTAACGACAGGCAGATGGCTAATCTTGCGATTCTATACGAGCACCCACAATGGTTCGAGCCGCTGTTCGCTGCTCTCGACCAGCGCGGCGTCGATTACGCGAAGTTCGGACCGAACGGTGATTGGAACCCGGCCGACACTGCCATCCCGGCGCCGGTGGTGCTCAACCGCATCGCGATGTCGAGTTTCCTGCGCGCCGACGAACATCCGATCTTCCACACGATGGCGCTGCTCGACCATTGGCGGCGTTCGGGCGCGCGGGTGGTCAATGGCGCCGACGTGATGGCGATCGACGCGTCGAAGGCGCGACAGCTTGCGCTGATCGCGTCGCTCGGCCTTGCCGTCCCCGAGACACGTGTTGTCCATCGTACGGCGGACGTCGAGGCGGCCGCCGCGACGCTCGCCTTTCCGCTGGTGGTGAAGGCCAATATCGGGGGATCGGGCGCCGGGATCGTCAAGTTCGACAATTTGGCCGAGTTGCGCTGGGCGGTGGCCGAGGGTGAGCTGCCCAAGAGTGTCGACGGCGTCCTGCTCGTGCAAGATTACGTGCCAGCGCGCGGCGGCGAGATCACGCGGATCGAGACGCTCGACCGTAAATATCTTTACGCGATCGACATTGCCGGGGGCGGCGCCTTCGATCTGTGTCCCGCTGACGCCTGCGTCGCCGATTCGGGTGTCGCGATGCGCCCGGCCGACCCGGCGCCCGCCTTAGTCGACGCCGTCGAGCGCATCGCTGCCGCGATTAATCTGGACGTCGGCGGGATCGAAGTGATGATCGACGATCGCGACGGAATGCCGCGCTTCTACGACATCAACGCTTTGTCCAATTTCGTCGCAAGGCCGCTCGACCTGCTCGGCTGGGACCCGCACGAGAAGCTGATCGACTGGCTCAACACCCTGATCGCGAAAGGCCGCTGATGCGCTACGGTTACTGGATGCCGGTGTTTGGCGGATGGCTCAGGAATGTGCCCGACGAGGGGATGGCGGCCAGCTGGGACTATGTGAAGCGGTTGGCGCAGCGCTCGGAGCAACTCGGCTACGACCTATCGCTGATCGCCGAGCTCAACCTCAACGATATCAAGGGCGTCGAACAGCCCGCGCTCGATGCCTGGTCGACCGCGGCGGCCCTGGCGGCGGTGACCGACAGTATCGAGCTGATGGTCGCGGTGCGACCGAACTTCCATCACCCGGCGCTCTTCGCGAAGGCAGCGGCGAACATCGATCGCATTTCGAACGGCGGCTCGCGCTCAACGTGGTCTCATCCTGGTGGGCGGACGAGGCGAAGCAGTACGGCCTGCAATTCGACCAGCACGACGATCGTTACGCTCGGACCGAGGAGTGGTTGACGGTTGTCGATGGGCTGTGGACCGAGGAACGGTTCAGCTTCGACGGACAGTATTACAAGACCGAAGACGCGATCTGTTCGCCCAAGCCTGCCAAGCGGCCGACAGTCTATGCCGGGGGCGAGAGCGAAAAGGCCAAGACGATGATCGCCGCGCAGTGCGACGCCTATGTCATGCACGGCGATCCAGTCGATGCGATCTCCCCCAAGATCGCCGACATGGCATCGCGGCGCGACGCGGCCGGCGGACCGCCCCTGCAATTCGGCATGGCTGCCTATGCGATCGTCCGCGACAGCGAGGCCGAGGCGAAGCGCGTGCTCGAGCGGATCACCACGGTTAGTGACTTCCCGGCGGGCTACGCGAATTTCGATCAGTGGCTGTCGGGCACGCAACTCGAGCGCGAGTTCAAGATTCAAGAATATTCGGTGTCCAATCGCGGCTTGCGCCCGAACCTCGTCGGCACGCCCGAGCAGCTCAAGGAGCGGATCGCCGAATACGAACATGCCGGGCTCGACCTCCTGCTCCTCCAGATGAGCCCGCAAGCCGAAGAGATGGAACGCTTCGCGGCACAGGTGATGCATTGAGCGTTGCCCATCGCTATCTGATCTGACGTCGCGTTCCAATTGGGATCGCAGGCGTTAAAGGGAACGCGATGCTGGTCGGCTGGCTGCTCTTCCACCGGGACCTGGAGCCTTCCCTCCCGGAAGTGCCCGAGGTGCTGCGCTTTCAGGAGGCTGCGACCGCTCAAGGCATCACGTTGCTCGTGTTCAAGCCACAGGATTTCGACCTGATCGTCGGCGGTGGGGAAGGGTGGTCGCTCACCTACCAGGGCGCGCCCGTCGCGCGGCCGGATTTTGTGTTGTGCCGCACCGGCGCCGAAACCGATTATGCGACGCTCGCCTTGCTGCGCCATCTTGAACGACGTGGCATTCGCCTCGTCAACGGTCCGGCGACGATCGAGGCGGTGGCCGACAAACTGCACACGCTGCAGACCCTCGCGCGAGCCGGGCTGCCCGTGCCGCGGACGATCCTGAGCAAATTCCCGATCGACAGCGCGCTGGTCGAGCGTGAGCTGGGCTTCCCGCTGATCGTCAAGACGTTGAAAGGCACGCGCGGTGCGGGTGTCTTGAAATGCGAGGATGCATCGCAGTTCGAAGACTTGGCCGGCCTCCTCGCCAGCACGGTCACGCAGGCTGAATTTATCCTACAGCGCTACATTCGCGCGAGTCACGGTCGCGACGTACGCGTGCTGGTCGTCGGCGGGCGTGTCGTGGCGGCGATGGAGCGGCGGTCGCTAACCGGGGGATTCAAGTCGAACGTCTCGCTCGGTGGGGTTGGCGCTGCCTATAATCCGCCGAACGAAATGGCGGAACTGGCGGTCCGATCGGCCGAGGTTCTCGGCCTCGACGTGACGGGCATCGACATCCTGTTCGACGAGGATGGGTATCGCATTTGCGAAGCCAATTCGGCCCCCGGTTTCCAGGGGCTGGAACGTGCGTCGGGCGTCGACATTCCGGGCGCGATTCTGCGCTGGATTGCCGACACGCAAGCTGCCCGCACGGAGCTAGCGCCCGCCGTCGAACCGGATGCGGTCGTCGATCTCGTGTTCTACGGCAGGACCGGCATCCGCGCCCTGGCCGACCAGAGCTCGACCTTTCAGCGGTTTGCCGGGTCGGTCGCCCTCCAGCTGTTTGCCGCGGGCGCCCGCGCCTTGCTGCAGGCCGTTCTGCCGGACAGCGTATCGAACCGCCGGGGCCGCACGCGATCCGAACTGCGCAGCCTGTACGAGGGACGCGTAACCTCGCTCGCGGTGCTGAGCGACGCCGAGCAGGAGCGCTTGCTGATCACCGTGCTAGCGGTCTCGATCTGGACAGCGGTCCTGCCGTGGCTTGCAGCGGCCGAGCCGGCGATCGCTGGCGCTTTGTCCATCCTGGCATTGTCATTTCCTGTCGTGTTCCTCCTGGCCTCCCCGGCACGTCGCTTGGCTTCGGGCAGATCGAAGCGGATCAAGAGATGATGGCGAGCAATCTCTCTTGGGCCTGGGCCGAGTTGTGGCCCTTTATCGCCATCGGATTCATTGCTCAGTTGGTAGACGGCACTATCGGCATGGGGTTTGGTGTCCTGTCCAATACCTTGCTGATCATTATCGGCTTCCCGCCGGCGGTTGCGTCGGCGACAGTACGATCCGCGGAAGGCTTCGCCAGCGGCGTTTCAGGCATCAGCCATGCCCTGCGCCGGAATGTCGACTGGCCTCTTTTCGCTCGCCTCGTCATCCCGGGAATTATTGGCGGGTTCATCGGCGCCTACTTGATCTTGCGTGTACACGCACAGGTCGTGCGGCCGCTGCTATTCGCTTACCTCGGCGCCCTCGGTATCTACCTACTCTGGCGCGCGCCGCGTCGCCCACATGCCTATCGCCAGCTCCGCGGCGCGACGCCGATCGGCATTGTTGGCGCGCTGGTCGATACCACTGGCGGTGGCTGTGGCCCGATCGTCACCGGAAGTCTGCTGGCGCAAGGCGGAAATCCGCGAACGATCATTGGCACTGTCAACGCCGCCGAGTTCTTCGTGACGATCACGGTGCTGAGCGCCTTCATCGGCACGATCGGCTTGGCGTCGGTGACGTCCGCGATGGCAGGCCTGCTGATCGGTGGCGTCGTAGCCGCGCCCGTTGGCGCTATTCTGGCAAGCCGCCTGGCGCCCCGGCTCTTGATGGTGCTCGTTGGCGCATTTCTCTTGGCGAGCAGTATCTACGGCATTCTGGCGCTTGCGATCGGACCAATACCGTCCTTCCCGCGCTTCTAGCAGTCTAGCGGTTGCGTAGCGCCTGGCACAGGCTATCGAGCCTTGGCTGACTCTGCCCGCCCCGTGAGAAAGAGCGCGAGAACGATCGTATAGGATGAAACCGCACCTTCCGCGAGTGACCATTACTAGACGCATTTCATGCATGCCGACAAAAACCCGAAAATCGGGAACTGGGAGATTCAATGTTCACCCCGCTCGCGTCGTTCTCCCGCTTCCAGGGCTGGGCGAGCAAGTTCACCGTCACGCCGCCCGATGGCCTGCGCGACGCCTATGCGACGATCGGCGCTAACTGGAAGCGTGAAGGCTGGATGAGCGGATACGGTATCGGCGCGACCTATCACCGCTTCGCCAGCGATCGTCTGATACGACTGTATGGCGACGAGATCGACTTGATCGCGTCCGCCAAGATTAAGCGTTACGCGATCGCCGCGCGCTACGCACATTACTGCGGCGACGTTTGCTACTGATACCGACAAGGTCTTCCTGACGCTCGAATGGCAGCTCTAAGCGCGATCACACAGGATCATGGTCCAGCAGACACAGACGGTGACCGAGTGACCGTTCAGCTGCTCGGCAACCCGTTTTTATAGTATTGGATCACCGCAACTGTCGCAGAGGGAGCGTCCGTGCCTGGTTTGAGTAGCACTTTGTCCGATCGCCAGGCGGTGTGGGCGTTCGTCATCGGCTGTGCCGCTGTCACGGCTGGTGTTATTATGCACCTTCCCATGTTCGCGATGGCTCGATCGATGCACTATCATCTGGCGGGCATGCCGATGGGCAGAACGATGACCGCCGGCATGGCGCTCATTGTCGCGGGCGTTTTGGTTGCTGCGTACGGGCTTCTTCCCCGAAATCTTGCGGCTCAACGAGCATCAGCGGCCGACATTATCGTGGCAGCTCCAGAGGATGCCCCGCTTGGCGTGGCGCATTGGAGCCTGATGGGGGTGCTGGTCATCGCCCTCATCATCGACGTGATGAAGCCGGCGTCGTTGGGCTTCACGGTGCCCGGCATGATCAGCGAGTATGGCGTTCCTAAGAAGACAGTGTCGCTCGTCCCCTTCTTTGCGCTGGCGGGCACGGTTGTGGGATCGGTCGTCTGGGGCTGGATCGCCGATATCTATGGTCGCAAGGCCTCGATCCTGCTGTCGGCAGTAATGTTCGTCGGCACCTCCATCTGCGGCGCGATGCCCAGCCTCGCCTGGAACATCGTTATGTGCTTCATGATGGGCGCGGCTGCCGGCGGTATGCTTCCCGTGACGTACGCGCTGCTCGCCGAAATGATGCCGAACCGGCACCGTGGCTGGAGTCTAGTTCTCGTTGGCGGATTGGGAGCGGTCGGAGGCTATTTTGCAGCGAGCGGCTTGTCGGCGTTGCTGCAGCCTATCTTTGGTTGGCGTATTCTCTGGCTCGCCAACCTCCCGACAGGTCTGACCTTGGTCCTGCTCGGCGCTTTCATCCCTGAGTCCGCTAAGTTTCTGCTGGCACGCGGTCGTACTGGCGAAGCGGAGGCGGTCATGCGGCGATTTGGCGCAAGGGCACGAAAGGCCGCGCCAATCGCTGTTTCGCGGTCGCTTAACTCAAGCCCGCTGTCGGGACTTCATCTCTTCGGGAAGTTGGCAGCGCTCAGCATATGCGCCCTGTCGTGGGGTCTGATCAATTTCGGCCTGTTGTTGTGGTTGCCAGCTGACTTGGTGGCGAAGGGCTATTCCGTCGGTGTGTCGAGCAAGTTGCTCGCGGAAAGCGCGTTGATCGCCTTTCCGACCGTTTTCCTGGCGGCCTTTCTCTATAGTCGCTGGAGCACCAAGTTTTCGCTGCTTGCGGCCATTGTCGTCACGCTCGCCGGCTTGTTGCTGGTCTTGAGACTGGAACTTGCGGGTGCGGGCAGTCCGGTGCTGCCAGTGGCGCTGCTGATCGTTGGCACGAACGCGATCATCGCGATCGTCCTTCCCTATGCCGCGGAAAGCTTTCCGCTACGCGTTCGCGGTCGCGCCACGGGTTGGGTGGCGGCCTGCACTAAGGCAGGCGGATTACTGGCGCAGGCTCTAACTATCAGCGGCGTCGCGCTCTCCGTGGGTGTTTCCGCCGTGACGATAATGGTGCCGACGCTCTTGTCGCTCGCTTTGGTCGCCTGGTTCGGTCGTGAAACGCGTGGCAGCGACTTGCGCGACCTGGATGCTGACAACGGCCAGATTGGTCATGCCGAGGCGTAGTGAAATGGCGGCTAAGCGCCCCAAATTCGGTCGTTGGGCGTGGGCGGCCTCGATCCCAAAAGCGGTCGCGATTTTGATCCCGAAAGCCGCAGCACTGACACCAACTCACTGATCAAAGACACACGCCCCGAATAATCCAACTGAACGTCCCTAGTTCAGTCGTGTGTTGACGATTGGTCATGCGTGGCTGTAAGGCTGTGCGATATGAAAATCGAGTTCGCCGATGCCGACCTGTGCCGCATCTGTACCGACGAAGCGCATAAGCTGGGGCTGCCAGTCACAGTCATCCAGTCCGCGCGGCGTCGACTGGTACAGCTGGAAGCCGCGTCGGACGAACGGGACCTAAGGAATCTGAAGAGCTTGAACTACAAGAAGCTGCAGGGGGATAAAGATGGGAGACGTACTGTGCGCGTGAACGATCAATATCGGATCGTGTTCACGCTTATT
Organism: Sphingomonas sp.; assembly: GCF_017304635.1. Classification (GTDB taxonomy): domain Bacteria; phylum Pseudomonadota; class Alphaproteobacteria; order Sphingomonadales; family Sphingomonadaceae; genus Sphingomonas. The sequence continues at coordinate 492,633 of NZ_JAFKMA010000002.1, forward strand.
GATACGGAGAAGCCTCCGGTAATCAATATTCTCGCAATTTGCGATAATCACTGAGGGATGCCGTCATGACTGTTTTTTCTTGTCTATCTGATGTGCCTCACCCCGGTGAATATGTGCGCGAAGAGCTTGATGCCCGCGGCTGGTCTCAGCGCGACCTCGCTTATATTCTGGGGGTGCCGGAGCAGGCCGTCAACATGATCACGTCCGGCAAGCGTGGCATCAGCCCGGAAATGGCAAAAGCGCTTGGAACCGCTTTTGATGTGTCTGCGGCATATTTCGCTAATTTGCAGCAAGCGCATGAGATGGCGAACGCTCGGGCGCCGGACCCTGCGGTCGCGCGGCGCGCAGCGCTCCAAGCGATTTTCCCCGTCCGCGAAATGATCCGCCGCGGCTGGTTGTCCGATACCGACATTGGCATGCTTGAAGCGCAGGTGATGCGGTTTTTTCGGAGAAACAGCCTGGAGGATGTTCCTTACCTGGCTCACGCGGCGAAGAAAGCAGACTATAGCGAAACAAACCCCCTGCAGCTCGCTTGGCTGTTTCGCGTTCGGCAACTCGCCGGCGAGATGGTCGTGCCTGCTTTCTCGATGAAGAAGCTGAAGACGTTTACTGACGAGTTGCCCCGTTACATGCTTGATCCCGAGGAGGTTCGCCACGTCCCGCGCGCACTGGCAGAATGTGGCGTGCGCTTCGTAGTTGTCGAGACCCTGCCTAAGGCTAACATCGACGGGGTCTGCTTCTGGATTGATGACAAGTCGCCTGTGATCGGAATGACGACACGGCACGACCGCATCGACAATTTCTGGTTCGTCCTACGCCACGAGATCGAGCACGTGCTTAACTTGGATGGTCGCGGTGAGCTAAACGCGGACACGGTGGATGTTGATATCGAAGGTGTAGGAGACGAGGCGCTTCCGGCCTGCGAAGTAAAGGCGAACAAGGCGGCGCAAAATGCGTGTGTGCCGACCGATGAACTCGCGTCGTTCTATGTACGCAAGTATCCTTATATCGCCGAGAAGGACGTCATGGCCTTCGCGCGGCGTATCCAGCGGCACCCAGGTATCGTGGTCGGCCAACTTCAGCGCAAAATGGACAGGTACAACTGGTTGGCGCGTCACAAGGTGAAGGTCCGCCAGCATCTCGCAGGATCTGCGTTGGTTGACGGTTGGGGCGATGTTGCCCCGGCTGAACTGTAGGAGCGAAAGATGGCGACCTATCGTGAGCAACTTCAGAAAGTCTGGCACGCGTTTGAGCGCGAGAACGGCCATGTTCCTGCGACGACTCGTGAAGCCGCGCAATGGGGCGTTGTGAAACGGATGATCGAAATGCCCCGGGTGGACCCGTTCGATAAGCTGGCGGAGGATATGTCTGCAGCCCTGCGCGAAGAATATGCCACTGACCCCGAAGGCAGGCGTTATCGGGTTAATCACGCGGTGCGCGTGAGCAAAGGGGGCGTCCAATACACGTTCTGGGCGATTATGAAGGATGCTCCGCGAGAACATATGCAAAAGGCCTTCATCCAGCGACGCCAGCAAATCGTTGGCGATTGTGTGCAGCTAGGTACCGACGTCGAGGCCTATAATGCGATGCGATGTGACCAGCCGCCGATCCCCATGCTGTTCGACTTCCGTGATGACGTGGAGGAACATCGCTACTGGGACGGAAAGAAAGCGGCCTAGCTCTCCTGCGTCCCGTGGTTTCTGAAGAGTACTAAACCTGAGATCACGACCGCGGAACGCCCGCAAAGGATCTCCGCACATTCAGGGCTGATTAGTTATCCCGAGCGCGGCATCAAGTTCGTCCCATTCGCGGCGCGAGAGACCTGAAGTCTCAAAACTAATCGCTTCACCCGATAGCGCGCGTCGGACGATGTCGGCAGCAGTCGCTGAAAGCGAAACCGTGTTCATCTGATATTCCACGAATGCCTCATAAGCCATCGGGACCCAGCGTTTGACAATGTCGAGCATCACTTCGGCATATGCGCGAATTTCATATTGGGCGTGAGGATCAGCCCTTAAACGCAGGAAACGGAGGAGGTTGTGAAGATCAGCCTTCCAGTACCATTGAGTGTACGTGTTAAGACCTAAACCAATCCGAGCTAGCTCGCGAGCGACGCCGGGGCGGGAGGGCTCATGATTGCCTCCCTCATCATTGAGCATCCAGAGATAGTTGTCATAGGCACGTTCAGCTTCGCCCCGTAGCAGCGCGCGAACCGCCTCGGCGGCATTGGTATCGACAGGCTCAGCGCGACCCTGCTTGTTTGCCGCAGATTGAGGCGCGATCTGGTCGGGCTCCGGAATATAAAACTCACGATCAAGTATCGAATAGCGAGCAGAATACTCATTTACGTTAGCCGTGCGATGCCTGATCCACTGCCGGGCGACGAAAATCGGCAACTTAACGTGAAGCTTGATTTCGCACATTTCGAACGGGGTGGTGTGCCAGTGGCGCATTAAATAGCGGATGAGACCGCGATCTTCGCTGACTTTACGTGTTCCACGACCATAGGAAACGCGTGCTGCCTGCACCACAGCGCTATCATCACCCATATAGTCTACGACGCGGATGAATCCGTGGTCCAGCACGGGAAATGGCGTGTGCATCACCGCTTCGAGTTCGGGAACGGTGGGCCGCATTGTCGTCGTGACGGTCGCACGCGCGCGCTCGATTTCGTTTCGCTGATCGTCGTCCAGCATCGCACCCTCCGAAATCCTGGCTGCGCCGCCCATGGCAATGTTGAAATGGTCTGTCGACCACACTTGTTCGCCGCGTCTGGCCGGCCCGGCGACATCGACCTGCGTCGCATGGCCTCATGCCCGCAATAGTGTCAGATTTGGATCGAGAAATTCTTTGCGCGGATGCACTTAACGTCTAACTCGATTTCGAGGATCCCTGCGGGGGTGGGGGAGGCGGGACTAGTATGAGGCCAACTCATACGATCACAACCAATGACGGCATCGCTGAGATCGAGACGCTCCTGCGCCGCTTCACCGCGCGTACCCCGTCGTCGCGCACCGTGCTGCGGATTGCTTCCCCGCAGCCCGAAGTTTTTTTGCGCGAAACCTGGCTTGCCTTGGCGGTCGCGGCTGCGATGGACAGCACCGACGCCTTCACGTTGCTGTCGCCGGGCATCAAGGCCTGGCCGGTTTTTGCCGATCCTGACTTCGACAATGACGAGACGCCGGCGCTGTCACTCGCTTATTTGCTGACCTTGCAGACCGGCGGCACGGTCGTGCCCGACGGCAACGACGCGCTCCGGCTTCCGCTAGAGGTCGTGAAAAACCTGGTCTCGGTCCGCCGAGGCGGCCTCGCCGGCGTCGGCGGGCGCACCCAGCGTCTGGTCGAGTTCGATGGGACCGAACCCGTCGCGGCCGCGCTGCGCGAGCACGGCGACTATGTCAGTGCGTTTAAGCATGTCGTCGTTTCGATGATGCGCCGCGTCGAGGTCGGGGCGATCGCGCGCAACATTGACGAAGACCTGACCGCGATCGGGAAGAGCGATCTAATCGACTTCCTTCGAGAACTGCATTCGAACGGCTATGCCTATGCCCGCGCCGCAGGCGCGGTTCGCGTGCTCAAATTCCGCAAGAACCTGGAGGCCAAGGATCAGGCGCTCGAGCGCGCCACCGGCTTCCCGCTGCTGCGCGACTATATTGCCGGCCAACGGCAGGATCGTCTCAACCTGATCGAAGCCAGCGTCTCGGATTTCGGGCCGGGCATATTGGAGGGATTCAGGGCAAGCGAAGTTGGCCGGGGGTATGACGATTGGGCCGACGACCGACTGATGGACAAGCTCCTCCACGAACAACTCAGCAGCAATGCCGATGATCCCAATGCCGGCCGCGGCACGGTGATTGCGATTGGGGCGGCGCGACGGATCGAGGGATTCGTGACCTTGCGGACCGGACGGCATTGGTATGTGCTCGACGGCTCGCGCCACGACGCCGAGCGTATGGTCCCGGTCCCGGGCGAGCATCCGCCGGTCAAGGGTACGCACTGGACGATCATCTACCCGGACGCGCTGCAGTCCTAACGGCGCTGGCTTGTACACCTTCCGAACTTCCGTCAGCGGCACCGGTCGCAAGCAGCCGCTCCGGATCGTTCAGGCCGAGAAAGGCCAGACGATCGGCGACATCCTGGAGGCCCTGCGCCAGCAGGGTCTCGCGACCGAGCCCGTTGTCATCAGACTGCCGGTCGAATGGTCGGTCGATCCTGCGATCATCGCCGCCGATCCTGCGGAATGGACCGGGCCTGTCCGCGACCTGGTCGGCGAGCCAGCGGACATGTTCGGGCGCGCGAGGGATCGCTCCGTTTACCTCCTCTACGCGCATCAGGCGCAGCCGTATCTGTCGCGCGCGCTCAACACCTCGCTGATCTCCGACGACCTCGCCGGATTCGTGCCTGCAGAGCTCGTCGACCAGCTCCGCCAGGCCGAGTTCGGCTATCTGGTCGAGCGGTCAAAGGCCTTGCTGAGCGCACCGCCTGGCACGTCGTTTCGCGCACCGAGCGGCAAGATCGTTAGCAACTTCATTCGGGTCGGCAACATCCAGATCGATCGCGATGCGCTCGATGCGATCGCGTTTTGGATGCTTGAGCATCTCAAGGACCGTCAGGCAATTGTCGTCGATACCTGGTCGATCTCATCGCTGGCGTCGCACGCGGCGCGGATCGCCAGCGAGCATCTCGCAATGCCCATGCCAAGGTTGGAAATTCTGCCGGGCTATAACGACGGGAGTACTGCCGCGAAGGATGAGGCGCTTCGCATCCTCAAGCGTATCGATGCCGACGTCGGCGCGGCGCCCGAAGATAAGACACGAGTTCTCATCCTCATCAGTGCGACCCAATCCGGCAGCCTGGGCAAAGTCCTGAAAGAAGCGAGCGCCGATAGCGGTCATCGCTGCGATCCGACCTTTCTCGCCTTGTTCGCGCTGGCCGATAGCGACCTACCGCGGCTCTCTAATATGGTGAGTGATCAGCGGTTTTCGTACAAGGATGACGACGAGGCGACCGCGACGATCGAGATCGACCGCCAGGTCTATTTTCCGCTCGCTTATGAGGACGTGTCCTACCGACTCCGCAAACCCGATGCGCAGCGGTACCGGCGTTTCTTCGACGATTATGCCGAAACGCAGGTGGTTCGCCTGCATGCCGATGGGGTGAGGCTCGACGCGACACGGCAGCCGCATCACATGATCAGGCTCGATCTCGACGAGATACGCGAGACGGCACCGTTCAGGGCAAAGCTGGCGACGACGCTCGCTGGCTTCGGGCCGCAGTTGGCGGTGCTCGCGCCAAGCCACGACGCCGCCTGGAAATTCGCCGGACAGGTCGAGGTTGAGCTCGAATCGCGGTTTGGCAAGATCCTGGTTCTCCATTTGCCGGCGCTCGGTGCTGCCACCGATACTGGCGATCGCGCCAAGGCCGCCGCGATCATTCGCGCGGCCAAGACAGGTGACGAAATCACGATCGTTGAGGACGTCGCGAGCGGCACCGATCGCGTCGCGCAGATCGATAAGATGCTTCGAACCGAAGGATTTGCCGGGAAGGTCAACTTCGTAATCGGCATCCATACCGACGAGGATCCTGAGGAGTGGGTGGCGTTTTGCGGACGGTTGGGGCCCAACACCGTCCATGTCGTCGAAGAATTACCCATGCCGGATGGCGGGAGCGATGCTTGCCCGTGGTGCAGGGAGCTCGAACTCTACGATCGCTGGGCCCAGCACGGCCCACCATTGCCACCCGCCTTGCTCGAACGGCGCCAAAGCCTTGTCGGCGCCGGCACGGCCGGCTTGACCGCCAATGCGCTCCTTCATCCTGCTCAGCTCGCTGCGCCCGAACTCGGACCCAAATCCTTTTACAGCAACGCCGGTTGCAGCCAGGCACACGTGATCGGCGCGGCGGCAGCGGCGATCCAGTACCAGCGCGCTGTCGGTCAGCCGGACAAGCCCAAACTCGGCGAACGGCATTATCCGGTGGCGACGATTCTCGACCATCAGGACTATCTGTTGCAAAAGTGGACCGACACCGTGTTACGGAGTTCGTTCCTGCGCGCGGCGACCCGCGACGAACTCGTCTGGACGGAGAAGGCGAAGGAGGGCAAGCGCGCGGCTGCGCTCGAAAAGCTGATCCATCACGCAGACGCTAGCGAGCACGATATCGTCCTCGAACTGCTCATTGCCGCTTGCCTTGGCAAGGTGACGATCAATCTTGCCGATGCATCGCTCGTGGCCCGCATACAGTCGCTGACGACCGATGGTTCGGCTGGGTATTTGATCGAGCGGCTAAAGGAGTTGAAGGAAGCCGGTCAGATCTAGCTGGTCTCGATCCGACGCAAGATCGGCCAACGTCCACTGTTGCCGCCAGCAGCCCAAGAGCGGACAGTCTGAAACCGGCCCACTTGCGGTTGTAGCGAATAAGCCTTCGCCAAGGCGCCCGTGCGGACGCCAGCGTACGTGTTGCGACAATTCCTGCCTTGGCGATGTCCGCGATTGATGGTGTTGCCGTTTCGGACCTATCCGATGCACGACAACGATCACCGCGCTGACAAGCTCGACGACCTTACGGATCGGTTGCTAGATCGCTTTGGTTCGCGAACGCGGGAGGTCGTGGAAAAACAATTGTCTCAAGCGAGCGACCAACCCGAACTTGGTGCCGTTTGGCGCGCTATTCTGTCGTGTCCGCGCTCGCTGGTCTGTGGACAGGTCTATGTCCGACGGTCGCGACGCGGCGACATCACCTACTGCACCTTCAGCAGGGGAATAACACTGAACAGACCGATCGCTGCTTCCAGCCAAATTACGGCGCCGACGGAAAGGACGAGGGCAGTGGCCACCATTCGCGCTATTTTTACCCGGACGAACCAATGAGTCAGTTCGAAGCCCCCGCCGACCCAAATCAGAAACCGACAGTACTCATGCGCTGCTTGGCGGTGGCGACCTGTCCCTAAATGCCGGCGCGCAGTTCTCAGGCGCGTACGATCGCACGCTCGACGGGCGACTGACGCAGCCGCCTATGCGATGGTGAACAAAGAGATCGGCTATCGACTGCCGGGCAGCTCGATACGCATTGCCGTTCTCAGTCGGAACTTGCTCGACCAAGTGTACGGCACGAGGCACGCGCTGGCGGTGTCGTCGGCGGCGAGATGCCCGCTGAGCTCCCCCTCGATATGCACTAGCACGCTGGCTGCATCAGCGTATCGGCGCCGAAGAATTCCGATCCGCACGACGATAAGGCTCACACGCATCTCGCTCCGCCTGATTGGCGCTGTTCGAACTGCCGATGGTTTAGGCCACACGTGCAGGCCGCTCACTGTCAGTCGCCGCCGGGATTCGCTCAAGTTGATCTCGTGTCGCGGTGAAAACCCTCGTTTGCCGGCCCTTCTGATCGTCGTCATTCCACCGTGCTGTTCAGGATGGGGTGGATGACATGAAGGGCGAACCCGTTTTTCTGTGTGGTGGCCGGCGGACACCGATCGGCCGCTATGCCGGCGCACTGGCGGCTGTGAGACCGGATGACCTCGCGGCCATCGCCATCCGCGGCTTGATGGACGATTTCCCTCAGATCGACTGGAACGACGTCGACGATGTTCTGCTGGGGTCGACCAATCAGGCTGGCGAGGACAATCGCAACGTCGCCCGAATGTCGGCGCTCCTTGCCGGGCTTCCGGCAGCCGTTGGCGGGATAACCCTCAATCGCCTTTGTGCCTCCGCATTGGAAGCAGTGATCGTGGGCAGCCGAATGATCGCAACCGGTGACGCCGGGCTGGTTATTGCCGGCGGCGTCGAGAGTGCCAGTCGCGCGCCGTACGTGTTCAGCAAGTCGGCAACGCCGTTCGCCCGCGACGTGGCGATGTTCGACTCAACGTTTGGGTGGCGGTTCGTGAACCCGCAGCTCGAGGCCGCTTGGGGCGTCGACACGATGCCGCAAACCGCCGAGAATCTGGCGTCCGACTTCGCAATTTCCCGCGAGGATCAGGATGCTTACGCGCTGCGCAGCCAACAACGAACCGAGGTCGCAAGGGCGCGTGGGTGGTTCACGGACGAAATCGTCACCGTGACCGCTGGCAACCATGCGGCACGCGTGAGCGTCGATGAGCATCCGCGACCGGCCACATCGGCCGAAAGCCTGGCCGCACTTCGCCCGTACGTCCGGCGCGACGGTACCGTAACCGTCGGCAATTCCTCGAGTTTGAACGATGGGGCTGCGGCACTATTGCTGGCCTCGGAGGCCATGGTCGCGCGCTACGGTCTCAACCCGCTGGCGCGCATTGAAGGCGCCTCCGTTTCCGGCGTCGCGCCGCGGGTCATGGGGATCGGCCCGGTCCCAGCGACCCGAAAGCTCTGCGACCGCCTCGGACTCGATATCAGCGCCTTCGACGTCATCGAACTCAACGAGGCGTTCGCGTCGCAGGTCTTGGCGTGCACGCGCCAATTTGGGCTGCCGGACGATGCTCCGCACGTGAATGCGAATGGCGGCGCGATATCGCTTGGCCATCCGCTTGGCATGTCGGGTACGCGGATCGCTCTCGCGGCGGCCCGCTCGCTTGCCGCGACAGATGCCACTCGGGCGCTTGCGACAATGTGCGTCGGGGTGGGGCAGGGCGTCGCGCTGTCGATTGTCCGCCCCTAAAGCTATGCGGGATCGCGCAGGGAGGGGTCGACCAGGTATTTCTCGCCCGTCGCTCGGCGCGTCAGCTTGCGCAGCGTGTCGGGTTCCAGCAAGTCGGTCAGGCTGACCGTTCCGGCATAACTGCTTGCGAAGGTCGTGCGCAGGCCGGCCATGACCCGGCGGCGCATCGCCGTCGCGCGCTCCGGGCCCGCTTGAGCAAGGAAGGACGAGAGCAGGAATCCACCAATGCCCCACGCCATGCCGATGCTGCCGGTGACCGCGATCGGAGCCGGATTGAGCCGGCCATAGATATAGACCTGCTTGTGGACCGCTGACCCGTACCGGCTGAAGGCAGCGCCACGGCTGGCGACGGCCTCCATTCCGACCAGGATCTGTGCGGCGAGATCGCCACCACCGATGGCGTCGAACGCAAGCACCGCGCCCGTGGCACTCAGCGCGGCGTCGAGCTGTTCCGAGAAATCGGCCGCCGAGCTATCGACGACATAGCGCGCACCGGCATCGCGCAGGATTTTGGCCTGCGCTGCTGATCGGACGATATTGACCAGCCCGATTCCGTCTTCGATGCAGACGCGGTTGAGCATCTGCCCGAGGTTCGACGCAGCTGCCGTATGAACGATCGCCTGGTGACCCCCCATCCGCGCCGTCTCGACCATGGCCAGGGCCGTCATCGGGTTGATCGTCGCCGAGGCGCCGTCGGCGGGACTGACCTCATCCGGCAGTTCGATCGCTTGCGTGGCGCTGATCTTGCGGAGGCTGGCGTACATGCCGCCTCCAGTCAGCGCCACCTTACGACCGATCAGTTGTTGGGCGTCCGGACCAGCCGCTTCTACGATCCCGGCGCCCTCATTGCCGACCACCAGCGACTGGCCGATACGATTCGCCTGGGCGGACATTCGCGACGCCGGGATATCGAACACCAACCCATCGGCCGTCGCTCGCATTGTTTCGAGATCGGCCGGCCCCAACACCAGGACGAGATCCGACGGATTGACCGGCGCCGCTGCCATGCGAACGAGGATCTCGTCCCCGATCGGTTTTTCGTGTTCGACCGTCTCAAGCGTGATCGTCAGGGTAGCATCGGCCTCGACGCGCGAACGCAGTTCGACGCCGCTTACGGTCTCGCTCATGATTCCTCCTGTGGGTTAGGCGGTAAAGCCACCGTCGACCGAGATTTCGGCGCCGGTCACAAAGCTCGCCGCATCCGACAGCAGGAACAGAACCGCCGGGGCAATTTCCTCGGCGCGTCCGAACCGGTCGAGCGGGATACGTGACTGTGCCGCCTTGCGACGCTCTGGTGACCAGGCGTCAAGCATGCCGGTATCGGTCGGGCCCGGATACACCGAATTAACCCGGATACCGGAAGCGGCAAGATCGATGGCTGCGGCGCGCGACATGCCGCGCACCGCCCATTTGCTGGCGCCATAGGCGAACCCGCGCGGCGCGCTCCGCATGGCAACGCTGGACGAGACGTTGATGATCGACCCGCCGCCACGACGCAGCATCGCCGGTATCGCCGCTTGCATGCCAAGGAAGACGCCGGTCTGATTGACGGCGATATGGCGTTCCCAGAGCTCAAGACTCGTTTCCAAAAGTGGCGCGGGGTCGAGCAAGCCGGCGTTGTTGACGAGGCCGTCAATCCCGCCCCCCCAGTCCTCGGCGGTGGCGATCACGGTGTCCCAGTCGGTGGGGTTCGATACGTCGTGGCGGACGAAGCGGGCCTGTTCGCCAAGCGAGGCTGCTACGTCCTGACCCGCGTCGCGCAGGTCAGTCAGTACGACGCGCGCACCTTCCTTCACGAATAATTCGGCCTCGGCGGCGCCCTGGCCCCGCGCTGCCCCCGTCACGATGATGACTTTTCCAGTGAGAATGGCGGTCATGTCGCAGAACTCCCGCCATCAACCGCTATCTCGGCCCCGGTGATGAAGCGGCTCTCGTCTGACAGCAGGAACAAGACGAGATGGGCCACTTCGGACGGCTCGGCCATGCGTCCGAGCGGCACCCGCTGCAGCCATTCCGCCCGCCGTTCGGGCGTCCACATCGACAACATCTCGGTATCGATCGAGCCGGGATAGATGCCGTTCACGCGGATGCCGCGCGGCGCGAGATCGACCGCGGCGGCACGAGTCATGCCGCGCATCGCCCATTTGGTCGCGCCATAAGCGAAGTTGCGGGCCGAACCCCGCAGCCCGGCGATCGACGAGATGTTGACGATCGACCCACCCCCCGATTGCTCGATCAGCGGCGCTGCGGCGCGCATCCCCAAAAAGCAGCTGGTCTGGTTGACCCGAACAAGCTTCTGCCACTCGTCCAGCGTCGTCTCCCTCAGCCCCTTCGTCAGGAGCACGCCGGCGTTGTTCACGAGACCGTGCAGGCCCCCCATCTGCGTCGCGATTTCGATGGCATGGCGCCAATCGTTTTCGTCGCCGACATCGTGGCGAACGAAGGTAGCGGCGGCGCCGAGTTCGGTGGCGATCGCCTCGCCCTCGGGCACCCGAATATCGCTGACGATAACCCGGCCGCCTGCCTCGACGACGAGCCGGGCGGCGGCCGCACCCTGTCCGCGTGCCGCTCCAGTAATCAGGACGGTGCGTCGATTGAGCACCCTCAGAGCTCCGCTCGCTCGGCGCTCGCCGTGTTGGTGGGCGACAGGCGCAGGATCGACGACGGCCCGGTCACGAGGTCGGCGATTGCAGCGCGAAGCCTGACGACCGGCTCGCCCTTCGCGTGCGCCGCGAGCGCATCACCATCGGCCCATTTCGAGATGGTCACGACGCTGTCGTCGGTCGTGTGGAGCGCGTAGAGGTCGCAGCCGGCTTCCGCGCGGATGTCGGACGCGATCGTCTCGACGGCCGCAAGCAGCGCGTCGCGCTGGCCGGGTTTCGGGTGCATGTGAACAACGGTGACGATGGCCGCCATGGTCTCTCTTTCTCGCGGTCATCCGCCGCGTCGTGCTCGCTAGAAGACCGTGTCGACTTGTCCGCGACAAACGAAGCTTTTCGTTTTAGGCTGAATCTGGCTCAACCGAAGATTGGGCAAGAGGAGGGCCATTGGACGTTCTGCCATCGTTGAGCGCGCTGCGCGCGTTCGAAGCTGCGGCTCGGCTCGGCTCCTTCCAACTGGCGGCGCAGGAAATGAGCCTGACGCCGTCGGCCATCAGCTATCAAATCCGCAATCTCGAGACGACGCTCGGCCAACCCCTGTTCGTCCGGCAACACCGCAAGGTCAGCCTGACCTCGGCGGGCGACATCCTCAACCAGTTCGTCCAACGGGGTTTCAACGAGCTGCGCAATGGCGCGGCCGCCGTGCAACAGGTCCGCAATCCGCGCGTCCTGCGCATGACCTGCGCACCCGCCTTTGCCAACGCCTTCCTGACCCACCGCATCCGGGCGTTCGAGCTCGCCAACCCGCAACTCGAGCTTCAGTTGGTCGTCGCGCATTCGGTGATGGACCTGGTGGCAGACGGGCTCGATGTCGCGATCCGCTTTTCGATCAATCCGCCCGCCGACCTCTACGCCAAGGAAATCGCCGACCTCGCCTACACGCCGATCTGCGTGCCGGCGCTGGCAGAGAACCTGCACACGGTCGACGACCTCCTGCAGGCGAAGCGCGTGCTGGTGCGCGAGCATGCGCAGGGTTGGACCAACTGGTTTGCCGGGACCGGACGCACCGTCGCCGGCGGCCGGGAGCTCCAGGTCGAAACGCTCAACGTCTCGGTACAAGCCGCCTTGGACGGTCTCGGCATATCGCTGTTGCCGCGCGTGATCGTTGCGTCGCATCTCGCAGCCGGCCGGCTCGTGGCGCCGTTCGATCACGATCTCATCAGCCAGTACAAATACTGGTTCGCGTGCCGCCGGGGCGAAGAGCATACCATGAAGATCCGTCGGATCGAGCGCTGGCTGCGCGACGAAATCAAGACACCGCATCTGCCACCCATCGCCGCCTGACCACCATTTCACCTAAGCTTGGCTCATGCGAAGCGGAAAAGCTTCGTTTGTCGCGTCCAATCGCTCCGCCTCTACTGGCACGGTCGATCCCTGCATCGGCAACCCACACGCAACTCAGAGTGCGGCGGGTTCAGAGAGGAGGACAGAAGGTATGACGTGGTCCCGCAATTCGCGACGCAAATACGGGGTACTCGTTGGTGTCAGCGTCCTTGGACTGATCGCCGCCGCAGCGCCGGCATGTGCCCAGACCAAGCCGGTTGACGACAAGAAACCGACCGAGCCCGCCAAGGACCAGCCCGACGCCGACACAGGCAAGGACATCGTCGTCACCGGTTCGCGCACGGTCACCAATGGTGCCTCGGCCCCGACCCCGGTCACCGTCGTGTCGACCGCGCAGCTCGTCGCCGCCCAGCCGGGGAACCTCGCCGATTCGCTCAATCAGATTCCCGTGCTTCGCGGATCGCAGCGGCCGTCCTCGGCCGGCGCCGCGTTCGGCACGTCGGGTGCTGGCGCCAATCTCCTCGCGTTGCGCGGTCTTGGGCCGTTCCGCACGCTCGTCCTGCTCGATGGGCGCCGTATCGCGCCGACGACGCTCTACGGGACCACCGACGCCAATCTCATTCCGCAAGGCCTGGTGAGCCGGGTCGATGTCGTCACCGGCGGCGCCTCGGCCGCCTATGGTTCGGATGCCCTGGCCGGCGTCGTCAATTTCGTGCTCGATTCCAAGTTCAAGGGTGTGAAGGGGAACGTTCAGGGCGGGGTCGCCGGTCGCGGCGACGCACCATCGATGAAGGCAAACCTGACGCTCGGGTTCGGTACGCCCGACAACAAACTCAACCTCGTCGTCTCGGGGGATTTCTTCCGCCAGAAGGGGATCAACCTCGACTATAACGGGCGGACCTGGGCGGAGCAGGGCTGGGGCATTATCGGCGAGAGCACGACCTCCCCGTACCAGGTGATCGCCCCGAACGTCGAAGACTCGAACGGCACGCGCGGCGGGCTGATCACCGGCTGCCGCAATGCCGCGGGGGCCGTCGCGTGTCCGACGGCGCTCGCCAACATGCAGTTCGCGCCGGACGGTTCGCTGATCGCATTCAACAAGGGGCAATATGTCACGTCGGGTCTGATGAGTGGCGGTGACGGTACCGCCCGGCGCACCAATCTCCTGCCGTCGCTGCAGTTGGCCAACGTGTTCGGTCGGGTGACCTGGGAAGCCACGCCGAACCTGACGCTTTATGGCGAAGGCCTCTACGGCAAGCTTCACTCGGACTATCTGGCGACGCTCGAGACCTTCAATATCGGCGCGAACGCGTTCACGATCTTCTCGGACAACGCCTATCTGCCGCAGGCGGTGAAAGCCGCGATGGCCAATGCCGGGCTGACCTCCTTCACGTTAGGGCGCAACTCGATCGAGGTCGGTCCCACGCACGACGTCAACGACACGACGACCAAGCGCTTCGTCGGCGGCCTCGACGCCAAGTTCGGCGGCAGCTGGCGCGGCTCGGCCTATGTCCAATATGGCGAATCGCACGTGGTCTACACTCAGACCAACGCCCAGATCGTCCGCAACATGTACAACGCCGCTGACGCGGTGGTCGACCCGGCGACCGGCAACGTCGTCTGCCGCTCGACGCTCCTAGGAACGGTTGCCGGTCGCCTCGCTGAGCTGCGAGCAGCATTATGTCACGCAGCAGAACGGCACGGAGGCGCCCGGCACCGGCGCGCTGCTCCACAACAAGGCGGCGGGCATCTACGTCGACGTCGTCTCCGGCGAACCGCTCTTCGCCAGCGCGGACAAGTATGAATCCGGCTGCGGCTGGCCGAGCTTCACGAAGCCGATCGAGCCGGCCAACGTCGCCGAACTGGTCGACAAGTCGTTGTTCATGACCCGGACCGAAGTGCGTTCGAAGCACGGCGACAGCCATCTCGGCCACGTCTTCGACGACGGCCCGCGCGACCGGGGCGGGCTGCGCTACTGCATCAACTCCGCGTCGCTACGGTTCGTGCCGCGCGACGAAATGGCGTCCCAGGGCTACGGCAATTATCTCACGCAGGTGGAGGACGTGGCATGAGCACCGAGCGCGCGGTGCTGGCCGGTGGGTGCTTCTGGGGAATGCAGGACCTGATCCGCAAGTTGCCCGGCGTCGTCTCGACGCGCGTCGGCTATTCCGGCGGCGAGGTGCCTAACGCCACCTACCGCAACCACGGCAACCATGCCGAGTCGATCGAGATCGTGTTCGATCCGACGCGGACGACGTATCGTGCGCTGCTCGAGTTCTTTTTCCAAATCCACGATCCGACGACGCGCGACCGGCAGGGCAACGATCGGGGCGCAAGCTACCGCTCCGCGATTTTCTACGCCACGCCCGAGCAGAAGGCGGTGGCGGAGGAAACCATCGCCGACGTTGACGCCTCCGGCCTTTGGCCGGGCAAGGTGGTGACCGAGGTGTCTCCGCTAGGCGACTTCTGGCAGGCGGAGCCCGAGCACCAGGATTATCTGGAGCGCATCCCCAACGGCTACACCTGCCACTTCTTCAGGCCGGGCTGGAGGCTGCCGCATCGCGCCGACCTCACCTGACAGACGGTTTCGAATTCGCTTCTGAACGGAGAGGTCGTGCTTCTGATCCGAGACTAGTTCTTATGCATGTCTGCTCTTGAGGTTCTTCGATCCCTCGTCGAACGACGACAAAGGGGCGCAATCCCGCCCGTGGTTCGCCAATGCAGGTCAGCTTTCGCCCGCCGTCAAAAAGAGTTTGTCGAGCCTTATAGGCAGGTCGCGAATGCGCGTTCCGGTAGCGTTGTAGACCGCATTCGCCACTGCCGCTGCGACGCCGGTAATGCCGATCTCGCCAATCCCGTGCGCGCCCATCGGCGTGTGCGGGTCGGGTATGTCGGTCCATATCACATCGATCTCGGGCAGGTCGGCGTGGACCGGCACGTGATACTCGGCGAGGCTCGGGTTCATGATCCGCCCGTTACGTTCATCGAACTGCGTTTCCTCCATCAGCGCCATGCCGAGGCCCATGATGATGCCGCCGCGGAACTGGCTAAGCGCGGTCTTGGGATTGAGGATCCGGCCGCAATCGAACGAGCCCAGGATGCGGCTGACGCGAGGTTCACCGGTGACGCTGTTCACCCGCACTTCGCAGAAGATGGCGCTGTGAGAGTGCATCGACCAGTGCATCAGCTCGAGCGGCGGCGTTCCTTTCTGCGTGACCTCGATCTGATCACGTTGCGCGCGGGCGAGGATCGACGCGTAGCTTTCACGGCGGGCCGGATCGTCGAGCTTGGCCAGCCCGCCATCCTCGCTGCCGACGTCGTCGGGAGACAGACCAGCGAGCGGCGAGTCGTTGCCGGCCAGCGTCAGCAACTCGGCGACCAGCGCATTGTGGGCCGCAATCACCGCGGCGCCGATCGCTGCGGTCTGCTGCGATCCGCCCGCCATGATCGCGCCGGGGATCGCGGAGTCGCCATAGGCAATTTCGACCCGCTCGAGTGGCAGGCCGAGCCGTTCCGCCGCAACGATCGCGGTGGTGGTCGACGTGCCCATCCCCATCTCCGCCGCGGCGACCGCGACCTTGGCGCGAACACCGTCGCCGTCAAGAACCAGCGTGAGGCGCGCCGCCGCCCCCGGCATGCGGTAGTAGGGATAGGTGCCGGTCGCGCAGCCCATGCCGACCAGCCACTCGCCATCGCGGCGCATCCCCGGCACCGCGCTTCGCTCGGCCCAGCCGAACCGTTCCGCGCCGCTGCGCCATGCCTCGACGATGTGGCGCGACGAGAAGGGCAGTCCGGAGACCGGATCTTTGTCGGGCTCGTTCCTGATCCGGAGCTCGATCGGATCCATGTCCAGCTCGACCGCAAGCTCATCAATCGCCGATTCAAGCGCGAATGTCCCGACCGACTCGCCCGGCGCTCGCATGAACGTGTTTGCGAGCATGTTCATCCTCGCGACATTCGTCTGCAGCTTGATGTTTGGCGACGCGTAAGCTGCACGCGTGCCCAAGATGAAGGGTTCCGGCATGTTGTTGTGCGGCGTCATCACCGACAGGCCGGTATGGATGACCGCTTCGAGGCTGCCGTCGGGGTTCGCGCCAAGCGCGACCCGCTGCTCGGTCAGCGTGCGTCCGCCGACCACGCGATAGACGCCTTCGCGCGACAACGTGATGCGCACCGGCCGCGCGGCCAGTTTGGCCGCGGCCGCGCCGATGATCTGGTGATCCCACAGCCCCTTGCAGCCGAACCCGCCGCCGACATAGGGCGAGGTCAGGTGAACCTGTCCCGGCTCGAGGCCGAACACCTCGCCGATCGTTTGCGCCTGCGCCGTGACCATCTGACTTGCGTCGTGCAGGATCAGTTCGCCGTCGATCCACGCGATCGTCGCGGCGTGCGGTTCGATCGGATTGTGGTTGTGGCGCGGCGTCCGATAGAGGTGATCGACCCGATGCGGCGCATCGCGGAGCGCGCCTTCGGCATCGCCGACCTCGTCAAGTAGCGGCTCGCCCATGAAGAGGCCCTGCTCGACGCCGTTCGCTTTCGCTTCTTCGAGAGTTGTCGTCGAAGGCTCGGCCTCATACGTGAAGTTGAGCAGCGATTTGGCGTAATCGGCCTGCTCCTGCGTTTCCGCCAGCACCAAGGCGATCGGCTGGCCGTTCCAGTGAACGCGGTCGTCCTGTAGGATCGGCAGGTCGGCGGGGCCGACCGCAGTCGGCGACGACCCGAACACGCCAGGCGTGTTCATACGCGGCGCATTGCGATGGGTCATCACCAGCACGACGCCGGGTGCGGACTCGGCCGCGGCGCTGTCGATCGAGACGATCCGTCCGCGCGGGATCTTTGCAAAGGCGAGCGCGGCATAGGTCATGTCGTCGAAAGCGAACTCCGCGGCGAACCGGGCGGCACCCGTCACCTTCAGCGGTCCGTCGAGCCGCGACACCGGCGAACCGATCAGGCCATGCTTGCGCGCAATAAGCGGGTCGGGCCTGCCCCCCGGTATCCAGCTGTCGGGCGCCAGCGGCACCAACTTGGCTATCGCGCCTTGCAGAAGACCCTGCGCGATCCCCTTCGCGTTATCGACGATGCTCATGCCGCGCCTCCCGCCAACTCGCCCAGCACGGCGACGAGTGTCCGCGTGGCGAGCGGGATTTTGAAACCGTTATCGCTTAGCGGCCGAGCGTCTGCGAGTTCGGCAATGGCGGCGTCGCGAAATGACTGGTCGCCCGGCGGCTTGCCGCGCAGCACCATCTCGGCCTTCAACGCGCGCCATGGCCGGTGGGCGACCCCGCCAAGCGCGATGCGGACGTCGCTGATCCGGCCGTCGGTCACTTTCAGCGCGGCGGCAACAGACACGAGCGCAAAGGCGTAGCTCGCCCGGTCGCGCACCTTGCGATAGGTCGAGTTTGACGCGATCGGCAAGGCGGGCAATTCGACCGCGGTGATCAATTCGCCGGGCTCCAGCACGGTGTCGATTTCCGGATGATCCCCCGGCAGGCGGTGTAGCTCGACGAACGGCAGGGTGCGTTTGCTGCCGGCACGCTCCAGGTGCACCACAGCATCGAGCGCCGCGAACGCTACGCACATGTCCGACGGCTGCGTCGCAACGCACTGCGACGACGCACCCAGGATCGCATGTCCGCGATTGAATCCCCCAATCGCGTCGCAGCCAGAGCCCGGTGAGCGTTTGTTACAGCGTGATCCGTCCGTATCGTAGAAATAGGCGCACCGCGTCCGCTGGAGCAAATTGCCGCCGACGGTCGCCATGTTGCGGATCTGAGCCGAAGCCCCGGCCAAGATGGCGCGAGACAACATCGGGTATCGCGCTCGCACGGTATGGTGCTCCGCGAGCGCCGTGTTCTTCGCCGCGGCACCGATAACCATCCCGCCGGCCGGCGTCTCCTCGATCGCGGCGGACAGGCCGGTGACATCTACCAAGCTGCGCGGTCGTTCAACCGTTTCCCGCATCAGATCGACGAGATTGGTGCCGCCGCCGAGATAAGCGGCAGCGGGCGCGCTCCTCAGCCGCAAAGCGTCAGCCACATTCTCAGCGCGGGCATAATCGAACGGGCTCATGCCGCCACCTCCGCCGCGAGCATTTCCTGGATCGCATCGATGATCCCGTTGTGCGCGCCGCAGCGGCAGAGGTTGCCGCTCATCCGTTCCTGGATTTCATCGCGGGTCAGCGCAACGTCGCCGCAAAGGTCGGCAGTGACGTGACTCGGCACGCCGCGCTTCGCCTCCACTGCCATACCGATCGCGGAACAGATTTGCCCAGGGGTGCAATAGCCGCACTGAAATCCGTCATGTTCGATGAACGCCGCCTGCAGCGGATGCAGCCCATCTTCGTCGGCCAGGCCCTCGATCGTCGTGATCTCGCGGCCGTCGTATTGCACCGCTAGCGCCAGGCAGGAGAGCACGCGCTCACCATCCGCGAGCACCGTGCATGCTCCGCACGCCCCTTGATTGCATCCCTTCTTGGTGCCCGGCAGGCGCAGTTCCTCTCGCAGGAAATCGAGCAGTGAGACACGCGGATCGGCTGGCACTTCCGTTGCCGACCCATTGATGATTATCGACATCGAAGAGTTCCCGCCGTTCGAGATGATTGCGCAACGGCCAGCCGCACTCTTTGTGCCGCATAGAAACGGAAACGCCTCGAATTGACGGCAGCTTACGGGTCTGTCCGATGCCACGACAGATGTCCGAAGGGGGGCGCATTGTCGCCTCTGGCGCTACCAAATCCGTGCGCGCGACCCTGACGCCAAATAGTATTTCTCGCCCGGCTTCACGCCGAACGCGCCATACCAAGCATCGACATTACGCACTGCGCCAATCACGCGGAACCGGTTGGGGGCGTGATCGTCGTTCGACAGAGTCGCTCGCATGAAGTCGTCGCTGTCCTTAGAACGCCGCACCTGCGTGTACGACAGAAAGAAGCGCTGGTCGCCGGTCAGTCCGTCGATCACCGGTGCGGGCTTGCCGCCCAGCGATGCATGATAGGCGTCCAGCGCGGCGAGCAGGCCGCCGAGGTCCGCGATGTTCTCGCCCATCGTCAGCTGGCCGTTGACGTGTTGTCCCGGCAACGGCTCGAACGCGTCATATTGTGCGCCGAGCACGGCGATGCGGCGATCGAACTCGGCGACGTCGGTCGGCGTCCACCAATCCTTGAAGTTGCCGTAAACATCGATCTGGCGACCGGCGTTGTCGAAGCTGTGCGTCAATTCGTGGCCGATTATTGCGCCGATCCCGCCGTAATTGACGGCCGGGTCGGCGGTCATGCTGAAGAAGGGCGGCTGCAACCGCGCGGCGGGGAAGACGATCTTGAGCTGCTGTCCGGAATTGTAGGCGTTGATGGTCTGCGGCGTCAGATCCCACAGCCGCCGATCGACCGGCTTGGCGAGCATCGCGCGCTCGCGCTCCCAGTCAGCGCTCATCGACCGCTCGACGTTACCGTAGAGGTCGCCGGGCACGATCCTGATTCCGGAATAGTCCCGCCAGACGTCGGGATAGCCGACCTGAACCGTCATCCGATCGAGCTTGGCGACCGCCTTATCGCGGGTTGCGGGCGTCATCCAGTCGTTTGTGGCCAGCCGCCGTCGCAGCGCGGCCTTCACGTTGTTCGCCAGAACCAGCATCGCGGCCTTGCGCTGCGGGTCGAAGAAGCGCCGGACATATTCACGACCAATCAGTTCGCCGAGCCGGTCATCGACGAGATTGATCGCGCGGCGCTCGCGGGTCGGCGTGCCGCGCGATGCGCGCACGAT
>NZ_JAFKMA010000006.1 GCF_017304635.1 Sphingomonas sp.
GCGATATCGTCGGTCATGGCGGGTGTGGCCTGTGGCATTTTCTGCCCTGCGGCAGGTTCGGCTTAGACACCCAGTTCCTAATTCAGATCAGAGGCTTACGCCACTCCCGCCAGCCTTCCGCGCCTTCCCGGTGAATAAGACAGGCTAGCGTGCCCCGGCGTCTTCTGGCGACCTTCGGGAGGAGAAGCAGGCAACACAACCGCACGATGGCAGGATAAAGGGGCGCGATGTGCGCTTCGGGTCGGTCGTGCTTTTTCAGGGACTTATGCGGCAAATTCGCGATGTGCGCATGAGAGGCGCAGCCTGCGACTTCGGTATTTTCCTCGGCAGATCAGCGCGATCGCGCGATGTGCGAACTGGGCACAATGAGCGGCGAGGACGAGTTCCGCATCCGGCCGGGCCGCATCCGCTCGACCAGCGCGCACCGGGCGCGACCCTTCATCGCCCAGGCGCTGGCCGCCGCCCAGCGCGCAGGCGGATCGGTCTCACGCAAGGGCGCGATCGGACCCGGCCATCGCTCGCGCTTCGGCCGCGGCCAGCGCGCCTCGGTCCAGGCCAATCGCTTCATCACCGCCCGGTCGCGCGGCGCCGTGATCAAGGCGCGCGTCGTGCGCCACACGGGACGAGGCGCGCCGCTCGCCACCCACTTGAGCTATCTGCGCCGCGAAGGCGTCACCCGGGATGGAGAGAAGGCCCGGCTGTTCGGCCCCGAAATCGACGACGCCGATCCCAAGGCCTTCTCGGCACGGTGCGAGGAGGACCGCCATCATTTCCGCTTCATCGTCTCGCCCGACGACGCCGTCGAGATGTCCGACCTCAAAGGCTTTACTCGCGAGCTCGTCGGCCAGATGGAGAAGGATCTCGGGACCGGGCTCGACTGGGTCGGCGTCGCGCACTGGAATACCGAACATCCGCACGTCCACCTGATCCTCCGCGGCGTGCGCGACGACGGCGAAAATCTTGTCATCGCGCGGGACTACATCAAGGAAGGCATGCGCGATCGCGCGCGCGACCTGATCACCCAGGAGCTCGGCGTCCGGACCGATCAGGAGATCCGCCGCACGCTCGAACGCCAGATCGAAGCAGAGCGCTGGACCAATCTCGATCGCCAGCTCGCCCGCGACACCTACCGGACCGGCGTCATCGACCTCGCACCGCATCCAGACCGCCAGCCCGATGAATTCCATGCCCTCAAGGTCGGACGGCTGCGCAAGCTGGAGTCACTGGGACTCGCCGACCAGATCGGCCCCGGCCAGTGGTCGGTATCAGAGAAGGCCGAGGCGACGCTGCGCGAGCTCGGCGAGCGCGGCGACATCATCAAGCGCATCCATCGTGGGCTTTCGGAGCGCGGCATCGAGCGCGGCACGGCGAGCTACGTGTTGGCCGGCGAGAGCCTCGACGATCCCGTCGTCGGCCGGCTGGTCGCCCGCGGCCTCGACGACGAGCTGAAGGGCACAGCCTTCGCCGTGATCGACGGCGTCGATGGCCGCACGCACCACGTCAGACTCGCCGACCTCGACGCCGCCGGCGACAGTGCGCCGGGCTCGATCGTCGAACTCCGCAAATTCGACGACGCGCGGGGTCAGCGACGGGTCGCGTTGGCGGTCCGCTCGGACCTGGCGATCGAACAACAGATTACCGCGAGCGGCGCCACCTGGCTGGACCGGCAGGCGATCGCGCGCGAGCCGGTCGCGCTCGGCGGTGCCGGTTTCGGCGCGGAGGTTCGCCACGCGATGGACGCACGCGCCGAACATTTGATCGGGCAAGGTCTTGCCGAACGCCAGGCTCGCGGCGTCAGCTTCCGACCCGGGCTGATCGAGACGCTCCGCCAGCGTGAGTTGAACGCCCTCGCGAAACAGTTGACGACCGAAATCGGCCGGCCGCTGACCCGCGCCGCGGCCGGCGAGTATGTCGCCGGCAGCTACCGACAGCGCTTCACGCTCGCCTCGGGCCGGTTCGCGATGATCGACGACGGGCTCGGCTTCCAGCTCGTGCCTTGGTCCCCCTCGCTGGAAAGGCAGCTCGGTCAGCATGTTTCCGGCGTCTCGCGCGGCGACGGCGGCGTCGACTGGAGCTTCGGCCGCAAGCGGGGCCTCGGCCTATAGTTGGAGTTGCGTTTTGGAATAGTTTACAGGAAGCCGAGACCCCATCGTTGGACAGGGGGCCAACGTGGCCTGGCCGACGAGCGTGCCCGCCACCTGGATGGCGTCGCTACAGGCTGGCACACTGCCAGCGTTCGACCGCGGTGATGACGTTTCCGCCAAACGTAGGCTTCCGCGTTGACCTTAAAGGCTGAGCTAGACATCGTATTTCGCACCCAAAGGAAGAGTGACATGCCCGTTCCAGAAGGTTTCGCGGTGGTGACGCCGTACATTTTTGTAGATGGAGGCGAGGATTATGTACGCTTCCTCGAGGCCGCATTCGGCGCGCGCGAAATCGGTAGAAGCATCGCTCCCGACGGCCGCATCGCCAATTGCCAGATGAGATTCGAGACCGCGACGATCATGATCAGCGAAGCGTCCGAGGATTTTCCAGCGAGCTCAGCTGCCTTTTACCTTTACGTCGACGATGCCGATGCAGCGATGGACAAAGCATTGGGAGCTGGCGCCGACAAGATCATGGATACGGCCGACATGCCTTATGGAGATCTGCAAGGGGGCATCAGAGATCCCGCAGGCAACATATGGTGGATCTCCCAGCGCCTGAGCAACGGGCCTTATTTCTAGCCTCCGGTTCAATCGGTTCTTGTCGCAAAGGCCGACATTCCGGACTCCACAGGGAGTCAGCTGCTGAGCGCGCCGTTCAAATGCTCACCTTGGGGTTCGCCCGCATAGTCAGTCAGCCGCCCGTCGCCGATATGGCAAAAGCTGCCTATCCGTAGCGTCGCCTTTGGCACGGGCTAGAAGTCCGGCCCCAGGCGATCATCGCGAACCGGCCGATGGCGAGAAATGCCTGCCCCAGCGCAATACGGGGTCAGGTGTCATGCGGGCGCCGGTCTCGGACAATGAAACTTTCTACGCCAAGACCTGTATTCGCGCGCCAAGGTTGCCGGCAATGCGATCCCCGAAAACGCGTCTTGCAATCTGGCCGGCCAAGCACTGACCTCGATGCAGTCACCGTCGAGGAAATCTGCTTGTCTGCCACGAAAATCCTATGGGGTCAGATCCTCACCGTCTTGCTGATCGTGGTCCTGACCACATGGGCGGCGACGCAATGGACGGCTTGGCGGCTCGGCTTCCAGCCGCAGCTCGGCTCACCCTGGTTCGAGCTGTTCGGCTGGCCCATCTACTACCCACCGGCCTTCTTCTGGTGGTGGTATTTCTACGATGCCTATGCGCCGCCGATCTTCGTCGAAGGCGCCTATATCGCCGCATCGGGTGGCTTCATTTCGATAGCGGTCGCGATCGGCATGTCGGTGTGGCGGGCACGCGAGGCCAAGAACGTCGAGACCTACGGCTCGGCGCGATGGGCACGCCCGGACGAGGTGAGGTCCGCCGGGTTACTCGGACCCGATGGCGTAGTGCTCGGCAAGCTCGACCGCGCCTATCTCCGTCATGATGGACCCGAGCATGTGCTCTGCTTTGCTCCGACCCGGTCCGGCAAAGGAGTCGGCCTCGTCGTTCCGTCGCTTCTGACCTGGCCGGGCTCCGCGATCGTCCACGACATCAAGGGTGAGAACTGGCAGCTCACTGCGGGCTTTCGCGCCCGGCACGGCCGGGTGCTGCTGTTCGATCCCACCAATGCGCAGTCGGCCGCTTACAATCCTCTGCTCGAGGTCCGCCGCGGCGAGTGGGAGGTACGCGACGTCCAGAACATCGCCGACATCCTGGTCGATCCGGAAGGGAGCCTGGAGAAACGGAACCATTGGGAGAAGACCAGCCACGCGCTCCTCGTCGGCGCCATCCTCCATGTCCTCTACGCCGAAGCCGACAAGACGCTGGCCGGTGTCGCCGCTTTCCTTTCCGACCCGAAGCGACCGATCGAATCGACACTGGCCGCCATGATGAAGACCGCGCATCTCGGCGAGGCCGGTCCCCACCCGGTCATCGCCAGCGCCGCGCGCGAGCTGCTCAACAAATCGGACAACGAACGGTCAGGCGTGCTCTCTACCGCGATGTCGTTCCTCGGCCTCTACCGCGATCCCGTCGTCGCCGCAGTCACGCGCCGTTGCGACTGGTGCATTACGGATATCATTGGGGGGAAACGACCCACCACGCTTTATCTGGTGGTGCCGCCCTCCGACATCGCGCGCACCAAGCCGCTGATCCGCCTGATCCTCAACCAGGTCGGCCGACGGCTGACCGAGGACCTGCAGGCCAAAGGCGGACGCCACCGGCTGCTCCTGATGCTCGATGAGTTTCCCGCGCTCGGACGCCTGGACTTCTTCGAAAGCGCCTTGGCTTTCATGGCCGGCTACGGCCTGAAGAGCTTCCTGATCGCGCAGTCGCTGAACCAGATCGAGAAGGCTTACGGGCCGAACAACTCGATCCTCGACAACTGCCATGTCCGGGTCAGCTTCGCGACAAACGACGAGCGTACCGCCAAGCGGGTTTCCGATGCGCTCGGAACCGCGACCGAGATGCGCGCGATGAAGAACTATGCCGGGCACCGCCTCTCGCCCTGGCTCGGCCACCTTATGGTCTCGCGCTCGGAGACGGCGCGGCCGCTGCTCACCCCCGGCGAGGTGATGCAGCTCCCACCGGCCGATGAGATCGTCATGGTGGCTGGGACGCCGCCGATCCGCGCAAAAAAGGCGCGCTATTTCGAGGACCGGCGCTTCCAGGAGCGCATCCTGCCACCGCCCTCTTTGGCGAAGTCGCCTGAGGCAAATCCCGACGATTGGAGCGCCTTGCCGTTGCCGCGGTCACCGCAAACCGAACCAGCCGTCGAGCAGGGCGGGACTGACGGTGAGGATCCGACGGGATCGGAGCGCCGCCACCAGCCCGAATTGAGCCACGCCCAAGCGGTCGAGAAGAAGGTCCCGATCGAGAACGAGTTTGCGGCAGATCTCGATGATGACGCCGAAGACGACAGCGCCCGGATCAGCCGGATGAACCGGCTCGTGCAGGGTGTGGCCCGGCAAGTGTCGCTTGATCCCAACGACGGCATGGAGCTGTGAGAGGCGGCGATGGCATCAAGCTCGAAAAAACAGCGCTTGTCCGTCTACCTCGACCGGGAGGTCATGAAGGCGCTGGCGGATTATGCCGCGCGCCGGGATCATTCGCGCTCTCTCGTCGCGGAGGCGGCCATCGCGTCCTTCCTGTCTCCCGACGCCGCCGAGCGGCAGGAGGCGGCCACGACGAAGCGGCTCGATCAACTCGATCGGCGCATGACGCGCATGGAACGCGACCTCGGTATCTCGGTCGAGACACTGGCGGTCTTCGTGCGCTTCTGGCTCACGACCAATCCACCCTTGCCTGAGCCGGCCCAAGCCGCCGCCCGCGCACAGGCCGGCGAGCGCTACGATGCGTTCGTCGCGGCCCTCGGCCGGCGACTCGCCAAGGGGCCGAAGCTGCGACAGGAAATCTCGGAGGACGTTCCTGCAGGCGGCAATTGATCGGTGCCGGGACCACCTCGGCTACGCGACCAGGTTTGCGACGCTCGGGCTCAGGGGGTGAGATTAATGGCCACGTCAAACGCGTCAGGGGGCATCACGCTCTTGAAGTAGAAATCCTCAGCTTCATGCCACTGCCGCTCCCAAGGTCCGATCGCTCCTTCCCGAGCGGCCAACCGCGCCAAGCGCACATCGTCCGGCGCCAAGAGCGCGACGCGCAGATCGAGCAGGTCGGCCAGTTCCGGACGCGCCGCATAGACCCCTTCCAGGATCACGATCGGCCTTGGGCCGATCCACGTCGGCTCATCGCGCAGCCGTCCATCGAAAGCGTCCCAGTCGAAGGCGCGCCAACATGCCTCCCGGCCGGCCGCAAGGCCTTGGAGCACCGATCGTTGTCTCGTCCAATCGATGCAGGCCGCTGCGCGCGCTACGGCGCTATCCGCCCGAAGCTCGATCCCGCCCGCATAAAAGTCGTCGCCCTCGATCACGCAGGCCTCGACCCGCTCGGCGAGCGTCCTCGCCAACGTCGATTTGCCGACACCACTTCTGCCATCAACCGCGACGATCAAGGGCAGCCCCTTACGCTGCGCCGCTTCGGTCATGATCCCGGCCAGCGTGACCTCATCGCTGGCACGCATCATTCGACCACTCCGTTCGCTGATTGCGTCGGGCTGTTCAGCGATCCTCCTTTCAAAGCACCTTCTCCACTTCATCGAGGAGCGCTCTCGTACCTGCTTCCCGGCCGGCGATGTCGCCGTCGAAGTAGGCGCCCTGTTCGGTCAGCTCCAAACGCGTACCGGCGCCATCGGAGTTGAAGCTGATGGTGACGAGCGAAGAGGACAGCGGCGTCCCCTCCAATGTCATGTGGTAGGCGTAGATGAGCGTGTTGCCCTCATCTACGTGCAGCCAGGTCGTGGCGTTCGTGAGGACGAAGTCCGCTCCCCGGGGGCTGAACCGGGTGAACTCAACGGCGCCTGCCACGGTCGGTTCGGCTGGCCGATACTCATGGATGGTCCAGCCGTCGGCGAAGACCAGCCACTTGCGCCGCGCGTCGGCCTGCGCGAACGCCGCGAAAACCTTGGCCGGCAGCGCAGAGTAATTCCGTTCGATGGTGAAGCTTCCGTGCTTGATCGGGTTGCCCGCCATCAGAGCCCTCCGGCCAAGGCTTCGAGCTGGTTGAGGCACGTGCCCCAGCCATCATGGAAGCCCATCTCCTCATGCTTCTGACGGTCTGCGTCTGACTTGTGGCGCACCAGTGCCCGATAGCGGGTGCCGCCTTCCACCGCCTCCATCGTGATGTCGGCGGTCATGAAGGTTTCGGAATTCGGACGGAACTCGGGCCCGACCGCATCGGTCCATACCATACGCTTCCGAGGCTCTGCCAGCAGCACGCAGCCTGGCGTTTCATCCATTTCGGCGCCGTCCGGCGACGCCATCACGACCGAGAAGATTCCCCCGGCGCGGGGGTCGATCGCGACGCGCGCTACCGTCCAAGGTTTCGGTGCGAACCATTGCTTGAGCAGGTCGGGCTCCGTCCACGCGCGCCAGAGCTGGGCGGGTGTGGCCCTGACCGTCCGCTCCAGCACGAGATCGAGTTTGGCATCATGCGTCACTATTTTCTCCTTCACCGGGTAGATTCGCTAGAAATGCATCGAGGCGGTCGAGACGCGCCTCCCAAAGTGACCGCTGCTGGCCCAGCCAGCCTTCGGCGGCTTTCGCCGTTTCAGCCTTGAGCCGACAGGTGCGGATGCGGCCGGCCTTGTCGGATTCAATCCATCCGCCCGCCTCCAGCACCTTCAGGTGCTTGAGGAAGCTCGGCAGCGCCATGTCATGCGGCGCGGCAAGCTCAGAGACAGGCGCGGGGCCGGCTGCCAGCCGGGCGATCACCGCACGGCGGGTGGGATCAGCGAGTCCGTGGAAAATCGAATCAAGGTTAGCCATATGGCTATCTATTGACTTGGCACAGTGCTCGTCAAGATACCTAGCCATATGGAAAGGTGTCTTCCATCCGGCGGAGCGAAGGTCATGATGAAACCAAACGACACGGACGACGTCGTCGCACCAAACCCGTCGAAGCCACCGAGCCTGTCCGGAGGAGAAAAGTGACTGAACGGCTGTCCCTACGTCTGAAGGCAATCCTCGAAGCCCTGCCTCTCTCGCCCTGTATACGCGTGCTCGAGGTGGGATGCGGTCCCGGAGCGCTGACGCGCGCCATGTCGTCGGCGATCGGCAGCGGGTATGTGCTCGGGATCGACCGGTCAGACCGGGCCATCGCGCAGGCGATCGCAGGCTCCAAGGAGCAGGTCGCTGCCGGCCGTCTGTCATTCCGAACGGTGGCGGCCGAGGATTTCGTGATGGGACCCGGCGAGGCGCCGTTCGATCTTGTCGTGGCGGTCCGCGTCGGCGCGCTCGACGGCCGTCATCCCGCGGCCGGCGCTCGCGCCTGGCCGCGAATTCGCGCGGCGCTTGCCCCAAGCGGACGGATCTTCGTCGATGGCGTTGAGATACCTGCGGAGACGCCAAGGTGAGGATCGTGCCCTTCACGATGGATCGTGCCGAAGACGCATTGCGCCTGATGAACCTGCTTCGGCTCACGCCGATCAGCCTGCCCGAGTTCCTGGACCGCGAGGCACGATGGCCGGCGGGCGATCTGCGTCTGCGCTGGCTTGGTTACGACAATGACCGGGCCGTTGCCCTCGGGCAGATCGCCAACTCGCCCTATGCGCTATCTGATCATCTTGCCGTGCAGGTCACTGTCGATCCCGATCATCGCGGCCGGGGGAGAGGCAGCACCATGCTCGGCCTTGTGGAGAGCGAAGCCATCGGGCGCGGTTTTCGGGGGCTTGTCGCCACGATACCTGAGGCAGCATCCGGTCCGCAGGCCTGGGCCGAGGCACGCGGGTTTCAGCGCCACGCGCTGCGTTGCGACAGTCTGCTCGACCTTCGGACCTTCGACGGTCAGTCGGCAGTGCGCGCGGGGGTGACGCTCTCGGACATGACCGGAGCCAGTGAGGCGCAGTGGAAGGCGGTGGCGATGCTGTTGCAGACCCTCATCGCCGATGCGCCCGACATGCGAGACCTCCCGTCATGGACGTTGGCGCGCTGTTTTTCGGTACTGCGCGAGACTCCGGCCTCGCGACCGGAATGGGTCGTTGTTGCCGGGTTTAACGGCAGACCCGTCGGCCTCACCATCGGCCACGCTTTGGGCCAGGAGATCTATTCCTACTTCACTGGCGTGTTGCCCGACTGGCGCGGCAGGCATGTCGGCCTCGCGCTCAAGCTGCGCCTGATCGCTGCGGCGCAAATGTCGGGCATCACGACGATGCGGACAACGAACCTCGACGCCAATACTGCGGCGCTTCGGCTCAACGCCTCGATTGGCTTCCGTCGCGTTCCCGGCAGCCTGGAGGTCCGCAAGGCTTTGTCTGCGGTCGATTTCGCTACCTCGGCGAATCCCCGGTAACATAGCTGGCTGCGAACTCCGCGCTGGCCGGGATCGGCTTGATGATGTCGATCAGCACCCCCGTTGGGGTCGCTAGTGATGAAGTGGCGCTGGCCGAAGTCCTCATCGCGCAAGGACAGGAGCATAGGGATCCCGTCGGCAACAACCTGGCCATGCACGGTGTCAACATCGTCGACTTCGAAATTGAGAAGGATGTCAGTCGCGCGTCCGCGGGCGACGTAAGGTCGCTTGGTACTGCGCGCGATCTATCCGATTCCGACGTATTCGCACCCAATGGCAGACGGTCTTTCTTACAAGCGATCCTGGCCATGCGAGTGCCCAGAAGCTCTCTGCGATATGATCGCGGAAGTGATTGAGTACGGGGTTCGAGAGCTACAGCACATTCGAGATATCTCTTTAGCGCCATTGGACGATCTCCAAAGTTGGGCACGCTGACCGGCGAAGGATCGCAAGCTATTCCGCAGGTCCGCCCTTTACCTGTATTTCTACGCTACGGTTCTACGAACGCATTCCCTTGTTGCCGCGCCCACATTTCTGCCTCTTCTACTCATCCCCGATCCAGGGCCGCTCGTCCGCGGTCCCTTCACGAACGGGGACGACATGGCGGCTTCTCACCAGCGATCCGAGGCGAGCTTACGCGGCGCGCGCATGTTGCGCACCGCGCTCGGCCCCGCCATCGCCGGATTCCTGGAAGACCCCACAGTCGTCGAGGTGATGCTCAACCCCGACGGGCGGCTCTGGATCGACCGCCTGTCCGAGGGGCTGTCTGATACGGGAGAGTGCCTGTCCGCCGCCGACGGCGAGCGTATCGTGCGCCTGGTGGCGCATCACGTCGGCGCCGAGGTTCATGCCGGCGCACCACGCGTCTCAGCCGAGCTGCCCGAAACCGGAGAGCGGTTCGAGGGGCTGTTGCCCCCCGTCGTGGCGGCGCCGGCCTTCGCGATCCGCAAGCCCGCCGTCGCGGTCTTTACGCTGCAGGACTACGTCGCGTCCGCGATCATGTCGGCGGATCAGGCCGACGTCCTTCGTCGCGCCGTGGCCGATCGGCGCAACATCCTCGTGGCCGGCGGCACCTCGACCGGCAAGACCACGCTCACCAACGCCTTGCTCGCCGAGATCTCAAAGACCGCCGACCGCGTCGTCCTGATCGAGGACACGCGCGAGCTGCAATGCGCGGCCCCAAACCTGGTCGCGATGCGCACCAAGGATGGCGTCGCCACCCTCTCTGAGCTGGTCCGCTCGTCGCTGCGCCTGCGACCAGACCGTATCCCCATCGGTGAGGTGCGCGGGTCCGAGGCGCTCGACCTCTTGAAGGCCTGGGGCACCGGCCACCCTGGCGGCGTCGGCACAATCCACGCCGGCACCGCGCTAGGCGCGCTACGCCGCCTCGAGCAGCTCATCCAGGAAGCCGTCGTCACCGTCCCGCGCGCCCTGATCGCCGAGACGATCGATCTGGTCGCGGTGCTGAGCGGCCGCGGGTCCAATCGCCGCCTGGCCGAACTCGCCCGGATCGAGGGCCTCCGTCCCGACGGCGACTACCACGTAACCCCCGCAACCCAGCCCCCCTCAGGAGATCCCGCATGATCCGCCGGTCCTTGGCCCTACGTCGCCGCCTCACAACGGCGGTCAGTCTCGCGCTTTTCAGCGTTGCGTTCGCGCCGGCCGCCCACGCCTCCGGCTCGTCCATGCCGTGGGAGCAACCGCTCAATCAGATCCTGCAGTCCATCGAAGGACCGGTCGCCAAGATCATCGCGGTGATCATCATCATCGTCACCGGCCTGACGCTCGCCTTCGGCGACACGAGCGGCGGCTTCCGCCGGCTGATCCAGATCGTCTTCGGCCTCTCGATCGCCTTCGCGGCATCGAGCTTCTTCCTGTCGTTTTTCTCCTTCGGCGGCGGGGCGCTCGTTTGATGACGGGCCTTGCCGACAGCGCCGGCGAAGTGCCTGGCTTCAGCGTGCCGGTGCACCGCGCCTTGACGGAGCACATCCTGCTTGGCGGCGCGCCGCGCTCGATCGCCATCCTCAATGGCACGCTGGCGGCGGCGCTTGGCCTCGGATTGCGCCTCTGGCTGGTGGGCTTGGGACTCTGGGCGGTCGGGCACCTTGCCGCCGTCTGGGCGGCCAAGCGCGATCCGCAGTTCGTCGATGTGGTGCGCCGCCACCTGCGTATCCCCGGCTTCCTGAACGTCTGAGGCCGACCGCATGATGAACCTTGCCGAGTATCGCCGGACCTCGACCCGCCTCGCCGACTTCCTACCTTGGGCGGCGCTGGTTGGCGAAGGCGTTGTCCTCAACAAGGACGGCAGCTTCCAGCGCACAGCACGCTTCCGCGGGCCCGATCTCGATTCCGCGGTGCCGGCTGAGCTCGTCGCGGTCGCCGGCCGGCTCAACAACGCCTTCCGCCGCCTGGGCTCCGGGTGGGCGATCTTTGTCGAGGCCCAGCGTCACAGCGTCGGCGCCTACCCGGCGAGCCGCTTTCCAGAGCCCGCATCCGCGCTGGTCGACGCCGAGCGCAAAGCCGACTTCGAGGAAGACGCCTCGCATTTCGAGTCGAGCTATTTCCTCACCTTCGTCTTCCTGCCCCCGGCCGAGGACGCCGCACGCGCTGAAAGCTGGCTCTACGAAGGCAAGGCCGAGAAGGGCGTTGACGCCTGGGAGGCGCTGCGCGGCTTCGTCGATCGCACCAACCGCGTGCTCCAGCTCGTCGAGAGCTTCATGCCCGAATGCGCCTGGCTCGATGATGGCGAGACGCTGACCTACCTTCATTCGACCGTCTCTACCAAACGCCACCGCGTGCGCGTGCCCGAGACGCCGATGTATCTCGACGCGCTGCTGGCGGACCAGCCGCTGACCGGCGGCCTCGAGCCGCGGCTCGGCGAGGCGCATCTGCGCGTCCTCACCATCGTCGGCTTTCCAACGGCGACCACGCCCGGCCTGCTCCACGATCTCAACCGCCTCGCCTTCCCCTATCGCTGGTCGACCCGCGCGGTGCTGCTCGACAAAACCGACGCCACCAAGCTGCTGACAAAGATCCGGCGGCAATGGTTCTCCAAGCGCAAGTCGATCGCCGCGATCCTGAAGGAGGTGATGACCAACGAGGCCTCCGTGCTGGTTGACACCGACGCAGCCAACAAGGCGGCGGATGCCGATCTCGCGCTGCAGGAGCTCGGCGCCGATTATGCCGGTCAGGCCTATGTCACGGCGACCGTCGCCGTCTGGGACGCTGATCCACGCGTCGCGGCCGAGAAGCTGCGCCTGGTCGAGAAGGTCATTCAGGGGCGCGACTTCACCGCGATGCCTGAGACGGTCAACGCCGTCGATGCCTGGCTCGGCTCCCTGCCGGGTCATGTCTACGCCAATGTTCGGCAACCGCCGATCTCCACCCTCAATCTCGCCCACATGATTCCCCTGTCAGCGGTGTGGGCGGGGCCGGAACGGGACGAGCATTTCGGTGCGCCCCCCTTGCTGTTCGGCAAGACCGAAGGCTCCACCCCGTTCCGGTTTTCCCTTCACGTCGGCGACGTCGGCCACACCCTGGTGGTTGGCCCGACCGGCGCCGGCAAGTCCGTCCTGCTGGCGCTGATGGCGCTGCAGTTCCGGCGATACCCGGGTTCGCAGGTCTTCGCCTTCGACTTCGGCGGCTCGATCCGTGCGGCTGCGCTTGCTTGTGGCGGTGACTGGCACGACCTCGGCGGCGGCTTGACGGAAGGCGCCACCGACAGCGTGTCGCTGCAGCCGCTCGCCCGCATCCAGGAGGTGCCCGAGCGCGCCTGGGCCGCCGACTGGATCGTCGCCATCCTCATGCGCGAGGGCGTGACCATCTCGCCCGAGGTGAAGGAACATCTCTGGACGGCGTTGACCTCGCTGGCCAGCGCGCCGGTGGGCGAGCGCACGATCACCGGGCTCGCAGTCCTCCTGCAGTCCAACGACCTCAAACAGGCGCTCCGCCCCTACTGCGTCGGCGGCCCCTACGGTCGCCTGCTCGACGCCGAGAGCGAGCATCTGGGTCAAGCGTCCGTCCAGGCGTTCGAGACCGAGGGCCTGATCGGCACCGGCGCGGCGCCAGCGGTGCTCCCCTATCTGTTCCACCGCATCGAGGACCGCCTCGACGGCAGCCCGACCTTGCTGATCGTCGACGAAGGCTGGCTGGCGCTCGATGACGAGGGATTCGCCGGCCAGCTTCGGGAATGGCTGAAGACCTTGAGGAAGAAGAACGCCTCCGTCGTATTCGCCACGCAGTCGCTGTCGGACATCGATGGATCGGCCATCGCGCCCGCCATCATCGAGAGCTGCCAGACCCGGCTGCTCCTGCCGAACGAGCGGGCGATCGAGCCGCAGATCACCGCGATCTACCGGCGCTTCGGCCTCAACGACCGGCAGATCGAGATCCTCGCCCGGGCCATGCCCAAGCGCGACTATTACTGCCAGTCCCGCCGCGGCAACCGGCTGTTCGAGCTCGGCCTCGGCGAGGTCGCGCTGGCGCTATGCGCCGCATCCTCCAAGACCGACCAGGCCGCCATCGAGCGCGTCCTCGCCGAGCACGGCCGCGACGCCTTCCTCGCCGAATGGCTGGGCCTGCGCGGCGTCGGCTGGGCCGCCGACCTGATCCCCGACCTCACCAACCTGGAGACCCGACCATGATCCTTCGTCGCTCGCGCGCGGCCCTTTTGTCCGCCAGCATCTTCGCCGTGCCCGTCGCGTTGTCGCCGGTCCTCACCACCCCGGCCGCTGCGCAGTGGGTGGTCTACGATCCGACCAACTACGCCCAGAACGTCCTTCAGGCGGCGCGCGCGCTGCAGCAGATCAACAACCAGATCACCTCGCTGCAGAACGAAGCGCAATCGCTGATCAATCAAGCGCGCAATCTGGCCAGCCTCCCCTACTCCTCGTTGCAGCAGCTTCAACAGTCCGTGCAGCGGACCCAGCAGCTCCTGAATCAGGCGCAAAACATCGCCTTCGACGTCCAGCAGGTCGACCGCGCCTTCCAGTCGACCTACGGCAACGCCTCACTCTCCGCGTCTGACGCCCAGCTCGTCGCCCAGGCCCGCGAGCGCTGGCAGAACACGGTTGGCGGTTTGCAGGACGCGATGCGGGTGCAGGCGGGCGTCGTCGGCAACATCGACACCAACCGCACGCAGCTGTCCGCGCTGGTTGGCCAGAGCCAGGGCGCTACCGGCGCGTTGCAGGCGGCCCAGGCCGGCAACCAGCTCCTCGCACTCCAGGCCCAACAGCTCGCCGATCTCACCGCCGTCGTCGCCGCCAACGGCCGCGCGCAATCGCTCTCGGAAGCCGAACGCGCGGCGGCTGCCGAACAGGGCCGCGAGCAGCGCCGACGGTTCCTGACCCCCGGCGTCGGCTATCAGCCCGGCAACGCCCGGATGTTCCCAAGCGGGAACTGAGGGCGAGCTTATGGACGGCAAGCTTTTCGCGCGGATCGGGGCCATCGTCTTCGTCGCTGTCGCGGTCACTGCGACGGCGATCGAGATGACCCGGAAAGAGGAAGAACCGGCGGCGGCGTTCGCGCGCGCCGCCGTCGCGGTGGCGGCCGACCCGCTGCGCGCGGAGCTGATCCGGTGCCAGCGCCTCGGCGAAGCCGGTCCCCGCGATCCGGCATGCCTCTCCGCCTGGGCGGAAAGCCGCGAGCGGTTCCTTGCTCCCGGCGCGCGGCCGGGCGTGCGCGCCACCCCGGCCACCGAGGTTCCGCCGACGCCGCCCGACGCGGCCGGAACTCGCTCCATGCCGGATGATCCGATCCGCAAGGAAATGGCGCCGCAGCTGGACGAGGCCCGATAGCATCATGGGCGGCACCGGCGTCATCGATCATTTCCTCGAGATCTTCACCCGCTACATCGACAGCGGCTTCGGCCTCTTGAGTGGCGAGGTCGCGTTTATCGCGACCACGCTGATCGTCATCGACGTAACGCTCGCCGCCCTGTTCTGGAGCTGGGGCGCCGACGACGACATCATGGCGCGCCTGGTCAAGAAGACCCTGTTCGTCGGCGTGTTCGCCTACATCATCGGCAACTGGAACAACCTCGCGCGGATCGTCTTCGAGAGCTTCGCCGGCCTCGGCCTGAAGGCCTCCGGCACCGGTTTCACGACCGCCGATCTGCTGCGCCCCGGCAAGGTCGCGCAGACCGGGCTCGATGCCGGCCGACCGCTGCTCGATTCGATCTCCAGCCTGATGGGCTACTGGTCGTTCTTCGAGAACTTCATCCAGATCGCCTGCATGTTCCTCGCTTGGGCGCTGGTGCTGCTCGCCTTCTTCATCCTCGCCATCCAGCTCTTCGTTACCCTGATCGAATTCAAGCTGACGACTCTCGCCGGCTTCGTGCTCATCCCCTTCGGCCTGTTCGGAAAGAGCGCCTTCATGGCCGAGCGGGTGCTCGGCAACGTCATCTCGTCGGGCATCAAGGTCCTGGTGCTCGCCGTCATCATCGGTATCGGCTCGACACTGTTCTCCGAGTTCACCGCCGGTTTCGGCGGCGCCAATCCGACTATCGATGAGGCCATGGCGATCGTGCTCGCCGCACTGTCGCTGCTCGGACTTGGCATCTTCGGGCCCGGCATCGCCAACGGGCTGGTGTCCGGCGGCCCTCAGCTCGGCGCCGGCGCGGCGGTCGGGACCGGGCTCGCGGCCGGAGGCATGATCGCCGCCGGCGGCGCCGCGGCCGGTCTGGCCGCCGGTGGTGTCGGAGCCGTGGCCGGCGGCGCGGCCGCCGCCGCACGGGGCGGCGCCGCGATGGCGGGCGGCGCGTCCACCGCCTACAGCCTCGGTGCGGCGGGTCAGTCGGGCGCGGCTGGCGTGGCTTCCGGCCTCGGCGGCGTCGCCCGCGCCGCCGGCAGCGGGGCGACTTCGCCGCTGCGCCGCGCCGCGGCCAGCATGAAGTCGAGCTTCTCGGAGGGCGGCAAGACCGCGTTCGAGGCGACGGGCGGTTCGTCGACCATGGGCTCGATCGGCGGCGGCGCGACGGACGCAGCCTCGTCGGCGGCCAGTGACGCGCCGCCCGCCTGGGCCCGCCGCATGAAACGCTCCCAAGCCCTCAGCCACGGCGTGACGGCCGCCGCGCACGCGGTGCGCAGCGGCGACAGCCATGGCGGCGGCTCCTCCATCAACCTCTCCGAAAGCGACCGCTGATGTTCAAAAGACCTTCCACACACTACGGCAAGACCCCCGAGCCCGAGACGCCCTACCAACGCGCCGCCCAGGTTTGGGATGACCGGATCGGCGGCGCCCGCGTCCAGGCCAGGAACTGGCGGCTGATGGCCTTCGGCTCGCTGATCCTGTCTGCCGGGTTCGCGGCCGCGCTCGTCTGGCAATCGGCGCGCGGCACGGTCGTGCCCTGGGTGGTGCAGGTCGACCGGCTCGGCCAGGCGCAGGCGATCGCGCCCGCGGTCGCGGACTATCGTCCCACCGATCCCCAGATCGCCTTCCATCTCGCGCGCTTCATCGAGCAGGTCCGCTCGATCCCCGCCGACCCGATCATCGTCCGCCAGAATTGGCTGCGCGCCTACGATTTCACCACCGATCGCGGCGCCGCGGCGCTCAACGACTATGCACGCTCGAACGACCCCTTCACCAAGGTCGGGCGGATCCAGGTCGCGATCGACGTCTCGAGCGTGATCCGGGCGTCGCCGGACTCGTTCCGCGTCGCCTGGACCGAGCGCCGCTACGAGAACGGCCAGCTCGCCGAGACGAGCCGCTGGACCGCCATCCTCACCATCGTCGTGCAGGTCCCGAGCAATGCCGACCGGCTGCGCGCGAACCCGCTCGGCATCTACGTCAACGCCATCAACTGGTCACGGGAGCTTGGACAATGAAGCCGTCTTTCCGTAGAGCCGGAAACCCGGCTTTCCGCACGTCCACAATCGCGGCTTTGCTGCTCTCAGCAACCACGCTCGCCGGCTGCGCCACCACGCAAAAGCCGCCCGAGATTTCGTATGACGACGCCGCGCCCGCAGTGCAGACGGTTGATCCGCCTGCGCCGGTCCAGGTCGTGGAGCTGCCACGCCCGCTGCCGTTGCCCGGCCAGATGAAGCCGGTAGAGGAACGTCGCCGGACGCCCGAGCCGACCGATCCTGCCGCGCGGGTCAACCAGGCCAATGCCGCCGCGCGGGTGCAGCCGGTTCGCGACGGCTTCATCAACGCCATGCAGGTCTATCCGTGGACGCAGGGCGCGCTCTATCAAGTCTATACCGCCGTCGGGCAGATCACCGACATTGCGCTCCAGCCCGGCGAACAGCTCGTCGGCTCGGGGCCGGTGGCCGCCGGCGACACGGTGCGCTGGATCATCGGCGACACCCAGAGCGGCTCCGGCGCGACCACCCAAGTCCATATCCTGGTGAAGCCGACCCGTGCGGACCTGATGACGAACCTGGTCATCAACACCAACCTGCGCACCTACCATATGGAGCTGCGCTCCACCGAGCGGACCTATATGGCGTCGGTCTCCTGGCAGTATCCGCAGGATCAGCTGATCGCGCTTCGCCGCCAGAACGCGCAGGCCGAGGCGGCGCGGCCGGTCGCTACCGGCGTCGACCTCGCCAACATCAACTTCCGCTACGCCATCGAGGGCGACCGCGCGCCTTGGCGGCCGCTGCGCGCCTATGACGATGGGCGGCAGGTGTTCATCGAGTTCCCCCGGGGCATCGCCCAGGGCGAGATGCCGCCGTTGTTCGTGGTCGGCCCTGAGGGCAACACGTCCGAGCTCGTGAACTACCGCGTTCGCGGCAACTACATGATCGTCGATCGCCTGTTCGCGGCCGCCGAGCTGCGGTTGGGCGCCGGCGATCGCCAGAGGCGGGTTCGCGTTACCCGCACCGACGGGAGGCCCACATCGTGAGCGAGCCGCAGTCCCCGAAAGACGAGACGGCGCCGCTGACGGGGGCCGCCCCGGAGGCTGCCTCGACCATGCGGCTGCGCGCCGAAGCACCAAGGGTCACGCGGCTGTCACGCAAGGTGCTCGCCGGGATCGGGCTGGTCGCGAGCGTCGGCCTCGGCGGCGCCCTGATCTACGCGCTTCAAACCCGCGACGGCGGCAAGGCCTCCGAGGAGCTCTATTCCACCGACAACCGCTCGACCGCGGACGGCTTGGCGAGCCTCCCGCGCGACTACAGCCGGGTTCCGCAGCTCGGACCACCGCTCCCAGGCGATCTCGGTCGCCCAATCCTCGACGCGCAGAACCGCGGCCAACCGGTGCCGGTGCCCGGCATCGCCACGCCGAACCCCGGCCTCAGCGCCGAGGAGCAACGACGTCTCCAGGAGATCGAGACCGCGCGCACTGCCAAGCTCTTTGCCGGGACG
The DNA here is from genome assembly GCF_017304635.1 of Sphingomonas sp. Lineage (GTDB taxonomy): Bacteria > Pseudomonadota > Alphaproteobacteria > Sphingomonadales > Sphingomonadaceae > Sphingomonas. Next base: position 18,324 of record NZ_JAFKMA010000006.1, read on the forward strand.
GAGGGCCGTCCGCTGTCATCGCCGGCAGCCGGCGTTGCCTCTGTCGCGCCCCCACCGGCGCCCGATCTCACAGGCCTCGGGCTGGCGCCGCAACCCGCCACACCCACAGCGCAGGATCGGCAGCTCGCCTTCCTCAATGCCGCCGCCGATCGGCGCACGGTCGCCCCCGACCGCGTCGCCGCGCCGGCGTCGCCGAACATCCTGCAGGCGGGCGCGGTCATCTCCGCCGCGCTCATTACCGGCATCCGTTCCGACCTTCCGGGCCAAATTGCAGCCCAGGTGACCGAAAACATCTATGACAGCCCAACCGGACGTACCCTGCTCGTGCCACAAGGCACGCGCATCATCGGCCAATACGACAACAACGTTCAGTTCGGTCAAAGCCGCGTGCTGCTGGTCTGGAACCGGCTGATCTTCCCGAACGGCCGGTCAATTGTGCTCGAGCGTCAGCCCGGTGCTGATGCGGAAGGCTACGCCGGTCTTCAGGACGGCGTCGATTATCATTGGTGGGATCTCGCCAAGGCGGCTGGCCTCTCCACGTTGCTAAGCGTCGGCGCCGAGCTCGCGACCAACGATGAGAACCGCCTGATCCAGGCGATCCGCAACGGCGGACAGGACACCATCAATGACGCCGGCCAGCAGATCGTCCGCCGTCAGCTCAACGTCGCGCCGACGCTTACGATCCGACCGGGATTCCCCGTACGGGTCATCGTAACGCGCGACCTTGTTCTCGAGCCCTATGGAGGTTGACCATGGCGAAGCTGAAACTTGGCGCCCTCGACGACGACAAGCCGGTTAAGGCGTCGGTCGAACTGCCGGCGACCGTCCATCGGAACCTGATCGCCTACGCCGAGGTGCTCGCGCGCGAGACGGGTCGGCCTGTCGGTGATCCGATCAAGCTGATTTCACCGATGATCGAGCGGTTCATGGCGACCGATCGAGCGTTCGCAAAAGCGCGTCGGACAACAGGTAGCTGAACCGCATTCGACGACATTGTAATTGATTCAAGACTTAGGAATCGACGCGTGACCTTGCGAGCCCTTGGGGCGCTGACAGCGACTTGGCGAGGCTGAGCAATCGTCTCAAGGCCGGATTGTCGTTTCGCGGAGACCATACGGCACAGAACGTGAGGAGATCGTCCGAGAGCGGCCGGTAAACAACACCGGGGAAGCGCGTCGCTATGGTCGCTTCGCTTGTCAAAGTCAGACCTCGCCCAAGGGCCACGAGGTGCATCAGATTATCTCGCCCAACGCGATGGCTCTCAATGCTCGGGTGACGACCGAGGTCAGCGAGGTGCTTGATGAGATAGTCGTGGATTTCGGGCCCGGGGTCGGTATCGCTGATGATGAAGTGTCGCTCGTATAGGGCCGCCCACGAAATAACCGCCATCTTCGACAACTCGTCACCCAGGGGGACTGCCACATAAACGCGTTCCGTCCAAAGCTGTGCCACATCACAGCCCTCCGCGCTCGGTTCGCCAGTGAGAAACGCAACGTCAAGTTCAAGCCGCTGTATCGCGTTGATGTGCGTAGACGGTCCGCCCTCGACAAGGTCGGGTCGGATGGCCGGATGTGCCGCAATGAAGCTGCGCAGCAGATCAGCGAGGAATCCGGAAGCAAGAGAAGAGAATATGCCGATCCGGACAGCTCCAGCCTCTCCACGCCCGTGCGAGCCGGCATCCATCGCTGCATGACCAATATGCCGCAGGGCCTTGCGTGCCCGGACGAGAAACTGGTTGCCTGCATGGGTGAGTTGAACGCCCCCGTGATGGCGGACAAACAGTGCTGCGCCGATCTCATCCTCAAGGTCGCGCACGCGGCGGCTAATAGCGGACTCGTGGACTCCCATTGCTTTAGCGGCGCGCCGGAAGCTCCCCCGCTCGGCGGCTGCAACCATGTAGCGAAGATGCCGAAGCTCCATCCTTTCAACGCCTCCTGTCATCTCTCGAGGCGCAGGCTCAATCCTTGTCGACGGACTCGACGGCGCCGCTGTCGGGTTCCGCGTAATAGGAGCTCAGCGCTGATCGGCATCGTGCTGTCGACAGGTGTTTCAATATTTCGAGGTCGTTGAGGACATCAAAGGGGTTCCGATCAAGTGCGCTACGCAGCGCGTCCTTTAGCCACTTGCTCATACCAGGGTGCGACAGGACCCATTCGATCATCGAGTCGGTGTCTGCTGGGCCGTCGCGGGGCTTTCCGACTTCTGCCATGTGGACCTCCTCTCTCGACTGACCTCAGGGGTTGCAATCGCCGCATTGACCTGGGTCCGCCGTCGTCGCTGCGACGGGGCGCTCGATCCGATGACCACAGCCCTCGCACGAAAGCACGTCCGCCTTGATCGCCAGAGTTGGCCCGCCGCACCACGAACAGGGCAGACCGGAAAGCCGCTCGGTTACCGCGAATCCGGGCGCCGCGCACACGGGACACTTGCTGCGGAACCGGCGGACCAGATCGAGGGTGGCGGCTTTGATGGCGCGCATGCGGGTCGGGTTGCGATGGGCTCGCATGTCGGTCTCGACGAAGGCCGCGCCGCACATCGCGATCGTCTGAGTCACAGCGTTGTCGAGGTCCGCCGCGCTGGCGATGTCCTTGATGAGCGCGCGGCCAGGCGCCGGCTCACCGTCGATGCAGCCGATGACGATCACGCCATGACCGGGGAACTGGGCCCGCTCGCAAAATGCGCGCGCGCTGGGCAAGTCTGAAACAACCGCGTGACTGAAGTTGGTGGTCAGGCTCGCATGACGACCGATGAGCTCAATCCCGCGCGCGCGATCGGCCAGGACGACGATCTCGCGGGCGAGCGGCGCGAACGGGATGTAAGGATGAGGGCCGAAACTGCCTTCGCTGGCCAACGCGAACTGAGCGTCGGGCGCTTCCGCGAACGCCGCCGCGATCTTGGCCCGCGCGGCATCGAGCTGCGAGCCGGTCCGCTCGACGTCCCGGCTGAAGGTCCCAAACCGGTCAGTATCGATGCCGCTGCTTACCCTGACGCGCACGCCGAGCGATCGTTCCAGCAGCGGCGCGATCACCCGCTCCTTGGCGTGCATCGTCGCGAGCATCGCCAGTTCATCGTCGTAGGGGCGCGGAGCGGCCGGCATGACTAGAAATACCCCTCCCGCTTCTTCTGTTCGAGCGAGCCGCCGTCCTCGCCGTCACTGATCCGGCCCTGACGTTCCGATCCCGTGGCAGCCAACGTCTCCTGAACGACTGAGCGGAGGTCGGCCGCGTCGGATTCGACCGCCGCCGTCACCGGCCAGCAGCCGAGCGTCCGAAAACGCACGGTCTTGGTTTGGACGGTTTCGCCGGCCCGCAGTCGCATGCGGGGCTCATCATCGACGACGATCAGCCCGCCGCCCCTCTCGACAACCGGCCGGGGCGCGGCGAAATAGAGCGGCGCCAGCGCGATGTCGTGTGTCAGCGCGTAGGTCCAGACGTCGGTTTCGGTCCAGTTCGAGAGCGGGAACACCCGCGCCGACTGATCCTTGCCGAGCCGGGTGTTGTATAGGTTCCAGAGTTCGGGCCGCTGTTGGCGCGGATCCCAGACATGGCCGGCGCTCCGAACGGAAAACACCCGCTCTTTGGCCCGCGACTTCTCTTCGTCGCGGCGCGCCCCGCCGAAGACGAAGTCATAGCCGCCCTGGTCCAGCGCGGCCTTGAGCGGCTCGGTGCGCATCTCCAACGTATAGCGATCGCCATGATCGAACGGGTTGAGACCGGCGGCGCGCGCCGCCTCATTGGCGTGGACGATCAACTCGAAGCGATGCTCTCGCGCGAAGCCGTCGCGGAAGTCGAGCAGCGACTGGAACTCCCAGGTCGAGTCGATGTGGAGCAGCGGGAACGGAGGCCTTCCCGGGAAGAAGGCGCGCAAGGCGAGGTAAGCGAGCACGGTCGAGTCCTTGCCGGCCGAGAACAGCATCACCGGCTTGCGCGCTTCGGCGACGGCTTCGCGCAGGATGTGGATCGCCTCCGATTCCAGTCGCGCGAGGTGGGACAGCCGTGCGGTCATGCGGCGGCTTCCCATTGAAGCCCACCGACGTAGCGGCGGATCACCCGGCCTTCATCGGCCAGCCGGAAGAGGTGAACCCAGCCGTTGTCGACGAGATGACGAACGCCCGCGTGCTTCTCGATGACGCCATTCAGCGCGTCTTCGGGGGCTGCGATGAAGACGTTGAGCCGCAGCGGTTCATGCACGAAGCGCTCGCCGTCGTGGACCGACTGCCAGGGCAATCCCACCTTGAGGTCACCGGAGTTGCCCTCCAGCACCCCCAGCTGCCCGACGACGTTGTGCAGCACCTTGTTGCCGCTGCCGAAGGCGCGGTTGTTCACGGTCGAGCCGTAATATTGCAGGTTGATCCAGCTCGCGACGACCATCGGCGCGGTCATGATCAGTTCGAGCACGCCGAACCCGTCGTCCTTGCGCCAGTCATAGTCGTGCAGGAAGGCGCGGCCGCCGAGATCGAGCCCGCGCGTCCGTGACCGCGGCGCGGCGATGAAGGCGGCGTTGCCCGCGAGCCCCCATTCGGGACGGACCTGCGCCCAGTCGCGGCTACGCGCCTTCACCGCACGATCAACGTCCCTGGTCTTGTCGATTCCGAGCCCCAGCGCGCGTTCGGCGCGCGCCAGCGACGAAGCCTTCGCCAGCGCCCTGCGCAGAGCGGCGAGATCGGCGGCGTGGGACGCGGGGAGATCGTCCGCGTCGAAGATGTGGACCTCGTCGGTGGTCGTATCGTGCAGGCAGCCCAGGAACCAGGTGTCCTCGGGGATATCGATTCCCTTGCCGGCGAGACCTCTGCGCACGCCCGGATCGTTGAGGATGGCGGCGGCGACCCGTGCGTTCGCCTCGCCGGTGTGGCCGCCGCACGCGCCGCAATCGAGCCCCGAGGCATGGGGATTGTTGACGGTCGTGCTGCCGTGCCCGGTGAGCAGGACCAGGCGCGCGAAGTCTTGCGTCATCGACATCGCGCGCAGGACGGCCTCGGCCATGGCGACACGCTGCGCGTCGTCGAAGCCGGTGAGCCGGCCAGCCACCGCGCGGGGATCTAGACGCGGGCCCACCCGATCGATGACGCTCTCGTCGAGGCCATCGGTATTGGGGTCGCTGACCGTCCGGGTCAGGCGCGCGCTGTCGCCGACGAGCTTGCCGGCGAACAGCAACCCCGCCGTCTCGACATAGGTGAAGGAAGACACCGCCGAGAGCTTGAACGCCTTCCACGCCTTCGCCGCGCGGCGGCGCAGCAGGCGCCGGTTGAGGATCTCCGCCTCCTCGGGCTCGGAAGCACCGGCGACCGCCTCGCAGACGACGAAGGCGGGTTTGAGCAGCACCGGGCATTGCGCGCCGCCGGTGTCGCGGCCGATCGGCACATATTCGATTGGGAAGCCGAAGAAGCCGGCGAAGCCGATCGTCTCGGCGTCGGGGCAGACCGTCTCGAGCGCGCGCCGATAGACCTCGGAGCGCACGTCGATGCAGAACGCCGCCTGGAACGCCTTGCGCACAGCCTTTGAGGGCACGGGGGATGCGAGGTGCTGCCCGAGCCGCGCCAGTAACTGGCGCTGATACCCGGCCTCATAGGCTTCGTGCAGCATCAGATCGACGACCAGCTCCGGATCGTCGCCAAGGCGCTCGTCCTCCGGCAGCGCGGTGGCCTCTGCCATCGCCTTCGACCATGCCGCCCTAAAATCCGGGTCGGCGCGTTCGAGGAACAGCGCATAGCCCCACACCACCCGGATCGCCAACAGCTGCACCAGCGTGTCGTCATCGCGCCCGTAGAGCGAGTTGTCCCAGACGCGGTATCGCGCATAGGCGGCCCAGCCGCCGACATCGATCAGCGCGCGGTGCAGGTAATCCTCGACCGCGCGCTCGGGGATGCCGAGCGCGCCCACGACTGCGGCGATCGCTTCGCGCGGGTCGTCCGGCATGGCGGCGACGGCCTTGCGGAAGCCCTTGATTCCCATCGTCTCGGGGTTGCGGTCGAACTGCATAGCCGCGCGCCAGGCGGCGTAAGGCGGCAGCGCCCGCGACGGCAGCTTCCACGCGGCTTGACCCTCGTCGAAATAGGCCGCGCACCACTTCGAGATCTCGTCGATCATGAAGGCAGTGCGCGAGGCTTGGCGGTCGCCCGCCGACAGGCTGTCGAGAACCTCGGCGACGGTCGCAACCACTGCTTTTGGCCTCTTCGTCACCGGGTCTGTTGCGGCCGACCGGCGCAGCGCCGCGTCGTCGCTCGCCAGCGCTGCGTGACCGGACGTCGCGGCGACCGCCGCCTTCAGGTCGCGATCCTCGATCCGTCCCGCCGCCAGCGCTTCTCGGTAGAATGCACGCGGCATCAGCATGTCGACGCCGGCGACGCGGCGCAGCGTCGCGCACGTCGAGGAAAAGCTCTGGTCGCTGAAGCCGAGAAACGGATTGACCGCGACGAAGTGCTTGAGCGGCCAAAGCGGCGCGATCTTATTGCACGCCCGGTCGATGGCGGCGTCGATCGCCGGGCGTGGCGGGTTGGCCACTGGCTCCGCATCTTGCGCCCGCCTCGGCGGGTCGATCGCGGCGGCGACGGCATGGCTCATGAGGGAACTCCGCTGACAGGGGTCGAAGGAACGATCGCGGGCGGCGGCGGCGGGCTTGGCCAGAACCGCAGCACCAGCCGGTTGGCGAGCGTGTTGACGTAGAGGCCGTTGGCAAGGTGGACGTAGGCCGCCTGCCAGCGCGGGGCGTCCGCCTTGCCCGGCAAGACGCTCTGGAAGACGGTCACCGCCGCGAACGCCAGGACGACCAGGGCGACGATGACGAGGTCGAGTGGTCCGCGCAGCGCCTGCACCGGGGGCAAGGACCCGGCAAGCACATGCTCCACCGCCCATTGGAGTCCGAAATAGGCGAGCGACACCACCAGTGCGAGCGCGGCCGTCCGGCCGACGACATAGAGGCTTGGCCGCTCGTCGAAGGCCTGGGTTATGAGGTGCGCGAGACCCAGCATCACCACCGCGCCGAGGGCGAACACACCGGGTTGCGCGGTGATCGTCGCGCCGAACAGCGTCCCCACGACCAAAGCCGCGGCCAGGACCAGGCCGACGATCATCGCCATCCGGGCCGGGTGCGGCTGACCGCCGGGGCTCGGCGACCACGACGCCCGCGCCAGGTCGATGACGCTGCCAGACGAGAGGAAGGCGTGGGCCTTGTAGAGCGAGTGAGCGACGATGTGCAGCAACGCTGCGGCGAACGCGCCGAGCCCGCATTGCAGCATCATGAAGCCCATCTGGGCGATGGTCGAATAGGCCAGCGAAACCTTGACGCTGGTCTGGGTCAGCATGACGACCGATCCGAACAGCGCGGTAACGCCGCCAACGATGACCAGGATCTCCATCGATGGCGACGAGAGCGAAATGACGTCGGCGAAACGCAGCACGAGGAAGCCGCCGGCGTTGATCACGCCGGCGTGGAGGAGCGCCGACACGGGTGTCGGTGTCTCCATCACCTCGGTGAGCCAGCCATGCAGCGGGAACTGCGCCGACTTGAGCAGCGCGGCGATCACCAGCAGTACCGCGACCGCATGGATGGCAGCGGGAATGTCTCCGCCGACGCGCATCGCCTCCGCCCCCGCGAACAGGACCGCATAGTCGAGACTGCCGAAAGCCTGATGGAGCAGCACCATCGCCGCGATCAGGCAGAGATCGCCGAGCCGGCTGGCGAGGAATTTCTTGCGCGCGGCGAGCACGGCCGCCTGCCGCTCGGGATAGAACAGCAGCAGCTTGTTGAGCCCGAGGCTGGTCGCGATCCACGCCAGCGCGAACTGGAACAGATTGCCCGAGACGATCAGCAGCAGCACCGCCGCGAGGGTCAGACACAGCCACTTGGTGAAGCGGGCCTGCCCGCGGTCGCCGTCGAGATAGTTGCGGCTATACAGGACGACGATCAGGCCGACGAAGGCGACCAGCACGAACATGATCGCGGCCAGAGTATCGACGTAGAATCCCAGGCCGACACCTGCGAACCCCACCGTGCCTGTCACCAGGGGGCCGTTGACCGCGACGCAGAGGCCCGCGGCTGCGGCCATCGCCAGGGCGAAGCCGGCGATCCAAGCGGCGCCCCCTCCGACCTGTCGCTGACCCGACTTGGCGCTTCCGGTCGCCAATCCGGCGACTGCGAGCGCGAATGGTCCGAGAGCGAGGCACCAGGTCAGGTTCGGCGTCATGGTCGTCTCCAGCGAGAAGCGACCTATCAATTAACGCCACATGCGGGTTCTTAATAATACAAAGATTGCGGCACTTCGTTCGTTTCTGTAAAATCATGCAATGGCAACCCTCAACTATCACCACTTGCGCTATTTCTGGGCCATCGCGCATGAGGGCAGCCTTACCCGCGCCGCCGATCGGCTAAATCTCTCGCAATCGGCCCTCTCGGTGCAGCTCGGCAAGCTCGAGCTGCAGCTGGGCCATCCGCTGTTCGACCGATCCGGCAAGCGTCTCATCCTCACCGAGGCCGGTCGGATCGCCCTCGACTATGCCGACACCGTCTTTCAGGCCGGAGACGAGCTGGTGAGCACGATGAAAGGGCGGCCGGTGGATCGGCGGCAGGCGTTCCGGGTGGGCGCGTTGACGACGCTATCCCGAAACTTCCAGCTGGAGTTCCTGAGCCCACTCGTGGGCCGGGCCGACGTCGAGTTGATTATCCGCTCAGGCACCATGCGCGATCTCCTCGCCCAGCTTGAGGCGCATATGATCGATGTCGTGCTCGCCAACAGCGCTCCGCAGCACGACGCGCGCTCCGACCTTCGCAGCCATTTGCTCGCTCAGCAGCCGGTCGCACTGGTAAGGCGCCCGCGCGCCGAACCGACCGCGTTCCGCTTCCCGGACGACCTGCGGTCGCAGCCCATCTTGTTACCGAGTCTCGACAGTGAAATTCGCGTTGGGTTCGATCGGATCCTCGAACTCGCCGGCGTGCGCCCGATCATTTTTGCCGAAGTGGATGACATGGCCATGTTGCGGCTCCTCGCCCGTGACAGCGACGGTCTGGCTCTCGTACCGCCGATCGTCGTGCGCGACGAACTCGCCGCCGGCCTGCTCGTGGAGGTCTGTCCGGTCCCGAACCTCAGCGAAACATTCTACGCGATCACCCAGAAGCGCCGCTTTCCGAATCCCTTGCTCGGGGAGCTGCTCACGCGGGCGGTAAAGGATAAATGACTTTGTTGCTCACATGCGCATCATGAGGCCTGTCACATCGTCTCAAGGGCTGACGGTCGACCGAACACAAAGCGAACTTCAGCATTCACCGCATCGCGTATAGTCGCTGGATGCGTTCCAAGGATCCAGCATTTGCAGCCTTTTCCGACCTGATCATCAGATCAGTGGCACCCTTGACGCCGTCCGAGCTGACGCTGAACGATATCGCGGACGCCTGCGAACTCCGTGTGCTTGCCAAAGGCGACCATCTGCTCCGGGTCGGGGACATCGCTGAGCACATCTACTTCATGTCAGCCGGGCTTGTTCGCTACTATTTTCTCGACGGCGATAGCGGTGAAGAGCGCACCGGACAGTTTTTCGACAAGGACCAGGTCTTCACCGATGCATCGAGCTTCCTGTCCCAAGCGCCCGCATCTCAGTCGATGCAGGCGCTGGAACCGTCCGAGGTGATCTGTCTGTCTCGCCGGGCACTTTACGCCGCCTACGCCGCCGACCATGCGATGGAGCGATTCGGTCGGCTGATGGTGGAGGCGGCACTGGTTGGCTCACAGCGACGCTCTACCAGTCTCCTCACCCTTGCGCCTGACGAGCGCTACCGCACGTTTGTCAACGCCAGGCCGGAGGTGGCACGGCGTGTGCCACAATATCTCATTGCGAGCTATCTCGGAATCACGCCGGAAAGCCTGTCGCGCATCCGCGGGCGGCTCGTCAAAAAGCTACCCGTTAAGCGGTGATCGGAGCGTCAAGATGCGTTCTGCCAGCTTTCCAGCGTCGCCGTGAGCGCGTCGTCCCAGTCCGTGGCGCGGACGCCGAACGTTTCGGTGTAAGCCTTGTCGGAGATGATGAACGGCGCCTCATAGGAGTAGGCCATTTCAATAACCTCGCTCGCCGCAGGCGCGAAGAGGCCGATCGTTCGGAGAACGAACCTGGGAACCCGACAGATCTTGGGCGCTGGTGCGTTAGCGATCTCCGCCGCCCGCGTCAGGATCTCCCGTGGCGTTAGCGCCGGTGGAGACGGCACGTGCCATGCCCTGCCCCAGGCGCGCTCCTCCCGCCCGAGCCGGATCAGCGCTTGGGCGAAGTCCGGTACATATGTCACGCTGTGCAACATGTCGGCGTTGCCGAACCATCCAATCGCTTTGCCCTTTAACAGGTTCGGCCACACGCGCTCACCAAACGCCGATTGGCGCACGCCGGGGCCGAGGAAGTCGGCTGCACGCCCAGTCACTGTACGCACATCGCCGCGTTGGTGGGCCTCGATCAGTTGCCGGCTGAGATCTGCACGAACCTTGCCCTTCCGCGTTGTCGCGATGAGCGGAAGGTTCTCATCCAGAGTCCCGGCAACGCCGTATCCGTAGAGGTTCTCGGCGGCCACGAGGACCGCGCCGGCACGCGCAGACCCTTCCAGAACGCTCGCCTGCAGCTTCGGAAACATCATGGACCAGCTCTGATAGGGCGGCGCGGCGCATTGATAGACCACGGTGGCCCCTGCGCAGGCCGATATGGCGTCCTCACGCCGCGAGACGTCGCCGACGTGAACCTCGACGCCTGCATGGCGGGCAGAACGAGAGGAGCGGGTGACGGTCCGAACCCGCGCGCCCTGCAGCAACAGCGAGCTGACGACGGCCTTGCCGACCGGACCCTGGCCGATCACGACATGCAGATCATGGCTGTTCATCAAAGTAGCTCCCGGTCCGCGCGATGGGGGTTCACCTGTGCCGTGATCAGGCTCGGCTTGATCGGACGGCCGCTCTCGCGTCGGATGAGATCCCAATGTTTTCCACTGAGCGTGCGCGCAGGTGCCAAATCGCAAGCGCCGCCGTCCAGAGCTGCCAGAAGATCCCCGAAAGCGTCAGCAGGATCGATGATTCCACCCCGATCACCGAGGGTAGCGTGGAGAGCAGACCTGCCGCCGCAATAAAACCGGCACAGCCGATGATGCGGGCGCCGCCGCCTAGCCTCAGCAGGGCGATCGAAACCAGGATGGTCCAGACGCCGGCGAAAAGGCCGACACCTAAAAGTTCACCAACCCCGCCAGCGAAGGCGTTGAAGGAAACGTAAACAACCTCAATCGCGGCTTTGGTGGCGCCGCTCGCGCCCGGATCGACATAGGCAACGGCGAGACCCGGCATCAGGAACAGCCAGCGGACGATACCAAACGCTTTCGCGACCCCGGCCAGAATTCCGAGCGCAACCGCAAAGTTTCCGAGCGCCCGCCCCATCGCCAATGTGCGGCCGAGTAAGATCGCCAAGGGAATCAGAATCAGTGCGTGCAGGAGGTAGCTCAGATAGCCCGCAAAGACCGGACCGGCCTGTTGAAGGATCAACGGCAGGATGATCGATGGCGGCTCCCCGAGCGACGCGGGCCAGTTGATTGACGGCATCAATATGAAGAAGGCGGCCCACATCAAGATGAATTGGGCGAGCAGGAGCACAGCTGCCGGGAGGTAGGGTGGCGCTTGGGGTTGATCCGATACTCCCGCTGACAGATCACGAGTCATGGGATTTGAAACACTGGCCATCCGGGTTTCTCCTTCTCGCGCAGGGGAGCGCAGGGGGATTGGGGTCGTTACGCGACGACTTACCCCCCGTTTATGGAGACCTCAGGCTCGGCTGCCATTGATGTCGGGTAAGATCGACGGTGTCCGTCCCACTGAACCCGGTTGTGAATCCCTAGCCCGCTGGTCGGAGCTGGACCTTCGGCCTTGCGCAGCCAACCGCGAGCTCTCCCGCCGACCCCCTCGCAAAGGCCTCTTCCGGTCCCGAACCTCAGCGAGACCTTCTACGCGGGCACCGAGAAGCGTCGCGTTTCGAATTATTGGCTTGGAGTTGCCCATCCGGGCGGCGAACGGAAAGGATGCCGTGGCTTCCGCTCGAATGCACCCTGCGGCAACGTCAGCCTTTCATTTTGGCCAGGTTTCTAAGTCCAGCGCCAAGACCTCGCCAGCGAGATACAGCGAACCGCAAATGACCACATGCGGCGGCGGCCCATCGCCAGAAAGCGCCGCATCGAGAGCCGATGAGACATCCGGCCGAACCTCCGCGCCAAGCCCTGTACGCCGAGCCACGTCCAAAAGGACCGCGGGATCGGCCGCCCCGCTTGCATCAAAGTCCACGAGCAACAGCTTTAGGGGACGGATCGGACACAACGCCGCGAAGATGCCTTCAAGGTCCTTGTTGGCGAGGACGCCGAGGATGACTGCCAATGGCCGCCCGTCCCTCGCTCTGAGGTCGCGCAACGATCGCGCCAGCGATTCGAACGCGTGCGGATTGTGGGCGCCGTCGAGCCAGAGATCGGCGCCTCGCGCTGACGCTCGTGCGGCCAGCGGACCCGCCGTCAAGCGCTGCATCCGGGCAGGCCACGAGGCGCGTCTCAGTCCCTCGTTCACGGCTGCATCCGACAAGCCGAACTTGCGGGCCACGGCTACCGCGAGCCCCGCGTTGGCGACCTGATGCGCGCCCATCAAACGACCGTGGGGCAAGTCCATATTGCCGGCAGAGTCCTGGTAGCGGACGCGGTCCTGTTCCGTCCATGCATTAAAGTCGCGGCCAGCGAGCATCAGCGGCGCTCGTGCGCGCTCGGCCGCTTTCCTGATCACGACCAAGGCGCTTTCGACCTGGCGAGTGGAAACGCAGGGAACGCCGGGTTTTATGATGCCGGCCTTCTCCCCCGCGATCTCGGCGATCGTTTCGCCAAGAAACTCACAGTGGTCAAGGGCGACGGGCGCGATGGCCGTGATCGCCGGACGCTCTATGACGTTCGTTGCGTCATAACGCCCGCCCAGACCCACCTCGACAAGGCAGAGATCGGCGGGCGTCTCCGCGAACGCCAGCAACGCCGCCGCCGTCGTGATCTCGAAGAATGTGATCGGCTCACCCTCGTTCGCCGTTTCAATCCGCGCCACCACCTCGGCCAGATCGTCCTCGGAAATCAGTTCGCCCGCCAGCCGGATGCGCTCCGCAAAACGTACGAGGTGCGGTGAGGTATAGACATGCGTGCGTAAGCCGGCGGCCTCGGCGATGCCGCGCAGGAAGGCGATCGTCGACCCTTTGCCGTTGGTCCCCGCCACATGGATTACGGGCGGCAGCCGACGCTCAGGGCGCCCCAGTTTCGCGCAGAGACGCTTCATGCGAACGAGCGAGAAGTCGATCAGCTGCGGATGCAGCGCGCGCAGCCGCTCCAGCGCGGCGTCGTGAGCTCGCACACCGTGGATCACGAGGGGCGGTCCACCGGGAGCGGCGGTGCGATTGGCGATTCGGCGGGCCCCACCGAAGCCGGCGGGGTCCGCCCTTCGCGCCGCGCACGCCTCCGAGCAGCAGCACCCCGCGACGACGATCTCGAATCCGGGCGAGCGCCCCGCTTCCTCATGGATTGCACTCCGGGCAATATTGCGCCGGCGCACGGAGCAACCCATCAGACCGAGGCCGTTCCTCACGACACCCACACACCGAGCAACCATATTCCTCGGCGAGGACCATTTCGGTGGGCGCGCCGCAGTCCTCGCATTTCAGCCCGATCCGCGATCCCGTACGTCCGAAGCCGGGCGCGCCGCACGCAGGGCACGGTGTCGCGAGCCGTCGAGCGAGGCGATCCGCGAGCGCGGCGAGGCTTTTCATCCGCGTCGGATTGAGGTGCGCGCGCATGTCGGTCTCGAGACGCGCCCGGCCATCCGAGGATGCGGCAGCGGCGGCCGCGATCGCGAGCGCAAGGCCTTTCCGGTCGGTGAGGCCTTTAACGAGAGCCGCTGTCACCGAACCCTCATTCGCCCGCACGATCAGGGCGTGGCTCGGGAATCCCACCCGTTCGAGGAATGCCTCCAGCGCATCGCCTGGAGAAACGACGAGATGGCCGAAGTTGGTCGCGTCGGCGATCAGGCTTTCACTGACGACGATCCCCCTCTCGTCATCGACGAACACCAGGAGCTCCATGCCGGCCGCGAAGAACGGGATCGCTGGATGGGGCCCGAACGAGCCCTCGCTGGCGAGGCCGAGCGGTAATCCGGCGCCCTGCATGCCCAGCCTCGCCTTGCGCACCGCGACCTCGAGCATCGTCCCCTGCCGCGCGATTTCGCCCGAGAACGTCCCGAGCTGATCGGTATCGAGACCCGCCGCGGGTACGACGACAAGACCAAGGGTCGCGCTAAGGGCCGGCGCGATCGCTTCTTCCTTGCGATGCATGGTGGCGAGCACGGCGCTGCGACCTGCGTAAGGACGTGGTTCATAGATCGCGGTTCGCTCATGACGGCGCATCGATCGGTCCTCGATACGTCCAGGCCATGGACGCACCGGCCTGGAACGGAACGACTTGGTCGCCAGCAGCGGCGAAGACCGATGGCGCCCGCCATGGTGTCCGTTCAAGGACGATCGAGCCGGCGTTGAGCGGGAGGTCGTAGAAGCGCGCTCCATGCTCAGACGCGAAGGCTTCGAACCGGTCCAGCGCACCTTCCTCGTCAAACACCGTGGCGTAACTCTGCAGGGCGACCGGCGCGTTGAAGATGCCGGCGCAGCCGCAGGCGGACTCCTTGTCACGGACCGCGTGTGGCGCTGAATCGGTGCCGAGGAAGAACTTCGGATTTCCCGAGGTCGCCGCGCGTCGCAACGCCAGACGATGCCGCTCGCGTTTTGCGACCGGCAGGCAGTAGAGATGCGGTCTGATGCCGCCGGCGAACATCGCGTTGCGATTGATCATCAGATGGTGTGGCGTGATCGTGGCGCCGACGTTCGGCCCGGCGGCCTCGACGAAGGCCACGGCTTCGGCGGTGGTGATATGCTCGAAGACAATCTTGAGAGCGGGAAATCCTGCGACGACATTCGCAAGCACACGGTCGATGAAGACGGCTTCGCGGTCGAAAACATCGACGTCGTGGTCCGTGACTTCCCCGTGCAGCAGCAACGGCATCCCCAGGCGCTGCATGACGTCAAGGACGCCGAAGATGTGAGCCACGTCCGTCACGCCCTGCGCGGCGTTGGTGGTCGCATGCGCAGGATAGAGCTTGGCTGCGGTGAACACGCCGGACCTGAAGCCGCGCTCGATTTCCGCCGGGGCGATGTCGTCGGTCAGATAGGCCGTCATCAGCGGTGTGAAGGCAAGGCCAGGCGCGAGCGCCCCCTGGATCCGCGCACGATAGGCTTCCGCCGCGGCCACGGTGGTCACCGGCGGATCGAGGTTGGGCATGACGATCGCCCTGGCGAACTGACGGGCGGTCTCGTTGACGACGGCGGCGAGCATCCCGCCGTCACGGAGATGCACATGCCAATCATCGGGCTGGCGAAGGACTAAGCGGTGCGCGCTGGATGACTCCACTCTCTCGGCTGCGGCGCCTGGGTCAGATATCAGCATAGACGTGCTCTTCGGCGGCAGCGCCTGGATGGGTCACCGCGCCCTTGCCGGCGGAACCGACGGTCTGCGCGTAGCGCCACAGCGCTCCGGACTGGAAGGCATGCCGGCGCGGCTGCCACCGCTCGCGGCGCGCCGCCAACTCGGCGGGATCGATGCGGAGCGAGAGCGTCCCTCGCTCCGCATCGATCTCAATCACATCGCCGTCCTCGATCAATGCGATCGGGCCGCCGACCGCGGCTTCCGGTCCGACATGACCGACGCACAGGCCGCGCGTCGCGCCCGAGAAGCGGCCGTCGGTAATCAAGGCCACGTCCTCCCCCATGCCCTGGCCATAGATCGCCGAGGTGGTGGACAGCATCTCGCGCATGCCGGGTCCGCCACGCGGCCCCTCGTAGCGGATGACGAGCACCTCGCCCGCATGGTAGCGCCGCTGCATCACCGCTGCGAAGGCATCCTCCTCCCGGTCGAACACGCGCGCCGGACCGCTGAAGGCGAGCCTGCGCAGGCCCGCCACCTTCACGATTGCCCCTTCAGGCGCGAGATTTCCGGAAAGGCCGACGAGGCCGCCGGTCGGTGACAGCGGCCGCGTCGTCGGATGGACGACGTCCTGGTGGTCGGGCAAAAGCACGGATTCCAGATTCTCGGCCAGGGTGCGGCCCGTGACCGTCAGGCATTCGCCGTGCAGGAAGCCACCGTCGAGCAGCGCCTTCAGGACCACCGGCACGCCGCCGATCTCGTGCACGTCCTTGGCGAGATAGCGTCCACCGGGCTTCAGATCGGCGATCAACGGCGTGCGCCGAAACACCGCGGCGACATCGAAGATGTCGAAGGCGATGCCTGCCTCATGGGCCATCGCCGGCAGATGGAGCGCGGCGTTGGTCGATCCGCCTGTCGCGGCGACGACCGCGGCCGCATTCTCGAGCGCCTGGCGCGTGACGATGTCACGCGGGCGCAAGCCCCGTTTGAGCAGCGCCATCACCGCGCGACCCGACGCGTCGGCAAACCGGTCCCGGGACTCGTAAGGCGCCGGTGTGCTGGCCGAACCCGGCAGAGCGAGACCGATCGCCTCCGACACATAGGCCATGCTGTTGGCGGTATATTGGCCGCCGCATGACCCCGCCGATGGGCATGCCACCGTTTCGAGTTCGGCGAGGTCCGCATCGCTCATCGTTCCGGCGGCGTTGGCGCCGACCGCCTCGAACACGTCGAGCACCGTGACGTCTTTGCCGCGGAACCGTCCCGGCAGGATCGAGCCGCCGTAGAGGAATACCGAGGGCACGTTGAGGCGCAGCATCGCCATCATCAGCCCCGGCAGAGTCTTGTCGCACCCGGCCAGCCCCACCAGCGCGTCGTAGCAATGACCGCGCACGGAGAGTTCAACCGAGTCGGCGATCACCTCGCGGCTGACGAGCGAGGCCTTCATGCCGGCGTGCCCCATCGCAATGCCGTCGGTGACCGTAATGGTGGTGAACTCGCGCGGCGTGCCGCCGGCGGCCGCCACCCCCTTCTTCACCACCTGCGCCTGCCGAGACAGCGAGATGTTGCAGGGCGCCGCTTCATTCCAGGTCGTGACGACGCCGACGAAAGGTTGCGCGATCTCGCGGGCCGACAAGCCCATCGCGTACAGGAACGAGCGATGGGGTGCGCGCTCGGGGCCTACTGTCGTATGCCGGCTCGGCAGCCCCGACTTGCCCGGGTCCGATTGGACAGCCCGAGACTGCGTCGGCGCGGATTCGTCACGGTCATCCACGAAGCGCCTCCGCGACGTGCAACCCGATCTTCTGTCCTGCGATTTGCATGGGACCAGCCGCTCCGCTCTGCCGTTTCGAAACCGTCCTCCCTGTACGGTAGCGGTAGTGAGAGCTTTTAGTTACTTCAAATAACTCACGGTTTTGTTCTGTTTTATATAACAACCCGCCACCGAGCTTAAACGGCGCGACGCAAGCACGTCCGCACCGCCAAACCAACGCGCGCCCGGCGTTCCTCGCACTGCGACGGAAGCGATTCCTTCGTCGCAACAGCAACACCTTGCCGGGATCCGGATTCAGGGCAAACACTGACGGTCAACCCAGGCCGCTCACTTCCAAACGTCGGTGTGGATCCCGATCGAAGTCAGTTTGCGACCACCTCGTTTCAAGGCGCGTCGGCCAACCCAAAGTCCGCCGGTTCGAGCCCGAGAACTTCGCAGATCCGGCTAGGCTCTGGACCCATTGATTTGAGAGGCATGATCTGATTCAGGCTCCGCGAGGAGACTGAAGATGAGCGACCTGTACTGGCTGACGGACGAGCAGATGGCTCGGCTCCGGCCATATTTTCCCAAGAGCCACGGCAGGCCCCGGGTCGATGATCGGCGGGTGCTGAGCGGGATTATCTTCGTCAATCGCAACGGTTCGCGCTGGTGTGATGCGCCCAAGGAGTACGGTCCGCACAAGACGCTCTACAACCGATGGAAGCGTTGGGGCGAGATGGGCGTCTTCCTCCGCATGATGGAAGGGCTGGCCGCCGAGGGTGCCGATCCGAAGACGGTTATGATCGACGCGACCTACTTGAAGGCGCACCGCACGGCATCGAGCCTGCGGGTTAAAAAGGGGATCTCGGGCGGCTGATCGGCCGCACCAAAGGCGGGATGAACACCAAGCTTCATGCTGTCACCGACGCCAACGGCCGCCCGCTCAGTTTCTTCATGACCGCAGGCCAAATCAGCGATTACACCGGCGCTGCGGCGCTTCTCGACGACCTTCCCAAGGCGCAATGGCTGCTGGGTGACCGCGGCTACGACGCCGACTGGTTCAGGGATGCCCTTCAGCAGAAGGGGATCAAGCCCTGCATTCCTGGGCGGAAATCCCGTCTCGACCCCATCAAATACGACAAGCGTCGGTACAAACGCCGCAACCGCATCGAGATCATGTTCGGCCGCCTCAAGGACTGGCGCCGCGTCGCCACCCGCTACGATCGGTGCCCTACGGTCTTCTTCTCCGCTATCGCCCTCGCCGCCACCGTGATCTTCTGGCTCTGATCAATGAGTCCTGAGCCTAGCGGTCGCCCGTTCTTCGGAGTCGAACCCGCCATCGGCAGCGGCGATCGCGCAGCAGGCCTCGACGAGCAGTGCCGGATACCGCTGCGCGCCCTTGACGCGTGCGACCGCCTCGAACGCGGCCGCCTCGCCACCCTTCTGGTCCTTGGCGAACCGCTCGGTCAGAGTTTCGAACGTCGCGGTGACATCGTCTAGCCCGAACGCAGCGATCGGCTCAAATCCACGGATCAACCCGAGCATCCGGTCATGCTCCTCCGTCGTTACCCAGCCATCGGCGAAGGCGATCAGCGCACACCCCGCGACGATGCCTTCCATCAGATGTTCGTTCTGCGCCCGATGAACCTCGTCGCCGAAGTCTTCCCAGGAGCGTTTCGCAAAACCTCCAAGCGCGTGTCGATACGGCATGTAATCTCCTTTTCCTCGATGTTGCATGAAGCGCCGCCAACCGGCCGATCAGTCGAAGATGCGCGATCGCCGCTCGTTGCGCCGATAGTTGTCGTGACCATCGTCCCAAACGCGCCGACCTTCGAGACGAGCGGGCTCTCGGTTGGCGTGGCCGCTTCCGACGTCCGCTCCCGTTTGCGGGCCGGATCAGCGGCATCATCCTTCCGTGCGACCCCCAGCAGCTCTGCGAGCTGGCCGCGGTCGAGCCAGACGCCGCGGCACGGCATCAGAACTTGCCTTTCACGGCAGGGGCGGGATTGCGGGTCCGCCACAGCGAATAGACGATGCCGGCGGCGAGGATCGCGAAAGTGGCGCCGAGCGACCAGATGGCGGGAAATTTGTCGAGCCCGAGGAAATCGGCGACGAAGATCTTCGAGCCGATGAAGATCAGCAGCACGGCAAGCGCCTGCTTGAGGTAAGCGAAGCGGTGCAGAACGGCAGCAAGTGCAAAATAGAGCGCGCGAAGCCCCAGGATCGCGAAGATATTCGACGTGTACACAATGTAGGGATCGGTGGTGATCGCGAAGATCGCGGGCACTGAGTCCACCGCGAAAATCACGTCCGCGATCTCGATCAGGATCAGCGCGAGGAAGAGCGGCGTCATATAGCGCACCGGCCGCCCCGTCCTCGGGTCCGGCAGCTTCACCAGGAAGCGCTCACCGTGCAACTCCTCGGTCACGCGGAAGCGGCGGCGGATCAGCTTGAGGACCGGGTTCTTTGAGAGATCGGTCTCCTTGTCACCCAGCGCCAGCATCTTGATCCCGGTCAGGATAAGGAAGGCCGCAAAGACGTAGAGAACCCACGCAAACTCGGCGACCAGCGTGGCGCCGATGCCGATCATGATCGCGCGTAGAACGATGACGCCGAGAATGCCCCAGAACAGCACGCGATGCTGATACTGACGTGGTACCGCGAAGTAGCCGAAGATCAACGCGATCACAAAGACGTTGTCGAGCGCCAGGCTCTTTTCGACGACGAAGCCGGTGAGATACTGGATGCCCGCGGTTTCGCCCAGCTGCAACCAAACGAGGCCGGCGAAGGAGACTCCAAGCACGATGTAGCCTGCCGAGAGCACGAGGCTTTCGCGCACGCCAATCTCTTTCTGCTTGCGATGCAGGACACCGAGGTCCAGCGCGAGCAGCACACCGACGATCGACACAAAGCCCAGCCACATCCAAGCGGGGTTGCCGAGCCAATCGAGCAGTAGGAATTCCAAATGCCGCCTCCCTGTCATGGAGTGCGGCTCGATCGGGAGCGTAGGATCGGACCCGGGCATCGAGCGCACTCGATGCGGTCCGACATCACGACCATCATGGTCGCCAGAGGGGCCCGGCCCGCGACGGTCATATAGGAAGCGCCCAGACTAGCCACAAGGGAAGATGCTTCAAACGCAAAGATCAGATCGGCCTTACGGCCTGACCACGCTTGATCGGCAATCTCATCACTGGATCCGCGCGGTCATTCGGCTCATTTCTGCGCCGCGTTGCACGCTGTGCTGGAGTTGCTTGAAAAGCGGACCGTGGGCGACGATCGTCGACCACCCGACCGAACGAGCGCGGCCCGTCCGATTCTTATCCGTGGGTGTCCGCGGCCACTACCACCGCTTGTCCGCCCTTCCCGTCCGAAGGTGAAAGTCCCATTCGTAGCGGGCAACCGCATGCGCCAGCGTGCGGAAACCTGCCGGAACGTGTTCGCACCGCCTTGTGTGATCCTTGGCTAAAAGTGCGTCGGCGGGCGCCGCGAATGCGAGATGTGGAGCTAAGCATGGACCCTAGGAGATATCTCACTGCCGAAGAAGTCGCGGAGCGCTACCGTGGCAGCATCTCGATAGGCACTCTACGCAACTGGCGGGCTATGAGAATCGGGCCGACTTTCATCAAGATCGGCAAAGCCGTGCTGTATCCCGTTGACGAACTCGATGCCTGGGACGAGAAGAACCGCGTGACCTGCCGTGCATCAACGCGCCTCGGCATGAGGGGTCAGGATCAGGTGTGATGATCACCCAGGTGCACGATTTGCCGATCTCAGTTGCCGACCTCACCCAACTTACGCATCACCAATTTCTAGCGCAACTACAGCAGGTTAGTCGATCATAGCAGACTCCTGCACAACCATCCCTCGGGCGACCCCTCGCCCAGCCGCGCCGACATCAACCTGACGCGATCGGTGGTCGAAGCGGGCAAGAAACTCGGCATCGCGGTGCACGACCATATCATCATCGGCACCAGGGGCTTCACCAGCCTGCGCAGCCAGGGGCTGATGTAGCGCGCCTACAGTTGGAGCGGCACCAGCCCGCCTCCCCACCCGACCGTCAATAAGATGCGACGTCTGAACAGTCCGACGAAGAGCGGGCCGGCGCCGCCATTCACTTGGGTCGAACGCAAAAAGGGCCGCCGCGCCAAAGGGGGAGAAAAGCGCGACGGCCCCTGCGTGGGCGTCGTCACCGACGACGCCTGACCGAATGTCGTTACTTGGGCTGCGTGCCCGTCGGCGGCGCCGTGGGCGCCGGCGCGGTCGGGGCTGGCATCGTGGGCGCGGGAGCCGTGGCCGGTGCCGTCGCCGGCGTGGCCGCGGCTGGCGCCGGCTCGACCGCGGGGGCCGTACCCGGGGCAGGCGCAGCCGCCGTCGCACCGCCTTGACCCTGGGCCAGGAAATTGGTCAGTTCGGCCTTCGAGATCGATTTCGACTTGTCCGAATCGGCTTGCGCGAACGCAGTCGTCGTCCATGCCTTGTTGGCGGCATCGTCCTTCGCATTCGGGTCCGACGCCTTCTTCAGCGCGAACATCCACGCGCCGAACTCGGCCTTGCTGAGCTTGCCGTCGCCATTCTTGTCGTAGCTGGCGAATTCCTTGTCGACGACCGAAGCGATTCCGGCACCCGGTCCGGGCGCGGCCGCCGCCTGAGCAGGCGCCGGTGCCGGAGCAGGCATCGCAGCGGGAGCCGCCGGGGCGGTCTGCGCCGCATCGGGTATGGCGGGAGCGGGCGTCGCGGGCGCAGCCTGTGGCGCCGGCGCGGTCTGCGGAGCCGGGGCTGGCGCTGCCGGCGCGGGTGCCGTGGTCTGGGCGAGCGCCGGGGTGGAACAGATCACCGCACCGGCCAATAGAGCATATCTAAACACCAAGTCTCTCCTTTGCTCTGCTTGGTTTGGGAACAGACGGTGGCGCGATAGGTACAATCGCCAAGCCACCATTCGTGTCTGTCAACTTTCGATTCACGATATGGGTTCCACGTCATCGCAAAACGAGTCGGTTCGTCGCGGCGCAGCGGCCGTTCGGCACGGAGTCGTTTGATCCGGACGACGAACCGTTTTGCGTTTTTTCGGAACCGTGACTCCAAAGCCACGCCGGTTGCTGGTCCGGGGCGTGCTTGCTAAGCGCACGCCGCCCGTCCCCTCCCGATCGAAAGCACTTTATGGTCCCGCGCTATTCCCGCCCCGAGATGACCGCGATCTGGGCGCCCGAGACGCGCTTTCGCATCTGGTTCGAGATCGAGGCGCATGCGACCGACGCGCTGGCCGAGCTGGGCGTCGTGCCGAAGGACGCGGCGGCGGCGCTGTGGCGGTGGTGGGCGACGGAGCCGACGATCGACGTGGCCGCGATCGACGCGATCGAGGCCGTCACCAAGCACGACGTCATCGCCTTCCTGACCTGGGTCGCCGAGAATGTCGGTGATGAGGCGCGCTTCATGCATCAGGGCATGACCTCGTCCGACGTGCTCGACACCTGTCTGGCGGTGCAGCTGCGCGATGCCGCCGACATCCTGATCGCCGATATCGACGCGTTGCTGGCGGTGCTGGAGCGGCGCGCGAAGGAACACAAGCTGACCCCGACGATCGGCCGCAGCCACGGCATTCATGCCGAGCCGGTCACCTTCGGGCTCAAGCTGGCCGAGGCGCATGCCGAATTCGCCCGCAACCGCGCGCGGCTGGTCGCGGCGCGCGCCGACATCGCGACCTGCGCGATCTCGGGCGCGGTCGGCACTTTCGCCAACATCGATCCGCGCGTCGAACAGCATGTCGCCGACCAGCTCGGCCTGGCGGTCGAGCCGGTTTCGACGCAGGTCATCCCGCGCGACCGCCATGCGATGTTCTTCGCGACACTGGGCGTGATCGCGAGTTCGATCGAGCGGCTGGCGGTCGAAGTGCGCCACTTGCAGCGCACCGAAGTGCTGGAGGCCGAGGAATATTTCTCGCCCGGCCAGAAGGGCTCGTCGGCAATGCCGCACAAGCGCAACCCGGTGCTGACCGAGAATCTGACCGGCCTCGCCCGCATGGTGCGCGGCTATGTCACCCCCGCGCTCGAGAATGTGGCGCTGTGGCACGAGCGTGACATCAGCCATTCGTCGGTCGAGCGCTATATCGGTCCCGACGCGACGATCACGCTCGATTTCGCGCTCGCGCGGCTGACCGGCGTGATCGACAAGTTGCTCGTCTATCCCGAGCGGATGGCGAAGAACCTCAACCGGATGGGCGGCCTGATCCATTCGCAGCGCGTGCTGCTGGCGTTGACCCAGGCCGGGGTCAGCCGCGAGAATGCGTACCGCCTGGTCCAGCGCAACGCGATGAAGGTGTGGGAATCGGACGGCACGCTGTCGCTGCTCGACCTGCTCAAGGCCGACCCGGACGTCGCGGCGGCGCTGTCGCCGGCTGAGCTCGAGGCGCGGTTCGACCTCGATTATCACCTGCGGCATGTCGATACGATCTTTGCGCGGGTGTTTGGCGACTGAGGTGGTGACGGCGCCGCGGCGAAGCCGCGTCGTCGGACGAAGCAGCTGCGCCGTTCGCCGGCCGGCTCGGCGCACGTCGCGTCTTAGACCCAATCGACATTCAGCTATGGTGTAGCGTTTCGAGCCACCTATTCCCCGTCATCCCCGCGCAGGCGGGGATCCAGAGACGCTAGATTATCGGTTTCAAGCCGTGGATGCAGCCAGTCTGGATCCCCGCCTGCGCGGGGATGACGACCATGGAAGTGACGTTCACCGGTTAGCTGAATGTCGATCCGTCCTAAGAGGGACTATTTCGCGGCGCCGACGCATGCAAATGCTGCAACTGCGAAGGCTTGAAACAATGTTGCGTTAACGCGCAACAATATCCGAATGCTCCCCAGCCGGACCAAACCGGCCTCAAAGGAGAAGCAACCATGCGCACCATGGAAATGCTCGCCGTCAGCTTCCTGACGGTCGGCAGCCTGGCGCTGGTGGCGGGGGTTCTCGCCCTCTAAGGGGGTTTCCTTCCTAACCATCGGCCGCCGCTCCGGTGAAATCCCGGGGCGGACAGGCCGGACGGTACCGCCCATCCAATCATCCTTACCCCGCGATTAGAGACGCTTGTTGCGATAGCGTTGCGGTAAACCGGGTAGAGGTCGGGCCGAGGCGGACCGATCGCTGGCTGACCCCGGCGCCGTGCTGCTTTATTGACGAGGCTCGAGACGCACGCGGGGGCGGGGCTGTGGACAATCTGGACGTGATCGAGCGCGGTGCGCTCGCGGTGGACGACGAGGTCGGGACGGGCGATCGGTCGCGCGGGCCGTTGCCGACGGTTACCGTCGTCGCATCCGCGCTGGCGCTGGCCGCCTGCGGCGACAGCGGCGGCACCTCGCCGACCGCGTCGGCCCCGACCCCGCCGCCGGTCGCGATCGTCCCGCTGACCGAGACGCAGGCGAGCCGTTTCCTCGGCCAGGCGACGATGGGCGCGACGCGCACGACGGTCGATGCTCTGGTCAGTCGCGGGATCGACGGCTGGCTGACCGACCAGTTCGCGATGACGCGCGCGACGTCGCATTTCGACTGGCTGGTCGCCAACGGCTACAACGCCGCCGCCAACATCAACAGCCAGGCCGGGTTCGACACGACGATGTGGCGCCAGCTGATCGTCGAGCCCGACCAGCTGCGCCAGCGGATGGGCATGGCGCTGCTCGACATGCTGGTAGTCGGCATCAACGGCGTGAACACCAGCTGGCAGGCGTTCGCCGCCGCCGCCTATCTCGACGTGCTGCTCAACAACGCGTTCGGCAACTTCCGCGACATCATGGACGGCATCACGACCAACGTCGCGATGGGATCGTTCCTGACCTTCCTCGGCAATCGCAAGGCCAACACGACGACCGGCGCCGAGCCCGACGAGAATTACGCGCGCGAGCTGATGCAGCTGTTCACGCTCGGCCTCTACCAGCTCAACATGGACGGCAGCGTGAAGACGTCGGGGACCGGCGATCCGCTCTATACCTATACCCAGGCCGACGTCAGCGGGCTGGCGCGCGTGTTCACCGGCCTGACCTATGCCAGTTCGGACAACACCACGCCGGACCGGCTGAAGGTCCCGATGGTGATGCAGGCGTCGATCAATGAGACCGGCACCGCCAGCTTCCTCGGCACCAGCACGAGCGGCGGCGGGACGGCGGCGATCAAGGTCGCGCTCGACACCATCTTCAACCACGCCAACGTGCCGCCGTTCGTGTCGAAGCAACTGATCCAGCGGCTCGTCACCAGCAACCCCTCGGCCGCTTATGTCAGCCGCGTCGCCAACACCTTCGCCAATAACGGGTCGGGCGTGCGCGGCGACATGAAGGCGGTGATCCGCGCGATCCTGACCGACAGCGAGGCGCGCAGCGACACCGCGCTGACCGCGACCAGTTCGGGCAAGCTGCGCGAGCCGATCCTGCGGCTGACCGGCTGGGCGCGCGCGTTCAACGTCGCCTCGCCCGCCAACACCTGGCCGTTCGGCGACACCAGCAGCCAGTCGAGCCGGATCGGCCAGTCGCCGGGCCGCAGCCCGACTGTGTTCAACTTCTTCCGCCCCGGTTACTCGCCGCCGGCGACCGCGATCTCCGCCGCCGGGCTGGTCGCGCCCGAATTCCAGATCACCAACGAACAGAGCGTCGTCGGCTATATCAACTACTTCCAGTCGGTGATCGCCAACGGGTCGGGCGACGCCAAGCCCGATTACACCGCCATCCTGACCAAGGCGTCGGATTCGGCGGCGCTGATCGCGGAGGTCAACACCATGCTCGCCGCCGGTCAGTTGTCGAGCGCCACGGTCACCTCGATCAAGTCCGCGATCGACAGCGTGTCGGCGACCGCGACCAACGGCCCGATCAACCGCGTCGGCATCGCCATCCTGCTGACGATGGCCTCCCCCGATTATCTGACGGTGAAGTGACATGAGCTGTTTCGATCACGACCAGTCGCGCCGTGCCTTCCTGAAGCGGGCGGGGACGCTCGGACTCGCGGGCGTCGCGACGCCGTTCGTCACCAGCCTGGCCGCGATCGGCGAAGCGGCCGCGTCGGTCGCGACCGACTACAAGGCTCTGGTGTGCGTGTTCCTCTACGGCGGCAACGATTACGCCAACACGCTGCCGCCCTACGACCAGGCGAGCTACAACCTCTACAACGCCGCGCGGTCGAACATCGCGCTCAGCCGCGATGCGCTGGCGAACACCATCCTCAATCCGACCAACTCGCTCGGCGGGCGGCAATATGCGATGGCGCCGACGATGGCGCCGATGGCGTCGCTGTTCGACGCCGGCAAGCTGGCGGTGGCGCTCAACGTCGGCACGCTGGTCCAGCCGACGACCAAGGCGCAATACAACGCCAATTCGGTCAAGCTGCCGCCCAAATTGTTCAGCCACAACGACCAGCAAAGCTATTTCCAGGCATCCAACCCCGAAGGCGCGACGTCGGGCTGGGGCGGGCGGATCGGCGACCTGTTCCAGTCGGGCAACGGTTCCGCGACGCTGACCTGCGTCAACGCCAGCGGCAATGCGGTATACCTGACCGGCAAGGCGGCGGTGCAATATGCGGTCGGCACCGGCGGGCCGATCCCGCTCGTCAACAACGCGACCAGCCTCTACAGTTCGACCACCGCGATGAGCACGCTGAAATCGCTCATAACCGCGAACGGCGCGGCCAACATCCTGGCGAACGAGCATGCCCGCGTGACCAAGCGCGCGCTCGACACCTATACGCAACTGAGCGGCGCACTGGCGAATGCGCCCGTCGCCAATTTCCCGCTCTTCCCCAGCGGCAACAGCCTTGCCGATCAGCTCAAGATCGTCGCGCGGATGATCTCGGTGTCGAACGAGCTGGGCGCGAAGCGGCAGGTGTTCTTCGTCTCGCTCGGCGGGTTCGACATGCACGATTTCCTGGTGCGCGATCATCCGACCCAGACCGCACTGGTCGCCAACGCGCTCAACGCCTTCTACCAGACGACCGCGAACCTGGGCGTCGCGGACAAGGTGACGACGTTCACGGCGAGCGATTTCGGCCGCACGTTGCAGTCGAACGACGACGGCTCCGACCATGGCTGGGGCTCGCACCATTTCGTGATGGGCGGCGCGGTCAACGGCAAGAAGATCTACGGCACCGCGCCCGCGGTCGGCAACGGCACCAACGACGATGTCGGCCAGGGCCGCCTGCTCCCGACGCTGTCGGTCGATCAGTACGCCGCGACGCTGGCAAGCTGGTTCGGCGTGTCGAACAGCGACATGGCGACGGTGCTGCCGAATATCGGCAATTACAACCAGTCGACCTGGAACATCGGGTTCGTGTGATTTCCCTCTCCCATCGGGAGAGGGAGGGAGGAGCCGAAGGCGACGGAAGGGTGAGGGTTAGGTCGATGCCGTTTCGACTTAGCCCTCACCCTCGGCGCTGGCGCGCCTCGACCCTCTCCCGAAGGGAGAGGATTAAAGTTACCCTCCGACCGCGCGCTTCACTTTCTGGAAAAAGCCCTGCGCTTCCGGGCATTCGTCGCCGGTCTCGGTCGCACGAAACGCTTCGAGCAGTTCGCGCTGCTTGGCCGACAGCTTGGTCGGGGTCTCGACCACGATCCGTACCACCAGATCGCCGCGTCCGCGCCCTTGCAGCACCGGCATGCCGGCGCCGCGCTGACGCACCTCGCGCCCCGATTGCAGGCCGGCGGGGACCTTGATCTCATGCGCCGTGCCGTCCGGCCCGGGGATGGTGATCGACCCGCCGAGCGCCGCCGTGGTGAAGCTGATCGGCGCCTTCGCGAACAAGGTCGTGCCCTCGCGCTCGAACAGCGGATGGCGCTTGACGTGCAGGAAGATGTAGAGGTCGCCCGGCGGGCTGCCGCGCGGTCCCGCCTCGCCCTCGCCGGACAGGCGCACGCGGGTGCCTTCATCGACGCCGGGCGGGATGTTCACGGTCAGCGTCTTGGTCTTCTCGATCCGCCCCTCGCCGCGGCACGACGGGCACGGATCGGCGATCGTCTCGCCGGCGCCGTGGCACGCCGGGCAGGTGCGCTCGACCACGAAGAAGCCCTGTTGCGCGCGGACCTTGCCGTGGCCGGCGCAAGTCGCGCAGGTCTTGGCGGCAGTGCCGGGCTTCGCGCCCGATCCGTCGCACGCCTCGCACGCGGCGGCGACATCGACGGTGATCGCCTCCGACTTGCCGTGGAACGCGTCCTCGAGCGTGATTTCCATGTCGTAGCGCAGGTCGGCGCCGCGGCGTTGCTGGCGCTGGCCACCACGCCCGCCGCCCATGAATTCGCCGAACACGCTTTCGAAGATGTCGGAAAAGCCGCCGAAATCGGTCCCGCCGCCGAACCCGCCGGCCCCGCCCTGCTGGAACGCGGCATGGCCGAAGCGGTCGTACGCCGCGCGCTTCTGCGGATCCTTCAGGCAGTCATACGCTTCGCTGACCGCCTTGAACTTGGCCTCGTTTTCCTTGCAGCCCCCGTTCTTGTCGGGATGATACTTCATCGCGAGCTTGCGATAGGACGATTTGATCGTCGCATCGTCCGCGGTCCGCTCGATCTCGAGCAGCTCGTAATAATCGATCTCGGTACTCATACCCGCCCCACACGATCCCTCGAACCGTCATTCCCGCGAAAGCGGGAACCCATCTCCTGCGCGACCCGCGTGGCGCGACGGTTGGAAGATGGGCCCCCGCCCACGCGGGGGTGACGGTTGGAGATCATGCCCTTACGCCTTGGTGTCGTCCACTTCGGAGAATTCGGCATCGACGACATCCTCGCCGCCGGCTTCCGAACCCGCCGCAGCGCCATCGGCCGCGGGCGAGGCTTCGGCCGCCGCCTGCTTCTCGTAGATCGCCTGGCCGAGCTTCATCGCCACCTGCGCGAGCGCGTTGGCCTTTTCCTTCATCGCCTCGGGATCGCCACCTTCGACCGCGGTCTTGGCCTCGGCGACTGCCGCTTCGATCTCGCCCTTCAACGAGGCATCGACCTTGTCGCCATTATCGGCGAGCTGGCGTTCCGTGGTGTGGATCAGGCTCTCGGCATTGTTCTTGGCTTCCGCCGCGTCACGCCGCTTCTTGTCTTCCTCGGCGAACTTCTCGGCATCGCGGACCATGCCCTCGATGTCGGCGTCGGAGAGACCGCCCGACGCCTGGATGCGGATCTGCTGCTCCTTGCCGGTGCCCTTGTCCTTCGCCGACACGTTGACGATGCCGTTGGCGTCGATGTCGAACGTGACCTCGATCTGCGGCACGCCGCGCGGCGCCGGCGGAATGCCGACCAGGTCGAACTGGCCGAGCAGCTTGTTGTCCGCCGCCATCTCGCGCTCGCCCTGGAACACGCGGATCGTCACCGCCTGCTGGTTGTCGTCGGCGGTCGAATAGGTCTGCGACTTCTTGGTCGGGATCGTCGTGTTGCGATCGATCATCCGGGTGAACACGCCGCCCAGCGTCTCGATGCCGAGCGACAGCGGGGTCACGTCGAGCAGCAGCACGTCCTTGACGTCGCCCTGCAGCACGCCGGCCTGGATCGCGGCGCCCATCGCGACGACTTCATCGGGGTTGACGCCGGTGTGCGGCTCCTTGCCGAAGAAGTCCTGCACGACCTGGCGGACGCGCGGCATGCGGGTCATGCCGCCGACCAGCACCACTTCGCTGACGTCGCTCGCCTTGACCCCGGCATCGGCCAGCGCCTTCTTGCAGGGCTCCAGCGTGCGCTTGATGAGATCCTCGACCAGCCGCTCCAGGTCGGCGCGGGTGATCGTCTTGACCAGATGCTTCGGGCCGTTCTGGTCGGCGGTGATGAAGGGCAGGTTGACCTCGGTCGACTGCGCCGACGACAGCTCGATCTTCGCCTTCTCGGCGGCTTCCTTCAGCCGTTGCAGCGCGAGCTTGTCCTTGGTCAGGTCGATGCCCTCGGCCTTCTTGAAATCCTCGGCCAGGAAGTTGAGCAGCTTGTTGTCGAAATCCTCGCCGCCCAGGAAGGTGTCGCCGTTGGTCGCCTTCACCTCGAACACGCCGTCGCCGATCTCCAGGATAGAGATGTCGAACGTGCCGCCGCCCAGGTCATAGACCGCGATCGTCTTGCCGTCCTGCTTCTCCAGCCCATACGCAAGGGCGGCCGCGGTCGGCTCGTTGATGATGCGCAGCACTTCGAGGCCGGCGATCTGGCCGGCATCCTTGGTCGCCTGGCGCTGCGCGTCGTTGAAGTAAGCGGGGACGGTGATGACCGCCTGGGTCACGGTCTCGCCGAGATACGATTCGGCGGTTTCCTTCATCTTCTGGAGGATGAAGGCGGAAATCTGCGAGGGGCTGTAATCCTGGCCGCCGGCCTGGACCCAGGCGTCGCCGTTGCCACCCTTGACGATATGGTACGGGACCAGCTCGGTGTCCTTCTTGGTGATCGGATCGTCGAAGCGACGGCCGATCAGGCGCTTGACCGCGAACACGGTGTTGTCTGGATTGGTCACCGCCTGGCGCTTGGCCGGCTGGCCGATCAGCCGCTCGCCGTCCTTGGCGAAGGCGACGATCGACGGCGTGGTGCGTGCGCCTTCCGCATTCTCGATCACCTTGGGCTTGCCGCCCTCCATCACCGCGACGCAGCTGTTGGTCGTGCCGAGATCGATACCGATTACTTTTGCCATATGGTCCTACGTGGCCCCTCAGTTCAAACAAACATCCACACCCGCGCCCCTCACGAGAGGCGGCGCGAATGCCGTTACGCCGGGCGATATAGGGGAGGTTCGGCTTGTCGCAAGGACTCGCCGAGCGTAGCGATCGCACGGGTTTTCCCGAAGCGGGAGTGGGTTGCAGATGCGAACTGGATTGGCGGTCGCCGCCATCGTCATGCTGGGCGCGTGCCAGCCAGCGGGCGAGGCACGAGTCGACCATGCCTGGGTGCGGCTGGCGGCGGTGCCGGGCAACCCGGCCGCGGCCTATTTCACGCTCCACGGCGGGGCGAAGGACGAGACGCTGACCGGCGTCTCCACGCCCGATGCCGCCGGCGCCGACATGCACGAAAGCACGACGCAAGCGGGTATGGCGTCGATGGCCCCGCTCAAACTGGTCGCGCTGCGCGCCGGCGGCACGGTCGCGTTCGCGCCCGGTGGCAGGCATGTCATGCTCTATCGCCTGAACCCCGCGGTGCTGGCGAGCGGCACCGTGCCGCTGACCCTAACCTTCGCCAGCGGCCGCACCCTCACCACCCGCGCCCGCGTCGTCGGCGCCGGCGACGCCGCGGCGGAATGATTATCCCGTGCTCCTGCGCAAGCGGGAGCCCAGGCCCATATCGTCATATGGTGACGGCTTGGCCCTGGGTTCGTGCTTTCGCAGGAACGCGGCGATGCTAGATTGACGCGCATGACTAAAGCCGACGCCCGCCCCCTCACCGCGTCCGAGATCGACCTGTCGCGATCTGTGTTCGGCGACGCGGTCGATTACGCCAAGGTCGAGATCGTGCTCGGCAAATGGGCGTTCTTTCAGCTGAAGAACGTCGTGATGAGCCCGACCGGCCGCATCCACTTCCACCCCCACGGCACCGCCTATCGCGACGATTTCAGCCATGCCGCGATCGACGTGCAGGGCCTCTTCATCCACGAGATGACGCATATCTGGCAGTATCAGTCGGGCATCTTCCTGCCGCTGCGCCGGATGCCGTGGGCGCGGTACGATTACAGCGTGCGGCCGGGTTGGGAGCTGAAACGCTACGGCTACGAGCAGCAGGCGGAGATCGTGCGCCACGCCTTCCTGATCGGGCGCGGGCGCAGCTTTGCGGGCGCGCCGGCGCTATCGCAGTTGCAGACGATCCTGCCGTTCCGCGCCGCGACGAACACGCTGGCATAGCGGCGCCCGCGCGCTACACTCGCGGTGGATCCGGGGAGGGATCGGCCATGGCGCAGACGCTCGACACGTTCCGTTCATCGACTTCGGGCTGGCTGAGGGGCACGATCGCGGGTTGGGCCACGATGGTGCTGGTGCCGGTCGGCGCGGTCGGCGCGTTGATGACGGGCGCGTGGTGGCCGCTCGCCTTCATCGCCGCGGCGCTGGCGATCGTTGCGGTCAAGTGGGTCGGCAACCTTGCCACCACCTACGAAGTGACCAGCGATCGGCTGATCCTCCATCGCGGCATCGTGATGAAGTCGATCGACGAGATCGAGCTCTATCGGGTGAAGGACATCCGGCTCGACTTCAGCCTGGCCAATCAATGGGCCGGGATCGGCAAGATCACCATCCTGTCGAGCGACGAGACCACTGGCGGCAAGCCGTTTCCCCTGCGCGCGATCGAGCGCGCGCGCGAGCGCCGCGAGGAACTGCGCACGCTGGTCGATGCCGCGCGAAGGGCACGCGGCGTGCGCGAGCTCGACATGGTGCAGGAAGCGACCCTGCCCTGAGGCTTTGCGCAAACGAAAAAGGGCGCGGGATCCGAAGACACCGCGCCCCTCATCACGTCGTCGACCGATCGATCAGGCGAAGGCGACCTTCGCCGAGCGGCGGCGCAGGCTGTAGCCGACCATGCCGAAGCCCAGGATCAGCATCGCCCACGTCGTCGGCTCCGGCACCACCGGGGTCGCCTGGCCGGCGAACGCGCGATACGCGTCGGCCGTCGTGAAGCGGTACGACTGGTTGAGATTGGCATCGAACGACGTGCGATAGCCGAGCACGTCGAACGCCGCGATGTCGAGCGCGGTAATGTCCTGCATCTGGCCGTAGCCCGAGGTCGGGTCCATCACGCCGAGCTGCGGCACGCCCGCCGCGCTGTCCTTCCAGTGCGATGCCTGGCGGCCGTCGCCGTTGCGGACGCCGGTCGAGAACAGCGAATCGCCGAACAGCTGCGACACGCCGCCGTTGACGGAGAAGTACGGCGTGTTCTGGGTCGACCAGTCCAGCGTGCCGGCCGAACCGTAGCGGAACAGGTCGAGTTCCGACGCCACCACGACGTTTTCGAGCGCGCCGGTGCGCGATGCCGTCGCCGAGGTCGTGCTCGAGCCCGGCGCCGGGGTGGTGTAGGCGTCGTATGTATCGACGCCGCTGCGGAAGCCGAGCGCATGGCCGATCTCGTGGATCGCGACGCCGATGAAGTCGAACTTGTCCGAATCGATCCCGTTCGACGGATCGAAGTCGAACGCGAAGTTGCTGCTGAACGTCACGCTGCCATCGGCGGCGGCATAGTTGATCGCGTTGCCGTTGGCGTCGGTGGTGATGCCCATCGCCTTGGCGACCGAATTGTTCATCGACACGGCAACGTTGTTGATCGAACCGTCATTGTCGACGCGAGTCGCCGTGTCGACATAGCCGGTGTTGGTCGAATTGAACGCGTTGGTGACCGCCGTCACCGCGTTGACCCCGTATGCGGAGCTACCGAGCGGACGCAGGCTGGCGACCGCCTGCGCGTCGAGCGTCGAGGTCGCATTCGCGGCCAGCGCGCCATAGACCGCAGAGTTGAACTGGACGTTGGTCGTGCTGCTGGTCGAGCCCAGGATGCCGGCGCCGAGCGAGGCGAAGCCGATGTTGAGGTTGATGACCGCGTTGCTGGTCAGCACCGACGACCAATAGGCCGTGGCGATCTCGAACCCCTTGCGCGCGTTGGTGCCGAGTTCGGCGCCGCCGGTGTTGTTCAGGATGAATGTGATGGCCTGGGCCTGCGGCGTCGCCGCGGCGATCGCAGCGGCCGTCGCCGCGGCGCGCAGGAATAGAGTCGACTTCTTCATGTGTGGCAGCCCCCTTTATGGTTGATGCCGAACCGGGGGTCCTCCTCCCCGATCTGGCATGGCGGTTCATTCACCGTTAACCATGCAGTGACGGAGGGCTCAGGAAGGGTCAAGGCGTTCTGGCGAAACGAGATTCCATTTGTCTCATTTTAGGACAGGTGCCGTGCGGCGGGGTGTCGTCAGAGCGCGTCCCAGTCGATCGGTGCGTTCTTGTCGAGCGTCGCGGTGGCCGCCGGCATCGGATATTTGAGGCCCGTCGCGCAGTTGAACAGGACGACGCGATCGTCCTCGTCGACCAGCCCGTCGGCCAGCGCCTGGCGATACGCCGCCAGCGTCGCCCCGCCCTCCGGACACAGCAGCAGGCCGTCCCGCCTCGCACAGTCGGTCACCGCCTGGACGATCGCCGGATCGCCGACCGCGAGCGCCCGCCCGCCGCTTTCGCGCACCGCGCGCAGGATCAGGAAATCGCCGATCGCCTTCGGCACGCGGATGCCGGCGGCGATGGTATGGGCATCCTCCCACCGCTCGGCATGCTCCTCGCCCGCCTCGAACGCGCGGACGATCGGCGCGCAGCCGCTGGCCTGCACCGCGAACATCTTCGGCCGGTCCGACCCGATCCAGCCGAGCGCCTCCATCTCCGCGAACGCCTTCCACATCCCGATCAGCCCGGTGCCGCCGCCGGTCGGATAGAAGATCGCGTCCGGCAATTTCCAGCCGAGCTGCGCCGCCAGCTCCAGCCCCATCGTCTTCTTGCCCTCGATCCGATACGGCTCCTTGAGCGTCGAGAAATCGAACCAGCGCCCTTCCGCCGCCCCCTTCGCGACGATCGCGCCGCATTCGTCGATCAGGCCGTTGACGCGGTAGACGCGGCCGCCCTGCAACGCGATCTCGCGCACGTTCACCTCTGGCGTGTCGTCGGGGCACAGCACGATCGTCTCGATCCCGACCCGGCTGGCATAAGCGGCGAGCGCGGCGCCAGCATTGCCGTTGGTCGGCATCGCGATCCGGGTGACGCCCAGTTCCTTCGCCATCGCGACCGCCATCACCAGCCCGCGCGCCTTGAAGCTGCCGGTCGGCAACCGCCCCTCGTCCTTGACCAGCACATTGGGCGATCCGGCCGACTTGGCGATCGGCACCAGCGGCGTCTCGATCTCGCCCAGACTGACGATATTCCCGGTCCGCCGCACCGGCAGCAACTCGCGCCACCGCCACAGATCGGTCGCCCGCGCCTCCACCATCGCCCGCGGCAGGAACCCGCGCACCGCGGCGAGGTCGTAGCGCACCAGCAGCGGCTTCCCCGCCGCCGACAGATTGTGCAATTCGTCCGCCGCATAACGCTCGCCGGTCAGCGAGCATTCGAGATGCGTGACGAAGGTCGGGCGATCGGTCGTAAGGTTGGGACTCATGGCGACGGCTTAGCCGTCCCGCTCACCACTCGCCACCGAGTTCCTTGATCGCCGCGAGCAACGCCCGCTTGCTCGGCGTGCGGCGATTGCCGGCGTTGCGGGGCATCTCGACCCCCAGCGCCTGCTTGCGGGCGGCTACCGCGGCACCGAACTCGTCAAGCGGAACGCCCTTCGAGGTCTTCGATCGAGCAGTCACCCATCGTCTCCTCGCTGATCCGGCGGGCAAGATAGTCGCGGTCAAGACCGGCGCCTCATGCCCGCTCGCGATCATCGTCGCGCTGACGCGTGCAAACGCCCGCAAAGCGGCCTCGAATTGCGGGCGATAGGCGGGCGTCGCGACTACTCCGGCTTCTTCGCCACGCCGACCAGCGCTGGCCGCAGCAGACGGTCCTTCAACATATACCCCGCCTGCATTTCCTGCACGATCGTGCCGGGCGGCTGGTCGCTCGGCAGTTCGAGCATCGCCTGGTGCTGGTTGGGGTCGAGCGGCAGGCCCATCGCGGCGACGCGCGTCACGCCGTTGCGCTGGAACACCGAATCGAGCTCGCGCTTGGTCGCCTCCAGCCCGACGATCAGGCCCTTCAGCCGATCGTCGCCACGCAGCTCCTCGGGGATCGCCGCGAGGCCGCGTTCCAGGTTGTCGGCGACCGACAGCACGTCGCGCGCGAAGCCGGTCACGGCATAGGCACGCGAATCGGCCGCTTCCTTCTCCGCCCGGCGGCGCACGTTCTGCGCCTCGGCATGGGCGTACATCGCCGCCGCCTTGGCCTCGGCCAGTTCGTTCTCGAGCTGGGCGACGCGGTCATGCTCGGCCAGTTCGGGCGCAGCGTCCGCCGTCTCCGCGCGCAGATCGTCGGTGCCAGTCATCGTCTCGGTCTTTTCTTCGCTCATCATACTCTCTTGAATGGCCTCTCAACCGATCAGGCGGGAGAGGGTTGCTGCCGTGAAATCCACCATGGGCACGACGCGCGCATAGTTCAACCGTGTCGGGCCGATCACGCCGACGACGCCGAGCACGCGGCCGTCGAGCCCGCGGAACGGTCGCGCGATCACCGACGAGCCGGACAGCGCGAACAACTGGTTCTCCGCGCCGATGAAGATCCGCGTCGAATCGCCGGTCCGCGCGCGGTCGAGCAGGGCCGCGATCTCCTGTTTCCCGTCCAGATCGTCGAGCAGGTCGCGGACGCGGTCGAGGTCCTCGGCGGCGGCGGCGTCGATCAGCCGCCCCTGCCCGCGCACGATCAGCACCGGGCGGCGCTCGCCATCCTCGCTCCACACGGCGATGCCCTGTT
Organism: Sphingomonas sp.; assembly: GCF_017304635.1. GTDB lineage: Bacteria > Pseudomonadota > Alphaproteobacteria > Sphingomonadales > Sphingomonadaceae > Sphingomonas. The sequence goes on from NZ_JAFKMA010000006.1 coordinate 54,925, forward strand.
CGACCAAAGCGGCGGCGGCGCGGTCGAGCGCGGCGCGGTCGGCGGCAAGCTGGCGGTCGAGCTTCGTCCGCGCCTCGCCCAGCGTCAGCCCGCTCAGCGTCGCGGTCATGTAATTGCCCGCCTCCGCCAGCGCCGACGCGCTGGTTCCGGGGGACAGCGGCACGACGCGGTTCTCGACCTGGCCGTCGTCGCCGACGATCACCGCGAGCGCGCGCGCCGGGCCGAGCGGCACGAAGCTGATCTGGCGCAGTTTCAATTCCGCGCGCGGCACCAGCACCAGCCCGGCACACGCCGACAGCCCGCTCAGCGCCGCCGTCGTCGCCGCCAGCGCTTCCTCGACCGGGCCGGTGCGGGCCGCGCGCTGCTCGATCGCGGCGCGCTCCTCGGCCGAGGGCTCGGCCACGCGCATCATCCCGTCGACGAACAGCCGCAGGCCGAGGTCGGTCGGCAACCGCCCCGCCGACGTGTGCGGCGAAGCGAGCAGACCCAGTCCCTCCAGCTCCGCCATCACGCTGCGGATCGAGGCGGGCGAGAGCTGGAACGCGCCGGCATCGGCCAGCGTGCGCGAGCCGACCGGCTGGCCGGTGTCCAGATATCCCTCCACCACCGCGCGGAAGATGTCGCGCGCGCGATCGCTCAGTTCGGAGACGGGAGGGGCGGTCATGACGGTCGCTTATATGGCGGGTCGGGCGGCAGGCTCAACGCATGTCCCGCGAATCCAGTAACGATACAGTCGCCGGCGCATTGCCGCCTCCCGCGCCGGGTGAATATCGCGTAAATCTTCGTCAGGAAGAGTCGCGCGACCGGCGCGGCCGACCCTGTGGCGCTTGGTCGACGGGCTCCCTCACGCTCGCCCGTCGCAAGGGGCCGCCCCGGCGCTACCACCGGGGCGGCCTTTCGCTTTTGGGCCGGCGGGGGTGACACCATCGCGCCCGCCGGGTAGGGCGCTCGCCTACCCGAGGAGACCCCTATGCGCCCCAGCGGCCGCGCGCCCGACCAGATGCGCGTCATCACCATCGAACCGCATTTCACGCGCCACGCCGAAGGGTCGGTGCTGATCGGCTTCGGCGACACCAAGGTGCTGGTGACGGCCAGCGTCGAGGATCGCCTGCCGCCGTGGCTGCGCGGCAAGGGCCAGGGCTGGGTGACCGCCGAATACGGCATGCTGCCGCGCGCCACCCATACGCGAGGGTCGCGCGAGGCGGCCAAGGGCAAGCAATCGGGGCGGACGCAGGAGATCCAGCGGCTGATCGGGCGATCCCTGCGCGCGGTCACCGACCTGAAGCTGCTCGGCGAGCATCAGATCACGCTCGATTGCGACGTGATCCAGGCCGATGGCGGCACGCGCACCGCGGCGATCAGCGGCGCGTGGGTCGCGCTGCGGCTGGCGGTCGACGGCCTGCTCAAGGACGGCAAGATCGCGAGCGACCCACTGACCCAGAAGGTCGCCGCGGTGTCGTGCGGCATCTATCAGGGGACGCCGGTGCTCGACCTCGATTATGACGAGGATTCGAACGCCGACGCCGACGCCAATTTCGTGCTGCTCGAAAACGGCCATATCGCCGAGGCGCAGGCGACCGCCGAGCACGCGACCTATGACGAGGAAGCATTGTTGCGGCTGCTGCGTTTGGCCAGGATCGGCTGCGGCGCGATCTTCGCCGCGCAAGAAAAGGCGGTGGCATGAGCGGCGAAGGCAGGGAACCCCAGGCGATCCGCAAGCTCGCCCCCGGCAAGCTGGTCATCGCCAGCCACAACGCGGGCAAGGTGCGCGAGATCCGCGCGCTGCTCGCGCCCCATGGCATCGAACCCGTCTCGGCGGCGTCGCTCGACCTGCCCGAGCCGGAGGAGACCGGCACCACTTTCGTCGCCAATGCCGAGCTGAAGGCGTTGCAGGCCGCCGACCTGTCGGGGCTGGTCGCGCTGGCCGACGACAGCGGGTTGTGCGTCGAGGCGCTGAACGGCGATCCCGGCATCTTCTCCGCGCGCTGGGCAGGCGAGGCCAAGGATTTCGGCGCGGCGATGCGGCTGGTCGAGGACAATCTGCAAAAGCTCGGTCCTGAGGTCGAGCGGGACGCCCATTTCGTCTGCGCTTTGGCGCTGGCCTGGCCCGACGGCCATGTCGAATGGTTCGAGGGGCGAGTCGAGGGCAGCTTGGTGTGGCCGCCGCGCGGGGAGAACGGTTTCGGCTACGACGCGATGTTCCTGCCCGACGGACACGACCGCACGTTCGGCGAGATGAGCGCGGACGAGAAGACGCCGCTGACGCATCGCGCCGACGCATTTCGCCAACTGGTCGCGGCGGTGCTGTAGCGGCGGCGTAAATCCTGCTATCGGGCGGATATAACCAAGGGAGAGAGTCGATGCGGTATTTGCCCCTGATCCTGCTGGCCGCGCTGCCGACGATCGGTCTGGCGCAGACCGCCCCGCCCGCTGCCCCAGCCGCGTCCTCCGCCATTCCCGCGCCCGATCCGGCGTGGAAGGTGCCGGAGGTGATCGCGTTCATCGGCGTGAAGCCGGGCGACCGCGTCGCCGACGTGATCGGCGGCCGCCTCACCGCCTCGCTCGCCCGCGCGGTCGGGCCGACCGGCAAGGTCTATGCGATCGAGACGGCGGAGATCGCCAAGACGCATCCCGATGGCGTGACCAAGATGCGCGCACTCGCCGCGGCGATGCCCAACATCGTCGTCTCCGCCGATCCGATCGCCTCGCCGCTCCCGGCCAAGCTCGACGCGGTGTTCATCCGCCAGAACTATCACGACCTCTACGACAAGTTCATGGGGCCGGCCGACGTGCCCGCGTTCAACCGCGCGGTCTATGCGGCGTTGAAGCCCGGCGGGGTGTTCGTCGTGCTCGACCATGAGGCGACCCCGGGCAGCGGCATCGGCGCGACCGAGACGCTGCACCGCATCGACAAGGATCGCGTGAAGGCCGACATGAAGGCCGCCGGCTTCCGGTTCGACGGCGAGAGCGCGATCCTGGCCAACCCGGCCGACGATCACAGCAAGGGCGTGTTCGACCCCTCGGTCCGCGGCCACACCGACCAGTTCCTGCTCCGCTTCCGCAAGCCGCGCTAGGGGCAAAGCTATCCGGAGCCGCACCCCGGCGAACGCCGGGGCCCAGTTGAGAAAGCCGGAGTAACGAAGCGCCACGCTCGACACCTGCGTCCCCCACCTGGGCCCCGGCCTTCGCCGGGGTGGCGGCAAAGGGAAAGTCAGGCTTCAGCCGCGCCTAATAGGCCCGCCGCCCCATCACGTTGCCCGGCGACGAATAGCGGCACACCAGATAGTCGTACCCTCGCCCGCTCGCGACGCCGCAGCCGACTCGCGTCGTGGTCCGCCACACCATCTGGCTGTAATGGCCGACATCCTGCCAGCGGCCCGAATTGCTGATATCGGGCACCGCGCCGTCGCGGAAGAAACGGCGTTCGGCGGTCCAGAACTCGACCATGTCGGCGATCGAATAGCCGCCGGCGGTGCCGCGGAACATGTTCTCGCCCTCGCCCGCCGGGTCGCGCCCGCGCGGGAAGGTCGAATGCTCGTAGCGCCCGGTGTCGGCCATATAGTCGGCCCAGTCCTGCGCATCCTCGGCCAGGCGATCGTCCCACGCGACCGGCGGCACGTCGACCGCGGCGCGCACGGCATTGTGCGCGGCCAGCATCTCCTCGACCAGCGGCTCGCGATCCCGCGGCCGATCGCTCGCCCCGACCAGCGCCCACGCCGCTACCGCTGCCACCCCGGCTTTCCATCCCCGCATGGCCCCGGCATAAGCCGCGCACGATGAACGAAAGCCAAACGCCGCTGGCGCTGTACGTCCACTGGCCGTTCTGCGTGTCGAAATGTCCGTATTGCGATTTCAACAGCCATGTCCGCGCGTCGGTCGATCAGGCGGCGTGGGCGACGGCGCTGCTGGCCGATCTGGCGCACGAGGCGCGCGAACTGCCGGGGCGGACGCTGGGCTCGATCTTCTTCGGCGGCGGCACGCCGTCGCTGATGCCGCCGGCGACCGTCGCGGCGGTGCTCGACGCGGCCGAGCGCGCCTGGGGCTTCGCGCCCGATGTCGAGATCACGCTGGAGGCGAACCCGTCGTCGGTCGAGGCGGCGCGGTTCGCCGATCTGGCGGCGGCCGGGGTCAATCGCGTGAGTTTGGGGTTGCAGGCACTGGACGACGACGCGCTACGCTTCCTCGGTCGCGCGCATGACGTGGCGGAGGGGCTCGGTGCGCTCGCCGTGGCGCAGCGGGTATTCGACCGCGTGTCGTTCGACCTGATCTACGCGCGGCCCGGCCAGAGCCTCGCCGACTGGCATGCCGAGCTGACCCGCGCGCTCGCGCTCGGCACCGAGCATCTATCGCTCTACCAGCTGACGGTCGAGCCGGGCACGCGGTTCGCGACCGAGGAGCGCGAGCAGCGGCTGACCCTGCCCGACCCCGACCGCGCCGCCGACCTGTTCGAGCTGACGCGCGAGACGACGGCGCGCGCCGGGCTGCCCGCCTACGAAATCTCCAACCACGCGCGCGCCGGGGCGGAGAGCCGGCACAACCTGACCTATTGGCGCTACCGCGACTATGCCGGGATCGGGCCGGGTGCGCATGGCCGGCGCGGTGGGCTGGCGACGCAGCGCCGCAAGAAGCCGGAGAACTGGCTGGCCGCCGTCGCGCGCAACGGCCACGGCATCGAGCTGGAGGAGCGCCTGACCCCCGCCGACCGCGCGACCGAGGCGATGCTGATGGGCCTGCGGCTGGCAGAGGGGATCGACCTGACGCGCGTCGCCGAGCTGGGCGAGCGCCCGATCGCAATGCTGGTGGACGAGGCGGCGGTGGCGCGGCTGGAGCGACAGGGACTGGTGGCGCGCGACGACACCCGCCTGCGCGCGACCGATGCGGGCATGCCGGTGCTCAACGCGGTATTGGCGGAGGTGGTGAGCGTGCGGGAGATGGCCTAGGTGCCGTGCTCCTGCTTTCGCAGGAGCACGGCATCAGGTCAGAACCCGCTCGGCGCCGGGGATACCGTCACCGTCGTCCCGCCGCGCACTTCCTGCACCGCCAGCGCACGTTCGGCGACGCCGTCGCGCGCGAAGCGGAACGCGCCGTCGATGCCGGCGAAACCGTCCTTGTCGCGCAGGCGATCCTCCGGGAACGGCCGCCCGATCCGCCAGTCGCGTGCGATGCGGATCGTCAGCAGCACCGCGTCATAGCCCATGCTCGACAGGCGATACGGCCCGCTGCCGAACCGCGCGCGATACTTGGCGGCGTATTGGCGGTAGAGCGTGTTGTCGACACTGGCGAACCACGCGCCGTTGAGCGCCGGCCGCGTCCCGATCGAGGGGTCGTTGTTCCAGAACTCGACGCCGAGCACGCGGGCGCTCGCCTCGCCCGTGCGGCGCATGACGGGGACGATCGCCGCCGCGCCGACCCCGGCATCGGCCACCAGCACCGCCCCGACCGGCCCCGACTTGCCGAGCCGCGCCGCCGCCGCGGCCATCGCGGCGGGCGTATGCTGATAGGTCTGCAACCCGATCACCTTGCCGCCATTGTCCTCGACCGCGCGCAGGAACACGGTCGACGCGCGCTGGCCATAGACGCCGCCCGCGACCAGCCCGCCATAGCTCGTGATCCCCTTGCTGTTGGCGTAATCGACCACGCGCGCGATCGATTGCGCCGGCGAATAGCCCATCAGGTACGCGCCGCTGCCCGCGAGCGTGGCGTCGTTGGAAAAGCTGATGACCGGCACCCCGGCGCGCTTGGCGACCGGTAGCACCGCGCGCACGTCCTCCGCCAGCAACGGGCCCAGGATCAGCCGCGCGCCCTCGTCGATCGCCTTCTGCGCCGCCGCCGCCGGCCCGGTCGCGGTGTCGTAGGTGGTGATGCGCAGCGCCGCATTGCCGGTATCGAGCAGCGCCAGCTGAGTCGCGTTGGCCAGGCTGCGCCCGACCGCGCCGTTGGTGCCGGTCAGCGGCACCAGCAGCGCGATCATGTGATGCTCCTCGTCGGTCGGCAGGCCGGGCATCACCGCGGGCTCGGCCGGCGCGACGACGCGCGGCGGCGGCGCCTGCACGACCGGCGGGCCGGAGCGCGGCACCACGCTCGAACAGGCGGAGACGATCGCCGCCAGCGCGACGAGCAGGATTCGCCCCGCGCCGATGCGCCGTTGCGATGTGATTGCCGCCTCTGCCATGATACTCCCCTGATGATCGATACTTTATCGCCCGGACTCTACATCGTCGCGACCCCGATCGGCAATCTCGGCGACTTGTCCCCGCGGGCCGCGCACATCCTGGGCCACGTCGCCGCGATCGCGGTCGAGGATACCCGCGTTACCGCCGGATTGTTACGCCATATCGGCGCGAAGCGGCCGATGATCGCCTATCACGACCACAATGCCGACCGCGTCCGCCCCGGCTTGGTCGCGCGACTGGGGAACGAGGCGATCGCCCTGGTGTCGGACGCCGGGACGCCGCTGATCTCCGATCCCGGCTACAAGCTGGTGCGCGATGCACGGGCGGCGGGGCATGCGGTGGTGACGATCCCCGGCCCGTGCGCCGCGATCGCCGCGCTGACGCTCGCCGGCCTGCCGACCGATCGCTTCCTGTTCGCCGGGTTCCTGCCGGCCAAGGCGGGCGCGAAGGCCAGCGCGATCGCGGAACTGGCGACGATCCGCACGACCCTGGTGCTGTACGAATCTGGGCCGCGGCTGGCGGCGACGCTGGCGGCGCTGGTCGACGGGCTCGGCGATCGCGAGGCGGCGGTGACGCGCGAGATCACCAAGAAGTTCGAGGAAGCGGTGACCGGCACGCTGTCGGCGCTTGCCGCGCGCTATGCCGAGGCGCCGCCCAAGGGCGAGATCGTGGTGGTGGTGGCGCCACCCGGCGAGGCGGCCCCGGCGAGTGCGGAAGATGCCGACACCGCGCTCGCCGAGGCGCTGACTCGCCTGCCCGCGGCAAAGGCGGCGGGCGAGGTCGCCAGGCGGCTCGGGCTCGACCGCAAGGCGCTCTACACCCGCGCCCTCGCGATGAAGGACGCGGGCTAGGCCGTTACTTGGTGGTGACCGTCGTGCTGTGGTCGCCGTTCGAGCTGACTGCGGTCTCGCGCACGGTCTTGTGCGTCACCGTCTTGTGGCCGACCTTGACACCCAGGATGCGCTTGGGCCGATGCGTCTTGCGCTTGGTCAGGTGCGTGACCTTGGTCGTCCGCGTGGCGACGCCGTTGTCGACGTCGACCTTGCTCTTCACCTCGGTCTTCGCGGTGGTCTGGCCGAGCGCCGGATTGCCGGTCGCGAGCAGCAGGCCGGCCGCGAGCGGCGCGATAGCGATGATCTTCATGAACCTTCCTTCCCAAAGCGGACGGGCGCCGCTGACGGGCGCGCCACCGGTATAAATCGCGGCGGCGGCGATCGATCCCGGTGACGGCGCTTGCACGGCGGCGGACGGCGCGGCAGCGTGCGGCGATGCCCGGCCCCCGCCCGTCCCGAGACCGCCGCGCCGCCGAAGCCGCGGGGCGGCGCGGCGAGCGAATCGCGGGATGGTGGCTGCGGCTCAAGGGCTGGCGCATCCTCAACCGGCGCGTGCGCACGCCGGCCGGCGAGGTCGATCTGGTCGCGCGTCGCGGCAATCTGATCGCGTTCGTCGAGGTGAAGGCGCGCGCGACCGAAGCCGAGCTCGACTGGGCGATCGACGAGCGCCGCCTCGCCCGCGTCGCCGCCGCGGCGGAAGTGCTGATGCCGCGCTATGCCGGGCCGGGCGACGACATCCGCGTCGACGTGATCCTGCTGGCGCCGGGCGCGCGACCTCGCCATATCGAGAACGCCTGGATCGGGTGAGGCGCAGGCGCGACATCGCTCGCGCCGGTGCGCGGCAGCGCCGCGCCTCGCCCGGCCGGCGGACGGCCCTGCCGATCCGGCCGACGACGCGGCTTTGCCGCGGCGCATCGCGATCAGGTGACAGACGGCGCGCGCCACTCTACGTCGCCCCGGCCACCACCCAGCGGCCCCGGCCTCACGCCGGGGCGACGAGGATTGAACAATGCCGCTGACCGTCGCCGTCCAGATGGACCCGCTCGAGAGCATCAACATCGCCGGCGATTCGAGCTTCGCGCTGATGCTGACGGCGCAGGCGCGCGGGCATCGGCTGTTCCACTACACCGCCGACGCGCTCAATTATGCCGACGGCCGCGTCTGGGCGAAGGCGCATCCGGTGACGGTGGAGCGTGTCGCGGGCAAGCATTTCGCGTTCGGCGATCCGGTGAACCTCGATCTGGGCGCCGAGGCCGACGTCGTGCTGATGCGGCAGGACCCGCCGTTCGACCTGGGCTACATCACCGCGACGCACCTGCTCGAGCGGATCGCCGACCGCACGCTGGTGGTGAACGACCCGGCGAGCGTGCGCAACGCGCCCGAAAAGGTGTTCGTGCTCGATTATGCGCGCTTCATGCCGCCGACGCTCGTCACGCGCAGCCTGGAAGAAGCGCGCACGTTCCTGCACCAGCATGGCGAGATCGTCGTCAAGCCGATCCACGGCAATGGCGGCAAGGCGGTGTTCAAGGTCGGCCACGACGGGCTCAACCTGTCGGCGCTGATCGAGGTGTTCAACCAGACCTGGCGCGAGCCGCACATGCTCCAGGCGTTCCTGCCCGGCGTGGCGGAGGGCGACAAGCGCATCGTGCTGGTCGATGGCGAGGTCGCCGGCGCGATCAACCGCGTACCGGGCGAGGGCGAGTTCCGCTCCAACCTGGCGGTCGGCGGATCGGCGGTGAAAACCGAGCTGACGCCCAGGGAGCGCGAGATCTGCACGGCGCTCGGCCCCGAACTCAAGCGGCGCGGGCTGTTGTTCGTCGGCATCGACGTGATCGGCGGCGAGTGGCTGACCGAGATCAACGTCACCTCCCCCACCGGCATCGTCGCGATCGAGCGGCTCGACGGCACCGACGTCGCGGCGATGATCTGGGACGCGATCGAGGCGAAGGTGGCGGCGCGTGGCTGATCGCGGCCGGGCTCGCCCAGCATGACCGACTGGTTCCTGAACAATATCGAGCAATGGGGCTATGGCGCGATCTTCGTCTGGATGGCGCTGGAGAACATCATCCCGCCGATCCCGTCCGAGGTCATCATGGGCTTCGCCGGGATCGCGGTGGCGCACGGCAAGCTCGACTTCACCGGCGTCATGATCGCGGGAACGCTGGGTTCGACGCTGGGCAATTATTTCTGGTACTGGATCGGGCGCAACATCCCGCTCGCCCGGTTGCGGCCGTTCGTCGAGCGCAACGGGCGCTGGCTGACGGTGACCTGGTCCGATGTCGAGCGGATCGACGACTTCTTCTTCCGCCACGGGCAATGGCTGGTGTTTGTGTTGCGCTTCATGCCGTTCGGCCGGTCGATGGTGTCGCTGCCCGCCGGCATCTCGACCATGAAGCGGTGGAAGTTCATCGTCTGGACGCTGGCCGGGACGACGATCTGGAACCTGTTCCTGACCGGTGCCGGCTGGTATCTCGGCGCGAACTTCCGCGAGGCGGAGGCGTGGACCGGTCCGGCCGCGGTCGCGATCTGCGTGGCGATCGCGGTGTGGTATCTGTACCGCGTCGCGACGTGGAAGCCGCGAGGGTAAATTCCCTCTCCCCCTGGGAGAGGGAGGGAGCCGACGAAGTCGGCGGAAGGGTGAGGGTCGACGCGAGACGACTATATCGACCCTCACCCTTCCCACTCGCTACGCGAGCGGGCCCCTTCCCTCTCCCGATGGGAGAGGGAGGCTACGCCCGGGGATGGGCATTCCGATACACGTCGAGCAGATGCGCGGCATCGACCGCGGTGTAGATCTGGGTCGAGCTCAAGCTCGCATGGCCGAGCAGTTCCTGCAACGCGCGCAGGTCCGCCCCCCGCCCCAGCAGGTGCGTCGCGAAACTGTGGCGCAAAGCGTGCGGCGTCGTCCGTTCGGCCAGCCCCAGCCGCGTCCGCGCCGCCTGTACGCGCTTGCGCACCACCCCGGCCGACAGCGGCCCGCCCTTCGCCCCGCGAAACAGCGCCTCGCCGCGCACGACCGGCCAAAGCGAGGCCGCCACATACGCCTCGATCGCGTCGCGCACCGCCGGCAGCAGCGGCACGATCCGCGTCTTGTCGCGCTTGCCGGTGACTGCGATCGTCTCGCCCAGCGGCAGGATCGCGCCGGTCAGGCCGACCGCCTCGCCGATCCGCAGCCCCGCGCCGTACAGCAGCAGCAGCACCGCCCAGTCGCGCGCGGCGATCCACGGCTCGGCGGCATCCTCCGCCACGTCCTCGGCCAGCGCGACCGCATCGGCGGGCGAGACCGGGCGTGGCACGCCCTTCTTGACGCGCGGACCCTTGATCCGTGGCGGCGCGTCTTCGCCACCCGCCCATTTGAGGAAGGTGCGCACCGCCGACAGTTCGCGCGCGGCCGACGCATTGCCGATCCCGGCATGGCGGCGATGCGCGAGATAGGCGCGCAGGTCGATCGCGCTGACGCGGGCCAGCGCGGCGGCATCGACCGCCTCCCCCCAATGCTCGCCCAGGAACGCGACCAGCCGCGCCGCCGTCGCCGCATAGGCCCGCACCGTATGCGCCGACCGCCGCCGGTCGCGCGCCAGATGCTGGGCGAACAGGTGCGGCAGGTCGGTCATGGCCGACGGCGCAAGTCGATGATTTCCATCCGAAATAGAGCCATCCCCGCTTCCCGGCCGTCGCCGCTCCTGCAACCTTGTCCTGATTAGGGGAGAATGACGATGGAAACCATCCGCGACGCTGCACTCGATCGACCGACACCGGCCCTGGCGCTGGGCTACGACACCGTTCTTCGCGCCATCCGATCGACCGCGATCACCGCCGATACCAAGACCGTCGGAGCCGAGACGACGGTCAACATGTCGGTCTGCAAGGGCACGAGCGAGGTGATGAAGGCGTTGTCGATCGATCAATCGGTCTCGATCCTCGGGCTCGGCTCGGTCGACGAGAAGATGGCGTTCGTCCAGAAGCAGAAGACGACCGAGCAAAGCGTGTCGATCGTCGTCCATGCCAGCCACCAGACGGGCACGCAGACGGCGGCCAATCCCACGCTGGATCCGTCGCTGCACGGCCAGGCGACCGGCGATTTCGTCCGCGCCTACGGCGATTCCTACGTCGATTCGATCTCCTGGGGCGGCGAATATTACGCCATGTACACCTTCTACAGCGAGACCGCGGAGGAATCGCGCGACCTGACGCTGTCGCTGAAGGCGAGCGGCATCGTCGACGGCATGCAGGCCTCGGCCAGCATGGACACGAAGATATCGTCCTTCGCGTCGACGACCGCGATCGACTGGTCGTTCGACCAGAAGGTCTCCGGCGCGAACACGGCAATGCCCGGCCGGGAAGGCATCATCGATTTCGCGTTGAAGTTCCCCGCCTTGCCGCTCGATGCGCCGGTCGTGGTCGCCTACACCACCGCCGGTTACGAGCATGTCGCGAAGTTCGACATCGACTTCGCCACGATCGTCGCGAACCGTTCCTGCTTGCTCGATCCGACGACGGGATTGATCGGCGCGCTCGGCAAGGTCACGTCGCTGCAGAATGCGGCCGACCGGTTGCAGGCGATCTATCGCTGTTACGGCTACACGGTCGACACCGCGTTGCAGGGCTTCGAGGACGCGCTGGCGACCGATGTCGCGGCGATCAAGGCATGCGTCGCCGCCTATGCCGGCGATCCGACGGCAAAGGTGGTGCCGCCGCCGCTGCCCTCGCTGAGCCGGGGCACGCCGACGCTCGATTTCGCTTCGCATTTTGCGTGCTGGGGCGGCCCCGGCGGCGATCCGTTCGATTTCGGCGACGTCCGCACCGCCGTGCGCAATCAGCAGCGGCTGGTCTGGCTGCAACTGCACGGTCAGAAATATGTCGACGCGATCCTCCTCCAATATCGCAGCGTCCGCGGCAAAAGCGGTGTCGTCAAGCATGGCGGCGACGGCGGCGTCGCCCAGAACGGCGTCAACCTGGACGACGACGAATATGTCCAGATCATCAACACTCGCGCCGACGTCTATTGCGACAATGTGTGGATGCAGACGACCAGGAACCAGATCACCCAGGTGGGCGACCAGGGCGGCACGGCGGCGGGCTGGACGGTGCCGGCGGACGGTACCGTGGTGCTCGGGTTCCAGGGACGCGCCAGCCGGTTTCTCGATCAGCTCGGCGTGGTGACGATGCGCCTGCAACCGGCGAAGTTCGTATGACCGGCTGACGGCGGCTCCCGCGACCGGCAGCGCGCCGTGGCGGCGGGAAGCGCGATAAATCGCCGACCCGCTTTGCGCCGGTGGCGGGGCTTCGCCATATACCCGCCATGCCCGGCACCCGCGCCCGCGTCCTCGTCATGAACTCGGCCCTCGGCCCGCTCGATTATCGCGTGCCGCAGGGGATGGCGGTCGAGCCGGGGTCGCTGGTCGTCGCCCCGCTCGGTCCCCGGCAATTGCTCGGCGTGGTGTGGGAGCCCGAGCGGATGCCGAGCGATGCGGAGGTCGGCGACAATCGCCTGCGCAACCTGATGGGCGTGATCGACGTGCCGCCGCTGACCGCGCCGATGCGGCGGCTGATCGAGTGGACGGCGGATTATTACCTGGCCCCGCCCGCCGCGGTCGCGCGGATGGCACTGCCGTCGTCCTCGGCGCTGGAGGGCGCGCGCACCGTCACCGAATATCGCGCGACCGGCCACGTGCCGGAGCGGCTGACCACGCAGCGCGAGCAGGCACTGGAGCGGATCGGCGACCGCCAGGGGCTGGTGCGGGAACTGGCGACGATTGCCGACGTCAGCGACGGGGTGATCCGCGGGCTGGTCAAGGCCGGCGCGATCGAGCCGGTCGAGGTCGATATCGACTCGCCCTTCCCGCTGCCCGACCCCGACCATGCCGTGCCGGTGCTGTCGGACGAACAACAGGGCGCGGCCGACGATCTGGTGGCCGACGTCCATGCCCATGCCTTCCGCCCGACCCTGCTCGACGGGGTCACCGGATCGGGCAAGACCGAGGTCTATTTCGAAGCGATCGCCGCCGCGATCCGACAGGGGCGCCAGACGCTGGTCCTGCTGCCCGAGATCGCGCTGACCGAGCCGTTTCTCCAGCGCTTCACCGCGCGGTTCGGCTGCGAGCCGGTGGCGTGGCACTCCGGCCTGCGCTCGTCGCAGCGCCGCCGCGCGTGGCGGGCGATCGCGACCGGGCAGGCCTTGGTGACGGTCGGTGCGCGATCGGCGCTGTTCCTGCCCTATGCGAACCTCGGCCTGATCGTGGTCGACGAAGCGCACGAGACCAGCTTCAAGCAGGAGGAGGGCGTGCACTACCACGCCCGCGACGTCGCGGTGATGCGCGGCAAGTTCGAGGGCGTGCCGGTGGTGCTCGCCTCCGCCACCCCGGCGATCGAGACGCGCCAGCAGGTCGAGATCGGCAATTACGCCGAGGTAAAGCTGCCCGGCCGCTATGGCGCGGCCGAAATGCCGACGATCGACGCGATCGACCTGCTGAAGGAACCGCCCGAGCGCGGTCGCTGGATCGCACCCCGCCTGGTCACCGCGATCGACGAGACGCTGGCGCGCGGGGAGCAGGCTCTGCTGTTCCTCAACCGACGCGGTTACGCCCCGCTGACGCTGTGCCGCGCGTGCGGGCATCGCTTCCAATGCCCCAATTGCACCGCGTGGATGGTCGAGCACCGCCTCGTCCGCCGGCTGTCGTGTCATCATTGCGGCCACGTCATGCCGACCCCGCGCGAATGCCCCGAATGCCATGCCGAGGATTCGCTCGTCGCGTGCGGCCCTGGGGTCGAGCGGATCGCCGACGAAGCCGCCTTGCTCTGGCCCGAGGCGAAGATCGCGATCGTCACCAGCGACACGATCTGGTCCCCCGCCAAGGCCGCCGAGTTCGTCAACCGGATGGAAGCCGGCGAGATCGACATCGTCGTCGGCACGCAACTGGTGACGAAGGGCTATCATTTCCCCAATTTGACCTTGGTCGGGGTGATCGACGCCGATCTCGGGCTGGGTGGCGGTGATCTCCGCGCATCGGAACGGACCTTCCAGCAGATCATGCAGGTCGCCGGACGCGCCGGGCGTGGCGAGAAGCCGGGGCATGTCTACATCCAGACGCACGACCCGTCGGCGCCGGTGATGGCGGCTTTGGTGTCGGGCGATGCCGACGCCTTCACCGCCGCCGAGACGGAAGCGCGGCGCGAGGCCGGGGCCCCGCCGTTCGGCCGCTATGCCGCGATCGTGGTGTCGTCGGAGGACCAGTCGGCCGCGCATGAGATCGCCCAACTCGTCGGCCGCACCGCGCCGCGCGTGGACGGCATGGAGGTGTACGGCCCCGCCCCCGCGCCGCTCGCGATGCTGCGCGGCCGCCACCGCTACCGGCTCCTGGTGCACGCCCGCCGCGCGCTCGACGTCCAGGACGCCATCCGCGACTGGCTCGGTAAGCTCGACTGGCCGGCCAAGGTACGCGTGGTGGTCGATATCGACCCCTACTCCTTCGTCTGACCCCTGTTCGGCGCTCGCGGATTCTGCCATGTCGCGGCGCATGAGGTTCGCACGGCTCCTGATGGCGATGCTGCTGGCGCTGACCGGCGTGATGCTGGCGACCGCCCCCGCCCGCGCCGACGACATCGCCTCGACCGCGCGCAGCGTCGTGCGCGTCGTCACGATCGCGATCGTCGATCAGGAAGTGGTCGGGTTCGGGCACGGGTCGGGCTTCGCGGTCGGGCCGAACCGCATCGTCACCAACGCGCACGTGGTCGAGCTGGCGCAGCAATATCCCGACAATGTCGTGATCGGCGTCGTGCCGTCGGAGGGGTCGAAATCGTACCAGGCGCGCGTCGTCGCGATCGATGCGAAGCGCGACCTGGCGCTGCTCGAGATCACCGGCGCGCGGATTCCGCCGGCGACGCTCTATGCCGGGCCGGTCGACGACAGCCAGGGGCTCGTCTCGCTCGGCTATCCCGGCAATATCGACCGCGCCAGCGCCGCGTCGGCGGCCGATTACATCAAGCCGTTGGCGCCGGTCCGCTCCGAAGGATCGCTGTCGGCGACGCGCGCGGTCGAGGGCGTGCAGGTGCTGCTCCACACCGCCAGCATCTCGCGCGGCAATTCGGGCGGTCCGGTGATCGATCGCTGCGGCCGCGTGCTCGGGGTCAATTCGGCGATCACCCGCGGCGAGGAGGGCGACGCCAACTTCGCCTTCGCCATCGCCGAGAGCGAGGTGGCGGCGTTCCTGACCCAGGCCAAGCAGTCATTCAGCGTCGTCAGCAATCCGTGCGTCAGCGTCGAGCAGCGGATGAGCGCCGACCAGGCCGCCGACCGCGCCGCGCTCGACGCGCAGGCCGCCGCGCACCGCGACGCCGCCGCCAAGGACGCCGCCGCGCGGACTCAGGCGATCGAGGCCGCGCGCGCCGATGCCGAGCGGCGGGCGCAGAACTTCATCGCGATCGCCGCCTTGCTGCTGGTGCTCGGCGCGCTGGGCGTCGGCGCTGGCGGGCTACTCTATGCGAAGGGCAAGCCCCGCGAGGGGATGTGGGCGGCGAGCGGCGGCGGGGTCGCGATGCTGGTCGCAATCATCGTGTTCCTGTTGCGCCCGAGCGACAAGCCGATGCTGCCGCGCGGCTTCGACGTGCCGCAGGCGACGCCGACGCCCGACGCGCTGCGCCCGATCGGCAAGATGGCCTGCACGTTCGACGGCGCGCGCAGCCGCGTGACGGTCTCGACCCCGAAGGACACCGATCTCGACTGGGGGCAGGACGGGTGCATGAACGACCGCGCGCAATATGCCGACGATCACGGCAAGTGGGTCCGCGTGCTGGTGCCCAACGACGAACAGACCGTGTCGGTGCTCGAGCTCGACCCGGCGACGCGGACCTACACCAACTATCGCTATTTCCTGAGCGCGGCGCAGATGGACGCGGCGCGCAAGCTGCGGTCGCAGGTGCCGCTGAAGGCGTGCTCGGCGGACGAACAGGCGCGCGCGGCGCTGGCGACCCAGCAACAGGCGATCCGCGCGACCCTGCCGCCGGCGTATAGCGAGAAGCTGGTCTACGCCTGCGCGGCGGCGAAATAGGGCGTCGCTCCGCTATTTGGTCGATCGCTCGTCACTTTGGACTTGATCCGGGGTCCCGCTTCCTCCTCCGACGTTAGCGAAGAAGCAGCACCCCGGCTCAAAGCCGAGGTCACGATGAAGGATGTGGCGTAGCGGATACCTCCCGGTGCCCACCCCGGCGAAAGCCGGGGCCCAGTTGGGAAAGCTGAAATAAAGGGGCGCAACGCGTCTCGCGAGTATCTCTCGCCTGGACCCCGGCCTTCGCCGGGGTGGAGTCAGGATAGCGGCTCGGTGCGCATGCCACGCCCCACGAAACACCCGCGCCGCCACGCCAGCCACAGCATCGCCGCGCCGAACGCGGTCGCCACGACGATCGCCGGCAGCGACGCCTCGGCGCCGAACGCGCCGCCCGTCACCAGCGGGGACGCATCGCTCGGCGCCGGGACCAGCAACCCGCGCGTCGCATTGCCCGACACCGCGATGCCGTAGATCCCGCCCTGCGCGAAATTCCACGCGGCGTGCACCCCGATCGCCGCCCATAGCCGCCGCGTCAGCATGTAGAGCGCCGCCAGCATCACCCCGGCTTCCAGCGCGATCGCGACCGCCGCCAGCCACGTCGCGCCGGGATTGAGCAAGTGCATTGCCCCGAACAACGCCGCCGACAGCGCCAGCGCCGCGCCGCTCCCCAGCCAGCGTTCGATCAGCCGGAAGAACAGGCCGCGGAACACGATCTCTTCGGGAATCGCCGATACCAGCACCATCCCGATCACCGGCGGGAGGACGCCCATGCCGTTATGCCCGATGACGCGATACCCGCCGAGCGCCCAGATCGCCGCGACCACCGTAGAGAACAGCACCAGCCCGATCGCCAGCCCGGCGCCGAGCTCGATCGCCGCGCCGGCCGGCACCAGCTCGCGCGGGGGGCGACGCTCGACGATGCGGCAGAAGGCGACGTACATCGCGACGAACGCGGCGGCGGCCAGCGCGCCGAGCACGATCCGCCCGACCCCCTCGTGCCACGCTGGCGGCAGGACCCGTGCGACCAGCGACAGCGCCACCAGCGTCACGCCGACGAACGCCATCGCGATGCCGAGCTCGGCCCCGGGGTGACGCGCCCGGCGCTCGATCCTGTCCGCCGCCATCCGCATTCTCCCCTCGCCGCCTGATCTGGGGACGATGTGTGGCGCAGGGCGGCGATCGCCTCAACCCGCCTCCTTCGCCGCCGGGCTCGATCGCGGAAGACCGCCCGGAATTCAGGCCGGCGTCAACTTCCGCGACACGTCGACGTCCCGCGCATCCAACTTCGGCCCGGCAAATCCGGAAAAATCGCGTTTTTTTCAGGTGATGGCTACGATCGGACCACCGCGCCCGCGACACTTTCGTCACCTTTCGCGTTCGCGCGCCTGCAACGCCGCCTTGCGCGCCAGTCCCCAGGCATAGCCGCCCGGGGACCCGTCGCCCCGCTGGACACGGTGGCACGGGATCACCACCGCCACCCGGTTGGCACCGCACGCGCTTCCCGCCGCGCGCACCGCGCCGGGGCTGCCGGCCGCCGCCGCCAGCTCGCCATAGCTCCGCGTCTCGCCCGGCGGGATCGTCCGCAGCACTTGCCACACCGCCTCCTGGAACGCCGTCCCGCGCACGTCGAGCGGCAGGTCCGGGTCGCGCCCCGGCGTCTCGACTTCCGCCACCACCCGCGCCGCCAGCCCCGCCAGCGCCTCGCCACCGGCCACGATCTCCGCCGCCGGGAACTGCCGCGCCAGCGCCAGCGGGTCCTCGTCGAACGCCACCCGGCACAGCCCCTTGTCGGTCGCCGCGATCATCAGCTGGCCCAGGCTAGTGTCGGCGATCGTCCAGCGGATCGTCACCCCCGCGCCGCCCCGCGCCCACGCGCTCGGGCTCATGCCCAGCCGCCGCGCGCCGTCGTCGTAGAACCGGCTCGGCGCGGCATAGCCCGCTTCGTAGATCGCCGCGGTCACGCTGTCCTCCGCGCGCAACGCCTCGCCGACCCGCGCCGCGCGCAGGCCCCGGGCATAGGCCGCCGGCGTCACCCCGGTCGCCCGCTTGAACAGCCGGTGGAAATGATGCGGCGCGTAGCCGACCGCCGCCGCCAGCTCGTCGAGCGGGATCGCCGCCTCGCTCGCCGCGATCCGCGCCACCGCCGCGGCGACGGCGACGCGGTCGCGCGCCACGTCGTCGGGCTTGCACCGCCGGCACGCGCGATATCCTGCCGCCCGCGCCTCGGCCCCGTCGCGGTAGAACGCAACGTTCTCGCGCTTCGGGTGCCGCGCCGGACAGCTCGGCTTGCAATAGATGCCGGTGGTCGCGACGGCGACGACGAAGCGGCCGTCCTGCGCCCGGTCGCGCGCGTCGAACGCGGCCCAGGCGGCATCGGGATCGATAGGAGTGGCGATGGTCATGACGCGGATATAGCGCCGGGCGTCCGCCCCCACATCCCGCCGCTTGCGGCCAAAGTCAGTCGGTCTTGCCGATCAGTTCGGGCATCCGCTTCAGTCGCGGCGCGACCATCGGGATGGTCAGCATCGTGCTCGCGACCGCCATCAGCAGGAGGGCGGTGAAGGTCTCGCTGGTGATGATCTGCTTGTCGAGCAGCACGTTGGAAAAGATAATCATGATGAGCGCCTTGGTCTGCAACAGCCAGCCGATCAGGCCCGCCTCGCCCCGCTGCCACCCGAGCAACCGACCGGCGATCCGCACTCCGATCAGCTTGCCGGCGACCGACGCGACCAGCAGCAGCGCCGCCGCGCCGAACACCGCCGTTCCGCCGACGCCCCATTGCGTGCGCAGGCCCGTCGACAGGAAGAACACCGGCATCACCGCCAGCAGGATCGTCTCGCGGAACCGGTCCATCCGCGCCTCGTCGAACCATTGCGCGTCGATCACCGCACCAGCCAGGAACGCGCCGACCATGTAATGCAGCCCGGCCCAGTCGGCCGCGAACCCGCACACCGCCAGCCAGATCAGCGCCGCATACCAGCGGTCGCGCTCGGCGATCGCCCGCATCGTCATGCGCATCAGGATCGCGGCGATCCCGAACGCGACGAGGAAGCCGAGCTGCCGCCCGACTCGCTCCCAATCGAGCAGGATCAACGCGAGCACGCCCCAGATCGCGATATCGTCGAGACTGGCGTAGCGCAGCATCCGCTGGCCGAGCGCGGTGCGCAGGATCGCCAGTTTCTCCATCAACAGCACCAGGATCGGCAGCGCGGTGACCGCGCACGCCATGCCGATCCCGGCGATCGCCTGGACATGCCCGCCCTTCGGTCCCAGCCAGCCGGGCGAGCGCAGCAGGATCGCCCCGGCGATCGCCCCGAACAATAACGGCATGCCGAGCGCGAACCCCGCGGTGACAGCGGTCTCGCCCCGCCGCCGCCACGCTTGCTTGAGGTCGAGTTCGAGCCCCGCGATGAAGACGAAGATCATCACCGCCCATTGCGCGATGCCGTTGAGCTGGCCGATCACCGGCGGCGTGAACACCGTCGCGTAATAGGCCGGGAACAGCTTCCCGAGCACGCCCGGGCCGAGCAGGATGCCGGCGATGATCTGCACCACCACCAGCGGCGCCCAATAATCGGTCCGGAACAGTCGCCAGAACAGATACGGCGCCGTGAACACGATAATCATCGCGATCAGGAACAGTTCGGACGTGCCCATTCGTTGAAAATCCCCTCGGGACAAAGCCCTAGTGCAGGCGATCACGGCCGATCAATCCGCCGGGCGATCGATCGCGTACACGACATGCGGCGCCGGTCGCCCCGCCATCGTCGCATCGTGGCGGCGATCCAGCAATCGCCCGCCGACCCGCTCGATCGCGGCGCGCGACCGGCCGTTGCTCTCCCCGATCACGAAGATCGCGCGGTCGACGAAGCGGAACGCGTGAGCGAGCATCAGCGCCTTCATCTCGCCGTTATACTGCCCGCCCCAATGGCTGCGCGCGAGGAAAGTCCAGCCGATCTCCACCTCGTTCGGTTCCGCGCGATCGAGATCGTAGCGCGAACTGCCGATCACCGCGCCGCTCGCGCGGTCGATCGCGATCAGCATCCCGCCCGACGCGATGCCGGCGTCGAAGAACTGGCGGAACGACGCTTCCTGCCAGCGATCGTGCGCGGGATGCACTTCCCAGATCAGCGGATCGGCGGCGACCGCGAACAGCGCGGCGAAGTCGGCCGCCCGCGCCGGCCGCAGCTCGACTCGCTCGCCGATCAGATGCGGCTGGCGGTCGATCACTTCCCGCCGGTCGCCACGATGGTCGTCGCCAGCGCCTTGGCCTGGCGCATCATCCGATCCTGATCGGCCGGCAGCTTCGATTCGGTGAAGCAGATCACCTGAATCACACGCCCACCGATCGCGGTCGTGCACGCGCCCATCGCGATGTCCTTGGTGATCGTGCCGTTGCCGACCGTCCCGCCGCCCGTCATATAGCCGCAGACCGCATCATGGCCGCGCGTCGCCAGCTTGATGCCGATGGTCGGTCGCTTGCCGATGACCTTGTCGTAATTGTCGGCGACGTTGGCCGAAATCTCGTCGCTGCTGACCGGCATCGGCTTGTCGAATTCAGGCGCGATCTGCGCGGCGAAGGTCGCGTGATCGACGGTCATCGAGATCAGGTTAGCGGGCGTCTTGACCAGCGCGTAGTCGCCAATCTTCGCCGGCGTGGCATCGCATCGATAGAGCGTCAGGTTGGTCACATTGGCGCTGTCGGCCGCGGCGACCGTCTGCGCGATGGCGATGAGTTGTCCGGTCGGAAGGCAATATCCCGCCGGCAACGGCATCGTATAGGCGACCCCGCCCACATTGAACGACGCCGTTTGCGACGACGGCGCGTCGGCGGCCGCGGCGGTGGCGATGATGGCGGTGGCCGCAATGGCGGTCGACAATCGACGAAGCATCCAATCCCCCTTGAAACGAAGCACTATACCAACATCAGCACGACCGGCACGATCACACCGATCGCCACCATGATCGTCGCCGTCCGCCGCGTCGACCGCGTGCCGAGCGCGATGGTCAGGCCGACGAGCGTCATTACGAACAGGCCGATCGCGGTCAGCAGCGCGACGATCTTGAGCGGCACGAACGCCTTGTCGTGATCGTCATGCTCGCCGCCGCGCTGGGCGCCCGGCATCGCGGGTGCGGCGGGACGCGGCGCGCGCGGCTTGGGCGCTGCCTGATGCTTGTGGATGCCCGCCATCCACGACACCCAGGCCGGCGGGCGCGGGTCGCGCTGATCCTGCCAGCCGACCACCTGGATGAACCCGCTCAACGAAAAGAACAGGATCGACGGCGCGAGCAGCACGCCGATATAATTGTGCCAGCGGCGGAGGCTGAGGAGCGTGGTCGGTTTCATGGCGCGGGGTTATGCCAGCCCGTCGCCGCCGCGCAAGCCGGCGTGTCGCCACGCCGCCGCGCCGATCGTCGGGCCGATCCTGGGCCGATCCTGGGGTTGCGCTGATCCCGCCCCTTTGCTAGTCGCGCGCCAACCCATTCGAGGGCGCCCTGGGCGGCCCTCTCTTCGCATGGGACATCGTTACCCTTTCAAGAGGATCCCGATCGCGTGGAGTCATCCGGCGGTATTCAAGCGAGCTTAGGCGGACGGTACGCGACCGCGTTGTTCGAGCTCGCCCGCGAGTCGAAGACGATCGACACGGTCGAGGCGAGCCTGGCCACGGTTCGCCAGGCGCTGGACGAATCGGCCGACTTCAAGGCGCTGACCACCAGCCCGCTGCTCGGCCGCGCCGATGCGGCGAAGGGCGTGGCCGCCGCCGCGGGCGCGATGCAGCTCGACGCGACGACGACGAATTTCCTCGGCGTGCTGGCGCAGAACCGCCGGCTCAACCAGCTGCCCGCGATCATCCGCGCGTTCCGCGGCCTCGCCTCGCGCCATCGCGGCGAGACCACCGCCGAAATCACCTCGGCGCATCCGCTGAGCGACGCGCAGGTCGGCGAGCTCAAGCAGCAGCTGCGCCAGCGGGTCGGTCGCGACGTCGCGGTCGAGCTCAATGTCGACAAGACCCTGCTGGGCGGCCTTGTGGTCCGCATCGGCTCGCAGATGATCGATTCGTCGATCCGTACTCGTCTCAACACTCTCGCGCACGCGATGAAGGGCTAAGCAACAATGGATATCCGCGCCGCAGAAATCTCGAAGGTCATCAAGGACCAGATCGCCAATTTCGGCACCGACGCCGAAGTGTCGGAAACCGGCCAGGTGCTGTCGGTCGGCGACGGCATCGCGCGCATCCACGGGCTCGACAACGTTCAGGCGGGCGAGATGGTCGAGTTCGCCAACGGCGTGCAGGGCATGGCGCTCAACCTCGAAGCCGACAATGTCGGCGTCGTGATCTTCGGCTCGGACGCCGAGATCCGCGAGGGCGACACCGTCAAGCGCACCGGCACCATCGTCGACGTGCCGGTCGGCAAGGGCCTGCTCGGCCGCGTCGTCGACGGCCTCGGCAATCCGATCGACGGCAAGGGCCCGATCGTCGCCGACCAGCGCAGCCGCGTCGAGGTGAAGGCGCCCGGCATCATCCCGCGCCAGTCGGTCAGCGAGCCGATGCAGTCGGGCCTGAAGGCGATCGACGCGCTCGTCCCCGTCGGCCGTGGCCAGCGCGAGCTCATCATCGGCGACCGCCAGACCGGCAAGTCGGCCGTCGCGATCGACACCTTCATCAACCAGAAGACGGTCAACGCCGGCGACGACGAGAAGAAGAAGCTCTACTGCGTCTATGTCGCGGTCGGCCAGAAGCGCTCCACGGTGGCGCAGCTCGTCCGCACGCTGACCGAGAACGGCGCGATGGATTACTCCATCGTGGTCGCCGCGACCGCGTCGGACCCCGCCCCGCTCCAGTTCCTCGCGCCCTATACCGGCACCGCGATGGGCGAATATTTCCGCGACAACGGCATGCACGCGCTGATCGTGTTCGACGATCTGTCGAAGCAGGCGGTCGCGTATCGCCAGATGTCGCTGCTGCTGCGCCGTCCGCCGGGCCGCGAGGCCTATCCGGGCGACGTGTTCTATCTCCACTCGCGCCTGCTGGAGCGCGCCGCCAAGATGTCGGACGCGAACGGTGGCGGCTCGCTGACCGCGCTGCCGATCATCGAGACGCAGGCGGGCGACGTGTCGGCCTACATCCCGACCAACGTGATCTCGATCACCGACGGCCAGATCTTCCTCGAAACCGATCTATTCTTCGCGGGCATCCGCCCGGCGATCAACGTCGGCCTGTCGGTCAGCCGCGTCGGCTCGGCCGCGCAGACCAAGGCGATGAAGAAGGTGTCGGGCTCGATCAAGCTGGAGCTGGCGCAGTATCGCGAGATGGCGGCGTTCGCGCAGTTCGGCTCGGACCTCGACGCCTCGACGCAGAAGCTGCTCAACCGCGGCGCGCGCTTGACCGAGCTGCTCAAGCAGCCGCAGTTCAACCCGCTGCCGTTCGAGGAGCAGACGGCGTCGATCTTCGCCGGTACGCAAGGCTATCTCGACGCGATCCCGGTCGACGCGGTGACGCGCTATGAGGCGGCGATGCTCGCCGACCTGCGCGCAAACCATGCCGACGTGCTGAAGTCGATCCGCGACACCAAGGACCTGGGCGACGACGCTCGGAAGGGCCTGACCGCCGCGCTCGACGCGTTCGCGAAGACGTTTGCGTAATTGATCGTCACCCCCGCGAAAGCGGGGGCCCATCTCGCGGATGTGCCGCGGATGGGACGCTCAGGAGATGGGTTCCCGCTTCCGCGGGAATGACGGAATGGAATTGAATGGCTAGTCTAAAGGCCCTCAAGATCCGCATCGGCTCGGTGAAGTCGACGCAGAAGATCACCAAGGCGATGAAGATGGTCGCCGCCGCCAAGCTGCGTCGCGCGCAGGAAGCGGCCGAGGCCGGGCGTCCCTATGCCGAGCGGCTGGAGAAAGTCGTCGCCTCCCTCGCCTCGCAGATCACGGTGGGGCCGAACTCGCCCAAGCTGCTCGCGGGCACCGGCAAGGATCAGGTCCACCTGTTCGTCGTCGCGACGAGCGACCGTGGCCTCGCCGGCGCGTTCAATACGAACATCGCCCGCCTAGCGCGCCGCCGTGCCGACGAGCTGATCGCGCAGGGCAAGACCGTCCGCTTCTACACGATCGGCAAGAAGGGTCGCGGCGCGCTGAACCGTCTCTATCGCGACGCGATGGTGCACGGGATCGAGCCGGGCGACCTCGGCAAGCTGACCTTCGCCGATGCGCGCGGCTATGCCGACGACCTGATCGCGCGGTTCGAGGCCGGCGAGTTCGACGTTGCGCACCTGTTCTATTCGCACTTCAAGTCGGTGCTGACGCAGGAGCCGACCGAGCAGCAGATCATCCCAGTCTCGGTCCCCGTACCCCCGTCAAGTTCGTCAACTTTGGGCACCTCGGCCGCCGTCGAGTACGAGCCCGACGAGGAGGAAATCCTCGCCGACCTGCTGCCGCGCAACGTCGCGATCCAGCTGTACCGGGCGATGCGCGAGAATGCCGCGTCTGAGCAGGGCAGCAAGATGACCGCGATGGACAATGCCACCCGCAATGCCGGCGACCTCATCAACCGCCTGACGATCCAGTACAACCGCAGCCGCCAGGCCGCGATTACGACGGAGCTGGTCGAGATTATTTCGGGGGCGGAAGCACTGTAGCTTCCGTCATCCCCGCGCAGGCGGGGATCCAGACGCACCGCCGG
Source organism: Sphingomonas sp. (assembly GCF_017304635.1). Lineage (GTDB taxonomy): Bacteria > Pseudomonadota > Alphaproteobacteria > Sphingomonadales > Sphingomonadaceae > Sphingomonas. Next base: position 79,659 of record NZ_JAFKMA010000006.1, read on the forward strand.
TGCGATGGCTCGCGCGTTAGAAACAATGGATTCCCGCCTTCGCGGGAATGACAATGTGAGAAGGCAGGACGACGTAACATGGCTACCACCGCCCCCACCGCCGAGAAGCCCGCCCGCAAGCCGCGCGCGGTCAAGCCCAAGGCCCCAGGAACCGACGACGCCCCGGCCACCACGCCGGTCGCGACGACGAACAATGTCGGCGTCATCAGCCAGGTCATCGGCGCGGTCGTCGACGTGAGCTTCCCCGATCACCTGCCGGCGATCCTGTCGGCGCTCGAGACCGACAATAACGGCAACCGTCTGGTGCTCGAAGTCGCGCAGCATCTGGGCGAGAATACCGTCCGCACGATCGCGATGGATTCGACCGAGGGCCTGACCCGCGGCCAGAACGTCACCGACACCGGCTCGCAGATCCGCGTCCCGGTCGGCCCGAAGACGCTGGGGCGCATCCTCAACGTCATCGGCGAGCCGATCGACGAGCGCGGACCCGTCGGCGCGGCCGACACCGCGCCGATCCACGCCGAAGCCCCGCTGTTCGTCGACCAATCGACCGAGAGCAGCATCCTGGTCACTGGAATCAAGGTCATCGACCTGCTCGCGCCGTACGCGAAGGGCGGCAAGATCGGCCTGTTCGGTGGCGCCGGCGTCGGCAAGACCGTGCTGATCCAGGAGCTCATCAACAACATCGCCAAGGGTCATGGCGGCACCTCGGTGTTCGCGGGCGTCGGCGAGCGCACGCGTGAGGGCAACGACCTCTACCACGAATTCCTCGATGCCGGCGTCATCGCCAAGGACGCCGATGGCAACGCCATCAGCGAAGGCTCGAAGGTCGCCCTGGTCTACGGCCAGATGAACGAGCCGCCGGGCGCGCGCGCCCGCGTCGCGCTGTCGGGCCTGACCATCGCCGAATATTTCCGCGACCAGGAAGGGCAGGACGTGCTGTTCTTCGTCGACAACATCTTCCGCTTCACCCAGGCGGGCGCCGAAGTGTCGGCGCTGCTCGGTCGCATTCCGTCGGCGGTGGGCTACCAGCCGACGCTGTCGACCGACATGGGCGCGTTGCAGGAGCGCATCACCTCGACCAACAAGGGCTCGATCACCTCGGTGCAGGCGGTTTACGTCCCCGCCGACGACTTGACCGATCCGGCGCCGGCGACATCGTTCGCCCACCTCGACGCGACGACCGTGCTCAACCGCGCGATCTCGGAGCTCGGCATCTATCCGGCGGTCGATCCGCTCGATTCGACCAGCCGCGTGCTCGAGCCGCGCATCGTCGGCCAGGAACATTACGACACGGCCCGTGCGGTCCAGTCGATCCTGCAGAAGTACAAGTCGCTGCAGGACATCATCGCGATCCTGGGCATGGACGAACTGTCCGAAGAGGATAAGCTTACCGTCAGCCGCGCCCGTAAGATCCAGCGCTTCCTGTCGCAGCCGTTCCACGTCGCCGAGGTGTTCACCAACATCCCGGGCAAGTTCGTGGCCGTCGAGGACACGGTGAAGTCGTTCAAGGCGGTCGTCGACGGCGAGTACGATCATCTGCCCGAGGCAGCCTTCTACATGGTCGGCGGCATCGACGAAGCCGTCGCCAAGGCCGAGAAGCTGGCGCAGGAGGCGTAAACCATTCAAAGCCCCTCCCCTTCAGGGGAGGGGTTGGGGTGGGGGACGCGGGCGGAGGTCTCTGCGAGATACCGCCCCACCCCCTACCCCTCCCCTGAAGGGGAGGGGCTTGAGGAATTGACATGCTGCACTTCGAACTCGTCACTCCCGAAAAGCTGCTCCGGTCGGAGGAGGTCTATCAGGTCGTCGTTCCCGGCACCGAGGGCGACTTCGGCGTGCTGGAGGGTCATGCCCCGGTCATGTCGACGATCCGCGACGGCAATCTCGCCATCTACAAGGCCGACAAGGCCGAGCCCGAACTGGTGCCGATCCGCGGCGGGTTCGCCGAAGTGTCGGCAAGCGGACTGACCGTGCTCGCCGAACAGGCCGGCTGAGCCGCTGCCCTCAGTCGAGCATCTCGCCGACCTTGGCGGCGAACGCCTCGATCTCGAACGGCTTCGCGATCAGGTCCATCCCGGGCGCCAGGAAGTCGCCGCGGTCGATCGCCTGCTCGGCATAGCCGCTGACGAACAGCGTCTTCAGCCCCGGACGTTCCTCGCGCAGCCGTCGCGCGATCTCGCGGCCGTCCATTCCGGGCAGGCCGATGTCCGACACCAGCAGGTCGATGTGGTCGAGCGAACCGGCCACGGCGATCGCCTCGGCTCCGTCATGCGCGACATGCACGTCGAGGCCCATGTCGGCCAGCACGTCGGTCACCAGCATCCGCACCGCGGGATCGTCCTCGACCACGAGCACGTGCGCGCCGGGCCGCGCGGCGATCACCGCGACGCCCTCCCGCTTGGTCGCATCGGGCAGCGCGCCCTGGAACCGTGGCAGCAGGAGTTCGAAGCTCGCCCCCTCGCCTTCGCGGCTGACGACACGGACATGGCCACCGGTCTGGTGGACGAAGCCGTAGATCATCGACAGGCCGAGCCCGGTGCCGACGCCGATCGGCTTGGTGGTGAAGAACGGGTCGAACGCGCGCGCCACCACCTCGGGCGGCATGCCGGTGCCGGTATCGGTCACGGTGACCGAGACGTAATCACCGGGCACGATCCCCTCGAACTGGACCGCCGCCTCGGCATCGAGCCGACGATTGGCGGTCGCGATGGTCAGCGTCCCACCCTGCGGCATCGCGTCGCGCGCGTTGATCGCAAGGTTGAGCAGTGCGCTTTCGAGCTGGTTGCGGTCGGTCGAGGCGAACCATAAACCGGTCGCCAGCGACAATTCGAGCGCGACGCTTTCCCCCATGGTCCGCCGCAACAGGTCCTCGATCCCCGCCGCCAGTGCGTTGACGTCGGCCGCCCCGACATCGAGCGACTGACGCCGCGAAAAGGCAAGCAGGCGATGCGTCAGTGCCGCCGCACGCTGGGCCGACGTGGTCGCCGCATCGATATAACGGTCGATCCGCGGATCACGATCGTCGCCCAGCCGCCGGTCGAGCAGTTCGAGCGACCCGATGATCCCGGTCAGCATGTTGTTGAAGTCGTGCGCGATGCCGCCGGTCAGCTGGCCGACCGCCTCCATCTTCTGCGCCTGACGCAACTGATCCTCGGTCTGGCGGAGCAGCGCCTTACCCTCGACTGCCGCCGTCACGTCGCGGCCGATCGCGAATATCTGCGTGGCACTGGGCGCGGCGACCCACTGGACCCAGCGATAGCCGCCCGACTTGCACCGAAAACGCAGGTCGAGGCTCGGCAGCGTCTCGCTCTGCGCCAATTCCAGCCCGGACCGCATCGTCGCCATGTCGTCGGGGTGCGTGAAATAGGCCGCGTCGCGTCCCACCACCTCGTCGGGCTCGTAGCCCAGGATCGTCCGCCACGCCGGGTTAGCTCGCTGATAGACGCCGTCCAGGGTCGCTTCGACCATCAGATCGGGAGAGGTGTTCCACATGCGATCGCGCTCGGCCGTGCGCTCCTCGACGCGGCGTTCGAGCGTCGCGTTCAGCGTGGCGAGCGCATCGCGGCTGTCGATCAGCGCCTTGTCCGCCAGCACGCGACCAGTGGTCTCGTTGGTGAAGATGAATAGCCCGTCGACCCCGCCCCACGCGTCGAGCACACGCGAATAAGAGAAGGACCACCATGTGTCGGCGGCACCCCGATCGGTGTCGAGCTTCCACGGCAAGTCGGTGAAGCGCTGGATCTCGCCGGCGAAAGCCTTGTCAATGATCGGCTTGGCTTGGTCCCAGGCGTCCGCCCACACCTCGGTGAATGGCGCCCCCATCGCCCAGGCGACGCGCGGACCGAGCAGCGGGATATAGGTCTCGTTGAAGAAGAAGACGAGATCGTCGCGTCCCCAGGACAGGATCATCGATTCGGGCGAGTTGAGGATCAGGCTGAGCGCGGTTTTCAGCGCCGGCGGCCAGCCGGGCGGCGGCCCCAACGGATGATCGCGCCAGTCGCGCGCCAAGATCAACCGCGTCGCCTCACCGCCCCCGGCCAGGAAGCGGAGGTCCGTCGACAGCGTCTCTCCCGCCGTGTCGGCCATGATCGTCACCGCCTCACCCTGCCGCGCGTGCGTGTTCGACCGCTGCGCCCCACGCCGCGATCTCGTCGTTGTGATGCCGCGTCACGGTCAGGTCGCCGGCGCGTTCGGCCGCGACATCGACCTCGATCGAGCCTTCCCATTCGAACGTCGCATTGCCGAGCAACTGCACCATCCCGTCCGCCTCGGCGCAGCCGCGCACCAACCCACCGGCGTTGTAGACCGTCAGCGTTCGCCCGAACGTCGCCCGCTCGGTCAGGCAGGCGGCATAGGTCGAGGCCGCCATCGCGCTGCCGCAACTGTCAGTCAGCCCGACGCCGCGTTCGAACGTCCGCACGAACAGATCGCCATCGGCGCGCACCGTCACGAACGATACGTTGGCGCGGTTGGGGAGCCAGTCCGGCGCCGCTTCGCACGCCCGACCGACCGCGACCAGTTCCGCTTCGTCGATCGCCTCGACGAACGCGATCAGGTGCGGATTGGGGATCGCGACCGCCGTGAAACGCCAGCCGCTCGGCAATTGGGGGATGATCCGCTCGACATTCTCGTGCTCGGTGATCGCCATCGGCCAGTCGCGCACGTCGAGCAGCGCCGGGCCGGCCCGTTCGGCGACGGTGACGACGCCGGGGGCGACGTCGGCCTCCCGTTCGACCTCCGCGTGCGACGTCTTGAGCCGCACGGTCGCGCGATCGATCCCCAGCCGCTCGAACCCCAGCCGCGCGACGCAGCGCAGGCCGTTGAGGCACGTCTCCGCCTCCGACCCGTCGCTGTTGCGCATGACCATGCCGAAAGCGTGATCGGCATCGCCCGCGGTCAGCAACAGCAGCCCGTCCCCCCCGACCGGCCCGCGGCGATCGGCCAATGCCCGCGCGACCGCCGCCCAGTCGTCATCGCTGCGCTCGATCCCGCGCGCGTCGATCAGCGGGAAGTCGTTGCCCGAGCCGTGGCATTTGATGAAATCGATCCGCATAGTGGCGGTGTAGAGCCAAACTTGACAAACTTCACGCCCTCACACGATATCGCAGATCAGCGTTGCAGACCGTAATGATCGGCCAGCCGATCGAGCGCAAGGCCGAGCACCAGCCGCCCGGCGCGGGCCGGCCAACCGAGCGCCCGCTCCGCCGCCGGTAGCCCTTCGCCCGCACACACCACGCGCCACAACACGTCGTTGAGCCCAGCACCGACCGCACCGACCGCAACGTCGAACCGGCGCTTGGCCGCGAGATGCGCAATGGTCGGATCGCATCCGCCGCCCCCGCCACCATCGACGCGGACGCGATCCCATTGCATCGTCACCTGCGGGCCCAGTTGCGCGATTTCATAGTCCCGCCGCAGCCGCTCGCCCGCCTCGAATTGCCGCGCATCGACGAGGTTGCGCGCACGCAACCAAGACAGCGGCGATTCGGCGCGATTGACGGTGACGGCGCGCCGACCCCGCGCGGCCTTGACCGGCCGGGTCCCGATCACGCCGGTCGCCGCATCGAACTCCATTTCCACCAAGTCGCGCAACACGATCCTCCCGCTAAGCGGTGGCGCCTTGCCAGATCGCATCTTCTGTAGGAAAGATATGAACCGATTTGGTGAGAGGATACAGCGTTGATTACCGCCATCCGTGAAGTCCGCCGCGCCAGGGGCATGACGCTCGACGACGTTGCCAAGGCTTGCGCGCCGCCGACGACGGCGCAGACGATCGGTCGTCTGGAGACCGGTACCCGCACCGTGTCGGTCGCCTGGCTCAATCGCATCGCGCAGGCGCTGGGGGTGGAGGCCGCCGATCTCGTCACCCTGCCCGACCAGCCCGACTTGACCGTCACCGCCCTCCTCGCCGCCGAGGGCGCCCGAGCGCCCCATCGCGCGACGCGCATCCCCCCGCCGCGCCCGGCCGGGGGCACCGTCGCGGTCGGCGTCGTCGCCAGCCTGGGGGATTACCGTGCCGGTGACACGATCTGGTGCGATCCGCTCGCGCCCGAGACGTTCGGCCAGGCGCTCAACCGCGACGTGCTGGTCCCGCGCCCCGGCGGTCGCTTCCTGTTCGGACGCTTGCTCGGACGCGACGGCGATCGCCTCCACCTCCTCCCGCTCGGCACCGGGCAACGCCAGCAAGTGGTCAACGACCCGCCCTGGATCGCCCGCGCGATCAAACTGATCCGGGACCTCTGAGGAGTATCGTTCGATCTATAATTGCCGAGTCTCGGCCGGGGCGTTCCACCAATTATCGTGGAGCCCGTCCATGTAGTTGACCGGCGCGGCAAGGAGTTCGTCGGTCGCCAGGTCGTCGAGTGCGGCGAGATGGACGGAGACGTAAGGCTCATCGCCCATCTGCACGATCCGGCCGTGCCCGTGCGTCGCGATGCCGCATTTGGAACAGAAGCGGTGATGCCCTTCGCCCCACTCGCCCGACTTTCCGTAATCGGCGAGCATATCCTCCCCCGACAACAGACGAAAATCGGCCGGCTTGAGTTGCCCGGCATTCCACATCCGCTGCTTCCAGCAGAACGTGCAGTTGCACTTGCCGGTGCCCTGATCGAGGTCGATATCCGCTTCGAACGTGACGGCCTTGCAGTGACAGCTGCCGTGATAGGTCTTTTTCATCCCGCGGCTCCTCTCCAGCTCGGTCCAAACGCACCACGGTCGCGATGGAGCCGCGCCTTTCGGCGTACGACGCCGCGTCGTCTCACCGCATTGACCATGGTGGGCGTTGACGGGCTCGAACCGCCGACATCTTCCGTGTAAAGGAAGCGCTCTACCAACTGAGCTAAACGCCCCCGAGGTGGGGAGCGGAGCGACCGCGCCGACGCGCCATCGGCGCTATACCGAGAGCGGCCGGCGAGTCGGCATAGCCGATCCCGTCCGACGAGGCCGGCGGCAATGCCGTCGGCTCGCCATCCCTGACACCGACCGACGAGCCGCGCAACCCTTCAGCCCAGCGGCAACCCGGCGGCGGCGAGAGCGGCGAAATGGCGATCCATCCGCTGATGCGAGTCCGTGGTCAGACCGAGAAACGCGCGCCGGCGATCGAACGGGTCAGGACGGCGCTCGAACAGGCCCGCTTCGGTCATGCGGGTGATCCAGCGGAGCGCAGTGGTCGGCGGCACCGCGGCGGCGATGCACAAGCTCGACACCGATACCTGCGCGCCCTCCAGCTCGGCGGCATAGAGGTCGAGCAGCATGTCCCAGGCCGGATCCTCGAACAATCCCGCGGTGAAATGCTGGTCGCGCAGGCGGCGCGCGCGGATGACGTTGCGGATATCGCTCGCCCGGACCGGGTCGGCAGCACGCGGTGGCGCGCCGAAGCCGGTGACGCGATCGGCCACGCCGGAGCCCCGCGGCTCGCCCTCGCTCAGCCGCGCGAGCAGCTTGGCGATCCGCGCGACTTCCTCGTTCAGCCGCCGCAGCCGTGCTTCCTCGCCTTCGCGGACGGTGTCGGCCAGCACGTCGACGCGGCGTGCCAGCGCAAGGGCGATCGACCCGGCCAGTGCTCCGTCGTCGGCATCGCACAGCAGATCGATCCCGTTCCCGAGGAGGATGCCCGCCGCCGCATCGATCTGCCCTTGGCGCAAGGTCACGACCGCCGCGCAATCGGTCGCCTCGATCAGTGCCGCGAGTGCCACGCACGCCGGTGCCACCTCATTCTCCGCCACGGCATCGAGCGCCGCGACGATCAGCCGCGCGTTGCCGTCGTCGGGCAGGTCCGCCCAGTCGACCGACCCCGCCGTTCGTCCGCCTGCCGCCGCCACCGCCTGGGCCAGCACCTCGCGGTCATTCGCGGCGCCGACCAGCAGCGCCGGCGGACGGTCGGCATCGAGATACAGGTCGTTCGGCATGTCGGTCGCGCTCCCCCGCTACGCAGCGCCCCCACAGCGAATCGCGTCACGAAATTCAGTCTATATCAAACAGGTGTAAGATCACGCCGATGTGACGGCAATCGCCTCCAAAACGGAGCGATCGTGACAGTCTAGACTCAAGCCGTCGAAAGAACAGCGCCTCGATCAATCGAGTGACTTGACGATTTCCTCGACCATCTTCTTGGCGTCGGCAAGCAGCATCATCGTATTGTCCTGGTAGAAGACGTCATTGTCGACCCCGGCATAACCGACGCCACCCATCGAGCGCTTGATGAACAGCACGGTCTTCGCCTTGTTCACGTCGAACACCGGCATGCCATAGATCGGCGAGGACTTGTCGGTCTTGGCCGCAGGATTGACCACGTCGTTGGCGCCGATGATGAACGCGACGTCGGTCTGGGCAAACTCGCTATTGATATCCTCGAGCTCGAACACTTCGTCATAGGGCACGTTCGCTTCGGCGAGCAGGACGTTCATGTGCCCCGGCATGCGCCCTGCGACCGGGTGGATCGCATATTTCACGCGGACGCCGTGTTCCTTCAGCTTGTCAGCCATCTCGCGCAGCACGTGCTGTGCCTGGCTGACCGCCATGCCGTAGCCGGGGACGATGATGACCTGGTCGGCCTGTTGCATCAAAAAGGCGGCGTCCTCGGCCGAACCGCGCTTCCACGGGCGCTGCTCGCGTGCCTCGCCGGTGGTGCCGCCGCCGCTGTCGCCGCCGAACCCGCCCGCGATCACGCTGATGAAGCTGCGGTTCATCGCGCGGCACATGATGTAGGACAGGATCGCGCCCGACGAGCCGACCAGCGCGCCGGTGATAATCATTGCGCTATTGTGCAGCGTGAACCCCATCGCCGCCGCCGCCCAGCCCGAATAGCTGTTGAGCATCGACACCACGACCGGCATATCGGCTCCGCCGATCGGAATGATGAGCAGGAAGCCGATCGCGAAGCTGAGCAGCGTTATCGTCCAGAAGATCCAGGCCGCCTGGTCCTGTGTGAAATATGCGATCAGCGCGAGGATGCCGGCGAGCACGCCCAAGTTGATGACGTGGCGGCCGGGCAGCAGGATCGGCTTGCCGCCCATGTTGCCGTTGAGCTTCAGGAACGCGATGACAGAGCCGGAGAAGGTGATCGCACCGATCGCGACGCCCAGCCCCATCTCGATTCGGCTGACCGGATGGATCGCCATGAACGGCTGGCCGAGCATCGGCGTGACGAGGTCGGCGATGCCGAACGCGCCGGGATTGAGGAACGCCGCCGCCGCGACCAGCACCGCCGCGAGCCCGACCAGCGAGTGGAACGCCGCGACCAGCTGCGGCATCGCAGTCATCGCGATCCGGCGCGCGGTGACGATGCCGATGGCGGCACCGATAGCGATGGCAGCAAGGATTTCGAAGACGGTCAGAAAATCAGGAAAGGGGGTGCCGCGACCGAATTCGTCCGGAGCGAGGATTACTCCCGGTACGTGGGTCACCAGCGTCGTGACCACGGCAATCGTCATGCCGATCATGCCGAAGCGATTGCCGCGCTGGCTCGAGGTCGGGCTCGACAGGCCGCGCAGCGCGAGGATGAAACACATCCCCGCGATCAGATAGGCCAGTGCCGCCCAGGGATTGATCGTTACCTGTTCCATTCAACCCCCAACCGTCACCCCGGCCTTGTGCCGGGGTCCACCGCGCCGTCGGGCGCAAGTGGATGAGTGGATCCCGGGACAAGCCCGGGATGACGAATCAATGCTTGGCCGCCGGCCGATCCTTTTTCTTGTACATTGCGAGCATCCGCGCGGTCACCGCGAACCCGCCGAAGATGTTGACGCTGGCCAGCACCACGGCAAGCAGCCCCAGCCCCTTCGACACCGCTCCCGCGCCACCAAGTCCGCCCGCCGCCGCCGCGATCAGCGCCCCGACGATGATGACCGACGAAATCGCGTTGGTTACCGCCATCAACGGCGTATGCAGCGCCGGCGTCACCGACCACACGACGTAATAGCCGACGAAACACGCCAGCACGAAGATCGACAGAATCGAGATAAAGTCCATGGCTAATCCCTCAGCCCAGCAGTCGCTGATTCACGACCTTACCATCCTGCGTCAGCCTCACGGCGTTGCCGATCTCTTCGTCCAGCACCGGTCTGCCCGTTTCCTTGTCCCAGAAGGTCGAGAGGAAGTTGAACAGGTTGCGGGCGAACAGTGCGGAGGCATCCGCCGACAGTCGGCTGGCGACGTTCTTGTGGCCGACGATCTTGACGCCGTGGCGCTCGACCACGTCGCCCGCCACCGCGCCCTCGACATTGCCGCCCGCTTCCACCGCTAGGTCGACGATCACACTGCCGGGGCGCATGCTCGCGACCTGCGCGTCGCTGATGAGGCGTGGCGCGGGGCGGCCGGGGATCAGCGCGGTCGTGATGACGATATCCTGTTTGGCGATATGGCTCGACACCAGATCGGCCTGCGCCTTCTGATATTCCGCGCTCATTTCGGTCGCGTAGCCGCCCGAGCCCTCGCCCTCAATCCCGGCGACGTTCTCCACGAATACCGGCTTGGCGCCAAGCGAAAGGATCTGTTCCTTGGTCGCGCTGCGCACGTCGGTGGCGGAAACCTGCGCACCCAGCCGTCTTGCAGTCGCGATCGCCTGCAAGCCGGCGACGCCGACCCCCATCACGAAGCACTTCGCGGCACTGACCGTACCTGCCGCGGTCATCATCATCGGAAAGGCGCGGCCATATTCGGCCGCGGCGTCGAGCACCGCCTTGTAACCCGCCAGATTGGCCTGGCTCGACAATATATCCATCGACTGCGCGCGGGTGATGCGTGGCATGAATTCCATCGCCAGCGCTTCGTAGCCGGCGGCGGCATAGGCATCGACGCGGTCGCGCGCGCCGAACGGGTTAAGCCCCGCCACGATCCATGCACCCGGATTGGCTCCGGCCAGGCTCGCTGGATCCGGCCCCTGCACGCCCAGCACGATGTCCGCGCCCTGCAAGACCGAGGTACGCGGACCGACCGTCGCGCCCGCCGCATCGTAGTCGGCGTCGACGATACTGGCGCCAGCTCCGGCCCCGGCCTCGACTGCGACATCGGCGCCCAGAGCCACGAATTTCTTGACGGTTTCGGGCGTCGCGGCGACGCGCCGTTCGCCCTCGGCGGTTTCCTTGAGGGCGGCGATCTTCACGTCGTTACTTGGCGCCGGAGATCAGCCAGACCACGAACAGCCCGATCAACACGCAGATGACCGCACCGTATTTCAGCATGCCGAGCACCGAATGGTACGTCTGCACGTGCGGTTTCATGTCGGTGTCATTGGCCATCGGCATGCTCTCTCTATGGTCTCGTTCAAATCCGTTCCCGTCGGCTTTAGCTGCCGTCCGCGCAACCCTCAACCCTGCTTAAGCCGGTCTTTACCTGCCGTCGTTACGACGCCGTTCAACTTGGGGCTTTATCAAGAGGACGGGATGACGCGCAACGGCCAGCGGCTCCTGATGCTAATCGACGACGAACCGGCGCAGCGGCGTCTGGTTTCGGCGATCGCGGCGCGCCGCGACTGGCGATCGGTCTTTGCCGGCGATGCCGAGACCGCGATCGCGATGCTGGGCACGCAGGACGGGATGCAGCTCGATGCGATCCTGCTCGACGCCGCCGGACCGGAAGGTGAGGCCGAGGATCTGATCCGCGAACTTCGCGCACGCCGGCCGCAGCTGCCGATCCTGATGCTGACCGCGAACGGTTCGGTCGCCCGTGCCGTCGGGGCGATGCGCGCGGGAGCCACCGATTTCCTGGTCAAGCCGTTCGCCGCCGACCGCTTGCTCGCCGCGCTCGACACCGCCGCGGCGGGGGACGAGGCGGGCGAGCTGCGACCGCTGACCGAAAAGATTCCCGCTTTGCTCGGCTTCGACGAGATCGTCGGCGCCGCCCCCGATTTCCGCGCCGCGCTAGCGATCGCCGCCAAGGCCGCCCGTGCCCGCGTCGCTGTCCTGATCGAGGGCGAGAGCGGCGTCGGCAAGGAAGTCATCGCGGAGGCGATCCATGCCGCCTCCCCGCGCGGCAAGAAGCCGATGGTCGCGATCAATTGCGGCGCGATCCCCGCCAACCTGGTCGAAAGCGAGCTGTTCGGACACGAAAAGGGAGCGTTCACCGGCGCGTTCGAGCGCAAGATCGGCAAGTTCCAGGATGCCGATGGCGGCACGATCTTCCTCGACGAAATCGGCGAGATGCCGCTCGACGCGCAGGTCAAGCTGCTCCGCGTGCTGCAATCCGGCGAGATCCAGCCGATCGGCGCGCGTCATGCCCGCGAGGTCGACGTCCGCGTGATCGCGGCGACCAACAAGAAGCTGATCGAGGAAGTCGAGGCCGGGCGGTTCCGCGAGGACCTCTATTACCGGCTCAACGTCGTCCAGGTGACGATTCCTCCCTTGCGCGAGCGCACCGGCGACATCCCGGCGCTGGCGCGGCACCTGCTGGCGCGGATCGCCGACCAGCCGGGGCTGCGCCCGCTCGGCATTACCGACGAGGCGCTGGCGCTGCTCGGCCGCTACGACTGGCCGGGCAACGTCCGCCAGTTGCAGAATGCATTGTTCCGCGCGGCCGTGCTGTGCGAGGGCGACGCGCTGACGCGCAGCGACTTCCCGCAGATCGCGGCACTCGGCACCGCGCGCATGCCCACCCCGATCGGCCAGATGGCGACTTCCGGCGGCGTGACGTTGTTCCGCCCGGACGGCAACATGCGCCCGCTCGAGGAGATCGAGGCTGACGTGATCCGGCTGGCGATCGGCCATTATCGCGGCCGCATGACCGAAGTCGCGCGGCGGCTGGGGATCGGCCGGTCGACGCTCTATCGCAAGCTCGGCGAGCTGGGCATTGATAATGCCGCTTGATAAGGCATCAGACGCCTAGCCGACGACGGTTAGCGAGGTTGCTGCGTACCGAAGAACATAGGGTTTTTCGGCTGGCACTCCGATGGGCATCTTCGCGCCGAAAAACGCGACATAACAATCGTGGCCGCTGATTTCGTCGCTGTCCCAGCAATGTATCACTACGCCGTATTCGGGTCCGCCATGATCGAGCCCATCGTACCGAACTCGCGTTCCGGGCACCAAATAACGGTCGGTCACCGGCCCACCAACGCCTGATCGCGCAAACCGCGCCACACCCGCAACGCCTGCATCGTTTCCGTCACGTCGTGAACGCGAAGGAGTTGCACCCCCGCCTCCGCCCCCTTCAGCGCCAGCGCCAGCGATCCCGCCAGCCGCTCGCCGACCGGAGCTTCGTTCGACAGCGCGCCGATCATGCGCTTGCGGCTCGCGCCGAGCATGATCGGGCAGCCGAGGCCGTGGAACAGCGCGAGGCCGTTGAGCAGCGCAAGGTTGTCCTGCAAGGATTTGCCGAAGCCGATGCCGGGATCGACGATGATCCGCGCGCGATCGACCCCGCCCGCGACCACCGCCGCGATACGCGCCTCCAGCCAGTCGAACACGTCGGTCAGCACGTTGTCGTAGACGCCGCCGTCATGCGGGCCTTTCGCGGGCTGCGGCGAGTGCATCAGCACGACCGGACATCCCGCCTTCGCCACGACCTCCAGCGCGCGCTCGTCCCACAGCAAGGCCGCGACGTCGTTGACGATGGCCGCCCCCGCCGCCAGCGCCGTCTCCATCACGGCGGCCTTGCGCGTGTCGATCGAGACGAGCGTGCCCGCGGTCGCCAGCCCGCGCACCACCGGCTCGACCCTGGCGATCTCGTCGCCTTCCCACACGATCGCCGCGCCGGGCCGCGTCGATTCGCCGCCGACGTCGATCAGCGCCGCCCCCGCCGCCGCCATCGCGACCCCGGCGCTGACCGGATCGCCACCCTTGCCGCCATCGGAAAAGCTGTCGGGCGTGACGTTGAGGATGCCCGCGACCTGCGGCTGTTCGAAGCGCAGCGTGCGTTCGCCCAGGACGAGCGGCAGGCGGGGTCGCGTGATCGCGGCGTGAAGCGCAGCGGCGCGCTCGTCGCTGGTGCCGAGGGTTGCTGCGAACTCGGCGATCGGCACCGTCCGCTTCGCGCCGTCCACGATCACCTCATAGGCGGCGAACCACTGCATTCCTCCAGCCAGTCGCACGACTTCGCCGTCGCGACCGACCGGCGTGTCGACGAACTGGACGGGGCGGAGGTGGAAGCTGGCCGGCATGTCATACTTTCGCTTCCCCGGCGAAGGCCGGGGCCCAGTTGCGAGGCATGAGTAATGGAACGCGACGCGCGATCAACCGATGTCGCGATGCTGGACCCCGGCCTGCGCCGGGGAGGCGGTGACGGATGCCTTCGCTACCGGATCAGGGCTGCGTCGCGAGCAGGTAGGTCTGGCGGAGTGCGTCGATCGGCTGGAGGCCGTCCGCGCCCTCGTAATGCCAGAACGTCCAGCCATTGCACGCCGGCGCCTTCTGCAAGGTCGCGCCCAGCTTGTGGATCGACCCGGCATTGCCGCAGCTCGATTTGAGCGAGCCGTCCGCGCCGACCGTCGCCGACCAGCGCCGCTTGGCATCGGTCAGCACGCTGCCCGGTGTCAGCATACCGTTCTCGACCAGCGCACCGAACGCCACGCGCGGCGCCGCCTTGGGCGACTGCATCGTCGTCAGCGCCGATTCGTCGAGCGGCAGCGCGGCAGCGATCCGCTCCTCCGCCGCCTCGATGTAGAAAGGCTCGCGCTCGATCCCGATCCAGCGCCGCCCCAGTCGCTTCGCGACCGCGCCCGTCGTGCCGGTCCCGAAGAACGGGTCGAGCACCACGTCGCCCGGCTTCGTGCACGCCAGCAGGATGCGATAGATCAGCGCCTCGGGCTTCTGGGTCGGGTGGACCTTGACACCGTTCCGCTTCAGCCGCTCCGGCCCGCCGCAGATCGGGAACTCCCAGTCGGAGCGCATCTGGAGTTCGTCGTTCAGCGTCTTCATGCTGCGATAGTTGAACGTGTAGCGCGCCTTCTCGCCGGTCGACGCCCAGATCAACGTCTCGTGCGCGTTGGTGAAGCGCGTGCCCTTGAAGTTCGGCATCGGGTTGGCCTTGCGCCACACGATGTCGTTAAGGATCCAATAGCCCAGGTCCTGGATCGCCGCGCCGACCTTGAAGATGTTATGGTAGCTGCCGATCACCCAGATCGCGCCATTGTCCTTCAGGATGCGTTTGGCCTCGAACAGCCATTCGCGGGTGAATTTGTCGTAGGCGGCCAGGCTGTCGAACTTGTCCCAATCGTCGGTGACGGCATCGACATGGCTGCCGTCGGGACGGTTGAGGTCGCCGCCGAGTTGCAGATTGTAGGGCGGATCGGCGAAGATCAGGTCGACCGATTTCGCCGGCAGCGCGCGCATCGTCTCGATGCAATCGCCTATCAGGATACGGTCGAGCGGCATTTCACCGTCGACCAGCACCGGCGCGCAGCTAACCTTCTCGATGACCCCCATCGATTTCCCACTCCCCCGAAATGTCGCGCGCAGAAAGCGGCGAGCGACGGACTCCGGTCAAGCGAAACTTAGTTAACGAGCGAGGTTGCCAAACCGTTAACGAAGCGGAACATTTTGCGACGCGGCCCAGATATTGAGTCGCGACTTATCCACAGCCCCAAGGGATGGGGTGTGGCGTAAAAGACTCGTGCGCCCTCAAAGCGGCAGGACGATTTGCGCGACCGGCGCGAAACTGCGCCGATGGAGCGGGGTGATGCCGTGTTCCTTGAGCGCGCGGAGGTGTTCGGGTGCCGGATAGCCCTTGTTCCGCTGCCAGCCATAGTGCGGATATGATTCGGCGTGCGCGATCATGATCCGGTCGCGGGTATGCTTGGCGACGATCGACGCGGCGGCGATCGACAGGCTGATGCCGTCGCCCCTGACGATCGCGGTCGCCGGATAGTGCCAGCGCGGCAGGCGGTTGCCGTCGACCAGCACATGCCCAGGATCGCAGCCGAGCGTCGCGCACAATTGCTCGACCGCCAGCGTCATCGCCTTCATTCGCGCCCAATAGATATTGAGCACGTCGATCTCGTCATTCTCCACGATGCCGACGCCGACGATCGCGCATTTACGCAAGCGGTCGTGCAGCCGCTCGCGCTCGGACGCCGACAGCTTCTTCGAATCGTCGATCCCGCGCGGGATACCTTTCGCCGGCAGCACGACCGCCGCGGCGACGACCGGCCCGGCGAGCGGGGCACACCCGGCCTCGTCCACGCCGACGACGGGCGCGATGCACAGCTTCTCGTGGCGGAGGCTAGGCATGGGGCAGCCGCCATGGCGGAAACCGACGCATCTCGCCAGCCTCGTACAGGCACAAAGCATTGCCGAACGGATCGGTCAGCCGGGCCTCGCGCCACGCCCAGGGTTCGACCACCGGATCGCTCACGACATATCCGCCGCCGCGCAGCCGGGCGACCGCGGCGTCGAGATCGTCGCATTCGAGAAACGTGAGCGGCCGGCCGTCGAGTTCGTGCGCGGCCTCGATCGACAGCGTCGCGCCGCCAGGGCTTTCGTAGCGGGCATAACGCGGCTCGGCATCGACGATCCGCGTCAGCCCGAGCAGGTCGTAGAATGCGCGCGTCGCGGCGAAGTCGGTCATCGGCAGCGTGACGTGATTGGGGCTGGCGAGCCCGACGGCGACGTCCTGCCGGACGCGCTGATGCCCCATCGATCCATGCCCGCCGCCCAGCCCGGGCGCGTCATGCAACGCGACCCGGACGAACGTCCGCGCCCGCGCCACCGCCACGTCGAGCGGCAGGCCATGGCCCAGTCCCGTCGCGATCGCCGAGGCGAGCGTACAGCCGGTGCCGTGGGTACTGGTGGTGGCGATGCGCGGCGATTCCCAGCGCGTCTCGCGACCATTCGCTGCGACCAGGCGGTCGACCAGCATCTCGCCGTCGCCATGTCCGCCCTTGACCAGCACCGCACAGCCATGCGCGCGCACCATCGCCTCGCCGCCGAGCGCTGCCAGCTCGGGCAGGTTGGGCGTCACCACCGTCGCCAGCGCCATCAGCCGCGCGAACGCCGCGATCGTATCGGCATCGGCCAACGTGTCGCCGCTGGTCGCGACCATCACCGGATCGAACACGATCGGCACGGCGAGCCCGGCCAGCGCATCCGCCACCGCCCGCGCCGTCGCCGCCGATCCGATCATCCCGATCTTCACCGCATCGACGCCGATGTCGCTCACCACCGATTCGATCTGCGCGATCACCATGTCGGCCGCGATCGGCAGGACGGCCTGCACCCCCAGCGTATTCTGCGCGGTGATCGCGGTGATCGCGGTCATCGCGTGGCCGCCGAGCATCGTCACCGTCTTGATGTCGGCCTGGATGCCGGCGCCGCCGCCCGAATCGCTGCCGGCGACGATCAGGATACGCGGGGTCATCGGCGGTCAAACTTGACGAAATTGACGAGGGTACGGGGCTCGCGCCCGCCAAACTTGACGAACTTGACGGGGGTACGCCGGAGCGGCGTCGGGATCGAACGGGGCGAAGTTCTGGCCACGCCCCGCCATGCCACGACCACACCCGATTAGGAAAGTCAGCCGCGCTTGCGCGCCTGCGGATACGAGCCGAGCACGCGCATCCATTTCGAGTGGAACCCCAGTTCCTCCAGCGCGCGATCGAAATTGGCGTCGCCCGGCCGCCCCTCGACATCGGCATAGAAATCGGTCGCGGCGAAGCTGCCGCCCTGCTGGTAGCTTTCCAGCTTGGTCATGTTGACGCCGTTCGTCGCAAAGCCGCCCATCGCCTTGTACAAGGCGGCAGGCACGTTCTTCACCTCGAAGATGATCGTGGTCATGAACGGGCCGTCGCCCGCCAGCGGCCGATCGCCCCGCGCCAGCGTCACGAAGCGAGTCGTGTTGTGCGCGGCATCGGCGATGTCGCTCGCCAGGGTCTGCAAGCCGTAGATGCCGGCGGCAGGCGGCGGCGCCAGCGCCGCGACCGCCGGATTGGCGAGCTCGGCGACCATCGCCGCGGCGCCCGCCGTGTCGGGATAGGCGATCGGCGAGATGCCGCGCGCCTTCAGCCAATGGCGGCACTGGCCGAGCGCCTGCGGATGGCTCATCGCCTCGCGCACGCCGTCGATCGGCCCCAGCCCCATCAGCGCATATCGGATCGGCAGGAAATGCTCGCCGGTGATGACCAGCCCCGATTCGGGCAGCAGGAAGTGGATGTCGGCGACCCGGCCGTGCAGCGAGTTCTCGATCGGGATCACCGCGCAGTCGGCGCGTCCGTCCTTCACCGCATCGATCGCGTCGTCGAAGCTGAAACACGGCAGCGGCAGGCCATCGGGGAACGCTTCGAGCGCCGCGACATGGCTGTTGGCCCCCGGCGCGCCCTGGAAGGCGACGGCACGCTCAGGCTGCGCGGCGGCGGCTTCGGTCATCGCGGCGACGAGCCCGCGCGCGGGAGCGGCGAAATTTTCCATGGTGCGCGCGCTTAGTGGGAGGGAACGAGGCAGGCAAGCGCGCGGCTGCGCCATATGGTTCGGCGACGCCGTACTCCTGCGAAAGCAGGAGTCCGGGGTTCCAAGCGCATCGCTTCGCCGCTCTAGGCTCCTGCTTTCGCAGGAGCACGGCATCCGTAATCGGCTGGATCCTCTCCCCCAATCCCACGCTTGCCCCTCGCGTTTCGCGTTACTAAAGGGTCTGCACTGATTTCAGGGGCACGTCCGTAACCATGAACGACAATACCAACACGATCGCGGGCTGGGTGCTGGCCGGATGCTTCGCCGCGCTGGGCCTGACGATCGTGGGCGGAATGCTCTATCACGGCGAGAAGCCGGCCAAGGAAGGCTTCCCGGTCGAGGCGGTGGACGAGGGGTCGGGCGGTGGCGCCGAGGCCGAAGTGCCGATCGCCAACCTGCTCCCGACCGCCGATGCCGCCAAGGGCGCCGAAGTGTTCAAGAAGTGCGCGGCGTGCCACACGATCAACCAGGGCGGCGCCAACGGGATCGGCCCGAACCTCTATGCGACGGTCGGCGAAGCGATCGCGCAGGGTAAGGGCGGCTTCGCCTTCTCCGACGCGCTGAAGGCGAAGGGCGGCAGCTGGGGCTTCGACGAGCTCAACAGCTGGCTGACCAGCCCGCGCAAGTTCGCGCCGGGCACCAAGATGACCTTCGCCGGTCTGTCGAATCCGAAGGATCGCGCCGACGTGATCCTGTATCTGAACCAGCAGGGATCGAACAAGCCGCTGCCCGCGCCGGTCGCCGCTCCCGCCGCCAAGGGCGCCGCCGCACCCGCCGCCGGCGCGACGCCGGCCCCGGGCACGCAGGTCGCCCCCGCCAACGGCAAGGCCGAGACGGTCACGCCGCCGGCCACCGGCAACACCACCGCCGCGGCACCCGCCGCCGGCAACTCGACGGAGCCCGCCGCGAAGAAGTAAGCAGGCGTGGGCGCTTCGAGGTAGCGCCTGATACGATGGTCCGACATCGCCGGTGCGTCGCCGGCGATGCGAGCGTTCCACACGATCGCCTGGCGTCGACCACGGCGTGCGATTCAACCATAGCCGATGTAGCGGTGACATTGCCGTCATCGACCGTCACCCCGGCCTCGTGCCGGGGTCCACTCGACAACTTTCATCGACGCCAGAGGATCGAGCGACGCGCCGGCGGCTCGGTGGACCCCGGCACAGGGCCGGGGTGACGACTTCATTCAGTTTGCCGATGCCCAATGCCGATCGGCCCCAGCCGGCGCGATGCGTCCGGTTCCCACCCTAACGAGGCAAGCGGCGGTACTTCGTGCCGTCCCCTGTCGCTCACCCTACCGCGCCGTATCGGCCTGCGCCGCCTGCGTCGCCTCGGCATGCGCGACTGCTTCCGCCTCGCCCGTGCCCATCGAGCGACCGCGGTAGAAGTCCTGGACGATCGCCCAGCCTTCCTCCGCCGTCTCGCAATAATGGAAGATGTCGAGGTCGCGCTGGCTGATGACGCCTTCGTCGACCAGCGCCTGGAAATCGACCACCCGGTC
Source organism: Sphingomonas sp. (assembly GCF_017304635.1). GTDB lineage: Bacteria > Pseudomonadota > Alphaproteobacteria > Sphingomonadales > Sphingomonadaceae > Sphingomonas. Next base: position 99,531 of record NZ_JAFKMA010000006.1, read on the forward strand.
CCAGAACGCACGGCCGTAGAGCAGCACCGGGATCGGCTGGATCTTGCCCGTCTGGATCAGCGTCAGCAGCTCGAACAGTTCGTCGAACGTGCCGAACCCGCCCGGGAACGCCGCCAGCGCGCGGGCGTGCAGCAGGAAGTGCATCTTCCTGAGCGCGAAATAGTGGAATTGCAGGCTCAGTCGCGGCGTGACGTACGGGTTGGGCGCCTGCTCATGGGGCAGCACGATGTTGAGCCCGATCGATTCCTCGCCGACATCGGCGGCGCCGCGATTGGCCGCTTCCATGATCGACGGGCCGCCGCCCGAACACACCACGAAGTGCCGCTTGCCGTCGCCATCGCGCGGAAACTGGCTGGCGATCCGGCCGAGTTCGCGCGCGACGTCGTAATATTTCGACTTGGCGACCAGGCTCTCGGCGATCCTGCGCGACGTGTCGTCGGTCGCCGCGTCCAGCACCGCCTGCGCCTTTTCCGGCGAGGGGATGCGCGCGGAGCCGTACATTACGAAGGTCGAGGCGATCCCCGCCTCGTCGATCACCAGTTCGGGCTTCAGCAATTCGAGCTGGAAGCGGACCGGACGCAGGTCCTCGCGCAACAGGAAGTCCATGTCCTGGAAGGCGAGGCGATAGGCCGGATTTTCGGTCTGGGGAGTGGAAATGCCGCCCTTGGCGCGTTCGGCTTCCTGCTTGGCACGCGGAAACACGCGCGACGGTACTCGGGTCTCGTTCGTCATCCGAGGGCGTTAGAGCAAAGTGATGACGGTTTGAAGAGCCCTACCGACAGAAGCCCTTGTGATCGTCCTCCAGATGCAAATGGTCGTGATGCGCCGCGTTGTAATCGGGGCTGAGCACCGTGCCGAACCGCTTACACGCCGAACCGTGGATGATCGTGAAGAAGCGGCGCGTGGCGTCGTCGGCGTCGTGCCAGTCCTGCCGCACCGAAATGCGGCGACCGTCCGCCAGCACGAATGCCGACACGTCGACCGCATTGGCGGTGGCGTGGCCCGACAGCCGCAGCGTCGCGGTGCCGACGGTGTTGCGGCACGCATAGCTGCCCATCGTCTCGACCCGGACCAGCCGGCTGCCCAGGATCTGATAGGCGGCGGGCGCGACCGCGTTGCGCATCCAGCCGATGAACTCCTCGGCCAGGCCGCAGCGCATCGCCGTCACCCCGCTGACCGGCACACCGATATCGATGAGCTGCACCGCGCCGATCACCTGACACCCGCCGCCGAAATCGCGATCGGGCAGCGGCGAGTAGCGGACCTCCTGCCGGCTGAGGTCGGCGAAGCACGCCTGGGTGTCGCGGCTGGTCGGCAGGTTCAGCGCGACCGGCGGCGATCCCATCGGCCGCGGCGGCGGCGCCTGGACGTGCCCCCCGCCCCCGCCGAATACGCAGCCGGCGAGCGACAGACCGAACAAGGGCGCGAGCTTCCGCATCGCCCGCAGGTTGCCGCAAGCATGGTTAACCGAAAGTTACGGCGCACGACACGCGCTTGACGCATCGCACAAAACCCTTAGAGCCGCCGACGGGCCACGCGGTCCCAACGCCGCGCGGGCTCTCTGCAAGGAGGGTCAGACATGACTGAGACGAACGTTACCGACGCCATTGTTGCGTCCACTGCAAAGCCTGCCACCCGGCCGGCTCGCCCCCATTTCTCCAGCGGACCCTGCGCCAAGCCCCCGGGCTGGGACGCGGCCAGGCTCGCGACCGACGTGCTCGGCCGCTCGCACCGGTCGAAACTCGGCAAGCAGCGCCTGCAATACGCCATCGATCTAATGCGCGAGATGCTGCAACTGCCCGACACCCACCGTATCGGCATCGTCCCCGGCTCCGACACCGGCGCGTTCGAGATGGCGATGTGGACGATGCTCGGCGCGCGGCCCGTCACCACCCTCGCCTGGGAAAGCTTCGGCGAAGGCTGGGTGACCGACGCGGCCAAGCAACTCAAGATCGACCCGACCGTCATCCGCGCCGATTACGGCCACCTGCCGGACCTCGATCAGGTCGACTGGTCGAACGACGTCCTGTTCACCTGGAACGGCACCACCAGCGGCGTGCGCGTCCCCGACGGCGGCTGGATCGCCGACGACCGCGCAGGGCTGAGCTTCGCCGACGCGACCAGCGCGGTGTTCGCTTACGACCTGCCGTGGGACAAGATCGACGTCGCGACGTTCAGCTGGCAGAAGGTGCTGGGCGGCGAGGGCGGCCACGGCGTCATCGTCCTGGGCCCGCGCGCGGTCGAGCGGCTGGAAAGCTACACGCCGGCCTGGCCGCTGCCCAAGGTGTTCCGCCTGGTGTCGAAAGGCAAGCTGGCCGAGGGCGTATTCAAGGGCGAGACGATCAACACGCCGTCGATGCTCGCGGTCGAGGACGCGATCTTCGCGCTCGAATGGGCGAAGTCGCTGGGCGGGCTGCAAGGCCTGATTGCGCGGTCCGATGCCAATGCCGCGGCGCTCGACACAATCGTGAGCGAGCGCGACTGGCTCGGCCATCTCGCCCCCGACGAAGCGTCGCGGTCGAAGACCAGCGTCTGCCTGACCGTCGCCGGTGCGGATGAAGCGTTCATCAAGACCTTCGCCGGGCTCCTCGAGAAGGAGGGCGCCGCCTACGACGTCGCCGGCTATCGCGATGCTCCCGCGGGCCTGCGCATCTGGTGCGGCGCGACCATCGACACCGCCGATATCGCGGCGCTCGGCCCGTGGCTCGACTGGGCCTACGCGACGGCGCGCTCCTGATTCGTCATTCCCGCGAAAGCGGGAACCCATCTCCCGCCGTCACCACCAGTTGAACCGTCAGAAGCTGGGTCCCCGCTTTCGCGGGGATGACGGTCAGAAGAAAGTCCAATCCAATGCCCAAAGTCCTCATCAGCGACAAAATGGATCCCAAGGCCGCCCAGATCTTCCGCGAGCGCGGGGTCGAGGTGGACGAGATCACCGGCAAGACGCCCGACGAATTGAAGGCGATCATCGGCCAGTATGACGGCCTCGCCATCCGCAGCTCGACCAAGGTGACGAAGGACATTCTCGCCCACGCCTCCAACCTGAAGGTCGTCGGCCGCGCCGGCATCGGGGTCGACAATGTCGATATCCCCGCGGCCTCCGCGCAGGGCGTCGTCGTCATGAACACGCCGTTCGGCAACTCGATCACCACGGCCGAACACGCCATCGCCCTCATGTTCGCGCTCGCCCGGCAATTGCCGGAGGCCGATGCCTCGACCCAGGCCGGCAAGTGGGAGAAGAACCGCTTCATGGGGGTCGAGCTGACCTCGAAGACGCTCGGGCTGATCGGCGCGGGCAATATCGGCTCGATCGTCGCGGACCGCGCGCTGGGCCTCAGGATGAAGGTGATCGCGTTCGACCCGTTCCTGTCGCCCGAACGCGCCGTCGAACTGGGCGTGGAGAAGGTCGACCTCGACGATCTGCTCGCGCGCGCCGACTTCATTACTTTGCACACGCCGCTGACCGACCAGACGCGCAACATCCTGAGCCGCGACAACCTGCTGCGGACCAAGCCGGGGGTACGGATCATCAATTGCGCACGCGGCGGGCTGGTGGACGAGGCGGCGCTGAAGGAACTGCTCGATTCGGGGCATGTCGCAGGCGCCGCGCTCGACGTGTTCGTGACCGAGCCGGCCAAGGAATCGCCGCTGTTCGGCACGCCCAACTTCGTCTCGACCCCGCACCTCGGCGCCTCCACCAGCGAAGCGCAGGTCAACGTCGCGATCCAGGTCGCCGAGCAGATGGCCGACTATCTGGTCTCGGGTGGTGTCACCAACGCGCTCAACGTGCCGAGCCTGTCGGCCGAGGAAGCGCCGCGGCTGAAGCCGTACATGGCGCTGGCGGAAAAGCTCGGTAGCCTGGTCGGCCAGCTCACCACCGGCGCGATCGGCCGCATCTCGATCCACAGCGAGGGCGCCGCCGCCGAACTCAACCAGAAGCCGATCGTGGCCGCCGTGCTCGCCGGCTTCCTGCGCACGCAGACCGACACGGTGAACATGGTCAACGCGCCGCTCCTCGCCAAGGAGCGCGGGATCGAGGTGCGCGAGGTGCGGACAGAGCGCGAGGGCGATTACCACACGCTGCTGCGCGTGTCGGTGAAGACCGAGGCGGGCGAGCGGTCGGTCGCCGGCACGCTGTTCGGCGACGCCGCCCCGCGGCTGGTCGAACTGTTCGGGATCAAGGTCGAGGCCGATATGGCCGGCCACATGCTCTACGTCGTCAACGAGGATGCGCCGGGCTTCATCGGCCGGCTCGGCACGCTGCTGGGAACGGAGGGCGTCAACATCGGGACGTTCCATCTGGGTCGGCGGAGCGCGGGCGGCGAAGCGGTGCTGCTGCTGTCGGTCGACGATGCGGTATCGCCGGAACTGATCGCCAAGGTGCGCGGCCTGGCCGGCGTGAAGACGGTGATGGGGCTGAGTTTTTAGGGAGCAGGGAGCCGGGAGCAGGGAGCGGGCATGGCGCGGATCGAGAGCTTTCGTGACTTGATCGTATGGCAGCGCGCCATGGCGATGGCCGAAGGCGTCTATCGGCTTACGAGCGAATATCCGCGCGACGAGCAATTCGGACTCGTTTCGCAAACGCGACGCGCGGCCGTGTCCGTCGCGGCCAATATCGCCGAAGGCCATGGTCGCGGGACGCGAGCGGCCTATGCCGGATTTCTCCGCATCGCGCGGGGCTCGCTTCGTGAGGTGGAGACCCATCTGTTGCTGGCGAGTCGGCTCGGCATGGGGAGCGGCGAACAAATCGACGGATTGTTGGTCGACGCCGGCGAAATCGGCCGTATGCTCCACACGCTGATCGCTCGCTTGCGCGAGCAACCGGCCCTGCCCTAACTACTCCCTACTCCCTACTCCCTACTCCACTATGACTCACGCCCTCCTCCCGTCCGGTTTTCGCGATCGCTTGCCGCCCGATGCCGATGCCGCCGCGGCGGTCGAGGCGCGGGTGCTCGATGCGGCGCGGCTGCATGGGTACGAGCGCGTCGAGCCGCCGCTCGCAGAGTTCGAGGATGCGCTGGCGCACCGGCTGAAGGCAACGCGTGCGCAGGACGCGGTGCGCTTCGTCGATCCGATCAGCCAGCGCACGCTGGCGATCCGGCCCGACCTCACCGCGCAGGTCGCGCGGATCGCGGCGACGCGGATGGGGCATCATCCGCGCCCGGTGCGGCTGAGCTATGCCGGCCCCGTGCTGCGGCTGCGCGGGCCCGAACTGGCGCCCGCGCGCGAGCGGCGCCAGGCGGGGTGCGAGCTGATCGGGCTCGATACCATCGCAGCGGCGCGCGAGATCGTCGTCGTCGCGGTCGAGGCGCTGGAGGCGGCGGGCGTCGCCGGTATCTCGGTCGATTTCACGCTGCCCGATCTGCTCGGCGTGCTGGCGGCGGGGCCGCTGCCGCTGGACGCGGGAGCGGTCGAGACGCTGGCCGACCGGCTCGACGCGAAGGACGCCGGCGCGGTCGCGGCGATCGCGCCCAGCTATCTGCCGCTGATCGAGGCGGCGGGGCCGTTCGATGCCGCGCTTGAGCGGTTGCGCGCGCTCGACGGCGGCGGCGCGCTCGGCACGCGGCTCGACGGGCTGGCGGCGGTGGCGGACGCGGTGCGCGGGCGCGCGGCGCTGACGCTCGACCCGACCGAGCGGCACGGGTTCGAATACCAGACCTGGCTCGGCTTCTCGCTGTTCGCCGACGGCGCCCGCGGCGAGATCGGCCGCGGCGGCAGCTACACGATCGTCCACGAGGACGGCGCCGAGGAAGCCGCGATCGGCTTCTCGCTCTATATCGACGCGATCGTCGCCGCCGCCCCGACGGAACAGGATCGCCGCCGCCTGTTCGTCCCGCTCGGCAGCGACCAGGCGCTGGCGGCGAAGTTGCGGAGCGACGGCTGGGTAACGGTGGCCGCGCTCGCACCCGGCGACACGCCCGAGGCGCAACTGTGCACGCATGTGCTGGTGGATGGCGGGGTTCGTGGCTGTTGAAGGCGGCGTTTGGATAGTTAGCTGTCATTGGCCGGTGAGCGTTTGATCCAGTCCATGACGGTTTTAGTTGCGTCGTTGAGCATGGCGGCGAGCTTGTCGGTTGCCCCTTCCCACTCTCTTTCGAACTCTGTGTCATCATCTGTGTCGATAGACCTGGCCGAAATAACGACATGGCCTTCGCACGGTGGATTGATGGAGATTTGAAAGTACTCGAATGGACGCAGACCTGAAGAATACGCAAAGCGTGCTGACTTGCCAGCCCACTTGTCAAACAGCTTCTTGACGTTCGTCACCGCCCAGGTTTCGATCACTTCATCCACGCCGGAATGGGCTGTCATAAGGACAAACTGAGACGAGGACGCGACGTCTGCAAGTAGGTCAGTCAGCGAACTTTGGCTTCGGCTTTGCACATGTCCCAAAACTCATCGTCGGTCAGCTTCCTGTCGCCAATGGCGACAAAAAGACCATTCTCCGCCAGCTTGCCGTCAAAAGGTATTTTGGTCTTTAGCCCTAAAGCGGTTTCGGAAGTGCCCCATAGGCTACCCATATCGTTGATGAGTGAGAACATAGGTTGAGCATTGCGTGCTCACGTTGCGTACGCAAGCACATCGTTACTCACCATACTTCTCCCGCATTGACACCCGCCACCCCTGCCCGCTACCGGCGCCCTCGCATTCCTGGCACCGCCCGCGCGCCGAGTCCCGTCGAAGGGGGCGTGGGTCGAACTCGGCGGGGACAGGTGCATATCCGGACATGGCCAACGTAGCGGTGATCGGCGCCCAGTGGGGCGACGAGGGCAAGGGCAAGATCGTCGACTGGCTGTCGGAGCGCGCCGACGTCGTCGTCCGCTTTCAGGGCGGCCACAATGCCGGCCACACGCTCGTCATCGACGGCAAGGTCTACAAGCTCGCGCTGCTACCCTCCGGCGTGGTGCGCGGCACGTTGTCGGTGATCGGCAACGGCGTGGTGTTCGATCCCTGGCATTTCCGCGACGAAGTGACTCGTATCGCCGAGCAGGGGATCGCGATCACCCCGGAGGTGCTCCACGTCGCCGAGACCGCGCCGCTGATCCTGCCGCTCCACCGCGACCTCGACGCGTTGCGCGAGGATGCGCTCGACGCGGGGAATAGCGGGCAGAAGATCGGCACGACGCGCCGCGGCATCGGCCCGGCCTATGAGGACAAGGTCGGCCGGCGGGCGATCCGCATCTGCGATCTCGCGCATCTCGACGGGCTGGGGCCGCAGATCGATCGCCTGTGCGCGCACCATGACGCGCTGCTCGCCGGGTTCGGAAAAGCCCCGGTCGATCGCGAGGCGCTGATGGCCGAACTGCGCGAGATCGCCGCGTTCGTGCTACCCTTCGCCAAGCCGGTCTGGGTCACGCTCAACGAAGCGCAGGCGCGCGGGCGGCGTATCCTGTTCGAAGGCGCGCAGGGCGTGCTGCTCGACGTCGACCATGGCACCTACCCCTTCGTCACCTCGTCCAACACGGTCGCGGGGACGGCGTCGGCGGGGTCGGGGCTCGGCCCGAGCCGGGTCGGGTTCGTGCTGGGAATCGTGAAGGCCTATACCACGCGCGTCGGGTCGGGGCCGTTCCCGACCGAGCAGGACAACGAGATCGGCGAATATCTCGGCACGCGCGGGCGCGAGTTCGGGGTGAATACCGGGCGCAAGCGGCGCTGCGGCTGGTTCGACGCGGTGCTGGTGCGGCAGTCGGCGGCGGTCAGCGGGATCACCGGGATCGCCCTGACCAAACTCGACATCCTTGACGGACTGGACGAGATCAGAATCTGCACCGGCTATCGGCTGGGCGACCGGACCTTCGATTACCTGCCGCCGCACCCGAGCGACCAGGCGGCGGTCGAGCCGATCTACGAAACGGTGCCGGGGTGGAGCGAATCGACCGCGGGCGCGCGGAGCTGGGCCGACCTGCCGGCGGCGGCGGTCAAGTATATCCGCCGGATCGAGGAATTGATCCGCTGTCCGGTGGCGCTGGTGTCGACCAGCCCGGAACGGGCCGACACCATCCTGGTGCGCGACCCGTTCGCGGACTGACCGACGAAAGGCTTAGGGTCTGTACTCAATCAGCCCAGGGTCGTGACGGAGCCGATTTCGGTGTCGGGCAAGAAGCAAGGAGGGAGCGATGCCGAAGCATCGTGACCGACGCGGCGACGCCGCCCGGCGCCGAAATCGGCGCGCCGCTGCGCGGTCGCCCGGAGCAGGCCACCGGACGGCGTCGCTTGCTTGCGCGTAGCTTCAGCTACGCGACGGCGCTGCGCTCCTTGCCGGCGACCTACTCCGGGCGATCACGATCCCTGGCATGGTCGAGTACAGGCCCTAGTGCTTTTTCTTGGTCTTGCCCGAGACCGAGGTGCCGACCGTCGCGCCGTTGCTGTCGGTCGTGGCGGTGGTCGAGGTCGTGGCCGACGTGTCCGGGGTCATCGGCGTGGTCGCCGTCGTGCTGGTCGTCGCCGACGTGCTGGTGTCGGGCACGGACACCGGCGGGGTGGTTTGTGACGGCACGCTGACCGGCGGCGTGCTGACCGATGGAACGGTGGCGGGCGGCGTCGAGACCGACGGCACGGTCTGCGCCGCGGCGATGCCGCTGCTGCCGACGATCAACGCGCCGGCGAGGAACGCGAGTTTCATGATGTTCTCCGATGATTGGGGAAACGTACAAACGCCCCATCGCGGCCGGATATCCGCAGCGCGTCCCCCGAATCGCCCGCTTTGCCGTAGCGGCGTTCAGCCGATCTGGGCGCGGTGGAGCAGTTTCTGGTCGGCGAGCACCAGCGCGACCATCGCTTCGACCACCGGCACGCCGCGAATGCCGACACAGGGGTCGTGGCGTCCCTTGGTCCGGATCTCGGTATCGACGCCCTCGCGCGTGATCGTCTCGACCGGGGTCAGGATCGAGCTGGTCGGCTTGAACGCGACGCGCACCGTCACCGGCTGCCCGGTCGAGATACCGCCGGCGATCCCCCCGGCATGGTTCGACAGGAAACGCGGAGCCCCCTCGTTGCCGCGACGCATCGCGTCGGCATTCTGCTCGCCGGTCAGCGCGGCGGCGGCGAACCCGTCGCCGATCTCCACGCCCTTGACCGCGTTGATCCCCATGCACGCGTGCGCGAGTTCGGCATCGAGCTTGGCGTAGAGCGGCGCCCCCCATCCCGCCGGCACGCCGGTCGCCTCGCACGCGATCACCGCGCCGAGCGACGACCCCGCCTTGCGCGCGCCGTCGACCAAGGCCTCCCAGCGCGCCGCCGCGTGCACGTCCGGACAGAAGAACGGGTTGTTGCCGATCTCCGCCGCGTCGAACCGGGCATAGTCGATCGCGTCGCCGCCGATCGCCTCGACCCAGGCGATGATCCGCACTTCGGGGACCACGAGGCGCGCGACCGCCCCGGCCGCGACCCGGCTGGCGGTCTCGCGCGCCGACGAGCGGCCACCACCGCGATAGTCGCGAAAGCCGTATTTGGCGTCATAGGCGTAATCGGCATGACCGGGGCGATAGGCGGCGGCGACCTCCGAATAATCCTTCGAACGCTGGTCGACATTCTCGATCATCAAGCTGATCGGCGTGCCGGTCGTCCGCCCCTCGAACACGCCCGACAGGATACGGACTGCGTCCGGCTCCTGCCGCTGCGTGGTGAAGCGCGATTGTCCCGGCCGCCGCGCATCGAGGAACGGCTGGATGTCGCCTTCGCTCAGCGCAAGCCCCGGCGGGCACCCGTCGACCACCGCGCCGATCGCCGGCCCATGGCTCTCCCCCCAGGTCGTGAAGCGGAAGACGTGTCCGAAACTGTTGTAGCTCACCGCGCGTCAGGCCAGCGCAATGTCCGGCGCGTCCTCGGCCTTCATGCCGATGACGTTGTAGCCGGCATCGACGTGATGGATTTCCCCGGTCACGCCTGCCGACAGGTCGCTCAGCATGTAGAGGCCCGCCCCCCCGACATCCTCGATCGTCACCGTCCGGCGGAGCGGCGCGTTGAGCTCGTTCCATTTGAGGATGTAATTGAAATCGCCGATCCCGCGCGCCGCCAGCGTCTGAATCGGCCCGGCCGAGATCGCATTTACGCGGATATTGTCTGGTCCCATGTCGACCGCGAGATATTTGACGCTCGTCTCCAGTGCCGCCTTGGCGACGCCCATCACGTTGTAATGCGGGATGACCTTTTCGGCGCCGTAATAGGTCAGCGTCAGGATCGAGCCGCCGTCCGGCATCATCGCCCGCGCGCGCTTCGCCACCGCGACCAGGCTGTAGGCCGAGATGTTCATGGTCATCAGGAAATTGTCGAGCGTGGTGTCGTAATAGCGCCCGCGTAGCTGCGTCTTGTCCGAGAAACCAATCGCGTGGACGACGAAGTCGATCGTCGGCCACGTCGCCTGCAGCTCGGCGAACGCAGCGTCCAGCGCGGCCATGTCGGACACGTCGCAGTCGATCAGCACGGTCGATCCGAGCTGGTCGGCCAGCGGCTTCACGCGCTTCAGGATGGCCTCGCCCTGATAGCTGAACGCGAGTTCCGCGCCCGCCTCGCTCAATTTCTTCGCGATCCCCCAGGCCAGCGACTTGTCGTTGGCGAGCCCCATGACGAGCCCGCGCTTGCCCTGCATCAATCCGGTCACGTCGCGACAGCCTCTTCGTTGGTGGTCGGGGCTTCCCTTACGTCCTCAAGGGGCGTCTCGGCTAGTGCCGCGTTGAGGTGCGCGCCGATCGAGATGCCGAACCCGACGATCCAGAAAAACAACAGGGTGATGATGACGCCGGCCAGACTGCCATAGGTCAGGTCATACCCGCCGAGCGCGCCCAGGACGATCGGCAGCAGCGCCGTCGCCGCGATCCACCAGACGGTCGTGAACAGCGCTCCCGGCCAGAGCGGGCAACCCTGACGGCGATATTTGCCGGGCGTTACCGAGGCGACCAGCATGTAGAGCGCGCCGAACATGACCAGCGCGGGCACGATCCGCGACACGCCGATCCAGCCGCCGACCTGCTGCGCCCACGGCACCAGATGATAGACGAATTGCTCCGCGGCGGTCAGCACCCCCTGGATCATGAAAGCGAGCAAGGCTATCACGACGGCGATGACGATCGCCGCCATCGACCGAAGGCGATAGTTCCAGAACGGCTTGTCGAACGCGAAGCCATAGGCGCGGGCAAAGATGTCGCGGATCGTCTCGACGAAGCTGCCCACGGTCCACAGCGCGACGATCCCGCCGAAGATCAGCAGGCTGCCCGATCGCGCGGCGAGCACGTCGGTGATCGGCTTGCGCAGGATGTCGGCGACGTTGGGCGGCAGCGTGTAAAGGAAGGAATCGACCGCGCGCACCGCCTCGTGGCTCTGTCCGACGATCGAGGCGATCGCGGCGGCCAGGATGAAGAACGGGAACACCGTCATCAGCGCGAGGTAGGCGAGGTTGCCCGCATACATGAAGCCGTTGGTGAAGATGCCGACCGCGACGCGCTTCGTGACGATCCACGCGCGCGTCCAGACCGGCTTGCCGTGTCGCTCGTGATAGCCGCGTCTGGCGCGAGCTTCGGGCGACAGCGGCGAGGTCTGAGTCATGCAGCGTCAGACGCCCATGTTGCCGCGCGGGTTCCTGTCCTTGTCCTGCCAACCCTGCACAAATTCGACCAGGGCATCGTCATCGACGGGCAGATCGACCATCAGCGTCACCAGCTGGTCGCCCCTGGCGCCGTTCGGCCCGCCGGACTTCCGGTGGAACCCCTTGCCCTTGAGGCGCAGGACCTTGCCCGAGCTCGACCCCTTGGGAATGGTCAGCATGACCGCTTTCTCGGCGGTCGGCACCCGCACGCTGCCGCCCAGCACGGCTTCCGACAGGCTGATCGGCAAATCGAGCCGGATATCGTCGCCGTCGCGGGTGAAGAAGCGGTGCGGCTGGATCTCGATCGTGACGATCGCGTCGCCGGCACCGCCCGGGCCGGGCTGGCCCTTGCCCGACAGCCGCATCTGCGTGCCGTTTTCGACGCCGGCGGGCAGCTTCAGGTCGATCGTCTTGCCGTCGCCGAGCGTGATCCGCTGCGGCGCCAGCGTCGCCGCATCGACGAACGGCACCGCGAGCTTGTAGGCGACATTGGCGCCCTTGGGCTGCTCGCGCCGGCCAAAGCCGCCCGCGAACCCGCCGCCGCCACGTCCGCGCCCGCCGAACAGCCCTTCGAACAGGTCGCTGAAATCGCCGCCGCCGTTCGGGTCGCCGCCGCGAAACTCGAACCCGCCGCCGGGGCCGGCGCGGAAGCCGCCCTGCGGTCCGCCGCCGCCTTGGCCGTAACCGAACGGCATCGCCGGATTGCCGTCGCCGTCGATCTCGCCGCGGTCGAACCGCGCGCGCTTGTCCTTGTCGTTGAGCAGGTCGTACGCCTGCGTCACTTGGCTGAACTTCTCCGCCGCCTTCGGATTGTCCTTGTTGCGGTCGGGATGCAGCTCCTTGGCGAGCTTGCGGTACGCTTTCTTGATGTCCGCTTCGCTCGCGCCGCGCGCGACGCCAAGGGTGGAATAAGGATCGGCTGCCATACGGGGACGCTATGTGGGGGAAGTGCGGCCGTTGCGCAATTGGTCAGCCCATACCCCGTTCTATCGTCATCCTCGCGAAAGCGGGGATGACGGTGGAATTGGATGGCCCGGGGTCAAAGGTCCGGCAGCACCTGCCGCGCGACGCCCCAGCCGGCCAGGTCATTGCCCGACGCGCGCTCCAGCAACGCCGCCTGGTCGCCGACATGCCATTGGGCGGCGGTGTCGATGTCCGCCAGCTCGACCCAGGTCACCGGCACCGCGACCGGCGCACCCGCCCGGGCGCGCGCGGTATACGGCATCACCGCGGTCGAGCCGCGCTGGTTGCGCAGCCAATCGAGGAAGATCTTCCCCTTGCGCTTCGCCTTGCTCATCGTCGCGGTGAAGCGGTCGGGCTCGGCCTGCGCCAGCGCGACGCAGAAGCGATCGGCGAAATCCTTGACCGCGGGCCATTCCGCCTGCGGCGTCAGCGGCACGACGACATGGACGCCCTTGCCGCCCGACAGCATCGCGAAGCTGACCAGACCGATCTCGGCCAGATGCGCCTTCAGGTCGGCCGCCGCCTGCTTGACGGCGTCGAAGCCCAGCCCTTCGTCGGGATCGAGGTCGAACACCATGCGATCGGGCTTCTCGACATCGCCGATCGACGAGCCCCAGCCATGGAACTCGATCGTCCCCATCTGCACGCAAGTCAGCAGGCCGTCGGCGTCCTCGACATAGAGATAGGGCTCGACCGAGCCGTCCTTCTCCGTGATGTCGACATGCCTGACGTGATCGCCGAACGATCCGGCATCGTGCTTCTGGAAGAAGCAATGCTTGCCGCGCCCTTGCGGGCAACGCACCAGGCTGATCGGGCGATTGGCGGCGAACGGCAGGATCACCGGGGCCATCGCGTCGTAATAGGCGGCGAGATCGCCCTTCGTGACGGGCGAGTCGGGAAAGATCAGCCGGTCGGGATGCGTGATCGTGACGTTCGACGTCGTGGGCCCGGGCGCGGGCTTCGCTTTCTCCTCGACCACCTCGCCGGCCTCCTTGTCGCCGCGCAGCCCCAGAAAGCTCGGATGGCGCAGCACGCCATCGGGCGTAACTTCGGTGAACGCGATCTCGGCGACCAGTTTCGGGCTGACCCATTGCGCGCCGCGCACCGCCGCGCGTGGCGCCTCGACGGTCGGCGTCTTGCGCGCGAGCCGGTCGAGTTTCGCGCGCAGCTCGTTCATCGAAGCGACGGTGAACCCGGTGCCGACCTTGCCGGCGTAGCGCAGCGTGCCGCCCTCGTTCACGCCGAGCAGCAGTGCGCGAAACCCGCGCGACTTGTCGCTTTTGGTCCAGCCGACGATGACGAATTCCTGGCGGTGGAGGCATTTGACCTTCACCCAGTTCTGCGTGCGCTTGCCGACATAGCGCGCGTCGGCGCGCTTGCTGACGATGCCCTCATACCCCTCGCGGCACATCGCCGCGAACAGCTTCTCGCCCTCGCCGACGATGTGCTCGGCGAATTGCAGGCGCGGATCGGCTCCGTCGAGCAGCGGGCGGAGGCGCTCCTTGCGCTGGACGTTGGGCAGGTCGACGAGCGCCTCACCGTCGAGGTCGAGCAGGTCGAACGCGAACAGCGTCATGTCGCCGCCGCTCGAGATCGCGTCCTTCAGCGTCGAGAAATCGGGGCGACCGTCCTTGAACGCGACGATCTCGCCGTCGATCAGCGCGCGCTCGACCGGCAGGGTCGCGGCGGCCTCGGCAATGCCGGGAAACTTGGCGGTCCAGTCGAGGCCGTTGCGGGTATAGACCTTCGCCTTGCCGCCGCCGATCGCGACGAGCGCGCGATAGCCGTCATACTTGACCTCGTGGATCCAGCCGCTGCCGGTCGGGACACTGTCGACGAGGGTGCAGAGCTGGGGTTCGTGGAACTTGGGCAATTTACCGTCACCCCCGCGCAAGCGGGGGCCCATCTCCCGTGCTTTACCCCCATCACTCCCGTCGTTTTTCTGGATGGCAGAGGAGATGGGTCCCCGCTTTCGCGGGGATGACGGCTGTTGGCTGGCCGCCGCGCGCAGCTTCTTCCAGCTCGCCAGCTCCTTCGCCTTCTTGCCCGTCGCGATCGCCGCCATCGTGCGGCCGGTCTTCACGCTGGTCACCGCGCCGTCGACGAGATCGTCCGATCCGCCCGCATATTCGTCCGCGATCTTGCGCAGCAGCCAGTTGGCGCGCCGCTCCTTGGTGTTGCGCGGCTTCAGCCGGATCAGCAGCCATTCGCCCTTCATCCGCTCGCCATGGACGATGAAGTGCAGGTGGCCGTCCTTGAGATCGTCCGCGGACTTGCCCGGGATCGGCTCCCACCAGCCGTCGTCCCACAGCATGACCGTGCCGCCGCCATATTCGCCGGCCGGGATCGTCCCCTCGAAGTCGGAATAGCTGAGCGGGTGATCCTCGGTCTGCACCGCCAGCCGTTTGTCGTCGGGGTTGAGGCTGGGCCCACGCGTCACCGCCCAGCTCTTCATCACGCCGCCGACCTGTAGCCGCAAATCCCAATGCAGCCGCGTCGCGTCGTGCTTCTGCACCATGAAGCGGTTGCCCGTCGTCGGCCCCGCTTCGCCGCGCGGCTCCGCGGTCTTCGCGAAATCGCGCTTGGCGTTGTAGGTGGCGAGGGGATCGACCATCAGCCGTCGCCCCGGCGCAGGCCGGGGCCGCTGTGTTTCGACGCCCCGGCAGGGGCCGCCGGCGGCCCCGGCCTGCGCCGCGGCGACGGTTTGACCTCAAGCACGCTTCTTCGCCGCAGGTTTGCGGTGCGCCGGCTTCTTCGTCGCGGCCGTCGCCGTCTTCGAGACAGTCTTCGCGGCCGGCTTCTCGATCGATTTCTTCAGCGCCGCCATCAGGTCGACGACGTTCGATCCCGTCCGCCCGGTGCCCTCGTCGTCCTTGTCCTCGATGATCTTGCGGTTGGTCTTCTGCTTGGCCTTGCGCGCGATCAGGTCCTTCAGCGCATCGACATAGCGGTCGTGGAACTCCTTCGGATCGAACGCCGCGGTCTTCTTGTCGATCAGCGTCGTCGCCAGATCGAGCAGGTCCTCGTCGGGCTTGCTGTCGGGGATGTCGTGGAAATAGCCCTGCGCCTTGTTGACCTCGTCGGCGTAGCGCAGCGTCTCCAGCACCATGCCGCGCCCGCACGGTTTCAGGCTGACGACATATTCGCGCCCGCGCATCGCCAGCTGCCCCAGCCCGACCTTCTTCGACCGACGCAACGCCTCGCGCAGCACGATGAACGCTTCCTCGGCCAGATCGTCGGCGGGGACGACGAAATAGGGGCGTTCGTAATAGAGCACGTCGATCTCGCTCGCGTCGACGAACTGGGTCAGTTCCAGCGTCTTCTTCGATTCGAGCTTCACCGCGTCGATCTCGTCCTGGTCGAGCAGGACGTACTCGCCCTTCTCATACTCGAACCCCTTCACGATCTCGTCGGTATCGACCGGGCCGAGGCCGGGCACGACCTTCTCGTACTTGACGCGCTTGCCGCTGGGTTCGTGGACCTGATGGAACGCGACTTGCGCGCCGGACTTGGTCGCGGTGTAGATTTCGACCGGGATCGACACCAGCGCCAGCCGGATCTGTCCCTGCCAATAGGCGCGCGCGGCCATGCGATCGTTTCCTTCACGTTGCGGAACCGATTCAATTCGCAAGGAAAAGACTCGTTCCCACAGGCCGGGGTGACGCCGCCCGTCGGCGCGGGTAAAGCGCCCGCCATGGCCACCGATCCCTTCGCCCTGTTCGATGCCTGGTTCGCCGACGCCCGGGCGCGCGAGCCCAACGATCCCAACGCGATGGCGCTGGCGACGGTGGACGCGCGCGGTCGGCCGTCGGTGCGGATGGTGCTGTTGAAGGGGCACGGGCCGGACGGCTTCGTGTTCTACACCAATCGGGAAAGCCGCAAGGCCGACGACATCGCGGCCAATCAACAGGCCGCCTTGCTGTTCCACTGGAAGTCGCTCCGCCGTCAGGTCCGCATCGAAGGCTCGCTCGCCCTCGCCAGCGATGCCGAGTCCGACGCCTATTTCGCCAGCCGCGGTCGCGACTCGCAGCTCGGCGCCTGGGCGTCCGACCAGTCGCGCCCGCTGATCGACCGCGCGACGTTCGAGGCGCGCTTCGCGGAGATGCAGGCGCGATTCGACGGGCAGGACGTGCCGCGCCCGCCACATTGGGGCGGCTATCGCCTGACGCCCGACCATATCGAATTCTGGCAGGACCGCGCGCATCGCCTGCACGAACGCCGCGCGTTCGACCGCGCGATCGGCGAGGCGTGGACCGAGGGACTGTTATACCCATGATGACCGAAAGCGAACGCCGTCGGATCATCCCCTATGCCGTGCGCGCCGCGCTGGCGAGCGTGGGGATGGCGTGCGCGCTGATCGCGCTGAAGGGCTATGCCGCGTGGAGCACCGGATCGGTCGCGATGCTCGGCAGCCTCGCCGATTCGGGGCTCGACCTGCTCGCCAGCCTGGTCACTTTGTACGGCGTCAAGCTCGCCGCCGAGCCGGCCGATCACGACCACCGCTTCGGCCACGGCAAGGCGGAGGCGCTGGCGGCGTTGTTCCAGGTCGTGCTCATTTCCGTGTCGGCGGTCGGCATCGCCTGGCGCGCGATCGCCGCGCTGGGCAGCGATGCGCCGACGCAGGACGCGGAGTTCGGCATCGGCGTGTCGATCGCCGCGATCCTGGCGACGTTGGTCCTGCTCGCGTACCAGCGCAGCGTCATCCGCAAGACCGGGTCGGTCGCGATCATGGCGGACAACGTCCATTACCAGTCGGACGTGCTGCTCAACGGATCGGTGATCGCGGCGCTGGCGATCGACCAGTTTCTCGGCTGGCACCGCGCCGACCCGCTGTTCGGCATCGCGATCGCCGCGTGGCTGGCCTGGGGCGCGTTCCAGGCGTCGAGCCATGCGATCGACATGCTGATGGACAAGGAATGGCCCGAGGAACAGCGCGCGGCCTTCATCGAGGTTGCCGCGCGCCAGCCCGGCATCCGCGGCATCCACGATTTCCGCACGCGTCGTTCGGGCAGTCACGACTTCGCGCAGTTCCACATGGAAGTCGCGTCCGACATCACCGTGCGCGAGGCGCATAACGTGGTCGAAGGCGTCGAACGCGCGCTGCACAAGGCGTTCCCCAAGGTCGAGGTGCTGATCCACCTCGATCCCGAAGGCCATGTCGATACTGACAATCCGCTGGTCGAGGCCGACGTGACGCCGCACTGGTTCGGCAAGCGAGTCTAAGGGGAGCTGTGATGCGCCTACCGTTCGCCCAGATCGACGCGTTCGCGCGGGCGCCGTTCGAAGGGAATCCGGCGGCGGTGATGCCGCTCGACGCATGGCTCGACGATGCCGTGCTCCAGGCGATCGCGGCGGAGAACAACCTGAGCGAGACCGCGTTCCTGCTCGCCGCTGAAGATAACGACGCCGACTTCGACCTACGCTGGTTCACGCCGACCAGCGAAGTCGTGCTGTGCGGCCATGCCACGCTGGCGAGCGGTCATTTCGTCCTGTCCGCCACGCCCGACATGGACCGCGTGCGGTTTCGCACGCGCAAGGCGGGGATGCTCGACGTCGCGCGCGCCGGCGCCGGCTACGAGCTGTCGCTGCCGGCCTGGGGGCCGAGCCCGAAGCCGTTGCCGGCGATCGTCACCGCACTCGGCCTCGACGGCGCGAAGGAGACGTTGTGGCACGAACATCGCTACGGCCTGATCGTGCTCGACAGCGCGGCGCAGGTGCTGGCGCTCGATCCAGACTATCGCGCACTGGCGCGCGAGGGCGACGTCCTGACCATCGTCACCGCGCCGGGCGGGGAGACCGACATCGTCAGCCGCGTGTTCGCGCCGGGAGCGGGGATCGACGAGGATCCGGTGACGGGGTCCGCGCACGCGGTGATGGTCCCCTACTGGGCGAAGCGGCTCGGCCGCGACACGATGACCGCGTTCCAGGCGAGCAGGCGCGGCGGGCACCTGACGTGCCGGCTCGACGGCGACCGTGTCGTACTGGGCGGGACCTGCGTGACGGTGATCGAGGGGACGTTCCTGCTCGGCTAACCCGGCGCGGGCGGGAATAATTTAGCCCGCCCCGGCTGCGATCGCGCATTCCGTAGCGTCACCGCGACTGCCCGGAAACTGGCGAAAAACCGTGGCGCGCGCTATATGACTTGCGTGACCGCGCATGCCCTCCCGCACGATTTTCCGGTGCCGATCGATCCGGCCGACATCGATTTCATGGGGCACGTCAACAATGCGTCCTACCTGAAGTGGGTGCAGGAGGCGGTGCTGAGCCACTGGCGCAAGATCGCGCCGGCCGATGCCGTCGCCAGCCTGCTGTGGGTCGCGCTTCGCCATGAGATCACGTATCGCAAGCCGACCTTCCTCGAGGACGACGTGATCGCCACCGTCCTGCTCGAAAAGGTCCACGGCGCCCGCGCCTTCTACCAGACCGTCATCCGGCGTGGCGAGGACGTGCTGGCCGAAGTCAAATCGAGCTGGTGCTGCATCGATGCCGAGACGCTACGCCCCGCGCGATTGGCGTCAAGCGTGATCGAGCGGTTCTTCCCCGGCGCGTGACCGCCTACCGGCCGACGAGCATCACCAGCCGGGACGTCAGCAATCGCCAGAACAGCCGCAGCGGAAAGCCGCGATAGGCGGGCACGTCGTCGGGGAGCGGCAATCCGGATGTGCGTCGGCCGACCTTCGTGCGCATCTCGACCGGCGGCAGGAGGCCGTCGAACCGGTGGCGATAGGTCGACGTCCAGTGGCCGGGCGCAAACTTCACGAACATGCCAGAATTGCAGCAGGAAGCGACGAAACGCTGGGTCGGCGAATCATCCTTGAGCCTGTAGCCGACGATCAAATCCTTGCCGGCGACCACCGCGAACCGGTCGTCGCGATAGGTCAGATAGGCCGTGCCGCCGTCGGGATCGAGCACGGGCGCCGCGCCGGGCAACGCTTCGATGAGATGGCCGCCCGCCTGGCAGTCGGTGCAATAGCAGACCGTGCTCAGGATCGGGTCGCCGGTTGCGACGCACTGGACCTGACCGCATCGGCAATGCGAGGTGCGAGTCACGCTCACGCCGCCAGCGCGTCCGCCGCCGCTTGTGTGTCCGCGATCCAGCCGCCGCCTAGCACGCGGTCGCCGGCGTAGAGGACGGCCGCCTGCCCCGGCGCGACGCCGTATTCGGGCGTGTCGAACAGGATGCGGTCGCCGACCAGCCGTGCGGGAACCGGCTTGGCGAGACTGCGGACCTTGGCGGTCAGCGGGGCGTCGTCGGTGGGGCCGAGGCGGTTGATATCCTCGAGCCGCGCCGCCGTTACCGCCAGCGCGGCGCGCGGGCCGACGATCACGCGGCGGTCGGCCGGATCGAGCCGGACGACGTAGAGCGGTTCGGGCGAGCCGCCGATCTCCAGACCCCGGCGCTGGCCGATGGTGAAGTGGATCAGCCCGCGATGCTCGCCCAGCTTGCGGCCGGCCAGGTCGACGATATCGCCACCCGCTCCCGCTTCGGGCCGCAGCTTCTCGACCAGCGCGGCATAGTCGCCGTCGGGCACGAAGCAGATGTCCTGGCTGTCGGGCTTGGCCGCGACCCCCAAACCGAGTTCCGCCGCCAGTTCGCGCACGCGCGCCTTGGGCAGGGCGCCGAGCGGGAAGCGCAGGTAATCGAGCTGGGCCTGCGTCGTCGCGAACAGGAAATAGCTCTGGTCGCGCGCCGGATCGGCGGCGCGGTGGAGCTCCGCCCCGGCCGGCCCCGCGACGCGGCGGACGTAGTGCCCGGTCGCCAGCGCATCGGCGCCGAGATCGCGCGCGAGCTGGAACAGATCGGTGAATTTCGGCCCCATGTTGCAGCGGACGCAGGGGATCGGGGTGCGGCCGGCGACATAATCGTCGGCGAACTGGTCGATCACGGTCGCGCGAAAGGCGCTCTCATGGTCGTGGACGTAATGCGCGATCCCCAGCATGTCGCACACCGCGCGCGCGTCGCGGATGTCGCGGCCGGCGCAGCACGACCCGGCGCGCCCGGTCGCCTCGCCATGGTCGTAGAGCTGGAGCGTGATGCCGATCGTCTCCGCACCCGACCGCGCGGCCAGCGCCGCGACCACCGACGAATCGACCCCGCCCGACATCGCGACGACGATGCGCTTGCCTCGCAGGTCGGGGCCGAGCTGAAAATCCACGGTCATGATCGCCGCCCATACGATCCGCACGGGGTCTTGCCTAGGTAACCGGGTGTTAGGTCTGTTCGGCTACACCGTCGATCCGTTCGACAAGGACCGAAGACCGACGTGGACCTGAGCTACCTTCGTTTCGAGCATGACGCGCGCGCGGCGGTGTTGCCGCCCGATCTCGCGGTGCTGCTCGTCGGGGTGGCGGCGCGGCAGGCGGCATCGCCGACCGCGCGGGCCCAGGCGGTGTTCGACCGGCCGGTCGCGCTCGATCTGCCGTTCCGTCCGGCGGGCGGCGCGTTCGACGTGCGGCAGGCCGAGCGGCTTCGGCGGTGGGATACAGAGATGAAGGCCGCATTTACCTAGCCGCTTCAATGAGTGTTCAAGTCCGGCCGCTAACGGTCGTTACAGATAAAGGAACGGGTCCGGTGGACCCAATCGAGGGTAGCGAATGATCGAGAACCAGAAAATCCGACCGGCAAAGGTCATCGGCCCGCTCGGCGAGCCGCTCACGCTCGATACGTTGCCGCCGCCCGAGACGACGCGCTGGGTCGTGCGCCGCAAGGCCGAAGTGGTCGCCGCGGTGAACGGCGGGCTGCTGTCGGTGGACGAGGTGTGCGCGCGCTACAGCCTGACGGTCGAGGAATTCGCCGGCTGGCAGCGAGCGATCGATCGCTCGGGCATGCCCGGGCTGCGCGTGACGCGCATCCAGCACTACAAGTCGCTGTACGAGCGCCAGCAGAAATACTGACCCGCGCCGGGCATCGCCCGACGCCGGATATCGGCCCGCTTCTCCGCAAGAGAGGCGGGCCGATCGCGTTTTGGCGCCCGGAAGGTGGCGAAGTTGACGCGGACGCCGGTGGTTCGCGGCGGGCACGCGAGCGTCCCGGCGGCATCGAGCAGCGCCATCCGGCTGCCGGGTGCGATCCTACATCGCAAGGACGCGGCCAGCATCATCGGTCGGATGCCGGCGCGAAGGCATCCGACCGACGGAGCGGATCCGGCCGTCCCGACCGACCGTGACGGATGTTGGCACATGCCCCGGGAAAACGGCGTCGGCTGCGGCCGACAGCACAAAAGTTGGGAAATTTCCGATGCGATCAGCGGCGGAACGTGACGCCTACACCCCGGCCGAAACGATTACGCCCACGGAACCAACCGGGCGGCGCGCGCGTCGTAGCGGGGATCGCCCCGATCCGGGCGGGTGGTTTGTAGGAGAGAGTATATGACCATCGAACAACTCGTCATCTGGCTGGTCATCGGCGGCGTCATCGGCTGGCTCGCCAGCCTGCTCGTCCGCGGCACCGGCGAAGGCATCCTGCTCAACATCGTCGTCGGCATCGTCGGCTCGTTCATCGGCGCATGGCTGTTCGGCCCGATGTTCGGCGTCGGCACCGCCGGCCCCTATGTCAGCGCCTTCCTGGGCGCGGTCGTCCTGCTGCTGGTGGTGACGCTGGTGCAGCGCGCGGGCTATCGCCGCCGCATCTGATCGCCCGGCACGTCGTCCAGGCGAACAAGGGGGCCGCGCCGACCGCGCGGCCCCTTTTTCATCACTTGAGCAGGAAACGCACCGTCACCGTCGCGGTGACGTCGGTCTCGCCGGGCGCCAGCGCGGTGTCGGGCTGCGGCACCGCCTGCACGCGGGCATAGAAGACCGGGCGCGGCGGGGGCGAACCGGCATTCTCGCCATTCTCGTCGATCGCGACGATCCGCACCACGTTCAGCCCGGCCGCCCGTGCATAGAGATCGGCCCGCGCCCGCGCCCGCTTGACCGCATCGACTCGCGCCTCGTCGAGCGCCGCGTCGGGCTGGTCGAGCGACAGGTCCGGCCCCTGGATCTGGTTCGCCCCCTGCTTGACCAGCGCGTCGAGGATGCCGCCAGCCTTGGCGACGTCGCGGAAGCGGACCGACACCGTGTTCGACGCCTGGTACCCGGTCAGCACCGGCGGCTGGTTGTCCTGATACCGGTATTGCGGTTGCAGCGAGACGTTGGCGGTGGCGATGTCGCGCGCCTGCACCCCCGCCGCCTTCAGCGCCTGCATGACCCCCGCCATGCGCTGCGCATTCTCGCCCAGCGCCGCGCTGGCGGTCGTGGCTTGCGTCACCACCCCGGCGCGGATCGTCGCGATGTCGGGCACGCGCGTCGTCTTGCCGGTCGCGACCACCTCCAGAATGGCGCCGTCGGGCAGCACGGCGGGCGCCGCGGCGACCTGCGCGATCGCCGGGGTGGCGGCGATGGAGGCGAGGATCAGGGCGGCGGCGAGCGATTGGCGCATGGTCGGTTCTCCTTGGTCGAACGAGTCGATACGCTCGGATAAGGACGGACACCTTACCCGCGATGAACGAGGGCATCGACTTGCGATACGGTCGCAAAAAGCGCAAGAAGTGGCGGGGATAGCACCGAGCCTCTTGAGGTCGGTGCTTTATTTGTATAACACAGCATGACAATCGCGTGTCGCGGGCTGGGGCCGGGCACCATAAGGGGTGGGACGACGGGACGTGGCTGACACCAATTACGAGACGAGCGACCGCTATCTGATCGATGACAGCGATGCCCGCCGCAGCCGCCGGCGCTGGATCATCGTCGGCGTCGCCGCGATCGTCGTCGTGCTGCTGCTCGCCTTCGCGCTCATGCGCCCGCACAAGGCCGCGACCCCCGCCACCGGCGCCGCCGCACCGCAGCAGCAGGGCGACCAGTTGCCCCCCGTCACGGTGATGGCGCCGGGCAACGACACGGTCGATCGCACGATCACCGGCACCGGCAGCCTGGCGGCGCGGGTCGACATGCCGGTCGGCATCGCCGGCGAGGGCGGTCGCGTGACCGCGGTGTTGGTCCAGCCGGGCCAGTGGGTCAATGCCGGCCAGGTGCTGGCGACGGTCGACCGCTCGGTCCAGGCGCAGACCGCCAACAGCCTGGCGGCGCAGATTTCGGTCGCGCAGGCCGATGCCAAGATCGCGCAGTCGAACGTCGATCGCGCGCAGGCGCTGGTCGGGCGCGGCTTCATCTCGAAGGCCGACCTGGAAACCAAGATCGCGACGCGCGACGCCGCCATCGCCCGGGTACGGGTGGCGCAGGCGCAACTAGCGCAGCAGCGCGCGGCGAACGGGCGGCTCGACATCCGCGCGCCGGCGTCGGGGCTGGTCCTCACGCGCTCGGTCGAGCCGGGCCAGATCGTCAGCCCGGGGTCGGGCGTGCTGTTCCGGATGGCGCAGGGCGGCGAGTTCGAGCTGCGCGCCGAACTGAGCGAAAGCGACCTCCAGCAATTGAGCGTCGGCCAGCGCGCCGACGTGACCCCGGTCGGCAGCGACCGCAGCTTCAAGGGCGCGATCTGGCAGATCTCGCCCGTCATCGACCCGCAGTCGCGCCGCGGCACGGCGCGGATCGCCATCCCCTACGACAAGGCGCTGCGCCCGGGCGGCTTCGCTTCCGCGACGATCGCGGCGGGCGCGTCCACCGCGCCGGTCCTGCCCAACTCGGCGATTCAGACCGACGCGCAGGGCAATTTCGTGTATGTGCTGGGCAAGGACGATCGCGTGCACCGGACCAAGGTCACCGTCGGCGAAGTGTCCGACAAGGGCGTCGCGATCACCAGCGGGATCGGTCCCAACGACCGCGTGGTGCTGTCGGCGGGCGCGTTCCTGAGCGATAACCAGAAGATCAAGCCGATCCTGCGCAAATAAGGACGACCCGATGAGCTTCCGCAACATCTCCGCCTGGTCGATCCGCAACCCGGTCCCCAGCATCGTCCTGTTCTTCATGCTGACCGTCGCGGGGCTGTTCAGCTTCCGCACGATGCCGGTCAATAACGATCCCGACATCGATTTCCCGGTCGTGATCGTCAACGTGTCGCAGCCCGGCGCCGCGCCGACCGAGCTTGAGAACCAGGTGACGCAGAAGGTCGAGGCGGCGGTACGCAGCCTGGACGGGATCGACGAGATCAACTCGAACGTCAGCGAGGGATCGTCGACCACCATCGTCCAGCTCGCGATCGGCACCCCGATCGACCGCGCGGTAGAGGACGTGCGCAGCGCCATCCAGCAGATCCGCGGCTCGCTGCCCGACGGCATCCTCGAACCGCAGGTGTCGCGCGTCAACACGACCGGCAACGACCTGGCCAGCTATGCCGCGATCGCGACCGACATGACGGTCGAGGAACTGAGCTGGTACATCGACAATACCGTGACCAAGGAATTGCAGGCGGTGCCCGGCATGGCCACCGTCGAGCGCAACGGCGGCGTCAATCGCGAAATCCTGGTCAAGCTCGATCCGGCCAAGCTGCAATCGCTCGGCCTGACCGCCTCCGCGGTCAATGCGCAGTTGCGCCAGGTCAACCTGAACACCGCCGGCGGGCGCGCCCAGATCGCCGGGTCGGAGGAAAGCGTGCGCGTGCTGGGCAACGCGCCCAACGCCTATGCGCTCGGCCAGACCCAGATCGCGGTCGGCGGCGGCCGCATCGTCAAGCTGAGCGACATCGCGACCGTGGTCGACCAGTTCGCCGAACAGCGCTCCGCCTCGCAGCTCGACGGTCGCCAAGTCATCAGCTTCGATTTCCAGCGCGCCAAGGGCGCGTCGGACGTCAGCGTGTTCCACGACGCCGAGGCCAAGCTGCTGGCGCTCGAGAAGAAGGACCCGCGCGTCCACTTCCAGCTGATCGAGAACAACACCGAATATGCCGAGAAGCAGTATCATTCGGCGATCGAGGCGATGGTCGAGGGCGCCGCGCTGGCGGTCGTCGTGGTGTTCCTGTTCCTGCGCGACTGGCGCGCGACCGCGATCTCCGCGCTCGCCATCCCGCTGTCGGCGATCCCGACCTTCTGGATCATGGACCTGATGGGGTTCACGCTGAACCAGATGACCCTGCTCGCGCTCAGCCTGGTGGCGGGCGTGCTGGTCGACGACGCGATCGTGGAGATCGAGAACATCGTCCGCCACATGCGCATGGGCAAGACCGCGTACCAGGCGTCGATCGACGCCGCCGACGAGATCGGCATCGCGGTGCTGGCGACGACCATGTCGATCGTCGCCGTCTTCCTGCCGTGCGGCCTGATGCCGGGCGTGTCGGGCCAGTTCTTCAAGAACTTCGCGCTGACCGTCGTCGTCTCGGTGCTGATCTCGCTGGCGGTCGCGCGCCTCATCACGCCGATGATCGCGGCCTATTTCCTGAAAGCGAAGGGCCACGCGTCGCATGGCGAAGGCCGATTGATGGACAAGTATATGGGGGCGCTGCGCTGGACGCTGCGCCACCGCTGGTCGTCGATCGTCGCCGGGGCGGTCGCGCTGATCCTCACCGGGTTCATGTTCGCGATCCTGCCGCAATCGTTCCAGCCCGATCAGGATCAGGATTCGTCGACCGCCTCGATCGAGATGGTGCCCGGCACCACGCTCGCGCAGACGCAGGCGGTGGTCGATCGCGTCGCCGCCTTGCTCCGCGCGCAGCCGCAGGTCCAGCACGTCTACAGCCGCGCCGGCGTCGGCAGCGGCCGCGTCGAGGCGATCTTCAGGAAGGACAAGGACAAGAAGAGCGTCAAGTTCGAGCGCGACCTGGCGCCGACGCTGGCGGCGATCCCCGACGCGCGGGTGACGTTCCGCTCGCAGCAGGGCTGGGGCTCGTCGGGCCGCGACCTGACGCTCGTGCTGGGCGGGGCCGATCCCAAGCAGCTCAACGACGTCGCGCAGAAGATCGTGGCGCAGATGGCGTCGCTGAAAAGCGTGGTCGCGCCGCGCGTGCAGGGCGACCTGCAACAACCGGAGCTGGAGATCCGCCCGCGCTTCGACCTCGCCGCCGATCTGGGCGTGACGACCGCCGCTCTGTCCAACGCGATCCGGCTCGCGACGCTGGGCGACATTGAGCAGAACAAGGCGAAATTCTCGCTGTCGGACCGTCAGGTGCCGATCACGGTGATGCTCGAACAATCGTCGCGGTCGCGGCTGTCGACGATCCAGAACCTGCCGGTGCCGACCGCGACCGGTGGATCGGTGCCGCTGTCGACCGTCGCCGATATCGGCTTCGGCGCCAGCCCGTCGAAGATCCAGCGCGTCCAGTTGCAGCGCCAGATCACGATCGGCGCCGACCTGGGCCTCAACCCCAAGACCGGCAAGCCGCTGGTGTCGGGCGAGGCGTGGAAGGAAATCGACGCCCTGCCCGCGGTCAAGAACCTGCCGCCGGGCGTCGAGCGGCTGACGCTCGGCCAGCAGAAGTGGCAGGGCGAGATGATAAACAACTTCATCATCGCGTTGCTGTCGGGCATCTTCCTGGTGTTCGCGGTGCTGATCCTGCTCTACCGCCGCGTGCTGCCGCCGTTCGTCAACATGGGCTCGCTGCTGCTGGCGCCATTGGGCGGGTTGATCGCGCTGTGGATCGCGGGACAGCCAGTATCGATGCCGGTCTATATCGGCCTGCTGATGCTGCTCGGCATCGTCGCCAAGAACTCGATCCTGCTGATCGACTTCGCGCTGGAGGAGATGGGCAAGGGCGTGCCGAGCCTGGAAGCGATCGAGGATGCCGGGCACAAGCGCGCGCAGCCGATCGTGATGACCACGGTCGCGATGGTCGCGGGCATGGTGCCGACCGCGCTGTCGCTGTCGGGCGACGCGTCGTGGCGCGCGCCGATGGGCATCGTCGTGATCGGCGGGCTGTCGCTGTCGACCATCCTCACGCTGCTGATCGTGCCGGCGAGCTTCAGCCTGGCAATCGGAATCGAGGGCTGGCTGGGTCCGAAGCTCAGCCGCCGCCTGCTCACCTATCGCCCCGGCGACGAGGACCGGCCGGCGATCGAACACGACCAGGCGCCGCGGCCGATCGGCTATCACGGCGGCAAGGAGCAGCCGGCGGCGGAGTGACGTGCAAGCCCCTCCCCTTCAGGGGAGGGGTTGGGGTGGGGCAGTCACGGGCGAGCGATCTCGGTGAGACGTCCCCCACCCCCAGCCCCTCCCCTGAAGGGGAGGGGCTATTATGGCTTGAACCTTCCCCCGTTTGAGCGATTGTCCCTGACGATGCGGCCGACGCCCCTGCTCCTGTCCAGTTCCGGCGCGGCGCCGCCCGCGCTCCGCCGGATGAAGCTGGTCGCGCTCGCGCTGTTGCTGGCGATGGCGGCGTTGTTCTTCGTCGCCCGCGCGTTCGAGCCGCGGCACCCCGCCTGGGGCTTCGTCCGCGCCTTTGCCGAGGCAGCGATGGTCGGCGGGCTGGCCGACTGGTTCGCGGTCACCGCTTTGTTCCGCCATCCGCTCGGCCTGCCGATCCCGCACACCGCGATCGTGCCGCGCAACAAGGATCGCATCGGCGACAATCTCGCCCAGTTCCTGCGCAGCAACTTCCTGGTCCCGCGCGTCGTCGCGCGGCGGATGCAGCGGCTCGACGTGGCGGGCGCGGCGGGGCGCTGGCTCGCCAACCCGAAGGGCGCGACCGAGGGCCGATTGCGGCGCGGCGCCGCGCGGTTGGCGGTCGACATGCTGGAGTCGCTCGACCAGGAACGGCTCGGCGGAATGGTCCGCGGCACGATCGCGCAGCGCCTGCGCGCGCTGGAGATCGCGCCGCTGCTCGGCAACGCGCTGGCGGCGGCGATCGCCGACAATCGCCACGTTCCCTTGCTCGACGGGATCGTGAAGTGGGCGGCCAAGCTGCTCGAGGCGAACCAGCCGCTGATCCGCGCGATGGTGCACGACCGCTCGGGCGCGCTGATGCGGCTGACCGGGCTCGACGAGACGGTCGCGAACCGGATCATCGCCGGGCTCGACGGCATGATCCACGACATGGCGGAACAGCCCGACCATCCTTTACGCGCCAAGGCCGAGGAAGGGCTGGCGCAATTCGCCGACGACCTCCGCCACGATCCCGTCATGCGGGCGCGGGTCGAGGGGTTCAAGAACGAGATGCTCGACAACCCGGCGCTGACCGAGTGGTGGCAGGGGGTGTGGGACCACCTGCGCCAGGCAATGCTGCGCGTCGCGCGCGATCCCGACGCGATGATGGCCGGCAAGTTCGGCGAGGCGCTGCGCCAGCTCGGCGAGACGCTCCAGGCGAATGGCGAGTTGGCGACGACGATCAACCGCTTCGCGCGCCGCGCCGCGGTCGGCACGGCGGCGGATTACGGCGACGCGATCGTGCGGCTGGTGTCGGAAACGGTGCGCGGCTGGGACGCCGACACGATCACCCAACGACTGGAACATGCGGTCGGGCGCGACCTGCAATATATCCGGATCAACGGGACGCTGGTTGGCGGACTAGTGGGGTTGGCGATCCATATGGTGGACGTACTGGTGTAGCCGCCGTCATTGCGAGCGCAGCGAAGCAATCTAGGGCCGCGCAAACAACGCTGGATTGCCGCGTCGCTCCGCTCCTCGCATCGACGAACAGGCTACCGCCACTCCAGCACCGGCCACCCCTTCGCCGCCGCCAGTTGGCGTAGCGCCGCATGCGGACTCACCGCGAACGGCTCGTCCGCCCAATCGAGCGTCGGCGCGTCCGACACATGGTCCGAATAGAAGCGCACATGCGCGTCCTCCCGCGCGATCCCCTCGCGCGCCAGCCACGCCAGGATCATCGCCAGCTTGGCCTCGCCATAGCAATTCTCGCCGGCGATCCGCGCGATCAGACGGTCGCCCTCGATCGTCGAGGGCGTCGCGATCACGTCGGCGATGCCCAGCGCCGCCGCGATCGGCCGGACGTAGAAGTCGTAGCTCGCCGTCGCCAGCATCACGCGATAGCCGTCCGCGCGATCCGCCGCGATCCGCGCCAGCGCGTCGCCGCGCACGTCCTTCGCCGCGACGCGCGCCGCGAACGCCCGCGCCCGAGCCTCGACCGTCGCCGTCGCCGGACGGCGGCCGAGCACCAACGCCTGCGTCATCTCCTTCAGCCGCGCGCGGTCGATCCGCTTCGCCACGTACAGCATCGACGGCCCCAGCGTCGCCGCCACCCGCCACGGCCGCGCCCGGCCATAGCGCGCCAGGAACGGCGTCCACGTCGCATGGGCCGTGATCGTCTTGTCCATGTCATAGATCGCGAGGCGGTGCATCGTCTGGTTCTCATGCCGTTCATGTTGTTGCCGATCCAGCCATAATCGCCCATGACGACCGGTGATGAGCGCCGCCGCTTCCTTCGACGACGATTCGAGCAACGGGACGCTGCGTTTCACCGGGCGGCTGTCGCTGGCCGACCTCGGCGACCTGCCCGAACGGCTGGCCGCGCACGACAGCGGGGTCGAGATGCTCGACCTGTCGGGGATCGACCGGCTCGACACGATCGGCGCGTGGACGATCCACCGGTTCGCGCAGAAGACCGGCGCGACCGTGACCGGCCTCAACCGCGACCAGCAGCATCTGTTCGACCAGGTCGCCGCCGCCGACCAGCCCGTCAGTATCCGCGCCGAATATATCCCGCCGTTCCGCCGCGTGCTGGGCGAGATCGGCGACGCGACGATTTCGGCCTATCACACGATGATCGGCCTGCTCGGTTTCCTCGGCGCGACGACGCTGGCGTTCGGGGCGATCTTCAAGAGCCTGTTCGTGCCGCCGCGCCGCTTCCGCTTCAACGCGACGGTGCAGCGGTTCGAGGTGGTCGGCGTGTCGGCGCTCGGCATCATCGGGCTGATGAGCTTCCTGATCGGCATCGTCATCGCGCAACAGGGTGCGGTGCAGCTCAAGCAGTTCGGCGCCGAGCAATACACGATCAACCTGACCGGTCGCCTGGCGTTGCGTGAGCTCGGCGTGCTGATGACCGCGATCATGGTCGCGGGCCGCTCCGGCTCGGCGTTCGCGGCGCAGCTCGGCACGATGAAGCTGACCGAGGAAATCGACGCGATGCGCACGATCGGCGTGTCGCCGATGGAGGCGCTGGTGGTGCCGCGCGTGCTGGCGACGGTGCTGATGATGCCGCTGCTCGGCTTTTACGCCGCTTTGATCGCGATCATCGGCGGCGGCGTGCTGTGCTGGGCGCAGCTCGGCATCCCCTGGGTCACCTATGTCGAGCGCATCCGCGAGGTCGTGCCGATCAGCGACGTCTATGTCGGGCTCATCAAGGCGCCGGTGTTCGGCGCGATCATCGCGATCGCCGGCTGTTTCCAGGGCATGCAGGTCGAGGCCGATGCCGAGCAGGTCGGGCTGCGCACCACCTCCGCTGTCGTCCAGGGCATCTTCCTGGTGATCGTGATCGACGCCTTCTTCGCGGTGTTCTTCTCGTCGATCGGGTGGTTGTGATGGCGCCGCGACGCGATCCGCCGCAGGGCGAGCGCGACGTGGTCATCCACGTCCGCGGGCTGAAGAACTGCTTCGGCGAGCAGGTCGTGCACGAAGACCTCGACCTCGACGTCTATCGCGGCGAGATCATCGGCGTGGTCGGCGGGTCGGGCACCGGCAAGTCGGTGCTGATGCGATCGATCATCGGGTTGCAGACGCCTGCGGCCGGCGAGATCACCGTGTTCGGCGAGTCCACGATCGGCCGCGAGGAGACCGAGGCGACCGACATCCGCAAGCGCTGGGGCATATTGTTCCAGGGCGGCGCGCTATTCTCGACGCTGACGGTGGCCGAAAATGTCGAGGTGCCGATCAAGGAATTCTACCCCGCGCTCGACCCCGTGCTGCTCGACGAGATCGCGTCGTACAAGGTCGTGATGACCGGCCTGCCCGCCGATGCCGGGCCGAAATACCCCGCAGAACTGTCGGGCGGCATGAAGAAGCGCGCCGGGCTGGCGCGCGCGCTGGCGCTCGACCCCGAACTGCTGTTCCTCGACGAACCGACCGCGGGGCTCGACCCGATCGGCGCGGCCGCGTTCGACGAGCTGACGCTGTCGTTGCAGCGCACGCTGGGGCTGACGGTGTTCCTCATCACCCACGACCTCGACTCGCTGTACGCGATCTGCGACCGGGTCGCGGTGCTGGCGGACAAGAAGGTCATCGCGGTCGGCACCATCGACGAGCTGATCGCGTTGGACCATCCGTGGATCAAGGAATATTTCAACGGGCCGCGGGGACGCGCGGCCACCGCCACGCAGGAGGCGCAGGACGGACAGGCGCGCCTGCACGAGCAAGCGGCGGCGGGGAAGCCGTCAGAGATAGGGGCTGAGTGATGGAGACGCGTTCCAACCACGTGCTGGTCGGCGGGGTCGTGCTGATCCTGCTCGCGGTGCTGGCGCTGTTCATGGTGTGGATCTCGCGCTTCGGCGCCGAAGGCAAGCGCGAGTACGACATCTTCTTCAAGCAATCGGTCGACGGTCTGGCCAAGGGATCGCCGGTCAATTTCTCGGGCGTGCCGGTCGGCCAGGTCAAGGATATCGCGCTCGATCCGCGCCAGCCCGAATTCGTCCGCGTGCGCGTGACGGTCGACGACAAGACCCCGGTGCTGATCGGTACGACCGCGGCCGTCCAGGGCAGCTTCACCGGCCCCTCGACCGTCCAGCTCGACGGCGCGCAGGCCGGCAAGCCGCTGATCGATTGCTCCAACAGCCCCTGCCCGCTCGGCGTGCCGCGCATCCCGGCCAAGGCGAGCGGGTTCGGCGCGCTGCTGGCGAACGCGCCGCAATTGCTCGAGCGGCTGACGTCGCTGACCGAGCGGCTGACGGCGTTGCTCAGCGATCGCAACCAGGCGTCGATCGCCGGCATCCTGGAGAATACCAACCGCCTGTCGAAGGCGCTGGCCGATCGCGGGCCGGAAATCGCCGCCACGCTGGCCGAAACGCGCGTCGCGATCCAGAAAGCGGGCGACGCCGCGCAGCAGTTCGGCAAGCTGGCGGAGACCACCAACGGTCTGTTGGGCAGCGACGTGAAGCCGATGATCGCCAACCTCAACCGCACGATCGCGTCGGCCAACACGTCGATGAACACGCTGAACGCCGCGATCGGCGATGCGCGGCCCGGCCTCCAGGCGTTCTCGAAACAGACCGTTCCGGAAGTCGGCCAACTCGTCCACGACCTGCGCCAGATGGCGATGGCGCTGTCGTCGGTCGCGGAGAAGATCGACCGCGGCGGGGCGGGCTCGCTGGTCGGCGCCCCCAGCCTCCCCGATTATAAGGGCAAGTGAGATGATGACGCGATCCTTCTTCCGGTCCCGTGGCCTGCTGCTCGCCGCCCTGCCGCTGGCCGGTTGCATCAGCTTCGGGGGCAAGCCGCCCAAGGTGCTGCTGACGCTCGACGCCACCGCGACACTGCCGGTCGGGTCGACGCAGAATTCGGCGGCGGCCAAGACGATCACGATCCAGGTGCCGGTCGTCCCGCAATCGCTCGCGGTCGCGCGAGTGCCGGTGCAGACCGGCGACCAGGTCGCCTATGTCGTCGGCGCCGCCTGGGTGGAGGCGCCGCAACGGCTGTTCGCGCGGCTGACCTCCGACACGATCGCCGCCAAGACGGGCCGCGTCGTGCTGACCCCGGCGCAATCGTTCAGCGACCCCGGCGCGCAGCTGGCGGGCGAACTCCGCAACTTCGGCATCGACGGCGACCGCCACGAAGCGGTGGTGACCTACGACGCGACGCTGATCCGCGGCGCCGACCACAGCAAGGTCGAGAAGAAGCGGTTCGAGGCGCGCGTGCCGGTGGCGACGGTCACCGCGGAATCGATCGGCCCGGCGATCAACCAGGCGGCCAACCAGGTCGCGGGCGAAGTCGCGGACTGGGTGGGGGCCTGAGCTCGCCGTCGGAAAATAGCGGAGCTATTTTTCCGCGTCAGCGGCGAGCCGGCCAGCATCGCACCGCGAAGGCTGACGGCGCGGCTTTGCCGCGCCGGAACTTTGCCCATTAAGCTCCTCGTCCGCCAAACCCCAATTCGTCACCCCGGGCTCGACCGGGGTCCCGCTTCTTCCCTCTTCCTCAGCAGAAAAAGCGGGACCCCGGCTCAAGGCCGGGGTGACGGAAAAAGGCAGCCAGTCGCCCCGACGCGACCACGCGCTCCACCCCGGCCCTATTTCCGCCGCCGTACCGGCACCGCGACCGAACACACGTCGGCACCTCCCGCCGGCACCATGAAGAACGGCGGCTCGCGATTCTCCTTCGCGTGCAGGTACCGCGCGAACGCGGGCGTCGCCGGCAGCAGATATTCGAACCGCGGTCGCTCGCTCGCCGGGAGCGCGGACGCCAGCCGCGCGCGCACGATCGGCGTCGGCTTCTGTTCGTCGCCGTAGTACCCCATCTTGCCGGTCCCGCGGGACAGCGACGACAGCGCGTCGATCCCCTCGACCACGCGCCCGACCAGCGCGATGTTGCGGTCGAGCGCGCGCGGCGCGTGCCCGATCACGGCATAGAGCTCGGCCGAACTGCCGACCGACGGCGCCAGGTCGCGCCCGACCCCGACCATGCCGTAGCAGTGCGTCAGCCAGCTCGCCTTGCCGTCCGATCCGGTCGGCCAGCCGTCCGCCGAGAAGCCGGCGACCGCGGCATAGGAATCGGGCCGCGTCATCCGCACCTGCACCCGCGCGCCGCTGCGCACATATTCGGCGGGCGGACCGTCGGCGACACCGGCGGGCAGCGGCTTCTTCTCGGTCGCGTCGCCCCACTGCGCGACGTAATTGTCCTGCACGCGATAGATGCTGGTGCCGTCCCACCATTTGTCGTTGGCCAGGATTCGCATCCGCGCGACGTGGCGCGGCGCGAAACCGGGGGCGAGCTGGATCACCACCTGCCGCCCGTTCGCCAGCGTGAAGATCAGGATGTCGTCGTCGGGGATGGCGGCCCAGGCGCCGGCGGGGGCGGCCGCGACGATGTCGCCCGGCGAGGGCGGCGGCGCCGGCGTCTTGGCCGGCTTGGCGGCGGTGGCGGCGGGCGAAGCGGCCAGCGCCGCGGCGAGCAGGAACGGGACGATCGGCATAGTGCGCGACGCTGCCACGCTCCGCCGTTCCCGGCAAGCGCTTGCGCCCGGCGCACGCACTCTCTAACGCGGCCCCCGTCCAGTGCATGCGGAGCGGTGGCCGAGTGGTCGAAGGCGCTCGCCTGGAAAGTGAGTATACGTCAAAAGCGTATCGAGGGTTCGAATCCCTCCCGCTCCGCCACCCAGTCTTAAGTATCTGGTTTTACTCAGAAATCTTCCGGGAAACGGCGCATTTTCGCGCCTGTTCAGTTCCGTTCGGTACTGCGGAGAGTCACCTGATAACTGGGAATATGGTTTTCTCCGCGTTTTTCTCCCGGCGCATTCCCATCAGTACGCAATCGAAATGATGGTGATTCCGTATTGGCAGTTCGAATGACTACCCGCTCCGCCAGCCAGTCTCGGCTTCCGATAATTTTTTGAACTCACGCCTGTGAAGCGGCGCAATTCCGCGCCTGTCGGCGCCTGCTTGTGCACTGCAGAGAACCTTGCTCCCGCGCCACCACCCTCTTTTGGCCCCGCATTCTCTGGGTCTTCGACCGGCAGTACGGTTTGGTCACATGACGCGGTCAGCCGGACATGCCGGATATCGCCGTTCCCGTGTGAACGGGATTTCTACGGGAATGTCGCGTTACGAGGTGCTCATAACTGGCATGAAACTGCCAGTTTTCCGCGCGTATCATAGAAAAATCCCGTGGTCCTGGAACGGGATTTTTATGACGCGCGAACGGCGAGCAAACGGTCGACCAACTGCAAAAACGGGATTTGCCTGGTTTATTGAGGTGGGATGTAAGTATACGCACCATGCGTATTAGCTATACGCGTGTTGCGTATGTATTGAGTAGGTTTTTCCGAGGCGAGCTAAGCAATAGAGGCCTACCAGAGAAATTTCTATCCGTTCATGCTTGTGCTTTGATTTTTACGGCTTGTATCATGCACGTATGGAAACGCTCTCTGTTCGATACTTGCCGCCCGCTGCTCTTGTAGAAAATGCGCGTAATGCCCGCGTTCACTCGCCTAGCCAGGTCGCAAAGCTCGCACGCGCGATAAAGCGGTTCGGGTTCACCAACCCGATCATCGTCGACGCCGACGCGATGGTGCTGTGTGGTCATGGTCGCTTACTCGCAGCCAAGAAGCTTGGCTTGGCGACAGTCCCGACCGTCGAGCTTCGCTACATGACGCCAGCGCAAAAACGTGCGTTTGTCCTCGCCGATAATCAGCTCGGGGACGAGTCCAAGTTCGACAAGCGAGTGTTGGCGTTGGAGCTCGAAGAGCTTCTCCAGCTCGAGGATCCAGATTTCGAGATCGACGAGATCGGGTTCGAGTTGCCGGAGATCGACGCGCTTATCGACGGCCTCCATCGCGGAACGACAGAGTCGGAAGCGCCAGAGCCTGGCACCGTTCCGGCAATCGCTCGGCGCGGTGATCTGTGGCAGATCGGTAAACACCTGCTGTTCTGCGGCGATGCGCTTGATCCGCTGAGCTACGGGCCGCTGCTCAATGGCGAGCCGGCCAGGATCGTCTTTACGGATCCACCCTACAACTGCCGCATCGGTGGAAACGTCTCGGGGCTTGGCAAGATCAAGCATCGCGAGTTCGTCCAAGCGACCGGCGAGATGAGCGATGCGGAGTTCGCCGCTTTTTTGACGACGATGCTCAGCAACCTCAAAGCCAACAGCGTTGATGGCTCGATCCATTACGTGTGCATGGATTTTCGCCAGATCGCTCTCTTGATCAACGCCGGCAAGTCCGTGTTCGGCGAACTGAAGAACCTGTGTGTCTGGGACAAGGGTCACGGTTCGATGGGGGCATTTTATAGGGGCCAACATGAGCTGATCGCGGTCTTCAAGAACGGCAAGGCACCGCACCTCAATCAAGTGCAACTCGGTCGTTTCGGTCGAAATCGCACGAACGTCTGGTCGTATCCGGGAATGGCCGGCTTCCAGCGCGATCGGGATAAGAAGCTGGCGCTGCACTCCACGGTTAAACCGACCGCGCTGGTCGGTGACGCAATCCTCGATGCGTCAAACCCTGGCGATCTGGTGCTCGATCCGTTTTGCGGCTCAGGCACGACGCTGATCGCGGCGCACCGCACTAATCGCCGCTGCTGCGCCGTCGAGCTCGACCCCCGCTATGTCGACGTCGCTCTTCATCGAGTGGCGGAAGCGACCGGCCTCGAGCCGGTCAATCTGTGGACTGGCCTCACCGCCAACCAGACTGCCGAAATCGCCAAAACCAACACTCCAACCAAGGAAATGTGAGATGAGTAAGGGACGTAAAGGTGGATCGGACGACTATGAAGTGGGCTACAAGAAACCGCCCACCCACACGCGGTTCAAGCCCGGCAACCAAGCAGCCTCCACGTCGGACAAACCCCGGCGCCGCAAATCCCTGACGCTCGATCAGATGCTAGCACGCGTCTTGAAACAGAGTCGTTCTGTACGCCTGCCCGACGGTCGTACGGAGCGGAGGGCCAATCTTGAATTGATTGCGCAAAAGCTCGTGGCGATGGCGCTGTCGAACGAGCCGCGGCAGGTCCGGGTTGCGATCAATGCCATACGTGAGGTCAACCCGTTACTCGACGATCCGGCATCCAAAAGCCTCAAAGTCGAATTTGTTAATCCAACGAACTGGGATGAAATTGAGCGTCTGAGCAAGAAAAAGAAAGAGTAGCAAGATTTCGTTGGCGAGAGGTTGGGGCGATTTGCATCCGGCCTCTCGCCTTTTGTCATCAACGATTGCAAGCCGACGGCAACGAGGTTGCCGCGCTGGCCAGCGCCGAGGCTGCTTTGAATTCGATCGATCCAGGTGTGACACTTATGATCGTTAGAGCAACGTCACGGATTTGGAGTACGCGAGTGTACGCTGGAGCCGTGTACGTTTCATCGGCAACTGTGCCATTGTCCTCGGTCTCTTCGCGATAGCGGAACACCATTCGGCCGCCGCTCATGCTGACCAAGTCGATAGAGCGCTCTATGCTCGATCCCGGCTCGACCACTTGCATCTTTTGATAACGCACCTTGGTATCAAGGTCATAGCCGCGGCCCGACACGTCCTTGGCGACACGATCGAACGTGCAATCGCCATCGTCGTCGAGCAGGCAGACGTTGTTGGTCACGCTGCATGCTTTGAATGCTGCTTTAGATTTTACGCGCGTCATTGGGTCGTAAGCAGCGACGCTATAGACGTCAATCAGGACGCGCTTTCTCACTGCTTGCATGATCCGCGCACCTTCAACGACGATCGCGCGCTCGTCCGTCCAGATCGGCCGTCCGACCCGACCGGTCGCCTGGACGCCGGCAGGCGGTTCAAACCGATGCGTTTCGTTCGCCGTCTGAGCAACGCCTGAGCCAGACATCGCCAAGCTCGCAGCGTTCAGCCCGATGACCACCATTTTTGCCGCCTGCCTCATATTATCTCCGTCGACTATCAGTGACATTACAGAGCCGAGTGCATGGCGGACAGTCAACTCAATTGTCACTCATCGTCTGTAGATTGTTGAGTGACGCCGGCGCTCATCCTCGCGCGTGGATATTCGTCAACGCCTCGCCCGCAATTTGCGGCGGCTGCGCCAGGAGCGGGGCTGGAGCCAGGAGGATTTTGCTGACCGGGCGGGTATCCATCGCACCTATGTCAGCGATATCGAGCGGGGTGCGCGAAATCCCACGATCACCGTGGTAGAAAAGTTAGCTGGCCCGCTGGATGCGAGCGCGAGCGAATTGCTCGCCTAACCCATCTCATCACGAAAGCTGCCTATCGCCTTCAGTCGTGTGCCAAGCCTTTGTCGTTGGCGGAGGCGCCATGACACACGAGGAATTGATCGAAGTGCTGCTCAGCAAGGCCGGCGGCATGCTCTAGGATGCGAGCGCCGTCGCGGTCTCTCGAACCGAGCGCTCAGCGATTTCTGCGCGCGTCGCCTCCGTCCAGCGATCCGTTGATGACGCGGGCGTTTTGGCGCGCGCGGCGAGGGTAATAGCGACGTCGTTGATGAGCCTAAGCTAGCGAAATCTATCCAGTTCGCTGACGTATCACAGAAGCAAGTTCCTTATGCTGCAGCAGTGCGAATGATGGCTATCGAGAAGGTTGTGGCCAACGTCGTGCATCGGGCGCCCAACTGGTTGTGGCATGATCTCATGTAAGACGTTCGCTCTGCACGGACGGCGGCTGAAGAGGCATTGGCGGCTATAATCGTCCGCGCGTTGGCGGGATACCCGGATTGAACGACAGGAAATGGGCCGGTAGCAGACAGTCGCCTTGTGGCGCGTCGGTAAGGGAAAGCAGACTTTCGCTGTTGGCATCGTCCGTGGCCCGAATGTGAGCCGCCTATCGGCCGCGATTTTCAATTACCAATCTCGGGGACGTCAAACGCAAAACTCATTTTAACAGGGCAAGCATTCATTCAAGTCCGGCCTGCGCAATGAACGGGGTCGGCGTGTTCTTCCAGTGTGACTGATCGGACGCGACGACAAGGACGCGCTTGGCACGGGTCAGGCCGACATAGAATAGTCGCCGAGACTCGTCATACGCTTCCTGCGTCGATGTCGAGAAATGCGGGATACTGCCATTGTTCATGCAGATCAGAGCGACCCCATCGAACTCGCGCCCCTTGGAATTGTGCAGCGTGATAAGCTTAAGCGCATGCTCGGGATTGGCGAACAGGCCCATATCGGAGATCAGCAGATTCGCGAGATCGACCTTGCTGGCCTGCATGTCGGACAGCATCTCCTCGGCGGAATCGATTAGCGGCTGTTTGGCGCTGCCCGGCAACCATTCCTCGCGTTCGAGATAGTCACCAGCCTCGCGGGAGATGGCGCGCAGCCAAGCGACGCCGCCGGGATACCGGTCGGCGAGTTCGCGAGCGAGATAGATCAGGCCGAGCGCCACGCGACGCCCCTGATAGCTGAATAAATCGTAGCGCGAGTTCCCGGTGAGATCACCGATAAGCCGAAACAGCGCCCGCTCGACACCCGGGAGTCCGAGGTAATTGTCGGCCTCGGCGCACGCTCCAAGTTGCTCGGCAAGTCCGGCAAGCAGACGCCGACGCTTATACGGACGCGCACCCGGACCGAAGACCGGGACGTCGAATTCGCGGAGAGCGCGGGCGACTGGGATGAGATGCGTCCACCATGGCGCAAGTATCGCGGCCTTGCCAAGCGGGATGCCGGCATCCTGCAGGGCGGGCAGGAAATGGTCGGTGATTGCATCGATCGGCCGGCCGACATGGACGTAGTTCACGTGCGCCGCGAGCTGGGCTGCATCACCCGCCGACTGCATCCCCGGCACCGTCGGGATGAGTGTTGATGCAGTGCTGACTATCGCCGGCCCGCATCGGAAGTTGCCAGTCAGGACCGTATCGCGGTGCGCGTCGATCTGATCGCCGAACTGCTCGGCGAGTTCGGGGCGAGCGCCGGCAAAGCGCATGATCGACTGGTTCTGATCACCCACGAGAAAGAAGCGGGTGTGGAGGAAGTGCCGGAGCGCCCCGAAGATGGCAATCTGGATGTCTGTGGTGTCCTGGAATTCGTCGATCAGCAGCCAAGCAAAGCGGCTCGCGATACCGCGTCCGACAAACGGGTACTGTTCGAGTATCTTCCATGAATAATAGAGGATCATCCCGAAATCGAGATATCCGTGGGCGCGGACTCGCTCCCAATAGAGCGCAGCGGATTCATTGGTGACGATACCGGTCTCGATACCCTGGCCGCAGGGTTCGCCGTTCACGTCGATGCGAAGCGATTCATAGTCTTCGAACACCTGCCCGGCGGGCGTGCGACCGAAGGCGTCCTCGACCGCCGTCACGATCTGCTCGAATAGGCTGTTCTCGCGAGAGAGCACCTGAAACGACGCTGGCACCTCTGGAATCAACCAACTGTAGGGACGGGCAATGAATTGCAGGCAGAAAGCGTGGATCGTGGAGATTTCACAGCGGTCCGCGATCGCATTGTTCCCGTAGGTGCGTAAGCGGGCCTCGATCTCGTCGACCGCGGCATTGGTATAGGTGATGCAGCCGATGAACTTAGGCGTGCCGACGACCTGATCGGCCAGCGTCAGCAGTTTGGCGAGAATGACCCGCGTCTTGCCGCTGCCTGGGCAAGCCGTCAGCAGTAGATTGCCGTCATGTTCGACCGCCTCGCGCTGTTCGGGTGTCAGCCGGATCATTCGGTGAGCCACTCATAGGCCTGCTCGATATAGGGCGGCAGATCGGTCGCGAGATTAGCGTAGCGCGCCGCTATTTGCGCGAAACGCGCTTTGCCAAAGCGCTTGGCGGCATTGAGCGTGATACGGCCAAGCTCAACGCGCAGCGCCGTCTCATCGACGACGTCCATGCCCCCGAGCGCAAGCGTTGCGAGCCCATTCTCCATCTGCGCTAGAATCTGCGGGGCGCCGAGAGCACGAACTGTCTCGATCAGCATTGGCAGGCGCCCGACCGATACCAGTTCGCGTTCGAAAGTGGTGGCGCCCGCGAATGTGTTCACAAAGTCGCTTTCCAGTGCCACCAAATTGGGAGCATCGGCTTCCGCATTAAAGTCCTCGGCGTCGGACGGCGTCATGTCAGCATCAGCCACGATGGCGCACTTCTTTTCGAGCGAGCCAGCGCGGAACAGCTTGGCATAGACGTCGAAATGGACGCCATGAATCGCGATAACCGAGATGCCGAGCCGCTCGAGCTTTACGCCGTACACCTGCTCGATCAACGCCGGGATCAGGAACATCTCGGCTGGCCCTTCGACCAGCATGACCTTGCGGGCGTAGAGCAATGCGCTTTTGGTTGCGTCGAGATAGCGTTCGAGATCAGCAATCTCCGGCGCGGTCAGCGCTGCGTTGAGCGCGAGATTGCCCGCAGCAATCGTCGCGTCCTCGCGCTTAGTGAGCGATACAATGCTGCTCAGCGGAACCTGTGAGGTCACCTGGGTGCTGTGACTGGTCAAGATGGTCTGCACGCCGATTGCGCGCAATGCAGCGATCAGCGAAAATTGCAGCTGGGGATGGAGATGCGCTTCGGGCTCCTCAAGCAAGATCAACTGGCCGGCTGAGCGGTCGAGCGCAATCCGCCGCTGGAGATATTCCATCAGGATCGCGATGTAGAGGATGTTGTTCATGCCAAGACCGTTGCGGCCAGGTTCAAACGAGGTGAGCGACAGGTCCGACAGAATGATTTTTAGATTGCGGATGATTGCGCGGAAGGTCGCGGCGGACAGGCCGAGCGTAGCGTCCATCTCGAACGCCGGGCCGGAGACGTCTTTGAACCGCGCGTCGATTGCCGCTGCTATCTGTGCGATAGTCGCCGAGTTCGCGATTGCCTGATTGGCGTGGTCGAGGATGGCAATCAGGGCGTCCTGCTCGGCCGCATCGATTTCGAAGGCCTCGATCAGGCGGACAAGCGGTGACTGGCGGGGATTGCGCAGGTCGTTCTCCACATCGCGGAGCGCGGGCAGATGAACGAGAAGGTAAGATTGTAAGTCGGCGAAGCGCACGGACTCGCCAATCCCTTCGTCATCCCACGCAATGTCGGTGAGGTCGATCGCGGGATCACCCCCACCGCGGATTTCCCACTGATAATCCTCAAGGGTTAGCGTCCCGGGTACGATGTCGCCACTCGCAAGCTTCTCCCTTACAGCTGGACGTGGACGGAAGCGGTAAAATATGCGCGCACGATCTGCGGCGGTCTTCCAGGTGCTGACCAGTGCTTCTTCGTTCACCTTGCCTTCGAACCCAGTCAGCTCGATGCCGATCAGAACCTGGCTTGGCTCGGCAACATCGATCGCGGAATGGATGTCCTCGCGCAGCAGTGACCGGAAACTCGACGGCAACATATTGTCGAGACAGATCTGGACCGCCCGCAGTATCGCGGTCTTGCCGGTGTTGTTCTCGCCGATAATGCAGCACAGATCATCAGCGACATTTACGTCGAGGGACGCGAAGGCGCGAAAGTTCTGAATGACGATCCGAGCTACCCGCATCATTTTCACCCACATGGTCGGCGACGAAGGATCACCACGACGCAAATCGATTGAATCATGCCCGTTAACAAGACAAGCACGTTCACAGAGGCTGCACCGGATCGGATTATTTCCTAGGAATTTCCGATGACGGCCCCTGTGCCGCTTGGCAGCTGCGGCTTCGTGAGCCGGGCACGGAAAGCGGGGCCTTCAATCATCGGTCAAGCGACCGAAGTCGTGAGGCATCGAGGCACGATACTGCTGAACGGCCAGCTTGCGTTTAATTATTACGCCCTCTATAGTGGGCGTAATTATTAAACGGAGAGGCCGATGCCCGCGTTCGCTACGGCAATCATTCAAGGTGATGCAACAGTCGCCGCCCGGCTGGCCGACTTCGGGCTCGTCCCAGATCAGCTTCTGGCCGTGGCTAGGACCGCGCGAGCCTGGGCCGACGACGCTAGCCCCCTTATGCCGGTCAATGCCCCAGGGACACTGGCATACATCCACGGCGTCATGGAACTTCGTCAGCAAATGCTCGACGGCAGCTACACCGTGGATCGCACCTGCGGAATAGAGGCGGTGGTGAACCGCGACCGCCGCATTCGCATCGCGTTTCAGAACGTCGACCGGGCCTGTGACCCGAATTTCCCGCCTAGTCCACGATCATCCAAAGGTAGCGCCTCCGAACTTCTTTGCGGCCCGACCTTGTTCGAATACTCAGGCGTCGATACCGGCCCACTAACCGGTGTAATTTCAGACGGCGTGCCGACCTACTACGCGATGGTGGGCGAGGACGGCAGCGTTGAGTTG
This sequence comes from Sphingomonas sp., assembly GCF_017304635.1. Taxonomy (GTDB): domain Bacteria; phylum Pseudomonadota; class Alphaproteobacteria; order Sphingomonadales; family Sphingomonadaceae; genus Sphingomonas. The sequence continues at coordinate 142,753 of NZ_JAFKMA010000006.1, forward strand.
TCCCATCCGGTTATTAGCAACGGATCTTTCGTCCAGTTCCACGAGCGAATCCTGATCTCAGCGCCGGACGCTGATTGGGCCGATACCATTGATCCAGATACCGGGCCTGTCGAGGACTTCGACATCCCAGTTCGTTTCAAAACTGGCGTATGAGCTTCTCCGCCCATCGCCTCACCATCGCTCGGCAAAGAAGGAAACTGACCGGCAAGGAGCTCGGCGAGATTGCCGGACTGACGCCCGTGACCGTGTCGAAGGCTGAGAACGGACATCAGGTCGAACCGGGAACCGCGGAGCGCCTAGCGGCGGCGCTCGGCTTCCCCCTTGACTTCTTCTATCTCGAGGCGCCCGAGATGGTGGAGGCGGATACGGTTAGTTTCCGCAGCCTGAAGAAGATGAGCGCGGCGGAGCGCGACGCCTCCCTCGCCGCCGGCTCGCTCGGCGTCGAGCTCTACGGATGGATCGATAATCGCTTCGATCTGCCCGAAGCCGACCTCATTGATCTCAACAAGGAGCGGAGCCGCCCGGAGAGCGCGGCGCGCCTCCTGCGTCAGCACTGGGGTCTCGGCGACCGACCCATCGGCAACATGCTTAAGCTGCTGGAGTCGAAGGGCGTTAGGGTATTGTCGCTATCGGAGAATACGCTCAACGTCGACGCCTACTCTTTCTGGCGCGGTGATCACCCCTACATCTTCCTGAACCAAGAGAAGAGCGCGGAGCGTTCCATATTCGATAGCGCGCACGAACTGGGCCACTTGGTGCTCCATCACCACGCTGGTGCGCGCAACGACAAGGGCGCCGAGTTTCAGGCCGATCAGTTTGCGTCGGCGTTCCTGATGCCCGAGCATGATGTCAAAAACGAGCTGTCGACGATTGTGTCGCCCCAGCAGATTATCCGCGCGAAGAGCCGGTGGCGGGTTTCCGCAATGGCGCTTGCCTATCGGTTGCACTCTCTGAACCTCCTTAGCGATTGGAACTATAGATCGTTTTGCATCGAGCTGGGCAAACTCGGCTACCGCAGCGGCGAACCTCAGGGCGTCGAGCGCGAGACTTCGGTCGTGCTTGCAAAGGTCCTGACGGCACTTTGGACGAAGAGACTTACCAAGGCCGAGATCGCAAGCGATCTCGCCGTTCCGACCGAAGAGGTTGAGAGCTTAATTTTTGGGCTTGCTGGACCATCCGCACCGGTTGGCTCACCCGGATCGCTGGAGCTGGTTCAAAGCAAATAGCGGGCGAACTGCGTGACACCGATCGCGCATCACGTAGCGGCCTGAGCGGACGACGGCTTTCCGGATCAGCTCTCGCTCATTCAACGACCGAAATTAGGGCGCATTGTTGCCTTTGGCGCTACCAAATTCGTACGCGCGACCCTGACGCCAAATAGTATTTCTCGCCCGGCTTCACGCCGAACGCGTCATACCAAGCATCGACATTACGCACTGCGCCAATCACGCGGAACCGGTTGGGGGCGTGATCGTCGTTCGACAGAGTCGCTCGCATGAAATCGTCGCTGTCCTTAGAACGCCGCACCTGGGTGTAGGACAGAAAAAAGCGCTGGTCGCCGGTCAGTCCGTCGATCACCGGTGCGGGCTTGCCGCCCAGCGATGCATGATAGGCGTCCAGCGCGGCGAGCAGGCCGCCGAGGTCCGCGATGTTCTCGCCCATCGTCAGCTGGCCGTTGACGTGTTGTCCCGGCAGCGGCTCGAACGCGTCATATTGCGCGCCGAGCACGGCGATGCGGCGATCGAACTCGGCGACGTCGGTGGACGTCCACCAATCCTTGAAGTTGCCGTTAATATCGATCTGGCGACCGGCGTTGTCGAAGCTGTGCGTCAATTCGTGGCCGATTATTGCGCCGATCCCGCCGTAATTGACGGCCGGATCGGCGGTCATGCTGAAGAAGGGCGGCTGCAACCGCGCGGCGGGGAAGACGATCTTGAGTTGCTGTCCGGAATTGTCGGCGTTGATGGTTTGCGGCGTCAGATCCCC
>NZ_JAFKMA010000003.1:5000-439584 GCF_017304635.1 Sphingomonas sp.
GCTACATGGGTTCCCGTCATGGAAAGTACCGCCGCCCCGTCGAATCAACCCGCAGAATCGCTCGCATCGCGGGTTCGCAGCGCCGTGATCTGGCGATCGGGCAGCCAGATTCTCGCGCAGATCGTGCAATGGGCCGCCACCTTCCTCGTGATTCGAATCCTGTCGCCGGCCGATTACGGTCTGTTCGCGATGACCGGGGTGGTGCTGGTCTTCCTTAACATGCTCAACGGCTATGGCCTCGCGAGCGGACTGATCCAGCAGCAGGACGTGACACGGCAGCAGATCCGCCAGCTGTTCGGCATGCTGCTCGTGCTGAACGTGACGCTGGGGGTGGCGCAGGTCGCGCTCGCGCCGCTCGCCGCGGCCTATTATCGCCAGCCGGAAGTCGCGAACCTGCTGCGCGTGCAGGCGCTGCTCTATCTGGCGACGCCGTTCATCGCCCTGCCCTATGCCTTGCTCAGCCGCGAGATGGAGTTCGCCGCCCAAGCGCGGATCAATATCCTGGCCAGCATCGCCAGCGCGGCCGCCGCGCTCGGCGGTGCGCTCGTGCATCTGGGCGTCTGGACGCTGGTGTTCGCGCCGACGGTGCTGTTCGGGGTCCGCGCGATCGGCATGACGATCGCGGCACGGACGTTCGTGCGGCCGAGCTTCGACTTTCGCGGCGCCGGGCACCTGGCGCGCTATGGCGGCGTGATGGCGGCGGGGCAGCTGTTCTGGTTCCTGCAAAGCCAGTGCGACGTGTTCATCGCCGGCCGCAGCTTTTCCGCGCACGAGCTCGGCATCTACACGACCAGTCTGTTCCTGACGCAGATCTTCGTGTCGAAGTTCGTGCCGCCGCTCAACGAGGTCGCCTTCTCCGCCTACGCCCGGATCCAGCACGACGATCAGGCGATCGCGCGCGCGTTCGTGCGCGCGACGCAAGTCATCATGGTCGCCGCGCTGCCCTTCTACCTCGGCCTCGCCGCGACCGCCGAGCCGCTGGTGCTGACGATGCTGGGGGAAAAGTGGGCGGAAGCGGTGCCGGTCGTGCACCTGCTCGCGTTCGCGATGCCGTTCATGACACTCCAGGTGCTGCTGTCCCCCGCGTGCGACGCGCGCGGGCGGCCGAGCGTGGGGATGAAGAACGGCGCGTTCGGCGCGCTGGTGCTGGCGGCGAGCTTCGTCGTCGGGGTGCGGTGGGGCGCGAGCGGGATCGCGGTGGCGTGGGTCGTCGCCTATCCGCTTTATCTTGGCGTCAGCCTGTGGCGATCGTTGCCGGTGATCGGCGCGCGGGCGCGCGACCTCGCCGTCGCGATCGCCCCACCGTTGTTCGCGGCGACGGCGATGGCGCTGGTCGTGACGATCGTCGATCGCCTGCTGCCGGCGATGGTGCCGGCGATGCGGCTTGCGATGCTGAGCGCGACCGGCGCGGCGGTATATGGCCTGTGGCTATGGGTGTTCGCGCGCGATCTGGTGCGCGAACTGGTCGGATTGGTGCGCAACCGGGGCGGGTGATCGCCTTTCGGCGATGAGCGGTGCCGGCCCGCTCCCCCACCCAACCGCCCAGTCATCGTATCCTATGGGCGGTCGGGTGGGGGAGCGGGCCGGCACCGCGCTAACAACTACGCCGACTGGATGTAGTCACGCATCGCCGCGGCATCCGCTTCGATCCGGTCGATGCGGTATTTGACGAGGTCGCCGATCGAGACGAGGCCGACCAGCCGGTCGTCCTCGACCACCGGCAAATGACGAATGCGGCGCTGCGTCATCAGGCTGAGCGCGCCGAGCACGGCATGATCGCGTTCGACCGTGATCGCGGGCGCGGTCATCGCGTCCGCCACCGGGCGCTGCAACCCGCCCGCGCCATGCGCCGCCAGGCAATGAATCACGTCGCGTTCCGAAAAGATGCCCGCGACCGCGTCGTCGCGCATCACCGGCACCGCGCCGATGCGATGCTCCGCCAGCAACGCCAGCGCGTCGGCCACGCTCGCGTCGGCGGCGATCGTCGTCACCGCATCGCCCTTGCCCTGGAGGATCGTCGCGATCGTCATGGCCGGTCTCCTGCTGCCGGCGGGCATGATTCCACTTTTCGCGCATGATGAAAAGGTTGCGGATACTGCGGTAGATCGGCCAATACCGAGGCTCACCAACGAAAACGCCCGACCGGACACGAGTCCAGCCGGGCGTTTTCAATTCCACTTCGTCACCCCGCAAAGAAGCGGGACCCCGGCCCGGAGGCTAGGATGACGATTATTCCGCGGCGTCGGCCTCGGCGGCCGGACGGCGGCGAGTGCGGCGCGGCTTGGCGGGCTCGCCCTCGTCGCCGGACGTGATGCCGAGCGACGGCGGCAGCAGCGCGGCATCGAACGCCTCACCCTCGCTCGCCTCGACCACGCGCGGTTCGCGACGCGGACGACCGCGGCGCGGCACCTCGCGTTCGGCGACCGGCGCCGCCGCTGCGGGCGCTTCGCCATTCAGTTCGTCGCCGTCATTGGCGGCGCGGACGGCACGGTTGCCGCGATCCTCGCGATCGTTGCGGCTGCCCGCCTCGCGATCGTTCCGCTCGGCGCGATTGCCGCGGTCTTCGCGCTCGGCCCGCTCCGGACGCTCGCCGCGTTCGGGACGGTCCATCCGCTCCTGGCGGTCGTTGCGACCCTGGCGCTGGTTGCGGTCGAAGCGTTCGGTGCGTTCCTCACGCACCGTCTCGCCGTCATTGCCCTCGTCGTCGAAGCCCTCGTCCTCGTCGTCGAACGAATCCTCGCGCCCGCGGCGCTGCTGGTTCTGTTCCTCGAAGCGGCTGCGGCTTTCCGCCAGCACGCGGAAATAATGGTCCGCGAACTGGAGGTAATATTCGGTGTTGACGCGGTCGCCCTGGCGCTGCGCGTCGGCGGCGAGCGTCTTGTACTTTTCGTAGAGCTGGTTGGCATTGCCCCGTGCGCGATTGTCGATGCGGTTGCCGTTGCCGGCGGGATTGCCACCCTGACGCTGTCCACCGCGCCCGCGACGGCGGCCGGCCTGACGATTGTTGTTAATCAAAGTCCTGTGGTCCTTGTGCTCAAGCAAACAAACCCGGCCTTGCTCCTCATTCGGATGCAAACCCCACGCATCCCGACGGGATGCCATCAGCTACGCGCCGTCCGCACCGTTGCCCGACACGGGTTCCGGCACCGAAGGCCTAGTCATGGCCACCGGACGAGCGGCCGTATGACGAAGGATTGGGCGAGCCCGCGAATTCACCGCTATCGGTTGAAATCGTTCGCCCCTGTCGCTCCATTAGCGGGTGCCGGGCATTCTTCCAAGCGGAAATGTGGGGAACCCCCTGCCCCAGATCAAGCCAGTCCGAATCAGGGCCGCGCGACGAGGCAACGATCGCGCCCGGCAAGGTCGCGATGGAGCGCGACGGTCAGCCCGACCGACGCCAGCAGCGCGGTGACCGCCGCCGCCTGCGTCGCGCCGATCTCGATCGCCGCCATGCCGCCCGGCGCGATCAGCCGCGGCAGCTGCGTCGCGAGGATGCGGTAATCGTCCAGCCCGTCCGCTCCGGCGAACAGCGCGCCCGCCGGTTCGTGATCGCGCACATCGGGCGGCAACGGCTCGTCGGTCGCGATATAGGGCGGGTTGCACAGGACGAGGTCGAATCGGTCGGCGATGCCGGCACCCCAATCGCCGATCGCGAACCGGGCGCGGTCCGCCATACCGAGCCGCTCGGCATTGCCCCGCGCATAGTCTAGCGCGCGGTCGGACGCGTCGACACCCAGCCCCGTCGCCTCGGGCCATTCCGCCAGCGCGGAGAGCAGTAACGTGCCCGGCCCCGTGCCGAGGTCGAGGATCGTCGCCGGCGCACGCCCCACGAAATGCGCGACCGCCGCCTCGATCAGCGTCTCGCTATCGGGTCGCGGGACCAGCACGCCCGGCCCGACCGCCAGCTCGATCGTCCAGAATGCGCGGCGGCCGGTGATGTAGGCGACCGGCTCATGCGCCAGCCGACGCGCGACGAACGCGTCGAACCCCGGCGGCGACATCTCGTCGAGATGCCGCAACAACAAAGCGTCGCGCGGAACGCCGAGCGCGTGCGCCATCAACAGTTCGGCATCGAGGCGCGGCGTGTCGGAGACGGTGGCGAGCGTACGGGTCGCTGCGGAAAGTGCGGCTCTCATCAAAGCCCCTCCCCTTCAGGGGAGGGGTTGGGGTGGGGGCCGGACCAGCGATCCGGTCGACGTGCGAGTGCGGCGGCAATCGTCGCCACGACGCCTTCAAGGCTGTTTCGAACGTCGGCATTGGTTATGCGAACCGTCTCAAAACCCCTCGCCGCCAGATAACGATCTCGGCGGGCATCACTGGGCGCGTCATGCGTGTCGCCGTCCACCTCGACGATCAGACCCTTCGCCGGGCAAAAGAAATCGCAAATATAAGGGAAGATGACGGCCTGACGCCGGAACTTGTGATTCTCAAGCCGTGAGTTCGACAGTTGCCGCCATAACCTGACTTCCCACTCCGTCGGATTTCGACGAAGTTCCTTGGCACGCTGAACAAGCTCGGCTTCCGTTACCATGCCCCACCCCAACCCCTCCCCTGAAGGGGAAGGGGCTTTTAGCCATCCAGACTCGCCAGCCGTTCCGCTTCGTCCTCGGCGATCAGCGCGCCGATCAGCTCGTCCATGTCGCCCATCAGGATTTCGGGCAGGCGGTGGAGAGTCAGGTTGATGCGGTGGTCGGTCACCCGTCCTTGCGGGAAATTATAGGTGCGGATGCGTTCGGAGCGGTCGCCCGATCCGACCATCGACTGACGCGCGCCGGCGCGTTCGGATGCCAGCCGCTCGCGCTCGGCTTCGTACAGGCGCGTGCGCAACACTTTCATAGCTTTCGCGCGATTCTTGATTTGCGAACGCTCGTCCTGCTGGATCACGACGGTGCCGGTGGGCAAGTGCGTGATGCGCACCGCCGAATCGGTCGTGTTGACCCCCTGTCCGCCCGGCCCCGACGAGCGATAGATGTCGATCCGCAGATCCTTGTCGTCGATCTGGAGGTCGACCTCCTCCGCCTCGGGCAACACTGCGACGGTCGCGGCGGAGGTGTGGATGCGCCCGCCACTTTCGGTCGCGGGCACGCGCTGGACGCGATGCGCGCCGCTTTCGAACTTCAGCCGGGCGAACACGCCCTTGCCCTCGACCGAGACGATCGCTTCCTTGTAGCCGCCGAGTTCGGCCGGGCTCGCCGAGATCAGTTCGACCCGCCAGCCGCGATTCTCGGCATAGCGCTGGTACATGCGCAGCAGGTCGCCGGCGAACAACGCCGCCTCGTCGCCACCCACCCCGGCGCGGATCTCAAGCATCGCCGCGCGCTCGTCGGCGGCGTCGCGCGGCAGTAGCGCCAGCGCCAGCGCGCGCTCGGCGGCGGGCAGCCCCTCGCGGATCGTCTCGATCTCCTCGCGCGCCATCGCCTTCAGCTCGCCGTCGGCGTCGTCGCCCTCGGCCATCTGGCTCAGCGTATCGAGTTCGGCGCGGAGCCGGCGCACCTCGGCGGCGGCGGCGGCGACCGGCTCGACCTCGGCATATTCCTTGGATACCTGGACGAAGCGATCGCCGGCCAGTTCGCCCGACGCCATCAACGCCGCCAGCTCGTCCCGCCGCGCCTCGATCTGCGCGATCCGTTGGGGGGAGATGGTGGTCATTTGCCCTTGCGACTCAAATTTGCCTGCAGCGTAAACCCAAAGTCGGTTTCAACAGGCCCAGTGAGTTCAAAGTCCGCCCCTAGCGCAGAGAAAAGTCGCCCACTCACTTCGGGCACAATTGCCATATCGCGTGCTCTCGACGTGAGCCTAAGCGAGATTTTGCCGTCTTCGATCAGACCCAAGTTCAGAAAGTGCGAGGCGCCCGCCGTCATCGCGTCCTTGAAACGCTTTTTCGCGCCCGTTTTGTAGGACGACCGGAGCGACAATCCAACTCGTCGAAGGCTCGCTTCGATGCCTGTTACCCAATCTTCCCCGACGAGATCGTCGATAATGGCAACGTCCGGTGCGACAGCTCCCTGCGCATCAATCAACATCGCCAGCCGTTCGACGCCCGCGGCCCAGCCCACCGCGGGCGTGTGCGGGCCGCCCAACTGCTCGATCAGGCCGTCATAGCGCCCGCCGCCCAGCACCGTCCCCTGCGCGCCGAGCCGATCGGTGACGAACTCGAACGCGGTGTGGCGATAGTAATCGAGCCCGCGCACCAGCCGGCTGTTGCGCGTCCAGGCGACGCCGGCCGCGTCGAGCCCCTTGGTCACCGCCTCGAAATACGCGCCCGCCTCGCTGGTCAGGTGCGCGTCGATGTCGGGGGCGGCGTCGGCGATCGGGCGGTCGCGCGGATCCTTGCTGTCGAGGATGCGCATCGGGTTCTTGGCCAGCCGGGTCAGGCTGTCCTCCGACAGGTCGCCGCGATGTTGTTCGAAATGCGCGACCAGCGCCGTCCGCCACGCATCGCGCGTCTCGGCGTCGCCCAGCGTGTTGAGTTGCAGCGTCACGCCCTCGGTGATGCCGAGCTCGCGCAGCAACTGGTCGGCGAACGCGAGCAGTTCGACGTCGGCGGCGGGCTCGGCCGCGCCGATCACTTCGGCGTCGATCTGGTGGAACTGGCGATAGCGGCCCTTTTGCGGGCGTTCGTAGCGGAACACCGCGCCGCTCGTGACCAGCTTCAGCGGCGCATATTGCTGCCACCCCTCGGTCAGGTACGCGCGGGCGATCCCGGCGGTGAATTCCGGGCGCAAGGTGATCGAATCGCCGCCGCGATCCTCGAACGTGTACATTTCCTTGGAGACGACGTCGGTGGTCTCGCCGATCGAACGGGCGAAGACCTGCGTGTCCTCGAACATCGGGATGTCGATGCGCTGGAACGCGTAGAGCCGGCGGACATGCTCGAACGCCTCCAGCACGCGGGCGAAGCGGCGTTGCTCCGGCCCGAAGATGTCCTGCGTTCCGCGGATGCGTTTGGGAGTTTCGATGCGCGCCATGGTGGCGGCGCTCTCTAGCGGTCCGCCCGCCGACGCGCTAGCCTCTCGCGCATGGCCGTCAACCTGGGCAAGCGGATCGCCCCACCGCGCTTCCTGATCTTCCTCGCGGTGTTCGCGATCGGGCTGGCGGTCGCGATCCCGGCGCTGGGGTGGGGCCGGGGATCGCTCGCGGCGTTCGACGTCGCGAGCGCGACGTTCCTGGCGATGATGCTGTACGTCTTCCGCCATCGCAGCTCGACCGCGCAGATGCGCGCGGCGGCCAGCGCCAACGACGCCAACCGCGCGGTGCTGCTCGGTCTGTCGGGGATCATCACCCTGGTCGTGCTGGTCGCGGTCGGCAACGAGCTCCACGGCAAGGGCAATCCGTTGACGATCGCGCTGGTGATCGTCAGCCTGGTGCTGACCTGGCTGTTCTCGAACGTCGTGTACGCGCTGCACTACGCGCACCTGTATTATTCGGATTGCGACGGCGACGGGAACGACAATGGCGGGATCGACTTTCCCGGCCACGACGACCCCGATTACTGGGATTTCTGCTATTTCAGCTTCACGCTGGGGATGACCTTCCAGACCAGCGACGTGAATATCTCGTCGCGCCGCATCCGCTTCATCTCGCTCGGCCAGTGCTTCGCGGCGTTCGTGTTCAACCTGGGCGTGCTGGCGTTCACGATCAACACGATCGGCGGCGGCGGGAGTTGATGCGCGCTCGGCTATGCAGCCGCACCGGCCACTCCCCCCAAACACCCACTGGACTAGGACTGTATTGCTGTCCTAGGACGCGGACATTCCAAGGAAAGGTCCGCTCCACTCATGATCCGTCGCGCCGCGTTCGCCGTCCTGCTTGCCGCGTCCGCCACCACCGCGCTCGCGCAGAGCCACAATTCGAAGCCGCAGCCGGTGCCGGTGGTCGACACGATCCCGCCCGCGGTCGACACCCCCTATCCCGGCACGATGACGATCGACATCGACGCGACCGACACCGCGCGCGGCATCTTCACCATCCATCAGACCATCCCAGTCGCCAAGACCGGCGACTTCGTGCTGCTGTTTCCGAAATGGGTGCCCGGCGGCCACACTCCGCGCAACGAGATCGAGAAGATGGTCGGCCTGCGCGTGACGGGCGGCGGCAAGGCGATCCCGTGGACTCGAGACACAGTCGACATGTACGCCTTTCACCTCGACGTGCCGCGCGGCGTGAAGACGCTTCAGGTCGATTTCCAGTACGCCACCGCGACTCGCGCCGACCAGGGCCGCACGATGGTGACGCCCAACCTCATCAGCCTGGAGCCGATCGTCACCAGCTTCTACCCCGCCGGCTATTTCGTGCGGCAAATCCCGGTGAAGCTGACGGTGAAATATCCGGAGGGCTGGACCGCGGCGTCGGCACTGAACGCACGCGTGTCGGGATCGACCTACAGCTACGAGCCGACCAATTACGAGATCCTGATCGACTCCCCGATCCTGGCCGGGCGCTATTACCGGAAGTTCGCGCTGTCGCCGCAGGTCAACCTGAACGCCTTCGCCGACAATCCGCAGGAGCTGGCGGCGGCGACGCCGGAGATGATCGCCGCGCACAAGGGCATCGTCGACCAGGCGGTGAAACTGTTCGCCGCGCAGCATTACGACCATTACGAATTCCTGATGTCGATCTCCAACGAGCTCGGCGGGATCGGGCTCGAGCATCACCGCTCGACCGAGATCGGGGTGCGGCTGGGCTATTTCAGCGAGTGGGCGATGAATGCCGCCTCGCGCAACGTCGTGCCGCACGAATACACTCATAGCTGGGACGGCAAATTCCGCCGCGGCGCCGAATTGTGGACGCCCGATTATCGGTACCCGATGCGCGACATGAGCCTGTGGGTGTACGAAGGGCAGACGCAGTTCTGGGGCTATGTCCTCCAGGCGCGCGCGGGTCTGGTCAGCAAGCAGGACACGCTCGACCAATATGCCGCGATCGCCGCGAACCTCGACAACACGCCGGGCCGCAACTGGCGCGCGCTGATCGACACCACCAACAGCCCGATCATCTCCAACCGCAAGCCGATGGCGTGGACCAGCTATCAGCGCGGGGAGGAATATTACAACGAGGGCCTGCTGGTCTGGATGGAAGTCGATTCGATCCTGCGCGAACGCAGCCATGGCACCAGGTCGATGGACGATTTCGCGAAGGCGTTCTTCGGCATCAACGATGGCGACTGGGGCGAGGTGACGTACACGTTCGACGACGTCGTCCGCACGCTCAACGACATCCAGCCGTACGACTGGCGCGGCTTCCTCACCAAGCGCCTGACCGAAGTCGGTCAGCCTGCCCCGATCGGCGGGTTCGAGCGCAACGGCTACAAACTGGTCTATACCGACGTGCCGACGACGGCGACGCGGCCGAGCGACCCGTCGCGGCGGATGGCCGACTTCAACTATTCGCTCGGGCTCGGCATCGGCAGCGACGGCACGCTGTCGACGGTCCGCTGGGGCAGCCCGGCGTTCGACGCGGGCCTGACGGTCGGCGATGCGATCATCGCGGTCGGCGACATGGGCTATAGCGAGGCGCGGCTGAAGGCGGCGGTGGTCGCGGCGCGCGGGACGAAGGAGCCGATCGTGCTGACGATCAAGGCCGGCGAACAGGTCCGCACGGTCAAGCTCGATTACCATGACGGGCTGCGCTACCCGCATCTGGTCAAGGTCGGCACCGGCGAAACCGGACTGGACAAACTTCTCAGCCCCCGCTGACGCGGTTTTTTCCAACTTTCGGCCAACGGCATACCGGAAACGACGCGATTTCGCATAAAACGGCGGTGGTCAACGCGCCGCCGCCGGGGTAAGCGCGCGCCGCCCGATCATCCGGCGCCGCGCTCTCCTGGCCGGCGCCTTTTCCAAACAGGACCATCATGAACATCGACCTGATCCCGACCGGCGACAATCCGCCCGAGAGCCTCAACGTCGTCATCGAGGTGCCGGTTGGCGGCGAGCCGGTGAAGTACGAATTCGACAAGAAATCGGGCGCACTGTTCGTCGATCGCATCCTGCACACGCCGATGCGCTACCCCGCCAATTACGGCTTCGTGCCGCACACGCTGAGCCCCGACGGCGACCCGCTCGACGCGCTGGTGATCGCGCGCTCGCCGTTCGTGCCGGGCTGCGTCGTGCGCGCGCGGCCGATCGGCGTGCTGAACCTGGAGGACGAGCATGGCGGCGACGAAAAGCTGATCTGCGTCCCCGTCGATTCGACCTTCCCATATTATTCGGACGTCGGCGAGCGGCAGGACCTGCCGTCGATCGTGCTCCAGCAGATCGAGCACTTCTTCACCCACTACAAGGATCTGGAAGCCGAGAAGTGGGTCCGCATCGGCAAGTGGGGCGACGCCGACGACGCGAAGCGCATCGTGCTGGAGGCGATCGACCGCGCGAAGGAAGCGAAGGCGTAAACGTGCGCGGGCGCGCTCAGTCGCGCCCGGCCAGCCTGTCGAGCGCCGTGCCGCTGACGCGGCGGACGGTCCATTCGTCCAGGCTCTCCGCCCCCATCGCGGTGTAGAACTCGACCGCGGGCATGTTCCAGTCGAGCACCGCCCATTCGAACCGCGCGCAGTCGCGGTCGATCGCCAACCCCGCGAGGTGACGGAGCAGCGCGGTGCCGACGCCCGACCCCCGCGCGTCGGGCGTCACGTACAGATCCTCGAGATAGAGGCCCTTGCGCCCCGACCAGGTCGAGAAATTGTGGAAGAACAGCGCAAAGCCGACCGCCGTGCCGTCACGCTCGGCGATCACCGCCTCGGCCGAGCGTTCGGCGAACAGCGCATGGGCCAGCATGTCCTCGGTCGCGACCACGGCGTCGGGCTCGCGCTCGAACGCAGCGAGTTCGCGGACCAATCGCAGGATAAGCGCGACATCGCTCGGTACGGCTGGTCGGATCATCAGCTTCACAGCGCTGCCTCCACATCGGTCACGTCGCGCCGGCGCGCGGCGATCAGGCAGCCCAGGATGATGAGCGCCGCCCCGGTCAGCGTATAGGGCGCGACCGGCTCGCGGAACACCACCCAGCCCCACAGCGACGCCCAGACGAACCCGGTATATTCGGTCGGCGCCAGATAGTTCGCCTCGCCCCGCGCATAGGCCCAGGCCAGGATCAGCAGCGACACCGTCGCCAGCGCCGCCGCCCCGACGATCGCCGGCACGTGCTGCGCGTCCGGCATGCGAACCATGAACGGCGCCACACACGCGAAGATCGCGCCGACGATCACGCTCTGGAAGAACGCGACTTCGCTCGGCCCGGCGACCAGCGCCTGCTGCCGCATCAGCACGATGTTGTAGGCGTAGCAGACCGCCGAGATCAGCACCGCGATCGTGCCACGAAAGCGGTCGGGATCGGGCGCCGTCGTCGCCTGGCCGAGCAGGATGACGCCGACCCCGGCGAAGGCGACTATCGCCGCCACGATCGCTCGGCGGGGGATATGCTCGTGCAGCACCAGCGCCGCGCCGAACAGAGCGAGCAAAGGTGCGATGAACGCCAGCGCGATCGCCTGCGCCATAGGCACGCGCGCCAGCCCCCAGAAGAACGTCACCGCCATCACCGCCGACACGCCCCCGCGGATCAGGTGCACGCGCATCACGTGGCGCGACGGCCAGCCCCGCCGCCGCGGCAGATAGAGCAGCCCGGTCAGTACGATCCCGGCCAGCGTCCGCCAGAACAACGTATCGATCGCGCCGATCTGCCGCACGAGCCCCTTCATCACCGCGTCCATCGACGAGAAGATCGCGATGCCGAGCACCGCGACCGCGAAGACGACCGGCTGGGATGGTGCGGGGCGGGACATGGCGTGCGGATAGCGTGCCTCCACCCAACCGTCATCCCCGCGAAAGCGGGAACCCATCTCCTGCCGTCGGCCCGAACGCAAGGGCGGCTTCGGTCGCTGCGGGAGGTGGGTTCCCGCTTTCGCGGGGATGACGGTAGGAGGGTTGGTCTTTATTTCAGCGTCATCGTGTCGCCGCTGATCGCCACGCTGTCGAGGTGACGGAGAAAGTTCTGGCCCAAGAGCGAGACCGTCAACCCGTCGATCACCAGCGCGCGGACGCCGTCGACCCGCTTGCCGTCGAGCACGACGTCGCGCAGTTCGACCTCCTGCCCCTGCAACGCCCCGCCCGCGCCGGTCCCGACGGTGGTGAACTGCGCCGGGTCGAACTGGACGCCGGCGCGGCGGGCATCGTCCTGAGTCAGAGCGACGACGCTGGCGCCGGTATCGACGACGAACTTGATCGGCTCGCCGTTGACGTCGGCGACGGTGGAGAAATGGCCGTTGTCCTGCCGCTCGATCACGGTCGGCTGCGGCACATCGGCGACGGTGACGGAGGCGGCCAGCGGGCGCGTCGTTGCCGCCGACGACGCGGCGGGGACCGGGGCTACCACGACCCCGCGCGGCTTGCCGCTCGGCCAGGCGAGCCCGATCGCGACGCCGACCACCATCACCGAAACGAGTGCGACCTTCATGCCGCCCGCGCTAACGCCATCGGCTTAGGGCGCGCTTGCCCGTTATGGTGAACGCCGCGCTTACCGTGCCGGCGCGGCGGCGAAATAGTCGTAGATCGCGGTTTCGCTGCGCGTCGACGCATTGTGCCAGGTCGGCGCGTCGGCGAGGTTGAGCGGCTTGCCGGCCGAATCGAGCACCAGCACGGTCGGCGTGCCCTTGATCCCGTCGAGCCCGAAGCGCCGTGCGAGGTCGAGGTTGCGATCCTTCTGCCCCACGTCGATCCAGGCGATGACGTAGCGCGGCGCCAGCATCGCGCGGAACCGCGGCGTCGCGAACCAGCCGGCGAGCGCGCGGCTGTCGTGACACCAGTTCGCGCCGAATACCAGGATCACGCGATGGCCGTCCGCTTTCGCCCGCGCCAGCACCGCGGCGACGTCGCCCGGTCCCTTCGTCGGATCGCCGAACGGCTTCGCTTCGGGATGCGCCACCGCGACCGGCGGCGCGTCTCTCGCCACCGCCGTGACCGGCGCCAGCATCGCGGCCAGCGTGAGCGCCACCTGCCTCACGCGGCGCGCGCCTGCTCGCCCGCCTCGATCTCCGCGGCCTTCGCCTCGACCAGCTTGACGATATGCTCGATCATGTCGGCGTCCTGCACGTGATGATCGGTAACGCCTGACAGATACACCATATGCTTGCCGTTGCCGCCGCCGGTGATGCCGATATCGGTCTCGCGCGCCTCGCCCGGGCCGTTGACGACGCAGCCGAGCACCGAGAGGCTCATCGGTGTGCGGATATGCTGGAGCCGTTCCTCCAGCGCCTGCACCGTGCGGATCACGTCGAAGCCCTGCCGCGCGCAGCTCGGGCACGACACCACGCGCACGCCGCGATTGCGGATACCCAGCGCCTTCAGAATCTCGAACCCGACGCGCACTTCGTCCTCGGGCTCGGCCGAGAGCGAGACGCGGATCGTGTCGCCGATCCCGTACCAGAGAAGCGAACCGATCCCGATCGAGGACTTGACCGTCCCGCCGACGAACCCGCCCGCCTCGGTAATGCCCAGGTGCAGCGGACAGTCAACGACCTCGGCGAGTTGCTGGTACGCGGCGACCGCGAGGAACAGATCGCTGGCCTTCACCGCCACCTTGAACTCGTGGAAGTCGCGATCCTGTAGCAGCTTGATATGATCGAGCGCGCTTTCGACCAGCGCGTCGGGGCACGGCTCGCCGTACTTCTCCAGCAGGTCCTTTTCGAGCGACCCGGCATTGACGCCAATGCGGATCGCGCAGCCATTGGCCTTCGCCGCCGCCACGACCTCGTTCACGCGTTCGGCCGAACCGATATTGCCGGGATTGATGCGCAAACATGCCGCCCCCGCATCCGCCGCCTCCAGCGCGCGCTTGTAGTGGAAATGGATGTCGGCGACGATCGGCACGCGCGCCGCCCGCACGATCTGCTTCAGCGCGGCGGTCGAATCGGTGTCCGGGCACGACACGCGGATGATGTCGACCCCGGCCTCCTCGCAGCGGCGAATCTGGTCGATCGTCGCGCGCGGGTCGCTGGTCGGCGTGTTGGTCATCGTCTGGACGGTGACGGGCGCATCGCCGCCGACGGGGACGTTGCCGACCATGATCTGGCGGCTCTTGCGGCGCGTGATGTCGCGCCAGGGACGGACTGACATGGGGAGCGCCTATACGCCGAACGCCGCTCCGCGCCAAGGTAATCGCCACGGTCGAGGGAACGACGAGCCGCGCGAAATATTGTCGCAGATCATGTCGTTTTGCACATTCAGCGTTGCCCGGCCGGCGCCCGCCTCTACATGGCGCCCGCGATGAGACGGCATTACGGCATGGACTGGTTGAGGATCGGCGCGTTCGCGCTCCTGATCCTGTATCATGCCGCGATGGTGTTCACGCCCTGGGGCTTCCATGTGAAGACCGAGCGACCGATCGAATGGATGTCGGTCGCGATGCTCATCACCAATCCGTGGCGGCTGACGCTGCTGTTCCTGGTGTCGGGCTATGCCAGCCGCGCCTTGCTCGCCAAGTCAGACGGGGTCGGCGCGTTCCTGTCGAGCCGGACCGCGCGCCTGCTGATCCCCCTGGCGTTCGGCATCGCGGTGATGGTGCCGCCGCAAAGCTGGGTCGAGCTGGTGACTCAGCACGCCTATCCGCACGGCTTCGGCTATTTCCTGCTGCACGATTATTTCGCGTTCGACGATGCGGTCGGGATCGGCCTGCCGACCTGGAACCACCTCTGGTTCGTCGCCTATCTGTTCACATATACCGCTGCGCTCGCCCTATTGCTCGTCCTGCCCTGGCCGGCGCGGACGCAGCATTGGTTCGATCGCGCGTTCGGCGGGTGGCGCGCGCTGGTGCTGCCGACGCTGTACCTGATCCTGAGCCAGGTCGTCATCTTCCACCGCTGGGCCGATACGCAGGATCTGATCCACGACGGCACCGCGCATCTGGCGTTCTTCCCCGCGTTTCTGTTCGGGTTCGCGCTGGCCCGCTCGCCGAGCGTCATGGCCGGGTTTGTGCGCTGGTGGCCGGTCGCGGCGGTGCTGGCGGCGGGCAGCTACGCGGTCGGCGCCGGGATCGAGCTGGCCTATCCCGACGGCGGACCCTTTCCGCCGCCGTGGATCGCCGACCAGATGCTGGTCGCGCACCAGATCCAGTCCTGGACGACCGTCGCCGCCCTGGTCGGCATCGCCGAACGCTACCTCAATCGCGACGCCCCGTTCCGCAGCATGCTGACGGAGGCGGTGTTCCCCTTCTACCTGATCCACCAGACGATCATCGTGCTGGTCGAATATTGGGTGCGACCGCTCGGGATCGGCGCGGCGGGGGAATTCAGCGTGCTGGTGATCGCGACCGTCGCCGGTTGCTGGGCGTTCTACCGCATCGGGCGCGAGATCGGCTGGCTGCGCCCGTTGATCGGGTTGCGGCGGCTGGGTCCGGAGCCTAGGGCGTCGGGCCATGACCGACCCCAAGAGCTGGACGCTCGTGATCCATGGCGGCGCCGGCGAAATCGCCCGCAGCCGGACCTCGCCTGAGACCGACGCGGCCCTGCGCGACGCACTCGCGCGCGCGCTGACGGCCGGCGGCGACATCCTGAGCAGCGGCGGCGCGGCGCTCGACGCGGTCGAGGCGGCGGTGCGCGTGCTGGAGGACGATCCGCACTTCAACGCCGGGCGCGGTTCGGCCTTCACGTTCGAGGGCACCAACGAGCTCGACGCGGCGATCATGGCCGGCGACACGCTCGCCGCCGGATCGATCGCCGGGGTGACCGCGACGAAAAACCCGGTGACGCTGGCGCGCGCGGTGATGGAGCAGAGCAGCCACGTCCTGCTCGGGCGCGAGGGTGCCGACCAGTTCAGCCGCGACCACGACCTCGAACAGACCGACCCCGCCTGGTTCGCGACCCCAGAGCGCCGCCGCCAACTCGACGAATTGCTGGCGAACGGCGGCAAATACGATGTCGAAATGAAATACGGCACGGTCGGCGCGGTGGCACGCGACACAAGCGGCCACCTCGCCGCCGCGACCTCGACCGGCGGGGTGACCGGCAAGCGCTGGGGACGGATCGGCGATTCGCCGCTGATCGGCGCAGGCACCTATGCCGACGATCGCGGCGCCGCCGTCTCGTGCACCGGCGCCGGCGAGTTCTTCATCCGCGAAAGCGTCGCCTTCCAGATCAACGCTCGCGTCCGCTTCCTGGGCGAGCCGCTACAGGTCGCCGCCGACACGGTGATGGCCGAGGTCAAGGCATTGGGCGGCACCGGCGGCGTCATCGTCACCGCCGCCGACGGCGACGCGGCCTGGAGCTTCACCACCAGCAGCATGTATCGCGGGCGCGCGTCGTCGGACGGCGCGGCGGTGGTCGCGCTCTACGCCGACGAGGACTGATGACGCAGCGCTACGACGCGCTGATCGTCGGCGGCGGGCATAACGGCCTCGTCTGCGCCTTCTACCTCGCCCGGGCCGGACTGAAGGTGCGCGTGCTGGAGCGGCGGCACATCGTCGGCGGCGCGGCGGTGACCGAGGAGTTCGCCCCCGGGTTCCGCAACTCGACCGCCAGCTACACCGTCAGCCTGCTGCGTCCGAAGATCATCCGCGACATGCGCCTGTACGAGCGCGGCTGGTGCGTCGTCGAGCGGCCGATCAGCAATTTCCTGCCGCACGACGGCGGCTATCTGAAGCTCGGCGGTGGGACGGCACGGACGCAGGCCGAGTTCGCGCGGTTTTCGACGAAGGACGCCGCCGCGCTGCCCGCGTACGAGGCGGCGTTGGAGCGCGTCGCGCAGGTGCTCCGCGACCTCGCGCTCGAGACGCCGCCCAAGGCCGGTGGCGGCGTCCGTGCCCTGCTCGCTGCGGCCGCGCAGGGCCGTGCGATGACACGCCTGCCGATCGCCGCGCAGCGCGACGCGCTCGACCTGTTCGTGAAGTCGGCGCGCGATTTCCTCGACGGCTGGTTCGAGAACGACTTCGTCAAGGCGGCGTTCGGTTTCGACGCGGTGGTCGGCAATTATGCCAGCCCCGACACGCCGGGCAGCGCCTATGTCCTGCTCCACCATGTCTTCGGCGAAGTGAACGGCAAGCCCGGCGCCTGGGGCCACAGCGTCGGCGGCATGGGCGCGATCACGCAGTTCATGGCGGAGGCGTGCCGCGAGGTCGGCGTCGAGATCAGCGTGGAAGCGCCGGTCGCACGGATATTGGTGGATAGCGGCAAGGCGGTCGGCGTCCGGCTCGAATCGGGCGAGGAGATCGCCGCGCGGATCGTCGCCGCCAATGTCGGGCCAGCGTTGCTGTTCCGCCGGATGGTGGACCGCGCCGACCTGCCTGCCGACTTCGCGCGTCGCATCGACCGCTACAAGATCGGCTCGGGTACGTTCCGGATGAACGTCGCGCTGAGCGAATTGCCCGACTTCACCGTCCTGCCCGGCACCGCGCCGGCCGAGCACCACGCGAGCGGCATCGTGATCGCGCCGACGCTCGACTACATGGACCGCGCGTTCGCCGATGCTAGGGCCAAGGGCTGGTCCGACGCGCCGATCGTCGAGATGACGATCCCGAGCCTGGTCGACGACGGCCTGGCGCCTGCCGGCGCGCATGTCGCCAGCCTGTTCTGCCAGCAATTCGCGCCCGACCTGCCGGATGGTCGCAGCTGGGATGACGAGCGCGAAGCCGCCGCCGACCGTATCGTCGCCACGGTCACCGCGCACGCGCCCAACTTCGCCGGATCGATCGTCGCGCGGCAGATCCACTCGCCGCTCGACCTCGAACGCAAGTTCGGGCTGGTCGGCGGCGACATCTTCCACGGCCATATGTCGCTCGACCAATTGTGGGCGGCTCGGCCGGTGCTCGGGCATGGCGATTATCGCTCGCCGATCGCAGGGCTCTATTTGTGCGGATCGGGGACGCATCCCGGCGGCGGTGTGACGGGCGCGCCGGGACACAATGCCGCGCGCGAAATCCTGCGCGACCGCTCGCTATTCGGCGGGCTGCTCCGCTAGCCCGCGCTTGGGTCGCAGGAGGTAGAGCGGCAACGCCGTCGCCATTAGCGCGAAGCTCAGCGCGAACGCCTTCTCTCCAGCGCCGACGAACGCCACGACCGCGAAGGCCAGCCCGACCAGCGCCGCCGGCACCGCGATGCGATGTTTGAGCGCGGCGACCGCGATCGCCGCGTAAAGCCACAGCGTCGAACAGGTCGCGAGCGTCGCGACGAACACGAACACCTGACCCAGCGACGCGCTGGCGTTCGACAGGACGAGCAGGCTCGCCAGCGTCGACGAGACGACCAGCACGCGCACCGGCACGTCGCGTGCCGACACGCGGCCGAACCAGCCGGGCAGCAACCCGGCGCGCGCCATGCCGAGCGGCACCTCGCCCTGGATCAGCACCCAGCCGTTGAGCGCGCCGATCGCGGCGATCCCGGCAAATGCGGCGATCGCGAGCGCCGGCCCCGCGCTCCAGAAGGTCGACACGAGTAGTTCGAACGGCGCTCCCGACGCGGCGAGCGTCGTCGCCGGCAAGGTGAGGAAGGCGATGCTGACCAGGATATAGAGCAACCCGGTTCCCGCCGTTCCCGCCATCGACGCGCGCATGACGTTGCGTGCCGGATCGCGCACGCGTTCGGCGGCCACCCCGGCGGCTTCGAACCCGACCAGCGGGTACAGCGTCAACGTGACCGCGCTGGCGATGCTCCCGATCGCGATCCCGCCGCTCGCCAGCGAAGCCCGGCCGGTCGCCAAGCCACCGCCGGCAAGGACAATGACCGTCACCAGCGGGATCAGCTTCAGCGCGGTCGTCACCACCTGGAACCGTCCCGCCGCCTTCGCTCCCCCGAGATTGAGCAGGGTGAGCAGCCAGATCAGCGCCACCGCCGTCAACGCGCCGTTGAGCGGGGTCGCGCGGACCCAGGGCACGAACGATCCGAGATAGCTGGCGGCGGCGATCGAGATGCCGGCATTGGCCGACCACACGCCGACCCAATAGCTCCAGCCGACCATCACGCCGGCCAGTTCGCCCAGCGCCGCACCGGTGACCGCCACGGCGCCGCTCGCCTGCGGCATCGCCTGCGCCAGTCGGGCCATGGTGAAGGCCAGCGCCACCGCGCCGCCGATGCTGATCCCCCAGGCCGCCACCGCGGTCCAGCCGAGCGGCGCGAGCCCGACCGGCATCAGGAAGATGCCCGACCCGATCATCCCGCCGACGACCAAAGCGGTCGCCATCCAGAACCCGAACGGCCGCCGGATGACCTGTTCGTCGATCGTGTCCATCGTCCGCTCCCCCGTATCGCACCCGAGTGAAGCACGTAACGCTGTCCCGCGCCAGCACCGCGCGCTACAGTCGGGGGATGGCATCGTCGCCCCCCGCCGCCCCGCGCCCCGCCGCCCCACTTCCCACCGACGTGCGTCGCGCGACCATCGTCCGGGCGAGCTTCATTGCGATCATCGCCCTGCTGGGCCTGTGGGTCGCGCACAATTTCCTGCCCGCGCTGATCTGGGCGGTGGTGATCGCGGTCGCGATCGACCCGCTGGTGCAACGCGCCGAACGGCATTTCCCGCAGGCACGCCCGAGCCTGATCGCGCTGGGCTTCACCGTGGCGGTCGCGTTGCTGATCCTGCTGCCGGTCGGGTTCGGCCTCGCGCAGGGCGCGCGGGAGGCGCACGATGCGCTGGCGTGGATCAAGGACGCGCGCGAACACGGCGTCCCGCCCCCGGCATGGATCGCCACCTTGCCGTTTGGCAGCAGCGAGGTCGCGAGCTGGTGGCAGGCCAATCTGGCCGATCCTGCCGCCGCCAACGAGTTCTTCCACCACCTGACCGGCACGACGATGCGGACGCGCACGCGGCTGATCGGGTTCGGGCTGATCCATCGCTCGGTGATCTTCGGCTTCACGCTACTGGCGCTGTTCTTCCTGATCCGCGACCGCGACGCGATCGTCGCGCAGTTTCGCACGGTCAGCGCGAAGGTGCTCGGGCCGGCGGGGGAGCGGATCGGGCGACAGGCGCTGCTGTCGGTGCGCGGGACGATCGACGGGCTGGTGCTGGTCGGGATGGGTGAAGGCGCGATCATGGCGGTCGTCTATGTCGTGCTCGGCGTGCCGCATCCGATCCTGCTCGGGCTAGCCACCGGGATCGCCGCGATGATCCCGTTCGGCGCCGCGGTAGTGCTGGCGATCGCTGCCCTGCTA
Source organism: Sphingomonas sp. (assembly GCF_017304635.1). GTDB lineage: Bacteria > Pseudomonadota > Alphaproteobacteria > Sphingomonadales > Sphingomonadaceae > Sphingomonas. Next base: position 25,123 of record NZ_JAFKMA010000003.1, read on the forward strand.
CTGCTCGTCCAGAGCTCGGTCAGCGGCGCGATCGCGGTCGGGGCGATCGGCCTCGTCGTGGTGTTCGTCGCCGACCATTTCGTGCGGCCCGCCCTGATCGGCGGCGCGACGCGACTGCCGTTCCTATGGGTGCTGATCGGCATCCTGGGCGGAGTCGAGACGCTCGGGCTGCTGGGCCTGTTCGTCGGGCCGGCGACGATGGCGGTGCTGGTGATGCTGTGGCGCGAGCTGGTCGCGGGCAAGCCGGATGCGCCGGTGGCTTGAACGGGCAAGTCGGGCGCGGCTAGAGCAGGCGACATGACGAACCGCACTGCCGCCCGCATCCTGGTCGACCAACTGATCGCGCAGGGCGTCGACCGCGCGACCTGCGTGCCGGGCGAAAGCTATCTCGCGGTGCTCGACGCGCTGATCGACAGCGGCATAGACCTGCTGACCTGCCGTGCCGAGGGTGGCGCGGCGATGATGGCGGAAGCGTATGGCAAGCTGACCGGGCGGCCCGGCATCTGCTTCGTGACGCGCGGGCCGGGCGCGACCAACGCCAGCCCCGGCCTGCACATCGCGATGCAGGATTCGACGCCGCTGATCCTGTTCGTCGGCCAGATCGAGCGCGGCATGCGCGACCGCGAGGCGTTTCAGGAGCTCGATTACCGCGCGACCTTCGGCGCGCTGGCCAAGTGGGTGGTGGAGATCGACGATACGGCGCGCATCCCGGAGATCGTCGCGCGCGCCTTTCGTGTCGCGATGCAGGGGCGGCCGGGCCCGGTCGTGATCGCGCTACCGGAGGATATGCTGGTCGATAGCGCCGAGGTCGCCGACGCGCCGCGCGTCGAGCCGGTCGATGCGGCGCCCTCGCCCGCCGACATCGATGCGCTCGGCGAGTTGCTGGCCGCCGCGCGCAACCCGGTCGCGATCGTCGGCGGATCGCGCTGGACGGCGGCGGCGCGCGACGCGATGGTCGAGTTCGCGCACCGGCTGTCGCTGCCCGTCGCGGCGCAGTTTCGCCGCGCGCCGCTGTTCCCCGCGACCGACGATCATTTCATCGGCGACCTCGGCCTCGCGCCCAACTCGAGGCTGATCGCGCGGGTGAAGGCCGCCGACCTCGTCCTGCTGATCGGCGGGCGGATGTCGGAGATCGCGTCGCAATCCTATACCTTGCTCGACATTCCGGCGGGCGCGCAGCGGCTGGTTCACGTCCATCCCGACCCGATGGAGCTCGGCCGCGTCTATCAGCCGACCCGCTCGATCAATGCGACGCCGGGCGCGTTCCTGTCGGCGGCCGAGCGGATCGCGCCGCGCGCGGGCGACGTGACCGAGGCGCGCGCCGATTACCTCGCCTGGTCCGACACGCCGCCGCGCGTGCCCGGAGACTTTCAGTACGGCGAAGTGATGGCGTGGCTGCGCGACCGCCTGCCGGCCGATGCCGTGATCTGCAACGGCGCCGGGAACTTCGCGAGCTGGATCCACCGTTACTACCGCTTCCGTGATTTCGGCACGCAGCTCGCGCCGACCAGCGGATCGATGGGCTACGGACTGCCCGCCGGCGTCATGGCCAAGCGGCAGAAACCCGGCAGCATCGTCCTGACGATCGCCGGCGACGGTGATTTCCTGATGAACGGGCAGGAGTTCGCGACGGCAGTGCATCACGGCATCCCGCTGATGGTCATGGTGATCGACAACGGCATCTATGGAACGATCCGGATGCACCAGGAGCGGCACTATCCCGGCCGCGTGTCGGCAACGGCGCTGACCAACCCGGATTTCGCTGCGTTGGCGCGGGCCTATGGCGGGCACGGCGAGACGGTGACGACCACCGCGGAGTTCGCGCCAGCGTTCGAACGCGCGCTGGCGAGCGGGAAGCCGGCGATCCTGCATTGCCGCCTCGATCCCCAGGCGATTACGCCGACGGCGACACTGGATGGGATTCGGGAAGCGGCGTTGAAGGGGTAAGATTTGAGGAAACGACACGGCAAAGCCGCGTCGTCGGTCGTTACTGCGCAATGCCGGCCGGACTTTCGCCTACCGCGACTTAAGTTACTTAAATCGCTACGAAAGCTGGAGCGGGTGAAGGGAATCGAACCCTCGTCGTAAGCTTGGGAAGCTTCTGCTCTACCATTGAGCTACACCCGCTCGGGAGAAGGGCGGATACCGAAGCCGGGGCGGGCGCGCAAGCGCGTTCAGCCGAGCGCCTCGACCTGCTCCGCCAGTTCCAGCCAGCGCAGTTCGGCCGCGTCCTTCTCCGCCCGTGCCGTCGCGATCGCCTCGGTCAGCGCGGCAAATTTCGCTGGGTCGCGCGTGTAGAGCGCGGGGTCGTGGAGCGCCGCTTCGTCGCGCGCGATAGCGGCCTCGATCGCTTCGATCCGCCCCGGCAGCAGGTCGTAGTCCCGCTGGTCCTTGTAGGACAATTTGCGCGGCGCCGATTGCGGCGAAACCGGGGCGATCGTCGATTTGGCGGGTGTTCTGACCGGTTTCGCGGACGGTTTGCGGCGTTGGCGCTCCCAATCCTCATATCCGCCCGCGACGATATCGACCGTCCCCGATCCGTCGAGCCCGAGCGTCAGCGTGCACGTCCGGTCGAGGAAGTCGCGGTCGTGACTGACGATCAGCACCGTGCCGGCATAATCGGCGATCACTTCCTGAAGCAGGTCGAGCGTTTCGAGGTCGAGGTCGTTGGTCGGCTCGTCCAGCACCAGCAGGTTCGACGCGCGCGCGAACTCGCGCGCCAGCAACAGTCGCGATCGCTCGCCGCCCGACAGCGTGCCGACCCGCGCCTCGACCATGTTCGGATCGAACAGGAAGTCCGTCAGGTAACCGTGGATATGCTTCTTGACGCCGAGCACCTCGATCCAGTCGCCGCCATCGGCCAGCACGTCGCGCACCCGCTTGTCGGGCGCCATCAGCTTGCGCTGCTGGTCGATCACCACGCCGTCGAGGGTCTTCGCCAGCTTCACCTCGCCGCTGTCGGGCGGGAGCTCGCCGGTCAGCAGCTTGAGCAAGGTCGTCTTGCCGGCGCCGTTCGGCCCGACCACGCCGATGCGATCGCCGCGCGTGATACGCAGCGACAGGTCGCGGATGATGACGCGGCCGTCGAACGCCTTGGTGGCATGTTTCGCGTCGATCACGACCTTGGTCTTGGTGTCGTCGCTGGCGGTGACGAGATTGGCGGCGCCCTGCGGCCCCAGCATCGCGGCGCGTTCGCTACGCATTTCCCTCAGCTTCGCCAGCCGACCCTGGTTGCGCCGCCGCCGCCCGGTGACCCCGCGCTGGAGCCAATGCTCCTCGATCTTCAGCTTGGCGTCGAGCCGCTGGGCGTTGCGCTCCTCCTCCGCATAGACCTGATCGGTCCACGCCTCGAACCCGCCATAGCCGATCTCGTTGCGGCGTAGCGACCCGCGGTCGAGCCACAGCGTCTGCCGCGTCAGTCGGGTCAGGAACGTGCGATCGTGGCTGATGACGACGAACGCGCCGGCGAAGCGCCCCAGCCAGTCCTCCAGCCACTCGATCGCGGCGATGTCGAGATGGTTGGTCGGCTCGTCGAGCAGCAGCACGTCGGGATTCTGCGCCAGCGCGCGGACGATCGCGGCGCGGCGGCGCTCGCCGCCCGACGCACTGGCGGCTTCACGCGACAGGTCGATGCCGAGCTGGTCGGCGATCGCGTCCGCCTCGTAGCGCGCGGGCGCGTCGTCGCCCTTCATCACGAAATCGGCCAGCGTCGCGCAGCCATCGACGCGCGGATCCTGTTCGAGCAGCACGACCCGCGTGCCGGGCACGATCGTCCGCCGCCCCTCGTCGCTGTCGACCGTGCCGGCGATCAGCTTGAGCAGGGTCGTCTTCCCCGCGCCGTTGCGCCCGATCAGCGCCAGCCGGTCGCGCGCGCCGATGTGCAGGTCGAGGTGACGGAACAGCCAGCCGGCGCCCTGGACCAGCCCCAGATCCTCATATGATAAAATCGGCGCTGCCACCGGCGTTCTGATCCAGAAATTGGCCTCCCCGGCGAAGGCCGGGGTCCAGTTGCGAGCGGCTCGATGCTGGACCCCGGCCTTCGCCGGGGAGGCGTGTGGGTGATGCTGCCGGCTCATTAAAGGTCTCTGCGCTCGCTGCAACCTCCCGAACCCGGCCTGGCGCGAGCCCGCCGGACGTCGCCGACAGCCGCGCGGCGGCGTTCACAAGCTGTTCAAACCCCGATCCTTATGCCACCGGTCATGTCGATGCTTGCCGTAATCGCCCTGTTGTCCGTCACGCCGACCGTTCCCGCGCCGGTGGACCTCGACCCGTGCCAGCAGCGCCGGGGCGATCGCAGCGGCGTGTTCCAGGCGATGCGCGAGGGGCGCACGCTGCCCCTGCCCGAAATCGAGCGGCGCGTGATCCCGGCGATGCGCGGCGCGCAGTATCTGGGACCGGAGTTCGATCCCGACAGCGGCATTTACACGCTGAAGTTCCTGCGCGATGGATCGGTCATCTGGCTGAAGGTGGATGGCCGGTCCGGCCAGATCATCGGCCGCGAGGGATATTAACGGGCGCCCGCCGCCCGCTGACAGGGGAAGATCATGCGCGTTCTGATCGTCGAGGACGAACCCAATCTACGCCAGCAGTTGCAGAACACGCTGGAAGGCGCCGGCTATGCCGTCGACACCGCCGGCGACGGCGAGGAGGGCCTGTTCCTGGGCGAGACCGAAGCGTACGACGCGATCGTGCTCGACCTCGGTCTGCCGGAGATCGACGGGCTGACCGTGCTCGACCGCTGGCGCAAGCAGGGCAAGGCGACGCCGGTGCTGGTGCTGACCGCGCGCGACAGCTGGTCGGACAAGGTGGCCGGGCTCGACGCCGGCGCCGACGATTATGTCGCCAAGCCGTTCCAGACCGAGGAGCTGATCGCCCGCCTGCGCGCGCTGATCCGCCGCGCGTCGGGCAATGCCTCGTCCGAATTGATCGCCGGCGACGTCCGGCTCGACACGCGCTCGGGCAAGGTCACGCTGGCGGGCGACCCGGTCAAGCTGACCGCGCAGGAATACAAGTTGCTCAGCTACCTGCTCCACCACAAGGGCAAGATCGTCAGCCGCACCGAGCTGATCGAGCATATCTACGACCAGGATTTCGACCGCGATTCGAACACGATCGAGGTGTTCGTGACGCGCATCCGCAAGAAACTGGGCCAGGACGTCATCACCACGATCCGCGGGCTCGGCTACAGCCTCGACGATCCCGACGCGCCGCCCCGCGCGACCGAGTGATGGTAGCCATCGCCGGCGCTTCGTTTCTTCATAGCCGTCACCTGCGCGTAAGCGGAGGCCCATCTCGCGCCGTTGCATCCGACGATCCGGCTGGCAGCCGGGTCCCCGCTTTCGCGGGGATGACGGGTTGACATCGATGGCGGAGCAAGACCCCAAGATTATCGCGACCGCTCCCGCAGCGACGTCCGCCGCCGACGGCCCCCGCGCGCCGTTGGTGACACCGGTGACGGGGTCGCTCGGCCGGCGCATGATCCTGATCGCGGCGGTGTGGATCACGCTGCTGCTCGGCGCGGGCGGCTTCGCGCTCGATCGCGTGCTGACCAACGCCGTCACGCGCAATTTCGACAGCCAGCTCGAGATCGTGCTGACCTCGCTGTTCACGTCGGCGGAGATCGGGTCGGACGGCGAGGTCAATTTCAACCGCGGCCCCGCCGACCAGCGTTTCCTCGAACCCTATTCGGGGCTCTACTGGCAAGTGTCGGCGCCGGGCAAGGACACGTTCCCCTCGCGATCGCTGTGGGACCGCCGGCTGGCCTATGGCGACAATCACTACGACCTGAACGCGCACATCTACGACAGCAATCAGTTCAAGGACGAGAAGCTGCGCGTGATCGAGCGCGACGTCCGCATCCCGGGGTCGCCGACGCGCTGGCGGTTTCAGGTGGCGCAGAGTCGCGACGGGCTGGACGCCGACATCCACGTCCTGCGGCAGACGCTGTTGCGCAGCTTCGCGCTGCTCGCACTCGGTCTGATCGCGCTGGCGGGGTTGCAGACGTGGTACGGATTGCGGCCGCTTCGGCGGTTGCGGCTGGGGATCGCGCGGCTGCGCGGCGGCCTCGCGACGCGGATCGACGGCGCGATGCCCGCCGAGGTCGCGCCGATGGTCGAGGAACTGAACGCGCTGATCGAGCATAACGATCGTCAGGCGGAGGAAGCGCGGCGCCACGCCGGCAATCTGGCGCACGCGCTGAAGACGCCGCTGACCGTCATCATGAACTCGGCCACCGCGCACGCCGACGACCTGGCCGAGACGGTAATCCGCGAGGCGCGGACGATGCGGCGGCAGGTCGACCACCATCTGGCGCGCGCGCGGGCGGTCGGGCGGCGCGGATCGGCGCACAGCCGCGCCGACGTCTGGCCGAGCCTCGAATCGGTCGAGCGCGCGGTGTCGCGCCTCTACCCCCACGTCCGCATCGACGCCGACGGCGCCAAGGACCTGCGCGCGCATGTCGAGCGGCAGGATCTCGACGAGATGCTCGGCAACCTGATCGAGAATGCCGCCAAGTACGGCGGCGGCAGCGTGTTCGTGACCGTCCGCGCGCAGGCCGGGTTCGTCGAGATCCTGGTCGAGGACGACGGCGTCGGCATCCCGGAAGCGGAGCGCGTCCGCATCTTCGATCGCGGCGCCCGGCTCGATACGGGGAAGCCCGGGACCGGCCTCGGCCTCGCCATCGTCCGCGACGTCGCCGAAATCTACGAGGGCACGGTCAGCCTGGAGGAAAGCGAGGATCTGGGCGGGCTGCTGGTCCGGCTCCGGCTGCCGGCGGCGAGTTAGGGTCGATCGACATTCGGCTGATTGGCAGTGACGGATCGGCCAAAATGACACGTCACCCCGGCCTTGTGCCGGGGTCCACGAGGCGGCTTTTTCATACCAGAGTATCGAGCGATGCGCTGACGTTACGGAGGACGCCGGCACAAGGCCGGGGTGACGAGAATGTTTTATGAAAACCCGCTTTAAGCAAAGGGAGTAATCCAGCCGTGCCTCCTTACTGGATTGCTTCGCTACGCACGGCGGTCTGACAACGAACAAGGGCGCGACCGTCGCCGGTCGCGCCCTTCCCATAGTCGCTGGGCGGCTACCTTAGCGGCAGCGGCGCTTCGCGGTGACGGTCTTGTCGATCGCCTGGCCGCCGAGCGCGCCCGCGGCGCCGCCGACGACGGTGCCGAGCAGCTTGTCGCCACGGCCCGCAATGCCGTTGCCGACCAGCGCGCCGGCGACGCCGCCGACCACCAGGCCGGTCGTGCCGTTCGAGCGGCGGCAATAGGTGCGGCCGTCCTGACCGCGCCACTCGCGATACTTGTAAAATTTGCGCGACTGCGCCTCGGCGGCCGGTACGACCGCTACGGTCGAAGCCACAATCGTCGTCGCCGCCAAAGCGAGCATCAGCTTACGCATATCATCCTCCTTTTATCGTTATCGAATCAGCGGCAGCGGCGATGCGCGGTTATCGTGCGATCGATCGCCCGGCCGCCGAACGCGCCGGCGACGCCGCCGACCACGGTGCCGAGCAGCTTGTCGCCATGGCCCGCAATGCCGTTACCGATCAACGCACCGCCGACGCCGCCGACGACCGCGCCGGTCGTGCCGCCCGAATGGGTGCAATAGGTATGGCCGCCGCGCCCGTGATAGGTGCGATAATAGTGCCGGCGCGCTTCCGCCGAGGTCGGAACGCCGAGCGACGCGGCCGTCAATGCGGCGGCGCCGAGGCCGAGGAACATGGTACGCATGGTAAAATCCCTTTGCTCTGGATCAATGCCACCCCATCCAACGTCTCGTGTCGCGATTGGGTTGCATTGTCTCATGGATTCATTTCGGGAGCGTTCCGGCATGCGCGACAGGATCGTGCGCACGGCCGGTTGACAGTGAAACCATCATGCCCGTTTTCCACGTTATCCACAGGCCCCGCGCCGCCATTCCCGCTTGGCGCGACTCGCGATCGGTGACAGCATCATGACATCGAGATCGCGACGATCCGCCGAGAAATCGGTAGAAAGTTCAAGACCTTGATCTTCTAGATGAAAAGGCGCCGCAAGGTTGCCGGACGATCGCGAAGGGTGGGATATCGGTCCCCGCAACGTTCGATGGCGCCGCGCAAGCGGTACGGTTGGACCAGCACGCCGAGACGCCTGCCGACGCGCAAGCGGATGCTTCGGCGTTCGTTTGAGCAGGCCGCCGGTGGCCGGGAAAGCTGAGACGTCCTCGGACGGATCGCACCCGGCCCCGACGACCGAACCGGACGAGCAGGTGGACCCGGCCGAGCGATCGGCTCCGTCAAACCGCTTGGACGGTGCACCATTCGCAACTGGCCTTCAAGCCTATCGGATGGGGCGAACGCTGGCGGACGATCGGCTTCGGGTCGAACGGAAACCGGCGGCGAAGCTCGAAAAACGCCTTCGGGCGCGACGAGTGGAGCAAGCCGCGATGTCGGAAGCGCTTCGGCGCGTCGGATGTCACGGTTCGCGATGTGAGGACCGTCTCCGGACGGGCCGCGCGGAGCGAGAAACGCGAACGTTGCGCCGGCCTTCGGGCCGCGCGCAACCGAGCAACCCGCGAAACCTGGCGCCGCTCGCGCAAGCAAGCAGCACGGACGTAGCGAGCCGCCGAAACCAGATGGGCTGGCCCAACGCTTCGGCCGACGGCCCGCAAATCGAAGTCCGGCGTCCGGGGAGTCGGTGGCAACACCGGCTCCCCAATTGCGTCTTGGGGGTTGCGATACTTCCCGTAGGCGGCTGGCAACTAGCGCGCGATGCTACATCTGTGATTGCAATTGGGTGGATTGCGGTCCGACAGCTTCGCAGTGAAATAGGTTACGTGGCCGACATTGAAGCGGAGCCGTTCATGCCTTTTCCGGTTTCAGAGCAACGGATAGTAGATGCTGAAGAGGCACTGGGTAGAGCGTTTCCGCCGGAATTGCGGCGGCGATTAATGCGAGAAAACGGAGGTGAGATTTCCCTCGAAGACGACGACTGGTCTCTTCACCCGGTCTGGGACCCAACGGATCGCAAAACGATGGGCCGGAGTGCGAGCCATATTATAGCGGAGACGGCGACAGCGCGTTCTTGGGAATCATTCCCATCGGACGGGGTCTCTTTAGCGTCGAATGGCACCGGTGATCGACCCATCGTACTCGGATGCGCGGATCAAATCTTTTTGTGGGAGCATGAAACCGGTAAGTGTCTTCCGGTGGAGGCGGATTGGCTATGACGCGGTGACGGCAACGTCGAGAAAGCTTTCAACGTCGCGAAAAGCTGGAACTGGTTCGTTTGCCGTCATTCAATTCCATATGAAGCACGTCGCCAGCAACGGTTTGCTGTGACTGTCGAAGAGTCATTGGCAAGCCAGACAAGCCGCCTGCCGTAAGGCGCGTTCCCGCCGCCAACCGCTTTCAACGGCCAAGACTCACGGCTAGGGCGAAGCCATGCTCCCCCCGCCCCCACAATGGCTGCCGGCGATCGCGCCGTGGCTCGATCTGGCGGGGTTGGTCGTGTTTGCGGCATCGGGGGCGCTGGCGGCGGCGAAGCGGGGGCAGACGATCGTGACGCTGTCGTTCTTCGCGCTGGTCACCGGGGTCGGCGGCGGGACGGTGCGCGACCTGCTGATCTCGGCACCCGTCTTCTGGATCCACGACAGCCGCGCCGCCGCCGCGTGCCTGATCGTCGCGTTCGCGGTGTGGCTGACGCCGGCGGGGTGGTGGCGGGGCGCGGCGCTCGACTGGTTCGATGCGGTGGGGCTCGCGGCCTATTCGGTGTTCGGCGCGGCCAAGGCGATCGGGTACGGCGTGCCCCCGGTGCCGGCGGCGCTGATGGGAGTGGTGACGGCGTGCGTCGGCGGGATCATCCGCGACGTGCTGGCCGGGGTGCCGTCGATCCTGTTGCGGCCGGAAATCTACGTGACCGCCGCGGCGCTGGCGAGCGGACTGTATGTCGGGCTCGGGCTGGCCGGCGTGCCGCTGCCGGTCGCGGCGGTGGCGGGGGCGCTGGCCGGGTTCGCGTTGCGCGCGGCGGCGATCCACTGGAAGCTGGCGCTGCCCGCCTATCAGCAGGTAAGCGAGCGGAGCGATTAGCCGGGCGGTCGTTCCCCGGAACTGGGTGACGTGCCCCGCGACGATCCGTCAGCCCAGCCGGGTGCCGGCGTATGCAACGCCGCGTGGGCATCGCTTGATCCGCTTGCGCTAGAGAAAGCGGCCTGGTGGACCCCGGCACAGGGCCGGGGTGACGGCCTTTGCTATCGGGTGACCGGGTTCCGATACCGAATGTCGATCGGCCCAAACCCGTTCGAAGCAGGAACCGCCGCCGACGCTGCGGTCACGCGCGGCGCCTAGGACGGATCGACATTCAGCTAACCGGTGAACGTCACTTCCATGTTCGTCATCCCCGCGCAGTCGGGGATCCAGACTGGCTATATCCACAGCTTAAAACCGCCATTCTCGCGACTCTGGATCCCCGCCTGCGCGGGGATGACGAGCAACAGGTGGCTCGAAACGCTACATCATAGCTGAATGTCGATCGACGCTAGTCCCGCACCATCCCGACCTCGCTGAACGGGCGGACGTCGCCCGGCGGGATCGTCGCGTCGGTCAGTTCGCGCTGCCAGAAGCCGACATCGACCCAGCGTCCTTGCTTGTAGCCCATTTCGCGCAGCACGCCGGCGCGGCGGAAGCCGGTCGCCTCGTGCAACTGGATCGAATGGTCGTTGGGCAGCGCGATGACGCCGACGGCGTGGACGAATCCCTGCGCGCGCAACGTCTTGACGAGCGACTGGTAGAGCAGCCGCCCAACCCCCTGCCCCTGCGCCGCGCCCGACACATAGACCGAGGTCTCGACCACCCAGCGATAGGCGGGGCGCTCACGGAACTGGGTGGCGTAGGCGTAGGCGAGCACGCCGTCGCCCTCCGCCTCGCCGTTGGTCGCGACCAGCCACGGATAGAGCCCGCCCGACGCCGCCATCCGCGTGCGGATCGCGCGGGCATCGGGCGCCTCCGTCTCGAAGCTGACGGTGCCGGTCAGGACGTAGGGCGCATAGATCGCGGCGATCGCCGCGGCATCGTCCGGCCGGGCGGGCCGGAGCGCGATCACGACCAGATCGCCTTCAGCGCCATCGCCAGCAGCGAGGTGTCGGCGGGGCTCGCGCGCATGTCGCCGAACCCGCCGCATTCGAGGCAGCGGGCCTGGACCGAGCGAACCTGCGACAGCCGCTTCGCGTCGCCGATCGCGCGCGCCAGCATGTCGTGGCGCTCGGCAGCGATCACCGCGAACACGCCGCGCGCCTGATCGTCCGACGCGCTGTCGTCGTCGCGGTCGCCCGCCCAGCCGGCGACGAGGCGGCTGAACCAGCTCGGCGGCTTTTCGAGATAGACTCGCTCGACATTGGCCGGGTCGAGCTTGGCGCGCCGTGCGGCCTCGGCGACGGCGTCGTCGAGCGTGCCGAAGCGATCGACCAGCCCGAGCTGGCGCGCACTGCCGCCGTCCCACACCCGACCCTGGCCGATCTCGTTGACGCGTTCCGGCGTCATGTGGCGCGCGGCGGCGACGCGGCCGATGAACTGGGCATAGCCATGCTCGATCGATTTCTGCAGGATCGCATCGACCTGCGGCGTCGTGCCGCCGGTCACGTCGGGCTGGCCGGACAGCGGCGTGGTCTTCACGCCGTCGGTCGTGATGCCGAGCTTGGCGAGCGAGTTCTCGAACGTCGGGATGATGCCGAAGATGCCGATCGAGCCGGTGATCGTGTTCGGTTCGGCGAAGACGATGTCGCCCGCGGTCGACACCCAATAGCCGCCCGACGCGGCGAGGCCGCCCATCGACACGACGATCGGCAGCCCCTGGCGCTTCGCCTCCAGGATCGCCTGGCGGATCGTCTCCGACGCCAGCGCCGAACCGCCGGGCGAATCGATCCGCACGACCAGCGCCTTCAACTCTTTCTTCCCGAGACCGTCGAGTACTGCCTGCGCGATGGTGTCGCCGCCGGCCGATCCCGCCCCCGCCTTGCCGTCGACGATCTCGCCGGCGACGGTGACGATGCCGACCTTGTCGCCGCCGGTGGGTAGCGGATTGGCCTCGACCCAGTCGTCATATTTGATCGTCGCATAGTCGCCCGGCACGCTCTTGGCCGCCGGTCCCGCGAGTTCCGCGACGCGTTTGCCGAACGCCAGCCGGTCGCCGAGCTTGTCGACCAGCCCGGCCGCCAGATTGGCCTTGGCGATGTCGCCATCGGTCGCCGCCACCGCCTGGTCCGGGTTGGTCAGGAAGCCGTCGATCTGCGCCTTTGGCCGCGCCTGATGGACCAGGTCCTTCCACTGCTGGAACAGCGTGCCGTAGAGGGCGGTCGCCGCTTCCTTCGCCTCGGGCGACTGGTCGGCGCGGATATAGGGCTCGACGTACGACTTGAACTTGCCGACGCGATAGACGTGGACGTTGACGCCGAGCTTGTCGATCAGCCCCTTGTAATAGAGCTGGTTGCCGCCGGGGCCGGCGAACAGCGTGCCGCCCATCGGATCGACCCACACTTCGCTGGCGCTGGAGGCAAGCAGGTACGCGCCGTCGGTATAGGCGGTGGCATAGGCCAGCACCGGCTTCTTCGCGTCGCGCACGCGGCGGATCGCGGCGGCGACTTCGCCGACCGCGGCGGGATAGCCGCCGCCATAGCCGTCGAGGTCGAGCACCACGACCTTGACGCGATCATCGGTACGCGCGGCGTCGAGCGCGCGGATCAGGTCGCGCAGGCGGAACTGGCGGCCCGGCGTGTCGCCCTGTGCCGCGGCGAGCGGGCTGGCATTGGCGGGTTGCTCGACGATCGCGCCGTTCAGCTTGAGCAACAGCGCCCCGGTCCGCACCGACCCGTTGGGCTTGGCCGACAGCGCCATGAACAACGCGCCGAAGAACAGCAGCATGAACAGCAGGACCATCAGGTCCTTGATCCCGACCAGGACCTTCCAGGCGCCGCGAACCAGTTTCATGAGGGGCATTCCTTCCGCGAGGCGCCGGGCGGCGCTCGACGTCTGCGATAGCCGCAAGTGTGTGGTGGGAGCAATACGCAACAGCCGTTTCCTCTCCCCTGGACAGGGGAGAGGGATACCGCAGCTTAGCGGCGCAGCCGCTTAGCGAAGGTTGGGTGAGGGGTCGAGCGAGCCGGAGGCTCGCGTGCTCGCAAGCGCGAGCACCACCCCTCACCCAGCTTCGACTAGGGCCGCGCTGAAGGAGCGCGACCTAAGTCTGCGCAACCCTCTCCCCTCTGCGAGGGGCGAGGGAAAGGACGGAAAGAAAGTGGCCAGTCCTGAAAACATCGGCTAACCGCCCCGCCATGGACGCGCCGGTCGCCCTGACGCCGCTGGCCGGCCCGCCCCCTGTGACGACGCGCGACGAATATCGCGCCTTGTTCCGGCTCGCCGCGCCGCTGGTCGGCGCGAACCTGTTGCAGATGGCGGTCTATGCGATCGACGTGATGTTCGTGGCGCGGCTGTCGGCGATCGACTTCGCCGCCTCGACGCTGGGCGTGTTCCTGCTGAGCCTCATCATGTGGGCGCTGATCGGGTTCACCGGCGCCTGCGCCCCGCTGATCGCCGCCGAGCTCGGCGCGCGGGCACATGCCGTCCGCCAGGTGCGGCGATCGTTCCGCATGGCGATGTGGCTCGGCGCGATCAGCGGGGCGTTCGGCATGATCGTGCTGGCGAACGGCGAGCGCATCCTGCTCGCGCTCGGCCAGAACCCGCAGGTGGCGGCGCGCAGCGGCGCGTTCCTGACCATCCTGCTGTGGGTGATGCTGCCCAACATCTGGGCGGGGGTGATGCGGACGGTGGCGGCGGCGCTCGGCCGGCCCGGCTGGGCGATGCTGGTGACGGCGTGCGCGGTCGGCACCAACGCGCTCGGCAACTGGCTGCTGGTGTTCGGCCATGGCGGCTTTCCCGCGCTGGGGCTGGAGGGGTCGGCGATCGCCAGCCTGTTCACCGCGACCGCGATGATGCTGGCCTATGTCGCGATCTTCGCGTTCGACCGGCGGCTGCGGCGATACCGCCTGTTCGGCAAATGGTGGGTGCCGCACTGGCGCCGCATGGGCGAGATCGCCAAGCTGGGCGCGCCGATCGCGCTGACCTTCACGCTGGAGGGCGGGCTGTTCGGCGGGGCGGCGTTCCTGATGGGACTGATCGGCGTGACCGAGGTAGCCGCGCACGCGATCGCGCTCAACATCGCCGCCTTGTCGTTCCAGGTGCCGTTCGGGATCGCGCAGGCGGCGACGATCCGCGTCGGCATGGCCTATGGCGCACGCGACCTGGCGTGGATCGGCCGCGCCGGCTGGGCGGCGATCGTCAGCGGCACCGGCTTCATGGCGCTGACCGCCGCCGCGATCTGGCTGGCGCCGAAGCTGATCGTCGGCATCTATGTCGACGTGAACGACCCGACGCGTACGCGGGAGATCGCGCTGGCGCTGGACTATCTCGTCGTCGCCGCGGCGTTCCAGCTATTCGACGGGGCGCAGGCGGTCGCGGCGGGATCGCTGCGCGGGTTGCAGGACACGCGCGTGCCGATGGTGATCGCGGCGTTCGGCTATTGGGTCGCCGGGTTCGGCACCGCCATATTCCTCGGTTTCCGCGCCGGGTGGCAGGGAGTCGGCATCTGGGTCGGGCTCGCGGTCGGACTGGCCGTCGTGTCGGTGCTGCTGGTCGCGCGCTGGGCGATGCGCGATCGGCTCGTCCTGCTCCCCGCTCCGCGCGACGAAAAATAGTCGCGCGCGGCATTGACGCTCGGCAAGGCGCTGCACATATGCGCGCCGCTGGCACTCGATCGACTCGAGTGCCAATATGTTTCCAGTTCAAACAATGAGGGCTTCAGCAATGAACTTCCGTCCGTTGCACGACCGCGTTCTCGTCCGCCGCATCGAGGCCGACGAAAAGACCGCGGGCGGGATCATCATCCCCGACACCGCCAAGGAAAAGCCGCAGGAGGGCGAGGTCATCGCCGCCGGCGCCGGCACCAAGGACGAGGCCGGCAAGGTCACGCCGCTCGACGTCAAGGCGGGCGACAAGATCCTGTTCGGCAAGTGGTCGGGCACCGAGGTCAAGCTGAACGGCGAAGACCTGCTCATCATGAAGGAATCGGACATTCTGGGCATCGTCGGCTGACGCCAGCCCGTCCAACATCTACCCCCGTCAATTTCTTCAATTTTGAAAGGTAGCCACCATGGCAGCCAAGGACGTTAAATTCTCGCGCGACGCGCGTGAGCGCATTCTCAAGGGCGTCGACATCCTCGCCGACGCGGTCAAGGTCACGCTGGGGCCGAAGGGCCGCAACGTCGTGATTGACAAGAGCTTCGGCGCGCCGCGCATCACCAAGGACGGCGTCACCGTCGCCAAGGAGATCGAGCTGAAGGACAAGTTCGAGAACATGGGCGCGCAGATGCTGCGCGAGGTCGCCTCGAAGACCAACGACAATGCCGGTGACGGCACCACGACCGCGACCGTGCTGGCGCAGGCGATCGTCCGCGAGGGCATGAAGTCGGTCGCCGCCGGCATGAACCCGATGGACCTGAAGCGCGGCATCGACCAGGCGGTCGAGAAGGTCGTCGCTGACCTGCAATCGCGCTCGAAGCCCGTCTCGGGCTCGAACGAGATCGCCCAGGTCGGCATCATCTCGGCCAATGGCGACACCGTCGTCGGCGAGAAGATCGCCGAGGCGATGGAGAAGGTCGGCAAGGAAGGCGTCATCACCGTCGAGGAGGCCAAGGGCCTCGAGTTCGAGCTCGACGTCGTCGAGGGCATGCAGTTCGACCGCGGCTATTTGTCGCCGTACTTCATCACCAATCCCGAGAAGATGACGGTCGAGCTCACCGATCCGTACATCCTGATCCACGAGAAGAAGCTGTCGAACCTGCAGGCGATGCTCCCGATCCTGGAAGCGGTCGTGCAGTCGGGCCGTCCGCTGCTCATCATCGCCGAGGATATCGAGGGCGAGGCGCTGGCCACTCTCGTCGTCAACAAGCTGCGCGGCGGCCTGAAGGTCGCGGCGGTGAAGGCGCCGGGCTTCGGCGATCGCCGCAAGGCGATGCTGGAAGACATCGCGATCCTGACCAAGGGCGAGATGATCTCGGAAGACCTGGGCATCAAGCTCGAGAACGTGACGGTCGGCATGCTCGGCACCGCCAAGCGCGTCTCGATCGACAAGGACAACACTACCATCGTCGATGGGGCCGGTGAAGCCGATGCGATCAAGGGCCGCACCGAGGCGATCCGTCAGCAGATCGAGAACACGACCAGCGATTACGATCGCGAGAAGCTCCAGGAGCGTCTGGCGAAGCTCGCCGGCGGTGTCGCTGTCATCAAGGTCGGCGGCGCGTCCGAGGTCGAGGTGAAGGAGCGCAAGGATCGCGTCGACGACGCGCTGCACGCGACTCGCGCCGCGGTCGAGGAAGGCATCGTCCCCGGTGGCGGCACCGCGCTGCTGTACGCGACGAAGGCGCTGGAAGGCATCAACGGCCAGAACGACGATCAGACCCGCGGCGTGGACATTGTCCGCAAGGCGCTGACCGCGCTGGTCCGCCAGATCGCGACCAATGCCGGTCACGACGGCGCGGTGGTCTCGGGCAAGCTGCTCGAGGGCAACGACCCGACGCTCGGCTTCAACGCCCAGACCGACACGTACGAGAACCTGGTCCAGGCCGGCGTGATCGACCCGACCAAGGTCGTCCGCACCGCGCTTCAGAACGCGGCGTCGGTCGCGGGCCTGCTCATCACGACCGAAGCGGCCGTGAGCGAGATGCCCGAGGACAAGCCGGCGATGCCGATGGGCGGCGGCGGCATGGGCGGCATGGGCGGCATGGACTTCTGATTTCGGACCGGGGCAGCGCGAGCTGCCCCGGACACGAAATCCGAACGGCCGGCGAGCCGCAGGCTCGACCGACGGCGCGGATTAACTCCGCGCCGCCCCGGCCCGAAGTACCAGCCCACGGCGCGGAAATCCCGTCCGCACCGCCCGCTCGAAGCAAAGAAAAGGGCCGACGGATCAATCCGCCGGCCCTCTTGTTATGCCTGAGAGTTGGCTAATGGGTGGGAAGCGAACATTGCCCTTTTGAGGCCATGGGCGCATCCTGCGGCGCATGGCTCCAAACGATCTCGACGCGCTGCTTGAACTGGTTCACGACGAACAGAGCTTCGGCTCGTTCCTTCATGCTTTGGCGGCAGACTTCGACGCCGATCGGGAAATATATGAAGCAAATCCGGATGAATATAAGTATTCATCCGGGCCGCTTGGCTGGGAAGTGGGGACGATTTCGGATTTTCTCTATGGTGCGGCCGCTGAAGCGGGTCGGCGGCCGCCTCTCCGACCAGAAGTCGCTCAAAACCCGTGGAAGCGCTGCGCTGAAATGCTTCTTACAGCCAAAATAATGGAATAGGATCGTCGGCTTAACCTGTCGGCCCTGTGATAGATCGAGCGGGTGTCGACGTCCGCAAATGGGTCGTTACCGGCCATCACCCTCCCCCCGATACACCATCGCCACGTTGCACCGCTCATACCGCGCGCCGAACTCCGCCATGATCCCCACGTCGTGGACGAACCCCAGCTTCTCATACAGATGCACACCCGCGGCGCCCTTCGCGTTGCTGAGCAAATAGAGCCGGTCGCAACCCATCGCGAAGGCGCGCTCGATCGTGGCGCGGAGCAGGAACTCACCCGCCTTGCGCCCGCGCGCTTCGGGCATGACGCCCATCTTGGTCAGCTCGAACTGGCGCTCGCCGGTCTTTTGCAACGCGCAGGTGCCGACGATGCCGAGTTCGGGGTCCGCGACGAACAGGATCGCGCCACCGCGATCGACGATGCGGGCGCGCGGGTTCTCGAGCACGTCGATGTCGGTCGGCTCCAGCCGATACATGTCGGCGATCCACTGCGCGTTGATCCGGTAGAAATCGGGCGCGAGCGCGTCGCTGAATTCGTGCAGGGTGAAGTCGGTCATCGCTACGGTCTGGCGTCGGCGGGCGACGGGCGCAAGCCGTCGAAATCGCGCTTCCCTTTCGGCGGCGCTCGCGACACAGTCGCGGCCATCATATCACTCCCCGAGGATCGACCATGACCGCATTGTCCCGCCGTGAAGCCATCGCCGCCGCGGCGCTCGCCAGTACGGTCGCCGCGTTGCCGGCCTGGGCGCAAGCGACGGGCGGCGGCGCGCAATGGGATCTGGGCGACCTCTACCCCAGCGACGCCGCGTGGGATGCCGCGCGCAAGGCCGCGCTGGCCGCGATCCCCGGACTCGCCAAGTATCAGGGCAAGCTGGGCGACAGCGCCGACACGCTCGCCGCCTTCCTGGTCGCGCAGTCCGACCTCGGCCGCACGATCGGCCGCATCTACACCTATGCCAGCCTGAAGGGGGACGAGGACCTCCGCGTCGCCGCCAATCAGGAGCACGAGGCGCAGGCGACCGATCTCTATACCGCGTTCGGCGAGGCGACCGCCTGGGCCAGCCCAGAAATCCTCAGCCTGGGCAAGGCGAAGATCGACCAGTTCGTCGCGAGCAACGCCACGCTGAAGAAGCGGTTCGACTTCGCGCTGGCCGATACCGAACGCCAGGCCGCCCACACGCTGACGCCGGAAAGCGAGGCAATCCTCGCCGGGGCCGGCGCGCCGCTGGCGGGGCCGGGCAATATCCGCGAGCAACTCGTCGCCTCCGACATTCCCTGGCCGACGATCACGCTGTCGACGGGGAAGCAGGTGCGGCTCGACGACCAGGCCTATACGCTGACGCGCAACGCGCCCAACCGCGCCGACCGCAAATTGGTGTTCGACACGTTCTGGGCCGAATACGGCAGGTTCCAGAGCTCGCTCGGCGCGGCCTATGCGTCGAAGATCAAGGCCGACATCTTCCGCAAGAAGGCGCGCAAATATCCGACCTCGCTCGCGATGGCGCTGTCGGGCAACAACGTGCCGGAAGGGGTGTACCGCACGCTGGTCGCGGAGACCAACAACGGCCTGACTCAGCTTCACCGCTATTTCGAACTGCGCCGCCGCCTGCTCGGCCTGCCCGACATGGCCTATTACGACATCTATCCGCCGCTGGTGCAGCTCGACAAGCGCGTGACGGTGCCGGAGATGCGCGGGATCACGATCGAGGCGGTCAAGCCGCTCGGCCCCGAATATGCCGAGATCTTCGCCAAGGCGACCGCGGGCAAGTGGATGGATCCTCTGCCCCGCCCCGGCAAGAAATCGGGCGCGTACATGAACCCCGGCGCGGCGTACGACGTGCATCCATATCTGCTGCTCAACCTGGGCGAGAATTACGACGGGCTGACCACCTACGCCCACGAATGGGGCCATGCGATGCACTCGCTGCTCGCGAACAAATACCAGGTTTACGACAAGTCCGACTATCCGATCTTCACCGCGGAGATCGCCTCGACCTGCAACGAGCAGTTGCTCGCCGCGTACATGGTCGCGAAGGCCAGGACCAAACAGGAGAAGATCTTCTACCTCGGCCAACAGCTCGAGAGCATCCGCGGCACTTTCTACCGTCAGGCGATGTTCGCCGAGTTCGAGCTCGCCGCGCACGACAAGGCGGAGGCCGGCGAGGGCATGTCGGGCGAGAAGTTCAGCGCGATGTATCTCGACCTGTTGAAGCGCTATCACGGGCCGAAGGTCGCGATCTCCGACACCTATGCGTCGGAATGGGCGTATATCCCGCATTTCTACAACAGCTTCTACGTCTATCAGTATGCGACCTGCATCTCGGCGGCGTCGTATTTCGCGCGGTCGATCCTGAAGGGCGGTGCGAAGGAGCGCGACAATTACCTGAGCGTGCTGAAGGCGGGTGGGTCGGACTATCCGTACGACATCCTGAAGCGCGCCGGCCTCGATATGGCGTCACCGGCGCCGTACCAGGCGGTGGTCGCGACGTTCAAGGACACGCTCGACCAGGTCGAAGGGCTGATGGCGTGACACGTACCGCGATCGTGCTGCTGGCGGCGACCGCGCTTGCCGCGTGTTCGAAGGGCGAATCGGCCAACACGGTCGACGCGCCCGCCGCCCCCGCCCCGATCAACATGGCGGGCATGAGCGGCATGATGATGGGCGAGAAATTCAAGGCTGCGCAGACCGCCGGGCAATCCTTCATCAACTCCGCCGCCGCCGCCGATGCGTTCGAACTGACGGCCGCGAGGATGGCGCTGACCGCCTGGCGATCGCCGCAGGTCAAGACGTTCGCCGCCGCGATGATCGCGGCACACGCGGCATCGGCCGCGAAACTGAAGACGGTGATGGCCGGGATGCACCCGCCGATGACGCCCGAGCTGCATTTCACCAAGGCGCAGCAGGCGATGCTCGACGGGCTGAAGGGCAAGACGGGCGCGGCGTTCGATGCCGCCTATGCCGCCGCCGAGGTCGCGTCGCATCAGAACACGGTGGGGGGCCTCACCTATTTCTCGCAGAACGGCAACGACTGGCCCGAGTTGAAGCAATATGCCGGCGCGTGGTTGCCGACCGAGGCAGAACATCTGCGGATGGCGAAGGGCTTGAAGTAGGCTGGGACGACGCGGCAAAGTCGTGTCGTCGGTCGGCACCGGGGCGCCCCCGGCCGGGATCGCCGCAGCACGCCGCGCCCGCGAATTAGCCGCACTAATTCTTGGGTTCGCTCGCTTTCATCGCTTCGATCAGCTTCTTCACTTCCTGGCTGCGGCCGCGCGGCATCACCAATACGTCGCGGCCGTTGGCGACGACGATCAGGTCGCTGACGCCGACCAGCGCGACGCGGACGCCGTCCGCGTGGATCAGGCTGTTCTCGGTCTCGACCGCGACGACGTCGCCCTTGCAGACGTTGCCCGTCGCATCACAATGGCTGATCTCGTGCAGCGCATCCCAGCTGCCGACGTCGCTCCAGCCCATGCTGACCGGCACGACGGCCACACGTTCCGCTTTCTCCATCACCGCATAGTCGATCGATTCGGAGGGGCTGGCCGCGAACGTCTCGGCATCGGGATAGACGCGATTGCCTTCGCGCGACGCCTTCAGCATCGCCTGTTGCGCGGCGTGCAGCATGTCGGGCGCATGTACCGCCAGCGCACCCAAAAACGCGTCGGCGCGGAACAGGAAGATACCGCCGTTCCAGACGTGGTCGCCCGCCGCCAGCATTGCCTCCGCCCGGTCGCGTGGCGGCTTCTCGACGAACTTGGCGACCTTGTGCACGCGCGGGCCGACGCTCTCGCCGACATGGATCCAGCCATAGCCGGTCTCCGGCGCGTGCGGGTCGATGCCGAACGTCACCAGCCAGCCCTGCTCGACCATCGGCAGCGCCGCGGCGATCGCGGCGTGGAAAGCGGGCGTGTCGGCGATGACATGGTCGGACGGCATCACCAGCAACGCGGCGTCCGAGTCCGCGGCCAGTGCGGCCAGCGCGATCGCCGGCGCGGTGTTGCGCGCGACCGGCTCTAGGATCAGCGTGCTCGCGGGATGGCCGATCGCCTCCAGCTGCGCGTCGATCGGGTCGGCGTGACGCGTATTGGCGACGACGATCGGCGCCGCAAAGCCGTCGCTCGCCGTCCGCGCCGCGGTCAGTTGCAGCATGGTACGTTCGGCGGTCAGCGGCAGCAGTTGCTTGGGCGTTTCCGGCGTCGACATCGGCCACAGCCGCGTGCCCGATCCTCCCGACAGGATGACAGGAATGATCGTCGTCGCGTCAGGCATGCACGAATCCTTTTGGTGCCGGCAATGATCTAGGTAGTTCCCCGCCCGCAGCAAAACTCGTGAGGACGCGGTAAGTTGCGTGTCAGATGCCGCCGTCGGTCACGTCGCGGCCCGCGATCGTCAATCGCCGGGTCAGGTCGGCGATCGTCGCGTCGACCAATACGGCATCGGGGCTGCGTACGACGAAATTCGCGCCGGTCCTTCCGTCGCGAAAGAACGGATAGCTGCCGATCGCGACGCCCCCATGCGCCCGCTCGGTCTCGCGCAACAGGTCGGCGACTTCGCTTTCCGCGACCCAGCAGCCGATCGTCTTGCTGACCACCGGCCGGCCGCCCTCCAGCGTGCCGGTCAGCGCGTCGAGCATGCCCGCAGTGATGTGCGGCACGCCGGCCATGATGAAGACGTTGCCGATGCGGATACCCGGCGCGCCCGATACCTTGTTCTCGATCAGGTCGGCGCCGTCCGGCACGCGCGCCATCCGCAGCCGCGCCGCGGTCGTCCCCCCGCGCGTTGCGTAATAGCGTTCGAGCACGGCGACCGCCTTGGGATGATGCACCACGCCGACGCCCAGCGCCGCGGCGATCGCGTCGACGGTGATGTCGTCGTGGGTCGGTCCGATCCCGCCGGTCGTGAACAGATAGTCGTTGCGCGCGCGCAGAGCGTTGACCGCCTCGACGATCGCGTCCTCACGGTCCGCCACCACGCGCACCTCCGCGAGCCGGATGCCCTGGACGTTGAGCCACGCGGCGATCTGCGCGACGTTCTTGTCCTGCGTCCGGCCGGACAGGATCTCGTCGCCGATCACCACCAACGCCGCGGTCCAGATGCGCTCGCTCATGTCCGCTCGCTTAGCCTCGCAAAATCGCGCCGTCATCGCTATATCGCGCGCCATGACCGAATACGTGACCGTGACCAGCGACGCGCATCTCGAGCGCAACGGCGCCATCAAGCTCTATAGCCGCGATGCCTTCGACGGCATGCACAAGGCCGGGCGCCTGGCCGCCGAGACGCTCGACATGCTGGTGCCGCATGTGGTGCCGGGGATGACGACGGGCGAATTGGACGACCTAATCCGCAATTTCATGGTCGCGGGCGGCGCGGCGCCGGCGACGCTCGGCTATCGCGGCTACACGCATTCGAGCTGCATCTCGATCAACCACGTCGTCTGTCACGGCATTCCGGGCGAGCGGCAGCTTAAGGACGGCGACATCGTCAACATCGACGTGACGCCGCTGCTCGACGGCTGGCACGGCGACACCAGCCGCATGTACCTGGTCGGCGACACCGTCTCGATCAAGGCGAAGCGGCTGGTCGACGTGACCTACGAATGCCTGATGCTCGGGATCGAGCAGGCCAAGCCGGGCAACACGATGGGCGACGTCGCGCATGCGATCCAGCGCCATGCCGAGGCGCACCGCTTCGGCGTCGTCCGCGATTTCTGCGGCCACGGCGTCGGCCGCCTGTTCCACGACGCGCCCGAAGTCGTCCATGTCGGCCGCCCCGGCACCGGCCCGGAATTGAAGCCCGGCATGATCTTCACGATCGAGCCGATGATAAATATCGGCAAGCCCGACGTGAAGCTGCTCGACGACGGCTGGACCGCCGTCACCCGCGACCGCTCGCTGTCGGCGCAGTTCGAGCACTCGATCGGCATCACCGAAGACGGATGCGAGATCTTCACGGCGAGCCCGGCTGGGTTCGATAAACCGCCATACTGAGCGCCGGCAAGGAATTTAGCATAAGCTAAATTCGCGCTTGAGGCGCTCACGGCCGGCCTTGCTTCGGCAAGGACCGACGACGCGGCTTTGCCGCGGCGGACTTCGACGTCGTTGCGTCATTGCAAGCGTAGCGAAGCAATCCAGCGTTCCGCGCGGGGCGCTAGATTGCTTCGCTACGCTCGCAATGACGATCGAATTGCCTTGGCTTTGGGCACGCCAACCCCATCTGCCCAATTACTAAGCACAACTTTTACCCACGGCGCAGGCTTCTCCTCCGCTCGACCGATTGGCACGCTTCCTGTAAACGGAATTGCCAATTGCGAGGGGCACCTGTGAAAAAGATCGAAGCGATCATCAAGCCGTTCAAGCTCGACGAAGTGAAGGAAGCGCTGCACGAGGTCGGGGTGAGCGGGATCACCGTCACCGAGGCCAAGGGTTTCGGCCGGCAGAAGGGCCATACCGAACTCTATCGCGGCGCCGAATATGTCGTCGACTTCCTGCCCAAGGTGAAGCTGGAAGTCGTGGTCGAGGACAGCCTCGCCGACCGTGTGGTCGAGGCGATCGCCGGGGCCGCGCAGACCGGCCGCATCGGCGACGGCAAGATCTTCGTCATCCCGGTCGAGACCGTGCTCCGCATCCGCACCGGCGAGCGCGACGAAGCGGCGATCTGACCCGATCCGTCGCCCCGGCGAAGGCCGGGGCCTCTCAATTACTCAGCGACCCCGGCTTTCGCCGGGGTGACGACAAGAAGGAAACACCATGGCGACGTCCGCGAACGACATCCTGAGCAAGATCAAGGAAGAGGAGATCGAGTGGGTCGACCTGCGCTTCACCGATCCCAAGGGCAAGTGGCAGCATCTGACGATGGTGTCGTCGGTGGTCGGCGAGGACGAGCTGACCGACGGCTTCATGTTCGACGGGTCGTCGATCGAGGGCTGGAAGGCGATCAACGAGTCGGACATGATTCTGAAGCCGGATCTGGACGCGACATTCATCGATCCGTTCTCGGCGACGCCGATGCTGATCCTGGTGTGCGACATCGTCGAGCCGTCGACCGGCGAGCTCTACGCTCGCGACCCGCGTTCGACCGCCAAGCGCGCCGAGGCGTATCTCAAGACCACGGGCATCGGCGACACCGTCTATGTCGGTCCCGAGGCCGAGTTCTTCATGTTCGACAACGTCCAGTTCGAGACGAGCTATGCGCAGTCGTTCTACAAGATCGACGATATCGAACTGCCGACCAACAGCGGCCGCGATTATGAGGGCGGCAATCTCGGCCATCGTCCGCGCGCCAAGGGCGGCTACTTCCCGGTCGCACCGGTCGACTCGGCGGTCGATATTCGCGGCGAGATGGTCTCGACCATGCTCGAAATGGGCCTGCCCTGCGACAAGCATCACCACGAGGTCGCCGCCGCACAGCACGAGCTCGGCCTGACCTTCGGCACGCTGACCCAGACCGCCGACCGCATGCAGGTGTACAAGTATGTCGTGCACCAGGTCGCGCACGCCTATGGCAAGTCGGCGACCTTCATGCCGAAGCCGATCAAGGAAGATAACGGCTCGGGCATGCACACCCACCTGTCGATCTGGAAAGGCAAGGAGCCGCTGTTCGCGGGCAACGGCTATGCCGGGTTGAGCGATATGTGCCTCTATTTCATCGGCGGCATCATCAAGCATGCCAAGGCGCTCAACGCCTTCACCAACCCGACCACCAACAGCTACAAGCGGCTGGTGCCGGGCTACGAAGCGCCGGTGCTGCTGGCCTATTCGTCGCGCAACCGCTCGGCGTCGTGCCGTATTCCGTACGGCACCGGCGCCAAGGCGAAGCGCGTCGAAGTGCGCTTCCCGGACGCGATGGCGAACCCGTATCTCGCGTACGCGGCGCTGTTCATGGCGGGCCTCGACGGCATCCAGAACCGGCTCCACCCGGGCGAGGCGATGGACAAGAACCTCTACGACCTGCCGCCCGCCGAACTCGCCGAAGTGCCGACCGTGTGCGGTTCGCTACGCGAAGCGCTCGACAGCCTGGAGGCCGATCACGACTTCCTGCTGAAGGGCGACGTGTTCTCGAAGGATCAGATCGAGGCCTATATCGAGATCAAGCGCGCCGACGTCGCCCGGTTCGAGATGACCCCGAGCCCGGTTGAGTTCGATATGTACTACAGCGCGTAGAGCCGACCACGTTCGGCCCTGCGCGATCGAGGCGAAGCCGACGATCGCGACGCGCTGTACGGCCGGCCTTGCTAAGGCAAGGACCGACGACGCGGCTTCGCTGCGGCGACACGGAAAAAAGGGCGCCCGGATCACGCCGGGCGCCCTTTTTTCATCGTGCAACATCTGCATCCACGATTGCATCGATTCAGCAATGTTTCGCCCCTGCAACGGGCGTATACGATGGCTAGCGGCAACCGCCGCGCCACGCCGCTTGTCCGCGGCATCTTCGAGGCAAACGTGCTTCCCCTGACATGGCTGTTTTTCGCTGTGCCGACCGGCATCGCCCTGCTGCTCGCGCTTAAGTCGTTCGGCATCAACCAGGAATATGAGCGCGGCGTCGTCTTCCGGCTCGGGCGCCTGCAATCGAGCAAAGGACCGGGCTGGTTCTGGCTGATCCCGATCGTCGAACGCGTCGTGAAGGTCGACACGCGCACCATCACCTACGCCCTCGACGCGCAGGAGACGGTAACGCGCGACGGCGTGGCGGTGCGCGTGAATGCCGTCATCTGGTTCCGCGCGTTCGATCCGGCGGGGGTGGTCACGACGGTGACCAACTGGACTTCGGCGATCGTCCAGGCGGCCGAGACCGCCATGCGCGACGCGATCGGTCAGTCGGACCTCGACCAGATGCTGAAGGACCGTACCGTCATCAACGCGCGGCTGCTCGACCTGCTGACGTCGCGCTGCAACCGCTGGGGCGTCGAGTTCGATTCGGTCGAGATCAAGGACCTCGACATTCCGCCGCAGATGCAGCGCGCGATCGCCAAGGAGGCCGAAGCGATCCGCGAGAAGCGCGCACGCATCATCAAGGCGGAGGGCGAGCAGGAAGCGTCGCGCAAGCTGACCGAGGCGGCGGCCGAGATCGGCCGCGTCCCCGGCGCGCTGGAACTCCGGCGATTGCAGACGCTGACGGAGATCGGCGTCGAGCACAATTCGACTATCATCGCGATGTTCCCGACCGAATTGCTCGACGCGGCGAAGAAGCTGGCGGGCTGATCCCTGCGCGCGCCGGCCGGACTCCAGCGCGGTCATGTAGGCGAGTACCGCCACGGCGCGCGATCGCGCCGGGACAAACAAAAAGGGGCACGGTCAGACCCCGCGCCCCTTTTTCATCGCTTCTCGCCGTTCTTAGGCCAATGCCGGCGCGGACCCCCGCGCCAGCGATCACAGCATGCCCAGCGCCTGCATGTAGGTTTCGAGGATCGCTTCCTCCTCGTGATATTCCTCGCGCTTCTTCTTGCGGATCGACATGATCTTGCGGATCGCCTTGGTGTCGTACCCGCGGCTCTTCGCCTCGGCCATCACGTCCTTGATGTCGTCGGCGATGCCCTTCTTCTCTTCCTCGAGCCGCTCGGCGCGCTCGATCAGCAGCTTCAGTTCCTCGGCGGCGACGCGTCCGCCGCCCATGCCCTCACCACGTTCCTCGACCATAAATCCCCGTTAGATGAAAAGCGGCGCTCCGGGCGCTCGCAATGGAACCGGGGGCAATAGCCAGCACGCCCCGATTCGTCACGCGTTCTTCGCGACGCTTTCCTCCATCCGCCGCAACTGCTCGGGCGTCGCTTCCCCTTGATGCGCAGCGCGCCATTCGTCGTACGGCATGCCGTAGATCACCTCGCGCGCCGCCGCCTTGTCGAGGCCGCCGGCCTCCCCCACCCAGTCGGACAGGCAGTTGCGGCAGAATCCGGCAAGTCCCATCAAATCAATGTTCTGCGCGTCGCTGCGATGGCGCAGGTGACGCACCAGCCGGCGGAACGCCGCCGCCGCCACCGCATCGTCGAGTCGATCGAGGCTATCCATTCGTATGCTCCAAGGTTGATCCGGCGCAGATAGGGGCTACAGCCGGCGCGCGACAAGCGAAGAGGATCGCATGACCAAGGCCACCGCCCCCCGCTCTCGCAAGGTCCGCGTGCTCGCGACGCTCGGCCCGGCGAGCAACACGCCCGAAATGATCGGCAAGCTGTTCGAGGCGGGCGCCGACGCGTTTCGCGTCAACATGAGCCATGGCGACCAGGCGTCGAAGGTCAGCGTGATCGAGGCGATCCGCGGGCTGGAGAAGAGATACGGCCGGCCGACGACGATCCTCGCCGACTTGCAAGGGCCCAAGCTGCGCGTCGGCAAGTTCGCCGAGGGGCGCGTTATGCTGGAGACCGACAGCATGTTCGTGCTCGACCGCGACAAGGCGCCGGGCGACGCGAGCCGCGTCGAACTGCCGCATCGCGAGATTTTCGAGGCGATGGAGGTCGGCGCGCGGTTGCTGCTCGACGACGGCAAGCTGGTGCTGCGCGTGCTCGAATGCGGGCCCGACCGGATCGTCACCAACGTCGAGGTCGGCGGCGCGCTGTCGAACAACAAGGGCCTCAACGTGCCCGACGTGGTCGTGCCGATGGCGGCGCTGACCGAAAAGGACCGTAGCGACCTGTCGTTCGCGGTCGAGCAGGGCGTTGACTGGATCGCGCTGAGCTTCGTCCAGCGGCCCGACGATCTGTGGGAAGCGCGCAAGCTGATCGGCGGCAAGGCGGCATTGCTCGCGAAGATCGAGAAGCCGGCGGCGATCGACCGACTGGAGGAAATCGTCGAGGCGTGCGACGGCGTGATGGTCGCGCGCGGTGACCTGGGCGTCGAGCTGCCACCGCAGTCGGTGCCGCCGTTGCAGAAGCGGATCGTCGAGACCGCGCGCCGCCAAGGCAAGCCGGTGGTCGTCGCGACGCAGATGCTCGAATCGATGATCGAAAGCCCCTCCCCAACTCGCGCCGAAGTCTCCGACGTCGCGACCGCGATCTATGACGGCGCCGACGCGATCATGCTGTCGGCGGAGTCGGCGGCGGGCAAGTGGCCGATCGAATCGGTCGCGATGATGAACGCGATCGGCGAGGCGGTGGAGCGCGACCCGATGCACGGCGACCGCATCCACTTCACCGTGGTGCAGTCCGACCCGACCACCGCCGATGCGCTGTCGGAAGCGGCCAAGAACATCGCCCGCACGATCGACGCCGCCGCGATCGTCTGCTTCACCAGCAGCGGATCGACCGCGCGGCGCATCGCGCGCGAGCGGCCGTCGGTGCCGCTGATGGTGCTGACCCCGAAGATGGAGACGGCGCGGCGAACCGGCCTGCTGTGGGGCGCCTATGCCGTCCACACCCGCGACGTCGATTCGTTCGAGGACATGGTCGCCAAGGCCAAGCGCATGGTGCTGCGTCACAAGCTCGCGGCGGCGGGCGACCGGGTGATCGTGATGGCCGGCGTGCCGTTCAAGACACCGGGATCGACCAACGTGCTCCATGTCGTGCGGATCGTCGGTGACGAGTTGAAGGGATACAACTGACGCCGGGGCATAAAGCGCCCTGCCCCTCTAGTCCCCGTCGATTACCAGCAGGTCGAGCGTTGCGCGCCCCGCGTCGCGCGCGGTGACTTCGGCGCTCGCGACGAACCCGCTCCGCATCGGTAAATCCGCTTCCGGCAGCGATGCCAGCCAGGCGTCGAGCGCCTGATCGTCCGCCGCCGCCACTCCGACCGTCAACCGCTCGCCGACGAACAGCGCCGATGCCCAGCGCCGCCGCCGCACCGCGCTCGCGCTGACCGCCAGGGGCGCGGCCGACCGCACCAGCGCGCGCAGGCATTCCGCTTCGCGCCCGCTCATCGCACCGAATCCTGCCCGCGGATGAACCCCAGTACGCGCGCCGCCGTCGCTGCCCGCGGCTCGCGCCCCATCCGCAAATCGAGCACGAAGCGCGGATCGTTGACCGCCAGCCGCCCGAACTTGGTCGGCGCCATTCCCGATCGCCGTAGAAACTTCTCCACTTCCCACCCGACATGCATCGACAACACCCTTTCGACTCGCTCGATGTATGTTCTTGTTCTGTTCGTATTTCCAACTTGTCTAGGAAATTTCCTACGACTATGGATCGATCGTGGCGGAGGTCCGGTCGACTTTGGTGCAATTGGCGGAGGCGCGCGGAATCAGCCTCGCGCGGCTGTCGCGCATGGTCGGGCGTAACGAGGCGTATCTTCAGCAGTTCGTGAAGCGCGGCACCCCCCGCCGGCTTGACGAAGACGCGCGGCGATTGCTTGCGGCATTCTTCGGCGTCGACGACAGCATATTGGGGGGCGAGCCGCGCGACGACATGGTCGCGGTGCCGCGCATCGATGCCGAGGCGGCGGCCGGTCCCGGACGGCTGGTCGAGGACGATCGCATCGTCGGTGAGGAGCGGATCGACCCGCGCGTCGTGGCGCGGCTCGGCGTGACGCCCGGCGCGCTCACCATGATCGTCGCGCGCGGCGAATCGATGGAGCCGACCATCGCCGATGGCGATGCCTTGTTCGTCGATACCGCCGATCGCCGGCTGTCGTCGCGCGCCGGGCTGTTCGTGTTGCGGCTCGACGGCGCGTTGCTGGTCAAGCGAGTCGCGCGGATCGGGTTCGACCTGCACATCGCCAGCGACAATCCGGTGACGCCGGCGATCGCACCGGTACGCGCCGACCGCGCCGACATCGTCGGCCGCGTGGTGCGCCTGACGCGGTCGCTGCGCTGACCGTCAGCCGCGACTGTCGATTAGCCGATCAGCGCCGTTCCCGCAGCCACACCGCGACCGCGGCCGCGATGCCCACGCCGGTACCGATTAGCAGCGCCGTCGTCGCATGTCCCGCGACCACCCCGTACGCGGCGCCGGCGATGATGCCGATCGCGACCAGGCAACCGCCGGCGGGGGGATTATTCGAGGGGGCGGGCGGACGTTCCATGGCGCTAGCGCGTCTGGCATGTTCCGGATCGGGACGCCAGTGTCCCGCACCGGGACAATAGAGACAGGATCCCGATGGTGCGTTTACCACCGCGATCCGCACCCTTCCGCCGATCCCCGCCGCTGGCACGATGCTTGTAGCGGCGCGGTGGACCGCACGGACGCGGCCAGTCTCTGGAGTATCGCATGCATCTGTTCCTCGCCGACCGTATGTCCGTCCAGGCCGCCGAGGAACTGATCGCATCGTTCGGGGATCATGCCGAGCTCGAAGCCGCGGCGCGCGCCGACAAGAGCCGTAACCTGGGCAACCACATCCACTTCTGCCGCTGGCGCCAGATCGAACGACTGATCGGGGTGATGGCCGCCGACCGCGCGGTCGGCACCGTGCACTGAAGCCAGGGCGGCACCGGCCCGCTCCCCTACCCGGCCTCCCGTTTAGGATATGCTATGGGAGGTGGAGGAGTGGGCCGGTGCCGCTGCAAACTACGCCGGCAGGTCGCGCCGCAGTCGGGTGACATGGCCCATCTTGCGCCCCGGTCGCGCATCGCCCTTGCCGTAGAGGTGGAGGTGGGCGCCGGGCTCGGCGAGGATTTCGACCCAGCGGTCGCCGGCGTCGCCGATCAGATTCTCCATCTCGACCGCCGGCGCGGTCAGCGCGGTATCGCCGAGTGGCAGGCCGGCGATCGCGCGGATGTGGTTCTCGAACTGCGATGCCACCGCGCCTTCGATCGTCCAGTGCCCCGAATTGTGCACGCGCGGCGCCATTTCGTTGAACACCGGCCCGGCGGCGGTCGCGAAGAACTCGCACGCCAGCACGCCGACATAATCGAGCGTGTCGGCGATCCGCCCGGTCAGCGCGGCAGCGACGCCCCATTGCGCGGCGATCTCGGCCGGCGCCGGCAAGGTCGAGGTCGCGAGGATACCGTCCACGTGCCGGTTCCACGGCGGCGGGTAGCTGACCATCGCACCGCCGGTGCCGCGCGCCAGGATGATCGAGAATTCGTGGCTGAACTCGACAAATCCTTCCAGGATCGCCGGACGCCCGCCGATCGCGCTCCACGCCGCCTCGGCTTCGTCGGGCGCGGCGATGCGCACCTGCCCCTTGCCGTCATAGCCGAGCCGCAGCGTCTTCAGGATCGCGGGCGCACCGATCTCGCCGAGCGCCGCGCGCAGTTCCTCCAGCGTCTCGACGCGCCGCCACGGCGCGGTCCGGCCGCCGATCGCATCGACGAACGCCTTCTCGTTGGCACGGTCTTGCGCGATCGCCAGCGCGGCGGGCGCGGGATGGACCGGCACCTTGCCCGCCAGATAGTCGATCGGCTCGATCGCGATATTCTCGAACTCGTAGGTCACGACGTCGCAACGCGCCGCCATCTCGTCGAGCACGATGCGGCTGTGATAGTCGGCGCGGGTAAAGCTTGACGCGGTCTGCGCCGCGACGCTTTCGGCATCGGGCGCGAGGATGTGGGTGTGGTAGCCGAGCTCGGCGGCCGCCGACGCCAGCATCCGGCCGAGCTGGCCGCCGCCGAGGATGCCGATCGTGGAGCCGGGGGGCAGGACTGTCACGCGATACCTCCCGAAATCGGTTCGAACAGAGCTTGTAAAAAGAAGACCGGCCCTTCGACAAGCTCAGGGCGAACGGAATGTGGAACTATTCGGGATCGATCGCGACGCCATCGGTCTGGTTCGCGCGCCACGCTTGCAATCGTTCGGCCAGCGCGTCGTCGCTCGTCGCCAGTATCGCTGCCGCCAGCAGGCCGGCATTGATCGCGCCGGGCTTGCCGATCGCCAGCGCGCCCACCGGAATACCGCCCGGCATCTGGACGATCGAATAGAGGCTGTCGACGCCCTTCAGCGCCTTACTCTCGACCGGCACGCCGAGCACCGGCAGATGCGTCATCGCCGCCGCCATGCCGGGCAGGTGCGCCGCACCGCCAGCGCCCGCGATGATGACCTTCAATCCGCGACCGGCCGCGCTATTCGCATAATCGTAGAGGCGTTGTGGCGTACGGTGAGCCGATACGACCTTCGTTTCGTACGGCACGCCCAATCCGTCGAGCTTGTCGGCGGCATGGCGCATCGTGTCCCAATCGGACGTGCTGCCCATGATGATGCCGACCAACGGTTGCATCGCCGCCGCCTAGCCGGGGTGACGCGTCAGGGCAACCGCTCTAGGGTCCAAACTCAAGCAGGACAAGGATCATGATCGCCCGGAGAAGGCCACCGGCAAGGAGCGTAGCGCCGTCGCGTAGCAGAGCTACGCGCAAGCAAGCGACGCCGTCCGGTGGCCTTCTCCAGGCGACCGCCTGCGGCGGCGGGCCGATTTCGGCGCCGGGCAGCGTTGCTTGGCGGTCAAGATGCCTCAGCATCGCTCCCTTCGCGCGCCTTGCCCGACACCGAAATCGGCTCCGTCATGACCCTGTCCTGATTGAGTTTGGACCCTTAGCAATGTCGCGCCAGCGCCAGCCCGCGCAGGAAGCCGCGCCGCGCCAGCCCGGCCTGGATGCCGATCGCCTTGCGCCGGTCGGCGGCGGCGGCGCCGCTGACCTCGCGCACCACGCCGCGGAACGGGATCAGCGAGTTGACCACCGCTTTCCCGCCGAGCGCCGCCAGCGTCTCCGGCCGCGGCCCGCCACGATCGAGATCGGGGCCGAGCACGGCATCGAGCGAGCGAAGCTGTGCGCGGATCGCGGGACATTTGCTGAGGCCCGCCGTCGCATAGGGCGCCTGCGCCGCGCGAGTCAGGACCGGTGGCACCTTCGTCTTGGCGAGCCCGACGTCGCGCACCGGCTGCGACACGATGCGTCCGGCCTGGTCGATGTTCGATCGCTTGTGCTGGGCGGAAGCGATACTCGACAGGGCAAGCAG
Organism: Sphingomonas sp.; assembly: GCF_017304635.1. Lineage (GTDB taxonomy): Bacteria > Pseudomonadota > Alphaproteobacteria > Sphingomonadales > Sphingomonadaceae > Sphingomonas. The sequence goes on from NZ_JAFKMA010000003.1 coordinate 58,324, forward strand.
AGCGGCGGCAATGGCAAGGCTTCGGATCATCATTGTCCCGGCTGGCAGTTGCGCGTGGTATAGACGCCGCGCAGGAACCCGCGCTGGGCAATCCCGGCATCGGTCGCGGCGGCGAGGCGGCGGTCGGCGGCGGCCGCGCCGCTGATCTCGCGCACCACGCCGCGGAACGGGATCAGCGAATTGACCACCGCCTTGCCGCCCGCGGCGACCAGCGTGTCGCCCTTCTTCGGGCCGTCGTCGAAATCGGGACCAAGTGCGGTGTCGAGGTCACCGAGCTTGGCGGCGATCGCGCCGCAATCGCTCATGCCCTCGAGCGTATACGGCCCCTGCGCCGCGACTTGGAGTACCGGCGGGATCTTCGTCTTGGCGACGCCGACGTCGCGCGCCGGCTGCGAGATGATGTGCTCGGCCTTGTCCATGTTCGACGATTGCTGCTCCGGGGGCGGCGGCGGAGGCGGCACGTCCTGCGCGGCGGCGATGGCGGGCACCGCGAGCGACATGGCGATCATGATGCGGATCAACATGGCCCGACAACACCGCATGTCGCGCGCGGTTCCCGGACGCTGGCGCGGCAAGCGGGCACCCCCTATGATGACGCCATGACGGACGAAACCAATCGCACACGCAATCGCGCGTTGCTGGGGCTGGCGGCGGTCGCGGTCGCAGGGTCCGGCGTGGCGCTGGCGCGCACGATCGGCGCGCGGGTGGCGCGCGGCCGGCGCGATCGCGGGCTGTCGTTCGGAACCGTCCGGGTGCATGGCGCCGTGCTGCATTTCGCGCGGACCGGGCGCGGACCGGCGCTGATTCTGCTCCACGGTTTCCCGCAGGATTGGAGCGAGTGGCGCCCGGTCCTCGCGCGGCTGGCCAAACGCTATACCGTCGTCGCGGTCGATCTGCGCGGGATCGGCCAGTCGACCGCCGGCTCGGCGAAGTTCGACGCCGCGACGATGGCGGCGGACGTCCACGAATTCGCCGGCGCGCTCAAGCTCGACCGGCCGTATGTCGTCGGCCACGATATCGGCGGGATGGTCGCGCATGCCTATGCCCGGCTGTATCCCGCCGACCTGCGCGGGGCGATGATCCTGGACGTGCCGGTGCCGGGACTGGACGGCTGGGACGAGGCGGTGTCCGGTCCGGCCGCGTGGCACGTTGGATTCCTGCAGACGCCCGATCTGCCCGAGGAGCTGGTCGCCGGGCGGCATGCCGCGTTCCTCGGACATTTCCTGCGCATGGGCGCGCATTCGCCCGATGCCGTGGACGAAGCGCTCCGGGCCTATGCCGCGCCAGCGCAATTCCACGCGGCGTGCGAGATGTATCGCGCCTTCCCCGCCAACGTCGCGTTCGGCGCCGAACAACGCGGGCTCAACGAGGTGCCGATCGTCTACGGTACCGGCGACGCCTCGCCGTTCGCCCCGCTCGCCGATCGTATCGTCGCCGCGCTGAAGGACAGCGGCTTCACCGACGTTACTCGCGCGACCGTGCCCGACGCAGTGCACTATCTCGTCGCCGACAACCCTGACGCCACCGCCACCTTGATCGAGCGACACGCCTGAGCGTTTACCGCTCGCTCAGATAGTAGCGATCGGTCGCGTTTAGCCGGTCGTCGAGTTCGTACACGATCGGCTGGCCGGTCGGGATTTCGAGCCCGGTGATCTCGTCGTCGGCGATATTCGACAGATGCTTGACCAGCGCGCGGAGCGAATTGCCATGGGCGGAGATCAATACGCGCTGGCCGTCCTTCAGCGCCGGTGCGATGCGGCCTTCCCAATAGGACAACACACGGGCGATCGTGTCCTTCAGGCTTTCGGTCTGCGGAATCGCGATGCCGGCATAGCGACGGTCGTTGGTCAGGTCGAAGTCACCACCCGCCTCCATCGCCGGCGGCGGAATGTCGAAGCTGCGGCGCCAGATGTGCACCTGCTCCGCCCCATGGCGCGCCGCTGTTTCCGCCTTGTCGAGCCCGGTCAGCCCGCCATAATGCCGCTCGTTCAACCGCCAGTCCTTCTCGACCGGCAGCCACAGGCGCCCCATCGCCTCCAGCGCGAAATGCAGCGTCTTGATCGCGCGCGTCTGCAACGACGTGAAGCACTGGTCGAAATCGAGGCCCTTGGCGGCCATCAGTTCGCCTGCCGCCCTGGCCTCGGCCGCGCCCTGCTCGGTCACGTCGACGTCCCACCAGCCGGTGAAGCGATTCTCCAGGTTCCAGGCCGACTGGCCGTGGCGGATCAGGACGAGCGTGGGCATCGGGGCACTCCTTGCGGGCGGATGGCGCGCTCTGTAGCGATTGCGGGGGCAACGGCAAACCGGAGAGAAGAACCATGGCGATCGTGCGGCAGACCCTGGTGTATGACGGCCCCGGCGGCCCGTTCGAAGGCGTGATCGCCTATGACGACGAGGTCGAGGCCGCGCGGCCCGGCGTGATGGTCGTGCCCAACGTGCTGGGCCAGAAGGAAGCCGATAATGTCCACGCGGAGAATCTGGCGAAGCTCGGCTATGTCGGGTTCGCCTGTGACGTGTATGGCCAGGGCAAACGGACGACACGCGGGCCCGACCAGGGCAAATACATGAACGAGATGCAGGCGGACCGCGGTCTGCTGCGCGACCGGCTGGCGGCGAGCCTCGCCACGCTGAAAGGGTTCGCCTTCGTCGATTCGGCCAAGACCGCGGCGTTCGGCTATTGCTTCGGCGGCAAGTGCGTCCTCGACATGGCGCGTGCGGGTCTCGATTTCCTCGGCGGGGTCAGCTTCCACGGCGTCTACGACCGGCCCGACTATGCCACTGTCACGCCAATCCGGCCCAAGTTGCTGGTCTGCCACGGCTGGGACGACCCGATCGGTCCGCCTGAGGCGGTGGTGGCGCTCGGCAAGGAACTGACCGACGGCGGCGCCGACTGGCAGATCCACGCCTATGGCGGTGCCGGCCACGCCTTCACCGACGTGGAGCTGAAGGGCAAGACGATCGCGCCGGGCGTCGGCTACGATGAAAAAGCCGACCGCCGCAGCTGGGAAGCGGCGAAGGACTTTTTGGCGGAGGTGTTTGAATAAGATCGCTGCACTCGCACCAGCCCGAGTCTTATATTCCGCGCGATCACAATTGAATCCGCTTTGGTATCAAGAAAGGCGTGCGAAGCGTCATCTTTCATCGAACCTCGCGTTGGACGAGGCAACGCAACGACCGTTTTGAACCCATCCTAGGTTCGGCGACTTTTAAGAACGACTTACTCTTGCTGCGGAGGCGAAACTACTCGCCCCATAGCAGGAGAGAGTGAATGGCGGACGATAAGCTACCGCATTTCGACCCGAAAATCATCGATCAGACGCTGGCGGCAGCGCAGGCACATGGTCGGTCATTGCAGGCTCAAACCGTCGATCATACGATGGGATTGACGGACGGCGCGCTCAAGCTCGGTGCTCAATGCATAAGCGTGACCGTTCAAAATGGTCAGGTCTGTCTCGAGCTCCCGCTGGGGATCGGAAAGGTCTGCCTTCCCGTGCCTGGTTGGGTTCCGAGCGGCACGGCGGCACAAGCCTGCCTCGATATCTGTACCAAGTTCGGTTTCCCTTGCGGCGTAGAGGTCACCGTTTCGGTCGCGGGCCAACGCATCCTGCAAAAAGGGTTTGGCTGTAGTTGCTGATCGGAGCGAAAGCGGCGTTGGCGACCAGTGCTCTCTGGTCACCAACGCCGCCCCCTCAAATCCCGTCGATCACCTCCGCGATCGTCTCCAGGCACGCGACCGCGAGCACCTTGCATCGGTCCGGTGACCAACCGAACTCCGCATCCGGGTTGGGATCGTGGTCCTTGAACGGCATTTCCAGCGTCATCGCGACCGAGCCGTAGCGTTCGGCGAGCTGGTTGGTCGACATGGTCAGGTTGGCCTTGCCCGGCGCGGACTTGTCATAGCCCTGTTCGGTCTGGAATTCGGGCGTGCGCGCGGCCAGGCGGCGGCCGAAGTCGTAGAATTTCTCGCCGAACGCGTCGGTCCAGCTAGGGATGCCCTCATAGCCCGCCAGGAAATTGGCCGGGATCGCCTCGTCGCCGTGCACGTCCATCGCCAGCGCGACACCGGTCGCGTCCATCGCGTCACGGACCAGCTTGACCTCGGGGCTGCGCTCCATCGTCGGCGCGTGCCATTCGCGGTTGAGGTTCACGCCGACGGCATTGGTCCGCAGATGCCCGCGATAGGTGCCGTCCGGGTTCATGTTGGGCACCACATGGAACGTGCATTTCGCCTTGACCGCCTCCGCCGCCGGGCTGGTCAGCCATTCGAGCGCGCCCTCCATCCACCATTCGGCCATGCTCTCGCCGGGATGCTGGCGCGCATAGAGCCAGACCGGCTTCGGCCCGCTGCCGATGGTGAACAGGTCGATCGCGCGGCCGTCGATGCTGTGGCCGAGCTCACGGTGCGTGACGCCGGGCTTGGCGGCGTATTCGGCGACCAGCGCCTCATGCCGCTCCATCGTGTAGGGCGCGAAATAGGCGAACCAGATGACTTGTGCGTCGCCCGTCCAGTCGAACTCCAGCACGCCATCGGCATAGCGCGTCGGGACTTGCCGCCAATGGACGCGATCGGTCGAGGCCCGCGCCTGATAGCCCGGCCAGCCGAACGGATAGGCCGAGCCGCCGGCATTGAGGATGCGGAAGGTCAGCGTCCGCCCCGCCGCATTGGCGACGCGGAACGAGAACCATTGGTAGAAATCCGAATCTTGGTCCTTGCGGATGTTCAGGTCGATTCGGTCGCCATCGATGGCGACGAGGTCGATATTGCCGCCGTCGAAGGTGGCGGAGAGGGCGGGCTGGGTCGAAATGTCGGTCATTTCACCTCGATAGTGCGTCCGGATTCGCCGGGGAAGCCCGTGAACAGCGCACCGGCCAGCTTCGCCGACAGCGGTATCGCCTCCGGCCGGCCGGGCGTGCGGACCGCCCGGCCCTGGGCGCGGCCTTCCCACACGCCCTGGTCGCCCGCGCGCAGGTCGATCTTGACCGACAATTCGGTCGCGACCGCCTCGCGCAGCTTGCCGCGGCCGATCGGGATGCCGACGCCGCCGCCGATCCCGACCCCGCCGCCGCGCCCGCCGCTATAGGTGCCCCCACCCAGGCCGATGCTGAACGAGGACGGCTCGCGGAACGGATGGACGTCGCTGCGCACCGCGACGCGCGCGAGGTAGGTCGGCTTGGCGTCGACGGGCACGACGGTATAGCCTCGCTGCGTCAGCGCACTCGCCACCGCGTCGGCATAGCCGGAGAAATCGGAGCCTTCGAGCGCACCACGGTCGGCCACCACCGCGATCGTGCCGGGCGCGACTTGATCGACGTGGAACCGCGTCACCTCGACCGGATAGCTTGCCGTCGATGCCGCGCATCCCGCCGCCAGCAACGCCCCCGCCAATACGATCACGTTCCGCATCTGCTTTACTCCACGCTCGTCGTTGCCCAAGTGCAACGCATCGGCCCGCCGACCCGTTTCGCGCACGGCGTTCGGGTTGACTTCGCCAGACACCCGCTATAGGCGCGCGCCTTCACTTTCCATCGCCAGAATCGAAAAAGAAGCGCGCTCCCATGAAGATCCGCAATTCCCTGAAGTCGCTCAAGGACCGGCATCGCGACAACCGCGTGATCCGTCGTCGTGGCCGCACCTACGTCATCAACAAGACGAACCGTCGTTTCAAGGCGCGTCAGGGCTGAGGCTGAGGCAGCGGATTAGCAGAGCTAATCCGTGAATGGCCGAAGCTCGGCCGGCGGGTCGCGCAGCAGCCCGTCCGACGACACCGGATTTACTCCGGTGTCGGGCTGCGGCCCTCACAACATGACCCAGCCGTCATCCGTCATCTTCGATGTCGGTCGCGTGCTGTTCGATTGGGACCTGCGGTTCCTGTACGAGCGTCTCATCCCCGAGGATGCGGCGCTCGACGCGTTCCTGCGCAACGTGGTCACGACACAGTGGCATTTCCAGCACGACGCCGGGCGGCCGTTCGCGGAGACGTCGGCCGAGTTGACCGCGCTGTATCCGCATCATGCCGAGCTGATCGCCGCGCTCGGCCCGCGCTTCAACGAGACCAACCGCGCGATGATGCCGGGGATGGAGGCGTTGGTCGCGGAACTCGATGCGGCGGGCGTGCCGCTCTACGCGATCACCAACTTTTCGGGCGAGTTCTTCCCGCCGTTCCGCGCAAAATGGGCGGCCGTGTTCGACCGGTTCCGCGACGTGGTCGTGTCGGGCGACGAGAAATTGATGAAGCCTGACGCCGGGATCTATCACCTCGCGCTCGACCGGTTCGGCCTGGACGCCGCACAAGCCATATTCGTCGACGACAATGCCGCCAATGTCGCGGGGGCGGAAGCGGTCGGGATGCACGCCGTGCTGTTCACCGGCGAGCCGCGATTGCGGGCCGACCTACGCCGATTGGGATTTCCGCTCGCGGATCAAAAGACCGCTGCATCAACGCTTTGATTACGGACGCCGATTAGGGTCGCCGGCATGAGTGGCCAGTTCGTCGCGCGATGCGATTCCGACCGTAACCTGATCCAATACACGCTCGACGGCTTTTTCGGCCCGGACGACCTCGGCACGATCCAGGCCGAACGGCGCGCGGCACATGACCAGTTGCACTGCGGGCCCAACCAGCATGTGACGCTGTGCGATGTCCGTGGCTGCAAGATCCAGTCGCAGGCGGTGCTCGCGATGTTCCGCACGATCGTCGGCGAGGAGAGCGGGCGCGCGCGTCGACTGGCGTTTGTCACTGGCGAGTCGCTCGCGCGCACGCAGGTTCGCCGCATCCGCGACGCCGATCCGCAACGGATCGGGGTGTTCGAGACATCCGAGCTCGCGGAACGCTGGCTGCTCGCCGAGCCGGACGTACCGCTCGCGGCGTAGCCTCGCATCAAGCCCAGCGTGCCGGGGCTGTGGCTATCGCCGACGCGCCGGCCTCAGCCGACGCGGCGGGCCAGCGCGCGCAGCGTGGCGAGCGTTTCCTCGAGCGACGGATCGGCCGACGGCTGCGGCTCGACCGCAGCGGGCGCCGGCTGCTGACGAGCGACGCCACGCTCCAGTCGGGCGAGCAGATCGTGGATCGTCGCCTGCGGCAACGGCGTCGTCGGATCGGTGCCGGCGACCGGCGGCATCACGAAGGTCTCGATCCGCTCGTGCGCGGCGAAGCGAGGCGCCGCGACGGGATCCGGCTTCGGCGTCGGCGCGATGACCTCGAGCGGGGTGAACGGCTGAATCGGCGCCGGGGCGACGGGATCGGCTGGCCGCACGATCGGCAACGGATCGGGTTCGGGCAGCGGCGCTTCGAACGGCGACAGGTAATTCGCCATCGGCGTGTCGAGATCGATCGGCAGCGCGCGCTCGACCGGCTCGACGGCCTCCGCCTTCACTTCCAGGAACGGCGTGCCGAGGTCGCGGTGCGCGAACACCGGGCGGCGCGCCGGCGCATCGGGGTGGGCGTCGGCGCGGCGAAGCACGGGAACGCCGTCCCGCGCCGCATGGCGTTGCGCCAGCATCGTGCGCGTGCCGACCAGCAGGAAGATACCGAACCAGATCGCCCCGCCCGCCCCGATCCCGGCGAGCATCGCCGCCGTCAGCCGTGCGGTCGTGCCGAGCGGCGGTTGCGCCGCGGTCAGCAACGACGCGATGCCGCTGTCGACCGCCATGTCTTCCAGGACCGCGACCGGCATCAGCAGGAATGCGATCGCGACGATCGCCCCCACGACGATCCCCGCGGCCGGCGCGATCGGCACGGCGATTCGGCGATCGCCGCCGGTGGCCCGGTCGGTCATCGCCCGAATCGTCGGAATTATGCGCTGGCGACCCATGATGGCGTCCATGTGAGACCCGATTTCCGCTGTTCAACTAGTGTTTGGTAAACGGGGGCGTAACGCGAAATGTTTGACGACCAGTTACGGTCCTGCTCGACCCAGCGCCGCGCATCATCGCGGCGCGCGTTCCAGCTCGCCCGATCGGCGAACAGCATCGCCAGCGCGCGCGCCGCCGCCGCCGGATCGCCCGGCGCGAACAGGGTGCCGGTCTCGCCGTCGCGAATCAGCTCGCGATGGCCGCCGACGTCGGACGCCGCGACCAGCCGCCGCTGCGCCATCCCCTCCAGCGGCTTGAGCGGAGTCACCAGGTCGGTCAGCCGCATCTTCCTGCGCGGATAGGCCAGCACGTCGACCAGGCTGTAGTAGCGCTCGACCTCGTCATGCGGCACGCGGCCGACGAAGCGGATCGCGGCGGCGGCCGGCGAGGCGGCGGCCTGCGCGCGCAACGCATCGGCCATCGGCCCACCGCCGACCAGCAGCAGCTTGGCCTTGGGTCGCGCGGTCAGCAGCAGCGGCATCGCCGCGATCAGATCGTCGAGCCCTTCGTAATCGTAGAAGCTGCCGATGAAGCCGACCACGTCGTCGCTTGTCGTCAGCCCGAGCTTGGCGGCAAGCTTAGCGTCGCGCGCGACCGGCACGCCGAATAGGTCGAGATCGACGCCGTTCGGCGACACCATGATCTTGGCCGGATCGATCCCGCGCGCGACCAGGTCGCGGCGCAGCCCGTCACAGATCACCGCGACCGCATCTGCCCGGCGCACCGCGCGCGTCTCCAGCCACTTGATCGTACGGTATTTGAGTGAGCCCTCGACGCCGGTGCCGTTGCCGACCGCGGCATCCTCCCAGAACGCCCGGATTTCGTAGAGCACCGGCAGCCTGAGCCGCTTGCCCGCCCGCAACGCGGCGATGCCGTCGAGCACCGGCGAATGGGCGTGGATGACGTCGGGGCGGAATTCCCGCGCCACCTCGGTCACGCGATCGGTGAGCACGGCGATCTCGCGCCATTCGTGGATCGGGCTCCGCGCCGGTGCGGGCAAAGGGGTGCGGTGGAAGGTGAGGCCGTCCACGACCTCGCTCGTCGCGCCGCTCGCGCCCTGTCGCGCGCCAGTCACCGCCGCGACCTGCCACCCGTTCGCGATCTGCGCCTTCAGGATGGCGCGCGTGCGGAAGGTGTAGCCGCTCTGCAGCGGCAATCCATGGTCGAGGACGTGGAGGATGCGCATCGCGCGGCATCATGCCCCGGCCTCCTTAACGTGACGATAACTCGCGGGGGTTAGGCGTTTTCCACCGTTCGTCCGGAACGGAGGATGGGACGGCCGGCACCGATGATCGACAATTTCGCGCTCGGCATCAGCCACGGCCTCATGCTGCTGACGATCGTCCTGTTGCTGCGCCGCCGCGACTTGGACGACGAGACGCCCGAGCAGAAGACCAAGTCCTTCAAGCGCAAATGATCCACGATCTCGCCTTTGTCGGGTTCCTGGCCGCGATCATGGGGCTGGCGCTGCGGCGGCCATTCCTGTTCATCCTGGCGTACGTCTATATCGATATCGTCTCGCCGCAGCGGCTGACCTACACGCTGCTCAATTCGGTGCCGATCTCGCTGATCGCAGTGGCGCTGGCGGTCGGGTCGTGGGCGCTGGTCGACGACAAGAGCGATGCGCGGGTCGCGCCGCGCCAGCTGATGATCCTGCTGCTGCTCGGCTGGTGTGCGTCGACCACGTTCCGTGCCGATTTCCCGGCCGACGCGCTGGATAAGTGGGACTGGGTGTGGAAGGCGCTGGCGTTCGCCGCGTTCCTGCCGCTGACGCTGCGCACGCGGCTCCGCATCGAAGCGTTGCTGACCTTCATGGTGCTGTCGGCCGCCTCGATCGTCATCGTCGGCGGGATCAAGACGCTGGCGGGCGGCGGCGGCTATGGCGAGCTCGACCTGATGGTCTCGAACAATTCGGGTCTGTACGAGGGCTCGACCATCTCGACCGTGGCCATCGCGATCATCCCGACGATCCTGTGGCTGTCGAAGCACGGCACGATCTTTCCGAACGACTGGAAGCGCAAGCTGTTCTGCTACGCGCTGATCTTCGCCTGCCTGCTGATCCCGATCGGCACCTCGACGCGGACCGGGCTGCTGTGCATCGGGCTGTGCGCGCTGCTGCTGCTGCGCGATTCGAAGCGGAAGTTCCTGTATCTCGCGATCATCGGTGCGATGGCGCTGACCGCGATCCCGTTCCTGCCCAAGTCGTTCACCGACCGCATGTCGACGATCCAGTCGTACCAGCAGGACGAATCCGCCGCGACTCGAGTCGCCGTCTGGGCGTGGACGTGGGATTACGTGAAGCAGCACCCGATGGGCGGCGGGTTCGAAATGTATCGCCAGAACCACATCCGCTACGACATCGTGAAGGTGGACGGGACGAAGGACAATGCGAAGCTCGATTCGACGCTGACCACCGATCGCGCGCGCGCCTATCACTCCGCCTATTTCGAGATGCTGGGCGAGCAGGGCTGGCCCGGTTTCCTGCTGTGGCTCGGGATCGGGCTCGCCGGATTGTTCCGAATGGAAGTAATCCGCCGCCGCTATCGCAAGGCGGAAGGCGACGAGGCGTGGATCGCGCCGCTCGCGGGCGCGCTGCAATCGGCGCACATCCTCTACATGCTGGGCGCGTGCTTCATCGCGATCGCCTTCCAGCCGTTCATGCTGATGATGGTCGGCGCGCAGATCGGGCTCGACACCTATCTCAAGCGCAAGCGCGCCGAAGCCAGCTTCCGTCCGATGAAGCGGGTGCGGCCGATGACGACGCCGCAGCCGGCGCTGGCGTGAACGGAGCGCCGACCGAACTGCGCGCGCTCACCTCCGCGCGCGGCATCGCGGCGTGGCTGGTCGTGCTCTACCATATCCGCCTGACCGTCGCCGGCCTGCCGGAAGCATGGGTGCGGGTGTTCGCCAAGGGATATCTGGCGGTCGACTTCTTCTTCCTGCTGTCCGGTTTCGTGATCTGGCTCGCCTGGGGCGAGCGACTGCGTGAGAGCGGCTGGCGCGCGGTGCCGCGCTTCTGGCAGAAACGCGTCGCGCGGATCTGGCCGCTGCATTTGGCGATGCTGGCCGGTGCGGTGGCGATCGCGCTGGTGCTGGCGGCGAGCGGGCGGCACGACTCGCTGCGCTTTCCGGTCGGCGAGCTGCCCCTGCACATCTTCCTGCTGCAGAATTGGGGGTTCACCGACCGGCTGAGCTGGAACGACCCCGCCTGGTCGATCAGCTGCGAGCTGTTCGCGTACCTCATGTTCCCGCTGCTGGTCCGCGCGATCGACTGGCGGACGGTGCCGAGCTGGCTGGTGGCGGCCGCGGCGGCGGCGTTCCTGATCCTGCTCGGCGCGGCGATGACCGAGGCGCCGGGACTCGGCTACGACATCGCGCGGTTCGGGCTGGTGCGCTGCCTGTGCGAGTTCGCGGCGGGGACGGCGCTGTGCGCGCTCTGGCAGCGCTGGCGAGCGGCACCGGTGCGCCCGGCGATCGGCGCGTTCGCCGTTGCGGTTCTGTCGGTTGCGGGATGGCTAGGCGGCGTGCCAGAGCCGGTCGCTATCCCCCTCGCCTTTGCCGGCCTGCTGCTCGGCCTCGCGCTGACCAGCGACGCGCGCGGCAATCCGCTCGCCTGCGCGCCGCTGTATTATCTCGGGGAGATCAGCTACGCGACGTATCTGTCGCATTTCCTGCTGTTCTACGTCTTCAAGCTCGCGCTGGTCGAGGACGCTCGCGCCATCCCGCCGCTGCTGATCGCGCTCTATCTCGCGCTGGTGCTGGGTACGTCCGTCGCGCTCTATCACCTCGTCGAGCGGCCGGCGCAGCGCTGGGTCAACGCCCTGAAGCTGCCACGCCGGCCGTCGCCGGGGCGCTTACGCCTCGGCTAGTTCCTCGGTCAGCGCTTCGATGATCGCGCGGTTGAACGCGGGGATGTCGTCGGGCTTGCGGCTGGTGATGAGGTTGCCGTCGACCACCACTTCCTCGTCCACCACCCGCGCACCGGCATTCTCCAGGTCGGTCCGCACCGACGGCCAGCTCGTCGCCTGACGCCCGTCGACCACGTCCGCCTCGACCAGCAGCCACGGGCCGTGACAGATCGCCGCGACGATCTTGTCGTCGTCCATGAACTCCTCGACGATCTGCACCGCGCGGCCTTCCATCCGCATCGTGTCGGGGTTCTTGACCCCGCCCGGGATCACCAGTGCGTCGAACTCCTCGGTGTCGACGTCGCCCAGCGTCATGTCGGGGGTGATCGTGTCGGCCTTCTCGCCGGCTTTCTCCCCCTGGATCGGGTCGGTCTTGATCGAGGCCAGCGTCACCTTCGCGCCGGCATCGATCAGCGCCTGGCGCGGACCGAACAGCTCGTCATTCTCGAAGCCGTCGGTGGCGATCATCAGCACGCGGGCTTGGTTCAGGTCGGGCATCGTCAGTCTCCGTTGGGGGGAAGTCGTGCCGACAACCCGCCGCCTTCGGCCCCGTTCCGGAACGAAGCGATGACCCGCGCATTTCTTTTGCCCAAGCGAACGGAGCGTCACGCCCACGTCATGACCAAGATTGTCTATTGCGACGACAGCCTGCCCGGCATCACGCGGAAGAAGGTGCGGCACGGCTGGGGCTATTGGGATACGGACGGCAAGCGCATTACGGATCGCGAGGAGATCGACCGGCTGAACGCGGTCGGCCTGCCGCCCGCTTATACCGACGCGTGGTTCTGTCCCAAGGCGAACGGGCATATCCAGGCTACGGCCAAGGACGCCAAGGGTCGCAAGCAATATCGCTACCACGCCGATTTCCGCGCGGACCGCGAGGCCGACAAGTACGGCCGCTGCTCGCTGTTCGGGTTGGCATTGCCCAAGCTGCGCGCGAAGGTTGAGGCCGACCTGAAGTCGCGCTCCCACAGCAAGCAACGCACCGTCGCCGCGATCGTCAAGCTGCTCGACATCGGCCATATCCGCGTCGGCAACGAAACCTATGCGCGGACCAACAAGAGCTTCGGCGCGACCACCCTGCGCAACCGCCACGCCAAGATCGACGGCTCCACGATCAAGCTCAAATACCGCGCCAAATCGGGCAAGGAGCGTGAGCTGAGCGTCACCGACCGCAGCCTCGCGCGGTTCGTCAAGAAATGCCAGGACCTGCCCGGCCAGCAACTGTTCCAATATGTCGGCCAGGACGGCGAGCCGCACGGCGTGACCTCGTCCGACGTCAACGATTACATCCGCGAATCGACCGGCTGCGACTTCACCGCCAAGCATTTCCGCACCTGGGGCGCGAGCGTGATCGCGTTCGAGACGCTGGCCACTGCCGACAAGGATATCGGCCTCAAGACGATGCTCGAACCGGTGACCGAAGCGCTCGGCAACACGCCGGCGATCGCACGCAAGTCCTACGTCCACCCCGCGTTGATCGACCTGACGAAGGACGGTCAGGAACGCTTCCGCCAGCGCCTCGACCTGCCCCGTGCGACGCGCTATCTCGATCGTTACGAGCGCGGACTGATCGCGTTCCTCAAATCCGGCGCGCGTCGGCGGCACGCCACCGCGTGATCGCCGACCGGTCGAAGAGAGTGCCATGACTAATACGACAGCGCCCAACCGACTGGTGGCGCATCACGACCTTATCCGCCAATTGAACGATCTGTACGACGCGACTGCCGAATGGTTCGAGACGCACTGGCTTCAGATCCTGATCGCGCTCGGCGCGGGCGTCCTGATCTTCGTCGGGCTGCACGCGCTGAAGTCGTTCGGCAACCGGCTGTGCGGTCGCGATCCGCGCGGGACCGGCTGGTACACGATCTTCGGCCGCGCGATCACCAAGACCGGCAATTTCTTCATCATCATGACCGCCGCGGCGACGGTTTCGGGGATCGGCGAGCCACCCCAGAAACTCGCGCAGATCATCCAGTTCCTGTTCACCATCGCGGCGGTTTTCCAGAGCGCGATCTGGGCACGCGAGATCATCCTCGGCGCGATCGAGCATCGCACGCAGGCCAGCGACTATCACGGCGAAGCGTTGGTCAACGCGATGGGGCTGATCCGCCTGTTCGTGACGTTCATCGTCTTCGCGATCGCTTTGGTGCTGGTGCTGGGGAACCTCGGCGTGAACGTGACCGGACTGGTCGCGGGCCTCGGCGTCGGCGGCATCGCGATCGGTCTCGCCGCGCAGAGCATCTTCGCCGACCTGTTCGCGGCGATCGCGATCATCTTCGACCGCCCGTTCAAGAAGGGCGATGCGATCACCTTCGACAAATCGGCCGGCACCGTCGAATCGATCGGGATGCGCTCGACCCGCATCCGCGGCACGACCGGCGAGGCGCGGATCATTGGCAACAAGAAACTGCTCGATCAGGAGATCATCAACAACACCCAGCGCGAAATGCGCCGCGTGATCTTCACGCTGGGCGTGGTGCAGACGACGCCGGTGTCGGTGATGGACCAGCTGCCCCACCTGCTGAAGGACATCGTCGAGGATCACCAGGGCACGTTCGTCCGCGCCGGCTTCGTCGGGTTCGGCGTGCAAAGCTATGATTTCGAGCTCCAGTTCGATTCGCCCAGCGCGGCGTTGCAGGACATGTTCGACCTGCGCCATTCGATCGGTCTCGCGATCATCCAGCGGCTCAACGACGACGGCATCGCGCTGGCCTATCCGACCCAGACCGGGCTGACTGCGGAGGAAGCCGGCATGATCCGCCCGCGCCGTCCGCGCAAGCTGGCGGAATCGAACGAGACGATCGCCAAGCCCCCCTCCTCGGGCGACCGCTCCGCCGCCGACCAGGAGGGCGGGGCCTAACCCTCCAGCGTGTCGCGCTCGCGACGGCCGAACAGGCGGCCGATGACCTTGCGGGCGCTGGCGAACAGAGCGACGGCGCCGATCGCGATCCACTTGAAGAACGGGATCAGCAGCGCGAGCAACCCGACCTTCTTCGCGACCGCGATGCCGACGCCCAGCCCGACCAACCCGGCGAGACCGTAGCCCGCCGCCTTGTCCGTGCTCGAATTATATTCGGCATAGGTCGCGCCCGACGTGAACTGCGCGACCTTGCCGAAATCCTGCGCGGCGGTGCGCACTTCGGCGAGGTGCGGCATGTCCCACAGCATGTTCATGCTCAGCACGCCCTTCCGCCCGAGCAGGCGGACGTCGTAGTTGAGCGAATCCGCCGAATCGCCGTCGATCCGGAAATCGCGCGCCCAGATCAGCGAATGCGCCGCCTTGTCGTAGGACGGCGGTTGCGCCCAGCCGACGACGTGCATCGCGGGATAGCCCTGCTTCTGCCGCTCCGCATTCACGTCGGGCTCGCTCGAGCGGATGTCGCTCAGCATCTTGTCGTAATCGGCGGTGTCGGCGTCGTCGTCGGTGACGTAGCCGCTGTCGTCCCAGGTGATGACAGCGCCCCAGCTATTGTCGAGGACGGTCTTGTCGGCCGGCATCACCAGCCCGAGTACGCCGTCCGCCGCGCTGGGCGGGTTGTTCCACAGGTCGACCAGCACCCGCCGCGCGTCGTCGGGGCCGATGAAATAATATTTGTTGCCGAGGTGCAGCACGGCGTTGGCGGCGGGGATCGCGACGTCGCCGGTCTGCTTGTGCAGATTCTTCGCGAACGCGACGCGGTCGGCGGCTGGCCCTGGCGTCGCCGTCGCGACCGGCGCGGGCGCATCGGCCCAGGCGACCGCAGCGGGCGCCGTCATTCCGGCGAGCACCAGCGTGCCCGCGATCACGAACCTTTTCATCGCTTCCCCCTCTGTCGGTCGAATCGGCCGATCGTCCCGAACAGGCCGCGAAACCGATCGCGCGTCAAGCGACGCGGCGCCATGCCGTTTTCCGAGTCGCGAGGTAATGTCGTGGCCACGGCGTTTTAGAAGTTCGGGTTCGGCGGTATCGGCCCAGCGCGCGCCTCGCCAACGAGAGCATTATGCTGCACCTGCGATGATTTTCCTGCATACGGTCAGCTCGGGCTTGCCTCACGCGCGCTGGCGAGGCACAGGCGAGCGGCGGCGTCCGCGCCGCACCCACAAGAAGGACAACGACGTGGCCGAAACCATCACCATCCAGGAACGCGCGACGCAGATCGGTAGCGAGAACGTGTCGGACTGGGTCGAGGTTAGCCAGGAGATGATCGACAAGTTCGCCGACGCGACCGGCGATCACCAGTTCATCCACGTCAATCCGGCAATGGCGAAGATGACCCCGTTCGGCGGTACTATCGCGCACGGTTTCCTGACGCTGTCGCTGATGCCGCTATTGTCGTCGAAGGTCGCCGACGCGCCGCAGATCGAGGGCGTGAAGATGGGCGTCAATTACGGGGGCAACAAGACGCGCTTCCTGACCCCCGTCCCCTCGGGCAGCCGCGTGCGGGGCCGCTTCAAGCTGCTCGAACTGGTCGAGAAACGGCCGGGCCAGTGGCAGCAGACCAACGAGTTCACCGTCGAGATCGAAGGCAAGGACAAACCCGCCTTGATCGCCGAGTGGATCAGCCAGATTTTCGTTTAGTATTTGCCGTCGCCCCGGCGGAGGCCGGGGCCGCTGCGTCATGAAACGCAGCGCCTGCAACCAAGCGGCCCCGGCCTCCGCCGGGGCGACGAAAGGACTGAAATGCGCTCCGCCGTCATCGTTTCCACCGCCCGCACCCCGATCGGCCGCGCCTATCGCGGCGGATTCAACGCCACACCGTCGCCGACGCTTGCGAGCCATTCGATCAGGGCTGCGGTCGAGCGCGCCAAGATCGACCCGGCCGAGGTGCAGGACGTCGTGTTCGGCGCCGCGCTCCAGCAGGGCGTGCAGGCCGGCAACATCGCGCGCACCGCGTTGCTTCGCGCCGGCCTGCCCGTCACCGTCTCGGGCATGTCGGTCGACCGCCAGTGCGCTAGCGGCCTGATGGCGATCGCCACCGCCGCCAAGCAGATCATCGTCGACAACATGGACGTCGCGATCGGCGGCGGCGTCGAATCGATCTCGATGGTGCAGACGCCGCAGATGCGCGTCGGTCGCGACGACGAGCTGCTGGCGATGCACAAGGACGTGTACATGCCGATGCTGCAGACCGCCGAGGTCGTGGCGAAGCGCTACAACATCAGCCGCGAGGCGATGGACGACTATGCGCTCCAGTCGCAGCAGCGCACGGCGGCGGCGCAGCAGGCCGGCTATTTCGACGCCGAGATCGTGCCGGTGAAAGCGACGATGGCGGTGACCAACAAGGAGACCAAGGAAGTCAGCCATCACGAGGTCGAGGTGACGAAGGACGAGGGCAATCGTCCGGAGACCACGGTCGAGGGCCTGCGCGGGTTGCAGCCGGTACTGGGACCGGACTTCACGATCACCGCGGGTAACGCGTCGCAGCTGTCGGACGGATCGTCGGCCAGCGTGCTGATGGAGGAATCGCTGGCGGCGAAGCGCGGCCTGACCCCGCTCGGTCGCTATGTCGGCATGGCGGTGGCGGGCACCGAGCCCGACGAGATGGGCATCGGCCCGGTCTTCGCGATCCCCAAGCTGCTCGAGCGCAACGGGCTCAAGATGGATGACATCGGCCTGTGGGAGTTGAACGAAGCGTTCGCGGTGCAGGTGCTGTACTGCCGCGACAAGCAGGGCATCCCCGACGAGCTGCTCAACGTCAACGGCGGGTCGATCTCGATCGGCCATCCCTACGGCATGACCGGCGCCCGCTGCACCGGCCACGCGCTGATCGAAGGCAAGCGGCGCGGCGCGAAGTACGTCGTCGTCACGATGTGCGTCGGCGGCGGCATGGGCGCAGCGGGATTGTTCGAGGTGCTGTGAGACAGCATGAGATTGAATTTTTACGCGTTCGATGTTATCTCGCTGCGTAGGCGACGTCATAGGCGCCTTTCTGTGAGCCCCGGTCGTGTCAGCGGCTGGGGCTCAATCATTCGGGGCCCGCGTG
The DNA here is from genome assembly GCF_017304635.1 of Sphingomonas sp. Classification (GTDB taxonomy): domain Bacteria; phylum Pseudomonadota; class Alphaproteobacteria; order Sphingomonadales; family Sphingomonadaceae; genus Sphingomonas. The sequence goes on from NZ_JAFKMA010000003.1 coordinate 76,050, forward strand.
TCAGCGCGAGCCCCTCCTGCCACCTATTCCTTTCGCGCCACTTCGATGATCTTCACGACTAAGGTCGCGAAGCCGAACATGACGCCCAGGATCAGGCACAGGTCGGCGATCGTCATAGGATTGCCTTTCTGTTTTGGCGGCGGGATTGCCGCCGGTGGCACACTGGCCGACCGTCGCCAAAGTGCAAGTCGCGCACGGAAACCAACGGCGGCCGGGACGTTTCTCCATCGAAGGAGACGCCCCATGGCCGACAATGCCGAGATCAAGCAGCATTTCTGGAAGAAGCTCGCCGACAGTCCGTTCGTGATGATCGGCGCGACCGATGGCGGTCATTCGGAGCCGTTGGCCGCGCAACTCGACGAGGATCAGGTCGATACGATCTTCTTCTTCGTCGGCAAGGACAACCGGCTGGCAGGAGGCGGCAAGACGATGGCGCAGTTCGTGTCGAAGGGGCACGATTTCTTCGCGTGCCTGGCCGGCACCGCGCGGGTCGACAACGACTTCGGCATGATCGACAAGCTCTGGAACAAGCAGGTCGAGGCCTGGTTTCCGGGCGGCAAGAGCGATCCCAACCTCGCGCTGCTGCGCTTCGACATCGACGATGCCGAGATGTGGGAGACCGACATGAGCCTGGCCGGCAAGGTCAAGATGCTGTTCGGCGGCAAGATCAAGGCCGGCGACGAGGGCAGCCATGCCAAGGTCGGCACGACGGCGGAATCGACGGCGGCATAGGTACTTAGCGCGATTGCCAGCGCGGCACGCAACCGGCATGGGCGGCAGCATGAAATTGCTTGCCGCCCTTGTCGTATCGATCGCGGTCGTCGCGCCGCTGACCGACGCTACCGCCACGCCTACGCGCCGCACCGCCGCGCGGCATCGGCCCGCCGCCGCCGTCGATTGGAACAGGCGCGTGTCGTGGACCGCCGATGGCGGTTTTCGCGTCGGCAATCCGGCGGCGAAGGTGAAGTTCGTCGAATACGGCTCGCTGACCTGCCCCTATTGCCAGCAATTCTACGCCGAAGCGGCGGTGCCGTTGCGCGCGCGGATCGCCGGCGGCACGGTCAGCTTCGAGTTCCGGCCCTTCACCGTGCACGATGCCGACCCGATCCTGCACGCGCTGCTGCTGTGCGCCGGGCCGGCCAATTTCTCGCGCTTCACGGACGATTTCTATGCCGATCAAGAGGACCTCGTCGCGCCGTTCGAGCAGTGGGTGACGGTCAATCCGGCGATCGACGCGGTCGCCGATGCCGCGACCCGGATCAAGCTCGCGCGCGAATGGGGCTTCACGGCATTCGCGGCGAAGCATGGCCTGTCGCCCGCGCGCGCCACCGCGTGCCTGACCGACCGCAACGCCATCGCCGCGCAACAGGCGCGCGAGGAACGCGCCTATCGCGAGCACCACGTCGACGGTACGCCGATCTTCTTCCTCAACGACCAGCCGCTGGCGGCAGCGACCTGGGCCGAGGTCGATGCGGCGATTGCGGCGGCGTTGGGCTGAGCCGCCGCCACCGCCTACCCTTCATTGCAAGCGTAACGAAGCAATCCAGCGTTCCGGGTGGCGCCGCTGGATTACTTCCCCCGGCTTTCGCCGGGGTCGCAATGACGGCTGACTCACAGGCAGGCCGGCTCCAACCCGCATCAATCGTGCGCGGCGATCCATTTCTCGACGACCGGCGCGATCTGCTTGCGCCACTTGCTGCCGTTGAAGATGCCGTAATGCCCGGCATCGGCGACGAAATACGCCTTCTCCGCCTCGGGCAGGCTGGTCGCGATGGTCAGCGCCGCCTTGGTCTGGCCGAGCCCGGAAATGTCGTCGCGGCTGCCCTCGATCGCCAGCAGGGCGACATCGGTGATCGCGCCCGGATCGACCGTCCGCCCGCGATGCGTCATCTCGCCCTTGGGCAGCTTGTGGTGCTGGAACACGACGTCGATCGTCTGGAGGTAGAATTCGGCGGTCATGTCGCAGACCGAGCGATATTCGTCGTAGAAGTCCTTGGTCGCCTCGGCTTCCAGATCCTCGCCCTGGACTAGATGCTTGAACATCTCCCAATGCGACATCAGGTGGTTGCCCAGGTTCATCGTCATGAACCCGGCGAGTTGCAGGAACCCCGGATAGACGCGCCGCCCAGCCCCCGGATAGGTCGCCGGCACGGTCGCGATCACGTTCTGCTCGAACCAGGCGAACGGGCGCTCGGTCGCCAGCGTGTTGACCGCGGTCGGCGCCTCGCGCGTGTCGACCGGGCCACCCATCAGCGTCAGCGTCTTCGGCCGGCACGGATCCTTGTCCGCGCTCATCAGGCACGCGACGGCATAGGCCGGCACGGACGGCTGGCACACCGCGAGCATGTGCGCGCCGGGGCCGATCGCGTGGAGGAACTCGATCAGGTAATCGACATAATCGTCGAGGTCGAAGCGACCCTGCGACAACGGCACCTGCCGCGCGTCGCGCCAATCGGTGATGTAGACGTCGGCGAACGGCAGCATCCGCTCGACCGTACCGCGCAACAGCGTGGCGTAATGCCCCGACATCGGCGCGACGATCAGCAGGCGAGGGCCACCTTCGACACCCTTGCGCACGAAGCGCTTGAGCTGGCCGAACGACTTCTTCAGCACGATTTCTTCGATCACCTCGACCGGACGGCCGTCGATCATCGTCTGGTGGAGCCCGAAATGCGGCTTGCCGCGCGGCGCGGCGGCGTGCGCGAACACTTCGAGTGCTGAAGCCATCACCGGTCCGCCGCCGAAATAGGCGAACGGGTTGGCGGGATTGCCCAGCCATTCCGCTCCCACATTCGCCCAGGCGCTCGCGCCCGCCAGCATCGACCGTTGCATTTCGTAGGCGTCGTAAAGCATGGGCCCCGCGGAAACCGTTTTCGTCGGCAACCGGTTTACGCGCATGGTGCACCGCACACAAGCGCAGAGCGATGTGTCGTTGCGGGGCACGCGATGCCGCTGCTAGAGGCGGTCGCATCATGCCAGACGTCGCCGCCGAACCGCCGAAGCCGGGCCGCAAGCTCGGCAGTCTCAAGATGGTGTGGCGCGCCGCGGGCCGCTATCCCGGGCACCTCGCGATCGCGCTGGTCGCGCTGCTGACGACGACGGCGACGACGCTCAGCCTGACCTACGTCCTGCGCCTGGCGATCGACAACAAGAGCGGGGTCAGCCACAATCGCGCGTTCGACCTGCTGTTCGCGCTGGTCGTGGTGCTGGCGATTGCGACCGCGGTGCGCTTCTATTTCGTGTCATGGCTGGGCGAGCGCACCGTCGCCGACGTGCGCGTCGCGGTCCAGGCGAACCTGTTGCGGCTCGAGCCCGGCTGGTTCGAGGAAAACCGCCCGTCGGAGATCGCCTCGCGGCTGACCGCCGACACCGCGCAGATCGAGATGGCGGTGGGCACCACAGTGTCGGTCGCGCTGCGCAACCTGCTGACCGGGATCGGCGGGCTGGCGCTGCTATTCTATTACGATTCCTCGCTGGCCGGGATGCTGGTGGTCGGCATCCCGATCGTCGTGCTGCCGATCGTGCTGCTCGGGCGGCGCGTGCGCGGGCATTCGCGGTCGAGCCAGGACCGTATCGCCGATATCGGCGCGATGGCGGTCGAGACATTGTCGGCGATGAAGATCGTCCAGGCCTTCTCGCAGGAACGACGCGAAACCGACCGCTTCGCCGTGGCGGTCGATCGCGGGTTCACCGCGGCCAAGCGGCGCATCCTCATCCGCGCGCTGATGACATCGATGGTGATCGCGTTGCTGTTCGGCGGGCTCGCCTTGCTGCTCCGGACGATGCTGGGCGCGGTATCGACGGGGACGATCTCGGCCGGCACGTTGCTGGCGTTCGTCACCACCAGCGTGCTGGTGGCCGGCGCCTTCGGGGCGTTGACCGAAGTCTATGGCGACCTGCTGCGCGCGGCGGGCGCGGCCGAGCGGCTGAGCGAGTTACTCGCGGTCGAACCGGCGATCGCCGCGCCGGCGCATCCGGTGGCGCTGCCCGACCCGGCACAGGGCGCGATCCGGTTCAACCATGTCGAGTTCCGCTACCCGACGCGCCCCGAAGTGTCGGCGCTGCACGATTTCTCGCTCGCCGTGACGCCGGGCGAGACGGTCGCAGTGGTCGGTCCCTCCGGCGCCGGCAAGTCGACCCTGTTCCAGCTAATCCAACGCTTCTACGACCCGCAGACGGGCAGTATCGCGATCGACGGCGTCCCCCTCCCCGCCGCCGACCCCGCCGCGATCCGCGGCCGCATCGCGATGGTGCCGCAGGAGACGGTGATCTTCGGCGCGTCGGCGCGCGACAATATCCGCTACGGCGAGTGGGACGCGGGCGACGCCGCGATCTGGGCGGCGGCGGAGGCGGCCAATGCGGCGGAATTCCTGCGCAAGTTGCCCGACGGGCTCGACACGTTCCTGGGCGAAGGCGGCGCGCGATTGTCGGGCGGGCAACGCCAGCGACTGGCGATCGCCCGCGCGCTGCTGCGCGACGCGCCGATCCTGCTGCTCGACGAGGCGACCAGCGCGCTCGACGCCGAGAGCGAACGGCTGGTCCAGCAAGCGCTCGAACGGTTGATGGAGGGGCGCACCACCCTCGTCATCGCTCACCGCCTGTCGACCGTCCGCGCCGCCAGCCGGATCATCGTGATGAACGACGGCCGCATCGTCGAGGAAGGCAACCACGCGACGCTGTCGGCGCATGGCGGCCTGTATGCACGCCTCGCGTCGCTGCAGTTCAGCGAGGCGGCGTAAGCCAAACCGTTATGCCGGACTTGTTCCGGCATCCACCGTGCCGCACAAGAAGCGGCCGACGCATTCGCGAAACGGTGGACCCCGGCACAAGGCCGGGGTGACGGAGGGATGTTGTGGCCAGAGAATTCGACATCATCGTCTACGGCGCGACCGGATTCACCGGGCGACTGGTCGCCGAATATCTCGCGACGACCTATCCGACCGGCGTGACATGGGGGATGGCCGGCCGCTCGGCCGAGAAGCTCGCCGAGGTGCGCGACCTGATCGGCGCGCCGGCCGACACGCCGCTCGTCACGGCCGACGCCGCCGATCCCGCCAGCCTGACCGCGATGTGCGAGCGCGCGACCGTCGTCATCTCTACGGTTGGCCCGTACCAGCTTTATGGCAGCGACCTCGTCGCCGCCTGCGCCGCGACCGGCACCGCCTATGTCGACCTGTGCGGCGAGCCAGCGTGGATGCGCCACATGATCGACGCGCATCACGACGCGGCACGCGCGAGCGGTGCCCGGATCGTGTTCAGCTGCGGGTTCGACTCGATCCCGTTCGACCTGGGCGTGCTGACGCTCCAGCAATGCGCGATCGCGAAGCACGGCAAGCCCGCACCGCGCGTCAAGGGGCGCGTCCGTGTGATGAAGGGCGGCTTTTCGGGGGGCACCGCGGCCAGCCTGAAGGCGACGCTCGCCGCCGCCGCCAAGGACCCGCGGATCGTCGCGCTGCTGACCAGCCCGTTCGCACTGACCCCGGGGTTCAAGGGACCGCACCAGCCGACCGGGCTGCTGCCCGAGTATGACCGCTCGATCCACGCCTGGGTCGCGCCGTTCGTCATGGCGCCGATCAACACCAAGAACGTCCACCGCACCAACTTCCTGCTGGGCGAGCGCTACGGCGCGGATTTCGTTTATGACGAGATGATCGTGGCCGGGCTCGGCGACATGGGCAAGGCGGCGGCGGAGGCGATCGCCAAGTTCAATCCGCTGGCCAGCGACAAGGGGCCGAAACCCGGCGAAGGCCCCTCCAAGGAAGAGCGCGACAGCGGGCATTACGATATCCTGTTCGTCGGCGAATATCCCGATGGCGCGCGGGTCGAATGCGTCGTCACCGGCGACCGCGACCCCGGCTACGGCTCGACCAGCAAGATGATCGCCGAAAGCGCGCTGTGCCTGGTGCAGGACGTGGCGGGTGACGGCGGCGTCTGGACGCCCGGCGCGCTGATGGGCGATACACTGCGCGACCGGCTGGTGGCGAAGGCGGGATTGACGTTCCGGAGCGCGTGAACATTTCCCCACCCCGGCGAACGCCGGGGCCCAGGTGGAGGAGGCACATGATGGGCGTTGCGCTCCGTTACTCTGGCTTTCCCAACTGGGCCCCGGCTTCCGCCGGGGTGGGGTGATCGGAAAATCGATCGATTGGGCTAGGACGCCCCTTAGCCCCGGTAGAACAACACCGCGACCACCACGATCATCATCGCCAGCCCGAACGCCCAGATCGTCGCGGTACGGCTGCGCCGGCGCTCGCGGGCGTGATAGGCGACGAGGTCGAGCCAGAGCCGCCCGTCGGGCACCGCACGGACGACGCCCGCCGCGCGCAGCTTGGCCAGCGCCGCGACGTCGGCAGGCGCCGGTGTGAACTCGATCGCATCCTCCGGCGCCAACGCATGTCGCGCCAGCATCGCGAGCGCGATCCGCCCCCGCACGCGCAACGCGGCGGCCGGGATCGGCGGCGGCACCGGCGTCGGGCCGATCCCGGTCAGGCGGAGGTTGCTCATCGCCCCCCTCAGCCCGCGAAGAACGCCAGCGCCGCGCCGACCGCGACCGCCGCCCCGACCAGCACCCCCGCGCGTCGCCGCCGCGTCTTCGACCATTCGTCATAGGCCGGGATGTCGAGCCAATAGGTCCCCGCCTTGCCGACGTGCAGCACGCCGGCATCGATCAGCCGCTCCAGCAACCGCCGCTCGATCCCGCGATCGGGCGCGTAGCCGATCGCCTTGTCCGCCGACACCGCGTCGTTCGACATGAAGTGCGAGATCAGCCGCCGGCGCGCTCGTGCCACCGCCCCCGCCGCACCCGCCGCCGCTGCTCCGCCCATCGCGATCTCCCTTTATTTCCGCCGCTTACCCTGGTGACGGATGTTGCCCGGTCGGCCGCGTCGTTTCAAGACGCGCGGCGGGCGAGCGCCCGACGCGGCGCCGCGTCCCTCCGGTAGTTCGAACCGCAGCGCGCCGGAGACCGGGTTGGACTCGGCCAGCCGCAGCGTCAGCGTCTGACCGATCGCATATTCGTCGCCCGACGCCTCGCCGACCAGCTTCTTCGCCGCCTCGTCGTAGCGGAAATATTCGCCCCCCAGATCGCGCACCGGCATCAGCCCGTCGCCGCCGATCCCGTCGACCGTCGCGAAGAATCCGAAATTGGTGACCCCGGTGATCCGCACCTCGACCAGTTCGCCGACGCGTTCGGCCAGATACGCGGCGACGTAGCGGTCGATCGTGTCGCGCTCCGCCTCCATCGCGCGGCGCTCCAGCCGGCTGATCGCCTCGCCGATCCGCTCCATGTTCGCGGCCTCGTCGTCGGTCAGCCCGCCCGGGCCGAGCTTGTACGCCGCGACCAGCGCGCGGTGCACGATCAGGTCGGCATAGCGGCGGATCGGCGAGGTGAAGTGTGCGTAACTGCCGAGACTCAGCCCGAAATGGCCGTGATTGGCCGGCGCGTAATAGGCCTGCGTCTGGCTGCGCAGCACCTGCTCCATCACCTGCGGCCGGAAATCCGCGTCGCCGATGCGATCGAGGATGTGGTTGAACGTCGCCGGACGGATCACCTGGCCGAGCGCGAATTTGACGCCGTACGTCTCCAGATAATCCTTCAGCGCGACCAGTTTCTCGCGCGCGGGCGGTTCGTGGACGCGGTACATGACCGGGGCCTTCTTCGCCTCCAGCGCCTTCGCCGCGGCGACGTTGGCGGCGATCATATAGTCCTCGATCAGGCGGTGCGCATCGAGCCGTTCGCGCGGCGCGACCGACAGGATGCGCCCCTTCTCGTCGAGCATCACGCGACGTTCGGGCAGATCGAGGTCGAGCGGCTCCCGCGCATCCCGCGCCTTCGCCAGCGCGCGCCAACAGGACCAGAGCGGGGTGAGGATCGTCTTGAGCCCCTCCCCTTTAGGGGAGGGGTTGGGGGTGGGGGATATCTCATCGAGCCGGACCGCCCGTGACTGCCCCACCCCAACCCCTCCCCTGAAGGGGAGGGGCTTGCCATCCATCACCGCCTGCGCATCTTCGTAGGCGACGTTCGCCGCGATCCGCACCACCGCGCGGGAGAAGCGCCACGCCTTTAGCTGCCCGTCCTTGCCGACCGTCAGGTGACACGCCAGCGCCGCGCGGTCCTCGCCGGTCTTCAGGCTGCACACCTCGGCCGACAGGATCTCGGGCAGCATCGGCACGACGCGATCGGGGAAATAGACCGAATTGCCGCGCCGTCGCGCCTCGCGGTCGAGCGCCGAGCCGGGACGGACGTAGAACGACACGTCGGCGATCGCGACCACCGCGCGCCAGCCGCCGGGATTGGCGGGATCGTCGTCCGGCGCCGCCCACACCGCGTCGTCATGGTCGCGCGCATCGGCCGGGTCGATCGCGACGATCGGCAGGTGCGTCAAATCCTCGCGGTCGTCGCCGAGTGGTTGTTTCGCGACGCATTCCGCCTCGTCCTGCGTCTCGTCGGCGAACTGGTCGGGGATGCCGTGCTCGTGGATCGCGATCAGCGAGAAGGCGCGTGGCGCGAACGGATCGCCCAGCCGCTCGGTCACGCGCGCGGTGATGCGCGGCGGGCGGCCCGCTTTTTCCGCCAGCACCAGGTCGCCGGCTTGCGCCTCGCCCGGATCGGAGACCGGATATTGCCGCCGCTCGCGTTTCTCGACCCCCTCCAGCCACAGTCCGTTCGCCTCGCGGCGGAGCACGCCGAGCATCAACTCGTCGCCCTTCGCCAATTGCTTCATCGGGTGCGCGATCCAGCCGTTGCCGGCCTCTTCCGTGCGCGCGAGGATGCGGTCGCCGATGCCCAAAGCCGACCGCTTGCCGCGCTCCCGCACGCGCAGCCGCGGCATCGGCGCGGCGTCGGCGTCCCAGCGTTCGGGCACCGCCCAGACGTTGCCCCCGTCGTCGACGTCGGTCACGCGCAGCACCGTCACCTTGGGCAGGCCGCCCATCTTGTGGAACGCGCGGCCCGGCGCCGAATCGATCAGCCCCTCGTCCGCCATGTCCTTCAGCAGCGCCTTCAGCGCGATCTTCTCCTGCGCGGTCAGCCCGAACGCCTTCGCGATCTCGCGCTTGCCCGTCGGCTGGTCGGACGACGTGATGAAGTCGAGGATCTGCTGTCGAGTGGGAAGGCCGGGCTGTCGCTTGGGTCTGGGCATCGGAGAAGAGATAGGCTCCCGCAATCTCTTCGTCACCCCGGGCTTGTCCCGGGCCCCGCGGTGCCGCACATCAGGCGCAGCGGCGCTCGCGGCACGGTGGATGCCGGGACGAGCCCGGCATGACGGAAGGATTGATGGCGGAACCCTACGACCTCCTGATCGCCGGCGGCGGGATCAACGGGTGCGCGATCGCGCGCGAGGCGGCGCTGCTGGGGCTGCGCGTGCTGCTGGTCGAGCGCGACGATATCGCCAGCCACACCTCGTCGGCCTCGACCAAGCTGATCCATGGCGGCCTGCGCTACCTCGAATATTACGATTTCCGACTGGTGGCGGAGGCGTTGCGCGAGCGCGAGCGGCTGCTCCGCGCGGCGCCCCACATCATTCGCCCGCTGCGCTTCGTCCTGCCGCAGGAAAATTCGCTGCGGCCGTGGTGGATGATCCGGCTGGGCCTCTACCTCTACGACTGGCTGGGCGGGAAGATCAGCCTGCCGCGCTCGCGCGGGCTGCGGCGGACCGACACGGCGTACACCGCGCCGTTGAAGGGCGGGAGCAGCGGGTTCGTCTATTCGGACGCGCAGGTCGACGATTCGCGGCTGACCCTGCTCAACGCGATGGACGCGGCCGCGAACGGGGCCGACATCCGCACGTGCGTCGCGCTGGAGAGCGCGCAGCGGCGCGACGGGCTGTGGCACGCGACGCTGTCGGACGGCAGCGACGTGGCGGCGCGCGCGCTGGTCAACGCAGCGGGCCCGTGGGTGCATTTGCTGCTCGACCGTCTCGGTCTCGCGGGCCGCGCCAACGTGCGGCTGGTCAAGGGCAGCCATATCGTCGTGCCGAAGCTGTACGACGGCGACCACGCCTACATGCTGCAAATGCCCGACCGGCGGATCATCTTCGCGATCCCGTGGCAGGGCGCGACCGAAATCGGCACCACCGACATTCCGGTCGAACGGCCCGAGGACGCCGTCATCACCGACGACGAGATCCGCTATCTGTGCGACGGCGTGAACCAGCATTTCGTCCGGCAGGTCGCGCCCGGCGACGTCATCGGTAGCTGGTCGGGGGTGCGCCCGCTCTACGACGACGGCGCCAGCGAGGCGAAGGCGGTGACGCGCGATTACGTGCTCGAACTGGACGGCGCCAAGGATTCTGGGGCGGCTCCCCTGCTCAGCGTGTTCGGCGGCAAGATCACCACCGGGCGGCATCTGGCGGAAGAAGCGCTGGCGAAGCTCGCGCCCGCACTCGGCATCACGGCGCGGCCGATCACCCGAGCGCGGGTCTTTCCCGGCGGGGCGATCGACGATTTCGACGCGTTCCTGGCCCGCGTGCGCGCGACGTGGCCGTTCCTGGGCGAGGCGCGATCGGCGCGGATGGCGCATGCCTATGGCTCGATGCTCGGCGAGATGCTGGCGGGCGTCGGCGACGAAGCGGCACTGGGCGCTAACCTGGGCGGCGGCATTACCGAGGTCGAGGCGCGCTGGATGATGACCCGCGAATGGGCGCGCACCGCCGACGACGCGCTCGACCGGCGGAGCAAGGTGGGGCTGGCGCTGACGCCCGACCAGCGCACCGCGTTCACGACGGCCTGGAACGGCTTAGCGTCTCCTTAACCGGCCGGCGCGCAGGATGCCGCGCGGTAATCCGGGGCGGGACGTGGCAACCAGGTTTTCGCAATATCGCCAGGTCGAGCCGGCGTCGCTCGAACGGCGCGACGAGCCGCGGCTGAAGCTGTCGGTGACGCGCGCCAGCGTGCGCCGCCACGGCAAGGCGCCGGTCGAAGCGTTGCTCCACGATCTGTCCGCCTATGGCTGTCGCATCGCCAGCGAGATCGCGGCGGAGGCCGGCGAGCGGCTGTGGCTGCGGTTCGACGGGCGGATGCCGATCGCCGCGACCGTGGTGTGGTGCGAGGGCGGCATGGTCGGGTGCCGCTTCGACGAGCCGATCGACCGCGCGATGATGCGCGCGCTGACGCTGCGGCTGGTCTAGCGTGCGCCGTCCAGCGCGATCACCGCGAGCGTGATCCGCGACAGGCAGACCAGTTTCCCGGCCTCGTCGACGATCCGGATCGTCCACACCTGAGTCGTACGCCCGATCGACTCAGCGGTCGCCGTGGCGGTGACGTAGCCTGACATGACCGGGCGGATGTGGTTGGCATTGATCTCCATGCCCACCGTCGCGTGGCGCGCCGGGTCGAGCGTCATCGCGCCGCCGACCGACGCCACCGTCTCCGCCAGCGCGACCGACGCGCCGCCATGCAGCCGCCCGAACGGCTGGTGCGTGCGAGCACCGACCGGCATCCGCGCGGCGATCCAGTCGTCACCCACCTCGGTGAACTCGATCCCGATATGCCCCGCCATCGACGCCGCGCCGAGCTGCGTCAGCGCGGCGGGATCGGGCCGGATGCCGCCGAACCAGATCATCAATAGGCCCGCGCGATCAACACGCGCTCGACCGCGGGTTCGCCGGTGAAGATGCACGCGCCGCCCGCCGGCGCCGCGTCGCGCGGAGTGTTGCGCAGCGTCAGCTTGAGCGCCTTGAGTTGCTCGACCACCTTCTCCAGCGCGGCACCGGTCGGCTTCGACCAGGGCGCCAGCACCCAGCCGGGCTTGTCGACGCCGTCCGCGAAGAACGCCTGCAACCCTGCCATGTCGCCGACGTCGGTCGCGATCGCGCCGTCGAGCCGCGCCTTTGCCTCCGCGAACAGGCCGTCCTGGATGCCGGCCAGCATCGCCGCCGCCGCGCCGACGAACTCCGCCTTCGCCACCACCGCGCTGTCGAGCTTGCCGTCCTCGCGGTACAGCCGGTCGCGGCGGATGACGCTGACGTTGCTGCCCGCCATGTCGCGCCCGCCGACCTCGATCACGATCGGCGCGCCCTTCTTCACCCAGCCCCAGCGCTTGGTCGCCGCCTTGGTCGCCTTCAGGTCGAGCAGCACGCGCACCGGCTCGCCGAGCGCACTCAGCCCCGCCAGTTCCTCACGCAACGCCGTGCAATAGTCGACCAGCGCCGCATCCTCCGGCTGGTCGCGCAGCATCGGCACGATCACGACCTGCCACGGCGCGATCCGCGGCGGCACGCGCAAACCGTCATCGTCGCCGTGCACCATGATAAGCCCGCCGATCATCCGCGTCGACACGCCCCAGCTGGTCGTATTGGCATATTCGAGTTCGCCGTTCGCATTCTGGAACTTGATGTCCTGGGCATGCGCGAAGTTGGTGCCGAGGAAATGGCTGGTCCCGGCTTGGAGCGCCTTGCCGTCCTGCATCATCGCCTCGATCGACCAGGTCTCGACCGCGCCGGGGAAGCGCTCGTTCTCCGGCTTCTCGCCCGCCACTACCGGCAGCGCGACGCACTCCTCGGCGAAGCTGCGATAGACTTCCAGCATCTTCAGCGTCTCGTCGCGCGCCTCGGCCTCGCTGGCGTGCGCGGTATGCCCCTCCTGCCACAGGAACTCCGCCGTCCGCAGGAACATCCGCGTGCGCATCTCCCACCGCACCACGTTCGCCCATTGGTTGATAAGCACCGGCAGGTCGCGCCACGATTGCACCCAGCGCGCGAAGGCGGTGCCGATCACCGTCTCGCTGGTCGGCCGCACGACCAGCGGCTCCTCCAGCTTCGCGGCAGGATCGGGGATCAGCTTGCCCTTGCCGTCGGGGATAAGCCGATGGTGCGTGACCACCGCCATCTCCTTGGCGAAGCCCTCGACATGCTCCGCTTCCTTTTCGAAATAGGACAGCGGGATGAAAAGCGGGAAATAGCAATTCTCGTGGCCCGTCGCCTTGATCTTGTCGTCGAGCAGCCGCTGCATCCGTTCCCAGATGCCGTAGCCCCACGGCCGGATGACCATGCACCCGCGCACGCCCGATTCCTCGGCCATGTCGGCCTCGGCGATGACGGTCTGGTACCATTGCGCGAAATCGCCCGCGCGGGTGACGGGAAGGGCATGCTTTATCATGGCGCGGCGGATAGCCGCTAACGTCTCGCCCGTCACCCTCCGGCTTGCCCCGCCGGCGGGGTTGCGGCACGGCGAGCGCCGGGGACGATCATGACGAACACCGTACAGGGCGACCGACTGTTGCTGGCGATCGGCGCGCGGCTGGTCGCGGCGCTGTCGCTCACGTCGATGAACGCGATCGTGAAGCTGGCCGAGGCGCGCGGCGCCGGGGTCGGCGAGCTGCTGTTCTTTCGCCAGGCGACCATCGTGCCGGTGCTCGCGACGTGTCTGGCGCTGGGGCCGGGGCTCGGGGTGCTTCGCACCGGGCGGATCGGCGCGCATGCGCTGCGCGCGGCGAGCGGGCTGACCGGCCTCGCCTTCCTGTTCTTCACCGTCTCGCTGTTGCCGCTGGCCGAGGCGACGACGCTGACCTTCACCGCGCCGCTGTTCGCGACCCTGCTCGGTGCGCTGGTGCTGGGCGAACCGACCGGCTGGCATCGCTGGAGCGCCGTCGCGCTCGGCTTTGCCGGCGTGACGATCGTGGTGCATCCCGGCGCCGGGCATTTCGCGCCGCTCGGGACCGCGCTGGGGCTGCTCTATGCGCTGATGACCGCGATCGTCTCGATCCAGCTGCGCCGGATCGGGCGGACCGAGCATCCGCTCGCCACCGTCTTCTGGTTCGGCGCGCTGTCGTTGCCGGTGTGCGCGATCGCGATGGCGCTGTCGTGGCGGCCGCACCCGGTCGAGGTCTGGGTGATGATGGTCGCGGTCGGTCTGATCGGGGCGCTGACGCAGATCTGCCTGACCGCGTCGCTGCGGCTCGGCCCGGTCTCGGTGGTCGTGCCGATGGATTATTCGGGGCTGATCTGGGCGACCCTGTACGGTTTCGCGCTGTTCGGCGTGCTGCCCGACTGGACGACGTGGCTCGGCGCCCCGTTGATCGTGGCGAGCGGCATCTACATCGTGCTGCGCGAAAGCCGCCTGAAGCGCGTCAAGACCGAGAGCGCCGGCGCGGAGGTCTAGGACGCGCGAGCTACGCCCGCGCTTCCTCCAGCATCCGCTTCGCGCGCAGGTACATCTCGACGCGCGTCATCGTGAACGTGCCGAGCGCCAGCGCCAGCGCGCCGTCGGTCACCAGCATCACGTCGAAGCCGAGCGAGCGCCCCTCATTCTGCGCGAACGACTTGACGAGGATGATCGCGAGCAGGAACAGGATCGCGAGCGGCGACCCCTTCTGGCTGAGCGCGTGGGTGTCGGGGTCGACATGGATCTGCATCATCCGCCCGCGCTGCCACCCGATCGCCGCGCCGATCGCCAGCGCGACCGCGGCGACGATCCACCCTTGCGCCGATGGCGGCTGCGCGACGAAATTGGCGACGACGATCGCCAGATAGATCGCCGGCACGATCCACATCTGGTTCAGCCGCAACGGCCGTACGCGCATCATCGACCGCGCGCGCAACGAGAAGACGATCCCGATCACCACGATCGGGATCAGATATTGCAGCAACCCCGTGGGCTGAACGACCTGACCGTGCATGCGCGACCCCCTGTTAGCGGGCCTGTGTTAGCAGGCTAGATCACTCCCACGCCAGCCCCTATTCGGCGGCCGCCGCCAGTTCCGGGTCCTTCCACACCAGCACGGGTTTCCGCGCCGCCAGCGTCTCGTCGAGGCGGCGGCGGGGCGCGAAATGCGGGGCGGAGCGCAGCCGCTCGTCGCCCGCCTTCGCGCGTTCCGCGACCGAGCGCAGCGCGCCGATGAACTCGTCCAGCGCCGCCTTCGATTCAGTCTCGGTCGGCTCGACCAGCATCGCACCGTGCACCACCAGCGGGAAATACATCGTCATCGGGTGGAAGCCCTCGTCGATCAGCCCCTTGGCGACGTCGATCGTCGAGAAACCGTCCGCCAGCCCTGCGTCGGAGAAGATCGCCTCGTGCATGCACGGGCCGCTGTTCGCGAACGGCGCGTCGAGCGTATTCTCCAGGCTGCGCAGCACGTAGTTGGCGTTGAGCACCGCATCCTCGGCGACCTGGCGCAGGCCGTCGGCGCCGTGGCTGAGGATGTAGGTCAGCGCGCGGGTGAACATGCCCATCTGGCCGTGGAACGCGCACATCCGGCCGAAGCTGTCGGGATGGCGGTCGCCGACCGTCTCTTCCTCGACCAGGGTGATGTGCCCGTCCGCGTAACGCTCGGTGAACGGCAGCGGGCCATAGGGCGACAGCGCTTCCGACAGCACCACCGGCCCCGATCCCGGCCCGCCGCCGCCGTGCGGGGTCGAGAAGGTCTTGTGCAGGTTGATGTGCATCGCATCGACGCCCAGGTCGCCCGGGCGCACCCGCCCGACGATCGCGTTGAAGTTGGCGCCGTCGCAATAGACGTAGCCGCCCGCCGCATGCACCGCGTCCGAGATCGCCTTCATGTCGCGCTCGAACAGGCCGCAGGTGTTGGGGTTGGTAATCATCACCCCCGCGACATCGGGGCCGAGTCGGGCCTTGAGCGCTGCCAGATCGACGCGGCCATCGGCGGTCGCGGGAATATCCTCGACGCTGTAGCCGGCGAAGGCGGCGGTGGCGGGGTTGGTGCCGTGCGCCGATTCGGGGACGAGGATGACCTTGCGGTGTCCCTCGCCCTTCGCCTCCAGCGCCGCTTTGATGCACAGGATGCCGCATAGTTCGCCATGCGCGCCGGCCTTGGGCGTCATCGCGACGCCGTGCATCCCGGTCAGCTCGATCAGCCACACCGCCAGCTCGTTGATGACGCCGAGCGCGCCCTGCACGGTGTCCACCGGCTGGAGCGGATGGATGTCGGCGAACCCGGGCAGCCGCGCCATCTTCTCGTTCAGCCGCGGATTATGCTTCATCGTGCATGAGCCGAGCGGGAACAGGCCCAGGTCGATCGCATAGTTCTGGCGCGACAGGCGCGTGTAGTGGCGGACCGTCTCCGGCTCGCTCAAACCGGGCAAACCGATCCTGTTTTCGCGGGCCAGGCCCCCCAGACGCGACGAAACGGCGGGGGGTGCGCCAACTTCCACGCCGGTCGTGTCGGTCGAGCCGATCTCGAAGATCAGCGGTTCCTCCAGCATCAACGCGCGGTTGCCGGTATGCGTCTGCGTGGCACCTTCGCCAACTTCGGGCGCGGACGGGCGCCAGCCGCTCTGGTTGATGTTGCTCATGCCAGCGCCTCCTCGAGCGCGGCGGCAAGCGTCTCGACGTCCTCCGCCGTGGTGGTTTCGGTGACCGCGACGACCAGTCCGTTGGCGAGCGCGTCCGCCCCCGGATACAGCCGCCCGAGCGACACGCCGGCCAAGATGCCCTTGTCCGCCAGCGCGCGGACGACGGGCCGCGCCTCCTTGGTCAGCTTCAGCGTGAACTCGTTGAAGAAGCCGTCATTGACCAGTTCGACTCCCGGCACCCGGCTCAGCCGCTCGGCCGCGGCGACCGCACCGGCATGATTCGCCGCCGCCAGCGCGCGCAACCCGGCCTCGCCCAGCAGCGTCATGTGGATCGAGAAGGCCAGCGCGCACAGCCCGCTGTTGGTGCAGATGTTCGACGTCGCCTTCTCGCGCCGGATATGCTGCTCGCGCGTCGACAGCGTCAGGACGAAGCCGCGTTTCCCTTCCGCATCCACCGTCTCGCCGCAGAAGCGGCCGGGCATCTGGCGGATATATTTCTCCTTGCAGCCCATCAGGCCGACATATGGCCCGCCGAACTGCAAGCCGACGCCGATCGACTGCCCCTCGCCGACGACGATGTCGGCATCCATCTCGCCCGGCGACTTGAGCGCGCCGAGCGCCACCGGTTCCGTCACCACCGCGATCAGCAGCGCCTTCCTCGCGTGACACGCATCGGCCAGCGAGCGCAGATCGGCGATGCGGCCGAGGATGTCGGGGTACTGCACCACGACGCACGACGTGTCGTCGTCGATGCTCGCAATCAGCTGGTCGATATCGGTGTCGGCGCTCAACGTCGGCAGCGACGTCGCGAGGCTGTCGCCGGTATATTTTGCCATCGTCTTCGCGACCGAGACGTAGTGCGGGTGCAGGCCGCCGGACAGGATCGCCTTCGCTCGCCGCGTGATACGCCGCGCCATGCCGATCGCTTCCCAGCACGCGGTCGAGCCGTCGTACATCGACGCATTGGCGACGTCGGTGCCGAGCAGCCGCGCGACCTGCGTCTGGAACTCGAACAGCATCTGCAGCGTGCCCTGCGCGATCTCGGGCTGATAGGGCGTGTAGGCGGTCAGGAACTCGCCGCGCTGGATCAGGTGATCGACCGAGGCCGGCACGTGATGCCGGTACGCGCCGCAGCCGAGGAAGAACGGCGCATCGCCCGCCACCAGGTTCTTGCGCGCGAGCGTCGTCATGTGCCGCTCGACCGCCAGTTCGCTGGCATGGAGCGGCAGGCCGCGGATCGGCCCGTCGAGCCGCGCCGCTTCGGGCACGTCGACGAACAGGTCGTCGATCGTCTTCGCCCCGATGACGGCGAGCATCGCCTCGCGGTCGGGCTGAGTCAAAGGCAGGTAGCGCATGTCAGTTTTCCGAATTTAGTATTGGCTGACGATGGTGGCGTCTTCGATTTCGGCGAACATGTCGGTGCACGCCTGACGAATGCATTCGTCATTCAAACGGCCTTGGACAATGAATCTCTTTGCACCTGGATCGCGCTTCAGCGCGTCGCGAAAAATACCGCTCCCACCGAACCAAAGGCATTTTGCTTGCGGAGTGTCGCCGGAGCAAAGCGCTTGGTTGCCCATGCCACCAGACACCAGCCTGCCTCTGAACCGAACGATTTTTCCATTCAGTTCGCTATGGTGCGCCAATATCGTTTCGATCGACAGTTCCTGAACTTCGGCCGCAACCGCGCCTGCCACAGTCGGTGTGGCTGCCATCATGGCGATAGCGATCGAGGCATGCCGCGAGACCATCACAGCTTCGCGACGAACGCCTCATACTTGGTCTCGTCCATCAGGCTGTCGAGTTCGCTCGGATCGCTCAGCGTCAGCTTGAAGAACCAGCCTTCGCCGTCGGCGTCTTCGTTGACCAAGGCCGGATTGTCGGCGAGGTCGGCATTGCCCTCGATCACCGTGCCGCTGACCGGCGAATAGACGTCGGACGCCGCCTTGACGCTCTCGACCACCGCGGCCTCGTCACCCTTGGCGACCTTCTTGCCCTCTTCGGGCACGTCGACGAACACGATGTCGCCCAGCTGGCTCTGCGCATAGTCGGTGATGCCGACCGTGCCGATGTCGCCGTCGACATCGACCCATTCGTGATCTTCGGTGAAGTAGCGCATCACTTGGCTCCTCGGACATAGCGGTGGGGGACGAACGGCATCGCGGCGACGGTCGCTTCGTGGACCTTGCCGCGCTGGGTGAGCTGGATGCGGGTGCCGATCTCGGCCAGCGCGAGCGGGACGTAGGCCATTGCGATCGGCTGGCCCAGCGTCGGCGCGAACCCGCCGGAGGTGACCTTGCCGACCTCGCTGCCCTCGGCATCGAGCACCGCTGCGCCTTCGCGGACCGGCTGGCGCCCCTCGACGATCAGGCCGACGCGCCTAGCGACCGGACCCTGTTCGCGCTCCATCAGGATACGCTCGGCGCCGGGGAAGTTCGCTTCCTCGCGCCGCCGCTTGCTGGCGACCGCGAAGCCGAGCGCCGCCATGATCGGCGTCGTCTCCGGGTCGAGGTCGTGGCCGTAGAGCGGCAAGTCCGCCTCCAGCCGCAGCGAGTCGCGCGCGCCCAGGCCGATCGGCTTCACCTCGGGCTCGGCGCAGAGCAGGTCGGCGATCGTTTCCGCCTGATCGGCCGGGATCGAAATCTCGAACCCGTCCTCGCCGGTATAGCCCGAGCGCGAGATATACGCATCGACCCCGGCGATCTCGAACCGCCCCCCCTTCATGAACACCAGCGCGTCGAGCGGCCATTCGCCGGTCGTGTGGCGCTTCAGCACGTCGAACGCCTTCGGCCCCTGCAACGCCAGCAGCGCGCGGTCGTCGAGGTGGTTGATCGTGACGGCGTCGGGCAGGTTCTCGCGAAGGTGCGCGAGGTCGTCATATTTCACCGCGCCGTTGACGACCATGTAGATCCCGCCTGGCCAGCGCGTGAACATCAGGTCGTCGAGGATGCCGCCATTCTCCGCCAGCAGTAGCGAATATTTCTGCTGGCCGAGCTGGACGCCCTTCACATCGGCAGGGATCAGCGCTTCGAGCGCCTCGTCGAGCCCGTCGCCCGACAGCAACAGCTGGCCCATATGGCTGACGTCGAACAGCCCGGCCGATTCGCGCACCCAGAGGTGCTCGGCCATGATACCCTCATACTGGACCGGCATGTGATAGCCCGCGAACGGCACCATCCGGCCGCCGCGCGCGCGGTGCCAGGCATCGAGCGGCAGCGTCTGCAGCTCCACTTCGACATATTCGTCGGCAAGGTCGGCGTTGCTCAAAGCCCGGTCTCCAGCACAGATGACGGCGCGACGCCGGCCGCCGCACGCGACACGATGTCCACCGCCCCCTCTGTCACGGGACCTGAGAGCTTTCACCGCGCCTGCGACGGCCCGGCTTACCCCTTCGGTGGCCCGGTTGCCCGAGCGCTTTCCAGAGCGTCGCTATCGACCGGCGCGGTCCGTTTGCCTGAGAGATTCCGGGGCGGTTGCTCCTTCGGCGGCAGGTGGAACCTGCGCTCTCCCGCGCTGTCAGCGACTGGCTCGGGCTGTGGCCTGCGCCGACAAGCGAGTCAACGCCTACAAATCCAGATCACCGATCGGTGGCAATTTTTGCCCGCACCATGGGCAATAGGCGATTTCTATGACCGAGCCAGCGCCATCGTGAACGATCAGGCCAAATCCACCGCGGACCCGCTCAACCAACGCGTCAGGACAATCCTCCCGTGAGGAATGCAGATCACAAGCCTGATCGAGGTCGTAGGCCATGCGCGCGCAACACACCCGCCCTACAGACGGTTCGCCACCCACACTTCCCATCACCCGATCCGGAACGCCGGGCATGTTCAGCGCGTCGCGTTATACTTCAGCTGATCGTCGCTCAGCTGGAAGCCGACCAGCGCCTCGAAGCTCGCGCGCAGCACGGCGGCGCGGACGTCGGGGGCGCTCAGCGGGTCGACCGCGGCGCTCTGGCTGCCGGCCTTGCGGCGTTCGGTGATCCGGCGCTTGACCTCGTCCGACAAGGTCGCCGCGGCGCGCGAGACCACGGCGGTCGCGGAGCCATTGGCGGAAGCGCGAGCCTGGCCGTCGTTGAAGTGAACAACGACCTGGCCGACGCGCTTGGCAACGACTGCGCTGCCGCCCTGCACCACGGTGATGAAATAGGGCAACGTCACGTCGCGCGGGCCGCTCGCGTTGCTGCGCCGCGCGAGCACGGTGAAGGTCACGTTGGTGACGACGTCGTCGCCCGAATCGCCGCAGGTCGAGCGCACGTCGGTCATCGCCCCCACCACGTCGATCGCGGTCGCGTCGCGGCTGGTCGCGGGGTCGAACAGGGTGACGTCGCCGGTCGCCGCCGGCACGCCGACCGTCGGGCACGCGGTCCGCACCGCGGTGACGCCGGCACCCGCTTCCGAAATGTCGAGGTCGCCCTTGCTGGCGCAACCGCCCAGAACCAGCGCGAGAGCGATCGGGGCGGCGAGGATGCGGGATGACACGGGCAGAATAACCTTTGCAACGCTGGATACAGCTGGCGCTTCATAGGAACCGCCTTTGCCTCACGCAAGCAATCGCGTAGAGCGCGCGGCGATGACCGATCCCGTCAAACCCGTCCTCGAACTGCTGATCGCGGCGCCGCGCGGCTTCTGCGCCGGGGTCGATCGCGCCATCCGCATCGTCGAGCTCGCGATCGAGAAATACGGCGCGCCGGTCTATGTCCGGCACGAGATCGTCCACAACAAATACGTGGTCGAGACGCTGAAGGCGCAGGGCGCGATCTTCGTCGAGGAGCTCGACCAGGTGCCCGACGGCGTGCCGGTGGTGTTCAGCGCGCACGGCGTGCCCAAGGCGGTGCCGGCCAAGGCGGCGGAGCGCGGCCTGTCCTATCTCGACGCGACCTGTCCGCTGGTCAGCAAGGTCCATCGCCAGGCCGAGCGGCTGGTCGCGGCGGGCAAGCATATCGTTTTCATCGGCCATGCCGGGCATCCCGAAGTGATCGGCACGTTCGGCCAGGTGCCCGACGGATCGATGACGCTGATCGAAACGATCGCCGACGTCGCCGCCTTCGCGCCGGCCGATCCGGCGAACCTGTCGTTCCTGACCCAGACGACGCTGTCGGTGGACGACACCGCCGAAGTGGTCGCGGCGCTCAAGGCCAAGTTCCCGGCGGTCCAGGCGCCGCGTGGCGAGGACATCTGCTACGCCACCTCCAACCGCCAGGCCGCGGTCAAGGTGATCGCGAGTTCGTGCGACGCGGTGCTGGTGATCGGCGCGCCCAACTCGTCCAACTCGGTCCGGCTGGTCGAGGTCGCCGAG
The DNA here is from genome assembly GCF_017304635.1 of Sphingomonas sp. GTDB lineage: Bacteria > Pseudomonadota > Alphaproteobacteria > Sphingomonadales > Sphingomonadaceae > Sphingomonas. The sequence continues at coordinate 97,595 of NZ_JAFKMA010000003.1, forward strand.
CGCCAGGGCGTGCCGGCCAGGCTGATCCAGCGCGCGGCCGATCTCGACTGGGAATTCCTGCGCGGCGTCGGCACGCTGGGCATCACCGCGGGCGCGTCGGCGCCGGAAGAGCTGGTGCGCGAACTGGTCGCGCGGCTGAGCGAACGGTTCGCGGTGACCGAGCGCGAGGAAGAGACCACGCGCGAGAGCATCGCGTTCAAGCTGCCGCGCGGGCTGGAAGCGGCAGCCTGACAACCTTTCCGTTCGTGTCGAGCGAAGTCGAGACACGCATCCGGGCGCTGAGCCAACGGTCCTCGACTTCGCGCGAACCAGACGGGGGTCGGATTTGGCGGTTTACACGCATGTTTCGGCCGAGGCGCTGGCGACGTTCCTGGCGCGCTACGACGTCGGCGAACTGGTCTCGGCCAAGGGCATCGCCGAGGGTGTCGAGAATTCCAATTACCTGGTCGACACGACGCAGGGGCGGTTCATCCTGACGCTCTACGAAAAGCGCGTGGCGGCGGACGACCTGCCCTATTTCATGGCGCTACTCGACCATCTCGACGCGAAGGGCCTGCCGGTGCCGCCGGCGATCAAGGACCGGAACGGGGTGGAGATCCAGGAGCTGGAGGGGCGCCCGGCATGCCTCATCAAGTTCCTGTCGGGCGTCTCGCTGTCGCATCCGACCGTGGCGCAGGCGCGGGCCGCCGGAGATGCGCTGGGCGAGATGCACCGCGCGGTCGTCGACTTCGCACCGACGCGCGATAATTCGATGGGCTTCAAGACTTGGCAACCGTTGCTCGATCGCTGCGGCCGCGACCTGGACCAGATCGCGCCCGGTCTTTACGACGATCTCGCGTTCGCGACCGAGGACGTGGTCTCGTTCTGGTTCGATCAAGACTATGAGAAGACCGCGATTCACGCCGACCTTTTCCCCGACAACGTGCTGATGCTCGGAGACAGGGTGACCGGCCTGATCGACTTCTATTTCGCCTGCACCGATGCGCGCGTCTACGACGTGGCGGTCATGCACAGCGCATGGTCGTTTGATCCAAGCGGCTCGCACTACGACCCGTCCATCGGCGATGCGCTAGTGGCCGGATACGAGCGCCACTTTCCGCTTTCTCCGTTCGAGCGCGCCGAGTTTCAGAAGTTCGCCAGCGGCGCGTGCATCCGTTTCGCCCTGTCGCGCGCCTGGGATTGGCTGAACACCCCTGCCGACGCGCTCGTCACACGCAAGGACCCGCTGGCGTACATGCGCCGCCTGAAACATTACGACCCCGCGCTCGTAAAGCGCGTCGCATGACCGAACTCCAGCATGTCGAGATTGCGACCGACGGCGCGTGCAAGGGCAATCCCGGGCCGGGCGGCTGGGGCGTGGTGATCCGCGCCGGCGCGCGCGAGAAGGAATTATCCGGCGGCGAGGCGCTGACCACCAACAACCGGATGGAACTGACTGCGGCGATCGAGGGGCTGAACGCGCTGACCCGCCCCTGCCGCGTGACGCTGTCGACCGACAGCCGCTATGTCATGGACGGACTGACCAAGTGGATTCACGGCTGGCGCCGCAACGGCTGGCGGACGGCCGACAAGAAGCCGGTCAAGAATGCCGAATTGTGGCAGGCGCTGATCGAGGCGAGCGCGCGCCATCGGATCGACTGGGTGTGGGTCAAGGGCCATGCCGGCCACCCCGACAACGAACGCGCCGACCGCCTGGCGAGCGATGCGGCGGATGCGGCGCGGGGGCGGTAAGGGGCCTCACCCGGCCACCAACTTCACACGCCTCCCCGGCGAAAGCCGGGGTCGAGGTGGAGCGGCTTCAGTAACGAGGCGCTGACCATCATCAGCGTCCCCCCACCGGGCCCGGCTTTCGCCGGGGAGGCGGCTCGGGGCAGAGCGGCTCATCGAAACCGCGCCGGCGTGTAGCGCTCGCGATCGATCCCGGCGACCGCCGCGTCCGGCGCCGTCCCCAGCAGCAGCGACGCGGCGACCTGCGAGGCGGCCGGCGCGGTCTGGATGCCGAACCCGCCCTGCCCCGCGCACCAGAAGAATCCCGGCACTTCATCGTCGAACCCATAGACCGGCAAGCGGTCGGGCGCGAAGCTGCGCAGGCCCGCCCAGCTCCGCTCGACGCGCTCGATCCGCCAGTCGACGGTATGCTCCAGCCGGTCGATCGCGATCGCGATGTCGAGCTCCTCGGGCTGGACGTCGCCGGGATCGCTCGGGATCTCGTCGTGCGGGCTCAGCCACAGCCGCCCACCCGCTTCCGGCTTGAAGTAGAAATCGCCACCGATATGCGCGACGTGCGGCGCGTCGTCGGGCACCGGCGGATCGACACGCAACTGCACCAGGGTCCGCCGGAACGGGCTGATCCCGATCGGCCGCACCCCGGCCAGCGTCGCGACCTGATCGGCCCAGGCGCCCGCGGCATCGACCAGCACCTTCGCCTCGTACACGCCCGCCCGCGTCTCCAGCCGCCACGTATCGCCGGTGCGCGTCGCCCCGGTCAGCGCGGCATCGAGCACCAGTTCCGCCCCCGCTTTCTTCGCCCGCGACAATGCCGCCGCATGCAGCCCGGCGACGTCGATATAAGCGCAGCTCGGCTCCCACACCGCCAGGTTCCAGTCGTCGCGCAGGCCTGCGATCCGCTCGCGCGGATCGACCAGCGACAGGTCGACGCCGGTCCCGGCGAACTGCGCCAGCATCCCCTCGATCTTGCCGCGCTCGTCCTCGCGGCCGATGTGGAGCGAGCCGAGCGGTTGTAGGAAGCCGCCCGCGTCGAACGCGCCGCGCGACGCGGCGGTCAGCGGCTGGACGCCGGGCCCGCCGTAGGTCTCCTCCCAGAACGCCGCCGACCGACCGGTCGCGTGGTAGCCGGCAACCTCCTCCGCCTCCAGGATCAGCACGCGGGCGTGCGGCGCGACCTCGGCGGCCAGTGCCGCGCCGGCGATCCCGGCCCCGACGATCGCGATATCCCAACTCATGCCGTCACCTTTTCGTCCAGGAATGCGTCGATCACCGCCAGTGCGCGGTCGCGCACCGGGTCGGCTTCGCGCAGGATTTCGTGCGCCGATTCGTCGCCGAAGCGGACGATGCGGCAATTGGGCATCGCCTCGCCCACCGCCACCGCTGCGTCGGCGCGCACCAATTTGTCGGCGTCGGCGACCAGCATCAGCACCGGCGTCGCGATCCCGCCGAGCCGCCCACCGTCGCGCAGAGCCCGTGTCGATTCGAACGCGCGCACCACCCAGCGCCAGCTCGGCGGGCCGAGCCGCAGCTCGGGCTTGTGCTCCCACCACCACGGTTCGTCGGCATAGCGGTCGGGATCATGGGTCAGCAGATCCTGGCGCGTGACGGTGGTGCCGGGGCGCTCGTTCCCTTTCCACGCGCGCCGCCGCGGGTCGCCCAGCCGAATCACCAGTTTCGCGAGAGCCTCGCCGAAGCGCGGACCGACCGGCGCGTGCAATCCCATCATCGGCGCGACCAGCACGGCGGCGGCGGGCGTCGCGATCCCCTCGGCCAGCACGCGCCCGACCAGATGCCCACCCATCGAATGGCCCATCAGGACGTGCGGACCGGGCGCACTCGCCGTCCATTCCCGCCAGAATCCCGCAAAGTCGCGCAAATACGACTCGAACGTGTCGATATCGCCCACATTCGGGTCAGGCGCTATCCGGCCCGACCCGCCCTGGCCGCGCCAGTCGAACGACGTGATCGCCCAGCCCCGCGCGTGCCAATGGCCGAACGTCTCGAGATATTTTTCGAGGATGTCGCCGCGCCCGCCCTGGAACAGGATCGATCCGCGCAAGGCGCCGCCGCTCGGCTGCGGCCAGTCGAATCGGCGCAGGCGCCAGCCATCGGGTGCCGTCCATTCGGAAAGGGCGCTGCCGTTCGGGTAGCTGCGGCGGACATGGTCGGGGGAAGCCATGCGGCGTGGTTACTTTTTGGAAAGCCGATCCGTCTAGGTGTCATGTCCGATGGGCTGGGGATTCGTGTCATTCGCGCTGTTCGGCGTCCTGCTCCTGCTGCTGCTGGCGGCGGGGATCGAGGATGCGCGGCGGCGTGAGATCGCCAACTGGAAGAATGCGGCGATCGCGCTCCTCGCGCCACTGTGGTGGGTCGCGCACGGTTACGGCTGGGGCGACGCCGGATGGCAAATGCTGCTCGCGATCGTCGTCTTCGCGCTGTTCGTCGGCGCGTTCCACTTCGGCTGGATGGGCGGTGGCGACGTCAAGATGATCGGGGCGCTGGCGCTGTGGTTGCCGGGCAACGCGCTGTTGTTCATGCTGGTGGTGATGTCGATCATCGGCGGCGCGCTGACGCTGCTGATGCTGGTCGACCACTGGCGGCGCAAGGCACCCGGCGTGGTCGAGACGCCGTACGGCGTCGCGATCGCCATGGCGGCGATCGTCGCACTGCATGAACCGATATTTAACCAAATTACGTGAAGTTGCATCGGATCGACCGGCCATGTGGCCGGCAATGGGGCTGAATCGGGATGGATAGTCGCAAGATGTTTTTGCTGGCGGGCGCGTTGATCGTCGCCGCCGTCACCGCGTTCATGGCGCGTACCCTGATCGCCGGATCGAGCGCACCACAGGCGACCGCGCAGGCGGCACCGCCGCCGGTCGTGTCCGGCGTCGAAGTGCTGGTCGCGACCAAGGCGTTGCCGGTCGGCACCATCCTGGACGCCACCAGCTTCAAGTATCAGCCCTGGCCGCAGCAGATGGTCGAGGGCGCGTACTTCGTGAGGAAGGACGGGTTCGATCCCAAGTCGCTCCAGGGCACCGTCGTGCGCTCGGTCATCACCGCGGGTCAGCCGCTGACCCAGGGCGCGCTGGTCAAGCCCGGCGATCGCGGTTTCCTGGCCGCGGCGCTGACGCCCGGCATGCGCGCGGTGACCTTTCCGGTGCGCAACGAGAATTCGGTCGGCGGCTTCGTGTTCCCGGGTGACCGCATCGACCTGATGCTGTCGCAGACGGTCGCCGGCGGCGGCGACGGCCCGCCGCTCAAGGTGTCCGAGACGATCATGAAGAACCTGCGCGTGCTGGCGACCGACCAGCGCACGACGACCGACGTCGACGAGCAGGGCAAGACCATCGTCAAGAACATCTCCATGGTGACGATCGAGGCCACGCCCTCGATCTCCGAGAAGATCGCGGTGGCCCGCACACTGGGTGACCTGTCGATCGTGCTGCGTCCGCTGGCCGACTCGGCGGGCGAGCTCGACCAGGCGATCGCCGACGGCAGCGTCAAGGTCGCCGAGGGCAAGAACGGCAAGACCGACACCGTCGCCAGCGCCGACACGCAGCCGAGTGCGGGCAAGACCAGCTTTGCCACCGGTGCCGATGTGTCGCGCTTCCAGCGCCGCACGGTGCCCGGCAAGGCGGAAGGTTCGGGCGGCGGACAGACCGCCGGCACGCCGACCGGTTATCCCGGCGCTTCGGCCGGACCGACGGTGCGGGTCGCCCGCGGTAACAATGTGACCGATGTCTCGGTCGGGGGGAAGAAGTGATGCTGAACCGTCTCAACCGCGCGGGCTGGCCGATGGCCGCCGCGCTGGCGATCGCCGCCACCGGCACCGCCGTTCCGGCCGCTGCGCCCGCGCAGTCCGCCGCGGGCCGCGTCGTCGAAGTCGACACCAACCAGGGTCGCCTCATCACGCTGGCCCGTCCGATCAGCGACGTATTCGTCGCGAACGAAAGCATCGCCGACGTCCAGGTGCGCTCGCCGACCCAGATTTACGTGTTTGGCAAGGCGCCGGGCGAAACGACGATCTCGGCAACGACCAAGACCGGCCAGGTCGCCTTCGCCGCCACCGTCCGCGTCGGCAACAATTTCGGCTCGATCGATCAAATGCTGAAACTGGCGATGCCGGACGCGCAGTTGGCCAGCCACACGCTGAACGGCGTCGTGCTGCTGACCGGCACCGTCATGAGCCCGGCCGACGCGCAGGAAGCCGAAAGCCTGGTCCAAGCGTTCGTCGGCGACAAGACCAAGGTCATCAGCCGCATCCGCACAGCGACCCCGCTGCAAGTCAACCTGCAGGTGAAGTTCGCCGAAGTGTCGAAGACCTTCGCCAAGAATATCGGCAGCAACATCAGCACGATCGACGGTACCAGCGGCTTCAAGTTCGGCATCGCCAGCGGTCGCTCGCCCGCCACGACCTTTACGACCGATCCCGCGCTACCGCTCGGCGTCGGCGCGGGGGCTGTCCAAGGCTACACGATCGACCCGACCTCGATCAAATATCTGGCGAATGGCGCGATCGACCCAACCTCGATCAAGCTCGTCCAGCAGCCCGGTACCGCCGTAACCCAAGGTGCGCAGAACACGACGCTCGGCGGCCTCGGCAAGCTGTTCGGCATCGACATCCTGGGCGCGCTCGATCTCGGTGAAACCAATGGTCAGGTCGTGACGCTGGCGCAGCCGAACCTCTCCGCGCTGTCGGGCGAGACCGCGACCTTCCTGGCGGGCGGCGAAATCCCGATCCCGATCAGCCAAGGCCTCGGCGCGATCGCCGTCGAGTACAAGCAATATGGCGTCAGCATCGCCTACACGCCGACCGTGCTGTCGGACGGCCGCATCTCGCTGCGCGTGCGCCCCGAAGTATCGCAGCTGTCGTCGGCCGGTGCGGTGACGATCGGCGGCACGCAAATACCCGCGCTGACCACGCGTCGCGCAGAGACCACGCTCGAGCTCGGGTCGGGCCAGTCGATGGTGATCGGCGGCCTGTTGCAGAACTCGACTCAGAACCAGATCGACAAGACGCCGGGCATCGGCGACGTGCCGGTCCTTGGCGCGCTGTTCCGCTCCAACGGGTGGAAGCGCAACGAGACCGAGCTGATGATCGTCATCACGCCGTATCTGGTGAGGCCGGTCAATGCGAACGAGATCGTCCTGCCGACCGACGGCTACCAGGCGCCGACCGACCTCAACCGCATCTTCATGGGCAAGCTCGGCGGCGGCGTGACAGGCGGCGATCGGCCGAAGCCGGTCATGGCGCCGCCCAACGCTGCGCCGCCGACCTTCGGCGCCCTCGCTCCGGTCGCGCCGAACAACGCGCCGGCGCAGGACGCGCGCCGTCCGGAGGAAAAAGCTGTGCTGCCCAAGAAATCGAAGCAGGATGCCGGCGCCCCCGCGCCCGGCTTCAGCCTCTAACCCGACGCTCGCGAGGAATATCACCATGCGTACGATCCTCATCGCCGCCCTTGCCGCTCCCGCGCTGACGCTGGGTGGCTGCGGCACGGTCAACCGCGGCGTCGACACGGTCTATCAGCCGGTCGTCTCCCGCAGCGACTATGTCTTCGACGTCCAGCTCACCCAGAACGGGTTGGCGCCCGGCGAGGCGCAGCGCGTCGCCGGCTGGCTCGCCTCGATGCGGTTGCATTATGGCGACCATGTCGCGCTCGACAATCCGAACCCGTACGGCGGTGCCGCGACAACCCAGCTCGCCGCGATCGCGTCGCGCTACGGCATGATGCTCGACGCGCGCGCGCCGGTCACCAGTGCGCCGCTCGGCGCCGGAATGGCCCGCGTGGTCGTGACTCGCACCGTGGCGAGCGTGCCGGGCTGCCCCGACTTCAGCCGCAGCGGCTCGTCGGAGTTCGAGGGCAGCACGACGTCGAACTACGGGTGCGCCAGCCAGGCCAGCCTGGCCGCGATGGTCGCCGATCCGCTCGACTTCGTGCGCGGTCAGCCGGGCACGGCCGACTTCGATCCCAAGGCGTCAGGCCGCGCGATCGACGCCTATCGCAAGGCCGCGCCGACCGGTGCCGGCGGCACGACGATCAAGTCCGACTCGGCAGGGGGAAAATAAGATGAACGCACCGTGGAAGCCCGCCGGTGTCGCGCATCGCGAGCCCTTCGTCGCTTATGTCTGCGATGAGGCGACCGCCGAAGCGCTGCGCCCGATCGCCAGCGAGATGGGCTGGTCGGCGGACAAGGTGAACAAGGGCGGCCTGCGCAACGCCGTGCAGTCGCTGTCGGTGTCAGCCAGCCCGCAAGTGCTGTTCGTCGATCTGTCGGAAAGCGGCGACCCGCTCAACGACATCAACGCGCTGGCCGAGGTCTGCGAGCCCGGCACCGTCGTCATCGCGGCGGGCCAGGTCAACGACGTCCGGCTGTACCGCGACCTGACCGCGAGCGGCATCCAGGATTATCTGCTGAAGCCGCTCAACGCCGACATGCTGCGTGAGGCGTTCGGTAGCGCCCAGGCGATCCTCAACGCTCCGAAATTGACCGAAGCATCGGCCGATCGCCCGCATTGCGCGACCGCGATCATCGGCACGCGTGGCGGCGCCGGCGCCTCGACGCTGGCGACCTCGCTCGCTTGGCTGATGAGCGAGAAGAACCAGCGCACGACGGCCTTGCTCGACCTCGACGTGCATTTCGGCACCGGCGCCCTCGCGCTCGATCTCGAGCCGGGTCGTGGCCTCACCGACGCGATCGAGAATCCGAGCCGCATCGACGGGCTGTTCATCGAACGCGCGATGGTCAAGGCAAGCGATCGCCTGGCAGTGCTGAGCGCCGAAGCGCCGATTCACTCGCCGATGCTGACCGACGGCTCCGCCTTCTATCAGTTGCAGGAGGAGATGCGCGCGGCGTTCGAATGCACCGTCGTCGATCTGCCGCGCGGCATGTTGGTGGCGCACCCGCACCTCATCAGCGACATCCAGATCGCGGTCGTCGTCACCGAATTGACGCTGGCTGCGGCGCGCGACACGATCCGCATCCTGTCCTGGCTGAAGTCCAACGCCCCGGCGACGCAGGTCGTCGTCGTCGCCAACCGCGTCCAGCCGGCCGCGCTGGAGATTTCGCGCAAGGACTTCGAAGGTTCGATCGAGCGGAGGATCGACGTCGTGGTGCCGTTCGACCACAAGCTGGCGGCGCAGGCGGCCAAGCTCGGCAAGCCGCTTGCCGAGGCCGGCAAGGGATCGAAGACGGTCACGCCGCTCGCCGAACTGGCGAACCGCCTGATCGCGATCGGCGACAATACCGAACCCGACGAGGGCAAGGCGGCGGCCAAGGGCGGCAAGCAGTCGCTGATCGGCAAGTTCGCCGACCTCAAGTCGCTGATGCCCAAGAAGGCCGCGAAGTCGAAGTGATGGGCCCACGCCCCGCTTGAGCGGCGGCGTGAGCGAGTTGGAGCATGAATGCGATGCCGATGGTGCCGCTGATTACGATCGTCGCAGGGTTCGGCTTCATGCTGGTCCTGCTGGTCGTCGCCTTCGCCGGCCCGTCGGCGGAGAAGGCCCGGTCGCGCCGGCTGACCTCACTCAAGGAACGCCATTCCGGCGTCGCGAGCGAAGCCGCTTTGGCCGCGCAGATGCGACGCATCACCGGCAAGCGCGACAGCGGCATGGACACCGCGATGATGCGCTTCCTGCCGCGTCCCGCCGTGCTCAAGAAGCGGCTGGCGATGACCGGCAAGAGCTGGACCGTCGGCCAGTACGGCCTCGCTTCGCTCGGCCTGATCGTGGTGACGACCGGCCTGCTGTCGATCCGCGGCGCGCCGTTGATCGTATCGCTGCTGATCGGCATCGTCGTCGGCGCGGGCTTCCCGCATTTCTGGGTCGGCCGCACGATCAAGCGCCGCGTCAACAAGTTCAACGCCAAGTTTCCCGATGCGATCGAACTGCTCGTGCGCGGGCTGCGGTCGGGTTTGCCGATCTCGGAGACGATGGCCGTCGTCGGCGCCGAAGTCGCCGGTCCGGTCGGTGAGGAATTCCGCGCGGTCAGCGACAAGATGAAGATCGGCCGGACGATGGATGCTGCGTTGCAGGATACGGCGGACCGGCTCGGCACACCCGAATTCCAGTTCTTCGTCATTTCGATCGCGATCCAGCGCGAGACCGGCGGCAATCTGGCCGAAACGCTGTCCAACCTGGCGACCGTGCTTCGCCAGCGCGGCCAGATGAAGCTGAAGATCAAGGCGATGTCGTCGGAATCGAAGGCTTCGGCCTATATCGTCGGCTCGCTGCCGTTCATCGTGTTCCTGCTGATTATGTGGATCAGCCCGGGCTATATGGGCAATTTCTTCGTCGATCAGCGACTGATGGTCGCCGGCATCGGCGGGATGATCTGGATGGGCCTCGGCGGCCTCATCATGGCCAAGATGGTCAATTTCGAGATCTGATGATGGAACCGCACAACCCTACTCTGCTCGGTGTCGACGTGATCTGGGTCGGCACGATCCTGGCCGGGATCGCCGCCTTCGCCGTCCTGCTCGCGGTGTATGCCGCGACCACCGTGCGCGATCCGATGGCGAAGCGCGTCAAGGCGCTGAACGATCGCCGCGAACAGTTGAAGGCCGGCATCACCGCCTCGACCAGCAAGCGCCGCGCGAAGCTCGTCCAGAAGAACGAGACCACCGACCGCATCCGCGCCTTCCTGTCGAGCATGAAGGTGCTGCAGGACAGCCAAATCAAAGTCGCGCAGACCAAGCTGCTCCAGGCCGGCATCCGGCAGAAGGAATATGCCGTCGCGGTCATCTTCGGCCGGCTGGTCATGCCGATCGTGCTCGGCGGCCTGATGATCTACGTCGCCTATGCGACCGACATCCTCGACGGGCTGATGACGATGAACCCGGTCAAGCGCTACATCGCGGTCGCCGGCACGTTCATCCTCGCCTACAAATCACCCGACATCTATCTGAAGAACAAGATCCAGAAGCGCAGCCACGCGATCCGCAAGGGCCTGCCCGACGCGCTCGACCTGCTGGTGATCTGCGCCGAGGCCGGCCTGACCGTCGACGTCGCGTTCCACCGCGTGTCGAAGGAATTGGGCAAGGCCTATCCCGAGCTCGGCGACGAATTCGCGCTGACCGCGATCGAGCTCGGCTTCCTGACCGACCGTCGCCAGGCGTTCGAGAACCTCGCCAGTCGCGTCGATCTCGACGCGGTGAAGGGCGTCGTCACGACGATGATCCAGACCGAGAAATACGGCACCCCGCTCGCCAGCGCGTTGCGCGTGCTGTCGGCCGAGTTCCGCAACGAACGCATGATGCGCGCCGAGGAAAAGGCCGCGCGCCTGCCCGCGATCATGACGGTGCCGCTGATCCTGTTCATCCTGCCGACCCTGTTCATCGTCATCCTCGGTCCGGCGTCGTGCAGCATCAAGGACGCGTTCAAGTAAGCCTTGGCAAGTAGCGCTTGCGCCCGGCATCGCCCGGGCGCAGGTTCGCGAGGCCATTTGCCGAGGAGGCCCCGCGATGCTGTTCACGACCGTCAACCAATACGCCGTGCTCGGGCTGTGCGTGCTGCTGGGGCTGGTGCTCGGGTTGATGCTCGCGCCGAAGGGGACGAAGTGGCGCCGCCGCTACGAGGCCGAACGCGACGCGCACGCGACCTATCGCACCGATACCGACACGCGGCTGCGCGAGCAGGATTCGCTCGGCACCAACCGCGACGCCTATGTCCGCGACCTGGAACGCGACAATGCCGCGCTGAAGGACGAGGTCGCGCGGCTGAAGTCCTAGACCAACATTTGACCGGTCGGCGCCCTAGCTGAGCGGCTTGCAACTCGATGTGCGGCGCGCGGCGTCGATCGCGCCGAACTGGTTGCGGTCGTCGACCAGGATGCGGATCAGGGCGACGCCGGTCGCCGCGTTGACGCGCACCGCCTGCATCCCGTCGGGCACCGGTTGCCCGGCCAGCGCGATCGCGATGCGGATCGGCTGGCCGTTCGCATCGAGGTTGTTGCGGACATAGGCGACGTCGGTCTGCGCGTCGAACACCGACAGCGACCAATAGGGCGCGGGCACCGGCTCGGCATCGACCAGCACCGGACCGTTCGACACATCGAATGCGCACGACGAATAGGCCAAATCGGGGCTCGGTCGCACGATCTGGCGGCGCTTGTCGTCGGCGAGCGGAGTCGCGAACAGCGTGTTGTACCCGCCCCCCGCCTTGGCCAGCCGCCCGGTCGCGAACCCCATCAGCACGCGCGGATACTGCATCAGCGCGACGTTATAGCCGACCAATGCGACGATCGCGCCGAGCAGCACCGGCAAGGCCCAGCGGCGCATCAGCACCCCTCCTTGACGATCGAGGGCAGTTGGTCGCGGGTCAGGTTCCCGACCCCGCCATCGTCGGGCAGGTATGTCCGCAGCGTCAGTTCGAAGCGATCGATCCGCCCGGTCGGCAACCACAGACCGGCCTGTTGCGCCGGCGCGACCGCGATCGTCCACGCCGCCTGGTTGGGCACATGCGCGCTTTCGATCGAGAAGATATTGGCCTGGTTGGCGACGAGATAGCCGTCATGGTCGTACATCGTCAGGCTCCACCATTTGGCCGGGAGCGCCTTGCCCGAAACGCGATAGCGGCAGGTGCCGTCGAGCGGGTCGCCCGCGCTGTCGACCGCGGCATTGTAGTAGCGTGCCTCGTGCGCCGGCAGCGCGAGGATACCGCGCAACGCGACCACCGCTCGTGTCAACGCGCTGGCCCCCGCCGTCCCGAAATCGCGACCCGTCGTCCACGGCCCGATCGCGGCATTGCCGCCGAGCGCGCCCGACCGCACCCGCAGCACCGCCGCGCCGACCCCGAGCGTCAGCCCGATCGCCGCACAGGCCACGTATCGAACCCAGGACCGCATCCGCCCTCTCCGAGTCATTCGGTGCAGCGCTGGTAGCGCTTGCCCTCGATCGTCATGCTGTCCTCGCCGATCCGCTCGACCGCCAGCGTCTGGCTGAACGGCTTGTCGCCGTCCGAATAGCGGCCGGTCACGGTGATCGTCCTGCCCTTCAGCTTCCAGCTGCCAATGCCGTGGCGGCCGTAAAAGCCGCCGCCGGGCGCGAACTTGACCGCGCGGCGCGCGTCGCAATCGCCCGCCGCCGTGCCCCAGCGACCGCTCAGCCAGCCGACGTTGACGCCGGTCGCCTTCTTCGAGGTCGGCGACGCGCTCGCGCTGGGCGACGGCCTGGGCATCGGGCTCGGTTTCGGACTTGGCGTCACGCTCGGCTTCGGGGTCGGTTTCGCGGCCGGCGACTTGCTCGCCGACGGCGCGGGCAGCGGGGTCGGCGTGACGCCCGGCGGCGGCGGTGCCTCGCCATAGCCGATAACGGTCGCCGATGGCGTCGTGCTGGGGGTCGGCGACGGCGTGAGCGTCGGGCCGGGTGTCGGCGTCGGTTCGGGCGGCAGGTTACGGTTGGGATCGGCGACGTCGTCGCGGAACATCCAGTTGTCGCCGAACTTCACGAAGCGCCCGGTTCGCGTGGTCGACCGATTGCAGGCGCCGCCGAACTGGCCGCACGTCTCCGCCTTGAAATCGCAGACATAGCCCGGCCGGTCCGGCGCCGGCTTGCACGCGATCCGCTCGGCCGACTTCACCTTCATGCCGGCGCGAGATAGCGCATCGGCGATGTCGCGCTCCGATGGGCCATCGCCGCCGCCCGCAATGCCGCAGGCGGCCAGCGGCGCTGCAAGGGCGGTCAGCAGCAGAAGACGCGCGCGATCCATGCCGTTGAGTGCGGCGCGCCGACGGCTCAAGTCAAGCCTCCCGCTTGCTCAGCGCGGCCTGGGCCGCCGCCAGACGCGCGATCGGCACGCGGTACGGCGACGCCGACACATAGTTCAGCCCGACCTGTTCGCAGAACGCGATCGACGCGGGGTCGCCGCCATGCTCGCCGCAGATGCCCAGCTTGATGTCGGGGCGCGTGGCGCGGCCGCGATCGGCGGCGATCTCGATCAGTTCGCCGACGCCCTCGACGTCGAGGCTGACGAACGGGTCCTTGGCATAGATGCCCTGCTCGACATAGGCCGACAGGAAGCGCGCGGCGTCGTCGCGGCTGACGCCCAAAGCGGTCTGGGTCAGGTCGTTGGTGCCGAACGAGAAGAACTCGCCGACCTCGGCAATCTCGGCGGCGCGCAAGGCGGCGCGGGGCAGCTCGATCATCGTGCCGACCAGATAGTCGATCCGCGTGCCGGTTTCCGCGAACACCGCTTCGGCCGCCTTGTCGACCACCGCCTTCATCAGTTCCAGCTCGCGCCGCGTCGCGACCAGCGGGATCATGATCTCGGGCACCGGCGCCTCGGGCATGCCGACCGCTGCCTCGAAGATCGCGCGCGCCTGCATCTCGTAGATTTCGGGATAGGTCACGCCCAGCCGGCACCCGCGATGACCGAGCATCGGGTTGAATTCGTGCAGTTCGGCGGCGCGGCGCTTGAGCGTATCGACTGCGACCCCGGCGGCCGACGCGACTTCGGCGAACTCGGCCTCCTCGTGCGGCAGGAATTCGTGGAGCGGCGGATCGAGCAGGCGGATGGTGACGGGAAGCCCGGCCATCACCGCGAAAATCTCCGCGAAATCCTTGCGCTGTTCGGGGAGCAGCTTGTCGAGCGCCACGCGGCGCCCCTTCTCGTCCTCGGCCAGGATCATCTGGCGCACCGCGGTGATCCGCGCGGCGTCGAAGAACATGTGCTCGGTGCGGCACAGCCCGATGCCTTCGGCACCGAATTCGCGCGCGGTGCGGGCGTCGAGCGGAGTCTCGGCGTTGGCGCGCACCTTCAGCCGGCGGACGGCGTCGGCCCAGGCCATCAGCGTGCCGAAATCGCCGGCCAGTTCAGGCTGCACGGTCGGGACTTCGCCCGCCATCACTTCGCCGCTCGCGCCGTCGATGGTGATGACGTCGCCTTCGTTGAGCTCGCGCGTCTGCCCGCCGATCGCGACTCGCATCAACCGGGCCTTGGCGTCGATCGCCAGCGCGCCGGCGCCCGACACGCATGGCCGGCCCATGCCGCGCGCCACGACGGCGGCGTGGCTGGTCATGCCGCCGCGCGCGGTCAGGATGCCCTTCGCCGCATGCATGCCGTGAATGTCCTCGGGGCTGGTCTCGGTACGGACCAGGATCACGGCATCGCCCGCCGCGGCACGCTTTTCCGCGGTGTCGGCGTCGAACACGATCTTGCCACTCGCCGCCCCGGGCGACGCGGGTAGCCCGCGCGTCAGCACGTCGCGCGTCGCCTTCGGGTCGAGCGTCGGGTGGAGCAGCTGGTCGAGCGCCTGCGGCTCGACTCGCGCGATCGCTTCCTCGCGAGTGATGAGGCCCTGCTCCGCCATCTCCACCGCGATCTTCAGCGCGGCCTTGGCGGTGCGCTTGCCCGAGCGCGTCTGCAACATCCACAGTTTGCCGCGTTCGACGGTGAACTCGATGTCCTGCATGTCGCGGTAGTGCGTCTCCAGCGTATCGAACACGCCGGCGAGCTCGCCATAGACTTCGGGCAACGCCTCTTCCATCGACAGCGGCTTGGCGCCCGCCGCCTCGCGCGCGGCCTTGGTCAGATATTGCGGCGTGCGGATGCCGGCGACGACATCCTCACCCTGCGCGTTGATGAGGAACTCGCCGTAATAGGCATTGTCGCCCTTGGCCGGGTCACGCGTGAAGGCGACGCCCGTGGCCGACGTGTCGCCCATATTGCCGAACACCATCGCCTGGACGTTGACCGCGGTGCCCCACGACGCCGGGATGTCGTTGAGCCGACGATAGACCTTCGCCCGTTCCGACTGCCACGACCCGAAAACCGCGCCGATCGCGCCCCACAACTGGTCGTGGACGTCCTGCGGGAACGGCTTGTCCCACTGCTCGACCACCAGCGCCTTGTACTGGTCGACCAGCGCGCGCCAGTCGGCGGCGGTCATGTCGGTGTCGAGGTAATAGCCCTTGTCTTCTTTGGCGATCTCCAGCGCTTCCTCGAACGCGCCGTGGTCGAGTTCGAGCACCACGTCCGAATACATCTGGATGAAGCGGCGATAGCTGTCCCACGCGAACCGCTCGTCGCCCGATGCCTGCGCCAGCCCCTCGACCGTTTCGTCGTTGAGCCCCAGGTTGAGCACCGTGTCCATCATTCCCGGCATCGACGCCCGCGCGCCGGAGCGAACCGAGACGAGCAGCGGATCGGCCGGGTCGCCGAACCGCTTGCCGGTCACGCCTTCGATATGCGCGATGCCGTTCGCAACCTCGGCCGTCAGGCTGTCGGGGAACGCGCCGCCCTCGTCGTAATAGCGCGTGCACATCGCGGTCGAGATGGTGAAGCCCGGCGGCACCGGCAGGCCAATCGACGCCATCTCCGCCAGGTTCGCGCCCTTGCCGCCGAGGAGGTTCTTATCACCCTTCCCCCCATCCGAAACCCCGCCGCCGAAGCGATACACATATTGAGTCATCGTCGTCCTCTAGATGTTTGTTGTCGCCGGGGAGGCAGGGTCAAACTTGACAAACTTGACGGGGGTAGCGGCTATCCCTCGATCTTCGAGAAATCGGCCACTGCATGGACCGCGTCGCGCACACGCGCCAGCAGCGCCAGCCGCGCCGCGCGTTTGGCCGGATCCGGGTCGTTCACGGTCACGCTGTCAAAGAACGCATCGATCGGCGCACGGAGCGTCGCGAGCGCCGCCATCGCCGCCGCGAAATCCTCCGCCCGCACCGCATCGGCGGCGGCGGGCTCGGCGGCATCGAGCGCGGCGATCAGGGCAGCTTCGGCGATTTCGGGCGTGTAGGAAAGCCCCGAATCCCCTCTCCCAGTGGGAGAGGGGAATACCCCTCCTTCTTCAGGATATTCGCCGCGCGCTTGTACCCGGCGAGCAGGTTCGCCCCGTCCTCGGTCCCGACGAACGCCTGCAACGCCCGGACGCGTGCGAGCAGCCGGACGAGATCGTCCTCCCCCCCAAGCGCGAACACCGCGTCGATCAGGTCGTGACGGACCCCGGCCTCGCGTTGCTGGACCTTGAGGCGGTCGGCGAAGAAATCGAGCAGGTCCTCGACGACCACTCGACGCCTTTTAAGTAGTTCTGTTTCCGCTTTGATGTTTGCAGAGGCATCGCCCAGGACTTTGTCCGAGGCTTCCTTGCCCAAACGACCGTCATGTCGATATTCTTTAGCGAACTGAACTTTCTCTAGCGCCACATCCAGACCCGAGCCGAGTTCATGCACTCTGGCGAGCGCGGCTACGACTGCGGTTTTCAGAGAAAAGCGAAGGTCAGACTTCAAGACTGTAGACAAAATACCAAGCGCCGACCGCCGAAGCGCGAAGGGGTCTTTGGAACCACTGGGCTTGAAATCGGCCCAAAAAAAGCTGGCGATCGTATCCAGCTTGTCCGCCAGCGACACCGCCACGGTCACCGGCGCGGTGGGCACGTCATCCCCCTGCCCGACCGGCTTGTAGTGATCGCGGATCGCTTCCGCGACCGCCGCGTCCTCGCCCTGCGCGGCGGCGTAATAGCCGCCCATCAGGCCCTGCAATTCGGGGAACTCGCCGACCATGCCGGTGACAAGGTCGGCCTTGGCCAGCCGAGCGGCGCGTTCGGCCTGGTCGGCCAATACCCCTCTCCCCTCGGGAGAGGGGCGAGGCGCGACAGCGCCGAGGGGTGAGGGCTGGGTCGAACCGCTGGCCGTTTCGACCCGGCCCTCACCCCGCGCGCCTGACGGCGCTTTCCCCTCTCCCAAGGGAAGAGGGGAAATGATCCCCGCCTCGACCAGCCAGCGCGCCAGCTTCGCGACACGATCGACCTTGTCGGCGACGGTGCCCAATTTCTCGTGGAACACGATCTTCGCGAGCTTCTCCGCCTGCTCCGCGAGCGGCACTTTCAGGTCGGTCTCGTAGAAGAAGCGCGCGTCGCTCAGCCGCGCGGCGAGCACCTTGCGGTTGCCCTCGACGATCTTCATGCCCCCATCCGCCGCGTCGATATTGGCGACGCAGACGAACGCGTTGGCCAGTTTGCCCGACGCATCACGGCAGACGAAATACTTCTGGTTCACCCGCGCGGTGAGCTGGATCACCTCCGGCGGCACGTCGAGGAACGCCGCGTCGAAGCGGCCGAGCAGCGGCACCGGCCATTCGGTCAGCCCGGCATTCTCCGCCACCAGCCCCTCGTCGGGGATCAGCGCGAGCCCCGCCGTCGCGGCCAGCGCCGTCGCGCGGTCGCGGACGATCGCGCGGCGCTCGTCCTGATCGACGATGACATGGCACGCGCGCAGTTTCTCGGCATAGTCCGCCGCCGATCCGATCGTGATCGCACCCGGATGATGGAAGCGGTGGCCGAGCGTTGCGGCGCCCGAGGTGACGCCGGCGATCTCGACCGGCACCACGTCTTCGCCCAGCAACGCGACGATGCCGTGGAGCGGCCGCACCCAGCGCAGGCTTTCCGTGCTGAGCGACGCCGCGCCCCAGCGCATCGACTTCGGCCAAGGGAAGCCGCGGACGATAGCCGGGATCGCCTCCGCCAGCACGTCGCGGGTCCCGCGGCCGGGCTTGTCGATCACGGCGTAGAGCACGCCGTCGCGCTCGACCAGCTGGTCGGCGGTCAGCCCGGTCTTGCGCAGGAACCCGTCGAGCGCCTGCGGCGGAGCCCCGACGCGCGGGCCCTTCACCTCGTCGCTGATGGCGGCGGTCTCGGCCGGCAGATCGCGCGCGATCAGCGCGAGCCGGCGCGGCGTCGCGAACGTCTCGATCGCGCCCGCCTTCAGCCCCGCCTTGTCGAGTTCGCCCGCGAACAACCGCGCGAGATCGTCCCGCGCCTTGTCCTGCATCCGCGCCGGGATTTCCTCGCACCGCAATTCGAGCAGGAAGTCGGTCATACATCCTCCCCGTTCACGGGGAGGGGGACCATGCCGGAGGCATGGTGGAGGGGGCGGGCCGCGAACGCCACGATCGATTGCGCCGCTTCGTCGGCATCGCGGAGGACATCGGCGGCGGGAACGCGCAAAATCCGATAGCCCTGCCGCTCCAACCCGATCGTTCGCTCGACATCCCGCTGCGGCCGGTCGCCCATGTCATGCGCCGCCCCATCCACCTCGATCACCAATTTCGCGGCGGCGCAGTAGAAGTCGGCGCGATAACGACCGATCGGATGTTGCTTGCGAAAGGCGATGCCCTGCGGCGAACCCTTGAGTCGCTGCCACAACAGCACCTCGGGCAAGCTCATGGCGCGGCGAGCCTTGCGGGCCTCATATACTTCGGGCCGGCGGAGCGAGGGCGAACCCCCTCCGGCGCTTCGCGCCACCTCCCCGTCCCGGGGAGGATTTTGGATAGCCGCCATCACGCCGCGCTCCAGCCGGGATAGCACGCCTGCCAGCCGGCCGCGTTCTTCTCCATCCACGCGGCGCATGCACCCTTCGCGAGGTCGCGGACGCGGCCGATATAGGCCTGGCGTTCGGCGACGGAGATCACGCCGCGCGCGTTCAGCAGGTTGAAGATGTGGCTCGCCTCGATCGCCTGTTCGTAGGCCGGGATCGGGAGGTTGTGCGCCAGGCAATTCTCGCACTCCGCCGCCGCCTTGCGGAACAGGTCGAACAGCGTCTCGGTGTCGGCGACCTCGAAGTTCCAGGTCGACATCTCGACTTCGTTCTCGTGGAACACGTCGCCATAGGTCACGCCCCTCTGACCTTTTGGGGCATCGTTGAACGCCAGGTCGTACACGCTGTCCTTGCTCTGGATGTACAGCGCGAGGCGTTCGAGGCCGTAGGTCAATTCGCCTGCGACCGGCTTGCAGTCGAACCCGCCCATCTGCTGGAAATAGGTGAACTGCGTGACTTCCATCCCGTCGCACCACACTTCCCAGCCGAGCCCCCAGGCGCCGAGCGTCGGGCTTTCCCAATCGTCCTCGACGAAGCGGATATCGTGGTTGGCGGTGTCGATACCGATCGCCTGCAAGCTGCCGAGATACAGGTCCTGCAAATCGGGCGGGCTCGGCTTCAGGATGACCTGATACTGGTAGTAATGCTGGAGCCGGTTCGGGTTCTCGCCGTAGCGGCCGTCGGTCGGGCGGCGGCACGGCTGGACGAAGGCAGCGTTCCACGGCTCCGGCCCCAGCGCACGAAGCGTCGTAGCGGTATGGAACGTCCCCGCCCCCATCCGCATGTCATAGGGTTGCAGGATCAGGCAGCCGCGCGCGCTCCAATAGTCATGGAGCGTCAGGATCATGCGCTGGAAGGAAAGCGGCTGGGTCATATTGCGGTTGCGAACGCCTCTGGCGCAGGGGTGGCGAACGGTCAATGGCGCGGAAAGCGGTTACGGTATGCAGTGACCCCAAATGACGCCCCTCAAGTCATGCGCCTCCCCGGCGAAGGCCGGGGTCCAGTATCGGGCGGCTCGCAACTGGACCCCGGCATTCGCCGGGGAGGCAGTAAAAGTATGGCATGTTCGATCTGGTAGCACGACGCTCTTGGTGATCGCCGTGCGACTTCCTATTGATGCCTCGCGCGGCGTTTCGCGCGATTTCAGGGATCATCATGCTCCGCAAACTGCTGTTGCTGCTCGGCCTGACCGCCACCCTCGGTGCCGCCGCCCAGACCCCGGCCACCGCGCCCGTCAAGCCGCCGGTCAAGATGGTCGATGCCGACCCGGCCTTGTGGGTGGTGAAGGACAAGGACACGACGATCTACCTGTTCGGGACGATCCACGTGCTGAAGCCGGGGCTGAGCTGGTTCGACGAGGCGGTGAAGGCGGCGTTCGACAAGAGCGACACGCTGGTACTCGAAATGGTCCAGCCGGACACCGCGACGATGCAGAAATACGTGATGGCGAAGGCGTTCGATCCGACCGGCAAGCCGCTGCCCGATCGCCTGTCGCCGAAGACGCGGCCGGTCTATCTGAAGGCGCTAGCCGAGTACGGTCTACCCGCGCCGCTGTTCGACCATGCGCGCCCGTGGTTCGTCGCGACCAACCTGTCGATCGTGCCGCTGCTGAAGCTCGGCTACGACCCGGCGCAAGGGCCGGAGACGGTGCTGACCAAGGCGGCGGCGGCGAGCCACAAGCCGGTCGAGGGGCTGGAGACCGCGGAGCAGCAGATCGGCTTCCTCGCCAACCTGCCCGAACCGATCCAGATGAAGTTCCTGGAGGGCACGATCAAGGACCTGCCCAAGACCGGCAAGACGATCGGTCAGATGGTCGACGCCTGGTCCCACGGCAATCCGGCCAAGCTCGGCGCGCTGCTCAACGAAGGGATGGACACGCCCGAACTGGCGAAGACGCTGCTGTACGATCGCAACGCACGCTGGGCGACGTGGATCAAGGCGCGGATGGCGAAGCCGGGGACGGTGTTCGTCGCGGTCGGCGCGGGGCATCTGGCCGGGCCGAAGAGCGTGATCGCCTTGCTGAAGGCACGCGGCCTCACGGCCAAGCGCATCGCTTATTGAGCGTGGCACGGTTGCGCCGCCTGATCGCGATGCTGGCGGGCGTGCTGGCGCTCGCCGCGTGCAGCGTGGCGGACGATTCGGCGCGGCCGCCGCTGTGGAAGGCGACGAAGGACGGCACGACCGTGTGGCTGCTCGGCGGCATGCACCTGTTGCCGCCCGGGACCGACTGGCGCGGCGGCGCGGTGGGTGCGGCGATCGCGTCGGCCGATACGCTGGTGCTGGAGAGCGACCCGGGCGACACTGCGGGTTTCGACGCGATCGCCAAGGACCCGTCGTTGCCGCCGCTCGCCAAGCGCATCGAGCCGACCCGCGCCGATACGCTCGACCAGGCGATCGCGCGGACCGGCCAGCCGGCGGGGGCGTTCGATGCCTACAAGGATTGGGCGGCGGCGGTGATGCTCGGCGTCGGCGATGCGCAGGATGCCGGCGCGACCGCGCAGGACGGGGTCGACGCGGTGCTGTGGCAGGCATTCGCCGGCAAGAAGCGCGTCGCGCTGGAGGGGCCGGGCGCGCAGGTCCGCGTGCTCGACCTGCTGCCCCCGCAACTCCAGCATCGCATGCTCGACGAAGCGCTCGACGGACCGCGTTACGAAGCCGTGCTCGGCGCGTGGCGCGACGGCGACGTGGCGGCGCTCGACAAGGCCGGGCCGTCGAAGGAACTCCGCCCGTTCCTGGTCACCGCCGCCAGCCACCGCTGGGCCGACCGAATCGCGCGCGCGGTGGGAGGAAACGAGACGCTGCTGGTCGCGGTCGGGGCAGGACATGTGGTGGGGAAGGATTCGCTGATCGACTTACTGAAAGCGAAAGGGTTCACGATCGAGCGCTTACAATAGCAGCGAAGTGGGCAGCGGGTGGGACTTGAACCACACATGCTTCCGGATTGCCCGGTGCACTCTCCAGTTGTGCTACCACTGCCCACGCCGAGCTAACACAACTGGCCGATTGGTGACAGACACCTTGCCTCCCCCGCCCCCTTCCGCTACAGGCGCGCGCTTCCGCGGCGTGGTCATCCCTGGAGGCGTGGCGCGGAAATCACGAACCAGCATTTCGGAGCAAGACAATGAGCGACCAGATTACGCTCGCCGCCGAGACGCGCGACCGCGGAGGCAAGGGAGCCTCGCGTGAGCTGCGTCGCCAAGGCCGCGTGCCCGCCGTCATCTATGGCATGAAGCAGGACCCGATCTCAATCCATCTGGAGGAGAAGGCGCTGGTCCGCGCGCTCGGTACCGGGCACTTCATGAACTCGGTGGTGATGATCGAGGGTGCCGGCGGCAAGCCGGTCCGCACCCTGCCGAAGGACGTCGCGTTCGACGTCGTGACCGACCGGCCGCTCCACGTCGACTTCCTGCGCATCAGCGAGCATGCGACCGTCCACGTCCAGGTCCCCGTCGTCTTCACCGACGAAGAGGAATCGAAGGGCATCAAGCTGGGCGGCGTGCTCAACATCGTGCGCCACGAGCTCGAACTGGTGGTCGACGCCGCCGACATCCCGAGCGAGATCGCCATCTCGCTGAAGGGTCTCGACGTCGGCGATTCGATCCACATCTCGAACGTGAAGCTGCCCAAGGGCGCGACGTCGGCGATCGAGGATCGCGACTTCACCATCGCGACCTTGGTCGCACCGTCGGCGATGCTGTCCGAGGCGCGCGAGCAGGCCGCCGAGGAAGCCGCGCTGGCCGAGGCCGCGTCGGCCGAGCATGCCGCCGAGGTGGAAGCCGCCGAAGCCGAAGCCGAAGCCGAAGCTACCGAGGGTGGCGAGGGCGAAGCGGCCGCCGAGGGCGACACCGCCGAATAAGCATCGCGATTGGCGCCGGGCGCCGATCGCTCCTAGAAACCTCCGCGAAGCGATTCGCGGAGGTTTTCTCATGGTCAGGACGATGGTGGCGGCGCTCGCCGTTACGGCGATGGCGATTGCGCCGATGGGCGCGCGCCCGGCGCGGGCCGCATCGGTCGGCGGGGCGGACACCGATGCCGCGTGCTACCTGTTCTCGTCCTTCCAGGCGGTGCAGGCGGCCAAGGAACCAGACAAGCAGCGGGCGCTGATCGCGATTGTCGGCTTCTACGCCGCGCGCGTCACGACGACGCATCCCGGCGCCGCGACGCTCAAGACCGCGCTCGACACCGCGCAGGCAACCCTGGTCGCGAAACGCGCCGACGCGGCGTTCACCAAGGAACTGATCGCAAGCTGCCTCGACGGGTTCAACCACGCCAACCAGCGGATCAACGCCATCACCTCCGCCGGCGTGAAGAAGCCGTAGCGCTACCCGGACTCGACGATGCAACTCTGGGTGGGGCTCGGCAATCCGGGCGCGCAATATGCGATGCACCGGCACAATGTCGGGTTCATGGCGGTCGACGCGATCGCCGAGGTGCACGGCTTCGGCGCGGTCAAGAAACAGTTCCAGGGCTGGACCCAGGAAGGACGCGTCGGTGCCGACAAGGTGATGCTGCTCAAGCCCGCGACCTTCATGAACGAGAGCGGGCGCGCGGTCGGCGAGGCGATGCGCTTCTACAAGCTGACGCCCGAGGACGTGACCGTCTTCTACGACGAACTCGACCTCGCGCCGTTCAAGCTGCGGGTGAAGCGCGGCGGCGGCGCGGCCGGCCATAACGGCATCCGCTCGACCATCCAGCATATCGGCGACGCGTTCCGCCGCGTGCGGATCGGGATCGGGCATCCGGGACACAAGGATCGCGTGACGGGGTACGTGCTCGGCAATTACGCCAAGGCCGAGATCGACCCGCTGAGCGACCTGCTCGGCGCGGTGGCGGGGGAGGCCGGATGGCTGGCGCAAGGGGACGACGTGCGGTTCATGAACGACGTGGCGCTGCGGTTGGGGAATGGGGCATGACTGTCGTCTCGAACATCCAGCCCAGCCCGGCGAAGGCCGGGATTCAGTACGGGCCCGCTCACAACTGGACCCCGGCCTTCGCCGGGGAACGGCTCACCCGGTATTTCCGCCTGTGACCACGCGCCACCTGTTCCCGACGCAATTCTACGACGCCCCGCTCGGCGACGAGGCGATGGTCGCGGAACTGGCCGATGCTTGCCACGACCTGGCGCACGCGGACAAAGCGGGGCAGCGCTGGTCGCGCGACCACGGCTATCGCGGCTACACGTCCTACGCATCGCTCGACGACCTGCCGCAGCGCGATCCGCGGTTCGCCGATCTGGTGAAGCTGCTCGACCGCCATGTCGCGGCCTTTGCGCGGGACTGCGCGTTCGATCTCGCCAAGCGGCTCAAGCTCGACAGCCTGTGGGTCAACGTTCTCAAGCCCGGCGGCACGCATTCGGGGCATATCCACCCGCACAGCGTCGTGTCCGGCACCGTCTATGTCGCGGTGCCGCCGGGATCGGGCGCGTTGCGACTGGAGGATCCGCGCCTGCCGCTGATGATGGCAGCGCCGGGGCGGCCGGATACCTTCGTCTATGTCGAGCCGGCGGCGGGCAGCGTGTTCCTGTGGGAAAGCTGGCTCCGCCACGAAGTGATGCCCAACGCGGCCAGGCAGGACCGCATCAGCATCAGTTTCAATTATCGGTGAAGTGTGGCCGCGCTGACCCGATGCTGGGCCGGTGCCGCAACAACTATTAAAACGCGTAGCGGACCGCGACGGTCGCGACGGGATTGAGCGTCGCCTTGTTCATCGCGCGATCCTGGTCGCGGAACTGGCCGCCGCGGCGCGGGCCGGGGTTGATGCCGTGCCCGAACAGCGTGCCGCCCTCGATCCCGGCGACCACACCCGGCGCGATCTCCGTGTCATAGCCGACCAGGGCGGCCGGCTGGCGACGGCGATAGATGCGCTGCTGCAACCCGATGCCGTTCTGGATCATGCGCGGATCGAACAGCAGGCCGTTGGTCGCCTGCTCCGAATCGCGCCAGAAGTTGGTCTTCGCGAAATAGCGGTCGCCGACCGAAAAACGGAAACCGGTCTTGGTCGAGGGATAGATGTCGATCATGCCGCCGACGAAGCGCGGGCGGACCATGTCCTTGACCGGGGTGTAGCCGCCGCGCCGCACCAGCGTCGGCCCGAGCCGGGGACCGCGCGCATTGACCAGGCCGAAGCGCGCCGACGAGACGATCCGCGCCTTCGCGTCGCGATCCTGCGCCGCCGCCGGCTGGACGAGTGCGAAAACGCCGGCTGCGAGTCCGGCGAGCGCCAAGATGGTGCGCGAAGCGATAGTCACTGTCGTCTTGCCCCTGTGCCGGCGCCCGTCGCATTGTCGCGTGCCGTTATCGGTAAGACGACGTGGCCGGTCCGGACCCGCACTCATGGTTGATAAAAAAGTAACGATTTCCGCGCCGCCCCATTTCAGGCCTACCGGCCGATGAACGGCGGCCCCAGCAGCGGTTCAGGAACGGCAGGCTAGGGATGCGGGTTTCCGGGGGAGCAGACCGGAGACGTTATGATGACGAAATCGATCCTACACCGCCTGTCGGGCGCCTATGCCGCGATCGCGCTGGCCGCGGCGCTGGGCGGGTGCGGCCAGCAGAAGGCGAGCGACCAGCAGATGACGGTCGCGTCGCTGCCGCAATTGCCGGCGACGTTGCCGTTGGCGGCGGGCCCCGCGACCAACTGGCCGACCGCGCCGCTCGCGACCGCCCTGCCGGCCGCGCACCGGTTGCGCACGGTCCGCGTCGCCGATCCGGGCGACTATTACGGCTATGCCGATGCCGCCTACGATTATCAGGATGCGCTCGGTAACGCGCCGCCCGATTATTCGTTCGACTATGGCGGCGTCGATCCCTGGGCGTGGGAGGGTTACGACCAGTCGGTCGTGTTCATGGAGCCGGTCGACGACGGCTATCGCTATTATTACTATCGTCCCGGCGCCGACGAGCCCTATTTCGTCCGCGATCCGCATTACGGCTACGGCTATGACGGCGGCTCGCTGGCGGTCGTCTACGACGATTTCGGCGAGGTGATGCCGTACAGCGATTACGGCCCGCGGCTCGATTACGCGTCGCGTTATTTCATGCGCGGGCGCGACCTGTTCGCGGCCTCGCGCCGGGCGGAACGGCGCGCGGTGATCGCGGCCGACTGGGCGCAGCACGAAGCGACGATCGCGGACGCGCGCGCACGGTGGGCGAACGCCTTGGCGGGGCAGGCGCAATGGCGCGACTTCCACGCCCGCACCGAAGCGCGCGACGCCACCTACTGGCGCGAGGAGGACGTGCGCCGCCAGTCCGATGCGCGCCGCTTCGCCGATTGGCGCGCGCAGGATTTCCGCACGCCGCCGCCGCCGCGCGCGATTCCGCAGGCGTGGACGCGAGCGCCCTGGGCGAGCGACCAGGCGCGCTTCCTGCCAGCGCGAGCGGAACGAGCGCAGGTCGCCGGTGCGCAGCCGCCGCGCCGCGATGGTCCGGGTGGCCCGGGTGCACCCGGCGGGCCGGACGGCGGTCGCGTCGATCAACGCGGGCCGGACAATGCGCCTGCCCTTGCCGCCGCTGGCGCTCGCGGGATCGGCGAGCCGAACCGCGGCGGCCGTGAGGGTGCGCCGATGGCGGTCGATCGCGGCCCGGCCGGTCGCGACGCCGGCCCGCCGCGCGACCGTGGCAATGCCAATCCCGGCCGCGAACGCGGTCCTGCCGCCGCCAATGCCCAGCCGCGTGCCGAAGCTCCGCAGGCGGGTCCACGTGGCAATCCACAAGTCGCTCGCGAGCGTGGCCCCGAACGCGGCGGCGCTCGCATCCAGTCGCCGGCACAGGCGGAGGGCCCACGCGTCCAACGCGGCAACGGCGATGCCGCCCGCGAGCGCGCCCAGCCCCAGCCGCAGATGCAGGCTCGCCCCGAGCAGCGCGGTGGCGATCGCGGCCAGCCCGCTCGCGCACCCGAAGCACAGCGCGCACCCCGCGCCGAAGCACCTCGCGCGCAGCCTCAACCCAGCGCACCGCGCCCGCAAGCGCAGGCACAACCGCAACGCGGCGGCGGCGGTGGGGGTCAGCCCGGCGGCGGTCGCCCCGGTGGCGGCGGTGGCGAACACCCGGGCGGTGGCGGCGGCCATCCCGGTGGTGGCGGACGTCCCGCCGGCGGTGACGGCGGCAAGCATGGCGGCGGGCGGCCCGGCTGACCGGCGCCCCCGCCGCCTCCCCTCGCCTTCGCCCGCTTGGGGTGGATTCCGCGGCGCGCGTACCCTAGAGGGCGCGCTTCCTTCCGGACATTCCTTAAGCGAGACCCATGGGCTTCAAATGCGGCATCGTCGGGCTTCCCAATGTGGGCAAGTCGACGCTCTTCAACGCGCTGACCGAAACCGCGGCGGCGCAGGCGGCCAATTATCCGTTCTGCACGATCGAGCCGAACGTCGGTAATGTCGGCGTGCCCGACGCGCGGTTGCAGAAGCTGGCCGCGATCGCTGGGTCGCAGAAGATCATCGAGACGCAGCTGGCGTTCGTCGATATCGCCGGCCTCGTCCGCGGCGCATCGAAGGGTGAGGGCCTGGGCAACCAATTCCTCGGCAACATCCGCGAAGTGGACGCGATCGTCCACGTGCTGCGCTGTTTCGAGAATGGCGACGTGACGCATGTCGAGGGCAAGGTCGACCCGATCGCCGATGCCGAGACGGTCGAGACCGAACTGATGCTCTCCGACCTCGAAAGCCTGGAGAAGCGCGTTCCCAACCTCGCCAAGAAGGCGGCGCAGGGCGACAAGGAAGCGAAGATCGCCGCCAGCGTGCTGGGCCAGGCGCTCGACATCCTGCGCGAGGGCAAACCCGCGCGCCTGACCGACCCGAAGGACGTCGAGGAAGCGCGCGTGCTGGCGCAGGCGCAGCTTATCACCGCCAAGCCCGTTCTCTACGTCTGCAACGTCGACGAAGGCGACGCCGCCAACGGCAACACGCATTCGGCGCGGGTGTTCGAGAAGGCGAAGGCGGAGGGGGCCGAGGCGGTCGTCGTCTCCGCCGCGATCGAGGCCGAGATCGCGACGATGCCGACCGAGGATCGCGGCGAGTTCCTGGCCGAGCTCGGCCTTGCCGAAACCGGCCTCGCGCGCGTCATCACCGCCGGATACCGGCTGCTCCACCTGCTCACCTTCTTCACCGTCGGTCCCAAGGAAGCGCGCGCCTGGACCGTCCATGCCGGGGCGACCGCGCCGCAAGCGGCGGGCGAGATCCACACCGATTTCGAAAAGGGCTTCATCCGCGCCGAAACGATCGCCTACGACGATTACGTCGCGCTGGGCGGCGAAGCGAAGGCGCGCGAGGCGGGGAAGCTGCGGGCCGAGGGCAAGGGATACGTCGTGCAGGATGGCGACGTGATGCACTTCCTGCATAGCTGAAGCAGATCGCTTCCGCGGAAAAGTTGATCTGCATCAAGAAAACATGTTCTTCTTGACTGAGAGACGTAATGTTTTTGTAAGGAAAGCATCGCGTTCCGAATGAACAACACTGAGCAACCGGCAACTTTTCGAACGTCGGGCAAATTGACGGCATTACTGACCCGAAACGATACAGGACGCCTGGACAGCGTTTAAATACGATTAACTTCGATTGACCCGCGAAAGTTACCCATTACGGGTATCGCAGGCGTCCCATCCGGCGATGCCGCAAGTGGGGAAATTATCATGTCATTGTTGAAGATCACCGCGCTCGGCGTGGCCGGGCTCGCGTCGCTGGCGTTGGCGCCGAGCAGCCAGGCAGCGGTCATCAACTACGCCTTCCAGAACGCCAGCTACGGCGGCAACGGCGACAGCGCGAACCTGTCGGGCACCTTTTCCTGGGACACGACCAGCAACAGCGTGACGGCGTCGAACATCAACCTGACCGGCGTCGACGCGGGGTCGAACGTGAGCTGCACCAACTGCTCGACGAACTTCTACAACCCCGAGCATTTCGCGATCAACCTCGGCCCGCAGGCGCTGTACCTGACCTTCGGCAGCTCGCTGTCGAACGGCGGCACGGTCAACCTGTCGCTGCGCGCCCCGACTGAAGGCAACCAGCCCGAATATCAGGGTCGGTCGGCGTTCACGACGGTCAGCGGCGCGGCCGTCCAGGTCGCCGCCGTGCCGGAGCCTGCCACGTGGGGCATGATGATTATGGGCTTCGGCCTGATGGGCGCGGGCCTCCGCAGCCGCAAGACCAAGGTCGCCTTCGCCTGATCCGCGATCACGTCTGATGGAAGGGGGCGTCGGCTGCGGCCGGCGCCCCTTTTCGTTTGCAACGGCGGAAGCGGTGCTATGCCCCCTCGAACGCTTTCAGGATCGGGCACGGCCCCGCCGTCCCGCTGCTGCACTCGCGGGTCAGCCGCACCAGCGCTTCCCGCGCCGTCTGCAACTCAGTGATACGCGCGTCGAGCGCGGCGATCTGGTGCCGCGCCAGGTCGCGGGCGCGGGCGCGATCCTCGCCGGCGTCCAGCGCCAGCAACTCCCCGATCTGGTCGAGCGTGAACCCGGCGGCCTGTGCCGAGCGGATGAAGCGCAGCCGCTTGACGTCGCCCTCGTCATACCGCCGCACCTTGGCAAAGGCGCCGTCGCGCGCCGGTTCGGCCAGCAGCCCGCGGCGCTGGTAATAGCGCACCGTCTCCACTCCGACCCCGCCCGCCGCGGCCAGGCCACCGATCGTCATCGCACGTTCGACTGACACAGGTTGACTCCGTACCATGGTACAGCCGCTATAGCCCCGACATGGCGAACGATGCAAAGCGCGCAATGCTGTACCGCATGGTGATGCCCGATCATGTCTGCCCCTATGGCCTGAAGTCCAAATGGCAGCTCGAGCGGCACGGCTACACGGTCGAGGATCACTGGCTGCGAACGCGGGCGGAGACCGACGCGTTCAAGGCCGCGCATGGAGTCGCGACCACCCCGCAGACGTTCATCGACGGGACGCGGATCGGCGGCAACGACGACCTGCGCGGTTTCTTCGGCGGGCATGTGCCGGCAAAGGACGCGACCAGCTACACGCCGGTGCTCGCGGTGTTCGGCATGGCGGCGGCGATGGCGCTGGCGGCGAGCTTCGCCGCCTATGGCACGCCGCTGACGGTGCGCGCTGGCAAGTGGTTCGTAGCGTTTTCGATGTGCCTGCTCGCGATGCTGAAGCTCCAGGATATCGACCGCTTTTCGACGATGTTCCTCAACTACGACCTGCTGGCGCGCCGCTGGGTGCCGTACGCCTATGTCTATCCGTTCGCCGAAGCGCTGGCCGGCGTGTTGATGGCGGCGGGCGCGGCGATGTGGCTGTCGGTGCCGCTCACGCTGGTGATCGGGACGATCGGGGCGGTGTCGGTGGCGAAGGCGGTCTATGTCGATCGCCGCGCGTTGAAATGTGCGTGCGTCGGGGGCGCGAGCAACGTGCCGCTCGGGTTCGTCTCGCTGACCGAGAATCTGATGATGATCGCGATGGCGGTGTGGATGGTGGCGAAGTGAGGCGGCTGTTGTTGCTGGCGGCCGCGCTGCCGGCGATGGCGGGCGCGCAGTCGATGCCGGGAATGCCCGGGATGCAGATGCCGATGCCGGCCAAGCCGAAGGCGAAGCCTGCCCCCAAGCCGAAGCCGCTCGCGCGCCCTGTCGCGAAACCGGCACCGGTCAGTCACCCGCACCCTTCTGGCACTACACGCCCTCCTCTCTCTCCCGATGGAAGAGCGAAAGGAGCCGCTGAAGGCGGCGTGAAGGGTGAGGGTGAGGGTGAGCCGTCGGCCAGTTCATCCCGGACAGCCCCCCTGCCAGATAACGCCGCCCCCGCTCCGTCGATGCCGGGCATGACCATGCCCGTCGGCGAGCCTGCCGCCACCCCGCCGCCGATGCCCGACATGGCGATGGACCAGCACGACATGGCGGCGATGCCGGGTATGACGATGGGCAGCACAGGCGGCGCGTTCGCGATCGGCTCCGGCACCGCGCGGCTGCCCGGCGCGGAGGGGATGATGCGCGGGCTCACCCTGACGCACGACGGCGGCTGGATGGTGATGCTCCACGGCTATGCCTGGGCGAATTATACCGACCAGTCGGGTCCGCGCGGGGCCAGCGAGGCGTTCGTAACGTCGATGGGGATGGTCGAGGCGTCGCGCGGGCTCGGCGGCGGCGCCAGGCTGACGCTGCGCACGATGCTGAGCCTCGACCCGGCGATGGGCGCGCGCGGCTATCCCAGCCTGTTCGCGACCGGTGAGACCGCCGACGGCATCACCTCGCTGATCGATCGCCAACACCCGCACGATCTGTTCATGGAGCTGTCGGCGCGGGTCGACGTACCGCTGGGCGGCGGCCTCAGCGGGTTCCTCTATGGCGGCCCGGTCGCCGAGCCGGCGCTCGGCCCGTCCGCCTTCATGCATCGCGCGTCGGCGCAATATCTGCCGCTCGCACCGATCACGCACCATTGGTTCGACAGCACGCATATCAGTTACGGCGTCGCCACCGCCGGGCTGTACGGCGATCGCTGGCAGATCGAGGGGTCGGCGTTCCGTGGCCGCGAGCCCGACCAGCATCGCTGGGACATCGAGACGCCCGCGCTCGATTCGTGGAGCGTGCGCGCGACGTGGAACCCGTCGCCCAACTGGTCGGCGCAGGTCAGCCACGGCCGGCTGCACGAGCCCGAAGCGCTCGAACCCGGAATCGACGAGGCGCGCACCACCGCGAGCGTGCAATATGCCAGCGGCGGGTTCAGCGCGCTCGCCGGGTTCGCGGTCAAGAATCGCGTGCCGGGGCGCAGCCTGACCGCCTGGATCGGCGAGGCGAACTGGAATATCGGCCGCCACCACAGCCTGTTCGGCCGCGTCGAGAATGTCGCCAATGACGAACTGTTGCCCGACTCCGCCGACCCGCGTCACGACCGCCCCTATCGCGTGTCGCGGGCCGAACTCGGCTATGCGTATCGCGTGCCCTTGGGACCGATCGAGGCCGCGATCGGCGGCAGCGGGTTCGTGACCGCGAAACCGGCCGCGCTCGACAGCGCCTATGGCCGACGCCCGGCGGGCTGGACGGGGTTTGTGAAGCTCAGCCTCGGCCGATAGCTTGCGCGGGCGCATCCCGCTCGGCATGGCGGGCGGCAGACAATTGGGAGTCGACGATGCGCCTGATCGCCCGAACCGTTGGTCTTGCCCTTGCCGCCATGGTCGGCGCCTGCGCCGCGATGCCGCCGGTCACGACCGCCGCGGGACCGGCGCCCGTCGGCGCGACCGAAACGCGCGCACCGGTCACCATCCTGGTCTCGATCGACGGCTTCCGCCCCGATTACCTGACGCGCGGGGTCACCCCGAACCTCAATGCGCTCGCCGCCTCCGGCATCAGCGCGGCGATGCGGCCGAGCTATCCGTCGAAGACCTTCCCCAACCACTGGACGCTCGTGACGGGCCTGCGCCCCGATCGCACCGGGATCGTCGCCAACCGCATGCTCGACGCCGCCCGCCCGGGCGAGGTGTTCACCATGGCGAGCGACGACCCGTTCTGGTGGAACGCCGCCGAGCCGATCTGGGTGACCGCGGAAAAGGCCGGCATCCGCACCGCGACCGCCTTCTGGCCCGGCTCCAACGTCGCCTGGGGCGGTAATCGGGCGAGCGAATGGCCCAACACGCTGACCGGTGGGACGCGGCCGGAGGACTGGACTCAGTTCAACATGGCGATCAGCGACCGCCAGCGCGTCGATATCGTGGTCGACTGGCTGCGCCGCCCGCCGGCGACCCGGCCCCGGTTCGTCACGCTCTATTTCGACGAGGTCGACACGGCGGGGCATATGTACGGCCCGTTCGATCCGCGCACGAACGACGCGGTCGCGCATGTCGATGCCGCGATCGGGCGGCTGCACGACGAGATCGCCCGGCTCGGCCAGCCGGTCAATTTTGTCATCGTCGCCGATCACGGCATGGCGGCGGTGTCGGCCGACCGCGTGGTGACGCTCGACGGCTTCAGCAACGTCGACGATTACGACGTGGTCGAGGACGGCGTGTACGCCTCGATCAACCCCAAGCCCGGCCATGAAGCGGCGGCGGAAAAGGCGCTGCTCGGCCCGCATGGCCCGCACCTGACCTGTTACCGCAAGGCCGATGTGCCGGAACGGTTCCACTATGGCCGCAACCCGCGCGTGCCGGCGATCCTGTGCATGCCCGACGACGGCTGGACGGTGGCGGCGCACCGGCCCAAGCGGGTCGAGGGCGGCGCGCACGGCTACGACAGTTTCGCCCCCGACATGCTGGCCCTGTTCATCGCGACGGGTCCGGCGATCCGCCCGCTCGGCAAGCTGGCGACGTTCGACAATGTCGACGTGGCGCCGTTGCTGCGCGACCTGCTCGGATTGCCGCCGGGCGCGAACCTCGACGGCGACGACGCGCCGTTTCGGGAGGCGCTGCGGCGATGAGCGACGGCCTGCTCTATTACGAGGATCTCGTCGTCGGGACCAAGGCCAGCTACGGCCGCTACGACGTGACGCGCGAGGAAGTGGTCGAGTTCGCCGGCAAGTACGACCCGCAACCGTTCCACCTATCGGACGAAGCGGCGGCGCAGACCTATTTCGGGCGGCTATCGGCGAGCGGCTGGCACACCGCGGCAATGACGATGCGGATGACGGTCGAGCATTTCCGCGAGCATCGCCAGGCGGGGCTGGGGTCGCCGGGGCTGGACGAGCTGCGCTGGCTGCGGCCGGTCTATCCGGGCGATATCCTGCGGTGCGAGAGCGAATTGCTCGAGAAGCGCCTGTCGCGGAGCCGGCCGGGAATGGGCATCACCAAGGGGCGGACGACGGTCTTCAACCAGCACGACGAGCCAGTGATGACGTTCGTGGCGAACGGCCTGATCCGGACGCGACCGGTTTAGGGGTCGACTTCGCACAGCCAGAAGTACCGTGCTCCTGCGAAAGCAGGAGCCCAGGATCACAAGCGTCGCGCCACATCATCCTAGGCTCCTGCTTTCGCAGGAGCACGTAGGTGAATGGAGCACTGCTCAAATAGCGCAGGCCCCAGGCGAGGGGCCTCGCCATCATCCGTTCCCCGACACCACCCCGGCGAAGGCCAGGGTCCAGGTGAGAAACGACGATGATACACGTTGGGCTCGGTGACTGCCGCTTTCCCATGTAGACCCCGGCCTTCGCCGAGGTGAGAAAACTTGCGATGCGGAGCGCGGAGCTAGACCCGCCTACCGATGCCGACCGCCACCGCCATGCCAGCGATAGCCGTCGCCGCCATTGCCGCGCGGGCCGCGATCGAAGCCGCGCCATTCGTCGCCGCGATTGTTGCCGTGCCAGTAATGCCCGCGATCCGACCAGTAGCGGCGCTGCGCATCGTTCCAGCGGATCGGGCGGCGGCTGCGATCGTACACGTAATAGCCGCTGCCAGGATAATAATAGCCG
This sequence comes from Sphingomonas sp., assembly GCF_017304635.1. Taxonomy (GTDB): domain Bacteria; phylum Pseudomonadota; class Alphaproteobacteria; order Sphingomonadales; family Sphingomonadaceae; genus Sphingomonas. The sequence continues at coordinate 131,968 of NZ_JAFKMA010000003.1, forward strand.
CCGTACCAGCCATAATACGGCACGCCATAGCCGCCGTCGTAGAAGTCGCTGTAATAATTGCCGTAATATCCCGGCGAGCCGTATCCGGCCGATACGCCATAGCCATAGCCGTCATCGACGCAGGCGGTAAGCGCCGCCGCGGCCACTGCGCCGAGGGCAAGGGTGCGAAGTTTCATCTGGGATCTCCTGACACCGGGAGCACGGCGAAACGCGCCGCAACCGAGACGAAACGAGCCCGCCAGCGGGGAGTTCCGCGGGCGGGCTCGGATAGGGTCATCGGCCGACCGGCGTCAGCCGATCGGGTCGATCAATGCTTCACGTCGCGCCAGACGTTGCGATAGGCGCCGAACGCCAGGAAGCTGGCGATGATGAGGAAGATGACCGCCGCGAAGCCCGCCTGGTGGCGCGTTTCGAGATAGGGATCGGCGGTCCAGGTCAGGAACGCCGCCACGTCGCGCGCGTAATTGTCGACCGTCGACGCCGTGCCGTCGCTGTATTGCACCTGTCCGTTCGACTTGAGCGGCGGCGGCATCGCGATGTTGAGGTTGGCGAAGTACGGGTTCGAATAGAGGCCCTTCGGCGTCTTGATGTCGGGGAATTCCTTCAACATCTCGGCCGATTGCGGCTGGTATCCGGTCAGCAGCGAATAGACATAGTCCGCCCCGCCGTGCCGCGCGCGCGTGATGTAGCTGAGGTCGGGCGGGATCGCGTTGTTGTTCGCCGCGCGCGCCGCGATGTCGTTCGCGAACGGCAGCGGGAAGTGGTCGGCCGGCACGCCCTTGCGGGTGGTGGGCTCGCCGGTATCCGGGTTGGTCGTCGGGATATTGTCGAAGCTCGCCGCGATCGCCTTCACTTGGCCGTCGCTGTAATCGAGGCCCTTCAGGTCACGGAACGCGACCAGCCGCAGCGAATGGCACGCCGAGCAGACTTCCTTGTACACCTGATAGCCGCGCTGAAGCTGGCGCCGGTCGTACTTGCCGAAAATCCCGGCCGACGAGAGGTGCGCGTCGCGCGGGTGGAGGTGGAACTCGCTCTCGGCGCTCTTGTCGGCGCCGGTCGCCAGCTTCGGCGACGGATCGGCGATCACGCCCTGCACCGTCCACAGCAGCGCCCAGGCGAGGACGGCTGCGAACGCCGCGCCGACCAGGAATGCAATTCCGCGAACCATGTTCTTCTAGTCCCCTATAGCTCGCTTCAATGCGCCAGCGCGGTTTCGGCCGGGCTGGTGCCCCCATGCCCGCTCAGCACCGCCTCGGTGATCGAATTGGGCAGCGGCACCGGTCGTTCCGACTTCGCGATGATCGGCAGGATCACCAGGAAGTGCAGGAAGTAATAGGCCGCGCAGATCTGGCTCAGGATGATGTAGATCGGCTCGGCCGGCGACCCGCCGCAATAGCCCAGCACCAGCACGTCGGCGACCAGCACCCAGAACGCGATCCGCGCCTTCGGACGATAGTTGTTCGAACGGATCGGCGACGAATCGAGCCACGGCAGGAAGAACAGCAGCAGGATCGCGCCGAACATCGCGAGCACGCCCCACAGCTTAGCCGGCAGGATGAAGTCCGACGTGAACGCGCGCAGGATCGCGTAGAACGGCCAGAAATACCATTCGGGCACGATGTGCGCCGGCGTCTGCAGCGGGTTGGCCGGAATGTAATTGTCCGGATGCCCCAGATAATCGGGCGCGAAGAAGATCACGAACGAGAACACCGCCAGGAACACCAGCAGCCCGAACCCGTCCTTCGCCGTGTAATAGGGGTGGAACGGGACCGTGTCCTGCTCGCCCTTCACGTCGACGCCGGTCGGGTTGTTCGAGCCCGGGATGTGCAGCGCCCAGATATGCAGGATGATGACGCCCGCGATCACGAACGGCAGCAGATAGTGGAGCGAGAAGAAGCGGTTGAGCGCGGCGTCGTCCGGCGCGAACCCGCCGAGCAGCCACACGCGGATCTGCTCGCCGACGACCGGGATCGCCGAGAAGAAGCCGGTGATGACCTGCGCACCCCAGAAGCTCATCTGCCCCCAGGGCAGCACGTAGCCCATGAACGCGGTCGCCATCATCAGCAGGAAGATGACCACGCCGAGCAGCCACACCATCTCGCGCGGCGCCTTGTACGAACCGTAATAGAGCCCGCGGAAGATGTGGGTATAGACGACGATGAAGAAGAACGACGCGCCGTTCGCGTGCGCATAGCGCAGGAACCAGCCGGCGTTCACGTCGCGCATGATCGTGCCGTTGATCGAATCGAACGCACCGGCCGCCGACGAATGGAAGTGCATCGCCAGCACGATGCCGGTCACGATCTGGATCGCGAGCGCCGCACCGGCGAGCACGCCGAAATTCCAGAAATAATTGAGGTTGCGCGGCACCGGATAACCGGCGCCCACCGCGTTGTAGACCAGACGCGGCATCGGCAGCTTCTCGTCGAGCCACCGCATCAGCGGCTGCTTCGGCTCGTACTGCTTGGCCCAGGGGAAACTCATCTTGCCCTACCCCCTCAGCCGACCAGAATCGCGGTCGGCGACGTGAATTTGTAATCCGGCACGAACAGGTTCTTCGGCGCCGGCCCCTGGCGGATACGCGCCGCCGTGTCGTACTGCGAACCGTGGCACGGGCAGAAATAGCCGCCATACTTGCCGCGATTGTCGCCTTCGTTGATCCCGAGCGGGATGCAGCCGAGGTGCGTGCACACGCCGAGCGTGATGAGCCAGTTCTTGTGCCCGTCCTTGGTCCGCTCCTCGAGCGTCTGCGGATCGCGCAGGCTGCTGACCGGCACCGCATCGGCCTCGGCGATTTCCTTCGGCGTCAGGTTGCGCACGAACAGCGGCTGCTTGCGGAAGGTCGTGATGACCCCCTGCCCAGGCTGGATCTTCGACAGGTCGACCGTGGTGGTCGATTCGGCGAGCACGTCGGCCGACGGGCTCATCTGGTTGATGAGCGGCAGCACAACCGCCAGGCCGCCGCCGACCGCGGGGAACGCGACCGCGGCGATGTTCAGGAAATCGCGGCGCCGCGGATCGTGCGCCGCATCGGGCTCTTGAATGATACCAGCATCGTCAATGCCCGCCATGAACCTAGCCCTTGCACCTTCTTCGTTCGCCGCGAGACATGGAAACGACCTTGGCCGATCGCACGCCCGCCAGAATAGATCGTTCTTCCGTCCCCACGGAAAAGCTCGCGGGCCTGATAGACACGGCCACCCCGCTTTGCCAACGGCTTTTTCATGAGGGTAGCGCTCCACCAGCCTGACATAGCGGGCAATGTCGGCACGATCCTGCGGCTCGGCGCGTGTCTCGGCGTCGGGATCGACCTGATCGAGCCGATGGGTTTCGCCTTTGGCGACCGCGCGATGGCGCGCGCCGGGATGGACTATGCCGCGGGCGCCGACGTCGTGCGCCATGCCGACTGGGACGCGTTCGCCGGCCGGGTGGGTGGACGCATTGTCCTATTGACGACCAAGGGTGCGACCCGGATGGACGCTGCACGCTTCGAACCCGACGACGTGCTGTTGTTCGGCAGCGAAAGCGCCGGCGTCCCGCCCGCGGTGCATGCGCGCGCCGACCTGCGCGTCGCGATCCCGATGCGGGCCGGCTTCCGGTCGCTGAACGTAGCGGTGGCGGCGGCGATCGTGCTGGGCGAGGCGTTGAGACAGACGAAGGGATGGCCGGAATGATGACGCTCGACGACGAGCAGGCAGCGGCGCGGGCCTGGTTCGAGCATCTGCGCGACCTGATCTGCGCCGAGTTCGAGGCGATCGAGCGCGAGGCGGGATCGGACGCGCGGTTCGACTATGTCGCTTGGGATCGTGCCGATCCGTCGGGCGAACCCGGCGGTGCCAATGAAGGCGGTGGCGGCGTGCGCGGCGTGATGAAGGGCCGCGTGTTCGAGAAGGTCGGGGTCAACGTCTCGACCGTCGGCGGTACGTTCGAGGGCGATTTCGCCAAGACCATCCACGGCGCCGGCGACGACCCGCAATTCTTCGCGACGGGCATCAGCCTGGTCGCGCACATGGCGAACCCGCATGTGCCCGCCGTGCACATGAACACGCGCTTCCTGGTCACGACAAAGCGCTGGTTCGGCGGCGGTGCCGACCTCAACCCGCCATTGCCGATCGTCGAGGATACCGAGGATTTCCACGCGACGCTGAAGGCCGCATGCGACGCTCACGACCCGGCGCATTATCCGCGGTTCAGGCAATGGGCGGACGACTATTTCTACATCCCTCATCGCAAGGTCCATCGCGGGGTCGGCGGCATCTTCTACGATCATCTCGAGGGAGATTTCGCCGCGAATTTCGCGTTCACGCAGGATGTCGGCCGCGCGTTCCTCGATGCCTTCCCACGGATCGTGCGGCGGCGGATGGGGTCGCCGTTCACCGATGCGGATCTGGCGGCGATGCGCGAGTGGCGCGGGCGCTATGCCGAGTTCAACCTGGTCTATGATCGCGGCACGCTGTTCGGACTGAAGACCGGCGGCAATATCGACGCGATCCTGATGAGCTTGCCGCCGGTCGCGACCTGGTCGTGACCTGTCCCCGTCGTTGCGAGCGCAGCGAAGCAATGACGAAGCTAGAGGTTTAATCGGAATTTCAACAGCAGGCTGCGCTGCAGGAACAGCTGGTTGTCGTCGCTGACTATCCACAGGATCGTCGTGTCGCCCTCGCGCGTGATCGCCAGCCCTTCGTAATTGTCGAGCGTCAGCGGCGGCGCGAAGCGGGCGATCTCGGTGCCGGCGACGACCTGATCGGGCTTGACCGCGCGCGGATCGATCACGGTCAGCACTGCGCCCCAGCGGAACGGCAGCGCGAAGGTGCGGTTGAGGATCAGGACACGTCCATCGGGCAATTCGGTCGCGTCGCTGACGTCGTAGCCGGCGGGTGGACGGTAATGGAAACGCCACAGCCGATCGGGATGCGCGACCGGATCGCCCGCGAACATCAGCGCCGGACGCGGGCCGTCGCGATCGCGCGGATCGCTCTCGGCGATGACCAGGAAACGACCGTCGTGCAGCCGCATCATCGCCTCCGGCCCGCCATTCGCCTGCCAGTCGCGCATCGCGGCCGGCGCCACGCCCATCGCCGGCAAGCGCAGGCCCGGTGCGTACCGCCAGATCGCGTTGTAGCGCTCGAACCCGACCCACACCTGCCCGGTCGCGGGATCGAGCGTCATCGATTCGCTGTCGCGATCCTTCTTTTCCCAGCCGACCCCGGGTCCCGCCGGCAGGTCGCCGAACGCGGCCTCACCGATCCGGAACGCCGCATCCATCCGGAACAGCACGATGTTGCCGCCGTCGCTCAGCAGCGTGAAGCGGTCGCCCGCGACGCTGAGCGAGGAAAAGCCGCCGAATGCCGGATCGCGGCTCGATAACGCGACGCCGCCGAGATAGGTCAGCGCGCCGACCCGCGTCCGCCGCGGATCGCTCTCGTCGAGCGGCACGCGCGTCGCCGCGATGTTCGGCGCGAGCCCAAGAATGTCGCGCTCGGCCCGCCCGCTCCATTGCTGCGTCAGGCATAACATCACGAGAAGGATCAGCCGGGCGGTACGCATCGCGGCGCCTCATAACGGTCTGCTCGCCATGCGCCAGCCGGGCGGCGATCGGCTGAACGGCGGATAACGGACGCATTCAGCGTCGGCTCAACGCGAATCGGGCAAAAGCCTCTCATCGATGGCGAACCGGGTCGACCGCCCACCGCCTGAATCGAGATGCAAGAGACGGTCGAAAGGAGACGTACGATGTTCAAGAAGATGACGTTCGCCGGCGCCGCGCTCGCGATGACTGCCGCCGCGATTGCCCCGACCACCGCCAACGCGCAATATTATCGCGACGGCTATTATGGCCGCGGCTACCAGCAGCAGTACCAGGGTTACAATGGGTATGACGGCTACCGCACCTATCGCGGCTATGACCGGGACTACCGCTATCGCAACCGCTGCAACAGCGACACCGGCACGATCGTCGGCGCGATCGCCGGCGGCCTGCTCGGCAACGTGATCGCCGGGCGCGGCGACCGGTTGCTCGGCACGGTGATCGGTGGCGCGGGCGGTGCGCTCGCCGGCCGCGCGGTCGAGAAGTCGAACCAGCCGGGATATTGCCGGAGGTAAGCGCTAGCGCCAGCTAGCAAGCTGATGCGCGGCCCCCGGGCGGCGCAACCTCCAGCTCGGCCAGCGGGCTGGTCCCCGGACCAGCCCGTCCGACGCGGCGGCTCCGCCGCCGCGCCACCCAACCTTTTACAATCTTCCCCAGGTCTCTCCCGCGTTGCGTATCGGGAGCGATAGTCCCTCGGCGTAGCGTTTGAGGGCGGAGGGCCGGTTCCCGATCGGGGGCCGGCCCTCTTTGCGTGCGCGCTACTTCGCCGCGCCCGGTCGCGCACCGGGCTCGAGAATCCAGTTACGATTGGCGACCGGATCGATCACCAGCGTCACCCGCCGGATTACCGGCAACCCGATATTGGCGAGATCGCCCAGGAACGTGACCTCCGGATTGTCGAGCGTTACCGGCCCGATCTTGATCGTTCCGCGGATGCGCCCGCCGAACACCGGCCCCTCGGTATTGATCGACTTGAACCGTCCGACTTCCTTGGCCGGCGCCATCAGCGGCACCTTGTCCATCAGCGCGACCGGCAAGCTGAGCTCGCCGTTGAACCCGGTGTCGAAATGCGCGGGCAGCGTGCTGCCGTCGGGCATCACCATCTGTACGCTCGGAATGTCCTGGACATAGGCGGTCGCCGGGCCCGGCGGCACCGGCGTGGTCGCACGCGGCGCCAGCACGGCATGGTTGTTGGCGAGATCGAGATAGAGCAGGCTGTCGGTGAAGATCTCCGACGAGATGATCCCCATCGCGTCCTGGCGGTCGTAATCGACCGACACCGCCTTGATGCCGCCCGCCTTCAGCCCGCCGATCGTGATGTCGGGAATGACGACCTCGGGCAGCATTCGCGTCTTGCCGGTGGTGCCGTCGACTTCCTGCACCGTGCCGGTCCGCTTCAGCCGGTGGCGCCGAGTGACCAAGGCATCGACCGTGTTCCCGTCCGACCCGGTGTCGAACACCATCGGCACCAGTTCGTCATCGCCGATCTGCATCATCACCATGACGCGGTTGGTCGATTGGTAGAGCTTGATCTCGCCGGCGTTCGGCAGCGTCGGTGCTGCATCCTTGGCGGCGGCAGCGGCGGCGCCCGGCGCGAGCAACAAGGCTGGCAGCAAGGCCGATCGAGCGATACCCAGTAGGCGAGACATGAAACCTCCTCTTCAATGGTACGATTCGTACTATCATCAACGGCGAACGATGCAATGGCGAAACAACGGCTCACCGAATTGGAAGGCGCGGTCCTGACCGAAGTCGGGCATCGCGGGAACGACACCAGCTTCAAGGTGCGCCGGGCGTTCGAGCGATCCCCCTCCTCCAGTTGGAGCGGCAGCGCCGGAGCGGTCTATCCGGCGATCGCGCGGTTGGTGGCAGCCGGGTTGATCGCGACGGTGCCCGGCGAAACACGGCGCGGGACACGGCTGCTGAGTTTGACCGCCGAGGGTCGCGCCGCGCTGGAGGCGTGGTTCACCGACCCGCTGGCGGCGTGCTCGATCGGAGCGGACCCGTTCCGGCTGCGCGCGGGGCTGTGGGAGACGCTGCCGGGTGCGCGTCGGCGCGAGGTCATCGCGGCGATGATCGCGGCGGTGCGCGCGGAGATGGCGAAGCTGGAGGGACGCGACGATCTCGATCCGGTCGAGCGGATCGGGAACGACTTGGCGCGGATGCAGCAGGAGATGCGGCTGGCGTGGCTGGAGCGGGCGGGGGGTTGAGGTGGCGCGGCCGATCGCGATGTATTCCTGCGAAAGCGCGAGTTTAGAGCCGATCGACGTTCAATTTATCTTGCGGTGACGTGTCGCCCGTGATCCGTCACCCCGGCCTTGTGCCGGGGTCCACCAAGCCGCCTGCGCATCGCCCACCCCTCTCGCGTCGAGGAAGCCGCCCGGTGGACCCCGGCACGAGGCCGGGGTGACGGGTGCAATCAAACAGCCGGGTGCCTGTCGTTGGATGTCGACCTATCCTTCGCCACGCGGCATTGCCGCATCCGCCGCTCGACCTAGACGCCATGCAGGCTAACGTCATGCACGACGGGCGCTTGTTTCTCTGGATGCCTGCTTTCGCAGGAATGCAGAACGGCGAGTGGGCGCCGGCGGCGAAGCCGCCGTCGTCGGCCGGATGGGCTGAGGCCCTCCGCCGGCCGTGCCGGCTGGTGCGCTGGCGCGCATCGGCCCGGACGCAGCCGGGCCTCCAGCCGTCAATACATATGCTGCCCGCCGTTGATGCTGAGCGTCGAGCCGGTCACGAACCCGGCATCCTCCGCCACCAGGAACGCGACGCCGCGCGCGATCTCGTGCGCCTGGCCCAGGCGACCGACCGGCACCTTCGCCACGATCTTCGCCAGCACGTCGGCCGGCACCGCCGCCACCATATCGGTGTCGATATAGCCCGGCGCGATCGCGTTGACCGTGATCCCGAACCGCGCGCCTTCCTGCGCCAGCGCCTTGGTGAAGCCGTGGATGCCCGACTTGGCGGCGGCGTAGTTGACCTGGCCGTACTGTCCCGCCTGGCCATTGATCGAGCCGATGTTGACGATCCGGCCCCAGCCGCGCTCCTTCATGCCCGGAAACACCGCCTTCGCCATCGTGAAGCAGCCGCCCAGATTGGTGTCGATCACTTCGTTCCACGCCGCCTTGTCCATCTTCAGCAGCGTGCCGTCGCGGGTGATGCCGGCATTGTTGACCAGCACGTCGACCGGCCCGACCTCGGCCTCGACCTTCTTCACGCCTTCCTGCGCGGCGTCATAGTCGCCGACGTCGAACTTGACGGTCTTGATGCCTGTCCGCTCGCTGAATTCCTGGGCGCGCTGGTCGTTGCCGGCATAATTGGCGACGACGGTCATCCCCATGTCCTTGAGCGCCAGGCTGATCGCCTCACCGATACCGCGCGTCCCGCCGGTCACGATCGCTACGCGTGCCATGTCATCTCTCTCCTGTTTTAGCGCCCGATTCGGGTCGTTGATATGGATCAGGCTATTGAGCGTCCAGCCACCCGGCAAGTTCCCGTCGAAGAATGTGCCGCAGCATCGCGATCCCCCCCGCGCTGTCGTTCAGGCACGGCAAGTAGGCGAAGTCGGTCCCGCCCGCCGCCAGGAAGCCGGCGCGGCCGCGGATCGCCAGTTCCTCCAGTGTTTCCAGACAATCGGCGGAGAAGCCCGGCGCGACGATCGCGACTTTCGTGACGCCCTTGGCCGGCAGCGCCGCCAGCGTTGCGTCGGTCGCGGGGCCGAGCCATTCCGCACGCCCGAACCGTGACTGAAACGCGACGATCAACTCCTGCCCCAGCGCCTCCCCGAGCAACCGCACGGTTTTTTGACAGTGGCAATGATAGGGATCGCCGAGCTCGAGCGTCCGCTTCGGCATGCCGTGAAAGCTCGCGACGATCGCCTGCGGCACGAAATCGAGCGCGGCGATCGACGTGCGCACCGACCCCGCCAGCGCATCGATATAGGCGGGATCGTCGTGATAGGGCGGCAACGTGCGCACCGCCGGCTGCCAGCGCATCCCGGCCAGCTGCGCGAACGCCTTGTCGTTGGCGGTCGCGGTCGTCGCCGCGCAATATTGCGGGTAGAGGGGGCTGAGCAGGATACGCTCACACCCCGCCGCCTTCAGCGCCGCTATCCGATCGCCGATCGCGGGATTGCCGTAGCGCATCGCCCAATCGACCATCACGCCCTCGCCGAACGCATCCGTCAGCGCCGCCGCCTGCGCGCGCGTGATCGCGGCGAGCGGCGAGCCGTCGTCGCGCCACACCTGGCTGTAGGCATGCGCCGATTTTTTTGGTCGCGTGGTGAGGATGATCCCGCGCAGGATCGGTTGCCAGACGAGCTGCGGGATTTCGACGACGCGGCGATCGGACAGGAACTCGCGCAGGTACCGCTTGACCGCACGTGGGCTGGCGTCGTCGGGCGTGCCGAGGTTCACGAGCAGGACGCCGACTTTGCGCGGCGGGATCGGGGGGTGATCGGGGGGAAGGGTCACCCCGCCACCCTACCAACCATCGTCATCCCCGCGAAAGCCGGGACCCAGCTCCTACGGATCGCCCAATCTACGACCGTCGCGTTTGCCGCCACGGCAGGAGGTGGGTCCCCGCTTTCGCGGGAATGACGAATGTGAAAGGCGCTCCGCATCACCCCTCCCCGATCCGTAACGGCAGGCGGCGGAGACGGAAACCCGTCGCCGATTGCAGCGCGTTGGCGATCGCCGGGGCGACCGGCGGCACCGCGAGTTCGCTGACCCCGCCCGGCTCCGCTTCGCTCGCGATCAGTTCGACGGTGATGTCGGGCACGTCGGCCAGCACCGGCAGGTTGAGCCCCTCGAACCCGCGCACCACCGCCTGGTGATCCTTGAACCGTGTGCTCGCGCCGAGCGCAGCGGCCATGCCGAACACGAGGCCGCCCTCGATATTCTGCTTCACGACGTCGGGGTTGACCATCCGCCCGCAATCGACTGCGGCGACGATGCGGTCGACCCCGATCGACTGATCCTCCTCGACGTGCGCTTCGGCGAACACCGCGATGTGGCTGCCGCGAAAGCTGTGGCAGGCGATACCCTGCCCGCTGCCGGCGACGCCGCCCTCCCAGCCGCCGAGCGCCGCCGCCGTCGTCAGGCACCGCGCCAGCCGCGCATCGTCCGCCGCCATGCCGATCCGGAACGACATCGCCTCCGTCCCCGCGACATGCGCCAGCTCGTCGATGAAACATTCGGTGAAGAAGCAGGTGTAGCTGTGCGCCCCCGACCGCCAATGCCCGGTCGCGATCCCGATATCGGCCGGATGATGGTCGATCGCATAGGCCGGGATGCGGTAGAACGGCGTCGCCCCGGCAACCGCATAGCCGTCGCCCCCGCCGCCCAGCGCCATGCCGATCCGCGCGGTGCGATCGTTCGCCAGCAGCCGCGTCGCGAGTTCGTGCCCCGTCGCGGGTGCGGCGATCTTCGCCAGCCAGCCGCTGATCCGTCCCTGCTTGTCGAGCCGCGCCGCCATCCGCGCCCGCGCCGGCGCGCGATAGGGATCGTGCAGGCAATCCTCCTCGCGCGACCAGGTTAGTTGCACCGGCCGCTTGATCTCGCGCGCCAGCAGCGCCGCCTGCACCGCGGCATCGGATTCGAGGCCCACACCGAACCCGCCGCCGATCGGCATCGGATGAACGACGACGGCACTCGCGCCGACACTACACGCTGCGGCCACCGCGTCGCGCGCAATGCCGGGGGCCTGCGTCGGCAACCACAGTTCGACCGTCCCGCCGCTCCACGCCGCGGTCGCCGCGCGAGTCTCGATCGCGGCGTGGAGCGCGGGGGCGATCGTATAGTCCGCCGTCACCACGCTCGCGCCCTTGAATGCGGCGCCGAGGTCGCCGGCCGCCGCGATCCGCGTGCCCAGCACGGCAAGCGCGGCGTCGAGCGCCCGCTCGATCGTCGCGGTCGAGACCGGCGCGCCGCCGACGCGAAACCGCGGATGTCCCGCGCGCAGGCCCTTGTCCGCCGCCCACCAGTTGCTCGCGATCACCGCAACCCATTCGTCGCGTCTGACCACCTGCGTGACGCCGGCCACGCGGCTCGCGGCGGCATCGTCGAACGCGGCCAGCGTCGCCCCCCGCCCCGGCGCCGCGCTGATCGCGGCGAACGCCATGTCGGGCAGGCGCACGTCGGCCGCGAAATTGGCCGAACCGTCGACCTTCGACGGGCCGTCGAGCCGGCTGAGCGGCTTGCCCGACAGGCCGCCCTCGCCCGGATTGCGCAGCGGCAGCGGGTCGGGCACTCGCCCGCCCGCCGCCTCCGCCGCCAAATCGGCGAAGCGCAGCCGGTTCTTGCCATGGACAACGAACCCGGCCGCGGTGCTGCACGCCTTCCAGTCGACGCCCCAGCGCGCCGCCGCGGCCTTTTGCAGCAGCACGCGCGCCGCCGCGCCCGCCTGGCGCAGGTCGCCCTCGAACCGGCGCAATGAAGTCGAGCCGGCGGTCAGCATCAGCGCGCTCGAAGCGAAGTGGTTCTCGCGCAGCCCCTTCGGCACATGCGCGAACGCACCCTCGAACAATTCGTCGGCCGCGAGCCCGTTCGCGTAGAGCGGATTGAGCGGGGCCGGCTCGACCGCGATCGTCCGCCAGTCCGCGCCCAACTCGTCGGCCAGCACCTGCGGCAGCGTGGTCCACACCCCCTGCCCATGCTCGACCTGCGGAATCGCGACCGCGACATGGCCGTCCTCGCCAATCTTGAGGAAGGCGTTGAAGATGTGCTCGCCCTTCGCCGCTGTTAGGTTGGGCGCGTAGCGACGCGGCCAGACGCTCCACGCGACGACCAGCCCGACCCCGACGCCGCCGCCGATCAGCAGGTTGCGGCGCGTCGGATGGGGTTTGGGGGGAGTGGAAACGGGAGGGGGCATCGAAAGAACCGTCTATCGCGCGGCCGGCGCGCCGTCACCCGTTTGCGTGCTCCTGCGGAAGCAGGAGCCCAGGATGGTGAACGACGGCGTTCGTGGCTCTGGGCTCCTGCTTTCGCAGGAGCACGACCCCATTAATCCATCGCCCGATATTTCGCGCGCAGGCCCACCTTGTCGATCTTCTCGGTCCCCAGCCGCGGCAGCGCATCCACGGCGATCCAGATCCGCGCGGGCACCTTGAACGCCGCGATGTGCTGGCCGAGGAACGTCTGCAACGCCGCTCCGTCCGGCGCATCGCCGCCACGCAGATGAACGACCGCCCCCGGCACTTCGCCGAACTTCTCGTCGGCCAGCCCGAACACCGCCGCCTCCGCCACCATCGGATGCTGGTAGAGCGCGTCCTCCACCTCCTGGCAGCTGATATTCTCGCCGCCGCGGATGATGATGTCCTTCTTGCGATCGACGATGAACAGATAGCCGTCTTCGTCGAGATAGCCGATGTCGCCGGTCAGGAAATGACCGTCCTTGCTGAACGCCGCCTTGGTCGCGTCGGGCCGGTGCCAATATTCGCGGAAGTTGCAGACCGAGCGGATCGCGACCTCGCCGCGCGCGCCCTGCGCGACAGGCTCGCCATGATCGTCGAGGATCGCGAGGTCGACGAGCGGCGGCGAGGCGCGGCCGGTCGAATTGGGCTTGGCAAGATAGTTGCTCCGCCAATTGCCGCAGCCGACGCCGTTGGTTTCGGTCAGACCGTAGCCGATCAGCGGCGCACCCCCGCCCATCTCCTCGCTGATCCGCCGGACATGATCGACCGGGCGCGGCGCCCCGCCGGCGGCGAAGTCGGTGACGGTCGACAGATCGTATGTCGCGCGGTCGGGATGGTTGAGCATCTCGAAGCTCATCAGCGGCACGCCGACGAAATAGCTGATCGCCTCCGCCTGGATCAGCCGCATCGCCTCCAGCGCATCCCATTTCGGCATCAGCACCAGCTTGCGACCCATCGCGAACGATTGCAGCATCACGGGCACTTCGGCGGTCACATGGAACAGCGGCACGTTGAGCAGGGTCGAGGGCTGGCCCTGCGGCGGATTGCCGTCCTCGGTCGCGAGGCCCAGCATCACCAGCGCCTGCGCGAGATAGTTGAGCACCGCCTGCAACACCGCGCGATGATCGCTGAGCGCGCCCTTGGACTGGCCGGTCGAGCCGCTGGTGAACAGGATCGTCGCGAGATCGTCGGGGCCGAGCTCGGGCAGGTCGGCGACATCGTCGGACGCGATCGGCGCCAATGCGGCGGCGAGCGGCTGCGTATCGTCGATCGTCACGATTCGCGCGCTCAGCCCCGGCACGCCCGTCAACCGCTTGCCGCGCGGCGGGTCCGCGACCACGATCGCGCATTCGACCTCGGTCAGCGCGTTGGCGAACTCCTCCGCCTGCCACCAGCCGTTGAGCAGCACCGCGACGCCACCCGCCATCAGGATACCCATATAGAGCGCGATCCACGACGGCGAGTTGCGCATCGCGATGCCGACGCGGTCGCCGCGCCCGATGCCGGCGGCGGCCAGCCCGTTCGCGACTCGCCGCGCCTGCGCATACACCTGGGCGAAGGTCAGCCGCTCGTCGCCCGCGACCAGGAACGTCGCGTCCTTATGCTCGGCGCAATAATGCGCGAAGTAATGCGCCAGGCTCGGCGGGGCGGCGGCGATCGCGGGCAACTGGCGGCCGCCGACCGTCACCTCGGTCAACGCCATCGGCGCGCCGCCGCCGGTCAACCGGGCGATCGCATCGTTCATCCGCTGGTCGAGCGCTGTCGGCATCCTTCTCTCCGCTTGGTCTTATCGTTGTCGCCCCTTATGGAAGCGCCAAAGCCCGGGGAAAAGCCTTGATCCTGCATGCACTGACCGCGATCGACTTCAACGACCTGCATCTCAACAAGGTGCTGTTGCCGATCCACCTGTTCGGCCGCGACCTGTTCGAGATCAAATGGTATTCGATTGCCTACATCGCCGGGATCGTCGTCGGCTGGATGTACCTGCTGCGATTGCTGCGCGCACCGGGCGCGCCGATGGCGAAGCGGCATGCCGAGGATCTGGTATTCTACGCGACGCTCGGCATCATCCTAGGCGGGCGGCTCGGCTACGTGATCTTCTACGCGCCGACCATGTTCCTCCACCCCCTCACTATCGTGCGGCTGTGGGACGGCGGCATGTCGTTCCACGGCGGGGTGATCGGCACCAGCCTGGGCCTGATCCTGTTCGCGCGGCGGCACAAGCTCGACTGGCTGCGCATTCACGATTACGTCGCGTGCTGCGTTCCGTTCGGGCTGTTCTTCGGGCGGCTCGCGAATTTCGTGAACGGCGAATTGTGGGGCCGGGTCGCCGACCCGAACCTGCCCTGGGCCGTCATCTTCCACGGTACGCCCAACGACGTCGCCCGCCATCCGAGCCAGCTGTACGAAGCGGGGCTGGAGGGCATCGTCCTGTTCGCGATCCTGTGGTTCGCGTTCTGGCGGACCCAGGCGCGGTACGAGCCGGGCAAGCTGGTCGGGCTGTTCGTCGGCTTCTACGGGCTGTTCCGCTACACGGTAGAGTTCTTCCGCGAGCCCGACAGCCAGTATCTGACCGACCCGATCCTCGGCACGCCGGGGCTGCACATGGGGCAGTTGCTGTGCCTGCCGATGATCCTGAGCGGCGCGTGGCTGGTGTGGACGGCCAAGGGCCGCCGCCGGCGCGTAACCCCGATCGCCGGGGACGAGGCGGTGGCCTAAGCGAAGCGAACGTAAGATTTTGAACCGGCTGCCATGACCGACGGCTCGCTCCCCGACCGTCTCGCGCGCGCGATCACGATGGCGGGGCCGATCCCGCTGTCGCAATATATCGCCGCCGCCAATGCCGAATATTACGGCACGCGCGATCCGCTGGGCGCGGCGGGCGACTTCACGACCGCGCCGGAGATCAGCCAGATGTTCGGCGAATTGATCGGCCTATGGGCGGCCGATCTGTGGCAGCGCGCGGGGTCGCCGCCGGTCGCCTGGGTCGAGCTCGGCCCCGGGCGCGGCACGCTGACCGCCGATGCGCTGCGGGCTATGGCAAGCGTCGGGCTAACCCCACCGGTCCATTTCGTCGAGACCAGCGCCGCCTTGCGCCAGCGCCAGAAGGCCGCCGTGCCGGGCGCGACGTGGCATGACGACGTCGCGACATTGCCTGCCGATCGCGCGCTGATCGTCGTCGCCAACGAGTTCTTCGACGCGCTCCCGATTCGCCAGCTGGTGCGCGGGCAGGACGGCTGGCGCGAGCGGGTGGTGGCGTGCCAGGACCTGCTGTTTCTGCCGATCGCCGGCAAGGCGGTGCCCGACAGCGTGATCCCCGACCATTTGCGCGAGGCCGCCGCCGGATCGGTGATCGAGACCTCGCCCGCATCGGTGGCGATCGGGCGCGCGGTGGCCCAGCGGCTGGCGGCACAGGGTGGCGCGGCGCTCGTGATCGATTACGGGTACGAAGGCCCCGCGCTCGGCGACACGTTGCAGGCGGTCAGCGGCCATCGCTACGCCAATCCATTCGAGGAGCCGGGCAGCCGCGACCTGACCGCGCATGTCGATTTCGCGACATTGGGCGCGGCGGCGGCGGTCGAGGGCGTGCGCGTCGCCGGGCCGACCGGCCAAGGCGCGTTCCTGACCGCGCTCGGCATCGATCCGCGTGCCGCGGCGCTGGCCAAGGCCGCGCCCGAGCGGGCCGACGCGATCGCCGCCGATCGCGAGCGGCTGGTCGGCGAGAAGGCGATGGGGACGCTGTTCCGGGCGATGGCATGGACCGCGCCAGAGTGGCCCGAGCCGGCGGGGTTTGCGTGACACGCCTCCACTATCGTCATCCCCGCGAAAGCGGGGACCCATCTCCCGCGGTCGCCGAGCTCGCAACGGTCGTGGTCTGGGCCGGCCATAGGAGATGGGTCCCCGCTTTCGCGGGGATGACGGAAGTGACAGGGCGCGGCCGATGATCGCCTACCGCGACGCCACCCCGACCGACGCACCGGCCCTCCGCGCGCTGTTCGTCGAGAGCTTCACCGCGACGTTCGGCCATCTCTACGCGCCCGCCGACCTCGCCGCCTTCCTGGTCGACTTCACCGAGGACAGCTGGCGCGCGCAACTCGCCGACCCCGCCTTCGCCTTCCGCGTCGCGACCGACGGCGACACCATCGCCGGCTATGCCAAGATCGGCCCCGTCGCCTTTCCCGGCGACTGGCCGGCCGATGCGATCGAGCTCTATCAGCTCTACGTCCTCGGTCCGTGGCAAGGCACCGGCATCGCCGCCGCCCTCATGGACTGGGTGCTCGCCGCCGCCCGGCACCGTGGCGCTCGGGAGCTGATCCTGTCGGTCTATGTCGACAATCATCGTGCGCGGCGCTTCTATCAGCGCTACGGCTTTGCCGAGATCGGCCGCTATACCTTCATGGTCGGCGATCACGAGGACGACGATCGCCTGATGCGACTGGAACTGTGAGCGAGGTCGAGGTCAATCGCGCGGGCGTGCTTGCCGGGGTGGCGCACGGTTTCCTCGGGCGGCGCGGCGGGGCGTCGACCGGGCTCTATGCCGGGCTCAACGTCGGCACCGGGTCGGACGACGAGCCCGCGACGATCGCCGAGAATCGCCGGCGCGCGGTCGCCGCGGTGCTGCCGGGCGCGCGACTCGTCCAGCCGTACCAGATCCACTCCGCCGATTGCGTGACGGTGGTCGAGCCGTGGAACGACGCGATGCGCCCGCACGCCGACGCCGTCGTCACCGCGACGCCCGGCCTCGCGCTCGGTATCGTGACCGCGGACTGCGTGCCGGTGCTGTTCGCCGATCGCGAGGCCGGCGTGGTCGGGGCGGCGCATGCCGGGTGGAAGGGCGCGATCGGCGGCGTGACCGACGCGACGCTGCTGGCGATGGAGTCACTGGGCGCCAGGCGCGAGCGGATCGCCGCCGCGATCGGGCCGTGCATCCGCCAGCCGAGCTACGAGGTGGACGCCGCGTTCCGCCAGCGCTTCGTCGCCGCCGATTCCGCCAATGCGCGATTCTTCGCAAGCGGCCGGGCCGATCATGTCCAGTTCGACCTGCCGGGCTATGTCGCGGCGCGGCTGGCGGCGGACGGCGTCGGCGCGGTGGAGACGCTCGATCTCGACACGTATCCGCTCGAAGACCGATTCTACAGCTTCCGCCGCGCGACGCATCGCGGCGAGCCGGGTTATGGCCGGCAAATCTCGATCATCGGGCTGGAGATCTAGGCCGCCAGCATCGCGAGCTGCGCGCGCACCAGGTCGAGATTGTGTTGCGCGAGATGACCGCCGCGCCCCGCGACGCTGCCCTCCAGATCGGGTCGGTCGCCGATCGCGAGCGCTCGCTCCCACGACGCACAGGCATGCGGCAGCCAGTGACCGATCGCGTTCCCCGGATCGGCCATCGCACAATCGAGCAGCACGTCGCCGAGGACGAAGTGGAAGTCGGGTGACTGCACCCACGCGCCGCGCTCGTTTTCGGCTAAGTCGATCGCCTCGTCGAGCTGCCCGCTCTTGGCGAGCGCGTGGAGTTGACCGACGACGAGTTCGTGCCGCCAGTTGGCGGTCGGCGGCGTGAGCGGCAGCGCGGTCGCGAAATGATCGGCCGCGGCGCGCTCGTCGCCGCGCATCTGCGCGTCCTTGCCGAGCTGGTAGTGAATGTAAGGGTCATCCGGTGCGTCACGCAGTTCCGCCAGCAGCAGCGGCCGGTTGCGCTCGCGCTTGCGGACCAGTTGCGCATCGACATAGCCATCATGGCCGAGCGTCGTGGCGACGTCCGCGCGGGGCAGGTCGCTCGTGACCTGTTCGTGTACGCGGCCGGCGAAGCGCGCGCCGCGCGGCAGTACGCGGGTGATACGGTTTTGCGTCGCGTGGCCGCCCGCGCTCGCCTCGCTGACGATCGCGACTCGCCCGAGACGCGGCGGTCCGGCGCAGAAATCACGGAGAGCCTCCCCACCTTCCGCGATCCACTCGTCGGCGTCGATCACCAGGTTCCAGTCGGCATCGGTCAGCGCCAGCGCGACGTTGCGCGCATCGGCGAAGCTGTCGGGCCACGGCGCCTCGAACACGTCCGCCCCGCAGCCCTGCGCGATCGTCATCGTCGTGTCGCTCGATCCGGTGTCTAGCACCACCATGCGATCGACCCACGGCCGCACGCTGTCGAGGCAGCGCGCAATGCACCGCGCCTCGTCGCGAACGATCAGCACGGCGGCGAGCGAGGAACGAGGGTCGACCATCCCACCCGGCTTGCCCGCGCATGGTGAAGATCGCGTTAACCACCGCGCCCGCCGCACGCGACGACCGTTTCACTTGCAACCTTCTCGCTTCTATGCGTTCAGGCAGGCCAAGGAGATCACGATGCCCAAGCAGCCGCCAGCAACCGACCAGGCGACCGAAGCCGACCTGACCGGTGTCGCCGCCCCAGCCCCGCGCAAGACCGAACCGGCGGAGATCGGGGGGCGCAAGCTGAAGCCCTCGACGCTGATGATGGGCCACGGCTTCGACCCGATGCTGTCGGAAGGATCGCTCAAACCCCCGATCTTCCTGACCTCGACCTTCGTCTTCCCCAACGCCGCCGCGGGCAAGCGCCATTTCGAGGGCGTGACGGGCAAGCGCCCGGGCGGGGCCGAGGGCCTGGTCTATTCGCGCTTCAACGGCCCGAACCAGGAAATCCTCGAGGATCGCCTGGGTATCTGGGAAGGGGCGGAGGACGCGCTCGCCTTCTCGTCGGGCATGTCGGCGATCGCGACGCTGTTCCTGTCGATGGTCAAGCCGGGCGATACGATCGTTCATTCCGGCCCCCTCTATGCCGCGACCGAGACGCTGATCGCGCGCATCCTCGGGCGGTTCGGGGTGCATTGGCTCGACTTCCCGGCGGGCGCCACGCGCGAGGAGATCGACGCGGTGCTGCAAAAGGCGTCGTCGGGCAACGTCGCCTTGATCTACCTCGAAAGTCCCGCCAACCCAACCAACGCGCTGGTCGATGTCGAGGCGGTGCGCGCGAGCCGCGACGCCATCTTCACCGGCACCAACAAGCCGCCGATCGCGATCGACAACACCTTCCTCGGCCCGCTGTGGCACAAGCCGCTCGATCACGGGGCGGAGATCGTCGTCTATTCACTGACCAAGTATGCCGGCGGGCATAGCGATCTCGTCGCGGGCGGCGTGCTGGGCTCGAAGGAGCACATCAACACGATCCGGCTGATGCGCAACACGATCGGCACGATCTGCGACCCCAACACCGCATGGATGCTGCTGCGCAGTCTGGAAACGCTCGAGCTGCGGATGAGCCGCGCCGGTGAGAACGCGGTCAAGGTCTGCCAATTCCTGCGCGATCACCCGAAGGTCGAGCGCGTCGGCTATCTCGGCTTCCTGAAGGACGGCAAGGACGCGCGTCAGGCCGATATCTACGCACGCCATTGCACCGGCGCCGGCTCGACCTTCTCGCTCTATCTGAAGGGCGGCGAGGCGGAGGCGTTCGCGTTCCTCGACGCGCTCAAGATCGCGAAGCTCGCCGTGTCGCTCGGCGGCACCGAAACGCTGGCGTCGCACCCCGCGGGGATGACGCATTTGTCGGTGCCGGAAGCCCGCAAACAGGCGCTCGGCATCACCGACAACCTCGTGCGCATCTCGATCGGGGTCGAGGACGCCGACGACCTGATCGCCGACTTCGCCGCCGCGCTCGACGCGATCTAAGGGACTGCGGTAACGGCGGCACCGCGCGATGGAGATCAGGCGAGCAACACCAGACGACGCCGCGGGCATGGGGCGCGTGTTGCGGGAGATCGTCGCCCGCACCGGCAAGGAGCGTCCGACGGATGTCGCCTTCGTCACGTCGCGCTATCTCGCCGATCCCACCAGCATCCGTTGCACGGTCGCGATCGCCGACGATGGCGAGGTCGTGGGTTTCCAGTCGCTGAAGGTCGCCGGACCGGGCAATCCCTACGACACGCCGGACGGCTGGGGCATCATCGGCACGCACATCAGCCCAAGGGCACACCGGCAGGGCGTCGGCACGAAGCTGTTCGCCGCCAGCAAGCGAGCGGCATTCGATGCCGGGCTCGAAAAGATCGATGCCTATATCGCCGCCGACAATCCGATGGGACTACGCTACTACGACGCGATGGGGTTCCGGACCTATCGGGAACCGGACGGTATCGTGCAGAAGGTGCTCGTTCTAGCGGCTTGAGGGATCAACTCGCCGTCGATCGCGCGCGCAACGGCTATCCCCACAACCGCGCGCGGTAGGCGGCGAAGCAGCGTTCGCCGCATTTCAGGCGGATCAGCGCGCCTTCGGCCATCGCGGTCGCGCGGCGGGGGTCTTCGGCGACGGCGGGGCGGATCGCTTCGCGGTTCCAGTCCTCGCTATGCTTAACGTCGAGCACGGCGTGGAGCGTGAAGTAGCGCGCTTCCTTGGCCGTCAGCCCGACCCGCTTGAGCCCGTCCGCGACCAGCCCCGCGCGGGTCGGCGCGGTCAGTTCGATCACGCCGAGCGCCCCGACCGAATGCCAGGCATAGCGCCGGTTGCTCGCCATCGCGGTCATCGCATTGGCCAGCGCCAGGCTTTCCCACACCGTCTGCTCGATCACCGGCGCGACCTGTAGTGTCTCGACCAGCGCGTCGAGCATCGGGCCGTGCATGCCCTTCGCCGTGCCGTGCCCCATTTCGTCCCAGTAATTGCGCGCGAGTTCCAGCTTCGGGCGCACCGGCAGCTTCACCTGCGTCATCGCGACGAGATCGTCGAAGCCCGCTTCGCCGGCGGCTTCCTGTTCGAAGAACCATCGCAACTGGTCCTTGTCAGCGGTCTCCGCCAGCCATGGAAACAGCGGATCGCCCTGCCCCGGGCCGCTCGCCTTCAGCCCCTCGAACCAGCCGATGAATCCCTCGACATCGGTCGGCGCGCGGGCGGCTTCGTCGGCGACCTCGTCCCGCAATTCCTCGAGGAAGGCGCCTTCCAGCCGCTGCATCTTGACGTCGCGCTCGAACGTCTTCTGCCAGTCGCCGTCGGGGAAACCGGGCGCCAGCCGCTCGCGGTTCCAATGCGCCAGCCCGCGCTGGAAACTGTCCCGGAGAAATTGCGAGCCGCTGTCGTTCGCGAAATCGCGCGCCCGTGTCGCCATGTTGTTCAGATCCCTCCAGATTGGACCGGGGAAACAGACGGTTGACGGCGATGTTCCTGTTCGACGCGCCCGGTTTGATCGCGATCAATGCGTTTTTGCGAGCGTGTCCGGTGGTCGGATCAGCGACCGCGAACCGCCCATCGCAGACCCTTCCCGGAACGGTGACGGCGTGGCGGCGTTGATGCGGCGGCCAATCGCAAGGAGTTCCGCCATGCGTCCTTATCTGTCCCTGTTCGCCACTGTTTCGCTGCTCGCCGCGCCCGCCTTCGCACAGACCGCGATGCCGCCGGCGCCGCCGCCCGATGCCGTCACAGGCGGAACGGCCGCCAGCACCGCCAACGCCAACCGCCAGGCCGCCGATGCGATCGACGCGCGCGAGGATGCCGCGATCGCGCGCGTCAACGCGATAAACGCGGCGTCCGCCGATCAATATGCGATCGACATGGCGAACTACGATACGGCCGTGCGGGCGCAGCATGCCGAGCAGGTCGCGCAGATGATGCGCTATCGCCACCAGCGGCGGGCCTATGCCGATGCGATGGTCGCCTGGCGCGCGCAGGTCGCGGCGTGCAAGGCCGGCAATAATGCCGCCTGCCGCGCGCCGACTCCGGACCCCGCCGCGTTCTGGTGACGGAAGGTCGAAGCGGTGCCGGGCGGCACCGCTTCCCGGATCGGTCAACCGTCGCCGACGCGCTCGATATCGGCGCCGACCGCCTGTAACTTCTCTTCCAGCCGCTCGTAGCCGCGGTCGAGGTGATACACGCGGCTGACCTGCGTCTCGCCGTCCGCGACCAGCCCGGCGATGATGAGGCTCATCGACGCGCGCAGGTCGGTCGCCATTACCGGCGCCCCGACCATCCGATCGACCCCGCGCACCACCGCAGTCCGCCCGCGCACCTGGATGTCCGCCCCCATTCGCGCGAGTTCGGGCACGTGCATGTATCGATTTTCGAAGATCGTCTCGGTCAGCACGCTGGCGCCGTCGGCCTTGCACAGCATCGCCATGAACTGCGCCTGCATATCGGTCGCGAAGCCCGGGAATGGCGCGGTCGACAGCGTCAGCGGCTTGAGCTTGCCATCCGAAGATACGTGGAGCGACTGGCCCTTTTCCTCGACCGAGACCCCGGCATCGACCAGCGCCGCGACGGTCGCGCGCATGTCGTCGCCCTTCACCCCGACCAGCTCGACCGCACCACCGGCGATGCCGACCGCACAGGCATAGCTGCCCGCCTCGATCCGGTCGGGCATCACCCGATACGTCGCGCCGTGCAGGCGATCGACGCCTTCGATCTCCAGCGTCTCGGTGCCGACGCCCGAGATCGACGCGCCCATCGCGAGCAGCAGGTTGCAGAGGTCGACGATCTCCGGCTCGCGCGCGGCATTCTCGATCACGGTCGGTCCCTTCGCCAGTACCGCCGCCATCAGCGCATTCTCGGTCGCGCCGACCGACACGATCGGGAAGGTCACGCGCCCGCCCGGCAGTCGTCCGCCGGGTGCCGTCGCTTTCACATAACCGGCGGCGAGCTCGATCTCCGCGCCCATGGCCTCCAATGCCTTCAGGTGAAGGTCGATCGGACGGTTGCCGATCGAGCAACCGCCAGGCAGCGACACCGTCGCCTCGCCCGCGCGCGCGACCAGCGGGCCGAGCACCAGGATCGACGCGCGCATCTTGCGGACGATGTCGTATGGCGCCTCGGTCGAGGTCAGCCGGCCCGCGCGCATCGTCATGACGCGGCCGAAATCCTCCGGCCGCGATCCCTCGATCTGGGTCGATGCGCCGAGCTGGTTGAGCAGGTGCCCGAAACTGTCGACATCGGCCAGCCGCGGCAGGTTGCGCAGCGTGACCGGTTCCTCGGTCAACAGCGCGCACGGCATCAGCGTCAGCGCCGAATTCTTGGCGCCCGAAATGGGCAGTTTGCCGGACAGGCGATTGCCGCCACGAATGAGGATGCGGTCCATGTCCGAACCTCTACCGCGCCCGCCCGCGCGCGCAAGCCGTGCATATTGCAACGCCCTCGCAACGAGCCTTGATCGATTTTAATGCACGCCCCTCCGCGCGCTGCTTTGTGCGACGAACCGCGGGGGAGTTTGCGCTTAGTGTCAGGGAGTTATTTCGCCGAACGGCTGGGCGATCTGGCGCCGCTCTCCGACGCGGAGAAGGCGGCGCTGGCGCGGCTGGAGGAACGCGAGCGGACGCTACGGCGCGGCGCATCGTTGCGGCGCGAGAACGACCGTGTCGGCGAACTGTTCATTGTGCGCAAGGGCATGCTGATGGCGTCGATGCTGCTCGACGACGGCAGCCGCCAGATTTTGCGCTTCCTGTTCCCCGGCGACCTGATCGGGCTGTCGGGTCTAGCCTATCGCGAATCCCCGGAGACGATCACGGCGCTGAGCGATTGCACCGTCTGCCCGTTCGACCGCGCGGCCTTCGCCGAACTGCTGGCAGCGCATCCGCGGCTGGCGGCTTTGGTCATCGTCAACAGCCAGATCGAGCGCGCGGCGCTGACCGATCGCCTCGCCGCGCTCGGCCGCACTTCGGCGCGGGCGCGCGTCGCCGCCGTATTGATCGAGATGCGCAACCGCCTGCGCATGATGGATCGCTCGATCACCGACGCGTTCGTGCTCGGCCTGACGCAGGAGGAGATCGGCGACGCGACCGGGCTGACCGCGGTCCATGTCAACCGTATGCTGCGCCAACTCGAGGAAGACGGGCTGATCGCGCGCGAAGGCGGGCGCGTCCATTTCCGCAACGAGCCCGCGCTGGCGCGCGAGGCGAACTATGTCGATCGCTACGAGAAGCTCGACCTGAGCTGGCTGCCGCCAGCGCGGTAAAGCGTCGCCCCGGCGCAGGCCGGGGCGACGGCATCTACTTCAACGTCGCGCTGTCGAGATCGAGGCTGCTCGCCGGGATCACCTCGACCGCCGGATATTTCTTGCGCAGGTCGTCGATGAACAATTTGGCGTCGCCGACCACGACGATGCTGGCGTTGGTCGGGTCGAGCAGCCGTTGCGACACGCGCTGGACCTGCGCCGGGTCGATCCCGTCGATGCGCGGCGTGAAGCTCTTCAACTCGCTCAGCGGCACGCCTTCGATCACGTAATTTCCGAGTACGTTGGCGATCCCGCTGGTGGTTTCCGTCTCGCGGCCGAAATCGCCGATCAGCACGGCCTTGCGCGAGCTCAGTTCGTCCACCGGCACCGGCGCCGTGCCCATCCCGCGCATCGTATCGAGGATCAGGCCGACGACCTCGGTCGCCGAGGGATTCTTGGTCTGGGTGTTGGCGGCGACATAGCCCGGCTGGCGCCGCGCCGCGAGCCCGCTGCCCGCCCCATAGGCGAGGCCACGCTTGATGCGGATTTCCTGGTTGAGCCGCGACGAGAACCCGACGCCCAGCGTCGCGTTGGCGACGCTGGCGGCGTAGAAGTCCGGATCGCGCCGCGCGATCCCCGGCCGCGCGACGACGACGCCCGCCTGCCCGGCATTGGGCAGGTCGACGACGATGATCCGCGGCGGCAGCGCGACGGCGGCCACCGTCGGCACCGGCGCGGGAGCCGCCCCACCGCCACGCCAGCTACCGAAATTGGCCTCGACCAGCGCCTTCGCCGCCGCCGGCGTCACGTCGCCGACCAGGACCAGCGTGGTATCGCCCGGCCGCCACGTCGCGGCATAGGCACCGGTCACGTCGGCCCGCGTGATCGCCTTCAGCGACATGGGCGTGCCCGACAGCGCGTGGCCGTACGGAGAGTTGCCTATCACCGCCCGCGCCGCGACCAGATTCGCGAGCCGCCCCGGATTCTTCAATTGCACCTGCACCCCGTCGATCGCCTGCGCGCGGTCGCGCTCCAGCTCGTCGGCGGCGAAGGCGGGGTTGCGCGTCACGTCCGCCAGCACGCCGAGCCCGGAGGGCAACTGGTCGGCCTTCACCTGCATCGCGACCTCGGTCGAATCCCAGCCGGCGCCCGACGAGATCGAGCCGCCCAAATTCTCCACCGCATTGGCGATCTGCGTCGCCGAGCGCGTCCTCGTGCCCTTCGTCATCAGGTCGGCGGTCAGGTTGTTCAGCCCCGCCCGGCCCGCCGGATCGGCTGCGCCGCCGCCGTTCGCGACGATCCGCACGCTGACTAGCGGCAAATCGTGCTTCTCGACCACGATCACGCTCATCCCGTTGGCGAGCTTCATCGTGACCGGCGCGGGCAGCGTGGCGACGACGGGCGTACCGGGCGCCGGGATCGGCACGCGGTCGGCGTCGCTCGCCGGGGTGACGATCGTCACGTCGGCGGGCGCGGTCAGCGGCGCCACCTGGACGCTGTCGGCGACAGCGATCCGGTCGCCCTTCGGCCCCGACTTGGGCGCCATCTCCGCGGGCATGTAGCGGATCGCGGCCGAGCGACTGTCGGTCAGGTACTTGCGTGCGACGCGCTGGACGTCGGCCGCGGTCACGCGGGCGATCGCCGCCAGTTGCTTGTCCTCCGCCGAGGGATCGCCGTCGATGATGACGCCGCGTGCGATGGTCGAAGCCTTGCCGTCGGCGGTCTCGCGGCCGGCGATCGTCCTGGTCACGACCTGGTTCCTGGCGCGGGCGAGCTCGGCCGGAGTCACCAGCGTGTCGCGCATCCGCGCGATCTCGGCCCGCAACGCCGCCTCGCCCGCCGCGACATCCTTGCCGTTCGCCATCGTCGCGACGGCGACGAACGATCCCGGTCCCTGCTTGGTATCGACGAACGTGTTGACCGACTGCGCGAGCTGGTCGCGATAGACCAGGTCCTGATACAGCCGCGAACTGTCGCCGGTCGCGAGGATCGCGTCGAGCACGGTCAGTGCCGGAATGTCGGCATCGCGATCGGGCGGGATCTGGTAGCTGATGAGCACGGCGGGCAGCGGCGTGTTGGGCTCGTACACCGTATAGTGCGTCGCCTGCGTCCGCTCGGGCTCGGCGACCGTCACGCGCGGGATCGGACGGTTGGGCTTCGCAATCGGGCCGAAATATCTGTCGACCCAGGCGTCGAGTTGCTGCGGATCGAAATTGCCCGCGACCACCAGCACGGCATTGTCGGGCCGGTAATAGGTCGCATGGAACGCGCGCACGTCGTCGATCGTCGCGGCCTCGAGATTCTCCAGGCTACCGATGCCCGGCCGCGCGTACGGATGCACGCTGTAGCTGATCTCGGGATAATAGATCGAATAGAGCTTGCCATAGGGCGAAGCGAGCGTACGCATGCGCAGCTCCTCCTTCACCACGTCCCGCTCCGACGCGTAGCTGGTCGGCTCGACCACCAGGCTCGCCATGCGGTCCGCTTCCGCGAACAGCAGCCGCTGCAAGTGATTGGCCGGGACCACCTCGTAATAATTGGTGTAATCGTCGTTGGTCGACGCATTGTTGTAGCCGCCGACATCCTCGGTCAGGCGGTCGAAATTCTCCGACTTCAGGTTACGTGTCGCCTTGAACATCAAATGCTCGAACATGTGCGCGAAGCCCGAGCGGCCCTTGGGATCGTCCTTCGACCCGACGTCGTACCAGACCTGCACCGACACGTTCGCGGTCTTGGTGTCGCGGACGGCATAGACGCGCAGGCCGTTGGGCAGCGTGCGCACGGTATAGGCGATCGGCTTGACCGACGTCGCGGCGGCCGGCGTCATGGTGCGCGGCACGGCCTTCCGGGGAGCGGCGGCGGCGGTCAGCGGCACGAGGGCGACGCCCAGCAACAGGGCGGCACGAGAATGGCGCATGCAGGTCTCCGACAACGGACGTGAAGCTGGCGGTGTTGTGTCGCGCTAAGACGGTGGGGTCAATCGGGATCACCACCGTCGCTCGTCATTGCGAGCGCAGCGAAGCAATGACGACGGGCAGGCCAGTCCAGGCGAGCCCGCCTTTCCTCAGCGCTTCTTCTTGCCGCGGTTCGCATACAGCATCGCCGCGGCCACGGCGGCCGATCCCACCCCGGCGCCGATCGCGGCCATGCCCCATTTGCCGATCTTGGCCGGCTCGGGCGTGTTTTCCGCGGCGATCTGGCGCGCCTTCGCGGCGCGTGCGGCGGCCATGATCTCGTTTTCCTCAGGGCCGAAGGTCGGTTCGTCGGTCACGCGTCACTCTCCTTTGGCACCGGCGTAGCGCGTGCGGAATCGGTCGGCAAACGCCTTGAGTTCGCCGGCGGCGATCGCCGCGCGCAGATCGGCCATCAGCGCCTCGTAGAACCAGATGTTGTGCTCGGTCATCAGCATCGCGCCGAGGATCTCGCCCGCGCGCACCAGATGGTGGAGGTACGCGCGCTCCCACGTGCCGCACACCGGACAGCCGCACTCGGGATCGAGCGGCGACTGGTCCTCGGCGAACTTCGCATTGCGGATGTTGATCGGGCCACCTCGCGTAAACGCCTGACCGGTCCGCCCGCTCCGCGTCGGCAGCACGCAATCGAACATGTCGATCCCGCGCTCGACCGCGCCGACGATGTCGTCGGGCTTGCCGACCCCCATCAGGTAGCGGGGCCTGTCCGCCGGCAATTGCCCCGGGGCAAAGTCGAGGCATCCGAACATCGCCGCCTGCCCCTCGCCCACCGCGAGCCCGCCGATCGCATAGCCGTCGAAGCCGATTTCGGTAAGCGCCGCCGCGCTCGCCCCGCGTAGTTCTTCGTCGAGCGCGCCCTGCTGGATGCCGAACTGCGCGGCACGGTCGGCATGCTCGCCCCCGCCCAGGAACGCGTCGCGCGACCGCTTCGCCCAGCGCATCGACCGCGCCATCGCCGCCGCCTGTACCTCCCTGGTCGAGGTGGTCGGCACCAGCTCGTCGAACGCCATCACGATGTCCGAGCCGAGCAGCCGCTGGATTTCCATCGACCGTTCGGGGCTCATCAGGTGGCGCGTGCCGTCGAGGTGGCTCTTGAACTCCACCCCTTGCTCGTCGCGCTTGGTCAGCTCGGACAGGCTCATTACCTGATACCCGCCGCTGTCGGTCAAGATCGGCCGCTCCCATCCCATGAAACGATGCAGCCCGCCCAGCCGCGCGACGCGTTCCGCGCTCGGGCGCAGCATCAGGTGATAGGTGTTGCCCAGGATGATGTCGGCGCCGGCCGCGCGCACGTCGGCCGGCTTCATCGCCTTGACCGTGGCGGCGGTGCCGACCGGCATGAAGGCGGGCGTGCGGATCTCGCCGCGCCGCATCGCGATCGTGCCGGTGCGCGCGGCGCCGTCGGTGGCGTGGATGGTGAAGTCGAACCGGGGAGGCATGACGGCGCTCCTAGCGAGCGCGGCGGGCCGCTGTCGACCCGTGCATCGCGTTGGTGCGTCGTGCGTTCGACGGCGGATGACGATCGACAAGCAGGCTCTGCGCGAGATGGCGAAGCATCGCGGCCTGACGCTGAAGGCGTCGCGCCGACGCAAGCCCGGTGGCGATTTCGGCAAGCTCGGGCTGGTCGATGCCGCGGGCAAGGCCGTGCTCGGGATCGGCAACGCCGGACTGGAGGCAAGCGACGCGGAGGTGGAAACGTTCCTGCGCGACGCCACCCGCGCGACGTGGAAGAGCTCCGCCGGCACCGCGCGGATTCGGAAGGCGCCGCCTCCGCCACCCAAGCCGCCCGAACCCAAGCCCGCGCCCCACCTGAAGATCGCCAACCTGTTCGCCAGACTCCCCGCCGCCAAACGTGCCGAGGCGGTAGCGACGCTGGCCGAAGGACGCGGTGCGACGATCGAGCGGATCGTCTCCAACGGTCAGGCGACGCCCGCCGACGCGCCGATGCGGCAGGATCACGACGAATGGGTGATCGTACTGCAGGGCGAGGCCGGCTTGCGGATCGAGGACTCGGCGGAAGCGGCGCTACGGCCCGGCGACCACATCCTGATCGCGGCCGGGCAGCGCCACTGGGTCACGCGCATCGCGACGGGCGAGCCCACCGTGTGGCTCGCGGTGCGCTTCCGCTAGCGGCGCCGGCGGCGATCGTCGCCCATGTCGCGACCGGCGGTGGCGCGGATCGTCAGCAGTTCAGCGCGCGTCAGCACGCCGTCCCTGTTCTTGTCGAGCCGGTCGAAGATCTGGTCGAGCTTCGCGGTCAGTTCGGCGAGCGTGATCTGGTTGTCGCCATCGGCGTCGGTCTCGAACGGGCTCGGCAGCGCGTTGCGATCACCCAAAAACCGCTCGGCCCAATCGGCGAACGCGATATAGCCGAGCTTGCCGGTATGCGCGGTATCGATCGCGGCGAAGCTCTTCGCAACGCAGCGGTTGAGTTTCTCCTTCGTCACTCGCGCATCGCCGTCGCCGTCGCACGCCGCGATGAACATCGCGACCGGCTCGACCACCAACGTCGCCGCCGGCTGACCCTGCGACGCGGCCGGCTTGACCGGCGGCGCGGCCGCCCCGGTCTGCGCCGCGGCGGGAAAAGCCGCCAACGCAGCCACAACGAGGATCGCACTCCGCATCGTCATTCCCTTCCCGGCAACAGCAACGACGCATCGCCGTAGCTGTAGAACCGATACCCGCTTTCGACCGCCTGGCGATAGGCCGCCTGCATCCGCTCGAGCCCCATCAGCGCCGAGACCAGCATGAACAGGGTCGAGCGCGGCAGGTGGAAGTTGGTCATCAGGCCATCGATGCCGCGGATCGGGACGCCGGGCGTGATGAAGATCGCAGTGTCGCCGTCGAACGGGTGGACGATGCCCGCCGCGTCTGCGGCGCTTTCGATCAGGCGGAGGCTCGTCGTGCCGACCGCGATGACGCGGCCGCCGGCGGCGCGAGTCGCGTTGATGCGCGCGGCGGTCGCGGCGTCGATCCGGCCCCATTCGGCGTGCATGACGTGATCGGCGGTGTCCTCCGCCTTGACCGGCAGGAACGTGCCCGCGCCGACGTGCAGCGTCAGCGTGACGTGGCCGATCCCGGCGGCGTCGAGCCGCGCCAGCAGATCGGGCGTGAAGTGGAGCGCGGCGGTGGGGGCGGCGACCGCGCCGGGCTCATCGGCGAACATCGTCTGGTAATCGTCGGCGTCCCGCGCATCGGCGGCGCGGCGCGCGGCGATGTAGGGCGGGAGTGGCATCCGCCCGGCGCGCTCGAGCTGGAGCTCGACCGACTCGTCCCCGGCGAAATCGAGCGCGAAGCTGCCGTCGGCCCCGCGATCGGAGGCGGTCGCGGTCACGCCGTTGCCGAAGTCGATCGCGTCGCCATCGTGCAGCCGCCTGGCGTTGCGGACGAACGCGCGCCAGCGCCGCGGCCCCTCGCGCTTGTGCAGCGTCGCGCCGATCTTCGCCCCGGTCGCGTCCGACGCGCCGTCCGCCGACGATCGCACCCGCATGCCTTCGAGCTGGGCCGGGATCACGCGCGTATCGTTGAACACCAGCAGGTCGCCCGCGCGCAGTTCGCCAGGCAGATCGGACACCAGCCGGTCGCGCGTCGCGCCGGCATCGCCACGCCCGTCGAGCACCAGCATCCGCGCACTGTCGCGCGGCGATGCCGGGCGCAGCGCGATCCGCTCTGGCGGCAGGTCGAAGTCGAACAGGTCGACGTCCATGCGATCATCCGTCGCCCCGGCGGAGGCCGGAGCCGTTCGCTGCCCACGACCCCGGCCTCCGCCGGGGCGATGATCACTTCTTGCGCGGTGCGACCGGCTTGCGCGCCACCGGCTTCGCCGGCGGGGCGACGCCGATCGCCGGGACTTGCGGCGCTTCGGTCAGCGGCGGCAATGCGGGCGCCATCGGCGGGGGCGTGTAGGCCGGCGGATTGTCCGCCACGATATAGGCATGCAGGATCCGCGACGGATTGGCCGGCGGCTCGCCGCGCGCGACCGCATCGACATATTCCATGCCCGAGATCACGCGGCCGAACACGGTATATTTCTTGTCGAGCCCGAGCTTCGGCGCGAGCACGATGAAGAACTGGCTGTTCGCGCTGTTTTCCGCCTTCGTCTTGTCCTCGGCCGACGCATCGGGCGCGGCGCCTTCGCGCGCGGCCGACACCGCGCCGCGCACGTGCGGCATCCAGTTGAATTCGGCGGGCAGGTCGGGGAGCGTCGAGCCGCCGGTGCCGTCGCCCTTCGGATCGCCGGTCTGGGCCATGAAGCCCTCGATCACGCGGTGGAACTTCAGCCCGTCGTAGAAATGCTGGCGCGTGAGCGTCTTGAACCGCTCGACCATCTTCGGCGCGACGTTGGGATAGAGCCGGATCGTCACACGACCGCCGGTCGACAGGTCGAGATAGACCAGATTCTCCTTGTCGGTGATCGGCGGCGCGGGCGTGCGCTGCTCGACCGTCGCCGCCGCCTTGGCCGGAGTCGCTTTCTGCTTCTTCGCCGCCTCGGCCGGGCTGGCGGTGATCGCAAGGGTGGTCAACGCGACCAGACCGAGAAGGAAACGCATGGGCACTCCGGGCGTGAAGGGATTATCGGCGCGTCTACTGCAAAAGCAGCCCCCGCGCCAATGCGAAGAACATGCGGCGTTTTTGGGGCAAGCTGATGCCTGGCCGTACCGCCTCACGCGCAGGAACGCGTTGCGGAATGAAGGCAGGCTGAATGGCAGGAGTCGCCCGTCGCAGGCCGGGGCCGCCGGATGATATGTTCGCGCGACAACGCAGCGGTCCCGGCCTGCGCCGGGACGACGGGTCACGTCAGCGCTCGTGCCGTCCGATCCGCGCGATCACTTCGTCGCGTACCGCAGGCGTCACGAACTTGGCGATGTCGCCGCCGAACAGCGCAATTTCCTTGACCAGTCGGCTGGCGATCGGCTGGAGCGCGACGTCGGCCATCAGGAAGACCGTCTCGACCCGGTGGTTGAGCTGGCGGTTCATGCCGGTCAGCTGATATTCGTATTCGAAGTCGGTCACCCCGCGAATCCCGCGGATCACGATCGAGGCGCCCTGCGCATCGGCGAAATCGACCAGCAGCGAGCTGAACCCCACCACCTCGATGTCGGGATTGCCGATCGCCGCCACTTCGCGCCGCACGATCGCGATCCGTTCCTCGTCGTCGAACAACGGCGCCTTGGCGATGTTAGTGGTGACCCCGACCACCAGCCGGTCGACCAGCTTCGCGCCGCGCCGGATGATGTCCATATGGCCGAGCGTGATCGGATCGAACGTGCCGGGATAGACGCCGGTGCGGATGGTCATGCCCGTTTCCCCCTTACCGATCGCGCGCCAGGACGAAGCGGGCGATGTCGCGGAGCAGGTCGGCTTCGGTGCCATAGCCGCGCAGATGGTCGATCGACTGGTCGACCAGCATCGCCGCCTGTTCCTTCGCGCGCTCGACGCCGAGCAGCGAGACGAAGGTCTCCTTCCCCGCCTCGCCGTCCTTGTGCAGTTTCTTGCCGACCGTCGCTTCGTCGCCCTCCACGTCGAGCAGGTCGTCGGCGATCTGGAAGGCGAGGCCGATGTCGCGGGCATAGCCGCGCAGGCCCTTGCGCCCCTCCGGCGCGACACGCCCCAGGATCGCGCCCGCGTCGACCGATACCGCGATCAGCGCACCGGTCTTCATCGCCTGGAGGCGCGTGACCGTCGCGAGGTCGAACCGCGCATGCTCGGCGGCCAGGTCCATCGCCTGCCCGCCCGCCATCCCTGCCGGCCCCGCCGCGCGCGCGACCTCGGTCACCAGTTCGGCACGGACGAACGGATCGGGATGCGTCGTCGGGTCGGCCAGCCACTCGAACGCCAGCGCATGCAGGCAGTCCCCCGCCAGGATCGCGGTCGCCTCGCCATAGGCGCGATGCACAGTCGGCTTGCCGCGCCGTACGTCGTCGTCGTCCATTGCTGGAAGATCGTCGTGGACCAGCGAATAGACGTGGATCGCCTCGATCGCGGTCCCCACCCGCATCGCGCATTCGCGATCGACCCCGAACAGGTTGGCGGTCGCGTAGACCAGCAGCGGGCGCAGCCGCTTGCCGCCGCCGATCGCGGCATGGCGCATCGCGTCGTAGAGCGGCCGGCGCGGATCGTCGGGCGGGGTCAGCCAGGCATCGAACCGGCGGTCGATCGCCGCGCCGACCTCGACCAACGCTTCCGCCAGGCTCCCGCCATTCGCCATCGCTCAGCCGGCGTCGAACGGCGTCGTGCCGGCGGGACGGCCGTCGGGGCCGAGCCGGATCGCCTCGATCCGCGCCTGCGCCGCATCGAGCCGCGCGGCGCATTGCTGGCGCAGCCGCGTCCCTTCCTCGTAGAGATGGATGGCGTCGTCGAGTTTCGCCTCGCCGCTTTCGAGCTGGCGGACGATTTCCTCCAGCCGCTTCAGCGCATCCTCGAACGACAATTCGGCGATCGGCGTATCCATGCCCAACGCCTAGGCGAGCGGACCGATGGGGGCAACCCGCCGATCCGCCACGCTCATGTCACGCGCCGAACCAGTGCAGCCGGATCGCGATGAAGATCAGCACCATCGCGCCGACGATCGACGCCAGGAACCCGGCCGGATGCAGCCCCTGCGTCCGCTCCGCCGGGTGCAGCGCCATGCCGACCAGCCCGGCCAGGAACGACCCGGCGATGCCGAGGATGACGGTCCACAGGAAGCTGAGCGGGATGTGGCCCGGATAGAGAAAGCGCGCGAGCACGCCGACGATGAAGCCGACGACGATCATGCGAAGAATGCCCAACATAACGATAGTCTCCCGTGTTGCGGGTGCCAAACGCCGCACCTCTCGTTGCGGTTGCATAATGATCGCGATCGGATACCGGCGCAATGGCAAGCGTTCACCGCCGCATGTTCACCAGCATCAACCCCGCGACCGGCGAGCCCGCCGGTACCTTCGCCGAACTGACCGATGCGCAGGTCGAGTGGCGATTGCAGCGCGCGGCCGAGACGTTCCGGACGTGGCGCCTGACCAGCCTCGACGAGCGCTGCGATCTGCTCCGCCGGATCGCCGACGCGTTCGAGGCGGACAAGGACGCGCTCGGCCGGATCGCGACGCAGGAAATGGGCAAGACGCTCAAATCCGCGATCGCCGAGGTCGAGAAATGCGCGAGCGCATTCCGTTATTATGCCGAGCACGGGCCGGCGCTGCTAGCACCACAGGAGATCGCCTTGCCCAAGGGCCGCGCCACCGCGCGCTGGCTGCCGATGGGTCCGGTGCTCGCGGTGATGCCATGGAACTTCCCCTATTGGCAGGTGATCCGCTTCGCCGCGCCGACGATCCTGGCGGGCAATGTTGGGCTGTTGAAGCACGCCTCGTCGGTGCAGGGCTGCGCCGCTGCAATCGAGGCGACGATCCGGAAGGCCGGCGCACCCGAGGGGCTGTTCCAGAACCTCCCCATCAAGTCGGCCAAGGTCGCCGACCTGATCGCCGACGACCGCATCGTCGCGGTGACGCTGACCGGCAGCGA
Organism: Sphingomonas sp.; assembly: GCF_017304635.1. GTDB lineage: Bacteria > Pseudomonadota > Alphaproteobacteria > Sphingomonadales > Sphingomonadaceae > Sphingomonas. Next base: position 166,852 of record NZ_JAFKMA010000003.1, read on the forward strand.
GGGCGCCGGCGCCAAGGTGGCCGAAGCGGCGGGCAAGGCGCTGAAGAAGGTCGTGCTCGAACTCGGCGGATCGGACCCGTTCGTCGTCATGCCCTCCGCCGATGTCGAACTGGCCGCGAGAACCGCTGTCACCGCGCGGACGCAGAATAGCGGCCAGTCGTGCATCTGCGCCAAACGGATGATCGTCCACGCCGATGTCTATAACGCGTTCATGGCGACCTTCGCCGCCGGGATGAAGGCAGTGAAGACCGGCGACCCCATGCGGCCCGACACCGACATGGGCCCGCTGTCGTCCGAGGGCCAGCGCGACACCGTGCTCGGCCAGCTCGCGCAATTCCGCGATGCGGGTGCGAAACTGTTGTTCGGCGCCGAACGCCCCGATCTCCCCGGCGCCTACCTCACCCCCGGCGTGCTGGTCGATGTCGACCCCGACAGCCCGGTCGCGCGGGAGGAAATCTTCGGCCCCGTCGCGATGGTGTTCAAGATCGCCGACATCGGCGAAGCGATCACGCTGGCGAACGCTGTGCCATTCGGCCTCGGCTCGTCGGTCTGGACCGCCGAGCCGGCCGAACAAGACCGCTTCGCCCGCGACATCGACGCCGGCATGACCGCGATCAACCAGATGCTCGCCTCGACCCCCGAAGCCCCGTTCGGCGGAGTCAAACGCTCCGGCCACGGCCGCGAACTCGGGCCGTGGGGACTGCATGAATTCATGAATCTGAAGGCGGTGATTGGCTGAGAAAACAGCGACACCGGTCATTGATCGCCAGCACAGCGCCGGTCGGCTTCTGCATTTACAAGCTGTGGCCGGAACTTTATCCTTTATGGGAGATTAACGAAATTCTGCAGCTCAATCTGCGGAAAAAAGGGGGCCGGTCGATGAGATTTGTATATTTGCTGCTCGCCGCTACCGTTGCATTTACGGCATCGTCAGCGGGTGCTGCCGTCAATATTGCCATAACACAGGTCGGTGACGACGTGGTTCTCACTGGCTCGGGCACATTCGACCTGACGGACCTTACTCACGTCAATCAAGATTCCGTGTCTTTCTCGGCGACGGGCGTGTTTCCGGCGGGTGGTCAGATCGTCGTGACGAGAGCCGGCAAGGGCATCGTTTATGCTTACACGATGTCGGGTACGGCAACGTCATTCGGAACGGGACCTGCCGCATTTTCGTCGCCGGAGTACGGCACGACGCTCGGGCTGTTTGCCGCGGACAAACTGTTTTACATATCGAACACTTACGTCAGCAATTCCCAGATCGTCTCGAAGAGCACGATCATCGGTTCGGACTTCACCAAGCTCGGCCTAACTAGCGGCGTCTACACCTTCCTCTCCGGCAACAACACGATTACGGTGACGATCGGTAACAATGCGGTAGCTGCCGTTCCGGAAATGCAGACTTGGGCGACGGTGATGATCGGCTTTGGCGCGATCGGCTTCGGCCTTCGCCGCCGCAAAGTCGCAACCCGCATCCGCTTCGCCTGAAGCATCCAGTCCGGTACGAAACGCCAAGCCGTCGGCCTCACGGGGCCGGCGGCTTTTCGTTATAGTGCTGGCGCGGCAAACGGGTTGCACTCCCCTGCCGAAAGGCATAGCCGGGCGCCAGCAACGCGATAGGGATCATCGATGGCCGAGTTCCGCCTGCCCAAGAACAGCCGCATCAAGAAGCAGGGCACGACCCACAAGGCCGCCAGCGGGGCGACCAACGTCAAGCGCTTCAAGATCTATCGCTACGACCCCGATACCGGCGACAATCCGCGCTACGACACGTTCGAGGTCGACCTCGACACCTGCGGGCCGATGGTGCTCGACGCGCTCATCAAGATGAAGTCGGAGCAGGATTCGTCGCTGACCTTCCGCCGGTCGTGCCGCGAGGGCATCTGCGGGTCGTGCTCGATGAACATGGACGGCAAGAACGGTCTCGCCTGCACCACCGCGATCGAGGATTGCAAGGGCGAGGTGACGATCACGCCGTTGCCGCACATGGAAGTCATCAAGGACCTGGTCCCCGACTTCACCCATTTCTACGCGCAATATGCCTCGATCAAGCCCTGGTTGCAGACCGTCACCCCGGCGCCGGCGGGCAAGGAGCGACTGCAAAGCCCCAAGGATCGCGAGAAGCTCGACGGCCTGTACGAGTGCATCCTGTGCGCGTGCTGCTCGACCAGCTGCCCGAGCTATTGGTGGAACAGCGACAAGTTCCTGGGGCCGGCGATCCTGCTCCAGGCATATCGCTGGCTCGCCGACAGCCGCGACGAGATGACCGGCGAGCGGCTCGACCAGTTGGAAGATCCGTTCCGCCTGTATCGCTGCCACACGATCATGAACTGTGCGAATGCGTGCCCCAAAGGCCTCAACCCCGCCAAGGCGATCGCCGAGATCAAGAAGATGGAAGCCGAGCGGATTGTCTGATCGAAAGCCGCGTGCTCCTGCGAATGCAGGAGCCCAGGGTAACGAACGATGCCGCCTGTTGCTCTGGACCCCTGCTTTTGCAGAGGTACGACGGTGAGTGACACCCCCTCCCCCTTCTTCACCTATGACGACGACCCCGACGCGCCGGGGTGGAAGCGCTGGGCGTTCCGCGATCCGACGCGGTTCAATTCCTTCCTCGAGCCGCTCCGCGTCCGGCTGGAGGGCGAGGTCGCTCGCGTCCAGATGCTGCCGCGCCACGAGCATTCGAACATGCGCGACAACGTCCATGGTGGCGCGCTGCTCGGGTTCATGGACGTGGCGCTGTTCGCCGCCGCGCGCGCGTTCGGCGTGTTGCAGGCGGGCGGCGCGGTGACGCTGGACCTGTCGGCGCAGTTCATCGGCGGCGGCCGCATCGGCGTGGCCCTGGAGGCGCGGATCGAGCTGCTGCGCGAGACCAGCCGGATGCTCTTCCTGCGCGGGCTGATCGTCCAGGAGAATACGCCGACCATCGCGAGCTTCACCGGAACGCTGCGGAAATCGAGCCCGCCACCGGGCTTCGGCACCGTCCCATGACCAGCGCCTCCCCGGCGAAGGCCGGGGTCCAGGTGCGATGCCATGCCTTGGCTCGCGTAGCGTTCGACAACAATAGCCTTCCCGACTGGGCCCCGGCCTTCGCCGGGGAGGTCTGATGGAAACCGTCCTCTCCGCCTATCACGCGCTGATCGCCGCGGGCGAGCTGCGTCCCGATCCCGACCAGCAGGCCGCCGCCGCGCGGCTCGACCAGCTTCAACAGCAGCTTCAGGCCCAACCCAAACGCGGCTCGGTCCTGTGGCGCGCGCTCGGCCGCAAGCCCGATGCCCCACGCGGCCTCTATCTCTGGGGCGATGTCGGCCGCGGCAAATCCATGCTGATGGACCTGTTCTTCGGTTGCCTCGCCATCCAGCGCAAACGCCGCGTCCATTTCGGCGAGTTCATGCTGGAGGTCCACCAGCGCATCGCCGAGGAGCGCAGGAAGGAAGTCGGCGACCCGATCGCCCCCATCGCCGCCGCGCTGGCCGACGAAGCGAGGTGCCTCGCGTTCGACGAGATGATGGTGACCAACTCGCCCGACGCGATGATCCTGTCGCGGCTGTTCACCGCGCTGATCGAGGCGGGCGTGACCGTCGTCACCACCAGCAACCGGGCGCCGCGCGACCTCTACCGGAACGGCCTCAACCGCGAGCACTTCCTGCCGTTCATCGACCTGATCGAAAGCCGCCTCGACGTGCTGTCGCTGAACGGCCCGGTCGATTACCGCCGCGACCGGCTCGGCCAGCAGGAGACGTGGTTGGTGCCGAACGGTCCGGCGGCGACCGCGCAGCTGTCCGCGGCGTTCTTCCGCCTGACCGACTATCCGCCCGAAGATGCCGAACACGTCCCGAGCGAAGAACTGGTCGTGCAGGGCCGCACTTTGCGTGTGCCCAAGGCGCTGAAGGGCGTCGCGGTGTTTGCGTTCAGGAAATTGTGCGGCGAGGCGCGCGGCGCCGCCGATTATCTGGCGATCGCGCGGCGCTATCATACCGTCATCCTGGTCGGCATCCCCAAACTGGGGCCGGAGAATCGCAACGAAGCGGCGCGGTTCGTGTCGCTGATCGACGCGCTGTACGAACACAAGGTCAAGCTGCTCGCCGCCGCCGATGCCGAGCCCGCGCACCTCTACGAACGCGGCGACGGCCACTTTGAGTTCGAGCGCACCGTCAGCCGGCTCGAGGAAATGCGATCCGACGAGTATCTGGCGCAGGGCCACGGCGCGGCGTAGGGGGCCGCGATGCGGCGATCGCGATTCCTGCCCATGGCGCTGGCCCTTTCCATCGCGCCGCTGCCCGCCTGGGCCGGGCCGCCGTTCGACACCGACGATCCCGAACCGACCGACTTCCAGCATTGGGAGCTCTATTTCTTCGGCGCCGGCGCGCGCAACGGCGGGGCGTTCGGCGGGTCGGCGGGGCTCGACCTCAATTATGGCGGGTTCCACGACGTCCAGCTGACCGCGACGCTGCCGGTCGATTTCGTGCGCGGCCCCGGCGCGCGGACCGGGGTCGGCGATGTCGAGCTCGGCCTCAAATACCGCTTCCTCCATGACGATGCGCATGGCTGGTCGGTCGCCGCCTTTCCGCGCGCGATCCTGCCGACATCGGGCACACGCTACGGATCGGGGCGCGTCGCGTTCCTGCTGCCGGTCTGGGTGCAGCACGACTGGGGCAAATGGTCGCTGTTCGGCGGCGGCGGCTTCACCATCAATCCGGGCGTCGGCAACCGCAATTACTGGCTCGCCGCCGCCGCGCTGACCCGGCAGGTGACCGGGCGGCTGAGCATCGGGGTGGAGGCGACGCATCGCGGCCCCGACACGGTCGACGCGCGGCCGACATCGACGCTGGGGATCGGCGCGATCTGGCGGCTGAAGGGTCCGCTGTCGCTGCTCGCTTCGGCCGGGCCGAGCTTCGGCGGTCGTGACGGCGACAAATACCACGGCTATGTGGCGTTGGGACTGAGCTTCTAAGCAGGAGGGCCGGGTGACGCTGACCGACGACCAACGCGCAGTGTTGAGCAAGGTCCCCGCGGTGACGCTCGGCTTCTGGATCATCAAGATCCTGGCGACGACGCTGGGCGAGACCGGCGGCGACGCGGTGACGATGACCTGGCTCGGCGAGACCACGCCGGAGGCCGGCGCGAGCGGTGTCAGCGGCTACCTGATCGGCACCGCGATCTTCCTCGTGCCACTGATCGTCCTCGCGATCGCGCAGATCATGGCAAAGCGGTTCCACCCCTTCCTCTACTGGGCGACGATCATCGCCTCGACCACCGCCGGCACGACGATGGCCGACTTCGCGACACGGTCGCTGGGGATCGGCTATACCGGCGGCTCGCTGTTGCTGCTGGCGTGCGTGATTGCCTCGCTGGCGACGTGGCGCGCGGTCGTCGGGCGGCTGTCGACCGACGACATCCACACCCCGCGGGCCGAGGCTTTCTACTGGATCACCATCACCTTTTCGCAGACGCTGGGCACCGCGCTCGGCGACTGGGCGGCGGACGATGGCGGGCTCGGCTATCTCGGTGGGGCGGCGGTGTTCGGTGGAGCGCTGGCGGTACTCGCCGGGCTCTATATGACGACCCGGATCAGCCGCGTGGTGCTGTTCTGGCTGGCGTTCATTCTGACTCGCCCGCTGGGCGCGACGGTCGGCGACTTCCTCGACAAGCCGTTCGCGAAGGGCGGCCTCGACCTCAGCCGGCCGATCGCCTCGCTGGTGCTGACCGCCGCCATCGTCCTGCTCATCTTGATCCTTCCCCAACGCGCCGGCACCGGGCCGGCGCCCGCCCAAGGAGATGCCGCATGATCGTCACCACCACCGAGAATATCGCCGGGCACCAGGTGCGCGAAGTGCTGGGCCAGGTGTTCGGCGTCGTCGTGCGCAGCCGCGGGCTGGGCGGCAACATCACCGCGTCGCTGCGCTCGATCGTCGGCGGCGAAATCCCCGAATATACCAAGCTGGTCGAGGATGCGCGCCGCCACGCGATCGATCGCATGGTCCAGAACGCGACGCTGATGGGCGCGAACGCGGTCGTCATGATGCGGTTCGATTCGGGCGAGATCGCGCAGGCGATGAACGAGGTCGTCGCCTATGGCACCGCGGTCGTGATCGATCCCATGGCATGATCCTGCGCAACGTTGTGCTGGTGGTCGCGATCGCCTGGACGGCGATCGCGGCGTGGATGGTGGTGCTCGACGCGGCGGCGTGGCCGATGCTGATCTTCCCGCTGGTCATGGTCGGCGGGATCGTGTTCGAGCGGTTTCATTATACCGGCAATGCCAGCCCCGCCTCCCCGCCGTGCGACTGGCGCCCGACCGACGAGCGTTTCCTGGACGAAGCGAGCGGGCGCCCGGTCGTGGTGTGGTTCAACGCCGCGACGGGCGAGCGGAAATATGTGGAGGAGTGACGCGGGGGTTTTGGCCTGACCTGTTCGTCATTGCGAGCGCAGCGAAGCAATGCAACGCTTTACACGAAACCTGGATTGCTTCGCTAGGCTCGCAATGACGACAGGGGATAGCCCTGTTGCTCTTGCGAATGAATTGCAGTACGCGATGTTAACGCATCCCCTTTAGCGGTTGCGCCGAGCCTACGATCGGCCTAAGCGCCGTCGCGTCTCGCGCGCGAGCCGGTGCCTTGGTGCGGCTTTCGCGCCAATTCGCGCCTTTCGGGCGCCAAAGGGAGTGCTCATGGCCCGCAAGAAGATCGCGCTGATCGGCGCCGGCAATATCGGCGGCACGCTCGCCCATCTCGCCGCGAAGAAGGAACTGGGCGACATCGTCCTGTTCGACGTCGCCGAGGGCCTGCCCCAGGGCAAGGCGCTCGACCTCAGCCAGTGCGGCCCGATCGAGGGCTTCGACGCCAGGATTACCGGCTCGAACGACTATGCCGACATCGCGGGCGCCGACGTCATCATCGTCACCGCCGGTGTCGCGCGCAAGCCCGGCATGAGCCGCGACGACCTGCTCGGCATCAACCTCAAGGTGATGAAGGCGGTCGGCGAGGGCATCAAGGCCAACGCGCCCGACGCGTTCGTCATCTGCATCACCAACCCGCTCGACGCGATGGTGTGGGCGCTGCGCGAATTTTCCGGCCTCCCGCACAACAAGGTCGTCGGCATGGCCGGCGTGCTCGACAGCGCGCGGTTCAGCCATTTCCTGGCCGAGGAGTTCGCGGTGTCGGCGAAGGACGTCACCACCTTCGTGCTCGGCGGCCATGGCGACACGATGGTGCCGGTCGTGCAATATTCGACCGTCGCCGGCATCCCGGTCCCCGACCTCATCAAGCTGGGCAAATCGAGCCAGGCCAAGATCGACGAGATCGTCAAGCGCACCCGCGGCGGCGGCGGGGAGATCGTCGCGCTGCTGAAGACGGGTTCCGCTTATTACGCGCCCGCGACCAGCGGCATCGCGATGGCCGAGGCGTATCTCGGCGACCAGAAGCGCCTGCTGCCCTGCGCGGCCTATGTCGACGGCAAGTACGGCGTCGACGGCCTGTATGTCGGCGTGCCGTGCGTGATCGGCGCCGGCGGCGTCGAGGAAGTGGTCGAGATCGCGCTCGACGACGAGGCGAAGGCGAACCTGGGTGTTAGCGTCGACGCGGTCAAGGAACTGCTCGCGGCGTGCAAGGGGATTGATGCGAGCTTGAACTGAGCTGTTCCCCGGCGAAGGCCGGGGCCCAGTTGGGAGAACCATCGACGTGGAGAAAGCTGGCTTCGTCTACATCATGGCGAGGAGGCGCAACGGAACCATCTATATCGGTGTCACCAGCGATTTGCCGAAACGCGTTTGGGAACATCGGAACGGCACCGTCGATGGGTTCACCAAGAGATATGGTTGTCATCTGCTCGTCTGGTACGAGGCGCACGACAACATAGAAGAAGCCAGGCAGCGCGAGCTGCGAATGAAGGAGTGGCGGCGCAACTGGAAACTACGTGAGATCGAAGGAATGAATCCCGATTGGGAAGATCTATACGAATGTATCGCGTGATCCAGAACCGCCCCTTGACTGGACCCCGGCCTTCGCCGGGGAACTAGGAGCAATAGTTGTGATGCCCATCCTCCCTCTCCTCCTCATCGCCCAGGCGGCCGGCGCCCCGGCCCCCACTCCCGCCCCCGCCCCCGCCGACCCGATGGCCGACCTCCAGCCCGCTGCCGAGCGCGCGATCGTCGCGGCGGCGAAGGCGTGTGTCGGGTCGACGGTCGATCCGGCGGGCCAGGACGCGCGCGTCGCCGGGTGGCAAGACGTGACGCCGGCAAAGGCCGGCATGACCAAGGCGGACGGCCGCATCCTGGTGCGCGACAACGTCAAGCTGATCTACAAGACCGGCCTCGACGGCGGCTGCGTCGTGATGGCGAAGCCCGACGCGGCGTTCGACGCGACCGCCTTCTACGGCGATGTCGGCAAGAGCCTGGGCGTGACGGTCGTCACCGACCCGCAGAATCCCGTGACCAACCTGCCCAACGGCGAGGTGCTGATCGTGCAGGTCGTCGACAAGGACGGCACGCGGCTGGCGATGATCGTGGTGGGCAACCCCAAGGGCAACCATTCGACCCAAGAAGGGAAATGACGTGAGCATCCTCGTCGACAAGAATACCAAGGTCATCACCCAGGGGATGACCGGCAATACCGGCAGCTTCCACACCCAGGCCGCGCTCGATTACGGGACGCAGATGGTCGCGGGCGTCACCCCGGGGAAGGGCGGCACGACGCATCTCGGCCTGCCCAATTACGACACCGTCGCCGAAGCGGTGGCGGCGACCGGCGCGACCGCGAGCGTGATCTACGTCCCGCCCCCCTTCGCGGCGGACTCGATCCTGGAGGCGATCGACGCCGAAGTGCCGCTGATCGTCGCGATCACCGAAGGCATTCCGGTGCTCGACATGGTCAAGGTCAAGCGCGCGCTGTCGGGATCGAAGTCGCGGCTGATCGGTCCGAACTGCCCCGGCGTGCTGACCCCCGGCGAGTGCAAGATCGGCATTATGCCGGGCAGCATCTTTTCCAAGGGCTCGGTGGGTGTTGTCAGCCGCTCCGGCACGCTTACCTATGAAGCGGTGTTCCAGACCACCAATGCCGGGCTCGGCCAGACCACCGCGGTCGGGATCGGCGGCGATCCGGTCAACGGCACCAACTTCATCGACGTGCTCGAACTGTTCCTGGCCGACGACGCGACCCACTCGATCATCATGATTGGCGAGATCGGCGGCAGCGCCGAGGAAGAGGCCGCGCAGTTCCTGAAGGACGAAGCGAAGCGGGGTCGCAAGAAGCCGATGGCCGGCTTCATCGCCGGCCGCACGGCTCCCCCGGGCCGCCGCATGGGCCATGCCGGCGCGATCGTCAGTGGCGGCCAGGGCGGCGCCGAGGACAAGATCGCCGCGATGGAAAGCGCCGGGATCAAGGTGTCGTCGAGCCCAAGCCTGCTCGGCGAGACGTTGCTGGAAGTGTTGAAGGGTTGAGGTCGTCGCCCCGGCGCAGGCCGGGGCCGCCCTGCGGCTAGGCGCGGGAGAGAAGCAACCTAGCGGTCCCGGCCTCCGCCGGGACGACGGAGTGAGCCATGGGCTACGAAGGTCAGGATTTCAGCGAGATCGCGGGGGGTGTCAGCCCTGCGTTCGTCGAGACGCTCTACAAGCGCTTCCGGGAGTCGCCGGACAGCGTCGAGCCGTCGTGGCGCGGCTGGTTCGAGGGGCTGGAGAGCGGGCCGTCGGGCGCGAGCTGGGCGAATCCGGCGTGGCCGCCATCCACCACCGACGACCTGACCGCCGCGCTCGACCCGACGCAGATGGAGCCGGCGCCGAAGCCTACCAAAAGCGGTACGCCCGCCGCCAAGCCGGCCGCCGCGCCGTCGCCCGACGCGATCATCGCCGCCGCCGCGGATTCGATCCGTGCGATGATGCTGATCCGCACGTACCGCGTGCGCGGGCACCTGGCTGCGCATCTCGATCCGCTCGGCCTGGCGCGGGCCGACCTGCCCGAGGATCTCAAGACCGAATATCACGGCTTTTCCGACGGCGACATCGACCGCCCGGTCTATCTCGGCGGCCAGATGGGCATGCAATGGGCGACGATCCGCGAGCTCGTCGATATCCTGCGCGCCAATTATTGCGGCAATGTCGGCCTGGAATACATGCACATCGCCGATGTCGAGGAGCGCCGTTTCCTCCAGGACCGGATGGAGGGCAAGGACAAGGCGATCACCTTCACCGCCGACGGCAAGAAGGCGATCCTGAACAAGGTGATCGAGGCCGAGCAGTGGGAAAGCTTCCTCGGCAAGAAATATGTCGGCACCAAGCGGTTCGGGCTCGACGGCGGCGAGGCGATGATTCCCGCGCTCGAAAGCGTCATCAAATATGGCGGCCAGCTGGGCGTCAACGACATCGTGTTCGGCATGGCGCATCGCGGCCGCCTCAACGTGCTGGCCAACGTGATGGGCAAGCCGCTGCGCGTGATCTTCCATGAGTTCGGCGGCGGCAGCGCGAATCCGGAGGATGTCGGCGGGTCGGGCGATGTCAAATATCACCTCGGCACCAGCACCGACCGCGAGTTCGACGGGCACAAGGTGCACATGTCGCTGGTCGCCAACCCCAGCCACCTCGAGGCCGCCGATCCGGTCGTGTTGGGCAAGACTCGCGCGATCCAGACGCTGGCGCATGACCTGGAGGAGCACAGCCATTCGCTGCCCGTGTTGATCCATGGCGACGCGGCGTTTGCCGGGCAGGGGATCGTGTGGGAGTGCCTCGGCTTCTCCGGCATCCGCGGCTACAATACCGGCGGCTGCATCCACTTCGTCATCAACAATCAGATCGGCTTCACCACCAGCCCGCAATTCGCGCGCTCGTCGCCCTATCCGTCGGACGTCGCGAAGGGCGTCCAGGCACCGATCTTCCACGTCAACGGCGACGATCCCGAAGCGGTGACCTTCGCGTGCAAGATGGCGATCGAGTTCCGCCAGACCTTCCACCGCGACATCGTCATCGACATGTGGTGCTACCGCCGCTTCGGCCATAACGAGGGCGACGAGCCGAGCTTCACCCAGCCGCTGATGTACAAGGCGATCAAGGGTCATCCCGGCGTCAGCGAAGTCTATGGCAAGCGGCTGGTCGCGGAAGGGGTGATCGACCAGGGCTGGGTCGACCGCATCACCCACGAGTTCGACACGTTGCTCGAGGGCGAGTTCGAGGCGGGTGCGAGCTACAAGGCGAACAAGGCCGACTGGTTCGCCGGCCGCTGGTCGGGACTGCACGCCCCCGCCGATGCCGAGACCGCGCGGCGCAGCGTCGATACCGGCATCGAGAAGAAGCTGTTCGACAGCCTCGGCCGGACGCTGACGACGGTGCCCGGCGACATGACCGTGCACAAGGCGCTGGCCCGTGTGCTCGACGCCAAGCGCAACATGTTCGCGAGCGGCGAGAATTTCGACTGGGCGACCGGCGAGGCGCTGGCGTTCGGATCGCTGCTGTCCGAGGGCTATGGCGTACGGCTGTCGGGGCAGGATTCTGGCCGCGGCACGTTCAGCCAGCGCCACGCGGTCTGGGTCGACCAGAATGACGAGCACAAATACGTGCCGCTCGCCCAGGTCGAGCATGGCGCGTTCGAGGTGCTCGACTCGCCGCTTAGCGAATATGGCGTGCTCGGCTTCGAATATGGCTACGCGCTCGCCGACCCCAAGACGCTCGTCATCTGGGAAGCGCAGTTCGGCGACTTCATGAACGGCGCGCAGATCATGATCGACCAGTTCATCGCGTCGGGCGAAGCCAAGTGGCTGCGCGCCAACGGCCTGGTGATGATGCTGCCCCACGGCTACGAGGGCCAAGGGCCGGAACATTCGTCGGCGCGCGTCGAGCGCTTCCTGCAATTGTGCGCGGGCGACAATATCCAGGTCGCCAACTGCACGACGCCGGCCAACCTCTTCCACCTGCTGCGCCGGCAGATGCACCGGACGTTCCGCAAACCGCTCGTGATCTTCACGCCGAAGTCGCTGCTGCGCCACAAGCGCGCGGTGTCGGCGGCGGCGGATTTCCTGGGCGACAGCCATTTCCGCCGCATCCTGAGCGATCCCGACGCGCCGGCGGATGCCGCGACCAAGCGGCTGGTGCTGTGCACCGGCAAGGTCGCCTACGACCTGTTCGACGCGCGCGACGCGGCGGGCGACACCGACACGCAGATCGTCCGGATCGAGCAGCTCTACCCGTTCCCGACCGAGGCGCTGGCCAAGCGGATCGCGCGGATGCCGGCGCTGGCAGACGTGGTCTGGGCGCAGGAAGAGCCGAAGAACAATGGCGGCTGGTTCTTCGTCGAACCGCTGATCGAGGAAGCGCTGGCGGCGGGCAAGGCGAAGACGGCGCGCGCGCGCTATGCCGGCCGCGCGGCGGCGGCGTCGCCCGCGACGGGCCTCGCCAAGCGGCACCAGACCGAACAGGCGGCGCTGGTGGCGGATGCGCTGGGCCACAACGTCCGCGAGGAAATCCGGCGGACGCGGAAGAATTGACTGCTCGTCGCCCCGGCGCAGGCCGGGGCCGCTGGCAGCGTGAAAACAACTTAGCGATCCCGGCCTCCGCCGGGATGACGAGGTGAGAATGGCAACCGAAGTAACCGTGCCCGTCCTGGGTGAATCGATCGTCGAGGCGACCGTCGGCGAATGGCTCAAGCAACCGGGCGACCCGGTCAAGCAGGACGAGCCGATCGTCTCCCTCGAAACCGACAAGGTCGCGGTCGAGGTGCCCTCGCCCGTCGCCGGCGTGATGGGCGCGCACGCGGTGCAGGTCGGCGACAATGTCGCGGTCGGCGCGCTGCTCGCGACGGTCGAGGCGGGTGGCGCCGGTGCGGCCCCCTCGCCCACGCCCGCCCCTGCTCCCGCGCAGGCCGCCCCCGCCGCTACTGCCGGGCAGCAGGCTCCGGGCAGCGGCCCGACTGCCGGAGCGGCCGGCGATACGCCCGCCGCGCTGTCGCCCAGCGTGCGCCGCGCGGTGCTGGAGACCGGGGTCGACCCCGCGACGGTCAAGGGCACCGGCAAGGACGGCCGCCTGACCAAGGACGACGTGATCGCGGCCAAGGCGGAAGCGCCGGCGCCCGCCGCCGCCGTTGCGCCGCAGACCCCCTCGGTCGCCGCCGCCACGTCGGGCCGCAAGGAAGAGCGCGTCCGCATGACGCGGCTCCGCCAGACCGTCGCCAAGCGACTGAAGGACGCGCAGAACACCGCCGCGATGCTAACGACGTTCAACGACGTCGACATGAGCGCCGTCATCGAGGCGCGGACCAGGTACAAGGACCTGTTCGAGAAGAAGCACGGCGTGCGGCTGGGCTTCATGGGCTTCTTCGTGAAGGCCGCGACGATGGCGCTGAAGGACGTGCCCGCGGTCAACGCGCAGATCGACGGCCCAGAAGGCAATCAGGAGATCGTCTATCACGATTACGCCGACATCTCGGTCGCGGTCTCCGCGCCGCAGGGCCTGGTCGTGCCGGTGATCCGCGACGCCGACCAGCTGTCGGTCGCCGGGATCGAGAAGACGATCGGCGATTTCGGCAAGCGCGCCAAGGACGGTACGCTCAAGATGGACGAGATGAAGGGCGGCACCTTCACCATCTCCAACGGCGGCGTGTTCGGCAGCCTGATGAGCACCCCGATCATCAACCCGCCGCAATCGGCAGTGCTGGGCCTCCACCGGATCGAGGACCGCCCGGTCGTCCGCGACGGCCAGGTGGTGGTCCGCCCGATGATGTACCTCGCGCTCAGCTACGACCACCGCCTGATCGACGGCCGCGAGGCGGTGACGTTCCTGGTCGCGCTCAAGAACGCGATCGAAGACCCGACGCGGATTTTGATCGACCTGTAACTATATAGACCACGTCGCCCCGGCACAGGCCGGGGTCGCTGCGTGATTGTTCCCTCGCTGGCCGGCCCCGGCCTTTGCCGGGGCGACGGAGGAAAAGATGGCAGACGAATACGATTTCGACGTCCTGGTGATCGGTGCCGGCCCCGGCGGGTATGTCGCGGCGATCCGTGCGGCGCAGTTGGGGCTCAAGACCGCGTGCGCCGAGTCCCGCGCGACGCTCGGCGGGACGTGCCTCAATGTCGGGTGCATTCCGTCCAAGGCGATGCTGCACGCGTCGGAATATTTCGACCATGCAGCCAACGGCACCTTCGCCAAGATGGGCATCAAGGTTACGCCGGAGCTCGACCTCGACACGATGCACGGCCAGCGCCGCGACGCGGTGAAGCAGCTGACCGGCGGGATCGAGTTCCTGTTCAAGAAGAACAAGGTCGAGTGGCTAAAGGGCCATGCCGCGTTCACCGGCAAGGACACGGTGCAAGTCGGCGACCGCACCGTGCGCGCGAAGAACATCGTCATCGCCACCGGTTCCAGCGTCACCCCGCTGCCCGGCGTGAAGATCGACGAGAAGGTCGTGGTGTCCTCGACCGGCGCACTCGAACTGCCGCAGGTGCCGGGCCACATGGTGGTGATCGGCGGCGGCGTGATCGGGCTGGAGCTTGGCAGCGTGTGGCGGCGGCTGGGCGCGAAGGTGACGGTGGTCGAGTTCCTCGACCAGATCCTGCCCGGCTTCGACGGCGAGATCCGCAAGGAATCGAACAAGATCCTCAAGAAGCAGGGCCTGGAGTTCAAGCTCGGCACCAAGGTAACCAGCGTCGCGGCGAAGGGCGACGGCGCCACGCTGACGGTCGAACCGGCGGCGGGCGGCGAGGCGTCGACGATCGACGCCGACGTCGTGCTCGTGTCGATCGGCCGCAAGCCCAACACCGATGGCCTCGCGCTAGACGCGGCGGGCCTGTCGACCAACCAGCGCGGCCAGATCGAGATCGACCACGACTTCCGCACCTCGGTCCCCGGCATCTGGGCGATCGGCGACGTCGTCCCCGGCCCGATGCTCGCGCACAAGGCGGAGGACGAGGGCATCGCCGTCGCCGAGAATATCGCCGGCCAGCACGGCATCGTGAACCACGACGTCATCCCGAGCGTGGTCTATACCTGGCCCGAGATCGCCGGGGTCGGCCTGACCGAGGAAGCCGCCAGGGAGCGCGGCGAGGTCAAGGTCGGCAAATTCCCGATGATGGCGAACTCCCGCGCTAAGACCAACCACGAGCCCGACGGCTTCGTGAAGGTGATCGCCGATGCGAAGACCGACCGCGTGCTCGGCGTGTGGTGCATCGCCAGCGTCGCCGGCACGATGATCGCGCAGGCCGCGCAGGCGATGGAGTTCGGCGCGACCAGCGAGGACATCGCCTACACCTGCCATGCCCACCCGACGCACAGCGAAGCGATCAAGGAAGCGGCGATGGGGGTGCAGGGCAAACCCATTCACATTTAGCCGAGGCTGAATAGGGATAGTTGCGGCTTGCCCGGCCGGCGGCGCTCTTGCGCCGGCCGACGGCGCGGCTTTGCCGCGACGGGCTGAAGCGTCATCGTTAGGCTAGAGCCGCGACCGATCCCACCGGGGGGCGCTCCAGGCACCTCTCGCAGAACACCCGGCGGCTACGATCGGCTCACGCGAACAGCCACCGCATCGCCTCGGCGCGAGTCGCGAACAGCGCCATGTTGTCGCGCGTCGCGCTGGGCGCGGTCGCCTTCAGCCGGTTGAGCGCGGAGGCGACGATCGCGACCTTGCGCGCGCGTACGACGGTGTAGCGTGGGTCGGCCCATTGCGCGAAAGCGCTGGCGATGGCGGCATCGTCGATCACCCCGCCCTCGCTCACGTCGCACAGCGTGACGTGCGCACCCGGCCCGAGCCCTAGCGACCGCACCGCCGCGCGGGTCGCCGCCCCCGACGCCTCGATCGCCGCCAGGTCGAGCGCGCCCTGCAACCGCACTTCGACGAGCTTGTTGATGCGATCGACCGTGACGTGATGCATGGTTCCTCCGATAACGCGCGACTCGCCACCAACTGGCGACCTTATCGGCTTACCAACGCGCCGACCACCGCCGCCGCTCCCGCCGCGACCCATAAGGCGGTCATACCGAGCGCCAGCGCCGCCCCCGCCCCCAGCGCCGCGCCGGCGACGAACCCGCTCCACAGCGCGAGATAGGGCAGCCACGCCCAGCGATTGCCCGCGCCCATCAACGCCGCCGCCAGCCGCTGGCCGAGCTTGACCAGCGACCCGGTCATGTAGGTGACGCCGACCGTGACCTCGCCGCCTTCCGCCAGCACGCCGTTCATCGCCCCCATCGCCGCGGCCGCCAGCAACAGGTCGATCCGCGCCGGCGCCACCTCGGACAGCGCCGCAGACAGCGCGAGCAGCACCGCGACGAAGCCCATCACCGCCCCGCGCGCGCGGGCTCCCGCGACTCGCGCCACGACGGTCCCGGCGATCACGCCGGCGACGAACGCCAGCACCAGCGCCGCGGCGATCGCGGCATCGCCGATCGCCCCGCTGCCCAGCCCGACCGCCAGCCGCGTCGAATTGCCGCTCATGAACGAGGCGAAGAAGCCTAGGATCGTGAACACGATCGCATCGACGAATCCGGCCAGCGCCGCCAGCACCACCGCGATCGCGATCCAGCGGCTCGAATAGCGTTCCATGCGCGCCAAATTACCGCCCGCGCGCGTCCGGGCAAGCGGCGCCGACGCTAGCCCTGCATCAACGCCTTCCATCGCGCGCGGCCCTCGTCCGACCAGACGCCCTGGCTGGTCGGGTAGAAGTCGGCGAAGGCGGGCGCGCCGTCGGAAAGTACCACCCACGGCTGCTTGCTCGCGGTGAAGATGTGAACGTCGGGCGGGCATGCGGCGGGATCGTCCATCGTGCCGACACGGACGAAGGCGGACTTGCGCCCCGACCCTGCATAGTGGCTCCACAGCGCGACGCGGCAGGTCGGGCAGCGCGCGATCTCCTGCCCCTTGCCACTGGCGGACGGCGTCGGGACATAGTCGGCCGCGCCTCGGGTCACGCGCAGCCGGTCGGCCTCGATCACCGCGTTGACGACGAATGCGCTGCCGGTCTCGCGCTGGCACCAGGTGCAGTGGCAGCAATGCACCACCATCGGCGGCGAGGCGAGCGCGTACCGCACCCCGCCGCAGCTGCACCCACCCTCAATCGGCATGCGATACCGCTGGTCCGGTCTGGGGCGGCGCGGACGGCTGGCCCGACGCGGACGGCGCGCGCCGCGGCGGCTGAAACGGATGGATCAGCTCGGCCGCCATCCCGCCCTCGATCGGCGCGTCGATGCCATAGACCGGCGGCCAGGCGTCGCGCGGCAGGTGCAGCGTGCCGAACAGCCGATCGACCCAGGGGAACATCGCCGCATAGTTGCGGTCGCGCCCCTCCGCGCCGTTGGTATGGTGCCAGTGATGGAAGGCGGGGGTCGCGGCGAGCTGTTCCAGGAAACCGAACCGCCAGCGTACGTTGGCGTGGACCAGGAACGACCACACCGTTCCGGCCAGCGCGATATAGACCGGGATCATCGCCGCCGCCCCGGTCGCGCGCGGGCTCGCCAGCCCCAGCGCATAGAGCGGCACCAGCCCGCACAGCCGCACGAACACGATGTCGAGCGGATGCGCGCGCGTGTTCGCCAGCCAGTCGAGCCGCTCGACCGAATGATGGATCGCGTGGAACCGCCACAGGAACGGCACGGTGTGGCACCAGCGGTGCCCCCAATAGGCGCCGATCTCGCTGACCAGCAGCCCGGCGCCGAGCTTCACCCCGAACGGTAGCGCGGCGATCCACGCGGCATAGGCGTCGGGGGTGACGGCATGCACCGCGAGCGCGACCACCGCCAGCGGCGGCGCGAGCAACAGCCCCGGCAACAACCCGTTGAGATAATAATAGCCGAGATCGGCGAGCCACCCCCGCCGCCGCCCGGCGGCGCTGCGGCGATCGTGCAGCGAGAACAGCCATTCGAGCGGCGTGAACAATGTCGCGAGCAACGCGAGCCACAGGCTCAGCCGGATCACGTCGATGACGATGCCGTTCATGGTCCCGCTTCTACCTCATTTGCGCCGCGCCGGCTCACTCTCTCGCATGCCGAGATTGACAATCGACGAACGCGGCAGGGCGGCGGCAACCATGCTGGTCGCCGCCGCCCTCCCTCATTTTCCGGCAAAGGAAATCCCGCGCGCGTTTCAGCCGCGCGGGATGCCCCTCGTTCAGGCGGTCTGCAGCGCGGTCTCGCGACGACGACGCAGCGAGTAGCCCATCGCGCCGAAGCCGACGATCATCAGCGCCCAGCTCGCCGGCTCGGGCACCGCGGCGGTCAGCGACACGTTGTCGAGCAGCGCGACCGGCGGCAGGCCGTTCGGGGTGCCGTTCGACAGGAACGACAGCGTCTGGCTGGTGCCGCCCGCGACGAAGTTCTGCGTCACGGTGTACCAGCCCTGGTTGCCGCCCGACGTGGTGTTGACGGTGTTGGTGGTGAAGCTCTGGTTGCCCAGGCTGTAGGTCAGCGACTCGGTGGTCGCGCCGTTGCGGCTGGCGAGCTGGCCCGCGCCCCACTGGAACGTCAGCGTGTAGGTGTTGCCGGCGATCAGGTTGTTGATCGTCTGGCTGAGCACGCCGCGCGCCAGCGTGTCGCCGTCGAGGACGACGAAGTTGCCCATCGACGAGGTGCCGGTCGGCACGCTCGACAGATATTCCTTGCCGGTATAGCTGAAACGGCCATCGGCGTTCGCGCCGGTGTTGCTGCCGTTGACCAGCAGGTTGTAGCCGTAATTGTTGGCGGCGCGCGTGGTGGCGGTCGACGTCGAGGTCCAGCCAGTCACGGTGCCCGCCGACAGCGGATCGTCACCGAACTGGAAGTTGCCCCCGCGGCTGGTCTGGCTGAAATTGCCGTTGGTGACCAGTTCGGTGGCGGCCATCGCCGGCGTGGCGACAGCGGCCGCCAGAACGGCCGACGCGATCAGATACTTCTTCATGTCGTTTTCTCCCCGGTCAGGACCCTATGCCCCGCCCCAAATTTCCGATGACGCCCGTAAGACGCGATCGGGGGAGCAGGAAGTTCTTAAATCGGTCAGTTCCTACCGGGCATTTAACTATATTATACGTGACTCTATCGACACTTAGGATGATCGGGCGCAAGATTCCGTCCCATTTCACGACAGAATCGGGGTATGCCACTATACCCAAAATGGTAACGGTTACATCCTGTTCATATTCTGTTTTGGCGGCGACGGCCCGGATCGCCCCTTTCCGAGTCGCGGACCACCGGCAACCTTGCGCCGAGTCGATCGTCTCCCACATTGCAATCGGCGGCTGCGCATTGACGCTCACCGGACCAACGCCTAGCAATCAGAACAAATATGGAACGAGCGATCCATGCCACTGACGACCATTTCCGTGCGCGGCGCGCGCGAGCACAACCTCAAGGGCGTCGATATCGACATCCCGCGCGACACGCTGACGGTCATCACCGGGCTGTCGGGGTCGGGCAAGTCGTCCCTCGCGTTCGACACGATCTATGCCGAGGGCCAGCGGCGCTACGTGGAATCGCTGTCGGCCTATGCGCGCCAGTTCCTCGAGCTGATGCAGAAGCCCGACGTCGATCATATCGAAGGCCTGTCCCCCGCCATCTCGATCGAGCAGAAGACCACCAGCCGCAACCCGCGCTCGACCGTCGCCACCGTCACCGAGATCTACGACTACATGCGCCTGCTCTGGGCGCGCGTCGGCATCCCCTATTCGCCTGCGACCGGCCTGCCGATCGCCGCGCAGACGGTCAGCCAGATGGTCGATCGCGTGATGGCGTTGCCCGAGGGGACGCGGCTGTACCTGCTCGCGCCGGTCGTGCGCGGGCGCAAGGGCGAGTATCGCAAGGAACTCGCCGAGTGGCAGAAGGCCGGCTTCACCCGCGTGCGGATCGACGGCGAACTGTACGAGATCGACGAGGCGCCGGCGCTCGACAAGAAGTACAAGCACGATATCGAGGTGGTGGTCGATCGCATCGCGGTGAACGCCGACGGCGCGACCCGCCTGGCCGACAGTTTCGAAACCGCGCTGAAGCTGGCCGAGGGCCTGGCCTATGTCGACTTGGCCGACGGCGTGGTGCCGGGGCGCGAGGACGAAGCGGCGGATGCCGGCGCGATGAAGGGCGCGGGCGTGCCGGCCAACCGCATCGTCTTCTCCGAAAAGTTCGCCTGCCCCGTCAGCGGTTTCACCATCGCCGAGATCGAGCCGCGCCTCTTCTCGTTCAACGCCCCGCAGGGCGCCTGCCCGGCGTGCGACGGGCTCGGCGAGAAACTGGTGTTCGACGAGGACCTCGTCGTCCCCAACCACGATCTGTCGATTAAGAAGGGCGCAGTCGTCCCCTGGGCCAAGTCCAACCCGCCCAGCCCCTATTACATGCAGGTCCTCGGCAGCCTCGCGCGCGCCTACGACTTCAGCCTCGACACCAAATGGGCCGACCTGCCGCAGGAGGTGCGCGACGTCATCCTCCACGGCACCAAGGGCCGCGCCGTCACCCTCACCTTCGTCGACGGCCGCAAGAGCTACGACGTGAAGAAGCCGTTCGAGGGCGTGATCGGCAACCTCAACCGCCGCCTGCTCCAGACCGAGAGCGCCTGGATGCGCGAGGAACTGTCGAAATATCAGTCGTCGCAACCCTGCGAGACCTGCCACGGCGCCCGCCTCAAGCCCGAGGCGCTGGCGGTGAAGGTCGCGATGCAGGACATCAGCCACGCGACTCATCTGTCGGTGGTCGACGCGCTCGCCTGGTTCACCGACCTGCCCAACCACCTCAACGGCCAGCAGAAGGAAATCGCCGAGCGCATCCTGAAGGAGATCGTCGAGCGGCTCGGCTTCTTGAATAACGTCGGCCTCGATTACCTCAACCTCGACCGCACGTCGGGCACCCTCTCCGGCGGCGAGAGCCAGCGCATCCGCCTCGCCTCGCAGATCGGCAGCGGCCTGTCTGGTGTGCTCTACGTCCTCGACGAGCCCTCGATCGGGCTCCACCAGCGCGACAACGACATGCTGCTCGCGACGCTCCGCCGCCTGCGCGACCTCGGCAACACGGTGCTGGTGGTCGAGCATGACGAGGATGCGATCCGCACCGCCGATTACATCATCGACATGGGGCCCGGCGCCGGCGTCCATGGCGGGGAGATCGTCGCGAAGGGCACGCTGCCCGAACTGCTCGCACACACCGACAGCGTCACCGCCGATTATCTCAACGGCACCCGCGAAGTCCCCGTCCCCGCGACCCGGCGCAAGGGCACCGGCAAGAAGCTGACCGTCCACAACGCCACCGCCAACAACCTGACCGGCGTCACCGCCAGCATCCCGCTCGGCACCTTCACCTGCATCACCGGCGTATCGGGCAGCGGCAAGTCGAGCTTCACCATCGACACGCTCTACGCCGCCGCCGCGCGCCAGTTGAACGGCGCGCGCATCCTGTCGGGCAAGCACGACAGGATCACCGGCCTCGAACATCTCGACAAGGTCATCGACATCGACCAGTCGCCGATCGGCCGCACGCCCCGGTCGAACCCCGCCACCTATACCGGCACCTTCACCCAGATCCGCGACTGGTTCGCCGGCCTGCCGGAGGCGCAGGCGCGCGGCTACAAGCCCGGCCGGTTCAGCTTCAACGTCAAGGGCGGCCGGTGCGAGGCGTGCCAGGGCGACGGCGTGCTCAAGATCGAGATGCACTTCCTCCCCGACGTCTACGTCACCTGCGACGTGTGCCACGGCGCGCGCTACAACCGCGAGACGCTGGAGGTGAAGTTCAAGGGCCATTCGATCGCCGACGTGCTCGACATGACGGTCGAGGACGCCGCCGAGTTCTTCAAGGCCGTCCCCGGCATCCGCGACAAGATGGCGATGCTGGTCGAGGTCGGGCTCGGCTATATCAAGGTCGGGCAACAGGCGACGACTTTGTCGGGCGGCGAGGCGCAGCGCGTCAAGCTCGCCAAGGAACTGTCGCGCCGCGCGACCGGCCAGACGCTCTACATCCTCGACGAGCCCACCACCGGCCTCCATTTCGAGGACGTCCGCAAGCTGCTCGAAGTGCTCCACGCGCTGGTCGAACAGGGCAATACGGTGGTGGTGATCGAGCACAACCTGGACGTCATCAAGACCGCCGACTGGATCATCGACCTGGGCCCTGAGGGTGGCGTGAAGGGCGGCGAGATCGTCGCCGCGGGCACGCCGGAGGATGTGGTGAAGGTCGAGCGGAGCTTTACGGGGAAGTACCTCGCGCCATTGTTGCGGAGTGAGGCGGGGGTGAAGATGGTGAAGGCGAAGAAGCGGGTGGTTGAGGGGGTGGAGTGATAGAAAAATAAAGGCAGGGTGGCGGTATTTTTTGTTCACATCAGCCTAACACACTGATTTACATATATAATAATGACGAAATATGGGCCAGATGATTCTGCTACTCTGCCTCTATTGATTCTGTTCCTCTTTTGGTCTACAAGATGGGCACCCATTTGGAGTTCCGTCTGTGGCTGATCCCGTGGTTTCCGAAAACACTGGTACTGCTAAGCGAGTAATCGTGAGCCAAGGCGCCCAATATGCCTTTGGATCAAGTTTTACGCTTGCCGAAAGCTATCTGGGATAATTTTGCAGGCAAAGGCGCGGCCCCACTCCGTGTCGCTATGGCAATTGGAGTTACGCCAACCAGCGGCCCTTGGCGGAACTTATGCGGCACGGCTATTGCTTACGGACTGACCGAGGGGGGATATGCAGCAGCCGAAATCAACTTGACGCCCTTGGGATTGAAGATCGTTCGCCCCACCGCAGAAGACGACGTGCAAAAGGGTTTGATTGAAGCGATTTTGAAAGCCCGCATTCCTCGTGAATTTCTCCAGCGATATAATAACGCTAAATTTCCAAAAGATTTGATTGCACAAAACGTTCTAGTTGATCTGGGTTTACCCAAGGAGCGAGCAGCACAATCACTCGAAATTCTTAAAGCCAATGCTGAACTGGCGGGCATTCTGGCTGACATTAAAGGCGAAAAATTCGTCTTTATGGAAGGAACGAGGCAAGGCTCGGGTAAATCGCTTTTTGATCCTGAGCCGGTCACTGATGTTGACCCCTCCTTATCTGCCGCCCCCTTTGGTCCGCCGCCCGAGGGTATCCAAGCCCTGATAGCCAATCTTGGAGTTAGCGACGCGCCGATTGCCTCTGCAAGCCTCAATACGACGAAGAGCACGCCAGAGGGTGTAAAACGCGTTTTCATTACGCACGGGAAGAATCAAAAGATCTTAGGACAGATCGAGAAGATAGTTCGGCATGGCGGATTCGAGCCGGTCATTGCCAAAAATAACGAAACCGCCGCGAAACCTGTGCCAGACAAAGTATTGGATGATATGCGCTCATGCCAAGCAGCTGTCATTCATGTCGGTGCTGACGGAGTCTTGTTTGACAAAGACGGCAATGAAGTTCCGCAGATCAATCAAAATGTTTTGATTGAAATTGGTGTTGCTCGCGCATGGTACTTCAATAAGTTCATTCTCTTAGTAGAGAATGGTGTAACCCTGCCGTCGAACTTACAAGGTTTATATGAATGTCGATACTCTGGCGATGGCTTAGATATGGAGGCGACGTTTAAGTTACTCGAAGCGTTTGATGATTTCCGTAAGGCTACTAGTTAGCGCTAGACGGAGTTTGCCACTCGTGATTACAATAACAGCATCTGCTCTTTTTGGCCTAGCTGCGCTCCTTACGTCGCTCTCGGCCGTGATTTGGTCCGTTCGTCGGCACCCTGGATCGGGTCAAGCAGATCGCAAGGCAGGAATAAAGCGGACTAGATCATGACTGAACTGTCGCGTTCGAGGCACAGTGCCGCGCCGCGGCAAAGCCGCGTCGTCGGTCGCGGCTGCTGGCCGCGCCGGCCGGCCCCCGGCTGGGGCTCGGGATTAGCTGGCGCTAATCCCCTTGCCGCCGGGGCTGTCCTACACACCCCTTCCTGGCATATCTGCCGCGCCTCCCTTGTCCTGACCGGAGGCTATCCCGACGACCGATCCTCATACCCGCGCGGCGCCGTCGCACCCTGCTGTCCAGCTCGATCGCGGGCTCGTCGTGCGCCCGCGCGATCACCCCGACCCGTACCAGCCCGATAGCGTGCGCGCGTGGCAGGCGCACCTGAACGCCGGGCGGCTCGGCCGGCCGCGCCCCGCGACCCCGACCGACATACTCGTCAACCGGGCAGCGACCGAAGACCTGTTCCGCGGCATCGCCGCCGCCGCGCGGGCGATGCTTGAATGTTCGTCTGCGCGTCAACTTCGCCAACTTCCGCCGATCGCGCTGGCAGGTCGCAGCGGCGGCGCGCGCACCGCGCCACGTTCGGCGGCCCGATACCATCACTTTCGTCCAACTTTTGCCCGGTCGGGACCGGATTTCGCGGATTTTCGGGCCGCTGCGCCAACTTGCGCGCACGTCGCCGGCAATATCGGAACATGGGCCCACTCCCGGCCGTTGATTCCGCGAACCCGCGCCCCTGCCAGGAGATCCGCCATGCCCAACCCCAACCAGCGCCGCGACAGCCACGGCCGCTTCGTCACCGACCACCATGCCCGCAACCGCGCGATCGGCGCGGCGGCGGTGGTCGGGCTGGGCGCCGCCGCGGTCGGGGCGGCGCTGCGCTACGGCCTGCTCGACCGCTTCTTCCCGGCGGCCGAGGGGCATGAAGCGCCCGACCTCGCGCTCGACCAGCCGCATCCCGAACCGGGCGATCGCGTGCCGCCCGCCTTCCGCCCCGACCCCACCGCGACGCCCACCGCCGCCGAGCGGGAGGCGCTGCGCCCGCCGCCCGGCGTCGCCACCGGCTTCACCGAGGATACCCGGGTCGAGGAACTGACCCCCGCCGAATGACCGGCCGAGCGACCAGAACGCTCGCGCAACCATTTCCCCCGCTCGCGCATTGACGCCGGGCGGGGCTAGGACAGGAGAGGATTGTATGCGTACGGTGACTATCGGCCTGTTGGCCGCCGCGACCGCGCTGACCGGACTGACCGGGTGCAGCGATTACGACAGCCCGGGACCGGGCTATGCCAGCGACTGGCACCGCTATCGCAACTACGATTACGACCGGCCCGATCCGCGCTACAACGGCTATTATGCCGACCATTATTATGTCGACGCTCCGCGTTATCGTGAACGCCGGCTGAGCGACAACGACCGCGTCTATGTCGGGCAGGACGGCCGCTATTATTGCCGCCGGTCGGACGGGACCACGGGACTGATCGTCGGCGGGATCGCCGGCGGCGCGCTGGGTGCGGCGGTAACGTCGGGCCGGTCGGAGCCGCTCGGCATCCTGCTGGGTGCGGCGGCCGGCGCGGCGGTCGGCAACTCGATCGATCGCAACAACGTCCGGTGTCGCTGATCGCCGACAACGGTTTTGGCGCCAGCTAGAACCGAGCCCCAAGGCGGTCACGGCCGGCGCGGCTAGAGCCGCGTCCGACTACGCGGGTTTCACTCCCGCGTCGTACCGCCAATGGTGCAAAGCATGCAGATTGACATTTAGGGTTCTGCCGCTTTTACCGCGCGGCGGGCTACTGCTCAATAATTGTGCAAAAACGAACTCTTGCGCCCGCCGTCGTCCTTCGGCGGAACCTTGTCGCGGTCGAGCGTATCGGACGGGCGTTTGGCGTCGCCCTCCTCCTGATGCTCGGTCGAGATGTTGGCGCCGGGCATCGTTTCCGGCGCGTGGTCGGGGGCGTCCGGGTCGACATGATGGGTGGCGGGGCGGTTCATCTTTGGTCTCCTCGACTGCCATCAACCGCCCGCGCCCCGCCGCCGTTCCGTCAGCCGGCCAGCGCTGGATAGTCGGTATAGCCCTCCGGTCCCGGCGTGTACCACGTGCGCACGTTGTCGGCGTTGAGCGGCGCGCCGGTGCGGAAGCGCTCGACCAGATCGGGATTGGCGATGAACTTGCGCCCGAACGATATGCCGTCGGCCAGGCCGCTGGCGACGTCCGCCTCGGCCGCGTCCAGCGTATAGTCCTGGTTGAGGATCAGCGAACGGGTGAAGACCTCGCGGATTTCGGGGCTGAGCTTGGGCACCGTGGTCGCGCCGAACGTGCCCGTCGGCGACAATTCGCGCAGTTCGAGGAAGGCGATGCCGAGATCGTCGAGCGCTTTCGCGGCGGGGACGAACACCGCGGCGGGGTTGCTGTCGTCCGCGCCCTGCGTTTCGCCGTTGGGCGACAGCCGGATCGCGGTGCGGCCGGCGCCGACCTCGGCGATTACCGCGGCGACCGCCTCGCGCATGAAGCGGATGCGGTTTTCCGGGCTGCCGCCATAGTCGTCGTCGCGCAGGTTGGTGTTGTCGCGCAGGAACTGGTCGATCAAATAGCCGTTCGCGCCGTGCAATTGGACGCCGTCAAACCCGGCCGCGATCGCGCCTCGCGCGGCGGCGGCATATTCGTCCTGGGCTCGGCGAATGTCGTCGAGCGTCGCGGCGCGTGCCTCGGCATAGGGGTTCTGGTCGGGCTTGTGGTACGGCGCGCGCGTCGCCGAGGATGATAGCGGGGTCAGCCCGGTAACATCGGGCCGCGCGAGGCGCCCCATGTGCCAGATCTGCGCGACGATCCGCCCGCCAGCCTCTTGCACAGCGGCAGTCACCGGCTTCCATGCCTCGACCTGTTCGGACGTCCACAGCCCCGGCGCGGCGGGCCAGCCGAGCCCGAGCCGGCTCACGCCCGTCCCCTCGGTGATGATGACTCCGGCGCCGGCGCGCTGACGGTAATAGTCGATCATGATGTCGGTCGGGACATGTTCCGCCGTCGAGCGCCCTCGCGTCAGCGGCGCCATCAGGATGCGGTTCTTGGCGGCGATGTCGCCGAGCTGGATCGGATCGAACAGAGTGGGCATCGGCATCCTTCGCTGGTGCTTTGTCAGAGACGCAGAGGTAGGGGGCGTCATGCCCAAGGCAAGGAGCTTTGCTGGATCATCGCGCCGCACGGCGTCGCCGTCGCTGACGCTGGTCGCGTTGGTGGTGGGCAATGTCGCGCTGGCCTTCGGTCCGCTGTTCGTCCGGATGGCCGATGTCGGCCCGGTCGCGGCGGCGTTCTGGCGACTGGCGCTGGCGGCGCCGGTGCTGGTGGTGGCAGCGGTGGCGAGCGGCTGGCGGCCGGGGCACAGCCGGCGCGGCGTGTTGTGGGCGGTCGCGATCGGCGGCCTGTGCTTCGCGGTCGATCTGGCGAGCTGGCACGTCGGCATCCGCAAGACCAGCATGACCAACGCCACCTTGTTCGGCAATTCGGCGAGCCTGATCTTTCCGCTCTACGGCTTCGTCGTGGCGCGTGCATGGCCATCACGGACGCAGGGCCTGGCGCTGGTGCTGGCCCTGGTCGGCGCGATGTTGTTGATGGGCCGGTCGCTGCACATCGCGCCCGAGCATTTCGCCGGCGACCTGCTGTGCGTGCTCGCCGGCATCTTCTACACCCTGTATTTCGCGGTGATGGCGCGGGCGCGCGATACGATGCCGCCGGTGCCCGCACTCGCCGCTTCGACGCTCGCCAGCCTGGGCCCGCTGCTGCTGATCGCGCTGGCGATGGGCGAACAGGTGGTGCCGCAGCAATGGGGTCCGCTGATCGCGCTGGCGCTCGTCAGTCAGGTGGTCGGCCAGAGCCTGATGATCTTCGCGCTTGGCCAGGCGTCGCCGCTGATCGTCGGCATCATGCTGCTGATCCAGCCGATCGTCGGCTCTATCATCGGCGCGATCGGGTATGGCGAGCGGCTCGATACGATCGATTGGCTGGGGGCCGGGCTGGTCGGACTGGCACTCGTGCTGGTGCGGCGAACGCGCAGCGATACGGCAGAGCTTGCTCCCGAGGGCGTCGAGAAGGCATAACGCCCGCCATGACGTTGCCTGCCGATCCGACGATCCCCGAAATCCGCACGGCGCTGGCGCCGCTGGTCGCGGCCAATGCCGGGTTCGATGGCTGGACCGCCGCTGCGCGCGACCTGGCCGCCGACGGGATCGGGATCGATCGTGATGTCGCGTTGCTGGCGCTGCCCGATGCGGTCACGATGATCGATGCATGGTTCGCGCATATCGACGCGGCGATGCTCGACCAGCTGCCGCCCGACCGGCTGGCGGCGATGAAGGTGCGCGAGCGGATCACCGCTTTGGTCGAAGCGCGGCTCGACCTGCTGTCGCCGCAGCGCGAGGGACTGCGGCGCGCGCTCGCGATCCTGGCGATGCCGCAGAACGTCGCGCGCGGCGCGAAGCTCGGCTGGCGGGCGGCGGACGCGATGTGGCGCGCGGCGGGCGATACCGCGACCGACTACAACCATTACACGAAGCGGGCGATGCTCGGTGCGGTCTATGCCGCAACGATCACCGTGTTCCTCGACGACGAGAGCGCGCAGCAAGCCGATACCCGCGCGTTCCTGGCGCGGCGGATCGACGGCATCATGCGCTTCGAAAAGGCGAAGGCGGGATTCCTCGCTCGCGGCATGCATCGCCCCAGCCTGTCGCGGTTCATCGGCCGATTGCGCTATCCGGCGGTATAAGGCGCGACAATTGCGTTATTGATAATCAGTCGCAGCTGCCTTAGCTGGGAGGAATGGCGCCGACTCCGCTCAGCCTGGAACAGCTTCCCCGCCGCCAGCGTGCGACGGTGGCCGGTGTTGCGTGGGATCGGCTGGCCCCGCCCGAGGCACGCCGCCTGCGCGAGCTCGGTTTCGACGAAGGCGTGGATATCGAAGTGCTGCACCGCGCACGGCTGGGCGGCGGGCCGATCGCGTGCCGCATCGGGCGGATGACGGTGGCGTTGCGCCGCCGCGTCGCCGCCGCGATCCTGGTCGCCCCCGAGGCATTCGCCGAAGCCGCCGAATAGGGATCGACGTGCATCCCGCCCCGCTGGTCGCGTTGGTCGGCAACCCCAATGCCGGCAAATCGGCGCTGTTCAACGCGCTGACCGGCGCGCGGCAGAAGGTCGGCAATTACCCCGGCGTTACCGTCGAGCGGCACGCCGGACGGATGGTGCTGAGTGACGGGCGCCCGGTCGAACTGCTCGACCTGCCCGGCACCTACAGCCTCGAACCCTCGAGCCCCGACGAGCGCGTGACGCGCGATGTCGTGATGGGGAAGCAGAGCGGCGAACGGTTACCCGATGCGATCGTCGTCGTGGTCGATGCGTCTAATCTGGACAACCACCTGCGCTTCGCCTTGCAGCTGATCGCGCTGGGACTGCCGCTGGTGGTCGCGCTCAACATGGTCGATCTCGCCGAGCGGGACGGGCTGACGCTCGATCCGGCGGTGCTGGAGCGCGAGCTCGGCGTGCCGGTGATTCCTACGGTCGCGGTCCGGCGGCGCGGGATCGAGGAACTGAAGGCGGGGCTCGACCGCATCGTCACGCCGGGTGCCACGGCCCTGCGCCGAGGCGACGCGATGCTCCATGCCGACATGGTCACGCTGCAACGCCGCGCGCGCCAGATCGCGGTGGGGGCGACCGTGTCGGAGACGCCGGTGCGGCGCTGGACGCACGCGCTCGACGCGATCGCGCTGCATCCGATCGCCGGCGTTGCCTTGCTTTTCGCGATCCTGTTCGTGATGTTCCAGGCGGTGTTCTTCGCCGGGGCCGCGCCCGCCGACTGGATCGCCGAGCGCTTCGCCGACATCAGCACCGCGCTCAACACGGTGATGCCCGATGGCATCCTGCGCTCGCTGATCGACGACGGCATCATCGCCGGCGTCGGCGCGGTGGTGAAGTTCCTGCCGCAGATCCTGATCCTGTTCTTCTTCATCCTGCTGCTCGAAGCGTCGGGCTACATGGTCCGCGCGGCGTTCCTGATGGACCGGATCATGGCGAGCGTCGGGCTGTCGGGGCGGGCGTTCATTCCCCTGCTGTCGAGTTTCGCCTGCGCGGTTCCGGGCATCATGGCGACCCGGACGATCGAGGACGAGAAGGACCGGCTGACCACGATCCTGATCGCGCCGCTGATGACGTGTTCGGCGCGGCTGCCGGTCTACACGCTCATCATCGGCGCGCTGATCCCAGACACGCGGATTGGCGGATGGATCGGGTTGCAGGGGCTGGTGATGTTCGGCCTGTACGTGATGGGCGTAATCGGCGCGTTCGTCGTGGCGCTGGTGCTCCGCCGGACGGTGACCAAGGGCGCGTCGTCGGGCTTCATGATGGAAATGCCGAAATATCAGATGCCGAACTGGCGCGACGTCGCGATCGGGCTATGGACGCGGTGTGAGATCTTCCTGAAGCGCGCCGGCACGATCATCGCGATGACAACGATCGTGCTATGGGCGCTGCTGAGCTTTCCCAAGCCGCCGGCGGGATCGCCGGTGTCGCCGGTCAATTACTCAGTCGCCGGGCGCATCGCCAACGGGATCGAGCCGGTGTTCCGCCCGATCGGGTTCAACCGCGACATCGTGCTCGCGCTGATCCCGGCAATGGCCGCGCGCGAGGTCGCGGTGTCGGCGATCGCGACCACCTACGCGGTCGACGATCCCGAGCAGGCGGCGGGCGACGCGGCGATGCGGACGAAGCTGAAGGCGAACTGGAGCCTGGCGACCGCGCTCGCGTTCCTGATGTGGTTCGTGTTCGCGCCGCAATGCATCTCGACGATCGCGATCACCCGGCGCGAGACCAACGGGTGGAAATGGCCTGCGTTCATGGTGACCTACCTGTTCGCGCTGGCATACGTCGCGGCGGGCGCTACATACTGGATCGCTAGAGGATTCGGTTTGTAGAGGAAGTTATGGCGGGCAGCGTCAACAAGGTCATCCTGGTCGGCAATCTGGGGCGCGATCCCGAAAGCCGGTCGTTCCAGAACGGCGGCAAGGTGGTAAACCTGCGCATCGCCACGTCGGACAGCTGGAAGGACCGCAACACCGGCGAGCGCAAGGAAAAGACCGAATGGCATTCGGTCGCGATCTTCAACGAAGGTCTCGCCAACGTCGCCGAACGCTATCTGCGCAAGGGTAGCAAGGTCTATATCGAGGGCGCGCTGCAGACTCGAAAATGGACCGACCAGCAGGGCCAGGACAAATATTCGACCGAGATCGTATTGCAGGGCTTCAATAGTGTGCTGACGATGCTCGACGGCGCGCCGGGTCAGGGTGGCGGTGGCGGCGGCAACGTCTCCAGCGGGCGTGACGACTGGGGCGCCGGCGGTGACGATTTCGGCGGTGGCCGTGGTAGTTCGAGCGGCGGCGGGTTCGGGGGCGGCAGCGGTGGCGGTGGCGGTGGCCGCGGCGGGTTCGCCGACGATCTCGACGACGACGTGCCGTTCTGAGCGGCAGCGGTGACGCCGCTCCACGCGCCGGCCGTGTCCGGCTGGGTGATCGACGAAGCGAGCCGCGATGCGGCGCTCGCCGAATTCGACCTCGATGCCTTGCAGGCGAGCGGTCGCCTCGACCGGATCGCCGCGTTCGCCGCGCGGCTGTGCGGCGCGCCGATCGCGCTCGTCAGCCTGGTCGAGCGCGATCGCCAGTTCTTCCTGGCGCGCACCGGGCTGGCCGTCAGCGAGACGCCCCGCGCCACATCCTTCTGCCAATATGCGATGCAGATGAGCGACGTAATGGTCGTGCCTGACGCGACGCTCGACCCGCGCTTCGCGACCAACCCGCTGGTGACGGGCGATCCCTATATCCGCTTCTACGCCGGCGCGCCGCTGGTTGCCGATGACGGTGTGCCGCTGGGATCGCTGTGCGTGATCGATCGCATCCCGCGCAAGGGCTTGAGCGATCTGCAATATCAGGGGCTACAAGTACTCGCCGAAGCGGTCGTCGCCGCATTCCGCGCCCACCGCACGCTGATCTAGCGCCGCAGCAGGAACACCGCATGCTGGGCGAGCAAATTCGCCATCAGCGCCCCGCGCCGGCGATCGCCCGACAGGAACCACGCGCCCTCGACCGTAATGCCGCGCTCGGTGAGCAGGCTGCGGAAATCGTCGATCGTGACGTGGTGGATGTTGGGTGTCGCGTACCATGTCTGCGGCAATTGCCGCGTCACCGGCATCCGCCCGCCCCACAATAACGACGCGCGGACTCGCCACTGCGCGAAGTTGGGAAACGACACGAATGCGCGCCGCCCGATCCGCAGCAGATGGTCGAGCACCACGTCCGGCGCCCGCGTCGTCTGCAACGTCTGGCTGAGGATCGCATAGTCGAACGCATCGTCGGGATAGCTGGCCAAGTCGGTGTCGGCGTCGCCTTGCACCACGCTCATCCCCCGCGCTACCGCCGCCGCCACGCCGTCGGGGTCGAGTTCCAGCCCACGCGCATCGACGCCCCGCTCGTCACGCAAGGCGGCCATCAGCGCGCCATCGCCGCAGCCGATGTCGAGCACGCGGCTGCCCGGCGCGACGTGATCGGCGATCACCGCGAGGTCGGGGCGAAGGCTCATGGCGCGACCTTGAGCATCTGCGCGAAATCCGATGCGAGCCGTTCCATGTACCGCTCGGGCCGCAGCAATGTGTGGAAACCCAGGCTTTCGTACACGCCATGCGCATCGGCCGTGACCAGCGCCATCCGCCGCAACCCCTGGAAATCCGGATGGTCGAGGAACCAGCCAACCAGCCGATGCCCGATCCCCTGCCCGCGCACACTTTCCTCGACCCAGACGTCGGCGAGCCAGGCGAAGGTCGCGTGGTCGGTAATCATCCGCGCAAACGCGACCTGCCCGCTCGCATCGTAGGCGCCGAGGCAATGCGACCCCGCAATCGCCTTCTCGACCGTCGCGCGATCGATGCCCGGCGACCAGTAGCTCGACGCGAGCCACGCATGGACGCGCACCACATCGAGCCGCGCCCGGTCGTCGTCCAGTTCGATCATGCCGCCCTCAGGAAACCGTCGACCACGCGGTTCAGTTCGGGCGAGTCGAGCAGGAAGGCGTCATGGCCGTATGGACTCTTCAACTCGACGAAGCTGACCGCCGCGCCCGCCGCGTTGAGTGCCTGGACAATGATCCGCGATTCGGCGGTCGGGTACAGCCAGTCGGTGTCGAAGCTGACGAGCGCGAACCGCGTCCGCGTTTGGCGGAAGGCGTTGGCGAGTAACCCGCCATGCTCCTCAGCCAGATCGAAATAATCCATCGCGCGGGTGATGTAGAGATAGGCGTTGGCATCGAACCGGTCGGTGAAACTCAGCCCCTGGTGCCGCAGGTAGCTTTCGACCTGGAAGTCCGCGTCGAAGCCGAACGTCTTCGCCTCTCGCGCCTGCAACTTACGGCCGAACTTCTCGGTCAGGCCGGCTTCGGACAGATAGGTGATGTGCGCCGCCATCCGCGCGACGGCCAGGCCGGCCGCTGGCCCCGTCCCGCTGCCGTAATAATCGCCGCTCGCCCATTTGGGATCGGCCATGATCGCCTGTCGACCGACCTCGTGGAACGCGATGTTCTGCGCGGTGTGGCGCGCGGTCGAGGCGATCACGACCGCCTTGGTCACGCGCTCCGGATAGGTCGCCGCCCAGCTCAGCGCCTGCATCCCGCCCATCGACCCGCCAACCACCGTCACCTCGCCGACCCCGAGATGATCGAGCAGCATCGCCTGCGCGCGAACCATGTCGCGGATGGTGATAACGGGGAACGCCATGGCATAGGGCCGACCCGTCACGGGATCGATCGAGGCCGGACCCGACGACCCCATGCAACTGCCGAGCACGTTGGCGCAGACGATGAAATGTCGTGCCGGGTCGATCGGCTTGCCCGGCCCGACCATGCGCGTCCACCAGCCGGGCTTGCCGGTCACGGGATGCTCGCTCGCGACATGCTGATCGCCGGTTAGGGCGTGGCAGATCAGGATCGGCGGCGACGTGGGATCGCCATAGGTCTCGTACGCGATCTCGACCGGCACCAGCACGCCGCCTCCGTCGAGCCGGAGCGGCCCGGGCAGGGTGACGCGGCACGACAGGCCGAAACGCTGGTCGGTGGACATGGCTGTGGCCGTTAGAGAAATTTCGGGCGGCATCAATCCTCGCCGTTCGTGAAGCGCTACCCCATCCGCCGCGCCGGCGCCCGTGCGGCGATCACCGCCTGTGCCGCCATCCGACCGGTCTGCGCGCCACCGTTCATGTAGCCGGGATAGGCGTCCGACAGATGCTCGCCGGCGAAGTGCACCGGCCCGGCGGACGGTGGCGATGACGCAATGCCGCCGGTTTCGGTCCAGATCAGCGGGGCGAAGCGCGTCAACTGGCCGGGGCGGAAATTGACGTAGCCACCCATCGTGGACGGATCGCGGTGCCAGCTGGTCCGGCGCACCGTCGTGCTCGTCGCAGCGCCCATCCCCCGGACGCTCGCATCGGCGAACTTTGCCCAGCGCAACGCCAGCGTGTGCGGATCGGCGGCGTCGGCGGCTGTTACTTCGCTACCCCCGGTGAACCATGTCCAAATGCTGCCCGGCCCGCGCGTCGGTCGCACCCCGCCATCCCAGCCGAGCGAACTGCCCGCCGCATGATCGACCTGCCAGATCTCGCCGCCCCGCCCGATCGGCCGCTCCCATGGTCGCGCCGTCGTCACCGCATTGACCTTGCCGTTCCGCCCCAGCCCGACCTCGGCGTTGAAGCGGCGCCACAGCGGTGGGAGCGCCACACCGAACGCGATCCAGCCGACGATCGAGATCGGTACTGCGACAATTACGGCGGACGCATCGACCTTCTCGCCGTTGGAGAACGTCACGCGCGCACCGCTGCTCGCCGGGTCGATCCGCGTCGCGCGGCGATAGGGGGTGATGCGGCTCGCCAGTCGCGCCGCCATCGCCTCGACCAGCGACGAACTCCCGCCCGCCATCAGGTAACGTTCGTCGCTGCGGCTCAGCACGTCGATCCGGCGACCGTCGATCGCGGGCAGGTTGAACACCAGTTCGATCGCCGACGCCTGGCTTGGCTCGACGCCATATTCGGTGCGCGCGGTCGCTTCCATCAGGCGGCGCACCCATGGCTCCGGGATCAGCCGCGCATGCTTGTCGAGATAGGTGGCGAACGACAGCTGATCGAGCTCGGTCGCGACCTTGGCGTAATTCTGGTCCAGCCGTACCGAATCGGCGTCGATCTGTCCGGCGATGCCGCGCAGCCCCGCGACCAGCGTCGCCGACGGCACCTCCGTCGCGCCGTCGAGGATCATCGTCCGAAACGTGCCGCCCTTGCGGTCGATCAATTGCACGCCGAACTCGCGGCAAAGCGCGTGCATGTCGGCATGGTCGGTGTTGACGAGCTGCCCGCCCATCTCGATCGGCGGCAGGCCCTTCGCCTTCGCCGTGTACATCCGCCCGCCCAGCCGTGTGCGCGCTTCGTACAGGTGCGCGTCAATCCCCGCCCGCGTCAGGTGCCACAGCGCCGACAAGCCAGCGATACCGCCGCCGATGATGACGACGGGGGCAGGACCGCCAGCCGCAGCACGCGCCGGGCGCGGCAGAGTGGCCGTCGCCGCCGTCGCGGCCAGCGCCGCCAGCACTTGCCGCCGCGTCTGGCCGTCGCCGCCGGGCAGCGGCATCGGCTCACCCGCCGCGGCCAGGTTCGCGTGCCGCGCCGCCTCGAGCGCTTGCCAGAATGCCGTCGGTCCGCGCATCGTCCCTCCCCGATCCGCGCCATACCTTGCCAAGCCGAGGCCCGCCAGCGCATAGGCTCGCGCCCATGACCGCACCACAGCCCAAACCCTGGATCATGGCGATCGCGCCCTACGTGCCGGGCCGCTCAACCACTGACGACGGCCGCAAGGTCGCCAAGCTGTCGTCGAACGAAAACCCGCTCGGCACCAGCCCGAAGGCGCGCGCCGCGTTCGAGAGTGCGGCCGGCACGCTCGAACGCTATCCCGACGCAAGCGCCAACGAACTGCGCGAGGTGCTGGCGGCGAAGCACGGCCTCGACCCCGCGCGGATCATCTACGGCAACGGATCGGACGAGGTGCTCCACTTGGCGGCCGGCGCGTTCGCGGGGCCGGGCGACGAGGTGATCTTCGTCCATTACGGTTTCGCGGTGTACGAGATCGCGGCGCGGCGCGTGGGCGCGACTCCGGTGATCGCCCCCGACAAGGACTATGCGACCGACGTCGATGCGATCCTGGCCGCGGTCACCGAGCGGACGCGGATCGTGTTCGTCGCCAACCCCAACAACCCGACCGGCACCTATGCCAGCCGCGACGAGATCGCGCGGCTGCACGCCGGGTTGCGGCCCGACATCCTGCTCGTGCTCGACCATGCCTATGCCGAATATATCGAGGGCGATGCGGAGGACGGCGGCATGGCACTGGCGGCGACCGCGCCCAACGTGCTGGTCACGCGTACTTTCTCGAAGATGTACGGCCTCGCCGCCGAGCGGATCGGCTGGGGCTATGCCGCCGCGCCGATCATCGAGGCAATGCACCGCATCCGCCTGCCTTTCTCGATCACCATCGCGGGCACGGCCGCGGCGGTTGCGGCGCTGGGCGATACCGGCTTCGTCGAGCATACTCGTGCCCACAATGCCGAGTGGCGGGCGTGGTTCGCCGACGAGATCGCCAGGCTGGGCAATGCCGGCCTGCGCGCGGTGCCGAGCCAGGCGAACTTCGTGCTGGTGCTGTTCGAAGGCGCGCTGACGGCCGAGGTTGCGTACAAAGGGCTGATGGAGGCGGGCTATATCGTCCGCTGGCTGCCCGGACAGGGCCTGCCGCACGGCCTGCGCATCACGATCGGGACCGCCGACGAGTGCCGTGGCGTGATCGCGGCGATGCGCGCGATGGTGGAAAAGAGCGGCTGATGCTGCCGTTCGCGCGAGTCACGATCGTCGGGCTCGGGCTGATCGGCTCGTCGGTCGCGCGCGCGATCAAGGCGCACATGCCGAGCGTGCGCATCACCGGGCACGACGCCGACGCCGAGGTGCGCGAGGCGGCGCGGGCGATCGGTTTCTGCGACGACGTGGCCGATACCGCGGGCGCGGCGGTGACCGATGCCGACTTCGTCATCCTGTGCGTGCCGGTCGGCGCGATGGGGATGGCGGCGGATGGGATCGCGGTCGACTTGCCGTCGGACGCGATCGTCAGCGACGTCGGTTCGTCGAAGGGCAGCGTGCTGGCGGCGCTGCAAGCGGCGCTCCCCGGCGTGACGATCGTCCCCGCACATCCCGTCGCCGGCACCGAGCGCAGCGGGCCGGACGCGGGCTTCGCGACCCTGTTCCACGACCGCTGGTGCATCCTGACCCCGGCCGACGGCACCGACCCGGCGGCCGTCGAACGGGTCGCGGAGTTCTGGCGGCGGATCGGCGCGCAGGTCGAGACCATGGCGCCCGACCATCACGACCGCGTGCTGGCGATCACCAGCCACCTGCCCCACCTGATCGCCTACACGATCGTCGGCACGGCCGGCGACATGGAGGAAGTGACGCGGTCGGAGGTCATCAAATATTCGGCCGGCGGCTTCCGCGACTTCACCCGCATCGCCGCGAGCGACCCGACGATGTGGCGCGATGTGTTCCTGTCGAACAAGGACGCCGTGCTCGACATGCTGCAACGCTTCACCGAGGATCTGACCAGCCTGCAGCGCGCGATCCGCTGGGGGAAGGGCGACGAGTTGTTCGACCTGTTCACCCGCACCCGTGCGATCCGCCGCTCGATCATCGACCAGGGCCAGGACGACGCCGCACCGGACTTCGGGCGGAAGCACGACTGATTGTCGAGGCACTAATTCAGCACGTTGATCGCCGCATGCACGCGTGCCTCGATCTCGCCCCGCGGCAGGCCGGGCGGTATCGGGTCGCCGAAGCGGAACGTGGCGACGCCCGCGCGTTTCAGCCCGCCCTTCGGCCATAACCGCCCGACATCGGTCGCGATCGGCACCACCGGCAGGTCGAGCATCTTGTAGAGCCCGACGAACCCTGACTTGAGCGGCGGCGCCTCGCCCGGCTTCACGCGCGTGCCTTCGGGGAAGATCATCACCGACCGACCGCTTTCGCGCGCCGCCTTCGCTTCCCTCATCAACCCGCGCAACGCCTTGGCCGAGGCGGCGCGATCGACCAAGATGATGCCGTAGCGCTGCGTCGCCCAGCCCCAGATCGGGATGCGCGCGAACTCGCGCCGCATGATGACCGCGGGCGATCCGATCTCGACGATCAGGTCAAGCGTTTCGAACATCGATTGATGCTTGGCGGCATAGAAGGTCTGGCCGGCCGGCCGCGCCCCCTCGTACCGCGTGCGGATGCCGAGCAGCCAGTGGACGCACCAGCGATGGAACCGCGCCCAGCCGACCGCGTGCGCGATCAGCGCGTGCCGGCCGAACAGCGCGGACAGCGGGGCCACCAACACGATCGGCACCGACGCGCCGTAGAACACCAGCGTGAACACGATATTGCGGACGAACGTCACGCGCCGATCCCGGTCCACAGCGCGACGCGCCGCAGCAACAGCTTGTTGTATTCGATCACCAGCAGCCCGAGCGGCGCTTCGGCGGGAACGCCGTCGGCGACCAACGCCACATCGGTATCGAGCGCCGCGTGCAGCTCCATCCGCGCCCGCGCCATGTGCCAGTCCGACGTCACCAGCCGGACCGAGCGATAACCGTGCTGCTCGACCCAATGCGCCGTCTCACGCGCGTTCGATGTCGTGTCGACCGCTTCGCGCCCCAGGTCGATGCAGCAGGCGAACAGCGCCGGCGACACGCGATATTGCTGCGCGAGCTGGCCCGAACTCACCCCCGGCGCCACGCCGGAGATCAGCAGACGCTTGGCCTGATGGTTCTGCAGGAGCTGGATCCCGCGATCGATCCGTCCGCTGCCCCCGGTCGGCACGACGATCGCGTCGGTCGTCACCCCTTCGACCGGCCGTGCCAGCATCAGCATGTAAGCGACGAACCCGAACAGATACGCCAGCAACAGCACCGCCAGGATGCGCCGCACGATCATCGCACGCGCCCCAGCCGGCGCAACACTGCGAACCGCGCGGCAATCGTCGCGATGCCTGCGAACAGCAACGGCAGGATCGCGAGGATCAGCCAGTCGCCCTCACCCAGCACCGCGCCGCCGACCAGGTCCGACCCCATCCCCGCCATCTCGCGCACCATCAGCCACACCGCGACCATGGCCGCCAGTGTCCCCGCTACCCCACCAATCAGCGTATCGAGCGCGATCCGCCGCTGGAACAGCCGCGCGACCTGGATATCGGTCGATCCCAGCATGTGCAGGATCGCGATCGTATCACGATGCGTCTCCAGCCCGGCGCGCACCGCCAGCAGCACCGCGGCCAGGGTCGCCGTCATCATCAGCAGCACCAGTACGGCGGCGGCGGCGATCAGCGTCCGCATGAAATCGGCGACCGGGGTCAACCAGCGTGACTGCGCGTCGGCGCGCGCGTCGGGTGCGACCGCACGGACAGCGGCGGCGACGCGAGCAGCCGATTCCTCGCTCGGCACGCTTATGTCGACATCGATCAGCGCTGGGACCGGCACGTCGGCATCGCTCGCGCTGTCGCCGAGCCACGGCCGCAGCAGCCGGTCGAGCCGATCGCGATCGACCAGGGTCGCGCGGCGCACCGCCGGCATCTCGGCCAGCGCCGTCAGCACGCGGCTTGTATCCGCCTCCCGCTGCGTTGGATCGGCCGTCACGACCTGGACCGTCAGTCGCCCGGCAAGCTGGCGGTCGAGCGCGCCCGCCGCATTGACCATTCCCAGCCCCACCGCGGCGGCGAGCACCGTCAGGAACAGCATGATCGCCATGATCCACGTCATCGCCGCACCGCCGCCGCGATCGTCGAGGACGCGCCGGTCAGCGGCGGAAGGGACCACGCGCACGCTCATTGCGGCCGCGCCGGGGGATTGCGCAGCGCGCCGGTCGGATCGAACAGCTTGCCGCCTTCGATCCGCATCATATGCGCGTTCTGGACCCGGCCAAGCAGGTGGAAATCGTGCGTCGCCACCACCACGGTCGTCCCCAGCCGGTTGAGCGATTCGAACAGGTGCAGCAACCGCGCCGCCATATCGGGGTCGACGTTGCCGGTCGGCTCGTCGGCGACCAGAATCTCAGGCCGGCCGATCACCGCGCGCGCAATCGCGATCCGCTGTTGCTCGCCGCCCGACAGCGTCTGGGGCGTCGCGTCGATCCGCTGCGACAGGCCGACCCAGGCGAGCATCTCGCGCACTGGCTCGATCACGTCGCTTTCGGGCACGCCGGCG
Organism: Sphingomonas sp.; assembly: GCF_017304635.1. Classification (GTDB taxonomy): domain Bacteria; phylum Pseudomonadota; class Alphaproteobacteria; order Sphingomonadales; family Sphingomonadaceae; genus Sphingomonas. The sequence goes on from NZ_JAFKMA010000003.1 coordinate 206,805, forward strand.
AGGCGCAACGGCAGCGCGATGTTGTCGAACGCGCTCAGGTGCGGGACCAGCCGGAAGTCCTGAAATACCACCCCGATCCGTCGCCGGAACCCGGGCAGGCGCGCGCGCGCCAACGCCCCGGCATCCTCCCCGAAGATCCGGATGACACCCGAGGTCGGCCGCTGTGCGAGATAGAGCAGCTTGAGCAGCGAGGTCTTGCCGGCCCCGCTCGGCCCGGTCAGGAAATAGAAGCCGCCCGACGCCAGCGTGAAGCGCACGTCCGACAACGTCTCGCGGTCGCTGCCCGGATAGCACAGCCCCACATCCTCGAACTGCACGATGTTCGCCATCCGGCGTGTGGTACCCCGTTTGCCCCCTGCCCGGCCAGAGCCTTCGCACGGCGCCGCGATACCGATCAAGGCATCACACTTGCCGCGCCGTGACCGCTTGCCTAGGGTTAACGCACGGTTTGCCGCAAAAGTGCAACCGACGGAAACGCCCATCGATGATCCTCGAATGCAGCGAATGCCATACCCGTTACCTGGTGCCCGACTCGGCGGTCGGGCCACACGGGCGCATCGTGCGCTGCGCCAACTGCCGGCATAGCTGGTTTCAGCCGACCTCGGGATCGACCGTGGCGCCGGTCGCCGCGATCACGCCGCCGGTCGCGCCGGAGGGGGCAACTCCATCGGAAACGTCACCCGCACCGGCCGCGACAGCGGAGCCATCCGCCGCGCCAGTCTATGCCGATCCCAAGCCCGCTTATGCCGCATATGCGCCCGATCCGTCGTTCCGCCCGCGCCGTAACCCGGCGCGGCGCTGGACGATCGCCGCACTGAGCGCCGGCGCGCTGATGCTGATCGCCGCCGCAGCGCTGCTGTTCGGCAATCTGCCGAGCTTCGCCGCGATGCTCGGCATCCCGCTCGGTGGAAGCGAGACGCCGCTCAAGTTCGTCAATTTGAAGAAGCCCGACCGCCGCGACTTGCCGAGCGGCAGCGAACTGTTCGCGATCGGCGGCCAGATCCAGAACCCGACCGCGAGCCAGCAGGCCGTCCCCGACATCCGCGCCGAATTGTGGGACGCCCAGAAACGCATCGTGTTCAGCTGGACGATCAAACCCGATCAACGTGCCATCGCGCCCGGCGCGACGATGAACTTCGACAGCGCCAAGCTCGACGTCCCCCCCGCCTCGCGCACCGTCCACCTGAGCTTCGCCAGCGCCGCGCCGAGCGAGTGAGCGCGCACCGCATCACGCCCATTGCGCTGGCGCGAACCCGCTGCTAGTGGCGCTCGCCTGCCAGCCGCCGGCATCGTTCGGCGGCATCTCTCACAGCGTGCGGCCGTGGCGGAACTGGTAGACGCGCAACGTTGAGGTCGTTGTGTCCGAAAGGACGTGGAAGTTCGAGTCTTCTCGGCCGCACCACTCTTGGATGAGCAGCATCACCAGATGATGCCCTACGCTTCGCGGAAGTCGTAGTTGTGGGCTGCCGAGCCGGCATCACGGCTTGGTACCGCCTCCTGCCGCGCTCGCCTGCCGCAAATAGAGGTGCATTTGCGACAGCCGCCGCAGGTCGCGTTGGGCGGTAGGGGCGTCGGTGGCGGGGAATTCGGGGGCGACCGCTTGCCGACTGAGCTTGAGCGTCAGCACACCGCCGTCGATGGCACCCTGGCGCGTATAGGCATACCCGGCGATCGTACGGTCGAAGGCGAGCGGGTCCAGCGTGAACCCCTTGCCCTTGCCCGGCAGCGTGATCGTCTCGAGATATTCGCTCGAAAATGGATAGTTGACGGCGAACGGCGCGTCCTGGTCGGGGCCGTCCTCACGCGAGTAGTCGACTGTGCCGCCCAGTTGCACGCCCGTCAGCTCCATCGCACCGTCCTGCATGTCGAGGGCGGCGGTGCCGGCGAAAGTCAGCGTTTCGGTATTCGTCGTCGCATCGAAGGTCGCCGACACGGTGGTCGGCGTCAGATATGGGTAGTTCTGCCGCCACAGCGTCCGCAGGCTGCGTTCGCGCGCATCGCTGGCGGTCGCGGCGATCTGGCGGCTGATGAGCGTGCCGGCATCGCCGCGGAACACGACCTCGCCGTGCGCAGGCACCGGCTTGTCGAACCCGGCCGACCCGTCGAACGACAGCCGAGTCGCGATCAACGGCGTCTTGCGCGGATCGGGCATCATCCGGACCAGGGTCGCATCGCTCGGCTGGAGCGGCAGGCCCCAGCGGAATGCCGGCGTCTCGATCTCGGCCAGCCGGCGGTCGCCCATCCGCGTCCCGTCCAACCAGTAAGCGCGCCCGCCGATCGTCGCGCGCACCAGCACATGGTTGAACAACCCCGCCGCGGGCAGATAGCGCGGCACCGCGTCGCCGATCGCCGTCGTGTTGACCAGCACCGGCTGCGCCTCGATCCCGAGCGCGTGGAGCAAACTGAGCAACAGCACCGTCTTGCCCTTGCAATCGCCATAGCGCCGCTGCCACGTCTGTTCGGCCGCCGCCGGCACGTAGCCGCCGTCGTTCAGTCCGACGAACAGGTAGCGGACCTGGTTCTGCACCAGCGCGAGGGCCGCCTCGGCGCGCGCGACCTGATCCTTGGAGCTCGCCGCGATCTTCGCCGCCGCCTGCCCGACTGCTCCGTCCGGCGCGACCGCCGCGGCCTTCGCGTACAGCGGCGCCATCGCTGCCGATAGCTGCGCCCAATCCTTCCAGTCGGAAAACTGGATCGCATCCGCCTGCTGGAACCGTGCCGGCGCGCCGCGCGGCAGGACCGGAGTCGCGAGGTAGGGCGCCGTGATCGACAGGACGGCCGTTTCGCCATCACGTTTGACCACGGGCTCGGGCAGGCCGCGCATCGCGCGCCACTGCATTGAGCCGCCCTCCCCCCAGCTCGCCGTCAGCCGCGAATCGGCCGTCATCGATGCGAACCGGATGTCGGCCTCGCGATGGCCGCCCAGCGCCGGGTCGATGTGTCGATAGGTACGCGCGAATTCGACGATGTCGCCGACCTGAAGTCCTTCGATCTGCAGCGATCCGGTCAGGCGCCCGTCGATCGACGCGCGTTCGAGATTCACCTCACGGTGGAGGACGCTGAACTTCTGCGTCTTGAGCACGTCGATCACTTGGCCGCCGCGCAGGATGCGGAGCCGATGGACGGTCACGCTGTCATGTTCGGGATTCCACGACGTGGTGACGCTGGCAAGCTTTGCCAGGCCGTCGGCGCCTGTGATCTGGAAAGCCTCGTCCCAATACGTCTCGAGCGCGCCGTCCTCGTCGAACCGGAGTTGGGCATCGCGCAGCAACGCACGCGATGGCGCCGTGGTCGATTGCGTGGGCACGGGCGGAACGGCGTGGACCTTCACCCAGGCCGGCGGTTCGGCGATGTCCAGCGTATCGGACGCATGGGCCGGCGCCGACGCGGCTAGCGCGAATCCCCAGGCAAGCCAACGCATCCGGCCGTAATGCATGCAGAGTTCTCCCCCGTTTCGCGCAGTCATGAAGAATAATCGTGCCGACACAAGACGTGCGATCGGTCATGCGACACGTCGCGACATTTTCCCTGTCCCGGATTGGTGAATTTTCGCGTACCCGCTTAGCGGCGGCGGCTTTCAGGCGGATTACAGATGCGCTGCTTGTCGGCGAGCAGTACCGGAAATTGCTCGGCAAAGCGTTTCAGCGGAAAAATCCTAGTCACGCGCAGCATTTACACTGATTCAACGTTCGCTGGCGCGACCCGTGACCTCACCAACGAACCGCGCCAGGTCGCCGAACGTCGCGTCGTCGAAGCCAAGGCCGTGATCGGTGTCGACCAGCGGCGCCAGCGCGGCGGCGGCCATCAGGTGGTGCTGGTCGAAGGCGCGGTCGGGATCGCGAATGTCTTCCCATTTGCGCAACGCGGTCAGTCGCGCGTCGATCGTCCGGGCGACGATCTCGCGGCAGGGCATGTCGGCGCACAACGCGTTGTGGCGGGCGTGGTGATCCCAACGCAGATGCTCGGCGAGTTGTGCAAGCGCATGGCGGGCGGCCGACAATTGCTCGACGTTGACGGTGATGGCGTTCAGTTCGTCGTGGTGTGGCGCGGTCTGGATCGGGATGGTTATCATCTCGATCATCAAACCCGTAGTGGTCGTGCCGGGTTGCCCGGCGCGCGCGAACAATCGCGCTGATCCAGATCAAGTCGGTTCGAAAACGGGACGCATTGGAGCCGTTACACCGGCCGCGACAAACCGAGCCGCCGCATCTGGTTGCGGATTTCGCTGACCGGACGGCCGAGCGACAGCGCGATCTCCGCGATCGACCAGCGTTTCCACAACAGCGCGCGCAGGCGACGGTTGGCGGCTTCGGGCCAGGCGAGCTGCGTCATGTCCGAAATCTCCGGTAGAGGATCGGACGGCAACGCCGCGTCATCGGCATGGTTGCATCCTTCTAACCTCGCGCAATGCGATGAGCGGGAATCGCTCAGCGCCGCAACGGTCCGTCGCCATTGACCGGCGGGATCGCGACTGGCTGCATATCGCGACCGAGCCACGACACATCGGTCGACACGGTCCGCGGCCGTACCGCAGCCAGCCGCCGCAACGCCGACGGGTCGATCAATCGCACCCGGCGGCCTCGCCGCGCAACCAGCCCAAGTTCCTGCAACTGCCGCAGCATGCGATTGACGTGCACCGGAGTCAGCGCCAGCAGGTCGCCGATCTGTTCCTGGGTGAGCGCCAAGTCGAAACCGTCGTCATCGCCATGGCCAATGCGGTGCAGGCGATCGCTCAGCTCGATCAGCAAAGCGGCGACGCGTGCCAGCGCACTCGCACGACCGACCGCGGCCAGCCGGTCCATCAGTACGGTCCGCTCCTCCTGTGCCGCCAACAGCATGGTCACCGCGATCGCGGGAGAGGTCATCATCAGCGCGCCGATCCGCTCGAGCGGGATGCGGCTGACCACCGCCGGCGTCAACGCCGTCACCGTATCGACCGCGCTGTCGAAGCACATGCTCGTGCTGCCCAGCATGTCGCCCGGCAAGTGCAGCTTCACGATCTGCCGCTCGCCGTCCCACAACAGCATCGAGGCGGCGACCCACCCTTCGAGCAAGAAGTACACCGAGCGGTCGCTGCTGCCTTCGGAGCGGATCACGCCATAACGCGCGATGCGTTGCGGCGGCTCGCCGAGCGCCTGGATGCGCGCGACGTCGGCCGGAGTCAGCAATGAAGTCGCGGTCAGACGATAGGTCGGAAAATTCGTTGTCACAGCCGGTTCCCCGGCGCTCGACTAGCCGAGCCATCGGGCCATCGCGTTGATGCGCGTTAAAGCATCGCGATGCCAATGCGATGGCGTTGAACAGCCCGCGCACTCGATCGCGACTCAGTTTAACCTGGATCAGACAACTATCTGATTCGACGCCGGAATTGCCGGAACAATGGGACGCGGCGTTCGCTTGGGAAAGCTCCGCCGCCGTGGAGAACGCGATGCCCCCGACTGATGTCCGAACCGACGATGCACCGCTGACGGCGTCCAAGCGGCACGACGCGGTCGCCGACGCGACCGACAACGTGATCGAAGCGAAGGGCGACACCCTCATCGGTCGCGCCGTCACGATCAACCGGCCCGCCGCCGAACTGTTCGCATACTGGCGCGACTTCGCCAACCTGGCAACGTTCATGGAGAATGTCGAACGCGTCGACGTGCTCGACGACGCGCGCTCGCACTGGGTGGTCAAGGCGCCCGGCGGTAAGACCGTCGAATGGGACGCGGTCGTCACTGAGGAAGCCAAGGACAGTTTCATCGCCTGGGCCTCGTCCGAAGGCGCCGATGTGCCGAACAGCGGCCGGATCGATTTCCGCGACGCCGGCGATCGCGGCACCGTGGTCACCGCGACGATCCTCTACGACCCGCCGGCCGGTGCGATCGGCAAGCTGATCGCCAAAGTGTTCCAGCGCGAGCCCGCCATCCAGGCGCGCCGCGACCTGCGCCGGTTCAAGCAACTGATGGAAACCGGCGAGATCGCGACCGCGGCGATGAACCGCGAACAATTCGAGGAGGAAGGCGCATGAAGGCGCTTGCGTGGCACGGCAAGCACGACGTGCGCATCGACAACGTGCCAGATCCCGGCATCGTCAACCCGCGCGATGCGATCATCAAGGTGACCGCCACCGCGATCTGCGGATCGGACCTGCACCTCTACGACGGTTATATCCCGACGATGCAAGCGGGTGACGTGCTCGGGCACGAGTTCATGGGCGAGGTGGTCGAGACCGGCCCCAAGTCGACGCTCAAGAAGGGTCAGAAGATCGTCGTCCCGTTCACCATCGCTTGCGGCAATTGCTACCATTGCGGCAAGCATCAATATTCGGCGTGCGATAACGGGCTGCCCGCAGACAACCAGGACATCGCGCAGGAACTGTACGGCCAGCCAATGTCGGGCCTGTTCGGCTACAGCCACATGACCGGCGGCTATGCCGGCGGCCAGGCCGAATATGTCCGCGTGCCGTTCAGCGACGTCGGCCCGATCGTGATACCCGACGGGATCGACGACGAGAAGGTGCTGTTCCTGTCCGACATCCTGCCCACCGGGTGGATGGCAGCGGAAAATGCCGAGATCGAGCCCGGCGACATCGTCGCGGTGTGGGGGTGCGGCCCGGTCGGTCTCTTCGCGGTGCAATCGGCCAAACTGATGGGCGCCGATCGCGTCATTGCGATCGACCATTTCCCGCACCGGCTCGAACTCGCCAAGCAGTTCGGCGCAGAGACGATCAACTACGAGGAATCGGCGGTCTATGAGGCGCTGATGGAGATGACCGGCGGGATCGGCCCCGACGCGGTGATCGATTGCGTCGGGCTGGAGGCGCACGGCTTTTTCGTCGATAACGTGCTCGACCAAGTCAAGAAGTCGACCTTCCTCGGCACCGACCGTATCCACGCCAATCGCCAAGCGATCATCGCCTGTCGCAAGGGCGGGCGCGTGTCGATGCCGGCGGTCTATGGCGGGTTCGTCGACAAATGGCCGCTGGGCGCGTTCATGGAGAAGGGGCTGACGCTCAAGACCGGTCAGACCCACGTCCAGCACTACATGCCCGGGCTGCTTCAGGCGATCTTGGACGGGAAGATCGATACGACCTTCCTCATCAGCCACCGGTTGCCGCTCAAGCAGGCGCCGGACGGCTACAGGATGTTCCACGATGACCAGAACGAAGTGACCAAAGTCGTGCTCAAACCGGGTTTGGCAGCAGCCTGATCCCCTCCCGCTTGTCGGATGGGTCAAGGAAGGGCGCATGCGTCCTCGCCGCTCTCGACAAGCCCTCCACCAGCCCCTCCCACCAGCGGGAGGAGAGAAAGAAGGAAGATCATGCCCGAAAAATTCGCAGTCATCACCGGCGGCTCGACCGGAATCGGCGCCGAACTCGTGAAGCTGGCGGTCAAGGACGGTTACAGCGTACTGACCGCCGCCGACACGCCGTTCACCGAAGATTTCGGCCCGGAGGTCGAGACGCTCGACGTCGACCTGTCGACCGTTGAAGGCGTCGATCGATTGCTGTCGCGGGCGGACGATCGCCGCATCGACCTGCTCTGTGCCAATGCGGGGCACGGGCTCGGCCACGCCTTCCTCGATCAGAAGGTCGAGGACTGGCGGCACGTGATCGACACTAACATCACCGGTACGATCTACCTGCTCCACAAGGTGCTGCCGGCGATGGTCGCGCGCAACGAGGGCAAGGTGCTGGTGACCGGATCGATCGCCGGCTACATCCCCGGCAGCTTCCAGGCGGTCTATAATGCGTCGAAATCGTTCGTCGATTACTTCACGGACGCGATTCGCAACGAACTGAAGGAGTCGGACGGCGTCCAGATCACGACGTTGAAGCCCGGCCCGGTCGATACCGATTTCTTCGCGCGCGGCGATATGCTCGACACCTTGGTCGGCGATCCCGACACGCCGGAGAAGCGCCGCGACCCGGCACTCGTCGCGAAGGACGGCTGGGACGCGCTGATGAGCGGCAAGGACTCGATCTTCTCCGGCTGGTCGACCAAGATCCAGGGTGAGATGGCCGGGATCACCCCGGCGTCCGTCCTCGCCGAACAGCATCGCAAGATGGCCGAACCCGGCTCGGCCGACAAGAACTGATGGTCATGATGATCGAAACGCTGTCGCTCGGCGATGCCCGCCGGATGCTGATGACGGCGGAGGCGAAGGCCGCGCAGATCGGCGTGCCGTCGAACATCGCGGTGGTCGATGCCGGCGGCAACCTGCTGGCATTCGCGCGTATGGACGGGGCGTGGCTCGGCTCGATCGACATCGCGATCGACAAGGCGTTCACCGCGCGCGCGTTCGACATGACGACCGAGGAACTGGGCGCGATGTCGCAGCCGAAGCGGATGACGTTCGGTATCCAGAACACCAATCACGATCGCGTCGTCATCTTCGGCGGCGGCGTGCCGGTGAAGGTCGGCGAGACCGTGATCGGCGCGATCGGATCGAGCGGCGGCACGGTCGATCAGGACGTCGAGATCGTCGAAGCCGCACTGGCCGCCTTCGAAGAAGAGCGGTCGCGGCACGCGGTCATCTGACGGCTCACCCGCGTATTTGGCGGTCGTGTCACGTCTGGCGCGCGACACGACCGCCTCGCTTACATCGACTGCAGCATCGCGATGTGGTGCCGCACGACCGGCACGATCTGCGAGGCCGCCGTGCGCAGGCTCGGCACGCTGCCGCTGCGCGCATAATCCTGATGCAACGCCAGCGCCTGATCGTGCGCGGTTCGTTGCTGCGAGATGTAGAGCGTGTCCCGCTCCGCCCCATGCGCGGCGCGCAGCTGGGCCATCATGGTGCGCTGATCGGGGGTCAGCATCGGCGGCGTGACGCGCATCCGCGCGCGCATCGCCGCTTGTTTGACCAACGTCGTGCTCTTGGTGTGATCCCGGATCATGTCGCGCACGAAGGCACGGAGCTTGGCGTTGCGCGTGGTGTCGGCGACGAGCTGGCTCGATTGCCGCTCGTACAGGTCGCTGGCGCCGGCGGTCATGACATAGTCGCGCGGAGACGTCGCCGCATGAACCGCGGTGGTCGCGACCAAAGCTGCGGGTATGGCCAGCATCAGATAGCGTTGCATCATCTTCTCCTCATGAAGGGCATAGCGGATCGACGCCTATCGCGGGGCGTCGTCGCCCTGTAGATCGAACCGGGAAGCGGTCTCGACCGTTCCCGATCACGCTGCTGAACTGATCGAGATCAGCACGATTCCGCTCGACCCAAATCGACGCTATTTCAGATATTTGGCGTCGCGATCCCCATTTACGGCGCTCAATCGCGGTTGGCGCCAAGACGTTTGGCCGTTGGAAAGCGGCAGTACGTCCGGGCTGTCGCTTCTTGCCGCTGCTTCGTGCTAGTCCACGGCTCTTGAAGCGTTAGAAAGAGGTGAGGATGGCGAGCGGGCTGATACGCAAGGCGATGATCGTGTCTGCCGCATTGGGAGCGGCAACGATGCCGCCGGCGGCGAGCGCTTCTCCATCCGACGACCGCGCCACACCCGTCACGGCCGCGCCGGCGGCGCGCCCGTGGTGGCAACACGCCGTCATCTACGAAATCTACGTCCGCAGCTTCCAGGACTCCAACGGCGACGGGATCGGCGACCTGCCCGGCGTGACCAGCCGGCTCGATTACCTGAAGGCGCTCGGCGTGAACGCGATCTGGCTCACGCCCTTCTACCCTTCACCCAATTTCGACTTCGGCTACGACGTGTCCGACTATACCGGGATCGCGCGCGAATACGGCACGATGGCCGACTGGAACACGCTGGTCCGCGAAGCCAGGAAGCGCGGCATCCGCGTGCTGGTCGACTTGGTCGTCAACCACAGTTCCGACCAGCATCCATGGTTCAAGGAATCGCGCGCGTCGCGCACCAACCCCAAGCGCGACTGGTATATCTGGCGCGACGGCGGCCCGGGCGGCACGCCGCCCAACAACTGGCAATCGATCTTCGGCGGCCCGGCCTGGACCAAGGATCCGACGACCGGGCAATGGTATTACCACATCTTCGCCCCGCAACAGCCCGACCTCAACTGGGGAAATCCGGGCCTGCGCCAGGCGATGTTCGACGTCGTCCGCTTCTGGCTCGACCATGGCGCGGGCGGTTTCCGGCTCGATGCGACGCCGTATCTGTTCGAGAACTTCGCCTACGGCAACGACCCCGACCCCGCCAAGGGCGCGCCGGTCTGGCTGAAGCCGTACAATTCGCAGCTGCCGCAGGGTAATATCGTATTGCGCGACATGCGCAGGATCCTCGACGGATATCCCGGCGAGCGCGTGTTGCTGGGGGAATCCTCGACCACGAACATCAAGGAACTCCGCGCGGTCTATGGCCGCGACAAGGACGAGATCAACCTGCCGATGAACTTCCTGATCGGCAACATGAACAAGCTCGACGCCGCCGCTTTCAAGCGCAATTACGACGATGCCGCGCTGAAACTCGACGGCCTGCCGTCGACGGCGTTCTTCAGCAGCCATGACCATGGCCGCCAATGGTCGGCGTTCGGCGACGGCCGCAACAACGACGCGATCGCCAAGCTGACCGCGGCGCTGACGCTGCTCCAGCCCGGCACGGCGCTGCTCTATTATGGCGAGGAGATCGGGATGCGCGACCTGTCGCCCGATCAACTGGCGGGCGTCCCGCTCGGCCCGCAGCGGCCGCGCGCGGACGAGCGCGACAAGGAACGCTCGCCGATGCAATGGTCGGACGCGCGCAATGCCGGCTTTTCGACCGGAACGCCGTGGCTGCCGGCGGATCGGACGGCGGCGCAATACAATGTCGCGGCCGAAGCGAAGCAGCCGGGATCGTTGCTGAACTGGTATCGCAAGCTGACCGCGCTGCGCCGCGACGACCCGGCATTCGACCATGGCAGTTATGTCGCGATCGATACGGGCAGAGCGGGGACTTATGCGTTCGCGCGGCGGACGAGCGCGGGCCGCTATGTGCTGGTGGCGACGAATGCCGGGGCGACGGCGGCTCCGCTCGACATCGCACGCTGGACCGGCGTGACGAGCGGCACGCCGAAGGTGCTGGCGGATTCTCAGGGCGAGCGGACGACGGCGGGGCCGGCGACCCTGTCGCCCTATCAGGTGCTGGTGATCGAACTGCGGCGCTGAGCGGAACCGGCGGCGCGGCGATCAGTCCTCGGTCGCGCCGGCGTCCGCATCAGGCGCCTCCGCGCCGGTCCGCGCGGCGCGCGAAATCCCCGCGCCGCGCAGCAGCGCCTGGACGCGCGCAGGCAGGCCACCCGGGTCGAACGGTTTGGTCACGTAATCGTCCGCGCCGCTCCGATCGGCGAGTTCGATGTGCAGCGGCGTGCCGCGACTGGTCAGCATCATCACGGGCAGATCGACCGCGTCGGGATGCTGGCGCAATTCGGCAAGGATGTGCATCCCGGACCGGCCCGGCAGCATCTGGTCGAGAATGACGAGATCGGCGCGATTGTCGATGATCGCCGCCATCGCCTCGTCGCCGTGATGGACGGTGACGACTTCATGTCCGGCCCGCTCCAGCGCGGGGGTCGCCTTCTCGATCACGAGCTCGTCGTCATCGACGATCACAATCTTCGCCATACGCCTTACCGTTCTCCTTCCGCGACGCGTTGCAACGCATCATAGCCCGCCTTGATCCGCGCCGACCGTTCCGCTGGCGGCCACGACCGCAGCCCGTTCTCCAGCGCATATGCTTCGTCGCCAAGCGCCACTTCGCCGAACATGCCGGCGGTTCCGGCCAGCTTGTGGAGCAGTTCGACGACATCGGCGATGTCGGCGTCCGCGAACCGTCCCGTCCGGATCAACCGGCTGACCGCCGCCAGCGTTTCCTCCCGACGAGCAAAGTAGCGCTGCTCGATCGAACGGTTAGCCTTGGGCGCATCGGGCGCGACCGCCGCCGCCGGCGTCGCTGCCCAGTGCAGCAATGCCGCCTGCAGATCCTCCAGCGACACCGGTTTGGCGAGGTGGCTTTGCATCCCGGCGTCGAGGCACGCGGCGATGTCGTCGGCATAGGCATTGGCGGTCAGCGCGACGATCGGCAGCGACGGCGCATCCACCCCGCTTGCACGGATCCGCCGCGTCGCCTCGACACCGTCGATGCCCGGCATGCGCATGTCCATCAGCACCACGGAATAACGCTGTGTGCCGGCCGCCACCATCGCGACTGCCTCCGCGCCGTCATGGGCCAGCTCGCAATCGTAACCGATCCGGTCGAGCATCTCCGTCATCAGCAGGCGGTTGACGTCGTGATCCTCGGCGACGAGCACGCAAGGACGCGTGCTCGTCCGCTGTACCGGCACGATCGTCGGCGTCGGTTGCGCGAGCATCGCCGCCTGCTCCGGCGCGGGCCGCAGCGGGACCGACAGGAAGAAGGTCGTCCCCCGTCCCTCCTCGCTCTCCAGCCGCAGGTCGCCGTCCATCAACCGAGCCAGCCGCGCACTGATCGCGAGCCCCAGCCCCGATCCGCCGAACCGGGCGGCGATGCTGCCGTCGGCCTGAACGAACTGATCGAACACCGCCTGCTGGCGATCGGGCGCGATGCCGATCCCGGTATCCTCGACCGCAATTACGATCGTATCGCCTTGCGCTCGCGACGCGCGCAGCGTGACCGTGCCGTATTTGGTGAACTTGACGGCATTGCCCAGCAGGTTGAGCACGATCTGCCGCAGTCGCAGCGCATCGCCGCACACGCGGTCGGGCAAGTCCGGCGCCAGGTCGCAACGCCCCCGCAGCCCCTTCTTCTCGAGCGCCGGGCCGACCAGTTTCACGCAGGCATCAAGCGTATGGGCGAGGTCGAAAGGCTCCTCCGATATCACCATCTGCCCGGCCTCGACCTTGGACAGGTCGAGGATATCGTTAAGCAACCGCATCATCGCACGACCCGACTCGGCGATCATCTCCGTCCGGCGGCGCTGTTCGTCCGACAGTTCGCCGGCCAGCATCAGTTCGGTGAAGCCGACCACGCCGTTCATCGGCGTCCGGATTTCGTGGCTCATATTGGCGAGGAAGCTCGTCTTGGCTTTGACGGCGTCTTCGGCGCGGTCGCGCGCGGCGGCGAGATCGGCCTCGGCTCGGACCTGGTCGCTGACGTCCCGGCTGACGACGACGATCCGCGGGCGATGGCTATATTCGGCGATCCGCGCCGCCGCCTCGATCCACACCAGCGCACCGTCCTGTCGCTTGAGCCGGAACCGCGCAGTCGCGACGTCGCCCCGTGCGCGCTGAGTCAAGTCGCCGATCAGCCGCGCGATGACGGCACGGTCGTCCGCCACCACCAGCGACTGCAACCGCCGCCCCCTCATCCAGACCGGCGAATAGCCCAGGATCGTCTCGACCGAGGGCGACATGAACAAGCAATTGCCAGCGACGTCGTGGAGCGAGATCACATCGCTCGCCTGTTCGGTCAGCAGGCGGAAGCGCGCTTCGTTGTCCGCCAGCTCGGCCTGCGCGGCGACGCGTTCGCTGACGTCCTGAACGATGCCGAACAAGGCGGTGGGCGTGCCCGCGGTGTCGACTTCCACCTCGGCGCGCGTGACGATATGAACGGTTGCGCCGTCGCCCCGCACCAGCCGCGCCTGCGACGTGTAGCCGACCTGATGCTCGCGCGCATGCGCCACCGCCTCGCGGACCGCAGCGACGTCGTCGGGGTGATAAGCGGCCAACGCGGTGTCGGCGGTCGGTATGGTATCGGCCGGTAGGCCGTAGATGCGATAGACTTCGTCCGACCACAGGATCGCGCCGGTCGCATAATCGATCCGCCAGTGGCCGAGCTTGCCCACCGCCTCGGCCATCGTCAGCATGCGGTTGCTGTCGCGCAACTGCCGCCCCGTTTCCTGCAACGCAGCGTCGGCATCGTGCGCCTCGGTAACATCCTGGATCACGCCGAACAGGCCGATCACCGACCCGTCCGGCCCCGTCTCGGCACGTCCGCTCGAAACGATGTGGCGAACGCTGCCGTCGTCGCGGAGCAGGCGCGCGGTGAAGGCAAAATGCTTGCCCGTAGTCACGGCATCGTCGACCGCGGCCTGGACTCGCGCGCGATCGTCGGGGTGATAGAACTCGATCGCCGCGTCGAGCCGGGGGGCATAGCCGCTCGGCTTGGCGTGGATCGCGCAGACGACGTCGGACCAGAACACCGATCCGCTGGCGATATCCACGCGCCAGTGTCCGACGCGGCTCATCTCCTCCGCCATCAGCAGCAGGCGGTTCGCCTCGCTCAGTTGGTTGGTGGCGGTGAGGCGTTCGAGCTCGGCCGTCTCGCGGCGGCTGACGTCGCGAACGGTCGCGATCAGCTCGTCGGGGGCGCCGTCGGCATCGCGGATCAGCCGATAGCTCGCTTCCAGCCAGACATAGCTGCCGTCCTTGCGCCGCTGGCGATAGATGCACATCGGATTCTCGACCCCGTCGAGCAGCGAGTTGCAGGTCGCGACCGCAATGGCGCGATCGTCGGGATGGAGCGCGCCCGCCGCCGGCTCGCCGACCATCTCGTCAGGTGTGTAGCCGAGCAGGTTGTACGACGCGGGCGAGACGTAGCGGCGCACCCCCTGCAACGACAGCCGCACGATCATGTCGTTCGAATTGTCGGCGAGCAGGCGATAGCGGCGCTCGCTGTCGATCCGCGCATCGTCGGCGGCCCTGCGGTCGGTCACGTCGTGGATGTTGCCGTAGGTGCCGGTGATCGCGCCGTGCTCGTCGACCATCACGCGGCTGCGGACGGAGGCCCAGCGCACGTCGCCGTCGAGATTGCGGAAGCGCAGCTCCTGCACGCATTCCTCGACATCGCCGCGATACAGTTCGGCCAGTCGCGCCAGCACGGCGTCCCGATCGTCGGGCTCGACCGTTTCGAGGAACGAGCTGCCCAGGGCGACCGCCGGATCCTGACCGGTCAGCTCCGCCCAGGCCGGGTTGAGATAGGTCCAGCGACCCTCGACGTCGGTTTCGAAGATCACTTCGCGCGATTGTTCGAGGATGCGGCGATAGCGGCGATCCGCCGCGGCGCGCTCGTGCGCCAGCCTGACGCGCTCGCCGAGCATCGCCGCGAGCGGCAGGCAGGTGCCGTACAGCACGGCCAGGTAGAATTGGAAGAACTCGATCCGTCTCGCGACATCGCCGCCGATCAGGGCAACCGGACCATAACCCAGCGCCGAAAACCCGCTGCCGACCGCAGCGACGATCGCAACGCCAGCGACCGCGCCGATCAGGCCCAAACGGTACGTCGCGATGACCAGCATCGCCAGCGGCAGGAACAATAGCGGCAGGCGCGACTGAGCGAACACGCCCAACGACACGCTCGCGACCAGCAGCAGCGGCCATGCGATCGTGGCGACCGACGAGCCGCGTTTCCGCCCGGCATGGCGGCGTTCCGACTGCACCGTCAACACGAGCGAGCAGACCAGGATCATGCCCAAGATATCGCTGCTCACCCAGCTCACCCAGGCGCTGGCAAAACCGCCGCCGAAGCGCGTTATTGCGCCCGTGCCCACGGCCGCACCGATCGACGCCGCGATCGTCACCCCAAACAGGAAGATCGCCGTACCGCGCGGCGACCGGAAGGCATCGGCGCCGCTCCGCAATCCGCCGATGATCGTCGCCGCGGTCACCGCCGTCATGACGTTGGCAAGTGACAGGAGAACCGCCAGCGACCACGACGACCCGCCATTGGCGTTCGACACCATGCTGGCGAGAAAACACCCGATCGCGAACGCCGGCCGCCGCCGGACGGGGCTCAAGAGTAATGCCGCGAGCAGCACCCCGTTGGCGGGCCACAACGCCGCGATCCCGTCGCTCCCGCGGCTGAGCGCAAGACCGAGCACGGCGGACAGGAAATAGGCGACCGCCACCAGCGTCGGCGCCAACCACTTGGCGAGACTTCCGGGCGAATCCTCGAAATCGATTGCAGGCATACCGCCGTGCTAGCCGGCGTTGGTTAATACCGTGCAAAGGCTGGAGCTTAGCCCTCCCCGCGCACCGCCGGCGTTTTCATCGCCGCATCGAGCCAGGCGATCAGCGAGCATTCGACCAGATCGGATCCGCTGCTGGTCCCGGCATATCCTTCGCCGTCGAGCTCGATCCGCACGTCGATCGTGATCTGCAACGCGCCGTCCTCGTCGCGATCGGCGGAGCGCACTTCGTAACTGGTCAGCGTCGGCGCGATCTCCAGGATATGCGCCGCAGCGGCGAACGCCGCATCGAACGCGCCGGGGGCCGAACCGATATCAGTCACGCGCCCGCGCGTGCGGTGGTCGAGCTCGACCCGCGCAACGGGCCACGCATGCTCCGCCACCGCCGACCGGAGATCGACCCGTCCCACGCGCCAGATCGCGCGCGTGTCATCCGACGATAGTGACGGCGTTGAAACTTTCGTGCTCATAATAAACTCATGAAGAAACTTCGTGTCGAACGCCGTTAGCGGCGAATTACGTCCTACACCATAGCCCGCAGCAAAAATTACCGCCCGCGCCGCCAAAGGATGCCGATCGATCAATGCCCTGCTCGCGCCAGCCAGCCGCGCCGAACTTGGTTAGGAAATTGTCAAACCTTAGCCCCTACGATCGTCGGATGACCTTGAAGGGGCAAATGGCATGAGTGCGTTCGGACGGCGGAATGGCGGCAGCGGACCGGCTGCGCGCCCAGCCTTCGGCGTGGCCAAGCCGATGCAGGGTGGGGGCGGCATGCGCGCCGAGCCGAATCTAGCCGAGCAATTCCCGCCCCTTCCCACCGCCCCCGAAGCGCCGCCGTCATCGCCCGCCGCCAACATGCCCGGCGTCGCGATGGACGCGATGCAGCGGCTCGCCGATCGCCAGAACGCCAGCGCCGAATCGGGCAGCTCGCGCGGCGAGGGGTTCGAGGCCTCGGTCCACAAGATCAAGGAACAGGTGCTGCCGCGCCTGCTCGAACGCGTCGATCCGGAAGCCGCCGCCACGCTCAACAAGGACGAGCTGGCCGAGGAATTTCGCCCGATCATCGGCGAAGTGCTCGCCGAGCTGAAGCTGACGCTCAACCGGCGCGAGCAGTTCGCGCTGGAGAAGGTGCTGGTCGACGAACTGCTGGGCTTGGGGCCGCTCGAGGAACTGCTCGCCGACCCGAACATCAGCGACATCATGGTCAACGGCCCCGACCAGACCTTCGTCGAGCGCAAGGGCCAGTTGGAGCTCGCGCAGATCCAGTTCCGCGACGAGGAGCATCTGTTCCAGATCGCGCAGCGCATCTGCAACTCGGTCGGCCGCCGCGTCGACCAGACGACCCCACTCGCCGACGCCCGCCTGAAGGACGGCTCTCGCGTCAACGTGATCGTCCCGCCGTTGAGCTTGCGCGGCACCGCGATCTCGATACGTAAATTCTCCGACAAGCCGATCACGCTCGACATGATGGCTGGGTTCGGCAGCATGTCGACCAAGATGGCGACCGCGCTGAAGATCGCCGGCGCGTGCCGGTTCAACATCGTCATCTCGGGCGGTACCGGCTCGGGTAAGACGACGATGCTCAACGCCCTGTCGAAGATGATCGACCCGGGCGAGCGCGTGCTGACGATCGAGGACGCTGCCGAACTCCGGCTGCAGCAGCCGCACTGGCTGCCGCTCGAAACGCGCCCCGCCAACCTGGAAGGCCAGGGCGAGATCACCATCCGCGACCTCGTCAAGAACGCGCTGCGTATGCGTCCGGATCGCATCATCCTCGGCGAAATCCGCGGCAGCGAGTGTTTCGACTTGCTCGCGGCGATGAATACCGGTCACGACGGGTCGATGTGTACGCTTCACTCCAACAGCCCGCGCGAATGCCTGGGCCGTATGGAGAACATGGTGCTGATGGGCGACATCAAGATCCCGAAGGAAGCGATTTCGCGCCAGATCGCCGATTCGGTCGACATGATCGTCCAGGTCAAGCGCCTGCGCGACGGCTCGCGCCGCGTGACCAACATCACCGAGGTCATCGGGATGGAAGGCCCCGTCATCGTGACGCAGGAGCTGTTCAAGTTCGAGTATCTCGACGAGAGCGCCGACGGCAAGATCGTCGGCGAGTACCGCGCGATGGGTCTGCGCCCCTACACGATCGAGAAGGCGCGGCAGTTCGGCTTCGACCAGGCGTTCCTGGAAGCCTGTTTGTAAGCTTTTGTGCAGCGATTTAGCGACGCTAAATCGCGTCCGCAAAAAGCGCGGCCGGCCTCGCGTAGCGAGGACCGACGAGTTTCAGGTGCAACGCGTCCCACGCGTTGCAGGTCATGCTGGGGGCATGACCGACCTGAAACTGGCTTTGCCGAACTGCCCTGCGTTGCCGACAATCGCGGTTAACGCCCTGTTAGGATTCTGAGCGCCGCCTTACATCGTGGCCATGCGCCGCATGGCACCCTGGATCGCGCTTTTCGCGCTGCCGCTGACGGCGGCTATGCCGGCCCCGACGATCGCGCCCGACCTCCTCGCGGCCGCCGCCGACGTGCAATGGGTTTCGTTCGAGCGCACCGCTGGTAACCAGATCCGTTTTCCGATCACGATCGATGGACGCCCAGCGACCGCGCTGCTCGACACCGGTTTCAGCCAGTCCGCCATATCCCGCACCTGGGCGAAGAACGCGCACCTTCGCATCGACGACGGTGAGCGTGGGCTCGGCGTCGGCGGCAGCGTGGCGATCGGCCAGGTCGCGGGGCAAACACTGACGATTGGGGGACTCACCAAGAGCGGCGGACGGCTGGCTGTGATCGATCTGCCCGCCGCCGCGACCGGTGGCGACGGCGCGGTCGACGCGGTGATCGGTGCCGACATCGTGCGCCACTACGCCCTCGACATCGATTTCGCCAACCGCCGCTTCCGCCTGTTGCCGAGCGGGCAATTGCCGTTCGCCGGCGCTACCGCCCCACTAGAGATGCGCGGACCGCTCTACGCCAGCGAGCTTCGACTGGGTGCCATGCGCGTGCGTCCGGTCATTATCGATACCGGCGACGGCTCGGCGCTCGCTCTGTCGGCGGAAGCGTGGCGTGCACTGGGGCCGGCGCGACCGGCCACCACCACGACCATCGCGTACAGCGTCGCCGGGCCAGTCCAGTCCGAACTCGCGGTGATGCCCGGCGTCACGATCGGCGACGCCGATGTCGGCGAGGCAGCGGCGTCGCTTGAGGGTGAGCGCGGTTTCCTCGCCCAGATTGGCGCGTCAGGGCGGATCGGGATCGGCGTGCTGCAACGGTTCCGCGTGCTGCTCGATCCCGGCGCCGGGCGAATGGTGCTGGCGCCGGCCGCGACCGGCGATGCCGCGCCCGCCCTGCGCTCGACCAGCGGGTTGCTCGTCGGCGTGGCGAGCGATCGGCTCCGCGTGCTCCACGTGATGCGCGGCGGGCCGGCCGCGGCGGGCGGTTGGCGCACGGGCGAGGAAATCTGCCGGATCGACGGCACCGCGATCACCTCGCGTTATCTCACCGACCCGATCGCGCGCTGGGCGATCGGCACGCCGGGCCGCGTCGTCCAGCTCGGCCTGTGCAACGGCCCGACCCGCGCGCTGACGTTGGCGCGTTTCTACTGACTCAGTGCAGCGCGAACGCCGCCGCGACGATCGTCGCGACCAGCGCCACCAATTGGACGGTGCGCCAGTCGAGCAGGCTCACCCGGTCCAGGTTCCGCCGCTTCTTCTGCCGCCAGTCGATCATGCCGGCGGCGATCGCCAGCACCGCCGCCGCCACGGCGACGCCGGCTGCGACCTGCTGATCGCTCGTCACCTTACTGGTCGAGCTTGTCGATCTTCTCGCGCAGGCGGCTGAGTTCGGCCTTCAGCGCCGCGACCTCATCGTCCTTGCCCTCCGTGGCCGACGTTCCAGCGGGGGTACCCGGCTTGAACGCCTGAGTCGCCGCCTCGAACATCTGCATGTTGCGCTTGGCGATCTCCGCGAACGGCGAGTTGGCAAACGCGCCCTCGACCGCCGACTTGAACTGCTCGTGATTGCGACGGAAGCTCGCCATCGACGCCTCCAGATACCCCGGCACCATCGCCTGCATCGAATCGCCGTACATCGCGATCAGCTGGCGCAGGAAATTCACCGGCAGCATCGTCTGCCCGCGGCTCTCCTCTTCCATGATGATCTGGGTCAGGACGTTGTGGGTAATGTCCTCGTCGGTCTTGGCGTCGACCACCTTGAAGTCGCGGCCGCTGCGAGTCATCGCCGCCAAGTGATCGAGCGTGATGTAGGACGAGCTCTCGGTATTGTAGAGCCGGCGGTTGGCGTATTTCTTGATGATGACCGTGCTATCGCCGGCGGCATGCTTCTTCATCGATCGGACCTCGCGGAAGTTGGTACTAGCCTATCACCGATTCTTGATGCGCTGCAACATGTTGCGCGGAATGGGTGCAGCATCGCCAGCTATCCGTAACGGCAACGCCCTTGTGTGCAGTCGCGGCACTGGCGGTAGCGGCCTCGGGACGCTACAGCGCACGCGAATATTCTTATCGGAGCGACCTGCCATGACCGACATCGTCATCACCGCCGCCAAGCGCACTCCCGTCGGCAGCTTCCTGGGATCGTTCGCGACCACCCCGGCGCACGAACTCGGCCGGATCGCGATCGAGGCGGCGCTGGCGCAGGCGGGCGTGGCGGGCGCCGACGTGTCGGAAGTGATCCTCGGACAGGTACTGACTGCCGGCCAGGGCCAGAACCCCGCGCGCCAGGCGTCGATGGCGGCCGGCATCCCGAAGGAAGTCCCGGCCTGGGGCGTCAACCAGGTCTGCGGCAGCGGGCTGCGCGCGGTCGCGCTGGCGGCGCAGGCTGTCGCGACGGGCGATGCCAGCATCGTCGTCGCGGGCGGGCAGGAAAGCATGTCGCTGTCGATGCACGCGCAGAACCTGCGTGGCGGCACCAAGATGGGCGATCTCAGCCTGGTCGACACGATGATTAAGGACGGCCTGACCGACGTCTTCAACGGTTATCACATGGGCATCACCGCCGAGAATCTGGCCGAGCAGTATCAGGTCACGCGGGGCGAGCAGGACGAATTCTCGGTCCGCTCGCAGAACCTGGCGGAGGCAGCGCGCGCCGCCGGGCGGTTCAAGGACGAGATCGCCGCGGTGACGGTCAAGGGCCGCAAGGGCGACACGATCGTCGCCGACGACGAATATATCCGCGCGGGCGCGACGATCGACGGCGTGTCGGGCGTGCGCCCGGCGTTCAAGAAGGACGGGACGGTGACCGCCGCCAATGCGTCTGGCCTCAACGACGGCGCCGCCGCGCTGGTCGTGATGTCCGCCGACGAGGCCAAGCGGCGCGGTGCGCCGGTGCTGGCGCGCATCGCCAGCTGGGCCTCGGCCGGGGTCGATCCGTCGATCATGGGCATCGGCCCCGTCCCCGCCAGCCGCCGCGCGCTGGAAAAGGCCGGCTGGACTATCGCCGACCTCGATCTGATCGAAGCCAACGAGGCGTTCGCCGCCCAGGCGCTGTCGGTCGGCAAGGAACTCGGCTGGGACGCCGACCGCGTCAATGTCAACGGCGGCGCGATCGCCATCGGCCACCCGATCGGCGCGAGCGGCGCACGCGTCTTGACTACTTTGCTCTACGAAATGCAGCGCCGCGACGCGAAGAAGGGCCTGGCGACGCTATGCATCGGCGGCGGCATGGGTATCGCGATGTGCGTGGAACGGTAGAATTCGCTACCGCAGTGGTCGGACACGTATCGCTCTTTCTTTAGCGATATTCGCGAGATAGGCTCCTAATGCGCCTTTCGCGACATGCACTTTGTCGCCTTTTTTCGGCTCAAATCGGATGGCTTCGGTCGTCCGCCAGATCGACCCATCGGATAGCACCAACAACCACTGGCCCTCTCCGACTTCCGCGATATTCGCTGCGGTCGCATCGATCGGCGTGAACTGCTGCCGCTCGTCGTGGGAGGCCAGAAAGGACTTGTCACGAACGCGGGCTACCTTCAACTCGTTAACCCGCGTATCGAAACAGACGAGTCGTTGCGTAACATCGCTGATCGACTGGCACTCCACAAGCGCGTCCAGCATCTTGTCGGCTGATGACTGAGATTTCTTGGCTATTGCTGGCGTGGAAGCGCCGATCGCCAAAGCGGTAAGCATGAGCGTGCATCCAACGCGCATTTCGGTTCCCCCTGCTGATTTTGCGAGCTTGCGCGCCAACGCCTACGCTCGCAAGTGTGACTGTTTTACAACAAGCTTATGAAACTTTTACGCAGGCGGGCCGCGGGGTTAACGGTTGCCTTGCCCATCGACCTTCGTGCCGCTTAAGCTCTGAGACAGGACTGATCGAGCCTGACTCGCGATAATTTGTCCGTAAACAGACAAGGGGGTTTCCATGACAACCGCTTTTCGTCGTCGTCTCTTAGCGTCGACTCTTTTCATCGGTATAAGCTCGTTCGCCGCTCCGGCGCTTGCTCAGACGACGGCGACCACGCCGCCGCCGGAAACGAATGACGCCGATATTTGTAAGGTAAATCCGACCGCCGCCAACTGCGACAGCTCGGGCGACGTCGTCGTCACCGGTTCGCGTATTGCGTCGCCGACGCTCACCTCGCCTTCACCGCTGCAGGTGATCGACGCGCGCGATATCCAAGACAAGGGTGCGCTCAACGTTCAGGCTGTTCTGCAGGAAAACCCGGCGGTCTCTGCCGCTCCGACCTTCAGCCGTACCAACTCGAACTTCCTGACGTCGAGCGGCGGCGTCGCCTCGATCGACCTTCGCAATCTCGGCACCTCGCGTACGCTGGTTCTTATCAACGGCCATCGTACGGTCGCAGGCGTTCCCGGCACGAATATCGTCGACCTCAACACCATTCCGAGTGAATTCGTCGAGCGCATCGAAGTCCTGACGGGTGGCGCGTCGTCGGTCTACGGTTCGGACGCGATCGCCGGCGTCGTCAACTTCATCTACAAGAAGAACTTCAGCGGCCTGCAGCTCACTTCGCAGAGCGGGATCACGCAGGAAGGCGATGGTGCCAACTATCAGGTCGGCGCGATGATGGGCGCCAACTTCGACGACAATCGCGGCAATGTCATGATTTACGCCGGTGCCACGCGTGAAAAAGGCGTGTACTCCGCCGGCCGTGACCGCACCGCGGTCGACCAGAACGCCTGCTATCAGATCGCCGATGCTTCGGGTGGCTGCGGCAACTCGATCGGCACGAACGGCGATTACTCTCGCCTGTTCCAGGCATATCGTCCGTTTCTGTCGAGCTTCGTGCCCGGCGGCACGATCACGTTCGGCTCGCTGTCGCGCATCGTCGGCCCGAACGGCACGCTGATCGTTCCCAACACGAACGGCCTGGTTCACAACAGCGATGGCGTGCCGTCGACGGTCCGAGCTTGCACGACGACCGATCCCTGCCATCCTTCGCTCGGTGCCGCGACCGGCTTCAATCGCAGTGCGTTCCGCACCATCGCCGTTCCAGTCGAGCGCTACCTCCTGGCGTTGCGCGGCAATTACGCCGTCAGTGACAACATCAACGCCACGATCGAAGGCAACTTCGCGCGTACCCAGGTTACCACGCTGATTGAGCCGTTCCCGTTCCAGACCTCGGGCGTCAACGGCATTGCACCGAACGCGTGTATTTCGGGTGTGGCGGCAAAGACTTGTAGCGGGTTCATTCCGATCGAGACTCGTCTTGCCGACGGCACGATCGTTCGTAATCCGTACGTGCCTGACTTCATCTACAATAATGCGACCGATCGGACGGGCGACGGCCTGAAGGATATTTCGTTCACACGTCGTCTGGCGGACTTCGGACCTCGTACGTACACGGCGCGCCGCCAGACCTTCCGCGCGCTTGCGGGCCTCGATGGCAAGGTGTTCGGCAACTTCAAGTGGGATGCCTATTACACCTACGGGCAAACCACGGAGTCGCAGGTCGGTTCCGGTCAGGTCAACCTGCCAAGCTTCCTCAACGCCTTGGAAGTCATTCCGAGCGGCAATGGCCCAATCTGCGCCAGCGCCACGGCTCGCGCACAAGGCTGCGCTCCTGCCAACATCTTCGGTGGCCCGGGTTCGATCAGCGCCGCCGCGGTGAACTACATCCAAGCCGGTCAGACGCGTAACACCAATATCGAGCAGATCGATACTGGTGCCAACCTGTCGGGTGACCTGTTCCACTTGCCGGCGGGCCCGGTCGGTGTCGCGCTCGGTGTCGAGTATCGCAAGGAGACGAGCAGCGCCGTCAACGACGCGCTGACCGTTGCGGGGCTTAACGGCGGCAATGCGATCGCGAACACGTTCGGCACGTTCAACGTGAAGGAAGCCTATGGCGAAATCCGTGTTCCGCTGATCTCGGACAAGCCGTTCTTTCATGCGCTGGAAGTCAGCGCCGCCGGTCGCGTTTCGGATTATTCGCTGAGTGCCGTCGGCACGGTGTATAGCTGGAACGCTGGTGTCGTCTTCGCCCCGGTCAAGGACATCCGGTTCCGGGCGGTTCTCGCCCATGCGACCCGCGCGCCGAATATCGGCGAGTTGTTCGCTGGCCGTAGCCAGACCTTCCCCACCGGTCTGAGCGACCCTTGTAACGGCGTTACCGCAACGTCGACGACTGCTACTTCGGCACGGTGCCGTCAGGATGCTGGCGTTCTTGCGAACATTGCAGCCAACGGCGGGACGTTCACGCTGAACCAGTCCGACATCCAGGGCATTTCTGGCTTCAACTCGGGCAATCCGAACCTCGAAGCAGAAACTGGCCGGACGTTCACGGTTGGTACGGTCATCAATCCGACGTCGATCCACGCCTTGCGCAACTTCGTGCTGACGGTGGATTATTTCAATATCCGGATCAGCCACCTGATCTCGTCGTACGATCGTCAGGGCATTCTCAACTCCTGCTACGGTGCCGCCGGTAGCACGCAAGACGAATCGTTCTGTGCGCTGGTCGTTCGCCGTGCCGGACAAGAAGGCCCGAACAGCCCGGGTTCGTTGCAGTTCATCAACACGATCAACGGCAACTTCGGTGATTACCAAACCAAGGGTATCGACGCGACACTCAGCTATCGCACGGCAGTGCTGGGCGGTACGGCGAGCGGCAAGATCGCGTACACCCACGTGTTCAGCCTGAAAGATCCGAGCACACCGGGTGCTACGGATTCGGCGGGTGACGAAGGCGCACCGCGTGACCGTGCCAGCGGCACGATCAGCTTCAGCACTCGGGATTTCACGATCACGGGTCGGGGTAACTATATTGGCCGGTCCAATCTGCCGGCATCGTTCACCACCGGGGTGTTTGGCGAGGATCATGGCGCTGCTGCGTTCAAGATCCCCGCTTACTTCACTGCCGACCTTCAGGTGCGGTTCACGCCTTCGGATCATTACGAGATGTTTGTGGGCGTCAACAACCTGACAAATGCGGCAACCCCGCTCCTCATCAGCGGCATCCCAGGCGACAGCACGGGCACTGAGACCGACGCGGGTACGTATGACCCGATCGGTCGCCGCTTCTATGCGGGCGTGAAGCTGAAGTTCTGATAATCTGAAGACACTGGACAAGGGTGGTTGCCATTGGCAGCCACCCTTTTTTATGCCTGCTCGAACCGTCCGCTCAAACCCGTCAGAAGCTCGTATTGCGACATGCCTGATTGCGCGGCGGCTAGCGGCAGCGCAAAGTCCAGGTCGAGCCAGTCACCTTCCGCCACGTCGTGGCCGGTGACGTCGATCGCAATCAGGTCCATTGACACGCGGCCGATGACGGGGAGTTCGGCGCCGTCGAACAAGGCGTGGCCGCGGTTGGAGAAGCCGCGGAAATAGCCGTCGGCATAGCCGTAGTTGACGATCGCGACGTCGGTGTCGGCGGGCGCGGTCCAGGTCGCGTTATAACCGACCGTTTGCCCCGCGGGCACGCTCCGGCGCTGGAGGACTTGCGCCTGGGGGAAGGCGACCTGGCGGATCATGCCGGCAAGCTCACCACGCGGTACGCCGCCGTACAGCGCGAGCCCGGGACGCGTCAGGTCGAAGGCATAATCGGGGCCGAGCGCGATCGCCGCGGAATTGGCGAGGCTGCGGCGCTGCGCTGGTACGCGCGGCGCCAGCTCGCCGAACCGGCGCAACTGCACGCCGTTCATCGCGCTGTCCTCATCGGCGCAGGCGAGGTGGCTCATCACCACGTCGACCGCGAGGCCGTCGAGCGCACCCGCCGCCAGATCGCCCTCGCCCAGGCCCAGCCGGTTCATGCCAGTGTCGAGCATGACGTGGCATGCACCGCCGCCGCTGTCCCGCCAGCGCGCCGCCTGTGCCGTGGTGTTGAGCACCGGGGTCGCGATGCCGGACCGCGCCAGCGCCATGTCCTCCGCCCGCACGCCGTGGAGCACCGACAGCGCCGGCAAGCCAAGGTCGGCCAGCGCCGCCGCTTCCGCCCAGGTCGCGACGAAGAACTCGCGGCACCCAGCCGCCATCAGCGTCGTCGCGACCCAGCGCGCGCCGAGGCCGTAGCCATCGGCCTTGATCGCCGCGCCGCACGTCGCGAGCCCGCTCAGCCGCGCCAGCGCGCGCCAGTTGGCGACCAGGGCATCGGCGTCGCGGCGGAGGCGCAAGGGAGCGGACATCGGGTCAGCCCCTAGGTCGGGATGCCGATCGTGTCGTGGCTTTTCTCGCGCCCGCCGGGCTGCGGGCGGGCCTCCCTTCGCGAGCAGACGCCCGTCAGGTCTCGTCCGCGGGCACGACCCGCGGCGGCGCGGCGGCGCCCTCCAGCCCCCACAATGTCACCACCAGCGCGACCGCCACCACGATCCACGTATACCACAGCCCGGCATAGGGATGCCCGGTCTTGGCGACGATCAACTGGCTGATGAGCGGTAGGAAACCGCCGAAATAGCCGGTGCCGATGTGATAGGGGATCGACATCGAACTGTAGCGGATGCGTGGCGGAAACATCTCCGCCAGCAACGCCGCCACCGGCCCGTACGTGGCACCTGCCAGCGCGCTCATCACCAGCATCGCGGCCAGGATGATAATGACCCCGAACGGCGTCGGGCGCACTTTGTCGAGGCGATAGCCGTTCGCCGCCAATGCCGCGTCGAGCCCCTTGGGACTGGTGTCGGTCACCGCGTCGCCGCCGATCGAGACCGCGACCACGGGCGTCGTCTCCTTCGTATAGGCGATGCCCTTCTTCGAGAAATAATCGAGCAGTTGCGCGCATTTGTCCTTCTGCTGCTGCGACAGGACCATCGTCGTCAGGTCGTACTGGCAGGTCGGGCCGCTGACGACGACGGGCGCGCGCATGTTGGCGTGGGTCAGCGCCGGGTTGGCGGCGCTGCCCATCACCCAGAAGATCGGGAACAGCAGCGCCAGCGTCGCGGCATAGCCGATCACGATCGGCGCCTTCCGCCCGACCGCGTCGGACAGCCGTCCGAACAGGATGAACCAGAACAGCCCCATCAGCCCGCCGGCGCCGACGATCAGCTGCGCCGTCGTCTCCTCGACGCGCATCGTCGTGGTCAGGAAGGTCAGCGTCGAGAACAGGGCCGTGTACCAGATGACCGTCAGCCCCGCCGCGATCCCGAACAGCGCCACGAACAAGCGCTTGAGATTGCCCGGATAGGTGAAGCTCGCCTTGATCGGGTTCTTCACCGTCTCGCCGGCTTCCTTCATCGCCTTGAACACCGGGCTTTCGCTGAGTTTCAGCCGCATCCACAGTGACACGCCGAGCAGCACCAGCGAGAACACGAACGGGAAACGCCATGCCCAGGCGGCCCACGCCGCCTCGCTCACGACCAGCTTGGTCAGCAGGACGATGACCAGGCTGAGGATGAACCCGCCCGCCACGCATGCCTGGATGAAGCTGGTGTAGAACCCCGCCTTGCCCGGCGGCGAATGTTCCGCGACGTAGATCGCCGCGCCGCCATATTCGCCGCCCAGCGCCAGCCCCTGCAGGATACGCAGGAAAATGACGATGCCCGGCGCCCACAAGCCGATCTGCGCGGCGGGCGGGATCAGCCCGACCCCGGCGGTGGCGATGCCCATCAGCGTGATCGTGACGAGGAAGGTGTATTTGCGCCCGAGCCGGTCGCCGAGGAACCCGAACAACGCCGCGCCGAACGGGCGGAAGCCGAACCCGACCGCGAATCCGGCCCAAACCAGCACCATCCGCACGGTCTCGTTGTCGGACGGGACGAAGGTCTTGCC
Organism: Sphingomonas sp.; assembly: GCF_017304635.1. Lineage (GTDB taxonomy): Bacteria > Pseudomonadota > Alphaproteobacteria > Sphingomonadales > Sphingomonadaceae > Sphingomonas. The sequence goes on from NZ_JAFKMA010000003.1 coordinate 234,859, forward strand.
GATGATCGACGCCAGCGTGCCGTAGATGAAGAAATCGTACCATTCGAACAGGGTACCGAGCGACGAGGCGGTGATGACCAGCCGGATGTCGGCCGGACTCGGGTCCGGTCGCAAGTCCTCCGCTACGATCGTCGCCATGTTGCCTGCTCCCCCTGGCGGGCGGTGTAGCGCGATTGCGGCGGCGGGCAAACAGGCGTGACGCGATCGCGGCCGCGCCAAACTTGACAAACTTGACGGGGGTAGCGCCGCCGCGCCGGCCGGGACGGCCGCCGATACGATGCATGCCGCACGCGCCGGTCGCGAGACCGGGAAAGGGTATGCCGATGCTGAGAAAGAGCGCGGCCCGGCTATATGCGCAATCGCGGCTGTAGGAAAACGCGCGGAAGCACGTCAGCGAGGGTCGAGCGGCAGGCCGATGCCGGAAAGCGTCAGGCGTGGGGCGGCAGGCCGGTGGGCGACAGTTCCACCACCTCGACCACGTCGCCCCTGCCCGGCAGCGTCGCGTCCTCGCCCTCCCCCAGCCCGATCAGCGCGCGGGCGAGCGGGGCGGAGAAGGCGATCAGGCCGGCGGCGGGGTCGGCCTCGTCGTCGCCGACGATGCGGATGTCGCGCGCCGCCCCGTCGATCCGGATTCGCACGCGGCTGCCGAAGGCGACCTCGTCGGCCGGTGGCGGCGGCGCGACGATCGCGGTGACGCGACGGGTGTTCCAGTAGCGCAAGTCGCGCGCGATCTCCCCGCGCCGCGCCTCGTCGGCATCCGTCGCTTCCGCCTCCAGCGCGGCGATCCGCGCGTCGATCAGCGCCGGGCCACCTTCGGTCACCAGGTTCGGCCCCGGCGGAATCGGCAGTTCGAAGCGCGGCTCCTTATGCTCCTCGTCGGACTCGCGGCGGAACGCGACGCTCATGACTGGTGGCCGAGCATCCGGATGATCGCCGAGAAATCGAGCCCGCCATTCCCCGCCTCGTCGAACTTGGCGTACAGCTCGGCCGCGCGCGCGCCCATCGGCGTGTCGGCATCGACCGAGGCAGCCGCCTCCATCGCCAGCCGCAGATCCTTCAGCATCAGCGCGGTCGCGAAGCCGCCCTGATAGTCGCGGTCGGCGGGCGTTTCCGGCCCGACCCCGGGCCATGGCGCGTAGCTGGTCAACGACCACGACTGCCCCGACGACACGCTGGCGATGTCGAAGAACTTCTGCGGATCCAGCCCGAGCTTGTCGGCGAGCAGGAACGCCTCGCACGTCGCGATCATCTCCGCGCCCAGCACCATGTTGTTGCAGATCTTGGCGGCCTGGCCCGCGCCGCTCGCGCCAGCATGGATCACCGCCTTGCCCATGTCCGCCAGGAACGGCTCGGCCCGCTCGAACCCTTCGGCCGCGCCGCCGACCATGAAGGTCAGCGTGCCGGCAGTGGCGGCGGCGATCCCGCCGGAGACGGGCGCGTCGACCATCGTCAGCCCCTTGGCGAGCGCGGCGGCGCCGACTCGCTTGGCGGTGGCGACGTCGATCGTCGAACAGTCGATCAGGATGGCGGAGGCGGGGGCGGCGCCGAACACGCTGTCGCTGTAGACGCCTTCGACGTGCTTGCCGGCGGGCAGCATCGTCACCACCGCCTCCGCCCCGTCGCACGCCTCTACCGCGCTCGCGACGGGCAAACACCCGGCCGCCTTCGCCTTGTCGAGCGCGTCGGCCGACAGGTCGAACGCGCGGACGTCATGCCCCTTCTTCGCCAGATTCGCGGCCATCCCGCCGCCCATGTTGCCGAGACCGATGAATGCGACGCGTGCCATTCTATACTCCCCTCCCGCTTGCGGGAGGGGCTGGGGGTGGGCCCCCGGCCAGCCACAAGCGGGATTGTTGATTGGTGAGCGCCTGCCCACCCCTAGCCCCTCCCGCAAGCGGGAGGGGAAAACCTACTTCCCTACCCAGCTCCCCGGCCGTTTCTCGACGAAGGCGGTCATGCCTTCCTTCTGGTCCTGCGACCCGAACAGGCCGTGGAACAGGCGGCGTTCGAACTGGACGCCCTGGCCCAGCATCGTCTCGAACGCGGCGTCGACCATTTCCTTGTTGGCCAGCACCGCGAGCGGCGCCATGCCGGCGATCTGCGCGGCGACCTTCACCGCCTCGTCGATCAGCTCGGCGGCGGGGACGATCCGCGACACCAGCCCGGCGCGCTCCGCTTCTGCCGCATCCATGAAGCGGCCGGTCAGGCACATCTCCATCGCCTTCGCCTTGCCGACCGCGCGGGTCAGCCGCTGCGACCCGCCCATGCCGGGCGCGACGCCGAGCTTGATCTCCGGCTGGCCGAACTTCGCGGTATCAGCGGCGAGGATGAAGTCGCACATCATCGCCAGTTCGCACCCACCGCCCAGCGCGAAGCCGGCGACCGCGGCGATCACGGGTTTTCGCGTGCGGGTGAACATCTCCCACCCGGCGAAGTAGTTGCCGCCGTACATCTCGCCGAACGATTGCGGCTGCATCTCCTTGATGTCCGCGCCCGCGGCGAACGCCTTCTCGCTGCCGGTCAGCACGGCACAGCCCTGCGACGGGTCGGCGTCGAACGCCTGCGCCGCGGCGACCAGTTCGCCCAGCACCTGATTGTTGAGCGCGTTCAGCGCCTGCGGCCGGTTGAGCGTGATGAGCGTGACGCCGCCGTCGCGCTGCTCGACCAGGATCGTTTCGTAGCTCATCGTCTCACTCCTTCGCCGGCAACGGGGTCCAAGCCCGGTCGGCCGGCAGCGGCTGGAAATAGGCGTCGACCATCGCGTCGGTAACTTGCGACGGGGTCGGCGGGGTCCAGCGCGGATCGCCGGTCTTGTCGATCAGCAGCGCGCGCACGCCCTCGGCAAAGTCGGGCGCCTGGTACATCCGCACCATGATCGCGAACTCCATCCGCATCTCGTCGACGAAGTGGAGGTGGCGCGGGCTTTCGACCAGCATCTTGAGCGAGACCTTGCACGACGTCGGCGAGCGCTGCGCCAGCGTCGCCAGTTGCGCGGTCGCCCACTCGCCGCCATCGGCTTCGAGGTCGCGCAGGATGGTCTCGTAATCGTCCGACGCGAACAGGCGGTCGATGTCGGGGAGCTGGCCGACGATCTTCGCTGGCGGCGGCGGGATCGCGGCGCCAGCCAAGATCGATTCGGTCTTTTCCGGGGTCGCGCAGATCTGCGCCTTCACGTCGTCCAGCGCGTCGGACGGCACATAGAAATTGGCCAGCCCCATCGCTACGCAATCCGCCCCGTCGAGCCGCGCGCCGGTCAACGCGAGATACTGCGCGCTCCGCCCCCGTAGCCGCGACAGGTACCGCCCGCCGCCGACATCGGGGAACAGGCCGATCGTCGTCTCGGGCATCGCGAACAAAGTCCGCTCGGTCGCGACGCGATAGCGGCACGGGCACGCGATCCCCACGCCGCCGCCCATCGTCACCCCGTCCATGAACGCGACCCCCGGCTTCGGGTACGTGTACATCAGATGGTTGAGGCGATATTCGTGGAAGAAGAATTCGTGCCCCGCCGTCGCGCCCTGCGGTACGTCCTTCGCGATCGTCACGACGTCGCCGCCGGCGCAGAAGCCCCTGCCCTCGGCATGATCGATCAGCACGATCCGCACGTCGGGATCGTGCCGCCAGTCGAGCAGCGCCCGCATCATCGCCCGCACCATCGCCAGGTTGAGCGAATGCAGCGCCTTCGGCCGGTCGAGTCGCAAGCGACCGGCGCATTTGTCCACGTACGTACGCACGTCGTCGGTGGTCATCAAATTCACGCAAATCCCCTCAGTGCGTGATGGAAACATAGCTGCCCGGGGCGGGCTCGATCGCGTCGGCGGGCGTGCGCGCGTGGACGCGTTTCGCGGTGCCGTGCTCGCTCAGCCAGGCATCCCAGGCAGGCCACCACGAGCCGTCGTGCTTCTCCGCACCCGCCAGCCATTCCCGCGCCGCGTCGGGCCGGACGTCGCTGGTCCAGTAACCGTGCTTGTTGGCGGCGGGCGGATTGATGACGCCGGCATTGTGCCCCGATCCGCCGAGCACGAACGTCACCGGCCCGCCGAACAGCCGGCCGCCGTCATAGACCGCCTCCCACGCCGAGACATGGTCGTCCTTCAGCGCGACGAGAAAGATCGGCGTCGCGATCGCGGCCAGGTCGATCTCGACCCCGCCGACGCTGAACCCGGTCTTCTCCTTCAGCGCGTTCGACGCCAGCAGCCCGCGATTGTAGCTCTTCAGGAACGCCTGCGGGATGCGCGCGCCATCCTCGAACCAGTAGAGCAGGTCGCTGGGCGGCGCGGCCTTGTCGAGCAGGTAATGGTTGACCACCGACGACCAGATCAGGTCGTTCGACCGCACCGTCGCGAAGAGTTGCTGCAACTCGGTCGAATCGATGAAGCCCTGTCGCTCCAGATGCCCTTCGAGCGCGTCGAGATGCGCTTCGTGGACGAACGCCGACCAGTCGCGCATGTCGGCGAAGTCGACCATGCTGCCGATCAGCGTCGCGGTGTTGACCTCGCTCTGCCGCCCCTGCGCCGCCAGCCAGGCCAGCGCGACCGCGACCAGCGTCCCGCCCAGGCAGAAGCTGAACAGGTCGACCGCGTCCGCCCCGCTCCGCTTGCGCGCCTCGCCGATCGCCGTGACGATGCCGTCGAGCACATATTGCTCGACCCCCATGTCGCGATGGCGCTCGTCGGGGTTGATCCACGAGATGACGAACACCGTCCGCCCCTGATCGACCAGCCATTTGACCAGGCTCGACCTGGGCTGGAGGTCGATCATGTAGAATTTGTTCACCAGCGGCGGCACGTAGAGCAGCGGCTCGGCCGCGACGTCCGGGGTCGCGGGATCGTACTGGATCAGCTGGAACAGGTCGTTCTGGAACACCACGCTGCCCGGGGTCGCGGCGATCGTCCTGCCCTTGACGAACGCGTCCGGGTCGGTCCGCCGGCGGACGATCCCCTTCCCCGCCGCCACGTCCTCGATCAGGTGCGCAAAGCCCTGCGCCAGGTTGGCGCCGCCGGTCGCGACCGTGCGCCTGACCACCTCGGGGTTGGTCATCGCGAAATTGGTCGGGGCGATCGCGTTCAGATACTGGTCGACCAGGAAATCGATCATCGCGGCATTGGGCGTGTCGCGCCGGTCCGCCACCGCCGCCACCGCGCGGATCTGTTTCGAGGCGAGCAGATAGGCGTCGCGCAAGGACCGGAAATACGGATTCTCGTCCCAGGCGGGCGAGGCGAAGCGGCGGTCGCGCACCTTCTCGCCCGGTGCCTGCGGCAGGAACGCGCGCGACCAGAAGTCGCCCCATTCGCGCGCCGCCTGCAATTGCACCTCGAGCAACTGCTGCGGATGCTGGCCCAGCCCGATCGCGAAATCGGACACGGTGCGCATCAGCGCCAGCGGATCGAACGGCCGCGTCGCCGCCGCCGGGATCGGCGCGCGCGCGGCCTCGGTCATCGCCCGGCCGATATTGGCGATCGCATCCTGCCACAACGCGGCGGCGCCCGGCACGGTCTCGGCGGTGTCGCTCACTGCCGCGTCAAGTCCCGGCCGACGATCATCCGCATCACCTGGTTGGTCCCTTCCAGGATCGAATGGACGCGCAGGTCCCGCCAGAACCGCTCGATCGGATAGTCCATCAGATAGCCGTAGCCGCCATGCAGTTGCAGCGCGCGATCGACGATCGACGAGCCGTTGTCGGTCGCCAGCCGCTTCGCCATCGCCGAGAAGCGCGACTTGTCGGGGGCGTTCGCCGTCACCTTGGCGGCGGCGAGATAGAGCAGCGCCCGCGCCGCCTCCAGGTCGGTCGCCATGTCGGCGAGCATGAACTGCGTGTTCTGGAAATCGGCGACGGGCTGGCCGAATTGCTGGCGTTCCTTGGTATATTTGACCGATTCGTCGAGGCAGCGCTGCGCCCCGCCGAGCGAGCACGCGCCGATGTTGAGCCGTCCGCCGTCGAGCCCCGCCATCGCGAAGCGGAATCCGTCGCCCTCCGCGCCGACGCGATTCTCGACCGGCACGCGGCAATCCTCGAAGATCACCTGCGCGGTCGGGCTGGCGTTCCAGCCGAGCTTCTTTTCCGGCGCGCCGAACGACAGGCCGGGCGTGCCCTTCTCGATCACCAGGCAGGAAATGCCCTTCGACTTCTCCTCGCTGGTGCGGACCATGCAGACATAGACGTCGTTATAGCCGGCGCCCGAGATGAATTGCTTGGTGCCGTTCAGCACGTAATGGTCGCCGTCCAGCCGCGCGGTCGTCTTCAGCGCGGCGGCGTCGGAACCGGAGCCGGGCTCGGTCAGGCAGTAGCTCGCGATCTTGTCCATGCCGACCAGGCTGGGGAGGAAGCGGTCCTTGATCTCCTGCCCGCCGAAGCGGTCGATCATCCACGTCGCCATGTTATGGATCGAGATATAGGCGCTGGTCGCGGGGCAGCCATAGGCCATCGCCTCCATGATGAGCGCCGCCTCAAGCCGGCCGAGCCCGATCCCGCCCGATTCCTCGGCGACGTAAATCGCGCCGAAGCCGAGCTCGCCCGCCGCCTTCCACACGTCGACGGGATAATTGTGTTCCTCGTCCCACTTGGCCGCGAACGGCGTGATGCGATCGGCGGTGAACTTGCGCGCGAGGTCCTGGATCTCGCGCTGGTCGGGGGTCAGGTCGAACTGGTCGATCATTTGGTTTCCGTCTTGGCGGTGGTCGTGGTCTTGACCGTTTTGCTCGAACGATGTGCCGGCGCGGCATTCTCGTCGGTTGGGGCGTCGCCGTCATCGGCCGGCACGTCGGTGACGTTGGCGTCCTCCGGCATGGCGTTGGCGTCCACCGTCGAGACGTTGGGCACCGCCTCGTTGATCGTCGGCGACTCCGCCTTGTGGCAGCCGGCGATCGCCAGCGCGGCGGCGGCGAGGATGAGAAGGCGCATCATCTATCTCCCGATGAAGGCGTCCGGTCATAAGCGACGCGGACGATCGATACCATAACGCAGCGAAGGCGCGCCGGAGCCACCTGCCGGCGAGGCAGTCGTCCGATCGGTCGAGCACGCCTCATCGCGCGCCATACTCTCGAACACTCTCTAGCCCCAGCCGGGCTGGCCGGATCGCCGCGACCAACGCCGTCAGCGCCCCGAGGCCCATCGTCGCGACCCACAGGTAATAGCCGACATAATGATGCTCGATCGGATAGGAATTTCCCGACTCGTCGACCATCACGGTTCGCCGCAGCGCCGACAGCACCGTCACGAACGCCAGCAGGCCGGCCATCCCGCCAAAACCGTTCGGCATCGCTCGGCGTTGCAGCAACATCGCGATCAGCATGAGAATGAGCGGATTGCCGAGCCAATCGACCTGCCCGAGCATCGCGCCGAGCCAGCCGACGATCAGCATCGACCAGCCGAAATCCCGATAGCCTTTCACCGCGATCGTCGGCAGAGCCAGGGAGGCCGACCACAAGGCGGCGATGGCAAACGCCATGACATGTCGTGGCCGAACCCGCACGCCTCACCCCATCGTCGGAATGACGAACGCCGAATCCCCGCTCGCGCCGCCATCCGGCCAGCGTTGCGTCACGGTCTTGACCTTGGTCCAGAACTTGACGCCTTCCATGCCGTGCTGGTTGGTGTCGCCGAACGCCGAGCGCTTCCAGCCGCCGAACGTGTGATAGGCGACGGGCACCGGGATCGGCACGTTGATCCCGACCATGCCGACGTTCACGCGTGCGGCGAACTCGCGCGCGGCGTGGCCGTTGCGGGTGAAGATCGCAACGCCGTTGCCGTATTGGTGATCGCTCGGCAGGCGGAGCGCATCCTCGAAATCCTTTGCGCGGACCATCTGGAGGACGGGGCCGAAGATTTCCTCCTTGTACGACTGCATGTCGGTCGTGACATGGTCGAACAGCGACGGGCCGATGAAGAAGCCCTCCTCATGCCCCTGCAGCGTGAAGCCGCGGCCGTCGACGACCAGTTCGGCGCCGTCCTCGACGCCGGTCTGGATCCAGCTCTCGACACGGCTCTTGTGCGCGGCGTTGACCACCGGGCCGTAATGCGCCTCCGCATCGGTCGAGACACCGACGCGCAAGGCATGGATCGCGGGGATCAGCTTCTCGCGCAGCGCGTCCGCGGTTTTGTCGCCGACCGGCACCACCACGGGCAGCGCCATGCAGCGCTCGCCGGCCGAACCGAACGCCGCGCCCGACAGGTCCGCGACAACCTGGTCGAGGTCGGCGTCGGGCATGACGATGCCGTGGTTCTTCGCCCCGCCCATCGCCTGGACGCGCTTGCCCGCCGCGACGCCGCGATTGTAGACATAGTGCGCGATGTCGCTCGACCCGACGAAGCTGACCGCCGCGATCGCCGGATGGTCGAGGATCGCGTCGACCATTTCCTTGTCGCCGTGCACGACCTGGAAGATACCCTCCGGCATCCCCGCCTCGCGCATCAGTTCGGCGAGGCGCACCGGGACCGAGGGGTCGCGCTCGCTGGGCTTGAGGATGAAGGCGTTGCCGCACGCGGTCGCGACCGCGCCCATCCACAGCGGGATCATTGCCGGGAAGTTGAACGGCGTGATGCCCGCGCCGATGCCGAGCGGCTGGCGCATCGAATAGACGTCGATGCCGGGGCCCGCGCCCTGCGTATATTCGCCCTTGAGCACGTGCGGGATGCCGCACGCGAACTCGACCACTTCGAGGCCGCGCTGGATGTCGCCCCTGGCGTCGGCGATCACCTTGCCGTGTTCGGACGACAGCAGGTGCGCGAGTTCGTCCATATGCGCCTCGACCAGCGCCTTGAACGCGAACATCACGCGGGCGCGGCGCTGCGGGTTGGTCGCGGCCCAGGCCGGTTGCGCGGCCTGCGCCGCCGTGACCGCGCGGTCGAGATCGGCTTGCGTGCCCAGCGTGACCGACGCCTGCACCTTGCCGGTGTTGGGGTCGAACACCTCGCTCGTGCGACCGCCGCCGGCGCCGCCCGCCTGACCCGCAATGTGATGATCGATGATGCGCATGCGACTCTCCTGTGAGGACGTGCCCTTGGAAGCCGCTGTGTAATTAAATTGCGCCGGGCGCAAGCGGCCGCGGCGGCTAGCGGCGCTCGATCGGTATGCCGATCGGATGATCCGGGAGCATCGCGAGCCGCACCCCGAACAGCTCGCCGAGCGCGTCGGGGGTCAGCACGTCGCGCGCCGCCCCGCTCGCGACGATGCGACCATCCGCCATCAGCACGGCGTCGTCGGCGACCCGGGCCGCCTGTGCGAGATCGTGGAGCACGACGATCACCCCCTTCCCCGCCGCCGCCTGCCCGCGCAGGCGGTCGAGCAGGTCGAGCTGATGCGCGGGGTCGAGGCTGGCGAGCGGCTCGTCGGCGAGCAGCCAGTCGGGATCGCCGGCCAGGACGCGCGCCAGCAGCACACGCGCGCGCTCACCACCCGACAGCTCGCCGACAGGGCGCGCGGCGAAGCCGGCGGTGTCGGTCGCGGCGAGTGCGCTGTCGATCGCGGCGGCGTCGGCGAGCGGGCCGCTCGCGTGCGGCAGGCGGCCGAGCGCGACGACATCGCGCGCCGACATGTTCCAGGCGACCGCGCCCTGTTGCGGCAAGTAGCCGATCGCGCGGGCGCGGTGGCGGCGATCCATGCCGGCGAGCGACGTGCCGTCGATCGCCGCCGCGCCGGCGTCGGCGGTCAGCAAGCCGGCCGCAACGCGGAGCAGGCTGGTCTTGCCGGCGCCGTTGGGGCCGAGGATCACGGTCACGCGACCGCGTGCGAACGCGACGCTGACGTCATTGAGCACGCGACGCTTGCTCATGTGGAGCGTGATCCGGTCGAGCGTCAGCGCCACGACCGCGTCCCCTCGCGCAGCAGCAGGACGAGGAAGAACGGCGCGCCGATCATCGCCATCACCACGCCCAGCCGCACCTCGCCGGCCCCGGGCGCCAGCCGGCACAGGCTGTCCGCCACCAGCACCAGCGCCGCCCCGCCGATCGCGCTCGGCACCAGCAGCGCCGACGGCCGCGCGCCGAACAGCGGGCGCAGCAGATGCGGCACGACCAGCCCGACGAACCCGACCACCCCGGTCACCGCGACCCCCGCCCCGACCGCGAGCCCGGTCCCGATCACCACCGTCCAGCGCAACCGCGCGAGATCGATCCCCAACGACCGCGCCGCATCCTCGCCCAGCGCCAGCGCGTCGAGCGCGCGACCGGTCGTCAGCAGCACCGCCGCGCCGACGACGATGAACGGTGCCGCCAGCAGCACGTCGCCGGTCCCGCGATCGGTCAGCGCCCCCATCAGCCAGTCGATCGCCTCCGCCACCGCATAGGGATTGGGCGCGATCGAGATCAGGAAAGCGGTCAGCGCCGCCGCCAGGCTGGCGAGCACCGTCCCCGCCAGCACGAACACGACGGTCGCGTCGCCGCGCGCGGTGAGCGCGCTGAGCAACGCCATCGCACCGATCGCGCCCGCCATCGCCCAGCCGAACTGGCCCAGCCCGACCCAGGCGCCGGCGCCGCCCAGCCCCAGCACGATCGACGCCACCGCCCCCATCGCCGCGCACGACGACACGCCGATCACGGTCGGATCGGCCAGCGGGTTGCGCAGATACCCCTGCAACACCGCCCCCGACAGCCCGAGCGCCGCGCCGAGCAGCGCGCCGAGCATTGCGCGCGGCAGGCGCAGTTCGGTGACGATCGCCCAGCGCGGATCGTGCCCGGTCCAGGCGTCCCATGGCAGCCACTGCTTGCCCGCCACCAGCGACAGCGCGAACGCCGCCGCCGCGACGGCGAACAGGACGGTGAGGCGCGCCGGCCTGTTCACTGTGCCGTGCTCCTGCGAAAGCAGGAGCCTAGGGTAACAGGCGATGCCGTCCGTGGCCCTGGATTCCTGCTTTCGCAGGAGCACTGCCTTGGTTTTGGCATCAGGTTCCATCGCACCACCGCCTGCCGGATCGCCGCCAGCCGCGCCAGCGCCGGGACGATCGTCGGCCCGCCGCAATTGACCAGCGCGCGGGGGAAGCGCGCCTCGGCGACGCGATACCCCGCCTTCGCCAGCACCTGCCGCCGCAGCACCGCGACCCGCGCGGACGGATCGGGTTCGAGCAGCACCGCCGGGGGCCGCAGGACGATCCGCTCGATCGGCACCGCCGCCGTCATCGTCAGCCCCTGCGCCGCCGCGCCGTCACCCAGCCCGGCACGCGCCATCATCTCGCTCAGCAAGGTCGGACCGCCATTGGCGAGGGTGCCGGCGATGAACAGCAACGCAGTCGGGCGGGCCGCATCCTGCGGCGCGGCCGCCGCCACCGCCGCGTCGATCCGCGCGATCAGCGCGTCGCCGGCCGCCGGCCGCCGGAGGGCCGCCGCCACCTGCCGCACCTGGTCGCGACTCGCCGCGATCGTCGTCGGCGAATCGAGCGTCAGCACCCTGAGCCCGACGCGCCGATACGCCGCCAGCGTCGCCGCCGGCTCGAAGCTCGACGCCAGCACCAGGTCGGGCTTGAGCGCGATCACTTCTTCCGCCGTCCCCGCCGTCCCGCGATAGCGCCGCGCGACCGCGAGCGGGACCGAGCCCTCGCCGGCCTCCAGCGAATAATGGCTGATCGCCGCGACGCGATCGGGCGCCAATGCCAGCAGCAGCTGGTCGGCGCACGGATTGGTCGAAACCACGCCCCCCGTCCGCGCTGGCGGCGTCGTGCAGCCCGCCAGCGCAAGCGCGATCGCGGCGATCATCCGGCTCAATCGAACCGCACCCGCACGCCGCCATAGGCCGCGCGGCCCGGCGTGCCGTAGCCGCGCACGACCTGGTACCTGGCGTCGAACAGGTTATCGACGCGGCCGTAGAGCGCCAGCCGCTCGCCGATCGGCAGTTCGGCGCGCACGCCCGCCACGACATAGCCGTCGAGCCGGCTGGCATTGCCGGCATCGTCGAAACTGTCGCCGACCGCCAGCACCGTCGCGCCGAGCGAGAGCCCCAGCGGGGTGCGCCAGTCGATCGACGTGCTGACCGATTGCCGCGGCCGTCGTGCCAGCTGCTTGCCGAAATTGGCGCCCGGCGCGCGGTTGATCGCATCGATGAAGCTGTAGCTGGCGTTGAGCGTCAGCCGGTCGCTCGGCCGCAAGTCGAGCCCAAACTCCAGCCCCTGCGTCCGCGTCCGCGCGATGTTGGCATAGGTGAAGGTCGCGAGGTCGAAGTCGATCTGGTTGGTGGTATCGCGATGGAACCACGTCGCGCTCGCAGTCACCGCGCGCCCGAGCAGGTGCTGCTCGATCCCCGCATCCCAGCTCCGCGCGGTTTCGGGGCGCAAATTGGGGTTGCCGTAGAATGCCGCGCCGAGCTGGTAGAGCGTCGGCGCCTTGAACCCCTCGGCATAGCTGCCACGCAGCGTCGTCCGCGTCGGCAGCGTGTAGGCGGCATTGGCGCCGAACGTGGTGTGGCCGCCATAGGCCGAATCCTGGTCGTGGCGCACCCCGCCGCTCAGCGTCAGGTCGGCGACCGGGGTCACGATCGCCTCGCCATAGAAGCTGGTGACGCCGCGCGACGTGCGCAGCGTGCCGTCGAAATAGTGCGTGTCCTCATGCTCGGCGCCGGCGACCAGCCGCACCGCGTCGACCACGCGGACATCGCCCTGATAGGTGTAGCGCTCGCTCCGCCCACGGCCGAAGAAGCTGGGCGCGGCGGCGGCCGGCGAGGCGAAATTGTCGCGGTGGATGTCGGCGACGGTGACCGCGACACGGTTGTGGAACCGCCCGTCGGCGAAGGTCGCGTTCAGCCCGGCATAGCCGTACAGCTCGCGCGTCTTCGCATAATCGGACGTGTCGGCGAGCGCGTAGCTGGGCGGCGGGAAGCCGTCGAGGTCGACGCGGCTGTCGGCATAATAACCGCGCAGGTCGAGGCTGACATTGTCGGCCAGCGCGACGCCGATCCGCCCGGTCGCGCCGTACTGGCGATAGCCGTCGGGCTCAGTCCCGCTCGCCGCCGCCGAAATGCCGTCGGTCTTCAGGTAGCCGGCGTTGAGCGCGCCCGACACGATGCCGCTGGTGCCGGACACGCCGGCATTGGCGAACGCGCTGTTGAAGCTACCATATTCGACGTTGCCGCGCGCGCTGAGGCGATCCGTCGGCTGGGCGGTCACGACGTTGACGACGCCGCCGATCGCCTGGCTGCCCCACGGCACCGAATTGGGGCCGCGCAGCACCTCGACCCGATCGATCGACCCGGCGAGCAGGTTGGCGAAGTCGAACCCGCCGCCCGGCGACGACGGATCGTTGACCCGCACGCCGTCGATCAGCGTCAGCGTCTGCTCGCCCTCGGCGCCGCGGATGCGCACCGCGGTGAACGCGCCGAGTCCGCCGTTGCGCGTCACGGTGACGCCGGGCGTGGTCGCGAGCAGGTCGCTGAGCGCGACCGTCTGGCGCCGTTCGATGGTGGCGCGGTCGATCACCGTCACCGCCTGGCCGACCGTTTCCGGCGCCTGTTCCACGCCCGAGGCGACGACGACGATGTCGCCGACACGCGGGTCGTCGATGATGATCGGCAGCGTGGGCTGCGTGTCGCGGTCGTCGGACGCCGGCGCGGTCTGGGCCGACGCGGTGGCCGAGATCAGCGCAGCGAACGCCGACGCAGTCAGGAGAGTAAGCTTCAACATTGGACATGCCCCTTTCGGGGCCGCGGACCGATGCCAACACGACACCGGCCGATGCGGCCCGGTTCATGTCGTTCGCGCGAGGATCACGCGACCGTCGCGCGTCCTCGTCCGCCCGGCACACCCCGTCCGCGCGAAGGATCGACCGTGTCGGGCAGGTCTCCTGGCTCCCGGGTCGCGGCGATCGCCTCACCTTCCCGGCCGCGGCCAGTGGCATATCGAGGCGACCGCTATCCGGTCACAGTTGCGGGGGCAGCGCCGGTCTCGTCACCGGACTTCCCTTTTGCTTCGCCGTCACCGGCGAACCCGTCACACCGGCGCGTGTAGGCGGTTCGGCGCTGCGCTGCAACATTGCTTGGTTAGCGACGCCGGCCCGCACCCAAACTCGCTCTTCCGCGAGTTTCCGAAAAACCTCAAAAGCCGAAGCTGGCCTGCGCGGCCACCGGTGGCTCGGTGACGATCCCCTCCAGCGCCAGCATGCGCGCCTTCGCGACCGAACCGCCGGGGGCAGAGAAGCCGCCGACCTTGCCGCCGGCCGCCAGCACGCGGTGGCACGGCACGATCAGCGGGACGGGATTGGCGGCCATCGCCTGGCCGACGTCGCGGGCGAATTCGGGGCCGGCGCCGAGTTCTTTCGCGACCGCGCCATAGGTGGTGCGCTCGCCCCAGGGCAGCGCGCGAACGACGGCATAGACTTGCGCGAAGAAGGGAGACTGCGCGCCGAGGTCGATCGCCACGGCGGCGAAGTCGACGCGCTCACCGGCGAAATAGCGGCGGACCATCGCGATCGCTTCCCCGACCGGGGCGGGCGGATCGCCGGGCTCGGCACCGGGCAGGCGGCGGAGCAACGCCCGTTCTGGCGCCGCCGCGCTGTCGTCGGGCAGGCGGAACGCCGTCACCGCGCCGCCGCGCCAGCCGATCGCGGCGACGCCATGCGCGGTATCGAACACATGGTAGCGGTGCATGACCGCCATGTCGGTCCGCGCGCGCCGCGATGCAAGCGGCGCGCGGGACCGACCGGGGGTGGGAGGCGAGCCGGAACTCGCCTCCCCTTCCTTTCAGCGACGCGGGGCGACCGGCGTCGGGCTCGCCTGGACGACGGGCGGCGGCGGCACCGTGCCGGCCGCGGCGGCCGGGGGCGCGACCGGCGCCGCACCGGGCGCGACGGCACCGGGGGGCGGCGGCGGGGGCGCGTCGGTACCGACCCCGGCACCCGGAGGCGGCGGCGGCGGAGCGCCCGCACCCGGCGGGGGTGGCGGCGGTGCTCCGGCGCCCGGGGGCGGCGGCGGACCGTCGGGACCAGGGTGCGGACCACGGCCGTGCGGGGGCGGCGGACCGACCTCCTCGACATTGCCCGACCCGTCGACCAGGAAGCGCGCCTTCAGCTGGCCGTTGTCGTAGCGGCCCTGCACCATCACCGAACTGCCCGCGGTCATCGCTGCGCTGTCGCCGCGCCCGGCATCGACCAGCACGCGGCCGGTCTGGTCCTGCACGATGAAGCGGTCGCCATAGACTTCGGCGACGCGCCCGCGCACCGTCACGATGCCCGATGCGGCGGGCAGCTTGGCGACGGCGGTGGTCACGGTCGGCGCCATTTCGATGGCGGGCCGCGTCAGCGACATCGCCCCGGCCCCGCCGGCGACCCCGATCGCGAGCAACGCCGCGCCGCCCAGGCCCAACCGTTGCTTCGCCGACAGATGCGGCACTCGCATGTTCGTCACGATCGAATCTCCTTTCGTGGTTGATCGATGAGGCCGAAATAGGCGAGTCGCCCTCCACCCGCGCTGAACCGCGCGGTTCAGTTTGAGTTTAAGCGCACACCATAGGAGCCGGGCATGCGCATCTTGCTGGTCGAGGACGACAGGGATCTGGGGCCGAGCGTCGCGCGGGCGTTGCGCGACGAGAAGTTCGCGGTCGACCTGGTCGCCGACGGGATCGACGCCGCGCATCTGGGCGATACCGAACTCTATGACGCGGCGGTGCTCGACCTCGGTCTGCCGGGCCAGGACGGCGTGTCGGTGCTGAACGCATGGCGCGAGGCGGGCAAGACGCTGCCCGTGCTGGTGCTGACCGCGCGCGACGGCTGGTCGGACAAGGTGGCGGGGTTCAAGGCCGGCGCCGACGATTATCTGGTCAAGCCGTTCCGCGTCGAGGAACTGGTCATGCGGCTGCGCGCGCTGGTCCGGCGCGCGGCGGGGCATGCGCAGTCCCGGATCACGTGCGGCCCGCTGTCGTTCGACAGCCAGACCGGGCAGTTCGAGCTCGACGGCCTGCCGCTCAAGCTGACCGCGTTCGAATGGCGCGTGCTGTCGCAACTGATGCTGCGCCGCGGCGCGGTGGTCGAGCGGCTCGAACTGCTCGAGCGTGTGTACGAGGGCGATGCCGACACCGATTCGAACAGCCTGGAAGTGATCGTCGGCCGGCTGCGCAAGAAGATCGGCGCCGACCGGATCGAGACGGTACGCGGGCGGGGTTACAGCCTCGCCTGCCCAGGCTGACGCGGATGCGGCTGGCGCCGCGTTCGTTGCAGGGGCGGATGCTGCTGCTGTCGGCGGTCGCGACCCTGGTCGCGCTGGCGCTGGCCGGCTGGGCGATCGCGAGCGTGCTCGAACGCTTCGTGGTCGAGGGGCTCGACCGCCGGCTCGATGCCGAACTGTCGCTGCTCGCCAGCACCGTGGGACCGGACGGCAGCGTCGATCGCGACCGGCTGCGCCAGCGTGTCGGCGCGTTCGAACAGGGGCGCGGCTGGCAATGGCGGATCGCCGGGCCGGCGGGGACGCTCGGTTCGGCCGATTTCCCCGCGCTTGATGCCGGACCACCGGGGCCGCCGCATCCCGATCACGGCCCCGACGCGCGCGCGCCCGACCCACGGTTGCCCGATCCGGCGAGCGACCGCATCCGCGCGCTCGACGGCGAGGAGGCGGACGGGTTGCGAGTCCATGCGCGGCGGCTGACGCTGCACACCGCGCGCGGCGACGTGACGCTGATCGCCGCCGCGCCGCGCGACGTGGTCAGCCGCCCGATTCGCGCTGCGCTGGCGCCGTTGCTCGCGGCGCTGGCGGCGCTGGCGGCCGTGCTCGCGGTGGCGACGGTGGTGCAGTTGCGGCTCGGCCTGCGCCCGGTGCGGCGGATGCGCGACCAGGTCGCGGCGCTACGCACCGGCCAGCAAAGCGCGATCGACGAGGATCAGCCGTCCGAACTGCGCCCGCTCGCCGTTGAACTGAATGCGCTGGCCCATGACAATGCCGCCGCGCTGGAGGGGGCGCGGCAATCCGCCGCCAACCTGGCGCACGCGCTGAAGACGCCGGTCGCGACGCTGGCGCTCGACCTGCGCGACCAGCCCGAACGCGCGGCGCAGGTCGCGCGGATCGACGCGACGATCCGCCACCATCTCGGTCGCGCCCGCGCGGCGGCGGCCAACCGGCGCGCGACCACCCCGGTCGCGCCGGCGGTCGAGGGCGTGGTGACCGCGGTTCGCCGGCTCCATGCCGAGCGCGCGATCGGTGTCCACGCCGAGGTGGCGCCCGATCTCGCGGTCGCGGTCGATGCACACGACTTGGACGAGATGATCGGTAACCTGGTCGACAATGCCGCGCGCTACGCGACGTCGGCGGTGCGGATCGCCGCCGCCGCCGATCCGGGCGATCGTCGAACGGTCGCGATCACGGTGACCGACGACGGCCCCGGCATCCCGGCCGAATTGCAGAGCCGCGCGCTCGACGCCGGGGTGCGGCTCGACGAGCAAGGCGACGGACATGGTTTCGGGCTGGCGATCGTCGCCGAACTGGCGAGCCTCTACGGCGGCGCGCTGACGCTCGACCGCGCAGCGACCGGCGGCCTGGCGGCGACGATCGTGCTGCCCGCTGCCTGAAGCTCAGGCCGGGCTCGCCGCCGCTTCCCCGTCGCCTTTGCCGGTCCTCTCCGCCCGCCGCGCCTGGCGCCGTTCCATCCACTTGGCGAGCGCGATGTGGAACGCCGGCGTCAGGTACAAGGTCAGCGCCTGCGAGAACAGCAGCCCGCCGACGACGGCGATCCCGAGCGGCCGCCGCGCCTCCGCGCCAGCGCCGAACCCCAAGGCGATCGGCAGCGAGCCGAGCAACGCCGCCAGCGTCGTCATCATGATCGGGCGGAACCGCACGGTCGCCGCCTCGATCATCGCGGCGCGCGGATCCTTCCACTTCTCCTCGCCCGAGCGTTCGAGTTCGAGCGCATAGTCGATCATCATGATCCCGTTCTTCTTCACGAGCCCGACCAGCAGGATCAGCCCGACGAAGCTGAACAAGTTCAATTCCTGCCCGAAGATCACCAGCATCAGGATCGCGCCGAACCCGGCAAGCGGCAGCGAGGTCAGGATGGTCAGCGGGTGCAGCGCATTCTCGTACAGGATCGCCAGCACGCCGTAGATCAACAGCACGGTGATGAGCATCAGCACCGGCAGCGTCTTCATCGAATTCTCGAACGCCTGGGCCGATCCGGCGAAGGTGCCGGTGATCGCGGTGTCGTCGCCCTTGCCGAGGATGGTCGTCATCAGATTGCCGACCTTCGTCGTCGCGTCGCCGATCGACACGCCGGGGGCGAGGTTCATCGACAGCGTCACGGCGGGCAGGCTGCCGTAATGGTTGATCGCGACCGGGCCGACATCGGTATGGACGTCGGCGACCGCGCGCAGCGGCACCATCGGCCCGCCCGCCTGCGTCAGCACCGAGGCCGTCCCCGAGCTGCTGTTCGAGGTCTGCGTGCCGACCGCGGTGATGCCCGGCGTCTGGCTGCCGTTGAACGACAGCGCGTCGAGCCCGTTCAGGTCGCTCTGCGCGAACGGTTCGACCTGGAGCAGCACTTCGTACTGGTCGGTATCGCCGTAGATCGTGCTGACCTTGCGCCCGCCATAGGCGCTTTGCAGCGTGTCCTGCAGCCCCGCCGCGGTCACGCCGAGCGAAGCGGCCTGTTCGCGGTGGAAGTCAACGCGGATCTCGGGATTCTTCACTTGCAGGTCGCTTTGCGCGTCCTGGATGCCGTCGAGCTTCTTGACCTGTTGCAGGATCGCGTCGGACTGGGCGTACAGCGCCTTCTGGTCGGTCGATTGCAGGACGTATTGCAGCGATCCGCTCGACGCGGTCGGGCCCATGTCGATCGCGGGCGGGTTGGTCATCGTCAGCTTGATGCCCTCGACCTTGTCGGCCTGGGTGCGCACTTCCTGGATGACGTCGTCGGCGCTGCCCTTGCGCTGGCCGAGCGGCTTGAGCCCGATCAGCAGCCGTCCGCTATTGCCCAGCGTCCCGTCCGATCCGATCACCGACAGGACGGAGGCGACATTGGGATCGGCCTGGATGATCTTCACCACCTGGTTCTGCTTGGCGACGAAATCGGCGTAGGCGGTGCCCTCCGGCACGCGCGTGTCGCCGTCGATCTTCCCCGAATCGACGCGCGGGATGAACCCCTTCTCGACGATCGTGTAGACGCCGACCGTGCCGAGCAAGGTCGCCGCGCCGATCAGGATCATCAGCCCGATATGATCGGTGGTCCAGGTCAGCGAGCGGGCATAGCCGCGCTCCGACGCCGCGATAACGCGGTCGAAGCGGTCGAACACCCAGCCCTTGCTCTTCTTCGTCGACAGCCAGCGGCTCGCCAGCATCGGCGTGAGGCTCAGCGAGACGATCCCCGACAGCACCACGGTGATCGCGATCACGATGCCGAATTCGGAGAACAGCCGCCCGACCAGCCCGCCCATGAACACGATCGGCAGGAACACCGCCGCCAGCGAGATCGTCATCGACAGGACGGTGAAGCCGATCTCCTTCGACGCGGCGATCGCGGCGTCCATCCGGCTCGCGCCTTCCTCGGCATGGCGGACGATGTTCTCGATCACGACGATCGCGTCGTCGACCACGAACCCGACCGACAGCGTGAGCGCGAGCAGCGAAATGTTGTCGAGGCTGAAATGCAGCAGGTGCATGATGCCGAACGTGCCGATCAGCGACGTCGGCAGGACGAGCGCCACCACCAGCGTCGCCATCCAGCTCCGCAGGAACAGCAGGATCACGCCGATCACCAGCACGAGCGAGCCGACCAGGGTCCATTCCACGTCCTCGACCGACGAGCCGATATAGTCGCCGCGATCGTACAGCACGTCGAGCTGGGCATCGCCCGGCAGTTGCGCGCGGATCTCCGGCAACGCCTTCTGGATACCCTGCGTCACCGCCAGCGTGTTGGCGCCGGGCTGGCGGTGGATGTTGACCTCGATCGCGCGCTGGCCGTTGACGAAGGCGGAGGTCTGGAGGTTCTCGATACTGTCCTCGGCATGGCCGATGTCGCGGAACCGGACCGGCGCGCCGTCCTTGTAGACCAGCACGAGCTTGTCGAAATCGGCCGCCTTCTTGAACTGGCCGTCGGCCTTCACGGTGTAGGAGCGCGCCTTGCCCATCAGCGTGCCGGCGGGCGCGTTGCTGTTGGCCGCCTGCACCGCCGACACGATCTGGTCGAACCCCAAATGCCGCGCCGCCAGCAGATGCGGGTTCACGAACAGCCGCACCGCATATTTCTGCGACCCGTTGACGTCGATCTGCCCAGCCCCCGGCACCGACGCGAGCCGCAGCGCGACGCGGTCCTTCGCGAACTGGTTGAGGATCGGCAGCGCGATCGTCTTCGACCGCAGCACCAGGTGCATGATCGGTGCGGCGCTCGGATCCTCCTTGTGCACCTCGGCCGGGTCGATCTCGCGCGGGAGCAGCCCGGCGGCCTGCGACACCGCGTTCTGGACGTCCTGCGCGGCGGCATCGACGTTGCGGTCGAGCGAGAATTGCAGGACGATCCGCGTCGATCCGGTGCTGCTGGTCGAGGACATCGTGTCGAGGCCCTGCAACCCGCTGAACTGGCGTTCGAGCGGCGTCGCGACCGCCGCCGCCATCGTTTCCGGATTGGCGCCGGGCAGCGACATGTTGACCGTGATCGTCGGGAAATCGACGCTCGGCAGCTCGCTGACCGGCAACTGGAAGAACGCCATCCCGCCGAACAGGACGAGCGCGATCATCAGCACCGACGTCATCACGACGCGGCGGATGAAGACGGCGGAAAGGTTCACTTGGTGGCGGCCGGGGTGGCGGTCGCCGCCGGATTGAGCTTCGGCTGGTTGCTCGATCGCACCGCGCTGCCGTCGCGCAGTTCGTTGGGCACGGTCAGGATGACGGTGTCGCCCGCCTTCAACCCCTTCGTCACCACCGCCTGGCCGTCGATCATCCGCGCGACCGCCAACTGGCGGAACGCCGCCTTGCCGTTGGCGAAGACGTAGACGTATGGCCCTTCCTGTCCCTGTTGTAGTGCCGATTCGGGCACCGACAGCGCGTTCGGGTCCTGCGACAATATGACGCGGATGGTGACGAACTGGCCCGGCCACAGCCCCTGGCCCGGATTGGTGAAGCGCGCGCGGACAGTCAGCGTGCCGCTGCTGTCGTCGAAGGCGTTGTCGAGGAAATAGAGCTGCCCGCGATCGAGCACGCGGCCGGTGTTGGGATCGAGCGCCAACACCGCCAGCCCGCCGCTCCGCCCGGCATCGGCGCGGCGCACCGCATCGACCTGGACCCGGGGCAGCGCGAACGACGCCTCGATCGGCGAGCCGACGTTGATTGTCACCAGCGCCGTGGTCGAATTGGCGGTGACGACGTTGCCCGGCTTGACCTGGATCGCGCCGGCGCGCCCGCTGATCGGCGCGCGGATCGACGTGTAGGCGAGCGACAGCCGCGCCTGCGCGATCTGCGCGCGGTCCGATGCGACCGTGCCCAGCAGCGACCGCGTGTTGTTCGCTGCCGTCACGTACGATTTCGTGTCCACCGCGCCCGCCGCCGCCAGCGGCTTGTAGCGAGCAGCGGTGTCGGCGGCGTCGCGCGCCAGCGCCTGGTCGCGCGTCAGCGTCGCCGATGCCTGCGCGAGCGCCGCGCGCAACGGGCGCGGGTCGATCGTGAACAGCAACTGGCCCTTGCGCACCTGATCGCCGTCATGGATGCGAACGCTCTGCAACACGCCGTCGGCTTGGGGGCGGACCTCGACCGTCTGCGGCGAGATGATCGTGCCCGACGTCTCGATCACTTCGGGCACCGCGTGCGGGCTGACCGTCATCGTCTGCACGCCGAGCGGGGCGAGCGGCGGGGTCGTCTTTTCGTGATGGAACAGCAACCGCCAGGCGAGGAGCAGCACGATCGCCCCCACCGCGACGATCAACGCCGTGCGGTGCCGCCGGACCCACGAACGCCGGGCCGCACGGTCGCCATCGGAAGCTTCGGTCGGAACGTCGGTATCCATCATCCCCCCGAAGCGGCAACCAGCCACTATTGACGCATGTTAAACCCAAACTGAACGGGTCCGTTCCAGCCCTATTTTTCGGCTGGCCACCTTGCCGCGATCGCTCGTGCGTGCAATAGGCGCCGCCCCCGCGCGACGCGGCCCCATCAACCGACAGGAACCGGCCCGTGGACGGCGACGCACCACCGATGGCGCTCGGCCTCGATTTCGGCACGACTAACACCGTCGTCGCGACCAGCGCCGGCGACGGCTCGCGGCTGGTCCCGTTCGCCGGCGAGGGCGCGACCGGCGAGATTTTCCGCTCCGCCTTGTGCTTCTGGGAAGAAGAGCGCGGCTGGAACGGCATCGCGCACGAGGCGGGGCCGTGGGCGATCGCGGAATATCTGCAATCGCCGCTCGACAGCCGCTTCGTGCAATCGTTCAAGAGCGTCGCCGCCAGCCCGCTGTTCGACCGCGCGCAGATTTTCGGCCGCTCCTTCCGATTCGAGGATTTCGGCCGACTGTTCCTCCAGAAGCTGGTGCGGCACGCCGCCGGCCGGCTCGATACGCTGCCGCCGCAGATCGTCGTCGGGCGACCGGTCGAATATGCCGGCGCGCGCGCCGACGCCGCGCTCGCACGCGAACGCTACGACCGCATGTTCGCCGAATGGGGTCGCGAGATCCATTACGTCTACGAACCGCTCGGCGCGGCTTTCAGCCATGCCGCCCGGCTCGACCGGCCGACGACGTTGCTGGTCGCCGACTTCGGCGGCGGCACCACCGATTTCTCGGTCGTCCATGTCGCCGCCCCCGGCGCGGCGCGGCGGTGCCGGCCGCTGGCGGCGGCGGGCGTCGGCATCGCCGGCGATCGCTTCGACAAGCGCATCGTCGATCACCTGATCCTGCCGCTGCTCGGCAAGGGCGGGATGTACCGCTCGTTCGACAAGTTGCTCGAAATCCCCGGCGGCTATTTCAGCGAGTTCGCCGACTGGTCGCGGCTCGCGCTGATGCGCAACCGCCGCACGCTCGACGAATTGCGCAAGCTCCAGCGCGACGCGATCGACCCCGCGCCGATCGGCCGGATGATCGCGCTGATCGAACACGAACAGGGCTTTCCCCTCTACGAAGCGGTCGGCCGGGTGAAGCGCGCGCTGTCGAGCGCGGCGGAAGCGCGGTTCGTGTTCGCGGGCGATGGCGTTGCGATCGACGTGCCCGTGACCCGGCGCGATTTCGAAGACTGGATCGCCGACGACCTGCGCCGGATCGAGGCGGCGATGGATGCCGCGCTGGCCAAGGCGCAGCTGGCGCCCGACGCGATCGACCGCGTGTTCCTGACCGGCGGCTCGTCGCTGATCCCGGCGATCCGCGCGATCTTCGACCGCCGTTTCGCGCCCGACCGCATCGCGACCGGTGGCGAACTCACCTCGATCGCCCACGGCCTCGCGCTGATCGGCTGCGAGGCGGACCCGGCGGAGTGGAGCGTCTAAGCGGGCGCGCGCCGCCGACGCAGCAGCGCCTCGACGCGCGCGACCAGGTCGTCGGCGCGGCACGGCTTGACCAGATAGTCGCTCGCCCCGTCATGCCCGGCACGCGCCTTCAACAACCGCCCGTCCTCGCGCGTCAGCATCATGATCGGCAATTCGCCCGCCGGCCGCTCGCGCCGCGTCTGGCGCAGCACTTCAAGCCCCGACATGCCGGGCAGATTGTAATCAAGGATCAGGAGGTCGGGCTCCCCCGCCGCGATCGCCCGCATCGCCCCCTCGCCATCGGTGACGGCGCTGACGCTGTGCCCGGCCTCGCTCAGCGCATCGCAGGCGATGTCGCCGAACAGTTCGTCGTCATCGACGATGATGATCCGTGCCACGCGACGTTACCCTCGAAAAACCGTGCTTTCAGGGCATCGTATCCGTCCCACGGTTACCGATTTGAAAACACCGGCCCCGCCGCGCCGTACAATAAAATACCCGCCAAGTCGCTGACCTGGCGGGCAATGGCGGATGATCCGAGAAGGATCCCGCTTCTCAGGCATGCGCACAACGAAAGCGTCACGCAACGCGCGATTAGGGGCCCGCCACCCCCGATCGGGACATTCACATCAAATACGCCCAGATCGGTAACCACCATGGCCGTTCCCATCGAACCCATCATACGATGCGCGCCCTTGCACGTTGACGGCGGACCTCGTAGCCGCCAACGGGACGTGATCGTCGGTCGAGACGGACGCCCTTTTCGACGCCATGATTCTCGGTTCAGGATTGAATGTCGCGTAAACCTCGACAGCCGCGTTCCGTGCCGTTCCTGCGCCAGGAAAAGATCCTCGACGCCGCGGCGACCTTGTTTCGCGAACGGGGATTCGCCGCCATCAGCATCGACGAGATCGGCACGGCGGCCGGTACGACGGGCCCTGGCGTATACAAGTATTTCCCCTCCAAGGGCGCGCTGCTCGCCGAGATCCTCGAGCGCGCCATCTACCGGATGCGAGTCGATTTCGCGCGAGTCCTGCTGGTCGAGGGCACGCCGATCGAGCGCCTCGAACGCATCGTGACCGCTTATGTGGACGTCACCGAGCCCGAGGCACGCGCCGTCGTTCTAGGATCGCGCGACTTCATTCACCTGCCCGAGGAACGCAAGCCGGCGTTGCGCGCGTCCTATCACGGCCTGCGCGAAGCGTTCGTCGATGCGTTGGTCGCGGTGCGTCCGGACATGCCGCGGCAGGACGCCAAGGTCACCGTGATGGCCGTCTTCGGCGGCCTCCTGACATCCGTGGCTTTGCTCAGCAGACCGATAAGCGGCGAGCGGAAGCGCCGCATCTACGTGCCGATGGCGATGGCGGCCTTGATCGGTCTTCCCTGAAGGCAAGCGGCGCTGCTTCGACAATGCCGACAAGCCGATGAGCGGCGATCGGTAAGGTCTGATCCGGATCGATCGCGAGCCTAACTCGCGATTGGCGCGCGCCAATCGATCCGGCGATTAACACGTCGATTCGCCACGGCATGAGAACCACTTGCGGCCTCTCAAGCAATAACGTTCGTTATCCATAAGTAAGACTCATGCGACGCTTCTACTCTTGTCGTCGCAAGCATAACGACACCACTGGGCAGAGGTCGTTTAGCTATTCCTGTATCCTCGTAGGACGGAGGAGCTATGCCCGGCGATCAACCATACGGGGCCAGACGCAGAACCCACTTGACGAGCCAAGTGCGTAACGATAACGATCGTTATCAGAAAAGCATGTGATCCGCTGGTCGGCGGGCGATAAATCAGACATGCCCAAGCGCAATCGCGCAGCATGAACCGACAAGGCTTTGGGAGCCGGCAGACCATCCTGTCGGACCATGGGGCCGTACTGGGGGAGGAGCATGAAGCGTTTCCAAGATCGCGTATTGATTCTGGCAATGGCCGGGACCGTCTGCTTTCCCGGCATCGCATTGGCGCAGGAGGCACCGTCCCCGGCACGCCCCGCGACACCGAGCAACGATGCCGACCGGCCATCGGCCGCCTCGACCGTGATGCCCGACGAGCGGGACGATATCATCGTCACCGGCTCGAACATCGTCCGCAACGGGTACAAGGCACCGACCCCGGTGACCGCCATCACCTCCGACAGCCTGACCGACAGCAACCCCGGCCGCGTCGGCGACGCACTGACCGCATTGCCGCAATTTCGCGGCTCGCCCGGTCCGCGCACGGCCTTCCAGTCCGCCTTCGGCGTCGGCGTATCGGGTCTCAGCCTGCGCAACCTCGGGGCCAACCGCACCCTGGTACTGCTCGACGGCCGCCGGATCGTTCCCAACTCGACGCGCGGCGAATACGACACCGACATCCTGCCGCAGGGACTTATCAAGCGAGTCGATATCGTCACGGGCGGCGCGTCCGCGCAATATGGCGCCGACGCGGTCGGCGGCGTCGTCAACTTCGTGCTCGACAAGAGCCTGGTCGGTCTGCGCGGCTCCATCCAGAAAGGCATTTCGACCTACGGCGACGGCCCGACGTTCCGCGCTGAACTGAGCGGCGGATTGGCCTTCGCCGACGATCGCGGCCATTTCCTGGCCAGCTACACGCATACCGAATTCGGCGAGATCGGGCGGCAGGACAGCCGCCCCTGGGGCCGCCGAAACAATTTGCTGGTCGCGGTGTCGGGCGGCAATCCGCCCAACCAGTTCTTCGACAATGTCGCGTTGTTGGCGACCTATGGCGGCGCGATCGTGACCGGGCCGCTCGCCGGTCGCCAGTTCCTGTCCGGCGGAGTCGTCGCCCCGTTCGACATGGGGACGATCAGGAACACGACCGTCTGCGTCAATTGCGGCGGCGTCAGCCAGATCCAGCAGGTCACGTCGTCGCTCAACAGCGACGTCGCCTATGGTCGCCTCGAATTCAAGGCGAGCGAGGCGTTCGTGCCGTTCGCCGAGGGGTCGTATGCCAACAATCGGGTCGGATTCAGCGGCCTGCCCATCTATCAGGTCGGTCCGACGGCCTTCACGATCTTCGCCGGCAATCCCTACCTGCCCGCCGACCTGGTCCGCGACATGGCGAGCAATTCGGTCGATTCGTTCAAGGTCAACCGCTTCTTCGGCGAGCTCGGAACGCTCAACGTCAAGACCAACACCGATACGATCAACCTGTCCGCGGGCTTCGACGGCAAGGCAGGAAATTGGAGCTTCGGCGCCTCGGGCAGCTATGGCTCCAACATCAGCCACGTGCTCTCCTCCTCCAACTACGACGCCGAGAAATTCTACGCGGCGGTCGACGCGGTGGTCGATCCGTCGACGGGGGGCACGGTCTGCCGAGTGACGCTGACCGATCCCGGCCTGTATCCGGGCTGCGTGCCGATCAATCTGTTCGGCCAGGGGGCGCCGTCCGCCGCCGCGCTCAAATATGTCGAGGCGGACCAGCCCTATGTGACGCGCATCCGGCAATATGCGGCGCAGGCCTATCTGCGCGGCGATCCCTTCTCGACCTGGGCGGGGCCGGTTTCGATCGCGCTCGGCGCCGATTTCCGGCGCAATACCTTGTCGCAGGTCATCAGCCCGCTCGCCGCCAAACAGACCACGGGGACCGGCATTCGCGGCTTCCCGGCCAGTACTGCCGGTCGCGTCGGCGGCTACGCGCTCGTCAACGCGCCTGCGGGGAGCGGTTCGGTCGATGTCTATGAGGGCTCGGGCGAAGTGGTCGTGCCTCTGGCCAAGGACGTCGCGTTCGCCAAGTCACTCGATCTGAACGCGGCCGCACGCTACACGCATTACAGCACCAGCGGATCGGCCGGGACGTGGAAGGTCGGCCTGACCTGGCAACCCGCCGACATCATCCGGTTCCGCGCGACCTATTCGCGCGACATTCGCGCACCCAACCTCGGCGAACTGTTCCTGGGCGCCGCGCCCGCCCAGCTCACGATCACCGATCCGAAGCAGAACAATCGCAGCTATCTGGTCTTTGCCGGCGGGGCGTCGAGCCCGAACCTGAAACCCGAACGCGCCAAGACCTATGCGATCGGCGCGGTGCTGACCCCGCGATTCTTGCCGGGGTTTAGCGCCTCGATCGATTATTACAACATCAAGGTCGACGGCGTCGTCGCGTCCCTGAGTGCGCAACAGACGATCGCGGCGTGCACCAACGGATCGGCGTTCAACTGTAGCCTCATCAAGCGTGACGCCTCCAGTGGCGACATCGTCTCGATCGGAACGCCGTTGCAGAACCTCGCCGTTCTGAAGACCGACGGTATCGATTTCGACATGAGCTATCGCCAGTCGCTCGGGTCCGGCACGATCGATTTCCGCGCGATCGCGTCCTACACGCCCAATTTCATCACCCAGGCGGCGGGTGCGGCGCCGATCAACCGCGCGGGCGAGATCGGCGCGGCCGGGGTCGGCAGCCTGTCGAGCAATCCCAAGCTCAGCGGGACATTCTCGATAACCTACAACGGCGCCAGCGGCTTCAGCCTGTTCGTCCAGGAGCGGCTGATCGGGCGCGGCATCTACGACGTGTCGTATGTCGATGGCGTCACCATCAGCAACAACCGGATCCCGGCGATCGCCTATACCGATCTGACCCTGCGACAGCGGGTGGCGATGTCCGGCAAGAAGCAGTTCGAGTTCTTTCTGACGGTCAACAACCTGCTCAACCAGGCCCCGCCCATCTTCGGCGGCGGGACGCCGCTCTTTCCGAGCGCGTATAACCGGGCACTCTATGACGGTGTCGGCCGCTCGCGACTGTGCGCCCGGCAGGCCGATCCGTCGGACCGGATTACGAAGAAGGCCATGCAGATGACGACTGACGCCCGCCAGGCCTGGTCCGACCCGCGCATCCCGGCGGTCCAGGACTGCGTCCTCGGACCGCTCCTCGACCGCTGGGCCGACGAGCAGCCGACAAGGTGTTCGCGATCTTCGCCGACGGCTGCAGCTGGACCTATCGCGACGTCCGGCGGGAAGCGCGCATCGCCGCCGTCGCCTTCATGCGCCTCGGCGTCGAGCCAGGCGACCTGGTGCTGTCGTGGTTGCCCAACGGACCCGACGCGCTGCGGGTGTGGTTCGGGCTCAATTATCTCGGCGCGGTCTACGTGCCGCTCAACATCGCCTATCGCGGCACGATCCTGGCGCATGCCATCCGCAACGCCGGTGCGGCGCTGATCGTCGTCCATGCCGATCTGGCGCCGCAGCTCGATACGGTCGATCGCGGCAACCTGACCCAGGCGATCGTGCTTGACGGAGATCACGCCGTGGCCGGGCTGACATGCCACGGCCGGGAAGCGCTCGAGGGCGAGGAGGATGCGGTCGGGGTCGCGGCCGGCGACGTCCCGCCGTGGCAGACCCAGATGGTCATCTACACCTCGGGTACGACCGGGCCGTCCAAGGGCGTGCTGTCCTCCTACCTCCAATGTTACACGACGGCGCTCGAATCCTTTCCCTATCTGACGCGCGACGATCGCTTCATCGTCAACCTGCCGCTGTTCCATATCGGCGGGACGGGCCCGACCTTCGCGGCGGTCGTGTTCGGCGCGTCCATCGGCCTGGTCGACTCGTTCAAGACGAGCGAGTTCTGGCCGACCATCCGCCGGCTCGAGGCGACCAGCGTCGTCCTGATGGGCGCGATGGCGACGTTCCTGATGAAAAGCCCGCCATCGCCCGACGATCGCGATCATACGCTCAAGAGCGCGATGATGGTGCCGTTGAGCCTGGACGGCCGCGCGTTCGCCGATCGCTTCGCGTGCGACGTCTACACCGCGTTCAACATGACCGAGATTTCTTCGCCGTTGCGCGCCGGGCCCAACCCCAGCCTGGCCGGCACGTGCGGGCGGCCGCGCGCCGGGGTCGAGGTCCGCCTCGTTGACGAGAATGACTGCGAGGTCGCGCAGGGCGACATCGGCGAGCTGATCGTCCGGACCGACCGTCCGTGGGGGATGAACCACGGCTATCTCGCCGATCCCGAAGCCACCGCGCGCGCCTGGCGGAACGGCTGGTTCCACACCGGCGACGCCTTCCGCCGCGACGCGGACGACAATTTCTTCTTCGTCGACCGGATGAAGGACGCGATCCGCCGGCGCGGCGAGAACATCTCCTCGTTCGAGGTCGAAGCCGAGGTCGGCGCGCATCCGCTGGTACACGAGGTGGCCGCCGTCGCCGTCCCCAGCAAATATGGCGAAGACGAGGTGCTCGCCGTCGTCGCGTTGCAGCCGGACGCGGTGCTGGATCCGGCCGACCTGATCGCCTTCCTGCGGCCGCGCATGCCGCATTACATGGTGCCGCGCTTCATCCGGTTCATCGACACCCTGCCCAAGACCCCGACGCAGAAGGTGCAGAAGCATCTGCTGCGGACCGAGGGCGTGGTCGCCGGCACGTTCGATCGCGAGGCGGCCGGCATCTTCATCAAACGCGAGACGATCGGCGGCTGAGCCGCAGTCTTCCTTCATCGAGGCGAACCATGGACCAGCCGATCATCGATCATTTCGACCAGGGACTGCTAACCCTGACGATGAACAGGCCCGACACGCGCAACGCGTTGAGCTCGGACCTGCTCGATGCCCTGCTCGACGCGCTCGACCGTGCCGCCAGTGATCGTACCGTGCGCGCCGTGCTGTTGCGTGGCGCGGGCGGCACCTTTTCGGTCGGCGGCGACGTGAAGGCGATGGCCGACCCGACCCAGTTCCAGGGTGGGCTCGAAGCGCGGACCGACAGCCTGCGCCGCCGGGCCCGCATTTCCGAACTGCTGCACGAAATGCCCAAGCCCACCATCGCGATGATCGAGCGCGCGGCCGCCGGCGCCGGCCTCTCGATCGCGCTCGCCTGCGACTTTCGCATCGCCGGGGAGAAGGCGAAGCTGACGACCGCCTTCGCCAAGGTCGCTCTGTCGGGCGATTTCGGCGGGCCGTATTTCCTAGCCAAGCTGATCGGCAGCGCCAGGACGCGCGACCTCTACATGACCTCGCCGGTCCTGACCGGCGCAGACGCCCTGATGCTTGGGATCGTGACTCGGGTCGCAAAGGACGACGAGCTGGAGGCGGCAGCGCTCGCCTTCGCGCGCGACCTCGCGGCCGGACCGACGCTGACCTTCGCCTATATGAAGAAGACCATCGCCATCGCCGAGAGCCAGAGCCTCAAGGATCTGCTCGACCATGAGAGCCTCTATCATTCGCGCTCGATGGCGACCGACGATCATCGCGAAGCGGCCAGCAGTTTCGTCGAGAAGCGGCCTGCCAGCTTTACCGGCCGCTGACATGAGCGGATTGCGTCTCCGGCAGGTCTGCCTCGCCGACGCCGCGCTCGAACCGGCGGTCGCGGACTTGCGGGCGATCTTCGCGGTCGAGGTCGGGGTGCGCGACTATCACGTGGATATCTACGGCTTGAGCAATGCCGTGCTGCCGTTCGGAGCGGACTTTATCGAGATCGTCGCGCCCGCGGCCGACGACACCGCGGTCGGGCGCTTCCTGCAACGCGGCGACGCGCGCGGCGCCTATATGGCGATCTTCCAATGCGACGACCCCGAGCGGCGGCAGGATCGTGCGGAAAGACTCGGCGTCCGCACGCCGCACGTCATCGACCGACCCGACTATCGCAATGTCCAGCTCCACCCGAAGGACGGCCGCGCGACCATCCTGGAGTTCGCGCGCAGCGCGGGAGAGGACGACGACTGGTGGCCAGCCGGGCCGGACTGGCGGCAATATGCCGACGCCGACGATGCCCACGCGCGGATCGCCGGACTCGAGATCGCGTCGCCCGACCCGGAGGGGCTGGCCGCACATTGGGCCGCGATACTGGACGTCGCGGTCGAGCGATGCGGAACGGCGCCGACACTCGTGATCGGCGGACGGACGCTGTCGTTCACGGAGGGCGTGCCCGAGCGAGTCGCGGCGCTGTCGGTCGCCGTCGCCGATCCCGAGAAGGCGCTCGCGATCGCACGCGCGCGCGGTCGGCTGGTCCGGGCCGGCCGGTTCGCGCTGGCCGGCGTCGATTTCCACCCGGTCGCGCATGACTTGCGACGGCCGCACGAGGGCGAGGCGGCGGCATGACCTTCGAACAGATCCTCTATCGCGTGTCCGACGGCGTGGCGACGATCACGCTCAACCGCCCGGAGCGGCTCAACGCCTGGACCGATCGCATGGAATGCGAGGTGTTCGCGGCGATGCGGGCCGCCGCCGACGATCCGGCGGTGCGCCTCATCGTCCTGACCGGGGCCGGTCGCGGCTTTTGCGCGGGCGCGGACATGGACGACCTCACCGATAAGTCGGATCAGGGCGCGACGAGCCTGCCGAACTCGCCACCGCCGGTCTTCGATCCGACCTCCCGGCCCGACTTCCAGACTCGCTATTCCTATTTCCCCTCGGTCCCGAAACCGATCCTCGCGGCGATCAACGGGCCGTGTGCCGGGCTAGGGCTCATCATGGCGCTCTATTGCGACCTGCGGTTCTCGTCCGACCAGGCCGTCTTCACCACCGCCTTGTCGCGCCGGGGCCTGATCGCCGAACATGGCATCGGCTGGCTCCTTCCGACCCAGATCGGCCTGTCGGCCACGCTCGACCTGTTGCTGTCCAGCCGCCGGGTCGAGGCGGTCGAGGCGCTGAAGCTCGGTCTCGTCGATCGCCTGTGCGCGCCGGACGAGCTCATCGCGACCGTGCAGGCATATGCCGGCGAACTCGCCACCATGGTCTCGCCCCGCAGCGCCGAGGAATTTCGGGCGGAGGTCCGCGCCTTTCTCGCGGCCAATCTTCCGTCCGACATGGCGCGGCGCAACCGCACCGCGGTCCACCAGACCAAGGCGGATGCGCAAGCCTGGATCGCCGTCCTGGCGCGGCAGGGCTGGTCGGTCCCCTCCTGGCCTGACGCGTTCGGCGGCCCCGGCTGGACCCCGCTCGAAGCGTATATCTTCGAAGAGGAATCCATGCGCGCGGGGGCGCCGTGGCTCAATATCCAGGGTGTGTTCCTGATGGGTCCGGTGCTCCAGGCATTCGGCACCGAGGCGCAGCGGCAACGCTATCTGCCGCCGATCGTCGACGGGACCGAATTCTGGTCGCAGGGTTTTTCCGAGCCCAACGCCGGGTCCGATCTCGCATCGCTGCGCACCCGCGCCGTGCGCGACGGCGACGATTACGTGATCGACGGCCAGAAGATCTGGACGACCGGCGCCATGGACGCCAACATGCTGTTCTGTCTGGTGCGGACCGACAACGCCGCGGCGCATGCCGGGATCAGCTTCCTGCTCGTGCCGACGAACGCCCCCGGCGTGACCGTGCGCCCGATCCAGTCGCTCGACGAGAATGAGAGCCTCTGCGAGGTGTTCTTCGAAGCCGTCCGCGTGCCGGCCGACAATCTCGTCGGCCGCGAGGGTCAGGGCTGGGAGATCGCGCGTTTCCTGCTGGCGCACGAGCGGATTTCGGGCGCCGACCTGCCGCGCAACAAGCGCAATTTCGACGTGTTGCTCGACATCGCCGCCGCCGAGCGGATCGGCACGGGGCGGCTGATCGACGATCCGGTCTATGCCGGCCGCATCGCGTCGCTCGAGGTCGACCTCCTCGCGCTGGAGGCGTCGATCGTCGACATCGTCACCGACCACAAGCGATACGAGCACCTGCCGGTGGCGTCGCTGGTCAAACTCCACGGCTCCGAACTGATGCAGGCGCTGCTGAAGCTCGAGGTCGATGCGCTCGGCTCCTATGCCGCCGCTTATTACCCGGCGCACGGCGGCACGACGAGCGACGGCGCGGTCACGCCGGGCCCGGACCACGCGGCCGACGTCACCGCCGAATATATGTATCGCCGCGGCGCGACCATCTATGGCGGATCGAACGAGATCCAGAAGAACGTCGTCGCGAAGACGCTGTTCGCGATGGCCGGCCCGGCCGCGCAATCGCTGCCCAATGGCGATCTGGGGCTGCTCGCCGACAGCGTCGACCAGTTCGTCGGCCGACGCTACACCGCCGACCATCGCCGGGCCGTGATCGCGGGCGGACGGGATGCCCAGCGCGCCGCCTGGACGCAGATGGCGGACCTCGGCTGGCTCGCCGCCGCCTTGCCCGAAGAGGCGTGCGGTCTGGGCGGCGGCATCCGGGCGGCGGCGGTCATCGCCGAGCGGATCGGCCGCGGCCTGGTGCTCGAGCCCTATGTCGGCTGCGCGGTCCTGGCCGGCACGCTGATCGAACATACGGCGCAGGGAGAGCGACGCGCCGACCTGCTGGCAGGGCTGGTGTCGGGCACCGCCGTCATCGGCGTCGCGCATGACGAAGTCGGCGCGCGGGGTCGGCGCGACCATGTCGAGGCGCTCGCGACGCCGACCGGCGCCGGCTGGACCCTGAACGGCCGCAAGATCATGGTGCTTGGCGGCGCGGCCTGCGACCTCCTGCTCGTCTCGGCGCGAACCGGTGGCAACGGGGCCGGACGCGACGGCATCAGCCTGTTCCTGGTCGATCCGACGACCCCCGGCGTGACCCTGCAACCCTATCGCACCGTCGATCAGCGGCTGGCGATGGACGTCGTGCTCGACGCGGTGCAGGTGTCGTCTGATGCCTTGATCGGCGGGGCTGGCGCGGCCCTCGATGGACTGGACGCGGCCTACGACCATGCGACGGTCGCGCTCTGTGCCGAATCGCTCGGTGCGATGGAGCGCGCTTTCTGGATCGCCCGCGATTATCTCGTCACGCGCAGCCAGTTCGGCACCCGTCTCAGCGAGTTCCAGGTGCTTCGGCACCGACTGGTCGACATGTATGTCGAGCTCGAAATGGCCCGCGCCATCCTGGGCCGGGCGGTTTCTGCGATCGAGGCGCTGGACGGGCGGGATCGACGCCTGCTGGTCGCGGCGACCAAGGCGCGCGTCGGGCGCGCGGGCCATTTCGTCGGCGCTCAGGCGATCCAGCTGCACGGCGGCATCGGCATGACCGAGGAATATATCGTCGGCCAGTATTTCAAGCGCCTCCATGTCGCCGACGCACTGTTCGGCAACACCCATTTCCACACCGCGCAGCGCGCCGCAGCCCTCGCCGAGCGCGCCGCCTGATGTCGATCTGGGACGGAGCGCGCGATTTCACCTCCATCGCGCTGTCGCGGCCGCGCGATCGCGTGGCGATGCTGACGCTCGACCGGCCGCGCCAGCGCAATGCCTATACCCACGCCTTGTGCGACGAGGTCCTGGCGGCGCTCGACGACTATCTCCGCGACGACACCTTGCGCTGCCTTATCATCACCGGGGCCGGAAAGGCGTTCTGCTCGGGCGGCGACGTCTCGGGCGTGGACGGCGTTCGCGCGTCGCTCCGCGGCACGCAACTCGCCGAGGGACGCGAGATGCGCGACGGAATGCAGCGCGTGATCCTCGCGCTCGCCCACCTCGACAAGCCCGTCATCGCCATGATTAACGGCCCGGCCGTTGCCGGCGGGTTGGCGCTTGCCTTGTCGTGCGACATCCGCATCGCGTCGGACCGGGCGCTGCTCGGCGACACCAGCGGCCAGCTCGGTCTGCTCCCCGACGAAGGCGGCGCCTGGCTCTTTCCGCGCGCGATGGGCCTCGATCGTGCGCTCAGGATGACGATTCTCGCCGAAGTCTATGATGCGGCGGAGGCGCTCCGGCTCGGCCTGGTGACCGAAATGGTTGCGCACGACGCGCTCGAGCGCCACACGCTCGCGCTGGCCGAACGGATCGCGGCGCAGGCACCGCTCGCCGTTCGACTGGCCAAGTCGATGATGGTGCGCGGCCTCGATTCGACCCTCGAGCGATCGCTCGGCGACGCGCGGCTGGCGGTCGAAATCGCCAATACGACCAAGGATGCGACCGAGGGCATCATCGCGTTCCTGGAAAAGCGCAAACCTGTGTTCAACGGGAACTGACGGATAGGCCGCTCTCTCGATGCGCGGGCGGATCCAGGGGCGTAACGCTCCGGTAGCAGCGCGATCATCGGCCAGCGATGCGAACGCATGCTCATCCGTCAGAGTCGCCAAGACGCGCTTTGAGCTGTGTCAACGGCGCACCGCTTACCGCCCGGCGAAGCACATCGTCATCGATAATAAAATGCCCGCCAGGTCACTGACCTGGCGGGCATTTTAATGGTGGGCGTAGCAAGGATTGAACTTGCGACCCCTGCGATGTCAACACAGTGCTCTACCACTGAGCTATACGCCCACGGGGAGGTGCGCCTCTAGCGAAGCGCAGGCGCGGCTACAAGCCCCCGGTTGCGGTTTCGGATTCGAACAGGCGATCGACCTCCATCACCAGGTCGCGCAGGTGGAACGGCTTCGATAGGACGCGCGCCTGCGGCATCTGTTTGCCGGCGCGCAGCGTGACCGCGGCGAAGCCGGTGATGAACATGACGCGCATCGCCGGCGCGATCTCCGCCGCTTTCTGCGCGAGTTCGATCCCGTCCATTTCGGGCATGACGATGTCGGTCAGCAGCAGGTCGAACGATTCGGCCTCGATCAGCGGCAGCGCCGCGGTGCCGCGATCGACCGCGACCACGGCATAGCCCGACCGTTCGAGCGCGCGCGCCAGATATTCGCGCATCACGTCATCGTCTTCGGCCAACAATATTCGTATCATCGCGGTCTCGCCATCTCGTCGAGCGCCCGTCATACCCGCGAAGGGTTTAAAAATTCCAGCGCGGGATGTCGGTGGCCGGCGGCACCGGCCCGCTCCCCACCCGGCCTCCCAATGGCAGTATCTTGTGGGGAGCGGGCCGGTGCCGCTCATCGGCATGAGCCGATCACCAAGACGCGCATTGCGGCACCCCGCGCCACGGCATAGGATCGCCGACGATGCGCGGATCGTTCGATCAGTTCGGCACCCTGCCCCCGGCCAGCCCGGTCGTGGTGTCGGTGCCGCATGCCGGGCGCGACTATCCGTTGCCGCTGCGTGCCGCCGCCGCGGTGCCGGTCGCGTCGATGCTGGCGCTGGAGGATCGCCACGTCGATGCCGTCGCGCTCGCCGCGCATGGGGGCGAGACGCTGCTGATCCAACGCGTCGCGCGCGCCTGGATCGATCTCAACCGCGCCGAGGACGAGCGCGACCCGCTGATCGACGATGGCGCCGCGGCGATCCCGGCAGGAGCAGCGGCGACCAAGCTGAGAAGCGGGCTCGGCCTGGTGCCGCGCCGCGCCGCGCCGGGCGTGATGCTGTGGCGCCGACGGCTGGCCGATGACGAGGTGCGCGCGCGGATCGTGGCCGACCACCGGCCGTACCATGCGGCGGTCGCGGCGGCGTTGCAGGCGGCGCGCGAGCGGTTCGGCGCGGCGTTGCTGATCGACCTGCATTCGATGCCGTCGCTGCCGGGGGCGCGACCCGCGCGCTGGGTGATCGGCGATCGGTTCGGGCGAAGCGCCGGCGGCCGGCTGGTCCACGCAATCGAGGGGGAGATCGCCGCGGCGGGGCATGCGGTCGCGCTCAACGCGCCCTATCCCGGTGGGCACATCCTCAGCCGGCACGGCCGGCCGGCGGACAATGTCCATGCGATCCAGATCGAGATCGACCGGCGATTGTACCTCGACGCGCGGCTCGACGCGCCGGGGCCGGGGCTCGACTCGACCGCCGCGCTGCTGCGCCGTCTGCTGGCGATCGCGGCGGAGGAACTGACCGGCGGCATCACGGCGCTGGCGGCGGAATAGCCCCTGTCCCCTGTCATT
Organism: Sphingomonas sp.; assembly: GCF_017304635.1. Lineage (GTDB taxonomy): Bacteria > Pseudomonadota > Alphaproteobacteria > Sphingomonadales > Sphingomonadaceae > Sphingomonas. The sequence continues at coordinate 271,815 of NZ_JAFKMA010000003.1, forward strand.
TCGCCGGAACTGAACCACCAGACTCCGACGGCAATAAAAAACCGCCCGGAGAAAACTCCGGGCGGCCTAGGTTCAGGGAGGAGACGCATCCGAAGATGCGTCAAACACGGCCCCGCGAAAGGGGGGAACACGACGCCGTGCAATGGTTAAACTAGGTTGTCGGCCCTTCGGTTTCAAGGGGGCAGGCAATTTTTTACCGGTGGCAGCTGAAGCCGACCCTCCGCCGGATCGTCCGTCCGGCGGAGACGGTCGGCGCCGCGCCGTCAGCCGATGCCGGCTTGTTCCGGCCCGCTGTCCGTCGCGGCGCGCCACGGATCGGCAAGCGCCGATCCGTGCCCGCTCACGCGGTGAGTTGCGGCGCCGGCATCAGCCCGAGCTGAACCTGGCGGCTGAAGATCTCGCGCGTCAGCGACAGCGAGAACAGGTGCGCGTAGATCAGCGGCAGCATGCCGGACTGGACGATCTTGCGCAGCTGATCGCCGCGCAGCTCGCGCAGCTTCTCCTCGCTGACCATGCGGAAGCCCGAATAAAGGAACGGCTTATCGGCGCCGTCGGGCTGGATCGTGATCTCGCCGTCCTCGAGCAAGCCGAGCTCGTTCAGCTCGGCCATGAACTGCGCGGTGCGCGCGCCGGCTTCCTCGAACTGCTGGCTGAACTCCAGGATGTTCTTGGTCAGGTCGGTCGGCTGGCCGTCGGCGAACAGCGCCTCGCCGTCCGCGAAATCGCCGATCGTCGGCGAGGTCGGGTCGAAGCACAACGTCAGCTCCTGCGCGTCCGGGGTCAGCCGCGCGAGCATGTACGGATAGCGGCGCACATAGGCCGGCACGTAGGTATAGGGATCGCGCAGCATGCCCTTTTCGTCGATGAAGACGTTCATGCCCTCGTTCATGCCCATCAGCGCGAGCGGCACGGCATCGTCGCCCTGCGAGAAGACGATCGGGAAATGGCGCTGCGCCATCGGGAATTCGTCCACCGTCAGCGGGATCGCATGCTGGTTGACGAGGAACGCGGCACCATCGGCCGGGCGGACCCGAAAACCGGCATGCGCGTCGCTCGAAAGCGGTTCGAGCGTGTTGTAGAACAGGGGAAGCGTCTGCGGCGCGCTGGCCATGGCGGGACTCCGAAAGCTGGATGCGGCGCCGGATGCGCGCCGCAAATCGCGAAGCGCCTTATTGGCTGGGGCGCGAGCGCGCAAGCATGACGCTCCCGCGCGGGGCCGGACGAGGCGCCCACGGGGTGCAACCGGGCAATTCATTCGACGTTCAATCATTTCCCTTACCAGACCGTCCCCAGATGCAGCCGCCCGCTCTCCTCCTGCTCCTCGCCGCCGCCGCGACGGTGGGTAGCCCCGTGCGCACGCCGACCGCGCAGGCCGCGTCGGCACCGCAGACGGTGCGATACCAGCTGCACGAGCGCATCACGATCCGCGTGCCGGCGACGCGCCAGTCCGCCCCGATGCCGGTGCAGATGCGCTACATCGAGAAGAAGGGGCCGAAATGCATCGGCGCCGACCAATTGGCGGGGGCGGTCGTCACCGCCGCCGATTCGGTCGACCTGGTCATGCACGGCGGCAAGCGCGTGCGCGCCGCGTTCAAGGACCAGTGCCGCGCGCTCGGCTATTATGGCGGGTTCTACGTCAAGCCTTCGCTCGACGGGAAAGTGTGCGCCGGGCGTGATTCGGTGCGATCGCGGTCAGGCGATTCGTGCCCGATCAGCCTGTTCAAGTCGCTGGTCGCCAAGCCGGTCAAACAGCGCTAGGCGACCATACTTCCCCATCGCGCGGTCGTGACGGAGCCGATTTTGGCGTTGGGCAAGAAGCAAAGAGGAAGCGATGCTGTAGGCATCGTGACTGACGCAGCGACGCCGCCCAGCGTCAAAATCGGCCCGCCGCAAAGCGGTCGCCCGGAGCAGCCAGTCGATCGTCGTCGCTTGCTGGCGCGTAGCTTCTGCTACGCGACTGCGCGTCGCTCCTCGTCGACTGGCTGCTCCGGGCGATCACGATCCACGCGCTGGGGGAGTATGGTCGCCAACCTTGACATTTCGTCTTCGATCGGCGAGCGCGCGCACGGTTGCGCGACGCCTTGGTCTTCGCGCCTTCTTTTTTCCGGACAAACGCCCGCATGCCTTTTGCCGACCTCGGCCTATCGGATGAATTGCTCCGCGCCGTCGACGAGTCGGGCTATACCGAGCCGACCCCGATCCAGGCCGCGACCGTCCCCTCCGTCCTGATGATGCGCGACATCATCGGCATCGCGCAGACGGGGACGGGCAAGACCGCCAGCTTCGTGCTGCCGATGATCGACATCCTGGCGCATGGCCGCCGCCGCGCGCTGATGCCGCGCAGCCTGATCCTGGAGCCGACCCGCGAGCTGGCCGTGCAGGTGGCGGAGAATTTCGAGAAGTACGGCAAGTATCACGACCTGAAGATGGCGCTGCTGATCGGCGGCGTGCAGATGGGCGATCAGGTCAAGGCGCTGTCGGACGGCGTCGACGTGCTGATCGCGACGCCGGGCCGGCTGATGGACCTGTTCGAACGCGGCAAGATCCTGCTGACCGGGTGCAACCTGCTGGTCATCGACGAGGCCGACCGGATGCTCGACATGGGGTTCATCCCCGACATCGAGAATATCTGCACCAAGCTGCCGGCGAACCGCCAGACCTTGCTGTTCTCGGCCACCATGCCGCCGCCGATCAAGAAGCTGGCCGACAAGTTCCTGTCGAACCCGAAGACGATCGAGGTCGCGCGGCCGGCCACCACCAACACCAACATCACCCAGTGGCTGGTCCCGGTGAAGGGTCAGGCGTTCGAGAAGCGCAAGGTGCTGCGCGGCCTGCTCGGCCAGGACGACGTCACCACCGCGATCATCTTCTGCAACCGCAAGACGACGGTGCGCGAGCTCAACAAGAGCCTGAAGGGCCACGGCTTCCGCTCGGGCGAAATCCATGGCGACATGGACCAGCCCGCCCGCTTGGCCGAGCTCGACCGGTTCAAGAAGGGCGATATCAACATCCTGGTCGCGTCCGACGTCGCCGCGCGCGGGCTCGACATCAAGGGCGTCTCGACGGTCTTCAACTTCGACGCGCCGTGGCATCCCGACGATTACGTCCACCGCATCGGCCGCACCGGCCGCGCGGGGGCAACGGGGACGGCCTACACCCTGGTCGCCAAGGAAGATGCCGAGAACATCGACAATATCGAGAAGCTGACCGGCCAGACGATCCCGCGGCTGGAGACTGTGCCTACGGTCGAGGAAGAAGCTGAGGCCGCTCCGCGCAGCCGCCGCTCGCGCGAGGACCGGCCGGCACGCGAACCGCGCCGCGGCTCCCGCACCGATGCGCCCCGCGAGCGGGCACCGTCGCCACCGCGTGACGAGCAACCGCGCGCCCGCCGCAGCGACCGCCGTCCGCCGCGCGACACCGCGCCGATCGACGACGCCAGCGATGACGGCGGCTGGAATGGCCCGATCCCAGACTTCCTCAGCGCGACGATCGCCGCCGACTGAGGCGAGGCGCGGGATCGGTCATGTCGCTGCCGGACTTCATTACCGTCGTGCCGGTGCAGGCGATCGCCAGCCCCTGCATCAACGTCTGCCGCATCGGCCGCGACCGGCTGTGCGAAGGCTGCCGCCGCACCACCGCCGAAATCGCCCGCTGGACCAGCATGACCCCCGCCGAACGCGACGCGGTGATGGCGGAGTTGCCGGGACGATAGAGCCAGCGGCGGCTCACGCGGTCCCGCATCCGTTGCTGACTGTTCGGTTCGATCGGTCCGATCAAGCCGTACTCCCGCGCAGGCGGGAGCTCAGGGGTCACGGGCGATGCTGTGCTTGGCTTAGAATCCAATCGATGAGCATCGGATTGCTCGAATAACACCGTCACCCCGGCCTTGTGCCGGGGTCCACTGTGCCGCAGGCGCATCGCCAGATTCGCTTACGCCAGCGAAAGTCGCTGAGTGGACCTTGGCACAAGGCCGGGGTGACGGTTCGGTCATAGACGACCTGCCGTACGATCCATCCTGGCATATGCGGTCGGCCGCGCCGGCATGCTGAAGCGTCAGGCTCGCAAAATGCCGCCTATTTCGCCGCCGGCGCCTTCACGTAATCCGACGACAGCGGCGGCGGCGTGCGCTGGATATAGTCGCAGCTTTGCGCCGCGTGGCGCGACGTACGGCGACCGTGGAGGCAGTCATAGCGCTCGCCACGCCACGTCCGGTCGGCGCGGTCATAGGCGCCCTCATATCCTGGCCGCTCGGGCGGGGCGGCACGCGAAGGCGCCGGCGTGCGACTTATCCCGAAGCTCTGCGCCGCCACCGGCGTCGCCACGATACTCGCCAACCCAGCCACCATCGTCACGATCCCACGCATCGCCACCTCCTCAAGCCGGCTGATGCTTCGGCAGCAGCGCGTCGTCGATCTCGCGGGCTCGCACCGCCGCCGGGCGGCCGGCGACGCGCGCGAGATAGTCGGCGAACGGCCCCTCCTTGGGCAGGATGCCGAACTGGGTGAACCAGCCGACCGCGCTGCCGACATAGACGTCCGCCGCGGTGAAGCGATCGCCGGCGATATAAGCGTGCCGACCGACCGCCCATGCGAGCGTCGCGATCGCCTCGTCGAGCGAACCGTAGCCGACCATCGCGCGCCGGTCGGGCGGCACCATCACGCCCAGCGACTTGTCGGTCACCGCCGCCTCCAGCGGGCCGGCGCAGAACAGCGTCCAGCGATAATAATCGGCGCGCTCGGCATCGGTCGGCGCGAGCCGCGCATCGGGAAACGCGTCGGCGAGATACAGGCAGATCGCCGCCGCCTCGCTGACCACCTGGCCGCGATGGACAATCGTCGGCACCTTGCCCAGCGGATTGGCGTCGAGCAGCGCCTGCGGCTTGTCCTGCCAGTCGACCAGCACCGTCTCGTACGGCGCGCCCACTTCCTCGAGCATCCACCGCGCGATCCGCCCGCGCGACATCGGGTTGGTGTAGAAGATCAGGTCGGCCATCGCTTCCTCCTCACGCCTTCAACGCCGTCTCGAACAATGCCAGCATCCGCCCCCACGCCTTCTCCGCCTGCGCGGCGTCGTAGACGCGGCTGTCGGGCGGGCACCAGCCGTGCATCGTGCCGGCATAGACCTCGATCTCCGCGGGCAGGTGGGCGGCGGCGAAGGCGGCCTTCAGCACATCCTTGTCGCCCGGCGCCTTGGCATCGTCATTGGCGGCGATCGCGATCAGGAATCGCGCCTTCATCTGCGGGATCAGTGTGTTCGGGCTGTCGGGCCTGTCGCCGACCAGCCCGCCGCCGTGGAACGTCGCCGCCGCCCGGATGCGGTCGGCGCGCGCGGCGGCGGTGCGGAACACCATCGGCCCGCCCATGCAATAGCCGGTCGTCGCTAGCCCGCGCGCCGTATCGACCTGAGCCTTCTTGTCGAGCCACCCCGTGAAGGCGGTCGCGTCGCGCACCGTGCCCGCCGTCGTCAGCGCCTGCGTATAGGGCATGATCCGCGCGCGCACCGCCGGCTGGTCGAACGATTCGCCGGCCGCCAGGAACGGCGCCTTCACCGAACGATAGAATTGGTTGACCACAAGCACCGCATAGCCGCTTTGCGCCAGCCGGTCGGCCATCTGCCGGAACGCCGGCCGCAACCCCATGATGTCGGGCCAGATCAGCACACCCGGATGCCGGCCGCTCGCGGGTGCGACAAAATAGGCGTCGCACTGGCCGTCGGGCGTCGCGATCGTCACGTCCTTGCCCGCGACCGCCAGCGCATCGGCCGGCGCCGGCCACAACGCCGCCATCCCCGCAGCGCCCGCCAGCATCCCGAACGTCCGCCGCGACGGATGCACGCTGGCGAGAAAGCGATCGTTGTCGTCGGCGGTCTGTTCGTCGCACACGGCTGCTCTCCGATTCGCCCCCCGAAGCCGCCGAACCTAGCCTAGCCCGCCGACCACCGCCACACGCCGTCCGCGCCAGTGTCGCGCACCGCCCGCCCTTCGACCTCCAGCCGTTTGAGATGCGCGAGCGCCTCGCCGGTCGCCATGCCGAGCATGTCGTCGCCGATCGCGCGGCGGAACAGGCGGCCAAAGCAATCGACGACGCGGCGGGGCGCTTCGCCCACGAACACTTCGAGCTCGTCGAGCCGCGCGCGGTGCTCGCGGTCCATCGCGTCGAGCCGGACGTGCAGGCCGGTGAACGGGTCACCATGCCCGGGCAGCGTCAGCACGTCGGCCGCCACCTCCCGCTTCAGCTTGGCGATCGACGCGAACCATTCGCCGAGCGGATCGGCCGCGGGCTCGGTGATGCCGAGCGAGACGTTGGGGCTGATCCGCGGCAATACCTGGTCGCCCGCGACGAACACCCCGTTCGCCTCGTCCAGCAGGCAGGCATGTTCGGGACTGTGGCCCGAGCCGACGACGACGCGCCAATCGCGCCCGCCGATCGCGATCGTCTCGCCATCGACCAGGCGGCGGTAACTGAGGGGCAACGGCCGCACGATCCGCCCGAAATTGGCCCAGCCGCGCGCCGATGCGTGCGCGATCTGCTCCACCGACCAGCCGCAGCCGTGGCGGAACGCGTTCACCTCCGCCGGCGTCTCGGCGCGCGCATCGGCGACGAGCATCTGCGCGGTCAGCCACTCGCCGCGCGTCATCCACAGCGGCGCGCGGTGATGATCGCACATCCAGCCGGCGAGCCCGATATGGTCGGGGTGGAAATGCGTGCCGATCACGCGGGTGACGCGCGTTCCGGCGAGCGGCCCCGTGAACACCGCCTTCCATGCCTCGCGCGTCTCCGGGCGGTTCATCCCCGCATCGACCAAGGCGACACCGTCACCCCGATCGTCGGCGTCGTCGAGCAACCAGCAATTCACGTGGCGAAGCGGCCCCGGCACATGCAGCCGCACCCAGCGCACCCCGGCCGCCACCGTCATCACCTCCCCCGCCCCCGGCTCGGCCCCGCCGAACGGATAGGTCAGCCCTTTGTGGCTGGTGGGCACGAAACTCTCGTCGGCGACGAACGCCGCATCGGTACGGGTAGCCATCGGTTGCGGGTAGCAACGGATCGGGGGAGGGGGAAGTGGGCGAGGGGTGGGTGTTTAGGACCCACTTGCCGACCCAGCAGCCCGGTTTGGCGGACGGCTACTTTCGATGCATGGCAGCGCGAGCCTGAGGCGGAGGACCCGCTCGAACATCCTTGTCTCGTTTAGGCACGGTCAGGCATCGGCGATGCTTGCCCGGCCGATCCGGCATCCGATAGGGCGGATGCACGCAGATTCGGCTGCACGGGGGAATGAATGTGACGAATCTGGCCCGCTCACGCGCGTTGGTCCGGCTCGACGGGCCGGGTCATATCATGCCCATCACGCCGGTGACGCCACCCGACAGCAAGGTGTGGCGCGTCGTCCACTTTCCGGTGATGCTGGCGGCCTGCGCGCTGTTCCTGCTTGTCGCGGCGGTCCTGGGGCTCAAGCTGCTCGGCGTCGGCCTGGGCTATTTCAGTCACGTGCCGGGCGCTCGTTACCTCGTGCCGCTGATCGAAGCGGCGGCGTTCATCCTCGTCTACGTCGTGTTCGTTCGGATCGTCGAGCGACGCCGCGACTTCGAGGAATTGGACAAAGCGGGCTGGCTGACCGAGGTCGGGCTGGGCTTCGGCGGCGGCCTGGCGCTGTGTCTCGCGATCTTCGGGGTCCAGGCCGCGGCGGGGGCCGTCAGCGTCGAAGGCTTCACCCTGTCGCGAGGGCTGCTGGCGCCGGCATTCACGCAGGTGTGCACGGTAATCTGCCTCGAGCTTGCGCTACGCGGGCTGTTCTTTCGACTTGCCGAGCGACTGGTGGGGAGCTGGCTGGCGTTGCTGGCGTCAGCCGCCTTTTTCGGCGGCGGCGTCCTGCTGAGCGGCATGCCGACGAGCTCGGCGCTCGCGGCCGGGTTGCAGTCGGGGCTCCTGTTCGCGGCCGTGTACATGGTGACGCGGCGGCTGTGGGCCGCGATCGGGCTGCACGCCGCGATCGGGGTCGCCCAGATGGCGCTGTACGGCGCCAACGGCTTGGTCGTTTCGCGCGTTGCGGGACCCGACTGGCTGACAGGCGGAGCCGGCGGAGCCGACGCTTCGCTGCCCGGGCTGGCGATTACCGCGTTGCTGGTCGCTACGCTGTTGGCGACGGCGATCCGTCGCGGACGCATCGTACGGCCGATCTGGCAAAGCGGACGCAGCGCGCCGACCGCTCAGCCTTCGTTCGGCTAGGCGTAGGCCGGCTCTTCGCTCGGGCTACTCGGTAGGCCGGGCGGGCAGGCGCCTTTGTCAGGCTACGCCGTTGTGGCGGGGGCGATGTTGGTGTGATCTTTCGCGCCGCGCCGCCGGCAAAGCCGTCGGCCGGACCGAGGCGCTATGCGCTCGTCCGCCGGCCGGGCTTGGCGATGCGCTGGCGCGCACCGGGGCGGACGGTGCCGCCCCTTCACCTTCGCCTCGCCTCAGCGCTTGAACAGTGTTTCCGCGGTGTGTTCGACCGGGCCGGTCGCTTCGCCGTTGGCGGCAGCTTCGGCGTCGCGGGCGGCTTGTTCGCGTTCGGCGCGAAGCTGTTCGAGCAATGCCTCGCGGTCGCCCTCCAGTCGGGTGTCGACCGGGGCTTCGATGCCGGCCGCCTTCGCCGCTTTCGCCACCGCCGCGTCGAGCTCGCGCTGCGTCGTCAGGCCGAGCGTCACCGGATCCTTCGGCGTGATGTTGGCGATGTTCCAGTGGCTGCGGTCGCGGATCGCCGCGATCGTCGTGCGGGTCGTGCCGATCAGGCCGGAGATCGCGCCATCGGTGATTTCCGGATGGTTGCGGATGATCCAGGCGATGCCGTCGGGCTTGTCCTGGCGCTTCGACACCGGGGTGTAGCGCGGGCCCTTGGTGCGGCGGACCTGCTCCGGACCCTTGAGCATTTGCAACGTGTAGTTCGGGTCGGCCTGGCCCTTCTCGATCTCGTCCAGCGTCAGTTCGTGCGCACGGACGGGGTCGCGGCCGGTCAGCTTGGTCGCGGCGGTGTCGTCGGCGATCGCCTGCACCTCAAGGATGTGGAGGCCGCAGAACTCGGCGATCTGCTCAAAGCTGAGCGAGGTGTTGTCGACCAGCCAGGAAGCGGTCGCGTGCGGCATGAGCGGCTGGGCCACGATATTCTCCGTCGGAAATAAATAGGGCCGCCCCTTTCGGAGCGGCCGCGTCGTGGGGCTGACTTAATCGGTAAGCGCGGCTGGGGCAAGCATTGACCTTCCCTCCCGCGTCATCCCCGCGAAAGCGGGGATGACGAATAAGGATTTAGGCGGCGATCGCATCGTCGACCGCGGGAACCAGCGCGGCGAGGAACTGGCGCGCGCTGGCGGTCCAGCTGAACCCGGCGCCATAGGCAGCGCAGGCGGTGCGGTCGCGGGTCAGCGCGGCGGCGATCGCGGCCGCCAGGTCCTCGTCCATCGCGCCGACCGCGGGGGTCAGCACGTCGACCGGCCCCGTCACCGGATAGGCCGCGACCGGCGTGCCCGACGCCATCGCCTCGATCATCACCAGCCCGAACGTGTCGGTGCGGCTGGGAAAGACCAGAACGTCGGCGGCGGCATAGGCGGCGGCGAGGTCGGCGCCGAACTTCGCCCCCAGGAAATGCGCGGTCGGGAAGCGCGCCTGCAATTGCGCGAGCGCGGGGCCGTCGCCGACCACCACCTTGCTGCCGGGATGCCCGTTCGCCAGGAACGCGGCGACGTTCTTCTCGACCGCGACGCGGCCGACGTAGAGCTGGATCGGCCCGGGGTTCGCCAGCGCCAGCGCGCGGATCGCCGGATCGGGCGTGACCTTGCCGAACAGCGCCAGGTCGACCCCCCGCCCCCAATGCCGCAACCGCGTCAGCCCGCGCCCGCGCAGCGTCGCCGCGATCGACGGCGTCGCCGCCAGGATCGCCTGCGCCGGGCCATGGAACCAGCGGATGTAGCGCCACACCCAGTCCGGACTCACCCCGGTGCGTGCCGCGACGTAATCGGGGAATTGGGTGTGATAGGCGGTGGTGAATGGGAAATCGCGCGCCAGGCACCAGCGTCGTGCGGCCAGGCAGACCGGCCCCTCCGTCGCCAGATGCACCGCCTGCGCACCGAACGTCTCCAGCATCTCCCCCACCCGCGCAGTCGAGGCGAAGGCCAGCCGGATTTCCGGATAGGTCGGGCACGGCAGCGAGCGGAACAGATCGGGCGACACCACCAGCACGTCGTGGCCGAGCCGTTCGAGCTCGCCGCGCACCGCTTGCAGCGTCCGCACGACGCCGTTCACCTGGGGGCTCCAGGCGTCGGTGACGATCGCGATCCGCATGGGCTCAGGCCGCGAGCAGGACGGGGTCGGCGGCAGGTTCGCGCGCGGCGATCTCGTCGGCCCAGTGCAGCACTTCCATCCGCCCGTCGAAATGCTCGACCAATGCGGTGCAGCCCTCGACCCAGTCACCGTCGTTATAATAGAGGACACCGCCGATCTCGCGGAATTCGGCGGTGTGGATGTGCCCGCACACGACGCCGTCGGCGCCGCGATGCACCGCCGCCTGCGCGACCACTTCCTCGTAGCGCGAGATGAACTCGACCGCGTTCTTGACGCGCGCCTTGGCGTGTTTCGACAGCGACCAGTACGGCATCCGGAACAGCCGCCGCCACGCATTGACCACGCGGTTCAGCGCCATCATCAGCTCGTACGCCTGGTCGCCGACATAGGCGAGCCAGCGGTGCGACAGCATGATCGCGTCGAACTCGTCACCGTGGAGCACCAGCAGCTTCTTGCCGTCAGCGGTTTCGTGCATCGCGTCGCGGCGGATCGCGATGCCGCCGAAATCGAGCCCGCAGAACTGGCGCACGATCTCGTCATGGTTGCCGGGAATGTAGATCACCTCGGCGCCGCGCTTGGCCCGCTTGAGCAGGCGCCAGACGACGTCGTTGTGCGCGGCCGGCCAGTGCAGCTTCTTCTTCAGCCGCCAGCCGTCGATGATGTCGCCGACCAGGTACATCTTCTCGCTGTCGACATGGTCGAGGAAGTCGATCAGCATCTCCGCGTTGCAGCCGCGCGTGCCGAGATGCACGTCGCTGATCCAGATCGTCCGGTACTGGCGCCGCCCGGCGATCACGCGTTCCGGGATCGCCGGTTGCGACTGGGCAAAATCGTGCACGCCGTCGCGTGCCCATGGGCTCATCTCGTTCATGTCGCGCACCCCGCCTTGCTGACGAGGAGCCCAATGGACATGAAATGTTACAGTTGGAATCGTGCCGGTTTCACGAAGCCGTCACAAAGCCGCTCAGGCGTCGATCGCGATATGCCCCGGCAGGTCGGCGACGCGTGCCAGCCACGCCTCCACCGCCGGATAAAGATGCAGTTCGAACCGGCCGCCCTCGGCGACATGGGTGTAGGCGTAGAGCGCGATATCGGCGAGGCTGAAGCGCCCGCCCGCGAAGAACGGCGTGCGCGACAGATGCTCGTCCATCAGCGTCAGCGCCGCCTCCCCCGCGGCATGCTTGGCGGGCAGCATCGCGCGCTGGAGATCGGTCAGATTGTCCTCGCCGACCCAGCCGTACCAGAAGCGCAGCGTCGCGACGTTGGGCTCGTGGTTATACTGCTCCCAGAACATCCAGCGCAGCATGTCGGCGCGATCGAACCGGTCGTGCGGGATCAGGTCGGACCCGTCCGCCAGGTAACAGCACGCCGCGTTGCTTTCCGGCAGGTAGTCGTCCCCGACCTGCAACACCGGGATGCGGCCATTGGCGTTGACCGCGTCCAGGAACGCCGGCGAGCGCGTCTCGCCGGCCATGATGTCGTATTCGCGCCGCTCGATCGGAATGCCGAGATGCGCCGCGGTCAGCCGGATCTTGTAGCAATTCCCCGACCGGGCATATTCGTGCAGGATCAGATTGGCCACGTGGCGCTCTCCCAATTCGTTGGCGGCAGGAAAGCCGCCACCGCCGCTTCCGTCCAACCAATTCTGCCGGATGGTCGATCAGCCGGGCTTATCCATCGCCGATCGTCAGCACGACTTTCCCGACATGCTCGCCCGCTTCCATCCGGCGGTGAGCGTCGGCGGCCTGGGCGAGGGGGTAGGTGCGGTCGATCGCCGGCTTGAGCCGTCCCGCCTCGACATGCGGCCAGACGGTACGGGCGATCTCGTCGGCGACGGCGGTCTTGAACGCGACCGAGCGCGGGCGGAGCGTCGATCCGGTCAGCGTCAGGCGGCGGCGCATGATCTCGAATACCGGGACGGTGGCCATCGGCCCGCCCTGCACCGCGATCGAGACGTGGCGGCCGTCATCGGCCAGGCATTGCAGGTTGCGCGCGACATAGTCGCCGCCGACCATGTCGAGCACGACCTGAACGCCGTTGCCGTCGGTCGCCGCCTTCACCTCGGCGACGAAATCTTGGGTCTTGTAGTCGATCGCATGATCGGCGCCGAGCGCCTTCGCCTGCGCGCACTTCTCGTCGCTGCCCGCGGTCACGATCACGGTCACCCCGAACAGCTTGCACAGCTTGATCGCCATCGTGCCGATGCCGCTGGTACCGCCATGGACCAGCACCGTGTCGCCCTCCGCCGCGTAGCCGCGCTCGAACAGGTTGGTCCACACGGTGAATAACGTCTCGGGCATCGCCGCCGCTTCGACCAGCGACAGCGCGTGTGGCACCGGCAGGCACTGGCCGTAGGGCGCGACGGCATATTCGGCATAGCCGCCGCCCGCGATCAGCGCACAGACCGGCTGGCCGACCAGTTCGGGCGCGACGCCCTCGCCGACCGCGGCGATCGTGCCCGCGACCTCCAGCCCCAGGATCGACGGCGCGCCCGGCGGCGGCGGGTACATGCCGGCGCGCTGCAACAGTTCGGGGCGATTGATCCCGGCGGCGGCGACGCGGATCAGCACCTCGCCCTCGCTCGCTCGCGGCACCGGCCGCTCGACGATCTCCAGCACTTCCGGCCCGCCGGGCGTCGCCGGGTCGATCGCGCGCATCACGCTTGGAATTGCCTGCCCCATCGCGCCGTTATTGACATCGGCCTCGCCGCGGTCAACGACTCGCCGCATGGATTCCGAGGAGAATCTGCCGCGCCCCGGCGACCCGCTCGCGCTCCTGGTCAAGCAGGATCTCGATCCGCTGTCGGTCGCCGAGCTCGAAGCGCGCATCGCGACGCTGGAGGGCGAGGTGCAGCGAATAAAAAATCATATTCAACGCGCCGTTAACCATCGCGCAAGCGCCGACGCCTTATTCAAGCGATGAGCGCGAACCGCATCCTCGCGCCGGCCCGAACTTCGACGAGGGCGAGCCGACAGGATGATGCGGATATCGGCCGGCGCTTGATGCGGGGCCCTTCCCTTCCGACATTAGCGGAAAGGGCCGTGCGTTCCCGCGGCCCGTCAGGAGTAAAGTCATAATGCCGAGTTTCGCCTCCGCGCTCGAAACCACCCTGCACAAGGCGCTCGAAGCCGCCAGCTCGCGGCGCCACGAATATGCGACGCTCGAACATCTGCTGCTCGCGCTGATCGACGACGAGCATGCGTCGAAGGTCATGTCGGCCTGCGGCGTCGAGCTCGACGACCTGCGCACGACGGTGGCGCACTATCTCGACACCGAGCTCGACGCGCTGAAGGTCGACAAGGCGACCGATCCGTCACCGACCAGCGGGTTCCAGCGCGTCGTCCAGCGCGCGATCCTGCACGTCCAGAGCTCGGGCCGCGACGAAGTGACCGGCGCCAACGTGCTGGTCGCCCTGTTCAGCGAGCGCGAGAGCTATGCGGTCTATTTCCTGCAACAGCAGGACATGAGCCGGCTCGACGCGGTCAGCTACCTCAGCCACGGCGTCGGAAAGGGCGGCGCCGCGGCCGAAGCGACGACCCCCAAGGGCGCCGCCGAGGAAGAGAAACCGGCCAAGGGCGACAAGGGCAAGAGCGAATCCGCGCTCAAGCAGTTCACCGTGGACCTCAACGAAAAGGCGAAGACCGGTAAGGTCGACCCGCTGATCGGGCGCATGGCGGAGGTCGATCGCACGGTGCAAATCCTGTGCCGCCGGTCGAAGAACAACCCGCTCTATGTCGGCGATCCCGGCGTCGGCAAGACCGCGATCGCGGAAGGGCTCGCGCGCAAGATCGTCGAGGGCGACGTGCCCGACGTGCTCAAGCCCGCCGTCATCTATTCGCTCGACATGGGCGCGCTGCTCGCCGGCACGCGCTATCGCGGCGATTTCGAGGAGCGGTTGAAGGCGGTCGTGACCGAACTCGAGAAGATGCCCGACGCGATCCTGTTCATCGACGAGATCCACACCGTGATCGGCGCTGGCGCCACCAGCGGCGGCGCGATGGACGCGTCGAACCTGCTCAAGCCCGCTCTGTCGGGCGGGACGATCCGCTGCATCGGATCGACCACCTACAAGGAGTTCCGCAACCATTTCGAAAAGGACCGCGCGCTGCTGCGCCGGTTCCAGAAGATCGACGTCAACGAACCGACGATCGAGGATACGGTGAAGATCCTCGCCGGCCTGCGCTCGGCGTTCGAGGATCATCACAAGGTCAAGTACACGCCCGATGCGATCAAGGCGGCGGTCGAACTGTCGTCGCGCTACATCAACGACCGCAAGCTGCCCGACAAGGCGATCGACGTGATCGACGAGGTCGGCGCGATGCAGATGCTGGTGCCGCCGTCGAAGCGCAAGAAGACCATCACCACCAAGGAGATCGAGGCGGTGATCGCGACGATGGCGCGTATCCCGCCGAAATCGGTATCGAAGGACGATACGCTCGCGCTCGCGACGCTAGAGACCGACCTGAAGCGCGTGGTGTTCGGCCAGAACGAGGCGATCGAGAAACTGTCCTCGGCGATCAAGCTGAGCCGGGCCGGCCTGCGTGATCCCGACAAGCCAATCGGCAATTACCTGTTCACCGGGCCGACCGGCGTCGGCAAGACCGAGGTCGCGCGCCAGCTCGCCTCGATCCTGGGCATCCCGCTGCAACGGTTCGACATGTCCGAGTATATGGAGCGCCATTCGGTCAGCCGGCTGATCGGCGCGCCGCCGGGCTATGTCGGGTTCGATCAGGGTGGCCTGTTGACCGACGCGGTCGACCAGCAGCCGCATTGCGTGCTGCTGCTCGACGAGATCGAGAAGGCGCATCCGGACCTGTTCAACATCCTGTTGCAGGTGATGGATAACGGCCGCCTGACCGACCAGCACGGCAAGTCGGTCGACTTCCGCAACGTCATCCTCATCATGACGACGAACGCGGGTGCCAGCGACATGGCGCGCGAGACGCTCGGTTTCGGCAACCTGACGCGCGAGGGCGAGGACGAGCAGGCGGTGCAGAAGATGTTCACGCCGGAGTTCCGCAACCGGCTCGATGCGATCGTGCCGTTCGGCTACCTCCCGCCGGAAGTGGTCGCGCGCGTGGTCGACAAGTTCATCCTGCAGCTCGAACTGCAGCTGGCCGACCGCAACGTCCACATCAACTTGGACGACGAATCGAAGGCGTGGCTGACCGCGAAGGGCTATGACAAGCTGTACGGCGCGCGTCCGATGGGCCGCCTGATCCAGGAGAAGATCAAGCAGCCGCTGGCCGAGGAACTGCTGTTCGGCAAGCTGGTCCATGGCGGCGAGGTGACGGTGAAGATGAAGGACGGCGCACTATCCTTCGCGATCGAACCCGCCGCGCCGAAAAAGCCGGGCAAGAAGGGCGGCAGCAAGACGGTGAAGGCCGACGCCTGACGCCGCCACGCGGTAAATGACGAACGGGCCGGGGAAGTGATTCCCCGGCCCATGTCGTTGGCGCCCGCCTCCTGCCGCGTGCTCCTGCGAAAGCAGGAGCCCAGGATTACGAGCGCTGCCGATCTTGGCTCTGGGTTCCTGCTTTCGCAGGAACGCGGATGTGCTGCCGAAACGTCGCCTCTGTCCAATCCGTGGCCGCTCGACCCGTTTATTCTCGCGTCGCGAGAAACGAGGGGAACGGGTCATGCGACATTTCGTGACGTGGGCGACGAGCGCGGCGGTGCTGGCGACGGGGATCGGCTATGCCGCGCCGGGGGGCGAGACGCCGCCCAAGGCCCGCTACCAGATGGACGTATCGACGGCGTCCGGGTTCATGGCCGGGGGCGTCAACCCGATGAAGATGATGTTCGGCGGTCGCGGCGGCGGCGATGCGGTCGCGCACCAGCTGACGCTGCGGCTGGGGTCGACGCTGGCGGCGACGGGGGCGCCGGCGGCGGATCACTTCATGCCGGCGGGGATGAACCTCGGCTCGTCCGTGCCTTTGGTGACGCCGACCCCGACCGCTGCGACGCCCGGCCCGGTCGAGGAACGCCAGCCGGGCGAGATGCGCCGGCCGAAGGGTCGCCTGCTGCTCTATTGGGGGTGCGGCGCCCATGCCGGGCCGGGCCAGCCGATCGTGATCGACTTCAGCAAGCTCGGCCAGACGCAGTTCCCGCCCGGCCTGTTCTCGGTCAGCGTGCCGGCCGAGACCGGTCCGACGCCCGCCAATTCGCGCACCTATGGCAGCTGGCCGAGCGGCCGCTCGACCAAGCCGCTCAAGGCCGATTCGTCACTGATCGGCGAGCATCGCGTCGCGGGCAATTACAGCCCGGAGATGAAGTTCGCGCTCGACCAGGACTTCATGGCCGCGTTGCGCGCAAGCTCGCAGGGCCAGCCTGACGGCTCGCAGTTGCTGAACTGGAATGCGGTGCCGGCCGCGACCGGCTATTATGCGTGGCTGATCGGCGCCAAGAGCGCGGGCGACGACAGCGCCGACATGGTGTGGTGGACCTCCGCGAGCGGCAAGGAATTCGGTGGCGGGCTGACCGAATGGCTGTCGCCTGCCACGGTCGCCGGTCTCATCGCGCGCCGCGTCGTGATGCCCCCGAGCCAGACCAGTTGCCAAGTCCCGGCCGAAGTGAAGGGCATGGCGGGCGGTTTCATGATGACCCAACTCTACGCCTACGGTCCAGAGCGGACCTTCGCCTATCCGCCGCGCCCGGCCAATCCCCGGGCGGCCTGGCATCCCGATTGGACCGCCCGCATCCGTTACCGCGCCAACACCGCGCTGTTGCTGGGCATGCCGGGAATGGGCGGCGATCGCAGCGGCGACGGGTCGTCGAACGGCGATGCCAATGGCGGCAAGAAGAAGTGCCGGCCACGGATCGGGCTGGGCGGGCTGAAGCTCTGCTAGGCGCAGGGTGAGCATAGCACGCCGGGCGCGACCCGGCGTCTCGTTCGTCGCTAATGCATACTTAGCGAGGAACCCGGCTTGCGGCTGGGGTGCTCCCTAGTGCGGATACCAGCCGTAATCGGGGGGCGGCTGACGATAGACCAGAGTGACGGTCGTGGTCGTGGTTGTCGTCGTCGTGGTCGTCACGCTCGCGACCGGTGCAGGCGGTTGTGGCGGCGGCGGCGGTGGCGGCACCATATCGTCCGCCGATGGTGGAGGCGGCGGCGCTCCCCAATCGCCAGCCGGCGGCACCGGCGGTTGCCAGCGATAGCGCAGGCGGTCGGCGTCGCGCTCCTCGGCGATGCGCCGGCGCCATCCCGCATCGGCAGCGGCGCGCGCGACTTGCCAGTCGGCGCTCAGCCACGCCTCGTCGCGGCAATCCTCGTCGTCGTCGCACATCGTGTCGATCGCGTTGCGCAAGCGGTGGATCGTACGGTCCATCCCCCATGTGCTCGACAGATCGAGGTCGCGGATCGACACCACGCGCGTCGCGACATCGCGATCGTGCGCCGATGCCGTCGCGGGAGCGAGCACGGCCATGCCGGCGACCAGCATCGCGGGCAGGGCGGCGGGCGGAAAAAAGGGTCGCGTCATCCTCGCCCAACGCCTTTCGATTAACCACGTTCCGCGACCATAACGATCCCGATCCGGGACGGCGTCGAGCCCGGCCGACGGCACGCGATCGACCGCCGCGAGCACTCGCGATTTCCTTTGTCGTTACGCCGGCGTGCGGTTATGGTGCGCGCATGCGGCGGCATCGGATCTTGCTTGCGGTTCTCGGCGTGCTCGCGCTGGTCGCGATCGTGCGCCATCCGACAACGGACATCGAAATCCTGACGCATCAGTCCAGCGACCCTGCGCCGCACCGGATCCAGGCCGCGGTCGATTTCGGGCTGGTCGCGGTCAAGTTCCTGCTGACCTGGACGACGCGCGCCGGCGCCTGATCGAGCGCGTGGCGATCGATCCCGACACGGTCTGGCGCGGCGGCGCCTATCGCCATCCGACCCCCTGGGCGACCGACTATCCGCCGCTGTCGCTGCCCGCCATGCTCGAAGCGTCGGCGGCGAAGCATAAAGAGCGCGCGCTGATCGATTTCCTCGGCCGGCACTACAGCTATGCGGAGACGCTCGACGGGGCGCGGCGGGTAGCGGCGGGGCTGGCCGCGCTCGGCTATGGGCGGGGCGACCGCATCGGGCTGTTCCTGCCCAACGTGCCGCATTACCTCGCCGCCTATTACGGCGTGCTGATGCTGGGCGCGACGGTGGTCAATTTCTCGCCGCTCTACACCGCGACCGAGCTCGAGCATCAGGTCGAGGATTCGGGGACGCGCGCGCTCTTCACGCTGTCGGCGACCGCGCTGCTGCCGACCGCGCTCAAGGTGCTGGAGGGGTCGAGCCTGGAGCGGCTGATCGTCGGATCGGTCGCCGGCGCATTGCCTGCGGCGAAGTCGCTGTTCTACCGCCTGTTCCGCGGGAGCGAGACCGCCAAGCGTCCCGACGACCCGCGCATCATGGCCTTTTCTCGGCTGATCGCGAACAAGGGCGACTTCGCCGCCCCCACGATCGATCCGGCGGCCGACATCGCGGTGATCCAATATACCGGCGGCACCACCGGCACGCCCAAGGGCGCGATGCTGACGCACCAGAACCTGTCGGCGAACGCGCGGCAGGTCGAGGGGATGGACCCCGATCCCGGCGCCGAGGACCGTATCCTGGGCGTACTGCCGCTGTTCCACGTCTTCGCTAATACGTGCGTGATGAACCGGACGATCGTCAACGGCGGCACGATCGTGATGCTGCCTCGGTTCGACGGCGGGCAGGTGCTGGCAGCGATCGCGCGGACGAAGGCGACCGCGCTGCCCGGCGTGCCGACGATGTATCAGGCGCTGCTCGACCATCCGCGGCTGGCACGGACCGATCTGTCGTCGCTAAAATACTGCATCTCGGGCGGCGCCCCGCTCCCCGCCGAGGTCAAGGCGCGGTTCGAGGCGGTGACCGGCGCGCGGGTGATCGAGGGCTATGGTCTGTCGGAAAGCGCCGGGGTCGTGTCGTGCAACCCCTATGCGGCCGACGGCAAGCTCGGCTCGATCGGCCAGCCGATCCCCGGCACTCGCGTCAAGCTGGTCGACAAGGAGGACTCGACGCGCCCGCCGCCCGATGGCGAACCCGGCGAGATCGTCGCGCAGGGCCCGCAGATCATGGCGGGATACTGGAACCGCCCCGATGCCGACGCGCAGGTGTTCGTCGCCGACACGACCGGCCGCTGGCTGCGCACCGGCGATGTCGGGGAGATCGACGGCGACGGCTTCATCAGCGTCGTCGACCGGCTGAAGGACATGATCGCCGTCAGCGGCTTCAAGGTGTTCCCGAGCCAGATCGAGGCGATCCTCTACCACCACCCCGCGATCAAGGAGGCGCTGGTGATCGGCGTGCCCGACACCTATCGCGGCGAGCAGCCCCGCGCCTACGTGACCCTGCGCGACGGCGCGGTCGCGACGCCGGAGGAACTGAAGGCGTGGCTCAATCCGCAACTCGGCCATCACGAGCGCGTCGATCAGGTCGTCGTCCGGCTGGCGCTGCCCAAGACCATGGTCGGCAAACTCAGCCGCAAGGAACTCGTCGCCGAGGTGCAGGCGGAAGCGGCCGGGGCCTGACCGCGCTCACTCGATCGGGTTGACCAGATCGGGTTCGCCGTAATCGGTCAGCTTCGCGTTCGACGCCGCGAACCACACCGTCCAGAAATCGTGCAGCGCGCGCAATGCCGGCGTTGCGCGTTCGGCATCCTGCCCCGCATCGGCCGCGAGCAGCCCGGCCCCGACCACGATCACGCGCGCGCCGCCGAAATCGCCGATCGCCCCGGCCTGCTTGCTGCGCGCGAGTTCGGCGGCCGGATCGATCAGGCGCAGCTTGTGATGGTCGTAGAAGCTGGTGATGTCCGAATGTTCGAGCATGTCCGACACCAACAGCACGATCTTGGTCGGCGCGTGCGACCGGGCGACCGCCTGCGAGATCTGGGTAAGGCCGGTCTGGATCGCGGAATGGCTGTATTGCGCGGTCGCGTCGCCGGTCGCCGCGGCGAGCCGGGTCGCGAACGCCGTCTGCGCGAAATCGAGCTGCTGGCCGAGGCATTTGTCGAGTCGTTCGAGCCGCTTGACGGAAAGCGACGCGCGGTCGCCGGAAGCGACCGGCGTCTCGACCGTGCCGCTCGCGACCAGCGTCGGGTAATGCGTGCGGTCGATCGCCGAGAAGGTGTAGAGCGCGACGTCGCCGCGCCTGGCGACCAGCGCCTTCGCCGCCTTCGCCACGGTCGCGCGCAGGCGATCGTCGAGCCCGGTGGTCTGGTCGATCACCACGAACAGCGCCTGTGCCGATGGCGGCCGGTTCGCGTCGAGCCCGGCATCGGCGTAGCAACTGGGGATCAGGTCGCCGCTACCGCCGCCGGCGGCCGCTCCATGCTTCTTGCCGGAGCCGCACGCCGACAACGCGGCGCAGGCGGCGAGCAGGATCAGGGCGGCGCGCATCACGCCTTTTCCTCCAGCGACGGCGCGGCGGTCGGTTCAGGTGGCGCCTCACCCGTCGCGCCGGCGGCCGGCTCGCTCCGCCGGGCGGCATTGTGATCCTCGATCAGCGCGCGGGTCGCCGCCTTGGCGACTTCGGTCGGGTCCTGCAGGTCGGTGACGCCGCGCTTGCGCTCCTCCCGCACGAAGGTCAGGAAATCGCGGTCCCAGTCGATATCGACCGGCAGGTGGCGCTCCATCATCCGGTGCAGGGTGCTGAGCCGCAGGTCGACGACGCTCATCCGCCGCCGCATCGGCCGGAAATAGGTCTCGTAATCGGCGCACCCGCCGATCGCGCGATACGCCTCCCCGCTCTGCTTGCCGACGAAGCCGTAGCGATAGCCGACGCCCATCCCGACCAGTTGCGTCACCACGAAGACGATCGCCAGGATCCAGAAACTGGTGATGGCGGCATAATGCTGCGCGTCCTGCGAATCCGACGCGGCGGCCGCGTTGCCGCCGCCGCCGCCGAACAGTCCGCCCGCCGACTGCGCCAGTTCGTTTCCCTGCAACGTCTCGATCCGCAGCAGGGTGGACAGCGTCGCGATCGTCACGATCAGCGCGCCGGCGATCCATACCCAGGCATAGCTGCCGAGATCGTCGGGCGTGGTCGCGACGCGATTGGCGCATTGCACGTGCTGCGGCCGATCGTCGTCGACGCCCTGCTCGTCGCTCAGCGACACGATCCGCGAGGTGTAGGTGCGGTTGGCGCGCTGCGTCTCTGGCGCGACCAGGTTTTCCGCCTGGAATCGCTTGAAACAGCTCCGCAGCAGCCGCGTGCGATAGAGCTGGTGCCCCGCCGCATGCGTCACCATCACCAGGATGATCGCCAGTACCGCGACGATCATCGCGGTCAGCATCCAGCGGAAATTCTCCGACGAATCGGTCGCCATCCACGAACTCAGCAGCAGCGCGAAGCCGACCGCTTCCATCACGATCAACGCGCCGATCAGCCCGAAGATGGTCTTCGGGATCGGCTTGCGCCCGGCATCGAACGCCTTGCGCAGATATTCGCTGTTCTTGCCGAATTCCTCGGGCGAGATCGCGCTGACGTGGCGGGCATAGTCGCGGCACAGGGTCAGTTCTGAATTGAGCCAGCCGCCCGACTTCTTCTCCGACAGGTCGCGCGAATAACGCGCGAGCTTGCCGACCAGCGGCAGGCGATAGCTGACGTCGGTGATCGGAAACGAATCGTGATGCAGGTACGCCAGCAGCGCGACGACCGCGATGATGCCGAGCGCGATCCCGAGCCCGGTCAATGAATTGAGCGATTCCAGCAGCTCGGCCATCCCGTCCCCCCCAACCGATTCGTTGGCCGGGAGGATCAAAGAGCGGCGGATGCGGTCAAAGCGGAACCGTCGCCGATTCGGCGGCGATTGCCTCCGTTATGGCGTGTGGAGCGGCTGCCCGGCGAGCTGTGGCAGTTCGCCGCGGGTGAGATGGCCGTCATGCTTCCTGTCGAGCATGGCGAAGCGTTCGAGCGCGGCGGCGCGAAACTCCTGGGGATCGACGCCGCGGTTGAAATTGGTGTCGGCGACGGTGACCGGCTCGGGATAGTCGAAGAAGCTGAAGCGCGCGGCGCCGCGCCGGGTCGCATCGTAGCGCGGGGCGGTCTGGCCGGACGCGCCGTCGCCCCCGGTGCTGCCGGAGCCGCCTCGACCGGCGCCGCCGCCGTGGCGACCGCCACCGCTGCCCCCGCCACGTCGCCCGCCGCCATAGCCGCCGCGCCCCCCGCTGCCGGCGCCGGCGCGCATCCCGCCGCCTTCGCCGCCGGTGCGGATTTCGGGGGCCAGCACGGTCTCGTAATATTCGATGTCGTCGGGATCGATCTCGCCGTCATGCCCGCGATCGAGCACCGCGAAGAAGCGCATCGCGTCGGCGACGAACTCGGCCGAGGTCAGCTTGCCGTCATGGTCGGTATCGGCTTGGTCGAACCATTGCCGCACGGGGTCGGGACCGCGGAACGGCTCGCCCATCGGGCTGATGAACAACCGGCCGTGAGGGCGGTCCTCGTCTGGGCGCATGCGGTGCGGTTCCGGCATCGGCGGCAGGCTGCCCGCGAGGGGCGGCCGATCCTGGACCGCCGCCTGCAATGCCAATGCCAGCCAGATACCCATGCCGCACTCCCGATCGTGAACGACCGCGCTAGGCGCGAGATGTCGCACGAATGTGTCAGGGTGTCGCGGCGGCGATCCCATGGGTCGTCATCCCGGCCTCGTGCCGGGATCCACGGTGCCGCGCGCGCGTCGCTCTCACCTTCAGCCACGGGAAAGCCGCCTAGTGGACCCCGGCACGAGGCCGGGGTGACGATCGGGATATCAGTCCGCGAACAGCAGGACCGGCGTTTCGAGATACTTCTTGAGCAACTGGACGTAGCTCGCCGCATCCCAGCCATCGACGACGCGATGGTCGCAGCTGATCGACAGGTTCATCAGCTTGGCGCGGACGATGTCGTCGCCGCGGAATACGGGGCGCTCGACGATCTTGTTAGGGCCGATGATCGCGACTTCGGGACGATTGATGACCGGGGTCGTCGCGATGCCGCCGAGCGGGCCGAGCGAGGTCACGGTGATCGTGCCGCCGCCCATCTCGTCGGGCTTCAGCTTGTTGGCGCGGGCCGCTTCCGCCAGGCGGCCGATCTCGCTCGCCAGTTGCCAGACGTTCTTGTCCTGCGCATCGCGGATCACCGGCACGGTCAGCCCGGCATCAGTCTGCGTCGCCATGCCGAGATGGACCCGGCCCGAGCGCGTCACGACGCCCGCTTCGTCGTCGTAGCGCGCGTTGAGCATCGGGAAGTCGGGCAGACTGCGGCAGATCGCGACGATCAGCAGCGGCAGCATCGTCAGCTTCGGCCGCCCGCCGCGATTGGCGTTGAGATCGGCGCGCACGTCTTCCAGCACCGTCACGTCGATCTCATCGACATAGGTGAAATGCGGGATGTGGCGCTTGGCCGCAGCCATGTTCTCGGCGATGCGGCGGCGCATGCCGATCACCTTGATCGCCTCGTCGTCGCGCGCACGGCTGGCGTGCGGGGCGTGATAGCCCTGGCCCCCGCCATAGCGCAGGAACGCGTCGAGATCGGCGTGGCGGATGCGGTCGCCCTCGCTCACCTTGACCTGCGACAGGTCGATGCCAAGCTCCGTCGCGCGCTGGCGAACGGCGGGCGAGGCGAGCACCGGATTGGCCGGTTCGGGCGGCGCTGCGACATGGATCGCCGGGGGTGCGGGCGCGGCTTCGAACGCCGGGGTCTTGCCCTCGGCATCGGCGACGCCGGGATTCTCCGCCTCGACCTGCTCGGCGACCTCATCGGCCTTGGTTTCGGCCGGCATATTGTCGGGCGCCACGTCGGCGACGGTCTCGGCTGACGGCGCGATCGGCGCGGCGGCGGGCGCGTCCCCGGCGGTCTCGATCACCACCAGCGTCGATCCGATCGGCACCTGATCGCCGACCTCGCCCGCCAGTTCGAGCACGGTGCCCGCGACCGGCGACTCCATTTCGACCGTCGCCTTGTCGGTCATCATGTCGGCGAGCTGCTGGTCCTCGCTCACCGTGTCGCCGACCTTGACGTGCCACGCGACGATCTCGGCCTCGGCGATGCCTTCGCCGATGTCGGGCAGGCGGAATTCGAAACGGGTCATCAAACCACTCCGTTCGTGTCGAGCGAAGTCGAGACACGTTCATGCACGACGAAACCCCGTTTCTCGACTTCGCTCGAAACGAACGGGGGAAGGAACGGCATCGCCGTCAGTCCTTCAGGATTTTCTTGAGCGCCTGGCCGATGCGGACCGGGCCGGGGAAATAGGCCCATTCCAGGCTGTGCGGATAGGGCGTGTCGAAGCCGGTGACTCGCTCGATCGGCGCTTCGAGGTGATAGAAGCAGCGTTCCTGGACCAGCGCCGACAGTTCCGCGCCGAATCCGCTGGTGCGCGTCGCCTCGTGCACGATCATGCAGCGCCCGGTCTTCTTCACCGACGCCTCGATCGCCTCGATATCGAGCGGGACGAGCGTGCGCAGGTCGACGATCTCGGCATCGACGCCGGCCTCCTCGACCACCTTCTGGCAGACATGGACCATCGTGCCATAGCACAGGATCGTCAGCGCCTCGCCGGCGCGGACCACGTTGGCCTTGCCCAGCGGGACCTTGTAATATCCGGTCGGCACCGCGCCGCCGGGATGGTTCGACCAATTCTCCGCCGGGCGGTCCCAATGGCCGTTGAACGGACCGTTATAGATGCGCTTGGGCTCGAAGAAGATGGTCGGATCGTTGTCCTCGATCGCCGCGATCAGCAGCCCCTTGGCGTCGTAGGGCGTCGCCGGGATCACCGTCTTCACGCCGGAGACGTGGGTGAAGATACCCTCCGGGCTCTGGCTGTGCGTCTGCCCGCCGAAAATGCCGCCGCCGTACGGCGAGCGGATCGTCATCGGCGCGATGAACTCGCCCGCCGAGCGATAGCGCAGCCGCGCCGCCTCGCTGACCAACTGGTCGAGCGCGGGGTAGATGTAGTCCGCGAACTGGATCTCCGGCACCGGGCGCAGGCCGTATGCCCCCATCCCGACCGCGACGCCGACGATGCCGCATTCGGTGATCGGCGTATCGAACACGCGCTGCTTGCCGAATTTCTTCTGCAGGCCGGCGGTCGCGCGGAAGACGCCGCCGAAATAGCCGACATCCTCGCCCATCACGATCACGTCGGCGTCGCGCGCCATCATGACGTCGAGCGCGGAATTGATCGCCTGGATCATGTTCATGCGGGTGGTTGCGCCGGATTCGCCGGCGTCCGTTTCCGCTTCTGTTTCGATGACTTCGCTCACCTACCACACTCCGTCATCCCCGCGAAAGCGGGGACCCAGCTCCCCACCGTCCCACTCGCGGCGCGCGCGCGAGATGGGTTCCCGCTTTCGCGGGAATGACGATAGAAAATCACTTCTTGCGCGCCCATGGCCGGCCGCTCGCTTCTTCCTCGGCCAGCATCTGTGCCTGTTGTTCGCGCAGGTGCCACGGCATCTCCTCGAACACGCCGTCGAACAACGTGTCGAGCGGCTGGTGCAGGCCGTGGCCGAGGATGCCGTTCTTCTCGGCCTCCTTCTGCGCGGCCTTCACCATTTCGGCGAGTTCGAGGTCCTGCGCCGCGTGGCATTCCTCGTCCCATTCGCCCAGCGCGATCAGGTGGTTCTTCAGCCGAACGACGGGATCGCCGAGCGGCCAGGCGGTCGGCTCGCCGGCGGAGCGGTACTGGGTCGGGTCGTCGGAGGTCGAATGCCCCTCGGCGCGATAGGTGAAATGCTCGATCAGCGTCGGACCCTGGTTGGTCCGCGCGCGCTCCGCCGCCCATTCGGTCGCGGCATAGACCGCCAGCGCATCGTTGCCGTCGACCCGCAAGCCCGCGACGCCATAGCCGATCGCGCGCGCCGCGAAGGTCGTCGCCTCCGCCCCCGCGAAGCCGGAGAAGCTCGAAATCGCCCACTGGTTGTTGACGACGTTGAAGATCACCGGCGCGCGATAGACGGTGGCGAAGGTCAGCGCCGAGTGGAAGTCGCCCTCCGCGGTCGAACCCTCGCCGCACCATGTCGCGGCGATCCGCGTGTCGCCCTTCGACGCCGACGCCATCGCCCAGCCGACCGCCTGCGGATATTGCGTGGTCAGGTTGCCGGAGATCGAGAAGAAGCTGAACCGCCGTTCCGAATACATGATCGGCAACTGCTTGCCCTGCAGCTTGTCGCCCTCGTTCGAATAGATCTGGTTCATCATGTCGCCGAGCGGGCAGCCGCGCGCGATCAACACGCCCTGCTGGCGATAGGACGGGAACACCATGTCGTCGGCGGCGAGCGCGGCGGCGGCACCGATCGACACCGCCTCTTCGCCGAGGCTCTTCATGTAGAAGCTGGTCTTGCCCTGACGCTGGGCACGGAACATGCGCTCGTCAAACGCGCGAGTCAGCGCCATGTTGCGCAGCATGCGGCGCAGCGTGTCGGGCGACAGCTTCGGGTCCCACGGTCCGACCGCGCGGCCGTCTTCGTCGAGCACGCGGACCATGCTGTACGCCAGGTCGGCGAAGTCGCGCGGCGTCTCGGCGGTGTCCGGGCGGCGCGCGGCACCGGCGGCGGGGATGTCGACCTCGGCGAAATCGACCGCGTCGCCGGGCCGGAACTTGGGTTCGGGCACGTGCAGCGCCAAAGGCCGCAGGTTCGGTTTCAGGTTGGCGCGCGGGGACTCGCTGGCCATGCTCTCTCCGGGTTCGACTCGTTGGCGTAACGCCTGAGCGCCGCCTTCGCCCCGTTGTTATTTTATTTCAAGCGGCTTGGCGAGTCACTCCGATATGCCGGTCGGCGGAAAGGCCGTGCCTGACGTCGCTCGTGCTCCTGCGAAAGCAGGAGCCCAGGGTTACGATCGCTACGGCATTTGGCCCTGGATTCCTGCTTTCGCAGGAATACGAGACATTATTCCACCGTCTGCTCGATCACGCCGAAGATCGGGTGGTGCTTGTCGTCCTCCGCCCAGATGCGGACGGTGTCGCCCTTCTTGAGGAACGGCGTGACGGGCTTGCCGCCCTCGATCGTCTCGACCGTGCGCACTTCGGCGAGACAGGAGTAGCCGACGCCGCCGGCCGCGATCGGCTTGCCCGGGCCGCCATCGGCGTCGCGGTTGGAGACGGTGCCGGAGCCGACGATCGTGCCTGCGCCCAGCTTCCGCGTCTTCGCCGCATGCGCGACCAGCGTGCCGAAATCGAAGGTCATGTCCTCCGCCGCTTCGGCCCGGCCGAACGGCTGGCCGTTCAGGTCGACCATCAGCTTGCGGTGGAGCTTGCCGTCCCGCCACCAGTCGCCCAGCGCGTCGGGGGTGACGAACACCGGTGAGAAGGCGCTGGCCGGCTTCGACTGGAAGAAGCCGAACCCCTTGGCCAGTTCGCCCGGGATCAGGTTGCGCAGCGACACGTCGTTGGTCAGCCCGACCAGCCGGATCGCCGCCAGCGCCTCTTCGCGGCTCGTGCCCAGCGGCACGTCGCCAGTCACCACCACCACCTCGGCCTCCAGATCGCAGCCCCACGCCTCGTCGGCGAGCGGGATCGGGTCGCGCGGGCCGAGAAAGCCGTCGCTCCCGCCCTGATACATCAGCGGATCGTGCCAGAAGCTGTCGGGCATCTCGGCGTTGCGCGCCTGCCGCACCAAGGCGACGTGGTTCACATAGGCCGATCCATCCGCCCATTGGTACGCGCGCGGCAGGGGCGCGGCGGCGTCATGCTCGTGGAATCGCTCCAGCGGGATCGCCCGGTTGCGCACGTCGGTCGCCAGCACGATCAGGTCGGGCAACAGCCGGTCCCACGCGTCCAGCGCCGCTTGCAAGGTCGGCGCGATATGCGATGCATCGGCGTGCCAGGCGAGATCGTCCGAAACGACGACGAGCTTGCCGTCGCGACCATGCTTCAGGCTGGCGAGTTTCATGCGCTCTCCTAATTTTCCAGCCTCCTCCTAACCACATTCGTCATCCCCGCGAAAGCGGGGACCCATCTCCCGGCCGATGTCTCGATCGCGCTGCTGCGTTTGCCGCTGCGTTTGGCGATGGGCCCCCGCTTTCGCGGGGGTGACGGTCGGGCTTTGGGTTGACCCACCCGGCAATCCTCCGCACACCACCGAAAAGGTTGCAGGAGAGGACTGATATGACCCCCGACGCCGTGCCCGGCCGCTTCGCGTACAACGAGGATCACGAGGCGTTCCGCCAGACCGTGCGCAGCTTCCTGCAGAAGGAGGGCGTGCCGCACGTCAACGAATGGGAGCAGAACCGGCTGGTCCCCAAGGATTTCTGGGTGAAGGCGGGCGAGATCGGGATGCTGTGCCCGACCGTGCCGGAAGCATATGGCGGGCTCGGCCTCGATTTCGGCTACAATGCGATCGTCGACGAGGAGATGTCGTACGTCGGCGTGCCGGCCGGCTTCTCGCTACAATCGGACATCGTGTGCGGTTACCTGGAGGCGTACGGGTCGGAGGAGCAGAAGCGGCAATGGCTCCCCCGCCTGGTCAGCGGCGAGACGATCACCGCGATCGCGATGACCGAACCCGGCACCGGATCCGACCTCCAGGCGATCCGCACCTCGGCGAAGAAGGACGGCAACCACTATGTCGTCAACGGCAGCAAGACCTACATCACCAACGGCCAGAATGCCGACCTGGTGCTGGTCGTCGCCAAGACCGATCCCGACGCGAAGCCCGCCTACAAGGGCATGTCGATCATCCTGGTCGAGGCCGATCGCGAGGGGTTCAAGCGCGGGCGCAAGCTCGACAAGATCGGGCAGGACGCCGCCGACACGTCGGAACTGTTCTTCGAGGACGTACGCGTGCCGATGACCAATTGCCTGGGCGAGGAGGGCAAGGGCTTCATCTACCTGATGAGCCAGTTGCCGCAGGAACGCCTGTCGATCGCGATCGGCACGCAGGCCAGCGCGCAGAAGGCGTTCGACGAGACGGTCGAGTTCACCAAGACGCGCAAGGCATTCGCGGGGATGGTGTTCGATTTCCAGAACACGAAATTCGTGCTCGCCGATCTCGCCGCGAAATTGCAGGTCGGCTGGGCGCATCTCGACTGGGCGATCCAGCGGCATCTGAAGGGCGAGCTGACCCCGACCGAGGGCGCGGCGGCGAAGCTGTGGCACACCGAATTGCAATGGGAAGTGATGGACAAGTGCCTCCAGCTCCATGGCGGCGCGGGGTACATGAACGAATATCCGATCGCGCGGATGTGGCGCGCGGCGCGGGTGAGCCGGATCTATGGCGGGACCAACGAGATCATGAAGGAGCTGATCGGGCGCAGCCTCTAGGCGCGACCATGCTCGCGCCGGTCGCGCGCAGCGCGAAGGGCAAGCCGGACGGCGGACGGCGCCAGCCGATCCGGCCGACGGCTTTGCCGGCGGCCCGCTAGCCGGTCCCGTCACCCCGGCCTTGATCCGGCACGACGCTCACAACCCCACCGCCCGATCGACCCCGATCGCCGCGAGAAACGCCGGGTCGTGGCTCACCACGAGCACCGCCCCGTCATACCCGCGCAACGCCGCCTCCAGCACCTCGATCGACTCGACGTCGAGATGGTTGGTCGGCTCGTCGAGCAGCAGCAATTGTGGCGGTCGCGCCGCCGACAGCACGCAGGCCAGCCCGGCGCGCAGCCGCTCGCCCCCCGACAGCGTGCCGACGACACGCAACGCCGCCTGGTTGCGGAACGCGAACCGCGCGAGCGCGGCATGCGCCTCGTTCTCGGTCAGGTCGGGATTGAGCGCGCGGCAATTGGCGAAGATGGTCGCGCGTGCGTCGAGCAGGCCGACATGCTGGTCGAGCAGCGCGATGCGATCCGACCGCCACACGCTCCCCGCGACCGGCGCGATCGCCCCCGCCCCCAGCGCCAGCACGCTGGTCTTGCCCGCTCCATTGGCGCCGGTCAGCGCGACGCGCTCGGGCCCGCGGATCGCGAGATCGACCGGCCCGATCCGCCGCTCCCCGCGCGCGATCACCGCGCCGTCGATCCGCAGCAAGTCGCGCGACGAGGACAGGCCGGTCGGCGGCACGTCGATGACGAGCGGCGTCACCACCTCGACGCGTGTGCGTGCGTCGCCGTGCACGGCCGCCGCCTCGCCGACCTGGCGCTCGGCGAGCTGGCCCTGCCGCCCCGCCGTCGCCTCCGCGCGCCGCTTCATCGCGCCGAGCACGATCCTGGGCGCGCTGCCCGAAGCGGCGAAGACGCGGCCGGCCTTGTCGCGCCGCGCCTGCTTCTCGGCCCGCACCTGCACCGCGCGTTCGGCATGACGCAGCCCCGCCGCCGCGCGGTCGAGCTTGGCCGCCGCCGTCGCGCGCTCGGCATCGCGGACCGCGACGAAATCGGACCAGCCGCCGCTCACGACCCGGCACCCGACCGGGGTCAGCTCGACGATCCGCTCCATCCCCTCGAGCAGCGTGCGATCGTGGCTCGCCACCACCACCCCGCCGCGCCAGCGCGCGATCAACTCGGCGATCGCCGCGCGACCATCGGCGTCGAGATTGTTGGTCGGCTCGTCGAGCAGCAGCAAATCGGGCGCCGCGATCACCGCCCGCGCCACCGCGACGCGCGTGCGCTGTCCGCCGCTCAGACTCGCGAGCGGCCGGTCGAGCGCGATGCCGTCGAGCCCGACCTCGGCGAGCGCCTGCGCGACTCGCTCCACCAACGTCCAGTCGGCGGCGGCGAAGTCTGCCTCGTCCCCTTCCCCCGCCTCGATCCGCCGCAGCCGCGCGAGCGGCCCCGTCACGTCGAGCGCCTCGGCCAGGTCGATCGTCGGATCGGCCCAATCCTGCCGCAGCAACACGACGCTGCCCTGCCGCGCGATACTCCCGACGGCCGGGGCGACCTCACCCGCCATCGCGCGCAGCAAGGTCGACTTGCCGCACCCGTTGCGCCCGATCAGCCCGGTGCGCTGGCGTCCGAGCGACAGGGTCAGATCATGGAAAAGCGGACGGCCGTCAGGCGTCGAAAGCGACAGCGAATCCAGTGTGATGAACGAAGACATAGGGCACCTGAGCAAGAAGGACGGATCGGGCGATCGTCGTCTTGGTCAAGGCTGCCTCCATCACCGGCGGGCGCGCGTGCCCGGCTCGCCCCTCATGTATCCTTGCCGCCCGCCCGACGCAAATCTTGACTTTTTGCACCGCAGCATGCATATCGCGGGTATCGAGGCGTCATGCAGCGTGATCGTTCCGCCAGGAACAGGCTCCGCCTCGGTCGTTCAGCGACAGGCTTCCCAAATCACGCGGGGTGTCATTTTCCCCCGCCGCCCGTGCGTGCCGATGGCGCGTGCGTGAGGCATTTCAGAAGAGAATTTTCATGACTAATTTCACCGATCTCGGTCTCGCCGAGCCGCTCGTCCGCGCGCTCGAGGCCAAGGGCTACACCAACCCCACCCCGATCCAAGCGCAGGCGATCCCGACCGTGCTGGAGGGCCGCGACCTGCTCGGCATCGCGCAGACCGGCACCGGCAAGACCGCGGCGTTCGTGCTGCCGTCGATCCAGCGGCTGGTCGAAGCGGGCAAGCGCGTCCTGCCGACGCACTGCCGCATGCTCGTCCTCGCGCCGACCCGCGAGCTCGCCAGCCAGATCGCCGAGAGCGCGCGCGCCTATGGCAAGTTCAGTCGCATGTCGGTCGCGACCGTGTTCGGCGGCACCAGCATCAACAAGAACCGTCAGGACATGAGCCGCGGCGTCGACATCCTGGTCGCGACGCCGGGTCGCCTGCTCGACCTGGTCGAACAGCGTTTCGTCAGCCTGAACCTGATCGAGACCCTGGTGCTCGACGAGGCCGACCAGATGCTCGACCTGGGCTTCATCCACGCGCTCAGGAAAATCGTGAAGCTGGTGCCGAAGCAGCGCCAAACCTTGTTCTTCTCGGCGACGATGCCGGCGTCGATCCGCGAGCTCGCCGGCCAGTTCCTGGTCGATCCCGCGACCGTGTCGATCAAGCCGGCGGCGACCACCGCGGAGCGCGTCGATCAGTACGCGACCTTCGTCAACCAGGCCGAGAAGCAGGCGCTGCTGACCATCACGCTGGCCGATCCGGCGATCGACCGCGCGCTGGTGTTCACGCGCACCAAGCACGGCGCCGACCGCGTCGTCCGGCTGCTCGGCCAGAACGGCATCGCCGCCAACGCGATCCACGGCAACAAGTCGCAGCCGCAGCGCGAGCGCGCGCTCGCCGCGTTCAAGTCGGGCGACGTACCAATCCTGGTCGCGACCGACATCGCCGCGCGCGGGATCGACGTGTCGGGCGTCAGCCACGTCATCAACTTCGAGATCCCCAACGTGCCGGAACAGTACGTCCATCGCATCGGGCGCACCGCGCGTGCCGGCAATGACGGGATCGCGATCAGCTTCGTCGCGGACGACGAGAAGCCGTACCTGCGCGATATCGAGAAGGTGATCCGCCAGAAGGTGCCGCTGAAGGCGCTGCCGGAGAATTTCCTGGCCGAGTCGGCGCGGCTCGCGTCGGTGCGCAAGAAGGCCGGCCCGGTCGAGGTGCCCCGCGACGAACGCCCGCGCGGTCCGAGCGGCCAGCGCCCGCCGAAGAAGACTCACGATGCGCGCCCGGCGAATCCCTATGCCCCGCGCGGACGCGGCGGCAACCGCCGGCGCGGTCGCGGCGGCGGTGGCGCGGGCCGGGCGCAGGCGAGTGCGTGATCGTTACCCCCTCTCCCATCGGGAGAGGGGCAAGGCGCGAAGCGCCGCGGGGTGAGGGCTAAGTCGAAACGCTTTCGACCTAGCCCTCACCCTTCCCACTCGGCTACGCCTCGCGGGCCCCTTCCCTCTCCCAAAGGGAGAGGGGTTTTACAGTCGTTCGCTCAACCACTCCCCCGCCGGCGCCCGCTCGCTGCGCAGGCGGTTCGCCGGTTCGGCGACATCC
This sequence comes from Sphingomonas sp., assembly GCF_017304635.1. Classification (GTDB taxonomy): domain Bacteria; phylum Pseudomonadota; class Alphaproteobacteria; order Sphingomonadales; family Sphingomonadaceae; genus Sphingomonas. The sequence goes on from NZ_JAFKMA010000003.1 coordinate 304,972, forward strand.
TCGTACCCGATCGCCATGCCGCAGAAGAGCATCCGCTCGGCCGGCGTACCCAGGAACGTCTCGATCGTCGTCGGGTACATCGCCCAGCATTCCTGCGCGCAGGTCGCGAGGCCCGCCTCGACCGCGAGCAGCATCACGTTCTGGAGATACATGCCGAGGTCGGACCATTGCGGCGGCCCCATCCGGCGATCGACCGTGCAGAACAACGCCGCCGGCGCGCCGAAGAACTGGAAGTTGCGCGCGAACCACGCCCGCCGCGCCGCCTTGTCCGCGCGCGCGATCCCGACATGGCCGTACATCGCCTCGCCGACGCCGAACGTGCGATCGCGGTACGGGGCGTGGAACTCGGAAGGATAGATGGCGTAGCCCGGCGGTTCGGTTTCGCCGGCGGCCAGCTTCGCCGCCATGATCGCCTTCAGTTCGACCAGGCTCGCGCCGCTGACCAGGTCGATGTGCCACGGCTGGATGTTGCCGCCGCTCGCCGCGCGCGACGCGCGGGTCGCGATCTCGCGCAGCAGCGCCGGATCGACCGGCCGGTCGAGGAACCCGCGTACCGACCGCCGCGCCGCGATCGCGTCGGCGACGGTCACGCGACCATCTGCCAGCCGAGCGTTTCGCCGGCGTGGAACGGCACCAGCTCGGTCGCGCCCGCGCCGATCCGCGACGGCACCGCGACCGGGCGGCGTTCGAGCATCACCGTGCCCTGGTTGAGCGGCAGGCCGTAGAAGCGCGCGCCATGCTCGCTCGCGAATCCTTCGAAATGGTCGATCGCGCCGTCCTCGTCGAACGCGGCGAGATAGCTCTCCAGCGCGAACGGCGCGTTGTAGATGCCCGCGCATCCGCAATCGCTTTCCTTGCGGCCCACGCCATGCGGCGCGCTGTCGGTGCCGAGGAAGAATTTCGGGTTGCCCGATACGGCGGCCGCACGCACCGCCAGCCGGTGCCGCTCGCGCTTGACGACGGGCAGGCAATAGGCATGCGGGCGCAGGCCGCCGTCGAACAGCGCGTTGCGGTTGAGGTGGAGGTGCTGCGGCGTGATCGTCGCGGCGATCGTCGGCCCGGCGTCGCGGACGAAGTGCGCGGCCTGTTCGGTCGTGATATGTTCGAGCACGACCTTGAGACCGGGGAAATCGGCGACCAGCGGCGTCAGGATGCGATCGATGAACACCGCCTCGCGATCGAAGATATCGACCGTGCGGTCGGTCACCTCGCCATGGATCAGCAGCGGCATGCCGATCGCCTGCATGCGGTCGAGCGTCGGCCACAGGTTGCGGATGTCGGTGACGCCGTGCGCCGAATTGGTCGTCGCATGCGCGGGGTAGAGCTTGCACGCGGTGAACACGCCCTCGCGATGCCCGCGCGCGATCTCGTCCGCGTCGGCGGCGTCGGTCAAGTAGCAGGTCATCAGCGGCGTGAAGTCCGCACTCTCGGGCAACGCCGCCAGGATCCGCTCGCGATAGGCGATCGCCGCCGCGACCGTCGTGACCGGCGGAGTCAGATTGGGCATCACGATCGCCCGCGCGAACTGCCGCGCCGTCGCGCCCGCGACCGCCGCCAGCATCTCCCCGTCGCGCAGATGGACGTGCCAGTCGTCGGGGCGGCGGATGGTCAGGGTATCGCGAGCCACAGGAAACTCCGTTCGGTCCCGGACCTGATCCGGGATGGTCGAGGTCCTGCCCTTATCGGCGGCGGCCTGGGAACGAAAGGGCGACGCGCATGCTTCGCGCGTGCCGGGCACCGTCGCACCGTCGCCACGATCCGGCGGTATCGGCCGGACGATGATCGTGATCCGTCGCGCATGCTTCCCCGCCGATCGCGCCGCCGTCGTGGCGATCTGGCGCGCGTATCTGGCGAGTACGGCGACCGACCTGTCGTTCCAGAACAACGAGCGCGAATTCGCCGACCTGCCGGGCAGATATGTGGCGCCGCACGGCACGATCCTGCTGGCCGACGATGGTGGGACGATCGTCGGCTGCATCGCGATGCGCCGCGTCGACGATCGCATCTGCGAGATGAAGCGGCTCTATGTCGGCCCCACCGCGCGCGGACGGGCGCTCGGCAAGCGACTGGTCGAACGGCTGATCGCGGAGGCAACGGCGGCGGGCCATGCGGAGATGCGGCTGGACGTGCTCGCCGAATTCGCGGCGGCGCGGCGGCTCTATGCCAGTCTCGGGTTCGGCGACGCACCACCGGTCGCGGTCAATCCGGTCGCGGGCACCGCGTTTCTCGGCCGCGTGTTGCGGTGAAATCGCACGTCCCCGTTCCAATCGCGCGATCGCGATCTAGATAACAGGCCATGACCGAGACCGGAACGATGCTGGCCGACCGCGCGCTGATCCGCGTGAGTGGGGACGATGCGCGGGGATTCCTGCAGGGGCTGGTGACGCAGGACGTGGCAACGCTCGATGCCACCGCGCCGCGCTGGGCGGGGCTGCTGACGCCGCAGGGCAAGGCGCTGTTCGACTTCCTGCTGTGGGCCGACGGCGACGCCGTGCTGCTCGATTGCGAGGCGGCGGAGGCGGACGCGCTGGTGCGGCGGCTGAGCCTCTATCGCCTGCGCCGCGCGATCGCGATCGAGCGCGTGGCGGGGGCGGTGCATTGGGCGACGGATGGCCCGCTCGGCGTGCGCGACCCGCGGCTGGCGGCACTCGGCAAGCGCTGGCTGGGGATGCCGGGGGAGGCGGCGAGCGACTGGCGCGCGCATCGGCTGGCGCTCGGCGTGACCGAGGGCGTTGCCGAGCTCGGCCAGGACAAGATCTTATGGCTGGAGGCGAATGCGGCGGAGTTCAACGGCGTCAGCTTCGCGAAGGGCTGCTATGTCGGGCAGGAGAATACCGCGCGGATGCATTACCGCGCGAAGGTCAACCGGCGGCTGGTCGTCGCCCCGATCGCGCCGGCCGGCGACCGCACCCGCGCGGCCTATCCCGAACTGGGCCTGATGGTCGAATTGCGCCGGGTCGAGGCGCTGGGCGATGCGATCGTGCCGGAGTGGCTGGCCGCCGCGCTGTGAGCGCGGCCGGCGCCGACTGCTTCGTCATGATCTCGGGCTGTTCGGGTGGGGGCAAGTCGACCCTGCTCGCCGAACTGGCGCGACGCGGCTTCGCAACGGTGGCGGAGCCGGGGCGGCGGATCATCGCCGAGGTGCGCGCGGGGCGCGCCGGCGCCTTGCCGTGGGACGATCCCGCCGGATTCGCGCGGCACGCGATCGCGATGGCGGTCGCCGATCACCGGGCAGCGCGCGGGCTCACCTTCTTCGATCGCGGCGTGGTCGATGCGGCGGTCGCGCTGGCGACGACGACGGCAGAGCGGGCGGACGATCTGGTCGCGCGCCATCGCTACGACCGGCTATTCCTCGCGCCGCCCTGGCCCGACATCTACGAGCAGGACGCGGACCGCCGGCATGGCCTGGCCACGGCGCTGGCCGACCATGATCGCGTCGCGGCGGCCTATCGCGCTGCCGGCTACGATGCGATCATGCTACCGCGCGCCACCGTCGCGGAACGCGCCGATTTCGTGCTCGACAGGCTTGGCGTTCAGCGCCCGACCGACGAATAGGTGAACCCGGCCTTCGCCACTTCGTCCGCGCGATAGACGTTGCGCAGGTCGACCATCACCCGGCCGCTCATCACGTCGGCCAGCCGCTTGAGGTCGAGCGCGCGGAACGTGTCCCACTCGGTTACGATCGCGACCGCATCGGCACCGGTCGCGGCCTCGTACGCGCTCGAGCAATAGGTGACGTCCGGCATCAGCGCGCGCGCCGCGTCCATCCCCTCGGGATCGAACGCGCGGACGGTCGCGCCGGCGTCGAGCAGGCTCTGGACGATCGCGAGGCTCGGTGCGTCGCGCATATCGTCGGTGTTGGGCTTGAAGGTCAGGCCCAGGATCGCGACCGTCCTGCCCTTGGCCCCGTCGCCATTGTCCGCACCCATCGCATGGAGGATCTTGCGCCCCATTGCCCGCTTGCGGCTGTCGTTGACCTGCACCACCGCTTCGACGATCCGCACCGGCGTCTCGTGATCCTCGGCAGTCTTCAGCAGCGCCAGCGTGTCCTTGGGGAAACACGACCCGCCGTAACCGGGGCCGGCGTGGAGGAATTTCTTGCCGATGCGATTGTCGAGCCCGATCCCGCGCGACACGTCCTGGACATTCGCGCCGACCGCTTCGCACAGATCGGCGATCTCGTTGATGAAGGTGATCTTGGTCGCAAGGAACGCGTTGGCAGCGTATTTGATGAGCTCCGACGTGCGGCGGCCGACGAACAGGATCGGGCTCTCGTTCAAATAAAGCGGACGATAGATCTCGCGCATCACGCCCTGCGCACGCTCGCCGTCATTGCCGTCCTCGGTGCCGATGACGATGCGGTCGGGGCGCTTGAAGTCGCCGATCGCGGCCCCCTCGCGCAGGAATTCCGGGTTGGAGACGACAGCGATGGCGACGTCGGGCCGCTCGTCGCGCAGGATCTGTTCGACCCGGTCGCCGGTGCCGACCGGGACGGTCGACTTCGTCACGACGACGGTCGGACCGGTCACCGCGGCGGCGATCTCCTTGGTCGCCTCGAACACATAGGTCAGGTCGGCATGGCCGTCACCGCGGCGCGAGGGCGTGCCGACCGCAATGAATACCGCGTCGGCCCCGGCGACGGCAGCGGCGAGATCGGTCGTGAAGCTGAGCCGCCCGGCCGCGACATTGGTCGCAACGAGCTGTTCGAGACCCGGCTCGTAGATCGGCATGCGCCCGGCCTTGAGCGCGGCGATCTTGCCTTCGTGCTTGTCGACGCAGATCACGTCGTGGCCGAAATCGGAGAAGCAAGCCCCCGACACCAGGCCGACATAGCCCGATCCGATCATCGTAATGCGCATGGGATTCCTCGAGAAAACGCAGTGATACGCCCGGCCCTCCGCCGGTTCATTCACGCGCCGTCTAGCGGAACTTCGCGATTTTTCCAGCGGGATCGTGGTGAAAGGGTTGGCGGGTTGAACGAGTTGCCGGCTGCGATTCTGGAGTCATGCTGATCGCTACGATCAACCTCGATTACGGTGGCGGTCGATGGCCAAGTGAAACTGTGCGGCTATCCCGCTTTAGCACTCCACGAAAAAGGGAGGCCGGTTGCCCGACCTCCCCAATTCTTTCTTCCGAAACGTCGGAGGACTTACTGACCCGAACCCGGACCGTAGGTAATCTCGACGCGACGGTTCTGGACCTCGCGGACGCCGTCGGCGGTTTCCACGCGCGGGTGGGTTTCGCCGAACGCCTGCTCGGTGATCGCGGCGGCCGAGATCGAGTGAGCGACCATATAGGCCTTCACCGAATCCGCGCGACGCTGCGACAAGCCGACGTTGTACTGAGCCGAACCTGAACGGTCGGTGTAGCCCGCGACCATGATCGAGGCGTTGCCGCAGTTCGCGTACTGACCGATCGCGTTGTCGAGGATCGACGCGGCTTCCGGCGTGATGTCCGACTTGTCCCACTCGAAGAACACGATGAACGGTCCCGGCGAGCACTGGACGACCGGAGCCGGGGTCGGCTCGGGCACCGGCACCGGCGCGGGCGGCGGAACCGGAGCCGGCTCGACCGGAGCGGGCGGCGGCGGAGTCGGCACGCCGAAGTTGAAGGTGAAACCACCCATCAGGCTGTGGGTGCGGTACTGCCCCTTGTAACCACGACCAGCCACGTCGACGAGGCGAACGTTAGGCGCGGTGAAGAAGCGATACTTCAGCGTCGCGTCGATCGTGTTAGTGATCGGCGCTCGGACACCGGCAATCGCCTGATACGCGAACACCGTGTCCGAATCGTTCAGGAAGTTGCCATAGCTGTTGAGCCCGTACTTGCTCTTGACGCGAGCGACACCGACACCGCCGCCGACGAAGCCCTGCAAGCCGTCATCGTCGCCGAAGTCGAGCATGCCGTTCAGCATGAAGCTCAGCGCCGTGGTGCGGCCACCGGCATAATTGTAGTTGCCGGCAGGTGCCGAGGTCAACGCGCCGGACGCAATGTAAGCCGGGACCGTCACGCTCGAGCGGACGCCCTTGGAATTGGCCGACTTGTAAGCAACTTCCGCTTCGATGCGGAACGCACCGAGGTCGTAACCAACCGTACCACCGACGTCGTAGCCGTAGCGGTGATCGATCTGCATCGCATCGTTCGTCGAGTTGATGTTGAAGTGAATGTCTTCAACGATCATCGCGCCACCTTCGACGCCGACGTACCACGCCTTGTCACGCGCCAGCGCTGGCGTCGCGAGTGCGGTTGAAGCAAGCGCCACGGCAATGGCAAGCTTACGCATCTGTATCCCCTTTCGAATTGTCACTACGGACAGCGCAAACTCACTACTCAATGGTTGGTTGCGGCGCAAGCGAAACAAAACTGGTCGCTGTGGCGCGACGGCAACACTTATCTACGCTCAACTTATCGCAAGTCCTTGATCGCGCAGCATCCCGAGCATCGCCGCGATCGCCGCCCGCGCTTCGGCGTCGACCGTCGCGCCGCCCGATGGTGCCGCGATCGCGGTGGCCGGTCGCCACGCCCCGCCGACATAGCGCGCGAGGAAGTTGGTGCCGGCGACCCACGCCGCCATCCCCTCGACCGGATCGACGAAACGCCAGCCGCCGTCGGTCCATCCCGCCAGCCGGTGCGGCATGCCGGCCCAGACACCGGTCGGACCAGCGCCGACGATCCAGCATTGCCCGACCACCGGCGCGGCGGGCGGCGTGTCGGTCCCGAGCGCGACCACGCTCGGCTGCACGAGCAGATCGAGCACGACGATCGCCTCGTTGTGCGTCATCTCCTTCTGGGCCTGGCCGGCAATTCTTCAGCGTTTCTGTTATGTACCGAACGAGCGTGACGCTGTCAAGCAGAAATAACCTGTTTGGTTATCATAGGCGTATTGGCCCGTTGCGGGGCACGGATCGATGATGGAGAGGCTGGGCAGGCTGCGGTAATGCAGCGTTCGACCGACAGGGGGATCAGCGAGCGGTATGCGGGCGGCACTCGTGATAATCGACATGCAGATGGTGATGCAGCAGCGGATCGACGCCGGCCGCGAGCATGTCGGTGCCGACGCACCGACAAACGTCGCCGCGCTCGCGGCGGCCTTCCGTCGGGTGGAAGGAGCCGTCATCCACGTCCGGCATCGCGAAACCGATCCCGCTCACCGCTGCATATCGATGCCGATGGCTTTCCCGCCATGCCGTGCGCGATCGCGACGGAGGGCGAGCCGGTGTTCGTCAAGCACAGTTCATCGGCGTTCGCGACGACCGGCCTCGAAGGCCATCTGCGCACGGAAGGTATATCGCGGCTTTACGTCGTCGGCGCGGTCGCCGGGTTCTGCGTCAATTCGACGGTGCGGGCGGCCGCCGACCTCGGCTTTGCGGTCAGCGTCGTGCACGACGCGGTCATCGGTTTCGACCTGCCATCGGCGAACCTGGACGCACGGACGATCTTCGACGTCACGATGGGGTTGCTGGCGGCCGATTTCGCGAGCGTGATCGGCACGGCCGACGCGATCGCCGCGCTGTAGGGGGCGTCTCGGCCGCATTCTGTTGTCGGTCCGCTCGACCCGATCGCGTCCCGCCGCCAAGCGGACGCTGCCCCCCTCCCGCCAAGCCCGGCTGGGAGCCGGACAGTCCGCACGCAGCGCGGAGATCTGTCCGCGCTCGCCGATCCGCGACCATACCCAGTTTCACACGACTTCGTGCCCGAGGGTGTTCGTCGTCGGCTATCCGATGGTCTTGCGCGGGGCGGTCGCTGGGGCGACCGACGGGCTTGCGCGCGGAGGTCGCCGGGGCGACCAATCGGCCCGGGCGGCGTCAGCGTGGAAATTCGCATCGCTATTTTCACGGCCGATGTCCCCATCCTGCAACCCTCTCGCCGCAAACGTGTTTATTGCGCGCTTGCCACGGTCCCGCCTTATTTGGCATGAGGGGACGCGCGGCCGGTTTGCATTCGGTTCCGCACTTACGGTTCCGCTACTAGGGGATGCTTTGATGAAGAAGATGCTGATCGTCGCCGCCGCTGCCGGCATGCTGTCGCTGGCCGCTTGCGACCACAAGACCGACGCCGCGCAGAACGTTGCCGACAACGCCTCGAACACCGCCGACATGATCGACAACACCGCCGCGATGGTCCGCGACAACGCGTCGAACACCGCCGACGAAGTGAAGGCGATGGGCGAGAACAAAGCCGACGCACTCGAGAACAAGGCCGACGCCGTCCGCGCCGCCGGCGAGAACAAGGCCGACGCCATCGACAAGGCCGCCAAGAAGTAAGGCGGGCCGGAGCCGCGAGCTCCGCTCGCGGCGGCCCACCGGGCCGGCCTGCCCGGCCGGCAGGTCGGCGCAGCCGAACCTGGCCGACGGCTTTGCCGGCGGCCCGCTATAGAAGAAACGGCGGAGGGCAACCTCCGCCGTTTTCTTTTGCCCACACTCTCACGCGCCCCGTACCAGCCGCCCGCTCACGCCGCCGCCGGATGCCCGTCCGCGAACTGCACCAGGTCCCACAGATTGCCGTAGAGATCGGCGAACACCGCGACGCGACCATAATCGTGGGTCACCGGCGCGCGCACCCATTCGACCCCGGCGGCGGTGAAAGCGGCATGATCGCGATCGAAATCGTCGGTGGCGAGGAAGAGAAAGACTCGCCCGCCCGCCTGATCGCCGGCATGGCGCGCCTGGAGCTCGTTCGACGCGCGCGCGAGCAGGATGGTGGTCGCCCCCGCCGCCGCACCCGGCGGCGCGATCGTCACCCAGCGCTTGTCCTGCGCGGGCTGATAGCTGTCCTCGACCAGCGTGAAGCCGAGCTTGCCGACATAGAAAGTGAGCGCCTCATCATAGTCGCGAACGACAAGGGCGATATGGGCTAGGTAGGGCACGGAGCCCCTCTTGAAATGTGTTAAGGGTACTCTTAACATTCTTGACTATGAGTGCCTCTGAAGACGATTCGCTGGAGCAGATCGGATGTGACCTGTTGGCGGAACATTCAGGGGCTCAAGTGGTCATCAAGCGGACCATGAGGAAGGTTTATGATGCATTGGAGGATCGGGCGAAGGGCCGCTTCGAGGCGGTGATGAAACGGTGGTGCGATAATCCTAGTCATCTGACCACCGAGATGTTCAACCCGAATGAGGGGCGGTCCCCAAGGCACAATGTGATGCTGCAAGCATTCAAGAATAACTCTGCGAAAGCACGGCTTTATGGCTTTGCGAAGGCTGTTTCCAATCGTAAGTCCTTCATCATTATTGACGCAGATGTGGCAAAGAAACAAAACAAGGCTGACCCGAATATTCTCAAGCGAGCAAAGGGTCGCGTGGATGACTTTCTAGATCAATATGGCACGAAGGATAAATAAGATGTCTAATCATGACATGAACGAGCGAAACGCCGTTTTTGCCGAGGAAGCCTTCATCGTCGACACTCAAATCCTTCTTGATCGTATCATGAAGGAAAAGAATATCTCTCGAGCCGATCTTGCTCGACTGATGGGCGTTTCTCGCGCTCGCGTCACGCAAGTTTTTTCGGATGATTGCAAGAATTTCACCCTTCGCCTTTTGGCTCGGGCCATGTTTGCGTTGGAGGAGAAACCCGAAATCACTTGTGATTTTCATATCGCCGATCTGCGACAGAAATGGGAGCAGCATGTTCTCGAGATGGCGAGATCCACCGAAAATGTCGTGCCCATGTGGGACGACGACACAGACATCCAAAACTGTGCGCCCGCGAACGACAATAGGATGATTGGGTTGGCGAAGCATTATAGAATGGCGGCTTGATGAGCGACATTTCCACAGAAATGGCAGAAACCGCCCCTAAAAGCGAGTTTTCTGGTGCCGAGTACAACGCTGTTGCTAAAGGCGCAAAACTTGAGGGCATTAATCTGCTTTCGGTAGCGTTTAATATTCAGCCGGAGTTTTTGGTCGATCAAAAAGATTGGAAGTTGAATTACGGTAGGAGAGTGCTATCTTGCAATTACTCGCCCGACGATAACAGCGTTATTGCAATCCTTCAGTACCACGTGACGGCAAAGTCTGGCCGAAAACGCGCACTTCATTGCGTCGCGGATTACGGTGTGTTCTATCAAACGCCTGACGGGGCAACCCACGACGCGGCCGTCGGCTTTTGCAAAAACGTGGGTACTTTCGCTGCCTACCCGTACTTTCGAGCGCTCTTTGCTCAACTTGCCAATGAGGCAGGCGTCCGGCTGCCCCCGCTTCCCACTATCGCGTCTACGGCGCACATTCCGCCCAAGGAGGAAAAATGACCAAATGGAACGTCAGTCATGACGCTAAAATAGGAGGTCATCCGACCTTCCAGAGCTAGGATAAACCAAATGAATCGCAAGTCCTCCCCGCCTGTGACTGCAGAAATGGCAGCTGAAATCAGATTCTTGCGGGCCAAAAAGGGACTCTACAATCATCAGATTGCGGCCCTTTTTGGCATTAATCAGGGTCGAGTTTCTGAGGTGCTCACCGGAAAGCGGTTTCCGGCGGTGCCGCCGGCTCAGGGCTCGTTGTTCGATACCTAAGATGGATTGATGGGTAAATACAGATCACCGACTTCGCGGTAGGTTTCGCTCATCGCGGCCATCCCCGCCTCCGCCTCCTCGGCGGCGAGGAACGTCTCCGCCCCCGCATTCTGCTTCGCCGCGAAGTCGCGCACTTCCTGCGTAATCTTCATCGAGCAGAATTTCGGTCCGCACATCGAGCAGAAGTGCGCGGTCTTGGCGCCCTCCGCCGGGAGGGTCTGGTCGTGATACTGTTCCGCCGTGTCGGGGTCGAGCGACAGGTTGAACTGGTCGCGCCAGCGGAACTCGAAGCGCGCGCGGCTGAGCGCGTCGTCGCGCATCTTCGCGGCCGGATGCCCCTTCGCCAGGTCGGCGGCATGGGCGGCGAGCTTGTAGGTCACCACGCCGACCTTCACGTCGTCGCGGTCGGGCAGGCCGAGATGCTCCTTGGGCGTGACATAGCAGAGCATCGCCGTGCCGTACCAGCCGATCATCGCCGCGCCGATGCCACTGGTGATATGGTCGTAGCCGGGCGCGATGTCGGTGGTCAGCGGCCCGAGCGTGTAGAACGGCGCCTCGCCGCACGCCGCGAGCTGCTTGTCCATGTTTTCCTTGATCTTGTGCATCGGCACGTGGCCGGGGCCCTCGATCATCACCTGGACGTCCTGGGCCCAGGCGCGCTTGGTCAGCTCGCCCAGCGTGTAGAGCTCGGCGAACTGCGCCTCGTCATTGGCGTCGGCGATGCTGCCGGGGCGCAGACCGTCGCCGAGCGAATAGGCGATGTCGTACGCCTTCATGATCTCGGTGATCTCATCGAAGCGCTCGTAGAGGAAGCTCTCCTTGTGATGCGCCAGGCACCATTTCGCCATGATCGACCCGCCGCGGCTGACGATGCCCGTCACGCGCTTCGCCGTCAGCGGCACGTACGGCAGCCGCACGCCTGCGTGAATGGTGAAATAGTCGACGCCTTGCTCAGCCTGCTCGATCAGCGTGTCGCGGAAGATCTCCCACGTCAGGTCCTCGGCCACCCCGCCGACCTTTTCCAGCGCTTGGTAGATCGGCACGGTGCCGATCGGCACGGGCGAGTTGCGGATGATCCATTCGCGCGTGTCGTGGATGTTGCGACCGGTCGACAGGTCCATGACGGTGTCTGCGCCCCAGCGGATCGCCCAGACCATCTTGTCGACTTCGCTCGCCACGTTGCTGGCGACCGCCGAGTTGCCGATATTGGCGTTGATCTTGACCAGGAAATTGCGGCCGATCGCCATCGGTTCGGATTCGGGATGGTTGATGTTGTTGGGGATGATCGCGCGGCCGCGCGCGACCTCGTCGCGGACGAATTCGGGCGTCACGTAATCGGGAATGGCGGCGCCGAAGCTTTCGCCGTCGCGCACATAGTCGCGCAACATCTCGCGACCGAGATTCTCGCGCGTCGCGACATACTCCATTTCCGGCGTGACGATGCCGCGGCGGGCATAGTGCATCTGGCTGACGTTCATGCCCGGCTTGGCGCGCAAGGGGCGCTTGACGACGTTGGGGAACGGATCGACCCCGCCCGAGCGATCGGGACCGAGCTGGCCGTTATCCTCCGGCCGCACGTGGCGTGCGTCATAGCTTTCGACGTCGCCGCGCGCCTCGATCCACTGGCGGCGGAGGTTGGGCAGGCCGGCCTGGATGTCGATCCGCGCGGTCGGATCGGTGTAGGGGCCCGACGTGTCGTAGACGTTGAGCGGCGGCTCACCGCTGGTGGGTTCGAGATCGATCGCGCGCATCGCGACCTTCAAGGGGCCGACATGGATCTTACGGCTCCCCCGGATCGGGCCGGTGGTGACGCCGATTTCGGTGCGGGCGGGCCGCTGGCCGCCTGCGGCGGCCAGTTCAATCCTCGAATCAATATCGGCCATGGGTGTTCGCTCCAAGTTACGGAGCGAGGCCACGGATTTCGGGTGAAAACCGCTCCACTCCCTCCGCCGGTTTCAACCGGATCAGGTTCAGCGGGTCGGAGCGTCCTTAGGGCCCCATGAAAGTATTACTTTCATGGAAAACCCTCGCTCCCTCTCAAGCGCGGATCAGCGCTCCCCCGGGGATGCGGAGATGATTAGGCCGACCGGAGCGGCGCGTCCAGCGAAGATCGGCTAACTTACCTGACAAAGCGGCGCGGCGGTGATCCGCGCCATCGGACGGGCTCGCTTTGCAACCCGTCGGCCGCTTCCGCCGCGTCTTGCGATCAGCAAAGCTGATCGCGTGCGCGTCAGAACGTATACGCCAGCCCCAGCACGCCCATCCACTGCGACTTCTCACCGGCAATCCGCACGACCGGCGAATAGCCGAAATCGTTGAGCAACCGGGTGTAGGTGCCACCGCCCACCAGCTTGAACCCATGCAGCAGATCGCCGGTCAGCGACACCGTGCCGAGCGCGCCGACGGTATAGTTCTTCCACCCGCCACGCGTGCTGAATGTCGGCAGGCCGCTCGCGAGGCTCCCGGCCGCATCGACGTCGAAATAGGCGGCGGCGTATTTGCGCTCGGCCCGCTCGGCCGAGACGTAGAGGCCGACCGCGGCCTTGCGGCTGAGCGGCGTGAAATAGTTGATCGTCGGCGACAGGATGCCGCCGCTATGCGCGCCGGTCACGCCCTTGCGATAGCTGATCGAGAAGGACAGCTGGTCGTACTCGCTGGTGATGACCCCGGTCTTGCCGATTCCGACATAGCCGCCGAGTTCGAGCGCCATCGACCGTTTGCCGAGCGCGCGGATGCGGGGGTCGGCAATGCCCTTCAGGCTCGACCGGTTGATGTTGAGCACCGCCAGCGGCCCCGCCTGGAAATCCCAGCTCGGCCCCGGACGGTTCGGGATCAGGTCGACCGACAGCCGGTTGGCCGCCAGCGTGAAGTTGAACCCGTCGATCGATCCGATCGCCCCTGGCGCGCTGGTCAGGTGATAGTCGTTCGAGCCCTCGTAATCGGGCAGGTAGATCGCCGCCGCGCCGATCGTCACGCTGTCGCCGTTGGGCGACGCCGTCGCGACCGCGCCGGTGTCGGGCGACAACGGCTGGGTATCCTGCGCAAAGGCCGGCGTCGCGGCGACGAACGGCGCGGCGAACAGGATCAGGTGACGAAAACGCATGTGAGATTCCCCATTATGTATCGGGCGCGTAACGCCGCCGCCCGCGCTTTGCTCCGCGATCGGCTCTCAGCGGGTCTGCGGCTGTGACCTTTGCGCCACGCCCTTGAAATCGCCGACCCCGCGATCGGTCCTGCACATCCGGTCCCAGAACCGGAAATACAGTCCGTAATTGCAGCGATATTCGGCATGATGGCGCTGGTGATGACTCGCGGTGATGAGCCAGTCGCCGAGCGGCCCGCGCCACATCCAGCGCGGGAACATCTCCCACCCCATATGATTGGTCACCCCCATCACCGTCATGATCGTGAGCACCAGGCCCAGCGCCGCGACGTGGATCGGGATCACGAACACCAGGGCCGGGATCACGACCGCGCCGGTCAGCGCCTCGATCGGATGGAACGCCATCGCCGCCCAGGCGGTCGGCGGGCGGCTCGCGTGGTGGACGGCATGCGCCACGCGGAACGGCTGCGGCCGGTGCATCCAGCGGTGCGTCCAGTAGAACCACGTATCGTGCGCAACGAGATACAGCAGCACGCTCACCGGCAGATACCATAGCGGCCAGGCGTGCACGTCGCTGTAGATCCGCGTCCAGCCCTGCGCGCGCCAGCCCCAGGCGACGATACCGGCCGGCACGCCATAAATTGCCGCCGACGCGAGGCTCCACCCGATCTCGCGCCCGATCTGGCGATCGAGTCCGCGATAGAGGCCCGGCCGCACCGCGCGGGTCGCCAGCGCGAACGCCCCCGAACTCGCGAGATAGCGCACCGCGACGATCACCGTCATGGCGATCGCGGAGGCGATGAGGGCGATCATGGCAGTCACCACCCCGCCTTACGCCGCTATCCCGCCGCCTGCCACACCCGGATCGCATCGATCGGCCGATACCACACCGCCTCACGACCCGCGCCACGCAAAGGGTTGCGCTCGCGCGATAATGCCGTAGCGCTTGGTGCATGCCTGCGATCATCAGTTGCGATGTGGCGATCGTCGGCGGAGGTCTCGCCGGCGGACTGATCGCGCTCGCGCTGCGCCAGAAGCGGCCGGAGGTCGCCATCCGCCTGGTCGAGGCCGGCCCGATCGGCGGCAACCACATCTGGTCGTTCTTCGGCAGCGACGTGGCGGAGGCCGACCGCTGGCTCGCCGCCCCCCTCGTGAGCTATCGCTGGCCGCACTACGACGTCGCGTTTCCGGGACATCGGCGGACGATCGACACCCCCTATTACTCGATCGATTCGGAGCGGTTCGCGCGCGTGGTCGGCGAACACCTGCTGCCCGACCAACTGGTCGTCGCCCGCGCGATCGGGGTCGGTGCGGGCGCGGTGGTGCTGGCGAACGGCGACCGGGTCGAGGCGCGCGGGGTGATCGACGCGCGCGGGCCGGGTGACCTGACCACCCTCGACCTCGGCTGGCAGAAGTTCGTCGGGCAGGAACTGCACCTGGCCGCGCCGCACGGCCTCACGCATCCGGTCGTGATGGACGCGACGGTCGAGCAGATCGACGGCTATCGCTTCGTCTATTGCCTGCCCTTCGCCGAGGATCGCGTGTTCGTCGAGGACACGTATTACAGCGACACGCCCGACCTCGACCGTGACGCGATCGGCGAACGGATCATGGACTATGCCGACGCGCGAGGGTGGCAGATGGCCGAAGTAGCGCGCGAGGAAGCCGGCGCGCTGCCGGTCGCGATCGCCGGCGATTTCGAGACCTATTGGCGGACCGGCGGAACCAAGGTGGCGAAGGCGGGCCTGCGCGCCGGACTGTTCCACCCGACCACCGGCTATTCGCTGCCCGATGCGATCCGGCTGGCGACCATGATCGCCGCCGCGCCCGACCTGACCTCTGCCGCGCTCCACGATTTGTCGCATCGCATCGCCGGGCAGGCGTGGCGCGAGCGCGGCTTCTACCGGATGCTCGACGCGATGCTGTTCCGCGCCGCCGCACCCGATCAGCGCTATCGCATCCTTGAACGCTTTTATCGGCTGAACCCCGCGCTTATAGGCCGCTTCTATGCCGGAACATCGACCATGAGCGACAAGGCGCGCATCCTGATGGGCAAGCCGCCGGTGCCGATCGGCCGCGCCCTCGCCGCGATCCGGAGCGCGGGATGAACAGCGCGATCATCGTCGGCGCCGGGTTCGGCGGCCTCGCCCTCGGCATTCGCCTGCAATCGGCGGGCATCGCGACGACCATCGTCGAGGCGCGCGACAAGCCCGGCGGCCGCGCCTACGTCTGGGAGCGCGCGACCGACGTCGGCACGTTCACCTTCGACGCCGGCCCGACCGTCATCACCGATCCCGCCGCGCTGAACGAGCTGTGGCAATTGTCGGGCGGCACGATCGCCGACGATGTCGAGCTGATGCCGGTATCGCCGTTCTACCGCCTCAACTGGCGCGACGGGACGAGCTTCGACTATTCGAACGACGACGTGCAGCTGCGCGCGGAGATCGCGCGGCTCGATACCGACGACGTCGCCGGGTATCAGCGGTTCCTCGATTATTCGGCCGGCGTGTATCACGAAGGGTATGAGAAACTCGGCAGCACCGCGTTCCTCGACTTCGGCCAGATGGTGAAGGCCGCTCCCGCGCTGATGCGATACCAGGCGTGGCGCTCGGTCTATTCGATGGTCTCGCATTTCGTACGCAACGAGAAATTGCGCCAAGCGCTGAGCTTTCACACACTCCTGGTCGGCGGCAACCCGTTCACCACCAGCGCGATCTACGCGCTGATCCACAAACTGGAGCGCGACGGCGGGGTGTGGTTCGCGCGCGGCGGCACCAACCGGCTGGTCGCGGGGATGGCGGCCTTGTTCCAGCGGCTGGGCGGGACGCTGCGGCTCGGTGATCCGGTGACGAAGATCGAGACGCTGGGCGATCGTGCGATCGGCGTGGTGACCGCGAGCGGCTGGTCGGCGGAGGCCGACGCGATCGCGACCAACGCCGACGTCATGCACTCCTATCGCCAGCTCCTGTCGGGCTCGCGCAGCGCGCAACGCACCGCCAACGGGCTGGTCAAGAAGCGCTGGTCGCCGTCGCTGTTTCTCGTCCATTTCGGGGTCAAGGGATCGTGGCCGGGGATCCCGCACCACATGATCCTGTTCGGCCCGCGCTACAAGGAACTGCTCGCCGACATCTACGACCATGGCGTGCTGGCGGAGGATTTCTCGCTCTACCTCCACCACCCGACCGTCACCGATCCCAGCCTCGCGCCGGAGGGTTATTCGACCTTCTACGCGCTGGCGCCGGTGCCGCACCTGGGCAAGTTCCCGGTCGACTGGAACGAGATCGCGCCGATCCTCGAACGCCGCATCCTCGACGAGATCGGGCGGCGGCTGATCCCCGACATCCACGACCGCATCGTCACCAAGTTCAGCTACGCGCCGAGCGATTTCCAGCACGATCTGTCGGCGCATCTCGGCAGCGCGTTCAGCCTGGAGCCGATTCTGACCCAGAGCGCCTATTTCCGCGTCCACAATTGCGACCCGGAAATCCGCAACCTGTTCTTCGTCGGCGCCGGCACACATCCCGGCGCGGGCATCCCCGGGGTGGTGGCGAGCGCGAAGGCGACGGCGCGGTTGATGGTGGGAAGAGAATGACAGAAAATTCCGTCATCCCGGCGCAGGCCGGGATCGCTGGGTCGTCGAAGGGATCGATGTCGCGTGCGGGCAACGCAGCGGCCCCGGCCTTCGCCGGGGCGACGCGATGAGGAACCGCCTCGCCGTCTATTGCGGTTCCGCCAGCCCTGCCGATTCCCGCTACGTCGACAACGCACGCCATGTCGGCCGCACGCTGGCCGCGCGTGGGATCGGGGTCGTCTATGGCGGTGGGCGGCTGGGGCTGATGGGCGCGGTCGCCGACAGCGCGCTGGCGGCGGGCGGCGAGGTGATCGGGATCATCCCAGAGGCGCTGGTCGCCGCCGAAGTCGCGCACAAGGGGCTGACCGAACTCCACGTCGTCGGCACGATGCACCAGCGCAAGCAGGCGTTCACCGATCTGTCGGACGGCTTCGTCACGCTGCCCGGTGGCACCGGGACGATGGACGAATTGTGGGAGGCGCTGAGCTGGGCGCAGATCGGGTACCATGCGAAGCCGGTCGGGCTGCTCAATCTCGACGGTTATTATGACGGGCTGATCGAATTCTGGGGCAAGATGGCAGAGGTCGGCTTCGTGCGGCCGCAGCATGTCGGACTGCTGATCGTGGCGCCGACGCTGGAGGAGCTGCTGGACAGGATGGCCACCGCCGAGCCGACCGTCACGGTCGGGCAGATCGGCGCGAAGGATTTGTGAGGGCTGTCATCCAGCCAGTGCTCCTGCGAAAGCAGGAGCCCAGAGCCGAGAGCACCGCCGCTTGTGACCCTGGGCTCCTGCTTTCGCAGGAGCACGGTGGGTGAGTCGGACTGACCTCCCCAGCCGCGCCGCGATCGTCGCGACGGCGCGCGAATCGATCGCGCGGGGGTCGAAGAGTTTCGCCGCCGCCAGCCGCCTGTTCGGACGGCGCGAGCGGGAACGGGCGTGGCTGCTCTACGCTTGGTGCCGGGCGTGCGACGACCTGGCCGACGGGCAGGACCATGGCCACGACCTGAGCGTCGTCAGCGATCCCGTCGAACGGCTCGCGCGTCTGCGCACGCTGACCGATGCCGCCCTCGCGGGTGACGTGGTCGGCGATCCGGCCTTCGACGCGCTGCGCATCGTCGCGGTCGAGACCGCTCTGCCGCACCGTTTCGCGCACGATCTGATAGAGGGGTTCCGGCTCGATCTCGAGGATTGGCGGCCGCGCAGCGAGGACGATCTCTATCGTTACTGCTACCACGTCGCCGGGGTGGTCGGGTGCATGATGGCGGTGGCGATGGGCGTCGATCCGCGCGACGAGGCGACGCTCGATCGTGCCTGCGACCTCGGCCTCGCCTTCCAACTCGCCAATATCGCGCGCGACGTCGAGGAGGACGATCGCGGCGGGCGCTGTTACCTCCCCGAGGAATGGCTGGTCGAGATGGATATCCCGCCCGGCCAGCACATGAAGCCGCCGTTCCGCGAGCGGCTCGCGGTGCTGGTCCGCCGCCTGACCGACCGCGCCGCCCAGTTCGAGGCGAGCGCGCGCCACGGCACCCCCGCGCTGGGCTTGCGTTCGGCCTGGGCCGTGCTCGCCGCCGCCGGGATCTACGGCGACATCGGGCGCAAGGTCGCCGCCGCCGGCGAGCATGCCTGGAATCGCCGCGTCACGACGTCGAGCGTCGAGAAACTGGGCTGGATCGCGCGCGCGCTCGGCCAGGCGGCACGGCGGCGCACGCTTTATCCGCCCCGGCCGCGCGATGCCGATCTCTGGGAGCGTCCGCGCGGTTGAAGCGGCGTTAACCGTTCCGTTTGGCGAAGCGACAAGATCGCGCGCGCTATGGCGCCGGCATGACGATGCTCTCGCTCCGTTTGTCCCGCGCGCTCGCGCAGGGACGCGCACAACCGCCGAGCCCGCGCGACCGGTCGGAACTGCTCGTCACGCTGCTGCACAAGCGCGCCGCCGCCTATAATGCGGGCGCCGACGATCTGGAGGAGATGCTGCGCGACCAGATCCGCTGGGCGCTGCCGATGACGCGGCCGGAGCCGTCGCCGAGCGACTGACCTAGCCGCGCTGGTTCTGGCCCGGCGTCTGCGCCATCGACTGGCCGATCTGGCGGCAGGACGCGGCGATCGTCGGAAAATCGAGATCGTTGTTGCGCTGGAGCGCCGCCGGCATCGCCGCCTGGCATTGCGCGGCGCTGGCATAATGCGCGGTTTCGATCCGCTGCTGCGCGCAATCCGCTTGACCGTCGCCGCAGCCGAGGATCGCGATCACGTAAAAGACTGAGCCCATCGCCCTTTCCCTTCGCGACTAAAACGGGCTGAAATAGCAAGAGGTTCCCGGCGCGCTTTCCGAACGGCCCGGCGCGCCCTACATGAGCCGGCGATGCCGCCCGCCACAATACCGCCGACGACCACGGAGCGCCCGATGCTCCCGACGCTCCGGCGCTTCCTCCCCTATCTCTGGCCCGCGGGCGAACCGGTGCTGAAGGCGCGGATCGTCGGCGCGATGCTGCTGGTGGTCACGTCAAAGGTCGTGCAGGTCTATGGCGCCGCCTACGCGCTGAAATATGCGGTTGACGCGATGGCGGGAAAAGCCGTCGGCGTTACGAACGTCGTCAGCTTCGCGCTGCTGATGGTGATCGGTTATGCCGGCGCCCGGTTCGCGACGACCCTTTTCGACAATTTGCGCAATGCGGTGTTCGAGCGCGTCGGGCAGGATGCGACACGACGGCTGGCCGCAACCGTGTTCCGCCACCTCCATCAGCTCAGTCTGCGCTTCCACCTCGAACGCCGCACTGGCGCGGTGACCAAGGTGGTAGAACGCGGCACCAAGAGCATCGACACGATGCTCTATTTCATGCTGTTCAACATCGCACCAACCGTGCTCGAGCTCACGCTGGTGCTCAACATCTTCCGGCAGTCATTCGGCTGGGGGCTGGTGGCGGCGACGGTGGTGATGGTCGCGGTATATATCGTCTTCACCCGCTGGGTGACCGACTGGCGCGCCGCCTTGCGGACGCGGATGAACGACCTCGACACCGGCGCGGTCGCGCACGCGGTCGACTCGCTGCTCAACTTCGAGACGGTCAAGTATTTCGGCGCCGAGGAGCGCGAGGCACGCCGCTACGAAGCGGCGATGATCGCCTATGCCAATGCCGCGACGCGTAGCGAAAACAGCCTAGCGTGGCTCAATATCGGCCAGGCGCTCATCACCAACCTGATGCTCGGCGGCGGGATGGCGTTCGTGGTGTGGAGCTGGTCGAAGGGCACGAGTTCGCCCGGCGACGTCGTGTTCATCTCGACGCTGCTCAGCCAGCTGTTCCGCCCGCTCGACCTGCTCGGCATGGTGTATCGCACGATCCGCCAGGGCGTGCTCGACATGGGGGCGATGTTCGACCTGATCGACACGCCGGGGGAGATCGCCGACGCGCCGGACGCGACGCCGCTGCTGGTGAGCCGCGGGCGCGTGCGGTTCGAGGATGTGCGGTTCGGCTACGATCCCGGCATGCCGATCCTGCAGGGCATCGACCTCGACATCGCGCCGGGCGAGACGCTGGCGGTGGTCGGGCCGTCGGGCGCGGGCAAGTCGACCCTCGCGCGGCTGATGTACCGCTTCTACGACCTGACCGGCGGGCGGATCACGATCGACGATCAGGACATCGCGCACGTGACGCAGGCCAGCTTGCGCGCCGCGATCGGCATCGTGCCGCAAGACACCGTGCTGTTCAACGATACGATCGGCTACAACATCGCCTATGGCCGCGAGGGCGCGGGGCCGGCGGAAATCGAGCGCGCCGCGCAGGCGGCGGCGATCGCCGGCGTCATCGAGCGCCAGCCGGATGGCTACGACACGCGTGTCGGCGAGCGCGGGCTGAAGCTGTCGGGCGGCGAGAAGCAGCGCGTCGCAATCGCGCGGACGCTGCTCAAGGACCCGCCGATCCTGATCCTCGACGAGGCGACCAGTGCGCTCGACAGCCGTACCGAGGCCGAGATCATGGAGACGCTGGAGGCGATCGAGCGCGGTCGCACCACAATCGTCATCGCCCACCGCCTGTCGACGATCGTCCATGCCGACCAGATCGTCGTGCTCGACGGCGGCCGGGTGGCGGAACGCGGAACGCACGCGCAATTGCTGCGTCGTGGCGGTCTCTATGCCGAGATGTGGGCCCGCCAGGCGCGCGAGCGGGACGAGGCGCTGGCAGCGGAATGACCCGTCGCCCCGGCGCAGGCCGGGGCCGCTGGGCGACAGGACGATCGCCAGTTACACGGCGATCCCAGCCTCTGCCGGGATGACGGCCTAGACCAGCAAATCCCGATACTCGGCATGGCGCTCGATATAGGCCCGCACGAACGGGCATTGCGGCACGACCTTGAGCCCGCGATCCCGCGCGGCGTCGAGCGCGCCGCGGATCAGCTTCGATCCCGCCCCGCGCCCTTCCAGCCGCTTGGGCACCAGCGTGTGCGTGAAGACGATCGTGTCGCCCTCAAGCTGATACGCCGCGATCGCGCGTTCGCCGTCGACCGTCAGTTCGAATTCGTGTTCTGCGCGATTATCCGTGACTTGGTCCATGCGCGGCTCCCGATGCTGACGGCGCGCCGCCATCGGCGATCGCGTCGCCGCATGCAAGCGAGCGGGCACGACACCGCCGCGCCGTCGCCTAGCCGCAGGTCAGCCGGATGACTCGCGCCGGCTTGTCGAACACGATCGAGGAGCAATGCGACAGGTAATCCGCGCCGATCGACAGCTTGTCGCGGCGACGGTCGTGCTTGCCCTTGGCGGTGACGACGACCTCGTCCGGATCGGCCCGCGCGTCGGCGTCGGGAATCGCCCCGGCATTGCCGAAATCGCGAGTCCGAACGCCGAGGCTGGTGAGCGACAACGGCCCGATCGCGATCGGGCGGCCCAACGTCATCGAACGGACCGGCCGCTCGATCCCGAAGGCGATCTCGGCCGGCGTGGTCTCGCCGTTCATCCGGCCGTCGCGTTCTGCGGCGATCCGCTGGGCCGCACCCGCCGTCGCCAGCGTCCGGGCGTGGTAGGGGTCGAACCGGACCATGATCGGGTCGCCATCGACGTCGAGCGTTCCGAACAATCCGCCGAACCCACCGAACAGGCCGCCGCCATCGACCATCGGAATCGCCACCGTGCGCTCACCGGGCCCGGCCGGACGCAAGTCGAAGCGGATCACGGGTTCCGCCAGTCCGCCCGGCCCGACGACGCCATCGATACCCGCGGCATAGGGTCGAGCCGTCCACCCGACACGGTGGCGCTCCGGCCCGTCGCCCGTGTCGATCCGCGCGACGGCGGTGTGTCCGGCAACGACGACGTTGCCGATGCCGTAGCCGATCCCGATCATGCCCGGTTTCAGCTTGGCGCGGGACGCCCAGTCCGCCGTGACGAGCGGCATGCCCAGCGCCCCCGGATCGACCCTCACCCGCCCCGGCACGCCGTTCAGTGTCGCCGCCACCATGCCATCGGAGGATATGGTGCGTTCACGTTCCGATGCGGCAGCGATCGCCATGCCGGCGCCCGCAACGATGACCAGCCTGACGCTCCGTCGCATCTCGTTCCCTTCCTCCGCAGCCCCCGCGACCTGCTCAACCAATCTTGTCGTTTCGGTGACGAAATCGAGTTGATGTCGTGGTCTGGCGCACCCCTTCGCCTAGGACGGATCGACATTCAGCTAACCGGTGAACGTCACTTGCATGTTCGTCATCCCCGCGCAGGCGGGGATCCAGACTGGCTGCATCCACGGCTTGAAACCGATAATCTAGCGTCTCTGGATCCCCGCCTGCGCGGGGATGACGGGGAATAGGTGGCTCGAAACGCTACATCATAGCTGAATGTCGATCGGGCCTAGTCGCCAGGCGCCGATGCCTGTGTCAGGCAAGCGCCGGCTTCACCGCGTCGGCCCGTGCCTTGGCCGACAGGAACGGGCCGATCGGCTGACGGGGCGGGGCGAAGCGGCCGAGCCCCAGCGGCGCAGGCATGTCGACATAGACGGCTTCTATCCCGCCGCGCATCCGATAGGTTTCGTGCCAGAACCCCGCGCCGCCGCTGTCCTTCAGGAAATTGCGCCACCACACCGCATGCGGCTCGCTGCGGGTAAAGGCTTCCAAACTGTCGAAGTCGCGCCAATATTGCCGCATGCCGATATGGTTCAGCGAATAGAAGAGCGGCTCGTCGAGCAGGAGCCCGTCCGGCGGATCGCGCCGCACCTCACCCAGGCCCTTGCCGATCCGCAGCAGCGTCGCGATCCCGCGCCAGCGTCGCACGCGAAACCCCAGCATTATCATCACCAGATCGGGAAAGCCCGACAGGTCCACCGATTGACGAGTCGGCTTCGGCATTGCACATCTCCCATGTGTATGGCGTAAACATAGCAGAAAAGTGTACGATGTAAACATGGCCGGGACATATCATCATGGCGCGCTGCGCGAGGCACTGGTGGTCGCGGCGCTGTCGGCGATCGAGAAGGACGCTGTCGCCCCGAGCCTGCGCGAGGTTGCGCGGATCGCCGGGGTCTCCGCGATGGCGCCCTATCGGCACTTTCAGGATCGCGCGGCCATGCTCGTCGCGGTGGCGGATTACGGGTTCGCGCGACTGCACGCGGCGCTCGCCGCCGCCGATGCGACCGACGATTCCCGGGCCGCCTTGCTCGGGCAGGGCCGCGCCTATGTCGCGTTCGCGCGCGCCAATCCGGCGCTGTTCCGGCTGATGTTCCAGGGCGAGGTGCCCGGCGCGGCGGGCGTCGGCCATCCGCAGACGTCGAATTCCGAAGAGGCGAACGGGTTCACCGTCCTGGCGCGCCGCGTCGCGACGTTGGTGCCCGACCCGGCCCAGGCGGACAGCGCCGCGCTGGCCTGCTGGTCGCTCGTCCACGGCCTCGCCACGTTGCTGCTCGACCGGCGGATCGATCCGCCGGCGGACGCCGTGATCGATACGACATTGGGCTATATCGTCGCCGGCGTGGCATCCGGCTCGACAATATCCTAACGGAGCGGCGATGACCCGCGACCCGCTTTCCGTTCTCCATTCGACCTTCGGTTTCCCCGGCTTTCGCGGTGTGCAGGAGGCGGTGGTGGCGCGCGTGCTGGCGGGGCGGAACACGCTGGCGGTGATGCCGACCGGGGCGGGCAAGTCGCTGTGCTACCAATTGCCGGCGGTGCTGCTCGACGGGTGCTGCGTCGTCGTCAGCCCGCTGATCGCGCTGATGCACGACCAGCTCCGCGCGGCGGAGGCAGTCGGCATCCGCGCCGCCACGCTGACCAGCGTCGACGAGAATCGGGCGGAGACGCGCGGGCGGTTCCTCGATGGCGAGCTCGACCTGCTGTACGTCGCGCCCGAGCGCGCGTCCGGAGGCGATTTCCGCGACCTGCTCGACCGCGGGCGAGTCGCCTTGTTCGCGATCGACGAAGCGCATTGCGTCAGCGAATGGGGCCACGATTTCCGCCCCGATTATCGCCTGTTGCGGCCACTGCTCGACCGTTTCCCCGAAGTGCCCCGGCTTGCGCTGACCGCGACCGCCGACGCGCATACCCGCGCCGATATCCTCGACCAGCTCGGTATCCCGGTGGACGGCCTGATTGTCGCCGGGTTCGACCGGCCCAACATCCGCTATACAATCGCCCCGCGCGACAACGCGCCCCGCCAGATCGCCGACTTGATCGCAGAGACGCCGGGCCCCGGCATCGTCTACGCCCCGACCCGCGCCGCGACCGAGAAACTGGCCGAGGCGCTGGCCAAGACCGGTCGCCCCACCCGCGCCTATCATGCCGGGCTCGACCCCGCCATCCGCGCGCGCAACCAGGCCGATTTCGTCGCGTCGGAGGACATGGTGATCGTCGCCACGGTCGCGTTCGGGATGGGGATCGACAAGCCCGACGTCCGCTTCGTCGCCCATGCCGGCCTGCCCAAGTCGATCGAAGCCTATTACCAGGAAACCGGCCGCGCCGGGCGCGACGGCGATCCGGCGGTCGCGCACCTGTTCTGGGGCGCCGACGACTTCGCCCGCGCGCGCCAGCGGATCGGCGAGGTCGAGCCGCACCGCCAGGCGGGCGAGCGCACGCGGCTCAACGCGCTCGGCGCGCTGGTCGAGACCGCCGGGTGCCGCCGCAAGCTGCTGCTCGCGCATTTCGGCGAGACCGACACGCTGGACAATTGCGGCAATTGCGACAATTGCCTGAACCCGCCCGCCGCCGTCGACGCGACCGAAGTCGCGCGCAAGTTCCTGTCGGCGGTGTTCCGCACCGGCCAGAGCTTCGGCGTCGGCTATATCGAGAGCATCCTGCTCGGCCAGTCTAGCGAGCGCAGCCTGATGAACGGCCACGAGGCGTTGAGCGTGTTCGGCATCGTTGAGGGCGCGGACGCCGCGCTCGTCAAGCCGGTCGCACGCGCGCTGCTGCTGAAGGACGCACTGCGCGCCAACGATTTCGGCGGGCTGGAGTTCGGGCCGGCGGCGAAGGCGCTGCTGAAGGGCGATGCCGAGCTGTCGCTGATCGTGCCGCCTCGGCGCGAGCGGCGGCGGCGCAGCGGCACGACGGGCGGGGCGAATCCGGTCGGCGATCCGCTGTTCGAGGCATTGCGCGACAAGCGCCGCGAACTGGCGCAGGAGAGTAAGGTGCCGCCCTACGTCATCTTTCACGATTCGGTGCTGCGCGACATGGCGGCGGCCCGCCCCGCGAGCCTGTCCGCGCTCGGCACGATTTCGGGCGTGGGCGAACGCAAGCTCGCGGCCTATGGTGACGCGTTCCTGCAAGTGATCCGGGAGGCGGCATGATCCGCACGATCGACGACAGCATATCCGTGGCACCCCAGATCGCGCCGGCGGACCTGGCCGCGATCAAGGCGGCGGGGTTCGTGGCCATCGTCAACAACCGCCCCGACGACGAGCAGGACGGCCAGCCTGCGGGCGACGCCATCCGCGCGGTGGCGGAAGCGACCGGGCTCGGCTACACCGCGATCCCGATCACGCTTGCCGGATTCAGCCTGCCGCAGGTCCAGGCGATGGCGGCGGTGCTGGCGGAGGCGCAGGGGCCGGTGCTCGCCTTCTGCCGCTCGGGCACGCGGTCGTGCAATCTGTGGGCGCTGGCAGCGGCGTCGCGCGGCGAGCATCCCGCGGTGCTGATCGAGAAAGCGGCGGAGGCCGGATACGACCTGACCCCGATCCGCCCGCTGCTCGACCAGTTGCGCGCGTCGGCATGAGCTGGTTCCAGCTGATCGGTTCGATCGCCGCGATCCTGGCGCTGGCCGGTACCGCGCGCCTGCTCAAGCTTGGGCAGAGCCGCATCGCGAACGAGGAGGATGCCCGCCGTTTCGCCGAGGAGGCATTGGTCGGCTTCACCGCCGGCCGCGTGTTGGTGTCGGGCGACGGCAGCGCGGCGGTGGTCGCCGGATCGGGCGCGATCGCGGTGCTTAAACGGCATGGCGCGCATGTCGCGGTCCGCCGGCTGATCCCCCCTTTGCGCATCTACGAAGCGGTCGAGGGCGCGACCGTCCAGACCGGTGAGAAACTGTTCGGGCCGGTCACCTTGTTCGGCGTCACCGCCGATGAAGTTCGCGGGCTGGAAGCACCACTGACACTCGTGTAAGCAAGGGGCGTTACAGTCGCGGTGCCGGCCCACTCCCCCACCCGACCGCCCAGACATCGTACCCTCATGGGCGGTCGGGTGGGGGAGCGGGCCGGCACCGTAAACAACGAAAACGCATCCCATGCACCTGCCCAACGTCGTCAACTATGCCGTTCCCGGATTCGTCGTGCTGGTCCTGGCCGAGATGCTGGTCGCCTGGGCGCGCGACAAGAGGCGCTACGAACCGAAGGACACGCTGACCAGCCTGGCGCTGGGAACGGGCAGCACGGTCGCCGGCGTGCTGACGGTCGGCGCGGTCTACGCGCTCGCGACCTGGGTCTATCAGTTCCGGCTCTTCACGATCGGCTATGCCTGGTACTGGTTCCTGGTCTGCTTCGTGCTCGACGATTTCGCCTATTATCTGTTCCACCGCTCGGCACACCGCGTGCGCTGGTTCTGGGCGAGCCACGTCATCCATCACAGCTCGCAGCACTACAACCTGTCGACCGCGCTGCGGCAGACGTGGACCGGCTTCGTCTCGATCGCCTTCGTCTTTCGCCTGCCGCTGTTCCTGATCGGCTTTCCGCCGGAAATGGTGATCTTCGTCGGCGGCGTGAACCTGATCTACCAGTTCTGGATCCATACCGAAGTGATCGGGCGGATGCCGCGCTGGTTCGAGGCGGTGATGAACACGCCGAGCCACCACCGCGTCCACCACGCGACCAACCCGCGCTACCTCGACAAGAATTACGCGGGCGTGTTCATCGTCTGGGATCGCTGGCTCGGCACGTTCGAGCCCGAGCGCGACGACGAGCGCCCGCGCTACGGCATCGTCAAGAACCTGGGCAGCTTCAACCTGCTGTGGGCCGCGTTCCACGAATGGATCGGCATCGCGAAGGACGTGGCGGCGGCGCCGGGGCTGAAGGCCAAGTGGAACTACATCGCCAAGCCGCCGGGCTGGAGCCACGACGGCAGTCGCGAGACATCGGAAAGCATCAAGGCGGCGTGGCAGGCACGTATCGACCAGCGGGAGGGAAATGCATGGAACAGGCCGACATCGTCGTCGTCGGGGGTGGATCGGGCGGTGCCGCCGCGGCCGGACGGCTCAGCGAGGACGGCAGGTGGTCGGTCGTCCTGATCGAGGCGGGCGGGCGCAACACCGGCCTCATCACGCGCATCCCCGGCTTCATGGGGAAGCAGACGCCGAAGACCAACTGGGCGTACGAGACGGTGCCGCAAGCGGGGCTGAACGGCCGCCGGGGGTATCAGCCGCGGGGCAAGGGGCTCGGCGGATCGAGCGCGATCAACGCGATGCTCTACATTCGCGGTGCGGCGTGGGATTACGACAATTGGGCGAGGCTCGGCTGCGACGGCTGGGCATACGAGGACGTCCTCCCCGTGTTCAAGCGCGCGGAGGCGAACGAACGTGGCGCCAGCGCGTATCACGGCGCCGACGGGCCACTCAAAGTCAGCGACCAGCATTGGGCGCATGCCGGCAGCCGCGAGTTCGTCGAGGCGGGCGCGAGCCTGCAACTGCCGACCAACGACGACTTCAACGGCGCCAGCCAGGAAGGCGTCGGCCTCTATCAGGTGACGCAGAGCGGCGGCGAGCGCTGGACCGCGGCGCGCGGCTATGTCGAGCCGGCGCGATCGCGCGGCAACTTCCGCGTCATGACCGACGCGACGGTCGAGCGCATCCTGTTCGAGGATGGCAAGGTGTGGGGCGTCGCCTTCATGCGCGGTCGCGAGCGCCAGGTGATCCGCACCGGCAAGGTCGTGCTGGCCGGCGGCGTGTTCGGGACCGCGCAATTGCTGATGCTGTCGGGGATCGGTCCCGCCGCGCACCTGGCCGAGCATGGCATCACGCCTTTGGTCGATCGCGCGGCGGTCGGGTCCGACCTGCAGGACCATGTCGATTACGTCGCCGCGTTCGAGGTGCCGGGGCGCTATTTCCTCGGCCAGTCGTTCGTCGGCAACCTCACGATGCTCAAGGAACTGGTCCGCTGGCTGCGCAAGCGCGAAGGCGTGATGACCTCGCCCTTCGCGGAGGCCGGCGGGTTCCTGACGTTGCTGCCCGGCAGTCCCGCACCCGACGTCCAGTTCCACTTCGTGCCGGTGGTGCTGGAGGATCACGGCCGCACCGCGGTGAAGGCGCACGGTTTCTCATGCCACGTCTGCGTGCTGCGCCCCGAGAGCCGCGGGACCGTCCGCCTGGCCTCCGCCGACGTGCGCGACGCACCGCTGATCGACCCCGCCTTCCTGAGCGACGATCGCGACATGGCGGTGATGAAGGCGGGGGTGCGCGCGATGTACCGCATCCTGGAAAGCCCGCCGCTCAACCGTCACGGCGCGAAGGACCGCTATCCGATCGACCTCGACGACGACGACGCGCTCGACCGGCTGATCCGCGCGCGGGCCGACACCGTCTATCACCCGGTCGGCACGGCGCGGATGGGCAGCGACGCCGACGCGGTGTGTGACCCCAAGCTACGCGTGCGCGGGGTGGAGGGGCTGTACGTCGCCGACGCCTCGATCATGCCGCGCCTCGTCTCGGGCAACACCAACGCCCCCTCGATCATGATCGGCGAACGCTGTGCCGATTTCGTGAAGGCGGACCTCTGACCCCTCTCCCCTTGGGAGAGGGGCAAGGCGCGCAAGCGCCGCGGGGTGAGGGATAGGTCGAACCGCTTTCGCGTGTCCCTCACCCGGCTTCGCTAACGCTCGCCATCCTCTCCCGATGGGAGAGAGTCAAAAAAAGGGACCGGTGTCGCCACCGGCCCCAGGGTCGTCCGCAGGAGGAACGTCGTTTGGCAGCCGGCCCCGTGCCCGGGACCGGCCCCCGATCCCGTCAGTAATTGTAGGCGCGTTCGCCGTGCTCGTTGATGTCGAGGCCCTCGGTCTCGACTTCCTTCGAGGGGCGGATGCCGATCGTGTATTTGAGCGCCAGGAACAGAGCCGCCGATACGAGTCCCGACCAGAACAGGGTGATCGCGACCGCCTGGAACTGCGTCCAGAGCTGGGCGAGGATGCTGTAATCCTCGGGCTTCACGGCGACGGCGGGGAACTTGGTATAGTCGAAATAGCCCTGCCCGCCGAGCTTCGGATCGGCGACGATCGCGGTGCCCAACGCACCGACGATGCCGCCGACGCAGTGCACGCCGAACACGTCGAGCGTGTCGTCGTACTTCAGCGCCTTCTTCACCGTCGTCACGAACACGAAGCAGACCGGCGACACGATCAGGCCGAGCACGATCGACGTCATCGGCGCGGCGTAGCCGGAGGCCGGGGTGATCGCGACCAGCCCCGCGACGGCCCCGGTCGCGGCACCGAGCAGCGACGGCTTCTTGTGGACGATCTGTTCGATCAGCGCCCAGCTGACCGCCGCCGCCGCAGTCGCGACATAGGTGTTGACGAAGGCGACTGCGGTGACGCCGTTCGATTCCAGGTTGGACCCGGCGTTGAACCCGAACCAGCCGACCCACAGCAGGCTGGCGCCGATCATCGTCATGGTCAGCGAATGCGGCGGCATCGGCTCCTTGTTGAACCCGAGCCGCGGCCCGAGCACGAGACAGCCCATCAGCCCGGCGATGCCCGCATTGATGTGGACGACGGTGCCGCCGGCGAAGTCGAGCGCGCCCTTGTTGAACAGGAAGCCGCCATCGGTCGGGCTACCCGGCAGGAAGTCGGGGCCGGCCCAGTACCAGACCATGTGCGCGATCGGAAAATAGACGATCGTCATCCAGGCGACCATGAAGATCATCAGCGGGGTGAACCGCACGCGCTCCGCGAACGCGCCGATGATGAGCGCCGGCGTGATACAGGCGAAGGTCATCTGGAACGCGAAATACGCGAGCTCAGGAATGTAGACGTTGTTCGAGAAGGTCGCCGCCAGCGTCGTGCCGTCGATCCCCCGCATGAACGCCTTCGACAGCCCGCCGAACAGGTGATTGTCACCGCCGCTGGTGAAAGCCATCGAATAGCCCCAGCAGCACCACACCAGCGTCGCGATGCAGACGATCATCAGCACCTGCATCAGCACGCTCAGCATGTTCTTCGTGCGGACGAGCCCGCCATAGAACAAAGCGAGCCCCGGCACCGACATCATCAGCACCAGCGCCGACGAGATCAGCATCCAGGTCGTGTCGCCCTTGTTGACCATGCCGGCCTGCTGCGCGGCGGTCGGCGCCTTGATGAGCGCGCCCTGCGCCCAAGCGGGCAGCGCGGCGACCGCCGCGGCCCCCGCCAGCCCCATCAACGCGAATTTCGTCCTTGGCTTCATCGTCACCCCCATCAGAGCATCGGATTGGTCGCGCGTCACAGCGCGCTGTCGTCGGTCTCGCCGGTGCGCACGCGCACGACATGGCCGACGTCGAGCAGGAAGATCTTGCCGTCGCCGATCGCGCCGGTGTGTGCCGATGCCTGGATCGCCTCGACCACGCGATCGGCGAGGTCGCTCGCGCAGACCACCTCGATCTTGATCTTGGGCACCATGTTGGTGCTGTATTCGGCGCCGCGATAGATTTCGGTCTGCCCCTTCTGGCGGCCGAACCCCTTGACCTCGGTCACCGTCATGCCGGCGACGCCGACGGTCGACAGCGCCTCGCGCACGTCCTCCAGCTTGAACGGTTTGATGATGGCGATGACCAGCTTCATCGGCGCCCCTTCCCGGTTGTTCGAAAATGACGTCGCAAGGGGCATGCCAAGACGAGATTGACGCGAAACCGTAACGTTTCGCGCAATCATGCGTCGCGGAGCGGGTTAATTTTTGTGCAACTGCGAACAACTGCCCGTTTGTTGGGCAGCGTCAGGCGGTCTCGTCGAGGATCCGCCGAGCGCGGGACAGGTCGTCGTCATCGACCATCACGCGCACCGGAATGAGGAAGTAGGAACCGTCGGCGATCGATGCATTGCCGTCGAAGGTCACCGCGTCGATCCCCTCGCTGTCGAGCCGGCCGACGATAATCATCGCCTCGTTGCGGTCGTAGCGACCGAGCTCGACGAGACTCATTGGTTCGGAATCAACGTTTTTCGCCTCGTCCGGCCAACCCGGCCAGCACCGCACTTAGCAAACGTCGGACACCGTCATCACCCAAAGCGACAAGAGCGTCATAAGCGGCGTCTCCCGACGCCTTCCTACCATTCCCTTCGCCATCGACGACATAATGCCCGCCTCGAAGATGAAGGACGTAAACGAAGGTGCCGATAATATCAGCGCGTTTACTGACGACGATGACCGAGGAGCGATCGTCACAGGCAAAGACCAACCAATCACCGTCGCCGTAGCGCCGCTCGATCGGGCCGAACTCGCAATTGAGATGCGGCGTCGCGGTCTGCGCCAGCGCCCATAAGAGCACTGCCGCAATCACGCCACCGTGCCGCCCACCGTCAGCCCTTCGAGCAGCAACGTCGGCTGGCCCACGCCCGCCGGTACGCTCTGCCCGCCCTTGCCGCACATGCCGATGCCTTCGTCGAGCGCGAAGTCGTTGCCGATGCCGGTGACTTTCGTGAGCGAGGTCGGCCCGTCGCCGATCAGCGTCGCGCCCTTGATCGGCGCGCCGAGCTTGCCGTTCTCGATCAGATACGCCTCGGTGCAACTGAACACGAACTTGCCGCTGACGATGTCGACCTGGCCGCCGCCGAACGACTTGGCGAAGATGCCGCGCTTGACGCGGGCCATCAGCTCCGCGGGGTCGTCGCGGCCAGCCTTCATGAAGGTGTTGGTCATCCGCGGCATCGGCGCGTGCGCAAAGCTCTCCCGGCGGCCGTTGCCGGTCGGCGCCACGCCCATCAGCCGCGCGTTGAGCCGGTCCTGCATATAGCCTTTCAGGATGCCGTCCTCGATCAGCACGGTCTCGCTCGTCGGCGTGCCCTCGTCGTCGATCGACAGCGAGCCGCGACGATCGGCGATCGAGCCGTCGTCGACCACAGTGACGCCCGGCGCCGCGACGCGCTCGCCGAGCCGGCCGGAGAACGCACTGGTGCCCTTGCGGTTGAAATCGCCCTCCAGCCCGTGGCCGATCGCCTCGTGCAGCAGGATGCCGGGCCAGCCGTTGCCGAGCAGGACGGTCATCTCGCCCGCCGGCGCCGCCACCGAATCGAGGTTGACCAGCGCCTGCGCCAGCGCCTCGTCGATCGCGCGGTTCCACGTCGCCGGCTCGAACAGCGAGCCGTAGAGATAGCGCCCGCCGATCCCGAAGCTGCCGGTCTCGCGCCGCCCGTTCGCCTCGACCACGATCGAGACGTTGAGCCGCACCAGCGGACGCACGTCGGTCGCGACGAAGCCGTCGGCGCGCACGATCTCGACCACGCTCCACGATCCCGACAGGCTGACCGAGACCTGTGCGACGCGCGGATCGCGGGCGCGCGCGGCGGCGTCGATCGTCTGACACAAATTCACCTTGTCGGCGAACGGCACCAGGTCGAGCGGATCGGCGTCGGTGTAGAGATGGCGGTTGGTGCGCGCGGGCGGCGCGGCCTTCGGCCCCGTCGCGGGGTCGATCAGCGCCATCGTCTCCGCCGCGCGCTGGATCGCGGGCGCGCTGATCTCGTTGGCGTGGGCGAAGGCGGTGGTCTCGCCCGACACCGCGCGCAGGCCGAAGCCCGAATGCGTGTCGTAACTCGCGGTCTTCAGCCGCCCGTCGTCGAACCCGAACGCCTCCGACCGCGCATATTGCAGGTAGAGCTCGCCGTCATCGGCCTTGCCGAGCGCCGCGGCGGTCAGCCTTTGCGCCTCGTCGGGCGATAATTGGTCGCGGTACAGGAACTGGCGGGGATCGGTCGGACTGGTCATTGACACCATGTAGGGTGGAACGGCGTCATGGCAAAGCCATGCCATCGAACGGCATGAGCGTTGCTCAGCCGCCGGCCGATCGGCGGCGCGGAACGCGGGCGTCGCGTTTAGACGCTCGCCCCCGCCGGATGGTCGGGCAGCGTCGCCGGATCGACCCCGTCGGCCGCGCCGCCGATCAGCACGAAGCGGCGGTCGCAATAGCCGCAATCGACATAGCCTTCCTCGTCGATCTGCAGGAACACGCGGGGATGACCGAGCGCGGCGCCGCCGGGAATGTCGGTCGCGCCGTCACAGGCGACGCGGGGATGGGAGACGCGGACGGTTTCGGGCGGCGGCTGCATGGGTCGCGCGATAGCAAGCGCCGCGGATGCGGGCAATCGCCGCATAACGGCTTGCCAAGCGCGGTGCCGCGCCGCACGGTCGCGCGATGCTCCGCTCGCTTGCCCTGCTCGCCGCCGTCGCGCTCGTGCCCGCCGCCGCTCTTGCCCAGAAGGCCGACGCGCCGAAGAAAGCCGTCGCGAAACCGGCCGTCAAGTCCGCCAGGAAACCCGACGCGGCGCCCGCCAAGCCCAAAGCCAAGCCTGCTTCCAGCGGACCGAGCGACCGCGCCGAGCGCGACGGCTTCGGCATCCTCCAGGTCTCCGCACGCGACGCGCGGCAGTTCGTCGGCGCCTGGGGTCTCGGCACCGCCAGCAAGGCGACGGCGACCGCGACCGTCGCCAACCGGCCGCTGTTCGTGTTTATCATCTTCCACGGCTGCAAGGCGGGCGCGGACGGCAAGTGCGACGTCGTCGCCGATTTCACCATCCACCGCCCCGACGGCAGCATCGACGACGATCACAAGGGCATGGCGATCTGGCAACGGACGCCGGACGACGATCCGAAGAAGCTGGTGCTGGGCGACGGCGCGCTCGGCTTCGGCACCGACGGCGACGGGCCGTTCGGCGAATACCGTATCGTCGCGACCGTGACCGACAAGGTCGCCGGGACCACCCTTCGCACCGAACAGGTGCTGACCGTGACGGCCGGCGACGCACCGGCCGTAGAACCCGCAACGACCGAAGCCGCCGTGCCGACGCCCGAGACCACGCCGACCACGACACCGGCCGGCAAGCCACGCGGGCGCTGACGCTCGCGGAGAAGAAACTTGCCTCCCGCCACGGCGCGCCTAAGTCGGTCGGCATGACCCACGCCGCCGCGGACGCCGCCATTGCGATCGAGCATTTGTGCAAGACCTATCAGGGCGGGAAGCGCGCGCTCGACGACGTGTCGTTCACGGTGCCGCGCGGCAGCATCTTCGGCCTGCTCGGCCCCAACGGCGCGGGCAAGTCGACGCTCATCAACATCCTGGCCGGGCTGGTCAACAAGACCAGCGGGCGCGCGTCGATCTGGGGCTTCGACATCGACGAGCATCCGCGCAACGCGAAGGCGTCGATCGGCATCGTCAACCAGGAGATCACGTTCGACCCCTTCTTCACGCCCGTAGAGACGCTGGAGATCCAGGCTGGGCTGTTCGGCGTGCCCAAGGCGAAGCGCATCTCGATGGAACTGCTCCGCGCGGTGCATCTGGAGGACAAGGCCAAGGCGTATTCGCGCACGCTGTCGGGCGGCATGAAGCGGCGGCTGATGGTGGCGAAGGCGATGGTCCATTCGCCGCCGGTGCTGGTGCTCGACGAGCCGACCGCCGGCGTCGACATCGAGCTTCGCCAGCAGCTCTGGGCCTATGTCCGCGACCTCAACCAACGCGGCGTGACCGTCGTGCTGACGACGCATTACCTCGAGGAAGCCGAGGAACTGTGCGACCGCATCGCGATCATCAACCACGGCAAGGTGATCGCCAATGAGCCGACCCGCGACCTGGTCGGGATGGCGCAGGAAAAGGTCGTCGCGCTGACCGTCGACCGCGACGTCACCGCCCCGCCCGCCGCGAGCTGCTTCGAGAAGGTCGAACTGAAGGGTGAGCGCGTGCTCGAAATCACCTATCGCAAGGACCAGGCGAATGCCGGCCAGGTGCTCGATGCGGTGCAGCGCGGCGGCTACGGCATCGTCGACGTCTCGACCAAGGAGCCGGATCTGGAAGACGTGTTCCTCAACCTGACGCGCTCCTCTCCCCTCCCGCTTGCGGGAGGGGCCGGGGGTCGGCCTGCGCTTCATGCCTGAATGGCGCCAACGAGACACGATCCGCGCAAGGCAGTTGCGGAACGAAGCGACAGCACCAGAACGGACGTTGTGGCGCTACCTAAGCGCTAGCCAGCTTGGTCATAAATTCAGCCGACAGATACCGATCGGGCCATATTTCGGCGACTTTGTATGCCGCCGCGCGAAGCTGGTGGTAGAACTGGACGGCCAATCGCACGATTGCTCGATCGCGGCGGATGCCCGGCGCGATGCTTTCTTGCGTTCCGAGGGGTTCGAGGTTTTGCGCTTCACCAATGACGAGGTGATGGCGAACGCGGAAGGTGTCGTCCACGCGATCAGCGCGGCTCTGGCGGATACGCCCACCCCCAACCCAGTCCCGGGTCGCCCCTGCCCCCGGCAGGGGCTCGACAGCATGGGGTGCTGTCGACCCGGAACTCGCAAGCGGGAGGGGAGAGTATGAAATCCGACGTCCTCATCATCGGCTCCGGCGCTGCGGGTCTCACCGCCGCGCTCAATCTGGCAGACCGCTTCCGCGTCACCGTGCTCGCCAAGGGTGGGCTCGCCGAGGGGTCGACGGCGTGGGCGCAGGGTGGGATCGCGGCGGTGCTGGAGCCGGGCGACACGTTCGAGAGCCATATCGAGGACACGATGATCGCCGGCGCGGGGCTGAACGACCGCCGCACGGTCGAGTTCGTCGTCGAGGGCGCCCCGCGCGCGATCGAACGGCTGATCGAGCTGGGCGTGCCGTTCAACCAGGAGGGGCCGGAAAACGCCAAGGCCCTCCATTTGACGCGCGAGGGCGGGCACAGCCATCGCCGCATCGTCCACGTCAACGATGCGACCGGCTGGGCGGTGCAGGAGGCGTTGCTCCACGCCGCCGAGAAGCATCCCAACATCACGCTCGTCCCCGACAAGGTGGTGATCGACCTCGCCACGTCGCGGCACGAGGAACGCTATTCGGGCGCGGGCAACGTGTGGGGCGTCTACGCGGTCGATCGTGCGAGCGGCCGCGTCGAGCTCTATACCGCCAACGCCACGATCCTCGCGACCGGCGGCGCCGGCCGCACCTACCAATTCTCGACCGCGCCGCGCGGCGCGACCGGGGACGGCATCGCGATGGCATGGCGCGCGGGGTGCCGCATCTCCAACATGGAGTTCATGCAGTTCCACCCGACCTGCCTCTACAACCTCGAGGTCAAGAACTTCCTCATCACGGAAGCCGTGCGCGGCGAGGGCGGGCAGCTCAAGAACCCGAAGACCGGGCGGCGCTTCATGCCCGATTACGACGCCCGCGCCGAGCTCGCGCCGCGCGACATCGTGGCGCGCGCGATCGACGCCGAGATCAAGCGCGACGGCCTCGATTACGTCCATCTCGACATCAGCCATATGGGCGCCGACTTCGTCAGCCACCATTTCCCGACGATCCACGAAAAGCTGCTCGGGCTCGGCATCGACATGACGAAGGAGCCGATCCCGGTGGTGCCGGCCCAGCATTACACTTGCGGCGGGATCGTGATCGACCTGGACGGGCGCACCGACCTGCCGCACCTCTATGCCGCCGGCGAGTGCACGCAATCGGGGCTGCACGGCGCCAACCGGCTGGCGTCCAATTCCCTGCTCGAATGCTTCGTGTTCGGGGAGGCGGCGGCGCGGCACATCAACGCGCATTGGGACGAGCTGCCCCCGCCGCCCGCGATCCGGCCGTGGGACGAAAGCCGCGTGACCGATTCGGACGAAGAGGTCGTCATTAAGCAGAACTGGACCGAAATCCGCCGCTTCATGTGGAACTATGTCGGGATCGTCCGCACCACCAAGCGGCTCGAACGCGCGGCGCACCGGATCAAGATGATGACCGACGAGGTCGGCGATTATTACGGCCATTTCCGCGTGACGCCCGACCTGATCGAGCTGCGCAACCTGCTCCAGACCGCCGACCTGATCGTGCGATCGGCGCTGCACCGCCACGAATCGCGCGGGCTGCATTTCACGCTCGATTACCCCGAGACGCTGCCGCAGGCGGTCGACACGATCCTGCTGCCCTAGAATCGGGCGGTTTTCCAAGGCGTTCGGTTGCTCGATCCACCGCTTTTCAGGCGCGGTTCATCGCGCGCGGGGTTATAAGGGATTCCGTAACGTCGCGGGGCGATACACTATCACCCCCTGTAGCGTTGGGGCGGGGGCCGATGAGCGACCGAGTGACTCGATACAAGATGGCGATGGGCGGGATGGTCGGGCTGGCGCTCGCCGCCTGTTCCTCCGACAGCCGCGTGCATATCGCGCAGGCGCCGCCGCCCGCACCCGTCGTGTTCGCGCGCCCGCAGGAAGTCGTCCAGCCGTTGCCGCCGCGCCGCGTCGCCCCGCCCGAGGCCCTGGTCGCGATCGTCCAGTCGCTGACGCGCGATTTCGGCGGCAAAGTCGGCGTCGCGGTGCAGAGCATCGACGACGGCTGGACCGCCGCCTCCAACGGCGACATCAAGCTGCCGCAGCAGAGCGTGTCGAAGCTGTGGGTGGCGATGACCGTACTCGATCAGGTCGACCAGGGGCGGCTGACGCTCAACGACCCGATCACGGTCAAGAAGGAAGACCTCACGCTGTTCCACCAGCCGATCGCGGCGCTGGTGAAGGATCAGGGGTACCAGACCACCGTCGGCGACCTGTTGCAGCGTGCGCTGACGCAGAGCGACAACACCGCCAACGACCGCCTGCTCCAACTGGTCGGCGGGCCGAGCGTGGTGCGCGCGTTCCTGCTCCGCAAACAGATCGTCGACATCCGCTTCGGCCCCGGCGAACGCGCGTTGCAGAGCCTGACCGCGGGCATGGACTGGCGCCCCGAATATTCGCGCGGGCGGGCGTTCGAGATGGCGCGGTCGCGCATCCCGGCCTCGACCCGGATGGACGCGTTCGACCGCTACATCGCCGATCCGCCCGACGGCGCCGCCCCGACCGCGATCTGCACGGCGCTGGCGCGGCTGAAGCTCGGCCAGATCCTGTCGCCGACCTCGACCGCCTACCTGATCGGGACGATGGAATCGTCGCATACCGGCCGCCAGCGGATGCGCGGCGCGGTACCGCCGGGTTGGACGTTCGGACACAAGACCGGGACTGGCCAGAATTTCAGCGGGCGTACCGCCGGTTATAACGATGTCGGCTTCCTGATCTCGCCGAGCGGCAAGGCCTATTCGATCGCGGTCATGATCGGCGATACCGACAAGACCATCCCCGAGCGGCAGCAGCTGATGCAGGCGGTCGTGCTGGCCGTGGTGACCAACCGGCCGATCTGAGCGCGTTGATGTAAATCGATTGCCAAGCCACGCCGGCGCCGCCATGGCCGCGCCGGATGGAAGCCGTGCCCCCGACTCCCACCTGTTCGCGTGCCCAGAATCGCCCCCGCCCTCGCCGCCGGAGCGTGTCGTGATCGCCGGCGCGCGCGCGATCCGCGATGCCGTGGCGCAGCCGCGCGGCTGGCGCGTTGCGATGGTCGCACTGATGGTCGCGGCACTGATCGTGCGGCTCCATTATATCGGCGATCCGCTGATCGATTCCGACGAGCAATTCTACCTGCTGGTCGGCGACCGCATGTGGCATGGCGCCGTGCCCTATATGGACATCTGGGATCGCAAGCCGGTCGGCCTGTTCCTGCTCTACGCCGCGATCCGGCTGCTCGGCGGCGACGGCATCGTCCAGTACCAGCTGGTCGCGACCGCATTCGCCGGCGCGACTGCGGTGGTGATCGCGATCCTGGCGCGGCGGATCGCACCGCCCTGGACGGCGATCGTGGTCGGCTTGCTGTACCTGCTGTCGCTCAACCTGAGCGGCGGTCCCGGCGGCCAGGCGCCGGTCTTCTACAATCTGCCGGTCGCGGTCGCCGCCTGGATCGCGGTGCGCACGCTCGACGGCGCGCCCGAGCGGATCGTCCGGCGTGGCGCGGTCGCGATGCTGCTGGTCGGCATCGCGCTGCAGATCAAATATTCGGTGCTGGTCGAGGGCATCTATTTCGGGCTGGCGTTCAGCTGGATGGCGTGGCGGGCGAAGCTGCCGATGCCGCGTCTGGCGGTCGCGATGACGCTATGGGTCGTCGCTGCGCTCGCCCCGACCGCGTTGGCCTTCGCCTGGTACGCCGCGATCGGCCATGCCGGCGATTTCGTGTTCGCCAACTTCACGTCGATCGGCGATCGCGGCCAGTATCGGCACGAGCTCGGGGAACTGGGCAAGATCGGCCCGCGCATGCTGCCGTTCCTGCTGCCGATCGCATTGTCATTGACGCGACGGCCGTGGCGCGGCGCGACGAGCGGAGCCGCCTGGCTGCTGCTGGCCGGCTGGGGGCTGACCGCGACATTGAGCTTCGCGGGCTTCGGCTCCTACTTCAACCATTATGCCCTGCCGCTGCTGGTGCCGTTCGCGGTGCTGGCGGCGGTGGGGTTCGCGGTCGACCGCGCCGGCCCGATCCTGGCGGTCGTGGCGGTCACGGCGCTGGTCGCGGTCAACACCAAGGAAAGCACCGAATACGGGTCCTATTTCGGCGACGCTGCCTATGCCGCCCGCGTCACCGCCGCGATCGACGCCAATCTGCATGGCGGCACCCTCTACGTCTATTTCGGCGATCCGATCTATTACCAGCTCACCCAATCGCCGCTGCCGTCGCGCTGGGCGTTCCCCTACCACCTGAGCCTGACGCGCGAGCAGCCGGCGCTGGGCGTCGATGCCATGGCGGAGCTGAAGCGCGTGCTCGACAGTCGGCCGGCCGTCATTCTCGACCGCACGCTGTACGACGACAATCGCGATCCGCAGGCCGATGCGTTGCTGTTCGCCCATCTCCACCGCGACTACCGCCTGGCCGGCACGTTTCCCCTGCGGGAGGACGGCACGCGGGTCTGGGCGTTGCGGCGCGACTGACGCACGCCCGGGCTATGCCCGCTGCTCCGGCTGCGCTATCCCATCGCTCCCATGCCCCATCTCTACCTCGTCGACGGCTCGGGCTATATCTTCCGCGCCTATCACCGCCTGCCGCCGCTGACCAACAAGCATGGCGAGCCGGTCGGTGCGGTCTATGGCTACACGACCATGCTGTGGAAGCTCGCAGACGAGCTGCACAAGGCCGACGGCCCGACCCACATGGCGGTGATCCTCGACAAGTCGAGCCACACCTTCCGCAACGACCTGTACGACCAGTACAAGGCGCATCGCCCGCCCCCGCCCGAGGACCTGGTCCCGCAATTCCCGATGATCCGCGACGCGACCCGCGCCTTTTCGCTGCCGTGCATCGAGGAGGAGGGGCTGGAGGCCGACGACATCATCGCCTGCTACACCCAGGCCGCGCTGGCGCAGGGCTGGTCGGTGACGATCGTCAGTTCCGACAAGGACCTGATGCAGCTGATGACCGACCCGTCGGTCGACATGTATGACACGATGAACAACCGACGGCTCGGTCCGGATTACGTGCGCGAGAAGTTCGGGGTCGGGCCGGAGCGGCTGGGCGACGTGCTCGCGCTGATGGGCGACAGCGTCGACAACGTGCCGGGCGTGACCGGGGTGGGCCCGAAGACCGCGTCGAAGCTCATCAACGAGCATGGCGACTTGGAGGCCGTGCTCGCCGCCGCGCCCGCAATGAAGCCGGGCAAGCTGCGCGACAACCTGATCGACCAGGCCGACAATGCGCGGCTGTCGAAGGTGCTGGTGACGCTGAAATGCGACGCGAACCTGCCCGAGCCGCTCGAGGATCTGGGGCTACAGGGCATTCCCGACGCGCCGCTCCGCGCATTCCTCGAGCATCACGGCTTCAAGTCGCTGCTCGCCAAGCTGTCGGCGGTGGCCGACACGCCGGTCGCGGAGCCGACTCACGGCCTGATCGGCGTACCGGAGGAGGAAGATTCGCCGTGCGACCATGATGGCTACGAGACCGTGGTGGACGAGGCGGCGCTCGATCGCTGGATCACGGTGGCGCGGCATCAGGGCTGGGTCGCGATCGATACCGAGACGACGGGCGTCGATGCGACGCGCGCGGAGCTGGTCGGCGTGTCGATGGCGCTGCACCCCAACCTCGCCTGCTACGTGCCCCTCGGGCACGGCGGCAGCGACATGTTCGCGGAGAAGCCGATCCAGCTCAACCGCACGGTCGCGCTGACGAAGCTGAAGGCGCTGTTGGAAGACCCGAGCGTCCTCAAGATCGGCCATAACCTCAAATACGACCTGATCGTCCTGAGCCGCGCCGGCGAGAGCGTGGGCGGGATCGACGTCGCGCCATACGACGACACCATTCTGATGAGCTTCGACCTCGACGCCGGGCTGCACGGCCATGGCATGGACGAGCTCGCCGCGACGCATCTGTCGCACAGCTGCATCGCGTACAAGGACGTGGTCGGCACGGGCAAGAAGCAGCTCGGCTTCCACGAGGTCGATCTGCGCGCGGCGACGCGCTACGCGGCGGAGGACGCCGACGTGACGCTGCGGCTGTGGCGCCGGTTCAAGCCGCGCCTGCCGTCGGAAGCGGCGACGCGCGTCTACGAAATGGTCGACCGTCCGCTCCCCGCCGTGATCGCGCGGATGGAGCGGCACGGGATCAAGGTTGACCAAGCGGTACTTCACCGTTTGTCGACCGACTTCGCGCAGCAGATCGGCGCGCTGGAGACCGTGATCCACGGCCTCGCCGGCGGCCCGTTCACGATCGGCAGCCCCAAGCAATTGGGCGACGTGCTGTTCGAGCGGATGGGGATCAAGGGCGGACGCAAGGGCAAGTCGGGCGTCTATTCGACCGACGTCAACGAGATGACGCGGATCGCCGCCGACAAGGATTCGCCGGGCGCGGAGATCGCCGCCCGCGTGCTCGACTGGCGCGAGCTGACCAAGCTCAAGAACACCTATACCGACGCGTTGCAGGAACAGATCAACCCGGCGACCGGCCGCGTCCATACCAGCTACAGCCTGACCGGCGCGCAGACCGGGCGCCTGTCCTCGACCGACCCGAACCTCCAGAACATCCCGATCCGCACCGAGATCGGCCGCCAGATCCGCGACGCATTCGTGGCGGAACCGGGCAACGTCATCCTGGCGGCGGACTATTCGCAGATCGAGCTGCGCCTCGCCGCGCACATGGCCGACGTGCCGGCGCTGAAAGCGGCGTTCGCGAACGGCGACGACATCCACGCGCTGACCGCCGAGGAACTGTTCGGCGAGGTCAACCGCGACACGCGCGGGCGGGCGAAGACGATCAACTTCGCGATCCTCTACGGCATTTCGCGCTGGGGGCTGGCCGGCCGGCTCGACGTCACGCCGGACGAGGCGCAGGCGATGATCGACCGCTATTTCGAGCGATTCCCAGGCATCCGCAACTATATCGCGGGCACGATCGGCCAGGTCCGCGAACGCGGCTATACCGAGACGCTGTTGGGGCGGAAGACGCACTTCCCGCGGATCAAGTCGAACGTCCAGCATGAGCGCCAGGGTGCCGAACGCGCCGCGATCAACGCCCCGATCCAGGGCACCAGCGCCGATATCATCAAGCGCGCGATGACGCGGATGGAACCCGCGCTGGCGGCGGCCGGGCTGACGGGCACGCGCATGCTCCTCCAAGTCCATGACGAACTGGTGTTCGAAGTGCCGGAGGGCGAGGTCGAGGCGGCGAAACCGGTGATCGAACGCGTGATGGCGACGGCGAGCGAGCCGGCCGTGCCGTTGAGCGTGCCGTTGGCGGTCGAGATCGGCGTTGGATCAAGCTGGGGTGCGGCACACTAACGTGGCACGAACGCCGTCAATCTCACTCCGTCACCCTGAACTTGTTTCAGGGTCCACCGTGCGACAAGCGGCGCGATCGCTTGTTGCCCGATGGATGCTGAAACGAGTTCAGCATGACGGTGCTGGATGGGACGCCCGATCTTGACCGACGCCGGGGCGACGACATCGCAGGAAATCGGCACGCTCGCCAAGGGCGGGCGGACCAATATCGGCGGGTTCGCGATCCGGTTGATCGCGCGGATGCCGTTCCTGTTCATCGCAGCGCGGCTGTACGGTCCCGACGCGGTCGGGCGCTACGCGATCGCGGTGGTGGTGGTGGAGGCGGCGGCGCTGGTCGCGACGCTGGGGCTCAAGCGCGGCCTCGCGCTGGCGCTGGCGGAAAGCGACGACGAGACGCGGACGACGTGGGACGCGCTGTTGCTGACGACGATCATCGGCGCGATCGTCGCCGGGTTCCTGTGCGCGATGCCGCGGATCATGTATCCCGACGGGGTGGTCGACGGGTTCGACCGCTGGTTCGCGTGGGTCGTGCTGCCGATCGCACTGTCCGACGTGGCGCTGGCGGCGCTGGCATATCGGCTAAACGTCAAGGCATCGGTGACCGCGCGCGCGATCGTCGAGCCGTGGACGATCTCCGCCGCCGTCCTGCTTTATTATTTCGTCGCGCGCGACGACGGGCTGACGCTCGCCTACACCACCGCGATCGGTGCGGCCTTGATCGCCTCGCTGATCCCGCTGATCCGCAGCTACGGCGCGCCGCGGGGCTGGCGCCCGCATCCGGGCCGAGTCGCGACGCTTGCCCGCCGCAACGCGCCGCTGGCGGGAGCGGAGACGATCGAATGGGGCACGCGCAACGTCGACCGCTTCATCCTCGCCTATCTGTTCGAACCGCGGATCGTCGGCATCTATTACATGGCGCAGCAGATCTCGTCGGTGCCGCAGAAGCTGAAGTCGAGCTTCGACCCGATCCTGGGCCCGGTCATCACCCACAGCCTGGCGCGCGACGACCGCGCTGCGATCGCGCAGCAGGTCCGCCAGGTCGGGTTCTGGATCATGTCTGCCCAGGCGATCGTCGCGCTGATGGGGTCGATCCCGGGCGAGGCGGTGATGGGGCTGCTCGGGCCGCAGTTCGTCGCGGGCACCGCCGCGCTCGCCTTCCTGCTATGGGGCGAGGTGATGGCGACGCAGGGCGCGGTGAGCGAGGCGGCTTTGGTCTACATGGCGCGGCACCTGAACCTCGTGATCTCGTTCGTGATGCTGCTGGTGCAGATCGCATTGAGCTTCGTGCTGATCGCGGTGATGGCGCGGCTCGGCTGGCCGGCGACATGGCAGGCGGCGGGGCCGGCGGTGGCGCTGCTGCTGTCGCTGACCGCGACCTCGCTCATCAAGGCGGGGGTGTTGCGGCGGTTGCTCAAGGCGCCGGTGCTGGCGTGGCGCGGATCGTTCTTCGCCGCGGTCGGCGCCGGGGCGGCGGTGGGGACGATCTTCACCCTGCCCCCGCACCAGTTCGAGTGGGTCGAACTGGTGTTCGGCGAGCCGGCGCTGGTCGGCGCGTTCCTGTTCGTGGTGTGGCGCTGGGCGTTCAA
Organism: Sphingomonas sp.; assembly: GCF_017304635.1. Classification (GTDB taxonomy): domain Bacteria; phylum Pseudomonadota; class Alphaproteobacteria; order Sphingomonadales; family Sphingomonadaceae; genus Sphingomonas. Next base: position 349,954 of record NZ_JAFKMA010000003.1, read on the forward strand.
GCCCGAGGACCGCGCGCTGTTCGAGAAGCTCCCCGGCGCACAAGCAGCGGCGGCCTGATGGGTAAGTGAGTCCGTCGTTGCGAGGAACGACGCGACGCGGCGATCCACGATGACGCGTGTGCTGCCATGGATCGCTTCGCGACGCTCGCGCTGACGACGACGGACGGCTCGCGCTACCGCAGCGTCGGTCCCGACACTCCGCGCTGCGGCTTCTTCGGCAGGGCGGCGAACAGCTTGGCGAGCCCCGGATGCCGGGTGTCCTGCTCGGCATAGGTGCGCGCCGACTTGCCCAGCGCATAATCGCGCCGGTCCGGATCGGCACCGGCGTCGAGCAGGGTGCGCACCATGTCCTCGTTGTGGAGCAGCACCGCCTTGATGAGCGGCGTCTGGCCGCCGTCGCCGGCGACATTGACGTTGACCTTCGCGCCGCCGGTCGACCCGCTTTCCTTCACCAGCACGTCGACCAGATCGGTATAGCCGTGATTGACCGCGACCAGCAGCGGGGTGTCGCCGTTGCGATCCTTGAGATTGGGATCGGCCTGCCGCGCCAGCAGGTAGCGCAGGTAGCGCAGCGCGCGATCGTCGTCGTTCTTGACGACGATGTGCAGCGCGCTTTCGCCGGTGGTCGGATCCTGCGTGTCGATGATCCGCGAGCCGGGCTTGGCCAGGATCTTCTCGACCTCGTCGGGCTTGTCGTCGCGCACCGCCTGGAGGAACTGGTAGCTCGGCGAGCCGGTGATCTGCGCCGCGGCGGGCGAGGCCGCGAGCAATGTCAGCGCGAGGGCGGCGGGACGGAACGATAGCGGCATGACGACGGACCCGTGATTGTGCGGTGCGATGGCGCGACCTTGCGAAGTGCCACCTAAAAGATCAAGGCTGGCGCCACGATGAACCCGCGTCTCCTGTCGCTTTTGCTGCTGCTCCCCGCCGCCTGCGTGCCGACGCCGGAGACGCCGCCGCCGCTCGCCGGCAGCACGATCGGCGGGTCGTTCGCGCTGACCGACGGTGCCGGACGCACCGTCACCGACAAGAGCCTGGGGCCGCGCTGGCGCATCATGTATTTCGGCTACACGTCGTGCCCCGACGTCTGTCCGACCACCGCGCAGGTGATCGGCGCGGCCATGCGCCGGCTCGACACGGAGGACGCGGCGGTGGCGGCGAAGGTCGTGCCGGTGTTCGTGACGGTCGACCCGCAGCGCGACACGCCGGCCGTCGCGCAGAAGTTCGCGCAGACCTTCTACCCGCGCTTCGTCGGGCTGAGCGGATCGCCCAAGGCGGTTGCCGCCGCCGCCAAGGCGTATGGCGTCTATTGGTCGAAGGGTGAGACGACGCCGGGCGGCGGCTATCTGGTACAGCACACCAACGCCGCCTATCTGATGGATCCCGACAACAAGCCGATCGCCCTGTTGCCCACCGACCAGGGCGCGGAGGCGACCGCGGACGAGATCAAACGCTGGGTCAAGTGACGAATAGGTTCTGGGAAACGAAGACGCTGGCCGAACTCGATCGCGGCCAGTGGGAGGCGTTGTGCGACGGCTGCGGCAAATGCTGCCTGCACAAGCTGGAGGATGACGAGACCGGCGAACTGTACCCGACCAACGTCGCGTGCAAATTGCTCGATCGCCGGTCGGCACAGTGCCGCGACTATAAGAACCGGCGCAGCTACGTGCCCGATTGCGTGCGGCTCGACATCGGCAACGTGTTCACGACCGAGTGGCTGCCCTCGACCTGCGCATACCGGCTGCGCGCGAACGGCGAGCCGCTGCCCGACTGGCATTATCTGGTGTGCGGCGACCGCGAGGCGGTGCACCGCGCGGGGGAGTCGACGCGCGGCTGGACGGTCAGCGAGGACGATGCCGGCGACCTGGAATTCCACATGGTCGACCGCACGCTGTGACCGGCGCGCCGGGGGAGATCGAGATCGTCCGCCATGCGCAGGCGCGGCGGATGCGGCTGTCGGTCGATCCGGCGAGCGGGCGGGTCCGCCTGACCCTGCCGCCGCGCGCCTCGCTCAAACGCGCGATGGCCTGGGCGGAGGAACATCGCGACTGGATCGCGGCGCAATGCGAACGATTGCCACGGGCGCGACCGTTCGTGCCCGGCGCGACGATCCCGATCGCGGGCGAGGAGGTGGTGATCGACTGGGAGGCGGGGCGACCTCGAACTATTACTTTCGCCCCACCCCGGCGAAGGCCGGGGTCCAGCATCGAGCCGCCCGCAACTGGGCCCCGGCCTTCGCCGGGGTGGGATGAAGAAGAGGCACGACTCCTCTGCGGTGGCCCGCTCGAAGGGCTCGCCCGCCGCATCGAAACCTGGCTCAAGCGCCACGCGCTCGCGGTCCTGACGCAGGAAACCGCCGAGTACGCCGCGAAGGCCGGAGTCACGATCGCGCGCGTGTCGGTCGCCGATGCGAAGGCGCGCTGGGGCAGTTGCGCATCGTCGGGCGCGATCCGCTACAATTGGCGGCTGATCTGCGCCCCGCCTGATGTCCGCCGCGCGACCGTCGCGCACGAAGTCGCGCACCGGCTGGAGATGAACCACTCGCCAGCCTTCTACGCCCACCTCCGCCGGCTCTACGGCGCCGATCCCGCCCCGGCGCGGGCGTGGCTCAAGCGCCACGGGGCGGAGTTGCATTGGATCGGGGCGGCAGGGAATTCGAGCGAGGACGTTGTCTAGCCTGCTCCCTGCAACCTAACTCGCGCTCCCGCGCAGGCGAGAGCACGGCTTGGCTCGGCTGGGCCGTTCGCCTTCGACTCGGGCAGCCAGTCCGCCCACGAACGCCCAGCCGGCGATCCTACGGCCCGGATGGCCGCCGCTCCTGGACGTCGCGGGGGCGGTCGGCGGGGGTCGCGCGGTCGGACGGGGTGCGCGACGGCGCGCGTCCGTCATTCCCGGTCACGCGGTCGAGCCAGCGCCGGTCGAGCCGCTGGTCGCGCGGCGGCGTTGCGGTGTCGTCGGGCGCGGTCTGCGGCTGCTCGTCCTCGCTCGCCGGCGGACGGCCCACGTCGCTGCTGCCCATGCGGCCGTCGTCGGGCGCGATCTGGTCGGGCGGAATCGGGTTGCCGTCGGGATCGACCATCATCGTCCCGTTGTCGGGCTCGCCGAAGCCCTGCTCGTTGTCGAGTTGCAGGTCGGGCAGCGTCACCGCGGTGTCGAACTGCTCGACCGGGCGGCCCTGCACCGCGACGCTCATATACGCGGCGAAGGCGCGCGCCGGCGCGGTGCCGCCGTGCAGCCCGGGGATCGCCTTCGCATCGTCGCGGCCCATCCACACGCCGGTGGTGATCCCCGACGAGAAACCGAGGAACCAGCCGTCCTTGTTCGACGTGGTCGTGCCGGTCTTGCCCGCGACCGGGCGACCGATCTGCGCCGCGCGGCCGGTGCCGGTGTTGACCGCGGTCTGCAACAGGTCGGTCATCTCCTGCGCGACATAGGGCGCGACGAGCACGTGGCTGGTGTCGACCTGGTGCTGGTAGATCGTCTCGCCCATCGAGGTGACCTTGGTGATGCCGTACGGCGTCACCGCCACGCCCTTGTTGTACACGCTGGCGAAGGCGCGGGTCATGTCGATCAGGCGGACGTCGTTGGTGCCCAGCACCATCGACGGCACCACCTGGATCGGGGTCGTGATGCCGAACCGCCGCGCCATGTCGGCGATGGTCGAGAAGCCTACCTCCTGCCCCAGCTTTGCCGCCACCGTGTTGATCGAATAGGCGAAGGCGGTGCGCAGCTGCATCGCGCCCGAATTGTGCCGCGAATCGTTGCGCGGGCTCCACCCGTCGATCGTGATCGGCTCGTCGACGACCTGGTCGTCGGGCTTGTGCCCGGCCTCCAGCGCGGCGAGGTACACGAACAGCTTGAACGCCGAACCCGGCTGGCGCAGCGCCGTCACCGCGCGGTTGTAGTTCGAGGTCACGTAATCCTTGCCGCCGACCATCGCGCGAACGGCGCCGTCACGATCAAGGCTTAGCAGCGCGCCCTGCGCCCCGTTCGGCGCATTGGCGGCGATAGCCGCGTCGGCCGCCTTCTGCATGCGGATGTCGATCGTCGTCCACACCTCCAGCGGGCGGGTCGGCTCGTCGATCAATGTCTCGAGCTGTGGCAGCGCCCAGTCGGTGAAATAGCGCACGCTGTTCTGGGTCGGCTCCGGCGCCAGCTTGACCGCGTGGGGGTCGGCGCTCGCCGCTTCAGCCGCGCTGATCTTGCCGGTCTCCTTCATCAGGCCGATCACGACGCCGGCGCGGCTGACCGCGGCCTCGGCATCGGCGGTCGGCGAATAATGCGACGGCGCCTTGACCAGGCCGGCGATGATCGCCGCCTCCGACAAGGTCAGGTGATCGGCGCCGTGGCCGAAGAATTTGCGCGCCGCCGCGTCGATGCCGTAGGCGCCGCCGCCGAAATAGACCTTGTTGAGGTACAGTTCGAGGATCTGGTCCTTGCTGAACTTGCGTTCGAGCGCGAGCGCGATGATGCCCTCACGGAATTTACGGCCGTACGAGCGGTTGAGCGTCAGGAAGACGTTGCGCGCGAGCTGCTGCGTGATCGTCGACACCGCGCGGACGCGGCCATGGCCCGACAGGCTGGAGGTGACGCCGCGCACCACGCCGATCGGATCGACGCCGGGGTGGCTGTAGAAGCGCCGGTCCTCGGCGGCGACCATCGCGTCCTTCATCACTTGCGGGATGCGGTCGATCGGCAGCCATTCGCCATAGCTCGGCCCGAGATTGACGATCGGCGTGCCGTCCGCCGCCAGCACGCGGATCATCTGGCCGTTGGGCGACGACTTGAGCTCGTCGAAGCTCGGCAATTGCGAGCGCGTGACGTAGATCGCGATGACGAAGGCGAGCAGCCCGAGCACCGCGGCGACGCCGGTGATCTTCAGGCTCAGGACGAGCCAGCGGCGCCACTTCGGGACGATCTTGGGCGACGCGGTGGCCATTCGTGGGGCGGGGGAATACCGGGTTAGGGGAGTGTCGACAAGCGGCGGTTGGCCGGAGCGGCGTCACTGAGCGACCATGGCTGAAGCGCGGATGAATGGGAGCGGGTCGTTCCAGCCCCCGACACGTGCTCCTGCGGAAGCAGGAGCCCAGAGCCGCGAACGCGGCGCTTCGTTACCCTGGGTTCCTGCTTTCGCAGGAACACGGAAGAAGCAAACGACCCGCCTCCGAATTGCCGCGATCAAATCAGCGCGCGCGGAAGTCCAGGCTGACCGAGTTCATGCAATAGCGCAACCCGGTCGGCGGCGGGCCGTCGGGGAAGACGTGGCCGAGATGGCTGTCGCAGCGCGCGCACCGCGTTTCGGTGCGAGTCATGCCGTGGCTGGTGTCGGTATGGTTGGTGACGTGATCCTCGGCGATCGGCTGGGTGAAGCTGGGCCAGCCCGACCCCGAATCATATTTGTCCGCGCTGTCGAACAGATCGAGGTCGCACGCCGCGCAGGCATAGATGCCGTCCGCCTTGTTGTCGGTGTACAGCCCCGAAAAGGCGCGTTCGGTGCCGGCCTCGCGCAGAACGTGATATTGCTCGGGGGTCAGGCGCTTGCGCCACTCGGACTCGGACAGGGAAAGGTGTTCCATCGCGATCCGAAATCGGGGCCTGCGGGGCCGGCGTCAAGCGGCTTGTGACTGATGCTGGTCAGGATCGTTTCGGGGGTCCGACCCACACCGCTTGGCGCAGCCACCCGGCCTCGCGTAAGGGCGGGGCATGACCGTCACGCGTTTCGCGCCCAGCCCGACCGGCACGCTCCATGTGGGCAATATCCGCACCGCCCTGCTCAACTGGCTGTTCGCGCGCGGCGCCGGCGGGCGCTTCGTGCTGCGGATCGACGATACCGACCGCGAGCGCAGCGAGGAACGATATGTGGACGCGATCCGCGCCGACCTCGCCTGGCTCGGCCTGACCCCCGATGCCGAAGTGCGCCAGTCGGAGCGGTTCGCGCTGTACGAGGCGCGGTTCGCCGAATTGCGCGCGGCGGGCCGGGTCTATCCGGCGTACGAGACCGCGCAGGAGCTCGACCTCAAGCGCAAGATCCAGCTCGGGCGCGGCCTGCCCCCGATCTACGACCGTGCCGCGCTGGCGCTCAGCGAGGCCGATCGCGCGACGCTGGCGGCGGACGGCGTGCAGCCGCACTGGCGCTTCAAGCTCGATCCGGGCGCGATCGCATGGGACGACCTGATTCGCGGCCCCCAGCATTTCGACGCGGCGACGATGAGCGATCCGGTGATCCGCCGCGCCGACGGGTCGTGGCTCTACATGCTGCCCTCGGTCATCGACGATATCGACCTCGGCATCAGCCATGTCGTGCGCGGCGAGGACCACGTCTCGAACACCGCCGTGCAGATGCAGATGTTCGACGCGCTGGGCGCGACGCCGCCGCGCTTCGCGCACGCCGCCTTGCTCACCGGCAGCGAGGGGAAATTGTCGAAGCGGCTCGGCTCGCTCGGCGTCGATCATTTCCGCGAGGCAGGCATCGAGCCGCCGGCGATCGCCGCCCTGCTTGCGCGGATCGGCACGTCGCAGCCGGTCGAGCCGTTCGCCGACCCCGCCCCCCTGATCGCCGCGTTCGACTTCGCCGCGTTCGGTCGCGCGCCGGCGCGGTTCGACGAAGCGGAGCTCGCCCAGCTCAACGCGCGGATCGTGCACCAACTCGACCATGACGTGGTCGCGGCGCGCTTGCCGGCCGGCATGGACCGCGCGGCATGGGACGCGATCCGGCCCAACCTCGCGACGGTCGCCGATGCCGCCGACTGGTGGCACGTGGTCGAAGGACCGATCGAGGCGACGCCCGACCCCGAGGATCGCGACTTCCTGACCGCCGCGCATCGCCTGGCCGGCACGATCGAATGGGCGGACGATCCCTGGCACGCGCTGACCGCCGCTTTGAAGGCGGAGACGGGGCGCAAGGGCAAGCCGCTGTTCCTGCCGTTGCGCCGCGCGCTGACCGGGCGCGACCACGGCCCCGACATGGCCGCCCTCCTCCCGCTGATCGGCCGCGAGCGCACGCTGGCGCGCCTAGCGGTGAACTGACCGCTTAGCGCTTGTACATCATTATGTAACGTTGTATCATCTCCGAAGCGGCGAGACAGCCGCAATCTAGGAGATGGCCGATGTACGCAGATCGCTACGCCACCGGTCCGACGATCAAGCCCGGCAGCATGGCCCTGGCGCTCGCCGCCACCGCGCTGCCGCTGGTCGCGATGGTCGTCGGGTTGCAGATCAAACAGGGCATCCGGATCGACAAGCCCGTCACGACCATCGACGTGCGCCAGCCGCCGCCCCCGCCGCCGGATCCCATTCAACCCAAGCCGCAGCCCCGCACCCAGCAGCCGCCGACCGAGAAGGTCTTCGTGCCGACGCCGATTCAGCTTCCGAGCGACAACAAGACAGCCACGACGCTCGACCCACCCAAATTGCCGCCGACCGAGAATCCGCCCGTCGTCGGCACCGGTTCGGCGCCAGCGGTCGAGCCGGTCAAGCTCGCCCCCGTCCTGGTCGGCGCGGAGGTCGACCCGCGCTATGCCGGGCTGCTCCAGCCGCCCTATCCGAGCGAGGAGCAGCGCGCGGGCCGGAGCGGGCGAGTCACGCTGCGCGTGCTGATCGGTACCGACGGCCGCGTCCACCAGGTCGAGCGCGTGTCGGCGACCACCGACGCCTTCTTCGCCGCCGCCCAGCGCCAAGCACTGGCCAAGTGGCGGTTCAGGCCCGCGACTCGCGACGGCGTCGCGATCGAGCAATGGAAGACGATGAGCCTGCGGTTCGAACTTCAGGATGAGTAGGGGCCGCTCCCCTTTCCATTCGTCACCCCGGCACGAGGCCGGGGTGACGGCCTGTTTGTCGTAACGGGCGCCCTTCGACCAAAGCCACTGGCACTCCCCCGGCCCCGCGCCTATCTTGAGGCGACCATGGATTATCTTCGCCGCCTCAACCCGTTGCGCGCGCTCGGCGATCTGCGACGCTTCCTCGCGCAGCGCGGCAAACACGAGATCATCTTCCTCTTCGCGTCGTTCGCGATCTGCTACGCGCTGCTGGCGACGTTCGTCTGGGGCACGACGGTCGAGAAGCCGTGGGTGCGCCCCGACATCATCTACGTCCAGTCGTGGCGCGCCGACCGCAGCGAGGCCGAGATCCTGGCGCAGCAGAAGATCGACCTGGCGCAGAAGCAGAAGGACGACGCCGAACAGGCCAGGTTCGCGGCCGAGAAGCGCGCCGGGTACAAGAAGCTGAAAGACAAATTGTCGCCTTGGCTCTGAGCGGCGCGGCGGTTCCGGGCGACGACGCGCGCTGGATGGGCGCCGCGCTGGCGCTGGCCGAGCGCGGTCGCGGGCGGACGGCGCCCAACCCCACTGTCGGCTGCGTGATCGTGCAGCCTGCCCCCGCGAAGGCGGGGGGTTGCGTCGTCGGGCGCGGCTGGACCCAGCCGGGCGGGCGCCCGCATGCCGAGGCGATGGCGCTGGCCCAGGCCGGCGACGCGGCGCGCGGCGCCACCGTCTACACCACGCTCGAACCCTGCGCGCATGCCAGCGAGCGCGGGCCGGCGTGCAGCGACCTGCTGGTCGCCGCCGGCGTCGCGCGGGTGGTCGCGGCGATCGCCGATCCCGATCCGCGCACCGACGGGCGCGGGCATCAGCGGCTGCGCGACGCCGGGATCGCGGTGGAGATCGGGGTCGGCGCGGATGCGGCCCAGCGATCGATGGCCGGGTTCCTGACCCGGCGCGCGGCAGGGCGGCCGTTCGTCACGCTGAAGCTCGCGACCTCGCTCGACGGCTGTATCGCCAGGGCGGACGGCGAGTCGAAGTGGATCACCGGCGTGGCCGCACGCGCGCATGCCCATATCGAGCGCGCACGGCACGAGGCGATCCTGGTCGGGCGCGGGACGGTCGAGGCGGACGCGCCGACGCTCGACGTGCGGATCGCCGGGCTGGCGGATCGCAGCCCGCGGCGGCTGGTTCTTTCCACGCGTCCCGCGCACGATTTTAGCCGTCACCCCCGCGAAAGCGGGGGCCCATCTCCCGCCCCGTCCAGTTCGCGGCACGGTGAGGCGATGGGTCCCCGCTTTCGCGGGGATGACGAAAGTTGGGAAACGATCCCCTCCCCCCACGCCATTGCCGCCCTCGATCGCGTCGATCACCTCCTCGTCGAAGGCGGCGCACAGACCGCCGCCGCCTTCCTCGCCGCCGACCTGGTCGATCGCCTGCTCCTCTACCGCGCGCCGATCGTGATCGGGGGCGGGCGGCCGGCGATCGGCGATATCGGGCTCGGCGCGCTGGGCGAGGCGCACGGGCGCTGGCGGTTGCGCGACCGGCGGATGTTGGGCATCGACAGCGTCGAGGAATACGAGCGGGTCAGGAACTAGCACGCGATGTTCACCGGGATCATCACCGACATCGGCACGATCGAGGCAATCGAGCAGCGCGGCGACCTGCGCATCCGCATCGCCACCGGCTACGACACCGCGACGATCGACCTGGGCGCGTCGATCGCCTGTTCGGGGGTGTGCCTGACGGTGATCGACACCGGGCCGGGCTGGTTCGCGGTCGACGTGTCGGGCGAAAGCGTCGCGCGCACCGCGCAGGGGCAGTGGAACCAGGGCCGCCGCCTCAACCTGGAACGCGCGATGAAGCTGGGCGACGAGCTCGGCGGGCATATCGTGACCGGCCATGTCGACGGCATCGCCGAGGTGGTCGATGTCGCTACGGTCGGCGACTCGCGCACGATCACCTTCCGCCTTGCCCGCGACCTCGCGCCGTTCGTCGCGGCCAAGGGATCGGTGACGGTCGACGGCGTGTCGCTGACGGTCAACACGGTCGCCGACGGCGCGGACGGGATGCGCTTCACGATCAACCTGATCCCGCACACCCAGGCGGTGACGACGCTCGGCACGCTGGCGGTCGGGCAGGCGGTCAATATCGAGATCGACGTGCTGGCGCGCTATCTCGGCCGGATGCGCGCGGTGCTGGAGGCGCGGTAGCGCGCGGGCTGGCAATGTAGGATTGGCCCTGCCACGCTCGCCGGGCTCTTTCTCATCGTCGCCACCCGCATCCAGCGCCGGTCGGTATCAGGCCGTCGCCGATCACATCGCAACACGCGCTCTCAGCCACCTCGATCCCGCCACCCCCGTCAAGTTTGTCAAGTTTGGCGCCACGACTGCGCCGCGATGTGCATTTGCGGTCGACATCTCACATTACAATGTGATATCGAGTCGCAATGAGCATTCTCCTGATCGATCGCATCCGCGATCTCGTCTCGTCGGGCGGCATGTCCCGCTCCGGTCTCGCCCGCGCCGCCGGGCTGCACGCCAATTCGCTCCGCAGCCTCGACGAGGCCGAGTGGAACCCCACCGCCGAGACGCTCAAGAAGCTCGAATCCTATCTCGACCAGCGTGAGAAACGCCCCGCGCTGGTGCCGATCGAGGAGATCATCGAGGAAGCGCGCAACGGCCGCATGTTCATCCTGGTCGACGACGAGGACCGCGAGAATGAGGGCGACCTGGTCATCCCCGCGCAGATGGCGACCCCCGACGCGATCAACTTCATGGCGCGCCACGGCCGCGGCCTGATCTGCCTCGCGATGACGAAGGCCCGGATCGACGGTCTCGGGCTCGAACTGATGAGCCGCAACAACGGCACCCGGCACGAGACCGCCTTTACCGTCTCGATCGAGGCGCGCGAGGGCGTCACCACCGGCATCTCCGCGCACGACCGCGCGCGCACCGTCTCGATCGCGATCGATGCCGGCAAGGGCCGCGAAGACATCGTGACCCCGGGCCACGTCTTCCCGCTGGTCGCGCGCGACGGCGGCGTGCTGGTCCGCGCCGGGCATACCGAGGCGGCGGTCGACGTCAGCCGCCTCGCCGGGCTCAACCCTTCGGGCGTGATCTGCGAGATCATGCGCGACGACGGCACGATGGCGCGGATGGACGACCTGATCGCGTTCGCCGACACGCATCGGCTGAAGATCGGCACGATCCGCGACCTGATCGCGTATCGCCGCCAGCACGACCATCTGGTCGAGCGCCGCGCGGAGGCGCGCTTCGCCAGCCGCTGGGGCGGCGACTGGACCGCGCGCACCTATTACAACAAGGCGACCGGCACCGAACAGATCGCTTTGGTCAAGGGCCTGATCGATCCCGCCAAGCCGACCCTGGTCCGCATGCACGCGATGAACGTGTTCGCCGACATGTTCGGCGAGGGCGGCCCGCGCGGGCGGCTGCTCGAACGCTCGATGGAACTGATCGGCGAGGCGGGCGCCGGCGTCGTCGTCCTGCTGTCCCCGGCCGGCGCCGGCGGGTTCAGCCAGGCGCTGGAACGCAAGGCGGGCGGCCCGGCCGGCGACGAACTGCGCGACTATGGCGTCGGCGCGCAGATCCTGACCGAGCTCGGGGTCGAGGACATGATCCTGCTGACCAACACCCACCACACGCTGGTCGCGCTCGACGGCTACGGCCTGTCGATCGTCGGCGAGCGGCGGATCGATCCCGCCTGATGCGCACGCTGGCGCACGAACTGGCCGCGCCGAAATATGCGCATATCGAGCGCGAGCGGCGCTGGCTGGTGGTACGCGACCGGCGCCCGGTGCTCGATGGCCTGCCGTGCCTGCGGGTCGAGGATCGTTATCTCACCGACACGCGAATGCGGTTGCGGCGGATGACCGACCTTTACTCGGGCGAGGTGACGGTCAAGCTGACCAAGAAATACGACGCGGCCGATCCGCTCGCGCGGCCGATCGTCACCACGTACCTGACGCCGGTCGAATACGACTTGCTCGCCGGCCTGCCAGCCGCGACGTTGCGCAAGCGGCGCTACACCTGCGACGGCTATAGCATGGACGTGTTCGAGGACGCGCTGGCCGGCCTCGATCTGGTCGAGATCGAGGCGACGAACGACGCGGCGCTGGCAGCGATCGCAGCACTCGACTGGGCGGGGCGCGACGTCAGCCATGATCCACGCTACCAGGGCGGCTCGCTCGTCGCGAACGGCATACCGGAGGAATGACATGGCACGCATATTGATCGTCGAGGCGCGGTTCTACGATCACCTCAACGACATGCTGGTCGCCGGCGCGCGCGCGGCGATCGCGGCGGCGGGGCACGAGCACGACACGGTGACCGTGCCCGGCGCGCTCGAAGTGCCGGGGGCGATCGCGCTGGCGGTCGAGAGCGGTCGCTACGACGCCTATGTCGCGCTCGGCGTCGTGATCCGCGGCGAGACCTATCATTTCGAGATCGTCGCCAACGAAAGCGCGCGCGGCGTGATGGCGCTGACGATGGACGGCATCGCGATCGGCAACGGCATCCTGACCACCGAGGACGAGGCCCAGGCGATCGTCCGGGCCGATCCGGCGCAGCTCGACAAGGGCGGCGGCGCGGCGAAGGCGGCGCTGGCGATGCTGGCGCTCAGGCAGCGGCTCGGTTGAGCCGCTTGGTCAGCAGCAGCCACGCGCCGAAGCTGGCCAGCGCCGGTTGCGCGCCCCACGGCACGAACCAGCCGACCACCGCGCCGCTCAGCGCCATCAGCACCACCGCCTGACCGCGCGCCCGGATCATCGCGCCGCGCTCGGCGGCGACTTGCGCGTCGGCGACCGGCGGCGCGGTCGCGATGCTGTTGACCCACAGGTTGCACAGCCCGGTCAGCGCCAGCCAGCCGCAATAGACGATCGTCGGCACGCGATTGCCCGCATTCTCGCTGAGGAACGCGGTGAAGAACGGCATCGCCGCGACCGTGAACAGCAGGCAGATGTTCGGGAACACCAGCCGCGGCGACCAGCGCCGCGCACAGTCGAACGCGCGATGATGCCCCGCCCAGAACTGCGCGATCACGAAGAACGAGATGATGAACCCGATGAAGTTGGGCGTCAGTTGCAGCAGCGCATTGACATAGGCGGCGTCGGGTAGCCCGCGTTTCAACGACGGCGCGTGGATTTCGATCACCAGCAGCGTGATCGAGATCGCGAACACCGCGTCGGAAAAGAAAACCAGCCTTTCCAATGCGTGCGCCGGTGCGCCGTGATGCATCGGCAAGTCGTCGTGCGCGTCGTTCATGCGATCCCCCTGATGTCGCATGGTGGCACGACCGCACGGCGCTTGCCAAGCGCCCGTCCTCGGCTCCAATAGGGCCGATCGAGGGAGAGCGGCATGTCCGAGCAGAGCGTCTATCCGGTGCCGTCCGATTGGGCCAAGCGCGCAAAGCTGGACGAAGCCGGATACGAGAAGCTCTATGGCCGCAGCCTGGCCGATCCCGGCACCTTCTGGCTCGAACAGGCGAAACGGCTCGACTGGATCAAGCGCCCGCACATCGCCGGCGACTGGTCGTTCGACAAGGCCGATTTCCATATCAAATGGTTCGCCGACGGCGTGCTCAACGTGTCTGCCAACTGCCTCGACCGGCACCTGGCGAAGAACGGCGATGCGGTCGCGATCCTCTGGGAGCCCGACGCGCCTGACGAGGAACCACGGCGCATCACCTATCGCCAGCTCCATGCCGAGGTCTGCCGCTTCGCCAACGCGCTGAGGGATCGCGGCGTCGCGAAGGGCGACCGCGTCACCATCTACCTGCCGATGATCCCCGAAGCGGCGGTCGCGTTGCTGGCGTGTGCGCGGATCGGGGCGGTCCATTCGGTCGTGTTCGGCGGCTTCTCGCCCGAAGCACTGGCCGGACGGATCGAGGATTGCAGCTCGACCATCGTCATCACCGCCGACGAAGGGCGGCGCGGCGGGCGCAAGGTGCCGCTGAAGGCCAATGTCGATGCCGCGCGCAAGCTGGCGCCGGGGCTCGCGCAGGTGATCGTGGTCAGGGCTACCGGCGGCGACGTCGCGATGGGCGACGGCGACCATTGGTATCACGATTTGACCGCCGCCGCTGCGCCCGACTGCAAGCCCGAGCCGATGGCGGCCGAGGACCCGCTCTTCATCCTCTACACCAGCGGATCGACCGGCAAGCCGAAGGGCGTGCTGCATACGTCGGGCGGCTATCTCGTCTGGGTCAGCCTCAGCCACGAGCTGACCTTCGATTACCGCCCCGGCCAGGTCCATTGGTGCGCCGCCGATATCGGCTGGGTGACCGGGCACAGCTATATCCTCTACGGCCCGCTGTCGAACGGCGGCACCAGCCTGATGTTCGAGGGCGTGCCCAACTGGCCCGACGCCAGCCGCATCTGGCAGGTGTGCGACCGCCACCAGGTCGAGATCCTCTACACCGCCCCCACCGCTCTCCGCGCGCTGATGAAGGAAGGCGACCAGTACGTCGCCGCGACCAGCCGCCAGTCGCTCAAGCTGCTCGGCACGGTCGGCGAGCCGATCAACCCGGAGGCGTGGCGCTGGTACCATGACGTCATCGGCGAGGGGCGCTGCCCGATCGTCGATACGTGGTGGCAGACCGAGACCGGCGGGCACATGATAACTCCGCTGCCCGGCGCGACCGCGCTCAAGCCCGGCAGCGCGACGCTCCCCTTCCCCGGCGTCGACCCGCAGATCGTCGATGCCGAGGGTAATGTGCTGGCGGGGCCGGCCGAGGGCAACCTCGTCATCGCGCGGAGCTGGCCCGGCCAGATGCGCACCGTCTGGGGCGATCACGACCGCTTCTTCCAGACCTATTTCACGACCTACAAGGGCAAGTATTTCACCGGCGACGGCTGCCGGCGCGACGAGGACGGTTATTACTGGATCACCGGCCGGGTCGACGACGTCATCAACGTGAGCGGCCATCGCATGGGCACCGCAGAGGTCGAGAGCGCGCTGGTCCTGCACGCGACGGTGGCGGAAGCCGCGGTGGTCGGCTTCCCGCACGACATCAAGGGTCAGGGCATCTACGCCTATGTCACGCTGAACGCCGGCGAGGAGCCGAGCGATGCGCTCCGCAAGGACTTGGTCGCCTGGGTGCGGAGCGAGATCGGTCCGATCGCCTCACCCGACGCGATCCAGTTCGCGCCGGCTTTGCCCAAGACCCGCTCCGGCAAGATCATGCGCCGCATCCTGCGCAAGATCGCGGAGGGCGACGTGTCGAGCCTGGGCGACACCTCGACCCTTGCCGATCCGGCGGTGGTCGACGACCTGATCGCCAACCGCGTAGGCTGACGCATCCACGCGCCACCCCCGATTTTTTCCCGCGATCGGCGATTGCACCGCCTGTCACAGGGCGCTATAGCCGAGCAACACACATAGGGTGGGGAGTTATCGATGGTTTCCAATCTGTTGGCGCGCCTGTCGCTCGGCGTCGCCGTCATCGCCTTGACCGTTCCCGTTGCCGCAGCCAGCGCCGCGACCAAGTCCGCCGTCAAGGCGAACGCAAAGCCGGCGAGCACCGCGGGCAAGCCGCGCTACGGCACCGTCGGCCTCGACGTCGCCGGCCAGGACAAGTCGGTCAAGCCGGGCGACGATTTCTGGACCTACGCCAACGGCGTCTGGAGCAAGAACACCCCGATCCCCGCCGACAAGACGCGCGTCGGGCCGTTCGCGACGCTGCGCGACGAGTCAGAGGATAACGTCCGCAAGATCCTGGACGACATGGCCGCCAACCCCGCCAAATACGGCGCGACCGGCCAGCAGGTCGGCGACTTCTACGCCAGCTGGATGGACCAGGCCGGGATCGAGGCACGCGGCACCGCGCCGCTGCAGCCTTATCTCGCCAAGATCGCCGCAGTGCAGAACCCGGGCGACCTCCAGGTGCTGTTCGCCAGCGTCGGCTATGCCTCGCCGGTCGAGGTCGGGATCATCCCCAATCTCGCCGATCCGACGCATTACACTGGCGTCGTCAGCCAGGGCGGGCTCGGCATGCCGCGCGATTACTATCTGAACCAGGGCGCGAAGTACGACACCGTCCGCAAGGCGTATCGCGCCTATATCCAGCAGATCCAGGAAATGGCCGGCATCGCCAATGCGAGCGCCAAGGCCGACGCGATCTTCGCGCTCGAGACCGAGATGGCGAAGGAGCAATGGTCGCCCGAGCAGAGCCGCGACATCGCCAAGCTGAACGACCCCGAGAGCGTCGCCGGGCTGAAGGCGAAGGCGCCCGAGTTCGACTGGCCGCTGATGCTGAAGACCGCCGGGATCGATTCGGCGCCGACCGTCATCATGGCGAACAACACCGCGGTCACCGCGCTCGGCAAGACGTTCGCCGCGACCCCGTTGCAGACGTGGAAGGACTATCTCGCCTATCGCTTCGTCAGCGACCATGCGAGCTACCTGCCCAAGCGCTTCGACGACGCGCAGTTCGCCTTTTACGGCCAGACGCTGCAAGGCCAGCCGGCGCAGCGCGAGCGCTGGCGGCGGGGCGTGTCGATGACCAACGGCGCCCTGGGCGAGGCGGTCGGCCAGATCTACGTCGCGCGGTATTATCCGCCGACGGCGCAGGCCAAGATGTCGGAGCTGATCGAGGACCTGCGCGGTGCCTATCGCGACCGCATCTCCGCCTCGACCTGGATGGACGACGCGACCCGCAAGGCGGCGCTGGCGAAGCTCGCCGCGTTCGATCCGCGCGTCGGGCATCCGGTCAAGTATATCGACTATTCGAGCATGAAGGTGGTCCGCGGCGACCTGCTCGGCAACGTGATGCGCTCGGGCGATTTCCAGCACGAGCTGGAACTGTCGCGCTTCCCGAAGCCGGTCGATCGTACTTTGTGGGGCATGTTCCCGCAGACGGTGAACGCCTATTACAGCCCGTTCACCAACCAGATCACCTTCCCCGCCGCGATCCTGCAACCGCCGTTCTTCGACATGAACGCGGATGCGGCGGTCAATTACGGCGCGATCGGCGCGATCATCGGCCACGAAATGGGTCATGGCTTCGACGATCAGGGCAGCCAGTTCGGCCCCGCCGGCAAATTCGAGAATTGGTGGACGCCGGAAGCGCGCAAGGCATTCGAGACGCGCACCGCGGCGCTGGCGGCGCAATATAGCGCGTTCGAGCCGGTGGCCGGCACGCACATCAACGGCAAGCTGACGCTGGGGGAAAATATCGGCGACCTGGGCGGAATCGAAGCTGCCTATGCCGCCTATCAGAAGTATCAGGAGAAGCACGGCAAGGCGCCGGTGATCGACGGCCTGACCGGCGATCAGCGCTTCTTCCTGGCCTATGCTCAGGCGTGGCGCGCCAAGATTCGCGACGACGCCGCGCGCGCGCAGATGCTGACCGACCCGCACAGCCCGGACTTCTTCCGCGCGAACGGCGTGGTCCGCAACGTCAACGCCTGGTACGCCGCGTTCAACGTCCAGCCGGGCGACAAACTGTACCTAGCGCCCGACCAGCGCGTGCATATCTGGTAAGAAACGGACGGCCCGGGTTTGCGCAAGCAAACCCGGAACTCGCCACGGGCAGCCACGAAAGTACTTTCGTGGGAAAGCCCATATCGGGCGGCGGGCTAGCGTAGCAGGCTCGTCCGACGACGTGATGCCTCACGATTGACCCGCGGACGTTGACCCGGCGTCACCTCTCAGACACCAAGCGCCGATGCGCGCGCTGACTGTCTCCGCCTTGCTCCCCGATTTCGCCGGCTGCGCGCTGTCCGATGTCCCCGATCCGGCCACCGCCCCCGGCCAGATCCTGATCCGCGTGCATGCGGCGGCTCTCAACTATCCCGATCTGCTGATGAGCGAGGGCAAATACCAGCTCAAACCGGCCTTGCCGTTCGTGCTTGGCATGGAAGTGGCGGGCGACGTCGTCGCGGCCGACGCCGATAGCGGCTTCCGCGCGGGCGATGCGGTGGTCGCAGGCACGCGGGTCGGTGGTTTCGCCGACCTGGTAGCGGTCGATGCCGCGCAGGTGCGCCACATCCCGGCGGGCATCGACTTCGCGACCGCGGCGAGCGTCGGCGCGGCCTATTCCACCGCCTATGTCGGCCTGGTCCGGCTCGCTCGCGTTCAACCCGGCGAATGGGTGCTGGTCCATGGCGCGAGTGGCGGCGTCGGGCTCGCCGCGCTCGACCTGGCGACGGCGCTCGGCTGCCGCACGATCGCGACTTCGCGCAGCCCGGACAAGCTCGCCGTCCTTACGCGCGACTACGCTCCCGATGCGACGCTCCCCGCGACGAGCTTCCGCGAGGCGGTGAAGGACCTGACCGGCGGCGGCGCGGACGTGGTGTTCGACCCGGTCGGTGGCGACGTGTTCGACGAAAGCACGCGCAGCATCGCGTTCGGCGGGCGCCTGCTGGTGGTCGGCTTCACCTCGGGCCGGATCGCGACCGTCGCGACCAACATCCCGCTCATCAAGGGCTTCGCGGTAATGGGATTACGCGCCGGCGAATATGTCCGCCGCTTTCCGGACAAGGGCCGCGAGAATGCGGACGCGATCTGGGCCATGCTCGCCACCGGCCGCCTCCACCCCCGCATCGACCGCCGCTACAAGCTGACCGACTGGCGCGCAGCCTTCGAGGCGATGCGCGACAGCCGCATGGTCGGGAAGATCGTGCTGGAACCGTGACCGTCACGTCGCCCCGGCGAACGCTGGGGCCGCAAGTCATTTCATGAGAACGAGCTCTTCCGCCATCGTCGGGTGCAGCGCTACGGTCGCGTCGAAATCGTCCTTGGTCAGCCCGGCCTTCACCGCAACCGCCGCCGCCTGAAGGATCTCCGCGACTTCCGGCCCGATCATGTGGATGCCCAGGATCTTGTTCGTCGTCTCGTCGCAGATCATCTTGTAGAGCGCGCGTTCGTTGCGGCCGGCCAGCACGTTCTTCATCGGGCGGAAGTCGCTGAGATAGACCTTCACCGACCCGTATTTCGATTTCGCCTGGCTTTCGGTCAGGCCGACGCCCGCCATCTGCGGATGGCTGAACACCGCGGCGGGAATGCAGTGATAATCGACCCGCGTCGGCTTGCCGCCGAATACGGTGTCGGCGAACGCCTGCCCCTCGCGAATCGCCACGGGAGTCAGCTGCACGCGATCGGTGACGTCGCCGACCGCGTAGATGCTGGGCACGGTCGAGCGATTATCGTCGTCGACCTTGATCGCGCCGCGCTCGTTGAGCTCGACCCCGGCGGCGTCGAGCCCTAGATTCTCGGTATTGGGCACGCGGCCGGTCGCGAACATCACGCAATCGACCTCGACCGGCTCGTGGTTCGACATCGACACCTTCAGGCTGCCGTCGGCCTGCTGCTCGATGCCGGCGAACTTCGCATGGAAGCGGAAGTCGATGCCCTTCATCATCGATATCTGGAGCAACCGGTCGCGGACCGATTCGTCGTAACCACGCAGGATCTGGTCGGTGCGGTTGATGAGCGTGACCTTCGCGCCGAACTCGTGGAAGATGCCGGCGAACTCGTTGGCGATATAGCCCGCGCCGGCGATCAGTATGCGCTTCGGGATTGCGTCGAGATGGAACGCCTCGTTCGAAGTGATGCCGTATTCGTGGCCGGGGCAGGTCGGAATGTGCGGGCGCGCGCCAGTCGCGACCAGGATATACTTGGCGGTGACCTCGCGCCCCGACGCCAGCCGGATGGCGTTGGGTCCGGCGATCTCGGCGCGTTCGTGGATGATCTCGACGCCGTGATTATCGAGCGTCGCGGTGTATGCCTTGTTGATCCGGTCGACTTCCTCGAAGACATTGGCGGTCAGCGTCTTCCAGTCGAAGTCGCAATCGGGGACGTTCCAGCCGAACCGCTTGGCATCCTGCAGATCCTCGGCGAAATGCGCACCGTAGACGAGCAGCTTCTTGGGCACGCAGCCGCGAATCACGCAGGTGCCGCCGACGCGATATTCCTCCGCCACCGCCACCTTCGCGCCATGCGCGGCCGCCACCCGCGACGCCCGCGTGCCGCCGGAGCCCGCGCCGATGACGAACAGGTCGTAGTCGTGAGTGGCGTCGGTCATCATCTACCTTCCGTCGTGCCGAACTCGTTTCAGCATCCATCGCGCCTTCTGCGCGGTCTGTATTTGTTACGCGGCGGACCCCGAAACAAGTTCAGGGTGACGGGTGATGGGTTACCCGAACGCCCGCTTCAGCAAATCGGTGGTCGAGACGTCGAATTCCTCGCCGCCCTTTTGCGCGGCCTTGGCCATTTCCTTGCCGAGCTCGACGCCGAACTGGTCGAACGAATTGATGTTGAGCAGCGTGCCGTTCACGAACACGCGATGCTCGTGATAGGCGATCAGCGCGCCGAGTGTGCGCGCGTCGAGGTCGTCGAGCAGCAGCGTCGTCGACGGCCGGTCGCCCGGATAGGCACGCGCTAGGTCGCCGGGGTTGAGCTTGCCCTTCATCAGCGCCGCGCCTTGCGCGAGCATGTTGGTCAGCAGCGCCTTATGGTGATCCTCCGGCAGGGTGTCGCCCGGCTCGATCACGCCGACGAACTCCAGCGGCACGAGGTGCGTGCCCTGATGGAGCAGCTGAAACACGGCATGCTGCTGGTCGGTCCCGACCCCGCCCCAGGTGATCGCCGCGGTCGGGCGCCCGACTGGCTGGCCGTCGAGCGTCGCGCCCTTGCCGTTCGATTCCATCTCGAGCTGTTGTAGGTACGAAGGCAGCAGCCGCAGCCGCTCGTCGTAGCAGAACACGCCGCGCGTCTCCGCCCCCAGCACCTGCGTGTAGAAAAGGTCGGCGAACGCCGCGAGCACCGGCACATTCTCGTGCAGCGCGGACAGGCGGAAATGCCGGTCCATCTCGGCCGCGCCCTCCAGCAGTTCGCTGAACGCGTCCCAGCCGAGCGCGATCGCCGCCGGGAAACCGATCGACGACCACAAAGAATAGCGTCCGCCGACCGTGTCCGCGAACGGCAGGATGCGCGTTTCGTCGACGCCCCAGGCGATCGCCTTGTCGGGCTCGGCGGTCAGCGCGACGACGCGGCCATAGGGGTCCTCGACCCCGCCCGCCTTCATCCACTCGACGACGCTTTCGGCGTTCATCATCGTCTCGGTGGTGGTGAAGGTCTTGGACGCGACCGCGAGCAGCGTCGCGGTCGGATCGAACCGCTTGAACACGTCCTCCAGCGCCATGCCGTCGACGTTGGAGACGATCGCGACGTCGTAGCGCGTCTCCTCACGACCCAGCGCATCGACCAGCAGATCGGGGCCGAGCGCCGAGCCACCGATCCCGACATGCAGCACGTGGCGGATCGGGCCGAGCGCGCCGCCCTCGATCGCGTCGATCAGCGAGCGCATGCGGGCGTGGAGCGCCTGCGCTTTGGCGACATCGTCCGGATTACCCTCGCCGCGCTCGGCCGGATGAGTGACCGCGCGATCCTCGGTCGTGTTGATCTTCTCGCCCGCGAACAGCGCCTCGCGCCGTCCGGCAAGGTCGCATTCTCTGGCGAGCTTCGAGAATGCCGCGATCGCGTCGTCGGTCAGATGCGTCTTCGACCAGTCGAAATGGATGCCGGCGACGTCGGCGGAATATTTCTTCAGCCGGTCGGGGTCGGCGGCGAACAGGTCGGTCAGGGGAGTCCGTTTCAGCGCCTCGATCTCGCTCCAGTCGGCCACGCGCATTCTCCTTGGTTCGATCGCCCGCGCCCATGCGCCGGGTCGCGCCGACGCGCAAGGTTGGTTGTTTGGTTCAGCCGGCACCGTCTCATCGCGAGAGCGATGCACCAACACAGTGTCTTGACCTTATCGTACACCTTGCGCAAACCGCGCCGCGATGACCGATCCGATCGATCCGCCCGCCACCACGCCCGAGACGGCGCCGGCCGCCGCTCCCGCCACGCCTGCGAAACCGGTGAGGAAGGAGGAGGATTGGCGCGATACGCTGAAGTTCCTGCTGAAGCTCGCGATCGTCGTGTTCATCTTCCGCAGCTTCCTGTTCTCGCCCTTTTCGATCCCGTCGCAGTCGATGCTGCCGCGGCTCTATATTGGCGACTATCTGTTCATTTCGAAGTGGAACTACGGCTATTCGAAGCATTCGCTGCCGTGGAGCGTTCCGCTGATCCCCGGCCGCATCTTCCCGCACGACCCGGCGCGCGGCGACGTCGTCGTGTTCAAGAACCCGAACGGCAATGGCGACGACGTCATCAAGCGGGTGATCGGCCTGCCCGGCGACAGCATCCAGATGCGCAACGGCCAGCTGATCCTGAACGGCCAGCCAGTGCCCAAGGTGGCGGTCGCCGATTTCGTCATCCCCCTGACCCCCAATTATCGCGATCCGCGCCCCAATGACGACGGCTGTCCGACGCAGTTCCGCGACGCCGCGCAGACCGTCTGCCGCTACAAGCAGTTCCGCGAGACGCTGCCCGCGGTAAACGGCAAGCCGGCGGTTAGCTACAACGTGCTCGACCGCGGCGACGTGCCACAGGCGGACGATACCGACGTCTACAACGTGCCCGCCGACCACGTCTTCGTGATGGGCGACAATCGCGACGACAGCGGCGACAGCCGCTTCCCGGTGCCCGACGGCATGGGTTACGTGCCGATGGAGAATCTGGAGGGGAAGGCGCTCTTCACCTTCTGGTCGACCGACGGCAACGCGCAGTGGCTGCTGCCCTGGACGTGGTTCACCGCCGCGCGCTGGAGCCGGATGGGTCAGGGGTTCTAGTGGCGGGTCGTCACGGCACCGACTCACCGACACAAGATCTCGCTAGCTGGATCGCCGACACCTTCGATCACCGGCCGAACGACCTGGCGCTGTTCGAGCGCGCGCTGACCCATGGCAGCCACGCGGCGGACAATTACGAGCGGCTCGAATTCCTCGGCGACCGCGTGCTGGGTCTCGCGATGGCGGAGTGGCTGTACGAGCTGTTTCCGCGCGAGCCGGAGGGGGCGCTGTCGAAGCGGCTCAACGCGCTGGTCAGCGGCGCGACCTGTGCCGCCGTCGCGCGGTCGATCGGCGTCGGCGAGCGGCTGCGGCTGGGTAAGCAAGCGCGCGACGACGGTGCTGGCGACAGCGACAACGTACTGGGCGACGTGATGGAATCTTTGCTCGGCGCGCTCTATCTCGATGCCGGCGACGACTGCCCCCGCGCATTCGTCCGCCGCGCTTGGGACGCCCGCGTTCACGCCGACGCCCGCGCGCCGCAGCATCCCAAGTCCGCGCTCCAGGAATGGGCCGCCGCGCACAATCGCAAGCCGCCCGCCTATGACGTCACCGACCGCTCCGGCCCCCACCACGCCCCCCGCTTCACCGTCCGCGTGACTCTCGGCACCTACGCCCAGGCCGAAGCGTCGGGTGCCAGCAAGCAGGAAGCGGAAACGGCAGCAGCGGCGGCGTTGCTGGCGGAGGTGGCGCGATGAGCCAGCATTGCGGCCTGGTCGCGGTGCTCGGCGCGCCCAATGCGGGCAAGTCGACTTTGGTCAACGCGCTGGTCGGGCAGAAGGTCGCGATCGTCAGTCCGAAGGCGCAGACGACGCGCACCCGGCTGCTCGGCGTCGCGATCGAAGGCGAGGCGCAGCTGCTGCTAGTCGACACGCCGGGCATCTTCGATCCGCAGCGCCGGCTCGACCGCGCGATGGTGGCCGCCGCCTGGGGCGGACTCGAGGGCGCGGACGTGATCGCGCTGGTGGTCGATGCCAAGGGTGGGCTCGGCCCCAAGGTGATGCCGATCGCCGAGAGTATCGCCGCGCGGCCGGAGCGCAAGTTCCTAGTGCTCAACAAGGTCGATGTCGCCGACAAGGCCAGGCTGCTGGTCCATGCCGAGCGGTTGAACGCGGCGGTCGCGTTCGACGAGACGTTCTTCGTGTCGGCGGAGACCGGCGACGGTCTACCCGAGCTGAAACAGGCGCTGGCGTACCACATGCCCGAGGGGCCGTGGCATTTTCCCGACGACCAGGTCAGCGACGCGACCGAACGCGCGCTCGCCGCCGAAGTCACGCGCGAGCAGATCTATCGCCAGCTCCACGCCGAACTACCCTATGCCAGCACGGTCGAGACCGAGAAGTTCGAGGAACGGCCCGACGGATCGGTCGAGATCCACCAGCAGATCTTGGTCGCGCGCCCGACCCAGCGCGCAATCATGCTGGGCAGAGGTGGTACACGGATCAAGGAGATCGGCGCACGCGCACGGGCGGAGTTGACGGAGTTGTTCGACCGGTCGGTGCATCTCTACCTCCACGTGAAGGTGAAGGCGGACTGGGACGAGGATCGCGGCGTGTATCGGGACTTGGGATTGGATTGGGTGGACTAAGTCCTATCGTCGTCGACCAGTTCACATGCCTTCTGATCGAAGACGAAATTTCGCTTGCCGTTAAGCAGCGTAGGCGTGTTGGTCCGCCACCAGTCGGCGGCATCCGGTCGTGTCGTTTCCAACGCCTGCACCGCGCGCTTCGCATTGACCACGTAGCCGGTGCTGCGTCCTATTTTCCCTTGCAACAGCGCGATCAATTCGAGAAAGGCGTTACCGGGCACGCTCAAGACTCCAAAACTAAGCGGATTTCGTACGGCGCGCTGTTCGGTTGGCAACGACAAGCCGACCCATGCGTCACGGACCCACTCCGGAGCTTCGCCAAGCGAGCGTCGTACGATCAGTATCAGCATTTAGATTTTGCCCCCCAACACCGCCTCTACCCACGCCGGCACCAGCACCCCTGCTGGCCCCAACCGACTTGCCGCGAACCAGCCGCTCCCCGCCGACCGCTCCAAGTTGAGCTCCAGCGTGTCCGCTCCGTGGTACCGCGCGGTGCGCACGAAGCCCGCCGCCGGATAGACCGCGCCCGACGTGCCGATCGACACGAACAGGTCGGCCCGGGCCAGCACGGCTTCGATCCGCGCCATCGCGTAGGGCATCTCGCCGAAGAACACGATGTCGGGGCGAAGCGCCGCCGCGCCGCACGCCTCGCACACACTGCCCGGTGGCAGGTCGCCCGTCCACGGACGCCGCTCGCCGCAAGCCGCGCACAACGCCGACTGCAACTCGCCGTGCATGTGGAGCAGCCGCCTGGCCCCTGCGCGTTCGTGCAGGTCATCGACATTCTGCGTTACGATCAACAATTCGCCCGGCCATGCCGCATCCAGCCGCGCCAGCGCCGCGTGCGCCGGGTTGGGTGCGACCGTCGCCAGCGCCGCCCGCCGGAGGTCGTAGAAACGATGCACCAGCACCGGATCGCGCGCCAGCGCCTCGGGCGTGCAGACATCCTCGACCCGATGTCCCTCCCACAACCCACCCGGCCCCCGAGACGTCTCGATCCCGCTCTCGGCGGAAATGCCGGCGCCGGTCAGAACGACGATATTGCGGATGGCGGCCATGCACCGCCGATAGCACACCCTCTTTACAGCGCCACGATTTCGGTGCCTCACCCCGCCATGACCGACTTCGCCGCGACCCGCGCGCTGTTCTACCTGCCGCCGGGGATGATCTATCTCGACGGCAATTCGCTCGGGCCGTTGCCGGTCGCGGCGGACTCGCGGGTACGGGAGGTGCTGACCCGCGAATGGGGCGGGGAGCTTATCAAGGCGTGGAACACCGCCGACTGGATCGGGTTGCCCGCTCGCGTGGGAATGCGCATCGCCCGGCTGGTCGGGGCGCCAGCAGGGAGTGTCGCGACCGGCGACACGCTGTCGATCAAGGTGTTCCAGGCGCTGTCGGCGGCGCTAACGCTGCGGCCGGATCGGCGCGTCGTGCTGTCGGATACGGGCAATTTCCCGTCCGACCTCTACATCGCCGACGGGTTGCTCAAGGCGCTGAGGCGCGGCCTCGAACTGCGGCTGGTCGCGCCCGAGAATGTGGCCGACGCGATCGACGACAGCGTCGCCGTCACGCTCATCACCGAAGTCGATTACCGCACCGGGCGGCGGCACGACATGGCGGCGCTGACGGCAAAAGCGCATGCAGCGGGGGCGGTGACGGTGTGGGATCTCGCGCATTCGGCGGGCGCGGTACTGGTCGACCTGACCGCCGCCGATGCCGATTTCGCGGTTGGCTGTACATACAAATACCTCAACGGCGGCCCGGGCGCGCCCGCCTTCATCTACGTCGCCCCCCGTTTCGCCGACAGCGCGCAGCCGATCCTGGCGGGGTGGATGGGGCATGCGGCGCCGTTCGCGTTCGATCTCGACTATCGCCCCCGCGCCGGGGTCGAGCGGATGCGCGTGGGGACGCCGCCGGTGCTGGCGTTGGCAGTACTCGACGCCGCGCTCGACGTGTGGGACGGCGTCGACATGGCCGACGTCCGCGCCGCGTCGATCGCCCTGAGCGAACGGTTCATCGTCGAGGTCGAGGCACGCTGCCCCGACCTCGCGCTCGCCAGCCCCCGCGATCCGCACGCCCGCGGCAGCCAGGTATCGTTCCGCCATCCGCACAGCTATGCGATCATGCAGGCATTGATCGCCAGTCACGTCATCGGCGATTTCCGCGCGCCGGACCTGATCCGCTTCGGCTTCACGCCTTTGTACCTGAGCGAGGACGACGTGGTCGCCGCCGCGCGCGTGCTCGAACGCGTGATGCGCGAGCGCTTGTGGGACGACCCCGCTTATGCGACGCGGAGCGCCGTCACATGACCGACGATTCCTCCAATACCGGCGTCGCCGCCGGGGCCGAAACCGACTTCGCCGGCAAGATGGCCTATGGCGATTACCTCCGGCTCGACCTGATCCTGGCCGCGCAGGAGCCGAAGTCGCGCGCGCATGACGAATTGCTGTTCATCATCCAGCACCAGACATCCGAATTGTGGATGAAACTGGCGGTGCACGAGCTCGAATCGGCACGCGACGCGATCGCCGCCGACCGCCTGCCGCATGCGTTCAAGATGCTGGCGCGAGTGTCGCGGATCCTGGAGCAGCTCAACAATGCGTGGGACGTGCTGCGCACGCTGACGCCGAGCGAATATACCGAGTTTCGCAACAGCTTGGGCCAGTCGTCGGGGTTCCAGAGCCACCAGTATCGCGCGATCGAGTTCCTGTGCGGCAATCGCGTCGCGTCGATGCTCAAACCCCATGCGCACCGCCCCGCGATCATGGGCGAGTTGCAGGTGATCCTGGCGCGGCCGAGCCTGTACGATGAAGCGATCCGGCTGCTTGCGCGCGCCGGGTTCGACGTGGGCGAGGAGCGCGCGGACCTCGCCGCGCCGCGGGCCGAAAGCGCCAAGGTGCGCGACGCGTGGCGCGCGGTGTACAAAACGCCCGAGCGGCACTGGACGCTGTACGAACTGGCCGAGGAACTGGTCGACCTGGAGGATTATTTCCGGCGCTGGCGGTTCAACCACGTCACTACGGTCGAGCGCGTGATCGGCCTGAAGCATGGCACCGGCGGCACCGGCGGCGTGCCGTATCTCCGCCGCATGCTCGAGGTCGAGCTGTTCCCGGAGCTGTGGCACGTACGGACGGAGCTGTAGCTGGGAGCGGGCACGCAGCGGGTCGGTGACACGAGGTTTGGCGCGACGGCGCGAACGCGACCGTCACCCCGGCCTTATGCCGGGGTGACGAAGCATGAGCGGCGACGTCACCGTCCAACGCGCAGAATGTCGATCTAACTTTACGGAAGCATGGACCCGGCCGGAAGAAGGAACGTCCGACGCAAATTGCACACCGTCCTGCGCCGGCCCGGAGCGGATCGCGATCGATGACTCCTCGCCGAGGAGCGTGCCGCCGCCGCTAGCTGATCGCTAGCGCCACACCCAGCATCACCGCCGCCAGTCCGACGCTGACGAGGTGCATCGCCAGACCGTAGCTGCAGGGACGATCGCTGGCGTGAAAGCCGTGCATATCCTCTCAATCCGCGCGCCGTCGCTCTCTTGGCATGGGGTCGCGCCGGGATAATGCTACGCCGATTCGCGGCGATTTCCAGCATCTGTTTCGGGACGGACCGTCCCGCGGTCGTCACTCCGAGGCGGCGGGCTCGTCGCGCAACCGTTCGTGGTGACGGATCACTTCGTCGATGATGAAGCGCAGGAACTTCTCGGAGAATTCGGGGTCCAGCCGTGCATCGGTCGCCAGCTTGCGCAACCGCGCGATCTGGCGCTCCTCGCGGCCCGGATCGGCGGGGGGTAGCCCGGCCTGCGCCTTGTAGCGGC
This sequence comes from Sphingomonas sp., assembly GCF_017304635.1. Lineage (GTDB taxonomy): Bacteria > Pseudomonadota > Alphaproteobacteria > Sphingomonadales > Sphingomonadaceae > Sphingomonas. The sequence goes on from NZ_JAFKMA010000003.1 coordinate 377,805, forward strand.
CGACCGCCTGCGTCACCTTGAACCGCTCTGCCAGGATATGGACCAGCGCCGCGTCGATATTGTCGATGCTGCTGCGATACTCGTCCAGCACGTCGTCTCTCATGAAAGGTCCCATCGGTTGGTCGGCTCTCGCCGACTGGCGGCACCAGCCCGCTCCCCCACCCGACCGCCCAGACATCGTACCCTATGGGCGGTCGGGTGGGGGTGCGGGCTGGTGCCGCGCTATAAAGCACTGTCGCGCGCGTGATGCGCGCGCAAGCCCGCCTGCGCAACCTGCGCTTGCCATCGCGAGCCGCGTTCGCCACATGCGCGGACGAGATGAGCGCCACGATCCACCGCCTCGATCCCGGCCGCCCCGCCCCCAGCCTCGATCCGATGATGAGCCTGGTCGCGGCGGACATGAACGCGGTCAACGCCGTCATCCTCGATCGCATGCAGTCGGACATTCCGCTGATCCCCGAACTGGCCGGCCACCTGATCGCGGGCGGCGGCAAGCGGATGCGGCCGATGCTGACGCTCGCGAGCGCACGGCTGCTCGGCTATACCGGGACGCGCCACCATCGTCTGGCCGCGGCGGTCGAGTTCATCCACACCGCGACCTTGCTCCACGACGACGTGGTGGACGGCAGCGACCTGCGCCGGGGCAAGCGCACCGCCAACCTGATCTGGGGCAACCCCGCCTCGATCCTGGTCGGCGACTTCCTGTTCAGCCGCAGCTTCGAGCTGATGGTCGAGGACGGTAGCCTGAAGGTGCTGAAGATCCTGTCCAACGCGTCGGCCGTGATCGCGGAAGGGGAGGTCAACCAGCTGACCGCCGCACGCCGAGTCGACTTGGGCGAGGAGCGCTACCTCGACATCATCGGCGCGAAGACTGCGGCATTGTTCGCCGCCGCCTGCCGCATCGCCGCCGTCGTCGCCGAGCGTCCGGAGGCGGAGGAAGCCGCGCTCGACGCGTTCGGCCGCAACCTGGGCATCGCATTCCAGCTGGTCGACGATGCGATCGACTACGTGTCTGACGCCGGCACGATGGGCAAGGATTCGGGCGACGACTTCCGCGAAGGCAAGGTCACGCTGCCGGTGATCCTGGCCTATGCGCGCGGCAGCGACGAGGATCGCCGCTTCTGGAAGGACGCGATGATGGGCCATCGCGCGTCCGACGAGGATTTCGCGCACGCGCTGTCGCTGGTCCGCTCGACGCGCGCAATCGACGACACGCTCGCCCGCGCACGCCACTATGGCCAGCGCGCGATCGATTCGATCGCCGGCTTCGCGGCCGGCAAGGCGCGCGACGCGATGACCGAAGCAGTCGAGTTCGCCGTCGCGCGCGCCTACTGACTCGCGCTCAGCAGCCGCCGGCGCATTCGGAATCGTACTCGATCTGAATCGTCGTATGGGCGATCGCGAACCGTTTTCGCAGCATCGTTTGCGCCTCCGCCAGGAAAGTAGCGCCGGGCTGCTCCGTCATCACCAGATGTGCGGTCAGCACGGTCTCGGTCGTCGACATCGGCCAGATGTGGAGGTCGTGCATCGCGTTGACGCCGGGTAATCCGGTCAGCGCTGCCCTGACCTGATCGTAGTCGATCGTCCGCGGCACAGCATTCAGCGACATCTCGATCGTTTCGCGGAGAAGCCCCCAAGTCTGCCAGAAGATGATCGCCGACACGACGATCGACACGACCGGATCGATCCACCCCGCACCGGTCCACCAGATCGCGACACCGGCCAGCATCACGCCCGCCGAAACGGTCGCGTCGGCCGCCATGTGGAGGTACGCGCCGCGCAGGTTGATGTCGCTCTTCTGTCCGCGCGCGAACAGCCACGCGGTACCGGCATTGACCAGGATCCCCGCCGCCGCCACGACCACGACCACTGCGCCCTTGACGTGGGCGGGCTCGCCAATCCGCATCACCGCCTCGAACACGACGGCACCCATCGCCATCAGCAGCAGCAGCGCGTTGATGAGCGCGGCGAGGATGGTCGATGCCTTCAGCCCATAGGTGAAGCGCTTCGACGGCCCGCGTTTCGCGAGCGTCGCACCGGCCCAGGCGACGCTCAGCCCCAGCACGTCGCTGAGATTGTGTCCGGCATCGGCCATCAGCGCGACCGACTGTGCGAAGAAGCCGGTGGCGAACTCGACGATCACGAAGGCGATGTTCAGGCTGATGCCGATCGCGAAGGCGCGGTCGAACGTCAGCGGACCGTGATGATGACCGCCGGGGCCGTGTGCGTGGCCGTGGCCATGCCCATGCGAATGTCCATGCGCATGGGCATGATCGTGCGAATGATCGTGCTCGTGGTCATGATCGTCATGGTCGTGCGCGCCGTGCATGGGTGCTGCCTAGCATTGCCGGGGCGTGTGATACTAGGACGCGAGCGTGACCGAGCAACTTCCCGTCCTGGCCGTGCTGCCCGACCTGCTGGCAAGCCTGTCCGCGCGGTCGAACGCCGTACTGGTCGCGCCGCCCGGTGCGGGCAAGACGACCGCAGTGGCGCCAGCCTTGCTAGGCGAGGCGTGGTGCCGCGGCGAGGTTCTGCTACTGAGCCCACGTCGCATCGCCGCGCGCGCCGCGGCCGAACGCATGGCGGCGCTGGCCGGAGAACCCGTCGGCCGCACCTTCGGCTACGCTACGCGGATGGACAGCAAGCGGTCGGCCGCGACTCGCGTGACGGTGGTGACCGAGGGCATCTTCGTCGCGCGGATCCAGGCCGATCCCGAACTGGCAGGGGTGTCGGCGGTGTTGTTCGACGAAGTGCACGAACGCAGCCTCGATTCGGATTTCGGCCTCGCGCTCGCGCTCGATGCGCAGGGCGCGCTGCGTCCCGACCTGCGAATCGTCGCGATGTCGGCGACGCTGGACGGCGTCCGGTTCGCCACGTTGCTCGGCGACGCGCCGGTGATCGAGAGCGCGGGGCGGAACCATCCGCTCGACCTGCGCTATCTCGGCCGGCGCGGCGAAGCGCGGATCGAAGACGAGGTGGCGAGCGCGATCCGGCTGGTTTTGCGCGAGGAAAGCGGCGGCGTGCTCGCCTTCCTGCCCGGCGTCGCAGAGATCGAACGGACCGCCGAGCGGCTTGGCGACGTGCCCGGCATAGTGCTGCACAAGCTCCACGGCCAGGTGCCGCCCGCCGCCCAGCGCGCCGCGATCGCGCCCGAAGCGACACGCAAGCTCGTCCTCGCGACCAGCATCGCCGAGACCAGCCTGACGCTCGACGGGATCCGCGTCGTGGTCGATTCGGGGCTGGCGCGGCGCCCGCGCTACGACCGCGCGGCGGGGATGACCCGGCTGGTGACCGAACGCGCGAGCCAGGCGGCGGCGACGCAGCGGGCCGGGCGGGCGGCGCGACAAGGGCCGGGCGTCGCATATCGCTTGTGGGAAGAAGCGGCGACCGCCGGCCTGCCACGGTTCGACCCGCCGGAGATACTCGAAGCCGATTTGTCGGCACTAGTGCTCGACTGCGCGATCTGGGGCGTTGCCGATCCGCGCGCGTTGCGGTGGCTCGATCCGCCGCCGGAGGCTGCGGTGATGGAAGCACGGGCGCGGCTGGCGACGTTGGAGGCACTGGACGCGGATGGCCGCCCTACTTCGCACGGCCGGGCGATCGCCAGGCTGCCGATGGCGCCGCGACTGGCGCACATGCTGGTCCGCGCCGGCGAGATGGGCTTGTCGCGGGACGCGGCCGACGTCGCGGTGCTGCTCGGCGAGCGCGGACTCGGTGGACCGGGGACCGACCTGGAAACGCGCGTGCGTCGATTTCGCGGCGAGCGCGGGCCGAGGGCGGACGGTGCGCGGCGGCTGGCGGAACGATGGGTCAGCCTCATCCGTCATCCCCGCGAAAGCGGGGAGCCAGCTCCTGCCGTTTCAGTAGACGATGCAGGGCGGGAGATCGGCTCCCGCTTTCGCGACAGTGACGGCGTAAATATCGCCATCGCCCTTGCCTTTCCCGATCGCGTGGCGCGGCGGCGCGACGCGAGCGGCGAGCGCTGGGTGTCGGTCGGCGGACGTGGGTTCCGGCTCGATCCGACCGATCCCCTCACCAGTGCCGAATGGCTCGCGGTCGCGGAGACGCAGGGCATCGCCGCCGGCGCGCGGATCCTGTCGGCAGCGACGATCGACCAGCCGACCGTCGAGACCCTGTTCGTCGAGCGGATCGAGACTCGCCGCCGCTTCGCGTTCGATCCCGCGACGGGGGGTGTCGAGGCGGTCCGCGAGCGACGGCTCGGCGCGATCGTGTTGGCGAGCGGCCCCGATCCGGCCGCCGATCCGACCGCGATCGCCGCCGCGCTGGTCGCGGGCGTGCGCGAGCATGGCCTTGCGCTGCTGCCCTGGGGCGACGCGTCGGCGGCGTTGCGCGCGCGCGCCGTGTTCGCTGCGCGGCATGGCTGGGACGGTAAACTCGACGACGACGCCCTCGCCGACCGCCTCGATGAATGGCTGCCCGCCGTGGTCGCCGGCAAGCGGCGGCTCGGGCAGATCGGCGACGGCGAATTGGCGGAAACGTTGCGTGCCCTAATCGGCTGGGACGCGATGCGCGCGCTCGACCGCATCGCGCCGGCACGGCTCGACACACCGGCAGGGTCGAGCGCCGCGATCGACTACGCTGCCGAGGCCGGCCCGACCGTCGAGCTGCGCCCGCAGGCGCTGTTCGGCCTCGCCGTGCATCCGAGCGTGGCCGGCGGCGCGGTGCCGCTGGTGCTCAGCCTGACCTCGCCGGCCGGCCGGCCGATCCAGACCACGCGCGACCTGCCGGGTTTCTGGTCCGGCAGCTGGGCGGCGGTCGCGAAGGAGATGCGCGGCCGCTATCCCCGCCACCCTTGGCCGGACGATCCGGCGGGCGCGAACCCTACGCTGCGCACCAAAAACGCTGATGCAAGGGCCGCAAAGAAACGGTAGAGCGCTCACATGCCTATCGCCCGTATCTATCAGCGCCCCAAGAACGCCATGCAGTCCGGCCGCGCGCGGACCGACCGCTGGGTGCTCGAATTCGAGCCCGCCGAGGCGAAGCGCGCCGACCCGCTGACCGGCTGGGCCGGGTCGGGTGACACGCGCGAACAGGTCCGGCTGGGGTTCGCGACGGTCGAGGCGGCGATCGCCTATGCCGAAAAGGCCGGGCTGGCCTTCACCGTGCAGCCGACCCCGACCAGGACGCTGAAGCTGCAAGCCTACGCGGACAATTTCCGCTAGGCGAGCATTCCTGCACCGAGCAGCATCAGCAGCTTGACGTCCATCGCGACGCCAGCCGCGCGGCGCTCGGCGACGAACGCCGACAAGCGATCGAGCGGTACGCGGTGGACAATGATGTTCTCGTCGGCGGTGCCGCCGCCATCGCCGATCTTGGCCAGCCCCTCGGCGCGGACGAGCGTGAAACACTCGCTGACCATGCCGGGCGACGAGTAAAAAGTGCCGAGCGAGGTCAGCCGCGCCGCGCGATAGCCGGTTTCCTCTTCCAGTTCGCGGGCCGCCGAATCCTCGACACTTTCACCGGCCTGCTCGTCCCCGACCAATCCCGCGGGCAGTTCGAGGCAATAACCGCCGATCGGCACGCGATATTGCTCGACCAGGATGACGCAGCCCCCATCATCGTCACCGGCGTCGATCGCGAGGATCACTGCTGCCTGGACGCCGCCGGTGCGGCCGACATACTCCCAGCGGCCGCGTTTCTTGATCGCCAGGAACTTGCCCGCCCACATCGTCCGTTCAGGCGCGTCGTGGTCGGGCGCGCTCACAATTCGATCAGTCGGTCGGGCAGCTCGTTGACGTCGTCGGCGGTCTTGGGGAAATGCTCGCCGACGATCGCGCCGATCCGCGCGACCGCCGCCGCCATTCCGTGCGCGGGCCGGCCGGCGCGGACTTCGACCAGCAGCGCCGCCATCGCCTCGCCCCAGCGTTCCGCGGGGACCTTGGCGTGGATCGCGGCATCGGCGACAATCTCCGCCCGGCGTTCGTCGAGCGACAGGAACAGCAACACACCGACCCGCGCCGCGGTGCGGCTTTCGGCGCCGACCTTGAAGTGCTGCACGGCGCGGCGTTGTACTCGCCGCGCCTTGGTATGGTCGGGCGTGACCGCCAGTCGCAGCGCCGGCGCCCGCAACGCCGCCCAAGCCAGCGCGAACGCCGCGACCTGCACGACCAGCACCACCAGCAACCGCACACCTTCGCCCGGGGCCTCATCCCAACCGCCATGCCACGGCGCCAGCACGGCATCGATCCAGCGCGGCTCGAACGCGAGCAGGGCCAGTACCAGCAGCATCGCCAGCGCCCCGCCGATCAGCGCCGTATCGCGATAGTCGTCCGATCGCCGCGCGACGATCGTCACGATCTCGCCATCGGTGCCGGTCTCGGCCGCGGTCACTGCTGCGCCGACCAGGTCGCGGTCGGCCGCGCTGAAGGGGAAGCCGGCGCTTACCATCCGCCCGATGCTCCGCCACCGCCGAACGAGCCGCCACCGCCGCCGGTGAAACCGCCGCCACCCCAGCTGCCGTCGCTGTCCGACCCGCCGCCACCGCTGCCGCTCCACGAGCCGCCGCCCCAGGACGAGCCGCGCTCGTGCGAATCGAGCGCGTTGCTCAGGCCCCACAGGATGATCGGCCAGCTACTGCCCCCGCCACCGCCGTCGCCATAATAGCGGCGCCCGCGCATCCGTCCGCGCAAACCCGACAGGACGACGAAACCGATAATCATCACCCAGATCAGCACGCCGAACGGAATGCCCTCGCCGCTCCCGCGATTGCTGCGGCGATGCTGGCGGTCGAAATCGGCGGTCGCGGCATCGACCTTGGCCTTCGCTTCCTCCGGCGCCGCGCGCAGTTGCGCGATCAGCGCGTCGGCGCCCGCGACCATCGCGTCGGGCACCTTCTGCTGCTGGAGCAGTGGCATCATCTGCTGGTTGATAATCTGGCTAGAGAGCGCGTCGGTGACGATCGGCTCCAGCCCGGTGCCGACCTCGATACGGGGCCCGCGATGCCCCTTGGGCTCGTTCGGCGCGATGAACAGGATGATACCGTTATTGGCGTTCTTCAGCCCGACGCCCCAGGCGCGGCCGAGCTTGTAGCCATATTGCTCGATCGGATAGCCTTGCAGATCGGGGATCGTCGCCACCACTAGCTGGCGCTTCGTATCCTTCTGCAACACCTCCAGCTTCGCGGTCAGCGACGCCTTGACGTCGGCGGGCAGCACGTTGGCGGCATCGACCACCAGCCCGGTGAACGGCGGGAAGGTCTGCGCGCCGGCCGGGCTCGCCGCCGCGAACAGCAGGAGCGCCAGCAGCGCGCAGAACCGGCGGAGCGTCATGGCTCCGATCTCCCTATCCCAGGGTTAGTTCGAATTGCCGAAATTGACCGATGGCGCAGTCTCCGCCCCCGGGCTGGTCGCCTGGAACGGCACCAGCGGCTTGGCGCCGTAGAAGATCTTCGCGCCAATCGAATCGGGGAAGGTACGGATGCGCGTATTATACGCCTGGACCGCATTGTTGTAATCGGTCCGCGCGATCGTGATGCGGTTCTCCGTCCCCTCCAGCTGGCTCATCAGCGTGGTGTAATTGGCCTGACTCTTGAGCTCGGGATAGGCTTCCTGCAGCTTTTGCAGCGACAGCGTGACGCCCGCCTGCGCGCGCTGGTACGCGGCCATCTTGTTGGGATCGCTCAGGTCGCCCGGCGCGACCTGGACCTGGTTGGCGGAAGCGCGCGCCTGAGTCACCTGGACCAGGATGTCCTTTTCCTGCGCGCCAGCGGCCTTCACCGTCGCGACCAGGTTGGGGATCAGGTCGGCGCGGCGCTGATACTGGTTCTGGACGTCGGCCCAGCGCGCCTTCGCATTCTCTTCCGCGGTCGGCACCGAATTGATCCCGCAGGCACTCAGCATCGCGGCGGCGGCGATCGCGATCATGGCACGAAACTTCATCGGTGGTCCCTCCAACTCCCGTGGCGGGGCGCAATGTAGTGCCGGCACCGGGTGTTGCAATGGGGTATAGCACTGCGCCCGTGCTTGCCGGTCACGCGGGCCGGGCCTACCCTGTCATTCGTTTCAGGCATGGAGACGGCGGATGTTCAAGGAATTCAAGAAGTTCGTCATGCGCGGCAACGTCATGGACCTGGCGGTCGCGGTCATTATCGGTGCGGCATTCGGCAAGATCGTCACGTCTCTGACCGACGACATCATCATGCCGCTGGTCGGCAAGGTCTTCGGCGGGCTCGATTTCTCGAGCTATTTCGTCGTGCTCAATCCCGAAAAGGTGCCGGCAAACCTGGCCGGATCGACCGATTACGCCGCGCTGAAGAAAGCGGGCGTCCCGCTGCTCGGCTATGGCGAGTTCATCACCGTCGCGGTCAATTTCGTCATCGTCGCCTTCATCATCTTCCTGATCGTCCGGGCGATCAATCGAATGGCGGAAGAGGTCGAGGGCAAGCCCGACGCGGCGCCCGCCGCCGAGCCGGCCGACGTCGCGCTGCTCCGCGAGATTCGTGACGAATTGCGCGCGAAAGGTTAATTCGTCGGGTTTCGGTTGTGCCGAAGCGCGGTGCCGGCCCACGCGCGTGAGCGCGTCGGACCTACGCCGCGACCAGATCCTCGGCGACGGCATCGGCCAGACTGGTGCCGTCGAGGATCCGCGCGGTCTCGTCGCGGACGCGGGCCATGGCGTGGCGAATCGCGCAGGTCGCCTCGTCGCGGCAATCGGTGCAGCGCTTGTAGGCGGTGCGGCTGACGCACGGCACCAGCGCCAGCGGCCCCTCGATCGCGCGGATGATCTCGCCCAGCGAGATCAGGTGGACCGGACGCGCCAGCGAATAGCCGCCCGCCTTGCCGCGGCGGCTGTGCAGCAGCCCCCCCTCACGCAGTTCGCCCAGGATCAGCTCCAGGAACTTGCGCGGCACGTTCGCGGCTTCGGCGATCCGGTTCATCGCGATCGGCGGGCCGCCCGCGGGGGCTTCGGCCAGATAGAGCATCGCGCGAAGCGCGTAACGGGAACGCTGGGTCAACATGATCGAGCCGGTCCTATCGCGGACCAATGTGGCGACGTAAAGGCGTGGGGCACGCCACTTTTCTTTTACGCGCCCGCGCCTATATTGGGCGGGCAAGGGCTTCGGCCCGGCTATGGCGATAAATGAGGGCGTATAATAGACGCAGCGGACCCGGGGGCAGTACCCGGCGGCTCCACCATAAGGTGGTGTATCTGGACACCGTTTACGACGGGGCCGAACCAGGATCGACGTGTGTTGAAAGGCGCTTTCTTTTGCTCGGAATGGGACCACCGTGACGGCCCGTACACAAGTGCCAACGATAACGAAGCACTCGCTATTGCGGCGTAACCCCAAGGCCTAACGGCCTAAGGTTATTCTAAAATGCGCGGTCGGACCCACCGGGCAACAGAAGGGATTCCAGCGGTTCGGGGAGCACCGGGCAACAGAAGCTCCCCACCGCTTCGCGCAGCGGATTAGCGTAGCTAGTCGGCGCCCGGCGCGAAGCGCGGCCGGCCTCGCGCCAGAGAGGATCGACGGCGCCGCTTCGTCACGCCGCACCACCCCTTCCCCTCGCCTTCGAAATCGCGGTATGCTCGCTTCGACAAAGAATCGGAGAGAGACGATGGCGACGCTGGCGAAGGTCGAGGACACCGCGATGGCCCCCGGCGAATGGGAGGCGCGCGTCGACCTCGCCGCCGCCTATCGCCTGGTCGCGCTGTACGGCTGGGACGATCTGATCTTCACGCATCTGTCGGCGCGGGTGCCGGGGCCGGAACACCATTTCCTCATCAATCCCTACGACATGATGTTCGAGGAGATCACCGCCTCGTCGCTGGTCAAGATCGACGTCGAGGGCAATCCGGTCGGCAAATCCGACCATCCGGTCAACCCGGCCGGGTTCACGATCCACTCGGCGATCCACATGGCGCGCGAGGATGCCGCAGCGGTGATGCACCTCCACACGCCCTACGGCCAGGCCGTGTCGGCGATGGAGTTCGGGCTGTTGCCGCACACCCAGACCGCGATGATCGCCAAGCATAACGTCGCCTATCACGACTATGAAGGCATCGCGACCGACCTCGACGAGCGCGAGCGGCTGGTCCAGGATCTGGGCGACAAGCATGCGATGATCCTGCGCAACCACGGCACGCTGACCGTGGGCAACTCGGTCGCGGCGTGTTTCCTGCGGCTCTATTTCCTCGAACGCGCGTGCGAGGCGCAGGTCCACATGCTGGCGGCGGGCAAGGACAACCTCAACAACCCGCCGCAGGGAACCGAGGAAAAGGTCGCGGTGCAATCGGCGCCGGGCGGGATGGGGATGCTGGCCGAGCGACTGGCGTGGCCAGCCTTGTTGCGCAAGCTCGACCGGATCGATCCGTCGTTCCGCAACTGACGGACGGCGACTGGGGGCGTTAAGTACGATTGTGGCACGACGTGGTTACTGCGCCCGACGCCACTAATACAATGATCTCCGTCGCTTAGGCTATCGATATCGCCCCAAACGGCGTTCGAATTACCACCGGACAGGGTTAACGTCCCGAATCCGCCGCCGCCGCACGATCGTGCCGGTGGACAGGCCGCCCGCGCCCCGATACCCGCACCCATCGACCGCCGACGACGCGCGGTCGGCCAGCTGATGGGACAAGCGCGGGCGGGGCATGCTGTTCAATTCACTCACTTTCGCGATCTTCCTGCCGATCGTGTACCTGCTCTATCGCGGGTTGCCCTTCCGTGGGCAGAACCGGATGCTGCTCGTCGCCAGCTACCTGTTCTACGGCTGGTGGGACTGGCGCTTCCTGTTCCTGATGATCGTGTCGACGGTGCTCGATTTCTGGACCGGGCTGATCCTCGAACGCGCCAAGATGACGAAGGCGCAGGTATGGCAACCGCTCGCCTTCCTGACCGCCGGCGCGCTGCTGCTGGTCGGCTGTCACTTCGGCGCGCTGTGCCGGACGCTCGTCGGGATGCCGAGCGATGGGCCGATCGTCAGCGCGGTGATGCCGTCGGTGCTGCTCTATCTACCGCTCGGGCTCGGGATTGCCGCGCTCCTGTTCCGCTGGCTTTCGGGCCTGCCTGAGGACAAGCGCCGCAAATATTCGATGATCCTCAGCATGTGCGTCAATTTGGCGATCCTGGCGACGTTCAAATATTTCAACTTCTTCGTCGACAGTTTGGTCAGCGCGCTCAACGAAGTCGGCATCGCCGCCGCGCCGCGGCACTTCAACATCGTGCTGCCGGTCGGCATCTCGTTCTACACCTTCCAGTCGATGAGCTACGCGATCGACATCTACAAGCGCGAGTTGAAGCCGGCCGAGCGTTTCCTCGACTTCGCGTTGTTCGTGGCGTTCTTTCCGCAGCTCGTCGCCGGCCCGATCGAGCGCGCGCGTCACCTGCTGCCCCAGATCTGCAACCCGCGCACGCTGAGCTTCGGCGACACGACGCGCGGGCTGATGCTGATCCTGATCGGCCTGTTCAAGAAGATCGCGATCGCCGACGGCGCGGCGATGACGGTCGACCAGATCTTCAACAGCACGGGATCGGTCAGCTGGCTGGAGGTCGTGGTCGGCACCGTCTTCTTCGCGGCCCAGATCTATGCCGATTTCTCCGGCTATTCCGACATCGCGCGCGGCACCGCCAAGCTGTTCGGCGTCGACATCATGGTCAATTTCCGCCTGCCCTATTTCGCGCGGAGCCCGCGTGATTTCTGGAACCGCTGGCACATCAGCCTGTCGACCTGGCTCGGCGACTATCTCTACAAGCCGCTCGGCGGCAATCGCGGGAGCCTCGCGTTCACGTGCCGCAACCTGATGCTGACGATGCTGCTCGGCGGGCTGTGGCACGGCGCCGCGTGGAACTACATCCTGTGGGGCGCCTTCCACGGCACCGCGCTCAGCATCCACCGCGTGATGACACACGGCAAGGGGCGGCCCGATCGTCCCGACGGCCGGATCGAGGCGGTGGCGAAGACGCTCGGCTTCGGGCTCGTCACGCTCTACGGCTGGCTGCTGTTCCGCGCGCATTCGTTCGATCAGGTGGCCGTGTTTACCCGTACGCTGTTCACTGGCGCTGGCGGCCTGCGCCTGTCGGCCAGCCTGCCGCCGCTGTCGGCGTTGCTCGGCATCCTGGTGCTGGGCACGTGGGAGATCGGCCAGTATCGCGCCGGCGGCGACGGTCGCTTCTACCAGCGTTATCCCGCCTGGACGGTCGGGCTGTTCATGGCGCTGATGGTTTTCCTGTTGGTCATGGGCATGAGCAATGCACCCGCACAGTTCATCTACTTCCAGTTCTGAGCCCGACGGCACGACCGTGCGCCGCCGCGCGTGGCGGACGCTGACTTGGGCATTGCTGTGGCTGGTGCTGCTCGACATCGGCGCGAGCGTCGCCTTCTCTTTCTCGAAAGACGTGAAGGACGTCAATCCGGGCAAGCTGCAGCTGTTCTTCGATTATGGCCGCTCGATGGAGGCGCGGGTGCGCCGGATGACGCGTGCCGACCCGAGCGCGACCGCGCCGATCACGCTGGCCGGCTGGTACAGCCCGCTCAAGGCGACCGATCGACCCGCCGCGCCGGGCGCGACCCCGGTCACCGTCTACGGCATGAGCCACGCGATGCGGCTGGCCGAGGCGCTGCATAACGAATCGCCGAATTATGCGGTGCGCAGCGTCGGCGCGCCGGGCGCCACCACCAACTGGTCGTTAGGCGCGTATCGCCGCGACGCCGCCGGGCGGAAGAGCAAGGTCGTGGTGCTGGCGATCATGTCGTCGACGCTGCCCGAGATCACGTCGATGACGCCGATGACCTGGAACGTTAGCTTCCCGCTCGCCTATACGCAGGATCGCTACCTGATCGGCGGCGACGGCAAGCTGCGCGTCATTACCCCACCCTACGAATCGTTCACCGACTTTGTCGCGACGCTAGACGATCCGCGGAAATGGGCGGCGGCGGTGGCGATGTATGAACGCTACGACCCGTTCTACGACTCGCTGATGTTCCGCGCGACGTGGCTCGACCATTCGACGCTGGTACGCCTTGCTCGACGCGCCTGGATCAATCGCCGCGACCGTGAAACGGCGGGTGACGTGCTGACCGCGCGTGGCTTCAATGCCGACAGCGAGGCGGTGCGCGTCGCCAATGCGATCATCGCGCAATTCGCCGCGATGGCGCGGCATAACGGGCAAGTGCCGGTGATCTACGTCGTCAACAATTACGGCTACGGTGACCAGCTCCACCGCGCGCTGGCCGATACGCTGGAGCGCGACCATATCCCGTATCTGAGCTCCGAAAGCGTGGTCGATCCCAACGACCCGTCCAATTACTTGCCCGACACCCATTTCACCGATGCCAACGATCAGAAGCTGGCGCAGGCGCTCGACCAGGTGATCGCCGCCAATCTGCCGGCGGCGGCGCGGTGAGGACATGGCGGCGCTGACCCTTCCTGCCCGGCGCGGCTGGCGGCCGACGCGGCGCGAGCTGTGGCTGGCGCTGGCCGTCGTGCTGGTGATCGTCGTGCCGCTGATCCTCGGCAGCGATCGGCTGACGAAGATGCCGTGGGCCGGGCATCCCCGGTCGAGCGTGACGCAGCCGGTACCGCCGCCCGCCCCGGTGCCGACCGGCGACGTCGCGACGTTGCTGACCAACACCCCGCTCGCGATCGCGCCGGCCGATGCGGTGATGCTCAACGCGGCGCGGCCCAACGATCGCGCCGTTCACGACCGGGCGCGACCGTTCATCCTGCCCGCCGCGGCGACGGTGCCGCTGGGCAGCAGCGATGCCGCGCTCACCTGCATGACGCAGGCGATCTATTACGAAGCGGCGGTCGAGAGCGACACCGGCAAGCGCGCCGTCGCGCAGGTCGTGCTCAACCGCATGCGCAGCCCGATCTTCCCGCACACCGTCTGCGGCGTGGTGTTCCAGGGATCCGAACAGCGCACCGGCTGCCAGTTCAGCTTCACCTGCGACGGCAGCCTCGCGCGCAAGCCGTCGCTCGCCGGATGGATCGCCGCGCGCAGGATCGCGAGCGACGCGCTGGCGGGCCGTGTCGAGCGCTCGATCGGCCTCGCGACGCATTATCATGCCAACTACGTCGTGCCCTATTGGGCCGGGAGCCTGGACAAGGTGGCGACGATCGGCGCGCATATCTTCTACACGATGCGCGGGCCGCTCGGCCGGCCGCTGGCGTTCGGCGCACCGTACGATGCGATGGCCGAGGCGAGCGTGACGCCCGCCGCCGGCGATTCGGCCGCCGATGCTGCCGCGGCGCTGGCCTTGACGGGAGCGACGCCCGCGCCCGCCGTCGTCGCCCGGCCGATCAACCGCACGACCGTCCGCGACGACGCGCTCGGCACCGCGATCCACCCGACCCAGGCGCTGACCGCGCCCCCGGTCAGCGTGCTTCGCGCCGACGAAACCGGTGGCAAGCTGATGGCCGATCAGACCAAAGGCACGCTCGGTGCCGCGAAGCCGGCGATTAACCCGAAATAATAGGATGATCGCGCAGGGGCTTCAACGTACAGGGCGGCTGCGCGCAAGGAACGACGACACACGATGAGCGACAGCCCCGTCCGCCTGATCCGCGCCAAGCGCCACAGCGACGCGCGCGGTTGGTTTACCGAAACCTACAACCGCGACACGTTCGCCGGACTCGGCATCGATACGGTGTTCGTGCAGGACAATCATTCCTATTCGGCGCCCGCCTTCACGCTGCGCGGCCTGCATTTCCAGGCGCCCCCGCGCGCGCAGGCGAAGCTGGTGCGGTGCATCCGCGGTCGCGTGTTCGATGTCGCAGTCGATATCCGCCGCGGCTCGCCGACTTTTGGCCAGTGGGTCGGCGCCGAATTGTCAGCCGAAAATGGCGACCAGCTCTACATCCCGGTCGGGTTCGCACATGGGTTCGTAACGCTCGAGCGCGATTGCGAGGTCGTCTACAAATGCTCCGACCTGTACGCGCCGCAGGCGGATGGCGGGGTGCGCTGGGACAGCGCAGGGATCGACTGGCCGATCCCCGCCGGCACGACGCCCGAACTGTCCGACAAGGACAAGGTGCAGCCCCTGCTCGCCGACTTCGACACCCCGTTCAGCTATGACGGCCGCCCGCTGGCGCCGTTGGTCTAA
Organism: Sphingomonas sp.; assembly: GCF_017304635.1. Taxonomy (GTDB): domain Bacteria; phylum Pseudomonadota; class Alphaproteobacteria; order Sphingomonadales; family Sphingomonadaceae; genus Sphingomonas. Next base: position 392,870 of record NZ_JAFKMA010000003.1, read on the forward strand.
GAGGTTCCCCAGATGCGCATCTTCGTCACCGGCGGCGCCGGGTTCATCGGATCGGCGCTGGTCCGCCACCTGATCGAACGGACCGACCACGTCGTGCTCAACTTCGACAAGCTGACCTATGCCGGCAACCTGTCGACGGTCGCGCAGGTAGCGGACTCGAACCGCTACGGCTTCGTGCGGGGCGACATCTGCGACGCGGCGGCGGTGCGCGCGGCGATCGCCGAGTTCCGGCCCGACGTCGTCACGCACCTGGCCGCCGAAAGCCATGTCGACCGCTCGATCGACGGACCGGGCGCGTTCATCGAGACCAACGTGGTCGGCACCTACACAATGCTCGGCGAAGCACTGGCCTATTGGCAGTCGCTCGACTCGGACGCGAAGGCACGATTCCGCTTCCATCACATCTCGACCGACGAGGTGTACGGTTCGCTCGGCGAGACCGGCTTCTTTACCGAGGATACGCCCTACGATCCGCGCTCGCCCTATTCGGCGTCGAAGGCGGGGTCGGACCATCTCGTGTCAGCCTGGGGGCATACGTTCGGACTGCCGGTGCTGGTGACCAACTGCTCGAACAATTACGGGCCCTATCACTTCCCCGAAAAGCTGATCCCGCTGATGATCGCCAAGGCGCTCGATGGCGAGCTGCTGCCGATCTACGGTAAGGGCGACCAGGTGCGCGACTGGCTATTCGTCGAGGATCACGTCCGCGCGTTGCAGACCGTATTCGAGCGGGGCGTGCCGGGACGCAGCTACAATATCGGCGGGAACAACGAGAAGCAGAATATCGAGGTGGTGCATACGCTGTGCGCGATCCTCGATCGCCTGCGCCCGCGCGCCGACGGCCACGCCTATGCCGAGCAGATCACCTCGGTCGCCGACCGGCCTGGGCACGACAAGCGCTACGCGATCGACGCCTCGCGCATTCGCGACGAGCTCGGCTGGTCGCCCGCCGAGACGTTCGAGAGTGGGATCGAGAAGACAATTGCCTGGTACCTCGCCAACGAGGCGTGGTGGCGGCCGCTGGTCGCGGCCAAGGCGGCCGAGCGCCGCGGGCTGGCGGCGTAAGCGGCGATGCCTGACATCCTCGTCACCGGCGGCGGCGGCCAACTCGGCTCGGAGTTGCAGCGCGCGAACTGGCCCGCGGGCTGGCGGGTGGTCGCGATCGACGTCGCCGATCTCGATATGCGCGACACCGCCGCGATCGCCGCCAAGGTCACCGAACGCCCCTGGGCCGCGATCATCAACGGCGCGGCCTACACCGCCGTCGACCAGGCCGAGAGCGACCAAGTCACCGCCTGGGCGATCAACGCGCTCGCCCCCGCCGCCTTCGCCGCCGCCTGCGCGACGGCGGATATCCCGCTGATCCAGGTCTCGACCGACTATGTCTTCGCCGGCGACAAGGTCGGCGCCTACGAGCCCGGCGACGCGGTCGGCCCGATCGGCGTCTATGGCGCCTCCAAGCTGGGCGGCGAATTCGCAGTCCGCACCAGCGGCGCGCGGCACGTCGTCGTTCGCACCGCCTGGGTGATTTCCGCGCACGGCCGCAACTTCGTGAAGACGATGCTCGCGCTCGCCGCCGACCGCGACCAATTGCGCGTCGTCGCCGATCAGCACGGCTCGCCGACCGCCGCCGCCGACCTGGCCGACACGCTGATGCGGATCGCGGTCCGGCTGGTGGAGGACAAAGACGCTCCGACCGGCACGTTCCATTTCAGTAATGCCGGCGCGACCGACTGGGCCGCGTTCGCGACCGAGATCTTCCGCCAGTCGACCGCGCGCGGCGGCCCATCCGCGACGGTCGAGCCGATCCCGTCCGCCGCCTACCCCACGCCGGCCCGGCGTCCGGCCAATTCGCTGCTGTCGCACGACGCGATCGGCCAGGCCTATGGCATCACCCCCCGCGCGTGGCAGGACGCGCTGGGCGACATCCTCGACGAACTGATCGGACCCGTAACATGAAGGGCATCATCCTCGCCGGCGGTTCCGGCACGCGGCTGCACCCGGCGACGCTGGCGGTGAACAAGCAGTTGCTGCCGGTCTACGACAAGCCGATGATCTATTATCCGCTGTCGGTGCTGATGCTCGCCGACATCCGCGACATCCTCATCATCTCCAGCCCCGAATATCTCGCCAACTACCAGCGCCTGTTCGGCGACGGGTCGGCGATCGGGCTGGCGATCAGCTATGCCGAGCAGCCGCGACCGGAGGGGCTGGCGCAGGCGTTCACGATCGGGGCGGACTTCATCGGCGACGATCGCGTCGCGCTGGTGCTGGGCGACAACATCTTCTTCGGCGCCGGCCTGCCCGAACTGCTGGCGAGCGCGGTCGCGCGCGACCAGGGGGCGACCGTGTTCAGCTATCAGGTCGAGGATCCCGAACGCTACGGCGTGGTCGAGCTCGACGCCGACGGCCGCGCGATCAGCATCGAGGAAAAGCCGGCGGTGCCGAAGTCGAACTGCGCGGTGACGGGCCTGTATTTCTACGACAATCGCGTCGTCGACTATGCCCGCAACCTGACGCCGTCGGCGCGCGGCGAGCTGGAGATCACCGACCTCAACCGGCTCTACATGGCGGCGGGCGACCTGTTCGTCGAACAGATGGGCCGCGGCTATGCCTGGCTCGACACCGGCACGCACGACAGCCTGCTCGAGGCAAGCGAGTTCGTTCGCACACTGCAACATCGCCAAGGCATCCAGATCGCCTGTCTGGAGGAGATCGCGTTCGAGCACGGTTTCATCGATGCCGACACCGCGACCGCGCTCGGCAAACGCTACGAGAAGACGGCGTACGGCCGCGCCATCCTGCGCGCGGTCGAGCGCGGCCCGCGCGAACGCCGCGTGCGCGGTCCCGACCGCCGCCGGGACGAGCGGGCGTGAGCGAACCGGCCATGGCGTCCGCCGCGGTCAACGTCGCCGAGTTCGACGGCAGCGTCACCTCGTTCGTGCCGTTCCCGCCGGGCCTGCGCGTGACCGAGATCAGCGCGCAGCCGGCCAATGCGATCGAACGCGCCGTCACGCGGCCCAAACTGTCGCGGCTGCGCGCCGGGGCGCAGGCCGTGCTGGCCTCGTCGCACGGCGAGCCGATCGTGTCGCACATGCCGCGCGTGTCGCTGATGGTGGCGTGGCAGAAACGGTTCTGGGGCAGGAAGTCGCGGCACCTCGCCTTCACCTTCAACTTCACCGACCTGCCGCAGGGATCGCGCTATCGCAAAGCTTGGGCACCGCTTGAGGACGTAACGCGGTTCATCGTATTCTCCGCGTTCGAACGGGAGCTCTATTCGGCCCATTTCGGCCTGCCGATCGAGCGGTTCGAGCGGCTGCTCTGGGCGCAGACCACGCCGGTCGTCGCGCCGACCAATGCCTTTGCCACACCGGGCAACTATGTCGCCGCGGTCGGTGGCGAGGGGCGCGATCACGTCACGCTGATGCGCGCCGCCGCGATGCTGCCGCACATCCCGTTCCTCGTCGTCTGCCGGCCGCACAATCGGCTGCCCGAGATCCCGGCGAACGTCACGGTCCACACCAATCTCGACGCGCCGACGTCGTGGCGGATCACGCAGGACGCCGCCTGTTCGATCGTCCCGCTGAAGTCGGCGGAGACGTGTTGCGGGCACATCACCATCGTCGGATCGGAGTTGGTCGGCACGCCGGTCGTCGCGACGCGGAGTGCGGCGACCGTCGAATATACCGAGGATGTCGCACAGTGCGAGCCGGGGGACGCGCAAGGGCTAGCCGCGCTGATCGATCACGCGTTCCGCTCGTCGGCGACGCTTCGTGCCGAGACGCAAGCGCGGATTCCGGCCAAGCTCGCCAAGTATGATCGCGACGCGTGGCAGCGATCGATCGCCGACTTCCTCGCCGGCGGTTGACCGGCCCCAACGAAAAAGGGGCAGCTATCGCCGCCCTGCTGGTCCACTCGATTGACGGCGATCAGCTGTAGCGAACGCGCGCGCGGGGCTTGCGCGTGGTGCGACCGCGGACGGCAAAGCTGAGCCCGAAAAAGCCCAGGATCATCATCGCCCAAGTCGCCGGCTCGGGCAAGTGCTCGCGGCTCGCGTCGCGCGCGACCGCCGCTCCGTTGACGTAGGGCGGCGCCGGCTCGAAATTGTACGCGGCCACGGTGCCGCTATACGTCGCTTCGCTGGACATCGACGTCACGACCACCGACGCATTGGCCGACATCGGCACGACGGCGCAGCTGATAGCTGCTACGACGAAGGCTTTCGAGAGCCCCAGGTGGATCGACGAACGAGCCACAACCCCTTTTCCTTCTGTTACGCATCATGGCCGAATACGACCGGCGACTCGCTCAACCCCGCGTCAACGAGTCGGTTCCCGATACTCCCGCAAAACGTGCCGGTAAACGCGCGATTCGGGCGGAAAATCGGCCTGTGTCAAAGTGAAACGTCGTGACCGGTGTTAAGAAAAGCGGTCAGTCGGCACGTTTGACGAGCCTCGCGACCCCGGTGGCCAGATCGACTCTCGGCGTCCAGCCAAGCGCTTCGCGTGCCCGCACGTTCGGATAGTGCAACGGCCGCCAACGCACCCGCTGGCGCGGCGGGTCGAGCAGTTCTGGCAACCGCGCCTTCCCCTTGAAGAACAGCCGGCTGGCGAGCTTCGCCGACCAGCCGAGCGCGAGCACGGCGACATAGGGCACCGGCACCGCAATGCCGGTCGGCACGCCCGCCTGCTTCGCGAGGCGGTGGTAACGCCAGTGCGACGGCTGCTCGGGATCGATCAGGTCGACCGTCAACGGCGCGTCGAGCGGGGCCGCCAACGCGGCGACGATCGCATCGGCGCAATTGTCGACATGCACCAGCCGCATCCGCGACCGCGGCGCGAAGATCAGGTCGAACCGTCCGGCCTTCAGCCCGGTCCCCGCGTCCCAATCCTTGCCCGGCCCGTAGATCGCGCCGGGGCGGACGACGACCAGTTCGATCTCCTGCCGCGTGGCGTGATCGCGCACCAGCCGCTCCTGCAACAGCTTGGTCTGGGTGTAGGCGTCGCGGCGCAGCGGATCGCGCTCGAGCGGGGTCGCTTCGTCGAGCACGCCGTTGAATTTGGGCGCATCGAAATCGTAGACCGACAGGCTGCTGACATGGACGATCCGCCGCAGCGTATGGGGCAGCGCGGCGAGCAGGTTCTCGGTCGCGAGCACCGTGCCCGCCAGCTGCGACGGCAAGTCGCCGAACGCCGCGGCGCAGTGCACCACCGCGTCGACGTCGCCGATCGCGTCGCACCACGCCCCGCGCTGGCGCAGATCACCGGCAAGCGGCGTCACGCCGGCCGGGAACGTGCCGCCCTTCGCCAGCGATACCGGGCGGACCATCGCCAGCACCTGATGCCCGGCCCGCGCCGCCGCCGCCGCGACCGCCCGGCCTAGGAAGCCGCCGGCACCCGTGACCAGAACCTTCACGACGCGTCCGCCAACGCGACCAGCCGGTCGCACATCCGCGCGGTCGCGATCATCTCCGTCGCAGTGATCGGGGGCGGCGTACCGTCGATGATCGCACGATAGACCGCCTCCAGCATCCGCGGCAGGCCGTGCATCGTCCCGTGCTGCATGATCTTGTTGCGCAGGTTCGCCCAGCCGGCGCGGCGCAACGCCTTGCCGTTGGCGACCTGGCCGAACGGGGCGCGCTTGCCGACATTGGGCGCGGCATCGTAGCGCAGATAGGGGTTGTAGAGGTCGGTCTCCGCCGTCCCCTCGGTTCCGCGCACGACCACGCGGAACGCTTCGGGATAGGCGTCGGTCGCGATCCGCAGCCGTCCGCGCACGCGCCCGTCGTCGATCAGCGCATCGATATGGTCGAACCCGGCGCGTGGGTTGGCGGTACGATTCTGCAGGAACCCGCGCGCCTCATATTCGTCGCCGACGCCGCTCAGCGCTTCGAACAGATAGATTAGATGCGGCAGGAAATCGTGCACCGCGCCGGCCGGCAACGCCACCGCCCGCCCGCTCAGGTTGCGATCGCCGAACGGACCGGCGAGGAAATCGAGCGACAGCAACACGTCGCATTCGGCGACGCGGCCAAGCCGGCCGTCGGCGATCAGCTTGCGCAGCGCGATCACCGCGTCGTTCCACAACAGGTTACGGCTTTCGACCAGCACCTTGCCCGCCAGGTCGGCGGCGTGGATCAGCCCGGCGGTCTCCGCCTCGGTTCCCGTCATCGGCTTTTCGCAGACGACGTGGGCGCCGGCCGCCAGCGCCTGACGGACGATCGCATCATGGGTGTGCGGCGGGGTCAGGACGTGGACGATGTCCGGCGTCACTTGCGCGAGCAACGTCGCGACGTCGGTGTAGGTGGCGCCAGCGCCGAACCGCTCGCCAGCCGCGGCGGCCATCGCCGGCGACATGTCGCACACCGCGACCAGGTCGGCGAGCGGCGAGGTGGCGACGAACGGCAGATGCTCGTACGCGATCGCGCCGCAGCCGATCACCGCCGCACGCAGGGGTTGCTGCCGGATCGGAGTCATGCGCCGAGCCTGCGCAACAGGTCGGCCATCGCGCGGCCATTGGCGGCCTGGTCGTGCAGCTGTTCGACGCGCGCGCGACCGGCGGCGGCGCGCGTCGCGGCAAGCGCCGGGTTCTCGATCGCCTCGCGCAAGGCATCGGCCAGCGCGTCGGCGCGCGCGGGCGGCACCGTCCAGGCGGTTACGCCGTTTTCGGCAAGCTCCGGAATTCCGGCGATCCAGGTGGTCACGACAGGCACGCCGGCCGCCATCGCCTCCATGATCGACACGGGCAACCCCTCGCTGAACGACGGCAGGCAGAAAATGTCGGCGCGGCGCAGTTCGGTCCGGACATCGGCGGGGGCGAGTTCGCCCATGAGCGTCACGCGATCCGCGAGATCGAACCGGGCGATCGCCGCTTCCAGCGCTCCCCGCTCCGGCCCTTCGCCGATCAGCAGCAGCCGCGCCACGACCCCCGCGTCGCGCAACCGTGCCATCGCGTCGAGCAGGACCGAAAACCCCTTTTCGGGCGACAGCCGCCCCAGCGCGACGATCGTCGGCGCCTCGCTCCCTCGCTCGCGCGGCGCGAACTGCCACGCGGTCAGATCGACCCCGCAGCGAACGACATGCGCGCGCGGCCAGATCGCGGAGTCGGCCTGCAGGAACAGCTGCCCACGCGTGAAGTCGCTGACGCACACCACGGCCGCCGCCGCCGGCGCCTTCAGGTCGAGGCGCGTCTCGGCCGGATCGACGAAATCGTGGAAGCCGTGGATCGTGAAGCTGAACCCGGCGGGCTTGCCGTCGAGTGCGATTATCCGGCTGGCGAACCAGGCGATGGTCGCCGGCGCCAGCCCAAAATGCGCGTGGAGGTGGCGGATGCCCTGCCGCTGCGCCACACGCGCGACGCGCGCGGCCTGGACGAAGTGCGCCAGCCGCCGCGCCATCCGGCGCGGACTGCCGCCGGCACTCGTCAGCGCCAGCCACTTGATCCGCGCCATCCCGATCGGATGGCGGAGCGTCAGCGCGATCGCGTCGCCGATCGCGCCGAGCGGTCGATCCTTGAGGTAGTGCGTCGCCGCGCTGCGTTCGCGCGCCCTCGGAACGGCGAGTTCGACGGCGTCCGGCCGATTCATTGCAAACGTTTCGACGGCCATGCCGGTCGCCATGACGCTGTCGATCTCGCCCGCGATGAAGGTCTGCGCATTCCGCGGGTAATGCGTCATGACATAGCCGACCGCGCCGGCCGGGTTCGCGGCGGCAGGATCGGTCATTTGTAGATCAACGTCCCGCCGGCATCGCCGCGCATGGCGCGCCACATATAGCGCAGGGCCCCCGCCAATTCGGCGAAATGGGCGACCGCCGCCAGCGTCGCATGCCGCACGCCGACGCGGCCCGACCAGCGCGCGATCTGGAGCAGGTTGACGCCCGGCCACAGCAGGATCGCGAGCGGATGCACGGCGATGGCGAGAGCGATGCTGACCAGCGGCAGCGCGGCGCCCCAGCCGAACGCCCGGCTTAGCTCGCGATTGTAGAGCGGCTGGCCCTGCCCGCGTGTCGCCCGCCACGCCTGGGCATAGCCGAACCCGCTGCGCACGCCGCGCCGCCACCACTGGCTGAACCTGAATGTCGCGGCGTCGTGGATCGTCATCGGCGCGTCGAGCCGCATGATCCGCCACCGTGTGGCGCGCAGGCGGCTGCACAGCTCCGGCTCCTCACCGGCGATCATCCGGGCGTCGAAGCCCCCCACGGCGCGATAGGCATCGGCCCGCATCATCGCGTCGCCGCCGCACGAATCGGTCTCGCCCGCCGGCTGCCGCCACTCGTAATCGGCGAGCGCGTTGTAGAACGACGCTTCCGGATGCCGCTCCCGCCGCCGCCCGCCGACCGCGGCGAAGTCGGGATGCGCGGCCAGGAAATCAGCCGCCGTCGTCAGCCAGCCTGCCTCCAGCTCGCAATCGCCGTCGACGAACATCACCAGCGACGTCTCCGGGTGCCGGTCGAACAGCAACGCCGCGCCTTCCGTCCGCGCCCGCGCCGCGGTGAACGGTCGCGCCAGGTCGAGCGGCAGGACGATGGCGCCGGCGGCGCGTGCCGCCTCCGGGCTGCCGTCGGTCGAGGCGCTGTCGACATAGACCACCGGCACGCCGCCGCCGATCGAGGCGAGGCAGCGTTTCAGCCGCTCGCCCTCGTTGCGGCCGATCGCGACGACGCCGATGGCGGGCACGTCAGCCATGCACCGCCGCCCCCAGCGCCCACCATTGCTGGAAGGTCGGCACCAGCCCGACCGCCCCCAGCGCGAACTTAAGTGCCACCGCCAGCACCGCGATGCCGACCGTGATCGCCACGTCGTCGCGGACCGACGCCAGGCTCTCCGCCCGCAGCGCCAGCGCCAGCGCCAGCCAGCGCCCGATCTCGCCGAACATCAGCACGATCAGCCCGGCGAACACGCCGTAATGCGGCACGAACAGCGGCAGGCCGACGATCAGGATGGCGAACTTGGCGACGTTGCCGGCGGCACTCGCGCGCGGCTTGTCGAGCCCGAACAGCGTCGCCTCGCCGAACGCGCCGAGCACCGCGAACCATGCGCTCGCCAGCAGCACCGGCAGCATGAACGCAGCTTCGTGATAGCGCTTGTCGTAGAGGAACAGGATCAGCCGGTCGGACACCGCCAGCGACACCGCCAGCGCGACGCCGATCGCCGCCAGCGCCAGCCGCCGCTTGCGCTGGAACGTCGCCGACACCTCGCCGCGCTTGTGCCGCAGCTCGACGATCTTGGGGAAGACCAGGAACGATCCGAACCGCTGCGCCAGCGCGTTGAGCATGTCGGAAAAGGTGCGGCTGACGCCGTACACGCCGACCAGCGCCAGTGGCAGCACCGCGCTGAAATAGATCTTGTCGGTGCTCATCGCCGCGAAATAGATCGCCGTCGACAGGAACACCCATTTGCCGAAATGGAAGATCTCCGACGAATATTCGGGATGCCAGGTCAGCCGCGGCAGACGGAACGGCGCGAAGCAATAGGTCAGGACGGTCGACACCAGCGAGCTGAAGAACAATCCCCAGACCAGCGCCCAGACGTTCCCCCACCACCAGGCGAGCCCGATCGTGATCGCCGATTGCAGCACGGTGCACGCCATGTCGTATACGCCGCGCTGGCCGACGCGCATGTCGCGCTGCATCACGAAGATGTCGGGCGATTGCAGGCCGGTGAAGATGAACGTGACGCCGACCACCGCGACGATCGGCGCTAGGTCGGGGTTGCCGTAGGCGCGCGACAGCGGCACCGCCGCCAGCAGCGCGAGCACCATCAGCGCGACGCCGCGCAGGAACTGCACCGTGAACGCCGTGTCCAGGAACGTCTGGTCGTGGGCGTGCGGGCTGCGCACCACGCTTTGCCCGATGCCCAGGTCGGACAGCAATTCGGTGCCCGTGCGGAAGGTGTTGATGAGCACCATCACACCGAACATCTCCGGCGCGAGCAGGCGGGCGAGGACGATGTTGGTCAGCAGGCGCAGCATCTGCTGCACCCCGAACGGCAGGGTCAGCCAGATCGCGCGCCGCGCCATCGGATCGCGCAGCGCCGCCGCCGCCACGTTGCGCGGGCGCAAGCGGCGGTCGGGCGGCGGCGGCAGCGTCGCGGCGTCCGTGTCGAGCAGCGGACCGCCGGCGCTCAAGGCGTCATTCGTCGGCGTGCGAGGATCGCGCGCCTGGGACGGGGTCATTTGTAAGCCTTGATATACGCGTAGCTCGACAGGCTGGTCCATTCGCGACGCGCCGCCAGGTCCGAGAACCAGCGGTGGACGCTGCGCAGGACCGGAATTTTCTCGTAGTAGAAATGGCCGTAGAAGTTGCGAATCTCGACCTTCTTGTACCCGATCTCGGTCAGCTTGCGCGCCATCTTGTCGGGATTGCCATAGCACATCGAGTAATAAGCCGGAAACTTCGGGTTGATCGCGCGGCGCGGCGCGAACTTCGCCAGCACCCAGCTGGTCAGCCGTTCTGGCAGGAACTTGTTGATGACGAACGGCACCGCATACAGCGTCGGGATCAGGTGGAACGCCGCCCCGCCTTCCCGCAGCACCTGATAGACGTTGCGGTGCATCGCCTCGCCGTCCGCCACGTGCTCGGCCAGGAAGCGCGAGAACACGACGTCATACTGGTCGCGGAAGTTGCTCGCGTCGCCGCTGACGTCGAAACGCGCCGCGTCATAGCCTTCGGGCAGCAGCGCCAGTTCCTCCGCGCTGATGTCGTTGACCGTGTACGAGCGGATCGACGACGGCATCTCCTCCAATGTGAAGGACGGCCGTCGTCCGGCGCCCAGTTCGAGGACGCCGGCATGCGGATACGACGCGACGATGCCTTTCAGGACATCGCCATAGCCGAGCATCCCGGTTTCCCAGCTCTTTTCGACTTCCATGTTACTCTCGGCCCCCTGGTGAGAAAGGTTGCGTCCCCCCGAACGCCGAATGTCGCCCCGTGTGCATAATCATGATCCCTGTCAACGCGCGCGCCGGCCGGCCACAGCCAGCCCCGGCGTCAGGCGAGGCGCCGGCGCCCGCTGTGGCGCAGGTCGCGCGTTCTTGCGATAGCGTTCACCACGAATCTGCGACGCGATGATCGCCAGGTTGAGGAACACCATCGCTAGCACGTTGTACGTCACCACCGCGAACTCGAAATTGTTGTGGACGATGTTGACGCCCATCGCGACCGCCGAGCCCAGCGCCATCTCGCCGGCGAAGCCCTGGCGGCGCGAAAAGGCCAGCCGCAGGCCGGCGAGCAACGGCACCACCAGCATCAGGATCAGCGCCAGCTCGCCCAGCCAGCCCGTTTCGGCGCGCGTCAGCAGATAGGCATTGTGCACCGGCGCGGAGCGGTTGGCGAAGTTCCACGCGACGCCCGCGCGATCGGCATAGCCCTTGGTATTGGCGGTCGGCACGTAGAGGTTGGCGCCGACCCCGAACGGGTGGTCGCTCGCCATCGCCGTCGCGGCACGTTCGAACGCCGGGCGCTGGTCGTCCTGCGCGGTGATCGAGTTCGACCCGAAGCGATCCTTCAGCGTCAGCGCGGCGAGCGGGGCGGCGATCGCCAGGGCCAGCATGCCGAGACCGACCACCTTGCCCTTGACCGGCGTGTAGCCCCGGATCAGCGACAACAGCATCAGCACGACGACCCCGCCGCCCGAAATCGCCATCGCGCCGCGCGATCCGCCGCCCGCGATCACGATCAGGCCCGCGCCGATCCCCGCCACGATCAGCTTGCGCCGGTCCCCGGCCAGCAGCGCGGCGAGCAGCGGCAGCAGCGCCAGTTCGGTCATCATGCCCAGCGAGTTCTGGTGGAACATCGTGCCGGTCGCCTGGACCATGCCGTGCGCCTTCTGCTGAATGACGTAGCTCGCTTGCAGCATCAGCCCGAGCGACAGGCCGGTCAGCAACCCTCCGCGCAGGTCGTCGCGGTGAATTTCGCTCGCCAGGGCCGCGAACAGCAACGTCATTCGCGCGAACTGCCAGCAGACGAAGAACGTCGCCATCGGCACCGACGCCGGCACCAGCGACATGGTGACGGCCGCGCCGTAGAAGGCGATCACCCCCCATAACGGCACGCGGCCGGGCAAGCGCGGGCGCGTCAGGATCAGCGCGAGCGACAGCGAATCGATCGGCGAGATTTCCATCCCGCGGACGGTCCCGGTCCACAACGGCCAGGCGATGATCGCGCCATCGATGCGCAGCGTGTCGCCCAGGAACAGCATCAGGCCGATCGCCGTGAACGCCAGCCCGCGCTTGTGCGGATGCGACCGCAGCATCGACATGAACGCCGGCAGGCTGACGAGGATGACGGCAAGGACGACGAAGCGCATGGCTAGCGGCCCACCCCATCGGCGCAACGCCGAGCGGCCGGGCGACTCGCCGCGGCCGCCGCCTCAATACGCATTGTCATGGCTGATGACCTTTACCGTGGCGAACAGGATAACAAGATCGCGCCAGAAGCTCCAGTTCTGTAGATATTCCAGGTCGCTGCGCAACCGAGCCTCGAGATCCTCGGGCCGTTCGGTGTTGCCGCGGAAGCCGCGCACCTGGGCGAGGCCGGTGATGCCCGGCTTCGACGCGTGGCGCATCCAGTAATGCTGCGATACTTCCCAGAACAACTGGTCGCCGGCGGTCGACGCGGTGGCGTGCGGCCGCGGGCCGACCAGGCTCATGTTGCCGATCAGCACGTTGAACAGCTGCGGCAGTTCGTCGATGCTGGTCGCGCGGATGAAACGGCCGACGCGCGTCACGCGCTTGTCGCCGCGGCTGGCCGAGACCTTGCCGTCATGGTCGGTCTTGTCGGTGCTCATCGAGCGGAACTTGTAGATCCTGAACGGCCGGTTGCTGCGGCCGATCCGGGTCTGCGCGAACAGGGCCGGGCCCGGCGAATCGAGCCGAATCGCAATCGCGACGACGATCAGCAACGGCGCCAGGAAGATCAGGATCGGGATCGTCAGCGCCAGGTCGAACGCCCGCTTCTGCGCGCGGCTGGCGAGGCTGAGCGGGCCGAGCGACAGGATCAGCGTGTCGGCATTGCCGAAATGCCCGAGCCCGACCGCGCCGTGGATCGCCTGGGTCGGCACCAGCAATTCGGCGGCGACGCCGGTCGCCTTGAGTGCGGTGACCCACGCATCGCGATACGTCTCGCTCACATCCAGAAACACGCGGTCATAGGGTTCGACCAGCTCGCCGAGCCGCGCATTGCTGTCGGGCTGCGCCAGATCGGGCAGGATACCGTGTGCCTGAGCGTCGATCACGTCGCACCCCGGCACGATCTCGATCGGCTTGCCCTCGACGATCAACAGGTTACGCTCGACCGCATCCCCCATCCGCCACCGAATGAACGCCGATACCAATGCGCGCCCGGTCAGGATGAAGGCGCCCGACAGGAACACCGCATAGACCAGAGCGAGACGCGAAATGACCGAGCTGACCTGCGCGAAGAAGGCGAAGGTCAACATGATGATCGCGGTCGCACCGAGCGCCGCCAGCGTCGCCCGCGCGGCCTCGTTGAAATCGGTCAGGCAGCGAACGCTGTACGCGCCGCAGATCAGCGCGAAGACGGTATAGGCCGGCAACAGTCCGTAGAGCAGCGAGACGCCGCCGATCTCCAGCCCGTGCGGGCCTTTCAGATAATCGCCCAGCAGGAACCCTGCGACGATCGACACCAGATCGAGGATCCAGCAGGCGGCATACAGCCGCGTCCGCTGCTGTTCCATCGACAGGCGGTTCGATGTGAGCAAGGCCTTGGTTGCCGTCATGTCCAAAAGGAACGTCCCGCCCTGTGATTGCCGTGCGCCTGCCCCTGGCGCGCGGCATGCCCCAACTCCCCGCCGTCCGCAAACGCAACCTCGCAGGATTCGGCGGAAATTAGCCGTTCTTGTGTTACGATTTCTCTACGACGCGCGCTCGGGTCCTGAATCGGGACGTTGCCGCGCCGCGGTCATCGGCTCGATCCTACCCAGGTCGCGGCGGCCAGCCCGCTTCGCTCGACCTTGCGCCGCCACCGATTGAGCGGACGCTCGACCAGCCGATGCATCGCGATCGCATAGACGAAGGCCAGCGCGATCGCGATCACCTTGCGCGCGACAGCGTGGCCGCCGTCGGCGGGGACCAGCATCGCGATCAGCCCGCTATGGACGAGATAGAGCGTGTACGACAGGATCGCGATCTGTCCAGTGACGGGGTTGTTGAACAACTTGCTCGCCCAGCCGCGCTCACGGATCAGCGTGTTGAACAGCACCATCAGCCCGAGGCCCTGGACCGTGTAGCGGTACGTCTGGCGGAACGCGTCGTCGCGGATGACGAAGGTCGGCAGCAGCAGCGCCGCGGCCATCAGATAGCCCGTCGTCCCGCGCGAGACGACGTCGCCGCGATCGGCGACCGGGTTGTTCCACAATGCGAGGATCGACCCGAACAGGATCGAATCGATCCGCGTATGAGTCCAGAAATTGACCTGCGAGAAGTCGGCCAGGCGATGCACTTCCCACAGCCGTACCACCAACACGACGCCGCACAGCGCCAGGAAGATCGCCGCGCACTGCGCAAAGCTGAACCGCCGCGCGAGCAGGCCGAGCAACAGCGGGAAGGCGAGATAGAAATGCTCCTCGACCGCCAGCGACCACAGCCCGATCGGCGTCCCGCTGATCGGGAGGTAATTGGACAGGAACGCGAAGTCGACCGGCAGCGCATGCCAGTTCAGCGGGTGGAGCAACCCCACCGCCGACAGCACCATAAAGAACGCGATGGTCAGATACATCGGCGGCAGGATGCGCACGATGCGGCGCAGGTAGAACCGCCCGAGATCGATGCGGCCGTGCGCCTCGATCTCCTGCCGCAGCAGCGTGGTGATGAGATAGCCGCTGAGGAAGAAGAACAACGTCACGCCGAACTGGCCGGGGACGATCTGTTGCAGGCCGAGATGCGAGCACATGACGATGACGATCGCCAGCGCGCGCAGCCCGTCGAGCGCGGGGATTTTCGCGTGGTGCCGCGTTACGTCATCCGTGAGAAGTGTCACGTCTGCCCCACCCGTTGCCGATCCGCCGCCTTCCTGTCCCGACCGGAGCCGGGACAGGATCGGCGTTCCCCTGCGGATCGATGTCGACCCGCCTTACTTGGCGGGCGTTCCGGTCGCCGCGGTGCCGGGCGCGCCGGCCGGGGCGCTGAAGCCCGGCTGGTACTGGATCTGCGCCTTGCCGCGCTCGGCGGTCAGGCGCTGCTGGAGCGCTTTGCCGAGCTCGTTGTTGCGCACCGCATTGGCCGCCAGCGGCCGCGCGACGTCGCCGGCGAGCGGCGCCGGCTTGGTACCGGTGATGACGCTGACGGTGATCTTACCCGGGGTCGGCACGACGAACGGTTCGCCCGCCGGCAGCTTGGTGATCTGGGTCAGCATCTGCGGCGGCACCATTGCCGAATCGACCTGGGTGTTCTGGCGCTGATACTTGATGCCCAGCTTGTCGAGAACCGCGATCACCGCCTCCATCGTGTGGGCGTTGGTCAGTTCCTTGACGTAATCGTCGCGCTTCGGCGTGTCGAACTGCAACTGGTCGACGGCGAAGATGGTACGGCCGGCGAACATGTTCGAATTGTCCGAGATGAACTTGTCGACGTCGCCCGTTGCCGGGGTCTTGATACCGCCGGCGATCTTCTGCGCCAGCATCTGGACGAGCAGGGCGTCCTCGAGCTGCTTGCGCTTGACGATGAATTCGGGGCTCTGGTCGATGCCGTCCTGACGCGCCGCGCCCGCCAGCAGCTTGCGCTCGACGATCCGCTCGAGCGCCGCCTTCTGCAACGCCGCCTTGTCGGCATTGGCGCCGCCGGCCTGCATGTTGCCGAGTTCGGCATTGAGCTCGGTCTGCGTGATCTCGTCACCGTTGACGGTCGCGACGACTTGGCCGGTGGGCTTCGAGTGGCAGCCGGCGAGCAGCACGGCCGCCCCCATCGTCACCAGGATGCCGCGGCGGGAGCCGGTGGACAGCAACCGTCCGAGGGTAATACGAGTCATGGGCATTTTCCTTTCTAGGTCTCTCACGTGGCCGTCCCCGCGGCCGATCATCCCAAGGGTCCGAACAAGATGCGACGCAGCGCCGGCGGCGATGCCTTGCGCAGTTCCTCGACGAACTTAACCATCACCGGACGGCTGGCAATCATGTCGTCGCTGGGCATCGACACGCGCGCCAGCATGCCATCCGGGTTGATCCGCATCAGGTTGGCGCGCAGCACCGCCATGCGCTGTTCGGACCAGCGCAGCGGAAATTCGTCGCCGATCCGGGTCCAGTACAGCACTTGCTCGTCATGCTGGTTGCCGTCCGCCGAAAAGGCGTTGGCGGGCAACGGCGTGCGGCCGGGCAGCGGAATCTCGGTCTCCAGCGTCGGCGACAATTTGTAGCCTCCCGCCGGATAGCAGATTTCCGGGCGATGGATCTGCAGCACGCCGTCCTGATAATTCTTGTACGCGATCAAGAACATGATCGTCTGGCCGGCGGGATCGGTATACACCCGCGTGACCAGATTGTCGTAGAGGCGCGCCGACAACGCGTCGTCGGGGGGCAGGACGAGCCCGCTGCTCTGCTGGAACTTCCACGGCCCGATCGTGTCGGGGACCAGCGCCTTGAACTTGTCGTTGGCGATCGGCGAGACGTCGGGCACCGGGATGCGCGCCGCCGCTGCACCGGCCGCCACGACCATGGTGCCGCCGATCAGGAACGCGCGGCGATCGAGGCGCGGACCGCGGAAGGGTGTCGCGTCGTTCATGCCATCACTCCCCGTGCCGCCACCGACTTGCGCCGGACCCGTGCCAGCAGCGGCCCCACCGCCGCATCGATCCCGAACAGGATGATGAGCGCGGCTGCGAACATCGTCAGCCCTGCGAAATTATGCAGGAAGCCCTGCGCCGTCGCCTCGCCCGCATGATAGGTCAGCAGGATCAGGATCATCACGCGAACCAAGTTCGCTGCCATCGCGACCGGCACGATGAACAAGGCCAGCACCAGCGCGCGCAACACATCCCCGGCATGGCGGACATAGATGTAGAAGGTCGCCAGTACCGACAGCGAAATGATCGAATTGAGCCCCGCGCACGCCGCCGCGACGAGCAGCTGGTACTGCCCGATCTGGATCCACACGCCGGTATAGCCGACCGGATAACCGAACAGCGCCAGCACCCCGACCGCGGTCTTGGTGATGACGATCTTCATCGGCAGCGTCAGCGCGTAGACGACGGTGTCGGGCGGCGGGAACACGAACACCATGTAGAACAACGGAAACGCCAGCCGCCGCAGGACATGCCCACCGACCAGAGCATAGAATGCGGTCAGCAGCACCGCGTACATCACGTACCCCTCGATCTCGACGATCTGCGAGATGCGCGCGAGCACGAACAAGGCGAGCGCCGGGACCATCATCAGCGCCGGGCGCCACCATGGCGGCGGTGCGATCGGGACCGCCTGCTTCCAGGCGTGGTAGAGCAGCCAGATACCGGTCAGCAGCACGATCGGGCCGTGCGCGCCCTGCTCGGTCGCCCAGCTTTCGCGCGCCACCATCACCATCGTCGGCATGGCGACCACGAGCGCGCCGATCGCCAGCACGATTCCCGGCAACAGTCCGATCGCGAGCTTCGGCGCGGCCGGCGCCGGGACGGCGGACCCGAGCGGTGCCGCGGCCGGTGCCGGCGTGACGGCGATGTCGTCGGGACCGAACGGTTCGGCGGACGCGGTCGAGCGATCAACCGGGGGCTGGATGTCGTCGGTCATCGCATGGTGCAATCGATCATGGAACTCTTCGAACCCCGGGCATGGTCGTGATCCGGCCCCCCCGGGCCTCGTGGCGCGCCGATCGCGCGTCCGGCAACAAGCTCAGTTATAACGCTTCATACCATAGACGTCGCCGTATCCGTAGCCATAGGGATCGGCGAAACCGCCCTTGTACCGGTTCAGGACGGTGCCGACGCACGGTGACGGATCGAGCAGGCGGACGCCCTCCTCGATCTGACGCGCGGTGGTGATGCCGTGGTCGATCACCATCAGGTACGCGTCGAGATATTCCATGCAGATCATCGCGTCGTCGTCGGCGAACACCGGCGGCAGGTCGAAGATCATCTTCGCGCCCGCCGGCATCGCGTGCAGCCGGTCCATCAGCGTGCGGAAATTCTCGGTGGTCAGCAATTCGGTCGACGAGCCGGCGCACGGCTTGGTCGGCAGCACGACAAGCTTGCTGTCGTTGATCCGCAAGGCGACGTCGTGCGGATCGGCGATGTTGCCCGCCAGATAGTCGCCCAGCCCGTGGTCGGGCACGTAGTTGAGCATCTCGCCGATCGACCCGCGACGGAAGTCGAGATCGCACAGGATCACGTCGCTGTCGGCCGTCGCGGCCAGCGTCGCGGCGATGTTGACCGAGGTGAAGGTCTTGCCAGCCGCCGGCGTCGCACTGGTGATGCCGATCATCCGCCAGTCGTTGCGCGCCATGATCTTGCCGATCTGCGTGCGCAGCAGGTGATAGGGCCGCGCACGGCGATCACGGCTGTTGAAGCCGACGATCCGCTGGCGGTCGAGTTCCTCGGGCGTCAGCGACAGCGCGGGCAGCGTCTCACCCGACACGATGAGCGGCTTCGCGCCCGTGGCCGGACGGTGGGACATGGCGGCGGCGGGCGGGGTGCCGGCGATCGGTTGATCGGTCATTTACGCGGCTTTCTGCGATCGGCGGAACGGGTTGCGGAAGATGCGGGCGGCGAGCGAACGCGCCCCGCTGCCGTCGTCGATCATCGGCACCATCGCGAGCGTCGGCGCGCCGGTCAGCATGGCGATGCGGCCCGGGGTGCGGATCGGACGGAGCAGCATCTCGACCGCGAACGCCAGCAGCAAGCCGAGGCCGAGCCCGCCGGCGATGCCGCCGCCCAGGATCAGCAGGCGGTTGGGCGAGACGGGC
The DNA here is from genome assembly GCF_017304635.1 of Sphingomonas sp. Classification (GTDB taxonomy): domain Bacteria; phylum Pseudomonadota; class Alphaproteobacteria; order Sphingomonadales; family Sphingomonadaceae; genus Sphingomonas. The sequence continues at coordinate 411,771 of NZ_JAFKMA010000003.1, forward strand.
TTGTCGGGCACGACCGGCGGATCGACCACGACGAGGCGCTGGCCGAGTTGTTCGTTGGCGGCGCGCGACGAGGCTTGCGCCGTCATCAGCCGCTGCGACACCATGTCGTACTGCTTGTAGAGCCCCTCGAGCTTCTGCTGGAGCTGCGCGGTTTCCTGCTGCACCGCCGGGGCCATCGACTGCGAGCCGATGCTGGCACTGACCTGACCCGCTTCGCGTGCCTTGGCCGCGCGCAGGTTCGAGATCTGCTGGTTGTTGAACGCGATCTGCTGGTCGAGGTTGCTGACCGGCATCTTCTTCACGTTCTGCGCCGCCAGCCGCTTGGCTTCTTCCAGCCGCTGCTTGGCGATGATGACGTCGGGATGCGTCTCGGCATAGGTCGCACGCGCGGCTGCCAGCGCGGCCTCCGCATTGGCGACGATCGGATCGCGCTGGTCGGCGGTGCCGAGATTTTCCTTCTGCATCGCCAGCGCTTGGTTGGCGCGGACCAGTTCGGCGATCTGCATGTCGTAGCCCGCGCCGTTGCTGCCGATCACCGGCGAATTGGCGCGCGACAGGATGCCGCCGTATCGGGTGTTGAGCCCGGCGACCTGCTGCTCGAGCGCAGTGATGTCGCGCTTCAGGTTGTTGCTCTGCTCGGTCAGGAACTGGACCGTCTGGCTGGCATTGGCGACGTCGGAGGTCGAGTTGAGCTCGACGATCTGCTCCATCAGGCTTTGCGCAATCGCCTGGGTCTTGCCCGGATCGGAATAGCGATACGCGAGCTTGAACGCGATCGTGCGATCCTCGGGCTTGCTCGCGTTGAGATCGGCGTCGATCGAGGTGACGGTGATGTTTTCGCGCATCGTATCGATGATCGCCGACAGCGGCTTGCGCGCGCGGTCGGCGGCGTAGAGCTGGTTCGCCTCGATCAGCGCCAGCAGCTTGGGCCGGGTGATGACCTGCTGGCGCAGGCTTTCGATGCGGCGGTCGATGACGTCGCTGTCGCTGCCGCCGCCGATCACGTCGGTCGGCAGGCTCGGCGCCTGGACCAGCAGGGTCGCGCTCGATTCGTACTGGCGCGGCAGCACCAGCACCGCGGCGACCGCCACCACCGCCAGCACGATCGGCGGAATGATGAGGAACCACCGGCGCTGCCACAGGATCGAGGGCAGCTGGGCGATGAAACCGCCGTCGCCGGGCGGTGCGATCGGCGCGTCGCCGCCGCTGTAATAATCGTTCACTGCGGATTCCCGAGATGGACCTGGATACCGATCGCGCCGCTGATATTGGCGGTGCGCGGCGCGATCGAGCTATAGATCTTGGAGACGCTGGCGCTGACGAAACCGGTCAGCTTTTTGTTGAAATCGTTGTCGTAGCGCGCGGTTCCGGTGGCGAAATCGACCGCCGGATCGGTCAGGATCTGGCTGTGGCTGCTGCCGGTGCGGGCATAGGCCGCGCTGAGCGTGAGGCGCTGGCGCGCCGCCAGCGTCCAGCTATAGTCGGCGTTGATGTTGGTCGTGACGCGCACGTTGCCGTTGATCGACGGCTGCGGGCTGCGGTCGCCGGCCACGCAGAACCGCGTGAACTCGCCCTGCCGGCAGAAGCGCACGCGCCCGGTCAGCGCGGTAAAGTGCGTATCCGGCTGGCCGAGCCGCCCGTCGATGTTGGTGAACGATGCGCCGAGCGCGACCGATGCCGACCAGCGCTCGCCGAACTTGCGGTCGACCGACAGCAATGCCGAAATCACCCCGGCATCGCCCTGATTGGGGTCGAGATAGTTGGTGCGGTCGTACCCGCCGATCACCCCAACCGACAGATATTCGTCGAACTGGTGGCTGAAGCGCAACTCGCCGCCCAGCGTGTTGTAGTCCGATCCCAGCGCCGACTGGTAGCGGAGCGCCCGCGCGTTGAAATCGGCCGACAGGCTGCTGCGCGGCGACAACAGGTAATCGACGCCGACGTTCGACGCGAGCGACGTCAGCCGCGTCCGCGTACCGATCAGGTTGACGTCGGTGATGCCGTTCAGCGAGTTCTGCAACGAGGTGTCGGGCGTCGTCGCAGCGGGATCGACCGGGGACGAATTGAGCGGATCGGACGCGATCAGGCCCGGCCGGCCATATCCGGCGAACCCGCCCTCGCTATAGGCGAACAGCCCGCTGCCGCGCAGCGTCACGCGCTCCGACCGCTTCGACACGATCTCGGCATCGACCGAGTAATTGTCCTCGAGCCCGTAGCGGTGGAGGAACTGGCGGAACTGCGCCGACCCGCGGATCGACACTTGCGTCAGCGCGTCCTGCACCGTCAGCGAGGGGCGCAGTTCGGCGTTCGCGGCGAATTCCGCGTTGCTCGAATCGGAGGCGTTGTACGGATTGGTCTCGACGCTCAGGCCGGTCGAGGCGATCAGCCCGGTGCGCACTTCCTGCGCCTGCGCCAATCCGGGGGCGAGCATCGGCACCCCCGTCAGGGCGACCAGCCCGATACAGCGTCCGGCGTGCCGAACTGCCTTGCTGCGCATCGTCTTCAAACCCCCAATGACCGGTACCGTACCCCTTACGGTACGATAACGATATCGCCCGGGAGCAGCGGAACGGCCGTCCCCTTGTCGATCGTGCCCGCCGCATTCCCCTTGAACACCGAGGACAAGCGCACGCGCAACGTGACGTCATGGTCACCCTGGCGGCGAATGATTGAAACATTGTCAAGATTGGCGAACTCGGCCGGGCCGCCGGCCAGGCTGACCGCGTCGATGACGTTGATGTAGCGGCCCGGGGTGAACGACCCCGGCGAGCGCACCTTGCCCATCACCGAGAATTGCAGGCCGGCCGGGTTGCGCACCGACACGGTCACGTTGGGCACTTCGCCGCGATATTGCGGCTTCAGCCGCTCGCTAATCATCCGCTCGACCGCCTGGGGCAGCATGCCCTGGACGTGGATCTGGCCGACCAGCGGGAACGCCACCGTGCCGTCGGGGAGCACGCGCAGCACGCGCTGCAACCGCTCCTCGCCCCACACATAGACTTCGAGCTCGTCGCCCGGATTGATCGTGTAGGTCGGGGCCGGATCCGCGGCCCCCTGTGCCGAGGCCGCCCGCGGCGCGCTAAGCGCCAGCGAAGCGAACGAAGCCACGATCAGACCAGCCGCCGCGATGCGGCGCCCCACCCCTGCCAGACGGAAACGCAAGCCGTAACTCCAATATACTCGACGGAAAGAACCTCGGCGCTATAGCAGCGGGTATGCGCGCCTTCCAGCCTAAACTCCGGTGGTTAACCCTCTTTAAAGGAAACGCTATTGCCGCATTACTTGTGGCAGGCGTCGTCACCGCGGGTTGCAGCAGCAAAACGCAGCGCGCGTATGTCGAGGGACAGACCGCGCAATCGCTGTTCGACGCGGGGAATCTGCCCGCGGCGCTGAACGCGATCAACCGGGCGCTGGCGCTGCGCGACGACCAGATCGACCTGATCCTGCTGAGCGGGCGCATCCGCTATCGCATGGGCGACTATAGTGGCGCGTTCGACGCCTACAACATGGCGCTCGCGATCGATCCGATGAACCCCGAAGCGTTGCAGGCGGTGTCACAGATCGGCGCCTCGATCGGCCACGACGCCGAATCCGCCTCGGCGACCGATCGCATCCTGTCGGTCGAGCCCAACAATGCCAGCGCCCTGCTCATCAAGGGCGTCGGCATGCTCAACCATCACGATTATGCCGGGGCCGAGGCGATCGGCGACAAGATGCTGAAGGCCGACGCGCAGAGCGAGCCGGGGGTCGTGCTGAAGGCGCGCGCGATGTTCCTGTCGGATCGCCAGGCCGACGCGCTGGCGCTGCTGCGCGATGCGCTCAAGCGGCTCGGGCCCAAGCAGATGATCGTGACCGCCTTGCTCGAATGCGCGCGCGACCAGGGCGATTCGGCCCTGATGCTCGACCAGTTCCGCGCGTTGGGAGAGATCGTCCCCGACAATGTCGACCTGACGATCGACGAGGCTAATCTCGACTACAAGCTCGGCCATGTCGACGACGCTCGCAAGCGCGGCGCGGCGTTGCTGGCCAAGCATGGCGACGACCTCGACGCGGTCGCGCGGCTCGCCAACCTGTGGACGGAATACGACGCGACTCCGCTCGATCGCGGCCAGATCGACGATCTGGCGAGCAACGGCCCGCCGGCGGCGCGGCTCGCGGTCGCGCGCTTCCTGCTGGGCAAGGGCGATACGACAAGCGCCGCCGCGCTGATCGGATCGCTGCCGGGCGGCGAGGCGACGGGCATGCGCGCGCGCATCGCCTATGCCGAGAATGGCGATACCGGCCCGGCCGAGAAGGTGCTGACGACCGACCAGAGCAATTGCGACGCGCTGAGCGTCCGCGCGATCGATGCGCTCAAGCAGCAGGATCCGACCAAGTCGGTGATCGCCGCGCAGGAAGTCGCGAGCCAGTGCCCCGAACGCGACGGCTTCGACCTGCTCGCCAACGCCTATCGCGCCAAGGGCAATGCGGTCGCGGTGCGCCAGGCCTATCTCGACGCGTCCCGGGCGCGGCCGCTCGACACCGTGCGCGTCGATCACTTCGCGGCGTGGCTGATCGAAAGCGGCGATCGCCAGGAAGCGGTCAACGTCGCACGGCGGCTGACGCAGCGCGCGCCGGCCAAGATCAGCGCGTGGCAGCTGCTCGGCAAGGTCTGCACGAAGGTCGGCGACAAAGCGTGCATCGACGAGGCCCGCGCCGGCGAGGCGGCCGCGCGCCGGAACTTCGCGATGGACCTGCCGCCGGGCCAGCGCCGGCCCAACCCGCTGCTCGGCAGCAGCTGGCGGTGAGCGAGGACACCGGGGGCGGCCCGCCCTTCGCCACGGTCGAGTTCCTCGGCATGGAGTTCGCGCGGACCGACCTCGACGCGGTGCGCCGCTGGGTGCTGGCGGCGATGGCCGACGAGCGATTCCGCTACGTCGTCACGCCCAACGTCGATCACGTCGTGCGGATGCACCAGCGCGACGCGCCACCCTGGCAAGCTGCGTTCGTCGCCGCCGAGCGCGACGCGGACCTGTGCGTCAACGACAGCCGCGTGCTGGCGAAGTTGGCGAAGCTGTCGCGGATCGACCTGCCCGTCGTGCCGGGCAGCGACCTGACGCGCATACTGCTCGACGGCGGCATCCCGGCGGGGACGACGGTCGCGCTGATCGGCGGGGGGACGGCCGATGCGGCATGGCTGCGCGAGCGGCTGCCCGGCGCGCGCATCCTCCATTTCGACCCGCCGATGCGCGTGCTGCACAGCGCCGAGGCGCAGCAGGCGATCGTCGATGTCGTCGAGGCCGAGCGGCCGCATCTGACCCTGTTCGCGATCGGCGCGCCGCAAAGCGAGATCGTCGCGCACCAGCTCCAGCGGCGCGGCCGTGCCCGCGGCGTCGCGCTGTGCATCGGCGCGTCGATCGAGTTCCTGACTGGCGCCAAACGCCGCGCGCCGCGCTTCGTCCAGCGGCTGGGGATGGAATGGGCGTTCCGCCTACTCAGCGAACCGCGCCGGCTGTGGCGCCGCTATCTGGTCGAGGGACCGCGCGTGTTCGCGATCTGGCGGCGGTGGCACCGGCGGCGGACGGCCGGCTGAACCGGCCGCCCGCGCCAGCGCGTCACTTTCAGGTCCCCGCCGCCTTGAACACCACCGCGCCGCGCGAGAAGGTGCCGAACGCGAAATCGAAGCTGGCGACGCCGCTGGTCGTGCGCTTGGCGACGATCAGGCCCACCCGCTCGCCATTGCTGACCGCGCCGAGCAGCTCGTCGACCGGCGTCGTCCCGCTATTGACCGACCCGCCGGTCGCGCCCGCCCCGCCATATTCGGACAGGAACGCGAGCGCGAGGCCCGATGCCGGTACGGTCAGCGCGTTGGTCAGATGCGGCTGGCTCTCGTTCGCTGGCGCGCCGTAATCGACCTGCACCGGCGTCGGATCGGCCCCGGTCATCACGCCCCAGGCCAATGTCGTCTGGTTGGTGAACCCGCCATAGGTCACGACTACCGTCCGCGCGCCCGCCGCCGCGATCGGGCACGTCCAGATGTCGAGCGAATCGCCGTTGCCCGAGACGATCCCCGTGCCGCACCGTGTCGCCGCCACGCCGTCGACGGTCATGCCGCTCGCGATCCGCCCGCTGTTGAGCGCGATCACCGCCGTGCCCGCCGCGGCGAACGCCACGCCGAAGCTTTGCGTGAAGGCCGGAGACACCGCGGGCGTCTGGTTGTTGGCGATGCCGCCATGGGCGTAGGCGACCGGCGTCACGCTGGCGACCGTGCGGTAGGTCAGCGTCCGCGTCTCGCTGCCGATGGTCAGGTCGACGCCGACGGTGCTCGCATTGCTGTCGCTCGTCGTCAGCTTCAGGTCGATCGTGTCGCCATTGTACAGGCGGTAGCCGTTACCGCCGTCAGAGCCGATCGCCGCGCCGAACGCGCCGCCGTTGAGGCTGATCTGCGCGCCCGTGACGCTCGCGCCGAGCGAGGTGCCCGCCGGATCGAGTCCCGACACGACGATCCGCCGCACGATCACGGTCGCAGTCGCGAGGTTGGTCTCACTCGACGGCCAGCGCGCGGCGTACATCCGCGTCGATCCCGCGCGCGTCGCATCGAACAGGCTGTCCGCGACGGTCTTCAGGATCGTGCCGAGCACATCTTGGCCCGCCTGGGTCGGATGCACGCCATCGATATTGTTGATGAGCGCCGTATTGTCGGCGGCGTTGAAATCGGGCTGCTCGCCCATCGGATAGTAGAAATCGGCCCATTGTCCCCACACCGCCGGGTCGCGGGCGCTGGCCAGCAACGCGGCGCGCTTGGCGGTGAACGCGCCGTAGTTGGCGTAGACCTGGTTGGTGCAGAGCGGAATCGGCGGCGACCAGCCGATGCGGACGCCCGATGCGTGCGCCGACGTTGCCCACGCCGTCAGCCGCTGCCGGTAATTGGCGACCGAATAGGTCTGCAGGTCGTTGGTCCCGATCATCGTCAGGATCGCCTGCGCGCCCGCGGCGACGTCGGCGGACAGGTTGAGCGCCAGCGTGTTGCCGCTCGGCGTGCCGTCGTCCGCCCCCTCGACCGGCGGCCCGGCGAACGCCGCGCCGCCGACGGTGCGGCTGTTCTGCGCGTTGACCGTCGCGGTCTTGCCCGCCGGCGCCGCCGCGGCATAGCGCCACGCGAAGCCGTCATTGCCCGCGCCGCCGGCGAAGGTGATGCTGTCGCCCTCGATCACGATGCGGTCGATCGATGCCGATGGGGTCGGGGTCGGCGACGGCGCGGGTGTCGGCGATGGCGTCGGCGTCGCTAATGCGGTTCGGCGGCGCGCGATCTCGGGCAGGCGCAACCCCAGCCCGAACATCAGCGGCGCTCCCAGTCGGTCAGGTCATTGGTGATCGCAGCGTCGCGCATCGGCGTCCTCCCGCAAGCGAGGGCATGCCGCACCGCGCGGCCCCTTCGACAAGGGGCGCGCCAATAATTGCTAGATCGGCGTGTAGGAAAGTAGAAAGATAACCTATCCGGTTATCAGTCGAGCCAGCGCCAGATAGATGCCGCCCCATAGCAGCCCGCTGATCGTCACGATCGTCGCGATTCGCGCCGGCATCGGCAACTTCGCCTCGATCGCGCCACCCGACGATGCGGGCATGCCGGGCGCCGCTAGGTCGCCCATCCGCAATTGCAATTCCTGGTGCAGCATCCGCGCCGGCGACGCGATCGGCTCGCGCACGGCGGGCTGGTGGGGATCGCCGTGATAGACCCACTCCTGGCGCAGTTCGAGCTCGTCCTCGGCCGGGGTCGCCGGCTGGGCGGAATCGTAATGCACGCGCTGCGGTAGCATCGGCCAGTCTCCGGTCGCGGCACGTCGCCGCCGTTCCTTCGGTGTTAGCCGTCAAATCGTTAATGAAATCTTGTCGGCAGTGGTCAATGCATGACCTTCAATCTAGATAGGGGCCGCACGAAGTCGGCGCCAACCGGCCCAATGGTTCGGCCAATGGCGCGCTACAGGCCATGCATGAAGCGCTCGGCGGACCTGAGGCGAAGCAAGCACCGATCAGCGACGTCGCATGGCAGGACTGATAGCCTGCAACCTGCTCGTCCCGACAGCATCACGACCTGTAGAGACGCTTTAGCGGACTTTGATACATTCGAAGAGCACAGTCTTAATTACGCTACCTAGCCGAAAATTTCGAATTGAAATGGTGACCCGTGCGCCAGTCGTCCGACATAATCATACTCTATATCTTAATTATAGTTCTATAACCTATTCGGTTTCCCTGATAGCTGTAGTTGAATTCCTGACTTCTACACGGGCAGGTACGACGATCGGTTGGCTACCATCGACCTGTCCGGCCTGGTCAGCGATAATCAGTTCAACCGCTTTCGCACTCACCTCCGCGATCGGTTGGACGACGGCGGTCAGGGGGGGGTGTGCGAAGCGGACGATCGGCGTGTCGTCGAAGCTGATGAGCGAGAGGTCGGCAGGCACCTCGATGCCGCGTTCGCGCGCCAGGGCGAGCGTCGCCAGCGTCATCTGATCGTTGCTGGCGATGATCGCGGTCGGCGGGTCGAGGGCGTCGAGCAAGGCCCGCGCCGCCGCCGTCCCCGACGCATAGCCGAAGTCCCCTTGCGCCAGCAGACCGTCGGTCGCCAGGCCTGCCGCCGCCATCGCGCCGCGCCAGCCATCGACGCGCCAGCCGCTCAGTTCGAAATCGTCGGGCCCGGCGATGAAGCCGATCCGTCGATGTCCCAGGCCGACCAGATGCTCGGTCGCCAGCCGCGCGGCGCGTTCGTCATCCATTGTCAACGCAAAGCCGGGGCCCGGCTTGACCGAACCGATCCGCGCGAAGCTGATCCGATGCTCTGCAAGCAAGTCGATGATGAGCGGATTTTCCGAATGCGGCGGGGTCAGGATCACGCCGTCGGGCTGAAGTGCGGCGATCGCGGCGAGCAGTTCGCGCTCGATATGGTCGCTATGCGTGTCGACCAGTTCGACGATCATGCGATAGCCGTGCCTGGCGCAGGTCAGCATGCCGCCGAGCAACATCTGATCGACCCAGTCGGTGCCTTCGCGCGATTGCCAGCCGGCGATCGTCCGCTCGCGGTCGTTGAGCGCGAGGATCAGGTAGGAGCGCGAGCCGCCCATCCGCTGCGCTGCGATCGACGGCACGTAGCCGAGCTTGGCGATCGACGCCTGCACCCGCTCGATCATTTCCGGGCGGACATTGGGCTCCTTGTTGATGACGCGGCTGACGGTCTGCAGCGACACGCCCGCGTCCGCCGCGACATGCTTGATCGTGACCGATTGCCGGCGCCGCGCCATCAGCCCTGCGCCGCCGCGACCGGGCGCCGCGCGCCGCAATAATTGGCGACATAGGCGGCATGGTCGGGCAGGCCGGCGACCGTCCGGCTGACCGTGTCGCGCAGCATCGCCAGCAGCTTCGCCAGTTCGTCGTCGCGCAGTTTCTCCGCGATCGGATGATGCGATTGCGGCATGATCCCCTGCCCCAGCATCACCTGCACCCAGCTGTTTTCCGCGAACAGTTCCTCGTGACGGCGGAAGACGCGGCCGGTCTCGCGGAACAGTTCGATCTTCTGCGTCAGGCTGTCGGGGATCGGCATCGCGGCGCAATACCGCCAGAACGCGCTGTCGCGGCGGTCGGTCGCCTTGTAGTGCAGGATCAGGAAGTCGCGGATCTGCCGCATGTCCTCGTCCTGCTGGTCGTTAAACTCGGCGATATCGCGCGGCGACACGTCGCCCAGCGGCATCATCCGCAGCAGCCGCAGCACCGCGCGCTGGATCAGATGGATGCTGGTCGATTCGAGCGGTTCCATGAACCCGCCCGACAGCCCGATCGCGACGCAGTTGCGGTGCCATTGCCGCCGCCGCGCACCGGTCGTGAAGCGGATGACGTTCGGCTTGGTCAGAGCCTCGCCCTCGATATTGCCGAGCAGTCGGTCGAGCGCCGCATCCTGCGCGAGGTAACGACTGCACCACACCAAGCCGTTGCCGGTGCGATGCTGGAGCGGAATGCGCCATTGCCATCCTGAATCGTGCGCGATCGCGCGGGTATAGGGGACCGGCGGCCGGACATTCTCGGTCTGGAGCGCGATCGCGGAATCGCACGGCAGCCAGTGCGTCCAGTCGTCGAACCCGGCGTGGAGCGCGCCCTCGATCAGCAATGCGCGGAAGCCGGTGCAGTCGAGAAACAGGTCGCCCTCGATCCGCGTACCCGCCTCCAGCACCAACGCGGCGATATTGCCGCTCTCGCCGTCGAGCTCGACCTGCGCGATCTTGCCTTCGACCCGGCGCGTGCCGTCGCCCTCGGCCATGGTGCGCAGCATCTTCGCGTAGGCCGTCGAATCGAGCTGATACGCATAATTCATGGCATCGTCGGGCAGGTGGGCGAACTTGCCCTGCAACGCGGCGACCAGTTCGAGGCAGTAATCGTCGTAGGGCTGGTCGTGGCCCTTGGTCAGGCCATAGAGCCAGAAATGCTGAAATCCCGCCGACCAGTGATCCTTGCCCGTCAGGCCGAACGAGTGGAAATAGCGGTCGCCGACATTCTTCCAATTGTCGAACAGGATGCCGAGCTTGAACGTCGCGTTGGTCGCCCGCATGAAATCGGCTTCGTTGATGCCGAGCAGCCGGTTGTAGGTAATCATCGGCGGGATGGTCGACTCCCCAACCCCGATCGTGCCGATGGCGTCGGATTCGACCAGCGTCACTTCAGCGATGCGGCCCATCGTCCGTGCGATCGCCGCGGCCGCCATCCAGCCGGCGGTGCCGCCGCCCGCGATCACGATCCGGCGCGGCCGGGCCATCCCACTCATCGGCTGAGCTGCCGCAGGAGGAAGGCGCGGATCAGGCCGGCGGTCGTGGCGTCGAGCGGATCGAGGATGCTGCGTCCGCCCTCGGGAATGTGCGCGACCACATCGTCATCGTTGTCGAACACGTAATAGTCGAACAGATCGCGCCAATACGCCTTCTGCGCCGACGGCAGGTCGCGCACGGCCATGATCGCGTGGTTGAGCGCATCCTGCGGACTGCCCAGCCAGCGCGGCGTCTCGCGCCACCAATAGTTCACCAGGACGTTGAACGGCGCCAGCCCCTCGACATGGTGCCACCACATCGACGGGATGTAGAGCGCGTCGCCGGCATCGAGTTCGGCGACCTGCGCGTGCGCCAGCGCCTCAGCGAAGCGGGGGAAACGATCGGAATCGGGCGCGTGGAAGTCGACCATGCTGACGGCGCGCCCGGCCGGAGTGTTGTCGATCGGGCCCAGATACAAGTTCCGGAACTGGTCGTGCGGGAACAATGTGAACCGCCGCAGCCCGACCGCGACGCAGGCGAGGTTGGACGGGATGTCGTTGTGCGCCGCGACCCGGGTCCGCGTGCCGATCCAGATGCTCTCGAGCAGCTGGCGGTCGCCGAGATCGAGCCGGTTCTCTTCGTGCAGGCCGGCGAAGAAACCCTTCACGTCGATCGAGGCGAGGTAGACGGGCGGCGCGTCGGGCTTGTGCTCGAACTGGTCGATCTGGCCGAAAATGTCGGCCAGTCCGGCGCGGATGGTGCGAAAGTTCATCGCCATCGCATCGTCGTAGAACAGCCGGCCGCCATCGGTGGTCGGCTGGCCGACCGATGCCGTGAACGGTACGCCGCGCGCCTTGCTCAGCAGATAGGCCCGTGCATCGCGGGTCGAGCGTTTCCCGGCCTGGACCAGTGGCCAGTCGGCGACCAGCCCGCGCACCACGAACGGCTCGGTCGCGCTGCGCAGGCGCGCGTCGAGCTCGGCGGCATCGGCCACCGTCACGTCCGGAATGACGGCCAGCGCGCCGAAGATGCCGGGATCCGCCTCAGCCATGACCGACCCTGGCGTTCTTGCGCGCGATCAGTTCGGGAATGTTGGACAGCGAGGCGAGCGCCATGAACACCGGCAGCAGATAACCCGCTTCGTGCAATTCGCCGAGTGCGGCCGCATCGAGCCGCTGCAACCGGTCTTCGTCGATCGCATGATACCCGACGAGCCGGTTGGTCGACCGATCGGCCAGCGTGATCTCGAGCGTCAGCGGTTCGAGCAGGTCGTGGCGGGTCAGCGTGGCGAAGAAGTCGTCCAGCTCCTGCCAGCCGGCGTCGAGTTCGCCGAGCTGCCCGGTGATCGCCTCCAGATAGGGCGACGGGCGGCCGAGTTCGTCGAACACGCGGATACCCTCGCCGCCGGTTGCGATGCGCGGGCTGTCCAGGTCGAGATGGACCTGCTTGTCGCCGCCTTCCCGCGCCGGATGGCCGACCAGGAACGGCTGGATCTGCATCGCGAGCGGACGGTAGCGCGCGTCCCAGCGATCCCCATCGAGAAACAGATTCTCCCCCGCCTCGAACCCGAACAGCGCCAGCGGCTGGAAACGATCGCGCTCCGGGGTCAGGCGGAACAGGATCGGATAGTCGTTCTGCACCCGGCGGAACTCGCTCGGCACGACGATGCACGACATTACCGCGTCGCCTTGTGCGGCACCGTGCGCGGGCGTGATGCGCAGGTCGCGATGATCGTCGGTCGAGAGAATGGCGTGGTTGGCCATCAGCGATGCTGCTCCTTGGGAATCGGTGGCTGCGCGGCGCGGCACGCGTCGAGATAGGCGCGGATCGGCGGCAGCGAAGCGGCGAGCGCGTGCCCGCGTTGCGCGACCGCGGCGAGCGACGGCGGAGTGCCGACGGCGATCGGCCCGGCGGCGGGGAGCGGCGCGCCCATGCCGTAGAGGACATATTGGTAGCTCGCGGCGGGGAACACTTCGTCGACTATCGGCAGATCGGCGCGGCTCGGCGGACGATGGCGCCACAACGTCAGCAGGTCGGCGAGGCGCGGCGGCACCGAGGCGGCGGCACGATGGTCGCGCCAATAGGGTTCCTCGCGCCGGCTGAGGACGTAATGCAGCTTCAGGAATTCGACGATCCGGTCCCAGCGATAGCGGAACAACGTATTGAAGCGGTCCGCAATCAAGCCGATCGTCGCGCGCGTCGGCCAATCGTCGAGTAACGCGTCGAGCGACAGCTCGATCGTGACGATCGCCGACGCTTCGAGCGGTTCGAGAAACCCCGCCGACAGGCCGACCGCCAGGCAATTGCCGCGCCAGAACCGCTCGCGATGGCCGGAGCGGAAGGCCAACCGACGCGCGGCGGGGGCCTCCGCGACCCCGAGGTATCTCGCCAGCGTCGCCGCCGCCTCGTCGTCGCTCATGTGTGCCGAGGAATAGACGCAGCCGACGCCACGGCGGGCGGGCAGGCCGATGTTCCAGATCCAGCCCGCTGCGTGCGCGGTCGCATCGGTCTGCGCCGTGATCGCGCTGTCCGGGGCGACCGGCACCTGCACCGCCAGCGCGCGGTCGTTGAACAGGACATCGCCGCGATCGACGAACGGGATGTCGCCGACCAGCAGCGCGGCATGGCCGGTGCAATCGAGGAACAGGTCGCCCGCGATCGCGCCGTGCGCGCGCGTGCGTACGGCGGCGACATCGCCGCTCGTCACCCGCTCCACCTCCGTCACGTGATCGCGCACATGGCGGACGCCGAGCCGCGCGGTCGCATGGTGCCGCAACAGCGCCGCCAGCTTGCCGGAGTCGAGATGATAGCCGTAGTTCAGCGCCCCCGCATAATCGGGCATCGCCCGCTGGCGTGGCGCGAGCCCGAGGCGCGCGACGCGCGGCTGCGGCGACACCGCATCGGCAAAGGTGCCGCCCTCTGCCTGCCATGCGGCCAGCAGAGCGCGGCCGTCGCCGTCGACCGGCGGCGTGAAGGGGTGGAAATAGGCATCGTCGGTCTCACCGGTCGCCCAGCCGATAAACCGCGAGCCATGCTTGAACGAGGCGTCGCAGGCGGCGAGGAACTCCGCCTCGCCGATGCCGATCCGCTCCAGCGTCCCGCGCATCGTCGGCCACGTGCCCTCGCCGACGCCGATCGTCTCGACCTCCGGCGATTCCACCAGCGTCACGGTGAGCGGCGGCGTCGCGTCCGGCCGCACCGCGGCGGCGATCCGACACGCCGCGAGCCAGCCGGCGGTGCCGCCGCCGACGATCACGACGTGAGAGATGGCCGTGTCCACGCAGGCTGGTCCTGTCCTACCGCCACCCGACCGGCAGCGCCGTCACTTGTGCCGCCGCCATCGACAAAAGGCCATCCCCGCGGGGAGGAATGCGGGGATGGCTAGCCGGTTCAGAACGAGAAGCGGGCACCGAGCGAGTAGCGCGCGGCCTGCTTCTGGACGAAGTTGATGGCCTGGTCGGAGCGCAGATGCCCGCTGCGATCCTCCCCGGTCACGTTGATGCCTTCGAAGAAGACACCGATGTTCTTGGTGATCGCGTAGCTCGCGCTGACGTCGAGCTGTCCATACGGATCGACGTATTGCGGGTCGGTCGAGCCGCCGGCGAAATAGCCCGCGCGCCAGTTGTACGCCGCGCGCGCCTGGATCCCGTTCTTGTCGTAGAACAGGACCGCGTTGGCACTGTTCGAGATGCCGGCGACCGCGAACTGCGCGATCGTATGCGGGATCGTGTTGTTGAACTTCTGGTTGGTGTTCACGATCGTGTAGTTGAGGATGACGCCGAAGCCGGTGTGCCAGAAATTGTGCTGGATGCCGAATTCGAAGCCGTCGATCGTCGCCGTCTGGTTGCTGTTGTACGGCGTGCTGATGACGAAATTGACCAGCGGATCACCCGGCCCAGCGAGCAACTGACCCAGCGGCCCGACATATTGCGGGTAGTTGGTCTGATAATATTGCTGGATCTGGAAGAACGTGGCGTTCGGGCCCAGCGCGTTCAACGCCGCCTGATACCGCGGTCCGTTCGTCGTCACGCCGTTGACGGTCGTGGTCGGCGCCGCGACGTTCGGAATGGTCGTGTTGAACTGCGTCTGGCCGATATAGTTCGACACGTGCTTGTTGAAGTAGGCGACCGAGAGGAAGCTCTCGTTGCCGTAATACCATTCGGCCGACAGATCGATGTTCTTCGACTTGTACGGCACGAGACCCGGATTGCCGACCGACCCGCCGCCGCCGCCGATGCGGAACAGCGTACTCAGGTTGCGGCCACCTTGCAGGCTGCCGTAATCGGCCCGCGTGATCGTGTGGCTGTACGACGCGCGCAGCTTCACGCCGTTGAGCGGCTCGATATCGAAATCGACCGCGGGCAGCCAGTTGTCGTAATTGCCCTTGAACGACGTGAAGCCCGAACCAGAGAACAGCACGTTGAACTCGTTCTGCGAGTTCTGCTGCCCGCCGACCGGTGTCGGCACCAGCGCGCTCGCATTCACTTGGGTGTTCTCGTAGCGGATGCCCGCGATCAGGTGCCCCGGTCGCGAGAACAGTTCGAACTTGCCGTTGAACTGGAAATAGGGCGCCAGCGTGCGCTCGTGAATGCGCGAGTCCGTGGTGTAGGGCAGCAGGCAGGTGAGCGTGCCGCCGCAAGTCTTGTAGGCAGCGTCGGTCAGCTTCAGCGCGGTCGGCAGGTCGAAGGTGTAGAACTGGCTGACGATGTTCGAGTTGTTGGCGCCGCTGATCCCGGAGAATTTGTCGGGAATGCTGACGAGGTGGAAGATGCTGTCGGGCAGGAGCGCGGCCGCCGCGGCGCGCTGCGCGATGGAGCTGCCGCCGGCGCCGCCCCAAGTGTCGTTCTGCAGGACGCTATAGGCCGAGCGGACCTGATTGTCGGTATATTCGAAGCCCCAGTCCAGGCTGTCCATGAAGCCGTGGCCGTTGTCGTAATGCCCCTTCAGCGAGATCTGGTTGATCCGGTCCTTGAAGTACGAATTGCGGAAGGCGTTGCCGGTGGGCACGATTAGCGACGCGTTGAGCGGATCGATCCCGGGATACATGTTGAACGAGATGACCGGCAGCTTGTTCTGGAAATTGATCGTCTGGCTCTGCACGCCGAAGATGGCGGTGCCGAACGAGTTGCTGTTGCCGTACGGGCTGTCGGGCTTCGACTCCGCGGTCGAGTGATGCGCGTCCAGCGTGATGGTGACGCCGCCCGGTCCCTTCCACACCAGGTTGCCGCCGAGCGACTTGTTCTCGCTGCGATAGGCGGTTTCCGACGCGGAATAGGCGAGATCCTTGTACGCCGAGTTGACGTTCTCCGCATTCTGCGCCGCGGTCAGGGTCGGATCGTAGGCGGGCAGGCCGAAGCGTTCGGTGTAGAAGTTCGCGCCCGCGACCGGCCCGTTGGTCCACGAACTCGACGTGTCGCCATGATTGTACCAGATGCCGACGCTGTCGTCGCGGATGTGCACCGTCTCGCGCGAATAGGTGTAGTCGATCGTGCCGGTCAGATTGTCGGTCGGGCGGAATTGCAGCACCGCCTGGCCGTTGATGCGTTCACGCCGGCCATCGACAATGTCGTAGCCGCCGTTCTGCGGCACCTGATAGACGTCGTTCGGCCCGGGACGGTTCTGGATATTGGCGTAGCGCGAGTCGCCGGGCATCGCGAGCGAGCCCCAATTGTTTTCGGACCCGAGATACCCCTCGCGGAACCCGATATTGGCGGCGTTCTGGCTGAACCGGCGCAACTGGTAGCTGCCGTCGATCAGGATGCCGATCCGGTCGTCGGCGAAGGTGTCGGAAATGATCCCCGACACTTCCGGCGTGACGTCGACATGGTTGTTCTGCGACGTGTCGTAATCGCCCCGCGCGCTGATCGACCCGCGCAGGCCCATCTTGTCGAACGGCCGGGGCGTACGGATGTTGATGGTCGAGCCGATGCCGCCGGTCGGGATCGTCGCGCGACCCGATTTGTACACTTCCAGCGCGGCGACGCCTTCCGACGCCAGGTTGGAGAAGTCGAACGACCGCGAGACGGGCGCGCTGTTGCCGTCGCCGATGATCGACGTCGGCATCTGGCGGCCGTTCAAGAGGACGAGATTGTATTCGGGCCCGAAGCCGCGAACGGTGACGAACTGGCCCTCGCCGTTGGAGCGGTCGATCGACACGCCGGTGATGCGCTGGAGCGACTCGGCGAGGTTGGTGTCGGGAAACTTGCCGATCTCCTCTGCGGAGATCGCATCGACGACGCCCTGCGCATCGCGCTTGAGCTCGAGCGACTTGCGAAGGCTGGCGCGGATGCCGGTGACGACGATGTCGGCGTTCGCGTCGCCGCCTGCCTGGCTCTGGTCGGGCGTGGGAGCGGGCGGCGCATCCTGCGCCACTGCGACTCGCGGTATGGCCGCCAGACCGATTGCCGAAACGCCCAACAACAGCCGCGACAGCGTGCCGCTCGAGATGCCCCGCATTCAAACTCCCCTCTTTTATCGCGATTTTCGGCTCGCGCTTTTTTGATAACGTTCACATGATCCGGCCCAATCCCACTGTCAATAGTGGTCGATCAATGTCTTGAGAACGTTCTCAAACTGTGCTTTCCATGTGACATCGGCTGATCCAAGGCCGTAGACGTCACGGGAACGCGACCGAAAGATTGGCGCGCGGCTCAGCGCGGGGGAGAGAAGGAATGTCCAGGAAAATCGCCGCCGCGCTGATCGGCACGTCGCTCGTCGCCGCGGCCAGCGCGCAGACCCATCGATCCGCGAAACCCGCCGTCGCGACCGCCCGGCATGACGCCCGCGCCCGCGCCATGGCGATCGTCGCGCGCATGACGCTCGATGAAAAGATCGCGCTGCTCCACGGCCTGTTCCCGCCGCTTGCGGCCGGCAAGACGACCAACGAACTGGTCCCGTCAGCCGGGCACATCGACGGCATCCCGCGGCTCGGTATTCCGTTGATCCGCGAAAGCGACGCGTCGCTCGGCGTCGCCAATCAGGTCGAGCAGCGCAAGGGCGACGTGGCGACCGCCCTCCCCTCCAGCCTCGCGACGGCCGCGAGCTTCGATCCGGCGATCGCGCGCGCCGGCGGCACGATGATCGGCGCCGAAGCACGCGCCAAACGGTTCAGCGTCCTGCTCGCCGGTGGCGTCAACCTGACGCGCGATCCGTGGAACGGGCGCAACTTCGAATATCTGGGGGAGGATCCGCTGCTCGCCGGCATCATGGCGGGCGCGCATATCGCGGGCGTGCAGTCGAACCATATCGTCTCGACGATCAAACATTACGCGATCAACGCGCAGGAGACCGGCCGCACGATCGCCGACGCGCGGATCGGCGAGGCGGCGCTGCGGATGAGCGACCTGCTCGCGTTCGAGATCGCGATCGAGCGCGGTCATCCCGGGTCGGTCATGTGCGCATACAACAAGCTAAACGGCGACTATGCCTGCGAGAACGAGTGGCTGCTGAACCGCGTGCTCAAGCGCGACTGGGGCTATCGCGGCTGGGTGATGAGCGACTGGGGCGCCGTCCATTCGACGGTGAAAGCGGCCAATGCCGGGCTCGACCAGCAATCGGGCCAGGAACTCGACAAGCAGATCTATTTCGGCGCCCCGCTCAAGGCGGCGGTCGAGGCAGGTCAGGTCCCGATGGCGCGGATCGACGACATGGTCGCGCGCTACCTGACCGGCCTGATCGAAACCGGGGTGTACGATACGCCGGTGCCGACCACGCTCGGCCCCATTCCCTACGCCGCGCATGCCGATGTCGCGCAGCGCGCCGCCGAGGCCGGGATCGTGCTGCTCAAAAATGACGGTCGTCTGCTGCCGCTGGCGCGGACCGCGAAGCGCATCGTGCTGATCGGCGGCCATGCCGATGTCGGCGTGCTGTCGGGCGGCGGATCGAGCCAGGTCCGCTCGGTCGGCGGCGCGCCGGTCGAGATCCCGCTGACGTCGGGTGCGGCGATGTCGTTCGCGCGCGTGACGTACCACGCCTCCTCCCCGCTCAAGGCGATCCGCGCCGCGATGCCGGGCGCCGACGTGACCTATGTCGACGGTCGCGACGTGGCGGCAGCCGCCGCGGCGGCGCGGTCCGCCGATGTCGCGATCGTGTTCGCGACGCAATGGACGACCGAGGCGGAGGATGTGCCCGACCTCAAGCTCCCCGACGATCAGGACGCGCTGATCGCCGCCGTCGCCGCCGCGCAGCCGCGCACCCTCGCGGTGATGGAGACGGGCGGGCCGGTGCTGATGCCGTGGATCGACCGCGTGCCCGCCGTGCTGCAGGCGTGGTATCCGGGCCAGCGCGGCGGCGAGGCGATCGCGGCGATCCTGAGCGGTGCGGTCAATCCGTCGGGTCACCTGCCGATCACCTTCCCGCGTTCCGCCGACCAGCCGCCGCGCGTCGCGCCGGTCGGGCTCGACACGCTGACCGGGCTCGCCGCGCAAGCCGCCGCCGATCCCGCCAAGGCCGGTCAATACCAGTTGCAGAGCTTCCCGATCGATTATGTCGAGGGCGCCAATGTCGGCTATCGCTGGTACGAGCAGCGTCGCCTGACGCCGTTGTTCGCGTTCGGTCACGGGCTCAGCTACACCAGCTTCGCCTATCGCCGCCCGACGGTCACCGGCGGCGCCAGGCTGACGGTGTCGTTCGACGTCACCAACACCGGCACGGTCGCGGGCGTCGACATCCCGCAGGTCTATGTCGCGCGCGACGGGTCGAGCGATCCGATGCGCCTAGTCGCGTTCCAACGCGTCACGCTCAAGCCCGGCGAGACGTGCCGCATCACGCTGACCGCCGAGCCGCGCGTCGTCGCCGATTACGACCCGGCGCTGCCGGGCTGGCGGATTGCGGCCGGTCGCTATCGCGTCGCGGTGGCGCACGACGCGGCCGACCGGTCGATGGTGGTGACGACCACACTCGGGGGAGCCCGGATGAAACCCTGAAGCCGATCACCCGACAGGAGTTGCGGACAAAGCGCGACCGTCGCACAACGCCGCACGACGATGTCGCTCCGTCTGCCGCCAGCTTTGCCGTGACGCCCTCCGGCCCGTCGCGTCGCTCGACCGGTTTCCTGCTGGTCTATGCGCTTGCCAATGCCGGCGGCGTCATCGGCTTCCTGCCGTTGCTCAGCCTGTTGCTGCCGATCAAGATCGAGGCGGTCGCGGGCGAGGCACGGCTCGGCCTGTTCACCGCGACCGTGATTGCGGGGTCGATCGCCGCGAGCATTTCCAACGTCGTCGCCGGCTGGCTGAGCGACCGATCGGTCGCGGCGGGACGCGGCCGGCGCGGCTGGGTGGCGGGCGGCGCGGTCGCGACCGCCGTTTCCTATGGCGGCATCGCGATGGCGACGACGCCGACCGCGATCGTCGTCGCGACGGTGGCGTTTCAGGCGGCGCTGAACACCGCGCTAGGACCACTGGTCGCGATCATGGCCGACGAAGTCCCCGACGAGCAGAAGAGCTTCACCGGCGGTCTGCTCGCGCTCAGTAACCCGGTGGCGTCTGGTGTTCTCGCGCTCGTGATGAGCCTCGGCCCGGCGAGCGAGGCAGCTCGGCTGGCGCTGGTGGTTGCGGCATTCGCGATCTGCATCGCGCCAATCCTGGCGACCCGAACGCACCTGCTGCCGGCCGAGCCGAATGCGCCGCCGCGTGCCGCCTTGCGCCGCGACCTGGCCGCGACCTGGGCGGCGCGATTGCTCGTCCAGCTCGCCGGCGCCGTGTTGTCGCTCTATCTGCTCTATTATTTCGAGAGCATCGCGCCCGCCGAACCGCGGGCCGACCTCGCCGCCAGTGTCAGCACGCTGCTGACGGTCGGTTTCGTGGTAGCGTTGCCGATCGCGATCCTGTTCGGACGGCTGTCCGATCGGCTCGACCGTCGCAAGCCCTTCCTGCTTATCGCCGCGGCAGTGACCGCGCTCGGCCTGAGCGCAATGGCGGTCGCGCACGACTGGCGCGCGGGGGCGATCGGGTTCGTGCTCTACGCGGTCGGCGTCGGCGTGTTCCTGCCGCTGCAAAACGCCTTTTCGATGCAGTTGCTGCCCGACCCACGCCATCGCGGGCGCGATCTCGGGCTGCTCAACCTGACCAACACCCTGCCCTCGCTGCTCGGGCCGTTGCTGACTTGGCTGCTGGCGACGCCGCGCGACTTCGGCACATTGCTGCTGGTCCTCGCCGTGCTGGCGATGGTCGGCGGCCTGCTGCTGCTTGGCGTGCGCAACCGGCGCTAGGGCCAGCGCTAGGGATAATGCCGCAGCGTCTGGCGGATCGCGCCCGCGCGCGCCGCGTCGCCGGCGTCGTTGACCAGATGGGCGATCGTTCCCTTGCCGCCGCCCAGCGAGATTGTCGTGATGTCGGTGAAGCGCACACCCGGCCGTCGCGGCGCGACGATCGCACTCGGCACGACGATCGCGGGGTCGGCCGTGAAATTGGCGTAGATGCCGAGCCCGGTCGCCTGATGCTCCCGCACATGGTCGGCAACGCGATAGGCCGTCCAGTCGTGCGGCGACCCAGCGCGATAGGCGGCCTGGCTCGGCGGGTCGTAGGGCAACTCGTTCTGGAAGAAATAGGTACGTCCGCGCTCGCCGTTCCATGCCACGTTGTCGCGCCGGAAATGCTCGACGAACAGGCCGTACATCGTGACGTCGTGGCCATTGACGACCAGCCCGCGATCGGCGGTGCTTTCGTCCCAGCCGACATGGACCCGGACGTGCGCGCGGTCGCCATGATCGGCGCGCCAGATCCACAAATGGTCGCCGATGACTCCGCGGCTGTTGATCTCCAGGCACGTGTCCGCCCTGCCGACGGCGGCACCGCCGACGCGGAAGAACACGTCCGCAAGCAAGGTCGGATCGGCGCGGTGGTCGCGTGACGATCCGCGCGGACCGATTTCCATCAGCACCGGGGACGACTGCGCCCCGGCATCGATCAACAGGCCGGCGATGCTGACGCCGGGCACATCGGCGACGGTGAGCGCCGGGGCGCCACCGTCCGCGCGCAACGTCGCCAGACCGAGGCCCAGTACGACGGTGCCGCCCCGCGTCACGCGGATCGGCTCCGTCAGCGGATAGATCCCCGGCGTCACCAGCAGATGCAGCCCCCGCCTCAGCGCGGCATTGATCCGGCGCGCGGTCATGCCGGGGCGAGCGATGAAGAACCGCTCCAGCGGGAGCGTCGTCCCACTCGCCGTGCCGGTCCAGCCGGGTCCGCGAGCGTCACGGCGCAACGACGGGACGAACACGCCCCATGCGCCACGCGCGCCAACCGTCAGGAACGGCTTTTCGCGGATCACCCGGACATCGGACACGGTCGTGATCGGCGGCTCCGGAAAGGTCGTCGGCGGCGCACCCTCAACGCCCAGGAACATCATGTTCCAATTCGCGCCGTGCCAGCCGCCGATGGTGCTGGCGCGCGTGAACCATTGCTGCTGACTGCCCGACCGTATCGTCCCGCCGATCCGGCAATCGGCGATGAAGCCACCGCTCGACCATCCCCCGTCGTCTAGCGCCAGGTTTCCGGCCAGATGGATGCGCCGATAGGGCGCCGCCTGCGACACCGCCCAGCGATCGGCGCCGTCGGGCGGGCGAACGGTCAGATTCTCGGCCCCGCGCCAGAAATTGACCAGCGCCATGCCGCCGTTCCAGTCGGCTTCGGCATGGACATGGCCGGCGATATCGACCTCTCCCGGCACCCGGCCCAGCCCCGCGACCTGCGTGTAGAAACCGACATTGACGTCGCACGCATATCGCCCGGGCTTGAACAGGATCGCGTAGCGCTCGTCGCCGAACTCGGCCCGCTCCATCCGACCGAAAATCGCGTCGATGCGACGCTGGATGTCATCGGGTCGCATCGACGCATCGACGATCAGCACGTTCGGCCCTAGGTCCGGCTGAGGCGAACCGGGCGACGCAACGGAACGCCCGACATGCCCCCCGGCCGCGAACAGCGAAAGCGCAACGACGGTAGACCTTCGATCAATATCTTGATGCATGGCCGCGCATTCAATCACTTGGCGGCTGGATCGCCAATACCCTGTGTCGGGAAAAGCACGGTCGAGGGCAGGTCGGTGTGTTTCAGCGCGTCTCGATCGCCAGGCTGTCACAGATCCTTCGCGCAATCATCATGCGACCGCCATGGAGCGAGGCTAGCGGCCCCTAGAATGCTCAAAATGAGCATCTATCCGGGGAAAAAACATGTCGTCAGGTCTCGCCATCCGCGCTGCCGTTTCCGTAAGCGCGCTCGCCGTCGCGCTGTTTTCGGTTCCCGCAATGGCGCAGGACGCCGCGCCGGCGACGACCCCGCCGGCAGACAAGGCGGCCGATCCCGATACGATCGTCATCACGGCCAAGTCGACCCGATCGGCGACCGCCATCCCGCAGTCCGAAATTCAGAAGATCCTGCCCGGTGTATCCCCGCTCAAGGCGATCGAGACATTGCCGGGCGTGCTTTATATCACGGCCGATCCGTGGGGGAATAACGAGCAGAACGCGCAGATCTTTATCCACGGGTTCAATTTCCAGCAGCTCGGCTACACGATGGACGGGATCCCGCTGGGCGACCAGAATTACGGCAATTACAACGGCCTGTCGCCGCAACGCGCGGTCATTTCGGAAAATGTCGGTCGCGTCGTCGTGACGACGGGGGCCGGCGACCTCGCCACGCCGTCGAGCAGCAATCTGGGCGGCACGGTCGAGACCTATTCGGCCGAGCCGCTCCATCGCCTGGGGCTACAGGCCAATGCGACGGTCGGCAGCTACAGCACGACTCGCGGCTACCTCCGCCTCGACATCGGCGACAGCACCAATGCGGGCTACGTCTCCGGCATGCGCCAGCGCGCCCGGGCCTGGGACTTCAACGGTTATCAGCAGGGCTGGCAGGCCAACGCCAAGTTCGTCCATGACGACCATATCGGCAAGCTGACCTTGTTCCTCGACTATTCGGACAAGCAGGAACCGAACGAGGACGCCACCGTGTTCCGCGTGCCCGCGACCAATGCGGTGCAAGCCTATCTGCCCTATACCCGGCCATTCTATTATGCCGACCTGACGGGCGTCCGCGGCTATATGGACGCGTTCGGCAATACGCCGGCGGCGGTCGGCAGCAATTATCGCAACTATTATTCGGATGCGCAGCGGACCGACTGGCTTGGCTATGGGCGCTACGACGCGCATCTGGCGAAGAACGCGACGTGGTCGACGACGGGTTACTACCATCACAATGACGGCGTCGGGGTCGTCGCCGGGCCGCTCGGCCAGTCGATCACGGTCATCCAGGCCTATCTGGATCCCAATTACGCGACCGACTGCCATTTCGGCGGCAACAGCAATGGCGCGTTCGCGTCGAGTTGCACGACGATGACGAGCACACAGGCACAGACGCTGGGCAGCCAGTTGGTCGCCGCGACCGGCGGTTCCGGCCTAGTGACGCGCACGACCGAATACCGGATCGACCGGGCGGGCGTGATCTCCAGCCTGGATGTAACGCTGGGCGATCACCAGATCGAGCTCGGCGGCTGGTTCGAACGCAATTCTGCGACGCAGTGGCGGCGCTGGTACGCGGTGCCGCTGGCGAGCCCGGCGATCAGCACGCCCTATATCCGCCCGCGCAACGTCGAAGCACCGCTGTTCACGCAATACCAGGGCGAAGCGCGCGTCAATACGCTTCAGCTCCACGTGCAGGACCATTGGCAAGCGACCGACCGCCTGTCGATCGAGGCCGGGGTCAAGACGAGCGCGCAATGGGCCAACGGCTATTATCTCGTGCAGCCGGTGGCGGGCTCGCTCTCCGGCCTGACCGGCGGCTTACCCAGCGGCCGGATCAGGACGCTCAACTGGTTCCTGCCCGCGGTCGGCGCGACCTATGACGTCAACGGGCACGAGCAACTGTATTTCAACGTGCAGAAGAACCTTCACCAGTTCATGACCTATCTGGGCGGCGGGTCGATCTCGCCATGGTTCACCGGCAGCCAGGCCGCCTTCAACGCCGTCGCGCAGCAGGGTCGCCCCGAAACCAGCTGGACCTATGATGCGGGCGTGCGCACGCGGCGGAGCTTTGCCGGCGCGCTCCGCGGGTTCGAGGCGCAGGTGAATTATTACCACGTCGTCTTCAGCGACCGGCAACTCGGCATCTCGACCAACCCGGGCGGCATCGCGGGCGGCGCGATCACCGGCGGCACCTCGATCCTCGTCAATGCCGGCGCGGTGCATACCGACGGCGTCGACGCGGCCTTCACGTGGCGGTTCGGCCGAACTTTCTCGCTCTACAATGCGACGTCGTACAACCTGTCGACCTACAAGAGCGACTATACCTCGACCGCGAGCGGGATCGGCGCCGCAACCGGGACGTGCATCGGCGGCTTCGCGGTCGTGTCGGGGGTCGTGCCGACCTGCGGCAAGCAACTGCCCGGTGTGCCCAAGTTGATGAACAAGACGGTCGCCACGCTCGACGTCGGCCCGTTCGAGGCGCAGCTGGTCGGAGATTTCGTCGGCAAGCGGTTCGCGACCTACACCAACGACACCAGCGTGCCGGACTATTTCCTGACGTCGCTCCGCCTTGCATTCCAGGTGCCGACCGACGTGCTGCACCTGCGCAAAGCCGAGATCAGCCTCAACGTCACCAACCTGACCGACGAGAAGGGGTGGTCGACGGTGTCGATCGGCTCGGCGAACAACAGCTATTCGGCCTATCCGATCCCGCCGCGGCAATTCTTCGTCACGGTATCGGCAGGGTTCTGAGCGGGCATCGGTCACCGGATCCGATACGAACGATTCGCTGACCGACGACTGGCGTTCGATCTCGGTGGTCACGCGGCATCGTAGAACTTTACGGCGTCTCTCGACGGTAACGCGCGGGGTCGAAAATCGCGGGGTCGCGATTAACCCTCCGATCGCAATGATTTAGATTGCTCGGACGGCAGACAAGCCATCGCCAATGACAGTTTTATTACAGTAAAGTCCAATCTTTTCAGCAAGTTGATTACGTGGTTCTAACCATTCGGCGGTACCGGCCGCGACGATTGGTCGGGGGGTTCGATGTTGGGGCGAAGTATCGTCGCGCGCATGCTGTTGCCGCTGGTTATCATGGCGGCCCTGGTCGCCGCGATCGTGGCGAGCGAGCGGCACGGGCGGCACAGCATCGCGCTGGCGCAGGAGTCGGTGCAGGCCCAATTCACCCGTTCGCTGCAATTGACCGAATTGCGCGCGACGAGCCGAGCGCTGCAACGCGATGCGCTCAACCTGCTGACCGAGCGTGATCCCGCCGCCCTGAAGGAACTGGGCGAGCGCTTCGCGCACCGCTACGTCGATTTCCGGCACGGCCTCGATACCTTCACACCGCGCGATGCCCGCGACCGCGCCTATCTCGCCACGCAGCGTGACGTCGCGGCGCATCTGGCAACGGTGCGGCAGGCGGCGGCGCGTGATCGCGTCGGTGCCCTCCGCCTGTTCCAGACCGTGCTGCGCCCCAGCGAACGACAGGCGTCCAAAGTCGCCGACGCGATGATTACGGCGGACGTCGCCCGGTCCCATAGCCTGGCGAGCGAGCAGCAGGAGCTCGAACGGCAGGTCGACCGGCAAAGCGTGATGATCGCCGTCGTCCTGACCGTCATCGCCGTTTGCGTGGCGCTGTGGAGTACCTTCTCCACCGTGCTGCGGCCGCTTCGCGAGATCGGCGACGCGATGCGCGGACTCGCCGGCGGGGATGCGGATATCGACATCCCGCATCGCACACGCCGCGATGCTATCGGTGCGATGGCGCGAGCAGTCGAGGTTTTTCAGGCCGCCGCACGCGATCGCGACACGTTGCGGGCCGCCGCCGATCGTGCGCACAACGAGGCGACGGCGCTGGCGCAGGCGCGCGAGGCGCACGAGGCCCGTCAGCGCGCCGACGATCGCCGGCGCGCCGAACTGGACTTGCAGCGCCGTGCGATCGCGACGGAAATGGCGGCGATGATGGAAAGCAGCATTTCCACGGTGAACGAAAAGCTGCGCGCATCGGCGTCGCGCGTGTCGAAATCAGCGGATAGCGTCGCCCTCAACGCCGGCGCGGCCGGCCGCAACGCCTCGCGAACCGCTCGCTCCGCCGACCGAGTCAGCAACGATCTCAACCAGATGATCGCGGGCAGCGACATGACTACGCGATCGATGACGCATCTGCACGACGAAACTCGTCTGGTCGGAATGGCGACGCGAGCCGCGAGCCGGCGAGCGGACGCGGCAATCGCCGAAATGAACGCGATGATGGCGCATGCCGACCGCGTCGGCGCGATGGCCGAACTGATCCGAGCGGTGGCGCACAAGGCGAACCTGCTCGCGGTCAACGCCACGATCGAAGCGGCGCGCGTCGGCGAGGCGGGGCAAGGCTTCGCCGTGGTCGCCAACGAGATGAAGGGGCTGGCACGACAGACCGCCGACGCCACCCGGCAGGTCGATCATCAGGTCGAAGCGATCCGCGAGACCGCGATCGCGACGCGGCAATCGCTCGGCGAGATCGGCGACGCGGTCAATACGGTGGAGCGGCATGCCGCGCTGGTCGATGAGGCGGTGGAGGATCATCGCGCGAACAGCGCCGAGCTGAATCGCGGCATCGGTGTCAGTCTCGAACTGCTCGAATCGGCGCACGCGGAGATGCGCGAGCTGACCGCGACGGCCGACGCGACGGTGACGCTGGCCCATTCGCTCGACAGCGAGGCCAAGTTATTGGCGGCAGACGCCGACGAGGTGGACCTGGCGTTGCGGCGCGTGGTCGACCATTTGCGCGCTGCGACCTGATCGACGAGTAGGCTACGATCGAGGTGCGAGTGCATGGCGAGGCGCCATGCCGAGAAAATCCGCGCCCCATGCACCGCCGGACCAATGCAGACGCGCGGGCACCCGATTTATCTGGGCAGCGGCCCGAACGTTATCTTCCCGGCTCGACCAGGATCGACTGGTCGATCGAAGCGATGTCGCGGACGCCGGTCAGGGCCATGGCGACGCGCATTTCCTTCTCGATGAGCTGTAGCAGATTCTCGACGCCGGCCTTCCCACCGGCCGCCAGCGCGTAGAGCCAGGCGCGACCGAGCAGGACGCC
>NZ_JAFKMA010000004.1 GCF_017304635.1 Sphingomonas sp.
GCCGACCAATTTGCGCATATCCATGCGCAGGAGGATCGTGATTTACATACTTTGAGTTTATCAACTATAGTATGTAAATGACGATTGGATATGGGATTGGACCGTGTTAGCGGCCTGATCCGAATAGAGAAGTCGTAGTTCTGGCGTGCGCGTAGGTCCAAGTGGGAGGTGATCATGCATGATCACCGCCCGACAATCGCGGGCCGCACGCGCTTTGCTGGGTTGGACACAGGAGACGCTCGCGGACAAGGCCCGTGTATCCCTCACTGCACTCAAGCGATTGGAATCCGAGAGCAATCTCGGGATCTACGAAAGCACGCGCGACGAGGTGAGACGGGCCTTGGAACGAGATGGGATCGTCTTCTTGAGCTCCGACCAAGGCGTAGGGGTCATGCTTGTCGATCACAAGGTTCGTCGCTGATTATCGGCATATCGCCGCCGTGACGCGATTGTCCGGCGACACGCCTTGCATTCGTAACGGCGTCAGATCATCGTTAACAAATCCCTCCACAGTGGATATTTCGGACATCAGGGGGATGCGGTGACGACGCACGACTTCAAGGATGAAGCACCAACGGGATCGGCTCTCACGCCGTACGACCGGGCGCATATGGCCTTGTACCTGCGCCTGATCGATTCATGGCGCGACGGAGCCGACTGGAGAGAAGCCACACGCACGTTGTTCGGCCTCGATCCTGACGCTGATCCGGAGCGTTGCCGTCGCGTTCATGCGACACACCTCGCACGGGCGCGCTGGATGTCCGAGCACGGCTACCGCGAAGTCGCGAGAGAGAGCCTTGCCCGTTAGCGCCCGCGATGCCTCGGGAGCAACACCTGTTGCTTCAACCTGGACTTCCGCGCAACGCAACTCACGGTAATCATTGTCAGTCCGAACTCGATCGGAAGACGATGAGGAGCAAAGCTGTGACGCCGGATTCCTCTCAGTGGCGAGCCTCGGCAAATTATGATCACGTCGATAGACTGAGCGCGTCTGACCTTGCTTGGGAGTGGCTTCGGCGCAATGACGCCTACGACCGTGACTTCACGGCGCTCCTGCATCGCGACATCTCTCCCGAACAAGATCTTGAAGACTTCCGACTCCGTTGGGGGTTGCGATTTCCCTGTCGATCCGCTGGATCCGCCGCCGGCCGCTCCCGTGCTTTGGTCGCCTACGGACGATACCAGCACTGTTATTCTCGACACGGCGCCAGACCTTCTCTCGACGACAACAACAGCGCCGATCTTACCGCCGCCGCTTGCATCTGATTCAATCGGCGCAGATTTCAGACTGTATGACGCTGGCGTCCCATCGCTGCAGCTTATCCAGATCGGCGAGTCGGCGACGATCACCCCGTTGGTCGCGGTCATCCCGCTCGACATCAGCGGCTTCGACCGTCTGGAGTCGGTTGAACGCCTGCTCGCGACGCTTCATCACCGCGCCGTGCCACCAGACACGCGGTTGACAGCCCAGCAACGTGCCAGAGCTCGCAGAATGCTCCAAGCATTCGACGGTTTCCGCGACGGCGCCACGCAGCAGTCGATTGCGCAGGTGATCTTCGATATCGGCGATGTCAGTCGCGACGAATGGCAAGCCTCGTCGCGCCGACATGCAATCATGTCTCTGCTACGCGAAGCTAGACGCATGATCGAGGGTGGTTACCGTAAACTCCTTCGGCATCGCCGCCGCCGCGGCTAACCGGCTCAGCCCGCCATGCGATGCGCCGCAGACCGCCGGCCTCGGACGACGATCCGATCACGGTGTGGGAATTAGGCTCCCCCCAAATCTCCACGACAACTGACCGGCCTTCTTTCGCCACCGTACCCGCAGGCCGCCGCTCATCCGTAGCGGCCGCCGCGAGAGCACGGAGGTTCGATCATGGGCGAGGAAGCCGCCAATCTACCGCCACGATACCTGCGCACCGAGGAAGCAGCGCGCTTCTTGGGCCTATCGGAGCGCACCCTTGAAAAGCACCGTACGTATGGCACTGGTCCAACCTATCGCAAGCTGGGCGGCCGCGTCGTTTATTCCATAAACGACCTTCAAGCCTGGGCTGATCGCGGTCTCGTCACCTCGACCTCCGATCCGAGCGGAAACGTTCCACCCGCCAAGCCCCAGAAGGCCGCGTCGCTCGCCGTAGGCCGCACACTGCGCTGAGACGGTCGCATGTCGTCCCGTCATCAGCATCACAGCGGCGAGCGCGCGCAACTCGATCTGTTCCGGGCGCTGCCCGGCGATCTCGCGCCCCGCGACGCGCAGGATCTCATGGCCTATCCGTTTTTTTCGCTCGCCAAGTCGAAGCGCCTGGCGCCGATCGACTTCAAGGCCGGCGCGGTGAAGATTCGTGTCGAAGCCGTCGCCGAGCATGGCATGGCGACGATCTGGGACGCCGACGTCCTGATCTGGGCTGCCTCGCAGATCGTCGAGGCGCGCGACCTTGGGCTCCGCCCGTCGCGCCTGATGGCGACCACCCCCTACGAAATCCTCAACTTCATCGGCCGCGGCGTGTCGCTGCGCGACTACGACCGCCTCAAGGCAGCGCTCGACCGGCTCCAGTCGACCACCGTCGCGACCTCGATCCGCCAACCGACCGAGCGGCGAATGCATCGCTTCTCCTGGATCAACGAATGGAAGGAGCGCGCCGATCATCGCGGCCGCCCGCTCGGTCTCGAATTGATCGTGCCCGATTGGTTCTATGGCGCGGTGCTCGACGACGCCCTCGTGCTGACGATCGACCGCAATTACTTCGGCCTGACCGGCGGCCTCGAACGCTGGCTGTACCGCCTGGTGCGCAAACATGGCGGCAAGCAGGAGTTCGGCTGGAGCTTCGACTTCCCCCATCTGCACGCCAAGTCGGGCAGCCTCTCGCCGCTCAAGCATTTTGCCTACGACCTGCGGGACATCGTCAAGCGCCAGCCGCTGCCCGGTTACCGGCTGACGATCGAGCAGTGCCTCGGCGGTCCGGAAATCCTCTCCTTCGTGCCGACCGATCCGGATTCCCTCGGCATCCCGCGCCGCCGTCGCCGCGCCAAATCGCACCCTGGGGATAAGCTGTGAATCGCCTCGTGCTATCAGGGACCGGCACTATCGTGCCATCGGGGACCGGACTCTCGTGCTATCAGGGACCGGAATCGTCGATTCCTCGCGCTGAATCAGCAGCTTGCGAGCCCCGTAACTTATCTAACCTAGATTCCTACGGAATCTTTCTAACGCGACCGCGTTTTTCGGCCGCTGTGGACGAGTCCCCGATCGCCGGGAGACCGTCATGATCGTGGCGCTGCTCAACCAGAAGGGCGGCGTCGGCAAGACGACGCTCGCCCTGCATCTGGCCGGTGAATGGGCTCGCCGTGGGCAGCGTGTCACACTGGTCGACGCCGATCCGCAAGGCTCAGCGCTCGACTGGTCGCAGCAGCGCGCCCGGGAAGGGCTGGAGCGGCTGTTCGGTGTCGTGGGTCTGGCCCGCGATACGCTCCACCGAGAAGCCCCGGAGCTGGCGCGCGATGTCGACCACGTCGTCATTGACGGACCGCCGCGCGTCGCCGGCCTGATGCGCTCGGCGCTGCTTGCTGCCGATCTCGTGCTGATCCCGGTGCAGCCGTCGCCGCTCGATGGCTGGGCGTCAGCCGAAATGCTGGCGCTGCTCGGCGAGGCGCGCATCTATCGCCCGCAGCTCGCCGCGCGCTTCGTGCTGAACCGCTGCGCCGCTCGCACGATCCTGGCCCGCGAGACCGCCGAGACGCTGGCGGATCAAGACCCGCCTTTGCTCTCGACCACGATCGGCCAGCGCATCGTGTTTGCCGACGTCGTGCAAACCGGTCGGCTCGCCGCCGAGCAGGACGAGGATTGCCCTGGCGCGCGCGAGATCACCGCGCTCGCGGCGGAAGTGGCGAGGGTCGGTGCATGAGAGAGCGGTCCTCCAAGCGCAGCTTTGCGGCACGTCCTGCCGATCCCGAAGATTGGATCAAGGCGCCCGACCGCCATTCCCCCCGGTCTCACCCCATCGAGGATTTCTCGGCGCGGCTGACGATCGACGTCACCGCCGACATGCGGGGCCGCATCAAAATCGCCGCCTTCCAGCGCGGCCAGACCGTCGCCGACATGCTGCGCGCGCTGTTCGAGCGTGAATTCCCACCCCCGTCAGGAGAAGGACAATGACCGGCCTTGTCGCCGCGCCAATGCGCTTCGGCCGTGCTGCCGCCGAGCCGCCGCCCGAAGCTTTCACCCAGGTCGAACTCGTCTGGATCGAGAAGCAGACCGAGCACTGGATTCGCTTCGGTCGCGAGCGGCGCGAGCAGATCCTCGACCGCCGCCGCCGCATTCTCTTCTTCCCTCCAGGCAGCGTTCTCGCGCTGGTGCGCTGGGCGGCGAACGAGCACGGCACCGTGGTCTCGCGCCTCGACATCCTGCGCACGGTCGAGTGCGACGCGCCGTGTCAGACCGTCCCGACGGTGACGCCCGGCGCAGAGGTCCTGCTGCACGTCGATGGCTGGCCGAAGGTGGAGCGCATGCTCCAGCTCATCGACGCCATCGAGGCGCGCGGCATCGACCCGATCGAGGTCTCGCCGGACCATTGGCGCCATGTCCACAACCGAATGACCGTCGGCGAAACGCCGCGCACTTATGGTCCGCGCCAGCACCGCGCCTTTCTCCTGCGCCGGGAGATCGGCGCATGACCCGGCTCTCCTACGCCATCATCACGACGGCGGCCGTCTCGCTTATCGGCGTGGCTTCGATCGCTTCGTTCGCGCCGCGCCTGATCTGGAACGCGTCCGCCAGCACGCCGGTCGGCTTCTACACGATCGGCGATGTGGGCGCGGTCGACGTGACCGATCTGGTGGCCGTAGACGCGCCCGAGCCGCTCGCAACCTTCCTGTCCGATGGCGGCTACCTGCCGCGCGGCGTGCCGCTTCTGAAGCGCGTCGCTGCGGTCCCGGGTCAGCGCGTTTGCCGGACCGGGCTCGCCATCACCATCGACGCCGTGCCGATGGGCGACGCGCTCGATCGCGATCGTCGCGGTCGCCCGCTCCCGGTGTGGCAGGGCTGCCGCTCGGTCGCGGCCGGCGAACTGTTCCTGATGAACTGGCAAGTCCGCGACAGCCTCGACGGTCGCTATTTCGGCCCGCTCCCGGCCTCCGCCGTGATCGGCCGGGCCACCCCTCTCTACACCGACGAGGACGGCGATGGCCGCTTCGTCTGGCGCGCGCCGACGCGGTGACGGCACGCCCATGACCCTGTCCACCGCAATCTGAAGGAGACGACCAATGCCCGTGATCGGTCAATTCATACGCGAAAATGACGGCTTCATCGGCCACCTGACGACGCTGTCTCTGCACCAAGACATCATCATCGTCGCGGCCGAACCGTCCGATGCGGAGAACGCGCCAGACTTCCGCGTCCATGTGCTCGACACCAACAGCAACGAGACCGGCGCGGAGATCGGCGCCGGCTGGAAGCGCACCGGCGAGAAAGCTGGCGAGTACGTATCGCTGCAACTCGACGATCCGACCTTTGAACATCCGATCCGCGCCAACCTGTTTCAGTCGGCCGACGACAAATCCGCCTGGGGCCTGCACTGGAACCGCCCGCCGAAGCGCGGCGAGCGGGACTGAGCGATGTCCGCTGCCCGCATTCAACCTGTCGTCGGGGGGAGGATCGCCCTCCGACGTACAACCTTCCTCCTCCTTTCCGGCCTGTTACTAGCGATGCCGGTAACCGGCCCCGCCAGCGCGCAACAAACGCCGGCAGAGCGGTCGTCGCAAAGCGATCCGTACGCCACCTACATCACCGAGGCCGCACAGCGTTTCGGCGTTCCTGAAACGTGGATCCGTGCAGTGATGCGCGTCGAAAGCGCGGGCGATGTGCGCGCGATATCGTCGGCCGGCGCGATGGGTTTGATGCAGGTCATGCCCGCCACTTGGGCCGAACTCCGCGTCCGGCATCGGCTCGGCGGCAATCCCTACGACCCGCGCGACAACATCCTGGCCGGCGCGGCGTATTTGCGCGAGATGCACGATCGCTACGGTTCGCCCGGCTTCCTGGCGGCCTATAACGCCGGTCCCGGTCGTTACGAGGAGTATCTCGCCGGCCGACCATTACCTGCCGAAACGCGCGCCTATGTCGCCGCGCTCGCCCCCGTTGTCGGCGGCGGCGAACTCGCCGGGCCCGTCAGGGTGGCCGCGGCCGATCCGCTCGCATGGACACGGGCGCCGCTCTTCGTCGTGCAGTCGGCCAGCAGCGCGACTGCAACGCCAGTGCGTCGCGGAAGCGCGCCCGGCGACGCCGCAACGACCGATCCGGCGCGCGATCAGGGCGCGATCGCATCCCAACCCGATGGGCTTTTCGTGGCGCGCAATGCCTATGGAGGCCCCCGATGACGGCGTTCGTGCCGGATCGCACCATAGCGTGGTCTCGCGGACGGAAGGCGGTCCGGGAAGAAGGAGCAGTCAGCACAACCGCACGATGGCGAGATAAAAGCGCGCGAGGTGCGGCTGGGTGCGGTCGTGTGTTTTCAAAGACTTATTCCGCGTCCGCGCGAGGTGCGCCTGATCGGCACAGCCTGCGCTTTCGCGATTTCCGCAAGAATTTCGGCGGCTTCGCGCGATGTGCGGGGCCTCGGCCATGAGCGGCGAGGACGATTTCCGCATCCGGCCTGGTCGCATCCGCTCCACCCGGGCTCAGCAGGCGCGGCCCTTCATCGCGCAGGCCTTGGCGGCCGCGCAGCGGGCCGGCGGCAGCATCTCCCGCTCCGGCAAGATCAGCTCGGGCAACCGCTCGCGGTTCGGGCGCGGTCAGCGCGCGACCGTCCAGGCCAACCGGCTGCTCACCAGCCGATCGCGCAACACGGTGATCAAGACGCGAGTCGTCCGTCATGGCGCTCGGACCGCGCCGCTCAGCGCGCACCTCAGCTATCTCAAGCGCGAGGGCGTGACCCGGGATGGAGAGAAGGCGCGCCTGTTCGGTCCCGAGACCGAGGACGCCGACCCGAAGGCCTTCGCCGAGCGGACCCATGACGATCGTCATCATTTCCGCTTCATCGTCTCGCCCGAGGACGCCACGGAGATGTCCGACCTCAAGGCCTACGCCCGCGACCTGATGGGGCAGATGGAAAAGGATCTCGGCACGAAACTCGACTGGGTTGGCGTCGATCATTGGAACACCGACAATCCCCACGTCCACATTATCCTGCGGGGTCGGACCGACGACGGCCAGGACCTCGTCATCTCCCGCGACTACATCAAGGAAGGCATGCGCGCCCGCGCGCAGGAACTCGTCACCCAGGAGCTAGGGCCGCGGACCGACCACGAGATCCGCCGCAACCTTGAGCGGCAGGTCGGCGCAGAGCGCTGGACCAACCTAGACCGCCAGCTTTCGCGTGATGCCTATCGCACCGGCGTCGTCGACCTCGCCCCGCATCCCGACCGCCAGCCGGACGAATTCCATGCGATGAAGGTTGGCCGCTTGCGGAAGCTGGAGACGCTCGGCCTTGCAGATCAGATCGGCCCCGGCCAATGGGTCGTCTCGGATAACGCCGAGGCGACGCTGCGCGAGCTGGGCGAGCGCGGCGACATTATCAAGCGCATTCATCGCGGCCTGAGCGAGCGCGGTATCGAACGCGGGACGGCCAGCTATGTGCTCGCCGGCGAGAGCCTCGACGATCCCGTCATCGGTCGGCTGGTCGATCGCGGCCTCGACGACGAGCTGAAGGGGACAGCCTACGCCGTGGTCGACGGCACCGACGGGCGCACCCATCACATCAAGCTTCCCGATCTCGACGCAGCCGGCGACAGCGCCCCAGGTTCGATCGTCGAGCTGCGCAAGTTCGACGACGCGCAGGGCCGTCGCCGCGTCGCGCTCGCCGTCCGCTCCGATCTCGACATCGAGCGGCAGGTTCATGCGACCGGCGCCACCTGGCTAGACCGGCAGGCGATTGCCCGAGACCCGGTCGCGCTTGGCGGCGGCGGCTTCGGCGCCGAGGTGCGTCAGGCGATGGACCGCCGGGCTGACCATCTCATCAGCGAAGGGCTCGCCGAGCGGCAGAGCCGGGGCGTCAGTTTCTCGTCGGGGCTGATCGAAGGGCTGCGCCAACGTGAGGTCGAAGCGCTGGGGCAAAAACTCGCGGTCGAGACCGGCCGGCCATTCTCGAAGGCTGGAGCGGGCGAGTATGTCGCGGGCACCTACCGCCAGCGCTTCGCGCTCGCCTCCGGCCGCTTCGCCATGATCGACGACGGCCTCGGCTTCCAGCTCGTCCCCTGGTCGCCATCCCTCGAACGCCACGTCGGCCAGCACGTATCCGGCATCTCGCGCGGGGCCGGCGGCGTCGACTGGAGCTTCGGTCGCAATCGCGGCCTCGGCATGTAGCCCAACCTAGACAAGGAGTGCCCGCCATGTCGGCGACGAAAATCCTCTGGGGCCAGATCCTCACCGTCTTCCTGATCGTGCTGATGACGACCTGGGGCGCGACGCAGTGGACCGCCTATCGTCTGGGCTTTCAGCCTCAGCTCGGCACCCCCTGGTTCGAGTTGGCGGGCTGGCCGATCTATTATCCGCCTTCCTTCTTCTGGTGGTGGTACTTCTACGACGCCTACGCCCCGCCGATCTTCGTCGAGGGCGCCTACATCGCCGCGTCGGGCGGGTTCATCTCCATCGCGGTCGCGATCGGCATGTCGGTGTGGCGCGCGCGCGAAGCAAAGAATGTCGAGACCTATGGCTCTGCCCGTTGGGCCCGGCCTGACGAGGTGAAGGCCGCGGGCCTGCTCGGCCCGGATGGCGTCGTGCTCGGCAAGCATGATCGCGACTATCTTCGTCATGACGGCCCAGAGCATGTGCTGTGCTTCGCGCCAACCCGCTCCGGCAAGGGCGTCGGGCTCGTCGTGCCATCTCTGCTGACCTGGCCGGGCTCGGCAATCGTTCACGACATCAAGGGCGAGAACTGGACGCTGACCGCCGGCTACCGCGCCCGCCATGGTCGCGTGCTGCTGTTCGATCCGACCAACGCGAAGTCAGCCGCGTATAATCCGCTGCTCGAGGTGCGGCGCGGCGAGTGGGAAGTCCGCGACGTGCAGAACATCGCCGACATCCTCGTCGATCCGGAAGGCTCGCTCGAGAAGCGGAACCACTGGGAGAAGACATCGCATGCGCTCCTGGTCGGTGCGATCCTGCATGTCCTCTATGCAGAGGCTGAGAAGACCCTGGCCGGCGTCGCCGCATTCTTGTCCGATCCGAAGCGGCCGATCGAGTCGACGCTCGCGGCGATGATGAAAACCGCCCATCTCGGCGAGGCCGGCCCGCATCCCGTCATCGCCAGCGCGGCCCGCGAGCTGCTCAACAAATCCGACAACGAGCGGTCCGGCGTGCTGTCGACCGCGATGTCGTTCCTGGGCCTGTATCGTGATCCCGTCGTCGCCGAGGTCACCCGCCGCTGCGATTGGCGCATCGCCGACATGGTCGGCGGCAAGCATCCGACCACGCTCTACCTCGTCGTGCCGCCTTCCGACATCAACCGGACCAAGCCGCTCATCCGTCTCATCCTGAATCAGGTCGGGCGCCGGTTGACCGAGGACCTGCACGCCAAGGGCCAGCGCCATCGTCTGCTGCTGATGCTCGACGAGTTTCCCGCGCTCGGCCGCCTGGACTTCTTCGAAAGCGCGCTTGCCTTCATGGCAGGCTATGGCCTGAAGGCCTTCCTCATCGCGCAATCGCTGAACCAGATCGAGAAGGCCTACGGCCCGAACAACTCGATCCTCGACAACTGCCATGTTCGGGTGAGCTTCGCCACCAATGACGAGCGAACCGCCAAACGCGTTTCGGATGCGCTCGGCACTGCCACCGAGATGAAGGCGATGAAGAACTATGCCGGCCATCGTCTGTCGCCCTGGCTCGGCCACATGATGGTGTCGCGCTCGGAGACCGCACGGCAACTGCTCACGCCGGGCGAGATCATGCAGCTCCCGCCGTCGGACGAGATCGTCATGGTCGCCGGCATTCCACCGATCCGCGCCAAGAAGGCGCGCTATTACGAGGATCGCAGGTTTCAGGAACGCATCCTGACGCCGCCCGCACTCACCAAGCCGACAACCGCGAGGGCCGACGATTGGAGCACGC
Source organism: Sphingomonas sp. (assembly GCF_017304635.1). Taxonomy (GTDB): domain Bacteria; phylum Pseudomonadota; class Alphaproteobacteria; order Sphingomonadales; family Sphingomonadaceae; genus Sphingomonas. Next base: position 10,100 of record NZ_JAFKMA010000004.1, read on the forward strand.
TCGCTTTGCCCGAACGCCCTGTGCTGAACACGCCCGTCGCCGCGGAGGATGCAGGAGATGATGATCCCACGGATTCGGAGCGGAGGCACCAGCCTGAGCTGAGCCGCACCAAGACAGTCGAGCGTAAGCCGGTCATCGAGAACGAGTTCGAGATCGATCCTCGCGATGAAGTCGAGGAGGACGCCGCTCGCCTCAGCCGCATGACCCAGACCATGCGCCAGGTCGCTCGACAGGCGTCGCTGGATCCGGGCGACGGCATCGAGCTTTAGGAGGCGCCGATGAGCAAGCCTCCGAAGAAGCAGCGTCTGTCCGTCTATCTCGATCCGGACGTCATGAAGGCGCTCGCTGTCCATGCCGCGCGGCGCGACGTGTCCCTTTCGCTGGTCGCCGAGGCCGGCATCGCGTCTTTCCTATCACCCGACGCTGCGGAGCGGCAGGAAGCGGCGACGACAAAGCGGCTCGACCAGCTCGATCGGCGTATGGCGCGCATGGAGCGCGATCTCGGCATATCGGTCGAGACGCTCGCCGTATTCATCCGCTTTTGGCTGACGTCCAATCCGCCCTTGCCCGAGCCGGCCCAGCTCGCGGCGCGCGCCAAGGCGGGGGAGCGCTATGATGCCTTCGTGACCGCGCTCGGCCGTCGACTCGCAACAGGACCGAAGCTCAGACAGGAGATTTCGGAAGACATCCCGCCCGCGCGCGACGCGGAATAATCATTGACGCGCGCGCCGCAAGTATTCGAGCGTTCCGCCGTTCTCCTGTCTTTGTACGCCACAGTACGACTACCACATGACGGTTGTTGTCAGGCCATGATTTCTGCCTCTTCTACTCATCCCCGATCCAGGGCCGCACATCGCGGACCCGCAAGAGAACGGGGACGACGTGGCGGCAACTCACCAGAAATCGGAAGCGATTCTTCGCGGTGCGCGAATGCTGCGCACAGCCCTCGGGTCTGCGATCGCCACGTTTCTGGAAGATCCCGCGATCGTCGAGGTGATGCTCAACCCCGATGGGCGGCTCTGGGTCGACCGGCTGTCGGAAGGTCTTTCCGATACGGGTGAACGACTGTCGCCCGCCGATGGCGAGCGCATCATTCGCCTGGTCGCGCATCATGTCGGCGCCGAGGTGCATCCCGGCGCTCCACGCGTTTCGGCCGAGCTGCCCGAAACAGGAGAGCGGTTCGAAGGGCTGTTGCCCCCGGTCGTTTCCGCGCCGGCCTTCGCGATCCGCAAGCCCGCCGTCGCGGTGTTCACCCTGGACGACTATGTGGCGGCCGGGATCATGTCGGCTGGTCAGGCCGAAACCCTCCGTCAGGCCGTTGCCGACAGGCGCAACATTCTCGTCGCCGGCGGCACCTCGACCGGCAAAACCACGCTCACCAACGCTCTGCTTGCCGAAGTCTCGAAGACCTCGGATCGCGTGGTCCTGATCGAAGATACGCGCGAGCTGCAATGCGCTGCGCCCAATCTGGTGGCGATGCGGACGAAGGACGGCGTCGCCTCGCTCTCCGATCTGGTCCGCTCTTCGCTCCGCCTGCGGCCGGATCGCATTCCGATCGGCGAGGTCCGCGGCGCCGAAGCACTCGACCTGTTGAAGGCATGGGGCACCGGGCACCCAGGCGGCGTCGGAACGATCCATGCCGGCACCGCGATCGGAGCGCTGCGGCGTCTCGAACAACTAATCCAGGAAGCCGTCGTCACCGTCCCGCGCGCGCTGATCGCCGAGACGATCGATCTGGTCGCCGTGCTCTCCGGCCGCGGCGCCTCGCGTCGCCTAGCCGAACTCGCCCGCGTCGAAGGTCTCGGCCCTGAGGGCGACTACCGCATCACCCCCGCAAGCCAGCCCTCCGCAGGAGACCCGTCATGATCAAACACGCTTTGCGTATCCGCCGGCACATCGCCTCAGCGGTGTGCATGATTTTTCTTTCGCTCGCTTTGGCACCCGCCGCCCACGCTTCGGGCTCGTCCATGCCCTGGGAGGCGCCGCTTCAAAAAATCCTCGAATCGATCGAGGGGCCGGTCGCGAAAATCATCGCCGTTATGATCATTATCATCACTGGTCTGACGCTCGCGTTCGGCGACACGTCGGGCGGCGCCCGCAAGCTGATCCAGATCGTGTTCGGCCTGTCGATCGCGTTCGCGGCGTCGAGCTTCTTCCTGTCGTTCTTCTCGTTTGGCGGCGGGGCGCTCGTTTGATGGCTGACGGCGCGGATCATGGCGGCGAGCTGCCGGGCTTCTCCGTTCCCGTGCACCGGGCGCTGACCGAGCACATCCTGCTCGGCGGCGCGCCGCGTTCGCTCGCCATCCTCAACGGCACGCTGGCGGCCGCGCTCGGCCTCGGCCTTCGCCTATGGCTAGTCGGCCTCGGGCTTTGGGCTGTGGGGCATTTCGCGGCGGTCTGGGCGGCCAAACGCGATCCGCAGTTCGTCGACGTCGTGCGCAAGCATCTGCGCGTCCCCGGCCACCTGTCGGTCTGAGGGAACGACGCGATGATGAACCTTGCCGAATATCGTAATCGCAATACCCGGCTTGCCGATTTCCTGCCTTGGGTCGCCCTGGTCGGCGAAGGCGTCGTCCTCAACAAGGATGGTAGCCTGCAGCGTACTGCGCGCTTCCGCGGTCCTGACCTCGACAGCGCCGTGCCGGCCGAGCTCGTCGCAGTCGCGGGCCGGCTCAACAACGCTTTCCGACGTCTCGGCTCCGGCTGGGCCATCTTCGTCGAAGCGCAACGCCACGACGCCGCGACCTATCCCTCGAGCATGTTCGCCGACAGCGCCTCTGCGCTGGTCGACGCCGAACGCAAGGCCGACTTCGAGGAAGCAGGCGCGCACTTCGAGTCCAGCTATTTCCTCACCTTCCTCTATCTGCCGCCGGCCGAAGACGCGGCGCGTGCCGAAGCATGGCTATACGAGGGTCGCGACCATGGCGGCGTCAACGCGCGCGAAGTGCTGCGCGGTTTCGTCGATCGTACCGATCGTATCTTGAACCTGATCGACGCCTTCATGCCGGAATGCGCGTGGCTCGATGACGCCGAAACACTCACCTATCTGCATTCGACTATCTCGACGAAGCGTCATCGTGTTCGCGTCCCCGAGACGCCGATGTATCTCGACGCTCTTCTGGCCGATCAACCGCTGACCGGCGGACTCGAACCGCGCCTCGGGGAAACGCACCTGCGCATCCTCACCATCGTCGGTTTCCCGACCGCGACGACGCCCGGAATCCTCGACGAGTTGAACCGGTTGGCCTTTCCCTATCGCTGGTCGACGCGGGCCATCCTTCTCGACAAAACTGACGCGACCAAGCTGCTGACCAAGATCCGTCGGCAATGGTTCGCCAAGCGCAAGTCCATCGCCGCCATTCTCAAAGAGGTGATGACCAACGAGGCCTCGGCGCTCGTCGACACCGACGCGGCCAACAAGGCGGCCGACGCCGACATGGCGCTTCAGGAACTCGGCGCCGACTATGCCGGCCAAGCCTATGTCACCGCCACCATCACCGTTTGGGACGACGACCCGCGCATCGCCGCCGAGAAACTGCGTCTAGTCGAAAAGGTCGTTCAGGGACGTGATTTCACCGCGATGGCGGAGACCATCAACGCCGTAGACGCCTGGCTCGGCTCCTTGCCCGGCCATGTCTACGCCAATGTCCGCCAGCCCCCCATCAGCACACTCAATCTCGCCCACATGATCCCGCTGTCAGCGGTGTGGGCGGGACCGGAACGGGACGAGCACTTCGATGCACCCCCACTGCTTTACGGCAGAACCGAAGGCTCGACCCCGTTCCGGCTTTCCATCCATGTCGGCGACGTCGGCCATACGCTGGTCGTCGGCCCAACCGGCGCCGGCAAATCCGTACTGCTCGCGCTCATGGCGCTGCAATTCAGGCGCTATCCGCAGTCTCAGGTTTTCGCCTTTGACTTCGGTGGTTCGATCCGGGCCGCGGCGCTCGCCATGCGCGGCGACTGGCATGATCTCGGCGGCGGCCTCACCGAAGGGGCCGAAGACAGCGTGTCACTCCAGCCGCTTGCACGGATCGACGACATTGCAGAGCGCGCATGGGCCTCGGACTGGCTGATCGCAATCCTGGCGCGGGAGAGCGTGTCCGTCACGCCCGAGGTCAAGGAACACCTGTGGTCGGCGCTGTCCTCGTTGGCGTCGGCGCCGGTCTCCGAGCGCACGTTGACCGGGCTGTCCGTCCTGCTCCAGTCCAACGACCTGAAGCAGGCGTTGCGACCCTACTGCGTCGGCGGACCCTATGGTCGCCTCCTCGACGCAGAGGCCGAACATCTCGGCGAGGCCAACGTCCAGGCGTTCGAGACTGAAGGACTGATCGGAACCGGCGCCGCCGCCGCCGTGCTCGCCTATCTCTTCCATCGCATCGAGGACCGCCTCGACGGACGGCCGACGCTCCTGATCGTCGATGAAGGCTGGCTCGCGCTCGACGATGAGGGATTCGCCGGCCAGCTCCGCGAATGGCTGAAGACGCTGCGCAAGAAGAACGCCAGCGTCATCTTCGCGACCCAGTCGCTCTCCGACATCGACGGCTCGGCGATTGCACCGGCGATCATCGAGAGCTGCCAGACCCGCATCCTTCTTCCGAACGAGCGCGCGATCGAGCCGCAGATCACCGCCATCTATCGCCGCTTCGGTCTCAATGACCGGCAGATCGAGATCCTCGCCCGCGCCATGCCGAAGCGCGACTATTACTGCCAGTCGCGGCGCGGCAACCGCTTGTTCGAACTCGGGCTATCCGATGTCGCGCTGGCGCTGTGCGCAGTCTCATCAAAGCAGCACCAGGCGCTGATCGCCGAGGTTCACGCCCGCAGCGGCACCGACGGCTTCCTCTCCGAATGGCTGATCTCGAGCCGGCTCGCCTGGGCTGCCGATCTCATTGCCAACCTCACCAACGTCATCCCCCAAGCCAATCAGGAGGTATTCTCATGACACGCTCATTCCGTTCGCGCTCACGCGCACTGCGTTTCGCCACGATCATCGCTGCGACACCAGTCGCTATCTCGATCTTTATCAGCACGCCAGCGGCGGCCCAATTCGGCGGCATCGTCTACGATCCGACGAACTACGCGCAGAATGTGCTGACGGCTGCGCGGACGCTCCAGCAGGTCAACCAGCAGATCACGCAGCTTCAGAACGAAGCGACAATGCTGATCAATCAGGCCCGCAACCTTGCGAGCCTGCCATACTCGTCGCTTCAGCAGCTTCAGCAATCGGTACAGCGCACGCAGCAGCTCCTGCAACAGGCGCAGGGCATCGCCCTCAACGTCCAGCAAATCGATCGCGCGTTTCAGACCACCTACGGCAATGCATCGATGTCGGCTTCCGATCAGGCGCTTGTCGCGCAGGCGCGTGAACGCTGGCAGAACACCGTCGGCGGCTTGCAGGACGCCATGCGCGTCCAGGCCGGCGTTGTTGGCAACATCGACACCAACCGTAGCGAGATGTCCGCGCTTGTCGGGCAGAGCCAGGGCGCGACCGGTGCGCTGCAGGCGACCCAGGCCGGCAACCAGCTTCTCGCCCTGCAGGCGCAGCAGCTTGCCGACCTCACCGCGGTCGTGGCCGCCAACGGCCGTGCGCAGAGTCTGTCCGAGGCCGAGCGTGCGGCCGCGGCCGAGCAGGGTCGTGAGCAACGCCGTCGCTTCCTGACGCCTGGCAGCGGCTACCAGCCGGGCAACGCCCGTATGTTCCCGAACGGCAACTGAGACCGCGGCCATGGACGGCAAGATGCTCGCCAGGATCGGCGCCGCGGTGTTCGTCGCCGTCGCGATCACCGCGACCGCGATCGAGATGACGCGGAAAGAGGAGGCGCCAGCGTCTTGGTCGTCAGGCCGCGCCGTTCAAGCGCGGGTCGATCCGCTGCGCGACGCCCTGATCCGCTGCCAGGCGCTCGGCGAAGACGGGCCGCGCGATCCGGCGTGCCGCCGCGCATGGGCCGAGAACCGAAACCGCTTCCTCGCGCCCGGTGCCCGCCCGGCCGAGCGTCTGCCGGACATGCCGTCCGCGCCGCGAGAGAGCCTCACCCCTCAGCCTGATGAGCGCAACCCTCCGATGCCGCCGCCCGCCGCGCCAACCGTCACCCCACAGCTCGACGAGGCTCGGTAACGTCATGGGCAACACCGGCGTTATCGACCATTTCCTCGAGGTCTTCACCCGCTACATCGATAGCGGTTTCGGACTGCTCAGCGGCGAGGTCGCTTTCATTGCGACCACGTTGATCGTGATCGACGTGACGCTGGCCGCGCTGTTCTGGAGCTGGGGCGCCGACGACGACATCTTGGCCAGGCTGGTCAAAAAGACGCTGTTCGTCGGTGTCTTCGCCTACATCATCGGCAACTGGAACAACCTCGCCCGCATCATCTTCGAAAGCTTCGCGGGCCTCGGCCTCAAAGCCAGTGGAACAGGCTTCACCACGGCCGATCTCTTGCGTCCGGGCAAGGTCGCACAGACGGGTCTGGACGCCGGCCGGCCGCTGCTCGATTCCATTTCCAGCTTGATGGGCTACTGGTCGTTCTTCGAGAACTTTATCCAGATCGCCTGCATGTTCCTGGCCTGGGCGCTGGTGCTTCTCGCCTTCTTCATCCTCGCCATCCAGCTCTTCGTCACGCTCATCGAGTTCAAGCTGACAACGCTCGCCGGCTTCGTGCTGATCCCGTTCGGCCTGTTCGGCAAATCTGCCTTCATGGCCGAGCGGGTGCTTGGCAACGTGATCTCGTCCGGCATCAAGGTCTTGGTGCTGGCCGTCATCATCGGCATCGGCTCGACGCTCTTCTCCGAATTCACGTCCGGTTTCGGCGGCCAGAACCCCTCGATTGATGAAGCGATGGCGATCGTGCTGGCCGCTCTGTCGCTACTCGGTCTTGGCATCTTCGGTCCCGGCATCGCCAGCGGGATCGTCTCAGGCGGTCCTCAACTCAGCGCCGGCGCCGCCGTCGGGACGGGCCTTGCCGCCGGTGGCATGGTCGCTCTCGGCGCTGGCGCCGTCGGCGCGGCCGCATCCGGCGGTGCCGCACTGGCTGGTGGCGCCGCCGCCGCCGCTCGGGGCGGCGCCGCGCTCGCGGGTGGCGCATCGACCGCATATAGCCTTGGCGCAGCCGGACAGTCCGGTGCAGCCGGCGTCGCTTCCGGGCTCAGCGGGGTCGCCCGCGCCGGCGGCAGCGCCGCCGTGTCGCCGCTGCGCCGTGCCGCGTCGCGCGCTGCCGAAAGCATGCGTTCCAGCTTCAGCGCTGGCGGCAAGGCGGCATTCGAAGCCACAGGCGGAACTTCCACCATGGGCTCGATCGGCGGTGATGCCGCCGGCGACGGAGCAGCGCCCGCGAGCGCTGGCGGCGCTCCGGCCTGGGCGCAACGCATGCGGCGCTCCCAACACATGACCCACGCCGCGCAGGCCACAGCCCATGCCGTTCGCTCAGGCGACGCACATGGCGGTGGCTTGTCCGTCAACCTGTCCGAAGGCGATCGCTGATGTTCAAACGACCCTCTACCCATTACGGCAAGGCCCCCGAGCCGGAGACGCCTTATCAGCGCGCCGCCCAAGTTTGGGACGAGCGCATCGGCGCATCACGCATCCAGGCCAAAAATTGGCGATTGATGGCGTTTGGCTCGTTGCTCCTGTCAGCCGGATTCGCCACCGCGCTCGTCGTACAGTCAGCCCGCGGGACCATCGTGCCCTGGGTGGTCCAAGTCGACCGGCTCGGCCAGGCGCAAGCGGTCGCCCCCGCTCAGGCAGACTATCGTCCGACCGATCCGCAAATCGCCTTTCACCTCGCGCGCTTCATCGAGCAGGTCCGATCGATTCCCGCGGACGCCATTATCGTCCGCCAAAACTGGCTGCGAGCTTACGATTTCACGACCGATCGCGGCGCTGCGGCCCTGAACGACTACGCGCGGTCGAACGACCCGTTCGCAAAGGTAGGCCGCCAGCAGATCGCCGTCGATGTCTCCAGCGTCATTCGCGCGTCACCCGACAGCTTTCGCGTTGCCTGGGTCGAGCGCCGCTACGAAAACGGCCAACTCGCCGAGACCACGCGCTGGACCGCGATCCTGACGATCGTGGTCCAGATCCCCCGCAACGCCGATCGCCTCCGAGCAAACCCGCTCGGCATCTACGTCAACGCAATAAATTGGTCACGGGAGCTTGGGCAATGAAGCCGTCTTTCCGTAAAGCCGGAAACCCGGCTTCACACAGTCTCGTATTTCCGGCTCTCCACAGAGCCGCAATTCCGGCGATCCTGCTGGCAACGACCGCCCTCGCTGGCTGCGCCACCACCACGCCGCCGCCCGAGATTTCCTACGACAACGCGGCTCCCGCCGTGCAGGCGGTCGACCCGCCTGCGCCCGTCACTGTGGTCGAGCTGCCGCGACCGCTACCGCTGCCCGGCCAGTTGCAGCGGGTCGAGCCATCGCGGCGCACGCCCGAACCCACCGATCCGACGGCGCGGGTAAATCAGGCCAACGCCGCCGCGCGCATCCAGCCGGTGCGCGACGGCTTCATCAATTCGATGCAGGTCTATCCCTTTACCCAAGGCGCGCTCTATCAGGTCTATACCGCCGTCGGTCAGATCACCGATATCGCGCTCCAACCTGGCGAGCAGCTTGTCGGCGCCGGTCCGGTGGCGGCCGGGGACACGGTCCGCTGGATCATCGGCGACACCGAGAGCGGATCGGGCGCCACGCGCCAAATCCACATCCTCGTGAAGCCGACGCGGGCCGACCTGATGACGAACCTGGTCATCAACACCAACCTGCGCACCTATCACATGGAGCTTCGCTCGACCGAGCGAACCTATATGGCCTCCGTGTCTTGGCAGTATCCGCAGGACCAGCTCATTGCGCTACGCCGGCAGAACGCCGAGGCCCAGGCGGCGCAGCCTGTGGCGAGCGGTGTTGATCTTGCCAACGTCAACTTCCGCTATGCGATCGAAGGTGATCGGGCACCCTGGCGTCCCTTGCGCGCTTTCGATGATGGTCGCCAGGTCTTCATCGAGTTTCCCCGCGGCATCGGTCAAGGCGAAATGCCGCCGCTCTTCGTCGTTGGCGCGGAGGGCGACACTTCGGAGTTGGTGAACTACCGCGTGCGCGGGCACCACATGATCGTCGACCGCCTTTTCGCCGCCGCCGAGCTGCGGTTTGGTTCCGGCGATCGGCAGCGGCGCGTTCGCATCACCCGCACCGACGGGAGGCCGACCTCGTGAGCGAGAACCCTCCCCGGAATGAGGGTGCGCCCGACGACGACGCGCAGCCGTTGACCGGCGAGCCGGCCAGCGCGGCGCCGATGCGGCTGCGCGCGGATCCACCCCGCGTCACCCGGCTATCGCGCAAGGTCCTGGCTGGCGTGGGCCTGGTCGCGAGCCTCGGCCTCGGCGGCGCCTTGATCTACGCGCTTCAAACCCGCGACAGCGGCCGACCCAATGAGGAACTCTACTCGACAGAGAACCGCTCGACGGCCGACGGGCTTGCGGGCCTGCCGCGCGATTACAGCGGCGTTCCTCGGCTCGGTCCGCCGCTTCCGGGCGATCTCGGCCGGCCGATGCTCAGCCCGGCGAACGGCGGACAGCCTGTTCCGGCTCCTGGCATCGCAACGCCGAATCCCGGGCTAAGTCAGGAGGAGCAGCGACGCCTTCAGGAAATCGAGACCGCCCGGACCAGCCGGCTGTTCTCCGGGTCGGAGTCCCGCGCCGGTTCCCCCGCAACGACGCCGACCCTCGTGCCTCCGCCGGCGCCGAACCTCGCCAGCCTCGGGCTCGCGCCGCCGCCTGCGACCCCTTCGGCCCAAGATCGTCAGAATGCCTTCCTGAATGCGGCCGCCGATCGCAGGACGGTAGCGCCCGATCGAGTCGTCGCGCCGCCGTCGCCGAACGTTCTGCAAGCCGGCGCCGTCATCTCAGCCGCGCTCATCACCGGAATTCGTTCCGATCTGCCTGGGCAGATCACCGCGCAGGTCACCGAGAACATCTACGACAGTCCCACCGGACGCATCCTTCTCGTGCCGCAGGGCACGCGCGTCGTGGGCCAGTACGACAACAGCGTCCAGTTTGGACAGAGCCGCGTGCTCTTGGTCTGGAACCGGCTGATTTTTCCGAACGGCCGCTCGATCGTGTTGGAGCGCCAACCAGGCGCAGACGCCCAAGGATTTGCCGGCCTTCAAGACGGCGTGGATTACCACTGGTGGGATCTCGCCAAGGCCGCTGGTCTGTCCACACTCCTCAACGTCGGTGCTGAACTTGCGGTCGATGATCAAGACCGGCTGCTGCGAGCCATCCGCAACGGTGGCCAGGACACGATCAACGATGCCGGTCAGCAGATCGTTCGCCGCCAGCTTAACGTCGCTCCGACGCTCACGATCCGGCCGGGCTTCCCGGTCAGGGTGATCGTGACGCGAGATCTGGTACTCGAACCATATGGAGGGTGATCATGGCGAAGCTCAAGCTTGGCGCGCTCTTGGAAGACAAGGCTGTCAAAGTGTCGCTCGAACTGCCGGCCTCGCTGCATCGCGACTTGGTGCTCTACGCGGAGGTCCTGGGGCGCGAACAGGGGCAAACCATTTCAGATCCGGTCAAGCTCATAGCGCCGATGTTGCAGCGTTTCATCGCGACCGATCGCGCGTTCGCAGCTGCCAGGAAGTCAGCTCCGGACTAACGGGGGCGACCCCGTCAGTATATTCCGTATATGACGCGAACGGCGGTGCTAACCAAAAGCAGCCACAGCGCCTCGTCCCAATGGTTGAACCCATCACGCCTCAGGAATTTCTCACCGAGCGTGATCGCAAAGACGGCGCTACAGATCGAGTAAAGCGAGAGTACGAGCGACACCATTGGGAAATAATGCGCCCGGCCGTATAGCCCAATAATAGAGGAGACGCAGAGTTTTGTAGCGAAGCGTCGAAGCGTCAAGCGCGACTCCGCGTCTAGATGCGGCATCATGAATGCTCGCTGCCATCATCGCGCCAACTATGCGTTCGCGGGTCCCATCGATCACCTCGCACGTGCGCGATAGCGCGGTGCGGCCTTCAAAAAAGTATGCCTGTCTCGATCAGCGCGCGCACCTGATCGCGTCGATCGAAGTCACGACCGAAGCCAAAGCCCGCCTCGAGGTTCCCGATCCGGGTGTACGACACCTCTCCTCGCGCGAAGAATATGCCTTTCTGATAAGTCGGCGTGAAGGTCAGCGACCAGGCACTGCTTCCGGGACCATAAAGCAAGTTCGTTGGCGCACACGACGCATCCGATCCGCATCTTCCCCCGCTAGTCTTCAGATATTCAGCCCGCGCGCCGAGCGACCACTCCTTGTCGATCGCGTATTTAACGAGCAGCGCCCCGCCGTAGGTATCTGCGGAACGATTGATGCCGAGCTGATCATCGCGGCCAACGTGGCTGTATTGGAGATACGGCGTCAGTGTGAGCGGACCGCTCGTATGGGTGTAAATGAGATTGAAAATGCTGCTGTTGTTCTGCGCCAAAGGCGTCGCGAAGGAGGATTTGTCATTACGCGATAGCGCACCAGCGCCGACGAAGCTCAGCGAATTCGAGGAATCAAACGCGTAGGAAAGCGTGCCCGAGAGCCAGTTCAGCTTTCCCGAAAAATAGCCGTCGTTAAGCGAGACCGCCGCACTGACGGCTCCCTTGGCGTAATTCACTTGGACGCCGCGACTGATGGCCGGCTCCTGATTCCACAGCAAGCCGTGCTCGATATTGACGTTTTGGAAGGTGAACGTCGACTCCGCGCCGACCATCGTTGGCAGTAATCCGGCAGACACGGATAGTTCGGGCGATATCACCGCTTTCGCGTACGCCACCGGAACCGGACCAAAAAGCTGCTCCGTCGCTTCGGTTGCCTTCAGGTAAGACGTACCCAGCGAAGGGATGGAGTAAATGCCCGTCTGTACATAGAACTGTAGCGGGCCCCGGGTCGTTTGAAACTGGACTTGCGCGTTGCTGATATCGACGAAGCCGTCGCGGTTGCCGATCCCGCCGGCGTGCGTTGCATTGGTCTGCGCGACGCCAATGCCCGTCACTTGGCCCGACACCAGAACCTGACCGAACGGTCCTGCCTCAAGCGCGATGGCGTCAGGATTAGGGACGAGGGGGCCAGCAAAACTCGGTGCCGGAACCGGATCTGCATATGCCGCGCTCGCGCCGAAGAGCGTAGCGTACGCCACTCCAAGCGCCAGGGTCGAGGGCGACGTCAACCACCATTTGTGTCGCGGCGTCGACTTGCGAATAGCAGAGAAATCGGCACGTTCGGGCATATATGCATCCCCATTTGATTGGGCAGATGCAGCGAAGCACTAATTTTACGCGTATAAAGTCGGCGCTTTATCTGACGTTGGGCCGTAAGGATTGCATATATATTTGAGCAGCGTCAGCCCTGTTTGACGCGGCTTAGACCGCCTGGCGGTAACGAACCTCAGCACGGGCGACTTTGACCATTATGCGGTAGCGGCTTGCCCGGCCGTCAAGCTCAGCAGCCGGCGAAAGGGCGGGTTATCGTTCTCGGTCGACCAAACCGCGGAGAAGGGCAGCGCGCAACCTTCGAGCTTCCGATAGGTGATGCCGGGGAACGACGTCTCCGCGACCGATTGGCTTGCTATCGAGATGCCTCTGCCGATCGCAACCAACTGCATCAGGGTTTGTGACGACACGCGGTCACGCTGTATCCGTGGCGAATATCCAATGGAGGAGAGGTGCCGGAAAACGAACGCTTCGATGTCGCGTCCCGGCGTAGCTTCGGTCACCAGAAACTGCTTCAGCCTGATGTCACTCCACGCGATTTCGCTCTTTTTCGTGAGTGCATCATTCTCCGACAAGACGACAAACACATCCTCGGTCCACAGCCGTTTGGTGGCGAGGCTGCCAGTGTCAAGCGGCGCGGCCATGAACGCGATATCGAGATTGCCGCGCTCTAAGTCCTCGAAGAGCTGTGTATGTGTGCCTTCCACAAACTCAAGCTGCACTGCTTCATGTTGCTGACAAAAGCGAATAAGCAGCTCCCCGAGGAACCCGGTTGCGAGCGGAGATGACAGGCCGACGCGAACCGTACCGGACCTGCCGCGGCCGATCGTGCCGACATCGCCTACCGCACGATCAATCTCGTTCAGCGCGGCTTGGGCATGCTCGACAAAAATAGACCCAGCTTGCGTTAGCGAAACGCCGGACCTTTTGCGAAGAAATAAGCTGGAGCCTAACCCGTCTTCCAAGTTTCTGACCTGCCGACTGATTGTCGACTCCCGCACGCCAAGGCGTGAAGATGCCTTGCGAAAGCTTCCGAACCGGGCGGCCGTCACAACGTATCGTATGTGCCTAAGCTCTAGCTCAAAGGCCTTCACCGCCAGAAGGGCCGGGCTACGCAGCGATGTCGGTGGGGATGGAAGCTACAGCGCATCTCGGCGTTACCTGTAATTGGAACGCGTCGAGCCGAACGCGATGCTATAGGACGCTGCTTACCCCGCGTGACATAAGGATCACGTAGAGTTTCGAGGGGCGACCGCAAAGATCGCGTAAAGCGCAGCCCTCATTCGCCAGTTCCAGAGCGTACTCCGCTTCACTCGCATTCATCTATTCATGGTCGGCCAAGAAACGTCGCGGGCGGTGGCTGTGACATGCTTCCTTACGCCATCCTTATACACGGGCGTAAAAACTCAGCGCCGCCTTTACGTGCAACGTCTTAAAGGCGTCCCGCAGACTGACACTAAACTGGAGCTGCAGCCAAAATGCTCAGCAACTTTCTGGCCGAGGAGCCGAGATCTGCGCGTCTACTGAGCCGCGTGCGTTCGCGCTCGCGCACGAAGAGACGATCGTTCGGCGTCGTCGCGCTGTTTGGAGAACCCTCGTGACCGCAACCCTCATGATTGTTCTGGCCGGCGCCTGCGCGGTCGGCCTCTTCATCTACCTTTTCTACGCCCTCATGAAGCCCGAGCGCTTCTGAGCGTCAACCATCCATTCTAACCGGCAGGTGGCAAATATGGGCGACCTCATCTTCGTAGCGGTAACGCTCGGATTCTTCGCAATCACAGCAGGGTTCATCGTGGCCCTCGATCGAATTTGAGGGGGCTCTGATGGGATACGATCTGAATCAATTCATCGTCGTTTTGGCGATAATGACGGGCCTCGTCTTTGTGGCTGGCCCGTGGCTCACGCGCATCTTCACCGCGCCTGGACACAATATTATCGAGCGCGGCACCTACCGGTTGCTGGGCGTCGATCCCGCCGAGGCAATGTCCTGGAAACGCTATGGCGCGGTGCTGCTCCTCAGCAACGCCGCCATGATGCTGCTCGGCTACCTGATTTTGCGCATCCAGCAACTTCTGCCCGGCGATTCGCTCGGTCGCTCTTCGCAGACACCCGACCTCGCGTTCAACACCGTCGCCTCCTTCATCACCAATACCAACTGGCAGGCCTATTCTGGCGAGACGAGCCTCTCGAACCTGTCGCAGATGGCGGTCATCACCTTCCTGATGACCGTCAGCGCCGCGACCGGCGTTGCCGCCGCAGGCGGCTTCATCCGGGGCCTTAGCCGCAAGAGCGCCGGCGACATCGGCAATTATTGGGTCGACTTCACGCGCGTCACCTACCGCCTGCTGCTCCCGGTCTGCTTCGTCTTGGCGCTCATCTATGTGTGGCAGGGCATGCCGCAGACGCTGACGGCCGACACGGTGGTCACGACGCTCGAAGGCGCTCGCCAGCAGCTCATCATCGGGCCGGTGGCCAGTCTCGAGACCATCAAGCACATCGGCACCAACGGCGGTGGCTTCTTCGGCATGAATGCCGCGCATCCGTTTGAAAACCCGACACCGCTCACCAACACGCTGCATATCCTGAGCATGTTGTTGATCCCGTCGGCCCTGACCTACGTCTTCGGATCGATGATCGCCAACCGCAAGCAGGGTTGGTCGTTCTTCGCCGCCTTCTTCGTCATGTTTCTCGGCTTCCTAGCGCTGGTCTACGGCGCCGAGCATGCGGGCAATCCGATGCTTTCGCCGCTGGGAATTGATCAGGCGCAGACCGCAACGCTCGGCGGCGGCAACATGGAGGGTAAGGAACTTCGCTTCGGCATCGCCCAGACCAGCCTGTTCGTGACCACCACGACGGCGGCGACGACGGGATCGGTCGACTCGATGCACGCCTCGCTGACACCGCTTGGCGGCCTCGTCCCGATCGCCCAGATGATGCTCAACAACGTGTTCGGCGGCGATGGCGTCGGCCTCATCAATCTCGTCACCTATGCAATCCTGACCGTCTTCCTGGTCGGCATGATGATCGGGCGAACGCCCGAATTCCTCGGCAAGAAGGTCGAGGCGCGCGAGATGAAGTTCGTGATGCTGGCTGTTCTGGCCCATGCCTTCAGCATCCTCGGTTTCACGGCGCTCGCATGCGTCATGCCCTCCACCGTCGACAGTCTGGCCAATATGGGGCCCCACGGTTTCAGCGAAGTGCTCTACGCCTATACCTCGGGCACCGCCAACAACGGTTCGGCCTTCGCCGGCTTCAACGCCAACACTCCCTTCTTCAACACAACCATTGGGCTCGCGATGCTGGTCGGGCGCTATCTGACCTTGCTGCCGATGCTGGCGGTCGCGGGCGTGATGGCGGCGAAGAAGACGGTGCCGGCCGGCCCAGGGACGCTCTCGACCGCAACACCGCTGTTCACAGGGCTTCTCGTGTTCGTGGTGCTGGTGGTCGGGGGTCTGACCTTCCTCCCCGCGCTCGCGCTCGGCCCGATCGTCGAGCATCTGCTGATGCTGTCTGGCACGACATTCTGAGGACATCGCCATGCACAACGATCAATCGACATCCGCCGACCTCTCTGCCGCCTCCGCCTTCAAGGGCATCGCCCGGCCGGTGCTTGTTTCAGCCCTGCTGTTCATGGTCGTGACAGGTCTGGCCTATCCGCTGGCGACGACCGGCGTCGCCAATCTGCTCTTCCCGAGCCAGGCTCAGGGAAGCCTGATCGAGAGAAACGGGCAGGCCATCGGGTCTCGCCAGATCGGACAATATTTCGCCCGTCCGGAATATTTCCATAGTCGGCCAAGCGCCACGTCGGGTCCCGACCCGCAGGACTCCTCCAAGACGGTCGACCAGCCGTATAACGCTGGAGCCAGCGCCGCGAGCAACCAGGGTGTTCTCAGCAAGAAGCTCCTCACCGCGGTCGAAGAGCGCGCCATCGCCTACCGTCAGGAAAACGGATTGGCGGCCAACGCCGCCGTTCCGGTCGACGCGGTGACCGCGTCCGCCTCAGGTCTCGACCCGCATATCTCGATCGCCAACGCCAACATCCAGGCGCAGCGGGTCGCTCGCGCCCGAGGGCTGGCCGTGGACCGCGTCCTGGCGCTGATCAATGAGAATGTCGATCGACCGCAGTTCGGTCTGTTCGGCGATCCACGCGTCAATGTCCTTGCACTCAATCTCGCGCTCGACGCGGCTGCCGCGCCGGCCCGTCCGGCTGCCCAATAAACCCGAGGTGGCATCATGTCCGATCTAGAGACTCCTACGGCGCAGAGCGCCGCCGTCCTCGGCGGAAACGTCAAGCAAGTGCCGTGGGCCTCAGTGGCCGCGGAAGCCTTCAAGAAGCTGTCGCCGCGCGTTCAGATCAAGAACCCGGTGATGTTCGTCGTGTTTCTCGGCAGCATCGTCACAACTTTGCTTTTCATTCAGGCCGTGACCGGCAAGGGCGAGGCGTCCGCTCCCTTCATCTTCGCGATCGCCGCATGGCTTTGGTTCACGGTCCTCTTCGCCAACGCTGCCGAGGCCATGGCGGAAGGGCGCGGCAAGGCGCAGGCCGATGCGCTGCGCGCCACCCGCCAGCGCGTTCTCGCCCGGATGCTCAAGGAGCCGCGACGTGACGCCGAATCCTGGCCTCAGGCGAGCGACGAATTGGGTGTGGGAGCATACGTGCTTGTCGAGGCCGGCGAGATCATCCCGGCCGACGGCGAAGTGCTGCAAGGCGCAGCTTCGGTGGACGAGTCCGCAATCACCGGCGAGTCCGCCCCCGTCATCCGCGAGGCAGGCGGCGACTTCGCATCCGTGACGGGCGGCACACGCGTGCTTTCGGACTGGATTGTTGTCGAGGTCACTGCCAAGCCGGGCGAGGCCTTCCTCGATCGCATGATCGCGATGGTCGAAGGCGCTAAGCGTGGCAAGACACCCAACGAGATCGCACTGACGATCCTATTGGTCGCACTCACGATCATCTTCCTGCTCGTCTGCGTGACCCTCCTGCCGTTCTCCAGCTTCAGCACGATTATCAACGGCTCGGGCACGGTGGTGACGATCACGGTGCTCATTGCGCTTCTCATTTGCCTCATCCCGACGACGATCGGAGCACTGCTCTCAGCCGTGGGCATCGCCGGTATGAGCCGGATGATGAAGGCCAATGTGCTGGCCACCTCTGGCCGCGCGATCGAGGCGGCGGGTGATGTCGACGTCCTCCTCCTCGACAAGACCGGCACGATCACGCTCGGCAATCGCGAGGCGACGAAGTTCCATCCCGCGCCCGGCATCAAAGAGCCCGCGCTGGCCGACGCGGCGCAGCTCGCATCCCTTGCCGACGAGACGCCCGAAGGGCGCTCTATCGTGATCCTGGCCAAAAACGCTTTCGGCATCCGCGGCCGCGAGCTGCAGGGCGCGGAGACAATCGGTTTCACCGCGCAAACCCGAATGAGCGGCATCAACATCGACGGCCGCCAGATCCGGAAGGGTGCGGCCAGTGCGATCCGCGCCCATGTCGAGGCGATGGGCGGTGTCTTTCCCAAGGAAGTGACCACGACCGTCGAAGAAGTTTCTCGCCGCGGCAGCACACCGCTCGTCGTTAGCGACGGAACCAACGTCCTGGGCGTGATCGAGCTCAGGGACATCATCAAAGGCGGGATCAAGGAGCGCTTCGCCGAGCTTCGCGCGATGGGCATCAAGACCGTGATGATCACCGGCGACAACCAGTTGACGGCAGCGACCATCGCGGCCGAAGCCGGCGTCGACGATTACTTGGCTGAGGCGACGCCGGAGGACAAGCTTCGTCTTATTCGCCAGTACCAAGCTGAGGGACGGCTCGTCGCGATGACCGGCGACGGCACCAACGACGCGCCCGCGCTCGCCCAAGCCGATGTCGCCGTCGCGATGAACAGCGGCACACAGGCGGCCAAGGAAGCCGGCAATATGGTCGATCTCGACAGCAACCCAACCAAGCTGCTGCGCGTCGTCGAAGTCGGCAAGCAGATGATCATGACGCGCGGCGCGCTCACGACCTTTAGCGTCGCAAACGACCTGGCCAAGTATTTCGCGATCATTCCCGCCGCCTTCGTCGCGACCTATCCGCCGCTGGCCGCGCTCAACGTGATGGGACTGCACAGCCCGGCCTCGGCGATTCTCTCTGCGGTCATCTTCAACGCGCTGATCATCGTCGTGCTAATCCCGCTCGCCCTACGCGGGGTGAAGTATCGCGCCGAACCGGCGGCGCGGCTTCTCGGTCGGAACCTGCTCATCTACGGATTAGGCGGGATTATCGTGCCATTTATAGGTATAAAGCTCATCGACCTCGTGCTCACGCCGTTCTTTTAGACGAACGGCGTGCGGCAGTGGCGTGAGGCACTAGACGATGAACGATCAGCGACCTGATCCGGACGCTCTTCTGGAGGCCGTAAGAGGAAACGCAGAGCACTCCAAACGCGGACAGCTCAAGATTTTCTTCGGGGCCTGCGCTGGGGTGGGAAAGACCTTTGCGATGCTTCAAGCGGCGCGGCAGGCTCAGGCTGAGGGCGTGCGGGTCGGAATCGGCATCGTCGAGACGCACGGCCGCAAGGAAACCGAGGCGCTGATCGACGGCTTTGCCATTCTCCCGCGCAAGACGTTGCCGGGTAATGGCAGGCCGGTCACCGAGTTCGATCTCGATGGCGCCCTGGCGTCCGACTACAAGCTGCTGGTGGTCGACGAGCTTGCCCACACCAACGTCGCCGGCAGCCGCCATGCCAAGCGGTGGCAAGATGTCGAAGAGCTGCTCGACGCCGGCGTCGACGTCTACACCGCGCTCAACGTACAGCACCTCGACAGCCTCAACGACATCGTCGGCGGCATTATCGGCATTCGCGTCCGTGAAACCGTTCCCGATCGCATTTTCGATTCCGCGACCGATGTCGTGCTGGTCGACCTGCCGCCGGACGATCTGCTCGCCCGCATGAACGCCGGCAAGGTCTACTTGCCCGTGTCAATCGAGCGCGCGCGCCAGAACTTCTTCCGCCGCGGCAATCTGATCGCGCTACGCGAGCTTGCGCTCCGCCGCGTCGCCGACCGGGTCAACGCCGACGTCCGGACCTACCGCGTCTCGCACGCGATCAAGACGGTCTGGCCGACGCAGGAGCTGCTGATGGTCTGCGTCAGCGCGGACCGGTCGCAGGAGAAGCTTGTGCGCGAGGCCGGGCGCCTCGCGCAGCGGCTCCAGGCCAAATGGATCGTCGTCCACGTTGATCAGCCTTATCAAAACAACGACGCGCGATCCCGCGAGGCGCTGCTGGCCATCGCCAAGACCGCGCAATCGGCGGGCGCGGAGTTTGCCAACGTCCCTGGCCAAGACATTACCGAGGCGATCCTCGACTATGCTCGAAAGCGCAACGCCACCAAGCTCATCATCGGAAACACAGCTCGCCGACGCATATTTACGTTCAAACGTCGATTGCAGGAACGGCTTGCCCGCGCCAATCCGGAAATTGGGCTCCTGCTGCTGAGCGTTGACGAAGTCCGGGCGACCCGCCGAGTTCGCTGGATACCGGAGGAGCCGCAGACGCAGATCGCGGCGCTTGGCATCGCCACGCTCGCATGCGGCGCGGCGACCTTCCTCGCCTCCCAGCTCGTAGGCTTTTTCGATCTTTCCAACGTCGTCATGCTTTTCCTGGTGACGACCGTGTTCATCGCCTTGCGACTCGGCCGCCTCGCCGGGGCGTGGGCGTCCCTGCTTTCGGTGGGCTGCTTCGACTTCTTCTTCGTCGAGCCGAAGCTCTCGTTCGCGGTCACCGACACGCAATACATATTCACTTTCGCGCTTATGTTGGTAGTCGCGGTCGTGATCAGCCAACTCGCGGCGCGGCTCCGATCGGAAGCTCGTGTAGCGCGGGCCGGAGAACGAAGGGCGTCGGCCTTGGCCAGGATCGCCCGCGACCTCTCAAGCGCGATCAAGATAGACCAAGTTGTCGCGATTTGCCGGGAAGCGCTGACACCACTGTTCGAAGCGCGGATCATCCTTCTGGTTCCCGACAGGAACGAGCGCCTGATGCCTACCGAGGACCCCGGCCTTGTCGATACATCGACCGCACAATGGGCTTTCGATCATGGACAGCAAGCGGGCCTTGGCACTCAGACCTTGAGCGCCGCCCACGCCCTGTACCTTCCCTTGAAAGCGTCGATGGCCATGCGCGGAGTGCTGGCGGTCGTGCCGGTCGGCGCACCGCTGCCCGACGATCCAGACGATCGCCGTCTGCTGGATGCCTGCTGCTCGACCATTGGTCTCACGCTCGAGCGCATCCACTTCATGGAAGTCGCACAGGAAACCTTGGTCCGGATGGAGGGTGAGAAGCTCCGCAACGCGCTGCTGTCGGCCGTATCGCACGACCTCAAGACGCCGCTGACCGCGATCCGCGGCCTGGCCGAGACGCTGGAGCATCGCAAAGAGCTTGCAGTCGAAGATCGCAGTGACCTGGCACGCTCGATCCGGGTTCAGGCCGACGAGCTCAAGCGCCTCGTCGCCAACCTGCTCGACTTGGCACGCATGCAAAGCGAGGGCGTGCGGCTCAATAAGGAATGGAATTCCTTGAGCGAGATCGTCGGCAGCGCCGTGTTACAATCGCGCGCGATCCTCGAACCTCGCAAGGTTCGCACCAATCTGCCGGCTGATCTTCCGCTCATAGAGGCCGATGCCACGCTCATCGAGCGCGTTCTGATCAATCTGTTCGACAACGCCGCCAAGTATACGCCGCGCGATAGCACGATAAACGTTCGGGCCGGTGCTACGGCGGACACCATGTATCTCATCGTTGAAGATAATGGCCCCGGGCTCCCCGTGCGAGATCCGGAAACGCTGTTCGAGCCGTTCGCGCGCGGGCAGAAGGAGTCGTCGGTCGCCGGCGTCGGATTGGGCCTCGCGCTCTGCCGCAGTATCATCACGGCTCACGGCGGAACCATCCGAGCCGAACAGCGCAAACCAAACGGAGCCGCGTTCGAGATACGACTGCCGCTTGGGACGCCGCCTGCGATCGAAAGTGAACCGATCCATGATCAAGCCGCGCATTCTGATCGTTGAAGACGAAGCCGACATTCGGCGCTTTATCCGCATGGCGCTGGAAAAAGAGGGCATGAATGTCTTCGAGACGGCGACGGCCGAGGAAGCACGTCTGAATGCGGGCAGTCGAAAGCCCGACCTGATGATCGTCGATCTCGGACTACCCGACGGCGATGGCAAGACGCTGATCCGAGAAGTGCGCGGCTGGATGTCAGCGCCCGTTCTCGTACTCTCCGCGCGCGAGCAGGAAGCCGAAAAGGTGGAGGCGCTTGACGCCGGCGCCGACGACTATCTGGTCAAGCCGTTCGGCGTGCCCGAACTCCTGGCGCGCGTGCGGGCACAACTGCGGCGCGCGGGCACCGTATCGAACGGCGGCGCAGCGTCGCCCATAGCCAAGTTCGGGTTGGTCACCATCAATCTCGCCACGCACGAAGTTGCGCGCGCGGGCATACCCGTCCATCTCACGCCCAACGAGTTTCGACTTCTGACGGCGTTGGTCCGTGGCCACGGCAAGGTGCTAACCCACCGCCAACTGCTTATGGAGGTGTGGGGTCCCGGATACTCGGAACGCGCCCATTACCTTCGCATCTACATGGCGCAGCTCAGGCAAAAGCTCGAAGAGGAGCCGTCGCAACCCCAGCACCTCCTGACGGAATTGCAGGTCGGATACCGCTTGTCCGGCCTGGAGGCCGCCGAGACACGTCATAGCTGACGCTGAACAACCGGATCAATCCGACGATCCGCAAGGACCAGATCATGGCCGAGAAGCAGAATGAAACTGTCATTGAGTTGGCCACCGACGGCCGTATCGAGAAAGCTGACGTCGAAACCGCCATGCGGCAGCTTGATACGGCGCTTGAGCGCGGCGACACCGTCCATGTCTTCGCGGAAGTCCGCAACTTCAAGGGCATGTCCTCGGAGGCGTGGCGTAGCGATCTTGGCAACGCGTTCCGCTACCTGGCACGGCTCAGGCAATTCGGACGGATCGCCATCGTCAGCGACCAGGCTTGGATCCGTAACGCTGCCCGGATCGAAAACGCCTTGCTGCCCTATGTCAGGTATCAGGCCTATACGCCCGATCGTCGGGAGCACGCCCTCGCCTGGGTTCGAGGTGACGTCGATTCCGCGCATCCCGAAAGCCTGCGGGTCTTGGAGAACGGTGATTCCGATATTTTCACCTTCGAGATCGACGGCCGTATCACCAGCGCGGATGCGCGAAATCTCGCCGAGAGGCTTTCGGCCGCGTTCAGCGGCGGGGGCGGTCGCCGCCTCCTCGGCATCGTACGTCACTACGACGGCTTCGAGCCGTCGCTGCTCGTTGATACGAGACTCCTTGAACTGAAGATCGGGCTGTTACGCCATATCGAGCGATATGCGCTCGTCGGCGGGCCCGATTGGATAAGTCGCCTCACCAACCTCTTCGACCCGCTGCTCAAGATGGAAGCCCGTCATTTCGCGGCTGGCGACGAAGAGGCTGCACGGGCCTGGTTGCGCGGTCATGGCGGCTGAAGAAGAGCCCGTTCCCGCCAGCCCATCGGAGGCTGCTTCCTCGGTCCGGAGCACCGACGCGAGGAGCACCGATCCGGTATCGGACGAAGCATACTTCGCCCGCCGGGCGGCACAGGAACTGGAATTAGCGGCCAACGCTTCAGATGTAGCGGTCAAGAGACTTCATCTCGATCTCGCCGCGCGATATGCAACGCGCCGGGAGTTGGCTGCGCGCGACGTCGAGTCGAGTCATCCAATCGGTCGAACATGATTTTACCGCCGGCCGCCGAGAGCGAGACCAAGCCCCGACCAGAGGTGCTCCCCAAGCCGGCATCGACCGCAATGTCCGCGCCGCTCGGACCACGGCGAGCCAATCAGCCGCACGTCACAAGCGCTGTAGCCGCACACGATCGCCGGTCATGGCGATGACGACTGCAGGTCAGGCGACTAAGCGCGGGCCGCACCTCCTCATAAAGAAAGAGGACTGATGCCAGTCATCGCAGCGTATCTCTACCGCGACGGTCGTCGGGTTCGCGAAGTCGACATCGGCGAACGGGTTGATTGCCCGACGGATCGCTCCGAGTTCGTTTGGATAGGCTTGTCGGACCCATGCGCGGAGGACGTCATGGCGTTACAGGCCCTCTATAATCTTCACCCACTCGCGGTCGAAGACTCGCTCAAAGACGGCCAGTTGCCGAAGGTCGACATCTACGGCGATCAGTTGTTCCTGATCGCGCGCACCGCGCAACTGGACGACGGCGTCATTGCCTACGGACAGACCGCCGTGTTCCTCGGTCACAGTCACATCATCACGGTGCGCCAAGGCTCAACCCGATCACACCTTCCGCTGCGCAAGCACCTGGAAGAGTCGCCAGATCTCCTCGGCCAAGGCACGGACTATGTGTTGCACGCAGTGCTGGATTTCATCGTCGACGGGTACATTCCACTGGTCGAGTCGCTCGAGGAAGAAGTCTCGGCGATGGAGCAGCACACGCTCGACGCCTTCTTGGGTCGGACCGAGATCGCCCGAATATTCACGCTTCGGCGTCAGCTCACTCGCTTTGGACACATCCTGATACCCATGGAGGAGGTGGCCCGTA
This sequence comes from Sphingomonas sp., assembly GCF_017304635.1. GTDB lineage: Bacteria > Pseudomonadota > Alphaproteobacteria > Sphingomonadales > Sphingomonadaceae > Sphingomonas. The sequence continues at coordinate 33,956 of NZ_JAFKMA010000004.1, forward strand.
AGTTGGCTCAGACCAACCTTCCTTGCATCGATGCCGAGGCTCGCCACTATTTCGGCGACGTGCTGGATCACGTGCGGCGGGTGGAGACGATGAACACTGGTCTCCGCGAGGTGTTGACTTCGGTTTTCGAGTTCAGCAATCTGATGGAGCAACAACGCACTGGCGCCATCACCCGCCAACTGGCGGCATGGGCGGCGATCCTGGCCGTGCCGACTGCCTTGGCTGGCATTTATGGGATGAACTTCGAGCATATGCCCGAGTTGCATTCCGTCTATGGCTACCCTGCGGTTATGTCGGTCATCGCCGTGATATGCCTCACACTCTATCGGCGCTTCCGAAAAACTGGATGGCTATAGCTCACACGAATTGAAGCCAAAGACGCGGCATACCTCACGGCTGCCGCCTTTGATTAGTAGGACGCATATATATACCATCTTTACGTCTAGCCCGAAAATCTGATCTCGAATCTTTATGATCGTGCCTTTAGTTGGATTGCCGCCATCATGGAGGGCGGCATGCCAATCGCAGCAACTGTTGCAAGGGATGCAGGGTTACGACTAGCGGGCTTGCTGGGCGTGATCATTGCCGCACTTGCGTTGAGCCGCCTCTACGCACTTGTCCATGCGCTTCCGCTGCATGAAGCCACGCCCTTTGAGATGCTTCTGGCGGCGTTGGGCTTCGTCGGCATGAGCGCGGGCAGCGCCTTGCTCGTGCTCGGTCGCCACATCTTTGATCAGATCGAGCTACCGAGGCGCTCCCCGGCGACACCTCTTCACATTCCCTCCGAGGAGGCCTCGGACGCAATGAGATGGACCGTGGCGCCTGCCAATCCATCATCGGTGTTTCCGCGCCCGCCGCGCGCCAGAAACCAGGTTCTGCTGCGGGGAGCACGATGAGGCACAATGATGAATCCAGAAGGCCTCCTGATGCTCCTGCTCATCATCGGCGGGTTGCTGTGGTTGAACATCTACCTCCGCGTAAAGCTGTTTCTGGCGAGCCGCCGGGACAGGCGCAAAGCAACAAAAGACCGCGGATCGGAGGAACGCTCCGCCTGAAAAAATCGCAAACATGATTGGAGCAGCCGCGATCAACCTGAGAGCAAGCGAACTTCGATCAACGTCGCGGCTTCGATTGACCGTCCGCTCGATTACACGGAATGACCAATGTCTGGCGCGTCCGTCTTCATCATCTTCTTGGCAGTGCTCTTGATTGCAGCACGCCTGTTGCTTCGCCCGGAGCGCCGACCGCCGGTCCCCGCGAGCCAAAAAGCCGAAGGCATTCCACGTATGGATAGACCAGTTGGAACACGCCCTACAACGTTTGAGCCAAGCAACAATCGCCGCTTTCTCAAGTTGTCCGCCCCTTCCGGTGGGCCTCAAAAGAGGCTCTCACATAGCCTGCGCGACGCTTGCAGTCATTTCACCGGCGGCAGCACATCGGCATCGCTTCGGATCGGACTGGACGCCTCCCTGAGCTATGGCCCGCTTCGAAACGTGCTCGCTCGGCTCCAAAAAACAGAACCAGCGATAGATGTACGTTTTGTCGAGGGTGACGACGACGATATCGTCGATCAAGTTGCGCGCGGAACAATTGACGTCGCTTTCATACAAGAGCGGGTGGATAACGCTTCCATCGTGTCCGAGCACTGCTGGAACGAGACGATAGTAGTGGCCTTGCCGGAGGGTCATCGGCTCGCCGGTCACCACGCCCTTCATCGCGAAGCACTCAGATGCGAAACGTTTCTGATGGCGATCGATGAAACACGCGTCATCCGCACGGCGAACGAAATAGCGACAATACTCGAAGGCCGGCCACGGTTGATCATTCCAACCCAGGTCCATCGCGACACTCTCATGCATCTCGTAGGATTGGGGTTCGGGATCGCGCTGACACGCTCTTGCGCACTAGGCGTTTATTATCCCGGCGTCATCTACCGACCGATCAGCGCCCCGGAGCCTCACGCTGCGGTCTACGCAATTTGGCGGCCGGAGACCCTCTCGCCAGAGGCCTCAGTTCTGCTCGCCTATGCCCAGGCCGAAGGCCGTCAGGGAGCGGTGGAGTGATCGCCCCGTCAATCCATGCTGCGCGCTGCCGCCTGAGCTTCCTTCGGCTCATAAGGGCCTTTGCACCGACCCCGCCCAGGGTGCTCTAGGGTCAGGACTCGTTGATCACAGCCAGAAGATGACGGTGGCAGCGAGGGCGATTGCGGAGAAGAAGGCGGTGGGGCAGCGGTCGTAGCGGGTAGCGACCCGGCGCCAGTCCTTGAGGCGGCCGAACATGATCTCGATGCGGCTGCGACGCCGATAGCGGCGCTTGTCGTACCGGATCGGTTCGTTGCGCGACCTGCGCCCTGGGATGCAGGGTTGGATGCCTTTGGCCTGGAGGGCGTCCCTGAACCAGTCGGCGTCGTAGCCGCGATCACCAAGCAGCCACTGCGCCTTCGGCATGTCATCGAGTAGCGCTGCCGCGCCGGTGTAGTCGCTGACCTGGCCCGCGGTCATGAAGAAGCTCAAGGGGCGCCCGTTCGCATCGGCGATGGCGTGAAGCTTGGTGTTCATGCCGCCTTTGGTGCGGCCGATCAGGCGGCCAAGATCCCCTTTTTAACCCGCAGGCTCGATGCCGTGCGGTGCGCCTTCAGGTAGGTTGCGTCGATCATGACCGTCTGCGGCTCGGCGCCAGCTGCAGCCAGACCTTCCATCATTCGCGTGAACACACCGGCCTCCCCCCAACGCTTCCACCGATTGTACAGCGTCTTGTGCGGGCCGTACGCGCCAGGAGCATCGCGCCAGCGCAGCCCGTTGCGGTTGACGAACACGATGCCGCTCAGCACCCGCCGGTCATCCACTCGAGGCTCGCCGTGGCTCTTGGGAAAGAACGGCCGCAGCCGCTCGATCTGCTCGTCCGTCAGCCAAAACAGGTCGCTCATCCCGGTCTCCTTGCGGAGCCTGAATCAGATCGCGACGCTCACATCAATGGGTCCTGACCCTAGAATGTCGCCCCTCAGCATTCTTTCCGCGGCCGTTAAGATCATCGGCGTCTCAGGCCTGATCGGCCTGCTCGTGGCGGCTCATCATATACCAGCGGCCGCGCCGCCGTTGCGCGCGGTCGCCTTGCTTTGGTTTCTTGCGCTCGGGATCATCTACGTTCTGATCCCGGGGAAACGAAGCGGGCGCTCCTTCCTTGGTCGCCGTCCATGGCGTTGAACAGCTTTCACGCTGATATCGGCGACTGGATCCTCATGCTCGCGCGCTTCGCTTTACTCGTGTCGCTAATGGCGTTGTTCGTACGGCGGCGCCAAGTCACCCGAGGCATAATGGCGAAGCTCGACACGCTCGCGAAGTCTCGGCTCATCAACAAAGCCAAAGACCGGTCGGTAACCGAGGCTCCAAAAGAACCTCTAGCTGGAGATCGAGGTCGACTTAAAGGATATCAGGACGAGAAAGACTGAAAGCGAAGGTCTTAGACGAAGCTAATCTGCCCTAACGCAATATTTGCGCGGTTTGGCCCGATCATACGCCATCCTGATGTCGGTCGAGCTACCGTTCGTTGCATTGGCCTCGCGCGGCCGTGACCGGCGAGCCTTGGAGCAATGATAGGGCACTCGCCGACCATGTGGGAAGCGGTCACGCGATTCCGGTGGATGAGGTTGTTGCGTGAGCAGGACAGCCGCTCGCGGATACATCTCCGCGCGTTTTGCGGGCAAGTCGGATTGATCCTCCTACTCTGCGCACCTACCTTTGCGCTCGATCATCGGCCGCCCTTTCTTTTCCTGTTCTTCGTGCATTTATTGTTTGCTGCATCCGCACTTGTTCTCGTTGGTGTCGCGCTGGTCACGCGACAGCCAGTTTCGCGTACAAGCCTCTGCATGTGGGATCACGTCTTCGCCATGCTGCTCCTGATGCTGATCAGTTCCGCGGCACTCAGAATGCTTGTCAGCTAAGGCTGTGCGCTCGCCGTTCTCAGCCAAGCCGGGTTCACCGGGTTACGTAACACATCGCTCTGCGCCTCGCGGGGCGATTGACGGGGCTTTGGCCGCAGCCCATGGTCGCTTGGTTATGCAAGCGCCGAAGGCTCACGTCCGATTCTGCAATCGCGGGTGCCAGCTCATGTCGGGCTGTTAGCCCCGGGTCCGGACGTTCGCGTGCTGGGTTCGGGGTAAGGGCATAGCCCGATCCGCCACGCCTCGCCAGCGTTCGCAACCCTCACACTACGAGCCTTCGTGATGACCATCGTTAAAGCTGCCGCGCGCCCTCCCATTCATATGATCGACACCGAAGCCGATGCCCTGGCCGATCTCGGAATGCGTGCCCACGCCCGCCAGTCAGATGTTAGCCGCCTGTTGATGGCCGAGATCGAACGCGCCAGGATTCACACCGCCGAGGACATTCCTCCGGATGTCGTGACCATGCATTCGACGGTCGAGTTTGTCGATCAGGCAACCGGCACCCGTCGCACCGTCGAACTCGTCTACCCTGCCGAGGCCGATATTGCTGCGAACCGGATCTCCGTAATCACTCCTGTCGGCGCCGGGCTCATCGGCTTGCGCGAAGGTGACTCAATACTCTGGCCAGATCGCGATGGACACGAACGCACGCTGAGCGTCGTAAAGGTGATCCAACCGGCACGAGACACGACAGCAAAAAGTCGCTGATCGCGAACTTACGAACCTGCCTGAAATCTCTCCGTCTTAGCCGACACTGGGGAGCTTCGCTCTAACCCATTGCGCCAGCCCTGAGGGGCGTGGCGCCCCACCCTGGATAAAGATAACGAATACGAATCGCCGTTTGCACTACCTTAGAGCCGTCTCGGACCGACAAGCCGCGCATAACGCCGCCGTCACCGCCTTTGACCACTACTGCAGGGGTGCAAGCGGGCTCCGTCAAGGGGGCGGCCATATTGATCTATTAAGCAGCGATTTGTCCGTACCGTCTCCCGCTTCCCATGGCCTTGACGTCATATAGTCTGCTACCGAAGGCCGTGACGAAATCGTCAGCTTCCAGCGCCCACATTTTAAAGCGATTTGCCGAGCGCTGGAAAACCAGAACCTTGCCGTCATAGAGATCGAGACCGTGGGTTTCGGGGATCGGTAGAGTGATCTTCTCCATCAGATTGTTGCCGAGTCTGAGGTCTCGCGAAACAAGACCGCCACTCGGCGGGTCAAAGGTGATGGTTCCAATCACTGAGTTTTTGGCCAGATCGTCAGGTGGATTGAAGCCGAAATACCGGCTCATGCCTCTCGGGAAATCAATCTGATTGCCAGGATGATCCGGCCCGCGATTTTGCGTGACGTAACCAGCCTCAATCCAGAAAATATCGGAAGCTGGCTGGTCGGCTTGCGCTTCTTCCTCCGCCGTTACTGCCGCAAAGTCTGCCTTCCAGCGTTCCTCGTAAACATCAAGAATATCGGCCAAAGGCGTCGCTTGCGCCCAAAGGTCAGTTGCCATCGTCTCGATGTTGCGGATTTTGCTTTCGTATTCAGCCTGAACGTCGGTGCGAAGAGTGGCACCCGCCTCGATGCTCTTACGCAGGCCATTCGAGGAAAAGTTTCCGGAACCGACGATCATGCCAAACCGCCCGTTGGTCCGGTTCGCTAATATCGATGATTTCGCGTGAAAATCCCGGCGCGGTAGAAATCCGTTCTGCTCGACGATCCAGGCACCATCATAAACGCGAACCTCGGCATTCGGTTTTCCGCTAATGATCCTGAGAGCTTGAGGCTGGGTCCGTCCGTAATCTAGTCCGAACAGCCAGCGCGATTGCGTTCCGACCCAAAAGGCAGGCGCCATGGCGATGCTGAATGAGGAAGCTCCGGATTGGGTGGCGTACGCGAATATCCCGAAAAATTCCTCAGAGGCGATCCAATCGTGCGCTCTTTGTATCTCCGACAAGGTCGTCGGCGAATTCTGATCGCTATGAAGGAAAGTGCGTAGCTTCATGCCCCGTCCCCCGATGGAACGAGCGCGGCTTTGCTCGGGTCGTAAACGAACCCCGTGATCGAGCCGTCTTTGATGCGCTCGACCGCTTCGTCGATTACGAACAGCGGCACGAGGAACCATTCTTGCGGCACGACAGGATTTCCAAAGCGATCGGTGATGGTGATGTCCAGCCGCGCGGGATTGAAAACGCGGTGGATGAGACGCTCCAGCTTCGCACGGTTGATGTTGAAGAGGTCGTAGGTGGCGACGATCTTCACGTCGGCCATGATGAATGTGGGTTGCAAACGCGCGCCCGCGATGCGCTGTTCGACGCTCATATTCGTCACGCCGATCTTGTGAACCAGATCGCGATTGGCGGCGACGGTGGGATGATCGGACTTGCTCCGGAGAACGTAGATGGTGCCGGAAGCCAGATCATCGCCGGCGTGCTCACCGGAAAACAGCGGCCCTGCAACAGGGTCGGTAATGCGCCTTCCGGCCTCGTCCTTATGGAGCGCCCGCTGGAGCGAGCGCATGAGCATGTTGCTCTCGGTGCCGTTGTCGAAAATTACACGGAGCCGCGCATCGGTCTTGCCCTGCGCGTTGATGAAGACCTCCTCCATATCGGCGACATAGGCCTTTTGCCCGCTGACGATGAACCATGCGCCAGAGCCGATCTCCGCTTTCATTTCGAACGGACGCGTTTCGCGCAGGCCGGAATCGATCTCGGCCTGAATGGCTTCGAATAACGGTCTGAACCGATCAAAATCGTCACACCGCTCGCGGTGAGCAATTTCCTCTGCTGCACGCTTTTCGGCGGTCGTTCGCACATGACGAAGCTCGGTGATGTCCGCCGATCCTGCCGCGCCTTTCAGCTCGGCGAACAGCTCGTCCTCGTCCATTTCCTCGACGGGCGAAGCGGAAGTGTTCTCCCCGCCAGACAGCAATCCTTGATGGTCGAGCGGCGCTAGAAGGGAGCGGCACTCTTCCAGACCGCGAAGGCGATCGAGCCGGACGGCATAGAGCCGCTCAAAGACATCCCCGTCTTCGCCGTGTTTCGGAGCGCGGCCATGCTCCTCAGTGAATCGCTGGATTTCCTCGAAACCCGCAATGATGCGCTCCTCGCGCGGGGTGCGCCCGCCCTTCTTTTCCGGCTGGGCAAACTCCGCCAGTTCTTCGCGCAGCTCATCAAGGTCGAGATCACTCATAGCGTCCCTCATCCTTGAAGCGGACAAAGGCGGCCGCGCCCTCGGCCATGCGCTTTTCCCACGCATCGGTCGAACTGATAGAGGGAAGCCGTCCGCGCTCATTCTTGAACTTCACGGCGCGCACGGCCAGTTCCTTGGCCTCTTCGGGCGTGAGGGTCGTGCGTTTGGCGGCGATGGCGGCGGCGACCTGCTTGAGGCTTTCCTCGCTCATCGTTTTGGCAAGGATGGCGTAGGCCTCGCCGAACGGGTTGATCCGGTCGATAAGATCGATGTCGAGTTCTGTGACACTGAGCGCGAACTTACGCACGCCGTCGATCAGGGCGGTGTTGGCGCTCGGCTCGCCATCGGTTTGCTTCTTCGCTTGCTGCGTCAGGGTAAGCGCGGCGATGGCGTGCTGGCGCACGGCCTCCTGGTCCTCGTCGCTCAGCTCGGGATACCTATCCTTTATGATCTTGCCGAGACGCACCTGCGTAAGTTCCTCGGGCACAAGCTCCTCGTCGAACAGGCCTCTCTCGATCGCGGTCTTGTCCTGCACGAAGGCCGCGATCACCTCGTTGAGGTCTTCCTGACATATGCGCGCGGCTTCGTTGGATTTGGGCTCGGCAAGCCCGTTGATCTCAATCTGGAAGTGGCCGGTCTGCTCGTTGAAGCCGACATTGCACTTCGCGGGATCGTACCCGCCTTCGCCATAGTCGAAGCCAGGCGTAGGGCCGCTTGCCGGATTCTTCGGCTTGAACTCGAAGCGCGGCGCAAGCACCTGTTCCATGAGAAGGCTGGCGGCGATGGCCTTGAGCGTGTCGTTGACCGCTTCGGTAACAGCCGCCTCCGAAGCGTCGGGTTCCGCGATCAGATTGGTAAAGCGCGCGCGGGTCTTATTCGGCGCGTCTCTCGTCGCACGACCGATGATCTGGACAATCTCGGTAAGGCTGGAGCGGTATCCGACTGTCAGCGCATGCTCGCACCAAATCCAGTCGAAGCCTTCCTTCGCCATCCCGAGCGCGATGATGATGTCCACGAAATCGCGGTTGTTCTTCTGCGCGGGATCCTTGAGCGCCAGCGACACGCGATCCCGCTTGGCCGGATCGTCATCGACGAGATCGGCAATGCGCAGGATGCGCCCCTCGGGCGTTTTGACGAGCTGGAAACCTGTGAGCGGATCGGCTCCCTGCCATTCGCCCAACTCGCCGATGATGTGTTCCACCTCCTTGATCTTATCCTTCGTACTCTCACGCGAATTGACGTTCGGAATGTGGATGATGGTCTTCTCAGCAGGGTCGAGGACGCCGAGAATGTCGTCGGCATACGAGCCGGAGTAGAAGAAGTATCCGATGTCGAGCTGCTTGAGATACTCGTAGCCGTTGAGCTGCTCGTAATAGGTATAGGTGACGCTTTCGAATTTGGTCTCGTCGTGGGGGGCGAGAACAGCTTCGGCATCTCCGCGAAAATATGAGCCCGTCATGGCGACGATATGCACGCGGTCACGGGCCATGAACTGACCAAGGTGTTGACCGAGTTTGTTGTCGGGATTGGCGGACACGTGGTGGAACTCGTCCACTGCGATCAGCCGGTCGTCGAATTTCTCGACGCCGTACTCGTCCACAGCGAAGCGGAACGTGGCGTGGGTACAAACCAGCACCTTGTCGTCGCTTTCGAGGAAGGCGGCGACGGATTTGACCTTCCCGCCGTTGTCCCCGCCTGGCGCGTTGCAGAGGTTCCACCTCGGCTCGACGTGCCAGTCGGCCTCGAAGCCGTATCTGGTGAGGGGCTCGTCGTTGAAGCTTGAGCCGATCGATTTTTCCGGCACGACGATGATGGCTTGCCTCACGTCCTGATGCGCCAGCTTGTCGAGCGCGATGAACATGAGCGCGCGGCTTTTTCCCGATGCGGGCGGCGATTTGATAAGAAGGTATTGCTCGCCGCGCTTTTCGTAGGCGCGCTCCTGCATGGGCCGCATGCCGAGTGCATTGGCTTTTGTCGAAGCACCGTTGCGGGCATAGGAAACCGAAACGGAGGGTACGGATTTCTTCTCGTCGGTCATGCGCTTGCCCCCGCCCTGCGTTTTCTGGTTTCGCCCTGCGCGGTGGTCATCTTGGTGTAAAGATCGAACAGCTTCTCCAGCCGCTCCGTATCGTTGCGAAATCTCCGCCCGATATAAATGCGCTCCAGAACCTCGTCGTTGTGCTCATGCGCCTCCCGCAGGTCAGTCGGCATGTGCTCAGGGTCGTAGAGATCGGCGATCGTTGCAGGAAAATGAGCCTCACGGGCGAGGAGAATATTTTCCGCGCATCGTGTCAGGTCGGCCTTGTTTTTGTTGGTGAGGATCGGAACCGGAAAGGTATTCCAGCCGATCGTATTGGAGTATCGGAAGTCTGTTTTCAGCTTTCCGCAGACGGTAGCGACCCAGACCAGGTGAAGCCGCGACGCCACGATAGACATATTCCACAATGGTGCATCGTAGAGGGCGAACAACAGATCGCTTACGATCGTCTCCCGATCGAATAGGTGGACCGGTAGGTAGGACCGTCGTTCGGACGACACTTTCGCCACGGCCAGTGTGTAGCGCTCGGCTGTGCCCGCGATCTGGACAAAACGATAGGGCTTGGAAGCGAAATCCCGCGTCGATGCGGCTGCACTGCTGGTACGGAAATCGCGCACTCGGCCTAATAACGCTTGCAAAAAAGGGTGCTCGGCCGCGAACTCTGAATCTTTAGCCTCGATCCACACGCACCAGCGGGGCTTCCCCTGGATCATCTGCTCGGAGCCCAGATACGGCCGAACGAACCGAGCCAGCTCGGGATATTGGTCGAGGACCTGCCTCCGCTCATCTGCGGACAAAATGAAGTGGCCGCCGTCTCGTGGCATGTTCCCAAAGAGCATCGGAGATAGCCCTCCGATCGGGCTCCGTGCCGCCTCGACCGAAGTGTTGGAGCCTGCCGCAAGGTAGGCGTTGATGTTGCTTACCTGCCGTTCGATCACCGCACCATCATCGGCAATGGAGAACAGCCGCTTGGAGGCTGGCGCATCCCGTGAGATGGCGACGATGGCCACAATCACACCGGCGTTGTGGCTTGCCAGATTGGCCCATTTGAACGAGGTATGGGCGAAGGAAATCTGGTGGCCCGTCTCAAAAATCAAGGGCCACAGGATCGGAACCTGTTGTCCTTGGCACACGGAATTGGTGGAGACGAATGCAGCAGAGGCATTCGATCTCAGACCGTAATCTGCCGCCTTCATGAACCAGCCGGCGACATAGTCGAGGGACTTCCATGCCGGCGTGCGGCTATCAAAAATCGCTTTCAGATCGTCCTTTTGATCGTCGTTCTGCCACTTGCTTCCGAGGTAAGGCGGGTTTCCGCAGATGTAGGTTTCGCCGCCCTCATTCTCGAAGTCTATCTGGGCTTGATCCAGCGGCGTGCTGAAGAGGTCATCGCCTACCAGGTTCACGCCCGTGCCGGTCGGCGGGCAGATGCTCAGCCAATCCAGTCGCAGGGCATTGCCTCGGAAAATCCAGTTCTGGGCGTCAAGCGGCAGTAGGTCCGCAAGTGCCAGTTTCTGGCCGCGATAGAGCACGTCACATTGGTATTCCGCGATTATGAGCGCAAGCCTCGCGATTTCCGCTGGGAAGTCGCGCAGCTCGATCCCCCGAAAGTTCGTCACGGGAATTTCGGACGGTCGATCGGCTTCGTCCCGCAGCTTGTTGATCTTCGCTTCAATGGCGCGCATTTCCTTGTAGGCGATCACGAGGAAATTTCCGCTGCCACAGGCAGGATCGAATACCCTGATCTTCGACATGCGCTTGCGCAGGTTGAGAAGCGTCCGCGGGTTTTCACCCGCTTCTTCAAGGCGCTCGCGCAGGTCGTCGAGGAACAGCGGGTTAAGCACCTTCAGGATATTAGGAACGCTGGTGTAGTGCATCCCGAGCGCGCCGCGCTCCTCGTCGTCGGCGACGGCCTGGATCATCGAGCCGAAAATGTCGGGATTGATCTGTTTCCAGTCGAGCTTGCCGATATGGATCAAATAGGATCGTGCGATACGGCTGAAACGCGGCACGTCCATGTTCCCCGAGAACAGTCCGCCGTTCACATAGGGAAAGGGCTCGGCCCAACGGGGCAGCGACGCCGAACTCCTGTCTTCGCTCTTGATGTTCATAGCGCGGAAGAGCGTGCCGATCACCTCATGGGTGTTCGAGGAGTCCTTCGCGCTCATCTGATCGATGGTGTCGGTGAATAGCCCTGTCTTGCTGAAGATGTCCGTGTCTTCGGCAAAGAAGCAGAAGATCAGGCGCGCCATGAAATGATTCATGTCGGGGCGGCGCTCGGCCGTACCCCAATCGGGATTGTCCCTCAGAAGCTCTACATAGAGGCGATTGAGGCGGCTAGTCGCCCTGATGTCGAACGAGTTATCGCGGATTTGCTTGACGGTCGAAATTCCCGCCAACGGCAGGAAGAAGCCGAAATGGTCAGGAAACTCGCCATAGGCGGATGCAACAGTCTCGCCACTCTCGAGGTCTTCCGCCTCGAACGTGTCTCCATCGGTCGCGAGCACAAACCGCGCCTTGGCCCGCAAGGTGGCGGAACTCGCCTTGAGCGTGGAAAGGGTATGTGTGACCTCACCCGCAGCGCAGGTGACGATATGGATGTTGTTGGTTTGAAGGACGCCGCCGAGGTCGGATTTATTCGAAACGCCGCTTCGCAGGCGCTTGATGGTAGTTTCCTTGTTGCCGAAGGCTTGCAGGAACGCGAACGGAAACTCGGCGGGGTCGAACGGACGTTCGGCCAGTGCGCTGACAGCTTCCTCGATCTCGACCGCGTTCATTTCCTTTCAAGCCCGCCACTTGCCGCACCCGCATCACTACCGTGGGCGCTGATATAGCCCTTCATGAATTCGCGAATGACTTGCGCGGCGGGTCGGTCCTGATCGCGGCAGACTGCAAGGAATTTCTCCCTTAGATCGCGTTCGATGCGGATGCGAAGCCCCGTGTCCTTCATGGCGCCACGTGTACCCGATGGATACACATGGCGCCATCGCTTTCCAGCGTGGGGGTGGCAACTTGTTGCTCGCTCACGCGCAACACACTGAAGTTTAAGGCGTCCACGCCTCATCCGCCGCGGTCACGCGTCACCTACCAGAACAGCGAGATGTCAGGTTATCGATCAGTCTATATTGACAATGTCAGAAGGTCGTTTCATTTAAGGTGCGGGGAGCACGATTCGATGAGCGATGGCCCGTACAAATCTCTTCCGATGAAGCCTCGTTGGCGGCATGCAGCAAAGTGCGCTTACAAGGAGGCGTTCTCTCAAGACGAGATCGTCGAAAGCGTGACGCGCGCGTCACACGCCGACTGGCGCGCCGAAGTCCGGCAGGCACTTGTTGGGTCAGTCACCTCCGTTGTTGCTCCTTTGGGGCAGCAGGCCCTCTTCGCGGACCAGGTTCTGGCAGATCTCGGTGCGCTCCGGCGCGGCTGCGCCTCGCCGCTGGAGGCGTCGTTCGTTCGCAACGCGATCGATGCCGTAGTAACCGGACGCACTGGCGCCGATGCCGTCCAGTTCGCCGCCGAGGAAGCACTCTCCGACCGCCTGCTCTGCAATTACCGTCAGGTCGAAGAGCATGTCCGCCGTGACGACAGCATCCGCAACGCGGAGTTTGTGCGGAACCGCTTCGAGGCGGCGCACGGCCAAATCGATCTGTCTGGTCTTGCGCGTGCCGCACTGCGGACGGGCGAGCCGCTGACGCGCCGCACCCGCGCCCAATTCACCGATCTCGACGCTGGAGTTCCGCTATGACCGCCCGCACCTATCATGCCTCACGCGAGACCGCGTTCGTGGTCGATGCGGTTGAGCTTGACGCGGCCGTTCGCGACGGCGCGATCGCCGCCAACCTCGGGTCCGCGATCAATCTCTCAATCGCTGGGCTGGAGAGCTATTTCTATACCGGCTGGCGTCCAGAACTTGTCGACCTCCTCGTCATCGCGGCCGCTGTCGAATATTGCGATCTTAGCGTCAAACGCCCGGCGTGGGGCTGGGCGCGGTCCTTCGACCTACGTGTTGGCGTCCATTCGCTCGATCGTTGGGAGGATTCCGCAGTCCACAATGCACTCGAGGATGCTCTTTCGTTCCTAACGGGCGATCAGTGGATCGTCAGCTTCGTGCAACGCATGCGCGACATTGAGCGCGTGGGACAGGGCTCCCTCGGCTTCGACGTTCGCGACCGCGTGATCATGCCGTATAGCGACGGTGTGGACTCCCGCGCTGTTTCGGCGCTCGTCGATGAGGCCGAAAAGGGCGGGCTCGTGCGCGTCCGCCTTGGCACCAAGGGCGGCGACACTCACTCAAAGGATCCCCGCGAACGCCGCTTCATGTCGGTGCCCTATCAGGTGCGGTTCGATGTCGGCCAAAGGGTCGAATCGTCGGCGCGGTCGCGGGGTTTCAAGTTCGCAGTGATTACAGGCATCGCTGCGGCGCTCGCCAATGTAGAGCGGATCGTAGTGACCGAGAGCGGTCAGGGCGCCCTTGGTCCGATCCTCGTCACCTTGGGGCAAAGCCACCCTGACTATCGGGTCCATCCCGCCTTTACCCGTCGGATCGAAGCGCTGTTCGCAGCCTTGACCGGCAAGGCGCCGCACTACGAGTATCCCCGCATCTGGTCGACCAAGGGCGAGACCGTCACAGCGGCGCAGAACCTCGCGCAGCCGCCCAACTGGGCGAACACCCGCTCGTGCTGGCAGGGTGCTCGGCAGGTAAGCTTTGAGCACAAGCGCCGGCAATGCGGTATCTGCGCTGCCTGCATGTTGCGCCGCCTCAGCATGCATGCGGCCGGCGTTGAGGAGCCTGCCGCCAACTACATCTGGGAGGACCTGTCCGCCCCCGAGATCGAGAAAGGCGCGGTCGCGGGCTTCACGCTGATGACCCCGTCGCTCCGCGAACATGCCATCGCCGGCGTACTCCACCTCGACCATCTGGCCTCGCTCTCCGGTTCTGCTATCCATAGTCGCGCGGTTGCCCGCGTCGCCCGTGAAACCGCCGATGCTCTCAGGATGTCGTCGTCCGAGGCGGAGGCGAACCTCTTGGCGTTGCTTGCGCGTCATCGCGCCGAATGGCTCGCGTTCCAAGAGAGTCTCGGGCCGAATTCCTTCGTCGCCAAGCTCGCGCAGGTCTCGCCGTGGCAGCGGTGACAGGCAGCCTGACCTCGGAAGCGCTTGGAGAGCTGCTACGCGACGCCAGGGAGAATGCGAAGCTGACCCAGGCCGCGGCGGCCCAGGCGCTGAATGTCGCGCGCACCACGCTAGTCGCCATCGAGCAAGGGCAGCGCCGCGCGCGCCTCGAAGAACTTCAGAAGCTCGCTGCCCTGTATCGCGTGTCACTCAACGTGCTGCTGCGCCAGGGCAGTGCGAAGGTCGATTTGCGCCCCCGCTTCCGGCGGGCCGGTGAAGGCGATGCAGAAGTCGAAGAGGCCGTCGCTTTGCTTAACAGCCTCGTCCAGGCGGAGCTGGAACTGGAAAACCTGCTCGGTATCAAGCGCGCGCGCAACGACCCGCCGGAGCGCCCCCTGCTGCCCGGCAACGTCTTGCTCCAAGCCGAGCAGGACGCGAGCGAACTGCGCCAGTGGCTAGGGCTTGGCATGGCACCGGTCCACGATATGGTCAGCCTGCTGGAAGTCCAACTGGGCGCGCGCGTCTTCGTCCGGCAGTTGCCGGCCCGGATTTCGGGACTCTATGCGTTCGACGAAGTTGCCGGTGCCTGCATTCTGTTGAACGCGTTGCATCCTCGCGACCGGCGCACGCAGACCGGGGCCCATGAGACCGGCCACTTCATTTCCACCCGCCGCGCACCGGATGCGCTTTATGCGGATTCGCCTGAAGCTTCGCGGGAAGAGCGCTACGCTAACGCCTTCGCGCGCTGCTTTCTGACGCCCGCCCGAGCGGTTGCCGCCCGCTTTCAGGATGTCACCGCCGGTGCCGCGCGGCTCACTCGCCGCCATATCATTATTCTTGCACACGCCTTCGGTGTGTCGCGCGAAGCAATGGTGCGGAGACTCGAGGAACTCGGCCTTACTAAATCCGGCACCTGGGACTGGTTTAAGGAGCACGGCGGCATCACGGACGAGCAAGCACACGAAGTGCTCGGCGACGCGATACCGCCCGATCCAGCTAAGACCGATGCCGCTCGGCAAGTGTCGATGCGCATGAGCCTCCTTGCGAGTGAGGCGTGGCGGCGTGGTCTTCTGAGCGAGGGGCAGTTGGCGCGCCTTCTTCATATCGACCGCGTCGAAGCACGCGAGATGATCGATGAATTTGAAGCTGAAGGAGCGGTCGACGATGAGTCGCCAATCCTCCTGGCTTGAGCGGGCGGCATCGCTCGTCGGCGATGCCAGCGTCTGGATCAACCTCGTCGCGACAGGCTGCGCCGAGGACATTCTCCGATCGTCGCCGGCGGAACTCGTCATCACGACGACTGCGCTCGGCGAGCTTGAGAATGGGCGCGCGAAAGGTCGGCAAACTGCCGCCGAGGTTGCAAGGCTGATCGAGGTAGGTTTGATCCGCGAGGTTTCGCTCAGTTCTACCGACGAAGCTGTGTTTCTGGACCTCGTCGCTGGTCCGACGAGCCTCACACTTGATGATGGCGAGGCGGCAACAATCGCATATGCGCTCGGTTCGGGAGCGGGCGCGCTGATCGATGAGCGTAAAGCCACCGACTTGTGCGCCGACCGCTATCCCGCGCTTATCGTCATGAGCACGACGGATCTGCTTCTTGCCGATCCGATCGTGTCGTCCTTTCAGGCCGATGGTCTCAGCAAATGTTTGTTCCTGGCGCTGACGGTCGCACGTATGCGTGTCCCCGAGCGCCATCTTGCTGGCGTCTGTGAACTCCTAGGACCGGATCGTTGCCGAGAGTGCCGCAGCCTGCCCGGGGCATGGCGGCAATCGGCGGCTTCGCGCTTGACCGGCTAAGAACCATTAGAGAACAAAATCTGCTAGCGAAGGCTTGTGGATCGGTTAGGCAGGTCGAATGGAGAGCATAACGAGCCCGAGCGAGCTATCGAGCGATGATTTTGCGCGGCGCTTCGCGCTGCGCCCCGGCCAATTAATGTGGCTCCTTGGCGCGGGTGCGTCGGTTTCAGCCGGCATCCCCAGCGCTTGGGATATGATCTGGCAATTCAAGCAAACGTTGTTCGTTGCCCAACGCAAGGCGTCGCCGCAGAGTGTCGCCGATCTCGGAAATCCTGCGATCCGCGCGCTGCTAGACTCGCACATTGCGAGTTCCGAGCGACTACCGTCGCCGGGCTCGCCGGATGAATACGCGGCGCTCTTCGAAGCAACCTACCCGGTAGAGCGCGATCGCACGACTTTTATTCAAGGCATGATTAGCGGCGCGAAGCTGGCCTATGGCCATCTTGCCCTCGCCTCGCTTCTAAAAGCGGGCCACACTCAGCTCGTCTGGACGACCAATTTCGACCACTTGATCGAAGATGCCTGCGCGAGAACGTATGGCACAACTGGCACGTTGAGCGTCGTTGCACTCGACGCTCCGGAACTGGCGGGGCAATTGATCGGCGCGCAAAAATGGCCGATCGCAGTGAAGCTGCACGGCGATTTCCGCTCGCGTCGGCTTAAGAACACGACCGATGAGCTGCGTCAGCAGGACGCCGCGCTTCGTCAGCAGCTCGTGGATACCTGCCGACGATCCGGCCTCGTAGCCGCCGGCTACAGCGGACGCGACGATTCAGTGATGGACGCGCTTGAAACGGCGCTCGATCAGCCGGGCGGTTATCCTGGCGGACTGTTCTGGCTGCATCGCGGCAGCGATCCACCGCTCGGACGGGTCATCCGACTTCTCCAGCGCGCCAGCGACGCGGGCGTTGAGTGCGGGCTGGTGCGGATTGAGAGCTTCGATGAGATATTGCGTGATCTCGTGCGGCTGCTGCCCGCGCTCGACACATCCGCTCTCAACGCACTGGCAACAGGACGGTCGCGCGTGTCGGGCGCTCCCGAGCCCTCCGGCCAGCGGGGCTGGCCCCTCATTCGGCTCAACGGGCTTGCCGTCACCATCCCGGCCAATTGCCGCAAGCTGGTATGCACGATCGAGGGTGTCGCAGCGGCGCGCTCCGCTGTCGCCGAGGCGAACGCACGCCTGATCGTGACGCGCACGCAAGCGGGCGTGCTCGGTTTCGGCAGCGATGCCGAGTTCCGTCGAGTGTTCGACCCGTTCGGAATCACTGCGTTCGATCTGGCCACCTTCGAGAAGCGGCGCCTGCGCTATGAGTCCGGCGAACGTGGCCTGCTACGCGACGCCTTGGTAGAGGCGCTGTGTGCCGCCAAGAATGTTCGTGCGATCCGCCGCCGCAGCGCTGATTTGCTCGTGCCAGTAGATGCCGCCGACAGCGCATGGGATGGGCTTCGCGCGATAACTCGTCAGACGACTGGCACCATGCCCAAACACCCGGACCTGAAATGGCACGAGGGGGTCGGGGTCCGGCTTGACTGGGCGGACGACGGTCTTTGGCTGCTGCTTGATCCAAAGATCGTGTTTGAGGGTGTCACGGACGCGACCAAAGCGATCACCGCCGATTTCGCGCGCGAACGGACGGTGAAACGCTATAATCGTGACCTCGATCGGCTTATCGATTTTTGGGCAAAGCACCTTGCCGGCGAAGCGCTTCCGGCGCTGTCGATTGGCGACGGGATCGATGCTCGCTTCGCAGTCGGGAAAAACACGGCCTTCTCTAAGCTGGTACAGCCATGACGAGCGAGATCGCCCCGACCATATGGTATCCGGAACCCGAGCTGGTGTTTCATCCCGAGCGAACGAGCGAGCGGGACATTCATCCGCTGCGCGGGCTCAAGCGGTTCGGCCCCCATTCGCGCGGTTTGGTGCAATCGCCGATCCGCGTAGCGACGCTGGCCCCGAAGGGCGAGTCCGAGCGACTGTTCGCATTCATGCGTGAGCTGAGCCAGAGCGTGCGCCCGGTCGAGCGAACCGACTATCTGCCGGATTGGCCGGGCTTCAATACCGTGTTCGACATGCGCGTGACGGCGGCAACCAAGAAATGCCGTGTCGAGCTGGACGGATCGTTTGAGAGCGAGATGGCGCAATCGGCGATGCCGCACGTGTTGCTCGCCGAACAGCTCGTTCGTGCGATCCAGCCGCTTGAGGCGTTCCGCAGCGAGTTCGACGTCTTGTTCATCTACCTACCGCAGCGATGGGAGCGTGGCTTCTATGGCACGGGGGACGATTTCGATCTCCACGATCATCTCAAAGCCTATACGGCCGCGCGCGGGATGCCGATCCAGATCGTTCGCGAAGACAAGGCGCTCGCTTATCGCTGCCGTGCGAGCGTGATGTGGCGAGTCGGGCTGGCGCTGTATGCCAAGGCCGGCGGCGTTCCCTGGAAGCTAGCCGACGTGGATCCAGAAACAGCCTATATCGGCATTTCCTATGCGGTGCGGTCGAACGGTGCCGACAAACCGCGATTTGTGACTTGTTGTAGCCAGGTGTTCGACGCGGAGGGCGCTGGCCTGGAATTTATCGCCTACGACACGGCAGATGTGCAGGTGCAACGCGATAATCCCTTTTTGTCACAGGCCGAGATGTTCCGTGTCATCACGCGGTCGATGACGCTGTATCGCCACCGACATGGCGGACGCTCGCCGCGCCGGGTGATGGTCCACAAATCAACCGAGTTCAAAGATGCCGAAGTGCTCGGCTGTTTCGAGGCGCTACCGCTGTGCGAAGCGGTCGATTTGATCCAAGTGGTCGAGGATGTGGGCTGGCGCGGCGCGCGTTGGGAACGCGACCAGGCCAGTCCCGGAGGTAAGGCGGCGGCGTTTCCAGTCAAGCGTGGCTCACTGATCGGGCTTGGCGAGCGCGAGGCACTACTGTGGATGCACGGCGCCGTGGAGACTTTGGGATCGAAAACCTATTTTCAGGGTCAGCGCGGCACGCCGCGTCCGATCCGACTTGTCCGCCATGCCGGGCACGGCACGTGGGACGACAGCGCCCGCGCGGCGCTCGCCTTGTCGAAGATGAACTGGAACAATGATGGGCTGTATGATCCGCTACCCGTAACGATGAGTTATGCGAAGGTGCTTGCGCGTGTCCTCAAGCGCATGACGAATCTTGGCAGCACACCCTACCAATTCCGATTCTTCATGTAATGAAAGTTCGTTGCACCCCACAGGACTCGAACTTTTTTCCCGTCGATGACCGCCGTGCCTACGATCATGCAAACACTGAGTTTGCGCCGATCGTAGCCTGTGCGGCTTACGCGCATAAACGGCGCCCGGCGGCGGAATTTGGTGCACCCGACACGATTCGAACGTGTGGCCTCCACCTTCGGAGGGTGGCGCTCTATCCAGCTGAGCTACGGGTGCATTATGCTTACGCGGTGCTTACGCGAAAAATCTGAGAGTTGAAAGCGCCAACCTCGGTGCTCTCAAAGCGCTGTATTTCAAGTGTTTTTCGACCTCCTTCTCACATTCGTTCCGCTTGACATCAGCCTTCGGAGGGCAGCGCTCTATCCAGCTGAGCTACGGGTGCCTGGGCGCGTGCGCTAGCAAAGCGGGGGCGCGCGCGCCAGCCTTTTGCGTCGAGCCAGGTTCGCGCCGTTACTTCGCGATCGTCACCGGCTGGAACTGGCCGAGCCCGCAACTCGGCCCGCGCATCCCGCCCGACTGCAGCACGGTGATGGTGTCGACCGAGCACAATTGCGTCGTCGACAGCTTGTAGCCGAACCGCTGCTCGAACCCGAGCGACGGGCAGGCATAGGGCAGCGTGTTGCGATAGGTGCGGCCGCCGCGCATCTCGAAGTCGATCACTTGGTCGCTGCGGACGTGAGTCTGCTGGATGTCGGTCGTGTTGACGCAATCGACCGCCTTGCCGGCCGGAGTGGCGGCGGGAACGCCGCGGTCGCGCGCGATCGCGGGGGTGACGACGGCCGCGACGGCGGCCAGCCAGATGATCGGACGCATCAGCCTTCTCCTCGCTTTGCCGCACCCTTGACCTTGGGCGCGGGCGTCTTGGGTTTGAACGCACACAGGTCGCAAACGACGCATCGCCAGCATTCGGGTGTCCGCGCCTTGCAGACGTAGCGGCCGTGCAGGATCAGCCAGTGATGCGCGTGGACCCGGAACGGCTGGGGGACGACCTTCTCCAGCTTCAGCTCGACCGCCAGCGGGGTCTTGCCGCGTGCCAGGCCAGTGCGGTTGCCGACGCGGAAGATGTGCGTGTCGACGGCGAAGGTCTCCGCGCCGAACGCGACGTTCATCACGACGTTGGCGGTCTTGCGGCCGACGCCGGGGAGCCGTTCGAGCGCATCGCGATCGGCCGGCACCTGGCCGTCATGGTCGGCGATCAGTTGCTCGCTCAGCGCGATGACGTTCTTCGCCTTGGTGTTGAACAGGCCGATCGTCTTGACGTGTTCCTTCAGCGTCGCCTCGCCCAGCGCGACCATCTGCGCGGGCGTCGTCACGTCCGCGAACAACCGCCGCGTCGCCTTGTTGACCCCGACATCGGTCGCCTGCGCCGACAGCACGACCGCGACCAGCAACTGGTAGGCGTTGCCGTATTCGAGCTCGGTTTCGGGATGGGGATTGTCGGCGGCGAGGCGGGAGAAGAATTCGAAGACGTCTTCTTTCTTCACAACCCCAATACCTCGGCCATGCGGTAGCGCCCGGCCGGCCGGCCCGCGAGCCACAGCGCCGCGCGTACGGCGCCGCGCGCGAAGATTTCGCGGTTGTCGGCGCGGTGGATCAGCTCGATCCGTTCGCCCGCCCCGGCCAGGATCACCTGATGGTCGCCGACGATCGAGCCGCCGCGCACCGAGGCGAAGCCGATCGTCCCTTCCGCCCGCGCCCCGGTCAGCCCGGCGCGATCGACCACGCTCAGGTCGCCGAGCGCGCTGTTGCGCCCGGCCGCCGCCGCCTCGCCGAGCAGCAGCGCGGTGCCCGACGGCGCATCGACCTTATGCCGGTGATGCGCCTCGACGATCTCGACGTCCCAGTCGGCGCCGAGCGTCGCGGCCGCCTCCGCCACCAATCGCGCGAGCAACGTCACGCCGAGCGAGGTGTTGCCGGTCTGGAGCACCGCGACGCGCAGCGCCGCCTCGTCGATCGCGGCGTGGTGCGCCGCCGACAGCCCGGTCGTGCCGACGACGATCGCCGTCCCCGCCGCCGCCGCCGCGTCGAGATGTTCGGGCAGGGCGGACGGCGCGGAGAAATCGACCAGCACGTCGCTCGCCCGCGCCAGCGCCAGCGGATCGCCGCCGGCGTCGATCCCGCCCGCCACGCTCGCGCCGAGATCCGCGGCGATGGCGGCGATCGCACGCCCCATCCGCCCGTCGCTGCCAAGGATGCCGATCGCGGTCATGGCGACCCCCTTGCCCCAATTACCGGCGGCGCGACAGGGGGGATGGGCGCCCCGAGCACCAGATGCCATGGCTGCGGGATATAGTCGGTCGACATGTAGAAGTAGAACGCGCACGCGCCGTCGCGATAGGTCGCGCCCTTGACGATGCCGAACGCGGTCGTGCCGACGAAGACCGGCGCGCCGCTGTCCCCGCCCTTGCACGTCGGGCCGGCAACGGTGACCCAGGTCGGCAGGCACGGCCCGCCGCACAGGTCGCCCGCCGGCGCGAAATCGGTCAGCTCGACCGTCGCGCAGCTATAGCCGGTGCGTTCGCCGCGATGGCAGACGAACTCGCCCGCGCGAGTGCTGTCGCGCGCGCGCTGCCCCAGCACCGGGCGTTCGATCGTCTTGGCGGTGTCGGCGAACAGCAGGCCGGGGAGCGGACCGGCGGCCTGGTTGATCTGCACGTCCTGATAGCCCCAGCCCCATTGGTGGACGAAGGGGAGCGGCGCGATGCTGTGGTCGGCGGCGACATAGTCGAGCTGGTCGACGCAATGCGCGGCGGTGGCGATGCCGTAGCGCGTGCCGTCGGTCACCGCGAAGCCGGCGGTGCAGAGATAGCGCTTGCCGTCGTCGGGGCTGGTCCCCTCGAGCCGCGCGCCGCCCAGCGCGAGTGGTACGGGCGCCAACGGCACCGGCGCGCTCAGATTGACGTCGACCTGGTCGAGCACGCGCAGCCGCGTCGGCACCCCGGCGATCGCCGCGATCCGCGCGCGCAACGCCTCGCGCGGCTGGCCGCCGGTCGAACCGATCACCACGACGAGCTCGCCCGTCCGCGGGTCGAGCCCCATCGCGGGCGGGCGCGGCAGCGCGGCGCGGATCGCCGCCTGGTGATAGGTCATCGCCCAGATCACGCGGTCGCGCGTCGCTTTCGCCCCGGTGTGGAAGATGATCGGCAGGGTCAGCCCGCCGGCGCTCACCGCTTCGTCGGGCACCGGCGCGTCGCCGGTCAGCGCGACGACGATGCGCAGCGCGGGGCGATGCTCGATCGAGATGCCGGCCAGCCGGTCGCGATACGCGTCGGCGATGCGGTCGGTCGCCACGACGCTAGCGTCGAGCGCGATCAGCCGGCGCTCGGCCTCTGCGGCGCCGACGCCGAATGCCCTGGCATATTCGCCGGCATCCTGGCGGATCGCGTCGGCGGGCGTCTCGATGGTTGTGGTGACGGTTGGCGGCACGACTTGCGCCACGACCGGCGCGGGCAGCAACACGGCGGCGACCCAACGCATCCACGCAAACCTCATGCCGCAGGTCTAGCGCGCAGCGACGACGCGGCAAAGACCCCGCGGCGCGGTGTTACCGCTGCATCCGCTCCAGCATGCCGGGCGGCATCATGTTATGGTTCAGGTGCCACATGATCCACACCGACCCGATCAGGACGATCCCGACGATCAGCACGCCGAGCGCCAGCGCCAGCACGTTGTTGGTGTTGTCCGGCCCGGTCGTGATGTGGAGGAAGAACACCAGGTGGACCCCCATCTGTCCCACCGCCAGCGCGATCAGCGCGACCGGGATGGCGGGGCCATAGACCAGCCCCGTCGTCGGCAGCACGAACGCCGCAACCGTCAGCAAGCTCGCGAGCACGAACCCGACCGTCAGGCCGCCAATGACCTTCGCGGGCGATTCGCTCTCATGATCGCCGGGGGCGGTATCGCCGGTCTCGTCCTCGCTCATGCATAGGCTCCGAACAGATAGACCAGGGTGAAGATGCCGACCCAGACAATGTCGAGCGCGTGCCAGAACAGCATGAAGCACGCGGTGCGGCGGCGGATGTCGGCGCGAAAGCCCTTGGTGCGGACCTGCGCCATCATCGTCGTCAGCCAGACGAGACCGAGCGTGACGTGGACGCCGTGACAGCCGACGAGGGCGAAGAAGCTCGACAGGAAGGCGCTGCGCTGCGGCCCGTTGCCCTGGCCGATCAGGTGCGCGAACTCGCCGACCTCGATCGCGAGGAAGCCGGCGCCGAGCAACGCGGTCGCCGCCATCGCCAGCTGGAACAGCCCCGGCCGCTTGACCGCCATCGCCACGCCGGCGAGCCCGCAGGCGAAAGTGGAGAGCAGCAGCAATGCGGTCTCGGTCGCGACCAGCGGCAGCTCGACGATGTCGCGCGGCCCCGGCCCGCCCGCGGTCGCGGGAACCGACACGGCGAACGCCGCGAAGAAGCCGGTGAACAGCACGAAGTCGGACAGCAGGAAGATCCAGAAGCCATAGGCGACGACGATCTCCTTGGGCGCCGGCCCGCGCTCGCTGATCGGGATCGCATTTGGATCGGCGGCATGCGCGCTCATGCCGCAGCCTTTCGCGCGGCGGCGCGGTGCGCGCGATCGATCGTCGCGACCTCCACCGCCGGGATCACGCGATGCTCCTCGTCGCGCCAGGCAAACACGACGAACGTCGCCCACGCGCCCAGGAAGCCGAGCCCGAGCAGCCACCAGATGTGCCACACCAAGGCGAACCCCATCAGCGTCGCGAAGAACGCGCACACAAACCCGGTCGCCGAATTACGCGGCAGCTCGATATCCTCGTAATCCGGCCGTGCGGCCTCCGCCTCGGCGCGGCGCTTCATGCTCCAATAGGCATTCTCGCCATCGACCCGGGGCAGCATCGCATAGTTGAACTCGGGCGGCGGCGAGGATGTCGACCATTCGAGCGTGCGGCCGTCCCACGGATCGCCGGTCGCGTCGCGCAACGCGTCGCGATGGCGGATGCTGACGACCAGCTGGACGATCTGGCACGCGATCCCGCCCAGGATCAGTAGCGCGCCGCCGCCCGCCACCAGCAGCCACACATGCCATTCGGGCACGTCATAACGCACCAGCCGCCGCGTCATCCCGTCGAGCCCAAGCCAGTAGAGCGGCATGAACGCGACGTAGAAACCGGTGATCCACAGCCAGAAGCTGCGCTTGCCCCAGGTCTCGTCGAGCCGGAACCCGAACGCCTTGGGGAACCAGTAATTGACCCCCGCGAACGCGCCGAACAGCACGCCGCCGATGATGACGTTGTGGAAATGCGCGACCAGGAACACCGAATTGTGCAGCTGGAAATCGGCCGGCGGCACGGCGAGCAGCACGCCGGTCATCCCGCCGATCACGAACGTCACCATGAACCCGACCGACCACAGCATCGCGGTCGTGAAGCGCAGCCGTCCGCCGTACATCGTGAACAGCCAGTTGAAGACCTTCACCCCCGTCGGCACCGCGATAATCATCGTCGTCACGCCGAAGAAGCCGTTGACGTCCGCCCCCGCCCCCATCGTGAAGAAATGGTGGAGCCAGACCAGGAACGACAGCAGGAAGATCGCCAGCGTCGCGATCACCATCGAACGATAGCCGAACAGCCGCTTGCCCGAAAAGGTCGCGACCACTTCGCTGAAGACGCCGAACGCCGGCAGGATCAGGATGTAGACCTCCGGATGCCCCCAGGCCCAGAACAGGTTGACGAACATCATGGCGTTGCCGCCGGCTTCGTTGGTGAAGAAGTGAAAGCCGAGATAGCGGTCGAGCGTCAGCATGCCGAGCGCGGCGGTCAGGATCGGGAAGGCCGCGACGATCAGCAGGCTGGTGGCGAGACTGGTCCAGCAGAACATCGGCATCCGCCAGTATCCCATGCCTGGCGCGCGGGTCTTCAGGATGGTGGTGACGAAATTGACTCCGGTCAGGAGCGTGCCGAGCCCCGAAATCTGGATCGCCCAGAGGTAGTAATCGACCCCGACCCCGGGCGAGAAGCGCAGCTCCGACAGCGGCGGGTAGATCACCCAGCCGGTCTTCGCGAACTCGCCGACGAACAGGCTGATATTGACCAGCAGCGCGCCGGTCGCGGTCAGCCAGAAGCTGACCGAATTGAGCGTCGGAAAGGCGACGTCGCGCACGCCGAGCTGGAGCGGCACGGCGAAGTTGATGAGCCCGATCATGAACGGCATCGCCACGAAGAAGATCATGATCGTGCCGTGCGCGGAAAAGATTTGCGCATAATGGTCGGGCTCGAGATAGCCCGGCGCGTTGTACGCCAGCGCCTGTTGCGAGCGCATCAGCAGCGCGTCGGAGAAGCCGCGCAGCAGCATCACCCCGGCCAGCGCACAATACATCACGCCGATCCGCTTGTGATCGACGCTGGTCGCCCATTCGCGCCACAGATAGGGGAAATGCCCCGCGCGCCACGTCCACAGCAAGGTCGCGATCAGCGTGATCGCGACCACCAGCGACGCGACCAGCGGGATCGGATCGTGCAGCGGAAACGCGCTCCAGCCCAGCCGCCCCAGCATCACTGGCTCCGTCCGTCGACGGCGGGCCGTGCCTTGGCGGTGCCGGCGTTGCGCACGATCGCGTCGAACAGCCCCGGCGCGACCCCGCGCCACGTGGCGGGCGCGACGCGTTCGCCGTCGCCGAGCAGCGCGCGATAGGCGGGAACGTCGAGCACCGCCTGCGCCTGGCGCGCCTGTCCCACCCAGCCGTCGAACTGCGCCGCGGGCACGGCATCGACCGCGAACTGCATGCCGTAGAATCCCTTGCCGCTGTAATTGGCCGACAGCCCGCGATAGCGGCCGGGCGCGTCCGCACGCAGGTTGAGCGTCGTCGCCATCCCTGGCATCGTGTAAATCTGGCTGCCCAATCGCGGCACGAAGAAACTGTTCATGACGCTCGCCGAGGTCAGCGTCAGCCGCACCGGCCGCCCCGTCGGCACCACCAGCCGGTTGACGCTCGCGACGTTCTGGCCGGGATAGAGAAACAGCCATTTCCAGTCGAGCGAGACGACCTGCACGTCGAGCGGCGCGGCACCGGCGATCGGCCGCGCGGGGTCGAGGTCGTGGCTGCTCACCCACGCGATCCCGCCGACGAAGATCACGACCAGCGCGGGAACCGACCACACCAGCAGCTCGAGCTGCCCCGAATAGGCCCAGTCGGGACGGTATGTGGCGCGGGCGTTGCCGGCGCGATACCACCAGGCGAAGGCGAGCGTCGCCAGGATCGTCGGCACCACGATCGCCAGCATGATCCCGAGCGAATCGAGCAGGATCAGCCGCTCGTGCGCCGCCACCGGCCCCGCCGGGTCCAGTACCGCCGCCGGCGCGCACCCCCCGCTCGCCAGCGCGAGGACGAGCGCGGCGCGGGCGCGGCTCACCACGATGCGGCGATGCCGAAGCGGACGTTCAACGGGCGCGGCGGCGTCACCAGCCCGCGAAACGCGAACAGGAAGGGGTTGCCGTAGGCGAAACGATTGGCGCGCACGTCTGTCAGGTTGTCGACCGTCACCGAGAGATCGAGATTGCGCCATTTCGCCCCGCCCGATAGCCCGACCGTCGCGTAATTGCCCTGACTGATGTCGAACAGGTCGCCGGTTCCCAGCACCGAACGCCCGACATAGCCGACCGATCCCGCGAGCCGCGGTGTCACCGCACCGGCACGCCATTCGTAGCCGAGTTCGGCATGCGCGGCGAACGGCGGCGTCTCCGCCAGCCGACGATTGTCGCGCCGCGATTGATCGGCGATCGGGCCGCTGACCTGATTGTGGGTGTAGAGGAACGCGGCACCCGCATGCAGCCCGGCGAGCGGCACCCAGTCGACATTGCCCTCGACCGTCTGGATCGTCGCATCGCCGATATTGGCGGTGTAGGGCGCGCCGCGCCGGCTGATGAGGTCGGCCTGGATGTTGTTCCACTTGGCGATCGACACGCTGCCCGACAGCGCGATCCCGGTCGGCCCGTCGCGCAGGCGGCGCACCCCGATCTCGCCGACCGCGATATTGTCCGCCTGATAATCGGCGACGCGGCCGACCCCCGTCGCGACGGCGAGGCCGCCGGTGCGATAGCCCGTCTGGAACCGCGCGAACGCGGCAAAGCGGCGCGCGATCCGCCACGACAGCCCGACCGTCGGATCGACGCGCCGGGTCGAGCGCCCGGCGACATAGTCGTTCGACCGCGGCCGGCTCGACGGCTGGCCGTCGACGCGCGCCGTCGTCGCGCGCGCGCCGACCGTGATCGAGAAATTGGGCAGGATCGCGATCGTGCCTTCGCCGAACACCGATGCCGCCTTGGTGACGTTGGTCACGCCGATGATCTCGGCTTCCGCGCCCGGCATGCCGACCGAGCGGTTGAGGATATCGCGCGCGCTGGCAAGGGTGAAGCCGAGCACCCAGGAATCGCCGTTGGCGACCGACCGCGACAGCCGTGCCTCGGTCGCGAGCAGCTGCTTGTTGTTGTCCGCGTTGTAGACGACCGCCGGCGGGTTCGCGCCGGCGCCCAGCGCGCTCGCGTCGAACGTGTCGAGCGCGCGGTTGACGACGAACCCGGTCGCCGAGACGAAGTTGAGCCCGCTCGACCAGTTCTTCTCGACCAGCAGCCGGCCGAGCAGCAGGTCGCTGGTGAACGGCTGGGCGAAGCGGGCGCGGTGTTCCAGCGGGTGCGTGTCGCTGTCGGCATATTGGCCGTCGGCCGCGTGGATCCGCTGCGCCGCGCCGCTCAGCTCGATCCGCCAGCCGGTACCCGGCGCGACGCGCAGCGCGAGCCGCCCGCCGACCGTGTCGACCTGGTTGATGTCGGTCAGCTTGCGGCTGGAATCGTCGATATAGCCACCGTCATGGACGCCATAGGCGACGGCGCGCAAGCCGACCGTATCGCGCACCAGCGGCACGTTGAGCATGCCCGCGATATCGCCGCCGGGCGACCCATGCTCGGTCAGCGTGGTGCCGCCCGCGACCGAGCCGGCGACGCGGCCGAGATTGACCGGGTTCGACGTCAACCGGATCACCCCGCCGATCGCGCCCGAGCCGTAGAGCGTGCCCTGCGGCCCCTCCAGCACGTCGATCGCGCGCATATCGTAGAGCCGCAGGCCCGGATTGGCGCCGGTATAGTTGATCTGGACGTCGTCGAGATAGACGCTCGCGGTCGCCTGGCTGGCGCCGTTGAAGCTCGAATCGGCGATGCCGCGGATGAACACCTTGTTGCGGCCGATGCCGAGCTGCGTGCTTTGCAGGATCGGGACGGCGCGCGCGGTGTCGCTGACGTCGCCGGTCGCCTGCGCCTGCAAAGCCGGGGCGCCACCGACCGAGGTCAGGCTGCCGGGATAGCGCAGCAGGGGGATGCGCTGCTTGCTGGCGGTGACGATGATGTCGGAGGCCGGCCTGGCCGGTTCGGTCGGTGAAGGCGGCGGCGGGGCGGGGCGGCGGGGCGGTTTGGTGATCCTGGTCGCTTGCCCGCGGACCACGCGATAGCCGCCGCCGGCGAGCGACACCGCGCGGTAGCCGGTGCCGTCGAGCAGTCGGTCGAGCGCGGCCCGGACCGGCAGCGCGCCCTGCACGCCGCGCGTCCGCACCGATCGCAATCCGGGCTCGGTGCTGATGATCTCGACCCCCGCCTGCCGCGCGAGCGTGGTCAGCGCGATGTCGAGCGTCGTCGCGGGAAGGGCAATTATCGGGTCGCGGGCAAAAGCCGGTGCGGGCCACGCCGCCGCCAGCAGGATCGTCAGCGCGACGGCGTCAGCGCGTCGCCGCCGCCCCGCTCGACAAGATCCACCGACTGCCATCACGCCGCCATCCCGCCCCGATCAAAGCGGCCAGATGCGGAACGTCCCGATCGGCGGCGCCAGAAAGGCGAACCATGCCGGTAAAGGGCCGCGCGGACAAGTCGGCGTCGACCACGATGTCGAAGGCGTAGAGCCGGTTGAGCGTCGCCGCGACCTCGCCGAGCGACTGCCCCTGGAAGCTCAGGCTACCGCTGCGCCAGCCGCCGACCGTGTCGGGCGACACCTTCTCGCGCGTGACGCGGCCGCTATCCTCGTGCGCGGTCAGCACGTCGCCGGCGCCGAGCCGCACCGCCTCGCGGTCGGGCTGGAACATCACCGCGCCTTCCGACACCGCGACCGACAACCGCTGCCCGTCGCGCGCGACGTTGAACACCGTGCCGAGGTCGCGAACGGTCAGCGCGCCGGAGGTCAGCGTGAACGGCGCGCCGGCATCGTGGCGGACGTGGAAGGTCGCCTCGCCGTTTTCCAGCGTCGCGACGCGCGCGTCGTTGCGGTCGAGCTTCAGCGTGGTGCCGCCGCTCATCTCGATGCTGGTGCCATCGCCGAGCGCGACGGTGCGGCGTTCGCCGGCCTTGGTCGAGACGTCGTAGGGTGCGCCATGCTTGACCAGCGCGGCCGGGACCAGCAGCGCCGCGATCAGCGCGGCGACCGCGCCGCTGCCGGCGAACCAGCGCCAGCGGCCTCGTTCGTGCGGCGCGAGCGGCGCGTCGTCATTGGCGGCGACCACAGGGAAGGTCGCGTCGGCGACCATCCGGTCGGCCTGCGCGACGGCGTCGAACGCGGCGGCGTGCGCCGGATCGGCCTCAAGCCAGTCGACGAAAGCGGCCCAGTCGAGCGTCGACATCTCGGCCTGGCGCAGATGCCAGCCGATCGCCGTTTCGACAATGTCCGCCCGTTCGAGCTGCACGTCAGGTGCCCCTTTCGTCTGATAGACGATTCAGTTTCGCCGGACCCGCACCATTTTCGGACAGGCGATCGTGAATTTGTTTATAGGCACGCCGCAACAGCTTTTCGACGCCGCTGACGGTGATGCCCAGGTCGGCCGCGATGTCGCGTTGCGCGCGCCCCTCGACTCGGAACAGGCGCAGCGCGGTCGCCATGCGTTCGGGCATGTCGTCGATCGCCCCTTCGACCACCCGGAGCTCGCTGCGCGCGATCGCGGCGCGTTCGGCATCGGGCAGTTCGTCGGCGGTCGATTGCACGTCGAGCCACGCCGAATCGCGCGCGCCGCGCCGCCCTTCCGCGATGCGGCGGTCGGTCGCCAGGTTGCTGGCGACGCGATAGAGGAACGCCGCCGGCTGCGCGATCGGCTGCGTCGCCAGACTGTCGATCTTGAAGAACATGTCCTGCAACACGTCCTCGGCATCGTCGCGATTGCCCAGGCGCGCCGTCACCAGCCGCAACAGCATCGGCCGCTGTTCGAGGAAGATGGCCCGGAGGCCCGCATCCGTCACGCTCGCCGATCGCTCCTCTCTGGCGGCGGATCAAGCCGGAAAGGCCAGACCTTCGGCGCCAGCCATGTCCGCGATCGACCAATCGCGCAAGGCCTCCGCCTCGCGCGGGCGCGCGGCGGTGATGCCGTCGCCGGGCAAGCGGCCGGCGCCGGGATGGCACATGACGAGGTGGAAATCGCGCGGGCGGCGGAGGAACTTGGGGAACAGCGCGCGCCAGTCGCTGCGGAAATCGTAATGCCCGGCGAAGCTGTCGTTGCAGGCCAGGCCGTGCGTCGCGGCATCGGCGCGCAGGCCCCGACAGTGCCACGCGCTGGCGATCGCCTTGCCGAAGAACGGGCGCGCCAGCATCGCCGACAGCCGCTCGCTGCAATCGCGCACCCAGGCATGGGGCGCGCGGCGCGCGGTCTCCGCCAGGACGATCGCGCGGATGCCGGGCAGCGCGTGCGAATGCTGGTGGCCGTCGACGAAGTCGGGTGCCTTGCCGCGGGCCGCGACGAAGGCGTCGAACTGCGCGGCGACCTCCGCCGCCACCTCGTCGAGCGGTACGCGCCCGCGCGCCGCCATCCGGCCGAGCGGATCGATCGCCGGCAGCACGCCGTCGGGCGCGAGGCGCGGCATCGGCGTCAGCGGGCGTTCCCCGGTCAGCGTCAGGTGCAACCCGACCTGCACAGTGTCCGGCAGGTCCGCGAGCAGGGCGGCATCGGTCGCCCAGCCGGGCATCAGCGCCATGCAGCTCGTCGCGTTGAGTTTCCCGGTCCGGGCGAGCCCGGCGATCGTCGCGCTGATCTCGGGCGAATAGCCGAAATCGTCAGCGCACAGGATAAGTCGTGGCAAACGCGGTCCCTTCCGCGCCCTGGAACGGCCGCTCGCGGATGCGGTCGCTCGACAGCCGCCGCTTCGCCAGTCGCCGCGCGAGGAAGGTGTAGAAGAACCAGTCCCCGGCAAAGGGCGCGCTCGCCGCATACATCAGCCGCTCGAACCCGGTCCAGCGGATCGACGCGCGATTGCGCGGCCGCGGGCTCGGCGTGCACCACAGGTCGGCGGCATAACGCATCGCGCCGTGCCTCATCGTGCGGTTGATGACCTCGTGATCCTCCAGCACGTACGACCAGCGGTCGCCGTCGAACCCGCCCGCCGCGCGCAACGCCGCGGTGCGGAACGCCTGGCCCGCGCCGCCGGCATGGCATTGCCGCGACAGGATGCGGGCACCGGCGAGGAACGAGCGCGCTTTCGCGGCACGCGTCGCCTCGTCGGCGCCCGGCGCGACGAAATAGGCGCCCGCCACGACGCAGCCCGGATCGACGAGCAGCGCCTCGGCGGCGGCGAGATAGTGCGGCGGATAGAGCGTGTCGGCGTCGCAGGTCGCGACATAGGTCGACCGCACCCAGCCGAGCCCGGCGCGGAGTGCCGCGACCTTGCCCGGGGTCCGTTCGGTGATGAGCAGGTAGTCGAGGCCGTGCCGCTCGGCCGCGTCGCGCGCGATCGTCGCGCTGCCGTCGGTCGAGCCGTTGTCGACCAGAATCAGCCGGAACGCGACCGACTGCGCCGCCAGGCTGGCGATCGTCGCGCCGAGGAAATCGGCCTCGTTGAAGAACGGGACCAGCACCGACCAGGTGGCGGCGGTGGGACGGACGGTCATCAGGCGGAAATCGGAACCACGCGCCTGATCGAGATCGAGATACATCGAAACGTCCGTTATTACTTTACGTCAGCGAAAGTGTCGGTGCCGAAACCGGAAGCTGATGGCTGCCCTCCCGCAGTCCCCCCATCGCTCGACCGTTTCCGACACCGACATCAGTGCCCCGATCGAATGACGACACCATGTCGGACCACCCGCACCAATGGTTGAAGAAAAATTTATGTTGCCTGCTTTTTCCTTAATGCGGGGCGCGCCGTGTGGCGTAAGCGGCGAAGCGTGACGAGCGGGGCGGTGAGGATCGGGCGATGGGCCGCGGCGCGGCGGGGCGCAGCGCTGTTCGTGCTGTTGCTGGTCGTCGCGATCGCGATCCGGGCGCGCGACTTCGGCAATCCGCTGGTCCATGTCGACGAGCAATATTACCTGCTGGTCGGCGACCGCATGCTTCACGGCGCGGTGCCCTATGTCGATGTGTGGGACAGGAAGCCGGTCGGGCTGTTCGCGATCTTCGCGGCGATCCGCCTGCTGCCGGGCGACGGTATCCTGGCGTACCAGCTGGTCGCGACGATGTTCGCCGCCGCCACCGCGACGCTGGTCGCGGCCGGCGGGCGGCGACTGGGGGCGAGCCCGGGCGGCGCGCTGGCGGCGGGCATAGCCTATATCCTGTGGCTGTCGCTGCTGAGCGGGCGCGGCGGGCAATCGCCGGTCTTCTACAACCTGTTCACCGCCGGCGCGGCCGTGCTGACCTTGCGGTTGCCGGCGCTGGCCGAGCGGCGCGAAAGGCGCGCGATCGTCGTGAACGGAGCCGCGGCGTGCCTGCTCGCGGGGCTGGCAATCCAGACCAAATACACGCCGGTGGTCGAGGGCGCATTCTTCGGTCTCGTGCACCTCTGGTACCTGCGCCGCGCCGAGAGCGGCTGGGCGACGATCGTCGCGGCCGCGCTCCTCTGGATAGCGCTGGCGATCCTGCCGACCGCGATCATCGTCGCCGATTACTGGCGGCGCGGGCCGGCGGTGTTCGACGCGTTCTGGTTCTCCAACTTCACCTCGATCTCGCTGCGCAAGGGCTATCCCGCGGCCAAGATCGCAGCGCGGCTGGCGGGGACGACGACGCAATTGTCGCCCTATATCGTCTGCACCGTCGTCGCCTGGCGCGCGCTGCCCTGGACGCCAGAGAAGCGGATCGCGTTCGGCTGGCTCGCCGCCGCCCTGGTCGCGTTCGTCATGATCGGCGCGTTCTTCGACCATTACGCCTTGCCGCTGATGGTGCCGCTGACGATGATCGCGGCGCCGGTGATGGGCCGCTGGCGCGCGGCGCTGGCCGGCGTGGTCGCGGTCGGCCTGATCCTGTTCGGTTTCCACGTCGCGACCGAGACCGACGAGCGCCGCTCGGCCTATGCCGTCGCCGCGGCGATGGCGGCGAACGACCATGGCGCCTGCCCCTATGTCTTCGCCGGCGATTCGATCCTCTACCACCTCGCGCACGCCTGCCTGCCGACCGCCTACGCCTTCCCCTCGACGCTCGCCTACGAGCCTGAGCGCGGCGCGACCGGGATCGACGAAGCGGCCGAGGTCGCGCGGATCATGGCCAGGCGGCCGCCGGTGGTGGTGACGATGGACCACCCGCTCGCGCCGTGGAACCAGGCGAGCGAGGCGATCGTCGCGACGGCGCTGGCCCGCGACTACCGCCTGATCCTGTCCGCCCCGCGCGAGGGCGATCGCCTATTGGTTTATCGGCGCCGCTGAGCCCCTTGCATTTTTTTACCCCGTTTCCGGTGCGGGTCGCCCCGCCCGGTGTCGTCTGTTGGTTGACGAACCGTTAACCCTTGCGACAGGTCGACCCGATGAAGTTTCCCGCTTTCCTCCTCCTGTTCTTCAGCGTGCTGATCGCGACGCCGCTGTCGGCCGAGACGATCGGCCAGGATGCCCAGGCGTGCCGCACCGGCCAGGGTCCCGCGATCCAGGTCAACATCCTGGGGCTGAAGGATCGCAAGGGCGAGATCTGGCTGGAGCTCTATCCGGCCAACGACACCGATTTCCTGCGCGACGACACCAGCCTGATGGCCGAGCACAAGACCTTCCGCCGCACCCGCGGCTTCATCCCGGCGGTTGGCGCGACCTCGATCTGCGTCCGCGTGCCACATCCGGGCCGCTACGCGCTGGTGCTGCGCCACAACCGCGTCGGCAAGGACAAGTTCTCGATCTGGTCCGACGGCGCGGGCGTCCCGACCAACAAGTCGCTCGGCATGCGCAAGCCGACGCTGGACAAGGCGACGGTCGATGCCGGCAACGGCCTGACCACGCTCAACATCAAGATGCAGTACATGAACGGGTTCGGCTTCTCGCCGCTGTGATCTGACCCGCTGGCGCGGATAGCGGTTGATTCAGCCCCGCTGAATCAGCTCAGGAACGCATCAACCCCCGTCCCTCGCCGAACTTCACGCCGGCATCCTCGTGCGGGCGGACATAGACGCGGTTGACCGCGGGGAAGTCGGCACGGACCGCCGCTTCGATTTCGCCGACGATCCGCTCGACATCGCCCGCCGACAGCCGGTTGTCGAAATCGACGTTGAGCGCGGCGACGATCTGGGTCGGGGCGTTGTGGATCGTCATGATCTCGCCGACTCCCATCACGCCATCGCGGGTCGCGGCGCGGCGGATGCCCGCGACCAGCGCCGGGTCGGCCGCCTCGCCGATCAGCAACCCCTTCGCCTCGCGCGCCAGGAAGATCGCGACGAACCCGAGCAGCAGGCCGATCAGGATCGACGCGATGCCGTCGAAATGCGGGTCGCCGGTCAGTTGCGACGCCGCCAGCCCGATCGCGGCGACCAGGATGCCGGCCATCGCCGCGCCGTTTTCCAGCAGCACGATCACCGTCGCCGCATCCTTGGTGTCGGTCAGCGCGCGCCACCAACTCTTGCCCTTGCGCGCCGCGTCGAACTCGCGGAACGCCGCGACGGTCGATCCGCCCTCGAGCAGGAACGCCACCGCCAGCACGCCATAGGCGATCAGCGGCGACACCGCCGGTTCGGGCTCGAGCAGGTGGACGATGCCTTCGTACACCGACACGCCTGCCCCCAGCGCGAACACCAGCAGCGCGACGACGAAACTCCAGAAATACAGTTCGCGGCCATAGCCGCCGGGGTGGCGGGCATCGGCCGGCTTCGCCGCGCGCTTCTGGCCATAGAGCAGCAGCAGCTGGTTGGTCGAATCGACCAGGCTGTGCACCCCTTCCGTCAGCATCGCCGACGATCCGGTGATCGCCGCGGCGACGAACTTCGCCACCGCGATACCGACATTGGCGGCGAGCGCGATCAGCAGGACACGCGTGCTTTCGGTCTTCATGGGCGATGCCGTGCCTGCTTAAGCCTCGGCAAGGCAAGCGGGAATCGTCGCTGGCGTGACGGATGCTCGTCCGTCATTGCGAGCGAAGCGAAGCAATGACGGCGACATCAACATCCGGCGACACTTTCGGCGTGGCTCGAACGCGCGCGGCGGTGTAGCGGCACGGCATGAAAGCGATGCTCGACCCCGACAATGCGCTCGGCCGCGGGCTCGCCGCGATCCGCACGCAGTTCAAGGTGCCCGACACCTTCCCGCCCGCCGTCCTCGCCGCCGCCGACGACGCCGCCAAACGCCAGCCCACCGCGCATGTCGACCGCACCGCGATGCCGTTCGTGACGCTCGACCCAGCGAGTTCGACCGACCTCGACCAGGCGTTCGCGATTCAGGCCGCGGGCAACGACCTGCTGCTCCACTACGCGATCGCCGACGTCGCCTGGTTCGTCGACGATGGCGGGCCGCTCGACGTCGAGGCGTGGGCGCGGGGCGAGACGCTGTACCTCCCGGACGGCAAGGCCCCGCTCTATCCCGCGGCGCTGAGCCAGGGCGCGGCGAGCCTGTTGCCCGACGGCCCGCGCCCCGCCGTGGTGTTCGCGGTGCGCGTCGCGCCCGATGGCGCGGTCAAGCTCGACGGCGCCGAGCGCGCGATCGTCCGCAGCACGGCCAAGCTCGCCTATGAAAGCGCGACCGAGGCGCAATTGCCGCCCGGCTTCGCCGAATTGTCCCGCCGCATCGCCGCCGCCGAGGATGCGCGCGGCGCGGCGCGCGTCGATCCGCCGTCGCAGGAAGTCGATGCCGCCGACGGTGGCGGCTACGGCCTGTCGTTCCGCCCGTATTCGCCGTCCGAACAGGCCAATGCCGCGCTGTCGCTGGCCAGCAACATGGCCGTCGCCGATGCGCTGTTTGCCGCGCATACCGGGCTGTTCCGGGTGATGGCCGAGCCCGATGCGGGGGCGGTCGCGCGGCTGCGCCATACCGCGACCGCGTTCGGGCTAGACTGGCCGGCGGCGCAATCGCTGGCAGATTACGAGAAGACGCTCGACGCGCACGATCCGCGCCAGGCAGCGTTCATGCTCGCGATCCGGCGCGCGGGCGAGGGCGCGAGCTACGCCCCCTACCGGCCGGGCGTGACGCCATGGCATTCGGCGATGGCGGCGACCTATGCCCATGCCAGCGCGCCGTTACGCCGGCTCGCCGACCGCTACGTCGTGCGCGCGGCGCTGGCGGTGGCGAACGGCCAGGCGGTGCCGGGGGTCGTCACCGATGCCTTCGCCAGGCTGCCCGCGGTGATGGCGCGCGCCGATGCGCTGGCCGGGCGGATCGACCGCGCGGTGATCGATCTAGCCGAGACCGTGCTGCTGAAGGGGCAGGAGGGCACGATCTTCGCCGCGATCGTCACCGACCTCGACGAGCATGGCGCGCGCATCCAGCTCCGCGACCAGCCC
Organism: Sphingomonas sp.; assembly: GCF_017304635.1. Taxonomy (GTDB): domain Bacteria; phylum Pseudomonadota; class Alphaproteobacteria; order Sphingomonadales; family Sphingomonadaceae; genus Sphingomonas. Next base: position 70,872 of record NZ_JAFKMA010000004.1, read on the forward strand.
GTCGTCGCGCGCGTCGACGCCCACGGCGTCGCGCCAGGCGACCCCTTGCGCGTCCGCCTCGACGCAATCGATCCGGTGCAGCGCACGCTGAAGTTCGAGCGGATCAACTAACCGACGCGCCGTCATTTCCGCGAAAGCGGGAATGACGGTTCAGCTCGTCAGGTCGCGTAACGTCGCGATCAGGGTGCGGCGTACCAGCGGGATCTTGAAGTCGTTGCCGCCCTGGCCCTTCGCATCGGCGAGGAGTGCTGCGGCGGCGGCTTCGAAGGCGGCGGTGCCGGCTGGCTGGCCGACCAAGGCCGCCTCGACCGCCGGATCGCGCCACGGCTTGGGCGCGAGGCCGCCGAAGGCGAGGCGCGCCGACGTCATGACGCCGTCCTCGACCGCCACCGCCGCCGCGACCGACACCAAGGCAAAGGCATAGGACGCACGGTCGCGAACCTTGCGGTACGCCTGCCGGCCGGGCGGTGGCGCGGGCAGCTCGACCGCGACGATCAACTCGCCGGGCTCGAGCACCGTTTCGATCGCCGGCGTGTCGCCAGGCAGGCGATGGAGCTCGCCGAGCGCAATCCGCCGGCCCGCGCCGCCGCAGCGCGCCGTCACCACCGTCGCGTCGAGCGCGAGCAGCGCCACCGCCATGTCCGACGGATGCGTCGCGATGCATTGCGCCGACCCGCCCAGGATCGCGTGGATCCGCGTCACCCCGCCGATCGCCGCGCACCCGCTGCCGGGCGCGCGCTTGTTGCAGGCGGCGGCGGTCTCGTAGAAATAATAGCACCGCGTCCGCTGGAGCAGATTGCCGCCGGTGGTCGCCTTGTTCCGCAACTGCGCCGACGCGCCGGCCAGGATCGCGCGCGCCAGCATCGGATAGCGCGACCGGATCATCGGATGCGCGGCGAGGTCGCTGTTGGGCACCAGCGCGCCGATCCGCACGCCGCCCGCCGCCGTCTCCTCGACGCCGTCGAGCCCGATCCGCCCGATATCGACCAGCCGAGCCGGCGTCTCGACCTGCAACTTCATCAGGTCGATCAGGTTGGTGCCCCCGGCGATGTAGCGGGCACCCGCCGCCCCCGCTGCCAGCGCGGCGTCGAGATCGGCCGCGCGCGCGAAATCGAACGGCCTCATGCGACCTCCACCCCCGCCACGTCGGCGATCGCCGCGACGATCGTGGGATAGGCGGCGCAGCGGCACAGGTTGCCGCTCATCCGCTCGCGAATCTCCGCCGGCGTCAGCGTGACCGTGTCGAGGTCGTCGCTGACATGGCTCGCCCAGCCTCGCGCCGCTTCGTCGAGCATCCCGGCCGCCGAACAGATCTGGCCGGGCGTGCAATAGCCGCACTGGAACCCGTCATGCGCGACGAACGCCGCCTGCAACGGGTGCAGCCGCTCCGGCGTGCCCAGCCCCTCGATCGTCGTTACCGCGTCGCCCTCGTGCATCGCGGCGAGCGTCAGGCAGGCGTTGATCCGCCGCCCCTCGACCAGCACCGTGCACGCGCCGCACTGGCCGTGGTCGCAGCCTTTCTTGGCGCCGGTCAGCCCGCAATGCTCGCGCAGGTAATCGAGCAGGGTCGTCCGGACATCAACGTCCCGTTCATACGTCGTCCCGTTTATGGTGATCCGCATCGCCTCTCCGCCCGGCACAATTTTGCGACAAATCGATTGTAGGGGCTCCACCCCCAGCCGACCAGTAGCGCCAACACGAAAGCCTAACCATGCGCCGATCGCTTCGTCTCACCCTGTTGTCCGGCATCGCGCCCGTGGCGGCGCATGCGCAGACCGCACCGGCGCCGGTCCAGCCGACCACGCCCGCCCCGCAACAGGCCGAGCCGGCGACCGCGACCGCGCCGACGGCAACCACTCCCACCCAGACCGCGACGCCGGCCCAGCAACAGCAGCAGGCCGCGTCGGCGCAGTCGTCCGACGACGACGAGCCCGACGTCGTCGTCGTCGGCTCGCGCAAGCCGCCCGGCTCGGCGATCGGCGACATCCCGCCGGAACAGTCGCTCGGGCCGAGCGACATCCGCTCGTACGGCGTCAGCAGCGTGTCCGACCTGCTCAACGAGCTCAGCCCGCAGACGACGAGCGGGCGCGGCAGCGGCGGCCCGCCGGTGATCCTGCTCAACGGTCGCCGCATTTCGGGCTTCTCGGAAATCCGCGACTTGCCGACGGAAGCGATCGCGCGCGTCGACATCCTGCCCGAGGAAGTCGCGCTCAAATACGGCTATCGCGCCGATCAGAAGGTGGTGAACTTCGTGCTTCGCCGCCGCTTCCGCTCGCTCGTGCTGGAAGGATCGGACAAGCTGGCGACCGAGGGCGGGCGCAACACGCCCAACGGCACCGTCGACGTGCTCAACCTGCACAATGACGGCCGCTTCAGCCTCCACACCGGCTATACGTCGAGCCCGGCGCTGTACGAAAGCCAGCGCGACATCCTGCCGGTGACCAGTACGACGACCGGCACCCCGACGATCGACCAGCGGCCGTACCGCACGCTGCTGCCCGGCACCCAGACGCTCAACCTGGGCGCGGTGCTGTCGCAGCCGATCGGCAAGGTGACGACGACGCTCAACGGCACGTTCGCCTATACCGATTCGAACAGCGCCCAGGGATTGCAGCTGGGCGGCACCGGCGAGCCGCTCGGCCAGCACAACCAGTCGCTGACCTATCATCTCGGCGGGACCGCCGGCGGCGACGTCGGCACGTGGCGCTGGTCGCTGACCGGCAATTACGACCGAGTCGATTCGAAGACCTTCACCGACACCGGCAATTCGTCGGCGGGCGTCGTCCTGCCGTCGAGCCGCGGCAATTCGAGCTCGAACACCGGCGAGGTCGACGCGCTGGTCAACGGCACGCTGTTCAAGCTGCCCGCGGGCGACATCGCGACCAGCTTCCGCGTCGGCGGATCGCTGTCCAGCCTCGACAGCTCGTCCTATCGCTTCGGGATCGCGCAGAGCGGCACCGTCACGCGCAACATCGTCAACGGGCAGGTCAATGTCGACGTGCCGATCGCCAGCCGCGGCAAGGACGTGCTCGCGTTCCTCGGCGACCTGTCGGTCAACGGCAACGTCGCGCTCGATCATCTGTCGGATTTCGGCACGCTGAAGACGATCGGCTACGGCGCCAACTGGTCGCCGATCGAGGGCGTGCGGTTCCTGGCGTCGGTCACCGACCAGGACGACGCGCCGACCGCCGCGCAGCTCGGCAATCCGGTGATCGTCACGCCCAACGTGCCGGTGTTCGATTTCCTGAAAGGGACCACGGTCAACGTCACCCAGACCAGCGGCGGCAACCGCAACCTGATCGCCGACCGCCAGCACACGATGAAGCTGGGGCTGACGATCAAGCCGCTGAAGGACACCGACCTGACGCTGACGGCGAACTATGTCAGCGCGCATACCGAGAATGCGATCGTCTCGTTCCCGACCGCGACCGCGCAGATCGAGGCGGCGTTCCCCGGCCGCTTCACCCGCGACGGCGACGGCAACCTGACCGCGATCGACGCGCGGCCGATCAACTTCGCGCGGACCGAGCGGTCCGAGCTGCGCTGGGGGATCAATTTCTCCAAGCCGCTCAAGTCGAAGGTCCAGAAGGAGATCGAGGCGTTCCGCGCGGGCAAGGGGCCCAATCCGTTCACCAATCTCGCCGGGCTGCGGAGTCTCGGCAGCCAGCAGAGCATCTTCGGCGGCACCGTCGCGCAAGGGTTCGGCGGGCCGGGCGGCAATCGTCAGGGCGGGCAGGGTGGCCAAGGCGGCCAGAACGGCCAGCCGGGGCAGTCCGGCCAGGGCGCTCCGGGCGGTACGCCGCCGGCGGCCAACGGCGCGACGCCGCCACCGCCGGGCGGGGCCGCGGGCGGTCCGCCGGGTGGCGGACGCGGCTTCGGCGGGCCGGGCGGCGGCGGTGGTCGCGGCGGCTTCGGCGGGCGCGGCGGCGGGCGGCTGCAATTCGCGATCTATCACACGTGGCACTTCACCGACCGCGTGCTGGTCGCGCCGGGCGGCCCGACCATCGACCTGCTCAACGGCGGCGCGATCGGATCGGGCGGCCAGCCGCGCCACGAGGTCGAGGGGCAGGCCGGTTACATCAACAACGGCATCGGTGCGCGCGCCTCGGTCAATTTCCAGAGCGGCACGCATGTCGACGGCGGCACGATCGGCGCGCCGACCACGCTCAACTTCTCGAGCCTGACCACGCTCAACCTGCGGCTGTTCTTCGATCCGTCCAGCCGGATCGACTTCCTGGCGAAGCACAAATGGGCGGCGGGGATGCGCGTGTCGCTCAACATCAGCAACGTGTTCGACAGCCGCCAGCGCGTCCGCGACGCGACCGGCGCGACGCCGGTCAGCTACCAGCCCGACTATCTCGACCCGCTGGGCCGGACGGTGAGCCTGAGTATCCGGAAGCTCATTTTCTAGATCGAGCGCGCGCCGGAATAGCGCACGCTATTCCGATCGACGCGCCGACCCGGCCGGCGGCGCCATCGCGCCGTTCGACGACGCGGCTATGCCGCGGCGCGAGATCGTGTCGTCGTCAAAGCCCCACCCGCTTCTCCAGCCACCGCGCCGCCGCGTCGGGGCTGACCTTCCCCACATCGCGATCGACCATGTAGTTCGCCTCGCGCATCGCCTCGACCGGAACGCGACCGATCAGTGGGCGCAGCGCCGTCACGAACCGCGCGTCGCCGCTGCGCTCCTTCGCGATCGTCAGGATCGCGTCGTAATTGGGGATCGCCCCCTTGGGATCGCGCAGCACCGTCAGCCGGTCCGCCGCGATCCGCCCGTCCGACGAGAAGGCGGAGATCACGTCGGCCTGCCCGCTCGCCAGCGCGCGGTACATGAAGGTCGGATTGTAGGCGTTCGCGCTGCCGAAGCGGATCGCATAGGCGTCGCGTACCGCGCGCCATTCGGGCCGCTCCAGGAATTCGAGGTCGGCGCCGAACTTCAGGTCTCCGGCCTTCGCCGCCAGATCGTCGAGCGTGGCGATCCCCAGCGCGGTCGCCCGATCGTGCCGCATCGCGAAGGCATAGGCATTCTCGAACCCCAGCCGCCCGAGCAGGGTCAGCCCCTTCCCCGCCTCCCACCGCGTCAGCGCGGCGAGCATCGCGTCGCGCGGCGGAGTGTCGGTCCGCTTCATCTCGTTCGCCCAGACCGTGCCCGAATAATCGACCGCGACGTCGACATCGCGCGCCGCCAGCGCCGCGAACAGCACGCCCGAGCCGAGCCCCTCCTTGTACCGCACGCGATACCCCGCCGCCTCCAGCCGGTGCCCGATCAGCCGGGCGAGGATATATTGCTCCGAAAAGCCCTTGGCGCCGACCGTCACCGTCGCGCGCTCGCCCGCGACCAGTGGCCGAAGCATCGGCGCCAGCGCCACCGCGACCCCGGCCGCCAGCACACCGAGCGCCAGCCACACGCGTGCGCGCTTACGCCGCGCGATGCCGCGCTCGATCACGCCGAGCAGGGCATCGACCGCCAGCGCCAGCGTGGCGGCGGCGAAGCATCCGGCGAGCACCAGCGCCCAGTTCTGTGTCTGCAATCCGGCGAAGATCATGTCGCCGAGGCTCGGCTGGCCGACCGTGGTCGACAACGTCGCGGCACCGATCGTCCACACGGCGGCCGTGCGGATGCCGGCCATGACGACCGGCGCGACCAGCGGCGCCTCGACCAGCCGCAGCTTCTGCCCGCGCGTCATGCCGACGCCGTCGGCCGCCTCGATCACCGCGGGGTCGATCCCGGCGAGCCCGGTGACGCCGTTGCGCAGGATCGGCAGCACCGCATAAAGCGTCAGCGCGAGCAGCGACGGCAGGAAGCCGAGCGCCGGGATGCCGCCCCCGACCAGCGCCGACAGCGACAGCAGCAGCGGGTAGAACAGAGCGAGCAGCGCGAGGCTGGGGATCGTCTGGATCAGGCTGGCGAGCCCGAGCGCGACTCGTCCCACCACCGGCACCCGCGCCGACACCACCGCGAGCGGCAGGCTAACGACGATCCCCAGCGCCAGCGCGGCGAACGCGAGCAACAGATGTTGTGCGAGCAGGTCCGGGGCACGGGACAGGGCATCGAGGAAGTCGGTCACGACGCGTTCCCCTCCCCACCGTCGTCATCCCCGCGAAGGCGGGGACCCATCTCCTGAGGGTCGGGCTGGGCGGAACGGTCGGGAGATGGGCCGCCGCTTTCGCGGGGGTGACGGCTGGCATCGGCTGCCAGCGCCTGCAACCGCCGCATCTGGTCGCGCGGGACCGCGACCAGCGCCTGCGCCGCCACGCCGCCCTCGCCCGCCAGCAGCGCGGCCGGCGCGGCATCGGCGACGATCCGGCCGCGCTCCATCACCAGCACGCGGTCGGCCAGGATCAGCGCCTCCGCCATGTCGTGCGTCACCATGATCGTCGTCAGCCGCAGCCGGTCGTGGAGCTCGCGCACGCGGCGACCGAGCTGGTCGCGCGTGACCGGGTCGAGCGCGCCGAACGGCTCGTCCATCAGCAGCAGCCGCGGCTCGGTCGCCAGCGCGCGGGCGACGCCGACGCGCTGGCGCTGGCCACCCGACAGCGCATCGGGCATCCGCGTCGCGAGCTCGCCCGGCAGATCGACCAGCGCCAGCAATTCGGCGACTCGCGCCGCCTGCCCCGCCTCCCCCGCCAGCCGCAGCCCGATCGCGACATTCTCGGCGACGGTCAGGTGCGGGAACAGCCCGACATTCTGGAACACGTAGCCGATCCGCCGCCGCAGCCGGAACGGATCGTCCGCGGTCACGTCCGCGCCGTCGATCGCGATGCTGCCCGCGCTGGGATCGATCAGGCGGTTGATCGTCTTGAGCAGGGTCGACTTGCCCGATCCCGACGCGCCGACCAAAGCGACGAAGCTGCCCCCCGCCACGTCCAGCGACACGCCGTCGACCGCGACCGTCCCGCCGGGATAGGTCTTGGTCACGCTGGTCAGCGTGACCAAAGGACCGGGGGCTCGCGAAGACTCTGGCATCCGGCGCGACGATGCGGGATGATGCGTCGCACGACAAGGGCATGGAGAGCGGCATGACGACCAAGGCGATCTTCATCACCGGGGGCGGATCGGGGATCGGCCGCGCCGTCGCGCAGCGCTTCGCGCGCGAGGGCTGGCGCGTCGGGCTCGCCGACGTCAACGCCGCCGGCTTGGCCGAGACCGCCGCGACGCTGCCCGCCGGCATGGCCGACACCTATGTCATGGACGTCCGCGATCGCGACGCGTGGCGCGCCAATCTCGACGCTTTCACCGCGAAGACCGGCGGCCGGCTCGATGTCCTGTTCAACAATGCCGGGATCGGCACCGGCGGCCCGATCGCACAGATGAGCTTCGACGACATGGACCGGGTCGTCGCGATCAACCTGATGGGCGTGCTGAACGGCGCGAAGATCGGCCATGCCTATCTGGCGAAGACACCGGGCTCGTGCTTGCTCAACACCGCCAGCGCGTCGGCGATCTACGGCACGTCGGGGCTGGTGGTCTATTCGGCGACCAAGTTCGGGGTGCGCGCGCTGACCGAGGGGCTCGACGGCGAATGGTTCGCGGACGGGATCAAGGTGCGCGACCTCGTCCCCGGCTTCATCGACACGCCGCTGCTCGACGGCGCGGTCGAGGGCAGCAACCACAACATCCGCGAAGTGGTGACCGGCGCCGGCCTCGAACTGACCAGCGCCGCCGACGTCGCCGACGCGGCCTGGGCGGCGGTGCACGGTGATGCGGTCCACACGTATGTCGGCAAGACCGCCCACCGCCTGAAATTCGCCGCGCGCTGGCTGCCGAAACAGATCCGCAAGCAGATGCGGCGGGGGATCGCGGCGCCGCAATGATTGCGTCGGCAAGGCGCGGCACCGGCCCGCTCCCCCACCCGACCACCCAGACATTCTATCCTGTGGGTGGTCGGGTGGGGGAGCGGGCCGGTGCCGCCGTCAATCGACCAAAGCGTCGATCGCCTCGGCCATCGCGACGTCGCGGTGCGACAGGCCGCCGGCGTCGTGCGTCGTGAGAGTGATATCGACGCGGTTCCACACGTTCGACCATTCGGGATGGTGGTCGGCCTTTTCCGCCAGCAAGGCGACGCGCGTCATGAACGCGAACGCTTCGGAGAAATCGGCGAAGGTGAACGAGCGGCCGATCGCGTCGCGCCCCTCGTCGAAGTCCCAATCGTCGAGCTCGTCGAGCGCCGCGGCGCGTTCCTCCTCGCTCAGCTGATCGACCATCGCGCGTTTCCTTTCGCCACCGGGTGGAGCGGGCTGGTGCCGCCGGGTTTCGGCTATGCCGAAACCCACCGAAAGCCTATGCGGAGGACCATGAGCGGGCAAGAGCGACGCGCGCCGAGCGCGGCGGACATCGAGGGACACGCGCGCGCGACGCTGGCGTCGCTGCCCGCGGCGTTCGCGCGGCACCTCGGCGACGTCGTGCTGATCGTCGAGGAGCTTGCCGACGACGAGACGCTCGCCGCGCTCGGCATCGACGATCCGTTCGAGCTCACCGGCCTCTATCACGGCCGCCCGATCGGGGAGAAATCGGCGTTCGATTCGGGCACGCCGCCCGATCGCATCCACCTCTATCGCCGCGCGATCCTCGACGAATGGGTGGCGGACGGCGAGGATTTGGCGACGCTGGTGCGGCACATCGTGATCCACGAGGTCGGACATCATTTCGGGCTCAGCGACGATGACATGCACCGGCTGGAGGCGGAGTGAGGCAAGTGCCGCTGCCTTCACCAACGTCATCCCCGCGCAGGCGGGGACCCATCCCCTGCGACAAGCCTCAGTCACGATCGGCGTGTTGGTGGACGGCGCGGGAGATGGGCCCCCGCCATCGCGGGGGTGACGGTCGGGGGGTGCGCGCATGCTGACCTTCGCCGCCGTCACCTGCGTCCGCGGCGGGCGGATGCTGTTCGCGGACCTGTCCTTCGCGCTCGCGCCCGGCGACGCCCTGCTCGTCACCGGCGCCAACGGCGTCGGCAAGTCGAGCCTGATCCGCCTCGCCGCCGGCCTGCTGACCCCCGCCGCCGGCCGCGTCGAGGCCGCGACCGACCGGGCGCTGCTGACCGAGCAGGCCGCGCTCGACGACGACCTGCCGCTCGGCCGGACGCTCGGTTTCTGGGCGGAACTCGATGGTCGCCGTGACGCCATCGCCGACGCGCTGACATCGCTGGCCCTCACCGACCTCGCCGCCATCCCCGTCCGCTTGCTCTCGACCGGCCAGCGCCGCCGCGCCGCGATCGCGCGGGTCGTCGCGAGCGGCGCGCCGTTGTGGCTGCTCGACGAACCTGCCAACGGGCTCGACGCCGCCGCCCTCGCGCTGCTCGAGAACGCCATCGCCCGCCACCGTTCGACGGGCGGCGCGGTGCTCGTCGCCAGCCACACGCCGTTGGCGCTACCTTCCGCGCACAGTATCGCGCTCGCCGATCCAACTTTGCCGGTCCGACCATCCAACATTTCACCCGGATCGGCGGAGGGCGCCCACTTATGATCGCCGCGCTGATCCGCCGCGACCTGCGCCGCGCGTGGCTGGGCGGCGGCGCGCTGTTGCCGGTCGCGTTCTTCCTGCTGGTGACGATCCTGTTTCCCTTCGCGGTCGGCCCGGACGCGCGGTTGCTCGCGCGGATCGGCGGCGGCGTGCTCTGGGCCGCCGCCCTGCTCGCCGCGCTGATCCCGATCGAGCGGCTGGTCGCGCCCGACCGCGCGAGCGGGGTGCTCGATCAGCTAATCGCGCGCGGGGTCCCGCCCGCGACGATCGCCGCCGCCAAGCTCGCCGCCCACTGGCTCGCCTTCGCCCCGCCGCTGCTTGCCGCCGCTCTCCCGGCCAGCGCGCTGCTCGGCCTGTCGGGGGAGGCATTGGCGCGGATCGAGCTCGGCCTGCTGATCGGCACGCCCGGGCTGGCGGCGCTGGCGCTGGTCACGGCGGCGCTGACCGCCAGCCTGCGCGGCGCCGGCGCGATTGCCGGGCTCTTGGTGCTGCCGCTCGCGATCCCGCTATTGATCTTCGGCGCCGGCAGCCTCGACGGCGGCAGCGGCGCGCTCAAGCTCCTCGCCGCGACCAGCCTCCTCCTCGTCGCCGGCGCGCCGTTCGTCGCCGGCGCCGCGATCCGCGCGGGCCTGGAGTAGGTACTGGGAAAAATTACTTGCGCAGCGTTTGGTCCAGCACGTCGATCGTCTTGGCGATCGAGATCGTGTAGACGCCGCCATTCGCGCTGCGCCACTCCGCGATGCCGCTATCCGCCGATGGAAACGTGCCGGGATCGGCCTTGAGCTCGGTCACGCTCTCGTCCAGACTTTGCTGCGACACTGGTTCGTGCGGCAAGATCGGTGCGTAATGGGGGTCCGACAAGTGAAAACCGATGACCGAGATATGATAGATTGGCCGGCCGCGTTTGTCCGTCTCGATCTTCTGAATCTTTAGCAGCGACCCATCGTCGCCGGGTCGAGTTTTGTACGCCCAGACTTGTCCTTCGACATAAGATCGCGCCTGTGCAGAGGCTGGCAGCGGGATCATCGCCAATAGCGCGAGCACGTACTTCATAATCCGATGCTCCACCGCGCCCAGATCGCCGTCGGGAGGAGCAGGCCGCGCGCTTCCTCGCGCACCGCGAGTTCGCCGGCCTCGACCGTGCCGGGCAGATCGGCGAACGCCTGCGCGAGCAGCTCGCGGATCGCCAGCGCCGACATCCGCACGGCATAGACGGTCAGGAACAGGAACCGCGACCGCTCGTCGAGCAACTGCCGGCAATCGTGGATCAGGCCGGGCAGCCCCTCCTCCAGCCGCCACACCTCGCCCTCCGGCCCGCGCCCGAACTTGGGCGGGTCGAGCAGGATGCCGTCGTAGCGGCGCCCGCGCCGCACCTCGCGCGCGGCGAACTTGGTGGCGTCGTCGACCATCCAGCGCACCGGCCTGTCGTCGAGCCCGGCCAGCCGCGCATTCGCCCGCGCCGCCTCGACCGACTTCTTCGACGCGTCGACATGGACCATCTTCACGCCGCGCGCCGCCAGCGCCAGCGTGCCGACGCCGGTATAGCCGAACAGGTTGAGCGCCTCCGCCTCGTCCACGCCGTCGAGCCGCTCGCGCATCCAGCTCCATACCGGCGCCATGTCGGGGAAGAAGCCGAGGTGGCGGAACGGCGTGGTCTGCGCGGTGAAGGCGACGTCGTCCCACCGCATCGGCCAGCCGTCGCGCGGGATTTGCCCCGTGAACTGCCAGCGTCCACCGCCTTCCTCGTCGGAACCGGGGATGAACTCGCCATCGGCCTTCCAGTCGAGGCTGGCGGGCGCCCACATCGCCTGCGGCTCGGGCCGGATGAAGCGGAAGCGGCCGTAGCGTTCGAGCTTGCGGCCATGCCCGCTGTCGACCAGCCCGTAATCGGGCCAGGGCTCGCCGATCAGCGTGGCGAGCGTCATCGCGCCGCGGTGACGGCGACGTAGCCGGCGACCGCGTCAAAGGTCGCGGGCAGCGTCTCGTAGCGTTCCTCGCGCTCGAACAGGTCGCCGACGCGGCTGGGCAGCGCCGGGCGCACGCCGGTCGCGCGCTCGACCGCGTCGCGGAACTTCGCCGGATGCGCGGTCGCGAGCGTGACCACCGGCACGTCGAGGTCGCCGGCGCGGGCCGCGGCGAGGCCGATCGCGGTGTGGGGATCGATGACCTGCCCCGCCCGCTCGCACGCCCAGCGCATCGCCAGCGCCATATCGTCGAGGTCGACGCGGGTGCCGGTGAACAGCGCGCTCGCGCCCTCCCGCTGGGCATTGGTCAGCTGCATCGCCTTGGCCGATTCGAACCCCGCCATCTGCGCGGCGATCGCCTGCCCGTCGCGGCCACCCAGGTCGAACAGCAGGCGTTCGAAGTTCGAGCTGACCTGGATGTCCATCGACGGCGTCGGCGTCGCCACCACCGCGCGCGCCGAATAGTCGCCGGTCGCCAGCGCCCGCGCGAGGATGTCGTTGACGTTGGTCGCGACGATCAGCCGCGCGACCGGGAGGCCCATCCGGCTCGCGACATAGCCGGCGAACACGTCGCCGAAATTGCCGGTCGGGACCGAGAAGGCGACCGCGCGGTCTGGCGCGCCGAGGCGCACCGCCGCGTAGAAATAATAGACCACCTGCGCCATCAGCCGCGCCCAGTTGATCGAGTTGACCGCCGACAGCCGCAAATGCCCGAGCGGCCCGTCGCCCGCCGCCTGCGCGTTGAACATCGCCTTCACCAGGCCCTGCGCGTCGTCGAAATCGCCCTCGATCGCGATGTTGTGGACGTTGGGAGCCAGCACCGTGGTCATCTGGCGGCGCTGGACGTCGGACACCCGCCCCCGGGGATGGAGCATGAAGATCTCGACGCGCTCACGCCCGGCCAGCGCGTCGATCGCCGCCGAGCCGGTGTCGCCGCTGGTCGCGCCGATCACCGTCAGCGGGCGGTCGGCGCCGGTCAGGAACCGTTCGAACAGCAGCCCGAGCAGTTGCAGCGCGACGTCCTTGAACGCCAGCGTCGGGCCGTGGAACAGTTCGAGCAGCCATTGCCGCCGGTCGAGCTGGACCAGCGGCGTGACGGCATCGTGCGAGAACCGGCCGTACGCCTGTGTGCACAGCGCGCGCAGCTCGTCCTCGCCCAGCGCGTCGCCGACGAACGGCAGCATCACGCGCACCGCAGTCTCGACGTACGACAATCCCGCCATGTCCGCGATCGCCGCCCGCGACAGGGTCGGCCACGTCTCCGGCACGTACAGCCCGCCGTCGCTCGCCAGCCCGGCCAGCGTCGCGTCGCGGAAATCGAGGATCGGCGCGGTTCCCCGCGTGCTCTGGTAACGCATCGTCATGTCCCCCGCGCCCGGTCGCGGGTCTGACTGCGGACCCGGCTGCGCAGCGCGAGCCCGTAGATGGTCACGGCGATGCCTGCAAATATGAACCACTGCACCGCATAAGCGAGGTGGTTGTTGGGTACCGAATCGAGGCTGGGCATCGCGTTGGCGGTGAGTCCCGGCGCGGGCGGGTCGGCAACCAGCAGCAGCGTCTGCTGCGGCGCCTGACCGACGATCCGCGCGATCAGCGGGGTCGTACTCGGCGCGTGGCTGATCGTGCCGGTGACCAGACCGCCGCGCCAGGTCGGCTTCACCTCGGGATCGCGGGTCGTGCCGATCTGCACCGTCAGGCCGGGCCCCTCCGCCCCGGTGCGGCAATGCGCGAGCACGCGGAAACCCGCATTGCCCGCCCCCGCCGTCTCGAACCCGACCGGTTGCAGACACATCGCGGTCGCGCGGCGGAACAGCAGTTCGTCGCCGGTCGCCCGGTCGGGGAACGGGATCGGCGGCCTGGCCGGGTTGGCGGCGAGTTCGCGGAGCAGCGCGAGCTTCTCCTGCCGCCGTTCGAGCTGCCAGAAACCGAGCGCGACCATCGCCGCCGCGGCCAGCGCGACGAGGATGGTCGAAAGGATCGGTACGCGCTTCACCGGCTCGTCACGCGGCCGACGCGCTTCGCCCGGTGCGGGCGAGTCGCATCGTCAGCCGGCGTGGATCGGTGCGCCCCAGCCGCCCCAGACGTAGATGGTGACGAACAGGAACAGCCACACCACGTCGACGAAGTGCCAGTACCATGCCGCCGCTTCGAACCCGAAATGCTGGCGCGGGGTGAAGTCGCCGCGATACACGCGGACCAGGTTCACGATCAGGAAGATCGTCCCGATCAGCACGTGGAAGCCGTGGAAGCCGGTCGCCATGAAGAACGACGCGCCGTAGTTGATCCCCTTGAACGGGAACGGCGCTTCCGAATATTCGTAGAACTGGATCGAGCTGAACAGCAGGCCGAGCAGGATCGTCAGCCACAGGCCCTTCTTGACGCTGTCGTTCTCGCCGACGCCGATCAGGCCCCACAGCCCCTTCTTCTCGCCGCCGCGCTGGTTGTGGATCAGCGCGTGGTGCGCCCAGGTCACCGTCGTGCCCGACAGCAGCAGGATCAGCGTGTTGAGCAGCGGGAACTGGAAGGCGTTGATGACCTCCATCCCCTTGGGCGGCCACGTGCCGAGGATGTTCTTGGTCGTCTCCGGGATGCGGTCGACGACATGGTCGAGATAAGTGACCGGCGCCGGGAACAGCGAGAAATCGAAGAACGCCCAGAACCAGCCGAGGAAGAACATCACCTCCGACGCGATGAACAGCACCATGCCGTAGCGCAGGTGAAGCTGCACGACCGGGGTATGGTCGCCCTCATGCGCTTCCTTGATGACGTCCGACCACCAGAAGAACATCGTCGCGAGCACCGCCATCACGCCGAGCCCGAACACCGCGGGCGCATGGCCTGCGCCCTTCATCCACATGATGCCGCCGACCGCGAGCACCAGCGCGGCCATCGAGCCCATCAGCGGCCAGGGGCTGGGCGGAAGGATGTGGTAATCGTGGTTCTTGGCGCCGGCCATGGCTCGTTCCCTGTTATCTGTACCTTCGCTCTAGCTAGGACTTTTCCCGGAATCCACCGGGTAAAACGTGTAGCTGAGCGTGATCGTCTGGATGTCGCGCGCGTCCGGGTCCTTCAGGATCGCCGGATCGACGTAGAAGATCACCGGCATCCGCGCGGTCTCGCCGGGTTGCAGCGTCTGCTGGGTGAAGCAGAAGCACTGGATCTTCTTGAAATAATAGCCCGCCTGCGCCGGTGACACGTTGAACGTCGCGGTCCCGGTGATCGGGTGGTCGGACAGGTTGGTCGCCTTGAAGAACGCCATGTCGCGGGCGCCGATGTCGATCACCTCGGACTCGTTTTCGGGGACGAAGCGCCACTTGAGCGTCGGCGCGACGTTGGTGTCGAACGCGATCCGCATCTTGCCGTCGACCGCGCCGGGCGCGCGCAAAGCGCGGCCCGTGGTGCCGTTCAGCCCGGTCGCCTGGCAGAACAGGCGATAGAGCGGCACGCTCGCCCAGGCGAGGCCGCTCATCCCGACGATGCCGACGACGGCGAGCAGGGCGGTGCGGCCGGTCCGCGTCATTTGTGCTGCCCCCCGATCTTGGCGATGGCGAGCGCGAAGATCAGCGCGACCAGCACGCCGAGCACCAGTGCGACGACGCGGGCGTTGCGCCGCTGCGCCGCCAGCCGCTGCGCCTGCGCGTCGGGCGGCAATTGCTCCCACACGAACGGCGGCGGCACGTACCGACCCTGGCTGACACCCGGTTGCGGGCCGGGCTCGCCCGGCGACCCGTCGGGCACATGGCCGCGCATCACGTCGTCGGGCTCGTCGCTCATGCCAGCCACCGGTCGACGACCACGGCGCCGAACAGGATGAAGAGGTACGCGATCGAGAAGGCGAACAACCGCTTTTCGGGCCGCATCGTGTCCTCGGCCCGGGTCGAGCGAGTCGCGACCCGCACCGTCAGCACCACGAACCACGCCGTCGCGACGATCGCGGTCACGCCATAGATCGCGCCGGTCAGCTTGAGCGGCCAGGGCGCCACCGCCGCCGCCGCCATCGGGATCGTGTAGAGCCCGATCTGGCGCCGCGTCGCGCGCTCGCCGGCGACGACCGGCAGCATCGGGATGCCGGCATTGGCGTAGTCGGTCTTCACGAACAGCGCGAGCGCCCAGAAATGCGGCGGGGTCCACAGGAAGACGAGCACGAACAGCAGCAGCGGCAGCGGTGCCACGTCGCCCGTCGCCGCCGCCCAGCCGATCAGCGGCGGGAACGCGCCGGCGGCCCCGCCGATGACGATGTTCTGCGGCGTGCGCGGCTTCAGCCAGACGGTGTAGACCAGGACGTAGAACAGGATCGACAGCGCCAGGATCGCCGCCGCCAGCGAGTTCACGAACAGTCCCATCATCGCGACCGAGAAGGCGCCGAGTCCGACCCCGAAATGCAGTGCCGACTGGCGATCCATCCGCCCGGCGGGCAACGGCCGCTTGGCGGTCCGCCGCATCTGCGCGTCGATATCCGCCTCGTACCACTGGTTGAGCGCCCCCGCCGCCCCCGCGCCGAGCGCGATGCACAGGATCGCGGCGAACCCGATCACCGGGTTCACATGGACCGGCGCCGCGAGCAACCCGCACAGCCCGGTGAACACGACGAGCGTCATCACCCGGGGCTTGGTCAGCGCCAGGAAATCGCGCCAGTCGGCGGGAAGGGCAACGCTCTGCGTGGTCATGGGATGCGCGCGCTATAGGCGGAGCGGACGCCGCTGAAAAGCGGGGGATTTGGCCTCCGATCCACCGTCGTCCAACGAAAAGCGCCCCGGAAATCGCTTTCCGGGGCGCTCCAATCGTGCCGCGCTAACGGTCAGTGATGTTTGGAATCACCACCGTCTATCACCGGCAGCGTCTCGAACTGGTGGTACGGCGGCGGGCTCGACAGCGTCCATTCGAGCGTCGTCGCGCCTTCGCCCCACGGATTGTCCGGCGCCTTCTTGCCCGCGATCAGCGACCAGATCACGTTGACGAAGAAGATCGCCATGCCCGCGACCATGATCGAATAGCCCCAGGCCGACGCGATGTGGTTCCAGTGCGCCAGCGCGTCCTGATAGTCCGGATAGCGCCGCGGCATGCCCTGCAGGCCCAGGAAGTGCATCGGGAAGAACAGCACGTTCACGCCCACGAAGAATACCCAGAAATGGGCATGGCCGAGGAACTCGTTGTACATCTTCCCGGACATCTTCGGGAACCAGTAGTAGAAGCCGGCGAACAGCGAGAACACCGCGCCCAGCGACAGCACGTAGTGGAAGTGCGCCACCACGTAATACGTGTCCTGCATGTAGTCGTCGACGCCGCCGTTCGCGAGCACGACGCCGGTCACGCCGCCGACCGTGAACATGAAGATGAAGCCGATCGCCCAGACCATCGGGGTCCGAAAGCTGATCGACCCGCCCCACATTGTCGCGATCCACGAGAAGATCTTGATGCCCGTGGGCACCGCGATGACCATGGTGGCGGCGGTGAAGTACATCTTCACGTTGACCGACAGGCCGGTGGTGAACATGTGGTGCGCCCACACGATGAACCCGACCGCACCGATCGCGACCATCGCGTAGGCCATGCCGAGATAGCCGAACACCGGCTTGCGGCTGAACGTCGCGATGATCTGCGAGATCATGCCGAAGCCCGGCAGGATCATGATGTACACTTCGGGGTGGCCGAAGAACCAGAACAGATGTTGGTACAGGATCGGGTCGCCGCCGCCTTCCGCCTGGAAGAAGGTCGTGCCGAAGTTGCGGTCGGTCAGCAGCATCGTGATCGCCGCCGCCAGCACCGGCAGCGCGAGCAGCAGCAGGAACGCCGTCACCAGCACCGACCACACGAACAGCGGCATCTTATTGAGCGTCATGCCCGGTGCGCGCATGTTGAAGATGGTGGTGATGAAGTTGATCGCCCCCAGGATCGACGACGCGCCGGCCAGGTGGAGCGACAGGATCGCCATGTCGGTCGACGGGCCCGCTTCCTGCGTCGATAGCGGCGCATAGACCGTCCAGCCGGTGCCGGCACCACCATCGGCGCCGCCGAAGAACGGCGAGGCGAGCAGCAGCGTGAAGCTGGGGATCAGCAGCCAGAAGCTGATATTGTTCATGCGCGGGAACGCCATGTCGGGCGCGCCGATCATGATCGGCACGAACCAGTTGCCGAACCCGCCGATCATCGCCGGCATCACCATGAAGAACACCATGATGAGACCGTGCGCCGTCACCAGCACGTTCCACAGGTGCCGCGCCTGGTCGGGATTGACGTCGCCGCCGCCACGGATGTGATTGAGGATGTTCGCCCAGTGGCCGAGATACTGGATGTGCGGGCTGGCCAGCTCGATCCGCATCAGGCCGGAGATCGCGCCGCCGATGATCCCCGCGGTGATCGCGAAGATCAGGTAGAGCGTGCCGATATCCTTGTGGTTGGTCGACATGAACCAACGCGCGAAGAAGCCGGGCTTGTGATCGGCATCGTGATGGTGCGCATGGTCACCATGGTGCGCCTCGAAGCGCTCGGGGGTGAGGGCGATGTCGCTCATGGCTTAGTTTCCGGGGTTGCCGGCGCCGGCCGGATTGCTGGTTGGCGCCTGACTGGAGGTCGGGGGCGTGATGGTCGCGTTGGTGGTCGGGCCCGTCGTCGCGTTGACCGCATTGACGTCGGGCGCGGTCGCGGCGGGCTTGGCGCCGGCGACGGTGCCGCCCTTGGCGACGACCCAGCGGTTGTAGACGTCGAGCGGCACGGCTTCGACCGCGATCGGCATGTAGCCGTGCTTCGGCCCGCACAGTTCCGAGCACTGGCCGAAATACAGGCCCGGCTTCTCGATCGTGAAGCTGGTCTCGTTGATCCGGCCGGGGACGGCGTCGAGCTTGATCCAGAACGCCGGGACCGCCCAGCTGTGGATCACGTCGGCCGAGGTGGTGAGCAGCTTGATCGGCACGCCGACCGGCAGCACCACGCGATTGTCGACCGCCAGCAGGCGCGGGCCGTCCGCGTCGACGCGCGCGCGCTCGCCCGGCTGGGCCTCGTCCTTTTCCTTCAGGATGTTCGAGGTGATCTCGAACCCGCCATTATCGGGATAGCTGTAGGTCCAGTACCATTGGTTGCCGGTCGCCTTCAGCGTGATCGCGTTGGCCGGCGGCGCCTTGAACTGCGCCTGGAGCAGGCCGATCGACGGCACCGCGATCGCGAACAGGATCAGCACCGGGACCAGCGTCCACGCCACTTCGAGCAGCGTGTTGTGCGCGGTCTTCGACGGCACCGGGTTGGCGCGGCGGTTGAAGCGCACCATCACGATGATGAGCAGGATCAGCACGAACAGCGAAATGATGCTGATGAGCCAGACCAGGATGTGGTTGTGGAAGTTCGCGGCGCGCTCGCCGTTCTTCGTCACCTGCGGCTGGATGCCGATCGCGCCGTCGACCGACATGCCGATGCCCGGCGTCGGCGCCATTTCGGGCGCGCCGTCGCGGACCAGCATCGGATCGTTGGCGGCGGGCGTTGCCGCCGCGACCGGCTGCGCGGTCGCCGGGCGCGGCGTGGTCGGCGTCTGGGCAGCAGGAACGGCGCCGACGGCGGGCGGCGGGGTCGGCTGTGCGACCGCGGGCGGCGGTGCAGCGACCGTATTCGTCTGCGGCGCGGCGTAACCGGCGCCGGTGAGCATCAGCCCCGCCGCCAGCATCGCAGTTTTGAACCCAAAGCGCATCGTGTCGCGTCACCCCGTTGATGGCGAGGCGCCGCGGCCGCGGTCCCTCGCTTGAATCGTCAGCGGGCATTATTCGCCCGTCGTGCCGGGCCTATACGCCGCGCGAGCGCCGATCTTCAAGGCTCGCGACACGTTTTTGCGTGGGCAAGGCCGTCGCACCGGCGTTGCAGATGGACCCGGGCGTCCGTATCTGTCGCGGTCGATGACCGGTTCCACCCCCCGCCGCCTTCGCCTGGGCGTCAATATCGACCATGTCGCGACCGTGCGGAATGCGCGCGGGTCGGGCTATCCCGACCCGGTGCGCGCCGCGCTGCTGGCGGCAAGCGCCGGCGCCGACGGGATTACCGCGCACCTGCGCGAGGATCGGCGGCACATCACCGACGACGACATCGCCCGGCTGTCGGCCGAGCTGCCGATTCCGCTCAACCTGGAGATGGCGGCGACCGACGAGATGGTCGCGATCGCGCTCCGCCACCGCCCGCATGCCGCGTGCATCGTCCCCGAAAAGCGCGAGGAGCGCACAACCGAGGGCGGTCTCGATGCCGCCGGGCAGCACAACCACCTGGCGCCAATGGTCCGCGCGCTGGGCGAAGCCAAGGTCCGCGTGTCGCTGTTCATCGAACCCGACCCCCGCCAGATCGAGGCGGCGCTGCGGCTCGGCGCGCCGGTGGTCGAGATCCATACCGGCCGCTATTGCGAACTGACCGGCGAGGAACAGGCCGCCGAACTCCGCCGCATCGCCGACGCCGCTGCGCTCGCGGTCAAGAACGCGATCGAGCCGCATGCCGGGCACGGCCTGACCTTCGACAATGTCGTTCCGATCGCCGCCATCCCGCAGATCGCCGAGCTCAACATCGGCCACTTCCTGATCGGCGAGGCGATCTTCGACGGTCTCGCGCCGGTAGTGCGGCGGATGCGCGCGCTGATGGACGACGCGAGATGATGTGCGTCGAAGCGCATGGTGCCGGCCTATGATCCTCGGCCTGGGCTCGGACCTGTGCAACATCGAGCGGATCCAGGCATCGCTCGACCGGTTCGGCGCGCGGTTCGAGGCGCGATGCTTCACCGAGGTCGAGCGCGCCAAGGCCGCGCGGCGCCCGCTCACCAAGGCCGGAACACTCGCCAAGCGCTTCGCCGCGAAGGAAGCCTTCTCGAAGGCGGTCGGCACCGGGTTCAAGGCCGGCGTGTTCATGAAGGACATCGGCGTGGTCAACGCCGCGAGCGGGGCGCCGACGCTGGCGCTGACCGGCGGCGCCCGGGCGAGGCTTGACGCCATGACGCCGCCGGGCCACGTCGCCCGCGTCCACCTGACCCTGACCGACGATCATCCCTGGGCGCAGGCGTTCGTCGTGATCGAGGCGCTGCCCGCGCCCAACCGAGAGTGACCCTGTTGGCGTTCGACGACCCCCAAGCCTCCCCCACCGATCCGGTGCCGACCGATCCCCCGACCGCGCCCGCCGGCGTGGAAGCCGCCGCCGCCACGCCCCCCGCCAAGCCGTCGCGCGCGGCCGTATGGCGGCGGGAGATCATCGGCATCCTGTGGCTGATCCTGGCGGTACTCGGCTTCCACAGCTTCATCGCCAAGCCATTCTACATCCCGTCCGAATCGATGCTGCCCGGCCTGCTCGTCGGCGACCAGCTGGTGGTGACCAAATACCCCTATGGCTGGTCGTTCATCTCGCCGACCATCCCCAATCCGGTCGCGATCTGGAAGGACGTGGTGCTGCGCCAGCCGCAGGAAAGCTGGGGCGTGCAATTGCCGTTCGTGCGCGGGCGGCTGTTCGGTCGCGTGCCGGAGCGCGGCGACGTCGTTATCGTGACGCCGCCGGGGCGCAACACCGATTACATCAAGCGCGTGATCGGCCTGCCCGGCGACCGCATCGAGGTGCGCGACGGCGTCGTCCTTATCAATAACGTGGCCGTCAAGCGCGGGCCGCTACATTACGTCGACGTCCCCGATTATGGCGGGATGCCGCTGCCCAATCCGCAGGACGGTACGACGTGCGACATCCCCGGGGGGATCATCAAGGTGGGCGGCCAGACCGTCTGCCGCCTGCCGCTGGTGCGCGAGTCGTTGCCCAACGGGCGCAGCTACGAGACGGTCGATCTGAGCGGCACCGGCTTCTACGCCGGCGACAATTTCGCGCCTGTCACGATCCCGCCCGACCATGTCTTCCTGATGGGCGACAATCGCGAGCGTTCCGCCGACAGCCGCGTGCCGCTGGACCAGGGCGGGCTCGGCGGGCCGGTGCCGTTCGAATATATCGGCGGGCGGGCGGAGTTCATCACCTTCAGCAAGAACGGTCACGCGACCTGGAACCCGCTGACGTGGTGGAGCGGCTTGCGCGGCGGACGCGCGGGCACCTCGCTGCATCCGACGCGGGGGCAGTAGCATGGCCGACACGGCACCCCGCGACCTCGTCACCGAACCGAGCCCGCACGAGATGCGCGATCCCGAGATGCGCCGCGAGCTGAAGCGCGCGGGCGTCTGGCTGGGGCTGGCCGCGGCGATGGCGCTGGTCGTCGTGCTGATCCAGCCGATCCTCATCATCCTGGCCGGGATCGTGTTCGCCGCGATGCTCGACGGTGGCGTCCGGTTGCTCGGGCGTTTCCTCAAGATTCCGCGCGGCTGGCGGCTGCTGATCGTCGTGCTGCTGACGGTCGGGTTCATCGGGCTGACCGTGTACAAGACCGGGGCTGGCATCGTCGTCCAGTTCCACCAGTTGCAGGCGACCCTGCTGGTCCAGCTCGACCGGCTGTCGCACTGGGCGGCGGGACAGGGGTTCATGCCCGGCGCGGACGAGATCAAGAGCCTGGTGCAGCAGGCGCTGGGCTCGGTCGGCAAGCTGACGAGCTGGGTCGGGACCGCGCTGGGTGCCGTCACCACGATCTTCATGATTATGGTAATCGGGCTGTTCGTCGCGATCGAACCGCGCATCTATGACCGCGGGCTGCAATGGATGGTGCCGCTCGATTCGCGCGCCGAGTTCGCGCTGACGCTCGACCGCATGGCGAAGCAGTTGCGCCGCCTGCTCGCCGGGCGGCTGGCCGGGATGACGTTCGAAGGCGTGCTGATGTGGGTCGCGCTCAGCATCGCCGGCATCCCGATGGCGCTGGTGCTCGGTATCATTACCGGCATCCTGGCCTTCATCCCCAATATCGGCGCGTTCATCAGCGGCGCGCTGATGATCTCGGTCGGCTTCTCGGCCGGGGTCGACAAGGGGCTGTGGGCGATCGTGATCTATCTGGTCGTGCAGACGTTCGACGGCTGGGTGGTGATCCCGATGGTGGCGAAGAAGACCGTCGACCTGCCGCCCGCGCTGACGCTGTCGATGCAGATCCTGGCCTCGACCCTGTTCGGCATCCTGGGTCTGGCGCTCGCCGATCCGCTGACGGCGATGATAAAGGTCGCGATGGAGCGCAATTCGGAGCGGGCGATGGAAGAGGAACCGCAAGGGGAACCGGCATGATCCGCCTCTACGATTACTGGCGCTCCTCGGCGAGCTATCGCGTGCGGATCGCGCTGGCGATGAAGGGGATCGCCTACGAGCGGATCGACGTCGACCTGCTGTCGGGCGCACAGGCCGCGCCGGACAATCGCGCGCGCAATGCGCAAGGGTTCGTGCCGACGCTGGAGGTGGACGGCGAGACGATCGGGCAGAGCCTCGCGATCATCGACTATCTCGACGCGACGCACCCCGAACCGTCGCTGGTGTCGCCCGATCCGCTGACGCGCGCGCGGACGCTGCAACGGGCGCTGGTGATCGCGGCCGACATCCACCCGGTCGACAATCTGCGCATCCTCAAGCGGCTGGGCGCGATGGGCATCGACCAGGCGAGGCGCGACGACTGGTATCGCCATTGGATCGCGGAAGGGTTCGCCGCGCTGGAAGCGATGGCCGGCGACGGGCGCTACCTCGGCGGTGATGCACCCGATCTGTCGGACGTGTGCCTGGTGCCGCAGATGTACAATGCGCGCCGGCTGGAAACGCCGCTCACCGCCTATCCGCGGCTGGTCGCGATCGACGAAGCCCTGCGCGCGCTGCCGGCCGTCGCCGCGGCGCACCCGGATCGGGTCAGAACCGGCTGAGCCGCCGGTCGAGCACCAGTTCCTCGAACAGCCGGACATAACGTTCGATCGAATCGCCGCCGCGTTCGGGGATCGGGTCGGGGCGCGGCCGCCCGGGGACCAGCCAATGGTCGAGGGCTGCGACCAGCGCGTGCGGGTCGTTGGTCGGCACCACCGAGCCCTGATGCGGGCTCGACACGATCTCGCGGATCGCGACGCTCGAATCGGTGGTAACGACCGGGGTGCCGAGTGCCAGCGCCTCGTGGATCACCCCCGGTACGCCCTCGAAGTCCGACGTCAGCACCAGTGCGCGCGCCTGCGCCAGCGCCGGGCGCGGGTTGGTCGAATAGCCCGGCAGCCGCACCCGCTCGCGCAGGCCCAGCACGCCGATCTGGTTCTCCAGCGTGCCGCGCGCCTCGCCTTCGCCCAGGATCATCAGCTGGGTGTCGCGCCGCTCGACCCCGGCGAGCGCGGCGATCGCGCGGTCCCAGCGCTTCTGCTGGCTCAACCGGCCGATCCCGATCAGGTAATCGCCCGCGGTCGGCGGCGGGGTCGGCGCGTCGAGCGGCTGATGGCTCGGCGGGTTGGGGATGACGCTTACATTGTCGGCGGCGATCCCGGTCATCCGCACCGCTTCGCTCGCCATCGCCGGGCTCATCGCGACGATATGGTCGATGAAGCCGGGGTGGGCGCGCAGCCACAATTTGTACCCTTGCGCCAGCGGAAAGCGCTGGTCGTCGCGATCGAGCCGGTTCGACACCTTGGCGACGATCGGCGGACAGTCGCGCCCCAGGCACAGTTTCAGCCAGCCCGCCGCGCTCGAATAATGGTTGCCGGGACAGAAGACGATGTCGGGCGCCACCCGCCGGACAATACCCGGCAGGCTCGCCATCATGCCCAGGTGATTCGTGCCCAGGTCGACCAGTTCGACGCCGTCGGGGATCTCGGCGGTCAGCGGACCGGACGCGCGGCCCAGCACCATCGTCACGCGCTGGCCGGCATCGACCCACCCGCGCACCAGGCGCAGCATCACTCGCTCGACCCCGCCGCCCTGAAGCGATTGTGCGAAGGTCAAGATTCTTACGGGCGCGTAAGGACTGAGCATCAGCGCGACCTAACCGTGATTTGTGTCAAAAGTTTCTCAATCCGGCGACGTCCGGGCTCGATTCGTCCGGATGTCGCCGAGGCGGGATTCCGTTTCAACATACTCTTGTATAAAAAGGGTTAGTATCCATCTGCGTCGCGGCTCAGCTCGGCAGGCCGGATGCCAAGTCATTGCGGTGGAACGCTCTTGCCGTTAATCCGCCATGATCCCCGGGCATGTCCGGTCGAGCACGGAAATGCGCCGCCAGTGGACGAACAGGAAGTTGGGACCTCGATGAACAGCGGCTTTGTCGGGGGATCGACTCGCGCGGGAACGGCCGCTGCGCCTGCTTTGGCTCCCCAGATCGCCGACGCCGCCGAGGATTTGGCCGGACTCGAACCGGTCAAGACGATCAAGAGCCGCTGGCCGGCGATCCTGGCCGGTTTGCTGACGCTGGCGATGATCGTCGGGCTCGGCCGGCAATTGCTGTCGACGGGGTGGAAGGGGCTCGACCGCGCGATCCCGGACAGCCCGCTCTATTACCTCTCGTTCGCTATCCTCTACATCGCGCCGTTGGTTGGCGACTTCGTGATCTTCCACAAATTGTGGCGCATCCCGCTCGAAGGGCTGATGGCGCTGACCAAGAAGCGGATCGCGAACGAGGTCGTGCTCGGCTATTCGGGCGAGGCGTATTTCTACGCCTGGGCGCGGCAGCGGTCGCAGATGGTCGCCGCCCCGTTCGGCGCGGTGAAGGACGTGATGATCCTGTCGGCGATGGCCGGCAACATGATGACGCTGATTACGACCGCGCTGGCGCTGCCCTATGCCTATCGCCTGCTGACGCCGGAGCATGTCGAGGTCGCCAATGCGATGCTGTGGGCGATCCCGATCGTGATCGTGATGTGCCTGCCCTTCCTGATCTTTTCCCGCCGCGTCTTCTCGCTCGACCGCAAGACGTTGTGGTTCGTGTTCTGGGTGCACATGATGCGGCTGGCGACCGGGTGCGTGTTCATCGCGCTCGCCTGGCATTTCGCGTTGCCGTCGGTCGCGATCGGCGCGTGGCTGACGCTGTCGGCGACGCGGATGATGGTCGGGCGCCTGCCGTTCATCCCCAACAAGGAACTGGTGTTCTCGACCGTGGCGATCGCGATCCTCGGCACCAACAGCGCCTTGTCGAGCCTGATGGCGTTCACCGCCGCGCTGACGCTGATCGTCCATGTCGTGCTCGCCGCCGGGTTCGGCGTGCAGAGCCTCGTCAAGCGCCAGGTCTGACGGAGGGGCGTCGGTTGCGGATCGTCGACGTCAACGAATTCTATTCCCCGACCGGCGGCGGCGTCCGTACCTATATCGATCGCAAGATGGCGATCATGGCCGAGATGGGCCACGAGCTGATCTGCGTCGCCTGCGGCACCGAAGACCGGGTCGAGGAGCGGATGGGCGGCGGCCGGATCGTCTTCGTCAAATCGCCGGGCATGCCGTTCGACAAGAATTACGGCGTGTTCTGGCGCTACGAGCCGATCTGGCGGCTGCTCGACGAGCTCGACCCCGACGTGGTCGAGGCGTCGTCGCCGTGGCGCCCGGCCTGGATCGTCGGCCGCTGGCAGGGGCGCGCGCTGAAGTCGTTCTTCATGCACAACGACAATATCGCCGCCTATCCGATGCGCTGGCTTGAGGGACTGGCGAGCCCGGAGGCGATCGAGGACCGGTGCGCGATCTATGCGCGCTACATGAACCGCTTCCTGTCGCTCTACGACACCGTGGTGACCAACGGGCCAGCGTTGCAGAAGCGGCTGGCGCGGCGTGGCGTGCGAGTCGACGCGGCGATGACGCTGGGGATCGAGCGCAGCCATTTCTCGCCCCAACTCCGCGACGAGCGGCTGCGCGCGGCGATGCTGCGCCAGCTTGGCCTGTCGCCCGAGGCACACCTGCTGCTCGGGATGGGGCGGCATCATGGCGAGAAGCGCTGGCCGATGGTGATCGACGCCGTCGAGCGCGCGGGCGAGCGCATCCCGGTCGGGCTGATGCTGCTCGGCACCGGCCCGCAGAGCCACCGGATCGAGCGGCGCATCGCCGGCAGTCCGCATATCAAGATGTTCCGCCCGGTCTATCAGCGCCCCGAACTCGCGCGGATCATGGCGAGCTGCGACGCGCTGATCCACGGATCGGAAGCCGAGCCGTTCGGGCTGGTGCCGTCGGAGGCGATGGCGTCGGGCCTGCCGCTGATCGTGCCGAGCAGCGGCGGCTGCGCCGAAGTCGCCGACCCGCTGACCAGCGAGACCTACGCTCCGCGCAACGCCCTCGACGCGGCGCGGGCGATCGAGCGGCTGTTCGCCCGAGAGCCGGCGATCCTGCGCAAGGCCGCCATCGTCGCGGCGACGCGCGTTCGGACGGATCGCGAACATGCCGCCGATCTGATCGAATATTATCGAGCGCGTATCGACGCCCGGACCGACCGGCTCGCCGCCTGACCGCGTTCACCGCTGGTAGATGCTGATGGCTTCCTGCCCCATCGGCGTGACCGCGACGCGGCGATAGCCCTCGCGCAACAGCATCGCCAGCACCGTCGCGCGGATGTCGGGCCGTTCGCCGCGGAACGGCGGCCGCATCACCACGACCGCCGGGCCGGCCGCCATGATCCGGCGCACCTCTACGGCCTGATCGACGCCGGACGCACCGTCTTCGCGGACGCGGTTGAGGTGCGCCGGCACGAGGTAGCGCGACAAAGCCGGCCGACCCGTCGCCGGATAGAGCATCGTCGTCCCCGAATAGACGTAGAGGCCGCCCAGGCCACGCCCGACCAATGTCGCCAGCGCATCGAACTGCGCCGCGTTGCCGCGATTGTGGCGGTTGATCGCGACGGTGACCTGTCCGCCGATCGCGACGATCAGCAGGATCGCCGGGCCAAATGCTCGTCGCACCCTTGGTCGGCCGAGGAACCCGGCGGCGCCGGCCGCGCCCGGCACCAGCACGGGCAGGCCATAATGGTCGAACCACGTCCCGAAGACCGCGACGCCGACCAACGCCGCGACCAGCCAGAACCGCAGGAACCGCCGTTCGACTGCTTGCCCAGCATCCGCCTCGCCGCTTCCCGCCAGCGCCATCGCGACCAGCGGCGACAGGATCAGCACCAGCGTGCCGAGATTGCCGAGCATCCCCGGCCAGGGATCGCCGTTACGGTGCCCGAGCCAGCCGAAATTGGCGAACACGAACGCGTCGCCATGCCCGAGCGCGACATAGACAATCAGTGCCAGCAGTGTCGGCGCCAGCGCCACCGCGACCAGCGCCACGCCGTATCCGGCCGTGCTCGCCAGCGACCGCTTCCGCGAATCGCGCCACAGCAGCCACAGCCCGAAGAACACCCCCTCGAACACCGCCGAATACTTGATCTGCAGCGCGATCCCGACCAATGCCATCGCCGCGATACCGAGCCGGCGCGGGCGTGAGGATCGCTCGGCGAGCACGATCAGCGCCCCGGCCGCCGCCATCGGCAGATTGTAGAAGATCGGCGCCTGCCCGCCGACGCCGTTGAGCAGATCGGGCCACAGCAGATAGGCGATCGCCGCGGCCAGCGCTCCCGCCTGCCACCCCACCCGCGCGGCCATCGCCGCGATCAGTCGTGCGGTCGCGACCAGCGACGCGAGCGCCAGCACCTGATAGGCGGTCACGCCCCAGCCGAACGGCAACCACGCCGCCGGCATGTAGACGAGGAACAGCCCGATCGGCTTCCTGTCCCACACGTCGACGAACGGCAGCGCGCCGTGCCACATGGCGTGGGCCGTCGCGTAATAGAATTCCTCGTCGACCTGGATCACCGGATTGCCGAACGACAGCCAGCGGGCGACGATGGCGACCAGCATCAGCAAGCGCCACGACGGCCGCGCCCACCATGCCGGGCGCGGCAGCATCGCCGGATCGGCGGCGGCCGTCACGGCGGCGGTGATCCGCCGTCGTCGGCGGCCGGCATCGGCGACGGCCGCTTGAGCGTGAACACCGAGATGCTGTCGCTCCCCTGCGGCAATTGCTCGCTCAGGCGATAGTCGCGCGCCATCCGCTCGATCACCAGCGCGCGCAGGTCGCTGCGTTCGCCCGAATAGGGCGTGCGCATCACCACGATCGCGGGCTTGCCGTCGAGGATGCGGTCGATCTCGGCCTGCTGGTCGACGCCGATCGCCCCGCGCTCGCGTGTCCGCCCCAGATGGCTGGGGAAGACGTAGCGCGACGGGTGGCAGCGCCCGGTATAGGGATAGAGCATCACGTCGCCGTCGCCCGAATAGACGTAGAGGCACCCCGGCCCGCGCCCGACCGCGTCGGCGATCCGCGCGAACTCGGTGGCGGTGCCGCGAGTCGCCCATTTGCGCACCGTGGTGGTGAGGCCCACGACCAGCGCCAGCCCGAGCGCGATCGGCACGGTCAGGCGCGCGCGCCGCGGATCGTCGGCGAACCCGGCGCCGCAGATGCACAGCGGCGCGATCAGCGGTAGGGCGTAATGATCGAACCAGGTGCCGAAGATCAGCACGCCGAACGTCGCCGCACCCAGCCACGCGAACAGCCAGGTCCGTAGCGCCGTCCGCTCGCCGCGCCGGAACGACAGGATCGCCGCGGCGAACAATGGCGAGGTGATGAGCACGATCTCGCCCAGATTGCCCAGTTGCTCGAGCAATGGGTCGGCCTGACGCTGCCCGATCGACCGGAAATTGGCATAGACGAACGCCGGCGCCTGCCCGATCCAGGCATAATAGCCGTACGCCAGCGCGGTCGGGAGCAAGGCGACGATCGCGAGGAGCGCCGCGCCTGCGAAGATCCGGACGACAGGGTTGCCGAGCCGCCGCTCCCGCCACATCCACCACAGGCCGAAGAACAGCCCCTCGAACACGACCGAATATTTGATCTGGAGCGCGACGCCGACCAGCGCCATCGCGCCGACGCCGCGCCCCAATCGCGCGCTCGCCGCCTCGTCGCGCTCGCCCGGCGCGATCAGTGCGGCGGCGGCGATCATCAGCAAATTGTAGAAAACCGGCGCCTGCCCGCCTTGCCCCTCCAGCATGTCGAGCCAGGCGAGATAGGCGATCCCCGCGACCAGCGCCCCGCGCCGCCACCCGGCGCGATCGGCCAGGCGCGCGACCATCGCCGCGGTCGCGGTCGCCGCCGCCAGCGCCATCGCCTGGTACACCCAGATCCCCAGCGGCACGCCCAACGCCGCCGCCGGCAGGTATAGCAGGAACAGCCCGACCGGCTTGCGATCCCACACGTCGACATAGGGCAGCGCCCCGTCGACCATCGCGCGCGCGGTCGTGAAGTAGAAGCTCTCGTCGACATGGACGATCGGATCGCCGAAGGTGATCGCGCGCAGCACGATCGCGACGAGCAGCAACTGGCTCCATCGCGGCAGCCGCGCGACGGGGCTGAGAAAGGCGGGAAGCGTCACGGGCGCTGCTGCTACCAGCCGCCGCGCGGGCCAGCAACGCGCGACATGGCGGACGCGCCCGTCAGCCGTGGACCGCGGTCAGGAAATAGTCGAGCCGCACATCCTCGCCGACATGGAATCCCTTGCCCGGCGAGAAACCGAGCCCCGCCGTGTCGGTCACGCGCAAGCCCGCCGCCTCGACCAGAGCGGTCAGCTCGTCGGGCGTCAGGAACTTGTCCCAATCGTGCGTGCCGCGCGGGATCATACCGGTGCCCTCGCCGACCGTAATCATCGCCAGCCGCGACAGCGCGGTGCGGTTGGGCGTCGACAGGATCAGCAGGCCATCGGGCGCCAGCGCGCGCGCCAGCCCGGCGACGAAGGCGGCCGGATCGACGACATGCTCGATCACTTCCATCGAGGTAACGAGGTCGAACACCTCGTTCCCCACCGCCTCGATCCCGCCGGCGCGATAGTCGATCGCGAGTCCGCTGTCGGCCGCATGCGCCCGCGCCACCGCGACATTCTCCGCCGCCGCATCGATCCCGGTGACCGCCGCGCCCAGTCGCGCCAGCGGCTCGCACAGCAGCCCCGCCCCGCACCCGACATCGAGCGCGCGCTTGCCGGCCAGCGGCGTGAAACCGACGCCGTCGCCCTGCCAGTGGCGGTCGATCTGGTCACGGACGTAGCGCAACCGCGGCGGGTTGAGCCGATGGAGCATCGCCGACGATCCCCTGGGGTCCCACCAGTCCTTCGCCAGCTTGCCGAAATGCTCCGCCTCCGACGGATCGATCGTCGTTTCGATCTTCGCAACAGCTCGATCGATCGTCGTGTCGATCTTCGCAACAGCTCGATCGATCGTCGTGTCGATCTTCGCAACAGCTCGATCGATAGTTGCGGACGTTACGGTTGCGTCATCCATGACCGCTCCCTATCAGGCGCGCCGCATCAATCCAAAGGACTTCCTCTCCCGCCATGGCCCGGATCGTCATGAAATTCGGCGGCACTTCGATGGCCGGCATCGAGCGTATCCGTACCGTCGCGCGCCGCGTGAAGCGCGAGGTCGAGGCGGGCAACCAGGTCGCCGTCGTGGTGTCGGCGATGGCCGGCGACACCGACCGGCTGGTCAATTTCTGCCGCGAGGCGTCGTCGCTGTACGACCCGCGCGAATATGACGTCGTGGTCTCGTCGGGCGAGCAAGTGACGAGCGGGCTGCTCGCGATCGCGCTCCAGGCGATCGGGGTGCCGGCGCGGAGCTGGCTCGGCTGGCAACTGCCGATCCATACCAGCGCCGCGCATGCCTCCGCCCGGATCGAGGAGATCGACACGGTCGCGCTCGACGCCGCACTGGCGAGCGGCGAAGTCGCGGTGATCCCCGGCTTTCAGGGCGTCGCCGATAACGATCGCGTGTCCACGCTCGGGCGCGGCGGGTCGGACACCTCGGCGGTCGCGGTGGCGGCGGCGATGAAGGCCGACCGCTGCGACATCTACACCGACGTCGACGGCGTCTATACCACCGACCCGCGCATCGTCCCGCGCGCGCGCAAGCTGCGCCAGGTGACGTACGAGGAAATGCTCGAGCTCGCGAGCGTCGGGGCGAAAGTGCTCCAGACGCGGTCGGTGGGCCTGGCCATGAAAGAAAACGTCCGCGTCCAGGTGCTGTCGTCGTTCGTCGCCGACGATGCGCCGATGGCGGACACGTTACCGGGCACGATGATCGTTGGCGAAGAGGAGATCGACGAAATGGAGCGACAGCTCATCACCGGCATCGCGCACGACAAGAACGAGGCGAAGATCACGCTGACCAGCGTCAGCGACACGCCGGGCTCGGTCGCCGCGATCTTCGAGCCGCTGGCGACGGCGGGGATCAACGTCGACATGATTATCCAGAACATCGCGCACCAGTCGCAGGGGCGCGCCGGATCGACCGACGTCACCTTCACCGTCCCGGCAGTGGATCTCGCGCGGACGATCCAGGCGCTGAACGATGCGCGCGACAAGATCGGGTTCGACGAGCTGATCCACGACACCCGCGTCGCCAAGATCAGCGTGGTCGGGGTCGGCATGAAGAGCCATGCCGGCGTCGCCTCGACGATGTTCACGACGCTGGGCCAGCGCGGGATCAACATCCAGGCGATCTCGACCAGCGAGATCAAGGTCAGCGTGCTGATCCACGAGGACGAAACCGAACTCGCCGTCCGCGTACTCCACACCGCCTACGGGCTGGACGCCGAGGAAGCCGCCTGAGCGCCCGTCCTTGCGGGCGTAGCGACGTACGCTCCGCGCAATAACGGTCAGTCGCCGATCAGGTGGAGCGCGATCCGCCGGCGGTGCGCCGCGCGGCGGTGTTCGAACAGGTAGATGCCCTGCCACGTGCCGAGCACCGGGCGGCCGTTCGCGACGGGGATCGACAGGCTGGTCGCGGTGAGCGCCGCGCGCAGATGCGCGGGCATGTCGTCCGGCCCCTCGTCGTCATGCTCGTAGCCGCGCGATTCGGGCGCGACGCTCGCGAAATAGCGTTCGAGGTCGCGGCGCGCGGCCGGCGCCGCATTCTCCTGGATCAGCAGCGAGCACGAGGTGTGGCGCACGAACAGCGTCAGCAGGCCGGTCGCGATCCCGCTCTCGCCGACCCAGCGTGTCACCGCCTCCGTACAATCGTGCAATCCTTGCTCCGGCGTGGCGACGACGAGTTCGTGGGACGATTGGCGCATGGCGTGGGCTTGCCCCAAACCCGCGAGCGACGCTAGGCACGGCGGCATGACGGCAAACACATCGATCGGCGCGGAGCGCCTGGCCCGGCGGATGGCGCGCGGGGTGGAATTCCTGGGCTCGGAGGTCGCGATCCTGTGCGGCGCGATGTCCTGGGTCAGCGAGCGCAACTTGGTCGCGGCGATGTCCAATGCCGGCGGGTTCGGACTGATCGCGTGCGGCGCGATGACCCCCGACCTGCTCGATGCCGAGATCGCCGGGACCAAGGCGCTGACGACGAAGCCGTTCGGCGTCAACCTCATCACCATGCACCCGCAGCTGTTCGACCTGATCGCGGTGTGCGCGAAACATCGCGTGACCCACGTCGTGCTCGCCGGGGGCCTGCCGCCCAAGGGGTCGCTGGAGGCGATCAAGGAAACCGGCGCGAAGGTGATCTGCTTCGCGCCTGCGCTCAGCCTCGCGAAGAAGCTGATCCGCTCGGGCGTCGACGCGCTGGTGGTCGAGGGGATGGAGGCCGGCGGGCATATCGGCCCGGTCTCGACCAGCGTGCTGGCGCAGGAAATCCTGCCCGAGGTCGCCGCCGACGTGCCGGTGTTCGTCGCCGGCGGGATCGGCCGGGGCGAGGCGATCGCGGGGTATCTCGACATGGGCGCGGCGGGCGTCCAGCTCGGCACGCGGTTCGTCTGCGCGACCGAATCGATCGCGCATCCCAATTTCAAGAAGGCGTTTCTGCGCGCCAATGCCCGCGACGCAGTGGCCAGCGTGCAGATCGACCCGCGCCTGCCGGTGATCCCGGTCCGCGCGCTGAAGAATGCCGGTTCCGACCTGTTCACCGTCAAGCAGCGCGAAGTGGCGCAGGCGCTGGATGAAGGCTCCGTCGCGATGGCCGAGGCGCAGTTGCAGATCGAGCATTACTGGGCGGGCGCGCTGCGCCGTGCGGTGATCGACGGCGATGTCGAGCATGGCAGCCTGATGGCCGGACAGTCGGTCGGCATGGTGACGACGGAAGAGCCGGTCGCCGCGATCATCGCGCAGTTGATGGACGAGGCCGCCCACGCGCTGGAGAAGCGCGCGGCCTGATCCGCGCGCGCTCCGCTCGCCTCAGCGTCGGCCGTCGCGCCGCCAGCGCAACAGTTCCTGCACGCCCTTAATCGTCCACACCACGGCCGCCACGGCGATGCCGATCCGGACCGCGAGTTCGATGCTGCGTTGCAGGTCCGCCGTGTCGGCGGTCGGCGCGCCGATCGGCACCACCGTCAGCCACTGTCCGGCGCGATAGACGATCACGGCCAGCACGATCGCCCCCGCCGTCGTCGCGATCGCGAGCAGCATCCGCCACGAGCGCCAGTGCGGGCGCAGCCACGCGACCAGATTGTGCACCAGCCGTGCCGCGATCAGGACGAGGATCGGCCAGTAGAGTTGCTGCCAGACCGGCCCCGCCGCGATGCGGAAGCTGGCATTGCCCATCGCCCACGGCGTCGGCACCACGCCGATCCACCACAGCAGCACGATCGCCGTCAGCACCGTCTCGATCGGTCCTTCCCACCGCCCGGGCTGCTGCTCGCGATCGGCGTCGGGCAGGTCCTCGGGCCGCCAGTCCTGGAAGTGCTTCGACATGCCGCCATAGCGCTCGATCAGGGCGAAGACGATCGTCGTCGTCCCGACCACGGTCGCCGTCGCCCACCAGAGCGAGCCGAGGAACCGGACGACGAGATGCCCGATATCGTCCGGGTGCGTCGCCGCCCCGATCGCCGACGCGAACGCGACGCCGAGCAAGGCGAGCCCGCCGAACAGCCGCAGCGAATAGAGGTAGAAGGGATAGAGTTCCGGCCCGATCAGCGACTGGTGCGCGCGATAGCGCCCCGCCACGACCAGCGGATGCCCGTTTCGCCGCAGCAGCGCGCTCCAGTCGACATGGCCGGTGCGCGCTTCCTCGGCGTCGGCGCGGTCGAGCAGTTCCTCGCGCAGTTCGGCGACGATGTCGTCGCTCTGCGTCGCGGGCAGGTTGCGGCGCACCGCCGCCAGATAGCGTTCGAGCAGTTCCATCTCACTGGTCCTTTTCGGCAATGCGCACGATCGATGCGGAGATCGCGTTCCATTCGGCGAGCAGGCGGGCGAGCGTTTCCATGCCGGCGGGGGACAGGCGGTAGAAGCGCTTGGTCCGCTTGGCGTCCTCGCGCCATTCGCTGGTCAGCAGCCCCTGCGCCTCGAGCCGGCGCAGCAACGGGTACAGCGCGCCCTCGTCGATCGGCAGGCCGGCATCCTCGAGCGTCTGGCGCAACGTGTAGCCGTAGCGTTCCTCGCGCAACGCCCCCAGCACCGCCACGATCAGCGACCCGCGCCGCAGCTCGACGCGCAGCTTCTCGAAGATATCGTCATCGGGCACGACCTGTTTCTCACATAGTGTGTGATGCACACTGTGTGTCACACACTATGTGAGTCGTCAAGCGGGCGTTCGACCTGCGCGATCGCTATCGTCGTGAGTGGAAAGTTAATCCATCTTTTGAAGGAGTTGTTGGCCGCGTCGGGGTGACCTTCCCGCCAACGCCGCATCGGGGTGGCGTTTTCCGGGGGTGTATCATGCGTAAATTGACTATCCTGCTGCCTGTCCTTGTCTCGGGTGCGTTCGTCGCGCCGCCGGCCGCCGCGCAAAGCTTTCGCCCGGCGGTCGCGACCACTGAGTTGCCGCCGCTCGAAAAGGTGTGGCATCTGCGGTCCGCGCTCAACGTCGCCGCGCTCGGCTGTCGCGACGGCGACGAAGCGGCGACGGTCGCCGCCTATAACGACATGCTCCACCGCGACGACGCCGTGTTCGACACCGCCAACGCCGTCGTCGACGCGCGCTACAAGGTGCAGTTCGGCGCCAAGTGGGAAAGCGCGCGCGAACATGCGATGACGCAACTCTACAACTTCTTCGCGCAGCCGGCCGCGCAGGGGCAGTTCTGCGCGGTGGCGAAGGACGTGCTGGCGCGCATCGCGTCCGTTCCGCCGAGCGACCTGCCCGCCTTCGCCGAGGCGGCGTTGCCGCAGCTTGAACAGCCGTTCTGGCCGACGCCGTCCGACCAGATCGCCGCGAATCCCGTGCCGAGCGCGGTCGTCGCGGTGTCCGCCGCCGTGTCGATCGCACCAGGCGTCATTCACTGACGATTTAGGCTTCGTTGGAATTGCGCCGATGCGCATTTCCAACGGATTTTAAGATGGCGGTGGCCTCGCGCCGCCGCCGCCAACCTGCTAGCGAATCGCGGATGGCCGTCACCGCCGCCGCGTCCGCTCGAGCGATCCTCGTCAACCTCCATGAGGTGATGGCGGCGCGGTCGAGCCCGCAGGCCAAGCTCGACGCCGTGGTGCGCATCATCGCCACTTCGCTCGATAGCGAAGTGTGCTCGATCTACCTGCTGCGCGAGGGGCTGCTCGAACTCTACGCGACGCAAGGGCTGGACCAGGCCGCGGTCCACGTCACCAAGCTGGCGATGGGCGAGGGGCTGGTCGGCACCATCGCCAAGAACGTCGAGACGCTGAACCTCGACGAGGCGGCCGCGCATCCCGACTTCGCCTATCGTCCGGAAACCGGTGAGGACGAGTTCCACAGCTTCGCCGGCGTGCCGATCATCCGCCGCGAACAGGCGATCGGCGTGCTCGCGGTCCAGCACCAGGACCCGCGCAAGTACGAGGATGTCGAGATCGAGGCGTTGCAGACCGTCGCCATGGTGCTGTCGGAATTGATCGCGCATGCCGGCCTGGTCGACCAGCGCGGCGACCCGACCGCGCGCCCGCAATCGACCGCCACCGTCCGGCTCGACGGGCAGAAGCTGGTCGAGGGGATGGGGATCGGCCACGCCGTCTATCACCAACCGCGCATCACGATCGAACACACCGTCGCCGAGGATACCGAGGCCGAGCGGCACCGCGTCTATGCCGCGTTCGACAAGATGCGCGAGCAGATCGACCGGATAGCGGCGCAGGCCGAGTTCGGCGTCGGCGGCGAACATGAAGAGGTCATCGCGACCTACAAGATGTTCGCCTATGACGAAGGCTGGAGCCGGCGGATCAACGAGGCGATCGACTCCGGCCTGACCGCCGAGGCCGCGATCGAGCGCGTTCAGCAGCGCACGCGGATGCGGATGCGCCAGATCGGCGATCCGCTGTTGCAGGATCGCATGCACGACCTGGAGGACCTGTCCAACCGCTTGCTGCGGATCGTGTCGGGCCAGATGGGCACGGCGGCGCAGATGGGACTGCGGCAGGACACGATCCTGATCGCGCGCAACCTGGGGCCGGCCGAACTGCTCGAATATGACCGCCGCCGGCTGAAGGGCGTGATCCTGGAGGAGGGGTCGCTGACCGCGCACGTCACGATCGTCGCGCGGGCGATGGGCGTGCCGGTGCTGGGCCGCGTGCGCGGGGTGCGCCAGCATATCGGCGACGGCGACCTGCTGCTGCTCGACGTGACCGATGCCGGGACGGTGCTGGTCCGCCCGTCGTCGGCGATGGAGGAGGCGTTCGACGCGAAGCTGGTGCTGCGCCAGAAGCGCCGTGCGGCTTATGCCGCTTTGCGTGCCGAGCCGCCGACCACGAAGGACGGCACGCGGCTGACGCTGATGGTCAATGCCGGCCTGCGCGACGACGTCGCCGCGATCGACGTGACGGGGGCCGACGGCATCGGCCTGTTCCGCACCGAATTCCAGTTCCTCGTCTCGGCGACGCTGCCGCAGCGCGAGCGCCAGTTGCGGCTCTATCGCGACGTGCTCGACGCGGCGGGGGACAAGCCGGTCACGTTCCGCACGGTCGATATCGGCGGCGACAAGGCGCTGCCGTACCTGAACGCACATGACGAGGACGAGGAGAATCCGGCGATGGGCTGGCGCGCGCTGCGGCTCGCGCTCGAACGCGACGGATTGATGAAGGCGCAGGCGCGCGCGCTGATCGAGGCCGCCGGCGGGCGCACGCTGAACGTCATGTTCCCGATGGTCAGCGAGGCGTGGGAGTTCGCCGAGGCCAAGGCGCTGTTCGAGGCGCAGCGCGACTGGCTCGGCGCGCGCGGCAAGCGGCTGCCGACCGACATCCGCTACGGTGCGATGCTCGAAGTACCGGCGCTGGCCGAACAGCTTGACCTGCTGCTGCCCGACATCCAGTTCTTGTCAGTCGGGACCAACGACCTGACCCAGTTCCTGTTCGCCGCCGATCGCGCCAATCCCAAGCTCGCCGAGCGCTACGACTGGCTGAGCCCGTCGATCCTGCGCTTCCTGGCGAAGGTGGTGGCGCCGTGCCGCGCGGCGAACGTCGACCTGACCGTGTGCGGCGAGATGGGCGGGCGGCCGCTGGAGGCGATGACGCTGGTCGCGCTCGGCATCCACCGGCTGTCGATCACCCCGGCGGCGGTCGGCCCGATCAAGGCGATGATCCGCAGCCTCGACCAGGGTGCGGCGACCTCGTTCGTCACCGGGCTGCTGGCGCACCCGCCCCGCGACATGCGCGGTGCGCTGACCGAATGGGCGACGACGAACGGCGTCGAATTGGCGTGAATCGGCGATGCGATGACCAACCGCACGTTGACCTTGGCCAAGCGATCGGAGAAGGCCTGTATTAGAGGTCGCCGGAGAGCGAAATGAACGACGAATCGGCACCCGAGCAGGGCGCATTGTTCACCAAGAGCGTCGGCGAGCAATTGCGCGAGGCGCGCGAGGCCCAGAAGTTGACGTTGGCCGACGTCGCCGATCGCACGCGCGTGCCGATCCGGCATCTCGAGGCGATCGAGGACGGCCGCTACGACGCGATCCCCTCGCCCACCTACGCGATCGGGTTCGCGCGGTCGTATGCGCGCGCGGTGGGCCTGGACGACAAGGCGATCGCGAACGCGGTGCGGCAGAGCCCGAACCTGCCGCTCGCCAACACCACCGACTATAGCGTCTACGAGCCGACCGATCCCAAGCGGCTGCCGTCGCGCGGGCTTGCCACGGTGGCGGCGATCATCGCGCTGGTCGTCGTGGTCGGCGTGGTCGTCTATTACGGCACCGGGCTGATCCGCGGATCGGGCAGCACGCCCGCCGATGCGCCGACCGCATCGACGACGATCGCGACCGAGCCCAGCCCGACGCCGGCGCCGACCCCCGTCGGTGGCGGCCAGGTCTCGCTGGTGGCGACCGATACGGTGTGGCTGCGCGTCTACGACGCCAACGGCAAGACGCTGCTGATGAAGGAATTGAAGGCGGGCGAGCGCTACGACGTGCCGGCCGATGCCGACCATCCGATGATTAACACGGCCAAGCCCGAGAAGCTGCAGATTACCGTCAACGGCTCGGCGGTGCCCCCGCTCGGCGACGGCAAGCGCGCGTTGAAGGACGTGCCGATCAGCGCGGCGGCCCTGCTTTCGCGCGGCACGGCGGCGGCAAGTCCGGCGCCCGTGCCCAGCGTCACGCCCCTGGCCCGTCGCACCGCCGCCCCGGTCGAGCGCACGACGCCGGACATGGCGACCGCGCCGGCCGACATTCCCGCCCCGGCGCCCTCGGCGACACCCTAGCGCCGCGATTCGATCCGGGGTAGATCGCGCAGCGAATGGACGGTCGGGGATCGGGTATGCGTAGGTTGGGACTGGCTCTTGTCGCGGGGGTGCTGCTGGCGGGTGCGCCGGCCGCCGCGCAGAATACCGGCTATCCGCTCGACGCGCGCGTGACGCAGCTCGAAAAGCGGATGAACACGGTCGAGCGCGTGCTGACGCGGCAGAATGGCGGGCCGCTGGTCCAGCCCGAGATCGGGCCGGCCGATCCGACGACCGCCGTCGCTGGCACGCCGGCGACCGCGCCGCTCGCCGATCTGGACGCGCGCGTCGCGGTGATCGAGCGCGCGACGCAGGGGCTGACCAACCGGGTCGAGACCGCCGAGCATCGTCTGGGCCAGCTCGAAGCCGATTTCGCCGCCTATCGCCGTGCGACCGATGCCCGGCTGGCGCAACTCGAAGCGCGTCCCGCCGCGACGACGCCGACGACCGCCGCTCCGCTCGCGCCCGGCGAGGCCGATGGCGACACGCCGCCCAGCGCGACCCCGCCGCGCACCGCGACGCCGACCAAGACCAGGCCGGCCGCCGATCCCGAGCGGGCCGACCGCGTCGCCGCCGTGGCGAAGCCGACCGGCGCGGACGCCGCCGACAAGGGGCTGTACGCCTACAATTACGGTTATCGCCTGTGGAAGGCCGGGCTGTATCCCGAGGCGGAGGCGCAGCTCGACAAGTTCGACACGCGCTTCCCCAAGCATCGCCTGGTCAGCCGCGCGCGCAACGTGCTCGGCCTCGTCCTGCTCGACGACAATCGCCCCAAGGATGCGGCGCAGGAATTCTACGACAATTATTCCAAGCTGCCCGACGGCGATCGCGCGTCGGAAAGCCTGCTCAACCTCGCCAGGGCGCTGACCGTGATGAAGCGGCCGGCCGCCGACATCTGCCAGGTCTACAAGGAAGTCGGCGAGGTCTATGGCGACAAGCTGACTCCGGCGCAGAAGGCCGACGTGACGCGGGGCCGTGCCACCTACAAATGCAAGTGAGCTGAACCGCGACGCGACTGCGCGGTTCGCGCGCGACGTCGCCGCGCTGGCCGCGCCCGATGCGCGCGTGCTGGTCGCGGTGTCGGGCGGCCCCGACAGCGTCGCGCTGCTGCTGCTCGCCCACGCCGTGTTCGGCGAACGGTGCGTGGCGGCGACGGTCGATCACGGACTGCGCGACGAATCGGGTAAGGAGGCGCGCTGGGTCGCCCGGCTCTGCGCGACCCGCGGCATCCCCCACGCGATCCTGACCGGCCCGCTGCCCGACCGCGCCGGGCGCACCGCCAACCTGTCCGCCCGCGCGCGGCTGTTCCGCTACGCCCTGCTCGCCGCCGAGGCCGACCGCGTCGGCGCCGACCGAATCGCGACCGCGCACCATGCCGACGATCAGGTCGAGACGCTGGTAATGCGGCTCAATCGCGGTGCCGGGATCGCCGGGCTGGCGGGGGTGCGCGGTTCGAGCGGGCGTGTGATCCGGCCGCTGCTCGGCTGGCGCAAGGCGGAACTGGCGGCGGTGGTCGCGGAGGCCGGCATCGTACCCGTCGACGACCCGAGCAACGTCAGCGACCGCTTCGACCGCGCGCGGTTGCGCAAGGCGCTGGCCGGCACCGGCTGGCTCGACGTCGACCGTTGGGCGATGAGCGCCGCCGCGCTGGCCGATGCCGAGGAAGCGATCGGCTGGACGGTCGATCGCCTGGCCGGCGACCGCTGCGCGTTCGACGAATCGTCCGCCACGCTTCGCCCCGACGACCTGCCGTTCGAACTCAGGCGGCGGCTGGTCGAGCGCTGCGTCCGCCACCTCGCCCCCGATGCCGAGCCGCGCGGCGGCGCCGTCGCGCGCGCGGTACAGTCGCTCGATGCCGGCCGCGACGTGACGATCGCCGGGATTTCAGCTAAGGTTCAGGCTGGGGATTCGACAGCGATGCTATGGCGCTTTTCGCTCGCACCGCCGCGGCGGACGGCATGATCGCGCCGTTGCATTGCCATTAAGGGTTGGTCGCTTATCTAAAGCGGCGAGAAGTACGCGAAGGTACGTGATGAACGATAACGACAAGCCCGGTCCCGATGCGAACGGCAACAATTGGGTGAAGAGCCTGGTGATCTGGCTCGGTATCCTGGTGGCGCTCGCGCTGCTGGTGACGCTGGTCAACGAAAAGGGTGGCCAGACGACGGGCAAGACCCTGTCCTACACGTCGTTCCTCAACCAGGTGCAGGCCGGCGGGATCAACCGCGTCGAGATTGCGGGCACCGTCGCGACCGGCACGTTGAAGGACGGCAGCACGTTCCGCACCAACCTGCCGACCGTCGCCGACCCGCAAATGTACCCGCAGCTGAAGGCCGGCAATGTCGACGTCGTCGTCAAGCCCGAGGAAAGCCCGTCGATCTGGCAATATCTGATCGTCCAGTCGCTGCCGTTCATCCTGATGCTGGCGATCGCGTTCTTCGTGCTGCGCCAGATGCAGAAATCGAGTGGGTCGGGCGCGATGGGCTTCGGCAAGAGCCGCGCGAAGATGCTGACCGAGAAGCACGGCAAGGTGACGTTCGACGACGTCGCCGGCATCGACGAGGCGCGCGAGGAATTGCAGGAGATCGTCGAGTTCCTGAAGGACCCCTCGAAATTCGCGCGGCTGGGCGGCAAGATCCCGAAGGGCGCGCTGCTGGTCGGCTCG
The DNA here is from genome assembly GCF_017304635.1 of Sphingomonas sp. GTDB lineage: Bacteria > Pseudomonadota > Alphaproteobacteria > Sphingomonadales > Sphingomonadaceae > Sphingomonas. The sequence goes on from NZ_JAFKMA010000004.1 coordinate 112,437, forward strand.
CCCGGCACCGGCAAGACGCTGCTCGCACGCGCGATCGCGGGCGAGGCCGGCGTGCCGTTCTTCACCATCTCCGGCTCGGACTTCGTCGAGATGTTCGTCGGCGTCGGCGCCAGCCGCGTGCGCGACATGTTCGAACAGGCCAAGAAGTCGGCGCCGTGCATCGTCTTCATCGACGAGATCGACGCGGTCGGCCGTCATCGCGGCGCCGGGCTCGGCAACGGTAACGACGAGCGCGAGCAGACGCTCAACCAGTTGCTGGTCGAGATGGACGGGTTCGAGGCGAACGAAGGCATCATCATCATCGCCGCGACCAACCGCCCCGACGTGCTCGACCCTGCGCTGCTGCGGCCGGGCCGCTTCGACCGCCAGGTCGTGGTGCCGCGTCCGGATATCGAGGGCCGCATTAAGATCCTGCAGGTCCATATGAAGAAGGTGCCGCTGGCGCCCGATGTCGACGCGCGCACGATCGCGCGCGGCACGCCGGGCTTCTCCGGCGCCGATTTGTCGAACCTGGTCAACGAGGCCGCGCTGATGGCCGCGCGCAAGGGCAAGCGCCTGGTCGCCGCCGCCGAGTTCGAGGAAGCCAAGGACAAGGTCATGATGGGCGCCGAGCGGCGTTCGATGGTGATGACCGACGACGAGAAGCGGATGACCGCCTATCACGAGGCCGGCCACGCGATCGTCAGCGTCCACGAGCCCGCCAGCGACCCGATCCACAAGGCGACGATCATCCCGCGCGGCCGCGCGCTGGGCATGGTGATGCGCCTGCCCGAACGCGATTCGTACAGCTATCACCGCGACAAGATGTACGCGAACCTGGCCGTCGCGATGGGCGGCCGCGTCGCCGAGGAAGTGATCTTCGGCTACGACAAGGTGTCGAGCGGCGCGTCGGGCGACATCCAGATGGCGACGGGCCTGGCCCGCGACATGGTCACCAAATGGGGCATGTCGGACAAGGTCGGTCCGGTCGAATACGCGCAGCCCGAGGGCGAATCGTTCCTGGGCTATTCGTCGTCGCAGCCGGCGCGCATGTCGAACAAGACCGCCGAGCTGATCGACAGCGAGATCAAGTCGATCGTCGAGGGTGGTCTCAAGCGTGCGCGCGACGTGCTCAAGGAGCATCTCGACCAGCTCCACCTGCTGGCCGGTGCGCTGCTCGAATACGAGACGCTGTCGGGCGAGGAGATCAAGAAGCTGCTCGACGACGGCGATATCGGCCGCCCCGACCCGGGCGCGTCGGTGTCGGTGATCCCGGCGAGCGGATCCTCGATCCCGAAGACGCGGCGCCCCAAGGGACCGTTCGGCAACCCGGCGCCCGCCGGCGCCTGACCGGTTCGGCCAAACGGTCGTTCGAACACCGAAAGGCCCTCGCCTCGCGGCGGGGGCCTTTTGCTATTCCATCAATCCCATGCCGAGTAGCAGCGCGGCGAAGAGGGTCAGCGTGATCGCGCTGAACACCAGCAGCGCGACCGTCCGCCACAGCGCCGACCACCAGCGCAACCCGTACGCACCGCGCAGTTGCGCGAACAGGTGGACCGGCGGCGCGAACGCGATCGCGAGGCCGTAGAGCCAGCCCGGCACCCCGATCCGCATCCCGAGGGTCACCGCCGTCACCAGCAGCATCATGAACGCCAGCGAATAGGTCACGAAGATCGCGTGATCGTACATCGTGAACCGCCGCCGCCACAGGAACAGCAGCGCCACGAACGGCACCGAGAGCGGGATCAGCGCCCAGCTATATTTGTACGCCGACGCCTGCAGCTTGTAGAGCGCAAGGTCGGGATTGCGGTTCGCCTTCCTGATGCCCTCGTCGAGCGCCGGCCAGCCGGTGTCGATCGCGTCGACCGCCGCGTCGCGCTTCGTCTCGGCCGCCGGGCCGCCCGCCAGGGCCGCGACCTCGGTGCGTGCCGCGCGCAGGCCGGTCAGCGTCACCTTGTAGCCGGTGATGTCGTCGCGCGTATCGGCGTCGCCCTTGCCGCTGGCCAGCCGTGCCTGCGCCCGCGCGAGCTTCGCCTGCGTCGCCCCGATCTCGCCATCGATCCGCGCTAGCTTCTCCGCCTTGGTCGCGGGACCGCGATCCAGGTCGAACTCGCTCCCGCCCAGCGAATGCAACGCCGCGAACATCAGGAAAACGACGAACAGGAACAACGCGAGCGGCGACACGAACCGCGCCCGCTCACCGTCGACATAGCGGCGCGTCAGGCTGCCCGGATGCGCGACCAGCATCGGCACCGTCCGCCAGATCTTGCCTTCGAAATGGAAGACGCCATGGAGCAGATCGTGGCCGATCGAGCCCAACGTCTTGTGGACATGCCCGTTCTGGCCGCAGGCATGGCAGAACTCGCCGATCAGCGCGGTCCCGCAATTGAGGCAGATGCCGTGCGCGTCCCCATGCCCGTCCTCGCCCGCGCGCGGTTCGACCGCTCGACCCAGCAACGCGCCGGTCGCGATGTCGCCGGCCGCTTCCATTCCCCCGCTCATGGGCCATGCGATAGCATCGCGGCACGCGGCATGATACCGGGTGCGCGATGGACATGATCGTCGATGTCGAGCTCGATGCCGCCGCCCTGGTCGCAGCGCTCGTGACGCGGGCGCGCGGCGCGGCGCGGCGGCTGGCGGCGGTGTCGACGGCCGACAAGGCGCGGGGCCTCGCGGCAATGGCGCAGGCGATCCGCGACGCGGCGCCCGATATCCTGGCCGCCAACGCGATCGACATGGCGAATGCGCGCGCCGCCGGGCTGTCGCCGGCGATGCTCGACCGGCTCGAACTGACGCCGGCGCGGATCGCTGCCACCGCCGATGGCGTCGCAGCGATCGCGGCGCTGCCCGATCCGGTCGGCCAGATCATCGACACCGCGACCCGGCCCAACGGGCTCGAATTGTCGCGCGTCCGCGTGCCGATCGGGGTGATCGGCATCATCTACGAAAGCCGCCCCAACGTCACCGCCGACGCCGCCGCCTTGTGCGTCGGCGCCGGCAACGCCGTCATCCTGCGCGGCGGCAGCGAGGCGATCGCCAGCAACCGCGCGATCCACGCCGCGCTGGAGGCGGGACTGGAGGCGGCCGGCTTGCCCGCCGATGCGGTGCTGCTGGTCGGCGTGACCGATCGCGCAGCGGTCGGCGCGATGCTGGGTAGTGCGGGCGGGATCGACATGATCGTCCCGCGCGGCGGCAAGAGCCTGGTCGCCCGCGTCCAGGCCGAAGCGCGGGTGCCGGTGCTCGCGCACCTCGACGGCAACAACCATGTCTATGTCCACGCCTCGGCCGATCCGGCGATGGCGGAAGCGATCGCGGTCAATGCGAAGATGCGGCGGACCGGCGTGTGCGGCGCGATGGAGACGCTGCTGATCGACAAGCATTTCCCCGCCGCCGGCCAGTTGGTCCAAAAGCTCCAAGCGGCGGGCTGCGCGGTGCGCGGCGACGCATTGGTCGCGGGGCTCGTCCCCGGCGTGACGCTGGCCGAACCGGACGATTGGGATACCGAATATCTCGACGCGGTGGTCAGCGTCGCGCTGGTCGACGGCCTCGACGCGGCGCTGTCGCACATCGCCCGCCACGGTTCGCACCACACCGACGCCATCATCGCCGAGGATGCCGCCGCCGCCGAACGCTTCCTCGCCGATGTCGACAGCGCGATCGTCCTGTGGAATGCCTCCACCCAATTCGCCGACGGCGGCGAGTTCGGCCTGGGCGCCGAGATCGGCATCGCCACCGGCCGCCTTCACGCCCGCGGCCCGGTCGCGCTGGAGGGTCTGACGACGTACAAATGGGTCGGACGGGGGAGCGGGCAGGTGCGACCTTGACGCTCGTCATCGAATGTATACATTCGATGACATGAGCAAGACAGCCGTCATCACCGCGCGTCTGGACGAAGATACGTTGGCGCTCGTCGATCGTATCGCCGCGGCGCAAGGGCGCAGCCGGTCGTGGTTCGCCGCAGAGGCGATCCGCCGCGTCGCGGAGACCGAAGCCGATTTCATGGCTTTTATCCAGGCCGGGATCGATTCGGCCGATCGCGGCGAGTTGACGCCGCACGACGAAGTCTTCGCCAACTTGCGTGAGCGCAGGCGCCGTCGCGCCGCATGACCGATGTCACATGGTCTGACGAAGCGATCGCCGATCTCGAGGCGATCGACGACTATTGGATGTCCTACAGCGAAGAGCGCGCGGAGCAGATCGCCGAACGGATCGAACGCGCGGCCGCGTTCCTGGCGACGATGCCGCATGCCGGACCGGCCATCCGTCGCGCCGATGCCCGCAAGTGGCGCGTCACCCAGACGATGTACATCCTGATCTACCGCGTCCTCGACCAACAGATCGATATCCTCCGCATCCATCACGGGCGCGAGGATTGGCAGGTCGAGCCCTGATGCGCATCGGGCTGCTCGGCGGGTCGTTCAATCCGGCGCATTCGGGGCATCGCGCGATCAGTCTGGCGGCGATCGCGGCGCTGGGGCTGGACGAGGTGTGGTGGCTGGTCTCCCCCGGCAATCCGCTCAAGGACCAGGCGACCGACATGGCGCCGTTCGCGGTGCGCTTTGCCTCGGCGCGGGCGATGGCGGGGCATGCGCCGATCCGCGTCTCGGCGATCGAACAGCGGCTAGGCACGCGCTACACCGTCGATACCCTCGCCAAGTTGCAGCTTCTATACCGACAGCATGACTTCATCTGGCTGATGGGCGAGGACAATCTGGTGTCGTTCAGCCGCTGGAAGGGGTGGCGGCGGATCGCGCGATCGATCCCGATTGCGGTGATCGCGCGGCCGGGTTATGATAGTGCTGCCCGGGCGGTGCCCGCCATGGGTTGGTTGCGGCGGTTCTTTCGGCCGGCGCACCAGGCGAAGAATTGGACGACGTGGAGATTGCCGGCCCTCGTGCTGTTGCGGTTTCGCCCTGATCCGACCTCTGCCACGCGGCTGCGCGCCGCCGATCCCGGCTGGCAACGCCGTTATCTGCGCCGTCCAGCCGATCCACCCGCAACCTAGGAACCCTCTTGGCCTCTTCTCCCACTGCGTACCGTTCATCCGACCCGGAAGGGGCGGAAGCGCTGCACCGGCTCGTCATGGCCAGCCTGGACGACGACCAGGCGGTCGACACGATCTCGATCCCGCTCGCCGGCAAGTCGTCGATCGCCGATCACATGGTGATCGCGAGCGGTCGCTCGACGCGTCAGGTCGCCTCGATGGCGCAGAAGCTCGCCGAGCGGATCAAGGCCGAGACCGGCCGCCCGGTCCGGATCGAGGGCCTGCCGACGGCCGACTGGGTGCTGATCGACGCGGGCGACGTGATCGTCCACCTGTTCCGGCCGGAGGTGCGGAGTTTCTACAACCTCGAGCGGATGTGGGCGTTCGGTGATGGCGGTGAGGGCGCGGTCCCACCGCGCCACACCGACGAGCCCGGCCGACAGATCGCGTAGCGCATCGGTTCGACGGCGCGGCTTTGCCGCGGCGGGCCGATGCTGCACCAGCCATGCTCCTCCACATCGTCGCTCGCGGGAAGATCGGCCGCTCCGCCGAAGCCGAGCTGGTCGACCGCTACCTCAAACGCGTGACCTGGCCGACGCGGATCACCGAATTGCCTGACACGGGCGGCAGGATGCCGGCGCGCGAGCCGCAGACGCGGATCGTGATGCTCGACGAAACCGGGGAGACGCCGGGATCGGTCGCCTTCGCCGATCGGCTGGGCAAATGGCGCGACGACGGCGTGCGCGAGACGCGATTCCTGATCGGTGCCGCCGACGGCTTTTCCGCCACCGACCGGGCCGAGGCCGATTACCTGCTGTCGTTTGGCCGCCTCACCTGGCCGCACATGCTGGCGCGCGCGATGCTGGCCGAGCAATTGTGGCGCGCGACCGCGATCCTTGCCAACCACCCGTATCACCGCGAAGGATAGCGGGCGATGCGATACGCGCTGATCCCCGCCGCCCTCGCGCCGTTCGCGCTCGCGATACTGGCCGGGCAGGGCAATGCGCAGACCGACCTTGCTGACCAGCGCCAGCGGCTGGTCGCGGCGCGCGCGCAATCGGCCGCCGCCGCCCAGCGTGCCGCGCAACTCGACACCGCCGCCGCCAACGAACGCGACGCCGCCGCCAGGGCGCAGGCGCAGGAGCGGGCGATCGCGGCGCGGATCGACCAGGCGCAGGCCGACATCGCCGCCGCGGTCGCGCGGATCGCGCTGGTCGATCGCCTGCTCGCCGACCAGCAGACGTCGCTGGCGCAGCGGCGCGGGCCGATCACGCGGCTGGTCGCGGCCTTGTGCTCGCTGGCGCAACGCCCGACCGCGGTCGCGGTGATGCAGCCGGGGTCGATCGCCGATCTGGTCCATGTCCGCGCGGTGCTGGCGAGCACGATCCCGCTGATCCAGGCGCGCACCGCGGGCCTGCGCTCCGCGCTCGACCGCAGCCGCCGGCTGCGCGGCGACGCCGTGCTCGCGGCGCAGAGCCTGGGCGACGGTCGCCGCCGGCTGGAGGACAATCGCGTCGCGCTGGCGCGGCTGGAGGCGCAGCATCGCCAGCGCTCGCAGGACCTGAGCCGTACCGCGCTCGCCGAAAGCGACCGCGCGATCGGGCTGGGCGAACAGGCGCGCGACCTGGTCGACCAGATGCAAGTGTCGCACGACGGCGCCGCGACCGCGCGCGCGCTGGCCGCCCTGCCCGGACCGAGCCTCCGTCCGGGCGATGCCGCCGCCGTCGCCCTGCCGTGGGCGACGGCCTCCGCGCCGTGGCGGCTGCCGGTCGACGGGCGCCTGGTCACCGGGTTCGGCGAAGTGTCGGACAGCGGGGTCAGTTCGCGCGGGCTGACCTTCGCCGTCGCCCGCAATGCCGTGGTCGTCGCGCCGAGCGCCGGCCGCGTCGTCTTTGCCGGGCCGTTCCGCGGCTATGGCAATGTCGTCATCCTCGACCATGGCGGCGGCTGGACGACGTTGCTCTCCGGCCTGGGCGCCGTGTCGGTCGGCGTCGGCCAGTCGATCGCGCAAGGCGCCGCGATCGGCACCGCTCCCGCCGGCGACGCCCCCCGCATCACCGCCGAGCTTCGCCGCAAGGGTCGAGCGGTGGACCCTGTCGCGCTGACCGGCTAGAACGCGCGGCGACTGCTTATTCGGATCGGACCCCCTGCCCCCATGTCCCGTGCTTTTTCCTGGCTTCAGGCGACCGCCATCGCCGGCGCGATCGCGCTGGTTCCCGCCGCGACCTCGGCGGTCGCCGCGTCGGACAGCGACACCTATCGCGAGCTCGACACCTTCATGGAGGTGTTCAACCAGGTGAAGGCCAATTACGTCGACAAGGTTGACGACAAGAAGCTGATCCGCGGCGCGATCGACGGCATGCTGGCGAGCCTGGACCCGCATTCGAGCTACATGGACGCGCTCGACTTCCAGAACATGAAGATCCTGACCGACGGCAATTACGGCGGCCTTGGCCTGTCGGTCACGATGCAGGACGGCGCGGTCAAGGTGATCGCGCCGCAGGAGGATACCCCGGCCTATCGCGCGGGGATCAAGTCGGGCGACTACATTACCCATATCGACGGCAAATTGCTGTTCGGCGGCAGCCTGGACGAGGCAGTGACGGCGATGCGCGGCAAGCCCGGCACCAAGATCGCACTGACCATCATCCGCCCCGGTCGCGACAAGCCGATCGACGTGACGCTGACACGCGAGGTGATCGTCCAGCGCCCGGTCAAATGGGAAGTGCGCGACGGTGTCGGCTATATCAACATCAACACCTTCTCGGAGAATACCGGCGCCGACACGCGGGGCGCGATCGCCGGGATCAAGGCGAAGCTGGGCCACGATCCGCTCGGCTACGTGGTCGACCTGCGCGACAATGGCGGCGGCCTGCTGAGCCAGGCGATCGAGGTCAGCGACGCGTTCCTGTCGTCGGGCGAGATCGTCAGCCAGCGCGGGCGCGAGAAGACCGATATCGAGCGTTATTACGCCAAGCCCGGCGATCTCGCCGATGGCTTGCCGGTGATCGTGCTGACCAATGCCGGCACCGCGTCGGCGTCGGAGATCGTCGCCGGCGCGTTGCAGGACCACCACCGCGCGCTCATCATGGGTGAGCGGTCGTTCGGCAAGGGATCGGTGCAGACGCTGCTCCAGCTCGGTCCCGACACCGCGCTGCGCCTGACCACCGCGCGCTACTACACGCCCTCGGGCCGGTCGGTGCAGGAAGGGGGCATCCGCCCCGACATCGCGGTGCCGCAGATTTCCGACCCCGATTACAAGTCGCGGCCGGTGTTCCGCGAATCCGACCTGCGCAAGCATCTGGTCAACGAGGTCAAGGCCGACAACGCGATCCTGGAAGAGGATACCAAGACCGACCCGCGCTTCGCCGCGACGCCGGACGAGCTGAAGAAGCGCGGGATCACCGACTTCCAGCTCTATTACGCGCTACAGACGATCGGGCGGCTGGCGAAGACGCCGACGACCGCACCGGCGGCCGCGGGACGTAAGTAGGATGGGCAACGTCGCCAAGGCGCGCGCGCTGGCGCTGGCAATCCCCGCGGCGTTGCTGGCCGGCGCCTGGGGTTTCCAGCTGATCGGCCACCTCTATCCGTGCGAGATGTGCCATTGGCAGCGCTGGCCGCATTATACCGCGCTGGTGCTCGCACTGCTGGCGTTCGTGCGCGGCGCGCCGCAGCGGCTGCTGGTCGCGCTCGCCGCCGTCGCGATCCTGGTCAGCGGGGCGATCGGCATCGCGCATGCCGGGGTCGAATATCATTGGTGGCAGGGCTTCACCGCCTGCACCCAGACGGTTCGCGGCACGCTGACGATCGACGATCTGATGAAGGCGCCGATCGTGCGCTGCGACGCGCCGCAATGGACGTTCCACGGCATCTCGCTTGCGGGGTTCAACGCGATCCTGTCGATCGTCGGCGGCCTTGCCGTGCTGACGCTGCTGCTGCGGCGGAACCGGCGGGCATGAGCCGCTGGCGTCCCGGCGATCCGCGGCCGGCGACGGCGTCGATGATCCGCGTCGACCAGGCGGGCGAATATGGCGCGACGCGCATCTATGCCGGGCAGCTCGCGGTATTGGGCGACCGCAGCCCCGCCGCGCGCGAGATCGCCGGGATGGCGCGGCAGGAGGAACGCCATCGCGCGTTCTTCGACACGCTGATCGCCGAGCGCGGCGTGCGGCCGACCCTGCTCCAGCCGTTCTGGAACGTCGCCGGCTTCGCGCTCGGCGCAGTCACGGCGGCGATCGGTCCGAAGGCGGCGATGGCCTGCACCGCCGCGGTCGAGACCGAGATCGACCGGCATTATTCAGAGCAGCTTCAGCAACTGGGCGATAGCGATCCGACGTTGCGCGACGCGATCGCCGAGTTCCAGGCCGAGGAGCTGGAGCATCGCGATACCGCGCTGGCGCATGGGGCGGAGGGCGCGCCGGCCTATCCGCTGCTGTCGGCGGCGATCCGGCTGGGGTGCCGTGTCGCCATCGCGACGGCGAAGCGAGTGTAGCGTGCAAGGAGCGACGAGGATGGCGAAGTCGAGGATCATCACCGCCGGTGTGCTGGCCGCATCGCTCGCGCTGCCCGCCGCCGCGCAGACGGTGCAGGGGCCGGGCATCACCCTGCCGGCCAAGCCGCGCAGCGCCGGCCCCGTGTCCAAGAACGCGCCGATCAACGGCGTGCTGGTGCTGTACGGCAACGAACGCTGCCCGACCGACGCCGAAGGCAACGAAGTCGTCGTCTGCACCCGCCGCGACGCCGCCGAGCAGTATCGCGTGCCCAAGGACCTGCGCGAGTTCAAGGTGACGCCGCAGAACCAGTCCTGGGCGTTGCGCGCGCAAAGCTCGCTCGACACCGGCGCGTCGGGGACCGGATCGTGCAGCGCGATCGGCCCGGGCGGCGGCATCGGCTGTTCCAACCGCCAGTTCCGCGAAGCCAAGCAGTTCAACAAGGATCGCAAGGAAGCGGAAGCGCAGGGCCAGTAACCGCCCGCACGGCGCTTTCGCCGCGCGGCGAAACGCGATACGCCTCCCGGATCAGCCACGGGGAGATCGATGGCCAGCCTGTTCGCGAAGAAGCCGGTCAAGTCGATCGCGCCCGACGGTTACGAGCGTTTCCTGGCGATCGCCGCCGGCGCGCTGCTGCTCGTCGTGATCGTCGCGCTGGCCAAGGGGCAGGCGCAATGGCGCATCGTCCCGCCGCTGGTGTGGGCGCACCTGTCGACGATCACCGTCGCGCTGGTCCTGACACCGTATATGCTGTGGCAACCGCGCGGCACGAAGATTCACCGGCAACTCGGCAAGGTGTGGGTCGTCGCGATGATCGCGACCGCAGCGATCAGCCTGTTCGTCCACCATAGCAGCACGCAGCGGTTCAGCGTCATCCACCTGCTGTCGCTGTTCACCCTGGTGATGGCGCCACGCGTCTGGCTGACCGCGCGCCGCCACAACGTCGCCGGGCACCGCGCGACCGTGCGCGGGCTGGTGACGGGCGCGCTGGTCGTCGCCGGCTATTTCACGTTGCTCGAGACGCGGATGCTGGGGTCCTGGCTGTTCCGGTGATCGCGCGCCATCCGCGACTGGCGCTGTTCGCGCTCGTCTGGCTGTCGTGCACGTGGTTCGGGTCGTGGGCGTTCAACCCCAACAATGCGACGCGGCTGTTCGCGGCGATGGCGCTGGTCGAGCGGCACCAGGCGACGATCGACGATTATGCCAGGCTGACCATCGACCAGGCGCGGTTCGACGGCCATGTCTATCTCGACAAGGCGCCGGGAATGACGTTGCTCGCGCTGCCCGCGGTCGCGATCGCCGACCGGTTGCTTCCGCCGCGACCGCCGATACCCGACACGGTCTATGACGCCCCGTTCGAGGCCTATCTGACCGTCCGGCTGCGGCTGGCGGTGGCGATGGTCAGCGCGGTGATCGCGGCGCTGGCGGCGGTCGCGCTGTACGACCTCGCGTGGCGGACGACGAGCAGCGCGAGCGGCGCGCTGTTCGCGAGCATCGGCTTCGCGCTCGGCACGCCGGTCTGGGGATGGTCGACGACGTTGTTCGGGCACGCCCCGGTCGCCGGGCTGTTCGTGATCGCGACCTGGGCGCTGTGGCGCGCGGGCGAGGAACGGCCGGCACGGTTCGCCGCGCTTGGCGGGGCCGCGCTCGGGCTGGCGGCGCTGATCGAGTTGCAGGCGGTGCTGGCGGGCGCGGTCATCGCATTATGGGGCGTGTGGCGGCTGCGGCGCGGACCGCGCGCGATCGGCGCGATGGTGCTGGCCGGCGGTGCGACGTTGCTGATCCCGCTCGCGAGTTACAACCTGGTCGCGTTCGGTACGCCGTTCCGCCTGGGCTATCAGGGCGTGACCGGATTTCCCGGCATGCACGAAGGGCTGTTCGGGCTGACGGCGCCGAAACCGGTCGTGATCGCCAAGATCCTTGTCGGCCTGCGTCGCGGGCTGGTGTGGGTGGCGCCGATCCTGCTGCTCGCGGTGCCCGGATTATGCCTGTTTCCCCGGCGGATGCGCGGGCTCGGCGTCATGGCGGCGGCGACCGCGATCGTCGTGCTGCTGGTCAATGCGGCGTACGTCTATTGGGACGGCGGCCATTCGACCGGACCCCGGCATGCGGTCCCGGCGATCGGGATGCTGGCGATCGGACTGGCGCCGCTCTGGGCGCGCCTGCGTCAGCATTGGGCGCGTGCGGCGGCGGTCGCGCTGCTCGGTGTATCGGTGGCGATCAACCTGGCGATCGCCGCCGCCAACGTGACCACGCCCGATACGTATCGCTTCCCGCTGTGGGACCCGATCCTCACGGTCGACTGGCCGAACGGCGCCTTGCGCACGCTGCCGAGCGATTTCCTCGGGTGGAGCCCCGTCGCCGGGGTCGCGCTCTACCTCGCGCTCGCGCTGCCGCTCGGCATCCTGCTCTTGGCGAACGAGCGGCGAGCGCATAGGGTCGCGCCCGCTACGTGACTGGCGAGACCGTGGGCCACCACAAGGAAGCGTAGCCGCGAGACGCCGTTCGCCTGGGCATTCTTTCGTCGAGAGGAGTCCCTGTCATGGCCAGCCTGCCCCCCGTCAGCGTCGCGTTCCTGCTGTTCCCCAACGTCACGCAACTCGATCTGACCGGCCCGGCGCAAGTGCTGTCGCGGCTCGGCAACGTGACGCTCGATCTGGTGTGGCGGTCGCGCGATCCGGTGATGACCGACGCCGGCTTCGCGATCCAGCCGACCGCGACCTTCGCCGAAGTGACGCGCGCCGACATCCTGTGCGTGCCGGGCGGGTTCGGGATCAACGACGTGATCGCCGACGACGCGGCGATGGACTGGATCCAGCGGATCGCGGCGGACGCGACCTGGATCACCAGCGTGTGCACGGGATCGCTGGTGCTGGGTGCGGCGGGGCTGCTGCGCGGCTATCGCGCCGGGTGCCACTGGGGGCAGCGCGAGATGCTGAGCCTGTTCGGGGCCGAGCCGGTCGATCAGCGAATCGTGGTCGATCGCAACCGCGTGACCGGCGGCGGGGTGACGGCGGGGATCGATTTCGCGCTGAAGCTGATGGCGCTGATCCGCGGCGAAACGTTTGCGAAGGCGGTGCAGCTCAGCCTGGAATACGACCCCGCGCCGCCGTTCGACGCCGGATCGCCGGCCAAAGCCGGGCCGGAGCTGGTCGAAACCTATCGCCGCCGCGTCGCGCAACTGGCGCCGACGCGCGACGACGACCTGCGCGCGCTGGCGATCAGGCGCGGGTTTTCCTGAGCCCGCGCACGCGGTGCCAGATGTAGAAGGCGACCGCGGCGACCAGCACCACCGCGATCACCACGTCGGCCGAATGGAACGCCGCCTTCAACCGCGGATCGTGGTCCCACGCCTTGCCCAGCTTCATGCCGACCCAGGCCAGCCCGAAACACCACGGCCACGATCCGACGAAGGTGTAGACATGGAACGGCACCAGCCGCATCCGCGCGACCCCGGCCGGGAAGGCGATGAAGCTGCGGATCACCGGTAGCAACCGCCCGATCAGCACCGCGATCGAGCCGTAGCGCGCGAAGAAGCGATCGGCCGCGTCGAGCTCGCCCGGCCCGATCAGCACGTAGCGTCCCCAGCGTTCGGCGACCGGCCGGCCGCCGCGCTTGCCGACCTCGTACCCGACGATCGACCCCAGATTGCAGCCGATCGCCCCGGCGGTCGCGACCAAGAGCAGGTTGAGCTGGCCGGTCGAGACGAGATAGCCGGAGAACGGCATGATGATCTCCGACGGCAGCGGGATGCACGCGCTCTCGATCGCCATTAGCAGCACGATGCCGAGATAGCCGCCGCTGGAAATCACCGCGATGATGATGCCGGCGAGCCAGCCGAGAATGCGTTCGATCATTCCCGCGCGATGGCCGATGCGACCGGACGGGTCAATCGACCCGCGCCGCCGCCATCCGCACGTCCTCGACGAACCGCGCATATTCCTCACGCCTGGCCGTTTCGTCGGGCAGGCGCAGCAGGTAGCTCGGGTGGACGGTGATCCACGCTTCGCCGGCACCATCGGGCAATTCCAGCGCGCGACCGCGCTCGCGGCTGATCGTCACCGTGCGGCCGAACAGCGATCGCGCGGCGGTCGCGCCCAGCGCCACGGTGACCTGCGGCTTGATGATCGCCTGTTCCTGCTCGATCCACCAGCGGCAGGCGGTGATCTCGCCGGCGTCCGGCTTGGCATGGATGCGGCGCTTGCCGCGCAGCTCGTACTTGAAGTGCTTGACCGCGTTGGTGACGTAGACGCGCGCACGGTCGACTCCCGCTTCGGCCAGCGCGCGGTCGAACATCTGGCCGGCGGGGCCGACGAACGGGTGTCCGGCCAGATCCTCCTGATCCCCCGGCTGCTCGCCGACGAACATCAGCCGCGCATCGACTGGCCCTTCGCCGAACACGGTCTGCGTCGCGTGGCGGTAGAGGTGGCAGCGGGTGCACGCCATCGCCTCGTCGCGCAGGGCCTCCCACGCCGCCGCGATATTGCCGCCGATCTTGGCCTTGGCGGTCGCCACCATCACACTCTCCCGCGCTTGCGCATTCGCGATCAGCTGCGGCACCAACGCGGTTTCCGGCATGTTTTTCCAATATTTACGCGGCATTTCCTTCAGCATCGCGCCGACCTTGACGCGCGCCGGGTTGAAGATCGACGCGTAATAGGTCTTCCACACCGCCTCGACCGGATCGCCGTCGGGCGCATCCGCCTTGGTCGCGCCCGGCCCTTCGCTGAGCCGCTTGCCGTCCCAGTGAATCGCGATCTCCGGCGTCAGGATCGACCAGCGCATCGTCGCGAAGCGGTTGACGAAGAACGCGGCGTTGGCGCGGACGATGTGGTGCTCGGGCTCGAACCAGGCGACGTATTGGTTGGCGGCACCGGCCCGCTCTCCCACCCGACCTCCCACGGCAGCATCATATGGGAGGTCGGGTGGGGGAGCGGGCTGGTGCGGCACTTCGCGAAAACGCACGAACGCGCGCATCTTGTGGATGTCGCGGCGGACTTCCTTGGCGAGTTTCTCGATCCGGCGGACGAGCGGATCGGCCTGGTCCTCGAGCAGCTTCGGCTGGTCGCGTAACCGCACCAGCAACGTGTGCAGCAACGCGAACCGCTCGCGATCGCGGTGGAGCAGGGCATTGCGCGCGAGGTCGATGAACGGTCGCGGCACCGAAAACGCGCCCGCCGCCGGCGTGGTCGACTCGGCTTGACCGGCGAAGAGGTCGCCGGCCACGTCGCCGACCTGCCACACGACCTGGTCGGGCGGGACATGATCGAGCACCAACCCGCGCACCGCATCGCGCCACCCGTCGAAATCGTCCTCCGCGTCGAGCGTTACGACGCGCAAGCCTATTCCTTTTCCTCGGCTTCGGGCGGGTTTTCCCTGGCCAGTTCGAGTTCCTCCGGCTTGCGCTCGGCATAGACCTCGCCCAGCCGCTCCTCGGTCGCGGCGTCGAGCTCCTTCGCCGCGGCGGGGAACATCTCGTCCTCCTCCTCGTCGATATGGTGCTCGTAGCGGCGGCGCATGTGGTGGAAATTCTCCTCCCACTCGTCCGACGCGAAATCCATCGCCAGCATCTTGCCGATGACGTCGTCGACCTCCTTGTGCTCGCTGACCGAATGCCGCGCGTCATCGCGCAGTTCGGGGTTGGCGAGCATCGTCGCGTAGAGCGATTCCTCCTCGGCGGCGGCATGGCTTTCCATTTCGAGCCGGAACCTCTCGAACAACGCCTGCCGCTTCTTGGTGTCGCCGCGCAGCTCGCCGAGATCCTTCAGCATCGCGCGCTGCTTGTCGTGGTCGGCCTTCAGACGATCGTAGATGTCGGCGCTTGCCATCGCTGTCTCCTTCGCCCCGGCCAACCGGCGAGGACCGGGCCGGGTTTCACCTGCGAGTCGTTTTCACGCGAACAGCTCCATCTGCTCGACCCTGGGCGCGACCAGCGGCTTGAGGTCGAGCGTGTCGGCGAGTGCGACCGGGCGCCAGTCGCTGGCGACGATGAACGGCCGCATCTTGGCGATCGACACGGTCAGCCGCCCGACATCGGCCAGCGCCAGCCGCCGCCACCGCCGCGCCGTCAGGATGCGCGCCACCGCCCGCGTGCCGAGCCCGGGCACCCGCAACAGCATCTCGCGCGGGGCGCGATTGACGTCGACCGGGAAGGTCGCGCGATGCTTGAGCGCCCAGGCGAGCTTGGGATCGATGTCGAGCGGCATCATGCCGGTATCGTCGGCCGCCGCCGCCACTTCCTGCGGGCTGTAGTCGTAGAAGCGCATCAGCCAGTCGGACTGGTACAGCCGATGCTCGCGCATCAGCGGCGGACGCTTGAGCGGCAGGACGGCGCTGGCGTCGGGGATCGGCGAGAAGGCCGAATAATAGACCCGCCGCAGCCCGAACTTGCCGTACAGCCCCGCCGCGCGACCGACGATGTCGCGATCGGTCGCGGCGTCGGCGCCGACGATCATCTGGGTCGTTTGCCCGGCCGGCGCAAAGCGCGGCGCCGATTTGTAGCGCTTCTTC
Organism: Sphingomonas sp.; assembly: GCF_017304635.1. Classification (GTDB taxonomy): domain Bacteria; phylum Pseudomonadota; class Alphaproteobacteria; order Sphingomonadales; family Sphingomonadaceae; genus Sphingomonas. The sequence goes on from NZ_JAFKMA010000004.1 coordinate 128,403, forward strand.
GCGTCGCGCGTGTCGAGGATATCGGCCTTGGTCGCGGCCATCGCGCCTTCGATCCGCGTCTCGGACTTTTCCGGTGCGAGCCGCTTCAGCCCCGTCGCGGTCGGCAGCTCGACATTGATCGACACGCGGTCGGCGTACAGCCCGGCCCGGTGGACCAGTTCGGGATCGGCGTCGGGGATCGTCTTGAGGTGGATATAACCGCGGAAATCGTGATCCTCGCGCAAGCTGCGCGCGACCTCGACGATCTGCTCCATCGTGTAATTGGACGAGGCGATGATCCCCGACGAGAGGAACAGCCCCTCGATATAATTGCGCCGGTAGAAAGCGAGCGTCAGCTGGACGACTTCCTCGACCGTGAACCGCGCGCGACGAACGTTCGAGCTCTTGCGGTTGATGCAATAATGGCAATCGAACACGCAGCTATTGGTCAGCAGGATCTTGAGCAGCGAGATGCAGCGGCCGTCGGGCGCATAGGCATGACAGATGCCCATCCCCTGATCGGTCGAGCCGATTCCCTTGCCCCCGCGCGAATCGCGCTTGACCGATCCTGACGACGCGCACGACGCGTCGTACTTGGCGGCGTCGGCGAGGATTTCGAGCTTCTGGCGCGTATCGAGCTGGGCCATGCGTTCGATATATGTTCCAACTCAATGAAAGTCACTGATGGAGATCAAGTTGCCGGCGCGGCCAGCCGCCGCGTCACCGGCCGCGCGATCGCCAACACCGCGAGCCCGCCGACGATCGCGATCGCGGCATCGATGGTCCAGAACCGGACCGGGCTCATCTGGTCGTAGAAGCTGCCGACCCAGCCCATGATGACGCTGCCGAGGAAGAACGACAGGAACACGCCGCCCATCAAAGTCGCCTTGACCTGGCGCGGAGCGGCCTGGCTGACCAGCGCCAGCAGCACCGGCCAGTAATAGAGGAACGCGACGCCCATCCCGAAAAAGCCGGCCAGCGCCCAGCCGACATGGACCTCGCCCGGACCGGCGATCAGCGTGCCGGCGACGAACAGCAGCGCGGACAGGCCGGTCAGTACGCTGCCGATACCGATCTTGACGATATCCGACGGCTCGCGCCCGCGCCGGGCCTGCCACGCCCACAGCGCGACCAGCGGCGGCACCGCGACGATCGAGGCGAAGGCGTCGACCGAATTGAACCACGACGGCGGCACCGGCCCCAGCGCGACATGCTGGTCGATCCACAGCACGCCGATCCCCCAGATCATCGGATAGGCGATGTTGGGGAACAACGTCATCGCCGCGACCAGGATCAGCAGCACCGCGCGCCGCCGCTCGTCGCCGGTCATCGGCGGCAACGCCTCGGTCGCCTCGCGCACGCGGTCGTCCGGCAGGTGCCGCTGCCCGATCAGGTAGATGACGAGCGCGAGCAGCATCAGCCCGGCCGCCGCGCCGAACCCGACATGCCAGCCGTACAGCGCCGCCAGCCCGCCGCAGGTCAGCGGCCCCAGCACCGCGCCGACATTGATGCCCGCCGAAAAGATCGTGTAGCCCTGCGTCCGCCGCGATTCCGCCGCCGCCGGGTACAGGTCGCCGACCTGCGTGGAGATGTTGCCCTTCAGGCACCCCGACCCCGCGATCAGCAGCAGCAGCGCGACCAGGAACGACGCGTCGAACGCCATCGCCAGATGCCCGCCGCACATCAGCAGCGCGCCGAGCACGACCGTCGCCTTCGTCCCCAGCCAGCGATCGGCGATCCACCCGCCCAGGATCGGGGTGAAATAGACCAGCCCGCCATACCAGCCGTAGATCAGCGAGGCGAAGGCGACGTCGCTGATCGGCCCGTGCCACGCGAACAGCGACCGCAGCGCCGCCAGGCCCAGCACGTGCTCGACATGCCCGGACGTCAGCAATTGCTGCACCATGTACAGCGTCAGCAGCGAGGTCATGCCGTAATAGCTGAACCGCTCCCACGTCTCGGTGAAGGCCAGATAGGCGAGGCCGCGCGGGTGCCCGAAAAAGGCGGTGTCGGCGGCGGGGTTTGGCTCTGTCATCGCGTAACAGCGTGCCGCAAGGTTATCGACTGGACAAGCGCCGCGGCAAAGCCGCGTCGTCGGTCGGCGCGATGGCGCCGACGGCCGGGCGCGCCTCGACCTCCGATCCAGCTGGCGCCAGATCGTTCGGCGGCGCGCTTCACTCCGCCGCCAGCAGGCTCTCCGCGCCGCCGAGATCGACCGACACCAGCCGGCTGACCCCGCGCTCGACCATCGTCACGCCGAACAGGCGGTGCATCCGGCTCATCGTGACGGCGTTGTGGGTGACGATCAGGTAGCGCGTCCGCGTCTCGCGCGTCATCGCGTCGAGCAGGTCGCAGAACCGTTCGATATTGGCGTCGTCGAGCGGCGCGTCGACTTCGTCCAGCACGCAGATCGGCGCGGGATTGGTCAGGAACAGCCCGAAAATCAAAGCGACCGCGGTCAGCGCCTGCTCCCCGCCCGACAGCAACGTCAGCGATTGCAGCTTCTTGCCCGGCGGCTGCGCCATGATCTCCAGCCCGGCCTCCAGCGGATCGTCCGAATCGATCAGCGCCAGATGCGCCTCGCCGCCGTTGAACAGGGTGGTGAACAATCGCCGGAAATGCCCGTCGACCGCCTCGAACGCGGCGAGCAGCCGCTGCCGCCCCTCGCGGTTGAGCGTGCCGATCGACCCGCGCAGCTGCGCGACCGCCTGGCCGAGTTCGTCGCGCTCGGTCGCGGCATCGATCCGCGCGGCGTCGAGCTCGGCGAGTTCGGTTTCGGCGACCAGGTTGACCGGCCCCAGCCGCTCGCGATCGACCAGCAACTTGTCGTGTTGGACCGATTCGGCTTGCGGATCGCCGACCGTGTCGGTGGCGAAGCCGACGCGCTCGCCGAGCAGGGGCGGCGGGCACTGGAAGCGTTCGCCCGCCAGGCGGTTCATCTCGATCCGGCGAAGGTCCTGGTTCTCGGCACGCGCCGCCGCCCCGGCCCGCGCCTCGCGCGCGAGCGACAGCGCTTCGGCGGCGAGCCGGCCGGCCTCGTCCATTGTGCGGACGCGGGCGATGGCGGCGGCTTCGGCCTCGGCGGCGGCCTCGGCGGCGGCGCGGCGGTCGGCCTGGCCGGCCTCTCCCTCGGCGATCGCGGCGGCGAGTTCGGCGGGACGAGCGGCGGCGGCATCGACCTCGCCCGACAAGTGCGCCTCGCGCTTCGCCATGTCGGCGATTCGCTTGGCGGCTTCCCCGGCGCGCGCGCGCCAGCCCTTGGCTTCGGCATCGGCGGCGGCGAGCCGTTCGCGGTCGGCGGCGATGGCGCGATCGACCGCCGCGCGATCGGCGCGTGCGGTGGCCGCGCCCGCGCGGCGCGCCTCCGCCTCGGCCTGGAGCCGGGCGACCACATCGCGCGTCGCGGCGCCATCGGGCAGCGCGGCGCGATTGGCCTCGGCACGGGCGAGTTCGGCCGCCGCTTCCTCGACCTCGGCGGTCACGCGGTGGCGGCGCGTGTCGAGATCGGCGCGCTGCGCCGCGATCCGTTCGAGCTGGGCGGCCGCGCGATCCTCGGCCCGGCTCGCGTCGCGCGCGGCGGTGTCGGCCCGGTCGAGCGCGGTCCGTGCCGCCTGCGCCTGCGCTCGCGCGGCGGCGATCCGCGCCTCCGCCTCGCCCAGTTCGCCGGCGGCGCGATCGACCGCCGCCTGCGCCGCCGGGCGCGCGTCGTTCAGCTCCGCGAGGCGATTGATCCGTTCCAGCCGCTCCGCCGCCGCCGCGCCGCTCGCCTTGGCGACATACCCGTCCCAGCGCCGCAGCACGCCGGCGCGGGTCACCAGCCGCTGCCCGACTGCCAGCGCGCGCCCGTCGTCGCTGTCCGCCACCAGCACCTGCGCCAGCCGCCGCGCCAGCGCCGCCGGCGCCGCGACATGGTCGCCGAGCCGGTCGAGTCCGCCCGCCGTCGGGTCGTCCGGCAGCGGCTCGGCCCCCGCCCAACAGCGATCGGCCGCGGCGTCCAGCCCGGTTTCGAGATCGTCGCCCAGCGCCGCCGCCAGCGCGCGCTCATAGCCCGGCGCCGCGCGGACATGGTCGAGCAGGCGGTCGCGCGATGCCGGCCGCGTCGCCTTCTCCAGCGCGGCCAGTTCGCTGTCGATCGCGACCAGTTCCGCGCGGGCCGCCGCCCGCGCCGCCTCCGCCGTGTCGCGGACCTCCTGCGCCGCGCGCTCGTCGGCATCGGCGGCGGTGCGCGCCGTCCGCGCCGCCTCGGCCGCGGCCAGCGCGTCGGCGCGTGCCTGCACCGCCGCCGCCCGCTCCACCTGCAACGGCGCGGCGTCGCCGATCCGCGCGACCTCCGCCGCCAGCGCCGCCTGGTCGCGCAAGGCGCGCTCGTGCCGCGTCCGCGCCGCCGCCGCCGCCGCTTCCGCCACGCGGACATCGGCGAGTTCGGCCGCCTGCCGGCTCATCGCCTGCGCCAGCGCGACGTCGGCATCGCGCGCGGCCCGTTCCGCCTCGGCCAGCGTCGCGTCGAGCGCGGGGAGCCGCGCCGCGCCCGCCGCCGCCCGCCCGCGCAACGCCGTCGCCTCGGCCTCCAGCCGCGCCAGCGCTTCGGCGGCATCGACCGCGAGCGCGCCCTCCCGCGCGCGATCCTCGCCGATCCGCGCCAGTTGCTGGGCCAGTTCGCCGATCCGCCGTTCCGCCGCCTGATGCTCGGCGCGCAGCCCCGCGAGCCGGTGCGCCGCCTCCGACGCCGCCTCGCGCGCCGCCATCGCGCTGCTCCGCGCATCGCCGAGCACGTCGGCCGCCGCCGTCTGATGCGCCGCCGCCGCGCGCTGCACCTCGGCCGCCTCGGCGACCTTCGCTTCGCACGCCGCCGCCTCGGCCTTCGCCACCTCGGCCGCGGCCGACGCGTCGCGCCAGCGGGCGAAGATCATCCGCCCCTCGGCGATGCGGATCTGCTCGCTCAGCGTGCGGTAGCGTTCGGCCTGCCGCGCCTGCCGCCGCAATGCGTTGGCGCGCGTTTCCTGATCGGCTATGATCTCGTCGAGCCGCGCGAGATTGGCCTCGGTCGCGCGCAGTTTCTGCTCGGCGTCCTTGCGGCGGACGTGCAGCCCGGCGATCCCGGCCGCTTCCTCCAGCATGGCGCGGCGCTCGGCCGGCTTAGCGGAGATGACCGCAGCGATCTTGCCCTGGCTGACCAGCGCGGGCGAGTGCGCGCCGGTCGCGGCGTCGGCGAACAGCAGGGCGACATCCTTCGCACGCACGTCGCGCCCGTCGATGCGATACGCGCTGCCGGCGCCGCGCTCGATCCGGCGCACCACTTCGGTTTCGGTCCCGTCGATCTCGGCGAGGATCGACACTTCGGCGAAGTCGCGCGCGGGCCGGCGGTCGGAGCCGGCGAAGATGACGTCGTCCATCCCGGCGCCGCGCAGCGACCGCGCGCTGGTTTCGCCCATCGTCCAGCGCAGCGCCTCGAGCAGGTTCGACTTGCCGCAGCCGTTGGGGCCGACGACCCCGGTCAGCCCGGGCTCGATGCGCAGGTCGGCCGGGTCGACGAAGCTCTTGAACCCCGACAGCCGCAGCCGCTTGATCTGCATCGCCGCGCCCCGGCGCCCCCGCTCAGGCGTCCGGCCTCACGCGCCGCGTGCCTTCAGCACCGCTTCGAGCTGCGGCCAGGTGATCGCGTCGACCTTCTCGTCGTCGATGAAGAAGGACGGCGTGCCGGTCACGCCCTTGGCGTTGGCGGCGTTCATGCCGTCCATGATCTGCTTGACCTTTCCGGCATCGGCCAGGCAGGCGCGCGCCTTATCCTCGGGCAGGCCGCGCTGCTTGAAGAAATCGACATAGCCGAGCAGCGCCGCCCATTCGGTCGCGACCTGCTGCGGCGGTGCCGATTGCAGCTTCTGGAACAGCGCCTGACCTTCGGGGCCGCCCATCTTGTCCTCGACCGGACCCTGGTTGATGTACATCTGCTCCAGGATCGGGAAGAAGGTCGCCGCCGGGACGCAGGTGCCGAGCAGGGCGGCCGGAATGTCGGGCTGGCCGTGGACCAGATATTCGCGGAATTCCCAGCTGACCTTGCCGGTCGCGACATAGTTCTTCTCGAGCGGCTGCGTCCCCTCGCGGCCGAACGCGCCGCACACCGGGCACGTGCGCGAGCCGTATTCGATCAGCTTGATCGGCGCGTCGGGATTGCCCATCCGCATGCCGCCCTCCGGCGTCTTCACCACCGTCGTCAGCCAGTCGGTGCCGGCCGGCGCCTTGGCGACGGGCACGCTGCCCGCCGGCGCGCTGGCATTGCCGGAGCCGCCGCTGCCGCCACCGCTACAGGCGGCGGCGAGGATCAGCGGGACGGCGGCGAGAAAGCTGCGAAACTGCATAGGAAACTCCATCGAGAAAAGCGGATCAGCGGACCTTGCCCGCGACGACCAGATTGGTAAGCTCGTCGCCGACGATCGGCGGTCCGTGCGTCGCGGCGACCCCGGCGGCCAGCGCGCCGAGCACCGCGCGCAGTTCGGGATCGGCGATCGCGCGCAGGCCCTCGCCGATCCGCGCCGGCGGGGCGATCGCGCGCAGGCTGGGCGGCGCGACCCGCGACGGGCGCGGCGCGACCTGGCCCTGCTTGAGCGTCAGCCGCGCGACCGCGGCATAGCCGAAGAAACGGTTGACGCGCTCGACGATCTCCGGCGCGATGTGCTGCATCATCGCGGCGTGCGCACCCTTCACGGTCACGGTCAGCACGCCCTCCGCCTTGCGGCCGGGCGGGAAACGGATCGATTCGGGGGTCGAGACGTCGGCGTAGCGCGGCCCGACGATCTCCGCCCAGCGGGTGACGATGCCCGCCTGGACGAAGCCGTAGCGCTTGAACGCCGCCCCGCCGACCTGCGGCAGCAGATCGGCGACCGCGCGCGCCGGCCCGCCGCGGGGGCGTTCCTGCTGAGGTTGCCGGGGGGTCGCGCGCTTGCTCATCCGTCCATCCATGCCATAGCCGATGGGTGACCGCCAAGCATTCTCCGACACCTGCACCGTCGATCGCCGCCGACCTGCTGGTGTGGTACGATGTGCATCGCCGCACGTTGCCGTGGCGGGCATTGCCGGGCGAGACGCCCGACCCGTACCGCGTCTGGCTGTCCGAAGTGATGCTGCAACAGACCAGCGTGGCGACGGTGACGCCGCGCTTCGCCGCCTGGGTCGCGCGCTGGCCCGATTTCGCGAGCCTGGCGCAAGCGGCCGACGACGACGTCATGGCGGCATGGGCGGGGCTGGGTTACTATGCCCGCGCGCGCAACCTCGTCGCCTGCGCCAAGGCGGTGGTGGCCGAGCATGCCGGCGCTTTCCCGACGACCGAGGCGGCGTTGCGCCGTCTGCCGGGGATCGGCGACTATACCGCCGCCGCCATCGCGGCGATCGCGTTCGACGAAGCGGCGACGGTGGTCGACGCCAATGTCGAGCGAGTCGTCGCCCGGCTGTTCCGCGCAGCCGGGAAGCCCGCTGTCCGTGCCGCCGCCGAGACGATCACGCCGTCGGTGCGCGCCGGCGACTTCGCGCAGGCGATGATGGACCTGGGCTCGGCGATCTGCACCCCGCGCAACCCCCGTTGCCTGCTGTGCCCGCTGAGCAGCCATTGTGCGGCGCGCGGGGCCGGCGATCAGGAGGCGTACCCGGTCAAGCCGAAGAAGGCCGCGCGCCCGCAACGCTACGGCACGATCTTCTGGGCGCAGGCGGGGGACGCGGTGCTGCTGGTGCGGCGCCCGCCCAAGGGATTGCTCGGCGGGATGCGCGCGCTGCCGACCGGGCCGTGGGTCGATACCCCGCCGATCCTCGCCGACGCGCCGGTCGCAGCCGACTGGACGCTGCACAACGCCCACGTTTCGCACGGTTTTACCCATTTCGATCTGCAGCTGGCGCTTGCGAGTGCGCGCGTTGAACGGCATCGTGCACCGGCGGACGCCATCTGGTGGCCGCTGGAGTCGCTGGGGGAGGCGGGACTGCCGACGGTCTTCGCCAAGGCGGCGGCCATAGTGGGGAGGGGATAGATGGTCAGACTGACGCCGATGGTGGCCGGTTTCACGCTCGCCGCGCTGCTGGCGGGCGGCGCGTTCGCGCAACAGGCGATGGTGACGCCCGCGCCGCAGACGCTGGCGCCGCCGACGCTCGCCGACCCGCTGCCCGCGACCAAGGCGCTGTTCGACAGCTATGTCGCGACCGGCAAGACGCCCGGCATCGTCGGCGCGTTCGGAGCGGGCGATCGCCCGACCGTGTTCCTGGCGGCCGGCCGCGTCGCTACCGACCAGGGTGCCGCCCCGGCCGGCCCCGACAGCCTGTGGCGCGTCTATTCGATGACCAAGCCGATCACCGCGATGGCGGCGATGATCCTGATCGAGGACGGCAAGCTCAGCCTCGACGAGCCGGTGTCGGACATCCTGCCCGCGTTCAAGACCATGCGCGTCCAGCTCAACGAGAACACGATCGAGAGCCGCCCGGCGGTGCGCCCGATCACGATCCGCAACCTGCTGACGCATACCGCCGGGCTCGGCTACACCATTATCACCAAGGGGCCGCTGCTCGACTATTACAACCAGAAGGGGATCAACCCGGCGCAGGTTAACGCCGCGCTGGAGGCGGTGTCGCGCAAGACGCGGCCGGCGACGCTCCAGGAGTTCGCCAACGTCGTGGCGAGTGCGCCGCTGATCGCCGATCCGGGGACCAAGTGGAGCTATTCGATCGGGCTCGACGTGATGGGCGCGGTGATCGAGAAGGCGAGCGGCATGTCGTTCGACGCGTTCGTCCAGACGCGGATCTTCGACCCGCTCAAGATGCGGTCGAGCTTCTGGACGGTGCCGCAGAGCGAGATCGGGCGGTTCGCGACCAACTATGCCTTCGCCCCCTCCGGCACGATGATCGCGCTCGATCCCGCGGCGAGCTCGGTCTACCTCTCACCGCCCAGCTTCCCCTATGGCGGCGCCGGGCTCGTGATGTCGGCGCGCGATTACGACCGCTTCCTGCACATGCTCCAGAATTACGGCGAGCTGGACGGCGTGCGGATCATGAAGACGGAGACGGCGAAGCTCGCCATGTCCAACCTGTTGCCGCCGGGCGTCGTGTTCGGTGGGCTGGGCGCGGGCACCGGCGGCACGATGAGCCAGCAGACCGGGTTCGGCGCGGGCGGATCGGTCACGTTGCTCGACATGCCCAATTCGATGGGCGTCGGCACCTATAGCTGGGGCGGGGCGGCGGGCACGATCGCCTGGGTCAACCCGGTCCGGCGGATGCGCGGGACGGTGATGGTCAATTACTTCCCCGGCGAGCGCTGGCCGCTGCGCGCCGATACGGCGAAGGCATTGCAGAGCGACATGGCGTCCTACGCGCGCTAACAGCGCGGCCATGACCAGCGCGACTCCGCGACCCGGCTTCACCGGCAGCCCGCTCGATCGCGCCGACGCGATCCGCCACGATCCCGACGCGCTGGCGGCGGCGATGGGCGACTGGCGCGCGCGGCTGCTCGTGCTGAACGATTTCGAGCCCGCCGTCGGCGCCGACGGCACGCTCGGCTGGACCAGCCTGGCCGACGCGCCGCTCGATGCCGAACTCGTGCTGCTCGGGCTGATCGACGGCAAGCCGCACTTCGCCGCCTATATCGACGGGATGCGCGCGCCACCGGGGCGGTCGCCCAATCTGTTCCGCGCGCTCGACCTGCTCCGGCCGGGCGAGGCCGGCACCTATGCCGCCGCGCGCAGCATCCTCGACTGGCACAGCCGGCACCGTTTCTGCGCCAATTGCGGGCAACCGACCGCGATGATCCGCGCCGGCTGGGCACGGCTATGCAACGCCTGCGGGACCGAGCATTTCCCGCGCACCGACCCCGTCGTCATCATGATCGCCGACCATGCCGGGCGCGCTCTGGTCGGGCGCGGGCCGCAATGGCCGGCCGGCCGCTACTCGGCGCTGGCCGGGTTCATGGAGCCGGGCGAATCGATCGAGGAAGCGGTCGCGCGCGAGATCTGGGAGGAAGCGGGAATACGCGTCCATACCGTCCGCTACGTCGTCAGCCAGCCCTGGCCGTTCCCCTCGCAACTGATGATGGCCTGCATCGCGCAAGCCGAGGACGACGCGCTGACGATCGACCCGAAGGAATTGCAGGACGCGATCTGGGTATCGCGCGACGACGTCAAGAAGGCACTGGCCGGCGACCCGTCCGCGCCGTTCCTCTCGCCGCCGCACTACGCGATCGCGCATACCCTGCTGACGGTATGGGCGAACGAGGAATAATCCCCCGTCATCCTCGCGAAAGCGGGGACCCATCTCCCGGACTATCCACCATCGCGCCGGTGCGTCTGCCGCTCGCTCAGAAGATGGGTCCCCGCTTTCGCGGGGATGACGACTCAGGGTCTGAACCCAACTAGACCACAGCGAGGGCCTTCACTCCGCCGCCGACTTGTCATGTAGGATTTCGCCCGACAGGCTGGACAACGCTCTTTGACATCGCCGTGCCTTTCCTGTGCCAGCCCGAACCCGCGCGCGGATCGGCGTCGGCCCGTATCCGCGCGGAACACGCTACCCTCGTCAAGTTCGTCAACTTTGCATCGGCCGGCCGTCAACCGCGACCGCGACCGCGACCGCGACCGCGACCGCGACCGCGACCGCGACCGCGTCGAAGCGCGCTACCCTCGTCAAGTTCGTCAAGTTTGGATCACCCCGCCGCGGTCTTCACCGCGTCGCAGATGCGGTCGACCACGGCCTCGACCTGGCCGGCATCCTCGCCCTCGGCCATCACGCGGATCACCGGCTCGGTGCCGGACGGGCGGATCACCAGCCGGCCCCTGCCCGCCAGCTCGCGCTCGGCATCGGCGATCGCGGCCTGGACGCTGGCGTCGTCGAGCGGCTTGCCGCCCTTGAACCGCACGTTCTTGAGCAATTGCGGCAGCGGATCGAAGCGATGGAGCAACTGGCTCGCCGGCAGGCCCGAGCGGACCAGCTCGGCCAGGATCTGCAACGCCGCGACCAGCCCGTCGCCGGTCGTCGCATAGTCCGACAGGATGATATGCCCCGATTGCTCGCCGCCGACATTGTAGCCCTGCCCGCGCATCGCCTCGAGCACGTAGCGGTCGCCGACCGCGGTGCGGATCAGCCTGATCCCCTGCGCCGACAGATGCCGCTCCAGCCCCAGGTTCGACATGACCGTCGCGACCAGCCCGCCGCCCTTCAGCGTGCCGCTGCGCGCCCAGCCGGTCGCGATCACCGCCATCAACTGGTCGCCGTCGATCACCCGCCCGGTCTCGTCGACCACGATCAGCCGGTCGGCGTCGCCGTCGAGCGCGATACCGATATGCGCGCCCGACGCCACCACCGTCTCGCACAGCACTTGCGGCGCGGTCGAGCCGACCTGGTCGTTGATGTTCTTGCCGTTGGGCGACACGCCGATCGCGACGACTTCGGCACCGAGTTCCCACAGAGCGGCGGGCGCGACCTGGTACGCGGCGCCGTTCGCGCAATCGACCACGATCTTCAGCCCGTCGAGCGTCAGCGCGTCGGGGAACGTCGCCTTGGCGAAGTGGATGTAGCGCCCGCGCGCATCCTCGACCCGGCGCGCGCGACCGATATCGGCGGCGTCGGCGGGGGCGACGTCGCCGTCGATCAGCGCCTCGATCGCCAGTTCGTCCCGGTCGCTGAGCTTGTAGCCGTCCGGCCCGAACAGCTTGATGCCGTTATCGGCATAGGGGTTGTGGCTGGCCGAGATCATCACGCCCAGGTCGGCGCGCATCGACTTGGTCAGCATGCCGATCGCCGGGGTCGGCAACGGCCCGAACAGCGTCACGTCCATCCCCACGCTGGTGAAGCCCGCGACCAGCGCGTTCTCGATCATGTAGCCCGACAGCCGCGTGTCCTTGCCGATCACGACGCGATGCTTGTGATCGCCGCGGACGAAGTGCGCGCCCGCCGCCATGCCGACCTTCATCGCCATCGCCGCAGTCATCGGCTGGGTATTGGTGCGCCCGCGGATTCCATCGGTGCCGAAATATTTCCTTGCCATGTCGCGTTTTTCCGTCCGCTATCGCCGTTCGTCCGCCTGATAGCGCGGCAATCGGGGAAGAGCGAGCATGAGCCAGGCGTTTCGAATCTTGACCGCGCTGGTCGCGGGGCTGGTGCTCGGCATCGTGCTGGCGAAATATGCGCCCGACGCGGGGCTGACGCTGCTGTCGGTGACGAAGCGGATCGGCGGGGCGTGGCTGCACGGGTTGCAGATGGTGATCGTGCCGCTGGTGGTGGCGTTGCTGGTGATCGGCATCGCCGCGTCGGCGGAAGCCGCGCGCGCCGGGCGGATCGCGGCGCGCGCGCTGATCGCGTTCGTCGTCATCCTGTGGTTCAACACCATCCTGTCGGCGTTCCTGACGCCGCTGCTGCTCCGCCTGTTCCCGCTGCCGACCGAGTGGGCGACGGCGCTCCGGGCCTCGCTGTCGAAGGCGGGCACCGCGGGCCAGGTGCCGAGCCTGGGCGATTTCTTCGACAAGATCGTGCCGACCAACATCGTCGATGCCGCTGCGAGCGACGCGTTCCTGCCGCTGACCGCGTTCGCGATGGTGTTCGCCTTCGCGATCACGCGGCTGGCGCCGGCTCCACGCAAGACCCTGCTCGATTTCTTCCAGGCGGTGGCCGACGCGATGGTCGTCATCATCGGCTGGGTGCTGGTGCTCGCGCCGGTCGGGGTGTTCTGCCTGGCGTTCGGGGTGGGGACGGAGACCGGCGCGGCGGCGTTCGGCGCGCTGGCGCATTACATCGCGATCGTCTCGACGCTGGGCGTCCTGGTTCTGCTGTCGGCCTATCCGATCGCGGCGATCGGCGCGCGCGTCGGGATCGGGCGGTTCGCGCGCGCGGTGCTGCCGAGCCAGGTCGTCGCCGTCTCGACCTCCTCGTCGCTCGCCACGCTGCCGACGATGCTGCGGTCGAGCGAGGCGCTCGGCGCGCCGGCCAGCGTGTCGGGCATCGTCCTGCCGATCGCGGTCGCGGTGTTCCGCGCGACCAGCCCGGCGATGAACCTCGCCGTCGCGCTCTACGTCGCGCACCTGACCGGCACGCCGATCGGGCCGGGCCAGCTCGCCGCCGGGGTCGCGACCGCCGCGATCACGACGATGGGTTCGGTCAGCCTGCCCGGCACCGTCAGCTTCTTCGCCTCGGTCGCGCCGGTGTCGGTGGCGATGGGGGTGCCGATCGAGGCGCTCGGGCTGCTGGTCGCGGTCGAGACCGTGCCCGACCTGTTCCGCACGCTGGGCAACGTAACGATGGACGTGGCGGTCACCGCCACCATCGCCGCCCGCGACCGCGGCGACGCGCCGGCCCAGCCGACCGACACGGAGATCGACGCCCTGCCGGGCTGAGCGACGCGCCGCCGCGTCAGCCCGGGGTGGGGGTCACTTGACCCCGTGCATCCACTTCTTGAGCGGCCAGGACAGCAGCAACAGCACCACGCCCAGCACGATCGCCACTTCCGCGATCACCGTGAAGGTGTGGGTATAGGTGTCGAGACTGACCTTCAGGTTGGTAACCTGGCCGCCGACCGTCTCGACGCTGGCGAACTGCGCGACGACCCCGGCGACGTATTGCGCGCAGCTGATCGACAGGAACCACACGCCCATCATCAATCCGACGATCCGCGCGATCGACAGCTTGGTAATCATGCTCAGCCCGACCGGCGAGATGCACAGTTCCGCCACCGAATGAATCAGGTAGAGCCCGGCGAGCCACCACACCCCGACCTGGTAATCGGCGCCGACATAGCTCGACCCCCAGACCAGGAACAGGAAGCCGGCACCGACACCCATCAATGCGAGACCGAACTTGACCGGGATCGACGGTTCCAGCCCGCGTTTGGCGAGACCGGTCCACAACACGCTCATCACCGGCGCCAGCGCGACGATGAAGAAGGCGTTGAAGAATTGCGTCTGCGGCGCGGTGATCGCGAAATTGCCGAACACGGTCAGGTTGGTGTTGCGGTCGGCGAACAGCGTCAGGCTCGACCCCGCCTGCTCGAACAGGGTCCAGAACACGACGTTGAACACGATCAGCACCATCGCCGCCAGCATCATCTGGAACTCGGTGCGGCTGCCCTTCACGAACGACCAGATCAGGATGCCGGGGATCGAGACCAGGAACGTCCCGAACAGCAGCTTGCCCATCAGCGACAGCGACGCGAGATAGCCGATGAAGCCCGACCCCGGCACCGGCTTGGGCGAGTTCATCAGGTTGACGAACAGGAAATAGACCACCGGCACCGCGATCAGCGCGCCGATATAGATGAGTAGCGATCGGTCGGGACCGCTCCGCACCGGCGGCTCGCCGACCGCCGACAACCGCCCGCCGTCGAACTGGATCAGCGAATAGGAGATCAGCATGCCGACCGCGGCAAGCCCGAAGCCCGCCCACCAGCCGACCGTATCGGCCAGGATCGGACACAATATCTGCGACCCCAGCGAGCCGAGGTTGATACCCATGTAGAAGATGGTGAAGCCGGCGTCGCGGCGGCGGTCGCCCGTCGCATAGAGCTCGCCGACCATCGTCGAGATGTTCGGTTTGAAGAAACCGTTGCCGACCGACACGATGCTGAGCGCGAGCAGCATGATCGCCTGGAGCAGCCAACTGCGGTCGCCCTTCGCCTCGAACCCGCCCTTGGCGACCGTCTTCGCGACCGAGCCGTCGGCGTTGAGCAGCGACACGCTGCCGTCGTCGTTGCCCTTGATCTCGAACCGTTTTCCCTGATCGACCAAGAAGCGCTTCTCGTCCTTGGCGGAGGTCGGCGCGTCCTTGAAATTGTCGACCTGCACTTCGTAGCGCTGGCCGTCGACCACCGCATAGGGCTTGGCCGTCGTGCCGCCGAAGCACAGGGTGAAATAGCCGATCGCCATCATGATCGCGCCGAACTTCACCGACCGCTTCGAGCCGAGATACTGGTCGGCGATATACCCGCCGACCAGCGGCGTCAGATAGACCAATGCGGTGAACCCGCCGTAGAGCCCCGTCGCCTCGCGATCGCCGAAGATGAAATGCTTGGTCAGGTACAGCGTCAACAGCGCGCGCATGCCGTAATAGCCGAACCGCTCCCACATTTCGGTGGTGAACAGCCGCGCGAGCTGGCGCGGGTGGCCGAACCATGTCGCCTCGGCCGCCGGATTAATATGGGTGATGTCCGGCTCTCGCGGGCTATCCGCGGTCGGGGTGTCCACCATGCATCTGCTCCCTGAAACTCGTCTGCTCCGCCGTCGAACGCCGCGGCGGATGGTTGGCGGCGAGACTAGCGGCAAAGCCTTGGGTGTAAATAGCGGCGCGGCCGCACTAGAGGGGACGCGATGTTCAACGACTCGACGACCCCGCTCTCGCTGCTCGCCACGCGCCGGTCGGGCAAGCCGCGCGATCTCGTCGCGCCGGGACCCGATGCGGACCAGCTCGACCGCATCCTGACGATCGCGGCACGCACTCCCGATCACGGCAAGCTCGCGCCGTGGCGGTTCGTCGTGGTGCCGGCGGGCGCGCGCGCGGCGCTGGGCCGAGTCATCACCGATGCCTATCGCATCGAACGCCCGCAAGCGGCGGCGGCAGAGATCGCGGCACTCGAACAATTCGCGAGCCAGGCGCCGGCGTTGGTCGTCGTGCTGTCCTCGCCAAAGACCGAAAGCCATATCCCGTTGTGGGAGCAGGAATTGTCGGCTGGGGCGGCGTGCATGAACCTGCTCCACGCCGCGCATGCGCTGGGGTTCGCCGGCGGGTGGCTGACCGGGTGGGCGGCATTTTCCGATACGGTGCGCGATGCGTTCGGCGCGGCGCCGGAACGGATCGCCGGCTTTATCTTCCTCGGCACGCCGGCCAAGCAACTTGAGGAAAGACCGCGGCCGGATATGAGCAAGATCGTTTCAACCTGGCACGGTTGACGGTCTGGACTCGATCGCCCTTTGCTGTATTATGGCAGCATGGCACTCAGCAACGACGACAGCCCGGTCTATATTCGCCTGCGCGGAACGATCGCGGCGGGCATCCTGCGCGGCGAATATCGCACGGGCGACCAGCTTCCCTCGGTTCGCGCGCTCGCCGCCGAGCACGGCGCGAACCCGCTGACCGTCGCCAAGGCGTATCAGAGCTTTCAGGACGACGGCTATGTCGAGGTCCGGCGCGGAGTCGGCATGTTCGTCCTGCCCGGCGCGGCCGACCGCCTGCGCGTCGCCGAGCGTACCCGCTTCGTCAACGAACACTGGCCGCGGATCGCGGAGTATATCGACCTGCTCGGCCTCGACGTCGGCGACCTGATGGAGCGCGAGCGGGCGTAGCGTCTAACGGTGCCGGCCCGCTCCCCCCACCCGACCTCCCAACGGCAGTATCATATGGGAGGTCGGGTGGGGGAGCAGGCCGGCACCGTCGCGTTTCAGCTCGGCTGAACGTCAAAAGAGCCCCAGCGCCGCCACCTCGTCCGCGCTCAGGTCGATCCCGAACATCATGCTGAGCCGCAGGCGATAGACGCGCGGGTCGTCGATCACCGCCTCGCTGTCCTCGCCGCCGACATGCCGCTTGTAGGCGCGGTCGGTCAGGCTGGCGAAGCCGCGCGGCAAAGCGATGCTGACGACGATCAGGTCGACGAAGCGCGTCCCCGGCGCGGTCGCGGTCCAGTGATTGGCCATCGCCAGGTCGGCCGGCGCGACCGGGGCCAACGTGAAGCTGTATTGATCGACCCAGCCTTCCTGCGCGCCCCGCCCGTCGGTGGCACCCGGATGGCCGTTGCGCGCCAGCACCCAGCCGCGCTGGTCCTCATATAGCCGGAACCGCGCACCATCGGGCGCCTCGACCTCGGCGCCGGCGACCAGCGGCATCGGCGGCCCGTAGCTACCGCCGAACCCGGCATCTGCGATCCACGGCGCGCCGTCGATCGTCACCAGCAGCAGCATGTGCGTCTGCCCCGGCGTGTCGCTCGCGCCGAGCCAGACGCGCGCGAGCAGCGGCCGCGCGTCGAACCCGACAGCCGTCAGTGCGTCGAGGAACAAGCGGTTCTGTTCGAAGCAATAGCCGCCGCGCTTCGCCGTCACCAGCTTGGCGAACACGCTGTCCGAATCGATCCGGATGCCGCGCCCGAGCCGGATGTCGAGATTCTCGAACGGGATCGCCAGCCGGTGCGCGCGCTGAACCGCCGCCAGGCCATGGTGGTCGAGCGTCGGTCGAGCGGGCAGGCGAATCCGCGCGAAATAGGCGTCGAGGTCGAAGCTCATGCCGCGAACAGGTCGGCCGACAGGGTGTAGAGCGGCGCGGCCGGCGCCGACGCCGCAGCCTCCAGCCCCAGCGCCTCGGGCACGATCTGCGCGACGTAGAAGGTGGCGACCGCGCGCTTCATCCGCGCGAAGTCGTCGTCGCCGGTCGCCGCGCGCGCCTGCCGCTCCATCAGCCACCCGCATGCTGCGACCGACAGCATGGTCAGGAACGGATAGCTCGCCGCCAGCCGGTCGTCGGCGTCGCTCGTCGCCAGCCGCCGACCGATGCCCTCGCACCGGTCGATCAGGATGCGCAGCGTCGCGCCCTGCGCGTCGCCGCGCATGTCATCGATCAGGCCGGCGAACGCCGCGCCGTTCGACAGCGCCAGCTTGCGACCGACCAGATCGGCGGCCTGGATGCCGTTGGTACCCTCGTAGATCGGGAAGATGCGCGCATCGCGGAAGAACTGCGCCGCGCCGGTTTCCTCGATATAGCCCATCCCGCCATGCACCTGCACGCCCAGGCTGGCGACTTCGTTGCCGAGGTCGGTCGCGTGCGCCTTCGCCAGCGGGGTCAGCAGTTCGAGCCGGTCCCTGGCCGCGGCGTCGCCCAGATTGGCGCGATCGACCTGGCCGGCGGCGAGATAGACCAAGGCGCGCGCGGCCTGGGTCTGCGCCTTCATGCGGAACAGCATGCGGCGGACGTCGGGATGCTCGACGATCGCGACGGGGGCGCCCTCGCGGCTGCCCTGGATGCGGTCGCGGGCGTACTCGACCGCTTTCTGCGTCGCGGCTTCGGCGACCTGCACACCCTGCAGCCCGACGTTGAGCCGCGCATTGTTCATCATCGTGAACATC
This sequence comes from Sphingomonas sp., assembly GCF_017304635.1. Lineage (GTDB taxonomy): Bacteria > Pseudomonadota > Alphaproteobacteria > Sphingomonadales > Sphingomonadaceae > Sphingomonas. Next base: position 146,435 of record NZ_JAFKMA010000004.1, read on the forward strand.
GCGCGCATGCCGCCACCCTCGCCGCCGATCATCTCGCCCAGGCAATCGCCATGATCGCCGAACGACAGCACGCAGGTCGGGGAGGCATGCAGGCCCATCTTGTGCTCGATCGACACCGTGCGAACGTCGTTCGGGGTGCCGTCGGCGCGAACCTTGGGCACCAGGAATAGCGAGATGCCGCGCGTGCCCTTCGGCGCGTCCGGCGTGCGCGCCAGCACCAAGTGGACGATATTGTCGGTCAGATCGTGGTCGCCGAACGAGATGAAAATCTTGGTGCCGGCGATCTTCCACTGGCCGTCGCCGGCGGGCTCGGCGCGGGTGCGCAGCGCACCGACGTCGGAGCCGGCCTGCGGCTCGGTCAGGTTCATCGTACCGGTCCACTCGCCGGTCGCGAGCCTGGGCAGGTACGCCGCCTGCTGCTCCGGGGTGCCGTGGTGGAGCAACGCCTCGATCGCGCCGACCGTCAGCGTCGGCGCCAGCGCGAAGCCGGCATTGGCGCTGCCCAAAGTCTCGAGCACGGCGCTCGCCAGCACGAACGGCAGGCCCTGCCCGCCGAAATCGGCCGGCGCGCCGATCGTGCCCCAGCCGCCCTCGACATACGCCTGGTACGCCGCGCGATAGCCCGGCGGCATCGTCACGCCCGCCTCGCTCCATTTGGGCCCGTTCACGTCGCCTTCGCGCGCGAGCGGCGCCCATTCGCCGACCGCGAACTGGCCGACGCCTTCGAGCACCGCGTCGACCACGTCGGGCGTCGCGGCGGCGAACGGCCCGGTCGCGGCGAGCTCGCCGATCTTCGCGATCTCATCCAGCACGAAACGCTGTTCGGCGACGGGGGGTACGTACGGCATCGGGTTCCTCTCTCGGTCCGCCGCGCTATAGCCACGTCCGATGGACGCGCCAAATACCCGTATCCTGCCGTATAATGCCTATACCGTGGCGGAGGCCGCGGCGCTGATCGCGGCGGGCGAATGCGTCGCGGTACCGACCGAGACGGTCTACGGCCTGGCCGCCGACGCGACCAACGGCGCGGCGGTGGCGCGAGTCTATGCCGCAAAAGGGCGACCGAGCTTCAACCCGCTGATCGTCCACGTGCTCGACCTGGCGGCGGCGAAGCGGCTGGCGGCGTTCGATGCACGCGCCGAGGCGCTGGCGGCGGCGTTCTGGCCGGGACCGCTGACATTGGTGCTGCCGCTCAAGCCATCGGCAGGGATCGCGTCGCTGGTGACGGCGGGACTGGAGACGATCGCGTTGCGCGTGCCCGACCATCGCGCGATGCGCGGGCTGCTCAAGGCGACGGGCAAGCCGCTCGCCGCGCCGTCCGCCAATGCCAGCGGCGGGATCAGCCCGACCCGGGTCGAGCATGTCGCGCGCAGCCTCGACGGGCGCATCCCGCTGATCCTCGACGACGGGCCGACCGGGCGCGGGATCGAATCGACCATCGTGCGCGAAGTGTTCGGCAGCACGCGGATCCTGCGCCACGGGCCGATCCCGAAACAGGCGGTGCTGGCCGCGCTGTCGGCGCGGGGGCAGCGGGTCGACCGCTTCGACGAGGGCATGGATGCGCCGACCGCGATCGAGGCGCCTGGGCAGCTGTCGTCACACTACGCGCCGTCGAAACCGCTCCGGATCGACGCGCGCGCACCCGCCGACGACGAGTGGATGATCGGCTTCGGCGCGATCGGCGGCGACGCGACGCTGTCGGCGAGCGGCGACCTGACCGAGGCGGCGGCGAACCTGTTCGACCAGCTCCACCGCGCCGATGTCGCGCCCCGCCCCCGCATCGCGGTCGCGCCGGTGCCCACGGACGGGATCGGTGAAGCGATCAACGACCGCCTCCGCCGCGCCGCCTTCCGCGACGGGTCGCTGTCGATGGGGACGGCGGGGTAGGACGCAGCGACGCCTATATTCACGCGTCATCCCGGCCTCGTGCCGGGATCCACGGCGCCGCGAGCGCATCGCTCCAGTCCCCGAGAGACGAGCAAGCGGCCCGGTGGACCCCGACACCAGGCCGGGGTGACGGACTCCGGTTCACGCCGTCTCGCTGACCGCCTTCGATCGCGCGGCGAAGCTCTTGCGCAGCTTTTGCAGCTTGGGCGGGATGACGGCGAGGCAGTATGGATTCCGCTGGCCTTCGCCTTCCCAATATTCCTGGTGGTAGTCCTCCGCCGGATACCAGTCGCTCGCTTCCTCGATCGTCGTCACGATCGGCGCCGGCCAGCCGCTCGCGTTGCGCGCGATCGCCGCCTTCGCCTCGGCGGCCTGTGCCGCGTTCAGCGGGAAGATCGCCGAGCGGTATTGCGTGCCGACATCGTTGCCCTGGCGGTTGAGCGTCGTCGGGTCGTGCGTCGCGAAGAAGATGTCGAGCAGGTCGGCATAGCTCACCTGGTCGCCGTCGAACGTCACCCGGATCGCCTCGGCATGGCCGGTATCGCCGCCGCACACCTGCTTGTAGGTCGGGTTCGCGACGTGCCCGCCGATATAGCCGCTTTTGACGCCCTCGACGCCGATCACATCCTTGTACACCGCCTCGGTGCACCAGAAACAGCCGCCGGCCAGGATCGCGGTCTCGGTCGCCATGTCATCAACTCCTTTTCAATTGACGCTCAACATAGGTACGGGCGAGCGCGACACAAAGAGGATGCGGCATGAGCAAGGGAACGGTGCTGGTCACGGGCGGCGCGGGCTATATCGGCAGCCATGCGGTGCTGGCGCTGCTCGATGCGGGCTGGGACGTGGTGGTGGTCGACAACCTGACCACCGGGTTCGCCTGGGCGATCGATCCCCGCGCGACCCTGGTCCGGGCGAACATCGAGGACAATGCGGCGGTACGCGGCGCGATGCACGATCACGATGTCGTCGCGGTGATGCACTTCGCCGGATCGATCGTCGTGCCCGAATCGGTCACCGACCCGCTCAAATATTATCGCAACAACACCGTCGCCAGCCGCGCGCTGCTGGAAAGCGCGGTCGTGTGCGGCGTGAAGCATTTCATCTTCAGTTCGACCGCCGCGACCTACGGCAATCCCGAGCGCGTACCGGTGGCCGAGGGCGACCCGACCATCCCGATCAACCCCTATGGCACGTCGAAGCTGATGACCGAGGCGATGCTGCGCGACGTCGCGGCGGCGCACCAGATCAATTATTGCGCGCTGCGTTACTTCAACGTGGCGGGCGCCGACCCGGAAGGGCGCACCGGCCAGTCGACCGCGGGCGCCACGCACCTCATCAAGGTCGCGGTCGAGGCGGCGACGGGGAAGCGCGACCGTGTCGGCGTGTTCGGCACCGATTTTCCGACCCCCGACGGCACCGGGGTGCGCGACTATATCCATGTCAGCGACCTCGCCGCGGCGCACGTCCACGCGCTCGACAAGCTGATCGCCGAACCCGCCGAGAGCCTGACGATGAACGCCGGCTATGGTCACGGCTATTCGGTGATGCAGGTGCTCGACGCGGTCGATCGCGTGACCAACCATGAAATCAAGCGCGAGATCGGACCGCGCCGGCTGGGCGATTCGGCCGAACTGATCTCCGACAATCGCCGCATCCTCGCGACGTTGCCGTGGCGGCCGCAGTATGACGATCTCGACACGATCGTCCGCCACGCGCTGGCGTGGGAGCGCAAGCTCGCCGAGCGCGACTGACGAATCCCGCAAGGGTGGGCGCCGGCCCAGAAGGATGAGCCGGCGCCCGGCGGGATTCGGGGGCTGCCCCAATCCCGCCAACCGAGCGCTAGAACGTCTTGCTGACCCCGACGAAGAACGACCGCCGCTGGCCGAATTGCGGCGCGCCGACGCCTACGCCGGATCCGTCGCGGATTTCGTAGACGTGGTCGCCGACGTTGAAGACGTCGAACCGCACCTCGATCCCCGGCCCGCGGAAGGTGTGGCTCGCGGTCAGGTTGAACACCGCATAGGGCGTCAGCTTGCCGCCGTTGGGAACGGCGCCGTCCTTGCGGAGGCCCGACCCGTACAGCATGCTGCCGCCGAGCTTGGTGCCGCCGGCGAACCGGTACGACAGGCCGCCCGACCCGGTCCAGGTCTGGTCGTGGTCGAGATAGATGTAATGGTTCGAAATATAGGCCAGATCGCCCGGATCGAAGTTGAACTGCGACGAGACGATGTCGGTTCCCTGCGCCTTCGACCAGGCGAGGTTGGCATAGGCCAGGAAACGTCCGCGCTGATAGTTGATGTTGCCTTCGATCCCGTCGATCCGCCCGCGCGCATAGTTGAACGGCGTCAGGATGATCGGCGCGCCGAACTGGCCTTCGTCGACCAGATTCTGGGACCGGCGATGATAGGCGTCGAGGCCGATCGTGAAATAGCCCGCCTTCTGCTGGATGCCGATGTCGAAATAGTCCTGGCGCTCGGCGAACGGCACCGTCGCGAGCGGGGTCGTCACGCCGTCGTCGCCCGGCGCCTGCGCGCTGGTCCCGCGGAACTTGAGCACGCTGGTCCCCGCCACGTTGGCGAACGGCGCCGGCGAGAAATAGCGCGCATAGCCGGCATGCAGCGTCAGCCCGTTGCCCGGCGTCAGCACCGCGTTGATCCGCGGCGAGAACTGCGATTCGGAGCGGAAGCCATCATAATGGTCGAACCGCCCGCCGAAATTGACCGTCAGCGCCGGCGACAGCTTCCATTCGTCCTGCAGATAGGCCGAATAGGTCATCTCGGTCTTGGCGTAGTTGTCGACGATCGTGATCGGCTGGCCGGACTGGACGAATTCGCCGTCATCGTCGGCGGCGCCGGGGAACACCTGGCTCGACGTCTGGCTGTTGCTGCGATCGCGCGAGATGACGATGCCGCCGCGCAGGGTATGCGCGCTGCCGATCCGGTACGCGCCCTCGATCTGGCCGCCGACCGTGAAATCCTGCTTGAACGCCTTTTGCGCGATACCGTTGAACAGCAGTTCGCCGACCGTGTCGGGGGTGTAGCGCAGCCCCGAATAGCGCGCGAACAGCGATGCCTGCAGCGTCACCGGCCCGGCGTCGTGGAGCAGGCTGAGGATGCCGAACGCGGTGCGCTCGTGCTGGCGCTCGTCGAGGTCATCGCTCAGGAAATCGGTCCGCCCGCCGACATTGTAGCCGTTCTCGGGGTGCAGGCCACGCGGGTTGGGGATCTGGAACGTCTGGTCGGCATAGCCGCCGATCAGCGACACGCGGTTGTGCGCGTCGAACGTGTGGTCGAGATAGACGAAGCCCTGATACTGGTCGGTATCGTCGTGCAGCGGTGTGCGCCCGGCATCGACCGCCTCGATCCCGCGATTGCTGTGGCGATAGCTGCCGGTGACGAAGTAATTGGTCCCGCCGCTCGACCCGCCATATTCGATGCTCGGCTCGATCGTGTCGTTGCTGCCGCCATAGATCGACGCTTCGCCGCCGTTCTTGAACCCGCTCTTGGTGGTGATGTCGACGATGCCGGCGGTGCGGAGACCATATTGCGCGGGCAGCGCGCCGGTGCGCAGGTCGAACTGCTCGACCAGGCGGGGCGACAGCGTCTGGCCGAACACGGCGACGCCTTCGGGCAGGATGGTGCCGTTGATGCGATATTGCAGGTTGTTGTGGTCGGCCCGGACGTGGAACTGGCCGAACCCGTCCTGCACCACGCCGGGCAGTTGCAGCAGGATCTGGTTCATCTGCTGATTGTCGCCGCCGGGCAGTTCCTGGATCGTCTCGTTGGAGATCGTGTAGGTCGTCGCGCCCAGGCTCGGCTGGATCGAGGCGCGGGCGGCGTCGAGGTGGCCGGTGACGACGATGTCGCCGTTCGCGGCGGTCGGGGCGGGCGTCGGCGCGGGGGCGGGCGTCGCGGCCGGCGCGTCCTGCGCCTGGGCCAGAGCGGGCGCCAGCGCCACGAACGCGGCGCCGATCAACAGGGTATGTCGCATCAAAAGTTCCAATCTTCACGAAGCTGAGGCGGGCCGGCGGCAACGCCACCGGTCCCGCGGCGGACGCATCCGCCGGACGAGGATGTCGGTCAGGCCGTGAAGACAGGCGGCGCGCGGCTGCGCCAGCCGTGCGAGGTCGCGCCGAGCGCGAGTCGCGCCAGCGAGGTCGTCGTGAACGTCGCCGCGACCGCCGCCGGGGGCACCAGCGTGACCGACCCGCCGAGCAGATACGCGCCGAACAGCGCCTTTTCCTCGCACAGCGGACAGGCCGGCGCCACGGGCGTATTCTTCTTCGCATCCGGCGACGCGTCGAGCGTGCGCCTGACCGCCGCCGCATAGCGTTCGCCACCGAAATGGGTGTGCGTCTGGACCGCGAAACCCTGGACCAGTAGCGCGAGCGTCAACCACAGCAACGCCAGTCGCGACGACACGCGAGCGATGATCGACTGGGAGGCGGCCTTGGCGGGCATCAGACGGCGGGCGTTATGATACATTGTCTCCGACAACAACCCCCAACCGTAGCCGCAGCACGCCGGGCGCTGGTGGGTCCGCCGGGATTCGAACCCGGGACCTCTCGATTAAAAGTCGCTTGCTCTACCGACTGAGCTACGGACCCCGACCAGCGTCGCGCGGCCTAGGCCCGCCCGTGCGCCGGGTCAACCGCGCGGCCAGCTGGCGCACCGTCCGCCCGGTCACGGGATCGCGCCAGCCGGGCGCCACCGCCAGCAACGGATCGAGCACGAAGCGCCGCGCCCGGAACGCCGGATGCGGGATCGTCAGGCGATCGTCGCGCCAGCACCCGCCCGACCACAACAGGATGTCGAGGTCGATCACGCGGTCGCGCCAGCGCTGCCCTGGGCGGCGGCCGAACGCCGCCTCGATCGCCTTCAGCCGCGCGAGCAGCGCTCGCGGCGGCTCGTCGCTCGCGATCACCGCCGCCGCGTTGACGAAGCGACGCGTCGCCGGCCCGAGCGGCGCGGTCGCGATCAGCGGCGACACCGCAATCACCCCGCCGACCGCCGCCAGCGCCGCGCGCAGCTCGTCCGCCGGCCCGCCGTGGCGCCCGCGCCGGTTCGATCCGAGCGCGATGACGTAGCGATAGGGTGGGCTGGACGGCATGGCGTCACCGCGCCTACGCGACCGGCGTGAACTTTGCACCCAGCCCGATCCCTACGACCGAGCCGCCGCGCGATTGCCCGCGCTGTCCCCGGCTGGTTGGCTTGCGCGAGGAGCTGCGCCGCGAGCATCCCGATTGGTGGAACGCGCCGGTCCCCGCGCTCGGCGATCCGCGGGCGTGGTTGTGCATCGTCGGCCTCGCGCCCGGCAAGCACGGCGCCAATCGCACCGGGCGGCCGTTCACCGGCGACTATGCCGGCGACCTGCTGTTCGCGACGCTGGCGAAGTTCGGTTTCACGCGCGGCACCTACGAGGCGCGGCCCGACGACGGGCTGGCGCTCGACGGGGTCATCATCTGCAATTCGGTCAAGTGCCTTCCGCCCGAGAACAAGCCGACGCCGGAGGAGGTCCGCACCTGCCGCCCGTTCCTGCAAGGCCAGGTCGACATATTGCCGAACGCCCGCGTGTTTGTCGCGCTCGGCCAGATCGCGCACCAGTCAGCGGTCAAGGTGCTGGGCGGGCGCCTGCCCAAGGCGAAGTTCGGCCATCTGGCGGAACATCGCCTGCCCGATGGACGGATGCTGATCGATAGCTATCACTGCTCGCGCTACAACACGAACACCGGGCGGCTGACCGCGGCGATGTTCGAGGCGGTGTTCGCGCGGGCGCTGGAACTGCGCGAGGCGGGGCCGAGCGATTGAACTTCGGGCGATTGAACCTTGGCGGGTCCGCAACGGTTGATGCGGCATGAGCCACGAACCGCCCGTCCCGCCCGACAACCAGTCGCCCTATCCCATCCCCGAGCCGGCGCACGACCACCCCGGCCCGCTGCCGCCGGTGACGGAGCCAGAACCGAGCGGATCGCGCCTGCCGCTGATCGCCAGCGCGATCGCGGCGGTGGGTTTGGCGGCCGGCGGCGCCATCGCCTTTGTCCTGACGCTCGGCAAACCGAAGCCGGGACGGCGGAAGAAGTAATCAGCCACATCCTTGCTACGCCGGGCGTGACCCGGGTTGACGAAGGCTACTTGTCCTCCACCAGCCGCCCGTACAGATCGGGACGCCGATCGCGGAAGAAACCGAACGCGGCGCGATGGCGCTTCACGCGGGCGAGGTCGAGCGTCGCGACGATCACACCCTCCTCCTCGCGGTCGAGTTCGGCCAGCATGTCGCCGCGTTCGTCGCAGATGAAGCTGGTGCCGTAGAAGGTTTGGCCATGCTCGGTGCCGACGCGGTTGGCGGCGACCACCGGCACGACGTTCGACACGGCATGCCCGACCATCGCCCGCCGCCACAGCCGCGCGGTGTCGAGGCTGGTGTCGTGCGGCTCGCTGCCGATCGCGGTGGGGTAGAACAGCACGTCGGCGCCCATCAGCATCATCGCGCGCGCGGTCTCCGGATACCATTGATCCCAGCACACGCCGACGCCCAGCGTGGTGCGGTCGGGCCCGTCCCACACCTTGAACCCGGTATTGCCGGGGCGGAAGTAGAACTTCTCCTCATAGCCGGGGCCGTCGGGGATGTGGCTCTTGCGATAGACGCCCGCGACCGTGCCGTCGGGGCCGATCATCGCGAGGCTGTTGTAATGGTGCGGGCCGTCCGCCTCGAAGAAGCTGGTCGGGATCCAGATCTCGAGCTCGGCGGCCAACGCCTGCATCGCCAGCACCGACGGATGCTCGGCGGTCGGCTTCGCGTTGGCGAACAGCCCTTCGTCCTCGACCCGGCAGAAATATTCACCCTCGAACAATTCGGGAGGCAGCACGACCGTGGCACCTTTCGCGGCCGCTTCGCGCACCAATTCTCCAACTTTGGCGATATTGGCGTCGATTTTATCGGAAAAAGCGAGCTGAAGCGCGGCAACGGTGATCTCGGTCATGCGGGCGCCATAGCGGCGAACGGGGCCGAGGGGCACCCCGAACGAACGCCGGCCCGGGCGACGGCGGCGCTGGCAATGTAGGATTTGCCGTGTCAGGCTGGCGGTCGCCCCGCGGCATCGGCCCTGCGGTGGTCAGAGGGCCGGCCGCGTCACCTTCGCCAACTTCCGCGCGCGAATCAGACCGTCAGGCCGGCGAGCAGCTTGGGCAACGCCCCCGATTCGCCCCGCGCCTCGGTGATGAAGCGGTGCTTGAGCGCCGGGCTGCGCTGCACCGCCGACAGACCGAGCCGACGGACACGATTCGCGGTCCTGCCCGGCACGCCGAACAGCCGCGTCAGCCCATCGGTCGCCGCCGCCACCATGAACGTGTCGAGGCTCCGCCACCGCTCGTACCGCTGGAGCAGCGCCGGATCGCCCGGGTCGAGCCCGATCCGCTTGCCCTCGACCAGCACCTCGACCAGCGCCGCCACGTCGCGAAACCCCACGTTGACCCCCTGCCCCGCGATCGGGTGGATGCCGTGCGCGGCGTCGCCGACCAGCGCCAGCCGGTCGCTCACGATCCGCGCGGCGTGGTGGAACCCGAGCGGGTGCGCGAAGCGCGGGCCGAGCCAGGTCAGCTCGCCCAGGAACCCGCCCATCTTGCGGCTCAGTTCCGCCAGATAGCCGCGCTCGCCGAGCTTCTGCATCCCCGGCGCCTGCCCACTCCGCACCGACCATACGATCGCCGAGCGATGCCCGCGATCGTCGTCGTTCAGCGGCAGGATGGCGAACGGCCCCTCGGGGTAGAAGATCTCGTACGCGACGTTCTCGTGAGGATGCTCGTGGCCGATCGACGTCACCAGCGCGACATGGTCGTAGCTCCACCGCGCGACGTTGAGCCCGGCCGCGGCGCGCGTCGGCGAATTGCGCCCCTCCGCCCCGATCAGCAGCGACGCGCGTACTTCGCTGCCGTCACTCAACGTGACGTGGACCCCGTGGGCATCGCGCCGCACCGCCAGCGCGCTGGTCGTCATCCGCAGATCGACGCCCGCCGCCGCCCCCGCCGCATCGAGCAGCGCGGTGCGCAGGTCGCGGTTCTCGACCATCGTGCCGAGCGCGTCCTCATCGTCGCCAGGGACGAAATCGAGCGCCCCCGGTTCGAGCCCGTCGGACACGCGGATGCCCTCAATCGGACATCCCTTGCCCGCCAGCCGCTCGGCCACGCCGATCGCCTCCAGCATCCGCATCGGCGCGCTGGCGATGGCCGACGCGCGGCCGTCGAACCCGGCGGCGGTGGTCACTGCCGGATCGGCGGGATCGACCACCACGCTGGTCAGCCCGTGCGCCGCAGCGGCGACCGCGAGCGCGCTGCCGACGAGGCCGCCGCCCAGGATGAGGAGATCGGTCTGGCTCATGCTCTCGCCCTAGCGTGCCGCCAGGACCGCGACAATCGTGCCGCTTGACGCCGGACTCACGAAAGCCGAGAATCCAACGGGAACGAACAGCGCACATTTCGGGGGATTTGGATCATGGCGAGCCGCGCGCAGCCGCTCTGGCGCGAGACCGTGCATGCCGGTGCCGCACGCGGCTGGGCCTTGGTGCGCGCGATCGCGGTGTTCGTGGTGACGGTCGCGCTGGGCGCGGCGCTGGTTACCTATCATTCGGGCGATCCGTCGCTCAGCACGGCGGCCGGCGGCCCGGCGGAGAATCTGCTCGGCAATCCGGGCGCTTTCGTCGCCGACCTCGCCTTCGCCGTGTTCGGCCTGCCGGTCGCGGCGTTGCTGGGGGTCGGGTTCGTCGTCGCGTGGCGGATGTGGTGCGACGAGCCGGTCGGGCATTGGCTGCGCATGCTGGCGACCGCGACGATCGGCGTCGCGCTGATGGCGACCGCGCTGACCTTCTATGCGAGCGCGGCGTCGCTCACCTGGCCGGCGGGGCTCGGTGGATTGGTCGGAATGCTGGTGCACGGCGCGCTCGACTGGGTGATCGCGCTGATCGGCAATCCGAGCGGCGTGCTGTGGACGGAGCGGCTGGTCGCGGTCGCGCTCGGCTGCGCCGGGTTCGTGCTGTGGTTCATGAGCCTGGAGCTCGACCTGCCGCGCATGCCGCGGTTCAGGGCCTCGACCGCGACGCCGGTACGCCTGCCCGATCGGCGCGAGGCCGAGCAGGCGTCCGATCAGACGATCCGCCAGCCGCGCGCGGTGGCGCTGCCCGACGATCGCCCCGCGCCGGTCATCGCCGACCGGACGCAGCCTGCCAGCCAGGCCAAGCCCGCCCGCGGGCCGAAACAGGCGAGCCTCGACCTGCGCGACAATTACCGCCTGCCGACGCTCGACCTGCTGAAAGCCCCGCCGCCGTCCGCAAACGGCCCGATCGACAAGGCGGCACTGGAGCGCAACGCGCGCCTGCTCGAGACCGTCCTCGACGACTTCCACGTCAAGGGCGCGATCACCGAGGTGCGGCCGGGCCCAGTCGTGACGATGTACGAGCTCGAACCCGCCGCCGGGATCAAGGCGAGCCGCGTCATCCAGCTGGCCGACGACATCGCCCGCAACATGTCCGCCATCTCGGCGCGCGTCGCGACGGTGCCCGGGCGGACCGTGATCGGCATCGAGCTGCCCAACGCCAAGCGCGAGATGGTGGCCTTGCACGAACTCGTCGCCGACGACGCGTTCGAGGATCAGAATGCCTCGCTACCGCTGATCCTCGGCAAGAACATCGCCGGCGATCCCGTCATCGTCGACCTGGCGCCGATGCCCCACCTGCTCGTCGCCGGCACGACCGGATCGGGCAAGTCGGTCGGGCTCAACTGCATGATCCTGTCGCTGCTCTACAAACTGACGCCCGATCAGTGCCGGCTCATCATGATCGACCCGAAGATGCTCGAACTGAGTATGTATGAGGACATTCCGCATCTGCTCGCGCCGGTCGTGACCGATCCGGCCAAGGCCGTCCGTGCACTGAAATGGGCGGTCGAGCAGATGGAGGAACGCTACCGCCAGATGTCGTCTGTCGGCGTCCGCAGCCTCGCCAGCTTCAACGACAAGGTCCGTGCCGCCAAGGCCAAGGGCCAGCCGCTCGGCCGCAAGGTCCAGATCGGCTACGAGGACGGCAAGCCCGTGTACGAGGAGGAGCAGCTCGACTTCCAGCCGCTGCCGCAGATCGTCATCGTGGTGGACGAACTCGCCGACCTGATGATGACCGCCGGCAAGGAAGTCGAATTCCTGATCCAGCGGCTGGCGCAGAAGGCGCGTGCGGCCGGCATCCATCTCATCATGGCGACGCAACGTCCCTCGGTTGACGTCATCACCGGCGTCATCAAGGCGAACCTGCCGACGCGAATCAGCTTCAACGTCACCAGCAAGATCGATTCGCGCACCATCCTGGGCGAGCAGGGTGCGGAGCAGCTGCTGGGCAAGGGCGACATGCTCTATATGGCGTACGGCAAGCAGATCAGCCGCGTGCATGGCCCGTTCGTCAGCGACGACGAAGTCCACGCCGTCGCCGACCATTGGCGCGCGCAGGGCCAGCCCGACTACGTCCAGTCGGTCACCGAGGAGAGCGACGACGGCTTCGCGCTCGACGGCGCGCCGCTCGGCGAGGATTCGGCGGAGGACCAGCAATATCGCGGGGCGATCCAGCTGGTGGTGGAGAGCCAGAAGGCGTCGACGTCGTGGCTCCAGCGCCAGATGCGGATCGGCTACAACTCCGCCGCGCGCCTGATCGAACGGATGGAAAAGGACGGCATCGTCGGACGCCCCGATCACGTCGGGCGCCGCGAAGTGCTTCGCGACCGCGACGGCAATCCGATTTGACGTTCACGGTGCCGGCCCGCTTGTTTCTGCATGGCTGAAACGCACGTAGCGCGTTCAGAACGGGTTCAAGGCGGCCGCGTCAGGCTATGCCATCCCCCTTTAGGAGAATATCCGTGACGTTTCGCGCCCTCGCGCTGTTGCCCCTGCCCGCGCTGATCGCCGTCGCGCCGGCCGCTTCCTCCGAGTTGAGCCAGGTCCAGGCGCATCTGTCGGCGGTCGAGTCGATGACCGCGACGTTCACCCAGACCGACCGCAACGGCAAGGTGCTGACCGGCACGCTGTCGCTCAAGCGTCCGGGCAAGGTCCGCTTCCAGTACGAAAAGGGCGTGCCGATCCTGATCGTCGCCGACGGCAAGTCGCTCTGGTTCCTCGATTACTCGGTCGGACAGAAGCAGCGGTGGCCGATCGGTGGCTCGCCGCTCGGCGTGCTGCTCGATCCGTCGAAGGACATCGGCCGCTATGCCAAGGTCGTGCCGACCGCCGATCCGGCGATCGTGTCGGTCGAGGCGAACGATCCCAAGCATCCCGAATATGGTCGCATCACGTTGATCTTCGAGAAAATGGCATCGGCTCCTGCCGGGTTGCAACTGCGTGGCTGGGTCGCGCTCGATGCGCAGAACAACCGCACCACGATCCGGCTATCTGGGCAGCGATTCAACGTGCCGATTTCCGATGGAACGTTCCGCTTCAACGACCCGGTGAGGGCGACGACGCGAAAATGACAGAATCGTTCATCTGCCGGACAGCTAGTCTGGCCTAGAAGCGGTCTTGCGGATGTGGGGCGGCCTGGGATTTTCCCCCTGTTGCCCCGGACGACCCCACTTCCCGCCTGCGTGACGAACGCTAGGTCGGCCCTCGCTCCATTGCCCCCGGAGCGGGGGCCTTTCTCTTTTTGATCGCCTCTCGGCGATTAGCGGTGCCAGCCCGCTCCCCCGCCCGACCACCCATAGCATATCCTGGCTGGGTGGTCGGGCGGGGGAGCGGGCTGGCACCGCATCCGCGCGTGAGCGCGGCAAACAACGCCGCGGCGGGCAGGTGACGAAACCTTCCCGACCTCCTAAGTCCCCCCCGTGAAGATCGTCTCCTGGAACATCAATTCGGTCCGCTTTCGCATCGAGATCGTCGCGCGGTTCCTGCGCGAGGCGGCGCCCGACATCCTCTGCCTCCAGGAAACCAAAGTCGTCGATCAGGACTTCCCGCGGGAGGCGTTCCGCCGGCTCGGCTACAAGACGATCATCCTGCACGGGCAGAAGATGCACCACGGCGTCGCGATCCTGAGCCGCGTGCCTCTGGCCGAGGACGATCGCTTCGACTGGCAGGCGAATCGCGAGGCGCGCCATATCGGCGTGCGGCTGGCGAACGGCGTGCGGCTGGAAAACGTCTACGTTCCCGCCGGCGGCGACGTGCCCGACCGCGACGTGAATCCGAAGTTCGGGCAGAAGCTCGATTTCGTCGAGCGGATGACGGCGTGGTCGGCGACGCTCGCCTGCCCGACGATCCTGGTCGGCGACTTCAACATCGCCCCGCTCGAGTCGGACGTCTGGAGCCACAAGCAGTTGCTCAACGTCGTCAGCCATACGCCGGTCGAGGTGGATGCGCTCAACCGGCTGAAGGCGTCCAATTCGTGGGTCGATCTCGGCCGGCACTTCTACCCGGCGCCGGCGCGGCTGCACACGTGGTGGAGCTATCGCTCGCCCGACTGGACGGTCAACGATCGCGGGCGGCGGCTCGATCATATGTGGGCGACCGCCGATGTCGCCGCGACGGCGCGCGCGCATCATGTGTTCGAGGAGTGCCGGAGCTGGCTCAAACCCTCCGACCACGTCCCGATCCTGACCGAGTTCGCCCTGTGAGCGGCGCGACCCGAGAGGTAGCGCGGGCGATCGACGCGCTGCGCCGCGGCTGGCCGATCGCGATTCGTGGCGGCGGTGCGCCGATCGGGCTGCTCGCGGTCGAGACGGCCGACGCCGGGCGTTTGGCCGCGTTCGACCCCGATGCCGCAGCGCCGGTGCTGCTATCGGCCGGTCGCGCGGCGACGCTGAAGCTCGCCAACCAGATCGCTGCCGCCACCCCCGACGCGCCGGTGCTGGTCGAGCGGGCGCCGTGGCTCGATTTCGACACGGCGGTGGCGCTGGCCGACCCGCAGTTCGACATGGCGACCCCGCTGAAGGGGCCGTTCCGTGCGCTGCCGGTCAACGATGCCGACGTCATGACGACGGCGCTGGCGCTGGCGCGGACCGCCGGGGTGTTGCCCGCTTTCTTCGTCGGGGACGCCAGCGAACGGGCGATCTCGACCGCGGACATCGCGGCCTTCGAGGATCCGATCCGCCTCGCCATCGCGGCGCGCGCCAGGCTGCCGGTCGCCGACAGCGAGCAGGCCGAGATCGTCGCTTTCCGCACCCCCGATTCGCCCGGCGAGCATGTCGCGCTGATCGTCGGCCATCCCGACGGCCGCCCGCCGCTCGTCCGCCTCCACAGCGAATGCCTGACCGGCGACGTGCTCGGCAGCCTGAAGTGCGATTGCGGGCCGCAGCTCCACGCCGCCGTGCACGCGATGGCCGACACCGGCTGGGGTATCCTGCTCTATCTGCGGCAGGAGGGGCGCGGGATCGGGCTGGTCAACAAGCTGCGCGCCTACGCGTTGCAGGACCAGGGGTTCGACACGGTCGACGCCAACACGCGGCTGGGCTTCGCGATCGACGCGCGAGATTTCCGGATCGCGGCGCGGATGCTCGATCTGCTCGGGCAGACCACGATCCGCCTGCTGACCAACAATCCGGAGAAGGTGCGCGTGCTCGAATCCGCCGGCATCACCGTTACCGAGCGCGTGCCGATCGCGCTGCCGGCCAATCGGTTCAACGAAAAATACCTCGCGACCAAACGCGATCGTACGGGGCACCAGCTTTAGGCCACCGCCAAATTTGACAAAATTGACGGGGGTACGGCGTGCCCCGCGACGTCGATTGGGCGGTGGCGGACGGGGTAGTGGTCATGCCCCCGCCCTGCCCGGCCAAATCCTACATTGCCAGCAGCGCTCGTACCGCCGCGAAGTCGGTCGCGATCGCATCGACCCCGACCGCGCGCAACCGATCGCCATGATCGGCCGCGCAATGCGTGCCCGCGCACAGCCCGATGACGTAACCGCCCGACGCCACCGCGCCCGTCGCGCCGACGATCGAATCCTCCAAGATCGCGCAATCGCCGATCGCGACGCCCAACTGATCCGCTGCGAACAGATAGAGGTCGGGCGCCGGCTTGCCCCGCGTGACATGCTCGCGCCCCGAATAGATATGATCGCCGAACACGTCGCCGAGCCCGATATGGTCGAGGTGCCGACGGATCCAGCGCGTCGCGCTCGATGACACCACCGCCTTGGGCAGGTCGGCCGGCAGCGATTCGACGAAGTCGACCGCCCCGGCCACCGCGTCGATCCCCGCCGCCATCGCGCGCGCGTCCTCGGCGGCGCGGGCGGTATGGAAATCGGGCGGCAGCGGGCGGCCGATCCAGCCTTCGACCTTCGCCAAGAAATCGACGCCCGAATAGCCCATGAAATTGGCCATCGACTGTTCGGGCGTGGTCGGATGGCCGATCGAGGTCAGATAGTCGGCAAGCTGCCGGTTGCCGACATATTCGCTTTCGATCAGCACGCCGTCGAAGTCGAACAGCAGCGCCTGGAACCTCATGTCCGGTCTCCGAACAGCGCCGATCCGACGCGCACATGCGTCGCGCCGAGCGTGACCGCGGTCGCGAAGTCGCTCGACATCCCCATGCTGAGCCCGGCAAGGCCATGGTCGCGCGCCAGCTTCGCCAGCAGCGCGAAATAGGGTGCCGGCTCGACGTCGAGCGGCGGGACCGCCATCAGCCCGACCACCGGCAGGTCGGCGTGGCGCGCCTCGGCCAGCAGCATCGGCAGCTCGGCCACAGCGCAGCCGCCCTTTTGCGGCTCGTCGCCGATATTGACCTGGACGAAGCAGTCCGGCCGCCGATCGGCTGCGTCCATCGCCTTGGCGAGTGCCGCGACCAGCGACGGGCGATCGACCGCGTGGATCGCATCGAACAGCGCCACGGCATCGGCCGCCTTGTTCGATTGCAATTGCCCGATCAGCGCGAGGTGGAGGTCGGGCTGCGCCTCGCGCAGCGTCGGCCATTTCGCCTGCGCTTCCTGTACGCGATTCTCTCCGAACACGCGCTGTCCGGCGGCGATCAGCGGCGTGATCGCTTCGATCGGATGAGTCTTGGATACGGCGATCAGGGTGACGGCGTCCTGCCGCCCCGCAAGCTTGCGAGCGGCATCGATCTGGGCGCGGACGCCGGCGAGCCGCGCGGCGGGGTCGTCGGTCGTCATGCGGCGCGCTATAGGCGTGGCCGTGCCGCGCCGCCAAGCCCCTGCCGCCATTCCGCACGTCTGGCTGATGACCGACGAGCGGATGGGCGAGGATTTGTGGCGCGCGCTACGTCGGTTGCCGCGCGGGGGCGGGGTGGTGTTCCGGCATTATGCGACACCCCCCGCCGAACGGCGCACGCTGTTCGCGCGCGTCGTGCGCGTCGCGCGAGCGCGGGGACTGATCGTGGTGCGGGCCGGCGCGTGGTGCGGGCCGGGGGCTGACGGCGTACACAATCAGCGCGGGATCGGGTTGCGGACGGCGGCGGCACATTCGCGAGGCGAGGCGGTGCGTGCGGTGCGACGTGGGGCAGTGGTGGTATTCGTATCGCCGGTGTTCGCGACTCGATCGCATCCTGGAGGGGCCGGGCTGGGGCCGCAGGACGCACGGCGAATAATGCAAGGTTTGCCGGTCGTGGCGATCGCGCTTGGCGGGATGGATGCGCGGCGGTTCCGCGCACTCACCGGCTTCGATGGGTGGGCGGGGATCGACGCCTGGCTTTGAGAGGCGCGCCGCGGCAAAGCCGCGTCGTCGGTCGTCGCTACGCTACGCCGGCCGGGCTTTTTGCTGAAACCTGACTTAGCCCTGCTAAGTCAGGGCAAAAAGCTCAGAACCGGAACGCGGTCCCGACATAGACGGCCTGGCTCTCGCGCCGGTCATCCGGCAACGGCGCGAGGCGGTCGCGATCCTGCGACTTGTAGCGGACACCCGCCGTCACATCGAGGTTGCGGCTGAGCGAATAGGACCCGCCGATATCGATCATGTTCGACGGACCGCTCGTCAACCGCGCATCGTCGCGGCTCGGCTCGGGATTGCCCTTGAGCGGCGAGCGGCGCCCGCTCGCCATGCTGGCACCGATATCGACCACGCGGCGCGGTGCCGGCGAACTGCCGATGTCGACCTTCAGGTCGGGCATCACGACTCGCGCCGTGACCGGGTTGCCCAGCGAATAGTGGATCGGCGCGATTCCGACCGGCGGCATCGCGGGCTGGTTGCGCAGGCCGATCTCGCCGGCGCGCGCGGTCACCACCGGCACCGCGATCGACGCGACGCGACGCTCACCGCGCGATTCGGCGGGCGTGAAGCGGAACGGCGTGCCGCCGAGCCCGCTGCGCGCGACCAGAGCGGCCAGCTTGGGATCGGCCGCCGCGGGCGTGAAGAAGATCTGGCTCGAGCGACCGGCGCTGGCGTTCCGCGCGGCGCTGGCGACGGTCGGCGCGGGCATGGCATAAGCGGCGGCGACGCCAAGCGTCCCCATCAACGAAGCCATGATCCAGCGCGAAGCAGACACCCTGTTGCAGTCCCGTGCGAGTCTCGAACGATACGGCCCCTACCATGGAAAGTTCCGACTCCGCCACAGTTCCGACGTCTTTTTTAACGAGTGTTGCATCCAGCCCACAATGAGGCCGAACGGTCGCCGCTTGCGGCTGGCCCGCCAGCTTCTATAGATGGCCGCCGTCATAGCTTTAAGTGTCAGGATTACCCGAATGACCCGTCTGCGCCATGCCGCGTTTCTGGCTGTCCTGCTGCCGTTGGCGGCGTGCTCGCATGGTGGCAACCGGCGGCCCGTCGCCGATATCGCCGCATCGAAGGTGACGACGATCGGCGTCAACGCCTATCTGTGGCGCGCGACGCTCGACACGCTGAGCTTCATGCCGCTCCTCCAGACCGACTCCAACGGCGGCGTGATCGTCACCGACTGGTACGCCAATCCGCAGCTGCCGACCGAGCGGATGAAGGTCACCGTGACCATCCTCGACCAGGATCTGCGCGCCGATGCCGTGCGCGTCGCGGCGCTGCGCCAGGTCAATCAGGGCGGCCAGTGGGTGGCGGCCCCGGTGCAGGCGGCGACCGTGCAGAAGCTGGAGGACATCATCCTTACCCGCGCCCGCGACCTGCGCCGCGCGGCCGTCGCGCAATAGTTTTATCGCGGCGCCGGCCCGCTCCCCCACCCGGCCGCCCATACGATATCCTGATTGGGCGGCCGGGTGGGGGAGCGGGCCGGCGCCGCTATCAACGGAAGTTGGCCAGAAATGTCACGCTTCAATCCACTGAAGGCCGATGCCCAGTGGCAGCGCGTGTGGGACGAGCGTCAGACGTTCGCCGCGAAGGACGACAGTCCCAAGCCCAAGAGCTATGTCCTTGAAATGTTTCCGTACCCGTCGGGGCGGATCCATATGGGGCACGTCCGCAACTACACGATGGGCGACGTGCTCGCGCGCTATCGGCGGATGAAGGGGATGGAAGTGCTCCACCCGATGGGGTGGGACGCGTTCGGCATGCCGGCCGAGAACGCCGCGATGGAAAAGGGCGTCCATCCCGGCGGCTGGACCCGCGACAACATCGCGACGATGAAGGCGCAGCTGAAACGACTGGGCTTCGCGCTCGACTGGAGCCGCGAACTGGCGACGTGCGAGCCGGACTATTACGGCCACGAACAGGCGCTGTTCCTCGACATGCTGGCGGCGGGCCTCGTCTATCGCAAGGAATCGTCGGTCAATTGGGACCCGGTCGACATGACCGTGCTGGCCAACGAGCAGGTCATCGACGGTCGCGGCTGGCGGTCGGGCGCGCTGGTCGAGAAGCGCAAGCTGAACCAGTGGTTCCTAAGGATCACGCAATTCGCCGACGAACTGCTCGAGGGCTTGCAGGGGCTCGATCACTGGCCCGACAAGGTCAAGCTGATGCAGGAGAACTGGATCGGCAAGAGCCAGGGGCTGCAATTCCGCTGGCGCGTATCGGACGGTGCCGAGGTCGAGGTCTTCACCACGCGCCCCGACACGATCTTCGGCGCCAGCTTCGTCGCGGTCGCGGCCGATCATCCGATCGCGCAAAGCGTCGCCGTGGCCAATCCCGACGCGGCAGCCTTCGTCGAGCTGTGCAAGCAGGGCGGCACCACCGCCGCCGAACTGGAAACGCAGGAAAAGCTCGGCTTCGACACCGGGCTGACGGTCACACATCCGTTCGATCCGGCGTGGCAGCTGCCGGTCTACATCGCCAACTTCGTGCTGATGGAATACGGCACCGGCGCGGTATTCGGCGTCCCGGCGCACGACCAGCGCGACTTCGAATTCGCCAGCAAATACGGCCTGCCGATCCGGCGCGTCGTGTCGGACGGCGACCGCACCGACCCCACCTTCACCGATGCCGAAGCCTATTCGGGGCCGGGCACACTGGTGAACTCGCATTTCCTCGACGGCATGGACGTCGAGGATGCCAAGCGCGAAGTGATCCGCCGCGCCGAGGATGGCGGCTGGGGCCACGGCACCACCGTGTTCCGCCTGCGCGACTGGGGCGTCAGCCGCCAGCGATATTGGGGCACGCCGATCCCGATCATCCATTGCGATACGTGTGGCGTGGTGCCGGTGCCGCGCGACCAGTTGCCGGTGGTGTTGCCGGAGGACGTGTCGTTCGACGTGCCGGGCAACCCGCTCGATCGCCACCCGACTTGGAAGCACGTCGCCTGTCCGAGCTGCGGCGGGAACGCGGTGCGCGAGACCGACACGCTCGACACCTTCGCCGATTCCTCCTGGTATTTCATCCGCTTCGCCAGCCAGCCCAAGGACAAGCCGTTCGATCGCGCGATCGCCGAACAATGGCTGCCGGTCGGGCAATATATCGGCGGGGTCGAGCATGCGATCCTCCATTTGCTCTACGCGCGGTTCTGGACGCGCGCGCTCAAGCACATGGACCTGCTCGACGTGGCCGAGCCGTTCGCCGGGCTGTTCACGCAAGGCATGGTGACGCACGAGACGTACAAGTCGGTCGAGGGCAAGTGGCTGTCCCCGAACGACGTGCGCGATGGCATCGAAATCGAGACCGGGCTGCCGATCACGGTCGGCCGCACCGAGAAGATGTCGAAGTCGAAGAAGAACACGATCGATCCCGAACCAATCGTCGACCAGTACGGCGCCGACGCGACGCGGTGGTTCATGCTGTCCGATTCGCCGCCCGAGCGTGACCTCGCCTGGTCGGAAAGCGGGATCGAGGGATCGTGGCGCTTCGTCCAGCGGCTGTGGCGCCTGGTCGATGGCGTGAGTGACGCGAATGGCGAGGACAAAGCGCTCGACCGCAAGCTGGCGCAGACCATCGCCGGGGTCGCGACCGATATCGAGGCGTTGCAGTTCAACAAGGCGGTCGCCAAGCTCTACGAACTGGTCAACGCGATCGAAAAAGCCGCGCCTTCCGCCTCGCGCAGCACCGCGATCCACACGTTCGTCCGCCTGGTCGCGCCGATGACGCCGCATCTGGCCGAAGAGGCGTGGGCGGCGATGGGCAAGGATGGCCTGATCGCCGACGCCGCCTGGCCCGACCACGATCCCGCTCTGCTGGTCGAGGACGAAGTGACGATCGCGATTCAGGTTAACGGCAAGCTGCGCGACACGCTGACGATGCCCAAGGGCAGCGACAAGGCCACGATCGAGGCCGCGGCGCGCGCCAATCCGGCCGTGCTGCGCATCCTCGATGGCGCCGAGCCGAAGAAGGTGATTGTCGTTCCCGATCGGCTGGTCAATCTGGTCGCATGAAACGACTCGTCCTCGCTCTCGCCCTCGCGCTGCCGGCGTGTGGGCTGCATCCGCTCTATCAGGGCGGTGGATCGGGGCCGGTCGCGCGCGGGCTCGCCAGCGTCGCGGTCGCGCCGATCGAAGGCAAATCGGGCTATCTGGTCAGCAACGCGCTGCGCGACCGCTTGCCCGATTCGGCTGGCGCCGCGGCACGCTATCGGTTGCAGGTGCGGCTCGACGACAACATCATCGGGCTCGGCATCACGCGCGACAATCGCGTGACGCGCGAACGGCGCACGTTGCGTGCGCGCTTCCAACTGGTCGATGCGCAGACCGGTGAGACGGTGCTCGATGCTACCGCCGGGTCGGATACCGGGATCGACGTGGTCGATTCGGAATATGCGACGATTTCCGCCGAGAATGCCGCCCTCGAACGCTTGTCCGATATCGTCGCCGATCAGATCGTGACGCGCGTCGCCTTGTTCATGCGGCGCAACCCCGCCCAGTGAAAGCGTCGGAAAACCAGCTGATCGCTGCGCTCGATGCGGCGTCGCCGTCGATCCGACTTTACCTGTTCCACGGTCCCGACGAAGCCGGGGCGGCCGACCACGCCGCCCGGCTCGGTCGAGCGTTGGGCACCGATGCCGAGCGCGTTGCGGTCGAAGGCAACACGCTCAAGAGCAATCCCGGCCGCGTGCTCGACGAAGCGCGGTCGCTGGCGCTGTTCGGCGGGCGTCGGTGGATCCTGGTCAGCAATGTCGGCGATGACGCCCTGGAGACGGCGCAGCTGTTGCTCGCCGAGGCGCAGGTCGAGCATCCGGTGGTGATGATCGGACCTGGGTTGCGCAGCAGCTCCAAGCTGCTCCAGTTCGCGGTCGCCCAGCCGGCGGCGATGACCTTCGCGTGCTACATCCCCGACGGTGCGGCGGCCGACCGGATGGTGGCGGGGATCGCTCGCGAGCACGGCCTGCGTCCGACCCCGAGTGCCGCCCGCCGGCTGATGGCCGCCGCCAACGGCGATCGCGCGGTGATCGCGCGCGAAGTGGAAAAGCTGGCGCTCTACCTCGATGCCGCTACCGATCGCCCGCGCGAGCTCGACGACGATACGCTCGATATGTTGGGTGCCGAGCTCGGCGATGCGCAAATGTCGGAAATCGTCGATACCGTCCTCGAGGGGCGAGTTCAGGACGTCGCGGTCGAACTGGCGCAATTCGCCGGATCGGGTGCGGCCGCGATCCCGCTCCTGCGCCAGGTCGTCCGCAAGCTGATGACGCTGGCCGCGACGCGCGCCGAGGTCGATGACGGCAAGCCCGTCGCCGCCGCGGTCAAGGCGCGGCGCGTGCATTGGCGGGAGGAGGCGGGGATGATCCGGCTCGTCCAACGCTGGCGAGCGCCGGACATCGCCGCCGCGATCGACCGCCTGCGCCGTACTGAACGTGCGCTGATGGCACCGGGCGGGGCAGGGGACGTGCTTGCCGAGTTCGCCTTGGCGGAAACGACGCGCCGCGCGGCACGGTTGCGCTAGACTAGAGCGGTTCTCCGGTCAGCCGCTGACACACCATGTCGAGCTGGTCGAGCGTCGAATAGCTGACGGTCAGGGTGCCGCCCTTGGCGCTATATGTGATCCGCACACCCAGGCCGATCACGTCGGTCAGTTGGCGTTCGAGCGCGGCGATATCGGCGTTGCGATCACCACCGCCACCGCTTGATCCGCTCCGCTCGCTCTTCGCGGCCTTTGCCAGCCGCTCGGTGTCGCGAACCGACAGTCCCTTGGCGACGACTTCGCCGGCCAGCCGCTCGATATCGGGCGCGCCGAGCAATGCGCGCGCGTGCCCCATGTCGATCCGACCGTCGACCAGCAACGCCCGCACGCTTTCAGGAAGGTCTAACAATCTCAATAGGTTAGCGATATGGCTTCGCGACTTGTGAACGAGCTTCGCCAGCGCTTCCTGGGTATGCCCGAACTCGCCGATCAGCCGATGATATGCGTCCGCTTCCTCGATCGCGTTGAGATCACGCCGCTGGATGTTTTCGAGCAGCGCGATCTCGAACGTGTCGGCGTCGTCGAAATCGCGGACGATCACTGGCACTTCGTGCAAGCGCGCGCGCTGCGCGGCTCGCCAGCGGCGTTCGCCGGCGATGATCTGGTAATTATGACCATGCGGGCGGACGAGGATCGGCTGAAGAACACCGCGTGTCGCGATCGACTGCGACAATTCGTCGAGCGCCTGGTCATCGAACACCCGGCGAGGCTGTCCGGGTTGAGGGCTCAGGGCACCCACCGGCATCATTCGTACGCCGTTGGGCAGTTCACCACCTGCTACCACCGGTTCGGCCGCGATGTCGCCGAGCAGCGCATTCAGGCCACGGCCCAGACCGGATCGGGTACGGCGGACTTCGCTCATGCCGCCAACGCCGACTTTGGTTTCAATCGACCGATCAATTCGCTCGCCAACGCCATATAGGCTTCGGATCCCGAACAGCGATGATCGTAGATCAGGGCCGGCACACCATGGCTCGGCGCTTCGGACAGCCGAACGTTACGAGGAATGACGGTGTCGAACACGACCTTGCCCAGCACCGCGCGAACGTCCGACGATACTTGTTCGGTCAAGCGGTTGCGGCGATCGTACATCGTCAACGCCACGCCGATGATCGCCAACCCGGGATTGAATCGTGAACGGATGCGTTCGACCGTCGTCAGTAGCTGGCTGAGCCCTTCGAGAGCGAAAAACTCGCATTGCAGAGGCACGAGCAGCGAATCTGACGCCACCATCGCGTTGATCGTCAGCAAACCGAGCGACGGTGGGCAATCGATCAACACCACATCCCAGCGATCGCTAGACGACTCAAGTGCGCGATCGAGCCGGTGCGTTCGCTCCTCATATTCGACTAGTTCGATCTCCGCCCCTGACAGGTCGACCGTGGCTGGAACGATATCGAGTTTCGGCACCTGCGTCGGCATAGCCGCATCGTTGATCGATGCGTTACCGATCAGGACTTCATAGCTCGAAACCGCACGTGCGGCGCGATGGATGCCGAGACCTGTCGACGCATTTCCTTGTGGATCGAGGTCGACGATCAGCACGCGTATACCGGTCGCGGCCAATGCCGTGCCGAGATTGATCGCGGTCGTGGTCTTGCCGACACCACCCTTTTGGTTGGCCACAGCGATGACCGTCATCGCGCTTTCACCTCGCGCGCGACGATGATGCTTGAATCAGGACTCGTGATGCTCTGTTCCACGTGAAACACGCCATGCCATTTTCGCCTGGCTTCCGCCAGTTCGCTTTCGGCATTGCGGCCCTTTGGCAGCAACCAGGCCGTGGATAAATCGGCACAACCCTTTGCCATGCCGAACACCGAGGCCAATGTTGCAACGGCTCGTGCAGAAATCACGGCGCTGATGATTGACTGGGTATCGGCCTTACCGTGGATGACCGAAGCGACTCGCAAATCCAAAACCTCAGAACACTGTCGCAGATGGTCAACTCGTAGCCGCCGCGGCTCGATCATCACTACTTCGCGATCAGGCTCGGCCGCAGCAATCACCAGTCCCGGGAAGCCCGCCCCCGTCCCGACGTCCAGCCATCTACCCGGCTGCGCGAGATGCAGGAGTTGGAGGGAGTCAACGATGTGACGCGACCAGATTTGATCTACCGTCGAGGGCGCAATCAAATTCTGTTGCGCATTGGCGGCTACGACCAAGTCGGCCAACGCGGCGAGCCGGCGCACCGTGGCGGGATCGAAATGGTTGGCGACCCAGTCGCGAGCTTCTTCTTCAGTCACGCCGCTTTTCGAGTCGCTTGCAACAGGATCGCGGTCAGTGCCGCTGGGGTTATCCCCCGAATACGCCCGGCCGCCGCCAGCGTCGTCGGTCTCGCGGCCGTCAACCTTTCGATCATCTCTACTGACAGCCCAGGGATCGCCGCGAAGTCGAGGTCGGGGGTGATGTCGATCTTCTCGCTCGCTCGCAATTGCGCGACTTCCTCATTCTGGCGTTCGACATACGGCGCGTATCGGGCATCCTCTACCGCTTCCAGCAAAACGTCAGATAAGGGCAAGTCCGGCGCGACATGATGAACTTGCACTGCCGGAAATCGAAGCCATTC
Organism: Sphingomonas sp.; assembly: GCF_017304635.1. Lineage (GTDB taxonomy): Bacteria > Pseudomonadota > Alphaproteobacteria > Sphingomonadales > Sphingomonadaceae > Sphingomonas. The sequence continues at coordinate 172,097 of NZ_JAFKMA010000004.1, forward strand.
CGCCGCCGTGCGCCGCGACCCGTCTTGCGAGACATCGACACCCATCTCGGCAAGACGGTTCGAGGTAAACGACACCGACAGTGCCGCATCGACCGCATCCCGACGGGCGCGGCGCGAGTCCAAATGCCGCTGCCTGACTTCCCCGAGCAACCCGGCCGCCTCCGCACAAGTGCCCAACCGCGTTTCCGTATTATCGGCGCGCAACCTGAGTCTGAACTCTGCGCGCGCTGTCAGCATGCGATAGGGTTCGGTTACGCCTTGCAGAACCAGATCGTCGATCAACACGCCGATATAACTGTCGGCCCGATCTGGCAAAAAGGGCTCCAGTTCCAGCGCCGTACCTGCGGCGTTGGCGCCGGCCACCAGCCCCTGCGCCGCCGCTTCCTCATATCCGGTCGTCCCGTTGATCTGTCCGGCACAAAAAAGCCCGGGAACGGTCGATACTTCCAGGCGATGGTCGAGGATTCGGGGATCGATATGATCGTATTCGACGGCGTAACCATAGGCCGTGATCCGCGCGTCCTCCAAGCCGGGAATCGACCTGATGATCGCCTGTTGCGTATCAGTCGGCAGCGATGTGGAAATGCCGTTGGGATAGATGGTCGGATCGTCAAGGCCCTCCGGCTCCAGGAAAACCTGGTGTCCGTCACGATCGCCGAACCGGGCGACCTTATCTTCGATCGAGGGGCAATAACGCGGCCCGGCGCCCGCAATCGCGCCACCGAATAAGGGAGATCGATCGAGCGATGACCGGATAATGTCGTGGGTCTGCTCGGTCGTCCGCGTGACCGCACACGCCAGCTGAGGTAAGGCGCGGCCGTTGGATAGCGGCGACATCGTCCAGGGATCGTCGTCCGACGGTTGCGGCTCAAGACGCGCCCAATCGATCGTACGTCCGTCGAGGCGCGGAGGTGTGCCAGTCTTGAGCCTGGCTATGGGAAGCCCCGACACTCGCAGTTGATCGGCCATCGATGTCGCGGCACGCTCGCCCAAACGACCGCCAGCTTCGCGTTCGTCGCCTCTGAACATGCGAGCACCGAGAAAGGTGCCCGTTGCCAATATCACGGCCCTTGCGCCGAGCTGTGAGCCGTCCGCAAGGACGACACCTGCGATCGAACCGCCGACTATCCGCAGGCCACTTACTTCGCCCGCTGCGATCGAGATATTGCCACACCGTTCCAGCAAGTTGCGAACGGCATCGGCGAACCGTCGACGATCGGCTTGAACCCGCGGCCCTCGTACCGCTGCTCCCTTACTCCGATTGAGCATGCGATAATGGATCGCCGCCGCATCTGCGGCTCTAGCCATGATGCCGTCACATGCGTCGATTTCACGCACCAGATGGCCTTTGCCCAGCCCCCCGATGCTGGGGTTGCACGACATCACGCCGATATTTGAAGGCGCGAACGTGACGATCGCGACGGTTGCGCCGCGCCGCGCCGCCGCTGCGGCCGCCTCCACGCCGGCATGGCCGCCGCCGATCACGATAACATCAAAGCGTTGCATGTCGCTTGTTAGCCACTTGTTCCACGTGGAACACTCACTTTCCGATGCAGAAATTTCGAAATAGCGCGTCGAGCATCGCTTCGACACCCACATGCCCGGTCACTGCGCCGAGCGCATTATGTGCCGCCCTCAATGCCTCGGCGAGGACAAGTTCATCGGTTACGTCGCCAATGTTCAGTGCCTCAAGCGCGCGACGACAGTGCTGGGCTTGGCGGTGATTTAGCGCGATCTCATTGACGACCGGCAAAAGGGTTCGACAGCGGTCAACGATGACGCGCCAAAGATTCTCAATGGTCGTCGCATCCATCGCTGACACTGCCGCTACCGCTCCAGCCGGCCTCACTTGCCGATCCGGTAGGTCACTTCGCGCATGCACCCACAGCATGCTGGTGTCCGGTGGCTCGCTGTCGCCCAGCCATAGAACGGCGTCTGCCGTGGCGATTGCCGTCTTCGCACGATCGATACCGGTCTTTTCGATGATATCGTCTGTGTCAGCGCGAAGGCCGGCGGTGTCGGTCATCACGAACGGAATGCCTTGTCGCGCGATGGCCACTTCGATTCGGTCACGCGTGGTGCCGGCGATCGGCGAAACGATTGCCGCCTCTCTTCGAACCAGAGCATTCAACAGCGTCGACTTTCCGCTGTTCGGCGGCCCGGCAATGACCACGTGGATTCCGTCGCGTAGCCGTTCGACGGTCGGCGCCGACAACGTTGCAGCGATCTCACGCGCAATCTCCGCCGCATCGCCGCGAACACGATCGATCAACAGCTGCGGCACATCGGCTTCGTCGGCGAAGTCCAATGCCGCTTCGACCTGAGCGGCAAGCTGGACCAGACGATCGCGCCATGCGGCGATTTGCCGCGACAACGTTCCGTCAGCCTGGCGGATCGCCGCCCGCCGCTGCAATTCGGTTTCCGCGGTCAACAGGTCGCCGAGCCCCTCGGCTTCCGCCAGATCGATGCGTCCGTTGGCGAGCGCGCGCCGGGTAAACTCACCCGCTTCCGCGCGTCGCACATCGGGGAGGTTCGCAAGCGCCGACTCGACCGCCGCCACGACCGCGCGACCGCCATGAAGATGCAGTTCGACCAGATCCTCTCCCGTTGCCGTCGCCGGTCCACGAAAGGTCAGCACCATCGCACGATCGAGCAAGTCGCCGGTATTCGGATCGCGAAGCGCCCGTACTCGCGCCTCGCGCGATGGAGGCAAGGTACCCGCAAGCGTTCGAGCGGCCGCGAAGGCGGCTGGCCCGCTGATCCGCACGATCGCGATGGCGGCGGGAGGCAAGCCGGTCGACGGGGCGAAAATCGTCGTCATCGCAATCGCTCGGGAGGCTCGATCTAGTCCTTCTTGCCGATCGAATTCTCGAACAGGCCGCGCCAGAACGCGATCCCGGCATCTCCCAACGGATTCCAGCTTTTCATCATGTTTTCAATGAGTTCCGGCTTGATCGCCGTGCCGTCCATCGCGCCCAGCATCGCCTGGATATACTTATCGTGGATCGGCGTCAGGTCGGGCAAGCCCACCGCGCGGCGCGCCTCTTCGGGGGTGCAATCGACCTCGAGATTGATCTTCATCCGCGAACCTTCCGCTTGAGCAGGCCGACTGCGCTGCTACCGTCGCCCTTATGACCACGATGCGGCAGCGTCCGCAACGGGCGAGGACGGAGCGACCGCATGACCGACACGATCCAGATCACGACGCTCGCCGGCGACGCGACGTTCGACGCCTACATCGCCGAGCCCAACGGCGGAGGCGCTCGTGCGGCGATCATCGTCATCCAGGAGATTTTCGGGGTCAATCCGGGCATCCGCCGCAAGTGCGATCAACTCGCGGCGGCTGGCTATCTGGCGATCGCGCCCGATCTGTTCTGGCGACTGGAGCCCGGCATTGAACTCGATCCCGATATCCCGGACCAGATGCAGCAGGCACTCGACTGGATGGGCAAGTTCGACCAGGACCTCGGTATCCGCGATATCGAAGCGACGATCCATGCCGCCCGTGCGCGCGCCGATGGCGGCAAGGTCGGCGCGGTGGGGTACTGTCTCGGCGGGCGGCTGGCCTACATGACGGCGGCGCGCACCGATATCGACGCCAGCGTCGGCTATTACGCGGTCGGCATCGACGGTCTGCTCGGCGAAAAGCACGCAATCGCGCATTCGCTGATGCTCCACATCGCCGGCAACGACCATTTCGTCACGGCCGACGTCCGCGCCAAGATGCACGCCGGGCTCGACGACCATCCGAAAGTCACGCTGCACGACTATCCGGGCGTCGATCACGGCTTCGCGACCGAGATCGGCCAGCGCCGGGTCGAGGACGCCGCCCGCCTGGCCGACGAGCGCACGATGGCCTTCTTCGCGGCGAACCTCTGACGCGTCAGGTGACGTTCTGGACCGCGGGGATCACGCCGACGGCTTGATCGGTCAGGCCGTGATAGATCATGTTGCCGGCAACGTAGCAGAGCACGACCACGCCGATATAGGCGATCCAGCGATACCGTTCGATCACGCGGGCCATGAAGTTGGCGGCGACCGCCATCAGCGTGACCGACAGCGCGAGACCGAACAGCAATACCGCTGGGTGATTGCGCGCGGTGCCGGCGACCGCGAGTACGTTGTCGAGGCTCATCGACAAGTCGGCCGCGGCGATCTGGAGCGCGGCGCGGCCGAACGTCTTGGCCGGCTTGACGGTATCGGCTGCCTCGGCGTGGCGATGCGACGACCATAGTTCGAGCGCGAGCTTGAACGCGACCCAGGCGAGCAGCAGCCCGCCGGCGAACAACAACCCGACCAATTGGAGCAACTGCGTCGCGATCAGCGCGAACCCGACCAGGAATACCAGCGCGACGCCGACCCCGATCATCAGCACCCGCTTGCGCTGGTCGGCGGGCAGACCGGAGGCGAGCGTGCCGAGCACCAGCACGTTGTCGCTCGCCAGCGTCAGGTCGATCAGGATGACCTGGCCGAGCGCGGCGAGACCGCCCGCGGTGAAGACGTCGGCAAAACTAAAGTCGGCCATAGGCGAGGCGGTAGCAGGGGGAGAGGATGGGGCAAACGAAAAGGCGCGGACGGGATCAGCGACGCTGATCCCGTCCGCGCTCGATCACTGATTCATACTATCGAAGAAGTCCTCGTTGGTCTTCGAGTTCTTCATCTTGTCGAGCAGGAATTCCATCGCATCGACGGTACCCATCTGCATCAGGATGCGGCGCAGCACCCACATCTTCGACAGCTTGCCCTGGTCGACCAGCAGCTCTTCCTTGCGGGTGCCCGACTTGCCGACGTCCATCGCCGGGAAGATGCGCTTGTCGGCGACCTTGCGGTCGAGCACGATTTCGGAGTTGCCGGTGCCCTTGAACTCTTCGAAGATCACTTCGTCCATGCGGCTGCCGGTATCGATCAGCGCGGTGGCGATGATCGACAGCGAGCCGCCTTCCTCGATATTACGCGCGGCGCCGAAGAAACGCTTCGGCCGCTGCAACGCATTGGCGTCGACACCGCCGGTCAACACCTTGCCCGACGACGGCACGACGGTGTTGTAGGCGCGGCCGAGGCGCGTAATCGAGTCGAGCAGGATCACCACGTCCTTCTTGTGCTCGACCAGGCGCTTCGCTTTTTCGATCACCATCTCGGCGACCTGGACGTGACGCGTCGCCGGTTCGTCGAAGGTCGAGGAGACGACCTCGCCCTTGACCGAACGCTGCATGTCGGTGACTTCTTCCGGGCGCTCGTCGATCAGCAGAACGATCAGGAAGACTTCGGGATGGTTGTCGGTGATCGCCTTGGCGATGTTCTGCAACATCACCGTCTTGCCGACGCGCGGCGGGGCGACGATCAGCGTGCGCTGGCCCTTGCCCTGCGGGCTGACGATGTCGATGACGCGCGCGCTCTTGTCCTTCTGGGTCGGATCGAGCTGGTCGAGCGTCAGCTTCTGCTCGGGATAGAGCGGCGTCAAATTGTCGAAATTAACGCGATGGCGGACGACATCGGGATCGTCGAAATTGACGCTGGTGAGCCGTGTCAGCGCGAAATAGCGCTCGCCGTCCTTCGGCGCGCGGATCTCGCCCTCGACCGTGTCGCCGGTGCGCAGGCCGAACTTCCGGACCTGGTTGGGCGAGATGTAGATGTCGTCGGGGCCGGCGAGGTAATTGGCCTGGGCACTCCGCAGGAAACCGAAGCCGTCGGGCAGCACTTCGATCGTACCTTCGCCCATGATCTGGTCGCCCTGTTCCGCCTGCTCCTTCAGGATGGCGAACAACAGGTCCTGCTTGCGCAGGGTCGACGCGCCTTCGACGCCGAGCTCCTCCGCCATCGCGACCAGGTCGGCGGGGGCTTTCTTCTTGAGGTCCTTGAGATGCATTTCGGGTGTATTCCGGGAAAAGGTGGGGGAGGTTTTCGAGCGTCTGTCTGCGAAGGGACCGCGACGATGCTGGAGAGGAGGGAAGGCGCCGCGGACGCGACTGCCTTGCCGATGCGATTTATGGATGCGGATGATTCAAGTCAAGGCGATCCATCGCGGTCAAACTTGACAAACTTGACGGGGGTACGACCCGCCGCGCCGCCTGGTCCGGCGTTCGCCGGGCCGGTCATCCAGGGATGGTGATATCGCCATGTCAAAGAGCGTCGGTCACAGGCTGACGACGCAAATCCGACATTGCAAGCGATCAGAACGGTTTGACGACCACCAGGATCACGATCAGCGCGACGAACAAGGCGGGTAGCTCGTTGACCATCCGCAGTTGCTTGGAGGTCAGCGTCGCCGTCCCCGCCGCCAGTTTCCTCGCATAGCCGACCATCCAGCCGTGATAGCCCGTCAGCAGCAGCACCAGCAGCAACTTGGCGTGCAGCCAGCCCTCCTGCCAATGCTGGCCCACCGTCGCGATCGCGAGGCCGAACACCCACACCAATACCAGCGACGGCGTCAGGATGATCCGGCGCAGCTTGCCCTCGCGCTCGACCCACTTCGCCGCCTCGGGCGTGCCCAGCGCCTCCTGATGATGGACGAGGTAGCGCGGCAGGATGAACAGTCCCGCCATCCAGAAGATCACGAAGATGACGTGCGCCGCCTTCAGCCACAGATAGATCGACGCGAGGAATTCCATCACCGCCCTCGTATCATGGAAATCAGCGCCTCGACATGGGCGATCGGCGTGTCGGGCAGGATGCCGTGGCCGAGGTTGAAGACATGCGGGCGACCGGCGAAGGCGGCGAGGATGCGGTCGACCGCGCCGCGCATCGCTGCGCCGCCGGTAATCAACGCCAGCGGATCGAGGTTGCCCTGGACCGGCATGCCGACGGGCAGCGCGTCGTTCGCCCAGGCCGGATCGATCGTCTCGTCGACGCCGACCGCAGTGATACCGGTTTCGCGCGCATAGCCGGCGAGCTTGGCCCCTGCACCCTTGGGAAAGCCGATCACCGGCGTGTCGAGGTGCCGTTCGCGCAACGCCGCGACGATCCGGGCGGTGGGGGCTATCACCCAGCGCTCGAACTCGGCCGGCGCCAGACTGCCCGACCAGCTATCGAACAATTGCACAGCTTCGACCCCGGCTGCGATCTGGCCCGAGAGGTAATCGACCGTCATCGCCTCGATTGCCGTGACGATCGCCTGGAAGGCGGCAGGATCGCGATAGGCCATGCGCCGGGTCGCGCCCTGGTCGCGGCTACCTTGGCCAGCGACCATGTAGGTGGCGACGGTCCACGGGCTGCCGGCGAACCCCAGCATCGTCGTTGCAGGCGGCAAGTCCGCGACCACGCGCCGCACGGTGTCGTACACCGGATCGAGCCGCTCCGGCGCCGGTTGCAGCGCCGCCAGCGCGGCATCGACCAGCGGCGGGGCGAGACGCGGACCTTCGCCGGTTTCGAACCACAGATGCTGGCCGAGCGCCCAGGGCACCATCAGGATGTCGGAGAACAGGATCGCCCCGTCGAACCCGAACCGCCGGATCGGCTGGAGCGTGACCTCCGCCGCCGTTCCGCTGTCGGTCGCCAGATCGAGGAAGCCGCCCTTCGCCGCGCGCAGCTCACGATACTCGGGCAGGTAGCGCCCCGCCTGCCGCATCAGCCACATCGGCGGCACGGCGCGACGCTCGCCACGGAGCGTCGCGAGGAGGGGTTTTTCCACCGGTTCGTCGATCCCAAGAGTCATAGAAGAATATAGAAGAAGGTTGTTGTAGTGGTTGGCACGTGGATGCCGGGGCTTATGCGCCCGTCCCGCAAATGCCAACAGCTTGACGTGGCCGGGGCCGTGGATTCCCGACGATTCCGGTATCGCCATTCTCGCTTTCCACAGGCTGTGCGGGGAATCGAGGGGTGTTGGCGGCGCTGTGGACGACACGCACGTTTATCCACGGCCGCGTGTCGCTTGGCCGGGCTCGCGAGTTGCGCTAGCGGTTTTGCCGATGTTGCCCACAGGCTTTCCGGATCGCTGAAAAATGCGGCTTCATCTGCATCTCCTTTCGGATTCCACCGGCGAGACGCTGGAGAACATCGCCAAGGCGGCGCTCGCGCAATATGACGATGTCGAGACGATCCGCCATTTCTGGCCGATGGTGCGGAGCGAACCGCATCTCGAGCGGATCCTGCAGGAGATCGCGCACAATCCCGGGCTGGTGCTGTTCACGCTCGTCTCGACCGAGATGCGCGATGCGCTGGAGGCACGGTGCCGTGCGCTCGGTTTGCCCGCGGTGGCGCCGCTCGATCCGGTCAACGACGCGCTGTCGGGGTTGCTCGGCCAGCAGGCGAAGGCGCGGCCCGGCCGCCAGCATATGCTCGACGCCGCCTATTTTGCCCGGGTCGATGCGATCCAGTTCACCATCGCGCACGACGACGGGGTCAATTGGGAGAATTGGGAGGAGGCGGACATCGTCCTGGCGGGCGTGTCGCGCACCTCGAAGACGCCGACCTCGATCTATCTCGCCAATCGCGGGTACAAGACCGCCAACATCCCGATCGTCCCCGAAAGCCCGCCGCCGCAGAAGCTGTTCGAGCTCAAGCATCCGCTGGTGGTCGGCCTCACGACCAGCGCCGACCGGCTGATCCAGGTGCGCCGCAACCGCCTGCTGTCGCTCAACCAGTCGGCGGAGACCGCCTATGTCGAGCAGGATGCGGTCGCGCGTGAGGTCGCCTATGCCCGCCGGATGTTCGCCGACAATGACTGGCCGGTGATCGACGTGACGCGGCGGTCGATCGAGGAGACGGCGGCGGCGATCGTCGCGCTCATCAGCGAACAGGCGAGCGACGAATGACGCTGGTCCTGGCCTCGCAAAGCGCGTCGCGGCGGGCGATGCTCGACGCCGCGGGAGTCGCGTACGTCGCGGAACCGGCGCATGTCGACGAGGATGGCGTCAAGGCGGCGATGGCCGGCCAGCCGGCGCGCGACGTCGCCGACGCGCTCGCCGAGCTGAAGGCGTTGAAGGTGTCGCAGGCGCATCCGACCGCGCTGGTGCTGGGCAGCGATTCGATCGTCGCGCTGGCGGACGGGACGTTGCTCGACAAGCCGGTCAGTCGGGAGGAGGCGACCGCGCATCTGCGCGCGATGTCGAGCGGAACGCACGATCTGTGGAGCGCGGCGGTGATCGTCGAGGGTGGGCACCCCGTATGGCGGCACGTCGAGCGCGCGCGGTTGCACGTTCGGCCATTGTCGGATGATTTCATCGCCGCCTATCTCGATGCCGAATGGCCGGCGATCGCGGGGTGTGTCGGCTGTTTCCGGATCGAGGGGATCGGCGTGCAACTGTTCTCGCGGCTCGACGGGAGCCAGTTCACCATCCTCGGCATGCCGCTGCTGCCGGTGCTCGACTATCTGCGCGTGCGCGGAGAGATGATGGCATGACGCGTCCCTATGCCGAGGTGATCGGCGATCCGATCGCGCATTCGAAATCGCCGGCGATCCACAATTTCTGGCTGGATGCGCTCGGCATCGACGCGGAATATCGCAAGACCCAGGTGAGCACCGAGGGCCTGGGCGACTATTTCGCCGCTCGTGGCGCGGATCCCGCCTGGCGCGGGTGCAACATCACGATCCCGCACAAGGAGAGCGCACTCGCCTTCGTCGAGGATCGCGGCGACGTGCGCAGTTCGATCGGCGCGATCAACACCGTCTTTCGCGATGGCGATGCGACGATCGGGACCAACACCGACGCCGCCGGCTTCTACGCGCCGATCGCCGATCTCGATCTGGACGGGCAGCCGGTCGTGGTGGTCGGCGCGGGCGGGGCGGCGCGTGCCGTGCTGTTCGCGCTGTCGCGGGTGGGGGCGGGGCGCGTGACCCTGCTCAATCGCAGCCCGCTCAAAGGCGCGGCGTTGCTCGCGAAGTTCGGTCTCAGGGGCGATGCCCTGCCGCTCGACGCCGCGCTCCCGCCGGCCGCGCTGTTGGTCAATACCAGTCCGCTCGGGATGGCGGGGCAGCCGCCGCTCGACCTCGATCTGTCGGCCTTGCCCGACGACGCGGTGGTCTACGACATCGTCTACGCGCCGCTGGAGACCGGATTGCTGAAGGCGGCGCGCGCGCGCGATCTGGCGACGGTCGACGGGCTGGAGATGCTGATCGGCCAGGCGGCGGCGGCGTTCGAACTGTTCTTCGACGCCGCACCCCCGCGCGAGCGCGACGACGCGTTGCGCGCGCTGCTCACGGCATGAGGACGATCGGCCTGACCGGCTCGATCGGGATGGGCAAGTCGACCGTCGCCGCGATGTTCGCCGACGAGGGCGTGCCCGTGTTCGACGCCGATGCCGCGGTGCGAGCGCTGCAAGGGCCGGGCGGGCGGTTGTTGCCGGCGATCGAGGCGGCGTTTCCGGGGACGACCGGGCCGGCGGGGGTCGATCGCGCGACGCTGGGTGCGCAGGTGTTCGGCGATCCGGCGGCGCTCAAGCGGCTCGAGGCGATCGTCCATCCCGCGGTGGGCGAAGAGCGCGCCGCCTTCCTCGCGCGCCATGCCGATACCGACATGGTCGTGTTCGACGTGCCACTGCTGTTCGAGACCGGGGGCGACCGCAACGTCGATACGACCGTCGTCGTGTCCGCCGACGCCGCGACGCAGGCGGCGCGCGTGCTCGCTCGCCCCGGCATGACTCGCGAACGCCTCGCCGACATCCTCGCGCGCCAGATGCCCGATGCCGACAAGCGGGCGCGGGCCGATTATGTCGTCCCGACCGACATTCCCCTGGAGCAAACCCGCGCCGCCGTGCGTAGGGTGATTGCTTGCGTCCGCGCGAGCCAAGACCGATAATAGGACCCGATGCGCGAGATCATCTTCGATACCGAAACCACCGGCCTGTCCTTTTCGAACGGGGACCGCCTGGTCGAGATCGGCTGCGTCGAGATGGTCAATCGAGTCGAGACCGGGCGCACCTATCACGCCTATTTCCATCCCGAGCGGTCGATGCCGGCGGAGGCGCAGCGCATCCACGGCCTGTCGGACGCGTTCCTGTCGGACAAGCCCAAATTCCACGAGAAGGTCGAGGAGCTGCTCGCCTTCATCGGCGACGCCAAGCTGGTGGCGCACAATGCGACGTTCGACTTCGGCTTCCTGAACGGCGAGCTCAACCGGCTGGGGCGGGAGATCATCTCGCTCGAGCGGATGATCGATACGGTGGCGATGGCGCGCCAGCGGCATCCGGGGGCCAAGCATTCGCTCGACGCCCTGTGCGGCCGCTACGGGATCGATCGCAGCCACCGCGTGCTGCACGGCGCGTTGCTCGACGCGCAACTGCTGTGCCAGGTCTATGTCGAACTGACCGGCGGGCGCCAGATCGGGCTGACCCTGGTGAGCGACGACGTCGAGGTCGCCGCATCGGTCGAGATCGTTCGCCATGCGGCGCCAGCTCGCCCGATGCGCGTCTTCGCCGTTCCCGAAGCCGAACTCGCGCGCCACGCCGCGTTCGTCGCGAAACTCAAGAACCCGTTATGGGGGGCCGACGCGTCCGGTTGACGCGTGTCCCGGGGCGAGCGTAGCAGCGCCACCCCGATCAAAGTTGGAGAAGAATGATGGATATCCGTGTCTCTGGACATCAGGTCGAAACCGGCGACGCCCTGCAGGGGCAGGTGCAGGATCGTCTCCAGGGGATTGCGGACAAGTATTTCGCGCGCGCGATCTCGGCGCAGGTCACCTTCGGCAAGGGGCCGCACGATGCCGGCTTCACCTGCGACGTCGTCGCGCACGTGATGCGCGGGCTGGTGCTGAAGGCGCGCAACGACGGCTATGACGCGCCGGGCGCGTTCGTCGGCGCGGCGGACAAGATCGAGAAGCAGCTGCGCCGCTACATGCGCCGGCTGAACGATCGCAAGGCGTCGGGCGAGGGTGCCGATGGCGGTGAGGCCAACGGCTACGACAATGCCGGCTACACCCTGTTCCAGGAATCGACCGAGGAGGATGTCGGCGACGCCCCGCTCATCATCGCCGAGACGCGAGTCGACGTGCCCGACGCATCGGTGTCGGACGCGGTGATGATGCTCGACCTGCGCAACACCCAGGCGCTGATGTTCCGCAATTCGGGCACGGGCGCGTACAACATGGTCTATCGTCGCGGCGACGGGACGATTGGCTGGGTCGAACCGCAGCGCGCGGGCTGACCGACACCGACGATGGACGACCTGTCGGACCTGATCCGGCCCGCGGCGACGGGTCATCGGTTGAGCGCTGCGAGCCGCAAGGCGCTGTTCCATCAGCTCGCCGCGCTCGCCGCCGATACCTACGGGCTGGACGCCAAGGTCGCGGAGAATGCGCTGGCCGAGCGCGAGAAGATCGGCTCGACCGCATTCGGCGCCGGCATCGCGATTCCGCATGCGCGGATCGACGGGCTCGACGCGATCCACGGCGTGATCGCGACGCTCGCCAAGCCGCTTGATCTGGCCGCGGTCGACGACCTCCCGGTCGACCTGGTCGTCGCCTTGTTCTCGCCGAGCGATGCGGGGCAGGATCATCTGAAGGCGCTGGCCCGCGTGTCGCGCGCGCTGCGCGATTCCGCGCTGGTCGCGAAGCTGCGCGGTGCCGCGTCGCGCGATGCGATGTACGTGCTGATCGCCGGCCAGTCGGTCAACGATGCCGGCTGACACACATGTCGTGTCGGGCGGCGGCGCGGCGGCGCATTTCCGCGCGCTCGAATCGCTCTACGCCGCCGCGCCGATCAACCGGTTGTTCGATTCGACGCTCGAGATCGTCGACAGCGGCGTCGCGCGAATCCGGTTCGCGGTGGACGAGCGGCATTACCATGCCGGCGGCGCGGTTCACGGCACGGCCTATTTCAAGATGCTCGACGATGCCGCTTTCTATGCGTGCAACAGCCTGGTCACCGACCGCTTCCTGCTGACCACCGCGTTCAACCTGCTGTTCACGCGGCCGCTCAAGGCCGGGCCGGTCGTGGCCGAAGGGCGCTGGATCAGCGGGCAGCGGCGCGTGTTCGTCGGCGAGGCGCGGCTGATCGACGCGGATGGCGAGGAAGCGGCGCGGGGGACCGGCACCTTCATGCGCTCCGGCATCGCGCTGGCCGGACTGCCGGGATATTCGGCCTGAGTGCGCGGCTGACGAGTGCGATGCTGGTCACGGCGCTCGTCCGGCGGGTCGGCGCGGCGGGCGGGTTCGCCGCGGTGCTGGCGCGCGGCGACGACAGCGCGGGGGCGATCCTGGTGGTGACGCAGGATCGGGGGCTCGGCGCACAGATATTCGAGCGCGGCATCGGCCCCGACGGACGCACCGACCTGATCGCGGTCGGCCCGGCCGACGATCCCCTGGCGGTCGGCGACTATTGGGCGAAGCGGCGGCGATCCGACCCCGATCTCTGGGTGATCGAACTGGACGTCGCGGATGCCCAACGACTCGCCGCTGAAACCCTGCTCGGCGATTGACTCCCCACGACCCAAAATCCAGCAGCAATATCGGTATAGGGGCGTTGGGCCGTGGCGGCGATCGAGCATCGCGCGCGGTGACGCAGTCGGGGGGACAGCTTGGCAACGGGGCTTCGGTCGCCGCGGCCACGCACCAACCGCACAGAATAGTGGTCGATGCATTCTCTGGTCCGCGCCGTGGCGTCCGCGATCCTCTCGCTCGTCGCGATTTTCGGTCTTGCCGCGCCCGCCGCGGCGTCCGATCTGCCGATCCACGCCGTACCGGCGCTCGGTGCCACGACTCAGATGACGCTGGCCGGCGGACCGGCCGCTTCCACCCTCGTTTTCTCCAGCCTCGCCGCGGCCGTGTCGGCGCAGGTCATTCCCGACGCCAGCGACAAGGACCTCGCGTGCCTGGCCGGCGCGGTGTATTTCGAATCGCATGGCGAGCCGCTGCTCGGCCAGCTGGCGGTGGCGAAGGTCATCCTCAACCGCACCCGGTCGGGCCGCTACCCGACGTCGATCTGCGGCGTCGTCACGCAGCGGAGCCAGTTCTCGTTCGTCCATGGCGGGGCGATGCCGACCGCGCCCGCCAACGCGCATTACCGCACGGCGCTGGCGATCGCGCAGGTCGCGCTGACCAATATCTGGGAAGATCCGAGCGAGGGCGCGTTGTCGTTCCATGCGCGCCGCGTATCGCCGGGCTGGGCGATGAAGCGCGTCAAGACGATCGGCAACCACATCTTCTATCGCTGAGCCGGTTTCCGGGCTCAGGCTGCGGGCCAGTGCCGCGACAAAACGACCGCCAGCCTTGGCGACGTTCGCTTAATGTTCTAGACGGGGCGGATGCTCGATACCGCTCCCCGCTGCCCGCCCGTCGGTGACGAAGCGCTGTGCGCCCGCGACGTTGCGCGCGGCGTGATCCGGATGCTGGCGCGGCACGATCTGGCGGCGATGACCGAAGTGCCGCTCGACGGCGGGCGCCGCGCCGACATCATGGCGATCGACGGCCGCGGCCAGATCGTCATCGTCGAGATCAAGGTGTCGCGCGCCGACCTGCTCGGCGACGGCAAGTGGTTCGACTATCTCGATCATTGCGACCGCTTCTTCTGGGCGGTGCCGGCGGGGTTCGATCACGGTCCGCTGGCCGGCGAGGCGTTCCTGCCGGCGCGGTCGGGCATCATCATCGCCGATCGCTACGACGCCGCGATCCTGCGCGAGGCGGCGACGCATCCGCTGAGCGCGCCGGGGCGGAAGAAGTGCACGCTGGCGTTTGCCCGACGCGCGGCCCGCCGGGCGAGCGGGCTGGCGGATCCGGAACTGGGGTTTCTGTTGCAGGGGGCGTAGGGCGCCACGCCGTCAGACGGGACGAGCTGCGCTCGCCCGCTGCCCGCCGTGGCGTCTCGCGGATTGCTCTCGCAATCCGCGTGCGCCCGCTCAGTGCCTGAAATGCCGCATCCCGGTGAAGATCATCGCCAGCCCGGCCGCGTCGGCGGCGGCGATCACTTCGTCGTCGCGGATCGAGCCGCCCGGCTGGATCACCGCGGTCGCGCCGGCCTCGACCGCCGCGAGCAAGCCGTCTGCGAACGGGAAGAACGCGTCCGACGCGACCGCCGACCCGATCGTGCGCGGCTGCGGCCAGCCGGCCTTGTCCGCCGCGTCCTTCGCCTTCCATGCCGCGATCCGCGCCGATTCGAGCCGGTTCATCTGGCCCGCGCCGATCCCGGCGGTGGCGCCGTCCCTGGCATAGACGATCGCGTTCGACTTGACGTGCTTGGCGACGGTCCAGGCGAAGCGGCAATCGGCGAATTCCTGCGGCGTCGGCTGGCGTTTCGTCACGATCTGCAATGCGCTTTCGTCGATCGAGCCGTTGTCGCGGCTCTGCACCAGCCAGCCGCCGACGATCGACTTGGCGGTAAGGCCGGCGCGGCGCGGATCGGGCAGTTCGCCGGTCAGCAGCAGGCGCAGGTTCTTCTTGGCAGCGAACAGCGCCACCGCTTCGGCATCGGCGTCGGGGGCGATCACGACCTCGGTGAAGATGCCGGTGATCGCGGCGGCGGTCGCGGCGTCGAGCGGGCGGTTGACCGCGATGATCCCGCCGAACGCCGACACCGTATCGCACGCAAACGCCGCGCCGTACGCCTCGGCCAGCGTCGACGCGCTGGCGACGCCGCACGGATTGGCGTGCTTGACAATGACGCAGGTCGGCGGGCCCGAGCGGAACTCCGACACCAGTTCGAGCGCCGCGTCGGCGTCGTTGTAATTGTTGTAGCTCAGCGCCTTGCCCTGCACCTGCCGCGCCTGGCCGATGCCGCGCGCCGCCGGGCCGGTGGCGGCGTAGAAGGCGGCGGCCTGGTGCGGATTCTCGCCGTAGCGCAGATCCTCGCCCGCGCGTTGCAGCACCAGCGGCAGCGTCTGCGGGAAACGCTCGCCCTGATCGGCGAAGGCGAACCAGCTGGCGATCATCGAATCGTAGGTCGCGGTCGCGGCGAATGCCTTGGCGGCGAAGGTCCGGCGCTCGTCGAGCGTCGTCTCGCCGCGCGCGACGCGCGGATAGTCGGCCGGATCGGTGACGATCGCGACGAAGGCGTGGTTCTTCGCCGCCGACCGCACCATCGACGGACCGCCGATGTCGATATTCTCGATAATGTCCTCGCGACTCGCCCCGCGCGCGACGGTCGCCGCGAAGGGGTAGAGGTTGACGACGACCAGATCGATCGCGCCGATCGCATGCTCGGTCATCGCCGCCGCATGTTCGGGATCGTCGCGAACGCTAAGCAGTCCGCCATGCACCATCGGGTGAAGCGTTTTCACCCGCCCGTCCATCATCTCCGGGAAACCGGTCAGGTCGGACACGTCGCGCACGCTCAGCCCCGCCTCGCGCAGCGCCTTCGCGGTGCCCCCGGTCGAGACCAGCTCGACGCCCTGCGCCGCCAGCGCCTGCGCGAGATCGACGATGCCGGTCTTGTCCGACACCGACAGCAAGGCGCGCCTGATCGGGACGATATCGGTCGGCATGGGAAGCGGTTCCTGGACAAGGGGACGATGGCGCCCCCATGGCCGCTCAGGTCGCGCGCTTCAAGGCCCAGCCGATCGTGGCGCCGCCCGCGGTCGCCTCGCCGCTCACGACAAGCTGGCGCGTCGCGACCGGGCGGCCGTCGGCGTCGATCCACAGGCTCTCGTCGATCGCGAGGCTGCCGCCGCGACAGCGGAACTGCCACAGCTTGCCCGAGGGCAGGCGCAGCAATGCGGCCATGCCATCGGCGGTCGGCGCAGCCTCGACCCCCGGCCCCAGATGGAAGCGAATGACGAACGGTGTCGCGCCCGACCGCCGCTTCTTGCCGGCGGGCAGCAGCATGTCGTCGCCGCGCAATTCGCGGCCATCGGCGGTCAGGGTCAGCTGGCGGCGATGGACGAAGCCGAAGCGGCGGGCATAGCCGTCATGGCTCGCCTCGATCCGGCTGCCCCCGGTGCTTTCGTGGCGTGCCTGCTCGACCTCGGCGACGCCACGGCCCAGCGTACCGTCGGGATGGATCGCGGTCGAGTTGCTGTCGCCGACGACCAAGGTCGAATGCGCGGCGGTGGTGCGCAGGCCATCGACCAGGCTCGGCGGAATCTGGACGACCGCCGTCCGCGCGCCGCCGCAATTGACGATCAGCCGGTCGGGTCCCGCCGACATCTCGAACGCCAGGGTCGAGGCGCACCCGCCCGCGGCCAGTCGCGCGACCGGCGGCGGCGCGGCATCGACGATCACCACCGCATCGCCCTGGACGAGTCGCTGATAGCCCCAGTCGCGCGCCTGGCGCAGCGGACGCGCGCGGACGCCGGTGGCGACGATCACTTCCTCGATCCGTTCCGGCCGGACCGGGCCGCCGCCCTGCCAGCTCGACAGGCCATGATCGGCGTGACACACGCCCTGCAACGCCGGCACCATGCGGCCGAGCACGTCGGCCAGCGCGGCGGGCGGCGCCATCCGGCGCGCGGCATAGGCGTCGCGCAGCATCGTCAGCAGCATGACGATGTCGAGCTGTGCGAGCGGCGAGCGCGCCGCGACGCCGCCGTCGCCCAGCACCGCGCCGTCGAGCGCGCGGATCAGCGCATCCTCGCCGATCTGCCGCCGCGGATCGCCGCCCGGGATCAGCAGGCCGGCCGCGATCACCCCGCACCACGCCGCGACGCGTGCCGGGCCGAGCGACGCCTTGTCGGCGGTGCGGTCGAGGTGCCGCGCCCCGCGCGCCAGCGTATTCAGGACCTTGCTGCGATAGACGAGGTCGGTCGACGACAGGATCAGCGGGGCGTGCGCCATCCAGTGCAGGATGCGGCGCCCCCACGCCTCCGCGTCCCATGCCGGCGCGCTGACCTTGTCGGCATGCGCGTCCAGCCAGCCGCGCATCAGCGTCTCGGCGACCGGCACTCCTTGCGCGCGCGTCGCGACGGTCGACAGGTCGCGCAGCCAGGCGAAGCTGTGGAGATGTTCGCCGAACGCGGGCGACCAGCTCGGCTTGGCGAAATCGAGATCGGCGATCGCGACACTTTCGCCGCGCCACGTCACGCGGCCCTCCAGCAGCGCGTTGCCGCGACGCGGATCGCCGAGGAACGGATCCTCCGGCACCGCGATCAGCTTGAGCGGATGACGGCCGCGCAGGCGGAACGAATGGAGCGGCGTGCGCCACGCCAGCCGGTGGAAGCGTTCGGCCAGCCGCTCGGCGAGCGAGAGGCCGCCGGCGCCGCCGTGGCGGATCAGCCGCTTGCCCGGATCGATGCCGTCGCCGGCCTCGTCGCTCACGCGCCCCTCAACCGCGCGATATTGGCGGCATAGGCGTCGGGTCCGCCCCGGAACGTCGCGGTGCCGGCGACCAGCGCGTCGGCGCCGGCGGCGATGGCGCGCGGCGCGGTGTCGGCGTCGATGCCGCCGTCGACCTCCAGGTCGATGGCGAGCCCGGCCTTGTCGATCATCGTGCGGATCGCGGCGATCTTGCGCAGCGACGAATCGATGAAGCTCTGCCCGCCGAACCCGGGATTGACGCTCATCACCAGCACCAGGTCGGCCGCTTCGAGCAGGTAATCGAGCGCCTTGGCCGGGGTCTGCGGGGTCAGCACGACGCCGGCGCGCTTGCCCAGGCTGCGGATGTGCGACAGGCTGCGGTGTGTGTGCGGTCCCGCCTCGACATGGATCGAGATGGTGTCGGCGCCGGCTTCCGCGAACGCGTCGAGATACGGATCGACCGGCGCGATCATCAGGTGGACGTCGAGCGGCTTCGTCGTCAGCGGGCGGATCGCCTTCACCACCGGCGGGCCGAAGGTGATGTTGGGGACGAAATGGCCGTCCATCACGTCGATATGGATCCAGTCGGCCCCGGCGGCGTCGATCGCACGGACTTCCTCGCCCAGCCGCGTGAAATCGGCGCTGAGGATCGAGGGGGCGATGCGGACCGGCTGCTGCATGGCGCGGGCTCTACCTAGCCCGCACGAATCGGGCAATGAAGAAGCCGTCGCACCCGCCCGGATCGGCGATCGCACCGGGCAGGATGCGCAGCCAGCCTTCGGGCGACGGCGCCAGGCCGGGGGGAAGCTCGTCGGCGCGGATCGGCCGAGTCGTGAAATCGCGATTGGCGGACAGGAAGGCGGCGGCCTGGTCCTCGCCCTCAGCGCGTTCGAGCGAGCAGGTCGCGTAGATCAGCTGTCCGCCCGCTTTCACCCAGCCGGCGGCGTGCGCGAGCAGGTGGCGCTGGAGGTCGGCCATCTGGTCGATCAGCGCGGAGTGGACGCGGTGGATCACGTCCGGATGGCGGCGGAAGATGCCGGTCGCGCTGCACGGCGCGTCGAGCAGGACGGCATCGGCCGGCGCGGCCGGTCGCCACTGAGTCGCGTCGGCGGCGATGACGTCGGCGGCGAGATGCGTGCGATCGAGATTGGCGCGAAGTCGTGCCAGACGACTTTCCGCGATGTCGATCGCGGTGACGGTCCAGCCGGCGGCGGCGAGCTGCATCGTCTTGCCGCCGGGCGCGGCGCACGCGTCGATCGCGACGCCGGGGCCACGACCGAGCAGGCGCGCCGGGAGCGAGGCCGCGACGTCCTGCACCCACCAGGCACCCTCGGCGAAACCAGGCAGTTCGGGGATCGCCGTCCCGCGCGGCAGGCGGCGATGGCCGGGCAGGAGCGCGGTGCCGTCGGGGCCGTCGTCGCTCTTCAACGTCAGGTCGAGCGGCGGCGGCGTCGCCAGCGCGTGACGCGCCGCCTCGACCATCGCGTCACCCCATTGCTCGGCCCAACGCGCCACCGTCTCCCCGGGGAGCGCAGGCGGATCGGGTAATGTCACGCCTTGTCGACCCAACGTGCCGAACACGCCGTGGACCAGCTTGCGCGGGCCGCCATCGACCAGCGGCAGCACGGTCGCGATCGCGGCATGCGGCGGCGTACCCAGCGCAAGCATCTGCGCGAGGGCGATGCGTAGCGCGAACCGCGCCTTCGCATCGTCGGGCAGGCGCTGGCGCGTCGCCGAATCGATCAGGTCGTCGAGATCGGGCAGGTGGCGCAGCACTTCGGCGGCGATCGCGCGGGCCAGCGCGCGGTCATTGTCGGCGCGCAAAGCACCGGTGGCGCGCGGCGCGGCCTGCTCGATCGTCTCGCCCCGGCGCAGCACCGCGTCGAGCAGGCGCAGCGCCGCCTGGCGCGCGGGAACACCGGGGGGTGCGGACGTGGTTCGGGGTTGCGGGCTGCTCATCGCGCGCCCATCTGGCGACTAACCCGCCGCGCCGCAACGCCCGAAGATCGTCCAAGGACCGCCATGCCCCGCCCGCCGCACGTCAAGCCGCCCGCTCATCTGTCGCCCAACCCGCCGGTGCCGGAACCGGAAAAGGTGACAGCGCCCGAGGACGATCCGCTCGGCGACGACCCGACGCGCTACGGCGACTGGACGCTGAAGGGGATCGCGGTCGATTTTTGAAGCAGGTCGGCGGCGGCGCCTATGGGCGATAGCCGATCAAACGATTCCCGCGCGCAACGTCGCGCGGACGCCCTGGCCGCCCGAATCGTATTCGACGGCGCCGCGCAGGCTCTTCGCCATCGCGCCGATCAAGCGGCTGCCGAGCCCGGACCCTTGCGTCCGCGGCACCGCGCCCAGCCCGACGCCGTCATCCTCGACCGCCAGCACGAAACCATGCTCGCTTTCGCGCTGCAACGACACGCGCACCTCGCCGGCGTCGGTCGGCCCATAGGCGTATTTGAACGCGTTCGAGACGAGCTCGTTGACGATCACGCCGAGCGACACGGCGCGGTCGGCGGGCAGGCGGATCGACTCGGCGCTCAGGTGCAGCGACCGCTTCGGCTCGTCGCTCGCCCACGCTTCGCCGAGTTCGGCGACCAGCGCCTGGAGGTAATCCTTCATGTCCACCCCCGACGCGTCGTCGCTGGCGTAGAGGTTGCGGTGGACCTGCGCGATCGCCTCGATCCGCCGCTCGGTATTGGCCAGGATCTCGCGCGCGGCGGGATCGGCGAGCGAATTGGACTGGAGCCGCACCATCGCGGTGACCAGCTGGAGCGAGTTGGCGACGCGGTGATTGACCTCGCGCAGCAACGCCTCGAGCCGGGCGTTGGAGGCGCGCAACTGCTCCTCGGCCAGCGCCTTGTCGCGTTCGAGCGCGGCCCGCTCGCGCACCTGGTCGAGCGCGGCGCCGAGCAGGTCGAAGAAATCCTCGCCGACCGTCTTCACGACATAATCAGCAGCACCGGCGCGGAGGGCGGCGACCGCGACCGGCCCTTCCTCCGACCCGGTGACGTAGACGACCGGCGGCGGCGACGGCAGCGCCCGGAGCGCGGCCAGCGTCTCCAGCCCGTTCATCCCCGGCATGTAATGGTCGACCGCGATCAGATCGAATTTCTCGCGCGTGGCCAGCGCCACGCCCTCTTCGCCGCTATGTACGCTGGTCACGTCGAATCCGCGCCGCGACAAATTGCGCTGCGCCAGCCGGCACAGCCCGGCATCGTCGTCGATATACAGCAAGCGGCGAATCGATTGCGGCATCAGCTGGCGTCCGCCTCCGGCACCTGGATCACCGACAGGAAAAGCCCGAGCTGCCGGATCGCCTGCGCGAAGCTTTCGTAATTGACCGGCTTGGTAATGTAGACGTTGCAGCCGAGGTCGTAGCAGCGCTGGATCTCGACCTTGTCGTCGGTGGTGGTCAGCACGACGACCGGCGTCCGCTTGAGCGGACTGTCCTCGGCCTTGATCCGGGCCAGGATGTCGGTCCCCGACATGTCGGGCAGGTTGAGATCGAGCAGGACCAACGCCGGGCCGTTGAGCGCCGGGCCGTGCTGGTCGTGAAACAGATAGGCCAGCGCGCTGGTCCCGTCGGTGAAATGCGTGATGTCGTTGAGGATGCCGGCGCGGCGGATGTTCTTTTCGATCAGCCGGGCATGGCCCTCGTCGTCCTCGATCATCACGATGGAGACGCTGCGATGGTCGTTCATGCGGTGGTTCCCGTATCCAGGGTTTCGGGCAGATTGACGCGGAAGGTCGATCCCTGCCCCAGGATCGATGTCACGTCGATCGTCCCGCCGAGACGATAGACCAAGGCGCGGACGTGCGCGAGGCCGATGCCCTCGCCCGGCTGGTCCTGCGCGCCGGAGCGGCGGAACAGGTCGAAGATGCGCGCATGGTCCTGTTCGGCGATGCCGCGGCCGTTGTCGGCGACCTCGACGATGCGCCGCGCGCCCTGCGCCCGCGCGCGGACGACGATGCGGCCCGCGCGATCGGACGACAGATATTTGACCGCGTTCTCGATGAGGTTGGACAGGACCTGCTCTATCGCGACTCGATCGCTAACCAGGGTCGGCAGCGGCGAGTCGATGACGATCTCCGCCCCGCGATCGTCGGCGAGGTGGCGGAGCGTGTCGCGCACGGTCCCCGCGACATCGGCCAGCGCGAGGCGTTCCGGCACCAGCACGCGCCGCCCCTCCCGCGACAATCGCAGGATCGCGTTGATGAGGCGGTCCATTTTCTGGGTCGAGGTGCGGATGAACCCGATCGCTTCGGGCAAGTCCTCGGTCGCGGCGATCCGCGCATCGGCATCGACCAAGTGCGGCGCTTCCGCCTCGGTGCGGGCGATGAAATCGGCAAGCGTGCCGCGCGCCGCGTCGAGTTCGGCGGTGAAGCCCATCACGTTGACCAGCGGCGACCGCAGGTCGTGACTGACGATATAGGCGAAGCGCTGGATTTCCTCGTTGGCGCGCGTCAGGTCGGCGGTCCGCTCGGCGACGGCGCCTTCCAGATTGCTGTTGAGCCGCTGCAACCGATCGCGCGCGGCGTCGAGATCGCGCATGTAGCGCAGCACCGTCATCAGCGAGATCAACGCGACGAACAGGATCAGCGCGCCCGCCGCGGCGAGGACGAGGTAGAAGGTGTGGATGCTGTCGCTTTGCGCCGCGTCGCGCACCCGGAGCAGCGCGCGTTCGTCGTCGCTCATCGTGGCGAACAGGTTGCGGACCGCGCGCATGCGACGGTTGGTCGTCTCCGCGGTGAAGGCGGCGATCGCGGCATCGCGTTGCCCGGTGCCGACCTGCGAGATCGAGGTATCCTGCAACTGGCGGATCGTCGCGAGATTGTGGCGGAGCGCGGCGATCCGCGCATTCTGGCGCGGATTGTCGGTCGTCATCGCCGCCAGCCGGTCGATCGCGGGGTCGATCTGCACCACCGTCTCGCGCTCGGCATCGAGATACGGCTGAAGGCCGGTGAGCAGATAGCCGCGACGCGTCGTTTCCGCCTGCTCGATCAGGACGCGCGTGTGATCGATCGCCAGTTCGACGTCGTAGGTGTGGTTGACCCAGCGCGTATGCTCCGCGGTCTTGCCGTTCACCCACACCGCGGCGACGCCCGCCAGCATAAGGGCGGCGAACCCGACGATCATGCATGTGACGAGGAAACGGCGCGCGATGCCCTCCGGGGCGCCGAGCCGCTGCAGGATTACGCCGGACATCGCGGCGCGTTCTAGCCGGGGGCGAAACGAAATGCCAGCAATGCTGACTTGACGGAGATCAAACGCGCTAGAGCAACAGCCCTTGCAGGTTCGGGCGTCCGACCGCGCCGCCACCCCGACGCCGCGCCAGTTCGGTCTCGGCGGTGAAGCGGACGTCGATGTCGCGATCGGTCAGGAAACTCATCAGGCTGTCCTCGGCGATCTCGCGCCAGTCCTTGCCGCGATCCGGCCCGAAACGCACGCGCGGCAGCAGCCCGGGCTGGCGCGACCAGTCGAGCAATTGCTCGACCGATGCCTCGTTGAGCATGTCGCGCAGATGATGGGCGGTGACGTAGGCGTCGGGAAAGGCGCGGTGCGCCGGCAGGCCGCGCTCGTGAACCAGCCCCGCCGGCTTGCGCCAATAGCGCAGCACCTGGTTGGAGAAACTGGGGGAATCGGGCCACAGCCGCAGCGCGCATTTCCACGTGCAGATCCACTCGGCGCCGTGGCTGAGCGCGGGGGTGCAGAACTGCATCTCGAAATCGGCGCGATGCGCGGCGAGCGCGATCCGCCGCGGATAGGGATCGAGCACCGGCCGCGCGATGTCGATCCAGTACGGCGCGTCGGCGACCTGCTCGTCGAGGATATGGTGGATCGCCTGGGTGACCGGCGGGATCGGCCGGCCGGGATTGACCATGCGGTTGCCGCCGTCACCCTGCAATTCCCAGCGCCCGTCGGCACCGAGCGCGACGTCCTGCCACCCGATCTCGAGCACGCCATGCTGCGGCGGCGCGCTGCCGGTGGTCTCGAGGTCGATGACACGAATGATCGAAGGCGGGGGAGGCATCGATCCTAGATGGGCGCGACGGGGCTCGATTGCCAGCTAAAGCCGCCCCGGCCGAGGCCGGGGCGGCCCATGCGGTCAGTGCCCCGCTTGCGGCCCGCGCACAAGGCCGCTCGCCGCCAGTTGCGCGTCGATCTGGGAGAGCAGGCGGTCGAGCGCCGCCTGATCCTTCGCTTCGGCGCGGGCGACCAGCACGTCCTGCGTGTTCGACGCGCGGAGCAGCCACCAGCCGTCGGGCGTGTTGACGCGGGCGCCGTCGGTGCGATCGACGTCGGCACCCTCGGTCTCCAGCCGGTCGAGCACTTCGTCGATCACCGAGAACTTGCGGGACTCGTCGACCTGGAACCGCATCTCGGGCGTGTTGACCATCGCCGGCATCGATCCGCGGATCTCGGTCATCGACTGGCCGATCATGTGGACCGCGCGGATCAGCCGGACGGCGGCATATTGCGCATCGTCGAAGCCGTAGAAATCGTGCGCGAAGAAGATGTGGCCCGACATCTCGCCGGCGAGCGGCGCGCCGGTTTCCTTCATCTTGGTCTTGATGAGGCTGTGGCCGGTCTTCCACATCAGCGGCTTGCCGCCGAGCTCGGCGATGCGATCGTACAGCGCCTGGCTCGCCTTCACGTCGCCGATGATCGTCGCGCCGGGCAGTTCCTTCAGTACCGGTACCGCCAGAATGGACAGGATCTGGTCGCCCCAGATCACGCGGCCCTCGCCATCGATCGCGCCGATGCGGTCGCCGTCGCCGTCGAAAGCCAGTCCGAAATCGAGGTTCTTCTCGGCGACAAGCGCCTTCAGGTGCTCGAGGTTCTTTTCCTCGGTCGGGTCGGGATGATGGTTGGGGAAATTGCCGTCCACATCGGTGAACAGCAGGTGATGCTCACCCGGCAGCAGCTTGGTGAGCTTCTCGATCACCGGGCCCGCCGCACCGTTGCCCGCGTCCCAGCCGATCCGGTACGCGCCGCCGGCATAACCCGCCAGCAGGCGCCCGACATAGTCGTCGACGATATCGGCGTCGGTGACCTGCCCCGCGCCTTCCTCCCAGTCGCCGTCCGCCGCCATCTTGCCCAGGTCCTGAATGTCCTGGCCGAAGAACGGACGATGCTGCAGCACCATCTTGAAGCCGTTATACTCGGCGGGGTTATGGCTGCCGGTTATCTGGATGCCGCCATCCACCTCCAGTTCGGCCTCGGCATAATATAATTGGGGCGTCGGTCCCATGCCGGTGCGCACCACATCGACGCCCGACGCGACCAGGCCAGCGATCAACGCCTCCTCCATCGCCGGCGACGAGGTGCGCCCGTCGCGCCCGACCGCGACGCGGGTGCCGCCGGCCCGGCGCACCACGGTCGCGAAGCTGCGCCCGATCGCGCGGGCATCGTCGGTCGACAGCGTTTTGCCGACGACGCCGCGAATGTCGTACTCGCGCAGGGAGGTGGGATCGAAACGATGAGTCATGTCGGCTCCGTCAAAATGATGTCCCGCCCAATCGGCGAGGTGAGTGAAAAGTTCAATCGGGCCGCCTCAGCAGCGTGTCGCGCGCGGCGTTGACGCGCTGGGCCAGGTCGGCCGAGCCGCCATGGTCGGGATGGACCGATCGCAGAAGCCGGCGGTGCGCGGCGCGGATGTCGTCGTCGCTGGCGTGGCCGTCGAGGCCGAGGATCGCGAGTGCGCTCGCCTGGTCGGTCGGCCGGACCGGCGCGGGCGGGCGCGGCGGAGCGTTGGGACGGCGGCCCGACGTGTGGACGCGCTTCGGCCCCTGCCACAGCCACCAGCCGAACCACGCGATCGCGAGCGCCAGCAGCAGCTTGGGCATCAGCGCGGCATCGTCATGCGAACAGCGGCAGCGCCGGTTCGGGCAGCGCCAGCGCCGCCATCATCTCGCGCAGTTCCTGCCGCGCGGCGACGTGGCTGAGACCCATCTCGCCGAACTCGCGGCTGTCGATCATCGTCAGGCCCTTGGGAAACAGCTCGCGATAGATGACGCGCTCGCCGAGACCCGGGATGATGCGGAACCCGACGCGCTTCGCCAGCTGGCCCAGCGCTTCCGACACGCGGCGCATGTTGCGCGCCTCGATATGCTGGAGGCGGTTACGCAGCACGACCCAGTCGATCGTCGCGCCATCGGCCTTGGCGCGGGCCTTGCGCGCGTCCCAGATCAGCTCGGCGTAGAAGCTCGGGCGGGTGACCTTGAAGGTATCGGGATCGACCTGGCCGATCAGGTCGAAATCGACGAAGCTGTCGTTCATCGGCGTGACGAGCGTGTCGGCGCGCGCCGCCGCCATCCGGCCAAAGCGATCATCACGGCCCGGCGTGTCGATCACCAGGAAATCGGCATTCTGCTCCAGCCGCTCCATCGCCTCGGTAAAACGCGCGAGGTTCTCGCCGTCATGCGCCTCGAACACCGGGGTCGGCAGGTCGCGGCCGGTCCGCTTCTGCGTTTCCTCGCGATTCTCGAAATAGCGCGCCATGGTGCGCTGGCGATGGTCGAGGTCGAGCGCGGCGACACGGCTGCCGCGCGATTGCAGCGCGATCGCGACATGGACCGCGGTGGTCGACTTGCCGGTGCCGCCCTTTTCGTTGGCGAAGACGATGATGTGGGGTTTGCGGATGTCCGCCACGTAACAAGACCCTGGTTGCGCTGAACGTTCCGCGACCCTTACAGGCGAAACCGCCACTGTCGAAGGGTCAAATGCCGTGCAGGTCGTCCATCGATTGTCCGATCTGAGACTCGCGGTCGCCGGATTGCGCGACGGCGGCAGCCCGGTCGCGCTCGTCCCGACGATGGGGGCGCTCCATGCCGGGCACATGGCGCTGGTCGATGCGGCGCGCGCGACGGGGGCGAAAGTGGTCGCGTCGATCTTCGTCAACCCGAAGCAGTTCGGGCCGGGCGAGGATCTGGCGCGCTACCCGCGGCCGGCGGCGGCGGACATCGCGCTGCTGATCGCGCACGAATGCGACCTGCTGTGGATGCCGTCGGTCGAGACGATGTACCCGGCGGGCTTCGCGACCAACGTGGCGGTGGCGGGCGTGAGCGCGGGGCTCGACGGCGCGGCGCGGCCCGGGCATTTCGACGGCGTCGCGACGGTGGTGACGAAGCTGTTCAACCAGGTTCGGCCCGACACGGCGTTCTTCGGCGAGAAGGATTTCCAGCAACTCGCGGTGATCCGGCGGATGGTCGCCGATCTCGACCTCGATCTGGCGATTGTCGGCGTGCCGACCGTGCGAGAGCGCGACGGTCTCGCGCTGTCGTCGCGCAATGCATACCTGTCGGCCGACGAGCGGACGCGCGCGGTCGCTCTGCCACGGGCGCTGGCCGAGGCGAAGCGCGCGATCGAAGCCGACGAGCCGGGCGCGATCGACGCCGCGCTGGCGACGTTGCAGGCGGCGGGGTTCGTCACCGATTATGTCGCGCTGGTCGATGCCGAAACGCTGGAGGCGCCGCGCGCGGGTCATCCCCGCCGGCTGCTCGCCGCCGCGCGGATCGGCACGACGCGGCTGATCGACAACCTGCCCGTTGCGGCTGCGACCAAAGTCTAACGCACGGATAAACGTGGTTAAATCGCGTTAACCATTTGTTGACCGTTCGCGCGCCAATCTGCCCACGCCAAAAAGGGAAAAGGGGTTGGCACGATGGGCAGCAGCCTGAAGAGTGCGCAGTTTCTGATCGAAAGCCGGATGCGCGATGCCGCGCGCGGCAATTGGGATGCGTGTTACGACCTGGGAGTCGACTATTCGACCGGCGTCAACGGCGTCGGGCTCGATCTGGTCGAGGCGCACAAATGGTTCAACATCGCCGCGTCACGTGGCGGGCATGAAAGCGCCCGCTGCTGCCGCGCCGAAGTCGCCGACGAGATGACCGCGCGCGAGATCGCCGAAGCACAGACCCGCGCGCGGGCGTGGCTGAGCGACAGCGTGCGGCGGGCGGCTTAGGCCGGACCTCAGCCCCGACCGACGTCATGCCGGGTTCGTCTCGGCATCCACCAGGCGGCTTGGTCCGTGCCTTGATTTTTTAGTCCAGTGTTCGCGGCACCGTCACCCCGGCACGAGGCCGGGGTGACGGTCAGTCTTTCTTGGCAGGCGCCGCCTTCTTCGGCGCCGCTTTCTTCTTCGCCGGCGCCTTCTTTGCCGTCTTGCGCTTGCCCTTCGCCGGAGCCGCCGCCGCGCGCGCGTCGATCAATTGGGCGGCTTCCTCCAGCGTCAGCGCGTCCTTGTCGATCGTCTTGGGCAAGGTCGCGTTGGTCGTGCCGTCGGTGACGTAGGCGCCGTAGCGGCCCTCCATCAGTTTGATCTCCGTCTCTGTCCGCGGATGCGCGCCCAGCACCTTGAGCGGCGCCTGCGCACCGCGCTGCGGCCGTCCGCCGCCCGCCGCCGCCTCGGCCAGCTTGACCACCGCGGCGTTCATGCCGGTCTCGAACACCTCCGCCGTCGATTGCAGCCGCGCGTACTTGCCGTCATGCGCGAGATAGGGGCCGTAGCGGCCGATCGACGCGGTGATCGGGTTGCCGCTTTCCGGATGCGTGCCGATTTCGCGCGGCAGGCTCAGCAGCTTGAGCGCCATTTCCAGGTCGAGCTCGACGTCCTTCGGGATCGACGCGCGCTTGGCGTCCTTGCCCTCGCCGAGCTGGATGTACGGGCCGAACCGCCCCGCTTTGCGCTCGACTTCGAGGCCGGTCTCCGGGTCCTTGCCGAGCGATTCGGGGCCCGTGTCCTCACCAGCCGCGCCGGCCTGGGCGAAGCGGCGGGTGTATTTGCATTCGGGATAGTTCGAGCAGGCGATGAACGCGCCGAACCGGCCGCCGCGCAGGGACAGCCGCCCTTCGCCGCAATTGGGGCACAGCCGAGGATCGCCGCCGTCCGCCTTGTCGGGGAACAGATAGGGCGCGAGGAACTGGTCGAGCTGTTCGGTGACTTCGGACGGCTTGAACTCCATCACCTCCGACGTGCGCGGCTTGAAATCGCGCCAGAACGCCTCGAGCACCGCCTGCCACTGCGCGCGGCCGCCCGAAATCTCGTCGAGCTCGTCCTCCAGCCCGGCGGTGAAGTCGAAGCTGACATAGCGTTCGAAGAAGCGTTCCAGGAACGCCGTCACCAGCCGGCCGCTCTCCTCGGCGAAGAAGCGGTTCTTCTCGACGCGGACGTACGCGCGATCCTTCAGCGTCTGGATGATCGATGCATAGGTCGAGGGGCGGCCGATGCCGAGTTCCTCCAGCCGCTTGACCAGTGACGCTTCGGAAAAGCGCGGCGGCGGCTGGGTGAAGTGCTGTTCCGCGGTCACGTCGCGCTTGGCCGGCACGTCGCCGTCGCGCAGGCGCGGCAGGCGGCGGGACTCCTCGTCCGCATCGGCGTCGGCATTTTTGCCGGAGCCGCCAACGAAAACGTCGTCGCGACCTTCCTCGTACAGCGCGAGATAGCCGGGGAACATCACCACCTGCCCGGTCGCGCGCAAGCCGTGGCGGCCGGTGCCATCGGCCAGGTCGATCGTGGTGCGCTCCAGCTGCGCCGACGCCATCTGGCTCGCCATCGCGCGCTTCCAGATCAGGTCGTAGAGCCGGGCATGGTCGCCCGATCCGGCGCGATCCCTGGTGAAATCGGTCGGGCGGATCGCCTCGTGCGCTTCCTGCGCGTTCTTGGCCTTGGTCTGGTACATCCGCGGCTTGTCGGGGACGTAGTTCGCGGCATAGCGATCGGTGATCGCCTTGCGCGCGGCCGAGATCGCGCTGCCGTCCATCTGGACGCCATCGGTGCGCATGTAGGTGATCGCGCCGTCCTCGTAGAGCGCTTGCGCGATCCGCATCGTGTGGCTGGCCGAGAAACCGAGTTTGCGCGCGGCCTCCTGCTGCAACGTCGAGGTGGTGAACGGCGGCGGCGGATTGCGCGTCGCCGGCCTGGTCTCGACCGACTGCACCGTGAAGCGGCCGTTCTCGACATCCGCCTTCGCCTTCATGGCGTCAGCTTCGTTACCGATCGTCAGGCGGTCGATCTTGTCGCCGTTCCATTTGACCAGCCGCGCGGTGAACGGCGTGCCGTCCTGCTCCATGAGTGCTGCGACCGACCAATATTCCTGCGGCACGAACGCTTCGATCTCGCGCTCGCGATCGACGATCAGGCGCAGCGCGACCGACTGCACGCGGCCGGCCGACTTGGCGCCGGGCAGCTTGCGCCACAGTACCGGGCTGAGCGTGAACCCGACCAGATAATCGAGCGCGCGGCGGGCGCGGTACGCGTCGATCAGATCCTCGTCCAACTCGCGCGGATGCCGCATCGCCTCGGTCACGGTCGCCTTGGTGATCGCATTGAAGGTCACGCGCTCGACCGCCTTGGGCAGCGCTTTCCGGCCCCGCAGCACCTCCTGCACGTGCCACGAAATCGCCTCGCCCTCGCGGTCGGGGTCGGTCGCCAGGATCAGGCGGTCGGCTTTCTTCGCCTCGTCGGTGATCGCCTTCAGCTGCTTGGCCTTGTCGGGATAATTCTCCCAATCCATCGCGAAGCCGGCCTCGGGATCGACCGACCCGTCCTTGGGCGGCAGGTCGCGGACATGGCCGTAGCTCGCGAGCACGCGATAATCGCTGCCCAGATATTTCTCGATGGTCTTCGCCTTGGCCGGCGATTCGACGATGACTAACTTCATAACGCTACGAAAATTTCCCTCTCGCGTACGCGTGTAAGGTGGGGATGCTCGGCGAGCGGCGTCAAGCCAGGCTGACGCGGCCGCCGGCGTGGCGGTCGAGTCGGCCGGCCAGTTCGAGTTCGAGCAGGATCGTCGCGACGGCGGCGGGGGGCAGGGCCGACTGGCGGATCAGCTCGTCGATCGCGACCGGTACGGGGCCGAGCAGATCGGCGAGGCGGCGGCGGTCGCTATCGTCGGGCTCGGCCGCCGGGGCGGCGCCGAAGCCGACGGTGGGGGAGCGTACCATGCGCGCGTCGATCGGGCGGACGGTCTCCAGGATGTCGGCGGCCGACTGGACCAAAGTCGCGCCGTCGCGGATCAGCTGGTTGCACCCTTGCGCGCGCGGGTCGAGCGGGCTGCCCGGCACCGCCATGACGTCACGCCCGGCTTCGTTGGCGAGCCGCGCGGTGATGAGCGAGCCCGAGCGTGGGGCCGCTTCGACCACTACCGTGCCGACCGCCAACCCTGCGATAATGCGGTTGCGGTGCGGGAAATTGCGCGCCAGCGGCTCCATACCGGGCGACTGTTCGGCGATCAGCAGGCCCTGTGTCGCGACCGCCTCCTGCAACTCGCGATTCTCGGGCGGGAAGGCGATGTCGATCCCACTCGCGATCACGCCGATCGTACCGGTCGCGAGCGCGCCGCTATGCGCCGCGGTATCGAGCCCGCGCGCCAGGCCGGACGCGACCACCACGCCCTCACGGCCCAGCTCCACTGCCAGCCCCCGCGCGAAGCGGCACGCGGCGGCCGAGGCGTTGCGCGCGCCGACCATCGCGACGACGGTGCGCTCGGTCAGGCCGAGGTCGCCGCGATAGGTGAACACGGCCGGCGCATTGTCGAGTTCGGCGAGCAGCGGCGGGTAAGCGGGATCGTCGAGAAAGAGGTAGTGCGCGCCGAGCTTCTCGACCGTGGCGATCTCGCGCTCGACGACCTTTGCCTCGACGACGTTCGGCGAGCGCCCGCCGCCGCGTGTGGCGAGGCCGGGCAGCGCGTCGATCGCCGCCTCGGCCCTACCGAAGCGTGCGAGCAACTGGCGATAGGTGATCGGCCCGATCCCGGGCGTGCGGATCAGCCGCAATCGCGCGACGCGATGGTCGCTCAAGCGCGCCTGGCTCCGACGCGCGGTTCGGTGCCGGCGAACAGCCGCGACAGGTTCGCGCGATGCTTCCACACCACCAGCAAGGCGAGCGCGAGGAACAGGACGGTCAGGTCGAGCTTGCCGAATATCGCCGCCGAGATCGGCGTCGACACGGCCGCGGCGATCCCCGACACCGACGAGAACCGCAGGATCGCCAGCATCGCCAGCCACACGACCGCGAACACCAGTCCGATCGGCCAATACAGCGCCAGCGCGATGCCGAGCAGGGTCGCGACGCCCTTGCCGCCGCGGAACCTGAGCCACACCGGATAGAGATGGCCGAGGAACGCCGCCGCTGCTGCCGGCACCTCGTGTCCCGGGAACAGCGCGCCGGCGATCAGCACCGCCACCGCCCCCTTCGCGCCGTCGAGCACCAGCGTCGCCGCCGCCAGCTCCTTGCGCCCGGTGCGCAGCACGTTGGTCGCGCCGATATTGCCCGATCCGATGGTGCGCAGGTCGCCCGCGCCGAACACGCGGGTCAGGATCACCCCGAACGGAATCGACCCGAGCAGATAGCCGAGCACGATCGCCGCCGCCGGTGCTGCCCAGAGATGTTCGATCGGCACGCTGCGTCCCCCTTGTTCGCGGGTTCGTCTATAGGCGGAAGCGCTTCCTCGCGCCAACCGCCGCTTGATCGCCGTTTCGTCGCGCGCCACAGCGCCCGCATGGACGCGCGACCGATCCTGTTGTTCGATTCGGGGGTGGGCGGCCTGTCGGTGCTGGCCGCGGTGCGCGCGGCGCTGCCCCGGGCGAGCCTGGTATATGTCGCCGATTCGGCCGGCTTTCCCTACGGCACCAAGAGTGAAGCCGAGATCGCGGCGCGCGTACCGGCGCTGCTCGGGCGGCTGGCCGAACGCTACGACCCGCGGCTGATCGTGATCGCCTGCAACACCGCCTCGACGATCGCGCTGAGCCATGTCCGCTCGGCGCTCG
Organism: Sphingomonas sp.; assembly: GCF_017304635.1. Taxonomy (GTDB): domain Bacteria; phylum Pseudomonadota; class Alphaproteobacteria; order Sphingomonadales; family Sphingomonadaceae; genus Sphingomonas. Next base: position 204,965 of record NZ_JAFKMA010000004.1, read on the forward strand.
ACCTGGACGTCGTCGGCACCGTTCCCGCGATCAAGCCCGCCGCGGAGATGAGTCGCACGCGGGTGATCGGCGTGCTCGGCACCGATGCGACGGTGCGCCAGCCTTATGTCGACGATCTCGCCGCGCGTTTCGCCGGCGATTGCACGGTGCTGCGGCACGGCTCGGCGGCGCTGGTCGAACTGGCCGAAGCGAAGCTGCGCGGCGAACCGATCGACCTTTCCGCCTATCGCACCGCGATCGCCGGACTGTTCGGCCAGCCGGATGGCGAGCGGATCGATGTCGTCGTCAACGCCTGCACCCATTTTCCGCTGGTGGTCGACGAACTGGTGGAGGTCGTGCCCCACCCGGTCACGTTCGTCGACGGCGCCCCCGGCATCGCCCGGCGAGTCGCGCATCTGACACAGGGCCAGGACTGGCCTGTCGCCCCCGAACACCGCGCCGTCTTCACGCGACTGACCGAGGCGGAGCGTGCGCTGGCGTCGGCGCTGGCGCGATTCGGGATCGACCGCAGCGAGGCGTTGTGATTGCCATGGAAAAGCGTCGCTTTCCGCGCTATCGGGCGGGTCCATGACCGATACCGCCACCGCGCGTCCCGTCGATTACTCGCGGATCTTCACCCAGGCGATCGACCGGCTGCATGCCGAGGGTCGCTATCGCGTGTTCATCGACATCCTGCGCAACAAGGGCGCCTTCCCCAACGCGCGCTGCTTCGCCGGGCATAACGGGCCGAAGCCGATCACCGTGTGGTGCTCGAACGACTATCTCGCGATGGGCCAGCACCCGAAGGTGATCGCGGCGATGGAGGAGGCGCTGCACGACGTCGGCGCCGGCTCCGGCGGCACCCGCAACATCGGCGGCAACACGCATTATCACGTCGATCTGGAGGCCGAGCTCGCCGATCTGCACGGCAAGCAGGGCGCGCTGCTGTTCACCTCCGGCTACGTCTCCAACGAGGCGACGCTGGCGACGCTGGCCAAGCTGCTGCCCGGCTGCATCGTCTTTTCGGACGAGCTCAACCACGCCTCGATGATCGCGGGCATCCGCAATTCGGGCTGCGAGAAGCGCGTGTTCCGGCACAACGACCTGGCGCATCTCGAGGAATTGCTGGCGGCCGAGAATCCTGCCGCGCCGAAGCTGATCGCGTTCGAGAGCGTCTATTCGATGGAGGGCGACATCGCCCCGATCGCCGGCGTGTGCGACCTTGCCGACAAATACAATGCGCTGACCTATTGCGACGAGGTCCACGCGGTCGGGATGTACGGACCGCGCGGCGGCGGCATCACCGAACGCGAGGGGCTGGCCGACCGCATCACCATCATCGAGGGGACGCTGGGCAAGGCGTTCGGGGTGATGGGCGGTTATATCGCGGCCGACCAGACGATCATCGACGTCATCCGTTCCTACGCGCCGGGCTTCATCTTCACGACCTCGCTGTCGCCGGTGCTGGTCGCCGGCGTGCTGGCGAGCGTGCGGCACCTGAAGGCGTCGAGCGTCGAGCGCGACGGGCAGCAGGCGGCGGCGGCGACGCTGAAGGCGATGATGGCCGAGGCCGGACTGCCGGTGCTGGCCGGCGAGACGCACATCGTCCCGCTGATGGTCGGCGATCCGGTCAAGGCCAAGAAGATCAGCGACATCCTGCTCGCCGAATACGGCGTCTACGTCCAGCCGATCAATTACCCGACCGTCCCCCGCGGCACCGAACGGCTGCGCTTCACGCCCGGCCCCGCGCACGACGAGGCGATGATGCGCGACCTGACCGACGCGCTGGTCGAGATCTGGGGCCGGCTGGAGTTGCGCAAGGCGGCTTGAGAGCCGCTTGAATAACACCGTCATCCCCGCGGAAGCGGGGACCCATCTCCTGGACGCGCCACGCAGTCAGCGGTTGAGGTCGAACCACAAGTCACGCCAGTCTGGATTGGCGCGTTCGATCAACTCGACTTTCCATACACGCCGCCATTTCTTGATGGCCTTTTCGCGAGCAATGGCGTCCCGTATGTCGTCGGCAAATTCTACGTAGACGAGCTTGTCGATCCCATATTCTGCACAGAATTTGCTGCCAGTCCCGGCTTTGTGTTCGACCATTCGTAATCGGATATTGACGCAAACACCCGTGTAGAGCGCGCCGTTCCTGCGGTTGGTCAGGATATAGACACAGCCGCCTAGCTTGGTTCTCCTGCAGGAGATGGGTCCCCGCTTTCGCGGGGATGACGGCTGGGGGGCGGGTTACGGCTTCCCCATCTCGCTGACGTTGCCGGCGAATTCCTCAAAGTCGCGCGCCTCGCTGAAGTCGCGGTACACGCTGGCGAAGCGGATGTACGCGACCGAGTCGAGGCCCTTCAGCCCGTCCATCACCAGTTCGCCGATCCGCTTCGACGACACCTCGGCATCGCCCGACGTCTCGAGCTGGCGCTGGATGCCCGACACCAGTTTCTCGATACGGACCGGATCGATCGAGCGCTTGCGCGTCGCGATCTCGATCGATCGCATCAGTTTCTCGCGCTCGAACGGCTCGCGCCGCCCCTCGCTCTTGGTCACGGTCAGCTCGCGGAGCTGGATCCGCTCGAACGTGGTGAAGCGCGCTGCGCACCCCTCGCACTGCCGCCGCCGGCGGATCGCGGCGCCGTCGTCGGTCGGCCGCGAATCCTTGACCTGGCTGTCCTCGTGTCCGCAGAAGGGGCAGCGCATCCGTTACCGGTTCTTTCGCAGCAGCGCGTAGCCCGCGCCCAGGATCGCCCCGCCGACCAGCGAGATCGGCAGCACCACCGCCGCCAGCGCGCCGACCGCGGCCCCGCCGACGACCTTGTTGCCGTTGTCGCCGCCGATGAACTTGGCGGTGTGATCGACCGCGGCGTCGAGCGCCTCGACCACGTCCTCGCCCACCGCGCGCACGGTATCCTCGAAGCGCGTGCCGGTCTTCTGCTCGTTCGACTCGTCCATCCTAGCCTCCATAGATCGGGAAGCGGTGACATAGTGAATTAACACGCTCACGCACAGCATTTTCTACCTGCGCGTCGCCCAGTTCACCATTTTTGGCGAGTCCGTCGAGCACGTCGGCGACCATGTTGCCGATCTCGCGGAACTCCGCCGCGCCGAAACCACGGGTCGTGCCGGCCGGCGAGCCGACGCGGATGCCGCTGGTCTTGACCGGGGGCAGCGGGTCGTTGGGGATGCCGTTCTTGTTGCAGGTGATGCCCGCGCGCTCGAGCGCTTCGTCGGCATCCTTGCCGGTCACGCCGAGCGGGGTCAGGTCGACCAGCGCGAGGTGCGTGTCGGTCCCGCCCGAGACGAGGTTGCAGCCGCGCTCCTTCAACGTCGCCGCCAGCACCTTGGCATTCTCGACCACGGCGGCGATGTACGTCGTGAAATCGGGCTGGAGCGCTTCGCCGAACGCGACCGCCTTGGCGGCGATGACGTGCATCAGCGGGCCGCCCTGCAAGCCCGGGAACACCGCCGAGTTGATCTTCTTCGCGATTCCCTCGTCGTCGGTCATCACCATGCCGCCGCGCGGGCCGCGCAGCGTCTTGTGCGTGGTGGTGGTGACGACATGGGCGTGGCCGAACGGGGTCGGGTGATGGCCGCTGGCGACGAGGCCGGCGAAGTGCGCCATGTCGACCATGAACAGCGCACCGACCTCGTCGGCGATCGCGCGGAACTTCGCGAAGTCGAGTGTACGGGGGTAGGCGCTGCCGCCGGTGATGATGAGCTTGGGGCGATGCTCCTTGGCCAGCGCCTCGACCTGGTCGAAGTCGATCAGGTGGGTGTCGGGCGTCACGCCGTACTGGACGGCGTTGAACCACTTGCCCGACATCGCGGCCCTGGCGCCGTGAGTCAGGTGGCCGCCGGCATCGAGGCTGAGCCCCATGATCGTGTCGCCGGGCCTGGTCAGCGCGAGCATCACCGCGCCGTTGGCCTGCGCGCCCGAATGCGGCTGGACGTTGGCGAAGCCGCAGCCGAACAGCTGCCTGGCGCGGTCGATCGCGAGCTGCTCGACCTCGTCGGACGGGTGGCAGCCCTGGTAGTAGCGCTTGCCGGGATACCCTTCGGCATATTTGTTGGTGAATACAGAGCCTTGCGCTTCGAGCACGGCCTTCGACACGATGTTCTCGCTGGCGATCAGCTCGATCTGGTGGCGCTCGCGGTCGAGTTCGTGCTCGACGCCCTTGAACACCGCGGGATCGGCCTCGGCAAGGCCGCGGGTGAAAAAGCCACTCGGCTGGACGTCGGTCAGGGCGGTCGGGTTCGTGCTCATCGGGGCTCCTCGGCGAAGGGCGGGTTGCTCAATTTGTCGACGCGGCCGGCATGGCGGCCGCCGGCGAAGTCGCCGACCAGGAACGACTGGACGCAGGCCTTCGCCATGTCCTCGCCGATCAGGCGGGCGCCCATCGCCAGCACGTCGGCGTCGTTATGCTCGCGCGCCAGCGCGGCGGCGTAGGGGTCGCCGACCAGCGCGCAACGGACGGCGGGGTGACGGTTGACCGCGATCGAGATGCCGATCCCCGACCCGCACAAGGCGATGCCGCGATCGGCCTGGCCGGCGGCCATCGCCTCGGCCAGGGCATAGCCGTAATCGGGATAGTCGACCCGGGCGTCGGTCGCCGGGCCGAGATCGAGGACATTGTGTCCCAGCCCGCGCAGCCACTCGGTCAACATGGCCTTGAGGGCGACGGCGGCGTGGTCGGACGCGATGGCGATGCGCATGTTCGGGGCAGCGGTCCTTGGCAAGCTGGCGGCTGTGCCGGCGCCTTTAACGATCCGCACCGCGTTGCGCCACCCCGCTCGCGGGCTTTTTGCCGCATCGCCGTCCGATCGTCACACATGCTTCGCGCAATCGTCATTCAACCGTCACCACGTTCGCCTAGCGGGTCCGGGCATGGCCACAGCCCCTGCTCCCAAGAAGAACCGCGCCGTCGCGGATGCCGTCCACCGCCACGATCACCTGACGCGACAGGGTCTGCTCGAACGCGCCTTCACGTTCGCGTTCCGCGGGCTGGTCTATGCGCAGATCTGGGAAGATCCCGCGATCGACATGGAAGCGCTGGCGATTCAGCCGGACAACCATGTCGTGACCATCGCCTCGGGCGGGTGCAACGCGCTGTCGTACCTGACGGCGAACCCGCGCCGGGTCACCGCGGTCGATCTCAACACCGCGCATGTCGCGCTCAACAAGCTGAAGCTCGCGGCGGCGCGCCACCTGCCCGATTACGACGCGTTTCACCTGTTCTTCGCCGATGCCGACACGAAGGCGAATCTCGCCGCGTACAAGGCGCATATCCGCGACCGGCTCGACCAGCCGACGCGCACCTATTGGGAAAGTCGCGACCTGATCGGCCGGCGGCGGATCGGCGGGTTCGCCAAGGGGCTGTACAAGCGCGGTCTGCTGGGCGGGTTCATCGGCGCGGCCCACATGCTCGCGCGGCTCCACGGCGTCGACCCGCGCGCGATCCTGAAGGCCCGGACGATCGAGGAACAGCGCGCGATCTTCGACCGCGACTATGCGCCGTTCTTCGACAAGGCGTTCGTCCGCTGGCTGACCGACCAGCCGGCGTCGCTGTTCGGGCTCGGCATCCCGCCCGCGCAATACGAGGCGCTGGCCGGTGACGCGAAGATGGCGACGGTGCTGAAGCAGCGGTTGCAGAAGCTCGCGTGCGATTTCGACCTGAAGGACAATTATTTCGCGTGGCAGGCGTTCGGACGCGGCTATGCCAAGGGGTCGGCGGCGCCGTTGCCGCCCTATCTCCAGGCGGACAATTACCGCGACGTGGTCGACCGGCTCGACCGGATCGAGGTGCTGCACGCCAATTATATCGATTTCCTGCGCCGCCAGCCCGATGCCTCGCTCGACCGCTACATCCTGCTCGACGCGCAGGACTGGATGACCGACGCGCAACTGACCGATATCTGGACCGAGATCACGCGGACCGCCCGCCCCGGTTCGCGCGTCCTGTTCCGCACGGCGGGCATCGAGACGATCCTGCCGAGCCGCGTGCCGGACGCGATCCTGGGCCGATGGACGTATCGGGCGGAGGAGTCGCTCGATTACACCCGGCGCGACCGCTCCTCGATCTACGGCGGCGTGCACCTCTACGTGCTGGGAGCATGACCTGAGCGACATTGTTCAGGTCACGGCGCCGGCCCAGCATCGGGTGGACAGCGCCCAGCGCTGTCCACCCGATGCTGGGCCGGCGCGGTACGTACGATGAGCGCCCAGCCCCACGCAGCGCAAATGGATGCGATCTATCGCACCCAGCGCCATTTCTACGACCTCACGCGCAAATATTATCTGCTAGGCCGCGACGCGTTGATCGAGCGGCTGGCGCCGCCGCCGAGCGGGCATGTGCTGGAGGCGGGGTGCGGCACCGGGCGCAACCTGATCGTCGCGGCACGGCGCTGGCCCGACGCGCACTATTACGGCGTCGACATCTCGGCCGCGATGCTGGAGACCGCGCGCGCCAACGTCGCCAGGGCCGGGCTGGCCGGCCGGATCGTGTTCGCGGAAGGCGACGCGACGGCATTCGACGCCATGACGCTGTTCGGCCGCGCCGATTTCGATCGGGTGTTCCAGAGCTACACGCTGTCGATGATCCCCGACTGGCGCGGTGCGCTGCGCGAGGGCGCGGCGAAGGTGGCGCCGGGCGGCCGCCTCGACATCGTCGATTTCGGCCAGCAGGAAGGGTTGCCGCGCTGGTTCCGCGCCGCATTGTTCGCGTGGCTGGGCAAATTCGACGTGAGCCCGCGCGCCGACCTGTTCGCGGTGGTGGACAGGCAGGGGCTGAAGGCGCAACACGGCGCGCTCTATCGTGGCTATGCCTGGAGCGCGTCGCTTACTCGTGCCGAATCCTGACACTCACCAACCCGTCCCCCAGCCCGTCATCGTCCTCGTGCGGCCCCAACTGGGCGAGAATATCGGCAAGGCGGCGCGCGCGATGCTCAATTTCGGGCTGACCGAGCTGCGTCTCGTCGCCCCGCGCGACGGCTGGCCCAACCCGCAGGCCGGGCCGGCGGCGTCGGGGGCGGATGTCGTGCTGGAGCGGGCGCGTGTGTTCGACAGCGTCGCCGACGCGGTCGCCGATTGCACGCACGTCTATGCGACGACGGTGCGCAAGCGCGGGATCACCAAGCCGGTGGTGACGCCGGAACAGGCGGCGCGCGACATCCACGCCGGGCCGGGTCGCGCCGCGATCTTGTTCGGGCCGGAGCGATCGGGGCTCGAGACCGACGACGTCGCCGTCGCGCGGACGATCGTGACCGTGCCGATCAATCCCGAGTTCGGCAGCCTCAACCTGGCGCAGGCCGTGATCCTGGTCGCGTACGAATGGTCGAAGCACGTCGCGCTGGCGCAACCGCCCGAGGTCGAGCTGCCCGAGGTGGCGTCGCAGGGCGAGCTCGACGGGATGATCGACCAGCTCGACACGATGCTCGACGCCGCCGGCTTCTACTTCCCGCCCGACCGCGTGCCCGCATCGAAGCGGACGCTGCGCACGCTCCTGACCAAGCCCGGCTGGTCGAGCCAGGAAGTACGCACCCTGCGCGGCGTACTGTCGGCGCTGGCCAATCCGCGACAGCGCTGACCTTGACTCGGGGCTGGCACCCGTCTAGGCGCCACGCCTTCGCAATCGGCCCCGCATTCCGGTGAAGCGGTGGCCCTGCCGATCCCTCGATCCCAGCAGAGCGATACCGGAACCAACGTCTTAGCGATTGAAGGACAGAATATGACGAAGCGCACCAGCGCCAAGCACAAGCTCGACCGCCGGATGGGCGAGAACATCTGGGGCCGTCCCAAGTCCCCAGTGAACAAGCGCGAATACGGCCCCGGCCAGCACGGCCAGCGCCGCAAGGGCAAGGTCTCCGACTTCGGTCTGCAGCTGCGCGCCAAGCAGAAGCTGAAGGGCTATTACGGCGACGTGACCGAGAAGCAGTTCAAGCACTGTTACCAGGAAGCGGCCCGCATGAAGGGCGATACCAGCCAGAACCTGATCGGCCTGCTCGAGCAGCGGCTCGACATGATCGTCTATCGCGCGAAGTTCGCGCCGACGATCTTCGCCGCGCGCCAGCTGGTCAGCCACGGCCACATTCGCGTCAACGGCGTGAAGTGCAACATCGCCAGCCGCCGCTGCTTCGTCGGCGACGAGATCACGCTGGGTTCGAAGGCCAAGGAAATGGCGCTGGTGATGGAAGCGCAGGGCCTCGCCGAGCGCGAAATCCCCGATTACGTCGCGCCCGACGGCAACGCGAAGGTGACCTTCACCCGCGTCCCAACGCTCGACGAAGTGCCCTACCCGGTGAAGATGGAGCCCAATCTCGTTGTCGAATTTTACTCGCGCTAAGCGAGTAAAATTCGCAACTTGAAGAGATTGGGCCGGCCGGCGGCGCTCAAACGCCGTCCGACGACGCGGGATTCACTCCCGCGTCGGCTTGCAGGACTGATGAAGGGCGGTCCCGCGGGGCCGCCCTCTTTCGTTTGGCGGTTACTGTCGCATGCCCATCGATCCGCGGAGAAAGGTGTCGATCCGCGTCAGCATCTGGGTCCGTATCTGATTGTCATCGAGCTGGTGATCCAGCCCTTTGAATTCGACTAGCTCCGCTGTTCCGCCGGCGGCCCGAAGACGGCTGACCATCATTCGTGATTCGCCGACACCGACATTGAGGTCGCGGTCGCCGTGAAACAACAACACCGGTGCTTTTATCCGGGCGGCGGCGCGAGCTGGCGATCCCTCTACGACCCATGGTCCGTGACCGATGAAAGCATCGACCTGCGGAAAATTGGTGAAGTTTGCCGATTCGTTCCGCAAAGTCTCGAGATCGGTGACCGGGGCGATTCCGACGACGGCTTTGAAAAGCGCTGGATCGAGGACCGAGCCCTGCAATGCCGCATAGCCGCCATAGGACCAACCGACGATCGCCAGCTTGCCGGGATCGGCGATCCCCGTCTTGACCAGCCAACGACCGGCGTCATCGACATCGCCGATCGACGTCCGCCACGATTGGAAACCGTTCTTCTGATACCAACTGTCGCCATATCCGGTCGAGCCGCGAAAGTTTGGCTGGATTACGGCATAACCGCGAGCGGCGAAGAATTGCGACAACCAGTCGAACCCCCATTCGTCGCGCGCACCCGGGCCGCCGTGCGGCATCACGATGGCAGGCAGGTTCTTTCCGGTACTACCGACGGGCAACGTCAAATAGGCGGGGATATCGGTGCCATCAGCAGCCCGGTAGGTGATCGGTCGCACCGCCGCCAGCGCCGTTTTGGCTAGATCAGGACGCGACGGTATTACTTCCTCCAGCGAACGTTTTCCTCGATCGAAGACGTAGTAGGTGCCGGGATCGGTGTCGCTTCCGGCGAATAACAGGAGGCGCTTCTCATCGGCACTCGAGTCGATGAACGAAATCAGCTTGCCCGGCAGCGCCTTGGGCAGCGCGGCACGCAACGCCTGAAGGTCCGGATCGAAGAAAACCGTCTCACGCCGGTCGGTGATGTAGGACACGCCGACCACGCGATTACGGCGACCGATGCGGATGAGGTCGTCGACATCGACATCGGGGCGGTCGAATACCAGTTTGCGCGTAAGATTGCCGTCGAGCGACAGACTGTACAGTGCCTGACGGCCCGATTTCGATTCCAGACCGTAGACCACGTTCAGGTCGGGATCGACGGCATATGGTACGAAACCCACCAAGCCGTCACCTTGATCGATGACGGTGGTCAACGGCTTCCATTGGCGGCTGCCCGCCATACGATACGAATAGCTGATACGGCTGCGGTCGTAGCCCGCGTCGTTGCGGGAACGAGTAGCCATAATCCGCACCGTTCCCTGCCCGTCGCTGACATAGTCGACCGCGGTCAGTCCCGGCTGCTCGACCTGCCGCCGCGCCAAGGTGGAGGTGTTGACGAGATCGACGCCAAGTCCTTCCGCGGAACTGCTGAGGTGGGTACCCATCGAACTTTCCGGCACCGCGAATCGCGTTATCAGTGCCGACCCGTTGCCCGATCCCCAGTCGAGTAGCGTTCCGCCGTTCTGCGCCACGCCGAGTGCACGGCTCGACGTGCGTTCGCTCAGCATTTTGAGCCCGCCGCCATCGGCGTTAATGGCAACGATCCGCGAATAGCTGGCACGACCGGTATCCGTCTCGACATTCATGTAGATCGAACAAATCAGCCGAGTATCGGTAGCCCAGTGGCAGTCGTTCAATCGTTCCGGATCGTTGGTCGACCTCAGGATCATTTTGGGCGTGCCGCCAGCGACCAGATCCGCAACGAGCAGCGCTTCGCCGCGGCCGGCGGTGGGGCTGATAAATGCCACTTTGTTGCCGTCGGGGGAAAGGCTGATCTGCTCGACATATTCGCGCGCGCCAAATGCCGCGGAGAGATTGGCGGGATCGGCTTGGGCCGCCGCGCTCGTCGCGCTGAACAAGGTCCAACCCAGCATTGATACCGTCGCCGTCCGCATTCACTTCCCTCCCGCGTCGATCTTTGCCCGAACAATACGGTACCTCGATGAGCATACAAGGCGCGGCTTGTCTGGGGTGCGACGAACTGTCAGACTTCGACTTTCTCTTGTCGAAAGCCCGTCGATGCGCCGCTTTATCCTCCTTTTTGCTGCTTTGAGTGCCACGCCGCTCCTCGCCCAATCCGCGCCGCCGGCCATCTCCATCGATACTTTGAAGGAGGTCACGAAAACCCTGTCGTCCGATGCGTTCGAGGGGCGGGCGCCGGTGTCGGCGGGGGAGGACAAGACGATCGCCTATATCGTCGAGCGGATGAAGGCGGCGGGGCTCAAGCCCGGCAATCACGGCGGCTGGTACCAGGACGTGCCGATGGTCGAGATCACCGCGCACGACATGACGCCGCTGACCTTTAGCGGGGGCAAGACGCCGGTCAGCCTGGCCTATCGCACCGACATGGTGCTCGGCACCTATCGCGTGACGCCGCAGGTCGCGATCAGGGATTCGGACGTCGTGTTCGTCGGTTACGGCATCAACGCGCCCGAAAAGGGCTGGAACGATTATGCCGGGATCGACGTCCGCGGGAAGACCGTGGTCGTCCTCATCAACGATCCCGACTGGCAGACGCCCGACCGCACGGGCCTCTTCGACGGCAAGGCGATGACCTATTACGGCCGCTGGACCTACAAGTTCGAGGAAGCGGCGCGGCAGGGCGCGGCGGCGGTGCTGATCGTCCACGATACCGAACCCGCCGCCTATGGCTGGGGCGTGGTCGCGTCGAGCTGGTCAGGGCCGCAGATCGAGCTCGACGAACGCGGCGACCATTTGGACCAGAGCCAGGCGGTCGGCTGGATGCAACTGGCCAAGGCAAAGGAAGTGTTCGCCAGCGCCGGCAAGGACTTTGCCGCGCTGTCGGCGGCGGCGAAGGTCAAGGGGTTCCGCGCGGTGCCGCTGGGCATCAAGGCGTCGGTCGGCTTCGCCAATTCGATCCGGCGGCAAGTGTCGCACAACGTGATCGGCATCCTGCCCGGCACCGCGCGGCCGCAGGAGACGGTGCTGTATACCGCGCACTGGGACCATCTCGGCCACTGCACGCCGGTCAAGGGCGACGGCATCTGCAACGGCGCGGTCGACAATGCGAGCGGGGTCGCCGGGCTGATCGCGCTGGCCGAGGCGCAGGTGAAGACCGGGCCGGCCAGGCGATCGATGGTGTTCATGGCGGTGACCGCCGAGGAATCGGGGTTGCTGGGGTCGCGTTATTATGCCGAGCACCCGGTCTATCCGCTCGCGCTGACCGCGGGCGGGGTCAACATGGACGTGCTCAACGTCGTCGGGCCGGTGCGCGATTACGAGATCACCGGTGCCGGCAAGTCCGAGATCGAGGACATGGCGCGGCCTTTGTTCGCCGCGCAAGGGCGGCACGAGACGCCCGAGGCGACGCCGGAGCGCGGGCATTACTATCGCTCAGACCATTTCAGCTTCGCCAAGCTCGGCGTGCCGATGCTGGCGGCCGGCAGCGGCCTAGACCAGGTCAAGGGCGGCGAAGCGGCGGGCAAGGCGGCGGCGGAGGATTACAACGCCAACCGCTATCACAAGCCGCAGGACGAATATGACCCGGCATGGAACTGGGGCGGTGCGGTGCAGGATCTCGACGTCTATTACCGGCTCGGGCGCCAGCTGGCGGACGGGACCGCCTGGCCGAACTGGTATCCGAGCGCCGAATTCCGCGCGATCCGCGACAAGAGCCGGGCGAGCGCCGGCCGATAATCCGCGAAGGCGATCAGCGTCCGGTCGGGTGCGCGGCGGGCCGGTCGATCGCGCGGCCCTCGCGTTGGGTGAGGTAGCGGGCGATCGCCGCTTCGGTGTCGAACGGCGCGTCGCTCGTCGTGACCGCCGGTGCCGGACCGGCGAACAGGGTGCGGAGCAGGCGAGGCAGGAAGAGTGCCATCGCCGATCGCTACGCCGCGCGCCGTTAACATTTCGCCAAACCGGCGATATGGCGTGGGCATGACCGCTGCGCCTAGCTTCCCCGCATGACTCGCCTGCCCCCGCCCAAGCCCGAATGGGCGCCGCACAAGGCGGTGTGGATCGGCTTTCCCAGCCATCCCGATTTGTGGCAACTCGACCTCGAGCCGGCGCGGGACGAGGTCGTGGCGTTCGCGCGCGCCGTCCATGCCGACGGGCGCGGCGAGCAGGTGCTGCTGGTCGCGGCCGATGCCGAAGCGGCGGCGGCGGCGACGCGGCGCGCCGGCGATTTCGCCAAGGTGGTGGTGCAGCCGTTCGGCGACATCTGGCTGCGCGATACCGGGGCGATCATCCGCGGCGACGGCGTCGCGGCCGACTTCCAGTTCAACGGCTGGGGCGGCAAGTACGACCTGCCCGGCGACGACGATGTCGGGGCGCGGCTGGCACATGCGCGGCACAAGACGGTCGAGAGCTTCCCCTGGGTGCTCGAAGGCGGCGCGATCGACGGCGACGGCACCGGCCTGGTCGTCACCACCGAACAATGCCTGCTCAACCGCAACCGCAACGGCATGATGTCGCGCAGCGAGATCGAGGATCTGCTCTATCGCGACCTGGGGTATGACGAGGTGCTGTGGCTGGGCGACGGGCTGCTCAACGACCATACCGACGGGCATGTCGACAACCTCGCCCGCTTCGTCGCGCCGCGCACGCTGGCGATGCCCGCGGCGAGCGACAACGACCCCAACTGGCAGGTCTATCAGCGAGCGGCGCAACGCGCGCGCGAACATGACGACGTGACCGTGGTGACGGTGCCTTCGCCCGGCCGCGTGCTGCGCGACGAGGAGATCGTGCCGGCGAGCTACATGAACTTCTATATCGGCAATGCGAGCGTCGTCGTGCCGCTATATGGCACCGACAACGACGCGGCGGCAGTCGCGGCGATCGCGGCACTGTTCCCGGGACGCGAGACGGTGGGCCTGCGCGCGGACCATATCCTGACCGGCGGCGGGAGCTTTCACTGCATCTCGCAGCAAATCCCGGTGATCTGATCGGCTTTCGCCGATGGGCGGCACCGGCCCGCTCCCCCACCCGACCGCCCATAGCATAAACTGATCGGGCGGTCGGGTGGGGGAGCGGGCCGGCACCGCGACGGACTATTGCAACGTCACGCGTTCCTCACCGTCGTGGCGGCCGAAGAATTGCATCAGCTGGACGATCAGGTCGGCGCGTTCGGTCAGGCCGGTCGCTTCGAGCAACGCCTGCTTCGCCGCCGAATCGAACGGCGCGATCTGGGCGATGCCGTTGACCAGCGCTTCGTCGTCGAGCCGCGCGACCGAGTCCCAGTCGACCGCATAGCCCTGGCGGTCGGCGAAGCGGCGCGATTCGCTTTCCAGGCTGGCGCGATGCGCGATCGACAGCGCCTCTGGCTCGTCGGGTTGGGGGAGCAGTTCGGCCTCGACCTGGCGGAACGGCGTGGTCACGGTCAGTTCGCGGATGGTGCGGAACAGCGCGACGCCCTCCAGCACGATGTCGAAGCGGCCGTCGTCATGCGCCTCGATCTCGGCGATCCGCCCGACGCAGCCCAGGTCGAACAACACCGGCTCGCGACTACCCGAATCGTGCGGCCCGCGCGGCTGGATCATCCCGATCCGCCGGTCGCGCGCCATCGCGTCGCTGACCAGCGCGCGATAACGCGGCTCGAAGATGTGCAGCGGCAGATGCATGCGCGGGAACAGCAATGCCCCCGGCAACGGGAAGATCGAGAGCCGCGTCGTCACCGGACCCGTCCGCTCACGTGAACAATATCGCCGACAGCCGCCGGCGCTGCGCCGACACCCACGGATCCTCCAGCCCGACCACTTCGAGCAGCTTGAGGAACTGTGCCCGCGCCGCGCCCTCGTTCCAGTCGCGGTCCTTGGCGACGATCGCGAGCAGCGAATCGGCGGCGGCATCACGCTCGCCCGCCGCCATCTGCGCATTGGCAAGGTCGAACCGCGCTTGCAGATTCTCCGGATCGGCATCGGCGGCGGCGACCAGCGGGGCGAGATCGGCGGCGGCTGGCGCCGACCGGGCAAGGTCGAGCGCCGCGCGTGCGCGGTCGAGTTCGGGTGCCTTGGTGGCCTCGTCGGGCACGGCGGCCAGCGCGGCGTCCGCCTCGTCGAGCCGCCCGCCCGCGACCAGCGCGCGGACGCGCCCGGCGATGACCTCGGGATGATCGGGCGCGATCTCGGCGATCTGGTCGAAGATGGACAGCGCGCGCGCCGCATCGCCCTCGGCCAGCACCTGCTCGCCCATCGCGATCAGCGGCTCGATCTCCGCCTCGGTCCGCGCGTCGGCGCTGTCGACCGGCAATTGCGCCAGGATCTGGTCGAGCATCTTCTTCAGCTGCGATTCGGTGCGCGCATTGGTCAGGTCGGCGACCAGTTGCCCCTGGAACATCGCATAGACGGTCGGGATCGACTTGATCTGGAATTGCGCGGCGATGAACTGGTTCTTGTCGGTGTCGATCTTGGCCAGCACGACGCCCTTGTCGGCATAATCCGCCGCGACCTTCTCGATCACCGGCGACAGCGCCTTGCACGGCCCGCACCATTCGGCCCAGAAGTCGATCATCACCAGCTTCGTCATCGACGGTTCGACGACGTCGCGACGGAACGCCTCGACGGCGTCCTTTTCCTGGGGGCTCATTCCTAGCGTGGCCAAAGCCGATACTCCGTATTGGTGCCGCCCTTATGTGGGCGCGGGCCCGTGGAAGCCAAGGCTTTTCGCGGCATGGCAACGGGGGGTTGCGGACCCCGAGCGGCGATGCTAGTGGCGCCCCTCCTTACCCGCCCGCACACGTTGCGGGCCGGCGCCAGAGCGGGCGTAGCTCAGGGGTAGAGCACAACCTTGCCAAGGTTGGGGTCGAGGGTTCGAATCCCTTCGCCCGCTCCAACTGCCGCAGCGATTTAGCTGCGCTAAATCGTGCTCAGCGGCAGTTCGGACGGCATCGCCCGTGGCGATGACCGACGACGCGGCTTTGCCGCGTCGGAACCCTCGAGTCTTTGTTGGCGCTCCGCCCTGCCGGGCTCCGCGCGGGGTCCGAATCCCTTCGCCCGCTCCCGTTTCTTGCCGTGAAATAGTGGCGCTATTTCACGAACAGCAAGAAACCCGACCAGCCTCGCGCAGCGAGGGCTGACGACGCGGCTTTGCCGCGGCGCTTCGACAGCGGACCCTACGATTCCCCCGATCGTTCCCACCGCATGCCCTCCACGGTCATCCGCACCTTCGCCTACGACCCCGCCGCGCACCGGCTCGACGTCCAGTTCGTCTCTGGGCTCCGCTACGCCTATCTCGATGTGCCGGAAGACGAGGTCGCCGCGTTGCACCGCGCCGCGTCGAAGGGCGGATTCTTCAATCGCCGCATCCGCAACCGCTATCGCTTCGTCCGCCGCTGACGCTATCGTCGCCCGATGGCAGCGATACGAATCGGCATCGGGGGGTGGACGTACGAGCCGTGGCGCGGGTCGTTCTTCCCCGACAAATGGCCGCACAAGCGCGAGCTCGAATATGCGGCGGGCAAGCTGACCGCGATCGAGGTCAACGGCACCTATTATTCGGGGTTCAAGCCTGCGACCTTCGCGGGCTGGGCGAAAGTCGTGCCAGACGACTTCGTGTTCACGCTGAAGGCCTCGCGCTTCTGCACCAACCGCAAGGTGCTGGCGGAGGCCGGCGAGTCGGTCGCGCGGTTCGTTGGGCAAGGTATCGTCGAACTGGGCGCCAAGCTCGGGCCGATCCTGTGGCAGTTCATGGCGACCAAGAAGTTCGACGCGGACGATTTCGGGGCGTTCCTGAAACTCTTGCCTGCCAGCCAGGACGGCGTCCCGCTGCGCCACGCGGTGCAGGTGCGGCACGACAGCTTTCATGTGCCGGCGTTCGTCGCCTTGTGCCGCGCCGCCGGGGTGGCGATCGTCTATGCCGAATCGGCGGACTATCCGGCGATCGCCGATGTGAGCGGCGATTTCGTCTATGCCCGGCTGGAGAATGCGGTGGAGGACGAGCCGCTCGGCTACCCGCCCGCCGCGCTCGATCGCTGGGCCGGCGTGGCGAAGGAGTGGGCGGCGGGCGGATCGCCCGAGGGACTGCCCCCCGAGGGACTGCCTTATGTCGCGCCGCCCGCGCCGACGACCCCGCGCGACACGTTCGTGTTCATGATAAACGGCGCCAAGGTGCGCGCGCCGGTGGCGGCGATGGCGCTGATCGAGCGGACGCGCTGACTATCGGATCGCGGGCGCGGGGTTGGCGGCGCGGCCGCCGATCGCCGCCGCATCCAACGTGTCGAGCGCGCGCCGCGCCGTCACGTAGCGTCGCGCGCCGGTCAGCCACGACGAGGCCTGGCTCGCACCGGGCATGCGCGCGAGTTCTTCCACCGCGGCCTCGACCTGCCCGGCATCGAGCAGCCGCTTGACGCGGTTCAGCCGTTCGCCCGGAACGGGCGACGGCGTGTCCTTGGGGTGGATCACGATCAGGCTGGTCAGCATCCGCCACACCGCACCGCCCCAGCCGCCGCTGTCGGTCGGGCCGAGCGCCAGTTGTGGGCCGATCCGGTCGATCCCGGCGCGCAGATCCTCGATCGTCAGCGGGTTGCGCCCGGCATCGACGATCGCGGCGACCTCGCTCGGCTGGCTGGTGCCGAAACGGTCGCGCAACTGCTGTTCGAGATAGCCGAGCCCGAGCCCGCGATCGATCGCGCGGCGCGCGGCGAACGCGACCATCAGCGCTTCGGCGCGCGTCGCATTGCCATAAGCGGTGGCGGCGGCGCCGGTTACCGCCGAGGTGCGCTGTTCGAGCGCGGTCAATTGCGCGCCGAGCAGTTCCTCGCGCGCCGACAATGTCGCGGGATCGGTCGCGACCGGCGGGGTGACGATCACCTTGGTCGCCGGGGCGGCGGCGGTCGGCGCGGCGGCGGGCTGAGTCGTCGTCGTGGTATCGCCGTGGAAGCGGTTCATCGCCCAGACGGTCAGCAGGATGCTCAGCACCGCGACCGCGCAGGCGATCGCGAGTCCCACCGTCAGCGAGATGCGGCGCGGCGGCAGCGGGGCGGACGGGACGACGTCGCTCATGCGGTCCTTATCCGCGCCGCGGCGGGCACCGTCAATCGGCGAGCGCGGCGGCGCACGCCACGAGCGCGTCGTCGGTCGGGACGTCGGCGGTGGCGATGTCGGCCCAGCCGGGGCCGGCGGCATCGGCCACCGCTCGGCTGATCGCGGCGAGGCGGAGGGCGGCGCGGTCGATCGCGGCGGCGTCGATCAGTTCGGCGAGGCGCGATGCGGCGCGGGCTGAGTGAAGCAGGGCGACGGCGCCATCGAGCCGCGCGACGGTGGCGGGCGCGACGGGCAGCGGCTCGCTCGCATAGACCGCCTCCGCCTGGGCGACGATGCCGCCGGCGTCGAGCTTGCGCTCGCGTCCGGCCAGCAACAGCGCGCGGCGAACGCCGATCGCTGCCATCCGATCGACCAGTGCGGCGGCATCGGCGTCACCGGTCACGGCGATCGTGAATCCCGCCTCGCGCGCGGCAGCGGCGGTCGTGGCGCCCACGGCATGAACCGGCAAGTCGCGCAATTCGGCCAGACCCGCACCACCGAAGCGAACCGCATTGGCGCTGGTCAGGATCAGCGCGTCGAACACCGACGGATCGGACGGCGCCCAGTCGAGCGCGCGCACCTCAAACAGCGGCAGGCGGATCGTCGCCAGCCCGATCGCGTCCAGCCGGGCGATCGTCGCGGCATTGCCCGGCTCCGGACGCAGCACCGCGACCGCACGGCTCATCCGCCGAACCCGGCGCGTACCGCCGTCGGCGCGGCGTCGAGCAACGCGCGGGCGAGGTCGGCGGCGAGCGCCATCCCATCCGCCCCGGCGGCGGCGGCCGCGACATGCTCGGCCCCGTCTTCCGAGAACAATTCCGCGCGCAACGTCACCGTCTCCCCGTCGATCGTCGCCAGCGCGGCGACCGGCGAATGGCAGGTCGCCTCCAGCGTCGCGAGCAACGCGCGCTCGCACGCCACCGCCCGGTGCGTCGGCGCATGGTCGATCGCCGCCAGCATCGCGCGCACGGCCGCGTCGTCGGCGCGGCACTCGATCCCGACCGCCCCCTGCGCGGGCG
Source organism: Sphingomonas sp. (assembly GCF_017304635.1). Taxonomy (GTDB): domain Bacteria; phylum Pseudomonadota; class Alphaproteobacteria; order Sphingomonadales; family Sphingomonadaceae; genus Sphingomonas. Next base: position 223,515 of record NZ_JAFKMA010000004.1, read on the forward strand.
CCGGCAGCATGTCCGCGACCGCGATCGCCGATCCGACGTCATGACGCCCGAGCCGTTTCAGCCCCGCCGCCGCGAGCAACGTCGCATCCGCCTCGCCCGCCGCCAGCTTCGCCAGACGCGTATCGACATTGCCGCGGAACAGCACGACCGACACGTCGGGCCGCGCGCGCAGCACCTGGGCGCGGCGGCGCGGGCTGCTGGTGCCGACCACGCCGCCGGGGCGGATCGCGGCGAGGCTGTCGGCCCCGACCAGCCGGTCGCGCACGTCGGCGCGTTCGAGCATCGCGGCGATGACGATCGCCGTGGGGCGGATCGTCTCGACATCCTTCATCGAATGCACCGCGATGTCGATCTCGCCGCCGAGCAAGGCGCGGTCGAGCTCCTTGGTCCACAGCGCCTTGCCGCCGATCTCCGCCAGCGCGCGATCCTGCACGCGGTCGCCCGTCGTCCTGATGACGCAGATCTCGACCGCGACGCCGTGCGCGGCGGCGAGCGCGTCCTTGACCATGTTCGCTTGAGTGAGCGCGAGCGGCGAACCGCGCGTGCCGAGACGGATCGGGGGCATGGCTTGTGCTACCGGGCGAGGGGCGTAGAGGAAAGACCATGCTTGTGCAGCCATGTTGATCCTGGGCCTCGAATCCTCGTGCGACGAGACCGCGGCGGCGCTGGTGACCGGTGACCGCCGCATCCTCGCGCACAAGCTGGCGGGGCAGGAGGCGGCGCACGCGCCGTACGGCGGCGTCGTTCCGGAAATCGCCGCGCGCGCGCATGTCGAGGTGCTGGCGCCGCTGGTCGAGGCTGCGCTGGCGGAGGCCGGCGTCACGCTGGCCGAGGTCGACGCGATTGCCGCGACCGCCGGGCCGGGGCTGATCGGCGGGGTAATGGTCGGGCTGGTCACCGGCAAGGCGCTGGCGCACGCGGCGGGCAAGCCGTTGGTCGCGGTCAACCACTTGGAAGGGCACGCGCTGAGCCCGCGACTCGCCGATCCCGCGCTCGATTTTCCCTATCTGTTGCTGCTGGTGTCGGGCGGGCATTGCCAGCTGCTGCTGGTCGAGGGCGTCGGGCGCTATCGCCGGCTGGCGACGACGATCGACGATGCGGCGGGCGAGGCGTTCGACAAGACCGCCAAGATCCTGGGGCTCGGCTTTCCCGGCGGGCCGGCGGTCGAGCGCGCGGCGGCGCTGGGCCAGCCGATCGTGCCGCTGCCGCGTCCGTTGTTCGGATCGGCCGAGCCGCATTTCTCGTTCGCGGGCCTCAAGAGCGCGGTGCTGCGCGCGTACGAGGCGGGAACGTGGGCGACGGAGGACATCGCCGCGAGCTTCCAGCAGGCGGCGGTCGATTGTCTGGTCGATCGCACGCGGCGGCAATTGGGGGAGATCGACGCGACGGCTTTGGTCGTGGCCGGCGGGGTCGCCGCCAACGGCGCGGTGCGCGCGGCGTTGGAGAGCCTAGCCGGCGACTATGACCTGCCGTTCGCGGTGCCGCCGCAATGGCTGTGCACCGACAATGCCGCGATGATCGCCTGGGCCGGGGCCGAGCGGTTCGCGGCCGGGTTCAGCGATCCGCTCGACACGGTGGCGCGCCCGCGCTGGCCGCTCGACCCGGATGCGGAAAAGGTGCGCGGCGCGGGAGTGAAGGCATGAAGATCGGCGTCATTGGCGGCGGGGCGTGGGGTACGGCGCTCGCGCAGGTCTCGGCGCAAGGGGCCGAACCCGTGATGTTGTGGGCGCGCGAGCCGGAGGTGGTGCACTCGATCAACCACCGCCACGTCAACGACCTGTTCCTGTCGAGCGTGCCGCTGTCGCCGACGATCACCGCGACCGACGATCTCGACGCCTTGCGCGACGCGGACGCCGTGCTGGTGGTGGCGCCGGCGCAGCATGTCCGCGCGGTGCTGAGCACGGTCGATTTCGGGACCACGACGCTTGTCCTATGCGCCAAGGGAATCGAGGCTGGCACGCGCAAATTGATGTCCGAAGTCGTGCAGGAAGTGCAGCCGGGCGCGCGGATCGCCGTACTATCCGGGCCGACGTTCGCGCATGAGGTCGCCGCGGGCTTGCCGACGGCAGTGACCCTCGCCTGTTCGGACATCGACATGTATCTGCCGCTGGCGACGCGGCTGACGGGCACCAATTTGCGGCCTTACGGTACCGACGACGTGATCGGGGCGGAGATCGGCGGGGCGGTCAAGAACGTGCTGGCGATCGGCTGCGGCGTGGTCGAGGGGGCGGCGCTCGGCCAGAACGCGCGCGCGGCGCTGATCGCGCGGGGCTTCGCGGAGATGACGCGGTTCGGGCTCGCGCGCGGCGCGCAGGCGGAGACGATGGCGGGGTTGTCGGGGCTCGGCGACCTCGTCCTCACCTGCTCCTCGACCAGCAGCCGCAATTTCTCGCTCGGCGTCGGGCTCGGTCAGGGCAAGTCGGCGGCCGAGCTGCTGGCCGATCGCCGCACCGTCGCCGAAGGGGCGTTCACCGCGCCGGTGTTGCGCGAGGCGGCGGCGGAGGCGGGCATCGACATGCCGGTGTGCACTGCGGTCTGCCAGTTGCTCGAGGGCGCGCCGGTCGCCGCCGTGATCGGCGCGCTGCTGGCGCGACCGTTGCGTGACGAGCGGGGCTAGGGTTCGACGTCACTGAACGGGCCCGAAGCGGCAAAGCCGCTTCGTCGGACAGCGCCCCGGGGGCGCTGCCGGCCGGCCTCGCCGCCGGGACGCGGATTAGCGGGCGCTAATCCGCTGCGGCGATCTTAACAGACCCAATTAAGCTGCACCAAACTGCCCATCTTGGCCATGATTAGAGCCTCCTTGGTCGCAATTCGACCTACTTCGGATCGCGCTTGGACTCAAATACGCTGGTCTTCAGAACGGCGAGCGTTTCTGGGCGCGGGAAAATGGGCCGCACATCCTTCGACCCCGACACGACTGATCGCACGCCAGCGTCGGCGAGCGCCGACAGCAAAACATTCCTAGCCACCCCCGTCGCCCTCTCCAAGGCGCCAATCGATATGAAATTCCGCTCGAGATCGGCGAGCGAAGCCAGCGCGGGTCCATGCGCGATCTGACCGTTGCGCGCCGCGCGCCTGGCGAACCGTAGATGCCCCGCCGCGCGCAGCTTGGACAGGGTGACCGTGTTCAGTCCAGTCATGTCGGCCGCTTCTGCAGGGGTGATGGACGGCTCGTCGTCCGCCGCTCGTCCGGGCGAAACGGAGGCGAGCACCTCTTTGCGCTCCACCAACAAGGCCGACAGGCCCGATCCGCTAGACAGCGTGCCGGCGACCTGCAGCCTGCCCTCGCGCAGCGCGCGGTAGACCGCCACCCAGCGTCGAAACAGCTTGTTGGCATCCACGACACGGATCAGGTGGGGCGGAACGACTTCGAAAACCGGCGTACTCAGCGCATGCTCGAACAGGCTGATGACGCCATCCAGATCGTAAAAGTGGGTCTTGGGGGTCGAAGGGCGAGCCCCCGGCAGCAGGTCAGGATTGCCACCTCTTTCCATCACGCCACGGAACTGGTTGCGGCTTAATCCAAGAATCTGTTGCACATCGGACTTGCGACCAAGGCCGAACACGGCGCGGGCGCGGGCTATGGCCTGTTCGAGCGCCGCACGTCCCGACAACAAAGGCGCCTCGTCGGACGGAGCGGCGGCGGCGGAAGTAGGCGCTTGCTGAATCGCGCGTCCGAAAAGTCGAGTAGCGGGACCACATTTCAGCGATCGACTGGCGTGTTGGAAGACGGCCTCCCGGAAAGGCGACAGCGTCGCGGCGTCCCTGCGGTCGAGCCACTTGTAGAGATCGCCATATGCCTCTCCAGGCGTCCTCAGGAGCCCGCGGCGGGCTGCCCGGTCGAGCGCGTCGAAGAACCCTTCCTGGCCCTTTTCGAGGATTGAGCCGCCCCGCGCCGTCAACTCCATCTTATCGCCGAGCGGAAGGGTCCTAACCAGGCCGACCTTCGAGCCATGCTCATCGAGGATCCCGGTCCGTAGGGCGAGGCCGGCGGCGAGGTCGACACTGAGCCCGTCGGCCCAAAGCGGGCTTTCAACGCCCCGCATCATGGCGAGCAGTTGCGCGTCATAGCCCCTGACCTCATGATCCGCCTTCAAGTCGGCGAATTTCGCACCGCATGAGCAGACGTCCGGACGCAGGTTCTTGAGCGAGAGCGGTGCGGAACAATGCGGGCAGGTCGCAAGCAGAGGAACCCGGTGGCGCGGGCAGCCGCTGATCGCCTCGGAACCCCACCAGAAGCGTCGATGGGTTCTGCACTCGACCGGACCGTCCAGGCCATCGCGGTCCTCCGCCAGGCACTGCGGACACACGCGGCCGAGCGTGCGGGGATGCGCGAGACATCCACGGTCCTCGAGCAACACGCCGCTCAACGAATATCCCTGCGGCGTCCTGACCGGAGTCGATGCCTCGATCAGCGACACCGCAATACCGGATATCCGCGCGAGCGTGTCGAGCGCGCGCCCGGTCCGGACGTCGGCGGCCAGCCGGCTCGGGCAGAAGGGCAGCGTCGCAAGGTATCCGGTAACGGTCCGGCTCCCCCGCCTCACGGCAAGGCGGGTCAGCAGGGACGCCGCCGGTTCGTCGGGGCGAAACCGGACGGTCAACGGCGCCATATCGACCCGCGACGGATCGACGGTCCGGACGAACCCACGATTGGACATCAGTGGATAACTGGAAGGTCGTCGCGGCGGTAGATGAGCTGCCGACAGGACGGAGGTGCGAATACCGGGCGGATCCCCAGAAGTTCCAACGTCTGGCGAATGCGTTTCGGCGAGGTCCGTCGTGCGCGGGCGTAGTCGGCGGCGGTCACATGGTCGCGGAAGAAATCCGACACCGATGACGAACTCACTCGACCATCAGGATCCCGCGCACCGAACGCGCCCATGCGGGCGAGGCTGCGCGCCGCCTCATGGTGGATGCCATGCAGCCTGGCGACATCCTGCACATACAGGGAATCCTTCGTCGCGCGCAACGCAGCCAGGTCCGACTGGACGACGGAGACGGCCGACAGCCCGTCGGCCGCCGTTCCACACCTCGACACCCTCAGCTTACCCTCCAGCACCTTGCGGCAAGCGACATTCAGCGGGACGGACATGTTGCGGCAGGCGAGCGGTAGTGAAACGAGCTCGTGCCCGGGCCGCGGCTCTGCCCGAGCGAAAACCTCGTGGAGGAGCGCGTCGGCGACAGCCGTGGCCCCGGCGGGCAGCGAGCCGAGGACGATCGGGTCGTTGACGAGGCGGCGCGCCTGGCTGCGCCCGACCCCCAAGGCCGCCCGCTGTTGCGCCGCCGTCGGGGCCACCGCCCCGAGCAGATCGTCGACCAAAGCCAAATCCAACGCGAATGGCACGCCACGGCGGGAACCCTCCGGGATCAAGTCAGTCGCCTCCAGCAAGCGGCGTGTGGTCGCATAGGATCGGCCGATGCGTCGGGCGACAGCCGTGGCGTTCATGGTATGCGGGACGGCGGCGCCAAGCCGTTCCTCGTCGCGCGCGATGATCCCGTTGGCTACGGCATGCTCGCGCAGGACGGGAGCGACAAGCTCTGCGGTCGCGCGCGGTGCGTCGCCCACGCAGATGTCGGAATACAGCCATCCGTAGGCGGACAAGAGCCCATCCGCCGAATCGGCCGGTCGCGCAACGACGAGCCCGTCCAGCAGCGTGCGGAAGCCCATCGGCCAGTCCGCGGCCAGCCGGAGCCCGTGCATGCGATCACCGGGCAGGTCGGCGTCTGGACGGCGCGGCTTGACGGGTCGCCACTCGAGCCGCGCCGCGCCGAGCAACTCCATCGTCCTGATGGCGTCCACCAAATCCATGCCGTCGAGCGCCGGGACGGCCGCGGCAGGCAGGTAGGAGAGGCGCGAGAGAATGTAAGACGCGACTGCGGGATCGCCTTCCTCCGCCGCGTTCGACGTGTGCTCGGCCCCACAGCCGCAACGGAGCAGGCCTCGTCGCCATGTCTGTCTCGCGCCGCACGCCGCGCACTCGTCGGTCATGCGGACGCCGTGGCGGTGGCACACGTCAACCGACCGGATGTCCCACCAGGCGAGGCTGGTCGCCCACCAGTCCGGTTCGATCCCCATCCTGCGCGCTTGGGCCTTGTCCTCGTCGACGCAGAGCGGGCAGCGTCGTCGCGAACGGACGGACCAGTCGCCCAGCCTCAACACCTGGGCGCGCAGGCGCACGGTGCGCGAAGCCGCTTCGATCACCGGCGAGTGGGAATGGACGACGTCCGCATCGAGGCCGGCCTTCTCGGCGAACGGGCGGACGCCGACACCCCTGACCATGTCCGGCATGGGGTGACCGAGATCCCTCGCCAACCGGAGGCCGTCCCCGACACCCCACCGCGATCCAAGTCGCGCGGCCGCCGCGTGACACGGTTCACCTTCACGACCGCGAAGGGTGAGGGGGAAGCGTCCGTCCACCGTTCAGGCCTTCGCGACCGACCGCTGGCCGATCCTGCGCCGAGCCCTGCGCTGAGCCTCGGCGTCCGCCGCCGCCCGCGCCGCCGCCTCGATCTGCGCGACCCAGATGTCCTTAACCTTCTCCGATTTGCACAGGAACGGGTTCTGGGACGGCGGGACGGAAGGCTGCGGCTTCGCGGGGTTGAGCAGGACGTCGCAGTCGAAGTCGATAGCCTCCTGCTCGACATCCTTCCGGCGAAGGTCCATCCAGACCTCGCCGAGCAGCTTCCGGTCGAACGCCAGTCCGCCCTCCGCGGCGCGGCGCAGGGTCGCCACGAGCAGCTTCGACACGATCCCGACGTGGCCTCCGGTCGCGACGTAGATCCGACGCGCCAGGTCGAACTCCTTCAAGCCGACCGGCGCCCCCAGCCCAAGCCGCATGTCGAAGACTTCGAGCAGGGCGCGGAAGTTGCGCTGCCCCTCCGACGTGTCCCACCGGTAGGGCGCGAGCACGATGTCCTCCTCGGTCCGGCGTTCAAGCCCATATCCGGTGTTGAGGTTGAGGATGCGCGGCGCGCCGGCCAGCACGAACTGGGCCTTCACGACGTTGAGCAGCGAGACGAGAAACTTGGCGACCGCTTCCGTGTCGACGCCGAAGATGCGGTCGGCCTCATCCAGCATGATGAGGAGGGTGTGGTGCTTCTGGACCAGATTCGCGATCTCCTCGATGATGTCCGCCGAGTTCCAGTCGCGCGGGACCTCGTGGCGCATCGCGCGGAAGATCGCCTCGACCACGCCCTTCTTGGTGCATGGGCTAGGCATCTCCGCGAGCACGGCGGTGATGCGAAGACCGTCCTCGTCGCGCACATCGTCGAACTGCCGCTTGTGCTGCCGCAGCAGCGTGGTCTTGCCGGCGCCCGGCGCGCCGGTCAGCATCAAGAGATGCCCGGGCTGCGGCCCGCGGCCATCCAGGGGCAAGCTGCGGAGCTGATGCATGCGCAGCGCCTTCTGCGCCGTCTTCATGGACGGATGGGGGATGATGCCGTTCTCGAGCCTGGCCGCGAGCGTCGCCGCAGCAACCTCGCCCGGCTCGTATCCCGTCAACTCGTTCACGACTGCATCTCCCTGATGAGCCGCATCGCCTCGGATTCGATGTCGGCCAGCAGCGACGCGTCGGCCTCCAGGGTCGCGACGGCGGGCGTGTCGTCGACCTCGTCGGCGGGGTCGACCTCATCGTCTGCGGGCGTGGCGTCCGCCGGCGGTGCCGGGAGCAGGGCCTGCGCCGGTGCCGCCAATAGCCGATCGCCCGATCCGAAGCCGGGCACGGGGGTGAAGGTGTCGCCCATGTCCCCATAGCGCGCCCACTTCAGCGCGGTGGCGAGCGTAGTGCCGCCCTCCAGGGCCCGCGCGCGCGCCGCCTCCACGCGGAGTCGGGCCTCGGCCAGATCCTCGATGCAGGGCACCTCGTCCCTTCCGATGTGATCGATGGCGTCGCCCCTCCAGATCGCATACTGCTGCTCGGAGACGCCGTCCGTCAGCGCGAAGTCGATGTTGCGGATCTCCAGCCATCCCTCGCCCTCGACGAGGATCCAGATGCGCCCCAGGTCGGCCCGGTCGCGCCGGAACGTCCACATGCGGTCCTTCGCGCCAGTGCGGCGCAGGAGGCGCGCGAGCAGGGGCTCGTCGACGTAGATCTGGTTCTTGATGTGGATTCCGGTCGACAGGATCTTGCGCTCGAAGATCTCGCCGGTGATGCGGTATGCGTTGTCGGGGTCGGGCGCCCAGCGGACGCCGTAGCGATCGACGAGCATGGTCCACGCCTGGTGCGGCGTCATCTCGCGGCCGTATTTGCGGAAGAGCGCGGGGTGGGGCGTTTGGTGGTAGTCGTCGACGATCCACTCCACGATCAGCCGGTCGAGCTCCGGCCTGGTGACCTTCGCGCGCTTCGCCGAATTGTAGGTGTCGGGGTTCCACGCCTTCGTCGTCCCTTCCTGGAGATCGAAGACGCGCGCATGGAATGTGCGGAAAATCCGCTCGACGGCCGCCTTCAACCAAGGCTTTCGGCCCGGCAGCGCGATCGGGTAAACGTGGAGGAGGAGGCATGCCGTGCGGAAGCTGCGGCTCAGGAACTCCTTCCCGCGGTCGCTGATCAGCCATTCGACCAGACCGAAGCAGGGCCAGTCGTTCTTCAGCCCCGGGAAGGCCGACAGGTCCTTCTCATACATGCTGTGCGCGAGGGCGCGCTGGATCGTCATGTAGCTTGGAGGCAGGAAGCTGACGTGGATGCCGACGATGCACTTGGTCGCGCGGTCCAGGAACACGGTGATCCAGGGCCGGCCGATCGGGCGGCCGTTCTCGTCGACGACGATCAGGTCCACCAGGCAATGGTCGACCTCCACTTCCTCCAGCGGGCGGTCGGGCAGTTCGCGGAGCACGAAGATCCCGAACTTGAGCCAGGCCGCCTTCTTCCCCTCGCGCGCGACGCAGCGGTCGTAGTCGTCGTAGTGCCTCTTCAGGAAGCGCCGGAAGGTGCGGGATGCCACGATCGGGATGCCGCTCGCCTCGCAGAGCTTGCGGTAGAACTCGTAGGCGACCTGCTTGGAACGCTTGATGAGGTCGAGATACGCGCCCTTCGCGGCCTCCTCCATGAGCTGGTAGGTGTCCGTCTCGTCCTCTGACTTCGCCACCGGGTAGCGGGGATCGCGATGGCCCCGCCTTCCGTAGTCCGGCATCAGGGCCAACTCGTTGCGTCCGGAGTCGATCCAGGTGGAATACCAGGTCGCGACAGTCGATGGCTGCGGCTTGACGACAACCTTCATCCGCGCCGGCTCGGCGTCGGGATCCGCGCCGTCACGTCGCCGCACCTTGGCGGCCGCGGCCGCGGCGGCCTCGCGTTCGCGGTCCTGCCATTCGGACGACATGCGCTCCCAGACGTCCGGGACCACCGCCATCGCCGCGGCATCGACGCTGCGGTGGCAGTCGCGAACCGCATCGAGCGACTCCACGAAGGCGAGCCGGCGAAGGCACTCGCGCTGGCAGTGCGGCGGCCAGGCGTCGAACGCCGACTTGAGCTTGGCGGCGACGCGCTCGTCGAGGCCCTCGAGATCGCAGGCCCAGCGCCTAAGGCGCCGGCCGTGGTAGGCGACCACCAGATCGAGATCCGCCACGAATTCCGTGGTGTCCGAACCGTGCGGCTGGACGACCCAACCCCCGCGCGTGCGCCGGACGACCTTGAGGAGATTGTCCGAGGGCTCACCGATCTGGAGGGTGTCGCCGACGCCGATCGCCAGCCTGTTGGAGGGAGCGTGTTCCATCACCAGTAGACTTCCAGTTCGTCGTCGATGACCGCGCCGAGCGCGATCGCGACCTCGCGGTGTCCGACGAGGCCGAGCAGGCAGTTGCGGAGCCGAACGTCGAGGCCGGCGGCGCGCAGGTCGCCTATGCGGCAAGGCGACGCGAAGCTGCGCAGGATGGCGTAGACCCTGCGCGCCTCGAGGGGATCGATCGCGGTCGCCGCCGCATGGATCCACCGGGCGTTGGAGAGCCGCGTGCCCACGCGCAGCGCCTCGCGCGGGCAGAGGCGGTGGACGGCGTCGCGGGCGGCGCTCTCGGCCTCGATGGACTCGAGCCGGCCCTTGAGCGTGGGGTCAGCGCCGAACCGTGCGCCCGGCTTGACCTGGAAGTAGCAGCGCTCGCCGTGAACCGACGCCGCGAACACGTCGGGCACGTAGGTCGTCCAGCGCGAGCCGTTGTGGACGCGGAACCGCTCGGGCTGCGAGACCAGCTCGACCGTGCGGTAGTCGACGTCCAGCATGACCAGCAGGTCGCGCTCGCCGGCGCTCTCGAACACCAGCCGCTTCGAGGTCGTCAACGACATGAACTCGCCGGTGCAGGACTGCGAACTGGTGCGGCGCGACGGATCACGGACGAGATCGGACGCGAGGTCCGGCAGCAGGAAGCCGGCACCCGCACCATGCCGGTTCCGCGGCGCGGGGACCGGCATCGGTTCCTGCGGTCCATCCGGACTCGCAACCAACGCGCCGTTAGTAGGCATCGTCGGATGACAGGTGGATCATGCTGTCGTCGCTGAACTCGTGCTCCTCGGGCGACCAGAGCTTGCCTTCCCGGATGAGGTGGCGGACGGCGGCCTCTACCCCGCAGCGCGAGCCGAGCTCGGACACCAGGAATCCGAACGACAGGGCGCGGCCGCGCTGGTGGAAGGTGCCCAGAACGGACTTCGCGTCGTCCACCACCCGCGCGAGCCGGGCGCGCCGGCGGAAGGTGGCGCGTCCCGACCCGCCGCGAGCGTCACCGACGCCCCACTCCGCCGCCCTGTCCTTCAAATGGGGAGGACCGTCCCTCCACTCCGTGGCGCGCCGCACGCCCGTCGGCGTCCTGGACGCGGCGCTCGGGAAGCTGACCTCGGCCCTGGCGTCGAGCCAGCCCTGATCCCCCTCGACCCTAACGAACCCCGAGAGCGTGATGAGCGGCCTGCCGATAGGCGCGCCGTCCGCGTCAACCACGATCAGGTCGATCGGGATCTGGCGGTTGAACGTCCAGCGCATCTCGCGGCGCAGATCGAGCCAGCGCTGGATCACCGCCATCCGCCGCCGCACCGCCTCGTAGGACACGTAGGGCAGCCCTGCATCGCGGAGCTCCCTGAGCGCTCGGTCGTGCGCCTGCTTGGCGCAGGGCGGCATCGAAGGGAGGAACTCGGTGCCGATCGCGTGGGCGAGCACCCGCTCGACCCTTTCGCTGAGACGTCCGCCCGCGAACGTCCATCCGTCGAACCTCAGTGCCATCCGCCACCTCCCGCAAGTGCGGAATGCTGGCAGGCCTCCACCAACGTCGCGCCGGAAAGATAGCCGGGCGTCAGGACGCGGACTGCCCCGCGCCCGACGAGCTCGAGCACCGCGAAGCGCGCCGCGACGCGCGAGCCGAGAGCCGCGACGATGGCGTCGAACGGCACCGGGGCCGCCGATTCCCCCAGCAGCGCCAGCACGGCTTCGGTGGCGAACGAGCCGACGGGGCGAAGCGTGGCGTGGATGGCGAGCGGGCCGAGAACGCCCGACCCCGGCTCCGACGCCGTCGCCGACATCGCCCTGCGAGCCTGCTCGAACACCATCGCGCGGTGGTGGCGCTCCACCATGCCCTTTGCGGAAGGCGGCATCGTCGGAACCAGTCTCGTCATCAGTCGCACCGTCGCAACTGCACATTCCATTCCACTCATATCAAGCGACTCATCCTGCCTGAACGTGGTAGTAATAAGAGAGGAAAAGCCGTGCCCTGTCAATCCCATTCCGATCACGTTCCTTCTTGGCAGCGCGCACTGGCGCGCTTCTTGCTGCCACAGGAACGATCGCCTATCGTCGCGCGCGATGATGCAGGGGCGTTCATGACGGCTGATGGCGAGGACTGGCGGGACGACCCGCGCTGGCTCGAGCTGACGCTCGAGAAGCGCGCGGTGGCGCTGACACGCATGGAGGTGATCAAGCGCTACCTGGCGCTGGAAAGGCGTTCGGCGGAACAGGCCGATCGTTTCGCCGCCGAACTCGGGATCGGCCGGTCGCGCTTCTACGGTCTATGCAAGCTGTGGGAGCGGACGGGATCGCCCGCCCCACTGGCGCCATACAGCGAACCGGTCGTGCCGAAGCGGCCGTCGGTGAAGGCAGAGCGCGTCGCCGAGATCGAGGCCAGGATCGGCAGTGCCCTCGGCTCGACCCGCGACCGCACCCCGAACGTCATCGTCGACGCCGTCGCGCGCGGCTGGGGCGATCAGACCAAGCCGCCGGCGCGGGAGACGCTGCGCCGGTTCGTGCTGCAGGCCATCGCCAAGGAGGAGACCGAGAACGGCGAGGTGATCCGACGGGAGGCGAACGAGGTGGCGCGCTGGTTCGGCGAGGTCATCGTCTTCGACCATTGCCTGGTCGACATCTTCGCCGAGCAACGGCCTTTTCCAAGGCGTCCGACCCTCACTTTGGCGATCGACCTGTTCACGGGCGCGCCGATCGGCCACGCCGTCGCCTTGACCCCGCCAAGCGCCGACATGGTCGTCGCCGCCATCGACGACGCGACGCTCCGGTCAGCGAACCTGTCCGGTGGCCCCGTGCGGCCGCGGATCGTCTTCGGATCCAGCTATGCCGCCGACTGGACGCGGTTGATCAAGCGGTTCCAGTCGTCCGGCATCGTGATGTCGGGACGCCGGTCGCCCGAACTTCCGTTCGGCGCCCCGACCGCCCGATTGATCGGGCCGCGTCTCGGCCGGCTGCGCCTGCTCGCCCGCGCCGGTCACGAGCAGGATGGCGCCACGGCAGGCTTCGATCCGGCGACGCATCCCGTCCTTTCGCTGGAGCAAGCCAAGTCCGTCATCGTCACGAACCTCGCGACCCTCCTCGTCGAACGGCTCGGCGAGAGCGGCGGTCGGCCGCTGCTCTTCGACCTCGCAGACGACCGGGACTGAGCGCTTCCCATTAACCGAATATACCGCGACGTCCGCCTATCCTCGGCGGATGCCGCAACATCCCGAAATCCAATGGCTGCTCGACCTGCTGCCGGCGCACAGGCACGACGAGGTGGCGGCGGCGATCGCGGGCGCCGGCCTCACCAGGCTGCCACCATCGACGGTCGGATGCGGCCACCCTCTGGGATATCTTCTCCAGGTCGACCAGCGTCGGGTCATCGTCCCCGACGCATTCGGGCCCAAGCGCCGCGCCAGGCGGCTGCAGGAATTCGCCGATATCCTGCGGGCAGGTCGCGGTGCCGAGATCCGCGAAAGCCTGATAACGATCGACGGCAGCTTGCCATGGGACCCGCCGGCGTGGGCCTGGCGCTGCTCGCGGGTCCTGCGCGACGCGCTGGCGATGGCGGGAATGCCCGCGAAGGACATGCTCGACCGGGTGCGGTGGGCGCCCATCCACAGCAACGCGCTGCCGATCGACATTCACCTCAGGGATCCAGCGACCGGCACCCCGACGTGGATCGCGTCGCTTCGCGTAGAGCGCCCACCCATCGGCGACCTGCTGCGCGCGACGATCGACCTGGGCGGCGGTGTCGTCTACCGTGAGGGTGGCGACGACACGTTCCTGTCGACCCGGCATGAAATCGTCGCGCGCGGCCGCCGCATTCCAGCGACCATCGCCGTGGGCCTGAGCGGAAGGCCGGTCTCGGCTCTGGTCGGGCATCCGCTGCTGGCTCAACGTCGATACGAGGTGCTGAAGGCCTGGACCGGGCCGAGCTACACGCGAGCGATCATCGATGTGCCCGAATGCTCGCTGGCCCGCCTGCCGAGCAGGTTCTCGGCGATCCTGCCCGGGCACGACCGGTCCGACCTCGCCGCATCGCCGTGGCGGTGAACCCGGCGCCGCGTCACTGAAGCCGGCGGTATCTGCTGCTGGCGTCGATCCGGTCGACGGTCGGTCCCGGCGCCCGCGGCTGGTGACCGGGCGAATACACCTCCAGCCGCAACCACTCGCGCTCGTCGTCGAGCAGTTCGTCGGCGACCTCGCGCATCCACTCGCCGGACGCGCCATTCCAGAAATATCCGCGGCGGCGGAGGGCGTCCTTGCGGTCGTAGTGCGCGCCGCTCGCACGGACGAGCCAGCCCGTCCGCCGGGCACCGGCGACGACGTGGGACAGCACCGTCGACCTGTCGCTGAACCGGTGGCGCAGCAGCTCGATCAGCGCATCGACATCGTCACCCGCCCGGTGGGCTTCGTAGAAGAAGCCCGCCTGGACGAGTAGCCAGCGCAGCGCGCGGCCTTCGTAACCCTCCTCGGCCCAGCCGACCTCCTCCATGCTGCAGGACCAGCGCAAACCGGCGACGGCCGGCAGGCGCTTCTCGACGAACGGGCGGTCAAACCGGCTATGGTGCGCCACGACCAGCGAGGCGGACAGCATCAGCTCGACGGCGGCACCGTCATCGATCGTCCGGCCGGCGAGGTCGGCGTCCGAAAGGCGGGTAAGCCGGGACACTGCCGGATCCAGCGGCCGGCCCGGATCCTCCAGCCAGGCGAACGGCGCGTCCAGCGCGACGATCTCCCCGGTCGACGTGAACCTGAACCGCCGCAATGCCAGTTCGATGATGGCGTCGTTCGCCGGATCGAGGCCGGTCGTCTCGGTGTCGAGGCACACGCCGATCCACGATCCCGCCGTCGGGCCGAGCGACACCCGGCGGGTGGGCAGCGCGACACGCTCGAGCACCCTGAACCGGCCATCGGCCAGCAGCAACCGCCGCGCGCGTTCGACCTCCACCTCGTTCTGCCTGTCCACGCCGCGACCCTCAATGAACCGTGTGGCTGGTCGCGGCGACCTGGTTGAGGAGCAGCAGCAGGACGCGCCGGAACCCGACCTCGCCGTCGTCGACGAGCAGGTCGCGGATCGAACGCCCGCCGAAGGCCGCACGCGCGTCACGCACCCAGGCGGCCGTCGCCGCATCCTCCACCCCGGCGATCAGGCGCAGCTGCTCCACGACGATCAGGCGACGTGCGCGCTGCGCCACGATGGGCGGGATGCCGTCACCGCCGTCCTCGATGGCCTGGCCGATCCAACGGTCGAGGATCTGCTCGCCGACGCCGAGCACCCGCGCGGCCTCGGCGCTGTCCCAGCGCCAGTGCCACATGAGGTAGACGAGATCGGCGAGCAGCAGCGCCCGCCGATCGGCGACGTCGTTGGCGCGCACGAAGCCCGGCGTCGGGCGATGATCCGCATGCGTGGAGATCCACATGTCGCCGCGCTCGAGCGAGAGTTCGCCCATCGGCCGGCCGTCGCGGCACCCCGCGACATAGAGGAAGACGTCGGAGTATGAATCCGCCCCGACGGCGTCCAGCGTCACGACCACGTTGGTCAGCATGTCCATGAGCTGCGGCAGGCCGTGCGCCTCCGCGATGGCATTCTCTTGCATCGGTGTTCCCTTTCGTCAGTTCCCTTCGGTCGTCCCGGCACGCAGAAGCGCCGATGCACAGGACCACCCGTGCAAGTTAAACTCTGACATGATGTCAAGGTTATGTCAAGAACGAATGGAGAACGGCGGGATTTGGGTATCCCGATGGCAGTTGAGACATGGGGAACGGAGGGAACGGAAACCCGGTTTCATCTCACCGGCTTGAGGTCACTTCTCTGCCAATTCGTCGATGATGGGGCAGTCAGGCCGACCGTCTCCATGACACTTGCCGGCCAGGTCGACGAGCGCCGCGCGCATGCGCTCGAGGGCGACCGCCTTGCGGCCGAGGTCAGCCGCGCGCGCGAGCGCCAGCGCCTTCACGTCCGCGCTCGCCCGGTCGCGGTCGTGCCACAGCGACAGCAGGTCGGCGATCTCGGTGATCGGGAAGCCCAGGTCGCGCGCGTTGGCGATGAAGCGCAGCCGATGGACATCGGAATCCGAATAGTCGCGATAGCCGCTGTCGCGGCGTGGCGGGGCCGGGATCAGGGACAGCTTCTCGTAGTGGCGGATCATCCGCTGCGAGACGCCGCTCGCCTTCGATGCCTGGCCGATGTTCATTGGCGATGTTGTATGACGGCGCCATTCCAGCGAGAAGCGGAAAAACCCGAACGGTGCGGCATCACCCGCGATGACGCCAACGGGACGAATTGGGGGCGTGGCGTAGGATGGGGATCGGCTGGGGCCCGGGCGGCCCGACCGACAGCGTGAACAGGTTCGTGGCGCACGAGGTCCGGCGGCAGCTCGCGGACAACCCGGTCGCGCGTCGCGCGCGCTATCCCGTCGACCACCGCGTTCTCCGCGGCCTCATCGGTGCGCCGTTCAGCCTGTTGCTTGCCCGGTACCTGATCGTCGACCTCGCCATGCTGGATGTCGAAGCCTGGTCGGAGATCGTCGCCCCGGGCTCGCCGGCGATCCCCGCGTCACTGGCGGCGCAGGCCATCGACATCGTCAAGACGGTGCCGAGCTATCTGCTCGGCGCGCAGATCGGCCTGCTCGGGGTGATATCGCTGGCATTGGCGCTGGTGACGCTGATTGCGCAGCGCGACGATGCGACCACCGACGTGAAAATCTATTATCACGAATCGATGTTCTTCGGGATCACTGCGAGCGGCATCGCGCTGGCGGCGGTCCTGTCCGTTCAGTTCCTCTGGCCGCTGCAGACCCTGCTCCACCGGTTGGGCGGCGGTTCGGCCTCGCCGGCCTTCAAGCTCGCGCTGGTCGCGGCCCACACCGCCTGGTTCGTCGTCAACCTGTGGGCTGTCGCGCACTTCGTGTCGGTGACGTTCCGCTTCGTGCAGCGTTCGGCCCGTGAACGCCTGCGGGAGCGATACACCGCCAACGTGGTCGTGCCGCGGCAGCTCTCCGACCGCCTTCGCCAGCAGGTCTATGGCGCGGCCGGCGGTCGGGTCGAGCCGGGAATGCCGGGCGCCTTCTTCGGCTACTCTTTCGGCACCGGCAGCGAGATAGAGATCGAGCGCGAGTTCGCGCCCAACACGATGCTCGTCGACGTGCACATGGGCGTCGTGCGCTGGGTGCTGGCCAGATGGGCGAAGCGCTGCTCGGCTGAACCTGAATCGGCCGGGGGCGCCGCGCGCTCCGGGCCGCGGATCTGGTTCACGCCGGCGCTCGACCGCTCGATGCGGGGCAGGGTCGCATGGTGCCGGCGGAATGGTGGCGTGCCGCTCACCGCGTTCGAGCGGTGGGCGCTGCGCCGCGCGTTCCGCTTCGAGGAGCGCCGCGATGAGGGATGACCTGCCGGCACCCGAGCAGATCATGGAGGAGCTGGCCGACCGCGCCATCGCCCAGATCGACCGCCGCGCGCCCGTCGCGTTCGAGGGCGCGCTCGACGAACTCGTCCGCTACCACCGCTTCCTGATCGGCCTGCACGCCACCGAGACTGAGGACGGGCGGCCGTTCAGCTACGCAGAGGTGAGCGGCGCGGCCTGGCACGCCCCCCACATCGACTGGATCCGCCAATACCGCCGGCTGTTCGACCGCGCGGCCGAGCGCATCCCGGACGAGCAGCGCTTCCTCGACGCGCTCGCCTACGTTCCCTATCGCCTGCTCGACGCCGAACCCGGCGTCCGGCTGTCCAAGACGGTCGTCGAGGGCATCCTGGATCTCCAGCCCATACTGATGCATGCGATCGAGGCCTGGGTGACCCGCCGGTCGATCATCGAGGGCGACGCCAACGCCGCTGGCGAGCGCGTCGGACTGAGCGGTTCGGACGCCCGCGCCCTCGCCAAGGTGATGCCGGGCATGATCGGCGCGTGGGAGGCGAACCTCAACACCGCGTCGCCGGTCTACGGATGGCAGGTCGAGGCCGACACGACCGCCGAAGAGACATGGGCGCGCTACGTCTCGGCGTGGCCCTTCCTGCGCCAGCACCTCGCCAACACCGCATATTGCCTGGCGGTCGCGGTGTGGAACGGGGACAAGACGGGCGCGCGCCTGTTCCGCGAGGCCCTTGTCCGCTGGCCGGGTTCGGCGCTGCTCGACGTGCAGCGCGACGGGCTCGACCGCTTCCCCTGGCTGCTGATGCCCGAACTGCTCGAAGGCGCCTGGGCCGCGGCGGCCGGCCGATCGGCGAGGGTGGACCATCCGTTCCTGCCGCAACCTGCGCCCGGCGGCATCTTCGCCGAGATCGTCGACGGGGCGCGGCAGGATGTGCTGCTCGTCACCGCGTCGATGATGCTGGTCTGGTCGATCGGCGGCGGCGCCGTCGGCGATCTTGCCGCAGTCACGGCGCGCGAACTGGTCAGCGGCACGGGCTCGGACCCGACGGAGCCGAACGCGGGCGGCCTCGACTTCAAGACGGTCGTGGAGGGCCTGATCAGGCTCCAGCTCGTCGGCGAGCGCTATCAGGACGGGACCCACGGGCACTGGCTCGACAGGCTGGTCTCCAGCATGGACAGCATGCGCGAGGACGCCGTCGTCCCCGGTCGCGTCTACACGCCGACCACGATGCACGACCGCGAGCAGCTGGTCATGGGCGACATGGCCCTGATCGCCGCGCTCGCGCCCGGCGAGGGGTCCGCCGGCGTCGCCGACGACCTGGACGCGATCGCGGCGGACGAGGCGCTGCCACCGCTCGGCGACCGGTCGCTGCGCGACATCCTGATGGAGTTCGACCGCTACCGGCACATGCTCGCCACCCAGCCGCCGGGCCTGCCGCGCGCCATCCAGGCGCTGGCGCCGGACGCCGACGCCGTGACCGCCATCGCGAACCTCGTCCGCGTGATGGACGACGCCACTGCGACGATCGCGTGCCGCCGCCGCGAACGGCTGCTGGCGAAGGAGATCGACGCGCCCGCGATGGAGGAGCTGCGGGCGGCCATCGAGGCCGACATGCTCGCCGAGCCCGCGGTGGTCCCGGTTTTCGACGAGGTCGGCGTATTCCTCGCCGACGAGGGGCGGGGCGACGAGCGGCGGACGCTGTTCAACGGGATAGCGAAGGGCAAGCTGGTTCGGCCGGAAATGGAGCAGGCGAGCTCGAACTGGACCGAGTTCATCGCCAAGCACGCCCGCGAGGCGGCGGGTGGATACGCGTTCGCCGTGTTCGCACGGATGCCGAGGGAACCGGTCGACGCGGTCGGCGAACTTGACGATCCGGCTTTCTGGCGCGCGATGCCGGATCTCGTGCGCCGCGTCGGCGACCGGCCGGTCCTGATCGTGGCGCACCAGGACGCGATCGACCGACTCGGCCGGCTGCGGTTCGGGCGCGACGACCCCCTCGCCGGGTTCGCGGTCTCATACCAGCGGACGCCGCGTGAGCGCGGGCGCCACGTCGTTACGATCGAGGGTGTCGAGGTCTTCGCGGCTGACATCCCGCGAGGCACCGCCTGGCTGACCTCGGCGTGGCACCTGCGGCGGATCGGCTACGCACCCGTCGCCGGCGGCCGGGTCAGCCTCGCCTACGAACTCGACGACGGCGCCGAGGCCACCGTCGGCAGCCTCGTCGTCGGCTTCCGCCAGGTTCTCGAATGGGGCGACAGCCCGGTGCTCGAATTCCGCCTCGGCGCGATCGGGCGCGAAGGCGACGCGACCGCGGCGGATGGGGAATGACGTGACGGACGCGCGTCACGTCACGCCCATCCGTGGCGCGCAAGACGCGCCATGTCCGCCCAACCGGTCGCGGACCGTTTCCAAGAGAAGTTGGATAGGACTGGTTGCCAACGGCAACAGGAGGAAAAAAGGCTTCTGAACGTCGATGGCCGGACATGACCATCGAAGGACAGTGAAATGCTTCAGGACCGTATCGACAACGACGAACACTACCGCATCCTCATCGACCACCGGAACCCGCTGCGCATCGTGCTCGCCACGCAGGCGATGCTCGAGGCCAAAGGACCCGTCGAACCGCTCTGGGACCGCGAGGCCGGCGACGCGCGTTCGATGGCCGCGCTGCTCCGCTGGGTCGCGATCCGACGCGACCGCTGGCAGGAGTGGGGCCAGCTTGCCGAGCATCTCGGTCCCGCAGCCTTCTACCAGCACATGCGCGAGCGCATGGAGGCCGAGCCGCCGGCGGAATGCATCGGCACGATGGTGACCCGCCTGGATGACGCGCACGAGATCGCGATCTCGGAATCCATGCACGGTCCGCAGGGGCTGTTCTACCAACCCCTATACGTCCATCGCTTCGCGTCTGCCGCCGCGCGCGACCGGTTCTATGACTGGATGTATTCCGACGACAACGTGAACGCCATCGACGCACTCGTACGACTCGGATACGCGGAAGGCGCGCTCGCGCTCGGCAAGGCGCTCGACCGCCTGGCCGAGGACAGGCCGGCCGGCAATCGCGCCGAGCGCCGCCGCCGCGCCAAGGCGGAGGCGAAAGCTGGACGCCGGCAAGCTGCGACCGTGGCATGAAGGCAGGCGGCGGGTCGCCATGGGGCGAACCGCCGCCTCGAGCGGCGCGTGATCGTTGGCGACGACACCAGGGCCAACGATGACTTAGCTGCAGGGCGCCGATCGTTCGCTCCCATCGCGAGCAGATCGCACCATAGCATTGGGAGCGTTCGTAGCCGATGGCGACTGCACGGTCGCGGCCCGGCATCCCGGCAAAATATACATCGACTTTTCCCGATAGGTGTTGACGAACCACATTCCATCGGACATTTCCGATGGATGGACGCCGAAGCAGCCTTGGTCGCGCTAGCCGCGCTAGCCCACCCGACACGCCTCAGCACCTTCCAGATACTCGTCCGCCACGAGCCGGACGGGATGACGACGGGTCAGCTCGTCGACGCGACAGGACTAAGCCAGAGCACCTTCTCCACCCATCTCGCCGTGCTCGCCAAGGCCGGCCTCGTCCAATCCGAGAAGCGCGGACGCAACCTGGTCCAGCGCGCCGACATGGACACGCTCCGCGCCCTGATGGTCTTCCTCGCGAAGGACTGCTGCCAAGGCCGGGCCGAGTTGTGCGAACCGCTGCTCGCCGATCTCGCCTGCTGCTGAAGGATCAAGTCGTGACCGACATCGTCATCTACCATAACCCCGACTGCGGCACGTCCCGCAACACGCTGGCGATGATCCGCAACGCGGGCATCGAGCCGCATGTGATCGAGTATCTGAAGACGCCGCCGGCGCGCGCGCTGCTGATCCAGCTGATCGAACGCGCCGGCATGTCGGCACGCGCCCTGCTGCGTGAAAAGGGCACACCCTACGCCGATCTCGGGCTCGGCGACACCTCGCTGTCCGACGACGCGCTCATCGACGCGATGATGGCGCATCCCATCCTCATCAACCGGCCATTGGTGGTGACGCCGCTTGGCGTCCGCCTGTGCCGTCCATCCGAGGCCGTGCTGGACATCCTGCCCGAGAGGCAGCGCGGCACCTTCGCCAAGGAAGACGGCGAACTGGTCGTCGACGCCGCGGGCGACCGCGTCTCTCCCGCGTGAGGCGCCGCGCACTGCTCGCCGAGGCGCTGGGCAGCCTCCTGCTGTTCGCGACGGTCATCGGCTCGGGCGTCATGGCCGAGCGGCTCGCTGGCGGGAACGTCGCCATCGCGCTGCTCGGGAACACGCTCGCGACGGGCGCCATCCTGTTCGTGCTGATCACGATGTTCGGGCCGGTCTCCGGCGCCCACCTGAACCCGGCGGTCACGCTGGTGATGAGGCTGCGCGGCCACCTAACGACGCGCATGGCGTTGAGCTATGTCGCCGCGCAACTCGCGGGCGGCGTCGTGGGGGTCTGGCTGGCGCACGCCATGTTCGACGTGCCCATGCTCGAGCTGTCCACCAAGATGCGCGGCGGGGCCGGGCAGCTCATCGGCGAAGCGGTCGCGACCTTCGGCCTGCTCCTGACCATCCTCGGAACGACGCAGGCCCGGCCCGCCGCCGTGCCGGCGGGCGTCGCGCTCTACATCACCGCCGCCTATTGGTTCACGTCGTCGACCAGCTTCGCGAATCCCGCCATCACCGTGGCGCGCTCGATGAGCGACACGTTCGCGGGGATCGCGCCGGCCTGCGTGCCCGCCTTCGTCGCCGCCCAGATCGCCGGCGCGCTCGCCGCCCACCTGGTCGCCGACGCGTTCTTCGCGCACCATGCGCGGGAGGGCGAATGACGGTCGCCTTCTCGCCGATGCCCGATGCGCGCGACGACGTCCTGCGCCTGGCGCTGGACGCGGCGCGGCTCCCGACCGACGACCTGAACGATCCCGGTCGTCGCTTCTTCAAGCTGTCCGACGCCGACGGGCCGATCGGTTTCGTCGGCATCGAGGGCGATGGTCCGGACCGGTTGCTGCGTTCGCTCGTCCTGCTGCCGAGCCGCAAGCGGCTCGGGTATGGATCCGTCCTCTTGGCGCACGCAGAGGCGGTGGCGCACCGGGACGGCGTCGAGCGCCTCCACCTGCTGACGACGACCGTCGCCGACTTCTTCCGCGCGCGCGGCTACCGCGACGCCGACCGTGCCACCGCGCCCGTAGCGATACGGTCCACGGCGCAATTCTCATCGCTGTGCCCCGGAAGCGCGGCCTATCTCGTCAAGGGAATCGCATGACCCGCCTCCGCCAGCTGGTCGACGCGGACGTCATGCCCGCGCTCGACCAGGCGTTCGTCATCTCCCGCCCGGCCGCGGGGCTCGGTGACGACCAGCCGCCACCGCGCATCCTCCTTCTCTACGGATCGCTCCGTCAGCGTTCGTTCTCTCGGCTGGCGGTGGAGGAAGCCGCGCGGCTGCTCCGGCTGTTCGGCGCAGAAACGCGTATCTTCGACCCGTCGGACCTTCCGCTTCCCGATCAGGTACAGGACGACGACCATCCCGCCATCCACGAACTGCGCGAGCACGCGTTCTGGTCCGAGGGGATGGTGTGGTGCAGTCCCGAGCGCCACGGCCAGATCACCGGCATCATGAAGGCGCAGATCGACCACCTGCCGCTCGAGATGAAGGGCATGCGCCCGACGCAGGGGCGCACGCTCGCCGTGATGCAGGTGTCGGGCGGATCGCAGTCGTTCAACGCCGTCAACACGCTGCGGCTGCTCGGCCGCTGGATGCGGATGGTCACGATCCCCAACCAGTCGTCGGTCGCGATGGCCTACAAGGAATTCGACGAGGCTGGCCGGATGCGCCCGTCGAGCTACTACGACCGCATCGTCGACGTGATGGAGGAACTCGTCCGCTTTACGGTTCTAGTGCGGCCCCATGCCGACCAGCTGGTCGACCGGTATTCGGAACGGAAGGGCGCCGGTCTGCGGGCGATCGCCGAGGACCATTCCGCCATCGCCATCGGTGCAGGCGCGACGGGCGACTGAATCCATCAGGCCTGAACGCGGCGGGTCGCCGATGACCACGGGCCGGATCGCGACCGGCGCCGTCCAGGGAATCGCCCGTGGCCCCAGGCGGGCCGACGACGCGGGTGCCAGTCGAATGCACGACGCGCCTACCCCGGCAGGCCGCCGAGCCGCGTCCTAGCCCGCACCGCAGCCGCCGGCCGAAAGCGCCGCCGCCGCGTGCACCTGCACATACCGATACCGGATAATATCCCCCTTTCTGGGAATGGCGGGGCCAGAGAGGGCGTGTCTCTTCCCCAGCCGACAAGCCTGAAAGGACCAGTCATGAATCAGGTTCCAACGACCCGGCCGCCCACCCCGTCCGACCATTATCCGGCGCGGGACGCGGTAAGCCCGATCGATCCGTCCGACCGTCTGGCCGCGATCTCCCGCAGGTCGATGCTGGTCGGCCTGGCGTCCGTGCCCGCCGCCGTGGCGGTGGCGGCGCCCGCCGCCGGTAACCCGGCGGCCCAAAAGACCACCGATAGCGACGCGGTCCCCACGCTGACGCGGAACCGCGAACAGCGAGCGCTGAGCCGGTTTCGCTACCGTAACGCAGAGGGCTTCTTCCTGGGTCTGGACCCGGCCGTCGGCATGCGTCCGAATGACCGCCTCTACCGCGCCAGGATCGTCTTCCAGCTCGCCATCAGCTCGCACCTGCTCGACGTCGGCTTCGACGACGACTGGTGCCGCAGGAACGTCGGGCTCGACGTCGGCAAGGCGCTGCGCCTGGCGAACGCCACGGGCCTGGCGGCGACGGATGGCGACATAGGCAGGCTGGCGACCGCGCTGTCGCCATACTCGAAATGGCGCGACCCGGCCCCGGCCGATCCGAACGCCGGCGAGGTCGCGATGGCGGCGATCGCGCATGCGACGACCCGACGCCTGCTCGACCACGTCAGGCAGGCGACCGGGCATCCCCGTCGCGCCCATCGCGGACGCCGCCAGTGACCGCCGGCGATCCGACGGCCTCGCCGACACCGGCCGACGATCCGGTCCGCTTCCAGCGTGCGGCGGACAGCTTGCCGAAGCTGACCCGCGCGGTCCTTCTGCTGAGCGCCATCGACGACATGCCCTACGACGACATCGCGCTGCGATGCGGGATTTCGGAAGACGAGGTCAGGGTCCGCCTGGCCGACGCCTTGATCGGGCTCGGCCGCGCGATGCGGGGTCCGCTCCCATGGACGGGCCAGATGAGGCTGGCCCTCCAGCCGTGGCGATCGATGTGGGCGCGCGCGCGCGGGAATCGGACCGCCGCTTGGCGCGATGGCTGCCGTTGTCGCCGGACGCGTTGCGGCGATCGCCGATCGACCACGTCGCGCACCTCTACGAACGGATCCGCAGAACAGGGTGAGCGCGATGCTTGCGGTCAACCGCGACCTGCGCTAGAACATAACAGGAACGTATTGATGGGAACGCGTCGAGATGAATCGGTGACCGGTCGAACGGGGCAACCGCGGATCCCGCCGGAATGTTCATCCACAACGTGGTCCACAGCTCCTTCCACCGCTAATTCGCGGAAGGGCATCACCGTCGTTGAGCCGCGCGTGCCGGGATGCGACAGGGACCATCATGAGGACTGGACGATGACCCTGACGATGGAGGCCGCACCGACCGCGGCGGTCCGGCCCCGAACCGATATTCCCCCTCGGGAGGAATACGTCTGCTGGTCGCGCATGCAGGCCGAGGCCGGCCAGGGGCTAGACGCGATCGTCGAACGCAAGGAGCGCGAGCGTCAGGCCGGCGGCGGCTCGTTCCTCTGGGGCGTGGGCAACGCGCCCGCCCAGGTGACGAACGTGCTGGCGCGGGCCGGCATACCTGTCCGCGCGGTGTTCTCGGTGATGAAGACGCGGCCGAAGGCCGTCGACGTCTCGCCGTCGCGCACCGTCATCTGGCGCCGCTACGTCGACGCTCAGGGTGTCGAGCGGCCGTTACCGCCGCATGCGCTGGTCACCAGCCGCGGCGACAGCGCGGGCGGAGCCAAGCGCGTCCATCACGCCCTGATGTGCAGGTCGGACACGCCCCTCGCCATCAGACGCGGCGACGCGTTCGATCCGGCGGCATTCAGGAACGCCGGCGGGTCGGGCGCGCCCGTCGGCTTCTCGCAGGTGACCGCCCTGCTGCGGCGCGTGCAGTTCGACCACGACCGCTCGGATTACGAGGCCAATCTGACGGCCTGGCTGGCGGACAGCTACTGGGTCCGCCTCACCGATCCGGACGAACTCGACGCCGACCGGCTCGCCATCCTCGCCGACATACCGCGCCAGCCGCTCGACAGCTGGTGCGACCTGGTCGCCCGGATACGCGGTGCACCTGCCGCCGTCGCCGTCGCGCCCGGCAGGCTGGTCTGACGACCGTCCTTCGCGACGGACTCGCGTTGTGCTAGCCGGGGAGCTGGCGCTCCAGGGGGAACGGTGGCGGGAGACGATGACAACCTGATCGAGCGGCTGCGGAAGGCGGGGTTCAGCCGCGCCGCGATTCGCGCGGCATGGCCGTCGTGGTGGACCGAGGAGGCCGGCGAGACCCCGTCGGGCCGCGCCGAGCTGCGGTTCGCGCTCGCGCGCCGGCTCGGCCTCGAACCCAAGCCG
Organism: Sphingomonas sp.; assembly: GCF_017304635.1. Lineage (GTDB taxonomy): Bacteria > Pseudomonadota > Alphaproteobacteria > Sphingomonadales > Sphingomonadaceae > Sphingomonas. The sequence continues at coordinate 249,210 of NZ_JAFKMA010000004.1, forward strand.
CTCCTCGGCGAACGCGTCGAGTTCGTCTGGAACGACGAGGCGCGCTTCAAGCACCTGTCCACCCACGACGACGCACAGAAGGCCGCGCTGACGTCGTTCGGGATGTCGGTCGGCCGGCTGCTGCTGCGCGCCACGCCAGCCGGGCCGACCGATCGGATCGCGGCGGAAGCGCTGCGCGACGCCATCATGGCCGGGTCGCCGTTCGTCGATCTCGGATCGCTGCTCGGCACCTGCTGGGCGCTGCGCATCCCGGTCATCCACCTGCGCGTCTTCCCGCTCGAGGCGAAGTCGATGCACGCCATGGTCGTGGGCGTCGACGGGCGGTTCGCGATCCTGCTCGGGCGCGACGCGGCCTATCCGGCACCGGTGGCTTTCACCCTCGCGCACGAACTGGGCCACGTCATGCTCGGCCACCTCGCCGACGCGCCGGCGCTGATCGACCTGGAGGATCCGGCCCTCGCGCGCGACGGCGACGAGCAGGAGGAGGAGGCGGACCGGTTCGCGCTGACGCTGCTCACCGGCTCGCCCGAACCCGACATCCAGACCGACATCGACCACTTCAACGCCCCGACGCTCGCCGCGGCGGTGCTGCGCGCGTCGGGCGAATACGGGGTCGAGCCCGGCACGCTGGCTCTCTGCCTCGCGCACGGCCGCGGCCTGTGGCCGGTCGCGATGTCCGCGCTCGGCTTCATCTACGGCGAACGCAAGCCGGCCTGGCGCGAGGTGAACGGGATCGCCGACGGCGAACTCGACTGGGACGCGCTGGGCGACGAGGCCGCCCACTATCTGCGGAACGTCATGATCGGCGACAATGCCTGAGCGCGTCCTGCTGGACAACGACGTGGTCCTCAAGGTCGCGTGCTACGCCTTGGTCGAAGAGACGGTCGCCGCCGCCACCATCGACGACATCCCGCCCGCGATGCTGGGCGTCGGGCGCTTCGTCGTCCGCGGCAGGCTCGCCCGCGCCCCGAACATCGCCGATCGCGCACGCGCGACCGCTGCGTTCGAGCGCATGCTGGCGGCGATGTTGCTCGTCGAGCCCGACGATGCCGAGATGGCGGCGGCCGCCGACCTGGAAGCCGAGGCCAACCGCCGCGACCTCGAGCTAGACGGTGGCGAGAGTCAGCTCCTTGCGATGCTCGCGAACCGCGCATGCAAGCTGCTGATCACCGGCGACAAGCGCGCGATCGCGGCGATGGCGATCGTCGCCGTCGGCGTCGCGGGTGGCAGGGTTGCCTGCCTGGAGCAGTTGATGGCGCACATCGTGACCGGCACCGGTGCCGCTGTGACGCGCGCACGCGTATGTGCCGAGGCGCAGGTGGATCGAGCGATCACCGCCTGCTTCGGATGCTCGACGACCGCTCCCCCGCGAGACGAGGACGTATTGGATGGGCTGGCCAGCTATTCGGCCCACCTCGATCGCACGGCCCCGGGGGTGCTGCTTCCAGGCACCGACCTGCGGAACGTCCGCGCTTAGCGGGGGCGGGCGGCCGGGGCGACGGACATCGCCGCCGCCCATATCGGCTACGCGGCGTTCAACGAATCCATGATCGGGCACTCCGGGACGTCGCCACCCGCACAGCGCGACGACATGTCGGCGAGCGTGCGCTCCAGCCGGCGCAGGTCGGAGATGCGCCTACGCACGTCCTGCAAGTGCCGCTCGGTCAAGGCCAGCACCTCCCCGCAGGTGTATCGGTGCGAATCGGCCAGCCCGAGCAGGCTGCGCAACTCGTCGACGGAGAATCCCAGCTCGCGCGCCCGCAGGATGAACCCCAGCCGCGCCTGATCCTGCGGCGCATAGACGCGGTGGCCGCCCCGGGTCCGGTCGGGTGCCGCGAGAAGGCCAATCGTCTCGTAGTAGCGGATCGTCTCGATGTTGCACGAGAAGAGCTTCGCGAGCGCGCCCCGCTTGAGTGCCTGGCCGGTGGCGACGAAACCCATGAAAAAAAACCTCTTGAACCTGTAGCAGCTACAGGAACTATACCATCGTCGGAGGCTGATCGAGTATGGAACGGATGGACGCGGCACCGACCAGGAAGACGCCCGCCGGCGGCGGGCGGTGGTTGGCGGCCGGCGGGATCGTCGGGGCGCTGCTCGCCTCGTCGTGCTGCATCTTGCCGCTCGTCCTCGTCACGCTCGGGGTGTCGGGTGCCTGGATCGGCAATCTGTCGACGCTAGCACCATACAATCCACTTTTCGTCGCGATGACGCTGGCCTGCCTCGCCGGCGGCTTCTGGCACGTGTATCTACGCCCCCGGCCCGCCTGCCCGCCGGGAAGCCAATGCGCACGGCCAAGCTCGGCGATATTCACCAAGGCGGCGCTGTGGACGGCGACCGCCCTCGTCCTCGCCGCGATGACGATGTCGTGGTGGGCGCCCCTCTTCTACTAGGAACAGCAAATGAAGAACCGCACGCTCGTCTTCGCCGTCTTGTTGGCGACATCCGCCAGCGTCGCCGCGCTCACGCTCGCACCAGCGACCGCGAGCGCGCCCGCGCGGGAAGTTACCCGGACGTTCGCGGTGGGCAACATGACCTGCGCGACCTGTCCGATCACCGTGAAGACCGCGATGAGCCGCGTCGCGGGGGTCAGGACGGTCACCGTCGATTTCGCGGCGAAGACCGCCACGGTCACCTACGATCCGACCAAGGCCAACCCGTCCACGATCGCGGCAGCGTCGACCAACGTCGGATTCCCGGCGAAACCATTGACCTGAACCACGGTGCCGCGTGGCCCATCGGTGCGATGGGCGACCGGCCGCCGACGAAGGGCCGACCATGATACCCCAATCCACCCTGACCTGCCCCAAGTGCGGACATGTCGAGACCGAGACGATGCCCACCAACGCCTGCCAGTTCTTCTACGACTGCAAGGGCTGCGCGGCGGTGCTCCGCCCGAACGCGGACGACTGCTGCGTCTTCTGCTCCTTCGGAACGGTGCCGTGTCCACCGATCCAGGAATCGCGCATCTCGGGCGCGGACCCCTGCTGCCGGGCCGGCTAGGCTCGGCATCGTTCGATCGCCTCTACGCCCGCGACACAATCCAGGCGGTCAGCGCTGGCCCCGAAGGAACACCGCGTAAGGGGCCTGGAGCGTCGCAACCAGGTTGATCTCGATCTCGCGCGGATCGACGTCGTTGGTGAGCTCGGGCGCGTCGAGCACCTCGAGGCAGGCCTTGTCGACCCGGCCCTTGATGTAGCGGCTGCCCAGCCGGCCGGTGCTCGGCCCGACCGGCACCCGCGTCTGATCCAGCGGAAGCATGAAGCGCTCCTCGTGCAGCCGATCTATGACGAGCGCGTAGCGCGACCCTCTGACCTGGATCGTCTCCGGTATTTCCTTCCATGTCACGCCGTCGGGCGAATATTCGGCCGCGCACAGAGGCTCGGCGAAATGGTTCGACTCCATCTGCTCCATGCAGAGGTGGATGGTGCGGTCGCGCGAGGCGAAGGACCTGGCGAACGGCTGGACCATCGAGGACGGGTGGCAGGTGTTGCCGCCATAGCCCCACATGCCGAACCCGGTCTGACGGATCTCCTCGGTCTTGCGCGCGATGATCGCCGCGAGGTCCTCGCGGGCATGCGTCCCGATCTTCATGAAGAGCAGACCCGCCCCGGGCTTTACGATGTCATTCACGGCCACTGTCCAGCAACTCCAATTCGTATTCGTCCTCGTGCGCGACCCCGTAGTCGAGCCGCTTGCGTGCCCTTACGTAGCGGACCCGCGGCTCCTGCGACAGACCGTAGAAGTGCTCCAGGCGGGCGGGATCGGTGATCCCGACGCTCGCCGCGCGCGCGGGATTGCCCGGTAGCGCGGCGAGGTAGAGGTTGCAGGACTTCAGCTCGGGCGCATCGTCGAGATGGTATTCGTGCAGCTTGCGCTGCATGCGCGACACGTAGAAGCCCTGGCGCGCCGCGAACCCCTGGACGCTGGCGAGAACCTGCTTGGGCCAGTCGAGATCATCGTCGTCGGCGATGACCACCACGCCCTCGCCGGCGTGGCCGGTCGCCTCCATCCCGCGCTCGACGAAGACGTTCACGCTCTCGCCGTTGTTCGACGCGCCCCAGGGCGGGTTGGTGTAGAAGCAGTCGAACAGCTCGCCCGGCTCCATCGCGTCGAGGACGTTGTAGAGCCGCGCGTCGAGGTTCGCGATGCGCTCGCGGTCGGCGAAGTTCATCACCGCCTCGACGGTCCGCTCGTCGAAGTCGAACACCGTGATGTGCGACGGTCCGAAGTTCAGCACGTCGCGTGCGCGCAAATAGGCGACGCAGACGCTGATCGCATCGCCGTCGCCGATGAAGGCCAGGCGCTTGCCGTCGGCCCAGTCGGCGATCATCTCGCTCTGCAGCACCATGTCGCCGGTCTTCATGTGGATCTGGTCGAACACGCGCAGCGGCCGAGGCCGGTTCTGCACGACGTCCGACACCGCATTGATCGCCTTGCGGAGATCGACTCGCCGCCGCTCCTGCGGCGCCGACTGCACCAACTGTTCCGGCTGCTGACCGCCGCCGCGGACGATGCCGCCGATCCACCCAAGCACCCCGGTCATGCGAGCCTCGCCGCAAGGCGGTCGACCAGCACGCCGCGTTCCGCCGCGGTGTCGAAGAGAAAGACGGGCCGGCCGAGGGACATGCCGTAGGTCGCCGCCACCGACGACTGCAACGCGGTGTGCGTCCTCGCCTCCTCCACCGTCACCATCGGTCGCCCGCCCGCGTCTTCCGCGATGCGCCGCCGGGTCTCCTCGGGGCTGGCGTAGAGCACCCATATCTCGTCAGGCGCGAGCTGCGCGAAGCGCGCGAGCGAGAATGGCGTTATGCGGTATCCGTATTCTTCCTTGGTGACCGGATGGCTGTCGATAAGGACGTCGCTGCGGCCGCGGTGATCCTCGACGAAGGCGATCAGGGCATCGTCGACCTCGTCGACGTCGCCCGGCGTGACTACGCCGGCCGAGCGCGTTCGCAACTCGTCCTGGTCAACCAATCCATCGCTGCGCGCGCGGACATGCTCGGTCAATCGCGCGCCGTATTCCCAGACCTGCAGCCCGGGCACACGCTCGGCGAGCATCCTCGTCGTCGAACTCTTCCCCGACGCCGGCGCGCCGGTCAGGTATATGACCTTAGGCATTGAAATCCCCCCGAATGGCAGGATCGTCGCGGATCGCCGCCGCGAGTCAAGGGGGCCGGTCCGGGATGGTGCGATCGGGTCGAGGCGCAGCCCGGAGCTAGGGTTGGAAAAGTGCGTCGTCCGGCGGCAGCGCGATCACGCCCTCGACGGCCGACGACAGCGCGAGGCACGCCGCGTCGAAGGCCGCCCACGCCTGGGCGTCGTCACGGCCGTAGCCGATCGCATTGGTGTGCATCTCGAGGCACCCCGCATTCCCGAAGAACGTCCGCAGCGGCGTGATCGTGATCTCGAAGGTGTAGTGGTGCGCGTCGCTGCCGGCGGTGCGGCCCAGCACGGCGCGCGCGAGTTCGTATATGCGTGCGGCGGTGTTCATCCCGGCCGCGCGGAAGGCGATCGCGACATACGACCCGACGTAGCGGTCCGGCTCGCCTTCCGATTCCGGTTCCCGAGTAAACATCCCGCACTCGCAACCGAGCGTCATGAGTGGCGACCCGCGCCCGTTGACCGTCTCCAGCAGCGTGCGCAGGCCCACCGAGCGCTTCGCCTCGGGAATCTCGGCCGCGAGCTCGGGCCGGTCGGCGAGGTCGACGAAGCCGTGGTTGCGGTCGCCGTTCTCGCGATCGACGGCGCCATAGGGTATGGACGAGTGCGCCTCGTCGTCCTGCGCGACGGTGTAACCTGGCCCCTGCGCCAGGATGGTGTAGGCCATGACTTCCTCCAGTGCCGCCCGATATGGGGTGGCGATGCCGACGGCCAAGGTCGCGGCGCCGTCCCGCTTCAGAGCCGCGTGGCGTTCAGCCGCAGGGCGTTCGTCACCACGGTGAAGCTCGACAGCGCCATCGCGGCGCCGGCGATCATCGGCGACAGCAGGATGCCGGCGACGGGATAGAGCACACCGGCGGCGACCGGCACGCCGATGCCGTTGAACAGGAACGAGAAGAACAGGTTCTGGCGGATGTTGCGCATCGTCGCCTTCGCGAGCCGGCGAGCGCGCACCATCGCCGCTAGGTCACCCTTGGTCAGCGTCACGCCCGCGCTCTCGATCGCGACGTCCGTGCCGGTGCCCATGGCGACGCCGACGTCCGCGGCCGCGAGCGCCGGCGCATCGTTGATGCCGTCCCCCGCCATGGCCACGACCGCGCCGTTCGCGCGTAGTTCGGCGACGATCCGCGCCTTGTCTTCGGGCTTCAGGCCGGCATGCACCTCGTCGATGCCGCCGATCGACGCTGCCACCGCTTTGGCGGTCGCCTCGGCGTCGCCCGTGAGCATGACGATCCGCAACCCTTCCCCGTGCAAGGCGGCGATCGCCGGTGCCGCGGATTCCTTCACAGGGTCGGCGACGACGAGAAGCCCGGCGAGACGACCTTCGATGGCCACGAACATCGCGCCGGCGCCGGTGCCCCGGTGACGCTCGGCCGCGAACTGGAGCGGAGCCGCGTCGACGCCGACCCGCACCATTTGGTCGGCACTGCCGACCACAACCGTCCGACCATCGACCCTTCCGGTCACCCCAAGTCCGGTTTGCGACTCGAAATCGCGCACCTCGGGCACCTCCGACCCATCGTCCTGCGCGGCGTCGACGATGGCGCGCGCCAGCGGATGCTCCGACCGCGCCTCGACGGCCGCCGCCGCAGACAGGACGTCCGCACGGAAGAATCCGGTCGCGACCTCGACGTCGACGAGGCTTGGCCGGCCCTCGGTCAGCGTGCCCGTCTTGTCGATCACCAGCGTGTCGACGCGCTCGAGCAGCTGCAGCGCCTCGGCGTCCTTCACCAACACCCCGGCGTGCGCCCCGCGTCCGGTCCCGACCATGATCGACATCGGCGTCGCCAGCCCGAGCGCGCAAGGACAGGCGATTATCAGCACGGCGATGGCGTTCAGCAGGGCGTGCCCGAAGCGCGGCTCCGGCCCGACGAGGTTCCACACGACAAACGTCGCGACCGCGACCAGGACGACGAGCGGCACGAACCAGCCGGAAACGCGGTCCGCTACCGCCTGGATCGGCGCACGGCTGCGCTGCGCCTGCGCGACCATTCGCACGATGCGCGCCAGCACGGTGTCCGAGCCGACCGCACGCGCCTCGATCAGCAGCGACCCGGTCCCGTTGACCGTGCCGCCCGTCACCTCCGCGTCGGCCTCCTTCAGCACGGGTGCCGGCTCACCGGTCAGCATCGCCTCGTCGACCGACGATCGGCCCTCGACGACGACGCCATCGACCGGCACCGCCTCGCCGGGCCTGACGCGCAGGCGGTCGCCCTCGGCGACGTCGTCCAGCGACACCTCCTGTTCGGCCCCATCGGCGCCGATCCTGATCGCCGTCTTGGGCGCGAGGTCGAGCAGCGCCCGGATGGCTCGCCCGGTCGCGGCGCGCGCGCGCAGCTCGAGGACCTGGCCGAGCAGGACGAGCGTCACCACCACGGCCGCCGCCTCGTAATAGACCGGCACCATCCCGTGCATGCGGAAGGTATCCGGGAAAAGGCCGGGCGCGACCGTCGCCACGACGCTGTAGGCGAACGCCGCGCCGACGCCGATCGACACCAGCGTGAACATGTTGAGGTGCCAGGTGACGATCGACGTCCAGCCGCGCTGGAAGAACGGCAGCCCTGCCCACAGCACGACCGGTGCAGCCAAGAGCAGCTGGACCCAGGGATTCCATGCCGCTGGCACGAGCGCCACGCCCAGCATCTCCGCGACCATGGACACCGCCAGCAGCGGCACGGTCAGCGCGCCAGCCACCCAGACCCGGCGCGTGAAGTCGACCAGCTCGGGATTGGGCGCGTCGTCGAGCGACGGCTCCTCGGGCTCGAGCGCCATGCCGCAGATCGGGCACGTGCCCGGGCCCTCGCGGCGGATCTCTGGATGCATCGGGCACGTCCACATCGCGCCGGGGGCAGCCGTCGGCGCCACCAGGCGTCCGTCGCCCAGGTAGCGCCCGGGGTCGGCGACGAACTTCGCGCGGCAACCGCCCGAGCAGAAGTGATAGTCGGTGCCGTCGTGCCGGGCGTGATGCCCGGTCGCCGCCGGGTCCACGTCCATGCCGCAGACGGGATCCTTCACCGTCTCGCCTTTGGCCGTGCCGTGTCCGGCGCAGCAGGCGTGTCCCGCGTTCATCGAGCCGTGTCCGTGATCGTGCATATCGGTCCTCCGGCACCCCAAATGGCGTTTGACATCGTGTCAGGGTCAAGAGGCATTCCGCGCACCCGCCCATGAGGGACTACGCATCGCGGCGCGTATCCCCTTGCGAAGGGCAAACAAACCATGCCGACCGAAGAGGGACAGGACCGCGCATTCACGCCGGCGCTCGGCCGGGGGCCGACGAGGCTCTACGACGCCGCGCTCCGCGTCTTCACGCGCGAGCGCCGTTGGCGCGGCGCGGTGATGGACGCGGTCGCCGCCGCGAACCCGAGGACCGTGCTCGACGTAGGCTGCGGCACCGGGACGCTGGCCATCGGCATGGCGAGCCGGATTCCCGGCGCGTTGGTCACCGGCCTCGACCCGGATACCGAGGCGCTCGCGATCGCCGCGCGAAAGACCGCCGGAGTTCGGCAAAGCATCGCCTGGCGGATCGGATTCGCATCGGATGCCGCCCTCGACGGCCGCGCGAGCGCGTTCGACGTCGTCACGTGCACACTGGTGCTCCACCAGGTGCCGCTCGCCGGCAAGGCCGTCGGCCTGTCGGCAATGCAAGCGGCGCTGCGCCCCGGCGGCCGGCTGGTGCTGGCCGACTATTCGGAACAGCGGTTGCCGCTGATGCGCGCGCTGTTCCGCCTGACCGTGCAGCGCATCGATGGGCGCGAGGACACGCAGCCCAACGCGGACGGCGTCCTGCCCCGGCTCATCGCCGGGGCCGGCTTCGCCGATGTCGCCGAATCGATGGTCATCCCGACGCCTTCGGGCTCGATCAGCATCCTCACCGCCACCAAGGTCGGCTGAAACCGATCCGCCGCGGGCGGCGGACCGGCGCCTTGGACAGGGGTTCCGGTATATCGGGTTGATGCATTGGCTTGGGTGAGTCGTTAACCGTTCCGTCGCAACGCTGGCCGAGTGCTGCTGACCTGGTCCTGGAAATTGCGTCCGACACGCGCGCAGCATCGCCTGCTCGAACGGGCGCTGGAGCTGCAACGGCAACTCTACAACGCGGCACTGGAGGAGCGGATCGACGCGTGGCGCAAGTTCGGCCTTTCGATCTCGCTATACGACCAGATGAAATCGCTTACCCTGATCCGAGCCGACGACATCGATGGCTATGGCGCTGCGTCAGTGGCGATGTCGCGCTGGACGCTGAAGCGCCTCGATGACGCGATGAAGGGCTTTTTCCGTCGCGTGAAGAGTTCGAAGGCTGGCGCCGGCTTCCCGCGCTTTCGCTCCTATAAGCGTTGGCACAGTCTGGGGTTCGCCGAGTGGTCCGGCATTCGGCTTGTCGGCGACAGGCTGCGCATCCAGGGCTTAGAGCGTGGAATCCGCATCAACATGCACCGCCCGCTGCCGGCCGACGCGGTGCCGAAGTGCGCGTCGATAACCCGCAAGGGGCGGCGCTGGTTCGCCAACATTACGATTGAGAGCGAGGCCATCGTCGAGCGGCACACCGGCACAGGCGGAGCGCTCGGCGTCGACGCTGGCGTCGCCAGCGTCGCGACCTTCTCTGATGGCATCACGTTCCTAAAAGTTGCTCCGGGACGGCATCATGCTGACGCAATGCGGCGTGCGCAGCGCGCACTGGCGCGCTGCCGGCGCGGGTCGCGGCGGCGCGAGAAGGTTCGCGCGCGCTTGGGGCGGCTGCACCTGCGCGTCGCCAACACCCGCGCCACGCATCTTCACCGTGTGAGCGCCATCACCGCTCGGATGTATTCGACGATCGTCGTCGAAGATCTGAACCTTCGTAACATGACGCGCTCAGCCAAGGGCATGGCGGACGCACCTGGCACGAACGTGGCGGCGAAGTCGGGCCTGAACCGTTCGGTGCTCGACGCCGGCATGGGCAAGTTGATACATATGCTGACCTACAAGGCGGAGCGATCCGGGGGCCGGCTGATCAAGGTGGATCCGCATGACACGTCGCAGGACTGCTCGGGGTGCGGCGTGCGGGTGGCCAAGGCGCTCGTCGTCCGATCCCACGCATGCGAAGCCTGCGGACTGACACTCGACCGCGACGTCAACGCGGCCAGGAACATCCTGGCGCGCGGCCTAGCCTCGCTTGAGGCGAGCGCGGGGGTCTGACCCCGCGGGGAGCGAAACGTGGCCGGTCACGGCGTGCGTGCTCCCGGAACCCTCGTCGCCGGCTCAATCCGGCGCTCGAGATCCGGCTACGGGGCTGCCAACAGGTGGATCAACCCGAAATGCCGGAGGACCTTGGTATGGGCAGTGCTTGACCGGCACCGCCGACAGCGACGCGATGTGGCACAACGCCGCAATGCCATCCGATCGGCGGCGCTGCTAGCGCCCCATGTGCCCGATCAGGTCGAACACCTCGGCGGTGAAGGACGTGAGCAGCTCGACAACCGCCGCCCCGAATACCAAAATGCACAGCATCAGCGCGATCAGCTTGGGGACGAAGCTAAGCGATTGCTCGCTGATCGAGGTCGCCGCCTGCACGATGCCGACGACCAGCCCCACGATCATCATCGGGACGAGCAGGACTATGGAGATCAGCCCGAGGACCACGAGCATCCTGCCGGTCTCGCCGATGAGCGCCGGCCCATCCATCAGCGCGTAGGGCACGATGCGATGGAGGGCATCGATCCGGCCCTTGCATCACATCGCCGACGCGGGCGGCTGCAGGATGCCGAGCCACGCGACCAATGCCAGAACCAGGACCACGCAGACCGTTTCCAGCGCGACGCTGACGCGGAGCGCCACGATCGCGCCGCGATGGTCCCCCGCGTCGATGCGGCCGGCGAGCGCGGGCGTCAGTCGGTAGCGGTTGACCGCCGCGAAGCCGAGCATCGCAGCGAACAGCGCCAGCTTGGCGATCAGGAGCTGGCCATAGGCCGTCGTCGGCAGCGACATCGCGTTGGTCGGCCCGACGAGCAGCCAAGCGTTGACCAAGCCCGTCGCCGTGATGACGGCGACGACGGTCGTCCCCATCAGCGAGAAGCCGTCGAGCGCGCGATGGGTCGCCCACAGGTGCGCGGCGTCCGCCCGGTGCGAAGGGCGCGCGACGAGCAGGACGAGGCACGTCAGGGCGCCGACCCAGATCCCCGCCGCCAGGAGATGCGCGATGTCGGCCATCAGATGCAGCCAGCCGACCGCACCCTCGTCCATCGCGCCGTGGCCCGCCCAGGCGAGGCCGCCGAGCGCCAACGCGCCGCCGACGGAAGCGACGGACAAGGCGGCTACAGGACGGCTTCTCAGGAAGGCAGCTGCCGCGATCAACAGCGCCAGCCCTCCGATTCGCACCATCCAGGCCTTGCCGAGCGACATGCCGGTCAGGATCGCCGCTACGCTCTCCGCATCGACTTGGGACAGGGGGACGCCCGCCATCGATGCGGAGAGCACCGCCAGACCCAGGACCGACAGCGCGATCCCGGCCAGTCCGGCGGATGCGAGCGCGCCCGGCAGCGGCAGCGCGCCACGGACCTGCGGCGCGCAGAGCGCGAAGAACGCCACGCCAAACGCAAGGGTCAGATCCAGGTAGAGCGCGAACCTGACGAGGACGTCGAGCGTGGGCAAGGTCACTTCACCTTGAATGCGTAGCTTCCCTCGACGCGGTGCGTGTCGGTCGAGACGACGTGCCAGTCGAGCTTGTAGGCACCGCGCGGCAACGGCTTGGCGAGCGTCACCACGACGGTCTTGCCGTCCGCCGCGAGCGCGACCGTGACGGTCATCTTCATCGGCGATGACATCTTCATGCCCGGCATGTCGGTCATCACCAGATCGACGCCCGAGAACTTGGCGACCAGCCCTTCCGAGAAGGTGAGCTGCAGCTTCGCCGGCGAGGCGACGACGGCGTTGGGCGCGGGCGTGGCCGAGACCAGCTTGGGATGGGCGACGGCAGGGGCTGCCGCAAAGAGGGCGGCGGTCGCCGCAACGAGGCCGAAACGCATCAGTGGGTTCTCCATTGGCCGGCCAGTCGCCGACATGATGGATACGCGGCACTTGGCATCGCCCCTCGATCGATGTTGACCGGGGCGCGGGCCAGGAAGGAGAAGGTCCTCGACACAAGGAAGCGCGGGAAGGTCGACATGGGAAAATCCGAGGGCGGACGCGCCCGCGTGCGTATCGCCATCCACAGGAACTGGAGCTGAAGATGAACACCGACATCGACACGGCGCTGCGCCGGCTATCAGCGACCGACCATCCCGGCCTCGGGGGGATCGAGGGCGCGGTGATGACGGGCGTGCGCGCCGGGCGCGAGACGCGCACGGGGATGAGGATGGCGGCGATCGCAGGCATCGGCGCGATCGCGCTCGGGACGGTGGCGGCCGGCCCCGGCGCGCAGCCCGCGTCCGCCGCGCCGCTCGCGCCGTTCGGCGTGGCGGCACCGCTCGCCCCGTCGACCCTGCTGACGGCCGACCGGTGAGGACCGCGAGGCTCGCCGCGATCGTCGCGGTCATCGCGTTCGTCGCGGCGGTCGCCGGCGTGTGGGTCGGCCGCACGTTCATCCCGCCGCACCGCCAGCAGGGATCCGAGCTGCACGAGGTGCTGCACCACCAACTTAACCTCGACGACGCCCAGAAGGCGAAGCTCGAGACGCTCGAGCAGCGGTTCGCCGTCCGGCGCCGCGCGTTGGAACTCGAGCTCAGATCCGACAACGCTCGGCTGGCGGACGCGATCGAGGCGGAACACGGCATCGGCCCGCGCGTCACCTCCGCCGTGGACGCATCGCATGCCGCGATGGGCCAACTGCAGAAGGAGACGCTCGCGCACATCTTCGCGATGCGCGGAATCCTGCGGCCCGACCAGGCGCCGGCGTTCGACCGGGCCGTGGTCAAGTCGCTCACCGCCGACGCGCAGTGAGGCCCGACTACGGTTCGCTCCCCGACGGGGAGCTCGCCACGCTCGCCGTGGCGGGGGGCGATGCCGCCTTCTCGGAAATCCTGCGCCGTCACCGCAGCCACGTCTACCGCCTCGTCGTCGGCAACGTGGGCGACCCGGACGAGGCGCTCGACCTTACGCAGGAGACGTTCGTCTCGGCGCACCGCGCGCTGCGTCGCTACGATCCCGCGCGACCGATGCGCGCATGGCTCGCGGCGATCGCCATCAACAAGTGTCGCGACTGGGGGCGGCGGCGCGCGGTCAGGCGCTTCCTGACCTTCGCGCGCCCGATCGACGAGGTCGCCGAGGCGGTGCCCGCCGACATCCCCGGACATGACGACATCGCGGCCGACCGGCAGGAGCTGGACAGGCTACGCCGCGCGGTCGCGGAACTGCCGGCGACACTGCGCGAACCGCTCGTGCTGCACGCGGTCGAGGGGATGAGCCAGGCCGAGACCGCGGCCGTCCTCGCCATCACGGAGAAGGCGGTCGAGACGCGCCTGCGACGCGCCCGGATCAAGCTGGCGGAGCGCCTCCGCCGCTGACCAGAGGGCGTCGGGTCCGACAAACATAGTTGCGATCCGATGGCGACAGGCCGCGTCTCGATGCCTTAAAGCTCGATCTCAATACCGATGGACGCCTCTGCGGGACCTGCCCTTGCACATCTTCATCGACGAATCGGGCACGTTCACCGGGATCGGCGGCGAGACGCCCGCCGTCTCGACCATCGGCGCGCTCATCCTCACCTCGCACAGCCTTCCGAAGCTCCTCCGCAGATACGAGCGGCTGCGCGCCAACCTGCCGAAGCGCAAGGGCGAGGTGAAGGGCAGCCTGCTCAGCGAAGCGCAGGTCGCGGCCGTCGTCGAACTTCTGCGCAGGAACGGCGCGATCTTCTGCGCGTCGATGATCGACCTGGCCGCGCACACGGCCGACGACATCGCCGGACACCGGGATCGCCGCCGCGAAAGCCTGGCCGCCAACCTCACCGACGGCCACACGCCGGAACTGCGCGCCGGCGTGGCCGCCCTGCAGGACCGGATGGCCGGCTTCTCGGACCAGCTCTACGTGCAGGGCGCGGTCATGATCGACCTGCTCTACCGGGTCATGCAGGACATGATCGTCTATCACTGCCAGCGCTTCCCGAAGGAACTCGCCGAATTCCACTGGGTGGTCGACGCCAAGGACCCGACCGTCGTCACCGACTGGGAGGATTGGTGGTCGAAGACGCTCGTCATCTGGCTGCAGGCGATGTCGCTCCAGCGACCCGGGGCGATGCTGCCCGGCGGGGACTATCGGCATTTCCAGCGGTTCATCCTGCCTGAACTGCCGGCTTATCTTCGCGAGGTCGCTCCGCCGGGCGACCGGACCTACGGCGCCGGCGTCGATCTCCAGCTGATGTATGGCGAGAGCTTCCGCTTCTCGTGCGATCCGGAACCCGGGCTCGAACTGGTCGACATCGTGACGAACGCCCTGCGCCGCGGCCTTGTCGGCAACCTGGGCGAAGCGGGTTGGCTTCCGCTGCGCGGGCTCATGATCCACCGGAGCGACGTCTATGTAAGGCCGGTCGGCCTCATCCGCGATGAAGACCGCAAGCTGGCACGCCCGCTGCTGGCGACGATGAACAGGTTCAGGAGCGGCGGGCGCATCATGGCGACGCGCAACCTGCAGTGGCCGGAAGACACGACCGTCCGCGAATGACTTCGGGTTGACCGCGTCGCCCAGGTAGAGGTCGGCCGCGCCGGGCATGATCGCCCGCATGTGCCGGCGCCGCGCGCTTGACCCTTACACCATGTCAAACGGCAGACCGCGAGAACATCGTCAGATTCCTTGAGGGGTGAGCCGGACCGCCGCGTAGAGGATTGAAAGGAAGCCGTTCCATGCCAGGGGCCGAAATGAACAACACGATAGACCGACGCGCGCTTCTGCGAGGCGCGGGGCTCGGAGCCGGCGGACTCGCGCTGGCAGCCTGGATGCCCGCTTGGGCGCAGACTGTCTCGGCCGGCCTCGTCCCCGACCTGCCGACGGTCTCGGGCGAAGACATCACGCTCAGGATCGCGCGCCAGACGATGATGATCGACGGGCGGCCGTCGAGGGCGATCGGCATCAACGGGACGGTGCCCGCGCCGCTCATCAGATTGCGCGAGGGGCAGAACGTCCGCCTCAAGGTGATCAACGACCTGGACGAGGACAGCTCGATCCACTGGCACGGGCTGCTGGTCCCAACCCAGTTTGACGGCGTGCCGGGCGTCTCGTTCCCCGGCATCAAGCCGCGCTCGACGTTCCTATACGAATTCCCCATCCGGCAGAACGGCACATACTGGTATCACAGCCACTCGGGCATGCAGGAGCAGCTCGGCCACTACGGCCCGATCGTCATCGATCCCGCCGGCGCAGATCCCGTCAGGTTCGACCGCGAGCACGTGATCGTGCTGTCCGACCACAGCCAGTCGAGCCCCGAGGCGATCTTCCGCAACATGAAGACCATGCCGGGCTTCTACAACTACCAGCGCCAGACGCTGGCGGGGCTGCTAGCGGGGCGTGACCAGAAGCTGAAGGACCGCGTCATGTGGGGCGGCATGCGGATGGACCCCGCCGACGTCTCGGACGCGACCGGTGCCGCCTACACCTACCTCGTCAACGGCCATGGCCCGTCCGACAACTGGACGGCACTGTTCAAGCCCGGCGAGCGCGTCAGGCTGCGCGTCATCAACGCCTCGTCGATGACCACCTTCAACGTGCGCATCCCGGGTCTGCGGCTGACCATCGTCCAGGCCGACGGGCAGAACGTGATGCCGGTCGAGGTGGACGAGTTCCAGATCGGGGTCGCCGAAACCTACGACGCGGTCGTCACGCCGACCGAGGACAAGGCCTTCACGCTGGTCGGTGAGTCGGTCGACCGCTCGGGCATGGCGCGCGCCACGCTCGCGCCGCGCGCCGGGATGGCCGCCGTGGTGCCCCCGCTACGCCCGCGCCCGATCGCCACGATGAAGGACATGGGCATGGACATGTCGTCGATGGACGGCATGGGCGGCGAAAACGGCGGCATGGCCGGCATGGACCATTCCAAGATGGCCGGCATGGACATGTCGAAGCCGATGCCGGGCATGGACATGTCGGGCGGTTCCGGCGGCGCCATGCCGGGCATGGCTATGCCGCAGGCGCGCGGCGTCGACCCGACGAGTGAGCAGAACCGCTCGGCCGCGCTGGGCGGCGTCGAGCGGATGCCGCCGAGCATGGCGGGCATGGACCATTCGAAGATGGCGGGCATGTCGGGCTCGGGCGACATGGCGGGGATGGACATGGGCGGCATGAAGATGCGCGACTTCTCCTACGCGCCAGAGGTCAAGAAGGGACCAGGGGTCCAGACGATCTCGCCGATGCCGATGGACCGCACCGGCGAACCCGGCCAGGGTCTCGAGGACGTCGGCCACCGCGTGCTCGTCTACAAGGACCTGATGGCGCTCGAACGCAATCCCGACGTTCGCGCGCCGTCGCGCAGCCTCGACATCCACCTGACCGGCAACATGGAACGATTCATGTGGTCGTTCGACGGCGTGAAGATGTCGGACACGATGGAGCCGTTCCCGTTCACCGAGGGCGAGCGCGTGCGGATCAACCTGATCAACGACACGATGATGGGCCATCCCATCCACATTCACGGGCACTTCTTCGAGCTGGTCACCGGGCATGGCGACCATGCGCCGCGCAAGCACACCGTTATCGTCCAGCCGGGCGGCAAGGTGACCTGGGACTTCACGGCCGACGCGGTCGGCGACTGGGCGTTCCACTGCCACCTGCTCTACCACATGATGGCGGGGATGATGCGCACCGTCAGCGTGCGCCCGAAGGGAGCGGCGGCATGAGCCGGCTCCTCGCGACCCTTGCCGCCGGCACCGCCCTCGGCCTGACCTCGCCCGCGTCCGCGCAGGACATGGGCGGCATGAGCATGCCGGGCATGAAGATGCCGATGCCGGCCAAGAAGCCGGCGGCCAGAAAGCCGGCACCGCGCAGGGCGAAGGCCGGTAAGCCCGCCGCCAAGGCGAAGCCGGGCGTTGCCGCCAGGAAGCCGACCCCACGACAAGCCAGCCCGCGCGCCGACTCGATGCCGGGTATGGACATGGGTCCGCCAAAGCCCGGGGCCGCCACGTCGGGCGCCATGCCGGGCATGGACATGAGCGGCGGAAAGCCGAGCGCGGCGGACGCGATGCCCGGCATGGACATGTCCGGGAAGGGGCAGACACCGGGAGCGATGCCCGGGATGGCGATGCCCGGCGGGGCGATGACCGGCATGGAGATGACCGGCATGGAGATGACCGGCACGGCCCTTTCGGCAGGCGACGCGCCGGCACCGCCCGCCCCGACGGACCACTACGCCGACCGCTTCTTCCCGGCACCCGACATGGCCCGCTCGCGCCGCGACATGATGCGCGAGCAGGGCGGCAGGCCGTTCGGCACCGTGCTGTTCAACCTCGCCGAATTCCAGGCGAAGCGCGGAAGGGACGGATACCGATGGGACGGCGAGGGATGGTTCGGTGGCGACATCAACCGGTTCACGCTCAAGACCGAGGGCGAGGGTACGATCCGCGAAGGCATCGACGGCGCCGAGGTGCAGGCGCTCTACAGCCGCGCGATCGGCCCATACTTCAACCTGCAGGCCGGCGTGCGGCACGACTTCAAGCCGAGCCCCACGCGCACCTACGCGACGATCGGGTTCGAGGGGCTCGCGCCCTACATGTTCGAGGTCGAGGGCGCCGCGTTCGTCTCGCCGCAGGGCGACGTGCTCGGGCGGCTCGAGGGCTACTACGACCAGCGGATCACCCAGCGGCTGATCCTGCAGCCGCGCATTGAGATCAACCTGTCGGCGCAGGACATGCCTCGTCAGCGCATCGGCGCGGGGCTGACCGACGCCGAGCTGGGGCTACGGCTGCGATACGAGATCACGCGGCGCTTCGCGCCCTACGTCGGCGTGTCCTACGAGGCGAAGACCGGCCGCACCGCCGACTACGCGCGGGCCGATGGGCAGAAGCCGAGGTCGGCCAGCCTGGTCGCCGGCATCCGGTTCGGGTTCTGACCGCCATGCACGGGATCCCGACCGACCGGACCGGAATGCCGCGGGCCACGATGGCCGCCGCGCGGCGACGCATCGCGATCGCGGCGACCGCGATCGGCGGCACCATCTCCCTTTCGGTCGCAGCGCTGGCGCAGCCGGCCGACCGGTCGTCGGACCTGCGCGCCGTCACGAGCGTCCTGGCCACCTACAAGGCCGCGATGGAGCGGCTCGACGTCCGGGGGACCGAGCGGCTCTTCGCTCCGGACTCCCAGATCTTCGAATCGGGCGGCGCGGAAGGGACCTACGCCGAATACCTGGCGCACCACCTCGCACCGGAACTCGCGGAATTCCGCTCGTTCAGCTTCTCCGACTATCGGATCGACGTCCGCTTCGTCGGACCCGTCGCGCTCGCGACCGAGACCTACCGGTTCCGCATCGCGCCGAAGGTCGGCGATCCCGCCGAGCGGCTGGGCGTGGCGACAAGCGTGCTCAGCAAAGCCGGCGGGGCATGGCGCATCGTGTCGATGCACAACAGCGCGCGGCGGCCGAAGGCGCCCTGACGTTGCAGCCGCCCGGCGGGTTAGAAGACAGGGATCTGGGATTCCAACGTGGAGGAACGGGGATGAAGCGCATCGACTGGCGACGCCACCTTCCAAGCGTAACCTTCGTCGGCGCGAGCTCGGCCATGCTGGTCGTCGCGACGGCCGCATTCCTATACTTCGGCATCTACAACATCGCCGCCGACGCGCCGCACACCCGGCCGGTCTACGCGCTGATCGAGAATCTGCGCGACCGCTCGATCGCGGTGCACGCGCGCGGCATCCAGCCACCGGCGGACCTGGCGTCGCCCCAGCGGGTCGCGGTGGGGGCAGGCCTCTACAACGAGATGTGCTCGTCCTGCCACCTGGGGCCTGGCGTCGAGGCGTCCGAGCTCAGCAAGGGCCTCTATCCACCGGCACCCGTCCTCGCCGAGGCGCAGGACCTGACCGCCGGCCAGCAGTTCTGGGTGATCAAGCACGGCGTCAAGCTGAGCGCGATGCCTGCGTGGGGGAAGACGCATCCCGATCCGCTGATCTGGGACATGGTCGCGTTCGTCCGCAAGCTGCCGGGCATGACCCCCGAGGAATACAAGCGGCTCGTCGCCAGCGCCCCCGCCGACCATGACGAGATGATGAAGGACATGCCGGGCATGAAGTGACGCGGGGGCGAGAAAAACAGGAGAAGCGACTTGGAAGACATGAAGGGTATGAAGAACGGCTACGTCAGCCTGGCTGTCCAGACCGCCGTCAGCGGCGTGATAATGTATCTGGTGATGTTCGTCATGATTGATGGGCTCGGCAGCTTCTACAACAACCTCAATATGGTCTACATGACCCTTATGATGGCAGCTCCGATGACGATGATGGTCATCGCGATGAAAGACATGTTCCCCTCTACACGGGCGAATGTCGCGATCCTCGCTGTGTCGGTGCTCGTGTTCGTCGGGTCATTTGCCTTGATCCGCACGCAAACCACGATTGGCGACACCGCCTTTTTGCGTTCAATGATCCCGCATCACTCGGGTGCCATACTCATGTGCGAAAAGGCGAAGCTGCAGGATCCCGAGGTCAAACGGCTGTGCGAGGGAATCATCAAGTCCCAGCGCAACGAGATCAATGAGATGAAGGCGATTCTCCGGCGCATGTGAGCGATCCCGTGATAATCGAAGCCCCGGCTTATTGCTCCACCTTCTGGCGTGCTGCCTCCACTTTACCCTCGCTCCAAAACCGCAATGCAAGCGAGTGTCCGGCAGCCTGCGCCAAGCGGGACTTATACCTGAAGCCGTAGCCAGCGCGATATCGAACCTCGCGCAACGCCTCGATGAACCGAGCGCCACTGTTTTCCGATGTGCCGGCCTTTTCGCGAACCTCAGCTATTTCGGCGAGCGTGAGCGAGAAACCTGGTTCCGGGATTGAAGAAGGGTCGAGGCCGTCGAGGTGATTGCATCCCGCACATATGTAATCGGACTCGAAGCGGCGGACGGCCACCGTAACTGGATCCTCGGCCCACATGCGGTTGTCGTTCAGCACCTTCGCGACAACGGTCGGTTCTACGCCCAGCTTTAGAAGGCCGTCCTCGAGACCTTCTCGAACTACGCCTTGTGTGTGGCAGTGATGCTTTACAAGCCGGAGATGTCTGCCGCAGCCGGGACAGTCCCCATTTAGATCCCTTTCCTTGGCCACTCTTAAACTCTCCGTCGTTTGAACGGTGATCGAGCAAATAGGTTAAAGAGGCGCAAACCACGCCCAGGACACTGACGATCGTAATACCGCGCCGCGTCAGAACGGTGATTTGCGCCGAGCATCCGCACGGCAACGCCGCGTGCGCGTCGGACCGGATTGGTTGCGCGCTAGATGCGCGGCGCCGCAGATGTGGGGGCGCCTGCGAGAAAAATACTTATCAGCCGCTTACGCCGGAAGACGAGGTGATCGACCATCGGCTCGGCCAATCCACCTAAGTTGGCAGCGTTAATCCCCGACGCGCGAATGCTGTCGATGCAGAATGTCGGTTGTTCCGCTGCCACGTTCGTTTCGGACGGTCGAACTTCATCACTCCGACCAGACCTGCCCTTATTGACCCCCTCCCCCCTAGGGGGTAGGGGGGGGTGATGTCCCACCCATCCGATCCCGAAGTCCGCCGCGGACTGACCCAGGCCCAGGGCCACCTCGCCTCCATCCTCACGATGCTGACCGAACAACGGTCGTGCCTCGATCTCGCCCAGCAACTGCAGGCGGTCGAGAGCACGATCCGCACCGTCAAGCGTGCGCTAATCCACGACCACATGGAGCACTGCGTGGCGGACGCCGTGGCGGAAGGGGGAATGAGCGCGGAGCAGGCGCTGCGCGAGCTCAAGTCGCTCACCAAGTATCTTTGAGGAAGACCGAATGACGGGCGTCCGCGAATGGCTGGGGTTCGGCGGCGAGCAGGCGTTCGGTCACGCCGGACACGGTCATGACCACGGCGGTGCCGGTGGGCACGGCCACACGCACGGCGTCATCGACCCCTCGCTCACGACCACCGACCGCGGGATCTGGGCGATCAAATGGTCGTTCGTCATTCTGGCGATCACGGCGGCGCTGCAGTTCGTCGTCGTGATCCTGTCGGGTTCGGTCGCGCTGCTCGCCGACATGATCCACAACGTCGGCGACGCGACCACCGCCATCCCGTTGTGGTTCGCGTTCGTCCTCGCGCGCCGCAAGCCATCCAGGACGTTCACTTACGGCTTGGGTCGCGTCGAGGATCTGGCCGGCATCCTCATCGTCCTGATCATCCTCTTCAGCGCGATCGTCGCCGGCTACCAGGCGGTCAGTCGCCTCATCCATCCGCAGGCGGTCACGCATCTCGGCTGGCTGGCAGCTGCCGGCGTGATCGGGTTCGTGGGCAACGAGGTCGTCGCGGTTTTCCGCATCCGGGTCGGCCGGCAGATGAACAGTGCGGCATTGATCGCCGACGGATACCATGCCCGCACCGACGGCCTCACCTCGCTTGCAGTGGTTCTCGGCGCGGCTGGCGTGTGGTTCGGCTATCCGCTGGCCGACCCGATCATCGGCCTGCTCATCACGATCGCGATCCTGGGGATCGTCTGGCAGTCGGCACGGGCGGTCATCACCCGGACACTCGACGGCGTCGAGCCGGGCATCACGGCGGAGATCCGCCATGCGGCGGAGCACGTGCCTGGCATCGTCGAGGTGCTCGACGCGAGGGCTCGCTGGATGGGACACCGGCTCCATGCCGACGTCGCCATCGCGGTCGACGACGCGTCGCTGATGTCGGAAGGCGTCGAGATCTCGCGCAGGCTGAAGGCCGAACTGCTCGAGCACATCCCAGCGCTGCGCAGCGCGAACGTCACGTTCGACGCTTCGGACCTATTCGTGCCCGCGTCGGAACCGGCCGGCGGCTCGGGTCACCACCACGCCCCGGCCCCGTTTCGGTTCAGCGGAGAGCTGGCCCAGGGCGTGCTGGAGATCGTGGACACGCCCGAAG
Organism: Sphingomonas sp.; assembly: GCF_017304635.1. GTDB lineage: Bacteria > Pseudomonadota > Alphaproteobacteria > Sphingomonadales > Sphingomonadaceae > Sphingomonas. Next base: position 271,375 of record NZ_JAFKMA010000004.1, read on the forward strand.
GCGAGCGGATGCGGGTCACATTCACCCGAGCGTCCCGCGAGATCGTCGCCGAGGTCGTCATCGACCGGCCCGGTGGCGAATACGAGACGCTCCACCTCGTTCAGACCAACCGGTCGCGCGTGTTCGAGAGCACGGTGGCACCGAAGGAGCCGCACGAGTTCCAGGCGGTCCTCGAACTGGCCGAAGGCGGGCGTGCGGAGGCACTGCCCTTCGCGATGACCGAACCTGCTGGCCATGCGCATTGAGATGATCCCGGCTAAGGAAGGGGCGACTTCCGACCGCCAATAATCCCGTGATCCGAAACTCCAACCTATCGGACTGAAATGGCCTCTGCATCACTGAGCATCGGCAAGCTCGCCGCAGCCACCGGCACCAAGGTCGAGACGATCAGATACTACGAGTCGATCGGCCTGTTGGCGGCACCCGAACGAACTGCCGCGAACTACCGCGTCTATTCGCCCGATCATCTCGCCCGGCTCAGCTTCATCCGCCGTGCCCGTTCGCTCGGCTTCTCGCTGGAACAGGTCCAGGCGCTGCTCGGGCTCGCCGACCAGAAGGACAGGTCGTGCTCGGCCGTCGATCTGATTGCGCGCGAGCATCTGGCCGACATCGACCGGAAGCTCGCCGACCTCACGATGTTGCGTGCGGAACTGGACAGTCTGATCGTGCAGTGCGGTCACGGGACGGTGTCCGAATGCCGCATCATCGAGTCGCTCGGGCCGCAGGGCGCGAAGGAGAATGCCTAGCTCACGATTAAGACGCTATTGCAACTAACTTGCAAATACCGCTTGACCCTCTAGTCGCTAGAACCTTTATCGGACGCGGATGCCATCGTTCGTCCGCCCCCGAATCCGCAGCCTGCCATCGTCCGCACGGCGCTTGGCCTTTCGCTTGATGGCCATGCTAGCCCTATCCGTCGGCATGCTCGGCGGCGGTGCCGCCCACGCCCAAGGCGCCGACGTGCCGACGGCCTGGCGCCTGCTCGACTATGTCGCGGTGGACTATGCGGGCGCCGTCGCCGACGGCAAGGTTAAGAGCGCGTCCGAATACGCCGAGATGAGAGAGTTCGGCGCCTCCATCTCGGAGCGGATCGCCGCGTTGCCGCCATCGTCGGCGAAGGGCGGACTTGTCGCGGGCGCGGCACGCCTCAGGTCCCTGATCGCGGCGAAGGGCCAGCCCGAGGACGTCGCCTGGCTAGCGCATGGCCTCGCGGCCGACCTGCTCAAAGCCTATCCCATCCCGCTCGCGCCGGCGCGAGCGCCCGACCTGTCGCGCGGCGCCACCCTATTCGCGCAGAACTGCGCCAGCTGCCACGGCATGAACGGCGACGGGCGCGGCGCCGACGCCGCGAAGCTCGCCACGCCGCCCATCGCCTTCGCGGACATCGGCCGGGCGCGTCAGCGCAGCCCGTTCGCGCTTTACCAGGTGATCCTGCAGGGCATCGACGGCACCGCGATGCAGAGCTTCGGATCGCTGCCGTCCGACGACCGCTGGGCATTAGCCTTCTATGCGGGGCGCTTCGCATTCACCGATGCGATGGCAACCGTGGGTGAGCGGATCTGGAAGGGCGACGCCTCGGTCCGTGCGCGCGTCCCCGACCTCACCACGTTGGCGGGCCTGACGCCGCAGGCGCTCGCCGGACAGTTCGGCCAGCCTGAGGCGGACGCCGTGATCGCCTATCTCAGGCGCCATCCGGAGGCGGTGACGCAGCCTGCGGCCGGATCGCTTACGGTCGCCCGTGCGAAGCTGGCGCAGAGCGTGGCGGCATACAGGGCTGGCGACCGCCTGACGGCGCGGGAGCTCGCACTTTCCGCCTATCTCGACGGCTTCGAGCCGATCGAGCCGACGCTCACCGCCCGCGACGCCACGCTGATGGGCCACATCGAAGGCGCGATGGGCGAGTTCCGCGCCGCGATCCAGCAGGGGCGGCCTGCCGACGAGCTCGCCACGCGCGTCCAGGTCCTGAACGGGCTCTTCGACGACGCCGACGCCGCGCTGTCGCCGGACGCCGCGAGCAGCGCATCGACCTTCCTCGGCGCGTTCACGATCCTGTTGCGTGAGGGCCTCGAGGCGCTTCTGATCGTCGTCGCGATGATCGCGTTCCTGCGCAAAGGCGATCGCACCGACGCATTGCCATACGTCCATGGCGGCTGGATCGGCGCCTTGCTCGCCGGCGGTGCCACCTGGGCGGTCGCGACCTACGCCATCGGGATCAGCGGCGCGAGCCGCGAGCTGACCGAGGGCTTCGGATCGCTGCTCGCCGCCGTCGTCCTGCTGTCGGTCGGCATCTGGATGCACGGCAAGGCCCAGGCGGACCAGTGGCAGCGCTACATCCGCGAGCGGATGTCGCACGCGCTGTCGCGACAATCCTCTTGGTTCCTGTTCGGCCTCGCGTTCGTCGTCGTCTACCGCGAGGTGTTCGAGACGATCCTGTTCTATGCCGCCCTGTGGACGCAGGGTAACGGCGGCATGCTGCTCGCCGGTGCCGGATCGGCGATCGCGCTGCTCGGCCTGATCGCCTGGGCCATGCTGCGCTACAGCCGCGACCTTCCGATCGCCAAGTTCTTCACCTACAGCGCCTGGCTCATGGCGGCGTTGACGGTCGTGCTGGCCGGAAAGGGCGTCGCCGCGTTGCAGGAGGCCGGGATCATCGACATCGCGCCGCTCGCCGGCGGATTGCGCATAAGCATGCTCGGCATCTTCCCGACCTGGCAGTCGGTCGCAGCCCAGCTGGCCATGCTCGTCGCGGTGGCAGCGGGATTCACCCTCAACCGCCGGCGGGCCGTCGCCACCGCGCGATGAAACATCGCGTGGCGAAAGACCAGTTAGCGCTTGACCCTGTAGCGGCTACAGGGTGCATGGCCGACACATGACGTCGAAACGAGCGATCCGCCATGGCCTGTAGCAGCTGCCCGAGCGACGCACCCGCCCAGCCGGACCCCCGCTGGCGGCGCGTGCTGTGGATCGCGCTCGCGGTCAACCTGGCGATGTTCGCCGGCGAGATATTCGCCGGCATCGCGTCGGGCTCGCGCTCACTCCAGGCCGACGCGCTCGACTTCCTCGGCGATGCCGCCAACTACGCGATCAGCCTCGGCGTCGCTGGCCTAGCCCTTCGCTGGCGGTCGCGCGCCGCGCTGCTCAAGGGCGGCACGATCCTGGCGTTCGGCCTCTACGTGCTCGTCACGACGCTCGCCGCGGCATTCGGGACGCTGGTGCCGCACGGCGAGACCATGGGTGCGGTCGGCATCCTGGCGCTCGTCGCCAACGGCACCGTCGCGCTGATGCTGTTCCGCTACCGCACGGGCGACGCGAACATGCGGTCGGTCTGGATCTGCTCGCGCAACGACGCGATCGGCAACCTCGCGGTGGTTGCCGCGGCCGTCGGCGTGCTGGGCACCGGCACGCACTGGCCCGACCTCGCCGTCGCCGCGATCATGGCGGCGCTCGGCGTATCGGGCGGGCTGCAGATCATCCGCCAGGCTAGAGGGGAACTGACTTCGGAAACCGAGGCGTCCATGCTCCCGGACCCTGCCGCGCTCAGAAACGCCGCCGCCGAGTAGCATGCCGCCGTCGCCAAACCTGACGCCGCCCCGACGGCCGGCCCCGCGCGGCCTCGCCCGTGCACGTCGCGGAAACGGTTGGCCGCGCGCCGCGCTTCGTCTACGAGCGCCGGGAATGCGCAAGCTGCTCGCCTCGATCGCAAGCCTGATGCTGGTCCTGACCCTGTGCTCGGGATTCCAGTCGTCGGCCGCCTACGCGGCCGAGATCGACGGCTGCAGCAAGACGATCGTCGACGAGAACGCTCCCGGCCATTCCGCGGGCGACGCGGACGAGGTGCCCGGCGATTCCGACAAGGCGACGCCGCACCACCACAGCGTCGGCCACAGCCACGAACTCGCCGTCCCGGCGGCCGAGGTCGCGTCGCTGGACCTGCAGGCACGCACGCTCCCATCTGGCCAAGGCGCCGCGGTGCCGCCTGCCGCCGCCGACCTGTTCCGCGACCTGAGACCACCGATCGCCTGACCTCGCCCGCTCCCGCGCCCCGGCGCGGGATTCCAAGCGAACGTCAGGAGACCAACCAACATGTCCCGAACTCTCGCGGCGCTGCTCGCCGCGACCGTCTGCGCCGGCACCGCCGTGGCGCAGACGGCCCCGGTCGCATCGACCGAGGCCCCACTCACGCTCGACGACGCGCTGGCGTCGGCACGCGCGCACTCCCCCGGCATGGAGGCGGCGGAAGCCAGCATCCGTGCGTCCACGGCCGGCCGAACGGTGGCTGGCCTGAGGCCGAACCCGTCGTTCGAAGGCCAGGCCGAGAACGTCGCCGGAACCGGACCCTATCGCGGTCTGTCAGGCTCCGAGACGACCGTCGGCTTCTCGCTGCCGATCGAGACGGGCGGAAAACGGTCGGCCCGCGTGGCCGTCGCCGACACGCGCATCGGCCGCGCCAAGCTCGGCGCGGTCGTCGCGCTCGCCGACCTCGAGCTGCTGGTCACCGAGACCTATGTCGAGGCGGTCGGTGCCGAACGACGGCTGCTGGTCGCGCGGCAGCAGGCCGTGATCGCCAAGGAAGGCCTGCGCGTCGCGCGGGACCGCGTGATGGTCGGCGCGGCCTCGCCGATCGACGAGCAGCGCGCCGACGTCATCGCTATCAACGCGAACGTGGCGGTCGAACGCGCCGAGCGCTCGACCGACGTGGCGCGCCAGAACCTGTCGCGCCTGATCGGGCGGCCGGTCACGGAGCCACTCGACACGACCTGGTTCGACCGCGTCGGCGGGTTCGGGCCGACGATCGCGCCGAGCTCCGATGGCACGCTGGCGCTCGCCGTCGCCGCCGCGGACCTGGCGACCGCCGAAGCCCAGGTCCGCCTGGCCCGCGCGAATCGCATCCCCGACATCACGCTCAGCGCGGGTGCCCGGCGGCTGCAGTCGTCGCGCGACACCGCCGCGGTCGTCGGCGTGTCGATCCCGATACCGCTGTTCAACAACGGCCGGGCGGCCATCGGCCAGGCCACGGCCGAACGCGACCAGTTCGCGGCGCAGCTCAGGCTCGCGCGGCTCGATGCCGACCGGGCGATCGCCAGCGCCATGGCGGACGTCGCCAACGCCGCGACCGCGGCGAGGGCGGCGAATGGCCCGGCGCTCGCGGCCGCCCAGGAGGCGGCGCGCATCGCGCGCATCGGCTACGGCCAGGGCAAGCTCGACCAGATCGAGCTGCTCGACGCCGAACGCACCCTGTCCGAGACCCGCGCGGCGGCCACCGACGCCCTCATCGCCTTCCATACCGCCACCGCGCGCCTGCGCCGCCTGACGAGCGCCGCGCCGTCGGCCACCCCATCCGGAGACTACCGATGACCGAGACCAACAAGCGCCTGCTCGGCGGCGCGGCCGCCGTCGCGCTCGTCGCGTCCGCGGGCGGGTTCCTGACCGCCCGGCTGACCGCACCCGCCGCGCCCAAGCCAGCGACGGAAGCTCCCGCCGAGGCCGGGAAGGCGGCGTCGGACACCGTCACCATGACCGACCCCGCGATCAAGGATGCGAGCATCGCGACCGAGACCGTCGGCGCCGGCGGCCTGTCCGCCGAGATCGTCGCCCAGGCGGCCGTGTCGGCGTCGCCGACCGGCGAGGCCGTCGTCACGGCACGCGCCGGTGGCGCGGTCGTTCGGCTGCTCAAGCGGCTGGGCGATCCGGTGCGGGCGGGCGAGGCGCTCGCGATCGTGGAAAGCCGCGACGCCGCGCAGTTCTCCTCGGACATCAAGGTCGCCGCCGCGCGCTCGACGCTGGCGCAGAAGGCGTTGGCGCGCGAGCGCTACCTATACGAGCAGAAGGTCTCGTCGCGCGCGGACTACGAGAAGGCGCAGGCCGAGGCCGCGACGGCCGCGGCGGAAGCCCAGCGCGCCCGGTCCACGGCGGGCGCCGCGAACGTGACGGCCGACGGCCGCGGCGTGATCGTGGCCAGCCCGATCTCGGGGCGCGTCACCGCGATCACCGCCAAGCTGGGCGCCTTCGTCCAGCCCGAGACGGAACTGTTCCGCGTGGCCAACCCGCGCGAGGTGCAGATCGAGGCGGCGATCGGATCGCTCGACGCGAGCCGCCTCGCAGCCGGCGACCGCGCGGTGATCGAGCTCCCCGATGGACGGACGGTCGAAGGCCGCGTGCGCGCGGTCACGCCGACGCTCAACACCGAGACGCGGGCCGCGACCGCCGTCATCGACATGCCGTCCGCCGGGCTTCCGCCGGGCCTCGCCGTGCGCGTCCGCCTGCTGCCGAGCCGCGGGGCCGGGTCGACCGCGATCGTGGTCGCCGAGGAATCGGTCCAGTCGCTCGGTGGCCGGGACAACGTGTTCGTGCGCACGCCGCAGGGATTCCGCGCCCGGCCGGTCACCACCGGTCAGCGTAGCGCCGGCCGCATCGAGATCGTGAACGGCCTGCAGCCAGGACAGGTGGTCGCGACGACCAACGCCTTCCTGCTCAAGGCCGAGCTCGGCAAGTCCGCCGGCGAGGAGGAATAGGCCATGATCGCCAACCTCATGGCGCTGTCCGTCCGGGCGCGCTGGGCCGTCGTGGCCTTCTTCCTCGTCGTCGCCGGCGTCGGCGCCTGGCAGCTGACCCGGCTGCCGATCGACGCCGTTCCCGACATCACCAACAACCAGGTGCAGATCAACACGGTGGAACGCGGGCTGTCGCCGATCGAGATCGAGAAGCGCGTCACCTTCCCGATCGAGACGGCACTGGCCGGCATTCCCGGCCTTGAGACCACCCGCTCGCTGTCGCGCAACGGGTTCAGCCAGGTCAGCGCCATCTTCACCGACAAGACCGACCTCTACTTCGCGCGGCAGCAGGTCAGCGAACGGATCGCCCAGGCCCGCGACAGCCTGCCGGACGGCGTCCAGCCGCAGATCGGCCCGGTCACTACGGGCCTCGGCGAGGTCTTCATGTATGCGGTCGACTTCACCAACCCGGGCGGCAGGGGCGCCAAGGTCATAAACGGCAGGCCCGGCTGGCAGTCCGACGGCAGCTTCCTCACCCCCGAGGGCGACCGACTGACCGACGACGTGTCGCGTTCCGCCTACCTGCGCACGGTGCAGGACTGGATCATCCGGCCGCAGCTGCGCACCGTCCAGGGCGTCGCCGGCATCGACTCGATCGGCGGATACGAGAAGACCTACGTCGTCGAGCCGGACCCGGTGAAGCTCGGCAACTACGGCGTCTCGTATTCCGAGCTGGCGAAGGCGCTCGAGGCCGCCAACCTCTCGGTCGGCGCCAACTTCTTCAACCGCGGCGGCGAGGCGTTCCTTGTGCGCGGCGACGCCCGCATCAAGGACATCGACGAGATCGCCGACGCCATCATCGCGACGCGCGGCGGCGTGCCGGTCGCGGTCAAGAGCGTCGCGACCGTGCGGATCGGAGGCGACCTTCGGACCGGCGCCGCCAGCATGAACGGGCACGAGGTCGTGGTCGGCACCGCGCTGATGCTGATCGGCGGCAACAGCCGCATCGTCGCCCGCAGCGTCGGCGACAAGATTGCGGAGGTCACGAAGTCGCTCCCGCCTGGCATCAAGGTCACGACGACGCTCGACCGCTCGGTGCTCGTCAATGCGACCGTCGGAACGGTGCAGAAGAACCTCGCCGAGGGGGCCGTGCTGGTCGCCGCGGCGCTGTTCCTGCTGCTCGGGAACGTGCGCGCGGCGATCATCGCCGTGCTCATCATCCCCTTCTCGTTCCTAATGATGGCGATGGGGATGAACGCTTTCGGGGTGCCCGGTAACCTGATGAGCCTGGGCGCGCTCGACTTCGGTCTCATCGTCGACGGCGCGGTGATCATCATCGAAAACTGCCTGCGACGCCTCGCCGAGCGACAACACAGGGAAGGACGATTGCTAGCGCTTCGGGAACGCCTGGAGGAGACGATGCGGGCGAGCCAGGAGATGATCAAGCCGACCGTCTTCGGCCAGGCGATCATCTTCCTCGCCTTCGCCCCCCTGCTGATGTTCACCGGGGTCGAGGGCAAGACGTTCTCGCCGATGGCGATCACCATCATGCTGGCGCTGGCGGCGGCGTTCATCCTCGCCCTGACGTTCGTGCCGGCGATGGTGGCGCTGCTCATCCGCGGCAAGGTGGCGGAAAAGGAGGTGTGGATCGTCGCCCGCATCAAGGAGCGGTATGCGCCGATCCTCGAGCAGGCGGTGGCGCGGCCATGGCCGTTCATCGCCGCCGGCTTCGGCTTCTTCGCGGCCGCCATCCTGGCGTTCGGGTTCCTGGGACAGGAGTTCATCCCCCAGCTCGACGAGAAGAACGTGGCGCTCGCGTCTAGCCGCGTGCCCTCGGTCTCGATGGAGCAGTCGCTGAAGATGCAGCGCGGCGTCGAGCGGGCGGTCACCAGCCTGCCCGAGGTGGCGCTGATGTTCTCCAAGACCGGCACGGCGGAGGTGGCGACCGACCCGATGCCGTCCAACATCTCGGACGGGTTCGTGATCCTCAAGCCGCAGGACCAGTGGCCGGCCAGGGTGGAGACCAAGGCCGACGTGCTGAAGCGGATCGAGGAGAAGACCGGCGGTCAGATCGGCAACGCGTTCGAGGTCAGCCAGCCGATCCAGCTTCGCTTCAACGAACTCATCGCCGGCGTGCGCGGCGACGTCGCCATCAAGCTATACGGCGACGACCTCGACAAGATGAGCGCATCGGCGGCCAACATCGTGAAGGCGCTCCAGGCCATACCGGGCGCGGCCGACGTGAAGGCGGAGCAGACCAGCGGATCGCCGACGCTCGACGTCCGGTTCGACCGGGCGGCGATCGCGCGCTATGGCCTGACGGTCGAGGAGGTGGCCGACACGGTCGCCGCCGCGATGGGCGGCCGCGAGGCCGGACTGGTGTTCGAGGGGGACCGCCGCTTCGCGGTCCAGGTCCGCGTGCCGATGGCGTCGCGCGACAACCTCGACGCGCTGCGCAACCTGCCCGTCCTGCTGCCGCCGGAGCAGACCGAGCGGCGGGGCTCGGTCCCGCTGTGGCAGGTGGCGCAGTTCCGCTTCAGCGAGGGCCTCAACCAGATCAGCCGCGAGAACGGCAAGCGCCGCATCGTCATCCAGGCGAACGTGCGCGGACGGGACGTCGGCTCGTTCGTCGCCGAGGCGATGCCGAAGGTCGAGAAGGTCGGCGTGCCGACGGGCTCCTACCTCGAATGGGGTGGGCAATTCCAGAACCTACAGGCGGCGTCCGACCGGCTCTCGATCGTCGTGCCCATCTGCTTCGCGGCGATCTTCGCGCTGCTCTACTTCGCGCTCGGCGGGTTCGCACGCGCGCTGGCGGTGTTCGCCGCTGTGCCGCTAGGCCTGGCGGGCGGCGTGTTCACGCTGCTGATGACCGGCATCGCGTTCTCGGTGTCGGCGGCGGTGGGGTTCATCTGCCTGGCCGGCGTCGCGGTCCTCAACGGACTGGTGGTGATGAGCGCCATCAGGGAACGGCTCGAGGACGGCGTCGAGCTAAGCCGCGCGATCATCGACGGGACGTTCGAGCGCGTCCGGCCGGTCATCATGACCGGGTTCGTCCCGGCGATCGGGTTCGTGCCGATGGCGCTCGCGCACGGCACCGGCGCGGAGGTGCAGAAGCCGCTCGCGATGGTCGTCATCGGTGGCCTCGTCGCCGCCACGGTGCTGACGCTGCTCGTGCTGCCGGCCATCTCCAAGGTCGTGCTCGGGGCGATCGAGCGCCGCCGGCCGGCATCGCCCGCGATCGAGGGAGCGGGACGATGACGCGGCGGCATCCGCGTCCCGGGACGACAGGAAGAGGAGGAACTGCATGGCCGTGATCAAGTCGCTCGCCGCGGGCGCGGTGACGTCGCTCGTGATCGCCAACCTCGTGCACGAGGACGGCGGGACCGGCGCCCAGATGCTCGGCTCGACCGAGGTCACCGTGCTGGATCACCGCGTCGCCTGGTCCTGGACGGTGTTCGCGATCGCGACGGTGGCCGTCTGGCTGTTGTTCAAGGCGGTGGACGGCTCGCGTTGAGCGCGGCGGGAAAAGGAAGGGACACGGAAATGACGAGGATGACGAAGCTGCTGCGCATCTACACCGACGAAGCCGCCTTCTACGGCGACCGCAAGGTCTTCGAGGTGGTCGCGGCGCGCGCACGCGACGCGAAGATGGCGGGCGCGACCGTGCTGCGCGCGCTGTTCGGGTTCGGCCACTCGGCGCACGAGCACCGCAAGCACTTCCTCGAGGACGACCAGTCGCTCGTGATCGAGATCGTCGACGACGATGCGCGGCTTCGCGCGTTCGTCGACGGACTGGCCGACATCTCGGGCATCGGCCTCATCACGCTCGAGGCGGTCGAGGTCCTGGGCGGCGACAACATGGTGGAGACGGGGCGATGAGCGCGGCAGGAGGGGAAAAGGCTTTGCAGGACCACGACCACGGCGACCACGCGGGGCACGACCACGGGGGCGACGGCCACGCCCATGGCGGGCACGGACACAGCCACGCCCCCGCGCGCTTCGGCAGGGCGTTCGCGATCGGCACGGCGCTCAACGTCGGATTCGTCGTCGTCGAGGCGACGTATGGGCTGATCGCCGGGTCGGTCGCGCTGCTCGCCGACGCGGGCCACAACCTCAGCGACGTGCTCGGGCTGCTGATCGCGTGGGGCGCCGCGACGCTCGCGAGGCGATCGCCGAAGGGGCGCTACACCTACGGTCTGCGCAGCTCATCGATCCTCGCCGCGCTGCTCAACGCGCTGCTGCTGCTGGTGGCGATCGGCGTGATCGCGGTCGAGGCGGTCCGGCGGTTCGCCGAACCAAGTCCGGTCGCCGGCACGACCGTGATGATCGTGGCCGCCATCGGCATCGTGGTGAACGGCGCCACCGCGCTGCTCTTCATGAGCGGGCGCAAGGGCGACCTCAACATCCGGGGCGCGTTCCTCCACATGGCGGCGGACGCCGGCGTGTCGGCCGGCGTCGTGGTGGCAGGTCTCATCATCGTCCTGACGGGCGTGACGTGGATCGACCCCGTCACCAGCCTGGTGATCGTCGCGGTGGTGGCGATCAGCACCTGGGGGCTGCTGCGGGATTCGGTGAACATGAGCCTGCAGGCGGCGCCTCCCGGCGTCGATCCGGCGAGGATCGGCGCGTTCCTGCGCAAGCAGCGCGGCGTGAAGGGCGTCCACGACCTGCACGTCTGGCCGCTCAGCACGACCGAGACCGCGCTGACGGTGCACCTGCTGGTGCCGGAAGGCTATCCCGGCGACGCCTACACCGCCCAGCTCGCGGCGGCGCTGAAGGAGCGGTTCGAGATCGACCACGCGACGATCCAGATCGAGACCGATCCGGACGCCGACTGCCCGCTCGAACCCGACCACGTCGTATGAGCGCGATGACCGGCCAGGCCCAACGGCCGACGCGGTGCTTCGGACGGAAGGACGGCGCTTGATCGCCTTGCGCGACCCCACCGTCGACGAACGGCCCAGACCGGCGCACATCGGTAGCTGCAAGACCCATTCGCGAGGGAATCCACGATGCTGGCACTGACCTACACGGTGTTCCCCCTGCTCGCCGTCCTGGCGGGCGCGGTCGTCGCGGTGCTGCGGCCGCCGGGTCCGAAGCTGTCCAGCGCGATCCAGCATCTCGCTGCGGGCGTCGTCTTCGCCGCCGCGGCGGCCGAGATCCTGCCGCAGGTGGTCCACGGTGGGTCGCCGGCCGCGACGCTGATCGGCGGTGCCGCGGGCGTGGTCGCGATGCTGTCGCTGAAGTCGCTCGAGGGCCGGTTCGAGGGACCGCTCGGGATGCTCGGCGCGGTCGGCACCGACATCCTGATCGACGGGCTGGTGCTCGGACTGGCGTTCATCGCCGGAGCCAAGGCCGGCATCCTCCTGACGGTGGCGCTGACGCTTGAGGTGCTCTTCCTCGGCGTGACGGTCACCGAGGAGCTGGGGGCGACGGTGCGGTCCAAGGCCAGGATCGTGGCGACCACTGCGGGACTCGGGCTGCTGCTGCCTGTCGGCGTCCTGCTGGCGACGCCCGTCGCCGGCTTCCCGCCTGCGGTCATCGCCGGGTTCCTCAGCTTCGGGCTAATCGCGCTGCTCTACCTGGTCACCGAGGAACTGCTGGTAGAGGCGCACGCCAAGCCCGACAGCCCGCTCATCAGCGCGATGTTCTTCGTCGGCTTCCTGGGATTGCTCCTGCTCGAGGAGGTCATGGGTTGAGATCCATTGGTCCGGTGAAAAGCACCGCTGCCGCGGATCTCGAGTGTAACCGCTCGGGTCCGCCGTGCGAACGACAGGGATGGTCCGATTGACAGCCCGACCGCAACGCCACAGGATGAAGACGTGAAGCGCATCGCCACCCTGCTTCTCCTCCTGGGAGTCATCGTCGGCCTCGCCGGCCGGCCGGTGCAGGCATCAACGCCGCCGATGGCCGCGATGAGCATGGCGAAGATGTCGCAGGCCGACATGGCGGCGATGCCAGACTGCATGGCGAAGATGTCAAAGGACGCCGAGCACAAGCCCTGCAAGTGCGGCATGGGCGGATGCATCGCCATGATGGCCTCGGGCGCCAGCCTGATGCTCGCCGACGGAACTTCCGCGATCGCCCCCAGCGTCGCGAGCAAGCGGCTGGACCGACCCTCGGCCATAGCGGCTCTGCACGGCAGGACGACCGCACCGGAACCCGAGCCCCCCACACTCCTTGGTTGAACCGAACGGCGCCGGAACGCGCCCCGCCGTGTCGTGCCCAGCACGCGCCGCAGGGTGACCGTCCGACGCCCCGCCGCGTCACAACCAAGGAAATCACCATGAACATCTACATCCGCGCAGCCGCGATGGCGGCCGCGCTTGCCTCGTCCGCCTCGGCCGTTCCGGCGTTCGCCGACACGACCTCCTCTCCGCAGACCGGCCACTTCGAGTGGCGAACCCAGCCGTCCTATGGTCCCCGCGCGCCCACGCGCGCGCCGGTCCGCGTATGGGTCGGCGACGCCAGGCCGATGGCCTCGGCCTGCGACTGCCCGATGATGCGCGGCAGCCAGGCGCAGGCATCCGCCTGCATGGGCATGTCAGCTACGGATCGCGCCGACCCAAGAGGCTGAACGGGTCGTCGACGCGGGGCGCAGCCGGTGGTCGGACCCATCGGCTGCGCTTCCGCGCGATGGACCGCGTCGCTTCCCATCCAACGGGAGACCGTGATGAAGGCACTATGCATATTGCTGCTCGGTGCGGCGCTGCCATCGGCGGCGCTGGCCGGACCGCTGACGTTCGACGATGCGCTGGCCAAGGCGAAGGCGGGCGCTCCCTCGGTGAAGGCCAAGGCGCTCAGCGCCGACGCGACGCGCTCGGCCCGCATCGCTGCCGGCCAGCTACCCGATCCCAAGCTCGCGCTCGGGATCGACAGCTTCCCGATATCGGGGGCGCTGGCATTCCAGCCCTCGCGCGATAATTTCACCTGGGCGAGGGTCGGCGTCTCGCAGGACATCCCCAACCTCGCCAAGCGCCGCGCCCAGCGCGGGCGGGCCGACGCCGACATCGCGGTCGCCGACGCCGGGACGCTCGTCGAGATCCGCACGGTCGAGGTGCAGACCGCGATCGCCTGGATCAACCTAGCCTATGCGGAGCGGCGGCTCGCCGCGCTCGACGACGTGCTCGCCAGGCTCGGCCGCATCGTCCGGACGGCCCCCAGCGCAGTGGCGTCGGGCAACGCCCGTCCGGCGCAGACGCTTGCGGGACGCGCGGCGCTCGCCCGACTGCAGGATCGCCGCGACGAGCTGGTGTCGGCGGTCGCGCGCGCCAAGGCGGACCTGACCCGCTGGACCGGCGAGGCCGACCCCGAGATCGCCGGTGCGGTTCCGGACCTGACCGTCGATCCGGCGAGGCTCCGAGCGGGGCTCGAACGCCACCCCTCGCTCGCACTGCTGACGGCGCAGGCCGGCCGGGCGGACGCCGACCTGCGGCTCGCGCAGGCGGATCGCCGCCCGGACCTCGGCCTCGACCTGTCCTACCAGCGGCGCGACCCGCGTTTCGGCGACTATGTGTCGGCAGGCGTGACGATCGGGCTGCCGCTGTTCAAGAAGCGCCGGCAGGATCCGCTGATCGCCGCGCGCGCCGCCGATGCCGGCAGCGCCCGCGCCGACGCCGACGCGGCCTTGCGCGCGCTGACCGCCGACCTCGAGGCCGGCCTCGCCGACCACGTCATGCACCACGCCCAGTGGATGCGCGCGCGCGACGTGCTCCAGCCACTCGCGCAGGAGCGTGTGACGCTGGAAGTGGCGAGCTACGCCGCCGGCCGCGCCAGCCTGGTCGACCTAGTCGACGCCCATTCCGCGCTCGCCGACGCGATCCTCGAGACGCTCGACCGCGAAGCGACCGTCGCAGCCGACGGCGTCCGGCTCAACCTCCTGTTCGGGAACACCGACCTATGACCCTCAATTCGCTTCAGCGATCGAAGCTCGCCGCCGCCTTCGCCGCCGTCACGCTCGTGGCCGGCGCAGGTGGCTACTATCTCGCCGGATCGCGCGGCGCGGCATCGGCGACCGCCGACACCGGGCGCAAGCCGCTCTATTACTATGATCCGATGGTGCCCGGCGAGCACTATGACAACCCGGATTCGCTCTCCTCGATGGGGATGAAGACGGTCCCGAAATACGCCGACGACAGCGGCGGTCCGACCGCTGTTCCGGGCGTCAGGATCGATCCGTCGTCGATGCAGAGCCTCGGCATCCGGCTGGCGACGGCAACCAACGGCACGCTCGCCGGTTCGCTCGACGTCACCGGCGCGATCGACTTCAACCAGCGCGACGTCGCGATCATCCAGGCGCGCGCCGCCGGATTCGTCCAACGCGTCTATGGGCGGGCGCCTGGCGACGTGATCCGAGCCGGTGCGCCGATCGCCGATGTCCTGGTGCCCGAATGGGGCGGTGCCCAAGGCGAATACGCCGCGGTGGCGAAAACCGGCGATCCGGCGCTGATCGCGGCCGCGCGACAGCGCCTCCGGCTGCTCGGCGCACCCGGCGGCGCGACGGGCGGACGCGGCATGACCACGATCCGCACCCCGATCGGCGGCGTCATCACCACGCTCGACGCGCGTGCCGGCGTGACGCTCGCGGCGGGGCAGACCCTCGCCCAAATCAACGGCCTCGGCACGGTCTGGCTGAACGCCGCCGTGCCCGAAGTGCGCGCCGCCGACGTGCGGGTTGGCCAGGCGGCCACCGCCGAGCTCTCGGGGTTCCCCGGCGAACGCTTCACCGGCCGGGTGATCGCCGTGCTGCCGACCGCGCAGGCCGACAGCCGGACGCTGACCGTGCGCATCGAGCTCGCCAACCGCGACGGACGGCTGCGGCCCGGCATGTTCGCGACCGTTCATCTCGGCGACACGTCACGGTCGGCGCTGCTGGTCCCAAGCGAGGCGGTTATCCGCACCGGCAAGCGCACATTGGTGATGCTCGCTGACGGCAAGGGCCGCTTCCGCCCCGCCGAAGTCCGGATCGGGCGAGACGCCGGCGGCCAGACCGAGATCCTCGCCGGACTCGCTGCTGGCGAGAAGGTCGTCGCCTCGGGCCAGTTCCTGCTCGACAGCGAAGCGAGCCTGACCGGCATCGCGGCGCGTCCGATCTCGGGCAACGCGAAGTGATCGCCCGGATCATCGAGGCGTCGGTCCGGCTGCGCATCCTCGTCCTGCTCGCGGCGCTCACGCTCGTCGCGGTCGGCATCGGCGCGGTGCGCTCGACACCGGTCGATGCGCTGCCCGACCTGTCGGACGTGCAGGTCATCATACGGACAACCTATCCGGGGCAGGCACCGCGCATCGTCGAGGACCAGGTCACGTATCCGATCGCGACGACGATGCTGTCCGTCCCCGGCGCGCGCGTCGTGCGCGGCTATTCGTTCGTCGGCGACAGCTTCGTCTACGTGCTGTTCGACGAGGGCACCGACCTCTACTGGGCGCGCAGCCGCGTGCTCGAATATCTGAGCCAGGTGCAGGGCAGGTTGCCCGAGGGCGCGAAGGCGTCCCTCGGCCCCGATGCGACCGGGGTTGGCTGGATCTACGAATATGCGCTGGTCGACCGCACCGGCCACCACGACCTCGCGCAATTGCGGAGCATCCAGGACTGGTTCCTGCGCTACGAGCTGAAGACGGTGCCGGGCGTCGCCGAGGTTGCCAGCATCGGCGGCATGGTGAAGCAGTATCAGGTCATCCTCGATCCGCAGAAGCTCGCATCCTACGGCATCACGCACGAAGCGGTGATCGAGGCGCTCAAGCGCGGCAACCAGGAGAGCGGCGGCTCGGTGCTCGAGATGGCCGAGGCCGAATACATCGTCCGCTCGACCGGCTACCTCGCCTCGCTCGACGATTTCCGGGCGATCCCGCTCAAGACCGTTGGCGGCACACCGGTGACGCTCGGCGACGTCGCTACGATCCAAGTTGGTCCCGACATGCGGCGCGGCGTCGCCGAACTCAACGGCCAAGGCGAGGTCGCCGGCGGTGTCATCGTCATGCGCCAGGGCAAGAACGCGCGCGAGGTCATAGACGGCGTGCGGACCAAGCTCGCCGAGTTGAAGAAGAGTCTGCCGCCCGGCGTCGAGGTGGTGACGACCTACGACCGTTCGGGGTTGATCGACCGCGCGGTCGACAACCTCACCGGCAAGCTGATCGAGGAGTTCATCGTCGTCGCGCTCGTCTGCGGGCTGTTCCTGTGGCACGCGCGGTCGGCGCTGGTCGCGATCCTGACGTTGCCGCTCGGCATCTTGGCGGCGTTCATGGCGATGCGCGTCCAAGGAATCAACGCCAACATCCTGTCCTTGGGTGGGATCGCCATCGCGATCGGCGCGATGGTCGATGCGGCGGTGGTGATGATCGAGAACGCGCACAAGCATCTCGAACATTGGGATCGCGATCATCCCGACGAAACGCTGGACGGGACGGAGCGATGGCGCGTCATCACGGCGGCCGCCGTCGAGGTCGGCCCTGCGCTCTTCCTCTCGCTGCTGATCATCACCTTCTCGTTCGTGCCGATCTTCTCGCTCCAGGGGCAGGAGGGACGGCTGTTCGCGCCGCTCGCCTTCACCAAGACCTACGCCATGGCCGGAGCGGCGATCCTTTCGATCACGCTGATCCCGGTGCTGATGGGCTACCTGATCCGGGGACGCATCCCTTCGGAAGGCGCCAACCCGATCAACCGCGTGCTCACCCGTGTCTATCGGCCCGCGCTCGACTGGGTGCTGGCGCGGCCGAAGAAGGCGCTGGTGATCGCCGGTCTCGTGTTCGCGACCAGCATCTGGCCGATCAGCCAGCTCGGCGGCGAGTTCATTCCACAGATGAACGAGGGTGACCTGCTCTACATGCCCTCGGCTCTACCTGGCATCTCGACCGCCAAGGCGGGCCAGCTGCTCCAGCTGACCGACCGCATGATCAAGACCGTGCCCGAGGTGGAGAGCGTATTCGGCAAGGCCGGACGCGCCGACACAGCGACCGATCCCGCGCCGCTCGAGATGTTCGAGACGACGATCCGCTTCAAGCCGAAGGACCAGTGGCGGCCCGGCATGACGCAGGCGAAGCTGATCGACGAGTTGGACCGTGCAGTCAGGGTGCCCGGGCTCGCCAACTTCTGGATCCCGCCGATCCGCAACCGCGTCGACATGCTGTCGACCGGCATCAAGAGCCCGATCGGGATCAAGGTCTCAGGCTCGAACCTGGCCGAGATCGACGCGACGGCGCGGGAGATCGAGCAGGTGGCGAAGACCGTGCCCGGTGTGAGTTCGGCGCTGGCCGAACGACTGACCGGCGGACGCTACATCGACGTCAGGATCAACCGCGCGGCTGCAGCGCGTTACGGGCTCAACATCGCCGACGTCCAGTCGGTCGTCTCGAGCGCGATCGGCGGCGAGACGGTAGGCCAGACCGTCGAGGGCCTCGCGCGCTACCCGATCAGCGTGCGCTATCCGCGCGAGCTGCGCGACAACATCGACGCCCTGCGCGACCTGCCGGTGCTCACCCCGTCATTGCAACAGGTGACGCTCGGGACCGTGGCCGACATCTCGGTCGGCGACGGGCCGCCGATGCTGCGCACCGAGAACGGCCGGCCGGTGACGTGGATATACGTCGACGGCCGCGGCGCGCCGTTGACGACCATCGTCGGCAATCTCCAGCAGGCGATCGGCGCCAAGGTGAAGCTGCCGCCCGGGATCAGCGTCAGCTACACCGGGCAGTTCGAGTTCCTGCAGCGCGCGGTCGAGCGGCTGAAGATCGTCGTGCCCGCGACGCTGCTGATCATCTTCCTGCTGCTCTACGCGACGTTCCGGCGGCTCGACGAGGCCGCGCTGGTGATGGGCACGCTGCCGTTCGCGCTGACCGGGGGCGTGTGGCTGCTCTACCTGCTCGGCTACAACCAGTCGGTCGCAACCGGGGTCGGGTTCATCGCGCTCGCCGGCGTGTCGGCGGAATTCGGCGTGGTCATGCTGATCTACCTGAAGCACGCACTGGCCGACTGCGGACCTTCGCCGGATGGGCAGGCGCTCGAGGCCGCAGTGCGCGAGGGGGCCCTGCTGCGGGTCCGCCCGAAGGCCATGACCGTCGCGGTCATCCTCGCCGGCCTGCTGCCGATCCTCGTCGGGACCGGAACGGGCTCCGAGGTGATGAGCCGCATCGCCGCGCCGATGGTCGGCGGCATGCTGACCGCCCCGCTGCTGTCGATGCTCGTGATCCCGGCTGCATACCTGCTGTTGCGGCGACCGGGCGGCCATCATTCCAATCCCAACGAAGGAGTAGCGAAATGAGTCAGAGGATGTTGCTCGCGGTGGCTCTGCCACTCGCGGTCGCCGCGTGCGGCAAGCCGGCGCCACAGGCAGCTGGGCCCGACAGCGGGTCGATGGCGGGCATGAACATGTCGGCAGAGGCCAAGTCCGGCCGCGGCAGCGGGGCCGTCACCAAGATCGATGCCGCTTCCGGCGAGGTCACGCTGCAGCACGGACCGGTGACCGAGCTCGGATGGCCGGCGATGACGATGACGTTCTCCGGCAAGCCTGGATCGCTCGATCGGCTGAAGGTCGGAGACAAGGTCGACTTCGCCTTTGATTGGGACGGCAAGACTGGAAGGCTGACATCGATCACCAAGCGGTGAGGGTATCATTATGGCGACCCTGTGGGTCGGCGTCGGCCAATCGCCCAGACCGCCGACGCAGGTCGCTGTAGGCTCCGTCGGCGGCTAGCCGGTCGACCAAAATGGGCTGGCCAGTCGAGCCTCGCCGGGCATTCCCGCATAGCTCGCGGATGCCCGTCATTGCGCGGCGCCAGCTTAATCGAGTCCAACAACCGTCCAATTGAGGCCAAAGAAAGCCTAATTGGGTCCGTTAAGAGACGAGCCTAGACGTCCAGATTCGCGACGCTCAGCGCATTGTCCTGGATGAACTCGCGGCGCGGTTCGACCACGTCGCCCATCAGCCGGGTGAAGATCTCGTCGGCGACATCGGCCTGGTCGATCGCCACGCGCAGCATCGAGCGGTTGGTCGGGTCGAGCGTGGTTTCCCACAATTGCTCGGCGTTCATCTCGCCCAGCCCCTTGTAGCGCTGGATCGCGAGGCCCTTGCGCCCCGCCGCCAGCACCGCGTCGAGCAGTTGCGACGGTCGCGCGACCAATGTTTCGCCCTTGCCGATGACGAGCGCTTCGTCCTCCGCTTCGTCACCCTCGGTGTCGATCGCGTCGGCCGGCGTCTCCTCGATCGGGGCCGCGCCCTTGACCGACACCAGCTTGCGCGCGCCGACATAGAGCTCGGCTTCCTCGCCCGCGAGCGCGTGGAGCTTGCGCGCCTCGGCCGAAGTGACGAACGCCGCTTCGACGATGTGGTGGTCGGTCACGCCGCGCCACGCCCGTTCGAAGTGGAAGCCGCCATCCTCGGTCATCCGCGCGGTCCAGCGCGCTTCGGGATCGCCCTGGTCGAGCCGCCGCGTCACTTCGGCGAGCCTTGAAGCGCGGTCGTCGCGCAGGATCTCGGGATCGAGCGCCCCGCCCAGCGCCAGCGTCTCGATGATGACCGGGTCGTAGCGCCGTGGCACGTAGTGCATCAGCGTGCGCATCCGCCGGGCATGCTCGACCAGCTTGGACAGCGGCTCGCCCGAACCGATCCCGTCGAGCGACGTCGCCTGCGTGCCATTGCGCACCAGATAATCGTCGAGCGCGCTTTCGTCCTTCAGATACTCGACCGCCTTGCCGCGCGTCGCCTTGTACAACGGCGGCTGCGCGATCAGCAGGTGCCCGGCCTCAATCAGTTCGGGCATCTGGCGGTAGAAGAAGGTCAGCAGCAGCGTGCGGATATGCGCGCCGTCGACATCGGCGTCGGTCATGATGACGATCTTGTGGTAGCGCAATTTGTCAAGGTTGAACTCGTCGCGGCCGATGCCGGTGCCCATCGCCTGGATCAGGCTGATGATCTCCTTCGACGACAGCATGCGGTCGGTGCGCGCGCGTTCGACGTTCAGGATCTTGCCGCGGATCGGCAGGATCGCCTGGAACTCGCTGTCGCGGCCCGATTTGGCCGAGCCGCCGGCGGAATCGCCCTCGACGATGAACAGTTCGGACTTGGCCGGATCGCGCTCGCGGCAATCGTGCAGTTTGCCCGGGAGCCCGCCGGTGCCCATCACCGACTTGCGGCTGGCGTCGCGCGCCTTGCGCGCGGCTTCGCGCGCGGCGGCGGCGTCGATCACCTTCTGGACGATCGCCCGGGCGTTCTGCGGGTTTTCCTCGAGCCACTCCGCGATTTTGTCGGCGAGCAGGCTTTCGAGCGGCTGGCGCACTTCGGACGAGACGAGCTTGTCCTTGGTCTGCGAGCTGAACTTGGGATCGGGCAGCTTGACCGAGACGATCGCGGTCAGCCCTTCGCGCATGTCGTCGCCGGTCAGCGACACCTTTTCCTTCTTCAATAGGCCGGACTTGTCGGCATAGGCGTTGAGCGTGCGCGTCAGCGCCGAGCGGAACGCCGCCAGATGCGTGCCGCCATCCCGCTGCGGGATGTTGTTGGTGAAGCACAGCACGTTTTCGTAATAGCTGTCGTTCCACTCCAGCGCGACGTCGATGCCGATATCGTCGCGCTGCCCGGCGACCGAGATCGGCTCCGGGAACAGCGGCGTCTTCGTGCGATCGAGCCACTTCACGAACGCCGCGATGCCGCCTTCGTAGAACAGTTCGACGGTCTTCGGCTCTTCGTGGCGGCCATCGGTCAGGAACAGCCGCACGCCCGAATTGAGGAAGGCGAGCTCGCGATAGCGATGCTCCAGCTTCTCGAAATCGAACTCGGTGATCTTGAACGTCGCCGGGCTGGGCAGGAAGGTGACGCGCGTGCCCTTCTGGCTGGGCGCGGCCCGGCCGACGACCTTGAGCGGGGCGACCGCGTCGCCATGGGCGAAGCGCATGTAATGCTCCTCGCCGTCGCGCCAGATCGTCAGGTCGAGCCATTCGCTGAGCGCGTTGACGACCGAGACGCCGACGCCGTGCAGCCCGCCCGACACTTTGTAGGCGTTGTCGTCGCTGGTGTTCTCGAACTTTCCGCCGGCATGGAGCTGAGTCATGATGACCTCGGCCGCGCTGACGCCCTCCTCGGGATGGATGCCGGTCGGGATGCCGCGGCCGTTGTCGGTGACCGACACCGACCCGTCGGCGTTGAGCGCGATGTCGATACGGTCACAATGCCCCGCCAGCGCCTCGTCGATCGCATTGTCCGACACTTCGAACACCATGTGGTGGAGGCCGGAGCCGTCGTCGGTGTCGCCGATATACATGCCGGGCCGCTTGCGTACCGCGTCCAGGCCCTTCAGCACCTTGATCGCGTCGGCGCCGTAATCGTTCTTGTTGGGGTCTTCTGCCATGCCCAGCATATAGGGTCGCGGAGGGTGAAACGGAAGCGAAATGGGCCTCGGGCGCGGGCGGCGGGGTGCATGTGACGCACCGCACAAAAAGTGCGGAACCAATCCAGTTAAGACGACGTTAATGCCACGAACCCGGATCGTTCCGGGTAAAGGGGATTTGTATGCGTATTCTACTGGCCGCGGTCGCTGCCGTCGTCCTGACATCCGGCACCGCGCACGCGGCGGCCTTCACCAACGGCAGCTTCGAATCCGGCATCTCGCCCGGCACGTTCACCACGCTGAACGCCGGCGATTCCTCCTCGATCACCGGGTGGACCGTCACGAGCGGGTCGATCGACTATATCGGTTCGTACTGGCAGGCCGGCAACGGTTCGCGCAGCCTCGATATGTCGGGCAACGGCCCGGGCTCGATCGCGCAGACGTTCGATACGGTCGCCGGCGCGACCTATCAGGTGACGTTCCTGCTCGCGGGCAACACCGACGGCTCGCCGACGACCAAGACCCTGAACGTCTGGGCCGATGGCGGCCGGGCGGCGGGTTATTCGTTCGATACGACCGGCAAGTCGGCGTCGTCGATGGGCTGGACGCAGTTCACGTACAATTTCATGGCGATCGGCGCGTCGACGACGCTGACCTTCTCGTCGACCACCGGCACGGCCTATGGCGCGGCGCTCGACAACGTGACGGTGTCGCGCGTGGCGGCGGTGCCGGAACCGGCGAGCTGGGCGATGCTGATCGCCGGGTTCGGGCTGATGGGCGGCACGTTGCGTCGGCGTCGGACCGCCACTCAAGTAGTCGCGTAGTCGACTGCGACAATTCGATGGCTAGACCGCCGCGGCGAGGGTGAACCACGTCGCGGCGGTTTGTTCGGTCGGCGCGAACGGCGCGGTTTCGGTGCCGGTCATCCAGACCTGACCGCCGGTCGCGGCGAGACGATCGAACAACGCGCTGCGTCGCGCCGGGTCGAGATGCGCGGCCACTTCGTCGAGCAGCAGGATCGGCGGCCGACCGGTGCGCTCCGCGACGAGGTCGGCATGGCCGAGGACGAGGCCGAGCAGCAGCGCCTTCTGCTCGCCGGTCGAGCACAAGGCCGCGCGCTGGCCCTTGTCGAGATGCGTGACGAGCAGGTCGCTGCGATGCGGCCCGATCAGCGTGCGCCCGGCGGCGGCATCGCGGCGACGCCCGGCCGCGAGGTCGGCGACCAAATCGCCCGCATTCTCCCATCCCTCCAGCGCGAGCCCGGCGCGGGCGAAGGCATCGCCGGCGCGATCGGCCAGTCGCGCGCCGAGCGCCGCGACCGTCTCACGCCGGGCGGCGTCGATCGCCGCGCCATGCTCGGCCATCTGCGCCTCCAGCGCCGCGAGCCACGCGGTATCGTCGGTCTCCTCGGCGAGCAGGCGGTTGCGTGCGCGCATCGCCGCTTCGTAGCGGTTGCTGTGCTGGGCATGACCGGGTGCGAGCGCCAGCGTCAGGCGGTCGAGGAAACGGCGGCGCTCGCTCGCCGGTTCGACGAACAGCCGGTCCATCGCCGGCGTCAGCCACAGCACGGTCAGCCATTCGGCCAGCGCGGTCGCGGCGGCGGGCGCGCCGTTCACGCGCACGATCCGCCGCTCGGGCGTGGTCGCCAGCGTGCCGGTGCCGATCTCGACATCGCCGTCGATCGTCGCGGCGACGCCGAACCCGCCGCTCCCGCCCTGCCGCGCCATGTCGGCGAGCGGCGCGCGGCGCAGGCCCCGGCCCGGCGCGAGCAGCGACACCGCCTCCAGCACGTTGGTCTTGCCCGCGCCATTGTCGCCGGTCAGCACGACGAAGCCCGGTCCTGGCGCGAACGCGGCGGCGGCGTGGTTGCGAAAATCGGTCAGGACCAGGCGCGAGAGCATTGCTGCGGTCTCTAGCCGCTCTTCGGAGAAAGCCGAAACGGCGGCGGCGTGACGACCGCAGGCACGGTCGTCCTCAGCCTGACGCTGCCGTCGAAGCTCGCCCCGATCGCAATTGGCGACTCTCGCGATGGGCATCAGCGCGACTTTGCGACAGCCTTTCCACCTGGACCCTAGCCTTCGCCGGAGTGGTTAAACTGGCCGAAGAACGCCGGAATCTCGCCAGTGACGTCATGCCGCCACATGCTGATGCGCGGTCGGCGCGATCCGCTTACGCCGCCAGCTTCTCCGGCACCGCGTTCGCGTCGCGCCGCTGGCTGAGGTAGGAGGCCATCTCCTCGCCCAGTTCGCGTTGCGCCTTGAGATAGGCGACCGGCTCGGCCAGCCCGAGCCGCGCCCGCGCTGCGTCGATCGGTTCGTGCATCAGCTGCTCGTAATCCTCGCCTTGCAGCCATCGGGCCTTGCGGCCCCGCTTGTAGCCTTCCCACACCGCCTTCGCGAACAGGTTGTTGCCCGTCACCTTGCGGCTCTTGAGCGCGGCCGCGCCGCCGATGAACGCCCAGCCCAGCCCGCCGACCTGCGCATAGCTGAACGCGACCAGCGCCGCTTCGCCCAGGCTTTCGTCGGCCTTGTACCCGGTCAGCACGTGCCAGATGTCGTGCGTGTCGCGCACCCGGCGGCCCATCCAGGCATACGGATGGAGCATGTCCTCTTCCTGGTTGATCTTCGACACTTCGGCGAGGCCGTCGGCCGAATAGCCGGTCGATTCGAGGAAGTGGTTGTACGCCGCCCCGACCGTGCCGGGCGCGAACTGGCGGGCATAGCCGGGCTGCGAGAAGACCTGCGCCAGTTCCTTGCGCTCGTACGCCATCCGCCCGCCGGTTTCGGTGGCGATGAAGCGGGCATAGTTCATCGGCGCGTTGCCGACGTTCAGCGCGCGCATGATGCGGAACACCTGCGTCGTGTCGTCGCCGTTCGCGAGCAGCTTCTTGATCGCGTCGAACGCGGTCTTCCAGTCGCGGCGTCCGGTCGTGCCGGGGAACGGAGGGAGCGTGGCCATGAGCGAAATCCTTACTGACATGAGTGTCAATAAGGATTTCGCTCACAAAGTCAAGCGCAGCCCCATCGCCGCCGCCGGCGGGCGCCCGCGGCGATAGGCGAGCGGCGGGTCGACGAACGGAAAGCCCTTCGCCTCCAGCGTCGCCAGCACACGCCGCATGTTGACCTGAGTCGCGGCGGTGGTGTCGTGCGCCAGATCGTTGGCCAGCCACTCGGGCGAGACGACGATGCCGTCGCGCCGGTTCTCGACGATGCCGGCCGCGTGCATGCCCGCGATCCGCCGCTGGACCGTGCTCCCCGCCAGCGACAGCGCGCGCGCCAGTTCGGCGACCTTGATCGCGCGCAGCGGCACCGCGGCATCGGCGAACGAGCCGTCGGCGGTCGCGCGATGGTTCGCGCACAAAAGGGTGGAGAACAGCACCAGGTCGAGCCAGTCGCGATGCGCGTTGCGGTTGGTCTCCGCCACCGACAGCATCAGGTCGATCGCGGTCTGCAAGCCCGCGGTCCAGTCGTAGACGGTCGACGGGCGCCCTTGCAGCGACAGCGGCTCGACCGCCTGCAAGTCGGCGATGAAGCGGACGAAGCAATCGTGCGCCAGTTCGCACAGCTCCTGGATCTCGCCATCGTCGCGCCAATGGTCGGTGGCGACGATGCCGCCGGCGATGCGCCGGCACAGCCCCATCGCGATCAGCGATTGGACGTGGCGCCGCGTCGTCTCGAACGGCAGGCCGAGCGAACTCGACACCGACAGGACCGGCGTGCCGGCATCGGACCCGCGCAGCGACTGGCGCAGGATCAGGACGTAGATTCCGAAGCGTTCGACATTGCCGTCCATCAGCGGCAACGCGGTCGTCATGATGCTGGTCTGCATTTCCGCCAGCAAACGAGTCATCGGCCGCGGCATCGTCGCTATTCGCCCAGCCGTTGCCACATGTCGATCATGGCGCGGCTTCCTGCCATCCCGGCAGGGCGGACGGCCAGCGCTTTCGCACCCGGGTTACCCGAAATGGGCCGAATCGGGCCGGGTAGCGCATCACGGCCGCGAATTTCGCACCCTCCGGCACGGCGTGCGGCGCGCTGCGGCGTGCGCTGGGCGTGGCGTCTCCCTCGCTCAGACGCGCATCGGCATCAGCACGTAGAGCGCCGGCGCCTTGTCGTTCTCGCGGATCAGCGTCGGTGCGCTGGCATCGGCCAGATGCACCTCGACCATGTCGCCCTCGATCTGGCCGAGAATGTCGAGCAGGTAGCGGCTGTTGAAGCCGATCTCGAACCCCTGCGCGGCGTAATCGCCCGGCACGTCCTCGGCGGCGGTGCCGTTTTCCGGGCTGGTCACCGACAGCGTGATCTTGTCGCGATCGAGCGCCATCTTGACCGCGCGGGTCTTTTCGGTGGCGATGGTCGACACGCGGTCGACGCCCTCCTCGAAGCTGCGCGGGTCGATCTTCAGGATCTTGTCGTTGCCGGTCGGGATGACGCGGCTGTAGTCGGGGAAGGTGCCGTCGATCAGCTTCGACGTCAGCAGCGCCTGCCCCATGTCGAAGCGAATCTTCGAGTTCGACAGCGACACGCCGACCGACCCGTCGATCTCGTCGAGCAGCTTGCGCAGTTCCGCCACGCATTTGCGCGGGATGATGATGTCGGGCATCCCGTCGGCGCCGTCCGGCCGCGGGATGGTGACGCGCGCCAGGCGGTGGCCATCGGTCGCCGCCGCCTTCAGCACCGGCTGGCCGTCGTCCGCCACGTGCCAGAAGATGCCGTTGAGGTAGTACCGCGTTTCCTCGGTCGAGATCGCGAAGCGCGTCTTGTCGATGATCTGCTTCAGCGTCTCGGCGGGCAGCTCGAACTGGGTCGGCAGCTCGCCTTCCGCGATCACCGGAAAGTCGTCACGCGGCAACGTGCCGAGCTGGAACCGCGCGCGACCGGCGACGATCTGCATCTTGCCCTCGGCCGCGGTCAGGCTGACCTGCGATCCCTCGGGCAGCTTGCGCGCGATGTCGAACAGCGTGTGGGCGGAGACGGTGGTCGCACCCGGCTGGTCGACCGCGGCGGCGACGCTTTCGTTGATCTGGAGGTCGAGGTCGGTCGCCATCAGCTTGAGCGATCCGTCCGCGCTTGCCTCGATCAGCACGTTGGACAGGATCGGGATCGTGTTGCGGCGCTCGACCACGGACTGGACGTGGCTCAGCCCCTTGAGCAGGGTCGCGCGTTCGATCGTCGCCTTCATCTCAATCATCCCCCGGGGCCCCGCCAAGGGGCAACTCGCCGTCTCTAGTCCTTAACGCGAAAAGGGGCCGGAGCAAGCGCTCCGACCCCCGATATCAACAGGTTTTAGTCCCTGTGCCCGCTAACGCGGGCGGCGGTGCCGGCCCACTCCCCACCCGGCCGCCCATCTAGGATATGATCTGGCGGCCGGGTGGGGGAGTGGGCCGGCACCGCCATCAATTCAACGCTTAGAAACGGAAGCCCACGCCGACCACCGCCTGGTGGCGGTCGGTATCGACCGAGAAGTTGTTGGTGTTCGACCCATTGGCATATTCCAGCCGCGCCTGGCCGTAGTTCGAGTAGCGATACTCGATCTTGGCATAGGTGTTGGTGCCGATCGACTGTTCGAGGCCAATGCCCGCGCGCCAGCCGTCAAGGTTGAAGTGCTGGCCGGTCTCGGTCGTGCCGTTCGACGCGACCAGGTCGAGCCGCTGGTTGGTGTAGCCGCCCTTGACGTAGATCAGGGTCGCCGGGGCGACGCGATAGCCGGCGCGGACGCCGCCATAGATGTCGCGGCCCGCCTTGACGCGGCCATAGCCGAGCGCACCGGCGGCGGACGGGTTGTTGGTGACCTTGCTGGTCGAGCCGGTGACTTCGCCCTCGACACCGAACACCCAGCGGTTGCTGGAAATGTCGTAGCCGACGTCGCCGCCATAGGTCAGGCCGTCGGCCGAATTGCTGTCGTCGATCGACGAATTGGGCACCTTGCCCGGCTGTAACCGGTCATAGCCGAGGATCGCGCCGGCACGGAAACCGGTGAAGGTCGCATCGGACGGCGGCGGCCCATCCTGCGCGAAGGCCGGGGCGGCGGTGACCAGCGCGGCGGCACTGGCGGCGGCGAAAACGAACTGACGCATATAATACTCCATCATTCCTGACCCGGGCCGCCGGGGGTCAACGGCGCGGGGAACGCCAAATGGTCGGTGACGCGCGAAGTTGCATGAACCTCAGATAAACGCGGAAATCCGTTGCTTTCGCGCCACAGGGGGTTGAAACGCGGGCGGTGGGGACCATGCGCGCAACGACGACGAGGAAGGGCCGCGACTTCATCGCGCGGCACGGCGAAACCGTGTTCAACGCGGCCGGGCGGCTACAGGGCGAGGCGGCGCATACGCCGCTGACCCGGGCCGGTTTCCTCCAGGCCGACGAGATGGGGGAGGCGTTGCAGCTTGCGCTGGGCGATCGGCCCGCGCTGATATTGTGGGCGTCGCCGACCGGGCGTGCGCTCCAGACGCTGGCGGTGATGGCCGAGCATCTCGGGCTCGACTGGCACGATGCGAAGACCGACCCGCGCCTGACCGAAATCGGCATGGGCGGCTGGGGCGGGCGCTATTATGCCGACGTCATCGCCGAAGCGGGGGACGTCATCGACCGATCGAGCGGTCTGCTGCTGTCGGCGCCCGACGGCGAGCTCTACCCCGACATCGTGTCGCGAGTGTCCGGCTGGCTCGCCGACACGCAAGACGATGACGGCGACCGGCTGGTCATCATGCACGGCATCTCCAGCCGGGTGATGCGGGGCGTGATGACCGACGCGCCGGCGATCGAACGGTTCGGCGCGCCGGCCGCGCCGCATCTGCCGCAGGGGTCGCTGGTGATGATCGAGCGCGGGGTGGAGACGATCGTCCATCTCGGCGGCGGTGGGGAGCGAGTGTGAGCGTTGTGCTGGCGCTGGCGCTGGCCGCGGGCGCGCGCGACACGATCGGCGTGTTCGGCGGCTGGGGCGCCTTTCGCGACGCCGAGCCCGCCCGCTGCTACGCGATCGCGCAGCCGGTCGACCCCAGCCACCGCGCTGGCTTCGCCAGCATCGCGACCTGGCCCGGCCGCAACGTCCGCGGCCAGCTCCACGTCCGCCTCAGCCGTGCGCTCGGCGCGGCGCCGCGCGTCACCCTGTCGATCGGCGAGCGCCGTTTCGACCTGACCGCGAGCGGCAGCGACGCCTGGGCGCCCGACGCGCGCACCGACGCCGCGATCTCCGCCGCGATGCGCGAAGGCCGCTCGATGAGCGTCGAGGGTGTCGACCGCGCCGGCGCCCCCTTCGCCGACAGCTACGCCCTCGCCGGCGCCGCCACCGCGATCGACGCCGCCGCGCTGGCGTGCCGGCGGTGACGAGCCGCGTTACGATCCGCGGCGATCGTCCTTGAACACCTGCTCTCGACGCAACCGAGCCCGGCGTTGCGCCAACCATCGGAGGTCCATCAGCCAGGCGAAGGGAACGGCCATCAACAGGGCGCCGATCGTCCGCACGACGCTCACCGCGACCGGGGGGCGTAGCCAAATCCACACGATCCCGATCGCCCAGATCATCACGACGTTGGTGGCGATGCGAAGGGCCATGCCATCGTCCTAACACGCGGCGGTGGAAAATGCTCGCGATTTGCCCTAAGTGGCGGGCATGCAGACAGTCTCGGCCGCCCCGATGCCCATTCCCGGGCACATCGATCCCGTGCCCGTGCCGCGCGCGAGCGTCGCGCGGGAGGATGGGCGGGTCGACCTGGTCGGGCTGGCCAAGGCGGAACTGCGCGAGGCGCTGCTCGCCGCGGGCATGGACGCGAAGCAGGCGAAGCTGCGCGCGAAGCAGATCTGGCACTGGATCTACAATCGCGGCGCCACGCAATTTGCGGCGATGACCGACATCGCCAAGGCGCAGCATCCCTGGCTCGAGGAACGCTTCGTCATCGGCCGGCCGGAGGTGGTCGAGGCGCAGGTGTCGACCGACGGCACGCGCAAGTGGCTGCTCCGCGCGCCAGATGCGCAGGATTACGAGATGGTGTTCATCCCGGATGCCGATCGCGGGACGCTGTGCGTGTCGAGCCAGGTCGGTTGCACGCTCAACTGCCGCTTCTGCCACACCGGGACGATGCGGCTGGTGCGCAACCTGACGAGCCAGGAGATCGTCGGCCAGGTGATGCTGGCGCGCGACGCGCTCGGCGAATGGCCGTCGAGTTCCGAGGGACGGATGCTGACCAACATCGTGATGATGGGGATGGGCGAGCCGCTCTACAATTTCGATAATGTCCGTGACGCGCTGCACGTCGTGATGGACGGCGACGGCCTCGCGCTGTCGAAGCGGCGCATCACGCTGTCGACCAGCGGCGTCGTGCCGATGATGGCGCGCGCGGGCGAGGAGATCGGGGTCAACCTCGCGGTGTCGCTGCACGCGGTGACCAAGGAGATCCGCGACGAGATCGTGCCGCTCAACCGCAAGTACGGGATCGAGGAACTGCTCCAGGCGTGCGCCGATTATCCCGGCGCCAACAACGCGCGGCGGATCACGTTCGAGTACGTGATGCTGAAGGACAAGAACGATTCGGACGAGGATGCGCGCGAGCTCGTCCGGCTGATCCGCAAGTACAAGCTGCCGGCGAAGGTCAATCTGATCCCGTTCAATCCGTGGCCGGGCGCGCCCTACGACACGTCGACACCCGAACGGGTGCGCGCTTTCTCGAACATCGTGTTCGAGGCCGGCATTTCCGCCCCCGTCCGCACGCCGCGCGGGCGCGACATTGATGCGGCATGCGGCCAGCTGAAGACCGCCGCCGAGCGCAAGTCGCGCGCCGAACTCGACCGGCTGGCGGAGGAGAAGTTGGCGGCGCTCGGTTAGTCGCTGCGCCCGCCCGCTCCCCCTCCCGACCGCCCAAACATCGTACCCTATGGGCGGTCGGGAGGGGGAGCGGGCCGGCGCAGCCATCCGCGTTAGCGGATCAGACTACGTCATCCGGAACGTGTAGCTGTAGCTCGTCTGCGGCGCGCCGGTCACGCCGCTGATCGTCACGGTATAGGTCACGCCCGCCTGCAACCCCGCGACATGCCATTGCACGCTGTTGGCGACGCCATAGCCGTCATTGTCGCTGGCGACGTCGCTGACCGCGAGCGAGCCGGACGGGCCGCTCACGCCGATCGTGGCGTGCGCGAAGCTGACGCCGGTGTTGGCGCCGAACGCGCCGCTCGCATTGGCGATCGCGGTGAACGACAGGTAATCGCCCGCCTGGAAATAGCGCGACGGATAATCGTGATAGGGATAGGCAACGAAGGCCGGGATGCTGCCGGTGACGGTCACCCCGTTCGCGAAGTTGAACACGCGCATCGCCGACGTGCTGGCGCGCGTGCCGTCGGGCAGGACCATCGCGGCGCGGCCGTACGACACCTGGCCGAGGAACGGGTCGAGGATCCAGCGGCGGTGCCCGATCGACGCGCTGTTGGTCTCGCGCAGCCAGCCGGCGAGCGCGTCGTCCTCGGTCGAGAAGCTGAGGCCGGTGCCCCAGCCGCCGATCAGGTTGCTCGATCCCGCGGCGGTCGCGCCGTCGCTCGAATAGCATAGCCAGCTGGTCGGCGGCGTATGGCTCAGTGCCTTGTTGACCGCCATCATCAGCGCGGCGGCGGCTTCCTGATTGTCCTCGACCGCCGAATAGCTGACCGCGGGCAGGCCGTGCAGCGCGCGGACGCCGTTGAGCCAGGTCAGGAAATCCTGCTTGACCGACGCCTTGAGCACGCCCGCGTTGCAGGTCGTGGCGTTGGGCAGCACGTCGTACAACGCCGCCGCCTGCGCCGCGAAGCCGACCGGGCTGGCGGTGGGGCTCGGCGTCGGCGTCGGGGCGGGAGCCGGGGTCGGAGTGGGCGTCGGGGCCGGTGCCACGATCGGGCCGCCGCCCGCCGTCGTCGTCGCGGTGCCCCCCGAATCGGACCCGCCGCAACCGCTCACCAGCGGCAGCGCGCCCAACAGCACGATCAGCGCTTTTCTCATCACCCCACCCTCACCCGGATTGGTGACCAAGCGATTAAGATCGCGTGTTTTTCCATCGTCGAAGCGGCCGGATGCCGGTTCGTTGCGACAAAGCGAGGGCGGGGTTCCCGGCGGGGCCGCTGTCGCGCTATCGACGGCCTGTGGTCGGATCGGTTCTGCATGTCGCCTTGGTCGCCGCCGCCGGGTTCGTCGGCGGGGCGATGAACGCATTGGCGGGCGGGGGGACGTTCGCGACCCTGCCGTCACTGCTCGCGATCGGCTTGCCGGCGAACATCGCCAATGCGACCAGCAACGTCGCCTTGTTGCCGGGTGCCGCGACCAGCGCCTGGGCGTTTCGCGACGAATTGGGGCCGCTCGCCGGCGTGCCGGTCGCGACGCTGGCGGCGATCACCTTCGCCGGCGGACTGGTCGGCAGCCTGCTGCTGGTGATGACGCCCAGCCATGCGTTCGACGTCATTATCCCGTGGCTGGTGCTCTACGCCTTTGTCGTGCTGGCGTTCGGCAAGCGCGCGGCGGCGTGGCTGCACGAGCGCATCACGATCGGGCGGCGGACGCTGCTGACGGCGCAGGCGCTGCTCGGCGTCTATGGCGGCTATTTCGGGGGTGGGGTCGGGCTGATGACGACTGCGACCTACGGCCTGCTGGCGGGACACACCCCGCGCGAGTTGTTCGCGCCGCGCACGCTGATGCTCGCGATCGCCAATGCGGCGGCGGCGATCGTGTTCGTGGTGGCGGGCATGGTCGCCTGGGCGTCGTGCCTGCCGATGATGGCGGGGGCGATCCTGGGCGGCTGGGCGGGCGCGCGAGTCGGGAAGGTACTGCCGGCGCCGGCGGTGCGAGTCTGGACGCTGCTGGTGACGGGGGTGACGACGGTCGTGTTCTTCTGGCGCGCGTACCACTGAATCCGCTGTCCTACCGCGCCGAAGCGGCGTAGGATCGCGCGGTGCCCGCCGCATCCGCCTCCGCGTCCGACGCAGAAGAAACGGTTGCGCGCAACCTTCGCCAACTTCCGGGTCATGTGTACCGCCACCGGCTGGCAACGCGGTTGTGGCACTGGCTGACGGCGGTCACGATCTTCGTGATGATCGGTAGCGGGATCGGCATCCTCAACGCGCACCCGCGACTCTATTGGGGCGCGTATGGCGCCAACTTCGACCATGCCTGGCTCGATCTTTCGTCCTACAAAGACTGGATGCGGTCCGGAATTTTCACGATTCCCCGCAACTACAACCTCGCTCTGTCGCGGCGCTGGCACCTCACCTTCGCCTTGGTGCTCGGGTTCGCGTTGCTGGCGTTCATGGTCGCCAGCCTCATCAACCGCCATTTCCAGCGCGACCTGCGCGTCCGCGCGAAGGAGGTCGCGCCCCGCCACCTGATCGCCGACGCGGCGGCGCATGCGCGGTTCGATTTCCTCAATCCCGACGACCCGGCGCGCTATAACACCTTGCAAAAGCTGTCCTATGTCGGGGTGATCTTCTTGATCTTGCCGCTGATGATCCTGACCGGGCTGGCGCTGTCGCCGGGGATGGATGCGGCGTGGCCGTGGCTGCTCGAGCTGTTCGGCGGGCGGCAGTCGGCGCGGTCTATCCATTTCATCGCGGCGTCCGCGCTGGTCGCGTTCATCGTCATCCACCTGGCGCTGGTCATCCTGGCCGGGCCGATCGGGGAGGTGCGGTCGATGCTGACTGGCTGGTGGCGCGTGCCGGAGGACGATCGGTGACGTTGGTCACGCGGCGGCGGCTGGTCGGGCTCGGCGCGGCGAGTGCCGGGTTGCTGCTGTCGGGTTGCGACAAGCTCGCCGACCAGCCGGGCTTCCGCAAGATACTGTTTTCGGGCGACAAGATCAATCAGGGGCTGCAACGCGCGATGATGGATCGCGGCACGCTGGCGCCCGAATTCCGCGCCGACCAGATGTCGCCGATCTTCCGCATCAACGGCACCAGCAACCCGAACACGGCCGACTATAACGGGCATGCCGCGGCCAACTTCGCCGACTGGCGAGTCAGGGTCGGCGGGCTGGTCGCCAGGCCGCTGGCGCTGTCGCTCGGCGACTTGGCGACGATGCCGCAACGCGCGCAGATCACCCGGCACGACTGCGTCGAGGGGTGGAGCGCGATCGGCAAGTGGCAGGGGCCGATGCTCGGCGCCGTGCTGAAGGCGGCGGGGCTGCGCGATGCGGCGCGCTACGTCGTGTTCACCTGCGCCGACCTCTACAACGGCGCGCCCTATTACGAATCGATCGACCTGATCGACGCATTCCACCCGCAGACGATCCTCGCCTTGCTGATGAACGACAAGCGCCTGTCGGTCGGACACGGCGCGCCGGTCCGGCTGCGGGTCGAACGCCAGCTCGGCTACAAGCACGCCAAATATGTCAGCGCGATCGACGCGGTCGCCAGCCTGGACGGGATCGGGGGCGGACAGGGCGGCTATTGGGAGGATGCGATCGGCTACGACTGGTACGCCGGAATCTGATCGAAAGCGGATCGGGTCTTTTCGCCGCCGTAATCAGATATTAGCTGCACGCCATCATGGCGCTGATCGACCGCTTCTTCTCCCGTGCGTTCAGGCGCGGCACGCTGACCGTCACCTATGCCGACGGGACCGTCCGTACCTTCGGCGCGCCCGATCCCGATCATCCCGACGTGGCGATCCGTTTCGCCGATCGCGCCACGCCGGGCCGCATTCTGCGCGATCCGGCGCTCGGCGTGGCCGAGGCGTTCATCGAGGGCCGGCTGACGATCGAACGCGGTGACGTCATGGCGCTGCTCGCGCTGGCGACCAAGAACAACCGTTGGGAGGCGGAGACCGGCGCGCTCGATCCCAATCTGGCGGCGCGCAGCGTCACCTGGGTGCGGCGCAAGCTCGACCAGTTCAACCGGACGCGCGTCTCGCGCCAGAACGTCAAGCATCACTACGATATCGGCAACCAGCTCTATGATCTCTTCCTCGACGAGGACCGCCAGTACAGCTGCGCGTATTTCCTCGATCCGGACAACGAGAGCCTGGAACAGGCGCAGCTCGACAAGAAGGCGCATATCGCCGCCAAGCTGGCGCTGAAGCCCGACATGCGCGTGCTCGACATCGGCTGCGGCTGGGGCGGGATGGCGCTGTACCTGCACCGAACCTACGGCGTCGACGTGCTGGGCATCACGCTCAGCGACGAGCAGATCCGGCTGGCGCGCGAGCGGGCCGTGGCGGCCGGCGTCGCCGATCACGTGAAGTTCGAACTAATCGACTATCGCAACCTGACCGGCACGTTCGACCGGATCGTCTCGGTCGGCATGTTCGAGCATGTCGGGCCGCCGCAATACCGCACCTTCTTTCGCAAGTGCCGCGACCTGTTGATCCCCGACGGCGTGATGCTGATCCACACGATCGGCCGCGCTGGCGCGCCGGGCGTGACCGACGAGTTCACCGCGCGCTACATCTTCCCCGGCGGCTATATCCCCGCACTGTCGGAGATCGCGAAGGGTTACGAGGGCCTGCGCTACTACATGACCGATTGCGAGGTGTTGCGGCTTCACTACGCCTACACCCTCCGCGACTGGTACGACCGCGCGACCGCCAACCGGGACAAGATCGTTGCATTGTACGACGAGCCGTTCTTCCGGATGTGGACCTTCTACCTCGCCGGGTCGTGCGTCAGTTTCCTGTATGGCGGGATGGTCAATTTCCAGCTGCAATTCGCGCGCGACCGCAACGCGTTGCCGATCACGCGCGATTACATGAACGACGAGGAACGGCGGATCGCCCGCACCGTCTGACCCGCACCGCTTGCCGATCGCGGCGATGGAACCTAGAGGCGCGCGCATGACCGACTCCTCCAACATCAACCGCCCCGCCGGCGACGCCGGCAAGATCAACAAGGTCGTCCTGGCCTATTCGGGCGGGCTCGACACCAGCGTCATCCTCAAGTGGTTGCAGCAGACGTATAATTGCGAGGTCGTGACCTTCACCGCGGATCTCGGCCAGGGCGAGGAGCTGGAGCCGGCGCGCAGGAAGGCGCTGGATGCCGGGGTCAAGCCCGAGCATATCTTCATCGACGATCTGCGTGAGGAATTCGTCGCCGACTACGTCTTCCCGATGATGCGGGGGAACGCGCTGTACGAGGGGCTGTACCTGCTCGGCACCTCGATCGCGCGGCCGCTGATCGCCAAGCGCCAGATCGAGATCGCGCGTCAGGTCGGCGCCGACGCGGTCAGCCACGGTGCGACCGGCAAGGGCAACGACCAGGTCCGGTTCGAGCTCGGCTATTACGCGCTGGCGCCCGATATCAAGGTGATCGCGCCGTGGCGCGAATGGGACCTGACCAGCCGTTCCAAGCTGATCGAGTTCGCGGAACAGCACCAGATCCAAGTGGCAAAGGACAAGCGCGGCGAAGCGCCGTTCTCGACCGACGCCAACCTTCTCCACACCTCGTCCGAGGGCAAGGTGCTCGAGGATCCGTGGGAGGAAGTGCCCGACTACGTCTATTCGCGCACCGACAATCCCGAGGACGCGCCGGACGAGCCCGAATTCATCACGATCGATTTCGAGTGTGGCGACGGCGTCGCGGTCAACGGCGTGGCGCTGAGCCCGGCGGCGTTGCTGACCAAGCTCAACGAACTCGGCAAGAGGCACGGCATCGGCCGGCTCGACCTGGTCGAGAACCGCTTCGTCGGCATGAAGTCGCGCGGCATGTACGAGACGCCGGGCGGCACGATCTATCACCTCGCGCATCGCGGGATCGAGCAACTGACGCTCGACCGCGGCGCCGCGCATCTGAAGGACGAACTGGCGCCGCGTTATGCCGAGCTGATCTACAACGGCTTCTGGTTCTCGCCCGAGCGCGAGATGCTGCAGGCGGCGATCGACTACAGCCAGGAAAAGGTCGCCGGCACCGTCCGGCTCAAGCTCTACAAGGGCGGCGTCTATATCGTCGGGCGCAAGTCGCCGAATTCGCTCTACAGCGAGAAAGTGGTGACGTTCGAGGACGACCAGGGCGCCTACGACCAGCGCGACGCCGCGGGCTTCATCAAGCTCAACGCGTTGCGGTTGCGCCTGCTGGGCCGTCGCGATCGGTGAACTATTTTGAGGCGATACCGTAGGACGCTTCTCGGCGTGTCCTCAAATACTCAGCGCCGTGGCTGATCGAGCAG
This sequence comes from Sphingomonas sp., assembly GCF_017304635.1. GTDB lineage: Bacteria > Pseudomonadota > Alphaproteobacteria > Sphingomonadales > Sphingomonadaceae > Sphingomonas. The sequence goes on from NZ_JAFKMA010000004.1 coordinate 308,285, forward strand.
GCCGATGAAGAAGGCGGTCACCGCCATCTGCACGCCCAGGCACGCGAACACCATCGACGGAATCGTCAGCCGCATCAGCGCGGCGGGATCGAGCGCGCCGAAGCCTTTCGTCGCCCAGATCGCGGTCGCGCTCACCGCGCCGCCGATCCCGACCGCGAGCATGCCACCGCCGAGCAGGCAGGCACGCTCGACCGAGAACCAGTTGCGCACGCGGCGCATGACGCCGCTTTCGGGCCACATCCCGGCGATCGTGCCGTAGCGGCGGGCCATCACGCTCAGCCCGATCAACTGCGCCCCGATCAGCACCGCCATCGCGGCGAAGATCATCGTGTGCACGCCTAACTCGACCTCGCCGACGTGCAGGTCGCCCGGCATCAGTGCGACCAACCCAGCCGCCCCGCTCAAGCCCAACGTGACGCCGGGGTAAAGAAACAGGAACTTCGGCGCGTAGATCAGCAGGAAGCGCAGATGCCGCCAGCCGTCGCGCCATGTGCGCAAGTGCGGCGGCCGGCTGCGCCCGTCGGGCTGGAGCGTGGTCGGTACCTCGCGAATGTCGAGCTTCTCGATCGCCGCCTTGACGACCATCTCGCTCGCGAACTCCATCCCCGGCGTCGCCAGGCCGAGCGCGCGGATGCTGTCGCGATTGAACGCGCGCAAGCCGCAATGGAAATCGCCGACCGGAATGTCGAAAAAGGTGCGGCCGAGAAAACTCAGCACCGGATTGCCGAGATACCGATGCAGCGGCGGCATCGCGCCATCGGCGATCCCGCCGCGGAAGCGGTTGCCCATGACGAGGTCGGCGCCATCGCGCAGCGTCTCGACGAACGGCATCAGCGCGGTGAAATCGTAGCTGTCGTCGGCATCGCCCATGACGACGTACCGGCCCTTTGCCGCCGCGATCCCCCCGATCAGTGCCGCGCCGTAACCGCGTTCGCTGACCGGCACGAGCCGTGCGCCCATCGCATTCGCAATCTGTTGCGACCCATCGGTAGAGCCATTGTCGGCGACCAGCACTTCGCCGGCGACGTCGTGCTCGCGCAGGAAAGTCTGGGCCTTCTTGATGCACACCGCCAGCGTCTCCGCCTCGTTGAGGCAAGGCATGACGATCGACAGCTCGATCGTTGGTTCGGCGGTCGGCGCCGTCGACCGGTGTTTCGGCGTCGGATAGGATTTCAACAGCGATGCTGCGGACATGGATTCCCCCTTCGGACGCATTCCTGTGCCGTATCGATGGGAAAATTTTGGTTAACGCTCGCCGGCGCGATCGATCAGGCCGGTACATCCCCTTCAACCCGGTATTAACCAATCCCGGTCATCTTCGTTCGGGAGTTTCGACAACGAAGGGGATCACTATGCTCGCGTCGGTTCATGGAAAGCTGGTATTCGATCGGCGCGTGCGATGCCTGGCGACCGCGATTGCCGAACGACTGCCGCAAGGTGCGCGCGTGCTGGACGTCGGTTGCGGCAGCGGCGATCTCGCGCAATTGGTCATGCTGCAGCGACCGGACGTCCGGATCGAGGGGATCGACGTGCTCGTCCGCCCGAATACCGCCATCCCCGTTACCGAATATGACGGATCGCACATCCCGTTCGAGGACAATGCGTTCGACGCGGCAATGGTGGTCGACGTGCTGCATCACACCGACGACCCTGCGCTGGTCCTGGCCGAGATCGCACGCGTCGCGCCGATGGTCGTCATCAAGGACCATCTGCGCGACGGCATTGCCGCCGGCCCGACGCTGCGGTTCATGGATTGGGTAGGCAATGCCGCGCATGGCGTGCGCCTGCCCTATAATTATCTTTCGCATCGCGAGTGGAAGGCGATCTGGCAGCGATTGCGGCTAGGGGCGAGCGAGTTCACGACTCGGCTGCCGCTGTACCCGCGGCCGTTCTCGTGGTTGTTCGGGCGCCGCCTGCATTTTGTGGCGATTCTGTCGCGCTGACCAGCCCTCGGTGAGTATAATGCAACCGATCGAGGCGGCGGCCCGGATTCGCCGCGACCGCCGACTCGACCTTGCCGTCGCGATCGCGCTGGCCGTGATCCTGACACTCGGCTGGGCGATCCACGATTGGTGGCAACTCAGCCGGATGCTGCTGCCTGATCCGGACGACGTGATGCGGTTGGCGCAGGTGCGCGACTGGCTGGGCGGGCAGGGGATCAACGACTGGACGCAGCATCGTATGGCGCCGCCGCTCGGCGCGCCGATGCATTGGTCGCGCGTCAACGATATCGGCATTGCGGCGCTGATCCTGGCGGCAACGCCGATCGTGGGGCGGCACGGTGCCGAATTGTTCGCGGTGCTGACGTATCCGGCATTGCTGTTCGCCGCCGCTCTCTATCTGTCGGCGCGGATCGCTCGGCGGCTGTGGGGGCCATCGGCCGGTCCGGTCGCGATCGTGCTGATGGCGCTCGCGTATCCGGGGACGACCGTCTTCATCCCGGGGCGGATCGATCATCACGCGTTGCAGGTCGTCCTCGTCCAGCTGTTCGTTCTGTTGCAAATGCGCAAGCCGACCTGGGGCAACGGCATGGCGGCGGGCGCCGTGACGGCGGTCAGTCTGGTCGTGGGGCTGGAAACCGCGTTGCAGATCGCCGTGCTGATCGGCGCGATGGCATTGGCTTGGATCGTTTTCGGCGTTCGCGAACGGGCGCGGCTCGGCGGATTTGCCGTCGGGCTCGGCGCGACGACTCTCGCGTTTCTGATTTTCTTGCGGCCGGACTTCTGGTCGCCGAATTATTGCGATGCATTCACTCCCGCGTCGTCGACCGGGACGTTGATCGGCGCGGCTGCGCTTGGCGCGCTGGCGCTCGCGACGCCACGACTGACCAACTGGCGATGGCGCGCCGGCAGCGGGTTGGCGCTGGGCGCGCTGACCGTCGTTGCCACCGTGATCGCCTTCCCCGCTTGCGTGAACGGGCCCTACGGCGTGATGGACCCGTTCCTTCGCGCCAATTTCCTGCCGTTCATCGACGAGGCCAACGGATTGTTCCGCCAAATCGAGGTGACGCGTATCCTGGCGATCGGCGGGCTCATGACCGTCGGCGCGATGGCGGCGATATGGATGCTGTATCGTGCACCCCGCCAATGGGGTGTGACATTGCCGGTTGCCGCGGTCGTGCTGGTATCGGCGGGACTGATGCTGTTTCAGGTGCGCAGCGCCTATATCGGAGCACCGTTGGCAGCGCCGATACTGGCGGGGGTCGTACTCGCGGCGCGACGGCGGACGCGCTGGCAGACGCCGGCGGTGATCGCCGCCTGGCTGGCCTGCGCCGGCATGTCCTATTCCGAGTTACCGCGGCGGATTGTGCACGTCGCGGCGCCGAGTTCCAGTGCTGCGTCGGCCGATGCGTTGCCAACGACACGCGTGAAATGCAGCGCGGGCGATAGTTGGGCACAGGTCGACCGCTATCCGGCCGGCGTCATCATGGCCGGCACCAGCGTCGCGGCATACGTGATCGGCGACACCCGCCATTCGACGGTCGGCGCCGGATACCATCGCAGCAACCAGGGCAACATGGCGATGTATCGCTTCTTCCTGTCGCCCCCGAATCAGTCGATAGCGATCGCTCGGGCGTGGAAGGTGAATTACGTGTTGTGGTGCCCGAACGATTTCGACGAACTGCATGTCGGCCGCGCCTATCCCGACAGCCTTGCCGCAGCGTTGCGGGCAAACCGCCCGCCCGATTGGCTCGTCCCCGTGCCGCTCCGCGATACCCCGATGAGGTTCTATCGCGTTCGCTGATTGGTCGCTTGCGGCGGCCACGTCTCGCCGCCTACAAGCGCGGCGATGACCGGCGGCGGCACAGTGCGATGGTGGCAGACGCGGCGTTTCGTCGTGGCGATGGCGTTGTTGGCGATGGTGCCGCTGTTGTGGCCGGCGATCCCGCCGCTCGTCGACCTGCCGGGGCATATGGGACGTTACCGCGTCCAGCTCGATCTGCACCGCTACGGCTGGCTGGGCGACTGGTACAATTTCCAGTGGGCGTTGATCGGCAATCTCGGCGTCGACCTGCTGGTCGAGATCTTCGGGCCGCTGTTGGGACTCGAACTGACCGTCAAGCTGGTGGTGTTGGCGATCCCGCCGCTGATCGTCGTCGGGCTGTTGTGGATCGCGCGCGAGGTGCATGGGCGGATTCCGGCCACCGCGCTGTTCGCGCTGCCGATCGCCTATTGCTTCCCGTTCCAGTTCGGTTTCGTCAATTTCGAACTGTCGATGGCGCTCGCGCTGCCGGCGTTCGCCTGGTGGCTGCGGCTGGCGCGGCAGGGACGGATGCGGTTCCGCGCTGCCATGTTCGTGCCGTTGTCGTGCGCGCTGTGGGTCTGCCACACGTTCGGCTGGGGCGTGCTCGGCGTGCTGGCCTTTTCCGCCGAGATGGTCCGCGAGCATGACCGCATCAAGCGCGACGAGTTGGGCGAGGAAGCGGCGGCGCAGCAGTTCGGCCCCATCAGCAGGGATGGCGCCCGACGCTGGGCGCTGGCATGGTTCCGCGGCGGGTTGCACTGCCTGCCGCTGATCCTGCCGCTGTTCCTGATGGTCGCATGGCGAAGCGGCGATCACGTTACCGGACAGACCGGCGACTGGTTCAACTGGCGCGCGAAGATCACGTGGCTGACGATGATGCTGCGCGATCGCTGGATGGCGTTCGACATCGCGTCGGTCGCGGTGATGGCGCTGGTGCTGTACAAGGCATTCCGCGACCCGGCGATCGAATATTCGCGCAATCTCGGCCTGTCGGCGCTGTTCCTGCTGGCGGTGTTCGTGTTCCTGCCGCGGATCGTGTTCGGGTCGGCCTATGCCGACATGCGGCTGGCGCCGTTCATGCTGGCGATCGCGATCATCGCGATCCGGCCGCGCGCCGGGTTCGCCGCGCTCGACGCGCTGGCGGCGCGGCATCCGGGGCTCGATGCCGACCAGCTCCGCGACCTCGCGCAGGCGCGGCGGCGGCGGACGATGGCACAGCTCGCCGTGCTGGGACTGGTGTTCGTCGTGGTGCGCACGGCGGCGACCACGGTCAGCTTCCTGCAATTCGCTCAGGTCTATGATCGCCAGTTGAAGGCGCTCGACCAGGTGCCGGTCGGCGCGCGGCTGGTCAGCTTCGTCGGGCACGACTGCAACGTCGACTGGAAGATGAGCCGGCTCGAGCATTTCCCCGCGCTCGCGCTGGAGCGCCGGCTGGCCTACACCAACGACCAATGGTCGATGCCTGGCGCGCAGTTACTGACGACGCGCTATTATGCCGCCGCGCGCTTCTCGCACGATCCGTCGCAGATCGTCACCGAATCGCAGTGCGCGCGCGAATGGTGGCGGCCGATCGACCGCAGCCTCGCGTTGTTTCCGCGCGCGGCGTTCGATTACGTCTGGCTGATCCAGCCGCCGCCTTACCATATCCGCTATGCGTCCGACCTGACCCCGGTGTGGCAGGACGGCACCAGCATGCTGTTCAAGGTGACGCATATCGAGGTCGTGCCGGAAAGCCGGCGGAGCGACTTCCCGATCCCGCCGCGAGCGACCGTCCCGCTCTACTGACCGCGTTTGAACGGGGTAAAGTTCGCGAGATGGTCGCGGTCGTCCGCCACGCCGTCCCGTTCCCGTTCGAGGAAATCGGCGATCGCGCGGCGGAAATTGCGGTCGGGAACGTAGTGCGCCGACCAGGTCGGGACGGGGACGTAGCCGCGCGCGAGCTTGTGCTCGCCCTGCGCACCTGCCTCGACCGTGGTCAGGCCGCGCGCGATGGCGGCATCGATCGCCTGGTAATAGCACAGTTCGAAATGCAGGAACGGCACGTCCTCGGTCGCGCCCCAGTAGCGGCCGTAGAGCGTGTCGGCGCCGATCAGGTTGAGCGCCCCGGCGATCGGCCGCCCGTCGCGTTCGGCCAGGATCAGCAGCGTGCGGTCCGCCATCCGCTCGCCGAGCAGCGAGAAGAAGGCGCGGGTGAGATAGGGATGGCCCCATTTGCGGCTGCCCGTGTCCTGGTAGAATCCCCAGAACGCGTCCCACTGTGCCTCGGTCAGGTCGCGACCGGTCAGGTGGCGGACCGTCAGGCCCTCGACCGCTTTCGCCCGCTCGTGGCGGATCGACTTGCGCTTGCGGCTCGACAGTGCGCTCAGGAAGTCCTCGAAGCTGCGATAGCCGTGGTTGCGCCAGTGGAACTGCGTACCGGTGCGGATCAACCAGCCTGCCGCTTCGAACAGCGGCAGTTGGTCGGGCGCGACGAAGGTAGCGTGCGCCGAGGATAGTTGGTTCTGGTCGGTGACGGCCTCGATCGCCGCGATCAGCGCGGAGGCTTGCGCCGGATCGCGCAACAACAATCGCGGGCCCGGCACCGGGGTAAACGGTGCCGCGATCTGAAGCTTGGGATAATAACGCCCGCCCGCCCGCTCCCACGCATCGGCCCAGGCATGGTCGAAGACATATTCGCCCTGGCTGTGGCTCTTGCCATAGGCCGGCACGATCGCCGCCGGCGCGCCGTCCGCTCCGTCGACGATGATCGGCAGCGGTTGCCAGCCCGAGCCCGGTCCGACGCTCCCCGATTGTTCGAGGATCGACAGGAAGTCGTGGCCGATGAACGGATTGGCGGTCCCGGCGCAGGCATCCCATTGCGCCGCCGGAATGCCGGACACGCCATTGGCGATGCGCGCGGTGACGGAGGCACGGCTCATCCGCCGCGCCTTTTCGTCACCCCGGCCTCGTGCCGGGGTTCATCGTGCCGCCGATCCTGCATGCGTCGGATATGCGGATGGGCAGATGCCGGGACAAGTCCGGCATTGTGGAAAGTGAGGGCGCCGCGGCCAAGCCGCGTCGTCGATTGCGGGCTTCGCCAGCGCCGGTCGCGCGGCATGCTTGGCGCGATCTAGCCCGCGCTAGATCGTGGCGTGAAGCTTGACTACCGCGTCCACCTCGACCGCCGCGCCACGCGGCAGGGCGGCGACGCCGACTGCGCTGCGGGCATGCTTGCCGGCATCGCCGAACAGCGCTTCCATCAGGTTCGACGCGCCGTTCGCGACTTCCGGCTGGTCGGTGAAGTCGGGCGCCGAATTGACGAACACGCCCAGCTTGACGATGCGCTCGACCCGGCTGAGGTCGCCGCCCAGCGCCGCCTTGATCTGCGCGACCAGCATCAGCCCACACAATTCGGCGGCTTCCTGACCCGCGACCTTGTCGACACCGTCGCCCAATTTGCCGGTCACGACCTTGCCGTCCTTGAACGGCAGCTGCCCGGAAATGTGCAGCAGGCCGCCGGCATCGACGGTAGGCACGTAGGAAGCGACCGGCGCGGCGGCGGCGGGCAGGCTCAGCCCCATTTCCTCCAGCTTGCGGTCGATACGGTCGGTCATGCGGTTATTCCCTCTGTGTTGGCTGGCAGATTGTCGGCGAAACGCTGGACGATCCAGTTGCGGGCCCCCTCCCACTCGTCGATCCTGGCGTGCGCGAACGGCGCGGGCGGCACGTTGGGCGCCATGGCCGGTTCGGCGACGAGGTGCAGCCGGTGCACCGTGGGGGCGTGATTGGCAACCGATTCGTGGTGGCCGGGCAGGTCGTCGACGAACACCGTGACCGGATTGCCATATTCGGCGACGAGCGCGGCGACCGGACCGCCCTTGCCGCCGCGATTCGTCTCGACCCGGTGGTTGATGCCGTGCGTGGCGAGCTGCGCGATGCGATGATCGCGGCAATGGTCGCCCAGGTTGGTCAGGATGACGATGTCGGCGCGTTCGGCGATCGTCGCCAGCGCCTCGGCCGCGCCGGGCACCAGCGTCTGGCGCTCCATCTCCGCCGGGAAGAATTCGTCGAGCATGCCCCAGATACGTTCGTGCTCGACCGGGCTGCCGTCGGCGTGCGTCATCGCGACGAAGCTGCCGCTTTCGTGCGCAAAGGCGATGTCGTGGCGCTCGCGCAGCCATGTGCCGAAATGCCGCACCATGTGGAGCAGGACTTCGTCGCAGTCGCAGATGAGCAGCGGCCGCGTCATGCGTCGAGTACCGTGTAGGCGGCGACCAAAGCCGCGGGCGAGACGCCGATCGCCGTGGCGCAGGCGACCAGGTCGGGTTCATGCGCCGCGAGGAAACCGAGCAACGCCGCTTGCGTCGCGCGATCACTGGCCGATTGGCGCAGGTCGGCGACCGACAGCCCGGTCGTGTCGAGCAGCCGCTGTGCGCGTTGCGGCTCGGCGAGCGTCCACGCCAGCGCATGCAGCGCGAGCGTCGCGGGATCGTGGCTGGCGTCTGGCGCGGGCATTGCTATCGTGGGCGGGATGGAAGACGTGACCGACATGGAGGACGAAACCCCCGTGGCAAAGCGCGTGCTCGTTGTCGAGGACAACGAGCTCAACCTGAAGTTGTTTTGCGACCTGTTGCGCGCGCACCAGTTCGCGACCGAGCCGGTGCGCGACGGGCGCGAGGCACTGGAGCGTGCTCGCGCGTTCGCGCCGGACCTGATCGTGATGGACATCCAGTTGCCGCATGTGAGCGGGCTCGAGCTGATCGAGCAGATCAAGCGCGATCCGACGTTGCGCGCGACGCCGATCATGGCGGTGACGGCCTATGCCGGGCGCGAGGACGAGGAGCGGATCCGCGCGGCGGGGGCGGATGCGTACGTGTCTAAGCCGATCTCGGTGGTGCGATTCGTGGATGAAGTGACCGGGTTGCTCGCCCATGATGAGCGTTAGCTCATCAGGGTTGCGCGATAACGCGCGCGCAGCCCAGGCGACGGACGGGCAAAGCCCGATCCGGTCGACGGCGGCGGCTTTGCCGGCGCCGGGCTTCGGCGGACACGAAAAGAGCCGCGGGGAATCCCTCGCGGCCCTGGATCCCCGCTTTTGCGGGGACGACATGGCGGCGGCCTGACGGCCGCCTGCTACGTCACTTGATCTTCGCTTCCTTGAACTCGACGTGCTTGCGCGCGACGGGATCGTACTTGCGGAACGACAGCTTCTCGGTCTGCGTGCGCGGGTTCTTTTTCGTCACGTAGAAGAAGCCGGTATCGGCCGAACTGACGAGCTTGATCTTGACGGTGGTCGGCTTGGCCATGACCCGAATCCTGTATCTGTGAAATGCAAAAGCGGCGGAAACGCGCCGCCGCTTGTCAGGCGCGGGCCAATGCCCGGTGCCCGGCGCTTTGTCAAGTTCGGGGTGTGGAACCGTTCGTCGACGTGACTCGACCGGCAACCCGGCCCGCTTAAGCACCCGTTTACCAATTCGGCGCAAGCTCCGATTCGTCCCAACAGGAGTTCGGGCGATGGGGATACAGGCACACGATCTCGCCGCCAGTGTCGCGCGGTTGAGCATGATGACCGGGCATGCCCGCCCGGCCGAGATGGCGGGCGCGGTCGATGCGATCCGCTGCACCGCGCAAGCCGAGGGGCGATTGCCGGTGGTGGCACTGGCCCGCGCGATCGAGGCGGCGCTGGCGCGAGGCGAACGCGGCGTGGTGATCGACGGCTGGATCGCGATGATGCGCGAGGCGATCGGTTGCGAGCGCAGCGACGCCGATTGCACCGGCATCTACCTTGCCGCGGCGGCGGTCCGGCTGGCGCATTAACGGCCCCCGATGGATTCGCTGATGGCTGCGCTGGTCGCGGCATTGCTGGTTCGCGCGAGCGATCCCTCGCCGGGGCTGGTCGCGGTCATCAGCGACCGGTCGCAGCGAATCGGCGCGACGGTGGCGGGCGTCTGGCTGGCCATGGCCGCCACGCAGGGTGTCGCCGCGGCGGCGGGCCTGCTGGTCGCGCCGCATCTCTCGCCCAACGCCGCTCGCCTGCTGCTCGCGATGACCTTGCTGGCGGCGGGCGCGACGGCGCTGGTGCCGTTCAAGCCGGTGACGATCGATACCGTTCACCGCCCCTTTACGACCACGATCGTCCGCCTGATCGCGAGCGGTCTCGGCGACCGCGCCGGCTTCGTCACCTTTGCGATCGCGGCCGGCGGCGTTCCTGCGCTGGCCGGCATCGGCGGCGCGATCGGCGGCGGCATCGTGCTGAGCGGCGCGGCGATCGCCGGTGAGATCGTGCTGGCGCAACTGCCGCGTCGCGCGATCGGCATCGTGCTTGGCGCCATCCTGTTGGTCGCCGGCGCCTGGATCGCGCTGTCGGCGTTCCGCCTGATCTAACGGGGCGATCACAGCAGCCGCAAATTTCAGCGAGACGCTGCGCGACCGAAGGACATCGCCGAACACCGCGCCTGATTCCAGCTCGGGGTCGGCCGAACCGCCTAGCGCCCCAGCGTCAGCAGCCAGATGTCGGGCGGCACGCCGATCCGCATCGGCACGCTGCTGGTACCGAGCCCGCCGGTGACGACCACCGTGCGCGCGCCCTCGCGAATGATGCCGCAGCGATAGCGCTTCTCGTACGGCTGGCGCCCTGGATACCAGCCGAGGATACGCGCCTGACCGCAATGCGTGTGCCCGGCCAGCAGGACGCTGGCGTCGGGCAGCAACGGCGCGATGCCGGGCGAATGCGTCAGGAACAGGTGCCCTCCGGGCTGTTGCCGCAACTGCGCCACGACGGCGGCGACCTGCGCGTGATGTGAGAATTGGTCGCCGACCCCGCCGATCGCGAGCGGACCGCGTACCAGCGTCTCGTTCTCCAACACGGTGACCCCGGCGCGGCGCAACTGCTCGCGAACGGCTGTCGCGCCGGTCCAGTTGTCGTGATTGCCGAGTACGGCGACGATGCCGAGCGGCGGCTTCAGCCGGGCGAGCGGCGCGATCAAAGCGGGGCCGATCGCAGCCGCACTATCGGCGCGCGACCCGTTGATGAAATCGCCGGCGATGAAGACGATATCGGGCTTGAGCGCCGCGACCTGGCCGACGATGCGGTTCAGTCGCGTCGCATCCATCGCCCACGACCCGACATGGATGTCGCTCATCAGCACGGCACGGATCGGTTTGGCATCGGCCGGCCAATTCGGCAGCGACAGCATCGCCTGTCGCACCAGCGGGTCGCGCCGCGCCTCGCTCAGTCCGAACAGGAACAGCCCGATGCCCACGAGCAACAGGGCGAGAACGACGATCAGCAACTTGCGCATGGCGGGACCGTTAGCGCGGCGTAACGGGCGGCGGAACTCCTGGTTTCGCGCTCGGTTGACGTGGCATGCACGCCTTCGCGCAGCTTCTCGATTCGCTGATCTACACGCGGTCGCGCAACGCCAAGCTCAAGCTGATCGGCGATTACCTGAAGGCGACGCCCGATCCCGATCGCGGCTGGGCGATGGCGGCGCTGACCGGCGACCTCGATCTGCCGGCGGTCAAGCCCGCCGTGATCCGCGGCTTGATCGAGGCGCGCGTCGATCCCGTCCTGTTCCGGATGAGCCGCGATTATGTCGGCGACACGGCGGAGACGATCGCGCTGCTGTGGCCGGGCACCGACGATGGCGCCGGCGAGCCGCTGTCGGTGGCGGCGGTGGTCGATACGCTCAACACGCTGTCGCGGTCGGACGCCCCGGCCGCGCTTGCCGCGATGCTCGATCGGATGGATGCCGAGGAGCGGTTCGCGTTGCTCAAGATGGCGACCGGGGCGTTGCGCATCGGCGTGTCGGCGCGGCTGGCGAAGACGGCGCTGGCGCAGGCGTTCGGCGTCGCGGTCGATGCCGTCGAAGAAGTGTGGCACGCGATCCGCCCGCCCTATGCCGAATTGTTCGACTGGGTCGAGGGGCGGGGCGTACAGCCGACCGCCGCCGACGTGCCGGTGTTCCGCCCGTTCATGCTCGCCCATCCGCTCGAGGAATTGCGCGTCGACCTCACCGACTATGCCGCCGAGTGGAAGTGGGACGGTATCCGCGTGCAGCTTGTCCATGTCGGCGGCGAGACTCGGCTCTACAGCCGCGCGGGCGACGACATCACCGGGAGCTTCCCGGAGGTGGCAAGCGCGTTCGCGACGCCCGGCGTGCTCGACGGCGAGTTGATGGTGAAGGGCGAGGTGCAGGGCGGTGCGCTGGAGGAAGGCGGAGGGGCCGCAAGCTTCAACGCATTGCAACAGCGGCTGGGGCGCAAGATCGTGTCGGGCAAGATGCTGGCCGACTTCCCGGCGTTCGTGCGGCTGTACGACATCCTGTTCGATGGCGACGAGGATGTGCGTCCGCTGAGCTGGACCGACCGCCGCCATCGACTGGAGACGTTCGCTGCGCGGCTCGACCCTGACCGATTCGACGTCAGCGCGCTGATCGACGCCGCCGACTTCAAAGCCCTGGAGGAGATCCGCGCCGGTGCCCGCGACGCCGCGATCGAGGGCGTGATGCTCAAGCGACGCGATTCTGATTACGTCGCCGGCCGCCGCACCGGATTGTGGTACAAATGGAAGCGCGACCCGCTCACCGCCGATTGCGTGATGATGTATGCGCAGCGCGGCAACGGCCGCCGCTCGTCCTATTACAGCGACTATACGTTCGGGTGCTGGACCGATGATGGCGAATTGCTGCCGGTCGGCAAGGCCTATTCGGGGATCACCGACGACGAATTAAAGATGCTCGACAGCTTCGTGCGCAACCACACGCTCAACCGCTTTGGCCCGGTGCGCGAGGTCGAGAAGACGCTGGTGCTCGAGGTCGCATTTGATTCGATCCATGAATCGAAACGCCACAAATCGGGCGTCGCGATGCGCTTTCCGCGTATCCACCGCATCCGTACCGACAAGCCGGCGGCGGAGGCGGACCGACTGGACACCCTGCGGCGAATGGTGACGTGACCGGATGACGCGGTTCCGACAGCGCTGTTATCGGCGGCGATAGCCCCGCCCGATACCATCACGAAAATCATTGAGGGCGCGCCTGCTCCCGGCTTATCGTCGGAACGGCAGACGGAGTTGGCTATGCAGATCACACGTCCCCCTCAGGAGTTGCAGGAAGCGGAGAAGAAGCTGCTCGCAGACCTCCGGCATCTGCGACGGACGGCGCGCGAGGCGCATGTCGCCGATCCGACCGCCCGCCAGCTGACGCTGGGCCAGCGGATCGCCGATGCCGTTGCTGCGACGATGGGATCGTGGCGATTCATCATCATCCAGTCGGCGGTGCTGCTCTTCTGGATCGTGTTGAACATCACCGTCTTCATCGAGCATTGGGACCCCTATCCGTTCATTCTGCTCAATCTCGCGCTGTCGTTTCAGGCCGCCTATGCGGCGCCGTTCATCATGATGAGTCAGAATCGTCAGCAGGACATCGATCGCGTTGCGGCCGAGAACGACTACAAGATCAACATCAAGGCGGAGCTGGAGATCGAGGCGTTGCACGACAAGCTGGACCAGCTGCGCGAAACCGAAGTCCTCTACCTTACCAAGGCCGTTCAGGAACTGACCGAATTGTTGAACCGGTCGGGCATTTGCGCGCCGCCGGCCGATCAGGGGATGTCAAAGTCGGGCGATTGATTCCGGATGCGTCCTGATCGTCCCGCCTGACGAAGCGGAAGGACGGAGCAAAGAAAAACCCGGCCCGCGCGGTTGCGCGGACCGGGTATTTTCTCAGGGCTATCGCCGAAGTCTTACGACTGCAGCGGCGTCAGGTTCACGGCCGCATATTTGCCGCGGCGATTGTCGACCTCGAGCTCGAACTCGAGCCGGTCGCCCTCGTTGAGGTTGGTCATGCCGGCACGCTCGACCGCCGAGATGTGAACGAACGCGTCGGGCTGGCCGTCGTCGCGCTGGATGAAGCCGAAGCCCTTCATCGCGTTGAAGAACTTGACCGTGCCGGTCGCCTTCTCGCCAGTCAGCTCGCGGCCACCGCCGCCACCGCCGCGCGGCGCGGCGTCGCGGTCGCGCGGCGGACCGCGGTCGGTCACCGGCATCGGCTCGCCGTCGATCTTGAGGTCGGTCGCCGAGATGCGGCCGCCACGATCGACGAGGGTGAAGCCGAGCGGCTGCCCCTCGGCCAAACCGGTCAGGCCGGCCTGCTCGACCGCGCTGATGTGAACGAACACGTCCTCGCCGCCGTCATCGCGAACGACGAAGCCGAAACCCTTCTGGGCGTTGAAGAACTTGACCACGCCAGTGCCCTCGCCGACGACCTGCGGGGGCATGCCGCCACCGCCGCCGCCACGGAACCCGCCGCCGCCACCGCCGCCACGGAAACCACCACCGCCGCCGCCGCCGAAGCCGCCGCCTCCACCACCGAAGCCGCCACCGCCGCCGCGATAGCCACCACCGCCGCCGCCACCGCCGAAGCGATCGCCGCCGCCGAAACCACCACCACCGAAGTCGCCGCCGCCGAAGCCGCCGCCGAAATCGTCACCGCCACCGAAACTGTCGCGCTTGTCCCGGCCGCGCCCACCACGGTTGCCGCGGCCACCTTTATCGAAACTCATGCCCTGTTCGTCTTTCCGGTCCGCCCAATCGATCATTCAAGGACCCAAACGCCGGACGACGGACGCAGCCCTTCGAGCGCAGACATAGCGCCTCTATCGTCATCTATCGCAAAGACGGGGGATTCGCGAACGAAATCGTCGCTGTTCTGGCGCTTTCGGTCGCGATACTTGCGCGAATGTTGCCCAGGAGGCACAGCATCGGGCATGTCGATCCTCGAATTGCTCGCCAGTCCAGCCGCCTGGGCGGCGCTCGTCACGCTGATCGTGATGGAGATCGTGCTGGGCATCGACAATCTGATCTTCATCTCGATCCTGTCGAACAAGCTGCCGGAAGACGTGCGGACACGCGCGCGGCGCGTGGGGATCGGGCTCGCCCTCGTCATGCGCCTCGCGCTGCTGACCGGGATCGCCTGGATCATCAGCCTGAAGACGACGGTGTTCGACCTGGGGATTTCGGGCGCGCTCGACGAGCATGGCGTGCCGGCGTTCGAGACGGCGTTTTCGTGGAAGGACCTGATCCTGCTCGCGGGCGGGCTGTTCCTGGTGTGGAAGGCGACGACCGAGATCCACCATTCGGTCGACGACGATTCGCCGGGCGAGGAAAAGGGCGTCGGCAAGGCGGTGTCGCTGACCTTCACCGGCGCGATCGTGCAGATCATCCTGCTCGACATCGTCTTCTCGATCGATTCGATCCTGACCGCGGTCGGCATGACCGAATACGTCCAGATCATGTACGTCGCCGTCGTCGTCGCGGTCGGCGTGATGCTGATCGCGGCCGATCCGCTCGCCAATTTCATCGCGCGCAACCCATCGGTGGTGATGCTGGCGCTCGGCTTCCTGCTGATGATCGGGATGGTGCTGATCGGCGAGAGTTTCGGGGCGCATATTCCCAAAGGCTATATCTACACCGCGATGGGATTCTCGGCAGCGGTGGAGATGCTCAACATCTGGAGCCGCAACGCCCGCGCCCGGCGCGACGGCGCGGGGCGCGCGCCCGGCCATTGAGCGTTAAGCCGCAAGCGACTAGGCGCTGAGCGATGGCAGTACATCTATACGAAGAAGACATTCCCGCCGGCCTGTTCGCCGATGGCGCGGCGATCGCGGTCGATACCGAGACGATGGGCCTCATCACCCCGCGCGACCGGCTGTGCCTGGTGCAATTGTCGGACGGCGGCCCCGACGAGCATCTGGTGCGCTTTGCGCCGGGCAGCGATTACGCGGCGCCCAATCTGAAGGCGTTGCTGAGCGACCGCTCGCGCGTGAAGCTTTATCACTTCGCCCGGTTCGACGTCGCCGCGCTCAAACATTATCTCGGGATCGAGGCCGGGCCGATCTATTGCACCAAGATCGCGTCGCGGCTGGTGCGCACGTACACCGACCGCCACGGGCTGAAGGAACTGGTACGCGAACTGCTCGGCTTCGACATTTCCAAGCAGCAGCAATCGTCCGACTGGGGCGGGCCGGAACTGAGCGAGGCGCAAAAGGATTATGCCGCGTCCGACGTGCGGTTCCTCCATCGCCTGCGCGACGAGCTCGACCGCCGGCTGGCGCGCGAGGGCCGCACTTCGCTGGCGCAGGCGTGCTTCGACTTCCTGCCGGCGCGTGCCGAGCTCGACCTGGCCGGCTGGCCCGAAATCGATATCTTCGCGCATGCCTGATGGCTCGCATCTAGCGGTAGTGGGGATGGCGCGTGTCTGAACTCGCGCGGGACATCCGGTCCAAGCGCCAGCATTGGGCGGCGCCGGGGAGCAACCACGACCACCTCGTCGCGACGCTGCGCATCGTGCTGCCCGCCGCGGTCGGCGTGGTCGCGGCGATGATGGTGTTCCTGCCGCTGACGCACGGGCAGGAAGTCAGCTTCGTGCTCGACAAGAACAAGGTCGAGGTATCGAAGGAACGTTTGAAGGTGCAGACGGCGAGCTATCGCGGGCAGGACAACAAGGGCCAGCCGTTCCTGCTGACCGCGGAAAGCGCGCTGCAGAAGAGTGCGAAGGACCCGATCATCGCCATGCAGACGCTGGCCGCGCAGTTGCAGATGACCGACGGTCCCGCGACGTTGCGGGCGCCGGGCGGGCGGTTCAACCCGACCAACCAGCAAGTCGCGATCGACGGGCCGATCACCTTCGCCGGACCCAAGGGCTACAGCCTGCAAACCAACGCAGCGACGCTCGACCTGAAGGCCAAGACGATGCAGAGCGAAGGCGGTGTTACCGGTACGGTGAGACAAGGAACCTTCTCCGCCGATTCGATGCATGCCGATCTCGACAACCGCTCGGTCAGCCTGGACGGTCACGCGCGCTTGCGCATCGACCCGCGACGCGCGAGATAGGCTCCGACATGCGTATTGCCCTTCCCCTGATCGTCCTGGCCGCGACGGCCGGCGCCACCGCCGCCGTGGCACAGCAACGCCACGACTCCAACGCGCCGCTCAACTTCGACGCCGGTCATATCGAGTTGCAGGACAAGCAGGGCCGCGCGATCCTGTCCGGCGGGGTCAAGGTGGTGCAGGCCGAAATGACGCTGACCGCGTCCAAGATGACGATCGCCTATTCGGGGCAGGCGCTCAACGGCGCGTCGCCCCAGGCCTCGCGCATCGATGCGTCGGGAAACGTGGTCGTGACGCGGCCCGACCAGACCGCGCGTGGCGCCTATGGCGTCTATGACATCAATCGTCGCACCGTCATCATGCTGGGCGGCGTCACGCTGACGCAGGGCGGCAATACCGTGAGCGGCAGTCGCCTGACGATCAACCTCGATACCGGCAAGGCGGTGATCGACGGCGGCAGCGGCGCGGTCGGTGGCACGCCGGGGACGACCTCGAGCTCGGGCGGCCGCGTGACGGGCACGTTCACGGTGCCCAAGCGCAACGACAGCAAATAGGCCGGCGATCGCGCGACGGCGGATTGGGGTATATGGAACACCGCTGCCCGACCCGACCGAATTTCACGCGAAATCGACCGAAACTCGCATCGAATCGCCAAAAAGTCGCGGATCGTCGCGCGCGCGCTTTCGCCGGGTCCACCCACGCGCTAGGGCACATGCAGGAACCCTGCCAGATGGTCCGGCGGTAATCTTTCGCTAACCATCGAGCGGGCAGAGATGGAGCCGCCATGAACGACGTTGCGACCCTGACCCCGCCCGAGCCGATCGCCGCCGCCCCAACGATGAACGGGCTGTCGGTCGTGTCGATCGCCAAGAGCTACGACAAGCGCGTGGTGCTGACCGACGTGTCGCTGTCGGTCGGCAAGGGCGAGGTGATCGGCCTGCTCGGCCCCAACGGCGCGGGCAAGACGACATGCTTCTATTCGGTGATGGGGCTGGTGAAACCCGATTCGGGTCGCGTCATGCTCGACGGCGACGACATCACCGGCCTGCCGATGTACCGCCGCGCGATCTTGGGCCTCGGCTACCTGCCCCAGGAAACCTCGATCTTCCGCGGCCTGAGCGTGGAGAAGAACATCCTCGCGGTGCTCGAACTTGCCGAACCCGACAAGGCCGCGCGGGCCAAGCGGCTCGACCAGTTGCTCGAGGAATTCGGCCTCACGCGGCTGCGCGACGCCCCGGCGATGGCGCTGTCGGGCGGTGAGCGCCGCCGGGCGGAGATCGCGCGCGCGCTGGCCGCCAATCCGTCGATCATGCTGCTCGACGAGCCATTCGCCGGGATCGACCCCTTGTCGATCAGCGACATCCGCGACCTGATCGTCGAGTTGAAGAAGCGCGGCATCGGCGTGCTCATCACCGACCACAACGTACGCGAGACGCTCGACATCGTCGATCGTGGCTACATCATCTATGACGGCCGCGTGCTGTTCGCCGGATCGCCCGCCGAACTAGTCGCGGACGAGAATGTGCGCCGCCTCTATTTGGGCGAGAGTTTCTCGCTGTAGCCATGCGGTTGACCTCTTTCATCGTCGTCCCGGCGCAGGCCGGGACCGCTGGGTGGGGTTCGGTATTCTCGCCGCCGGCGGCCCCGGCCCGCGCCGGGGCGACGCACTGAGATGAGTCTCGCCCCGCGCCTCGATCTCCGGCAGTCGCAATCTTTGGTGATGACGCCGCAGTTGCAGCAGGCGATCCGCCTGCTCGCGCTGTCGAACCTGGAGATCGAGGGGTTCATCGCCGAGGAGATCGAGCGCAACCCGCTGCTCGACAGCGCGGCGCCCGAGGGCGATGCGCCGGTCGCCGAACCCGAACCGGTCGTCGCGACCGACGAGCCGGTCGGCGCCGACGCGTTGCTCAACGGGGAGGGCACCGGCGAAGCGGCGCTCGACGTCGATTTCGCGGCGGAGAGCTTCCACCACGACAGTGCGACCGATCAGGCGGGGATCGACGGCTCGCTGGGGATGAACGGCGCGAGCAGCGGCGGCATGCCCGAGGACGGTCCTGATCTCGACGCCTTGGCCGATACCTCGCTCAGCCTCGCCGACCATCTGTTGCATCAGGCGGGCGAGGTGCTCGACGGGCGCGCTCTGTTCGTGGCGCAGCATCTGATCGATCTGATCGACGAGGCGGGGTATCTCCAGACCTCGCTGCTCGACGTGGCCACGCGCCTCAACGTGCCGCTGGTCGAGGTCGAGCGCGTGCTCGGCACGATTCAGACTTTCGATCCGACCGGGGTCGGCGCGCGCGACTTGGCCGAATGTCTCGCGCTCCAGGCGAAGGAGGCGGATCGCTACGACCCGTGCATGGCGCGGCTGATCGATCATCTCGACCTCGTCGCGCGCGGCGACCTCGCCCGTTTGCGGCGGCTGTGCAACGTCGACGACGAGGATCTGGCGGACATGATCCGCGAATTGCGCAACTACGACCCCAAGCCCGGTTGCCGGTTCGGCGGCGAGGCGATGCAGGCGGTGACCCCCGACCTGTTCGTCGCGCGGCGCAAGTCGGGTTGGGCGATCGAGATCAACGCCGCCACGCTGCCGCGCGTGCTGGTCAATCGCTCCTATTATGTCGAGCTGTCGGCGGGGCCGCAGGACAAGGCGTCGAAGGCGTGGCTGGGCGACATGCTCGCCAGCGCCAACTGGCTGGTGAAGGCGCTCGATCAGCGCCAGCGTACGATCATCAAGGTCGCGACCGAGATCGTGAAGCAACAGGAAGCGTTCTTCCTCCACGGCGTCGCGCATCTGAGACCGATGACGTTGCGTCAGGTCGCGGATGCGATCGAGATGCACGAGTCGACCGTCAGCCGCGTGACGTCGAACAAGTATCTGAGTTGCGCGCGTGGGCTGTTCGAGCTCAAATATTTCTTCACCTCGGCGATCCAGGCGGCCGATGGCGGCGACGCGGTGTCGGCGGAAGCGGTGAAGGCGGCGATCCGCGCGTTGATCTCGGCGGAGGAGCCGAAGGCGATCCTGTCGGACGACACGCTCGTCGACCTGCTCAACGCCAAGGGCTTCGGCATCGCCCGCCGCACCGTCGCCAAATATCGCGAGGCGATGGGCATCGGCAGCTCGGTCCAGCGCCGCCGGCAGAAGGCGTTGGCGAGGGCGGGATAAGTATTACGATCCGCGACGGAGCGGCGCGCTAGAAGGGTCTCTCTCAGGCCGCCAGTGGAAACCGTAGCAGCCGGTCCGCGACCGGCACCAATGCTTCGCCCGACCGCCCGATCGCCTTGACGATCGCCGGGTGGTGGACGTCGAGCCCGCCGGTCAGCGCGCCGAGCGCGGGCAGGATCAGCTTGCGGCCGGTCGCGATGAAGCAGCGGCGCGATACCAGTTTGCCGCGCACGCGCACGCGCAATTTCGGGTGGAAATGCCCCGACAGTTCGGGCCGCGCGTCGGCGGGATCGGCCTCGTGCCGCAGCACCAGTCCTTCGACCAGCGCCTCGTCGATCACCTCGCCGCCGCACGGATCGCCGATCGAGCGGTCGTGGTTGCCGACCACCCACACCCAGCGGCATCCGTCGGTCAGCGTGCGCAGCCGCACCTGCTCGGTCGCCGGCAATCGCTCGCACCCGCGCACGTCATGGAAACTGTCACCCAGACACCAGATTTCGGCGGGTTGCAGTTGCGCGACCAACCGCTCGACCGCGTCCAGCGTCGCCGCGCTGTCATAGGGCGGCAGCATCTGCCCGAAGCTCGCGAACCAGCTTGCTTTCTCGAAATGCAGATCGGCCAGGATCAGGGCGCGCCGGGCCGGCCAGAACAGCGCGCCGTCGGCCAGCGCGGCGAGTTCGTGACCGGCGAACGAAAAGCGAACCATGGCCCCGCCCTTGCCGCATTCGAGTCGCGGGATCAACAGGTTAGGTGCGGCGCAATAAAAGCGTTTGCCTGACGCCCCGACAGGCGTAAAGCGCGCCGTCCAATCACGGCAGGCCATCGTCGTCAATGTCGTCCGCGTCGTCCGATTCCGGCTCCTCCCATCACGTCGTCGCCAAGTCCGCGCTGTTCGGACTGACGGTCGGCGCGATCGGCGTGGTGTTCGGCGACATCGGCACCAGCCCACTTTATGCTTTCCGCGAGGCGCTGAAGCTGACCGCCGACGACGGGCTGGTGGCGAGCGAAATCTTCGGCGTGCTCAGCATGGCCCTGTGGTCGCTGTTTCTGGTGGTGACGGTCAAATACGTCATCTTCCTGATGCGCGCCGACAATCAGGGTGAGGGCGGCGTGCTGGCGCTGGCGGCGCTCGCGCGGCGCGCGCTCGGCTGGCGGTCGATGACGGCGATCGTGCTGGGCGCGGCGGGCGCCAGCCTGTTCTACGGCGATGCGATGATTACCCCGGCGCTGTCGGTGCTGTCCGCGATCGAGGGCCTGCGCACGTTGCCCGGCATGCAGAACGCGATCAGTGAGGGGACGATCATGGCGATTACCATCGCCATCCTGGTCGGACTGTTCCTGATCCAGTCGCACGGCACCGCGCGCGTCTCCACCTTGTTCGGCCCGGTCTGCATCCTGTGGTTCTTGGTCATCGGCGCGCTCGGCGCGTGGCACATTGCCGACGAGCCCAACATTCTGGGCGCGATCAACCCGGCGCACGCGGTCGCCTTCCTCGCGCATCACGGCACGCTCGGGCTGTTCGTGCTGGGCGCGGTGTTCCTGACGGTGACGGGCGCCGAGGCGCTGACTGCCGACATGGGGCATTTCGGGCCGCTGCCGATCCGCATCGGCTGGTTCGTGCTGGTCGCGCCGGCACTCTGTCTGAATTATTTCGGGCAGGGCGCCTACGCGCTTAAGTCGCTCGAGCTGATCCAGGCGTCGGGACGGGCATTCGGGCCGAACGACAATGCCGACTGGTTCTTCCTGATGGCGCCCGATGCGTTCCGCCCGTGGCTGGTCGGGTTGGCGACGCTGGCGACGATCATCGCCAGCCAGGCGGTCATCACCGGTGCCTATTCGTTGACGCAGCAGGCGGTACAGCTCGGCCTGTTGCCGCGGCTGCGGGTGCGCAACACCTCCGCCGATTATGCCGGACAGATCTACCTGCCGTCGGTCAACTGGCTGCTGCTGATCGGCATCCTGGTGCTGGTGATCCAGTTCCGCAATTCGTCGGACATGGCCGCAGCTTACGGGATCGCGGTGACCGGGACGATGGTCATCACCACGTGCCTCGCCTACATCGTCGTGCGGCATCGCTGGAACTGGCCGCGGCATTGGGCGATCGCATTGATCGCGCCGTTCCTGACGCTCGACCTGATCTTCTTCGGCGCCAACATCCTGCGCGTGATCGAGGGCGGCTGGGTGCCGCTGGTGATCGCCGCGGCGATCGGTTTCGTCATCTACACCTGGGTGCGCGGCAAGAGCATCGTGCGCACGTTCGAACAGCGCCAGAGCGTGCCGCTCGCCGACTTGGCCGCCGCGCTCGCGCGCCGCGGGCCGGAGCGAGTCGAGGGCACCGCGATCTTCCTGACCGGCAATCCGGAGGCAGCACCCGGCGCGCTGCTCCACAACCTCAAGCACAACAAGGTGCTCCACGCCGCCAATCTGATCGCGACGGTGAAGACCGCCGATCGCCCGCAGATCGACGACGCCGACCGGTTGGTCATCACGCGGCTCGACGACAATTTCACCAGCATCGTGTTGCGCTACGGCTTCATGGAAAGTCCCGACGTGCCGGCCGACCTGCAAACGGCGGCCAAAGCCGGGCTGCTCGCGCTCGATCCGATGAAGGCGAGCTATTTCATCGGGCGCAACACGCTGAAGGCCGATGCCGAGGTCGGCATGCCGATCTGGCAGGACCGCATCTTCATGTTCCTGCAACGCAATGCGAGCGACCCCACCGACTTCCTGCGCATCCCGCCAGGCAAGGTGCTGGAGCTGGGCGAGCAGGTGACGGTCTAGGTTCGTCGCAGCGGAACAGCGCCGCTATTCCGCACATGGCGGCGAACCCAGCCGGGTGCCGCTGTCGGTCAGCCGGCATACGCCTTCAACAGATCGTACAGGTAATCACGCCCGGCATAGAGCGACTCCACCCGGATCCGCTCGTTCAGCCCGTGGATGCCGCCCATGTCGGAATCGATGAACACGCCCGGCGCGCCATAGACGGGGATGCCGATCGCCTCCAGGAAGATGCCGTCGGTCGCCCCGGTCGACATCGACGGTAGCATCGGCACCCCGGGGAAATATCTGTCGGCCAGCGTCTTCATCGGACCGGTGATCTTCGGGTCGAGCTTGGGCGGAATACCGATCGGGCGGATCGGGGTGTTGGCAGTCACCCTCACCTTCGGCCCGGCCAGTTCCTTCAGCTTCGCGAGCGTGGCATCGACCGTCTCGCCGGGAAAGATGCGGCAATTGATGTTGGCGGTCGCCCGTTGCGGTAGCGCATTCTCGGCATGGCCCGCGCTCAGCAGCGTCGCGACGCAGGTCGTGCGCAGCGTCGAGTGCATCGCCTTGTCCATGCTGACGATCCTGTCGGCCGCAGCGTCGTTGGGGTTGGCGAGCAGCGTCCGGATCGCATCGCTCATCGGCTTCGGCGTGGTCGCCGCACCCGCGACGGCGGTGAAGAACGCGCGTGTCGTGTCGGTGAAGCGGATCGGGAATTCGTAGCGCCGCACCGCCTCGACCGCGTCGGCCAGTTCGTAGATCGCGTTGTCGGGCACCGGCTGCGACGAATGGCCGCCGGGATTGGTCGTGGTGAACGTGAAATTCTGCGCGGCCTTCTCCCCGACCTGGATCGCGAGCATCTCGCGTTTGCCGCTCTTGTCGTAGCGGCCGCCGCCGCCTTCGTTCAGCGCGAATTCGGCGGCGATTAGATCGGGCTTGTTCTTGGCCAGCCATTCGGCACCGTTGAACGCGAAGGTCGTCTCCTCACCGCAGGTCAGCGCGAGCTTGATCGTCCGCTTCGGGCGATAGCCGGTCTGCTTGAACCGGATCATCGCATCCGCCCAGATCGCCGCCATCGCCTTGTCGTCGACGGTGCCGCGGCCGTAATAATAGCCGCCTTCCTCGGTCAGCTTGAACGGATCGCGCACCCAATCCTCACGCTTGGCGGCGACGACATCGATGTGCGCAAGCAACAGGATCGGCTTCGCGCGGGCGTCGCTGCCGGGCAGGATCGCGACCAGACCGCCGTCCTTGGGATGCTCCGGCACGGAAAACAACGTGATGTCGCGGTCGCTATACCCCGCCGCCTTCAGCCGTGCCGCGACTTGGCCCGCCGCCTGCGTGCAGCTGCCGACATCGACCACCGTATTGGTCTCGACCAGTTCCTTGTAGAGATCGAAGAACGGCTTCTGATCGGGCCGCGCCTGCGCATGGGCGGTCGATCCCAACAGGACGGCGGCAAGGGCAAACACACGGCCGATCGGCTTCATCAACGTCTCCGGGCTGGATCGAAAGTTACAGGCAAGTCCCCGTCAGATTCCCCGGGGTGCGGAATCGGGGACCGATCCGCGGGGCATGGTGAACATCACTTCGCGATTGGCGAAGTCGATCCGCACGCGGCGGAACAGCCGGAGCGTGTCCATCCCCAGCATGATCGCCGGCGTCTTGGACAGGCCGAAGCGTTCGAACGGCTTGGCGTCGGCGAATGCGAGCGGCACGTGATCGAACCGAATGCCGCCGATCTCGATCCAATCGACCAATCCGCGCTCGGCCTGCAAGGAAGCACCGGTAGCCGACAGCAAAGCGACCTGCTGAGCGTCCTGCGGCGGCGTCTTCAATATGTTACGCAGGGCGCTATTGCCGATCGTGACTTGCGAACCGGTATCGACCACCACCGAGATGCGTTTGCCGTGATAGCGCGCATCGGTGACGATCAGCTGGCCGTACATGTTTTTCGCACGTACCACGATGTCGCCGGGATCGTAATGCTGGACGCGGCGACTGGAGGGTTTCAGCGTCATTTCGTTGCGGTCGAAATCGATCAGCACGACATGCCCCTTCAGCGCGTCGATACCGATCATGCCGGCCGCGCCAAGATTGGCGGTCTCCATCATCGGCGCTTCGATCGGCGGGCTGGCGATCCGGCTGACCGACAGGCTGGGGATCAGCGCGGTCGGGACGTTGGTGATGTTCGCCATCGCGGTGACTCGCACCGCCCGCCCGGGCGACAGCGTCAGCTGATCGGCGAGCTGGCGCGAGATCACGGTGCGTTCGGCCCCGGTATCGACGATGAAGTGGAAGGGACCGTTCTTGGCGATCGAGACCGGCACCGTCATCCGCCGCTCGTCGTTGCCGAACACGATCAGCGAGCCGCTATCGGTCGTGGGAGCCGTCGCCGAGCCGGGGGTTGGGGACGTTGCGGTGGCGACAGGCGGGGTCGCGGACTGCGTCTGCGCGACGACTGGTCCGGCCACGGCGCCCAGCAAGGCGGCAAAGGCCCATCCCCTCTTCATTATGACATGGAGAATACGCCTCATTTGGGCGTACTCAAAGCGAATAATCGAGGCGTCTAATCCAGCCGCATCGCTTCCTGCGCCAGTGCTTCTGCCTCGACCAGCAGCGCGTCGTCGGCGAGGCCGGTCGCCACCTTCTCGCGCCCGATCAGCGTCAGCACCGGCACGGCTAGCGGCGACACGCGGTCGAGGTCGACATGCACCATCGTGTCGGCGGCGCGATCGAGCAGGTCGGCGAGCCGCCCGACATCGGTCATTCGCGCGCGGGCATCGGCCCACGCGGCCTGGAGCAGCAGGTGGCCGGGCTCATACTTGCGTAGCACGTCGTAGATCAGGTCGGTCGAGAAGGTGACCTGCTTGCCCGTCTTGCGCTTGCCCGGATGCTGGCGCTCGACCAGCCCGCCGATCACCGCGACCTCGCGGAACGCGCGCTTGAGCAAGTGCGATTGCTGCACCCAGTCGACGAACTCATGTTCGAGGATGTCGGCCGAAAACAACGCCGCCGGGTCGGTCACCTTTTCCAGACCGTAACAGGCGATCGCATAGTCGTTGGCGACGAAACCGAGCGGTTTCAGCCCCATCGTCTCCATCCTTCGCGTTACCAGCATGCCGAGCGACTGGTGCGCGTTCCACCCTTCGAAGCTGTAGGCGACCAAGTACTGCCGCCCCTCGCGCGGGAAGGTCTCGACCAGCAATTGCCCGGGTTCGGGCAGTTGCGAGCGAACCGATTGCACCTCCAGCCATTCGCGCACGTCGTCGGGGAAACGCTGCCACTCCTGCGGATCGGCCAGGAATCGCCGCACGCGGTCGGCGAGGTTGGTCGACAGCGGCATTCGCGCCCCGCCATAGGTCGGGATCCGCGCCGGCCGCGTCGAGGCGCGCACCAACA
The DNA here is from genome assembly GCF_017304635.1 of Sphingomonas sp. GTDB lineage: Bacteria > Pseudomonadota > Alphaproteobacteria > Sphingomonadales > Sphingomonadaceae > Sphingomonas. Next base: position 334,228 of record NZ_JAFKMA010000004.1, read on the forward strand.
GATCCTCGGTGTCGATGCGGATCACCTCGCAACTGATCCCCGCGAAGAAGAAGGTGTCGCCGGGGCTGAGCGTCGCGGCGAACCCTTCCTCGACCTTGCCCAGCAGCCGCCCGTTCTTGAACCGCACGTTGAGCATCGTCGCCTCGACGATGATCCCGGCGTTGAGACGGTGCTGCGTCACGAACCGCGGATGGCTGACACGCCAGGTGCCGTCCGGGTCTTCGGCCAACCGCTTGAATCGGTCGTACGCTTTCAGCGCATAGCCGCCGTCGCGGATGAAGCCGAGCACGCGATCGAACGTTTCCGCATCGAGTGCCGAATAGGGCAGCGCCGACTGGATTTCGGGCAGCAGGTCGGCGGCGCGGAACGGCGCGGCGCACGCACACGCCATGATGTGCTGCGCCAGCACGTCGAGGCTGCCGGTGCGGAACGGATCACTGTCGAGCGCCCCCTCCTCGACCGCGTCGAGCGCGGCGCGCGCCTCCAGATATTCGAAGCGATTGCCGGGAACGAGGATCGCCTCCGACGATTCGTCGAGCCGGTGGTTGGCGCGACCGATCCGCTGCAACAGTCGCGACGATCCCTTCGGCGCCCCCATCTGGATCACGCAATCGACGTCGCCCCAGTCGACACCCAGATCGAGGCTGGCGGTCGCGACCAGCGCGCGCAGTCGGCCGTCCGCCATCGCCCCCTCGACCTTGCGCCGCGCTTCCTTCGAGAGACTGCCATGGTGGATGCCGATCGGCAGCGACATCGCGTTCGCCTTCCAGAGGTCCTGGAAGATCAGTTCGGCGAGGCTGCGCGTGTTGCAGAAGACGATCGTCGTGCGATGCGTCTCGATCTCCGCCATCACCTGCTCGGCGGCATAGCGGCCCGAATGGCCCGACCACGGCACGCGACCCTCAGGCAACAGGATGGCGATGTTGGGATCGGCGCCGGGCTCGCCCAGCACCAGCTCGACCGCATCGATGTCGCCGTCGGGCGCGACCCAGGCGCGATAGGCGTCGGGGTCCGCGACCGTCGCCGACAAGGCGACGCGGCGAAGGTCCGGTGCGATCCGCTGCAACCGTGCCATGCATAGGCTGAGCAGGTCGCCGCGCTTGCCCGTGGCGAAGGCGTGAACTTCGTCGACCACGATCCGCTTGAGCCCGGCGAACAACAGGAAACTGTCGGGATAACTTAGCAGCAGCGACAGCGATTCGGGCGTGATCAGCAGGATGTTGGGCGGCTTGACTCGCTGCCGCGCCTTGCGATCGCTCGGCGTGTCGCCGGTGCGGGTCTCGACCCGGATGTCGAGACCCATCTGCTCGATCGGCGTCAGCAGGTTGCGCTGGACGTCGACCGCCAGCGCCTTGAGCGGCGAGACGTAGAGCGTGTGGAGAACGTCGGTCGGCGTCTCGATCAGCTCGGCGAGCGTCGGCAGGAACCCTGCGAGCGTCTTCCCCGCGCCCGTTGCCGCGACCAGCAGCGCATGTCGCCCCCCACGCGCCGCCGCCAGCATCTCCAATTGATGCCGCCGCGGCCGCCACCCGCGCGCGGCGAACCAATCGGTCAAGGGCTGAGGAAGGTCGATCACTGGGAACTCAAAAGCATCCCATCCATATAGGATGCATGGCCAAGCTCGGCGACTGGATCGATCCCAAGCCTCAGGGCATCTACGTCAAGCCGGCCGATGCGTGGATCGACCCGTCGGTCCCGTCCCCTCGCGCCCTCGTCACGCACGGCCATGCCGATCATGCCCGCGGCGGGCACCAGGCGGTGTGGGCGACGCCCGAGACGCTGGCGATCATGGCGACACGTTATGGTCCGCAGACCGGCATCCCGGTCGATTATGGCGAGATCATCGACCTGAACGGCATCGAGGTCAGCTTCGTGCCTGCCGGCCACGTGCTCGGCTCGGCGCAGATCGTGCTCCGCCATCGCGGCGAGACCGTCGTCGTGTCGGGTGACTACAAGCGCCGCCCCGACCCGACCTGCGCGCGGTTCGAGCCGGTCAAATGCGACATCTTCGTCACCGAAGCGACTTTCGGCCTTCCCGTGTTCCGCCATCCGGAAACGCATGACGAGATGGACAAATTGCTCGCGACTCTCCGCGCCAATCCGGAGCGGTGCGTGGTCGTCGGCGCCTATGCGCTTGGCAAGGCGCAACGCGTGATCCGCGAACTGCGCGACATGGGGTTCGACGATCCGATCTACATCCACGGCGCGTTGCAGCGACTGTGCGACCTGTATGTCGAGCTCGGCGTCGACCTGGGCGAGCTTCGCCCCGCAACCGGCGTCGCCAAGGCCGAACTGCAAGGCCGGATCGTCATATGCCCGCCCAGCGCGCTGAACGATCGCTGGTCGCGCCGCTTGCCTGACCCGATCACCGCGATGGCATCGGGGTGGATGCGCGTCCGCCAGCGCGCGCGGCAGAAACTGGTCGAACTCCCGCTGATCCTCTCCGACCACGCCGACTGGGACGAACTGACCGAAACCCTGCTCGAGATCGCGCCGAAGGAGGTGTGGGTGACGCACGGCCGCGAGGAAGCGCTGATCCACTGGTGCATGACGCGCCAGATCAAGGCGCGCGCGTTGGCGCTGGTCGGGTACGAGGACGAAGACGACTGATTTCCGGCACTTGCCAAGTGCCCTGCTTGGCCGCATCGATAGCGACAACGTCTTTGTCCCAATCGAAAGGCCTGCCGATGCGGTTCGCTCACTCCCTTGCCATGTTACTGCTGGCCGCAACCGCCATGCCGGCGGTCGCACAGGACTCGCCGTCGTCCGGCGGCGGCAAGGGGTCGGACAAGAGCGTCACCCAGACCAACGCCGACAAGGTCAAGGCCGAAGCTGAGGCCGCTTACGCGAACGCGCCGGTCGTCGAGCAGGAAGTGAAGAGCCGGGGCTCGGTCGCGATCGACGGGCGCGCCTATCCCTACACGGCGACCGCGGGCACGCTGACGCTGCGCGATATCGAGGGCAAGCCGACCGCGAGCATGTTCTACACCGCCTATACGCTCGACGGCATGCGGCCGGGGACGAAGCGGCCGGTGACTTTTTTCTACAATGGCGGGCCGGGCAGCCCGACCTTCTGGCTGCGCATGGGATCGTTCGGGCCGGTCCGGCTGAAGACCGCCAATCCCGAATTCATCAAGCCGGCCCCCTACGATGTCGGCCCCAATCCGGACTCGCTGCTCGACAGGACCGATATGGTATTCCTGGACGCGATCGGTACCGGCTATTCGCGGCCGCTCGGCGACATGAAGCCGGGGCAATTCTACGGCGTCGACGAGGATGCCGATGCGTTCGCCAAGGCGATCCTGCGCTACGTGTCCAAATATGGACGGTGGAACAGCCCGAAATTCCTGTTCGGCGAGAGCTACGGCACGCTGCGGTCGGGGGCGCTCGCATACCAGTTGCAGGATCGCGGGATGGCGCTGAACGGCGTCGTGCTGTTGTCCTCGATCATGAACTACGGATATCGCCAGCCCGGCCTCGACGAAGTCTACATCAATTATCTGCCGAGCTTCGCGGCAACGGCCTGGTACCATAATCGCCTCGCCAACCGTCCGGCAGATGTCGCGACCGTCGTTGCCCAGGCGCGTGCCTTCGCGGCGGGCCCCTACGCCACCGCGCTCGCCAAGGGTCAGTCGATCAGCGAAGCCGAGGAGGACGCGGTCGCCAGCCAGATGAGCCAGTTGATCGGGCTCAGCCCGGAATTCATCAAACGCGCCAACCTGCGCATCGATCTGCCGCGGTTCCAGAAGGAACTGCTGCGCGACCGTCGCCAGACGATCGGCCGCTTCGACGCGCGCTACACCGGCGTGGACACCGACGCCGCCGGCGACAGCCCGGAGACCGATGCGTCGTCCGATGCCATCTCCGGCGCGTTCATCGCGTCGTTCAACGACTATGTGACGACGACGTTGGGCTACAAGACCGACCTGCCCTATCGCCTGTCGGCACGTGACGCCGCCGGGTGGGACTGGAACTGGAAGCACCGCGCTCCGGTGCGCGGATTCGGCGGTCAGCAGAACAATCCCAATACTGCCGTCGATCTCGGCGCGGCGATGCGCGCGAACCCGTATCTCAAGGTACTGTCGCTCAACGGCTATTACGACATGGCGACGCCGTTCTTCGGCACCGAAAACGATCTCGGCCACATGATGCTGGAGCGTAACCAGCAGCCCAATCTGAGCTTTCGCTATTACCCCGCCGGGCATATGGTCTATCTGAATCCCGACGCGCTGCACCAGATGCGGACCGATCTCGATCGCTGGTACGACGAAGCGGTGAGCGAGGCGCGCAGCGCGACTCCGCCCACGCCGCCGTCGCTCGGCAGCGGTCGTCAGGACAGCAGGACGCCGAACTGACGGGTCGTGTTCGTTCGATTAACGCCGCGTCGCCTTCGTTCGGCGCGGCGTCCTGGCGATCTGCCGTCAGCTCGCGAGTTGCGGGAAGGCGGCCTTGAACGCGGCGACCTTCGGCTTGTCCCAGTGCACGATGTACGGGTGGTTGGGGTTCTTGTCGTAGAAGTTCTGGTGATACGCCTCGGCCGGGTAGAAGCGGCCCGTCTCCAGCTTGGTCACGATCGGACGCGGGAATGACCTCGCCGCGCTCAATTGCGCGATGTATGCGGCCGCGACCGCGCGTTGCGCCGGATTCTGCGGGAAGATCGCCGAGCGGTAGCTGGGGCCGGTGTCGGGGCCCTGGCGGTTGAGCTGGGTCGGATCGTGCGCGATCGAGAAATAGACGCGGAGCAACGTGCCGTAGCTTACCCGTTTCGGATCGTAGGTGATGCGGACCGCCTCGGCATGGCCGGTCGTCTCGGTCGAGACGCGGTCGTAGGTGGCATCGCCCGCACCACCCCCGGCATAGCCCGCGGTCACGTTGGTGACGCCCTTCACCCGCTCGAACACGGCCTCCATCCCCCAGAAGCAGCCGCCGGCGAATACGGCGACATGGGGCTGGTCGGCGGCGGGGACATCGTGCGCGGGCGCGGCGATCGGCACCGCGCGTTCGGCCGCGGCGGGGGCGCTCGATACCAGGAAGGCGCCAACGGCCAAGGTCGCGGCGGCGGCAGTCAGGGGAACGGCGAACTTGCTCATGATCTCAGCCTCTTCGATGCTCGCGCACGATATAGGAACGCGAGCGGCGAGGCCAAGGATGCGGGGTAATCAGCGGGCGGCGGTGATCGCGATCGGGCTGGCAGCGGGCACCACCGGCTCGGCGGTCGCCGGATGCAGCGCGAGCACGCCGACGCCACCGGCGACGAAGCCGCCGAGGAAACGCCACAGGGTGGCGGACTTGATAAGATGTTTCATCGGTCGGTCCCTTCTTCCGGCCGCGAGGTGGCGAATTCGACCCTCGCTTCAACCATCAAGAAGTGAACAATAGGTTTCCGGAACTGAACGCGCCGTGGCGAGGACGTTAATCTTGGGTTCGGCACCGGCCCGCTCCCCCACCCGACCTCCCATATGATACTGCCGTGGGAGGTCGGGTGGGGGAGCGGGCCGGTGCCGCCCGTTCGGCGTCAGCCGAACCTAAGAGTCACCGCAGCGCGGCGCACGCCGTCTGGATCCGCTCGCACGCCTCGCGCAGCATGTCGTCCGAGGTGGCGTAGCTGATCCGCATCGCCGGCGATACGCCGAACGCTTCGCCCTGCACTGCGGCGACCCGGGCATCGTCGAGCAAATAGCCGACGAAATCCTCGTCGGTGGCGATCGTCCTGCCGGCGGGCGTCGCCTTGCCGATCAGGCCGGAAATGTCGGGATAGACGTAGAACGCGCCCTCGGGTCGCGGGCAGCGGATGCCGGTCGCCTGGTTCAGCATCGACACCACCAGGTCGCGGCGCGACTGGAACAGGGCGGCATTGTCCTTCAGGAACGCCTGGTCGCCGGTCAGCGCGGCGACCGATGCAGCCTGTGCGATCGAACAGGGGTTGCTGGTCGATTGCGACTGCAACTTGGCCATCGCTTTGATGAGCCAGGCGGGGCCGCCGGCGAACCCGATCCGCCAGCCGGTCATCGCATAGGCCTTCGAACAGCCGTTCGCGGTCAACGTGCGATCGTAGAGCGACGGGCACACCTGCGCGATCGTCGTGAAGGCGAAATCGTCGAACACGATGTGCTCGTACATGTCGTCGGCATAGATCCAGACGTGCGGATGGCGTTCGAGCACGGCACCGATCGCGCGCAGCTCCTCGGCTGTATAGGCGGCGCCGGTCGGATTGGACGGCGAGTTCAGGATGACCCACTTGGTGACGGGGGTGATCGCCGCCTCGAGCTGGTCGGGACGCAGCTTGTAGCCCTGATCGGCGCCCGCCGCGACGAACACCGGCGTGCCCCCCGCGACCAGCACGACGTCGGGATAGCTGACCCAGTACGGCGCCGGCACGATGACTTCGTCGCCCGGATCGAGCGTCGCCATCATCGCGTTGAACAGGGTGTGCTTGCCGCCCGAATTCACGCTGATCTGCGCGGGCGAATAATCGAGCGCGTTGTCGCGCTTGAACTTCAGCGCGATCGCTTCCTTCAACTCGGGCGTACCGTCGACATTGGTGTATTTGGTCTGGCCGTCGCGGATCGCCTTGATCGCGGCTTCCTTGATGAAGTCGGGCGTGTCGAAGTCGGGCTCGCCGGCGCCCAGGCCGATCACGTCGATTCCGGCGCGCTTCATTTCCTGCACACGGCTGGTGATTGCCAATGTCGGCGACGGCTTGATGCGATTGAGCGCAGCGGATGGTTGCATGGTCGGAACCCCCAAATGTCGGGGCGCCTATAATCAGGCCGGCTCCACCTTCGCAACCGCAACATGCGCGTGGATGAGACCGCGCAGGGCATTGCCGATCCAGAAACCGTCGGCGAGGTCGGCGCGCGTCAGCGGCGCCTCGACCGCGCGACCGTCCTCAATCAGCTCGGCGCGGAGCACGCCGGGAAGGAGACCGGCGGCCAGCGGTGGGGTCAGGAGCAGGCCGTCACGCTCGACGAACAGATCGGTGAAGCTGCCCTCGGTCAGCATGCCGTCCGCCTCGAACAGCACTTCGAACGTGCCCGATTCGTGGCGGGCATCGTCGTAGAAGGCACGGTCGCTGGTCTTGTGACGCAGGCGGTAATCGGTGGATGCGACCGGCAACGGCGCGATCGCGACCTCGACTCGTTCGACCGGCGCCGGCATCGGCGCGACCTCGATCGCGATCGCGCCCGACCGCGCGAGCAGCAACCGGATTCGCTTGGCCTCGCGCAGACGGAAAGTCGCCGCCTGCAATTCGTTGCGGGCATCGTGGCGGTCAAAGGCGAAGCCTAGCGCCAGTGCGCTCGCCTTCATCCGCGCAAGATGGCGTTCGAGGCGGAGGATGCCATCGATAGGGTCGAACGCCATCGTCTCGATCAGGTCGACGGTCGGCGCGCCGGCGGAGACGAAGGCGAGCTTGGCCAGTGCTTCGTCCCATTCTTCACTCTCGACCGAATCGGCGACGATGCCGCCCCCCGCGCCGACCACTGCTTCGGTCTCGCCGTCGGCCATCGCCAAGGTGCGGATCGCGACGTTGAACATCGCATCTCCGTCCGCGTCGATCCGCCCGATAGCGCCAGTGTAGATGCCGCGCGGCGCGCTCGATGCCTCGATCTCGGCCAGCGCCTGAATCGCGCGGATCTTGGGGGCGCCGGTGATCGATCCGCAGGGGAACAGCGCCGCGATCACATCGACAGCGTCGCGTTTCGGGTCCAACGTCGCAGTGATCGTCGACGTCATGGTGTGGATCGTCGGATAGGTCTCGACCGCAAACAGCTTAGGCACCGCGACACCGTGTGCGACCCGTGACACATCATTGCGGAGCAGGTCGACGATCATCAGGTTCTCGGCGCGCTGCTTGGCATCCTCGCGCAATTTCGCGGCGGCGGCGCGATCGGTATCGGGCGTCGCGCCACGACGCGCGGTGCCCTTCATCGGCCGGGCGGTCAGGCGATCGTCGTCGAGCGCGAAGAACAGTTCGGGCGACAGCGACAGCAGCCACTGCTCACCAGTCGCAACCACCGCGCCATAACCGGCCTGCGCCGTGGCGCGGAGCCGCGCGTAAGCGGCCAGCGGATCGCCCGCTATCGGTACCCGCGCGCGCCAGCTGAGGTTGGCCTGGTACAGGTCGCCCGCCTCGATCAGTGCCTTCGTTCGCGCAAAGCGATCGGCATAGGTCGCGCGATCGATATCGGGTCGCGGATCGCCGAGCCACGCGCCGGCCGGATCGGGGAGCAAGGCGGGCACGTCGGCCGGCGCGATCTCCTCGTAGTTTTCGAACAGCCCGAACCACAGCAACGGTAAATCGGGCGCGGGTAGGTCGCCAACCGCAGGCTCGAACGCCGCCGCGGCTTCATAGGCGAGATAGCCCGCCGCGTGCAGGCCGCGCTTGCCGGCAGCGCGCAGTCGTTCCAGCGCCGGCGCGACCTCGGCCACGTTCCGTGCCGCGATCACCTCGACCGGCCCCGGGTACAGCCGCGCCGGTGCTGCACCGGTCGCGCGGGCGTCGTCGAGCAGGACGAAGGGGCGGTCGCGAGCGATCACCAACCGGGCATGCCCCGCCATGGCGCGAGCCGCAAGCGCTTGCCGTGCCTCGCCTTCCCACGTACCGCCGCCGCATGGCCGATCCAGCGACGCCGCTCCGCGCGGTCATCATCCCCGTCACCCCACTCCAGCAGAATTGCACCTTGCTGTGGTGCACCGCGACGATGCGCGGCGCGGTGGTCGATCCCGGCGGCGACGTGCCGCTCATCAAGTCGGCGATCGAGAAGCATGGTGTTACGGTCGAGAAGGTATTGATAACGCACGGCCATTTCGACCATGCGGCGGGCGCCGCGCAACTGGCCGAAGACCTCGGCGTCGCGATCGAGGGGCCGCACCCCGATGATAATTGGCTGCTCGAAAAGCTCGACGAAGACGGCTTGCGGTACGGCGTGCCGGGGCGGTCGTTCGTGCCGGCGCGCTGGCTCGACCAGGGCGATGCGGTGACGGTAGGCGAGCTCAGCTTTGCGGTGCACCACGCGCCCGGCCACACGCCGGGGCATGTCGTGTTCCACCACGCGCCGTCGAAGCTGGCGATCGTCGGCGACGTGCTGTTCCAAGGATCGATCGGCCGGACCGATTTCCCGCGCGGCGATCACCAGCAACTGGTCAACTCGATCGTCACGCGGCTGTGGCCAATGGGCGACGATACCGTGTTCCTGCCCGGCCACGGCCAGCCGAGCACGTTCGGCCAGGAACGGGCGAGCAACCCGTTCGTCGCCGATTCGGTGCTGGCCTAGACGGGTCTCAGCCCTTCGGATTGCCGAGATAGATGGTGCGCTCGGCCGGCACCGGTTTGTCGGCGCTCGCCTGATACCCGATCGCCAGCGCCCAGACCGCGAGCGCCAGCAACGCCAGCCACGTTACCAGCGCGCCGACGAGGCGAAAGGGATTGGGCGCCGGCCGATCCATGCCGATCGCATGCGCCAGCCGCGCGACGATGAACGCCGCGCCCACCAGCCACAGCCACAGGCTCGGCCCGCGCGCCAGCTCGATCAGCGCGATCAGGATGACGATCGTCGGCGCATATTCGGTGAAATTGGCGTGCGCCCGCATCTTGGCGATGACTGCAGGGTCGGCGCCGTCGCCCAGCATGTGCTTGCCATAAACCCGCACCCGCGTGACGCGCAGCGCCAGCCAGAGGTTGATGAGGGCCACCGCCGCGGCGATGGCGAGCGTGACGGGCAGGATCATGGCGCATTCCCCCAGATGGACCGATCGACCGTGCCACGCCGGTCGGCGGGTTGCAACGGCGGGCAAAATCGCTATAGGCGCGCCTTTCCGCGTTCAGACCCGCTGACCGCGCGGCCGGCACCCGCCGGTTGTGCTGGTTCGCTTTCGGGCCTAACGCTTCCGATCAACGCGCTTACGCTAGAAGGTTGTCGCCGCAATGGCCGTTCCCAAGAGAAAGACCTCGCCCTCCCGCCGTGGCATGCGCCGCGCGCACGATTCGCTGTCGGTGGAGGCGTTCCAGGAGTGCCCGAACTGCGGCGAGCTGAAGCGTCCGCACAACCTGTGCGCGTCGTGCGGGCACTATAACGGTCGCGAGATCGTTTCGGCCGAAGGCTGACCGTCGAGGACATTGCGACCGTGACCACCGGCTCCTGGATCGCCGTCGACGCCATGGGCGGGGACGAGGGGCTGGCGGTGATGCTGGCGGGGGTCGCGGAAGCGCGCCGCCGCTATGACGGGACGCATTTCTTCCTGGTCGGCGACGAGGCGGCGATCGCCGAGGGGCTGAAGAAGCACCCGAACCTTACCGCCAATTCGGAAATCGTCCACGCGCCCGACGTCATCTCGGGTGATGAGAAGCCGGGCCAGGCGCTGCGCCGCGCCAAGACGACGTCGATGGGCGTCGCGATCGATCTGGTGAAGCAGGGACGCGCTGCCGCCGCCGTCTCGTCGGGCAACACCGGCGCGCTGATGGCGATGGCCAAGCTGTCGCTGCGCACGATGCCGGGGATCGACCGCCCCGCCCTCGCCGGGCTGATGCCGAGCATGGGCGATCACGATACCGTCGTGCTCGATCTCGGCGCCAATACCGAATGCGATGCGCGCAATCTCGAGCAGTTCGCGATCATGGGCGCCGCCTATGCGCGGACCATGCTCGACCTCGAATCGCCCCGCGTCGCGCTGCTGAACATCGGCACCGAGGACATGAAGGGTACCGAGGAGATTCGCGAGGCGGCGCAGGCATTGCGCGACGCGACACACCTGCCGCTCACTTTTTCGGGGTTCATCGAGGGCGACAAATTGTCGCGCGGCGACGTCGACGTGATCGTGTGCGATGGCTTTTCGGGCAATGTCGCGCTGAAAACGGCGGAAGGCACCGCGCGGTTCGTTGCCGACCTGCTCCGCATCGCGTTTTCGAGTTCGCTGCGCTCCAAGATCGGCTTCCTGATCTCGCGCCCGGCGACCGACCTGCTGCGGCATCATCTCGACCCCAACAACCACAACGGCGCGGTCTTTCTCGGTCTCAACGGGCTGGTGGTGAAGAGCCATGGCGGTGCGAACGAGACCGGGGTCGCCAACGCGATCGCGGTCGCCGCCAAGAGCGTGCGCGACGACCTGGCGCGACGGATCGCCGAGGATCTCCGGCACTTCGCCGGAGCCGAGCCGGAAGGCGCCGCGGCATGAGGCGCGCTGTCCTGACCGGTACCGGCTCGGCGTTGCCGGCGCGGCGCGTGTCGAACGCCGAACTGGCGGAGACGGTCGAGACGTCCGACGAGTGGATCGTCGAGCGCACCGGCATCCGCTTTCGCCACATCGCCGGACCCGACGAGACGACCGGCACGCTGGCCGCCGATGCCGCCCGCGCGGCGATCGCCGCGGCCGGCGTGACCGCGCAGGACATCGACCTGATCGTGCTGGCGACCGCGACACCCGACCAGACCTTCCCGGCCACCGCGACCAAGGTGCAGGCGATGCTCGGCATCGACGATTGCGTCGCGTTCGACGTGGCGGCGGTGTGCTCGGGGTTCCTCTACGCGGTACAGGTTGCCGACAGCATGATTCGCGGCGGCGCGGCGGCCCGCGCGCTGGTGATCGGGGCGGAAACGTTCAGCCGCATCCTCGATTGGGAAGATCGCACCACCTGCGTGCTGTTCGGCGACGGCGCCGGCGCGATCGTGCTGGAGGCGAAGGAGGTCGCGGCGGACGGTCCCGGCATCCTGTCGACCAAGCTGCACGCCGATGGGCGGCACAACGAACTGCTCTACGTCGATGGCGGTCCATCGACGACGGGCACGGTCGGCAAGCTTCGCATGAAGGGGCGCGAAGTGTTCCGCCACGCGGTGACCAACCTGGCGGCGGTTATGGACGAATCGCTCGGGCTGGCCGGGCTGACCGCCGCCGATGTCGACTGGGTGGTGCCGCATCAGGCCAATGCCCGCATCCTCGACGCGACCGCGCGCAAATTGTCGCTCCCGGCCGAAAAGGTCGTCGTGACGGTCGACCAGCACGCCAATACCTCGGCCGCGTCGGTACCGCTCGCGCTCGACGTCGCGGCGCGCGATGGGCGGATCAAGCCTGGTCAGATCGTCGTTCTCGAGGCAATGGGCGGGGGCTTTACTTGGGGGGCGGCAGTATTGCGGACCTGACCCATCGTGGAACGGTTCCGTCACGCTTGCGTAACTATCTCTTTTCTTGCGCGGCCTCATTGTGTTAGGCTCGCAATCCAGCACCTGGGGAGGGCGTGAATGTCGGAAGTGGGTACCTTGACGCGGGCGGACCTGGCGGACGCGATCCAGCGCGAGGTCGGGCTGTCGCGAGCCGATTCGGCGCAGATGGTCGAGGATATCCTGGGCCATATGTGTGGGGCGCTCGCCAATGGCGAGAACGTCAAGATTTCGGGCTTCGGCACCTTCGTACTTCGCGACAAGAGCCAGCGGATCGGGCGCAATCCCAAGACCGGGGTCGAAGTGCCGATCGCGCCGCGCCGCGTGCTGACCTTTCGCGCCAGCCAGATGATGCGCGATCGCATCGTCCAGGCGGGCTGACGGAATCGGCCGTGGCCGGCCCGGACAAGGCGGCTGGCGCTTTCCGCACGATCGGCGAGGTGTCGCGTGACACCGGCGTGCCGCAACATATCCTGCGTTACTGGGAGTCGCGGTTCGCTCAGCTCCGACCGCTGCAACGCGCCGGCAACCGTCGCTATTACCGCCCCGACGACGTCGCGCTGGTGCGGCGGATCGACGATCTGTTGAACGTGCAGGGCTATACGATCGGCGGCGTGCAGAAATTGTTGGCAAGCGAAGCGCGCGGCCCGAGCGTAGTGCCGACGCCGGCGGCGCCAGTCGCGAACGGCGGCGCAGGGGTCGACTGGTCCGCGCTTGCCGCGATCCGCGCGCTGCTCGCGCAGGCGCTCGCCGCCGGCTGACCTAATCGCGCGGCGCGAGCCCGCGACGAAGCATGTCCTCGACCGTCGAGGCCACCTCACTCGGTGTGCGGTCGTCGTCCCATACGCCGAAGCGTAGCCCCAGGAACACGTTCATCCCCATGATCGCCCAAGCGTGGATGGCATCGACGTCGTCACGCACTTCGCCGCGTTCGGCGGCGGCACGCAGGCGCTGTTCAATACGCTCGGCCGTGGTTGCGTAGTGCGCGCGAAAGCTCGCCGGGTCGACGAACTCGGCCTCGTCGATGATGCGGTAGATTTCCTTGTGACCGCGCACGAACTCCAGAAAGCTTTGCAGGCCGGCGCGCTCGGCATCGATCTGATTCGATGCGGCGCGTAGCGCCGGGGCAACGGTCACACGGACCTGTTCCGACATGTCGCGGACCAGCGCGCGGAACACCGCGTCCTTCGAGTCGAAATAGGTGTAGAAGCTGCCCAGCGCGACCCCGGCGCGGCGCGTGATCCCGCTGATCGAGGCATCGTGGAACCCCTTGTCGCCGAACTCGGCGGCAGCAGCATCGAGGATCGCACGCAGCGTCCGTCGGCCGCGCTCGGTCCGCGGTGCCTTGCCGGCGCTCGCCGTCGCATCGATCGGGCGCGCCGCATCGCTTGTCGGCACGACCGCCGTCTCCGAGCCCTCCGCCTCGACAGGCGTTGCCGATCCGCCACGCTCCGCCATTGATCGCACCCTCCCCACAAACCGAAGTTGAAACCCGGTTCAGGTTTCACTATACGCATCGCCGACAAGCGTTCAACCGGTTCGTTGGCCGGACGACGAGACATCTATTTGGGAGGGATATCGATGATTCGCACGCCTCGCGCTCGCGCACTTTATGTCGGCGCCGCTGCCGCCGCTCTCTTCGCCTCACCCGCCTTCGCGCAGGAAACGCCGACCGCCGCCGCGCCGTCGACCAGCCAGGCGACCGATGGCAACGACCAGACCGACATCGTCGTCACCGCGCGCCGTCGCGAGGAAACGTTGCTCAACGTGCCGATCGCGGTCACGGCGGTCACTGCCGACAAGCTCGAAAAGACCGGCGCGATCGACCTGACCGATTTGCAGGCGGTGTCGCCCAACACCACGATCAAGGATGCGCGCGGCACCAACTCAACCCTTGCCGCCTTCATCCGCGGCGTCGGCCAGCAGGATCCGGTGCCGGGGTTCGAGGCGGGCATCGGCATCTATCTCGACGACGTGTACCTCAACCGCCCGCAAGCGGCGGTGCTCGACATTTACGACGTCGACCGGATCGAAGTGCTGCGCGGGCCGCAGGGCACGCTGTACGGCCGCAACACGATCGGCGGCGCGATCAAGTACGTGACCAAGCGGCTGCCCGACCATTTCGAGGCGACGGTCAAGGGTACGTACGGCTCTTATAATCAGGCCGACGGCATCGTCAGCGTCTCGACCCCGATCGGCGACATGCTGCGCGTCGGCGTGTCAGGCGCGCGACTGACGCGAGACGGGTTCGGGCGCGACCTGACGCTCAATATTCCGAACTACAACAAGAACATCTGGGCCGGGCGCGGCACGATCGAGTTCGAGACGCCCGATAGCGGCCTGCTCGTTCGCCTGACCGGTGACTACACACACGACATGTCGGCGCCGCGCAACGGCCATCGCCTGTTCGCCGGCTTGCTGACGGGATCGCCGGTCCTTTCGAACGTGTACGACACCAATGCCGGGCTCAACTTCCCGAAGCAGGATATCCAGGCAGGCGGCCTGTCGATGTCGGTGACGGCCAAGCTCAGCGATGCCTTCACGTTGCGCAGCATCAGCGCATGGCGCCAGGATCGCAGCTTCACGCCGATCGATTTCGATTCGACTCCGTCGGTCGACGTCGACGTGCCCGCCGTCTATCGCAACGAGCAGACCAGCCAGGAATTCCAGCTGCTTTATGCGAGCCCGAAGCTGAACGGCCTGGTCGGTTTCTACTATCTCGGCGCCAAGGCCTCGACCGGGTTCGACGTGCTGCTCAACACCACTCTGGCCAATCTCGACGCCTATACGGCCGGCGACGTGCGGACCGAGACCGAATCGGTGTTCGCCGACTTCACCTATGATTTCACGCCGCAGTTCAGCCTGTCGCTTGGCGGCCGCTACACCTGGGACAACCGTAACGCCTATATCTACAAGGCGAACTTCCTCGGCGGGCCGCTTTATGGTGCGACCAGCGAGTTCGGCGGCAACCCGGCGCTGAACCTCGGCGCATCGACCAATTTCCGTGGCGAGGCGACGTTCAAGCGATTCACGCCGCGCGCCAGCCTGGCGTTCAAGCCGAATGCCAACCACCTGTTCTACGTGTCCTATTCGGAAGGGTTCAAGGGCGGCGGGTTCGATCCGCGCGGCTCCGGTACCTCGGCGCCGATCAGCAATGCGGCGGCGGGTCGCACCTATCAGGACATTTACAACTATCTGCTGTTCAAGCCCGAATCGGTGAAGAGCTACGAGATCGGCTGGAAGGGTTCGGCGCTCGACAAGCGGCTGAGCTGGGCGCTCGACGGCTTCTACGCCGATTATACCAACGTCCAGATTCCGGGCTCGGTCGCGTGTGTGATCGGTGGGGTGCAGAGCTTCTGCGGCATCACCACCAACGCCGCCAGGGCGCGCATCCAGGGCATCGAGTTCGAAGGCAATGCGGTGCTGGCGCGCGGGTTCGCGGGTGCGGGCTCGAACGTTACGCTGTCGACTGCGATCGGTTACATCGATCCCAAGTACAAGAATTACATCGGGCCGACCGGCGCCGAGGTCTCGCAATACCGCCAGTTCCAGAACACTCCGAAATGGACCGCCACGGGCACGCTCGCGGCCAACGTCCCGGCCGGCGAGGGCGCGGTCAACGCGTCGACTACGGTCGCCTATCGCAGCCTGACGCACCAGTTCGAGGTGGCGAGCCCGTTCCTCGACCAGCCCGGTTACACCCTGTGGGACGCCAACCTGACCTACACGTTCGGCGGTGGCCGCTATTCGGTCGGCGTGCACGCCAAGAACATCACCAACGTTCATTACAAGACGTCGGGATATCAGTATCTGTCCGCCAACGCGGCGACCGGCGCGATCAACTACACGTCGACCGGCGGCGTCACCCCGACGCTGGGCAAGGAAGGCATCGCGACCGCCTTCTACGGCAATCCGCGGCAGGTGTTCGGAACCTTCTCGCTCAAGTTCTAAAGCGTTGATACAGGGGGAAGGGGCCAGGGCGCGTGCCAAGCGTGTCCGGCCCCTTTTCGTGTGGGGAGAAAGCGAATGACGACACGGACCGAGCGACCCGGCTATCCGGGCGTGGTGCTGGCGATGCTGCTGGTCGTCTATACGTTCAACTTTCTCGACCGTCAGATCCTGGGCATCCTGGCGAAGCCGATCCAAGCCAGCCTGAATCTCGACGACGCGCAGTTCGGCGCGATCGGCGGGACGGCGTTCGCGATCCTTTACTCGGTGCTCGGCGTGCCGCTCGCGCTGGCGGCGGACCGCTGGGGCAAGACGCGGGTGATCGCAGGGTCGCTGGTGGTGTGGAGCGGGTTCACCGCCCTGTGCGGGACCGCGACCGGGTTCTGGCAGCTGTTCCTGTACCGGCTCGGCGTCGGCACCGGCGAAGCGGGGGGCGCGGCGCCGTCCTATGCGCTGATCGCTGATTACTTCCCCGTCGAGCGCCGCGCGCGGGCGCTGGCGATCTATTCGATGGGCATTCCGATCGGACTCGGCTGCGGCGTGCTGCTCGGCGCGTACATCGCGCAGAACGTCAACTGGCAGACGGCGTTCATCGTCATGGGCGTCGCCGGCATCCTGGTCGCGCCGATCTTTCTCGCGGTCGTGCGCGACCGTTATCCGCCGGCCGTCGCGGTGAAGGGCGCGCCGTCGCCGCTGTCGGTGATGCCGATCCTGATGCGCAAGCCGGCGTACTGGCTGCTGTCGGTTGGCGCGGGGTGCAGCTCGATGGCGGGCTATGGCCTGGCGTTGTGGGCGCCCAAGATCATCGCGGTCCAGTTCGGCTGGACCGAGCATAGCGACCTCGTCAAGGTCGGCCAGTTCATGGGCGCGCTGCTGCTGATCGGCGGGTCGCTCGGCATCTTCCTGGGCGGCGTGGTGTCCGACCGGCTGGGGAAGATCGACCGCGCCTGGTATGCCCGCGTGCCGGCGATCGCCTGGTTCATTACCGCGCCGATGTTCATCCTGGGCTTCAACATCCACACGCCGATGCTCGCATGGGTCGTCCTGCTGATCCCGAACGCGCTCAATACGTTGTGGCTGGGGCCGATCATCACCGCGTCGCAGCATCTGGCGCCGGCGAAGATGCGGGCGGGGACGTCGGGCACGTTCCTGCTCATCAACAACCTGCTCGGGCTCGGGCTGGGGCCGTGGCTGATGGGCGCGTTGTCGGTCGCGCTGAAGGCGAAATATGGCGACCAGTCGCTCGGTATCGCGGCGATGATCGGCGTGTGCCTCTACCTCGTCGCCGCGGTGCTCGCGCTGCTGGCGATCCGACCGCTCAAGCGGGGCTGGGTCGAGGAGGGCGCGGACGTGCCGCCCCCGCCGCGATCGCAAGTGGCCGGCGCGATCGTGTTGATGGCCGCGCTGGTGGTGTGGATCGTCGCGCTGGTGCTGTTTCCGATCTGGCCTATTCGCCTCCTCGCGGCACTGATGACGATTGGTGGGGTCGTGATGCTCGCGCGGCCGGGGCGAGCGGTGGCTTAACGCTCCCGCGTCGCGGCGAACTTCACCTTCGGATAACGGTCGGCGACGTAGCCGACTTCCCACGCGGTCTTCGCCAGGAACACCGGGTTGCCGTCGCGATCCTTGGCCATCGCCGCGCGGTTGAGGTCGGCGAACGCCTTCAGGTCGGCCGGGTCCGCCGCCGAGATCCAGCGCGCCGTGTCGAACGGTGCCATCTCCAGCCCGGCCGCGACCTTGTATTCCGCCTCCAGCCGACTGACGAGCACGTCGAGCTGGAGCTGGCCGACCACGCCGATGATCCAGTTCGACCCGATCTCCGGATAGAAGACCTGAGTCACGCCTTCCTCGGCCATGTCGTCGAGCGCCTTGCGCAACTGCTTGGTCTTGGTCGGATCCTTCAGCGCGACGCGGCGCAGAATCTCGGGCGCGAAATTGGGCAGACCGGTGAAGCGCACGTCGGCGCGCTCCGACAGCGTGTCGCCGACGCGCAAGGTGCCGTGGTTGGGGATGCCGATGATGTCGCCCGGGAAGGCCTCGTCGGCGATCTCGCGGTTTTGCGCGAAGAACAGGATCGGCGAGTGCACCGCGATCGGCTTGCCGTGCCCGGTCGGGGTCAGCTTCATCCCGCGTTTGAAGGTGCCCGACACCAGCCGCATGAACGCGATGCGGTCGCGGTGCTGCGGATCCATGTTGGCCTGCACCTTGAACACGAAGCCGGTGACTTCGTCGGTGTCCGGGGTGACCGGGGCAGGCTCGGCCGGCTGCGCGCGCGGCGGCGGAGCATAGGACGCGAGCGCGGCGATCAGTTCGGCCGGACCGAAATCCTTGAGCGCCGATCCGAAATAGACCGGCGTCAGGTCGCCGTGGCGATACGCCTCGGCATCGAACGCGGCATAGCCGGCCTGGGCCAGCTCGATTTCCTCGGCGACATCGGCGGGCAGATCGGGCGCGGGTTCGACCTTGCCCTGGAAGGTACGGCTGTCGCCCTCGGGCCGGCTGATCGTCCGGTTCTGGAGATCGAGCACGCCCTGGAACGTGCCGCCCATCCCGACCGGCCACGACATCGGGCACACGTCGAGCGCGAGCACGTCGGCGATCTCGTCGAGCAGCTCGAACGGGCTGCGGCCCTCGCGGTCGACCTTGTTGACGAAGGTGATGATCGGGACCGAGCGCAACCGGCACACCTCGAACAGCTTGCGGGTCTGCGCCTCGATGCCGCGCGCCGCGTCGATCACCATCACCGCCGAATCGACCGCGGTCAGCGTGCGATAGGTGTCCTCGCTGAAATCCTCGTGCCCCGGCGTGTCGAGCAGGTTAAACGTGATAACGCTTCCGTCTTCCTGGGCGCGTTCGAACGTCATCACCGACGAGGTGACCGAGATGCCGCGCTGCTGCTCGATCTTCATCCAGTCCGATCGCGCGCGCCGGTTCTGGCCGCGCGCCTTGACCTCACCGGCCAGATGGATGGCGCCGCCGAAATAGAGCAGCTTCTCGGTCAGCGTGGTCTTGCCGGCGTCGGGGTGCGAGATGATGGCGAAGGTGCGGCGATCGGAAACGGTCATGATGCGCGCGCTCCTACCCGCGCCAGGGGTTCAGGTCGAGGGAAGGCGATCCAAAGTTGACAAACTTGACGGGGGTAGCGCGGTTCGCGCCGATCGGCGCATCGACGCGATCGGCTGGGGATGAGGAGGGGGTTTCAGGTGAAACCCAACATTGCAAGCGCGATCGGACTCAGGCGGCGAGCGCCCATCGGTCCTCGTCGTCGTTGGCGGGCCGGGTAGTGCGACGAATGCGGATGCTCCGCCGGCGCGGGCGACGCGGGGCGAGCCGCGCGGCGATCCAGCGGCCGGCCGCGCGCACCCGGACGGTGGAGAACGCAACCACCGCGACCAGCGCCACGTCGAGCAGGGTGCCGAGGTCGATCGCCACCGCCAGCCCGGCGATATCGGGCAGGCCGAACGCGACCAGCGCGGGGCCGTCATCCTCGAGCAGCCAGATGATCGTCACCACCATCACCGCCAGCGTCAGCATCAGCAGCACCTGCCCGCGCGAGATCCGCGACAGTCGCGCCGCCGGGCGCTCGACCAGCCAGCGATGCAGGACGCGCCCGGTCGGCGTGCCCTCGCTGGCGTGCAACAGCAGCCAAACTCCCAGTGCGATCACGATCAGCATGCCGACGTCCCCCTTGCGCCGCGATATGGCGCGCCGACGCAGCGGCGCAAGGTCAGGGCTGGAGCGTGATCGCCACCCGGCACGTCTTGCGGTCGCCCGGCGCGACCTCGAACACGCCGGGCTTGGTCCGGAAATCGCCGGTGAAGCCGACCGGATCGGCATGGCCGTGCCACGGCTCGATGCAGACGAATGCCGCGCCGGGCTTGGTCCAGATGCCGAGGTCGGGCGTGTCGGGAAAGTCGACTCGCAGCGACGGGCCGTCGCTCGCGCCATAGGTCACGCTCTGGGCGGCGACCGGGTTCCAGATCAGCGCATCGTCCGCGAACAGCGCGTCGGCGAGGTGCAGCGTGCGGCCGTCGAGCGGCGACGGCCGGGTCCGCGCGAACAGGCCGTCGGCCAGCACGACGATCTCGCCGGGCTCGTCGGACGCGAAGACGATGCGGTGGTCGGCGCGGGGCCGGCCATAGGGCAGCGGCCAGGCGAAGGCGGGGTGGAAGCCGAAGCTCGCCGGCAGCGGCACGTCGCCGGGATTGGCGATCGTCGCGGTCACGCTCAGCGTCGCACCGGCCAGCGCGAAGGCCAGATCGAGCGTGAAATCGAACGGATACTGGGCGCGCGTCTCGTCGTCGGCCTGCAACCGGAAGGTCGCGCGATCCGCCGCATGGTCGACGACCGCAAACGTGCTGCGGCGCGCGAAACCGTGCTTCTTCATCGCATAGGGGCGCCCATCGACTCGCAGCGTATCGTCGTTCAGCTGGCCGACGATCGGGAACAGGATCGGCGCATGTCCCGTCCAATATGCCGGATCGGCGCTCGTCATCAGCTCGCGTCCCTCGGCGTCGCGCAACGACGTCAGTTCGGCGCCGAAGGGGTTGATCGCCGCGGTCAGGGCGTCGGTGCCG
This sequence comes from Sphingomonas sp., assembly GCF_017304635.1. Lineage (GTDB taxonomy): Bacteria > Pseudomonadota > Alphaproteobacteria > Sphingomonadales > Sphingomonadaceae > Sphingomonas. The sequence goes on from NZ_JAFKMA010000004.1 coordinate 354,905, forward strand.
ATCGTAATCATTGGTCGCGCGCCACGGCGAAACCGGCGAACGACTGGCTGACCGGCATCAGTTCGATCGCGTTGACGTTGAGGTGCGCGGGCAGTTCGGCGATCCACAGCATCGTCGCGGCGATGTCGTCGCCGGTCATCGGGTGTGCGCCGGCATAGAGCTTGTCCGACGCGTCCCGGCTGCCGGTGCGGACGGCGGTGAACTCGGTCTCGACCATGCCCGGCTCGATCGAGGTGACGCGGACGCCGGTGCCGGCGAGATCGGAGCGCAGGCCCAGGCTGAACTGGCGGACGAACGCCTTGGTCCCGCCATAGACGTTGCCGCCGGAATAGGGGTAGGTCGCGGCGACCGACGACAGGTTGACGATCGCGCCCTGGCGCTCGATCAGCGCGGGCAGCAGCTTGCGCGTCAGCGACACCAAAGCGACGACATTGGTGTCGATCATCGTCCGCCACTGGTCGAGGCTGGCGTCCTGCGCCGCCGCCGTGCCCAGCGCGAGACCGGCATTGTTGACGAGCAGGTCGAGCCCACGGAAATCGGCCGGCAGCGCATCCAGCGCCGCGTCGCGCGCCGCTTCGTCGGTGACGTCGAACCTGCAACCGTGGAAGGCGTCGCCGAGCTCGCTCGCCAGCGCATCGAGCCGATCGGCCCGCCGCCCGGTCCCGACCACGCGCCACCCCGCGCCGGCGAACGCCCGCGCGGCGGCCTCGCCGATCCCCGACGTCGCACCCGTGATGAGGGCTGTCTTCATCTCAATCTCCGTCGGTCGTCGCGGCAGTGCCCGACCGGGTGAACCTCAACTCCGCAGCACCGCGCCGAGTTTCGCGGCCGCCGCGACGATCTTGTCGGCGATCGCCTTCAGTTCGGGCTCGGTGAAGCTCTTGTCGCCGGGTTGCAGCGTCACGTCGATCGCCATCGACCGGACGTCGTCGCGCTCGAACCGGTCGAACACGCGAGCGGCGGTGATCGCGGCCTTGTCGGCGCCACGTACCGCACGCGTCAGGGCGTCGGCGGTGAGCTCGGCCGGCACCGTGAAGGCGAAGTCGCGGGTGACGGCTTGCAGCGCCGGCGGGGCGAAAGCGGCGCGCATGAAGCCCGACCCCCGCTTCGCCGGGATCGCGTCGAGGTAGAGCTCCACCGCGGCCACCGGTCCGTCGAGGTCGAACGCGCGCAACGTCGCGGGGTGCAGCACGCCGAATGCCGCCAGTACCGTCTTTGGCCCTAGCCGCAGCGTGCCCGACTGGCCGGGATGCCAGTGATCGGCTGCCCCGTCCGACTCCGGGCCCATCACCTGAAGGTTGTCGACCGGCGCGCCGGCGGCGGCGAGCAGCGCCAGCGCCTCGGCCTTGGCATCGAACGCGTCGAACGGCGCGGCCTTGCCCGACTGCCAGCCCCGGATGCGCTTGTCCCCGGCGAGGACGAGGCCGAGCGTCGCGCATTCGTTCGACTGGCCGTCGGCGCCGGCGAAATAGCGCCGGCCGAGCTCGAACAGCCGCACGCTGCCCGCCCCGCGATGGCGGTTGCGCGCCGCGGCGGACAGCAGCCCTGGCAGCAGCGACGGGCGCATGACCTTGAGTTCCTCGCTGATCGGATTGGCGAGGCGCCAGGCGCCGCCGCCGAACGCGGCGGCGGCGGGTTCGCTGACGAACGACCACGTCACCGCCTCGTCGATCCCGCGCGCGGCGGCGGCACGGCGCAGCTTGCGCTCCTGGCGCTGCGCCGCGGTTGCGGTCGGCCGGGCGACGCCGGGCATGCGCGGCAACGGCGTCGACGGCACCTTGTCGATGCCCTCGATCCGGATCACTTCCTCGACCAGATCGGCGGGGCCGTCGATATCGCGACGCCAAGTCGGGATCGTCACGCGCCAGTCGCTGTCGACGACAAAGCCCAGTCGCGTCAGGATGTCGCGCTGGCGATCCGCCGCCACTGCCAGGCCGCCAAGCCGCTCGGCGAGCGCGGTGTCATAGGTGATCGCGCGCGGTTCCAGCGGCGGCTGCCCGGCGCGCGTCACCCCGCTCGCCGTCCCGCCGCACAAATCGAGCACCAATCGCGTCGCGATCGCGAGTCCCTCGTCGAGGAACGCCGGGTCGACCCCGCGCTCGAACCGCTGGCGCGCGTCGCTGGTCAGTTGCAGCTTCTGGCCGGTGCGCGCGATATGGTCGGGATCAAACCAGGCGCATTCGATGACGACGTCGGTGGTCGCGTCGGACACGCCCGATTCCTCGCCGCCCATGATGCCGGCGATGTCGTGGACCTGGGCATCGTCGGCGATCACCGTCATGTCGGGCGACAGCGTGTAGGTCTTGCCGTTGAGCGCCAGCACCTGTTCGCCCTGCTTCGCCTTGCGCGCGACCAGCCCGCCCTTGAGCTTGGCCTTATCGTAGACGTGCAAGGGCCGGTCCAGATCGACCGACACGAAATTGGTGATGTCGACCAGCGCCGAGATCGGCTTCTGCCCAATCGCGCGCAGATAACGCGCCATCCACTCGGGCGCCGCGCCGTTGGTCACGCCACGCACTTCCTGGCCGTAAAAGGCGGGACAGCCAGCGGTGTCGTCGGTCCGCACGTCGGGACCTGCACCCTCGCCCGCCACAGCCGGGACATCGAGCGGCCTGAGCGTCCCCAGCCCCGCCGCCGCGAGATCGCGCGCGATGCCGCGCACGCCCATGCAATCCTGGCGGTTGGGCGTGATGCTGACGTCGATCACCGGGTCGTCGAGATGGGCGTATCGAGCGAACGACGTGCCGACCGGCGCGTCGGCCGGCAGCTCGACGATGCCGTCATGGTCCTCGCCGAGTTCGAGCTCGCGCGTCGAACACATCATGCCGTTCGATTCGACCCCGCGGATCGCCGACACCTTCAGTTCCATGCCGTTCGCCGGCACCACCGCGCCGGGCAGGCCGAGCACGCCGACCAGCCCCGCGCGCGCGTTCGGCGCGCCGCACACGACCTGCAACGGCACGCCATCGCCGCGATCGACGCTCAGCACCTGCAGCTTGTCGGCCTGCGGATGACGCTCGGCAGTCAGCACGCGGGCGACGGTGAAGCCGTCGAGTTTCGCCGCCGGATTGTCGACGCCCTCGACCTCCAGCCCGATCCGCGTCAGCGTGTCGACGATCGTATCGATCGATGCATCGGTGTCGAGGTGCCGCTTGAGCCAGCTCAACGTGAACTTCATGCCCCGACTCCCCCGCTCAGCGTGGGCACGTCGAACGCCGAGAACCCGTAATGCTTCAGCCAGCGGACGTCGCCCTCGAACACCGGACGCAGATCGTCGATGCCGTATTTCAGCATCGCCAGCCGATCGATGCCGCAGCCGAACGCGAAGCCCTGCCACTCCGCCGGGTCGAGCCCGCAGGCGGCGATCACCTTGGGGTGGACCATGCCGCTGCCCAGCACTTCCATCCAGCCGTCCTGGCCGCCGATTACGCGCTTGCCCTTCTCGATCGAGAAGCCGACATCGACCTCGGCGGAGGGTTCGGTGAACGGGAAATAGCTCGGGCGCAGCCGCAGCACGACGTCGTCGCGCTCGAAGAAGGCGCGCAGGAACGTCTCCAGCGTCCATTTCAGGTGACCGAGCGTGATTCCCTTGTCGATCACCAGCCCCTCGACCTGGTGGAACATCGGCGTGTGCGTCGCGTCCCAGTCGCTGCGATAGACGCGGCCGGGCGCGATGATGCGGATGCCCTCGCCGGCATTCTGCGTGCGCCGCGCGACTTCGACCATCGTGCGGATCTGCACGGGGGAGGTGTGGGTGCGGAGGACCATCGGCGAGGAATCGAGCCCTGCCGGCGGCGAACGAAGCTCGCCGTCCGACGACGGGCTTTGCCCGTCGCCGGCCGCTCTCGGTTCCTCGAGATAAAACGTGTCCTGCATCGCCCGCGCCGGATGCGTGTCCGGAATATTGAGCGCGGCGAAATTGTGCCAGTCGTCCTCGATCTCCGGCCCGGTCGCGACCGCGAACCCCAGATCGGCGAAGATCTCCGCCAGTTCGTCCATCACCTGGCTGACCGGATGCACCGTGCCGGCGGGCGCGAGGTCGGCGGGCAGGGTCATGTCGAGCGTCTCGCTCGCTAGCTTCGCGTCGAGCGCGGCGCGGTCGAGCTCGGCCTTGCGCGCGGTCAGCGCGGCGGTGACCGCCTCGCGCAGGCCATGGATGCGCGGCCCTTCGACCTGACGCTCCTCGGGGCTCATCGCGCCGAGCGTCTTGAGCAGACCGGTCACGCTGCCCGACTTGCCGAGCGCGGCGACGCGTACCGCCTCGATCGCCTCCGGCGTCGCCGCCGCGTCGATCTGCGCGAGCAGGTCGGTCTTCAATTGGTCGAGATTGGTCACGATTTCGTCCCTAAATGTCATTCCCGCGCAGGCGGGAATCCAGCAGCGCTTCTTCTGATGATCGCAGATCGGCGATAAACGGCGGCAAACCCAGGCCGATCGCCAGATCGTCCCACTGCGGATTGTCCTCTTCGATCAGACGCGCCTTCCAGTCACGGTTCCATTTTTTCATCTGCTTTTCGCGCGTGATTGCCGCTTCCATCGTATCGGCAACGGCGAACCAGACCAGCCGGACGCAGCCATAGCGCTTGCTGAATCCGTCGAACCTGCCTTCGCGGTGCTGTAGGATGCGGCCGACCAGATTCGAGGTGACGCCGATGTAGAGCGTGCCGTGACGGCGGCTGGCCATCATGTAAACGCAGGGCTGCTTTTCCATCGCTCTCTTCAGGCCGACAAAATTCTGGATTCCCGCCTGCGCGGGAATGACGGCGTGCTTAACGAAAAGGGCGCCGGTGGCAAACCACCGACGCCCCGATTTCTTCGCGCGACAGGTCTCTTCAGGCGGCCTGGGGCAGCGCCGCCTTCGCCTGCGCGATGATGGCGCTAAACGCTTCGCCTTCGTGCATCGCGATGTCCGCGAGCACCTTCCGGTCGAGTTCGACGCCGGCGAGCTTCAGCCCGTGCATGAACTGCGAATAGGTCAGGCCCTCGGCGCGGACGCCGGCGTTGATGCGCTGGATCCACAGACCCCGGAAGGTCCGCTTCTTCACCTTGCGATCGCGATAGGCGTACTGGCCGGCCTTTTCGACCGCCTGCCGCGCGATGCGGATGGTGTTCTTGCGACGCCCCGAATAGCCCTTGGCCTGTTCCAGGATGTTCTTGTGCTTGGCGCGGGTGGTTACACCCCGTTTGACGCGTGCCATATCTCTCTAGCTCCTCAGTTCAGGCCGTACGGCGCCCAGGCCTTCACCGTCTTGGTGTCGGCGTCCGACAGCACGGTGGTGCCGCGGTTCTGGCGGATGTACTTCCCGTTGTGGGAGATCAGGCGGTGGCGCTTGCCGGCGACGCCGTGCTTCAGCTTGCCGGTGGCAGTGAGCTTGAAGCGCTTCTTGACGCCGCTCTTCGTCTTGAGCTTGGGCATTTTGGTCCTTTCGTTTGAAGCGAGACTGGAACCGCCGCGGCAGCCCTTGTGGCCGGGCGGTTCGTTCACCTCGCTTGCGAGAAGCTGGCGCGCATAGCGGCGAGTCTCGCAGAAAGCAATGATTGTCTGTCGCGGCGCCGGCCCGCTCCCCCACCCGACCGCCCAGATAGCATATCCTGTGGGCGGTCGGGTGGGGGAGCGGGCCGGCGCCGCCCACGCGCGGGAGCGCGTCGAATCAATGCCCGCAGGCCAGCGCTTCCAGCACCTCTTCGGTCCGCGCGGGATCGCCGATCGCCAGCACTTCGCCGCTGCTCGCGGCCGTCAGCGGGTCGCCCGACCAGTCGCACATATGCCCCCCTGCGCCCTCGACGATCGGGACGAGGGCGGCGAAGTCGTACAGCTTGAGCCCGGCCTCGATCACGACGTCGATATGCCCGCTCGCCAGCGCGCCGTAATTGTAGCAGTCGCCGCCATAGAGCGGGCCCTGGCGCAGATTGCCGTCGGCGATGGTCTCGATCAGCGCCATGTAGTGCTCGGCCTGGTGCGGGTCGAACAGATGCGGGCTGGTCGTGGCGAGGCTGGCGCCGGCGAGGCTGGGGCATGGGCGCGTGCGCGCGGGGGCGCCGTTGAACAGGGTCGGGCGGCCGATCGCGCCGATCCAGCGCTCGCCGATGATCGGCTGGTCGATGATCCCGATCGCGGGCCAGCCGTCGACGACCAGCGCGACCAAGGTCCCGAACAGCGGCCGCCCAGCGATGAAGGCGCGCGTGCCGTCGATCGGGTCGAGCACCCATTGCCGGCCGGTCGCGCCCTCGCTGGTGCCGAACTCCTCCCCGACGATACCGTCGCGCGGCGCTTCGGCGGCGAGCAAGGCGCGCATCGCCTGCTCCGCCTCGCGGTCGGCGGCGGTGACGGGGGACAGGTCGTCCTTGGTCTCGACGGCGACGTTGCGGAAATGCGGGCGGATCGCGGCGCCCGCGGCGTCGGCGAGGCGGTGGGCAAGGGCGATGTCGGCGTCGGTGATGCGCATCGGCTGGCCCTAGCGGCGCGGCCCGGCGCGGTCTAGGAAGGCGGCCATCGTTTCAAGGAGAGCCCCGATGCGCCTTCGTCCCTTCCTCGCCGCCGCCGCGATCGCCATCGCGCTTCCCGCCACCGCGGCGCTGTCGCCGGGGCAGAAGGCGCCCGACTTCACCACGCGTGGTGCGCTCGACGGCAACATCGTCAAACTGCATCTGGCCGACGAGCTCAGGAAAGGGCCGGTCGTGCTGTATTTCTTCCCGGCCGCCTATACCGGCGGGTGCAACCAGGAAGCGCATGATTTCTCGGAAGCGATGCCGCAATTCAAGGCGGCGGGCGCGACCGTGATCGGCATGTCGACCGATACGGTCGAGCGGCTGGTCAAGTTCAGCAAGGAGAAGTGCGCGGGCAAGTTCACCGTCGCCAGCGCGGGGCCGCGCGTGGTCAAGGCATATGACGTCGCGCTCGACCGCATGATCCCGGACGTCGAGACCAAGCAGTTGCGCGCCGTCACCAACCGCACCAGCTACGTCATCGCGCGCGACGGCAAGATCACGTTCGTCCATTCGAACCTGAGTGCGGCCGATCATGTTCGCCTGACGCTCGATGCGGTGCGCGCGCTCAAATAAGCGGACCCATCGGACAGGTCGCACAACCTATTCTTAGCGCTTTGGCGTTATCCGGCTGGCCGCAGGGACGGGCAATCGGGGCAAATGGGTGGCAAGCGCGCCGCAGTTCAATCTTAAGCCAGGGGTGTCCGATCGGCTGTATGCAGCGATCGGCGACTTCCTGTTCGCGCATCGGCTGAGCGTCGATCCCGTCAATTACGCCTTCGTGCATCGCGTGCTGAGCGCGCCGACCGGGCCGCTGGCCGCCGCGGTCGCGCAGATCACCGATGGCGGGGTCCGGCTGACGTCGCGCGATATCGAGGAACTGGGCAGCGCGGTCGCGACCGGCACGTCGCCGGGCGACGGCGTCGACGCGAGCAATGCCGAGGAAGCGATGCAGGCGCTGGTCGCGCGCACGCAGATGCAGGTCGAAGGCTTTGCCGATACGGTCGCCGCGATCCGGGCGGAAACGCGCGGGTTCGGTCGTGATCTCGAAGCGAGCGCAGCGGCGATGCGCGGTGGCGCCGAACAGGCGATCGACATCACGCGGCTGGCGAGCACCATGCTCGACCGCGTGCGGGCCGCCGAAGCGCGGATGGCGAGCGCCAACGAGGAAGCCGACGCGTTGCGGCGCGAGCTCGAGACCGCACGCCACGATGCCAAGGCCGATCCGCTGACCGGCCTCGCCAATCGCCGTGCCTTCGAGGAAGCGTTCGAAGCGGCGAGCGGCGCCGGCGCGCCGATCTGCGTCGCATTGTGCGACGTCGATCGCTTCAAGTCGGTCAACGATCGCTTCGGCCATGCCGTCGGCGACCGTGTGCTCAAGGTCATCGCCGGCGCGTTGCGCGAAGCGTGCGGCGAGCATCTGGTCGCACGCTATGGCGGCGAGGAATTCGCGGTGCTGTTCACTGGTTGTGCGGTCGACGTCGCGGCCGATACGCTCGATACCGCACGCGATGCCGTGGCGGCCAAGCGCTATCGCCTGCGCGAGACCGACGCCCCGCTCGGCGCGGTCACCTTTTCCGGCGGGGTAAGTGCCCATAATGACGGCGAATCGCTGGGATCGGTGATGGGGCGGGCCGACCGACTGCTTTATCGCGCGAAGGACGGCGGCCGGAACCTGATCGAGCGCGACGCCGCGTAGGAAATCGCGCCAATAGTCGGCGGGTGGCACATCAAAGTTTGGCGGTTATCACGACCTTACTGTGCTCGTCAAAATAATATCTAGCTTTTACAATCACATATAGAATTGGCACGACTGGTGCAAAGTCCTGGGCAAGGCCGCCGAATGAACGGCGGCCGGTCATAAAGGGATATCAGTCATGTCGGTTCGTTCGATCTCGGGTCAGGCGTTCTTCTCGCTCGTCGCGGCGCTGCTGTGCTCGGCAGCCCTCATCAACGCCGCCACCTCGGTCGTCCCGTTCGCATGAGCGGGACCGTCGCCGCCCTCGGGTCGCAGCATCCGTGCATTGACAGCGCCACCCCGGCTGGGGTCAAGCACGGCGATGGGCGAGATCAGGCTGCACCCGAGCTGGCTGGAGCCGTTGCGCGGCGAGTTCGCGCAACCCTACATGTCAACTTTGCGCGCGTTTCTGGTTGCTGAGCGGTCCGCCGGCAAACGTATCTTTCCCGCCCCCAACGACTGGTTCCGCGCGCTCGACCTGACGCCGCTCGATCGAGTCCGCGTCGTCATCCTGGGGCAGGATCCGTATCATGGCGAGGGCCAGGCGCACGGCCTCAGCTTCTCGGTCCGGCTCGGCGTCCGCGTCCCGCCGAGCCTCGCCAACATCTATCGCGAGTTGGAAAGCGACCTCGGCATCGCGCCGGCGCGGCACGGCTTCCTCGAACATTGGGCGCAGCAGGGCGTGTTGTTGCTCAATGCGGTGCTGACGGTCGAGATGGGCCGCGCGGCGGCGCACCAGGGGCGCGGGTGGGAACGCTTCACCGATGCGGTGATCCGGCTGGTCAACGCGCAGACGCGGCCGACCGTCTTCATGCTGTGGGGCAGCCATGCCCAGAAGAAGGCGGCGTTCGTCGATTCGGTTGATCGCGGCGGGCGGCATCTCGTCATAAAGTCGGTCCATCCGTCGCCGCTGTCGGCGCATGGCGGGTTCTTCGGCAGCAAGCCGTTCAGCCGCGCCAACGCGTTCCTGATCGAGCATGGCGAACCGCCGATCGACTGGGCGCTGCCAGCGTTAGAACAGGGATAATTGCCGCTCCGGCATCAGCGCCCAGCGACCGATTTCCTGATGCCGCGTCTCGCCCAGATGGCTGTGGATCAGCACGATCTCCTCGGCCTGCCAGCCGATCGGGGCGATGGCGTGCGAGAACGGCGCGCCGTGCGGATAGCCCAGGGTCAGGTGGGGATTGAACGCCCAGTCCCGGCGCGGCGCCAGCCCGACCGCCAGCAGCGCGGCGCGGATCGCGGCGTGGAGCCGCATCAACGCCGCGGGCCGGCGGCCGACGCGCAAGCCGATCCAGCCGCCCAGCCCGACGATCCGCTCCAGCGCAAAGGCGAAGGAATCGCTTTCGACGCGCGATCCCGCGGTGACGAGTCGATCGACCAACTGCCTGTCCGCCGCGGCGACGTCGTCGAGGATGTCGAGCGTGACGTGCCAATGCTCGTCCGGAATGGCGTGTGTGGGACAATGGTCGCGCCGGGCCGTTGCCAGCTGCGGCAACGCGGCGGCGGCGGGCTTGAGCGCGAAGAAGAAGCGGTCGCCGAACTTGGCCATGGCGCGAACTCCGAATCGGATGATATGTTCATGATATGTTCTTGCGTCCGACGAGTCGAATCCGTCGGCATCGGGAGCAGGCAGGCGGTCGGATCGTTGCGATACGCATGACCGACCTTTCGCGTTTCCACGCCGCGCAAGCCGGCGTGATCGATGGTGCGCTCGCCGAACTGCGCGCTGGGGCCAAGTCCAGCCATTGGATGTGGTTCGTGTTCCCGCAGATCGCCGGGCTGGGCGCGAGCGACATGGCGCGGCGCTATGCGATCCGCGATCTGGCGGAGGCACGCGCCTATCTCGCCGACCCGGTGTTGCGCGAACGGCTGGAGGCGGGTGTCGCGGCGATGCTCGGCTGGGCGGGGCGGCGGTCGGCCGACGCGATCCTGGGCGGGATCGATGCGGTCAAGCTGCGCTCGAGCCTGACCCTGTTCGAAGCGGCGGCGGGTGAGGGCAGCGACCCGTACGCAGCCTGTCTCGACGCATTCTACGGCGGCGAACGCGACCCGGCGACGCTGGCGCGGCTCTAGGCTATCGTCGCGCGATGCATGTCCCGCCGCCGAGCATCGTCACGCGATTCGATCGCCATGCGGCCGACGGCATCGTCACGTCGGTCGAACGCGCGCTGGCCGCGGAAACGCCGATCGCGATCGAGGTCAACGGCATCGGCTATGCCGTCCTGATGGCCAGCCCGGCCGACCTGGTCGACCTGGCATACGGCTTCGCGTTGACCGAACGGTTGATCGACGGTGCCGACGATGTCGAGGATTGCCTGGTCCACCCCCAGCCCGATGGCGTGATCGTGCGATTGAGCGTGGGTGCGCGAGTCGCCGACCGCGTGGTCGAGCGGGTGCGGCATCGCGTGTCCGAATCGTCGTGCGGGCTGTGTGGCATCGAGAATCTGGCGCAGGCGATGCGGCCGTTGCCGCCCGTCACCGTGCGGTTTGCGGGAACGGAGGCGGCGGTGTTCGCCGCACTCGGCGCGCTCTCGGCCGCGCAGCCGCTCAACGCCGCGACCGGCGCGGTGCACGCCGCTGCGCACTGCGATGCGGCCGGACGCGTGTTGACGGTGCGCGAGGATGTCGGGCGCCACAACGCTTTCGACAAGCTGATCGGCGCGATGCTGCGAGCCGGAACCGCGTGGGAGGGCGGCTTCGCGCTGCTGACCTCACGCTGCTCGTACGAATTGGTCGAGAAAGCGGCGATCGCGCAATGTCCGCTGCTCGCGACGATCTCTGCCCCGACCGCGCTGGCGGTCGCGCGAGCGGAGGCGGCCGGCTTGCGACTCGTCGCCCTCGCGCGCCCCGATGCCTTGCTGGCATACCCATGAGGACGCTCGGTGCGGTGCTGGCCGGCGGGCGATCGAGTCGGTTCGGCAGCGACAAGGCGCTGGCCGGTTGGCGCGGACGGCCGTTGATCGATCACGTCATCGATACGCTCGCCGCGACGGTCGATGCCGTCGTGATCTGCGGACGATCCTATCGCGATCTGCCGGCGCTCGCCGATCGACCGGCGCCCGACCTCGGCCCGCTCGCCGCGATCAACGCGGCCTTGCATTGCGCAGGAAACGCGGGGTTCGACCGCATCCTGACCGTGCCGTGCGATGTGCCGACGATCGATCGAGCCTTGCTGGATGTTCTCCTGATGCGGGACGACGCGGCCTTTCTTGCCGACATGCCGGTGGTCGGTATCTGGCCGGCCACGCTCGCCGCAGCGCTCGACGCCCATCTGGCGACCGACGGCACGCGCTCGATCCGGGGCTGGGCGGCGGCGATCGGCGCCACCCCGATCGCGTTAGTGGCGGCGCAACTGCCCCCCAATATCAACCGCCCCGACGATCTTGCCAAGCTAACCGACTGATCGAGATCAGCATTATTGCGTGTAGCAATTCAGGAACCCTGCGCGTTCGACCATTTAGCCTCTAGGAGATCGCGCCGATGCCAGCCCCCGTCCGTTTCACCCCGCACGTCGAACAGGTCCAGCCCGACGAGGCGGAGACGATCCGCGAACTCAACGAAACCTTCGACGTCATCCTGAAGAAGACGGCCGAGGATTACGGCCATGCGGTGCGCTCGGTCCATGCCAAGGCGCACGGCATCCTGCGCGGTGAACTGACGATCGACGGCGACTTGCCGCCCGACCTCGCGCAGGGCCTGTTCGCGACGCCGGGCACGCATCCCGCCTTTCTCCGCCTGTCGACCAATGCCGGCGATATCCTGCCCGACGCGATCAGCCTGCCGCGCGGTTTCGCGCTCAAGGTGCTCGACGTCGCGGGCGAGCGGCTGCCGGGGTCGGACGGCACGACGCAGGACTTCATCATGGTGAACGCGCCGGCGTTCCAGGCGAAGACCGCGGCCAAGTTCCTCGGCAATCTGAAGTTGCTTGCCAAGACCACCGATCGGATCGAGGGCACCAAGAAGGTGCTGTCGGCGGCGCTGCGCGGCGTGCACAATGCGATCGAGGCGGTCGGGCTGCAACCGCCGGCGACGATCGACACGCTGGGCGGCGCACCCAATGTCGAGCCGCTGGGCGAGACCTATTACTCGGTCACGCCGTTTCGCTACGGCGACTATATCGCGAAGTTCCGCCTGCGCCCGGTCGCCCCGGCGATGACCGCGCTGAGCGGCGAGATCATCGATGTCGCCGGCCGCGAGGATGCGATCCGCGAGGAAGTGCAGACCGAGATGCGCGACATCGACGCCGAATGGGAATTCGGCGTGCAGCTCGCTTACGACCTGGACGAGCAACCGATCGAGGATTCGACGGTGCCGTGGGACGAGGAGAAGTTTCCGTTCCGCCGTGTCGGTACGCTCCGCGCGCGACATCAGGACAGTTGGGCGCCCGCGTTGGTGAAGCAGGTCCAGGACGAGATGCGCTTCAGTATCTGGACGGGCCTTGCCGCGCACCAGCCGCTCGGCAACATCAACCGCGCGCGCAACGAACCCTATCGCCGTTCGGCGGACTTCCGGGCGCGGTTCAATCATTGTCCCTATCACGAGCCCGTCGTCGAGAGCGTCTGACGGATTGCCATCCCGCCGCCGCGCTGCGACGATCGGACGAAGAGGAGAATATGATGGCCGAGGGCACCGTGCGCTATACCGGGTCGGCCGGCGGGTTCGGCTCGGTCAAGGGCATGGCCAAGGTCGCGCGGCGCGAGCGGCCGATCGCCGGCGCGCTCACCACGCTAGCGCACCAGAACAAGACCGAAGGTTATATGTGCTCGTCGTGCGCGTGGGGGAAACCGGCCAGCCCGCACACGTTCGAATTCTGCGAGAACGGCGCCAAGGCGACGTTGTGGGATTTGACGCGCGACCGCTGCACGCCTGACTTCTTCGCCCAGCATACCGTCAGCGCACTGCGCGGCTGGGAGGATTACGACCTGGAGATGACCGGGCGGCTGACGCATCCGCTGCGCTACGATGCCGCCAGCGACACCTATGTACCGTGCGACTGGGACGAAGCGTTTGCCGGGATCGCCGCCGCGCTCCGGCCGCTGCCGCCGAAGTCGGTCGTGTTCTACGCCTCCGGCAAGGCCAGTCTGGAGACCAGCTATCTCTACGCCTTGCTCGCGCGACGGTTCGGCAACAACAACCTGCCCGACAGTTCGAACATGTGCCACGAGACCACGTCGGTCGGTCTCAAGAAGGTGATCGGATCGCCGGTCGGCACCTGCAAGCTCGAGGATTTCGAGAGCTGCGACTGCATCCTCTATTTCGGGCAGAATCCGGGGACCAACAGCCCGCGCTTCCTCCACCCGCTGCAACTGGCCGCGCAGCGCGGATGCAAGATCATCGTGTTCAACCCGATCCGCGAGGTCGGGCTGATCCGTTTCATCAATCCGCAGAATCCGATGCAGATGCTGACCCAGCACCCGACGCCGCTCGCGCATCAATATCTCCAGGTGCGCCCCGGCGGCGACATCGCCGCGATCATGGGCATGGCGAAGCGGGTGCTCGAACGCGACGCGATCGCGCAAGCCGCGGGCGAACCGCGCGTGCTCGATCAGGATTTCCTCGACCAGCACACGCACGACTGGGACGCGTTCCGCACGCAGGCCGAGGCGACCGGATGGAACGCGATCGAACGCGAATCCGGTCTGAAACGCGGCGACCTGGAAGCGGCGGCCGACGTCTATTGCGATGCCGAGCGCACCATCGCGGTCTACGGCATGGGCATCACCCAGCACGTCCACGGCACCAAGAGCATCGGGATGATCGTCAACCTGATGCTGATGCGCGGCAATATCGGCCAGAAGGGCGCCGGCATGTGCCCGGTGCGCGGCCATTCGAACGTGCAGGGCCAGCGGACGGTCGGCATCTCCGAAAAGCCCGAGCTCGTGCCCCTCGACAAGATCGCCGAACAGTTCGGCTTCGAACCCCCGCGCGACACGGGACATACCACGGTCGAAGTGTGCGAGGGCGTGGTCGACGGATCGGTCAAGGCGCTGGTCAGCCTGGGCGGCAATCTGGTGCGCGCAGTGCCCGATCATCGCGCGGTCGAGGAGCCGTGGATGGAACAGGCGCTGACCGTGTTCGTCGCGACCAAGCTCAACCGTAGCCACCTGATCCACGGCAAGGTGTCGTACCTGCTCCCCTGCCTCGCCCGGCCCGAGGCCGACGTGCAGGCGTCCGGTCCGCAGGCGGTGACGATCGAGGACAGCTTCAGTTGCATCCACGGGTCCTGGGGCAAGCGCCCGCCGGCCAGCCCGCATCTGAAGTCCGAGGTGGCGATCGTCGCGGGAATCGCCGAAGCCTTGGGGTATACTAGCGACAAATTGCGCTGGGACGAATGGACCGCGGACTATGCGCTGATCCGTGATGAGATCGCGGAAACCTATCCGGAGCTGTTCCACGACTTCAACGCGCGGATGTGGCAGCCGGGCGGCTTCTACAAGGGCAACAAGGCGCGCGAGCGGATCTGGCTGACCGAAAGCGGCAAGGCGGAGTTCACCGTGCCCGAAAGCCTGAGCGCGCTGGGCGTCGGCGACGCGCTGGGACGGTTCCACCTGGTGACGCTGCGATCGAACGACCAGTTCAACACGACGATCTACGGCCATGACGATCGCCTGCGCGGCATCCACGGCACCCGCATGGTCCTGCTCATCAGCCCGCGCGACATGGCCGAGCACGGCTTGCGGCGTGGCGAGCTGGTCAGCCTGATCGGCGACGCCGGCGACAATGTCGAGCGCCGGGTCGAGGGGCTGGCGGTGACGCCGTTCGACCTGCCCGACGGTTGCGTCGCCGGTTATTATCCCGAACTCAATCCGCTGGTGCCGCTGTGGTACCACGACAAGGATTCGAAGACCCCGGCGGCGAAGGGCGTGCCGGTGCGGATCGAGCGGGCGAGCAAAGGGGCCGGAGTCTAGTTAAGAGGTTGTTTTCGTTCGCCCGCTACTATTCCCGCGAACGCTCACGTTCGGGGGATTTCAGTTGGTCGACACTGCCAAAGCGCGCATCCTGCCCGAGGCGGGCAGTATCAGCCGTCGCATCGATGTCGCCGAGCGGCTGCGCCTGTTCGGCTTCTCCGCCGACGATATCGCGACGGCCAAGACGATCTGGAGCATCATCGAACCCGAAGCGCGGGCGATTTCGGAAACGCATTGGGCGCACTGGCACGAATTCCGCGGCGAGACGATATTTCTCGACCACGATCATGAGCGGCTGGTCCAGCTCGGCATCGCCTATCTCCGCAATCGCTTCCTTCATCCCGACGGCAAGGATTGGGTCGAATCGGCCGAGCGCACCATCGCCGGCGCGATCTCGTCGCACGTCCCGCTGACGGTGGTGCTGGCGATGACCTCGGCCGGTGCGTCGGTCGCGCTCGACATCCTCGGCCGCCGCCACGATTGCACCAAGGAAGAGCGGCAGCACATCCACGACGTCTTCACGCGGCTGCGCAGCCTGGAATGCGACGTCTACGCGTCGCTCTACGCCGCCTATATCGAGTTCGACGCGGGGTCGCAGCGCGAAGCGCTGGGGCGGACGTTCGACGAGGATCTGAGCGGCACGATCGCCGCGGCGGTGGGTGAAAGCGCCGGGCTGCTCGACCATGCGTTGAGCACGACGACGCTGGCCCGCGGGATGCTGGGCAAGACGAGCGAAGTGGCGGCGGCGGCGGAGCAGTCGGCGGTGGCGATGCGCGAGGCGGCGCAGACGGCGGCCGGGCTGATCCGCGCGATCGAGGATGCGCGGACCGAAGTCGAGGCGGCGGCCGAGATCGCGAACCGCGCGAGCTCGCAAGCCGGCGCCGCGGTCGGCATGTCGGAGGCGCTGAGCGATCATGCCAAGTCGATCGAGAGTATCCTCGGTCTGATCCGCGACATTGCCGGGCAGACCAACCTGCTGGCGCTCAACGCGACGATCGAGGCGGCGCGCGCGGGCGATGCCGGGCGCGGTTTCGCAGTGGTCGCGCAGGAGGTGAAGTCCCTCGC
>NZ_JAFKMA010000007.1 GCF_017304635.1 Sphingomonas sp.
TCTTGATCGCCTTGGTGACCGCAGCGCCCGCGGTGATGGTGTCCGGCAGCGGATAGAGGCTGTGATCGTCGCGCTGCGACGCGGTCGACAGCAGGATCGCTTGGGTATCGGTGAGCTTGGTCATAACGGTCTCCTGATGGGAGACGGCCCAATGCTGCTCCCACCAGCCACAGCCCCGGCCGATCCCGATCGGCGGGGCGGGGCGGGCCGGAGCTGGGCGGCACGTCAGGCCCGCCCGCGACTCGTCAGCAACTGCGCTGTCGCTCTGGTTGCGGTCGAAGTCGAATGGTTTGTCGCGACGTAGGACTTGATTTACCCCGCAGCCAGTTATCGTCACGTTCTGCAAGGGCGCGAAGAGCCGCCCGCGACCCGGTCCAGGCTACTGCATCGACCACGTGGACGCCGGGACCGAGACCGAGACCGAGACCGAGACCGAGACCGAGACCGAGACCGAGACCGTGCGGATCGTGCCGCCCAAAGGCAAGACCCACGACTGGCAGCCTGCCCGCTGGGGCGGCGATCACGCCGAGGCGTTCGCCGAGGTCGCGCAGGAGTTCCGCCAAGGCGACAAGCTCCAGTTCACCCGCAACAACTACCGCGCCAATCGCCTCAACGGCGCGACCGCGATGGTGGTGGCGATCGATCCCCACGGGGCCAGCGTCCTGGTCGAGAAGGATGACGTCCAACGCCAGATGCTCGATCTTCGCCATCTCGCCGTTCGCCATGTCCGGCCGGGGTGGGCTCGCACGATCCACAGCAGTCAGGGCGCGACCTGCGATCGGGTCATCGCCCACATCCAGTCGTTCCGCGCCAACACCGTCGATACCGCTTCCGCCTACGTCGCCATCAGCAGGGCCAGGACCAGCGCCGCCATCTATACCGACAGCCGCACCAGCTTCACCAAAGCGCTAGGGTTGCGCGATGGCGCGCGAGCCGCGGCGATCGATGAGACGATGGGCCAATACGATCGCCACACCGGTATCGAGTTACGTCTTTAGCGGCTGTATGGCACGCATAACCATCTTCCGTTGATGCTCACCGAAGGTCTTCTCTGTCCGCCGTATTTCTACATCATCTAAGAACTTTATGACGTAGGGGTCAATACGATCGCCGATCTGATGCGAGGTAATGAGCATCAAGGCCTCCTCCGCAAAAACCTCAATCTCATTCCACTCAGGACATGCTGCTTGTTCCAGCGTCACCATTCTCGAAACAAGATCAGCAACTCTTTCTAATTGATTTAACATGATTACCAACCGAACCAGTGCAAAGGATTAATGGGTATGTGCCAGTTAAAGCCCATTGTGTGCGACTCGATGTTCAAGTGATAAAAGCCGCCGGTTCTTGGAGGCCGATCCAGCCGTAAGATTAGACGCCCACCCCCAAATCGAATCTGCCCTATACGACCAGTCCCATATGCAGCAGCCTTGCCAGCTCCTTCGACCCTAACGAACGACCGGGCTGCACTTGCGGCACCACGCACCAACGAAACCCCTTCAAGCACGGCGACTCCGGTCATCGCTCCATTCGCCCGCGCTTCCCGGCGTTCGTTGAGTTCCGATTGAGGCATGGTCTGGGCCATTACCGCTCGCTGGTCCATATCGGCTTGCATCGTCGCCATCGTGTCGCCAGCCACTGCCAGATCGGTTGGGGGCGGTCCTTCCTGAAGCATGCCATTCATGCCCACATGCCAAGCTTGTTCTTTAGGCTTTGTTTGATGAGTTGCCGTACCATAATCCCCAGTACCGTTATCGCCGCCGTAGGAGCCTGAACAGGCGCTTCCGCCAGTACGGGAGCAGGTGTTGGCAATCTCTGTCGTCAATCCGCTTGTGTCAGTCCCATCGATCGGGTCGTTCCCCACGTAGGCGTAAAGGTTAGCCTGGTCCTTGTAGCCAATGGGGTCGGTTTGGAGGAACCTGCCGAGCGTGGGCGAGTAGATGCGGGCCTTGTAATAGTACATACCGAGGTCGGGGAGCCAGGCCTGCCCGGTGTATCGAAACCGCCCCTTGTTACCCATCGCCGGATCGTCCGGGATGCCGTATTCGTCGTAAGAGTTCTTCGCGATCGGGTTGCCATTGTCATCGGCGACCGCGATGATCGAGCCCCGCTCGTCGGCCGATAGCGAGCGCTTGGTGGCGCTCGAGACGGCAGAGCCTTCGAACCACACCATCGGATCGTCGTCGCCCGGACCGTGCAGATAGCGCCTGAGCAGGTTGCCCGAGCCGTCATATTCCGCGACCAGCTGGTCGCCGTCATAGAGATATCGCGTCGTGCCCGAGGTACTGCCCGCCGTCTGCCACAGCCGGCCGTTAGGATCGTAGTTCAGCGCCAACCCGCCCGAGCGGCCGACCAGCCGGTTCTCAACATCGTAGGTGTAGGTGCTCGTGCCATCGCCGGTCAGGTTGCCGTTGGCATCGTAGGCGAACGAGGCCGGTCCCGCACTCGTGTACTGGTTGAGCCCGTTCGCCACATAGCTCCGGCTTAGGCTCACATAGCCGGTGAACGCATAGGCATTGTTGTTGCGGGTGCCCGTCACGATCTGGTTCGCCGGGTTATACGCGAACGTCGCCGTCACATCGTTCGCACCGCCGCCACCGTTGAACGCGTTGTTGAGCGTCGTCAGCCGGTCGATCCCGTCATATTGCGGATAGGTCGCAGCGTTATAGCCCAGCGACTTGTAGTTGATCGTCCCTTCAGGCCTGTAGCCCATTCCCGCCAGATAAAGGCCGCTCGCCGTGTCGGCGTAGGTGAAGCGGTCCATGCTATCGTACTGATAGCGAAACACTACGCCGTCAGGGAACGTCATCGAGGTGCGGTTGCCATCCGCATCGTATTGATAGCTGAGCGTCAGCGCGGTTCCCGATAGATTGTTGGAACTCGACGCCAGCTGGCCGAAATCGTCATACGTGTTGGTCAATCCGGCACCGCTTGCCGAGCCGAACCGGGCATAGAGCTGCCGGCCCAATGGATCGTATCCATAGTACACATCCGCCGCCGTCCCTCCGGGAATATCCTTCAGAATGACCCGGTTGAGATTGTCGTAGCTATAGCCGATCACACTCCCGTCGCGCTTGCGCAACGACAGGCGGTTTCCCACGGCATCATAGCCATAGGCCTCGTAGTCGCTTCCGCTCGCCGTGCCCGGCGTCGTCTTGGACGGAAAGTTCCACTGCGCCAGCCTGTCGAATCCGTCGTAAGTATAGCTCGCCAGGTTACCGTTCGCGTCCGTTACCGTCGTCTGCTTGCCGTTCGCACTGTAAGTATACGTGACATAATTTTGCTGCAGCGATGTGCCGTAGGCGCGCTGAACCTTCAGCAACTCTCCGGCCGCGTCATAGGAGTTCTTGGTAATCCGATCCAGGCCGTAGCTTCCCGTATTATCGAGCACGCATGCGTCGGATGGGGCGGTCGCAAAACTGGACGCCGCGTTCAGTCGCTTGGCCTCGCAGACCGCCTCTCCACGATCGTCGAACGATCGGTTGGTAAGCAGGTAAGTCGTTCCGTTTGCCGACACCGCTTCGCGAACAGGATAGCGACGGCTGTCATATGCCCTGTCTGTCCGATGACGGACCAGCAAGCTTGTACTCGCTGGATCGGAGACGGTTCCCGTTTCGATGGCGGTCACCTTGTCATCGGCATCGCGATATGTGGTCCTGTTTGCGATACGAACCCCTCCGGGTCCGGCCTTCCCGATCTCCCAGGTCTTACGCCCGACCACGTCGTAGCGGGCATAGGTCGTATCGTCGGTGCCGGGCAACGGCCCGTCCGTCGACAACAGTCGCCCGGCATTGTCATAAGCGTATTGCGTGACCCGCGTGATCCCGGCTGCTGCGTCGATTTCCCGCTTTTGCAGCGGCAGGAATGTGTTTCCCCAATAATCGTACTCGGTGCGCTCTTCCGCATTCGTCCCGCAGGTCGTGCCGAAGCCGCAGCGCCGCATCACCGACAGACGGTAGATCACGCCAGAACCGGTATCATGCGGGTCATATTGCAGATATGTCTTACGGCGCACGCCCGTCGCATCAGCTGGATCGGTCTGCTCCGTTATCAGTCCTTGCGCATTGTAGATGTAGTCCGTCTGGCGCCCGAGCCCATCGCGCGTCCAGACCGGTCGGTAGCACAGCACGCCGGTGCATGAAGTCGTGTCGACAAAAGCGCTCTGGCTGACGGCGGCGAGACTTGAGCCCGGCTTGGCGTTGGTCGTTTGGTTCGTGATATTGCCATACACGTCATACGTGATCGCGACCGAATTGCCTTCGGGATAGGTGATGCCGACCGGCCGGACACGACTATCATAGGTGTAGGATGTGACGTGGTTCAGCGCGTCCGTGACCGACACGATTGCGTTTTGCGGTGGGGAGGGAACACCTGGCGACTTCTGCTGGATCGCGTAGGTCATCTGATAGCCGTTCGGGCCGGTCACGACGACATTGTCGTAATTATACCGGGACGCGCCAATATTGTAGGTCGGGTTCTGGTACGAGTAACTCCAGTTCACGCCATCGCGGCTGACGGCTCCGACCATTGGAATGCTGCTAAGCGCCGTCACCTGTTCGTTCGAACTGGTTTCGGTCGGCAG
Source organism: Sphingomonas sp. (assembly GCF_017304635.1). Classification (GTDB taxonomy): domain Bacteria; phylum Pseudomonadota; class Alphaproteobacteria; order Sphingomonadales; family Sphingomonadaceae; genus Sphingomonas. The sequence goes on from NZ_JAFKMA010000007.1 coordinate 4,580, forward strand.
CGTCAGGGTACCGGAATAGATTTCCGGCGACACTCCCATGGCGTTCGCGCAGTTCGAGCACTTATAGCTACGGCCAGCCAGGTCTGTCGCCGTCCCATTTGCGTCGTAGGTAAACTGAACAAGCGGCGTCGTGGCGTTGGTGGCGCTGTAGATCGCGGCTGTCGCGACCATCCCCCAACCCGTGCTGGTGATGTCATCACTCTGGTAGGTCAGCGTGAGATAAAAGCCGAGATTGCTGGAGAGCCGAGTTGGCCGAAGCAGCAGAGCCGCTGGCGTGTTCGGATTCTGCGTGGTGTAATATGTATAGGTTATGACCTCACCGTCGGGATATGTCACACTACTTGCGTAATATTGGGTTTTGCGCGTGTGCGCGGCGCCATCTACCGCATAAAGCTGCAAGGTATCGAACTTGTAGATTTCGCCGGACTGACCTTTTTGCAGCAGGTTCGTTTTCGCGGTCGATCCCGTGTCGAGTGTGTTGGTGCATCCATCCGACGTACATGAGAACGCTTCTGAAGAAGCGTCGCCAGTGTGAAAGGCATAGGAGCCACTCTTCGGGTCTGGTTCACCCCCGGCTGTGCTCGCGTTCGACGACACGTACGGCGCCGCATTCTGCACCCGGTCAAACTTCAACCGCGGATCACCGGGGATGGATAATGTTGGCGCGGGTATGACGATCTGTCCGTCCGACAGGTTCACCCCGTTGATATCGGCCTGCACCTTGGGTGGCGTGAGGACGGTCGGCATGGTCTGCGCCCGCGCCTGGGTCGCCACGAAGCTGCAAAGCAACAGAACACCGACAAGGACGGCGTGGCCAGAAGCGATCGTCATTTTGGTGCGCCCACCCATCTATCCGGCTCTCCACCTTCTTGAAGTACAAGACTTTTGACTTTTGCGTCGCGCGGCAGTCAGCCTGAGCCACCAGCGCAGGCGAGAGCATTACCCGTGATGACCACGGACAAAGTGCCGGTCGCCGTCATTCCCATGGTATTTTTCACTACGTAGCTGAACGAGAGCCCGCTCTGCTTGGCAGCCGCACTCACGGACACCGACGACGCACTGATGATCGTGACGATCGTGTCCGTCGTCGCGTTGGGCGACACCGACACCAACGTGAGCGGTACGTTGTTCCCGGGGTCGCTGTCATTGGCAGTCAAGTTGGCGGTCGCCGTCGTGTTGCAGGGCAACGTTATACTGTCATTGACCGCCACCGGAGGCTGATTGCCGCCCGTTGGCGTTGGCGTTGGCGTGGCGTTGCATGAAGCCGGCGCAGATGTCGCAACGTCGTACCGCGTGCGATTGCCGGCGGCGTCGAAGCACGTACCGGTCTGGCGTGCGTTGTTCGGGCCACCGCTGATCGTGCTGGCAGATAGGCGACCTAGCGCGTCATAAGTATAACTCGTTGTTTCCTGAGCGAATGCTTCACCGCATATTGCGAGACCCGCAACCGCAGACGACAAAAGCCAGACATAATGGCACTTCATCGTCACCCCCCGAATCAATTCAACGGGTTTGAATGCACCAATTTGCCCACAACATGGCAAGGGCTTTTTTATTACGAAATTTTTTCGCTCTTGAACTTCATAACCAGTTCACGGAGCACGAAGACGCCGAGCCGATGACATTTCGGCTGAGGAGGGCGTCAGTTTCCATTCCATCACGCCCCCCTTTCTCTGACGCTATCGCTACTTCGCTTTCGGCTTGCCGGTCTGCCCGGGCTTGCGGCCAAGACCAATCTTCCTCGCCATGTCACGACGCTGCTCGCTATATGACGGAGCAACTATCGGATAGTCCGCTTTGAGATTGTACCGCTCGCGATATTCGTCAGGTGTCAGTCCATGGGTCGACAGATGCCGGTGCAAGCGCGCAATGCCGAGATGGGTCATGGAGCTTCTGTGAAAGTAGACGAGGAACGTGTTCGTGGCATGGCGGGGTCAGTCGATGGCTATAACCGTATGCGGTGCCAATGAAGAGCAACGGCTCGTTCCTTGGACTAGCCGGGCTGGTCTGTGCATTGGAACTTATTGAAGGAACGTCGGCGATGTCGCGTCCGTAGCGTGGACCTTCTATCTAATCGACCTCATTCCCGAAGCTCGGTTGGCTCGGTGAAGGGCGTGCCGTATGGACCGGTGATTTTCCTCGTCTTGCCGCCACCCATCGTCACCGCGGTTGGACGGAAGCGCCCGCATAGGGATCGTAAGGTATCGGCGTTGCCGTCGACTGCGGTGCTCGCGCCCGTGATGGTGGCGGCTGGATTTGAGTATCAACCGTCGGCCTTGGCTCCGTGGCCACTCCCGTCCAGAGCCCGCTTGCGATCCACGGCGCGCCAAAGATCAGGAAGCAGCCGAGAATGATGGCAGTGCCCCGGCGCAGGTCAATTCGTCCCCACAGCATGAGCAGTCCGAACGCTGCGATCGCGATGATGGCAATGGTCGTCGCAACCGAACCGAGCAGGGCAGCCTCGAGCCAGCGCATCGCGCCAACTAGCGTGCTACCGCCGGCATATACGCCATCGCCCATCACTGCGACAACACAACCTCGGCGACCCGCCGCCGACCAGCTTCGCGTGTCAACTGCACGAACACGTCGATCGACCCGCGCACGTAGTGATGGACGTCTTCACGCCCGAGCCGTGTACCGGTCTGCAGCACCAGCAACGCAATCTGCTCGATCGCCCGCTCGGCGCTGTCGGCGTGGACCGTGGTCATCGAGCCCGGATGCCCGGTGTTGACCGCGCGCAGGAACGTGTAAGCTTCCTCTCCCCGCAGCTCGCCGACGATGATCCGGTCCGGCCGCATGCGAAGCGATGCCGCAAGCAGGCTGTCAGCGGTCACCTGCGCCTCACCGAGCGCGCTGCGAGCGGCAATCAGTCCGACCGCATTATCATGGCGCAGCTGAAGCTCGGGCGTGTCCTCGATCAGGATCAACCGCTCGTGCGGCGGTATCTCGCGAAGCAGCGCGTTGAGGAACGTCGTCTTGCCGGTGGACGTGCCGCCTGACACCAGCACGTTCTTTCGTGCAACTACGGCTTTGCGCAGAAGGCCCGCGATGTCGCCTGCATTGAGGAGGCTCCGCAATTCCCGGTCGATCGCCGACGGACCGCCGAGCTCGCCTCGCTGCGTGTGGTCGAACGCACCGCCCGTCACATAATCGTCGAGCGACAGGTCCGACGACACATGCTTGCGGACCGCCATCGCGAGCGGTCCGCGCGTCGCGGGCGGTGCTGCGATCTGGACTCGCGCGCCATCGGGCAGCGTCGCCGCCAGCAGCGGGTGCTCGCGACTGATTCCCTGATGCGACAACGCGGCGATCTGGCGCGCCAGCCGCTCGAGCGTGAGCGTGTCGAGGTTCGGTGCTTCGATCCGCTCGGTCGCCCCGCCAAGCGTCTCGACCCACATCTCGTGCGGCCGATTGACATAGATATCGGTGACGTCGGGCCGTACGAGTACCTCGCCCAGCGGCGCGAGATAGGCGCCGAGATAGACCGGGACCGCGGTTGCTATGGCCGTCCCTCCACCGATGTAAAATCAAGGTCACGCGCAGCAAACACGCTGATCGACACGCCCTGATGCACGCGGAGCGTGCGCTGGATCTGATTGCTGCTGATCTGCGGGGTCGCGCCACCAAAGGTGCCCGGCAGCGTCAATACCGCTATGGAGTCACCGCCAGCCGCGCGCGCGGCCAGCCCTGTTCCGACATTGAGCGAGGTCTGCAACAGGGCGCTTGCGAACCGTTCGAGGAAGTGGCTGTTGACCTTGCCCTTGATGCCGGCGCGGCCAAGCGTATCCGCGGCGGGCGAGGCAAGCGCAATCGTCGCGCCATCGGGGCGAACCAGCCGCGTCCAGATCACCAGCGCCCGGTTCTGACCCGGCTGCAGGTCGGCGCGATACTCCCCGGTCAGCCGGCTACCGCGTGGGATCAGCACGCGGCTTCCGTCGAACCCGCGAACATCACGCGTCCCCAGCGCGCGGGCTGGCCCTGGCCGCGTCGAGTCGAGTGCGGATTCCAGGACCGCCGGGATCAGCGTTCCCTGGACGACCGTCGTTGCCCGGTTGCGCAGCGTCGCCGCGCGAGCGCGCACCGCCTCGGCCGGCGCCATCGCACCCAGGCCAGCGTTCGAGCCGGTCGCGCCAGTTGCACCCGTGCCCCCCGCCGAGCCATCGCCGCTGGTGCTGTCGAACACCAGTACCGGGCTGCCGCCGTTCGTCGCTCGCCCGCGTTGTTGTGGTTGCGGAAGCGGGCTCGGCGTCGTCGCCGGCGGCAGATAGACGATCGATGGTGCCGGCACAGGCCGGGCGACGCGCGGGGCTGGCGACGGCGTCGGCGCCGGTACGACCACGACGGGTGCCGGTGTCGCCACCACCGGCTCGGGGGGGACGAACAGTGGCGCGACCGGGGGCGGCGCGCCGTCGCTGTCGACCACGCGCTCGCGCGTTGTCGGCGCCATTAGCGCGCGCCGGCGGCCATCGAGGATGAGGAACAGCAGCAAGCCGACGAGCACGACGATCGCGACCAGCAGCCAGGTCGGCATCCCCGTCGAGCGCCTGGCGACCACTGGTCGCACGCCGCTGGCAGGTCCACGTGGATCGCTGCCGACCGCCGCCATCAGCGCTTGATCTTCACCGACCGCGTTGCGGTCGCTTGCTTGTCGTCGAGCCGGAACACGAACCGGTCGGCGATCCCGTCGATCACATAGCGTCCATCGCGCATCGCGCCGTTCGCCAGCGTCTCACGACCGGCGCCGTCGATCAGGAACGTCGCCGGCATCGCGCGTTCGGGCGGCCAGATGATATAGGTCTTCGCGCCATCGTCATGGATCGCGCTCGGGCGGATTTCCCGGGCGCCGGTCAGCTTGAACCGACCGTCGACCTGTTGCTCGTCGGTCGAAGCGGCTGCCTCGGTCGCAGGCGTATAGGCGAACCGCATCATGTAGACGGGTGCGCCGCCAGATGCCGACGACAGCTCGAACAGATAGGTTCGGGCATCGGTCACGACCGTGAGGTTGGTGGTGGCGCCGCCATCGGTCTTGAGGAACAGCCGGTCGCCGCGCTTGTCGGGCACGGCCTGCCAGCCGGTGCCGTCGCCAAGCGCCACATTCTCGATATGTTCGTCGGCGGCGAACTCGACCATCATCTGGTAGCCGCTGGTCACCCGAACCGGGATGATCTGATCGGGCACGAAATTCACGACCTGGATGCGCGGATCGGTCGGGATCGGCGGGAGCGTCTGTGCTCGAACAGCAGTCGCCACGATCGCGAGCGCAAGGACGGGCCAAGGCTTCACGGGCGAGCGACCACCGTTGGCCGCGGCGATGATGTTATCACCGGCGTCGCCACTACGACTGGGGCCGGCGTCGCGATCACGTCAGGCGTCAGCGCCTCCTGGTCACGGCGATAGCGCGTGACCTGGAACCCGAGCGGGTTGAGGAACCGATCCTCGGTGCTGAGCGGCCCGGTCGAGAACCGATAGGTGACGACCGCCACCCAGGATTGCGGCGGCTGCGCCTGGCCACCCGCATCCCGACGGATCGTGTCGAACCGGACCAGCGCGGTCGTTGAGCTGAGCGAGGACACGCTCTTCACGCGCGTCTCGATCACGCTCGAGCGTGGCAGGCGAGCGAGCGGACTCGCCGGATTGCTGACCTGCATCTGCAACACGTAGTCAGCTCGCGCGCTGTCGGCCGACCAGAGCGCCGTCTTGCGGTAATTGCTCTGCACTTCCGGCGTCGCAAAGCTCTCGCGCGCGATCACATATTGGACGAGGAACGAGCGCGTCAGCGCCGTGTCCGGCGCAAGCTTCTGCTCGTCGAGCGGTTTGAGTTCCTGGACATAACCGGTCTGGCGATCGACCAGCAGCGTATAGGGCACGACCGTCTTCAGCGGCAGCAGGAAGAGGAGCGCGAGCGCTTCGCATAGGGCGACCGCAACCGCGACCCCGGCCACGATCCAGGCAGCGCGACGCGATCCGCGCAACGCATCCTGCCGGTCGTCCGCCCAGCTTCCGGCCTCGCGGTAATAATTGTCGAGTTTATCGCGCGACGATTGTTTCATGCCATTCGATCCCGTCGCCGCGAGCCGGCGGACACGCGAGAGCCGGTGCGCCGCCGTTGCTGGCCAAGTCGTCCGGCGTAGCTCGATGGGTCGCTTGCCCTCACGCCACCTGCACCGTCTGCCCGATTGCGGATCGTGATGGCCCGATCACCGAGCGACGTTTCGCGCCGCTGGGATGCAGCGACGGCATCGGCGATTGCCAGTGCCCGCGAGCGCTCGCTCGAACTGATCTGGTTCTGATCGATCACGCGCTGGCTGCTGGTCGAGACGGTCGGCGCGCGCTGGCTGATGACCCGCAGACGCTCCATCATCGGCGCGAACCGGAACGCCTGCGCCATCCGGGCCGCACCCACCAGCACCGCGAGCAGGGTGAGCGCGAACACCAGCGACAGGACAAGCAGTTCGACCGGTACCTCCGGTGTCGCGACGTTCTGGTAGCGAAGCTCGAGCACGCCTGTCAGCCAGGGCAGCACCAGCGCGATCTCGACGCCCAGCACCAGCGACACGGCGAGGGCGCCGAGCGCCGCTCCCGCCAGCACCCTGATCCAGCCCTCGACCAGCGAGCGGGTCGCATCGAACAGCAGGAACAGGACGAACAGCGGTCCGATGGCGAGCGCCAGACCCGCCAGCAACCGCGCAGCAGAGAACGCGGCGATCGTCGCGGTCAGGAACACCGTCCGCGCGCTGCCGAGTAGGCTGAAGTCACGCGCCGGGTCCCAATGCTGTTGATAGCGCTGGGTCGACACCTGGGCGTCGCTGCGCGCCTGGTCGAGCGCGCTGCCCTGGGTCGGCGGGGTCGTGGCGCCGAGCGGTTGACCCGTTCCGAGCAACGCAAGCTCCGCCATCGCATCATCGACCAGCTGTAGCTGTCCGGTGAGCCCCGGTGCCGTGCTCAGTCCTGAGGGAGCCGCAATGTCCGCTGCGACCTCACCAGGGGCCTGCATCGCCACATCATAGGCAAGCGTATGGAAGGCCGGCCAGCTCGTCGCGAGCATCAGCGCCACGCCGACCTTGACGGCGGCGACCACGCTCTCGCGCACGCTCGGCGAATCGCCCAGCAGCAACCGGTAGCCGATCAGCGCGATGAACAGGGTGAGCGCGATCCCCGCGACGATCTGCACCGCCGAGCCCGGCGTCGAGAGCGCGAGATAGCCTCCCTGCCCGATCGTCTGCGCCTGACAATCGACATGCGCGAGCACGCTGCCGAGAAACGCGGTATCCGAGATCGCCGGGCACGCCATCAGGCACGTTCCATCAGCTGAGGCAGCCACGCCTCGGGGTCATCACCGACTTCGGCACGGACCTCGTCGAGCAACCGCACGGTCCGCTCGCGGCCCGACAGGATCGTCAGGATCTCATGCTCGCCGGCGAGATTGAGGCGTACGACCACGCTTTCATTGCCATGCTTGATGAGGAAGCAATGCGCGTCGTCGGGCAACGTCCGCACGATGTCGTATTCATGCTGGGTCAGCCCGAACCCGTCCATGTAATCGGCCGCGCGTGCTTTTGGGTTGGTCATGAAGATCTGGGTGGCGGCCTGCTCGATGATCGCGCTGGCGATCCGGCTGCGCAGCGCGTCCTCGGCGCTCTGGGTCGCGAAGCCGACGATGCCGTTGCGTTTGCGGATCGTCTTTTCCCAGTCCTTGATCCGGCGCACGAACACGTCGTCGTCGAGTGCTTTCCAGCCTTCATCGACCACGATGATCGCCGGCGTTCCGTCGAGCCGTTCCTCGACACGGTGGAACAGGTACATCATCGCCGGCGTGCGGACGATCGCATCGTCGAGCACCTGGGTCATGTCGAACCCGATCGTGTCGGCGGTGAGGTCGATCAGGTCCTGCTGGTTGTCGAACAGCCACGCGCGCTCGCCATCGCCCCACCATGGGCGCAGCCGCGCATAGAGGTCGGACGCCGTCGGTCGCGCGCCACCACGGAACAGTTCGACGATGTGCGCCAGGCGACGATATTCGTGGGGCTGCGCATAGTTGGCGTCGACCGCGTCCTTGATCTGCGCCAATTCTTCGATCGTGACGTCGCCGGCCAGCGTCGCCAGCCAGTCGATCAGGAACTGCCGATTGGCGGGCTGGTCGGGCAGTTGCAACGGATTGAGCTTTGCGGGCGTGCCGGGCCGCAACACGTCGTAGCGCCCGCCGATCGCACGGATGAACAGTTCCGCCCCCCGATCCTTGTCGAAGAACACGATCCGGGGCGCAAACTTGCGCGCCTGCGCGAGCAGGAAGTTGAGCGCGACCGTCTTGCCCGACCCCGACGGCCCGATGACCGTGAAGTTGCCGAGATCGCCATGGTGGAAGTTGAAGAAGTACGGCCCCGCCGCCGTCGTTTCGAGCAACGTGACAGCCGGTCCCCAATGGTTGTCGTTCGCCTGGCCGAGTGCGAAGTTGTGCGCTGAGGCGAGACCAGCGAAATTGGCGGTCGAGATGAGGCCACGCCGCGCGATATATTTGAAGTTGCCCGGGAACTGCGCCCAGAACGCCGGCTCGAGCGCGATGTCCTCGCGAACCGCGATGATACCAAGATCGGCAAGCGTCGCCTGCACCTCGGCGACCCCGGCGCTGACATCTTCGATACTTGCGCCGTGGACGGCGATCGTCATGTGATGCTCGCCGAACCCCGCGCGGCCGGCAGCGACCTCGTCCTTGGCGTGGCCAAGTTCGCCGCGCAGCGACACCGCTTCGTCCTCGGCCGAGCGCATCCGCCGGAGTACCAAGTTCATCTTGCCGAGTGCCGCTTGGCGATCGACGAACCCGAAGCTGTGCGAGACGGTCAGTTCGAACGGCAGCCGCAGCAGTTCGTCGAACATGCCGGGCGCGGTCTGCGCCGAATAATCCTTGATCGAGACCATGCCGACGAAGCTGCGCGGGGTCGGACCGGCGGCGCCCAGTTCGATCGTCTCGTCACCGAAGCTCACCCGACGATACGGCAGATACTCGCCGATATCCTGATGCGGCAGCAACACCGGACGTAGTTCGGCATTGTACAGGGTCGCCAGGAACTCGAGCGGTTCGGAGCAAATGCCGGCCGGGGTCTCGTAGACCGACAGCAAGCGCGGCTCGTAGCTGCCGAGCTGCGCGATCAGCGCGTCGCGCGCCGTATCGAGCTGATGGATCTCATGGGCCAGCGACACAGCGTGATCCGCGCCTTGCCGCCTGAGCCACTCCCGCGCTCGATCGAGCAGGCCGATGCGCCCCTGCAATGGTCGTCGGACGAGGGTCAGGAACAGGTCGTTGCCGTAGAGCCGGCGCGACGCCTGCCGCGCTCGCCAGGCCGCATCGAGGCGGTTCGAGAAAGGGTCGGCGAACGCGCCCGCCAGCGCCACATCCGCCTCGCGGCGAATGACATGATGGTAGAGCGCGAACCGCGATGAGCCGATCGCTTGCAGCATCGCATCGCGCAGCGCCTTGCGATAGTTGATCTCGTCGCTGTCGGCGGTCTCGAACAGCAGTCCGCGCAGCTGGATCACCTGGAGGAGCAGGCCGTCGCGCGTGAGGATGGTGTGGTCGTCGACCTGTGCCGCATAGGGCAGATGGCTACCCGCTGATTTCTCGCGCGCAGCCGTCCGAGGGTCGCCGCTCACGGGCGGTAGGAGTTGCATCGCCAGATCGCGTAGTTCTTGACGCGTGGGCAGCGGCTGACGCGCGTCAGCCACAGGTCGAAGATGCGCGGCTCGCGCACGCACAGCACGACGCCGACCAGGTGGATCGCGACCGCTGCGATCAGCGCCCAGATCGAATGGAAGATCAGGAACAATTCGGTCGCGATCACCATGTTGGCAACGAACCAGCTATAGGTGACGCCGGCGAACATCTGCGGTCGCGTCAGCGCCACGAACAGCGGGTCGCGTTCGAGCGACATCAGTTACCAAGCGACGCGGTCGACTGGATACCCGCCACGATCGACGCCGCACCGAACAGGATGAAGCAACCGAGGATCACGGTCGCCCCGTAGCGCCAGTTGATCCGGCCCGTCAGCATCATCAGGCCAACCACGCCGACGGCGATAACCGCCACAATTGTTGCCATGGTTCCAAGTAGCGTGCCCTGGGCCCAATGCACGGCAGATATCAGCACCCCCGAGCCCGCAGGATCAACAGCCGAATCTTGCGCATTAGCCGCCGAGCTCAGGAATAAGGCGGAAAATAGGGAGGTTATTCTCAACGACCTACGCGCAACCGGCACGATTACCCCCATTTATTATTCGGACATCCGATTGACAGGCCCGAGTGAATAAGGTCCACTCTTAATCTGACGCTGTCAACGAGATAGATGGGGGATTCTGTGATTATCCGTCGAGTCGGAATTGCTGCTGGAATCACATTTGCAGTCGTTGGCGCGGCAATGTCCCAGGAAACGACGAATTACAGCTACGATGCCCTTGGCCGATTGAGTGCGAGCAGTATCAGCGGCGGTCCGAACAACACGCGCACGACTGGTACATGCTTCGACGCGGCCGGCAATCGCATGCGGTACGACGTTGCGACTTCAACGCCGGCGGCCTGCCCCACCCCGACGCCAACCCCGTCGCCCACCTGACACGGTAGACGTTTCACAATCAATGGCGCTATTGGGGGATGGTTGATGGACGTCTGGAAGCTGGGCAAGATCATCAAAGCAGGCGCGGCTGTGATAGCGGCGGTACTAGCGACGACGCTGTCACCTGAAGCGATTGCCAGCACCGATCCGATGAAGCCGGATGCGTTCACCGCCAGTCCAGGCGGCGTCGACCTTCGCACGGGGCGGTATATCAGCAGTCAAACGGAATTCACGATCGGCGACCCGGCGCGCGGCGGATTTGTCTTCAGGCGATCGACCATGAATCCCAATCGAACGCATATCGATTGGATGGCGCAGTTTTCGCACAACTGGAAAATCTACGTCCTGCAGCAACCGGAAAATTCGAGCGGGACCACGTTCGTTTCCATCGTCGCAGAAGGCTTAGCGTCCACGTTCGGCGGCGATATTGGCCACACCTATTCTACCGGCGCCTTCACGCAATCCTCATCGGGGCCGAGAGGCATCCTCCACGCATCCGCGCTCATTGGAAACTACTATTATGTCTACACGGCGCCGGGCGGCGAGCAGATAACGTTTCGAAACATAAACAGCACTGATCCCGTGGGCGATTACGGAGCGGCTGCCTACGCATCCGAAGTTCGGTACCCAAACGGGATCATCTACACGCTGAACTACGACACAAGCAAACGACTCACCAATATCGTGAGCAACGCGGGCTATGCTCTTGTGTTCGAATACACCACGGTCGGTTCGACCAGCTTTGTCGCCAAGGCATGCGGGATCAATCTCACGCAGCAGGCCGTCCCATCGACCTGTCCGAGTGGCGTGCCGACAGTTAGTTACGGATACACTGGCTCATATATGAACGCGATCACCGATGTCAGCGGGAACGTGTGGACGATCTCGCAAAGCATCGTGGGTTATCAACTCAATGAGAAATTCTTCCGGCCCGGCGAAGCGACGCCGTATCTGACTAATGTCTACGACGGCAACCCATCCACGGCGCTCGACACCAACCCATGGATTATGAACAATCAGACATTTGCTGACGGTCATCAATATTCATATCAATGGAATTCGTATTACTATGACACCGGCACCGACAATTATATGGTTTACGGCAGCGGATATACAGAAAATGGCACACTCAACACAAGTGTATCATTCTCCATCTACGACACAGTCGACCATGTCCACGCGCCGATCATCTCGACGGGTCCTGAGGCTGTTACGGACCCATTGGGCCGAACGACAAGCTACTATTATTGCGTGTCGTGCGCAGATCAGAAGTTGTATTGGAAACAGCTGCCGAGCGGAATGCGGCTGACCAATCATTATGACGGCAACAACAATATCGATGGCCGTACCGTCACGCCCAACAGTGGGTCATCGCTGGCGTCGATCGTGACATCGGCGTCGTTCGATTGCTCGACGATGACAAATTGCAACAAGCCGACCTATTCGATCGACGCAAAAGGCAACCGCACCGATTATACATACGACCCAACGCATGGCGGCGTTCTGACTGAAAGCGCTCCGGCCGACGCAAGCGGCGTCCGCGCGGTCAAACGCTATGCGTACGCGCAGCGTTATGCCTGGATCAAATCGGGATCGAGCTATGTGCAGGCAGCATCACCGATCTGGGTGATGACCGAGATGCGAACCTGCCGCACATCGGCGACCGTCAGCGGCTCATGCTCCGCCGGCACTTCCGATGAAGTGCTGACCACCTACGAATATGGACCTAATAGCGGCCCCAATAACTTATTGCCGCGCGGCATTGCGGTGACGGCGGACGGTCAGACGCTGCGAACGTGCTATGCATATGACGCGGTCGGCAGAAAGATATCCGAGACCAAACCGGCCGCTGGCCTGACGGTGTGCTCGTGAAGGCGGCGCGACTGATTGGTGCAGCCCTATGCGGCAGCGTTGCGCTGGCCTCACCTTTGGCCTGGGCGCAGACTTCACCGTCGGCGTACACCTATGCGACGCGCTACAACGCCGCGGGTCAGGTGACCGGAACGATCGCACCCGATCCGGACGGCGCGGGGCCTCTTCACTATGCGGCGACGCGGACCACGTATGACGCGGCGTCACGGGTCACGCGCGTCGAGAAGGGCGAGCTGTCGTTGTGGCAGGACGAGACGATCGCACCGTCCGCGTGGAGCGGGTTTACCGTGTTCAGTCAGGTCGACACGACCTACGACGCGATGGACCGCAAGTTGACTGAAACGGTGTCGTCCGGCGGCACCGCTAATGGATTGACCCAGTACAGCTACGACAGCCTGGGCCGCCTCGACTGCACTGCGGTGCGGATGAACCCGGCGGTATATGGCTCGCTGCCATCATCGGCGTGCTCGCTCGGGACGGCGGGGAGCTATGGTCCTGACCGGATCACGCGCAACGTGTACGATGCAGCGGGTCAGTTGCTGAAGGTGCAGAAGGCGTATGGGACGTCGCTGCAGCAGGATTACGAGACCTACACCTACAGCGCCAACGGCAAGCCGCTGACGATGAAGGACGCCAACGGCAACGTCGCTGGCTACACCTATGACGGGTTCGACCGGCTGGCGCAGTGGAACTTCCCGGACAAGGTGAGCACCGGTGCGATCAGCAGCACCGACTATGAGGCGTATACGTACGACGCCAATGGCAACCGGCTTACGTTGCGCAAGCGCGACGGGAGCGTGATCGCCTACACCTACGATGCGCTGAACCGTATGACCGTCAAGGATATCCCCGGCGGGACCGCGACCGACGTCTATTACGGCTACGACCTGCGCGGGCTTCAGACCTATGCGCGGTTCGGCTCGGCGAGCGGTGCTGGGCTGACCAACACGTATGACGGGTTCGGGCGGCTGGCGAGCACCTCGACCAACCAGTCGGGCACGACGCTGACGCTTGGCTATACCTATGACGCCGATGGCAACCGACTGACGATGACGTTCCCCGACGGCGCTGTGTTCCGATACCAATATGACGGGCTCGACCGGTTCACCTACGCCGACACGTCGAGCGGCCTCTATCTCGCGAGCATAGGGTATAAGCCGCAAGGCACGCTCGACCACAAGTCGCTCGGCTACAACGCCGCGACCTATCCGCAATATGACGGTTTGGGCCGTCTGACGACACTCAACAACGCGTTCAACGGCGGTGGCGGTGCGAACGACGTGACGGCGACGTTCGCGTATAACCCGGCGAACCAGATCGTGACGGGGACGCGCAACAACAATGCCTATGCGTTCACCGGCTACGTCAGCCTCAGCCGCAGCTATGCGGCGAACGGGCTCAACCAATACACGACCGCGGGACCGGCTACGTTCGCCTACGATGCCAATGGCAACCTGACCGGCGACGGCACGAGCACCTACGCCTACGATGTCGAGAACCGGCTGGTCGGCCGCTCGGGCGGGTTGGCGCTGACCTACGATCCGAACGGCCGGCTGTGGCAGACGGCAGGTGGCGCCTCGGGCACGACGCAGTACCTCTATGACGGCGACCAGCTGGTCGCGGAATATGACGGCTCGGGCAATTTGCTCCGGCGGTACGTGCACGGGCCGGGCGACGACGACCCGATGGTGTGGTTCGAGGGCTCTGCGGTCACCAGCGCGACCAAGCGCTCGCTATCGGCCGACGAGCGGGGCTCGATCATTGCGGTCGCCGACGACAGCGGCAATCCGATCGCCAAGAACAGCTATGACGAATATGGCATCCCGGGTACCGCGAACCTCGGGCGGTTCCAGTATACCGGCCAGGCCTGGCTGCCGGACCTTGGCATGTACTATTACAAGGCCCGCATCTACTCACCCACGCTCGGCCGGTTCCTCCAGACCGATCCCATCGGCTACAAGGATCAGGTCAATCTCTACGCTTATGTTGCAAACGATCCGGTCGACGGGGTCGACAATAGCGGCACAACCGGTTCGCATATTGACGACGGCCCTGGTGCGTTTTCGGGATACGTCGTCGGTGAGATCGACACTGGGTTGGCCACGGAGGAGCAGGCTAATCAGACTAAACGTGGAGCAAAGCCACCTCCGCCAGGTGCAAAACAGCCCGGAATCCTTTCACGCGCGTGGACATGGGCGAAAAATAATCCGGTGAAAACAGCGATTGGAGCCGCAGCGACCGTCGCGACAGTAATCTGCTTTTTTGCCGAACCATGTGGGCTGGGCGAGGCGATTGCTGGTGGCGCGACAGCAGGCGAGGCCGGAGGGGCTGAGGTAGCGGCAGAAAGTATGCTCCCTGAGGGCGAAAGCCAGCTAGGGCATATATTTCGAAATGCCGAGGGTCACTTGCCAAACACTGCGGCTAACCGAGCGTTACTTAACGATGTTGCTAGCGACGCTAGGACCGTTTTGGGGACTGATAGATATGGCGCGACATGGTCAGCAAGAATGCTTCCTAATGGAAGCCAAGCCTGGACAAGGGTTATAAATGGTAGAATTGTAAATGGAGGTGTGAATCTAACTCCAAGAGACTTTAATCCTATCACTGGCCTATCGTCTTCAATCAAACCATAGGTAGATTAAGACTATGACAGAAGATCAAGCTTTTACAGCAATGTTCCTTTTTTTGGAAGAAGAATGGAAACGGACGCAATCTGAGGCTTTGGCTATCATCCTTGGTGATATGTCTCTGCTTGAGGACGGCCGTCCGGCCGACGCAGCAGTTTTGCAAGACTGGAAAATCGCAGTTGCGCGTGCCCTTGGCGGAGAAAGCGTTGGAAGCCTTAAATTGTCCTAAACTTGGATGTAAATTACCACAACAGGATTCCAGACTCGTCTGTTATACCAACGCGGCCGCTGATAGCATTTATACATGAGCCGCAAATCCAGAGCGCCGCCACCCAGCCCGTTTCGCCGGTTTAGCTCGTCACCGGAGGTGATCCGCCTGGTGGTGATGATGTACGTCCGCTTCCCGCTGAGCTTACGCAATGTCGAGGACCTGCTGTTCGAGCGCGGGATCGACATTTGCCACGAGACGGTGCGGCACTGGTGGAACAGGTTCGGCCCGATGTTTGCGGGCGACATCCGGCGGCAGAGGGTCAGTCGCATGCGCGGGTTCCGCCATTGGCGATGGCATCTCGACGAGATGTACGTGAAACTCAACGGCGAGATGGTCTATCTCTGGCGAGCGGTCGACCACGAGGGCGAGATCCTCGAAAGCTATGTCACCAAGACCCGCGACAAGGAGGCAGCGCTCCGTTTCATGAAGAAGGCGCTGAAGCGCCATGGATCACCTGAGGCGGTCACCACCGATGGTCTGCGCTCGTATCGCGCGGCGATGAATGAGCTCGG
>NZ_JAFKMA010000005.1 GCF_017304635.1 Sphingomonas sp.
CAATGCGCCGACGGCACGCTGCCAGAATGTCCGCTGATAGAGACGTTATTTGGTGAAGCCGCTTGAACGCTTCGCCTATACGCTTTGCGGACTATGGAGCAACTAAAGCCGACCGCTAAACGCTCCGAATACCCCATCTATAATAGTCGTCCTTGTGTCGGAGCCGCCAGTGTTTTTCCGTTTCGGGGCAACTTTTCCGGGCGGAGCGGCCAACCTGATTCGGTCGCCTGATCCGTTGCTGATGTTTGGCCCAATTGATCAGATGAGCCGTATCGTCAGACCCCTAGGTATGAGCGCAAATCGACTGTGATCGGAGGGGGATCGAGCCGTCCGCCTCCACAAGCCCAAGGAGGATTCAGCGCACCAGAATGGCGGTGGGCGCGCGCAGAATTGCCGGTCGCCGCTGCTCCGGCGCCTTCGGATCTGCTTAGTTCACGACATAGGTTAGACCCTGGCGTCGGGCGTAGGCGACCGCGGATTCGAGGGTCGGAAACCGGAGTTCGACCTGCGTCAGCGGATCGTCACCACCCGTCCAACCCATCAAAGGCTCGATGAAGGGTGGGGTTTGCCGTTCGAAGCGGAGAATCCAATGCTTCGTGCGCGCCTTGCCCGAGGTCATGACCGAGCGCGAGGGGCGAAAGATCCGAGCGACGGCATCGGGAGGAAACACCGAGTCCGGGTTGTGCGCACGCGGCGCGCGGCGGCCGAGGTCGGTGCGACTTGTCTCGGACAGGGGCTGCGCGGGTTCTATTTCTTTCCAGACATAGCTCATGACCTGTCCCTCCCGCGTACGGCAAAGGAAAGGCCGGGGGCGACGACCCGGCTGGGTCTGCCCCTGGCCTCGTCAGGCTTACTGCGCCTGGGCGCCGCCGTTGATGGCGATGCGCTTGGCTTTGGACTGGGCCTTTTCGGACTTCGGCAGGGTGATGGTCAGCACGCCGTTCTTGAAGTCGGCAGCGACCTTTTCCTCCTCGACGTCGAAGCCGAGCCCGATGCGGCGCTCGAAGCGGCCATAGATCCGCTCGCTGAACTGCCGCGCCGCGTCTTCGGTGTGTGAGCGCTTTTCGCCGCGGAGCGTCAGGACGCCGTCCTCGATGAGGACCTCGACGTCCTTCTCCTCCAGGCCGGGGAGTTCTGCGGCGATACGCACGTCCTTCTCGGTCTCGGTCACCTCGACGCTTGGCCACGCCGGGGTGCGGCCGAAAAGACCGGGCGCGCCGAAGTCGCGGAAGGCCTCATCGAACAGGCGGTTCATGTCGCGATGGAGCGACAGGAACGGGCTCGGAGTCCCGCTCCGATAGGGGGTCGGGGTCTGATCGGTTTCCCGACCCCAGGGGATCAGATCACGCACGTTCATCGTCATGTCCTTTCTCAAAGCAACATGGTTGAATGAGGTGCGCCCGGAGCGCCGGACGCCCCTCGGAGCCGGACCTCAATCGAGCGTCCGGCGCGTCAGAAATTTGGGAATGGGGCGGCCGGAGGTCAAGAACCACACGGTCGTGGTTGGGCAACTTTTCGATGAAGAAACAGCTTCGTCGGGCTGATCGCGACCTTTGGGCGACGCGCAGTCCCAGACATCTGCAAGATCAGGCAAGCTTGTTTGAACCAAACCGGCTTTGTTAAGTTACAGGCTGCGATGGAGTCTTGCGCCAAAGGGGCTGGCCTTGTGACGAACTGAGGTCGTGCGACCCGGCCGCGCGCTCCAAGCGTGTTTGCACCGGGGAGCGTCGACCGTGGAAGACCGACCGCAACTGGATAGCTTGGCCGCGAGTGGCATCGCCGGTTTCGATTCTGTCGTGCATGGCGGGTTGGCGCGCGAACACATGTACCTGGTCGAGGGCACCCCGGGTTCCGGCAAGACCACGCTCGCGCTGCAGTTCCTCCTAGAAGGCGTCCGGTCGGGCGAGCGATGCCTCTACATCACGCTGTCGGAAACCGAGCGCGAGCTGCGCGCCACCGCACTCAGCCACAGCCTCGACCTGAATGGCTTGACCATCCTGGAGGTCGCGCCGCTGGAAGCCGATCCGGAGCAGCAGCAGGGCATCATCCACGCCGCCGAGGTCGAACTCGACCACACCGTCGGTTTGATCATCGACAAGGTGAAAGCGCTCCGGCCGGACCGCCTGGTCATCGATGCCCTGACCGAATTGCGTCTCCTCGCGCTCGACTCTTTAAGCTACCGCCGCCAGCTGCTGACCTTGAAGCGTTTCTTCGCGGATCAGCAATGCACCGTCCTGGCGCTCGATGATCTCACCGACAACGCGCAAGGTCTTCAGTTGCACAGCATCGTCCATGGCGTCGTCACCCTCGAGCAGCGGCGGATGCAATACGGCGTCTTCCGCCGCCGCATGTGCGTCGCCAAGCTGCGCGGTGTCGATTACCGCACCGGCTATCATGACTATGCAATCTGCAAGGGCGGTATTTTGGTGTACCCGAGCCTGATCGCGGCCGAGCATCGGACCGAGTTCACGGCAGATGTGCTGCGGAGCGATGTCGGGCCGCTCGATGAGATGCTCGGCGGAGGGCTTCAACGTGGGACCAGCACGCTCCTGATCGGTCCGTCGGGCGTCGGCAAGTCGTCGCTCGCGCTGCAATACACGATGGCGGCGGCGCGCCAGGAGCAGCGGGTGGCGTTCTTCGCTTTCGACGAGAACTACCGCACCGCCGAGGCGCGAGCCGCAGGGCTCGGCATGGAGATCGAGGCGGCGAGAGAGAGCGGAACGCTTGTCTGGGAGCAGATCAACCCGGTGACGCTGTCACCGGGCGAGTTCGTCGACAAGGTGAAGCGCAACGTCGAGGCGGGCGCGAAGCTGGTCGTGATCGACAGCCTCAACAGCTATATGGCGTCGATGCCGGAGGAGCAGGCGCTCATCCTGCATATGCACGAGCTGCTGGCGTATCTCGGGAATCAAGGGGTGGTCACTATCCTGATCATGGCCCAGCACGGCATGGTCGGCGACGTGGCGGCGCCGATCGATCTCAGCTTCCTCGCCGACGGCATCGTCCTGCTGCGTTACTTCGAGGCTGAAGGCGAGGTCCGCAAGGCGATATCAGTCTTGAAGAGCCGCAGCGGCCGGCACGAGACGACGATTCGCGAATATCGTCTGATATCTGGCGAGGGCGTCAGCGTCGGTCCGCCGATTCGTTCCTTCCGTGGGGTCCTGTCGGGCGCGCCCAGATTTGTCGGAAGTCCCGAGGCCCTTCCGGACGCCCGCGATGACGCAAATCCCGGGCGCTGAAGAACGTGACGAGCGCGTGCTGATCCTGGCGCCGTCGCGTCGGGACGGTCCCACGGTCGCGGCGATCTTGGAGCGAGCAGGACTTGCGACCCAGACCGTCGCCACGCTCGCCGATCTATGCCGGGGAGTGGACGAAGGGGCCGGGGCAGTGGTGGTCGTCGAGGAGGAGGTCTCGCCACCGACCGCGATGTCCATGCTGCAGGCTTGTCTTGCGCGGCAGCCCGCGTGGTCGGAGCCGCCGATCCTGGTGGTGACGGCCAGTGGCTCGCGCGGCAGCGCCGGGTTCGGCCGCGGCAGTGAACACTTCGCAGGCTTCGGCAATCTGGTGCTGCTGGAGCGGCCGCTTCGCTCTGCAACGCTGGTCAGCACCCTGCATTCGGCGCTCCGGGCGCGACGGCGGCAATATCAGGTGCGCGACCATTTGCGCGAGCGGGAGCGTGTCGAGGCGCGGTTGCGGGCGCAGGAGCAGGAATTGCGCGGCCTCAACGAAACGCTCGAAGAGCGCGTTCGCGAACGCACCGTGGAGCTGGAAGAGGCGAACCGCAGGCTGGCGGCGGAAATGGAGCAGCGGCAGGAGGCCGAGCGGGCGCTCCGGCAGGCGCAGAAGATGGAGGCGATCGGCCAGCTCACGGGCGGCGTCGCCCATGACTTCAACAATCTTCTGATGGTGGTCTCTGGCGGGCTGGACATGTTGGGGCGGGCTCCCGACCCGGAGCGCCGCGAGCGGATTGTCTCCGGCATGCGCCAGGCCGTCACGCGCGGCGCGTCGTTGACGCGCCAGATGCTTGCCTTCTCGCGACGCATGTCGTTGGCGCCCGAGGCGATCGACTTGCGTGCTCGCTTCGATGACATGCGCATCCTGATGGCAGGGGCTCTGCGCGAGGATATCGCGCTCGAGATCGAGCTTGCGGAAGACCTCTGGCCGGTGATGGCGGACCAGACGCAGCTCGAGCTTGCCATCCTCAACACGGTCGTCAACGCGCGGGATGCCATGTCGCAGGGCGGGACCGTGACGATCTTCGCTGGCAATGCGCGACTGGACGGCCGTGGCGAAAGTCGTCTGGCCGGCGAATTCGTGCGGATCGAAGTTCGTGACACCGGCATCGGAATAGCACCTGACATCTTGGATCGGATCTTCGATCCCTTCTTCACGACCAAAGAGGTCGGGAGCGGCACCGGGCTCGGCCTCAGCCAGGTCTACGGCTTCGCCAAGCAGTCGGGGGGACATGTGAAGGTGCGGAGCCGTCTCTGGGAGGGGACGAGGATCATCCTACACCTGCCGCGCGCCAGCAGCCTTCCGCTCGCGGCGGCTGTCGAGGCGAGTGCACCCGCAATACAGGTACCAGGCCCGAAGGGCGAGCGCCGGATTCTCCTAGTTGAAGACAATGACGAGGTCGCGGAGCTGGCCGGCCAGATGCTGGAGGGGCTCGGCTTCACGGTTCGCCGGGCGGAGAGCGCGCCGTCCGCGCTCGCGCAACTGGAGAACGGCCACGCCGCCGATCTGGTGTTCTCCGACGTGGTGATGCCGGGCGGCATGAGCGGCATTGAACTCGCCCGCGAACTCGCGCGCCGCCGTCCGGGCCTGCCCGTCGTGCTCACGAGCGGGTTTAGCGACGGCCAGCGGGATGGCGACGCAGAGGGCCTGAGATTGTTGCGGAAGCCCTATCGGCTCGACGAGCTGGAGGCGGCACTCGCGGCTGCCTTTGGAGCGCATCTCCCTTCCAGCTGAATCGATGGCCGTACGGCAAAGCCAAAGGTGCCGGAGAGCTGAAAGATCGCCCCGCCCGGTTTTGCCGGGCGGGGCATTCGCTGGGGCCTCAGTCGCCGTTGCGGCGGCTGGGGCGGGACCAGATGAGGCTGAAGCCTTCGCCTTCCTCGTCGTCGAAGAGGTTGGCGTAGATCGGAGCGGTGAAGCTCGGATCGTCCAGCTTGAGACCGAGATAGTCGCGGCCCTCGTTGGAGCGCTTCGACCAGGCGGCGCCGATCTCGGCGCGGCCGACGAAGACCCGGTGGCTGGGGGCGTTCTCGCCGCTGGCGCGGGCTTCGGGGACGATGCGGACGTTCTTGGTCTGGACGCTGAGGGTGACGATTTCGCCGGTGTACTCGTTCGAGCCGGTCTTCTTGAAGGTGCCGATGGTCGCCATGGGAAGTCTCCTTTGGATTTGCCTGTCGAGCCCGCACCATTGCGGCCTCGATGGTGATCGCCCGGCCGGAGGCAATCGACGGCGCACCCGCAGGGCTTCAGACAGCAAAGGAGGGACTTTCTTGGTGCGCGAGGAATGACGGCGCAGCCGGCAGGGGAAGAAAGTCTTGACGGCGCTGTTGCGCCTTAGGCGATTGAGGCGAAGCCGTCCTTCGGCCAGATACACCCATCGAAGAGGCCGTGTCGGTGCGCTCGCAACAGGCAATGGGTCAACGGAGACCTAGCGATCTGTCGCCGCCCGCAAAGCCCGGCTCCGGACAGATGGCGATCGTCATCAACTTGGCGTGCGTACGACGCTCGCGCGGTCCCCGAAGCCCGCTTCTGGGCGGGGACGCTGCTGCTCGCGTCTTCATCAATGCGTGCGTCCGCGCCGACCCCGTCGCAAGCCCTCGAACGGCGCGGCTCTCGGCTGGACTGGACGCTTCGAGCCACCCGCTCCCCGACCGTCCTCTGGTCGAGGAGGTGCGCTGAACCAGGGTCTGGTCCCGCCGCTGCATCCCTCAGATGGGTATTACGCCCCCGCGAGCCTCTCGCCCGACTGGGCGGGAGCTGCGGCAGCGATCCGGACCCAGGCCGTCACGCCGACGGCGACGGCTCCGATTGCGGAGAACAGCATCTGCCAAGTCTCCGAGGGCACCGCGTGTTTCACGATCCCGTGGACGGCGTGATAGCCGGCCAGCGCCGCAGGCGCTGCAAAGACCAGCCCGACGGCCAGCCGCAGCCAAGCCGGGCGGGTGATGGTGAAGAGGAATTGGCCGAGCCCGAGCGTCAGCCCGGCGGTTATGAGGCCGACCAGGATGCCGCCGGGCCAGCCTGCGCCCATCTCATAGGCCCAGCTGCCGGCGACGACGCCGGCAAACAGGGGCAGCGCGTAGATGGCGAGGGTGAAGAGCAGCCAGCACAAGATGCCGATGGTTGCGATGCTGAGGAGGATGCCGATAACCATGGTGGTGCTCCATGCAATAGCCTGCGGGTCGCGCCTTCCACCACCGCCACGGCGCAGATCGAAATATAGCCGAAAGAGAGCAAGCGCGGGAGCGGAAATCCGGCAGGATCTTCGCTCCGCGGAGCCGATCGTGCTTAGAGCGCGAAGGGATCTACTTCGTGGACGATAGCCGCGGCGTCGCCGTCATATTCGTTGGCGGGAACGACGGAGAGGCTGCCGTCACCGGCCTGGAAGATCACGATGGTGACCATCAGCGTCGTGGCGAGGCTGAAGGCGAAGGCGTGCGCTTGGTTGAGGGACATCGTTCCGGCTCCTGTCTGGAGGCGGGGGACCATCCCCCGCGTGACAGGCGCCCGATGTGTCCGGGCGAAGGCCGCAATCACCGCGCAGGCGAAGCCGCAGCGGCGGCATGCGCGCATAGCCGACCCTTTACGGGTTGATGGCGTCAGGCCCTCGGCCGGACCAAGGATCAGCGCAAGGACAAGGGGGCTGGTCCGACGTCTGGACCGGAGGCTTGGCTGGATTCTCCAGTACGACGCGCCTCGATCTTTATTGGTTGGTCAGGACATAGCCTCGCGGATCGCTGTTCGGCCGGCACCTGCCTCTCGACCCGTGACGAAGGGCTGCGGTTACCCCCGTCAGAAGCGGAGTTGAGGCTGGGCGCCAACGCCCATGGTCCCGGCCGTGGGCAGGCGGCTTGACGCTCGATATGCACCGACATACATATGCATCATGATGCAACAAAGCGTTTTCCAGACATTGGCCGACCCGACGCGGCTTCGTATCGTCGAAGCGCTAGCAGCCGGGGAACAGGCGGTGGGCGACCTCGTTCGTGCCGTGGACATCGATCAGTCCGGCGTTTCGCGGCACCTGAGAATCCTCGGGGAAGCGGGATTCGTCGTCATGAGGCCCGATGGGGCAAGGCGCCTCTACTCGCTCCGACCTGAGCCGTTCCATGCGATCGACGACTGGGTTCGAAGCTATCGCAGGCTTTGGGAGGGCCGGCTCGATCGTTTCGATGCAGCTCTGGCGCGACGGGGGAGCGCGCGGCAATCCGAGGGTGAGAAGTGATGGCGCACCGCAGCGAGCGGGCCGCGGGTCCCATCAGGTTCGAGCGGATCTATGACGCATCGATCGAGGACGTCTGGGCGCTTTGGACCACGAAAGAAGGGCTGGAGGAGTGGTTCGCACCCGAGGGAATGCGCGTCGAGATGACGGCCCTTCAGCTGCGGGTCGGCGGCGCCTTTGATTATGTGATGACCGCGGTGGGTGCCGAGCAGGTCGCCTACCTGGCAAACCTCGACATGCGGCAGACCGCGCGGGTGAGCGGTCGGCTCGTGGAGATAGTGCGCCACCGGCGACTGCGCATCCGCTTCGACATGGACTTCGTCCCCGGCGTCGAGACGTATCCGTATGACATGCTGGTCGAGATGAGCGTCGAAGCCGGGCGTGTCCGGATGGTCCTTACGGCGGATCGTCATCCGGACCCCGAGATGACAAGCGGCGCAATCCTTGGATTGACCAGCCAGCTGCAAAAATTCGACCTGGCTATCTCAGCAAGAGCAACAAAGGAGCAACGTCCATAGTGCGACCCCTTCTCTACTCCATCAACGTGACGATCGACGGTTGTGTCGACCATAGCGCCGGCTCTACGGACGCGGTGCTTCTGGAGGAGGCGCTGCGTGCAACACATCACCATGCCATAGCGAGCATGGGCCGCGCCGATGCGCTGCTCTTTGGTCGCGTCACCTACCAGATGATGGAGGAAGCGTGGCGGCTGGAGACGCGGACCTTGACAATGCCCGAGTGGACGGACCCGTTCGCACGGACCATTGATGCGATGAAGAAGTACGTCGTTTCCAGCACGCTCGGCGAGGTCGATTGGAACGCGGAGCTGGTCCGTGGCGATTTGGCCGAGGCCGTCCAGGCGCTTAAACAAGAACCCGGGAAGGCGGTGTTCACCGGTGGCGTCAGGCTCCCAATGGCGTTGGCGGAGCTGGGCCTGATCGACGAGTATGAGTTCGTGGTCCAGCCCATTATTGTGGGGCGTGGCCCCAGCTTGTTCGCCGGCCTCTCAAAGGTCATAGACTTGAAACTCGTCGATCGGATTGAGCTGAGCTCCGGCGCCGTGGCTCTGCGCTATGAGCCTAGAAGGTAGGTTGGACGCAGCTCGCAGGCCCCTTTGCTTCCAATCAGATGCACGCCAGGGGCAAATCGGAGTCTTGCGACCAATGGTTTAGGTGCCAGCTCCTTTGACGAGTGGCCATTACGTGGCTCCCCGGCCGGGTTGTCGCGGCAGGCACCCAAGGGGGCGTTCGTGTTGTTAACTGGCTTTACGTAGCAAGCTGTATGGAGGCGCTGCATGGCTTACGAAGGCAGCTGTCACTGTGGGAAGGTAGCATTCCGAGTTAACGAAGACCTTCCAGCGAATGCGGTCAGGTGTAACTGTTCGCACTGTCGAAGG
This sequence comes from Sphingomonas sp., assembly GCF_017304635.1. Taxonomy (GTDB): domain Bacteria; phylum Pseudomonadota; class Alphaproteobacteria; order Sphingomonadales; family Sphingomonadaceae; genus Sphingomonas. Next base: position 8,853 of record NZ_JAFKMA010000005.1, read on the forward strand.
AAGGGGTTTTTGCTATCCTTTGTGCCATCAGGCAGTCTAATGATCCTTCAGGGAGAAGAGGTGCTTACGGATTATTTCTTCAATAAACATGCCATTGCTCACCGGTTCTGTTCGACATGTGGTTGTGAGGCGTTTGGTTATGGCAAGGGTCCAGATGGTGCTGATATTGCGTTCATTAACCTACGGTGCGTGCCTTCGATCGATCTCGATGCCCTGGTAATTCAAGACGTGGACGGTGCTAATCTTTAGATATGCCTGATCGCACCGTCCCATGGATGAGTCGAATGCTGAGAGCTCTTGCTACGCGGGCCGTTCCACATATTATTGGTTGATGGCGTCAATCGATCGGTCGGACCAAGGATCAGCGCAGCAAAGCGGGAGATGGTGGCCGGCGATGGGTGGTTCGATGGTTGTTCTGGATACGGGCCGGACTTCGCCCTTGTCATGAGCCCGCAGGAGAATGCAACAGTGCGCGGCCTGAAACGGAGCGGTCCTACGGCACCGAATTGAGACGCTCGGCCAGACGATCCAGGCCGCCGCGAATCATGCTCGCATACGGGGTGTCGGGCAGATCTGCGGTGGCGGCCATTCCTGCCGCGAGATGGCGCTGGCAAGCCGCTCTGTCTCCTAGGCGCAAATAATCGTCGCCGAGGTTGAGGTGCAACGACGGCATGAAAGCCGCAATAGATAGGCTGTCGTGATGTCCTTTGGCTTCGGCGTCGGTGCAGCGCAGCGCTGCAGCCAGCGCTCGCTGGTCCCATGCCAGCTCATCCTGCAGGTTGTCCTGCGCATCGGCCATGAAATGCGCCAGTGTGCACTCATGGAGGGGTCTTGGATCGCGCTCAATTTTATCCCAGATATCCACGAACGCTTGGCGCGCTTCGGCTCGTGCACCACCTTGTAAGGTCGTGATGGCTGCTTGGATCTCGGTCATGATAGGATCGTCGGACATTGGCAAATCCTAACAAAAATAGATGGTTTTGCGGAAGTCCGGGGCTAACTCGCCCCGGCTCCGAAGTGCCAAACCGGGATGCCGAGCTTCTTCGCCTTGTCGGCGAGGTTGTCCTGGATGCCCGTGCCGGGAAAACGCATGACCCCGATCGGCAGCACGTCCAGCATCTGATCGTTACGCTTGAAGGGCGCGGCCTTGGCGTGCCTGGTCCAGTCGGGCTTGAACGCCACCTGCGGCACCTTGCGATGGTCCGCCCAACGGGATGCGATGCGTTCGGCGCCCTTGGGCGAACCGCCGTGCAACAGCACCATGTCGGGGTGCTTGGCGTGGACCTGATCGAGCTTGGCCCAGATCAGACGGTGATCGTTGAAGTCCAGTCCGCCGGTGAAGGCGATCTTCGGGCCAGCCGGCAGCATGACCTGCGTCTCGGCCCGCTTCTTCGCCGCGAGGAAGTCACGGCTGTCGATCATCGCCGAGGTCAGGTGGCGGTGGTTGACCATCGATCCGCTGCGGGGTCTCCACGATGAGCGAGTTTGGCGCTCGAACTGCTCGGCGGCCTCGTCGCGCATCAGTTCGAAGGCGTCGCGCCGCTCGATCAGCGTCTGCCCTTCGGCAATGAGGCGTTCCAACTCGACCGACTTCACCTCGCTGCCGTCCTGCTCGCGCTGCGAGCGGCGCTGCGCCTGCTCGTTGTCGTCCAGTTCGCGCTCGATCCGCTGGGTGGCGCGGTGGAAGAGGTTGACCGTCGACCAGAGGAGGTCGTCGAGGTCCGGCTCGAGGCGGGTGTCTTCGAGCGTCGAGATCAGGGCGTCGAAGATGTCCGCGATGGCGCCTGCCACCTGGTTGCCATCGGGCAGTTCCCTCGGGTCGGGGTCGTCCGCGAAGGGACGGTAGCCATAGAGCTGAAGTTCGCTGAGGACATGGTCGGTGGGAGATGCGGCGTGGTCCGGTTCGTGGTCGTGATGCTCGCTCATGGGATGCTCCGTCGGTCGTGACCGCGACCCTCGCGGCCTTCATGGCGACGAAAGCTGGCGAGCGGACCGGACCTGCACCCGCAGCGAAGCGCAGGGCCGAAGCGTCAGCGGAGGATGGCGGAGGCCGGCTATTTTGTTTCGCGATGGAAAGCGGCCCAACGGGGCCGCGCCGGAAAATAGTCGGCTGCAGACATTGCCGGTCCGGCCCGGTTGCCGGCCGATCGCCCTCTCGAAGGCCGGGGCGCGGTCCTCCCCGACACGGGAAAGCATCTGAGCGAGGCGGAGAGCGGATTGCCTGCCACATCCCTTCTCGGCCTATGCCGCCAACTGCATAAAGCGCGCGACGTCCTGCGCCGCGATCTGCACCCGCAAGGCTGCCCGAAGGCTATCCTGGCCCAGGATGCGCAAGTCTTCGTTGAAGTCCTCAAGGCTCGGCGACAGCACGATCGCCTCGATGCCGACCGCATGCGCGCGTTCGGTCAAGGTCGCCATCGCGCCGTCGCCTGCCGGATCGTCGTCGCGCGCGATGTAGAGCCGGCGCAGCGTGTCCGGGAAGAGGAGGGCGGCAAGGTGCGCGGCAGAGAGCGCCGCCGCCACGGGCATGGCGGGCAGGACTTGCCTCAAAGAAAGCATGGTCTCAATGCCTTCGCCGGCCGCCATCACCTGGCCCGCCACGCCGAACCGTACGGCGTGTCCGAGGAGGTCGCCCATCGCCCGCCTCGGCGTGTCGATCGTCGCCTTGCCGTCTGCGCTCGAATCCATGCCAGGGGGCGCGAGATAGGTGCGGTGCGCCCCGGTGATCCTGCCGTTAAGGTCGGTGACGACCGCGATCATTGCCGGCCACGTCTGGGTCGGAGAATGCTCGTCGGGGCGATAGTAGCAGCGAGGGTGGAAGCGCAGCGACCCGCTTGCGTGCAAAGCCGTAATGCCGCGTTTGCGGAGATACGTTTCGGCGAGAGTGCCCGAGATCGGCTGCGACATGGCGACCAGCCGCCGTGCCGCCTCCGGCGATCCGGTCGGAGCGGCTGCCTGGCGCGAGGACCGCTGATCAGGGTGAGGCTCAGGATGCGGCAGGCTGAGGAAGCGCCGCGCCTCATCGGTGACGTCCTTGAAATCGATGAGGCCACAGCTTTCGCGGATCACGTCGAGCAGGTCGCCATGCTCGCCCGTGGCCGCGTCGGTCCATTTGCCGGCCGCGCCCTTGCCGGACTCGGAGCCTTTCAGCCGGACGAACATCGATCGGCCGGGCGTGTTGCGTGCGTCGCCGACCAGCCAGTAGCGGCCCTCGCGGCGTCCGGCGGAAAGGTAATGGCGGCAGACCGCTTCCGCCTGACGGCCGAGACGCTGCGCGAGGTCTGATGCGGTTTTCGGCATAAGGCGACCCCAGAAAAAGAAGGCCCGCCGTCGCCGGCGGGCCTGAGGTGGAGACGGGTTTGTTGACGAACGTTATTCGGCCGCGACGGCGTGGGGGACGTTGGCCTCGGCTTCCTCATCATCGTCGACGGGATCGAACTCGCCCATAGCCGTTTCGCCGCCGTCCTCCGCCGTCTCTTCGACGACATCGGTGTCGGCGGTCTCGACCGGGGCCGGCGCCGTGATTGCCGCGTCGCCGGCGTCGGCCGTCTCCGCAGCGACGGTGCCGATCGCCCGCCCAGGCGTGCGCAGCGGCTCCGGCAGCCAGCCCGAGCCCGCGAGGATCTGCGCGGCGGCCTCCGCCATGTCGCCCTTCTTCATATGCTCGATGCGGTCACCGGCCCGGTCGCCCTTCGCCTCGCGCACGGCGGCGAGGATGCGCGCCTTGGTGAGCCGGCCGAGGAAACCGTCCACGGTCGGGGTCCAGCCGGCGCCCGCCATGTCGAGATCGACCGCCTGCGCGAGCCGGTCGGCATGAAGGATCGCCCGCGGCCGGCGATTGTAGGGCTCGATCACGGCGTTGACCGACAGCGCGACGCAGTGCGCGAACAGCGCCTGCCGGCTGTCCGCATCGAAGCCGTCGAGCGCGTCCCAGAGCTCTTCCGGCTCCTTCGGGAGGGTGTTGGCCCAGGCCTGATGCCGCACATCGAGCGCGCGGGCCGACGGCGTATCGGCGAGCCCGGGCGCCTGAGCGGCGAAGCCGGCGCTCTTCAGGTCGAGCTCCAGGCAGGTGTCGAGCGCGTAGCGGTAGAACACGCGGATGCAGAGCGCGTGCAGCGCCGCCAGGAACGCCACGTCCGGGTTCTCGCCGAGCGCGTGGCGCAGCGCGATCGTGCGATGCGCGGTGAGTTCCGCCATCAGCCGGTCGGGAATGGGCTTCAGGCCCTCATCCTCCTCCGGCTCCTCGACGGGTCCGACCTGAACGGCCGTGCCATCGTCGTCGACCTGAGCTGCGACGGTCCGCGTCTCCTCGCCATCGCCGGTCAGTTCGCCGGTGGCGCTGTCCGCCTCCGGCTCGATCGGCAGCTCGTCCTCCGGCCGGACGAACCCGCGCTCGATCCGCAGACCGCCGCCGGCGTCGATGCTCACGAAGGCGCCGGCGCGCCCGATCTCGTCGACGTCGAACCGGACCGGCCGCTGATCGAGGGCCTCCAGCGCGGTCTCGATCTCGCCCAGGCGTGCGTCCACCTCTTCGGGCAGCTCGTCCGCCTCGGCGTATTCGGCCTCCAGTCCATCGAGCTCGGCCTGGAGCGCGGCACGCGCGGCTTCCTCCTGCTCGGTAATGGGGACCTCCTCGCCGCGCAGCTGACGAAGGCCGAACACATGGCCGTAGGGGAACGAAGTCGCGACCTCGGTCCACTTCCAGCCCTCGGCCTCTACCTCGGCCGCTGCTTCCCGGAGCTTCTCCGTCACCATCATGTCGAGCAGGCTGACATCCTGCAGCCAGCCGCCATCGTCGGCCTGGAACAGGTCGCGCAGGACCGTGCCGCCGGCCTCGACATAGGCGTCGATCCCGACGAACTGCGCCCGCTTGTCGGAGGCGCGGACGGCGTGCTCGGTCAGCATGCGCCGGATCACGTAGGGCTGCTTGTCGTAGCCTTGCGTCAGTCGTTCGAACACCTGCTCCTGGCGCTCATGATCGCCCGAGACGGTGAAGGCCATCAGCTGGTCCAGCGTCATGCCGTCCTCGGCATAGACGTCGAGCAGGCGCGGCGACACCGAAGCGAGCTTCAACCGCTGCTTGACGACCGCGACCGGCACGAAGAACGCCGCCGCGATATCCTCCTCGGACTGGCCCTTCTCGCGCAGCGCCTGGAAGGCCCGGAACTGGTCGAGCGGGTGCAGCGGCGCGCGCTGGACGTTCTCGGCGAGGCTGTCTTCCTCGGCGATGCCGTCGTCGCGCACGACGCAGGGCACGGGGGCAGTTTTGGCGAGGCGCTTCTGCTTGACCAAAAGCTCCAGCGCCCGGAACCGCCGACCGCCGGCCGGAATCTCGTAGATGCCAGTCTCGGTCCCGTCCTCGCCGACGATGGGGCGAACCGACAGGCCCTGCAGCAGGCCGCGCCGGGCGATGTCCTCGGCGAGCTCCTCGATCGAGACGCCGGCCTTGACGCGCCGGACGTTCGACTGGGAGAGCACGAGCTTGTTGAGGGGGATGTCGCGCGAGGACGACAGGGTAATCTTCTTCGATGCCGCTTGGGCCATGGTCTTCACTCCACGACGGGCGGCCGGGAGCCTCTCTCTCGGCCTCCTACCCGTCACGAAGCGCAGCGCCGCCCTCTTCCTCTGAAGAGAGCGACGCCGCAGAAACGTGGATCAGGAAAAGCGCAGAGCCGGAGAGCCGCGAACCGGCAAAGCCGATTCCACGGCTCGGCAGGAGTCAGGCCGCGCGGTCGAGGAGCTTCTTTGCCCGGGCTTCGAGATCCAGCCGCGCGTCCTGGTGCGGCTTGTCGCGGGCGACAGCGGTGATGCCCTGGACGAAGTCGAAGACGCTGGTCGGCGCGCGGCCCTCCTCGACGAGCACCGCCTCGATGATCTTGGCGGTTTCGGCCTTGCCGAATCCACGCTTGCGCAGGAAGTCGGTCCGGTCCTCGTCCGTGCGGGCGACGATCTGCGCCCGGGCGGCCTTGATGCCATTGATGAAAGGCGCCGGTGAAGAGTTCGCGAAGCGCGTCAGCGCCGGCGCCGCCTCGTGAGCGAAACGGGAAGCGGCATATTTGGAGTGCCGGATCGTGATCTCCTCGAAGTCTTCGACGCCCCAGAGATTGCGGTTCTGGCAAACGGCGCGGAGATAGAAGCTGGCCATCCCGAGCGTCTTCGCGCCGACCTCCGAGTTCCAGCAGTAGAAGCCCCGGAAATAGAGATCAGGCGAGCCGTCGGGCAGGCGCCCGGCTTCGATCGGGTTGAGGTCGTCGACCAGGAAGAGGAACACGTCTCGGTCGCTGGCGTAGAGCGTCGTCGTGTCCTGGGTGATGTCCACTCGCGGATTGTAGAAGCCGGTCGACCAATCGAGCACGCCTGGCACCTTCCAGCGGGTGTCGCCGGTGCCGTTGCCGGCGATGCGCTGCACCGCGGCGACCAGCTCGTGGTCGAAGATGCGGCCATAGTCCGGGCCGGTGACGGCGCGCAGTTCGACGCGTCCATCGTCGGTCTCGAGAGTCTTGACCTGCTCGGCGCGGTGCGAGGTGAGGCCGTATTGTAGGTTGATGCCCGCCAGCGGCGCCGGAAGTTGGCGCAGATAGGCGGCCGGCGCGCCGACCAGCGCGGCGAGTTGGCCGAAGCTCCAGTGCGTGGGGGCGACCGGCGCCTCGGAGCCGGGCAGCACCAGGTCGAGCCGCTCGGCATTGTCGCGGCTGGCTTCGACGCGAACGGCGGCGCTCTCGACGGTGCGGGTGCGACTGCGCGCGGCCCGCCCTTTCACCGACGCCATCAGCTCGGACAGTGATAGGTAGCGTTCGTCGGCCGGTCGGTTGAACCACTCGGACGACACGCGGCCGATTCGCTCACCTCGACTGACATCGACCTTGTAGCCGCCACGCGCATCGGGGCGGGTATCCAGGACTTCAACTTCGGTCATGACTCATCTCCATGACGAGCCGGCCGGGAGCCTCTCTCTCGACCCTCAACCCGTCACGGCGATAGCCGCTGCCCTCATCCTCTTATGGGCGCCTTGCGGGGCAGGATGCGCGGAAAACGCGGCGCTCTAGCCTGTCATAGGCCTCGACCAAAACAGCCAGAGCAGCAGGATCGCGGCCGCGATCCAGAGGATGACGATGGACGCGGCTGCCACCCAGCTGACAGGACGGTCCGCTCGCGAGTCGGCCTTCGCGCGAAACTCGGCCATGAGTTGAGGTGGGACCAGGCGCACAGCAAGGAGGATCGCCAGCGGCAACAGGACGATCTCGTCCAGATAACCGAGCACGGGGATGAAGTCGGGGATCAGGTCGATCGGTGAAAGCGCATACGCTGCGATCGCGGCGCAGACCGCCTTGGCATACCAAGGAACGCGAGGATCACGCGCCGCAATCCAGAGCGCCTCGACGTCCCGCTTGATCCGTCGCGCCCAGCGCTTGACTCTGGTTAGTATACCTTCGCTCTCATCAGACAAATCTCTCTCCTGACCCGGCTCCCTTTTGTCCAGTGAACCAAAGTAGGGTTGGACAGCGCCAAAGTCGTGTCTTGCAGGGCGCGTCGCCGTGCCTCGCTCCGACGCGGAGTTTCAGCACGGCCTCCGGGGTGCCGCCCGCAGATGGGGTTCGGTGAGAGCACGGGCTGGCCCGGGGAAAGGCTTCATCCCTCGCCGCCCTCCACCCAAAAGCCGCTGGCGAGTGCTTTCCGAAGGCGGGTGCTCACCGTGATCGCGTCCGCCGCAGTCCAGCCGGCGGCGCCCGCCTCCACGAACTCGGCCACACGATGGACACGCGAAAAAGGGCTGAGGGCTTGCAGGAAGGCGCGAATCTCGGGGTCGATACCCTCGAGCCCCTCCCGCTCGCACGCGGCGAGCGCCTTGCCGAGATCGTGTCGGACATCTGCGATGCAGCGCGCATCCGTCCACCCGCGATGGTGAAGGTAGGCCTTCAGCAACAGTTCCAATCCCCAATGGAGATTTTGGAACACATGCTCGTCGGTGCGGCCCCCGTCAGTCCCGTCGAATCGTTCTGCCGATGCGCAGAAATTTCCGCCCATGCTGCGGAGGTGTTGCACGAGAGTTTCCTGCATCTGCCTGCCCCACCCTGATCACTCCTACCGGTCACGCGCTCCGTCGGCCAGTCCGTCCTTTTTGTGCGCCGAGGCGCGCTACGGCGCCCGGCTCGTGCCGCTCCAGGAACCTGGGACCAGCTTGGGCATTGTGTCGGAAAGGGGGTGAGATGATCGAGCCTGCATCCGACTCGGAAGAAGAACGCACGTCGATACTCGTCGTTGAAGACGAGATTTTGGTAAGGTATGTCATATGCGACTACCTGAGAGACTGTGGCTTCCATGTCATCGAGGCTGGTACAGCCGACGAAGCTCTGGAATACCTGCGGTCACATAACGATGTAGGGCTGGTCTTCTCGGATGTGCGCATGCCAGGGTCGCTGGATGGCATAGGCCTTTCCCAGCAGGTGCGGCTTCTCTACCCGCATATCCCGGTGATCCTGACGTCTGGGCATCTGCTGCCGGGCGAGATCGACGGAACGCCGCTGATGACGAAGCCCTATGTACTTGGCGACGTGGCTCAGAAAATCCGTGCCATTCTGGACGACGCGGGGGGCGGTTTCACGTCGAACAGTGAAGCGGTATGACTAGTCCCCATATCCTGTTGGTGGAGAACGACGTGCTCGTGCGGAAGCCGCTCGCTGAATATTTGCGCGACTGCGGCTATAAGGTGGTTGAAGCCCTGAATACCGATGAAGCGGTTGAGGTGCTGACCACGGGCAGCGCTGCCATCGGCATCGTGCTGGCCGACGTGAGCAGCCCCGGCAAGATCGATGGCTTCGGTCTTGCGCGTTGGATGCGGTCGAACGGTATCGACGCAAAGATCATTCTCGCCGGCACCGTCCAGAAGGCGGCCGCCAAGGCGCAGGACCTCTGCGAGGACGGCCCGCTGTTGTCGAAGCCCTACGATCACTCGCTTCTGCTCAATCGCATCAAAAGCGAAGTGGCGGCGAGAGCGCGAAACGGAAAGCCGGAGTCTGACATCTGAGGTCGGCGAAGAGCGCGAAGAGCAAACGATGGACTGCAAAGAAAAGGCGCGCCTGGTCATTGATTACGAAGCAAAAACGGCCAGTTTTTCACGCGCTGTGACGGTTTTTCAAGGCAAGTTGGCGACGTCTGCAAAGGAGGAATACGACCGACTGCAACGGCGTGTCGACGAGGCGCGGGTTGAATCGGAGGGCGCCCGGCTCGCGCTGGAACGCCATATCTCTGAACATGGTTGTTGAACTGACTCTGCGGTACGGCGGTGCGATTGACGGGTGCGTCTCCCCTGGCGGTCGCGCGCGAGAATATTTCGCGAGGGAGGAGGAGCGCCCGGTCCGGGAAATTGAAGCACCTCGCGCGCGAATGCGAGGTTCTGGGACGACCAGCGGGTGGGGGACGCGGGGCGGTTTCAGGGTCGCGGCTGCAGTGGTATCGGCGTAGGAAGAAGGTCGGTCTGCTTTTGGTCCGAACGTTGCGGGTTGCCCTCCCTGGGCGATAAGCTTTCAGTGCGATGAAAAGCAAGTTCGGCCCCAAAAATTGCTTACGAGGTGCTCGTCCAAAGCGTTGTGGACTACGCGATTTACTTGCTCGACCGCGAGGGCCGCGTGTCGAGCTGGAATCCAGGCGCGGAGCGGATCAAGGGCTATTCGCCGGGCGAAATCCTGGGCAAGCACTTTTCCCGGTTTTACACCGAAGAGGATCGCCACGCCGATGTGCCCGAGGCGGCGCTTGGCCCAAGCTTGGGCGGTGACATTCAGTTCGAGACTGCCGTCCCCTGAGCCGCGTAGCGACGGGCTCTCGCGCCAATCATGAAATTGTCCGTGCCGCTCGCATCAGGTCGAGGTGATGGGCCACGGCTGGCGAAGATGAGCACTACATCTACGCTTTACCACAATGATGATCCGATCCGGAGGTCGAACGTGACTATCGTGGCAACTGCCTTTTGGCGACGGCTGGATACGCTCGGTCACGACGCGTGCCGTTTGGAGCAGTGCGGTAGTGGTTGGCGTATCGAAGGAACCGCCGTCTTTCGCCGTAAGGAAGGCCCGGCGTGCATTGCCTATCGCGTCGAATGTGGCGCCGATTGGAAAACGGTGCGCGGAGACGTTCGGGGTTTCCTTGGGCGCCGACCTATCGAATACCTCATCGTTCGACAGGGGACTGAGTGGACGCTGAACGGGGAGGTCGTGCACGGCTTGGATCATCTCGTTGATCTCGATCTCGGGTTCACGCCTGCGACGAACCTGCAACAGCTTCGTCGCGTTCCGATCGCTCAAGGCTGCGCCGCTCACATCTCTGTTGCATGGCTCGATGCCGAGACAGGTGAGTTGACCGAACTGGACCAGCGATACACGCGACGTGGCGAATCTGCCTTCTGGTACGAGGCACCGAGCGCCAGCTACGAAGGCCTCCTCAAACTCGCGCCGGATGGCTTCATTCGGCATTATCCTACTCTCTGGAAGGCGGAACAGTAGCGTAACGGCGGCGGCGACGCCGCGCCCCAGCGTAGATTTGGCGGGGCAATTGGAGCCAGAAAGCAGCTGCCTCACAATTCTTGAACCTGAATCTCGGTGCCTCGGGCTGGACGGAGATTTCAGGCTATCTGGATGGTCTGAACGCCGGCCTTGCTGAGAAGGCCGTAGAGGGTGGCGATCTTGGTGCGCGCCCCGCGTTTGGCGCAGTAGGTGAAGACCACCCTCTGCTTGGCCCGCGTGAACGCGACGAAGAAGCCGGCGGTCGCCTCCATTTGGTCGCCAGCAAAACTCCACCAGGCGCCGTCATCAAGCCCGACAAAGATGACGCTATGGTATTCGAGCCCCTTGCTCTTGTGGATCGTCATGAGCGGAATGGCATGCAGGCCTTCGTAGGTGTCGAGGGTCTCCGTCCAATCTGCGGCGTCGGCCGATGACCCGTGCAGATGCACTGCGGTGGCCTCAACGACCTTCTCAAACCACCCGCCCTGCGCATAGGCGGGATGAACGGCGATCAGCCGTTCACGGCCGACGAAGCAAAGGACGTCATCAACGATGGTCCGCGCATCGGCTTTGGACGCTGGCGGTTCGGGATGGTCGGCGCTGAGCTGGGTCGCTTGGGCGTCGAGCTCGCGGGCGAATATTGCCTGGGCGGCTTCGTCCTCGGGAGAAATCCCGCGCAAAGCCCCCAGCGCCTCCTGGCATTCGGTCCAATGCCGACCTGCGCGTTTCGTCATGGCAAGACGTAGAACCTTGACCAACAGCTCTGATGCTTCTTCCGCGAGAAGCTCTTGCAACATGACGGCGCCGACGGTTCCGGCCTCGTTGCGAAGCGGGATTCCCGCGGCTCGAAAGGCTGGCTCGAGTACGGCCGCATAGTCGACCGCCTTCTGGCGCACGAGCAGGACGAAGTCGCGAGGGCCGAGCGCATGGGCCTTCACTTCGCCGGCGACGAACCGGGCCAGCCGCTGTGCTTCGATCTCGGGACTCGAGAAGTCCCAGATTGCGCAGCTTTCGCCTGCAATCGTGGTTGCCGTCTTCGAAACGGGCTCTACCGCACGAGCGTCTAGCGCTTGCGCGAGGACATGCTGGATGCGCACGAGCTCGGGCGACGACCGATAGTTGTTGTAGAGCGGCGTGCGCTTGCCGCCGAAATCGGCGTCGAACGCGGAGAATGGATCGTCCATCGCCATCGCCCAACGCATGATCTGCTGCTTATTGTCTCCCACTGCAGTGATCACTGCATCGGTTCCGAGGAAGACCGAGCTCCTCGCACAGCGCGCCGCCTATCTTCTGCAGACCGGCATCGCGCCGCCGCCGCGGCGCATTCTCGCGATCAGCTTCAAGCGTGACGCCGCGACCAATCTCGCCGCCCGCGTCCGCCAGCGCTGCCATCGCAGCCACGCCGGCCGTCTCGATTCGATGACCTTCGACGCGTTCGCCAAAAGCCTGGTCGACCGGTTCGGCCAAGCGCTGCCCGAGCGATGGCGACCGCGACCCGACTATGAACTCATGTTCCCAAACGATACGGCCTTTCGGGGATTTCTGTTCCAGGATGTCGGTACGCCTCCGAAAGCCATAGGCAGCTACGCTGACCTCCAGGCGATCTCCATCAAGACATTCGAGCGCTCGCTGCTCGTAGGCTCACCGCTTCCCGTTCTGGGCTGGCCTGACCCGACAGTCGGCCAGTGGGCGGCGGATCGATTCTGGCAATCGTCGCTGCACGAGGGAAAGAAGACCTTTCTGTCGTTCCCGATGATCGGACGGCTCGCCGAACTGCTCCTGCGCGTCAATCCGATGGCGCGCGACGCCCTCCGTTTGACCTACTCGCACCTGTTCATGGACGAGTTCCAGGACACCACCCAGATCCAATACGATCTCGTGCGAACGATCTTCCCCGCACCGGGGCCGGCGATGACCGAGCGGTTGTCGGTGGAGCGGACCACCTTGATCGCGTTCGCTTCGAGGGCGTCGACACCGATCGGCTTCCAATCGTCGGGTCGAACCCGTCGCGCAAGCACCGCCATGGTCAGTCTCGCCGCAGGCATTTGGCGATATGGTTGAGAAGTTCCGAAAGCAACGGCGGCATGTCCTCACGCAAGGCCTTGGTCTTGATGTGGGTGAGCGCCGCGAGATGTGTCGCCGGCTTGCTGTTCGTGATGAAGTGGTAGCGATAGGCGGGCAGCAGATCCGGGTAGTCCTTGTAAGGTCCGGTGTAGAGGGCGAGCCCTGGTCCAGCTGTGCCCAGGACGACTTCGGCTGCCTTATCGACGGCCATCTTGGGTCCGCCCCCCTTGGGTATAACTGCTTCATAGGCGTCGGGAAAAGCCGCGATCATCGCCAGGTCGAGGTCGAGCGGCGCGGAGAAGTAGACGGCGTGAGGCTTCAGGCAGTCGACCCATCCCTTGAGCAGCTTGCGGTCATCGGCATCCTGCCACGTGTGCATCTTGGCGAAATCGGCGTCCGATAACATGCCGCCTTCGATCTTGAGCAGGTTAGCCTTCGGCACGCCGAATTCGATAAGTTTCTCGATCGCGGTCTTCACCCGGCCGAAGCCGCCGCCGCTACGGCCGAGGTCGAGATCGAGCAGAGTCGCGTGTGGAATGCCAAGGTGCGTCAGCAACCGCCAGAAATGCTGCACATGGCGCCCGCCCAGCGGCACGATCGCGACGAAGGCAGGATCGATCAGGAGGTCGAGCGCTTCGGCGAGACGCGGGAGGACGATCCGCTCCGAGTCCCCTTCGACGAGAAGGACGAAGCGTGCGAAGTAGAGTTCCGGGTAGGCGAGCATGGCGCCACGGACGAACTTGGCCGCCTCGTCTATCGACCCAGAACAGCTCCTGCGACACCTCGCCCTCGACGGTTCCGTCGTCCTCCCAACGCGCTTCGAGCCGCAAGCGACAGACCGGTGCTTTGTCTGCACGCTCGAGCTGCATGTGCCGAAATGACGGTGCGATGGTTTCGGGCGTGGTCATCGATGTCCTCGTCAGCTCCGACATGAAAATCCGACCGCTGCACGGTGCGTTGTGCGCGCGAGACGCCGAACAGCTTCGACAAGGCGTGGAGGAGCGCGGTCTTGCCGGCCGCGTTCGGACCAACGACGGCGGTGATCTCCGAGGCAATCGGCACCGTGATCGGGTCGGGGCCGAAGCAGCGGAAGCCGGACAGGGTGACGCTTTCTAGACGCACAATTTTCTCTCGGGTTAGGCTGCGGGCAGGGGATCGGTGCCCTCGCTGAGGATTGCGAGATAGCGGCGATAGCCGAAGACGCGACCGCGCCGCCGGCCGGTCACCTCCTCGACGATGCCGAGGCGTTCAAGATCGGCAAGCGCGGCGTTGACGGTGGGCGCGGACAGGCCCGTTCGCTCGACCAGCAGGTTTGCGGTGAGATAGGGGTTCTGCTGAAGGAGATCGTGGATGCGCAGCGCGGAGCCAGGGCGTTCGCTCTCGCCGGTGATGCGTTCGCGGTCGTGCTTGAACAGTTCGACGATCCGGGTCGCGGCGTCGAAGGCTTGGTTTGCCGTATCCGCAACGCCGGTCAGGAAGAAGTCCAGCCAAGCCTCCCAAGCCCCGTGTTCGCGCACCTCCTGAAGCAGCCTATAATAGTCGGCGCGATGGGTCTTCAGATAGAGGCTCAGGTAGAGCAGCGGCTTTCGCAGCACGCCGTGAACGCAAAGGTAAAGCGTCACCAGCAGACGCCCGATACGGCCATTGCCGTCCAGGAAGGGATGGATCGTCTCGAACTGGACGTGCAGGAGGCCCGCCTTGATCAGCGCCGGCAGTCGAGACTCGTCCTCGTGCATGAAGCGTTCAAGGGCGTCGAGGCAGCCATCCAACTCCGTCGTTGGAGGCGGGACGAAAAGCGCGTTGCCTGGTCGGCTGCCGCCGATCCAGTTCTGCGAGCGCCGGAATTCGCCCGGGCTCTTGGTGCCGCCCCGCCCGCTTTGCAGAAGCCGTGCGTGCATTTCGCGGATCAGGCGGAGCGACAGCGGCAAGTCCTCAAGCCGCTCCAGGCCATACATCATTGCGTCGACGTAGTTCGAGACTTCGCGGATGTCGTCGATCGGCTGCCCGGCCTGCGCCTCGGTCTCGAAGCGCAGGAGGTCGGTAAGGGTGGATTGGGTTCCCTCGATCTGGGACGAGAGGACGGCCTCCTTCCTCACATACATGTAGAGGAAGAGCTCCTGGCGCGGCAAAAGCATGGTTATGCCGTCGAGGCGGCCCAGCGCGCGTTCAGCTAGGCTCAAACGGTCCAGCAGCGTGAGCACGTCGATCGGCGGCGCCGGGGGGAGCGGCGGCGGCACGAAGGCACGCACCGTCTCGCCGGCGACGGGGGTTTCGACAAAGCGGCCCAGCCGCTGATTGGGTTCGGGATCAACCATGTGCGCCGATTATGGCAACCCACCCTTATTTAAGCAATGCCCACTTGGCTTAAATAGGAAATGGGCTAAGGTAAGTCAGCTTAAATAACGAGGCCTGATGAGAAGTGGGAGGCTACAGCCAGCGCGTGCGCGACAGCATTCTGCCCCTTTCGGTGGCCGACACGCTGCCTGCCGCCTTCGCCGAGTGGTCCTTCACCGAAAACACGGTCGACCACGAGACACCGATCGAGACATGCGAACTGTGCGGCCAGCAGGACCTCAGATATCACTTCGAGATCGCCAACCCATATACCGAGGCAGCGCTCTGGGTCGGCTCACATTGCATACTTCAATTCGACGTCGCCGTCATGGAGAATGGCCGGCGCCTTTCGCCCGAGGAGGCAAAGCGCCATCTGGCCAAACTTACCCAGCGGATGCAACTGGAGTCCTGCATCCGTGCGCTGGAACAGCTCGCCACGAAGGAGGTCAACCCGGTGCTGTCGGGCGCGCTCGACTACTACCGGCGCAACAAGAAGCTCACGCCCAAATATGCCGCCGTGGTGTTCTGGAAGCTTCGGACGTTTCGGATCGACCACCACCCCTCCTTCTTTCAGGTCGAGCTTCGCCGCGCCCAGCACATCGAGGACCTGCGACAGATGCCGACACGCCGGGTTCATCGCTTCTGGAGCGCGCTGAGCGCGGGACAGCGCCGGAAGGCGGTGGAACTCGGACATACTCCCCCAGATGAATGATGGGGGACAGGACTGGGCATTCTGTATTGCACGAGCGGTCACTTACATTGAAGGTGATCGCTGTAATTACCGAACCGAAGGAATCTTCATTTGAGTAGGGGCCAGAGCCAGGGATGAAGCCAGCCAGCACGCACGAAGCCAGCGCTTCGGCGACTGGCTACCTTTTTCAATGCCGCTACGCCTTGCTCGCCGGTCTTCAGGCTATCGCCAAGTCGCCCCAACTGGAGATTTCGATCGAGAAGTTCGACGATGTGGGGTTCGAGGTCAACGGTGAGCCGACACAGCTTATCCAGACCAAGCACCATGTGGGCAAGCTGGGCAACCTGACGGATGCCAGCGTCGATCTGTGGAAAACGTTGCTCATCTGGACCAAGCGCGTGACGGAAGACGTCGAGGCGCCCTTCAGGATCAAGTTCGTCCTGTTGACGACAGGGTTCGCGCCAGATGGGTCAGCGGCGGCGCTCTTGCGCATGCGCGAACGGGATGAGTCGGCCGCTGATCAGCTGCTCCTGAAGACCGCTGCTTCATCCAAGAACAAGGAGAACGCTGCAGCCTATCAAGCCTACTCGGCGCTGCCGGAAGATTTGCGTCAAAGCATGCTGAAGGCGATCCTCGTTCTCGACGGCTCGCCCAACATCGTCGACGTCGGGGATGAGATCGCGCGCGAGCTCGTTCACGCCGCGCCGCGCGATCAGGTCGACCATCTGGTAGAGCGCCTTGAAGGATGGTGGTTCGGCGTGGTGATCAAGGCCCTCTCCGGAGCAGGCCCTTCGGCCATCCCCGTGCTCGCCATTGACCAGCGGGTCGATGAACTTCGGGAGGAGTTCAGGCGAGACGCCCTGCCGGTCGATTATGCGTCCACCTATCCGTCACCGACGGTCGTCGCCGAACTCGACAAGCGTCCTTTCGTGAAACAGTTGCGAAGGATCGAGGTCGGCCCGCGGCGCGTGGAGTTCGCGATTCGAGACTATTACCGAGCGTCCGAGCAGCGATCGCGCTGGGCGCGCGAAGAGCTTCTCGTAGGTGGCGAACTCGAGAACTATGAGCGGCAGCTCGTGGAAGCGTGGGAGCCGCGCCACGCCGCCTTGGTCGACGAACTCGGCCCGGGTTGCCCGCCCACCGAGAAGGTCGCCGCCGGGCAGCTGCTTTACAAATGGGTGGAGAACGAGGCCCAGTTTACATTGAGAAGCGTTCGGGACCGGTTCCTGACCCACGGCAGCTATCACATACTGTCGAATCGATACGCAGTCGGGTGGCATCCTGAATATCAGAGCGACCAGGATGACCCTTCCGATGACGGGGTGGGCTAATCCATGCAGCCCTGGTCGAACCGCGTCACCGAAGAAGCTTATCTGTTCAATCCGGCTTTCTGCGCCACTTTGCTGGCGAAGACGACTGAAGACTATACGAAGAAGGCGGGGCGGCCGTTCCCGTTTGCTCTCACCTTCCTTATTCTCCCGATCGTTCTGCACCAGGGCACGCGGCGAGCGTTGCCGAGCTCGACAGTGACCTCGCTTTTGCCTTGGATTCAGGACAACCGTGAGCAACTTGTCGACTTCGCGAACAGGGTGACGCGCCTGAGCGCGATCACCCGCGAAGCCGTTGTGTTCGGTGCTCAGCACCAGATCTTGGCGCTGGCGGACAGCGGCGACCTGAGCGTTGGGGCGAAGCGTCAAACCGCGACCGAGAAGCGGACCGCGCTGTTCACCGCAGAAGCCCGCGAGTGCGTCGACCGGGCAGGTTTCTTGGGACGATGGTTTGCCGCCGCGGGCACAACCGCAACAATCTACGCCGCGTGGGGGGTGACACCGTGAGTCTGCAAATTGCCAAGCTCATTCTCTACAGTCGCCGGGGTGAAGTTCGCGAGGTCGTGTTCAGACCCGGCGAGCTAAATATACTGACCGGCGGCTCAAAAACCGGCAAGTCAGCGATAATCGACATCATCGATTACTGTACGGGCCGCAGCGAATGCAACGTCGCGGATGGCGTGATCCGCAAGTATGTCGGCTGGTATGCTTTGCTGTTTCAAATTGGCGACGGACAGATCTTCATCGCCCGTCGCAACCCCGATGTCGGCGATCGAACGAACGGCGATATCTACATGGACCGAGGGTCGAGCATCGAGACACCGTCGGAGTCCGCCCTGTTCAAAAACACGACGGTGGGCGCAGTAGAGAAGTTCCTCGGCGCCGCGATCGGCATCAGCGAGAACGAACATCGACCTCCGACCCCAACCCGCGACCCGCTGGAGGCAAACTTCCGGCACGCGCTGTTGCTCTCCTTCCAAGACCAGAACGACATCGACAGCAAACAGCGCCTGTTCCACCGGCAAGGCGAGGACTTCGTCAGTCAGGCCATCAAAGATACGTTGCCCTATTTCCTTGGGGCCGTGGATGAAGACCGCCTATTCAAGCAATCCCAGCTCGATCAGGCCAAACGCGAACTACGTCAGCTAGAACGCCAGCTCCGCGACGCGGACGCCCTTGATAGCAGCACGTACCCGCGTGCGCGCGCCCTTGTCGACGAAGCCAAACAGGTGGGACTTATCGACGAGCGGACTGTCGCGCTCACCTACGAGGCGGTCCTTGCGGTTCTTCAGCGCGTGGTGCGTGACACCGGCGTGCGCGACAATTTTATGGTGGGTGACGGCGAGGACGTGCTGGCTGGCCTACGCGCTGAACGCCAGGGTCTTCGAACCGAACTCGAGAGGGTCAACGCCGAGATTCGATCGACCCGGACGTTTACGTCGGAGACGAGTGGCTACGAACGTGAAGCAAAAGAGCAGCGAGCTCGCTTGAGCTCCGTCGGCCTGATCAAACATGGCGATCACGATTCCGCTCATTGCCCGCTGTGCGAAAGCCAGCTTCCCGTGCCGGCGCCGACCGTGGTGCAGATGCAGCGCTCGCTTCAGGAGCTCAGCGATCAACTCGAGGCGGTTGAGGCTGAGAACCCGCGGCTTCAGCTCAGATTGGCGTCGCTCAATCGCGAAGAGGCCGACATCGAGCAGCGTCTGCGGGAAAACCAGCAGCAGATTGCGGCGCGAATGAGGGAGAACGAGATCCTCCGCGTTCAACAGGACAGCTTCATTCTACAGGCGCGAACAACCGGAAAGATCACTCAGTATGTCGAGACCGCCAGCACCGCCGACACCAGCTCAGGGCTGAAATCGGCCATCGCGGCAAGCCGGATTCGGGTTGCGGCGCTGGAGCGGGAGCTCGACGCCGAAGCGATGAAGGAAAAGCTTGATGCCTTCTTGAACATTATCGGCCGCTACATGACCCAGTATTCTGACGATCTGGAACTGGAGCACCGAGGTAGCCAGCTAAGGCTCGACATCAGGGCCCTGACGGTCGTCGCTGATACTCTTGACGGTCCGGTCCCTTTGTTCCGGATGGGAAGCGGCGAGAATTGGGTCGGCTACCACGTCCTGGCACACCTGGCTCTCCATAAATGGTTTCGTCAAAAGAAGCGTCCCGTGCCGGGGTTCATCATTTTCGACCAGCCATCTCAAGCTCACTATCCACCGGACCGCGATGCGGAAGGTTCAATCGACGGGCTTTCCGACGAGGACCAGACCGCCGTGCTGCAGCTCTTCAAGCTGGCGGCCGATGCAGCGGCCGAACTCGCGCCGGAGCTGCAGATCATCATCATGGATCACGCAGACCTAAAGCCGGAGTGGTTCGCAACGGCGGTGATCGAGCGATGGAGGAAGGGCGAGAAGCTCATTCCCGCGAGCTGGTTACAGTGAGTTTGCGGGATCAGCCCGCGCGGGGTCGGCGATGGCCGGCATGTTGCTTCGGCACCGAGGCAGTATCTCATCGTCTGTGCGAAGCGGGTCCACAGGAGCTTGGACGCTCGAGCGACAGCGGGTGAGCCTAGGGAGCTACAGGTTCTCGGGCTAGCGGCCGCCCTGAGGCGCGCCGATCTGCCGCAACAATGTTCCGATCGATCGTCCGCTGATCTGGCAGACGGCGATGACGCGGTCATAGACCTGCACGCGGCCATTGCGGCCACGCACCGCGGTGCAGAAGGCCCCGCGGCCGAGAGCGACATCTTCCAGTGCTGCCTTGGCACGCGCTCCGATTGGGGCGTGAAGCTCGGGCGCATCGAAATCCGCCAGGCGGACCTCGATCCAAGTCGTCGGATCTGGGGAATCGCCGACGCACAGGCCGTCGCCGTCACCCACGTAACGGACCTGGCCCGAAAAGGAGTGACCGGCGCGAGTGGGGACCGGTGCTGTGCACGGATCCGCAGCTGCCGGGGTCGCAGCCGCCCCAGCGGCCAAGACGCACGCCACGATCATAAGTACGCGCGAGATCACGCCGCCTGCTTCGCTGGCCGGCGGACGGGCTTCTTGGCCAGCATGGTGCGGGCGAACTTGTCCCAGCGCGCCATGCCAGCTCGCTTCTCTGGCATGTAGTTCCAGCGGTCGTAGCTCTTGGAGCTAACGTCCTGCAGCGCATGGTTCTGAATGCGATCGCGGATTTCCTTCGGCACGCCAGCCTTGCCTGACAGCGTCTTCCACGTTCGCCGCAAGTCGCGATTGGTCACGACCGGGATGACGCCGCGGTCGCGCTGGCGCCACATAAAGGCATAGAGCGTCCCATGGCTGACGGGCTTCGATGGATCCTTCGCCGAGGGGAAGAACCACCCATGTTCGTTCGGCTTAATGGAATCGAGAAGCTCCGCCGCCAAGGACGGAACAGGGACCGCATGAGGCTTGCTGTTCTTGGTTTTTGACCAGTCGAGAATTCGTTCGCGGGAATCCCACTGATCCTTGTGAAGGCGCGCGATTTCCTCGACCCGCTGGCCCGTGAGCATCAGGATCTGAACGGCCCGCAGATAGGGCGGGTGCACCGGCACGTCGGGGCATTCGAGCCATCGCCAGAGCTGGACAAACTCATCTTCGTCCAGCCACCGGGACCCGACGACCTTAGGCTCAGTCGGGATACCTGCCGCCGGATTGTAGACCAGTCGAAATCGGCGCGGCGACGTGTTTCGATAGTCGTGCTCCGATTTCATTCCCCAGCTGTAAGCTGCGCGGATGTAGCAGCGGACGTGGTCCGCCATGGCAGGGGCCCCACGCTCAAAGATCGGGCGGAGCACCTCCGTCACCTCGTCCGGCTCGATCTCCCGGGCAAGGCGGTTGCGCCCAAGAGTGTCGGCTACCTTGTTCAGTCCTTTCTCCGTTTCCTTCCAGGACGGCTTACCTGCTTCTTTGAGCGAGGCGACGTAGGCTTCGAAAAGGTCGGCGACGGTTCCGGGCCGAGCATCGGTGACGATCTTGATGCTCCGACCCTTCTGGATCGCGTCCGCGAAGTCGCGCTTGAAAACCTCTCGGGCTGCGGCGAGCGACATCGATGGATAGTCGCCGAGTTTCGCCTTGATCCGCTTACCGTCGCGCCATTGCTGGGCCATCCATTCCGCCAGCACCCGCTTAGGCATCGGCCGCACGACGAGGACCAGGCGGCCCACGCCGCGTCCCTCGCCGTCGGCCAGGGACTTCTGCTTTCCGGTCAGTTCGACGTCCTTGATGCTGCGCCGGATCGCGCCATCGGTGAGGCTGCCCATGCTACGTCTCCCGAAAACTGAGGGCGGTAGTCAGTCGGTTATTGGGGTCGGAATGTGCTCCGATCCCCCAATTACCGCCCTCAGTTTGCCCCAGTCACCGGAAGCTTTTCAAGCCCAAAAATCGTGGTGTTTCAATGTGCTTGGGCGTGATCGAGCGTGATCGATGTGGGTCTAGTAGGATGGTTGTGAACCAGGATGATCGCGGCGGATTTCAGGTCCATCGCCCGGCGGATAACCTCGCGAACATAGACCGGCGCTTCGTCGATCGATCCTTCATTCATCAATTCGTCGCGAATCAACATGTTGCGCGTATTGAGATGCAACACGCGAACGCGTTCGTTGCCGTGATGTGCCATGTCGGCGCGCAGATAGTCGAGCAGCGCCTGCCAGTTGCCGAGCACCGGCTTGGCCATCGCTTCCGCCCGCAACAGCCGCAACGCCGCCGCCTGCGCGATCTTGATCGCGGCGACCGACGTCTCGCCCATCCCCTTCACGCGGCCGATCGCCTCGGCATCAGCCGTCAGCAGGCCGGCGATCCCGCCGAACTCGGTCAACAATGCCTTCGCCAGCGGCTTGGTGTCGCGGCGCGGGATGGCGAGCGCGAGCAGATATTCGATCAACTCGTGGTCGAGCAGCCCGTCGGCATCCGTCAGCAGCCGCTGCCGCAGCCGGGCGCGGTGCCCGTCATTCGGTCCGCCAGTGGGGGAGGGCGCCTCGCTCATCGCCATGCAGCGTATCGGGCGCGGCGGGGCGGTGCAATCGAGCGTCACAATGTCACAATGGTTGACTCGCGAGTCCGCCTTTCCTAAACGCGCGATCAGCGAACGGGGGCTGTGGCCAGTCCGTTGCCCACCCGCTCGTTTTTTGCCGTCGCCCGCTTGGCTGAGCGTGGCGGCGTTTCTTTATCAGGATGTTTCCGCGTTGGCAGACGACCGCCGTTCCGATGATCTAGACCGCCGCATCGCTGATGCGAAGGCCGAGATCGAGCGCCCGATAACTCCTGGTGAGGGCGCGGCCGAAAGCCGTGGTTGGGCGATCGGTATCGAGTTCGTCGGCACCGTGCTGGTCTCGGCCGCGATCGGCTATTTCATCGATCGCGCCGCCGGCACCGCACCTTGGGTGATGATCGGCCTGCTCGTGCTGGGTTTCATTGCCGGCGTGTATCGTGCATCCAAGACCTCGGCGCAGTTCGACGCCGACGGCGCGATCAAGTAAGAGGACCGACGCCATGGCCGGCCCGATGGAACAGTTCGCGCTCAAGGTGCTCCACCCGATCAATGCTGGCGGGTACGATCTGTCGTTCACCAACTCGTCGCTGTGGATGGCGGTGGCGCTCGCGGGCGTCGCGATCTTCCTGTTCGTCGGTACCGCCCGACCGCAACTGGTGCCGGGTCGGTGGCAGGCGGCGGTCGAGTATGTGTACGATTTCGTGCGCAAGATGCTCGATGAGAATGTGGGGCCGGAGGGGCGCAAGTTCGCGCCTCTGGTCTTCTCGATTTTCATCTTTGTGCTCGCCTGCAACATCCTCGGCCTGATCCCGTGGGTCGGCGCCTTCACCCCGACCAGTCATATCGCGGTGACGCTGGGGCTCGCGATCATCGTGTTCGCGATCGTCTGCATCGTCGGTTTTGCGAAGCACGGTCTGCATTTCTTCAGCCTGTTCTGGCCGCATGATGCCAACATCTTCTTGGGTGCGTTCGTGTTCGTAATCGAAGTTCTGAGCTTCCTCAGCCGCCCGTTCACGCTCGCCATCCGACTGTTCGCCAACATGACCGCGGGGCACGTGCTGCTGAAAGTGTTCGGCACGTTCGTCGTCGCGCTCGGCTCATTCGGCGCGTTGCCGTATGTATTCGGGATCGTGCCGTTGGGCGTCAACATCGCGCTGTCGGCGCTCGAGGTGCTGATCGCGGTCGTCCAGGCCTATGTTTTCGCACTGCTTGCGTCGCTCTATCTCAACGACGCGATCAATCTTCACTGAGTAACGGTTCAACTAAGAAGGATTTCGACATGGACGTGGCAACGGCAGCTAAGATCGGTGCGGGTCTCGCCGCGATGGGCGCGGGCTTCGCGGCGATCGGCGTGGGCAATATCTTCGGTCAGTATCTGAATGGCGCAGTGCGTAATCCGGAAGCCGACGCGAAGATGGGCGGCCGCCTGATCTTCGGCTTTGCTGTAACCGAGGCGCTCGGCCTGATCGCAGCGGTCGTCGCGCTGGCGCTGGCCTTCTCGAAGTAAGCGCCGTCACCGACGAAAGAAACGGACGGCCATGCCTCAGTTCGAGTTCTCTTCCGCCATCCTGTGGTCGCAGCTTGTCTGGCTCGCGATCTTCTTCGTGGTCCTGTATTTCGGGATTGTCCGCTTCACGCTGCCCAAGGTCGGGCGCGTGATGCAGGCGCGCGAGGATCAGGTGTCGGGCGATCTCGCCAATGCGGAATCGGCGAAGGCCGCAGCCGATCGCATGGCCGCCGACTATGATGCGGGCGTCGCCGCTGCGCAGGAAACCGCGCGGGCGCGGCTGGTCGAGGCGCGCGCCGCCGCGAGCGCCGCGCTGGAGGCGCAGTTGAAGGCGTCGCACGACGCGATCGCGACCAAGACTGCGGCGGCGGAAGCTGATCTCGGCAAAGCGCGCGACCGGGCGATGGGCGAGATCGAGGGCGTCGCCGCCACTGCCGCTGCCGATATCGTCGAGCGACTGACCGGAACGCGTCCGTCAGACACCATCGCCGGTAACGCCGCGCGCTTGGCGATCGGTTAAGGAGCCCCGTAATGACCGTTGGTTCCACCACCGTCGCGACCACCGAAGCGAATGGTGCCGCCCAGAACGCGGACGAGGAAGGCCCGACGCTGCTCGGACTGGGGGCGGAAGGTTGGGTTTATGTCGGCCTGACGATTTTCCTGCTGCTCGCGGTTTTCGTGGCGAAGGCGCCAAAGCGGATCGCCGACGCGCTTGACGGTCGCATCGCTGAGACGCGCCGCCAGCTCGATGAGGCCAAGGCGATCCGCGCCGAAGCGGAAGCGCTGCTGGCCGAGGCGAAGAAGCGCGATGCGGCGAGTGCCGGCGACGCGCAGGCGATCGTCGCGCATGCCGAGCAGGAGGCGCAGGCTCTGCTCGCCAAGGCACAGTCCGACGCCGCCGAGCTGGTCGCGCGCCGTGGCCAGATGGCCGAGGACAAGATCGCCGCCGCCGAGCGCGCCGCGCTTGCCGAGGTCCGCGCCAAGGCGGCCGACGCCGCGACGAAGGCCGCCGCGTCGATCATTGCCGACACCCACGGCGCCGGCGCCGATGCGGCGTTGGTCGACAAGGCGATCGCCGGCCTGTCGCGGCTGAACTGATCCCCGATTTTTTCGGGGACGCGGCGGACTTGGCATAGCCGGTCCGCTTTGCTTTCACGGGCGCCATGCCCGCCGACCCGCTTGATCTGACGTCCCTCAATGCCGCCGAGCGTGAAGCGCTGGCGTTGCTGGCGTCGGGACATACCGCGAAGAGCATCGCGACGCTGACCGGTCGCACCGAGGCAGCGGTCAATGAGCGGCTGCGCGACGCCCGGCGCAAGACCGGGGTCGGCAGCAGCCGCGAGCTCGCGCGCCTGCTCCGCGACCCGGATTGGGCGTCACGGACCGAAGAGGCGATGCTGGCCCGCTATCGTCGGATCGCCGGGGTCGGATCCGACGTGCAGGTGCGATGCGCCCGGACGATATGCGTGGTGACTGGCGCGTTTCGCTCCGACGATGCGGTCGATGCTCTGCAGAGCGCTAAGCTGACGGCGGATATGCGGGCATTGGGTTTCGTCGAGGATGCACAGCATTTCGAAACCGATGCGACGAACGGTGAGCGCTTCGCGGCCTATTGGGTGCGCTCGACTCCGGCGTCCGACTAGCGCGGGCGCTGTGTGCCCGCTATCGCCTGCGCCATGATCCTTCCCGAAGACTGCCAGACGATGACCGAGGTGCGCGCCGGGGTCGACGAGGTCGATCGCCAGCTCGTCGCTCTGCTCGGCGTGCGGTTCCGCTTCATGACCGCCGCCGCGCGGATCAAGCAGGATCGCCGCACGGTGCGCGACGAGGGGCGCAAGGCGCAGGTGATCGCCAATGCGCGTGCCGAGGCCGCGACGATCGGCGTGCCGTCCGATGTCGTCGGCGAGCTGTGGGAACGGCTGGTCGAAGGCTCGATCGCGTACGAATTCGATCGCTGGGACGAGCATCGGGGTTGATCGAGATCGCTTGATTCGTCCGCCCGACCCGGCCTAGCAAGGCGCTCCATCCGGGGAGGGTTCTTGATGAAGATTCTGTTTGCCGCCGCCATGCTCGCCGCCACGCCCGCTCTCGCGCAGACCGCGCCGGCGCCGGCGCCGGCTCCCGCGTCACCTGCCGTCGCGGCCGCGAAGTTCGGGCTCGACACGCCGATCGAGACGCTGATGGCCGATCCCAAGGCGAAGGCGGTGCTTGCGGCCGACTTCGGCACCGACTTGACGGCCAATCCCGCCTACGATCAGTTCAAGGGCATGAGCCTCAACCAGGTCCAGCCCTATGCGCCGGACAAGATGCCCGCGACGCTGATGACCAAGATCGCCACCGACCTCGCCGCGATCAAGTAAGCCCGTCGCACTAGTCGGACGCCCGGCGACTCCCTAGATTCGCCGGGCATGTCCGATCCCAATTCGCCCAATCGATTCAACGAGGAAAAGGCCACCTACGCCGTTCGCGGCGAGGGGAATGCGCCCGACCTCGCCGCCGGGGTGGCGGCGATCCGCAACGTGTTGAAGACGTTGCCGACGCGGCCCGGCGTCTATCGCATGCAGGATGCGCGCGGCGACGTGCTGTACGTCGGCAAGGCGCGGGCTTTGCGCAACCGCGTGACGAACTACACCCAGGTCGATCGCCTGCCCAAGCGGTTGCAGCGGATGGTCGCGCAGACGCGGTCGATGACCATCGTCACGACCAACAACGAGGCCGAGGCGCTGCTGCTCGAAGCGCAGCTCATCAAGCGCTTCCGCCCCGCCTACAACGTGCTGCTGCGCGACGACAAAAGCTTTCCGTTCATCCTGCTGCGCGCCGATCACGACTACCCGCGCGTGCAGAAGCATCGCGGCGCTCGGCGCGCCAAGGGCAATTATTACGGCCCGTTCGCCAGCGCTGGCAGCGTCAACAACACGCTCAACGCGTTGCAGAAGCTGTTCCTGCTGCGCTCGTGCACCGATGGTTTCTTCAAGACGCGCGACCGGCCGTGCCTGCTCTACCAGATCAAGCGCTGCTCGGCACCGTGTGTCGGGCGGATCGACCAGGCGGGTTATGCCGAACTGGTCGGCGACGCGAAGGACTTCCTGGCCGGCAAATCGACCAAGGTGCAGGCGAAGCTGGGCGCGCAGATGGAAGCGGCGGCCGGGGCGATGGACTTCGAGCTCGCGGCGGTGCTGCGCGACCGGCTGCGCGCGCTGACCTTCATCCAGGGGACGCAGGCGATCAACGCCGAAGGGGTGGGCGATGCCGACGTCTTCGCGCTGGCGTGCCGGGACGGGGTGATCGGCATCCAGGCGTTCTTCATCCGCGGCGGCCAGAATTGGGGTCACCGCAGCTTCTTCCCCGCGCACACCGCCGACGTACCGGAGGACGAGGTGATGACGCAGTTCCTGACCCAATTCTACGAGGAGGTGCCGCCGGCGCGGACGGTCCTGCTCGACCGCGAGCTGGAAGAAGGCGCGCTGCTGAGCGAGGCGCTGGCCGAGCGCAACGGCTACAAGGTCGCGCTGTCGGTGCCGCAGCGTGGGGACCGCCGCCGGTTGATGGAACAGGCCAAGCGCAATGCGGTAGAGGCGCTGGAACGGCGGCTGGCGGAGAGCACGACGCAGGCGAAGCTGTTGCGCGAGGTCGCCGAATTGTTCGATCTGGCCGAACCGCCCGACCGCATCGAAATCTATGACAACAGCCACATCCAGGGCACCAACGCGCTCGGCGCGATGGTCGTCGCGGGCCCTGAGGGGTTTCGCAAGGGCCAGTATCGCAAGTTCAACATCCGCAACAAGGATACCGTGCCGGGCGACGATTTCGGCATGATGCGCGAAGTGTTCCAGCGCCGCTTCGCCCGCGCGCAGGCGGAGGATCCCGATCGCGATGCCGGCGACTGGCCCGATCTCGTGCTGATCGACGGCGGGCGCGGGCAGCTCAACGCGGCCAAGGGCGTGCTGGAGGACATGGGGATCGAGGACGTGTGCCTGGTCGGCGTGGCGAAGGGACCGGGACACGGCCGCGAGGGGTGCGAGGTGTTCCACCTGATGGACGGGCGCGACTTTACGCTGCCGACCAACGCGCCGGTGCTGTTCTATCTCCAGCGGCTACGCGACGAGGTCCACCGTTTCGTGATCGGCGCGCATCGCGACAAGCGTGCCAAGGCGATCGGCGCGAGCCCGCTCGACGAAGTGCCGGGGATCGGACCGGCGCGGAAGAAGGCGCTGCTGATGCATTTCGGCACCGCGCGGGCGGTGCGCGGCGCGAGCCTGGACGACCTCAAGAAAGCGCCCGGCGTGTCGGCAGCGGTCGCGCAGCAGGTCTACGACTTCTACCACGCGCGCTAGCGTCCCACGCGCACCGTCGCAGTCATCCGAAATAATGCGCGCGCATGTCGTCGAGCAGGCCGGGGTGGGTCGGTTCCCAGCCTAGGGCCTCGCGCGTGATCGCGTTGGAGGCGGGATTGTCGGAGCCGGCGAACCCCGCCATCCAGCCGAAATAGCCCGGCGCTTCCTCGGCCGCGATGCTGCGGACGGGCAGGTCGAGCCCTTCGCTGATGACGGTCGCGATATCGCGAAACGCGACGCCCTCCTCACCGACGCCGTGATAGGTCTTCCCGCCCGGCGTCCGCTCGACCGCCAGCCGATAGAGTCGCGCGGCGTCGAGCTGGTGCACCGCCGACCAGCGGTTGGCGCCGTCGCCGATATAGGCGGCATGGCCCTTTTCGCGCGCGATTTTGATGAGCATGGGAACGAAGCCGTGCTTGTCGGCTTGACTGTGGACGCTCGGCGACAGGCGCACCACCGCGCCGCGCACGCCGGACGCGCCGGTCACCACCAGTTCGGTATCGCCGCGCGACACGCCGCCGCCGCGCGATCCGGGGCGGTCCTGCTCCGTGCCGAGCCGGCCCGGCGGCAGCATCAGCGTGCCGGAGGTGCCGATGAACGGCTTGTCCGACCCGCCCAGCGCCTCGATCATCGCGGTCACGACGGCGTTGTCGGTCTCGATATTCTGTTGGAACTTCGCGAAATCGTGGATGAAGGCGAGGTGGATCACCGCATCCGCCTGACGCACGCCCGCGATCAGGCTGTCGGCGTCGTTGAGGTCGCCGCGATGGACCGCTGCGCCGGCCGCCTCCAGGATTGCGGCATTGGCGTCGTTGCGCGCCAGGCCCAGCACGTCATGGCCATGACCGATCAGCTCGGCGGTGACCGCCTGGCCGATGAATCCGGCCGCGCCCGTCACGAAAATCCGCATCCCTCGTCTCCTGCATCGTTGTCCGGGCAAGTGGGGGCGGCGGCCGACACAGAAAAGGGCGCGGGGCGGGCGATTGGCAAAATCTTCACGCCCGCGCGCTACGCGGCGAGGCATGACCGCGGTGTTCCTGACGATCGATACCGAATTGATGTGGCGCCACCACGCCGCCGGCCTGCCGCTCGTCGAGCAGATGGCGCGCTCTCTGGAGCCGGCCGGGGTCGGCATCGCGCATCAGCTGGCGACGCTCAGGCGGCATGGGTTGAAGGCGACCTTCTTTGTCGATCCGATGCCGACGATGGTGTTCGGGCTCGACGCGATCCGGCCGGTGATCGAGGCGATCCTGGCGGCGGGGCAGGAGGTCCAGCTGCACCTCCACCCCAATTGGAGCGGTGCGCGCGCCGACGATGCCGGCGAACGCTACGCGCGGTTCAACCTGATCGAATATAGCCTGGACGAGCAGCGCGCGTTGCTGTCGGGCGCGCGGGACTTGCTGAAGGCGTGCGGCGCGCCCGAACCGTGTGCGTTCCGCGCCGGCAGCTACGCCGCCAACGACGATACGCTGACCGCTCTCGCCGAGCTCGGCTTCGCCTATGACAGCAGCCATAACGGCGCCGACGCGCCGTGGCCGAGCGCGATTGGGCTCGACCGCCGCCAGATCGCGCCGGTCTCGCGGAACAACGTGACCGAGGTGCCGGTGACCCTGATCGAGGATACGCCGGGGTCGCTGCGTCATTTCCAGATCTGCGCGGTGTCGCGCGGTGAGATGCGCGCGGCGCTCGACCATGCGATCGATCGCCGCCACGCCGCCGTGACGATCGTCGGCCATAGTTTCGAGCTCGCCAATCGTGCCGGCACGCGCGCCAATCGCATCCATGTCACGCGGTTCGAGGCATTGTGCGCGATGCTCGCCGACGCGCCGTCGACGCTGCAAACCACGCATTTCCGCGATCGGCCGACCTTCGCCGCGGGCGAGGCGGTGCTGCTCGGGCCGAGCGTGCTGCGGACGCGGTGGCGGCAGGCCGAGCAGCTCTGGTCCAACTGGATCGAGGAACGCGCGGCGTGACGCTGGCCGCGCCCGCCGCCCGCTCGCTGCCGCTCAAGTTCCAGGTCGGTGCGCGGACCTTGCTGGCGATCCGTCGCGAACTGGTGCGCGTGCCGTTCGATCTCGACGCGGCGCTGGCGGCGCGGTTGCCGGCGTTGCCGCCGCTCGACGCCGGCGCCGACGGATACCTCGTGACTTCGCTCCCGCTGGCGCAGCGCGCGGCCTTGCTGGCGACGGCGCGCGGGATGATCGCCTTCACGCGCCAGACCTATACGCGGCGCTATGCCGATCTGAGCGGCGGGTACGATGCGTATGTCGCGCGGCTGTCCGGCAACACGCGCGGTACGATCAAGCGCAAGGCCAAGAAGCTGGCCGAGGCGTCGGGCGGGACGATCGACGTGCGGCGCCATGCGACCCCGGACGAGCTTGCCGCGTTCCACCCGATCGCGCGTGCGCTGGCGCTTGCCACCTATCAGGAGCGGCTGATGGGTGCGGGCCTGCCCGATACGCCCGACTTCGTGCAGCGGATGTACGCGATGGCGGCGGCGGGGCAGGTGCGGGCGTGGCTGCTCCATGTCGGCGGCGAGCCGGCGGCGTATCTCTATTGCCCGCTGCACGGCGATACCGCGATCTACGAGTTCGTCGGTCACGATCCGCGCTTCGCCGAATTGTCGGCGGGGACCATGCTTCAGGTCGAGGCGTTGCGCGATCTCGCCGCCGATCCGGCGGTCGCGCGGTTCGATTTCACCGAGGGTGACGGCCAGCACAAGCGCCAGTTCGCGACCGGCGGCGTCGAATGCTGCGACCTGCTGCTGCTGCGCCCGACGCTGGCCAACCGCGCGGTGATCGCCGCCTTGCGCGGCTTCGACGACGCGATGGCGCTGGCCAAGCGATCGGTCGAGCGACTGGGGTTGCAGGCTCTGGCGAAACGCGTCCGCCGCGCCTCCTGATCGTCAGAACAGCCGCGTCAGCATGTAGAAGCCGGCGCCGACCGCCGCGCTTGCCGGGATCGTGATGATCCACGCGACGACGACGTTCTGCGCGACGCCCCAGCGCACCGCGCTCGTGCGACGCGCGACGCCCGCGCCGATCACGCAGCCGGTGATCGTGTGCGTGGTCGACACCGGGATGCCGAGCAGGCTGGCGCCGAAGATCGTGACCGATCCGCCGGCCGACGCGCTGAACCCCTGGTGCTGCGACAGTTTGGTGATGCGACTGCCCATCGTCTCGATGATCTTCCACCCGCCCGAAAGCGTGCCCAGGCCCATCGCGATATAGCAGCTGAACGCCACCCAATGCGGGATCTCGAACTTGCCGGCCAGATGCCCGGTCGAGAACAGCAGGACGGTGATGATTCCCATCGTCTTCTGCGCGTCGTTGAGGCCGTGGCTGAGCGAGAATGCCGCCGACGAGATCAGGTGCAGCACGCGGAAGCTGCGCTCCGACGACTTGCTGGTGGCGCCGCGGAACATCCAGCTGGTGACCAGCATCATCAGCATCGACACCGCCATCCCGATCAGCGGCGACAGGACGATGAACAGCAGGGTCTTGTTGAGGCCGGTCCACTGGATCGCGCCGAACCCGGCATGCGCCACGCCCGCGCCGATGACGCCGCCGACCAGCGCGTGGCTCGACGACGACGGAATGCCCTTCAGCCAGGTAACGACGTTCCAGAACATCGCCCCGGCCAGCGCACCGAACACGACGCTGGGCGTCACCAGGTCCTTGTCTATCAGCCCCTTGCCCATCGTCTCCGCGACCTTGTGCAGCGACGGATAGGCCAGCGTCAGGAAATAGGCGGCGAAGTTGAAGAAGGCGGCGAAGGCGACCGCGTGGATCGGCTTCAACAGCCGCGTCGCCACCACCGTCGCGATCGAGTTGGCGGCGTCGTGCATGCCGTTCAGGAAATCGAACGCCAGCGCGGTCAGGATCAACCCGATCAGCAGGGGAAGCGCGAGCTCGTGCATGGTTCGGCCCCGTCGTCAGGCGTGATCGATGACGATGCCGTCGATCTCGTTGGCGACATCCTCGAACGCGTCGACGATCCGCTCGAGATGCTTGAAGATTTCGCGCTTGACGATGAAGTCGCGCGTCTCGACGTCGCCCATCGCCTTGAACGCCTTCTTGAGCGCGGCGGTGTGGATGGCGTCGGCCTGCCCCTCCATCCGCACGATCCGTTCGGTCAGTTCGTGCAGGCGCGGGCCGTTCTTGCCGACGTCGCGGAGCAGCGGCATCGCCTCGACGGTCAGCCGGGCGGCATCGACGATGATCGCCGCCATATCGCGCATTTCCTGGTCGAAGCCCTGGACCTCGTACACGTCGATCGCCTGCACCGCGGCCTGCATCTCGTCGACGGTGTCGTCCATCGACCCGATCAGGCTGGTGATCGCCCCGCGATCGAACGGCGTCAGGAAGGTCTGGCGCACGGTCAGCAGCACGTCGCGGGTGATGCCGTCGGCGTCGTTCTCGCGCTCGATCACTTCACGGATATGGTCCCGCGCCGCGACCCCGTCCTGCATCAGCCGCGACAGCGCGTCGGCGGCGGCGCTGATCGTGACGGCGTGCGCTTCGAACAGGTCGAAGAAATTCCCGGATTTGGGCAAGAGCCGCTGAAACCAGGCGAACATGGGACTGATCCTCGATTTTTGCGCGACGATGGCGAGCATGGTGGTGCGGCGCGTGGCCGCGGTGAAATCGGCGGGGCCGAACGAACGGATGAGATCGCGAAGGTCGGGCTCGTCGACCGCGGCGGCGGCGTCGGCCAGGCTGAACCAGCGGCGCTCGCGCTCGGCCTGTTCCTTCCATTCGGGCAGTTCGCGGCTGACGGCGAGCGGAAAGATGTCGACGTCGACCATCAGCGAGGCGCCGTTGCCGCGCGTCTTGCGATAGCGGTACGAGCCGAGCGGGGTGGGGCAGACGAGGCCCTGCACCCCGGCCTCCTCCTCCGCCTCCAGCGCGGCGGCGGCATGCGGGCCGAGCGTCGCGGACGGATTGCCCTTGGGCACCACCCAGCGCTTCGACTGGCGCGACGTCACCAGCAGCACCCGCACCGGCGCGTCGATCCCCGACCCGTCGGTACGGTAAGGCAAGGCGGCGATCTGACGAATGCTGGGCTCCCCGGCGCGAGCCTGCCGGGAAGCAGTGCGCGCCGTCGCTCTATTGCGCTAATGTGACAGTCCTGTGAAGCCGCCGGACCGAAGCCGTCCGGTCAGCGCCCGGCGAGCTTGTCCTTCAACGCGGCGAGTGCGCCGAACGGCCCCGCTTCCTCCTCGCTCAGCACGCCAGCATCGCGCAGTGCCGCCTCGGCGCCGGGACCGCGCGGGAAGGGATCGAGCGCGAGCGCCATCGTCTCGGAGGCGGTCTCGCCCAGGTCGATCGCGCCGCCGTCACAGGCGATCACGTCGAGATCGCCATCGGCGAGCTCGACCTCGTCCACCCCCGATTCGCTCGCCTCGACGAAGCGCAGGGCGACGGGCTCGTCGACCGTGGCGGCGATCGGATCGCCGGTGATGCTGCACGCCTGCGTGACGGCGGCCTGCACGCGACCCTCGGCGACGATCCCGGCGGCGTCGCGACGGAGCGTGAAGGTGCCGGTCAGGCGGTCGATCGCGACCAGGTCGAAGCGGCGGGCGAGGGCGGTGCGCTCCGCCGCATCGGCGTCGATCGTGACCGCGCGCGGTTCGGCGCCGATCGTGTCGACGCGCTCGATCCGCGAGAATTCGGGGGCGGTCACAGCAGGTCGCCCGCCAGCAGCGCCGACGTCGGCATCGTCGCCAGCGCATCGCGCAGCGCCGTCAGCGAATCGGCGACGTGCCGTACCGCCCCGGGCTCGGGCGATTCGCCGCGATAGAGGTTGCGGACCAGCGCCGGCGCCAGATCGCCCGCCGCCAGTCCGTCGCGATACGCGCCGAGCCGGCCGCCCAGCATCCCCATCATCCGCCCGACATGCTTGCCGACCAGCAGGTCGCCGATCCCGATCTCGCGCAATTGCGGGTCCATGTCGTCGACGAACGCTTCCGACAGCTGAGTCGAGGCGCGCACGCCGGCGGGATCGTCCTCCAGCCGCAGCATGACGATCGCCAGCACCGCGGCGATCATGTCGAACCGGCCGTCGATCGTGTCGGGCACCGCGCCCGCGAGATACCAGTGCGGTTGCCGCGCCCTGGCGACGACCGCGCGGTACAGCGTCGCGGTCTCGTCGCGCGATTTCCTGAAACGATCGAAGATTCCCATCATCTCGCCATAAAGTGGGCGGCCTTGTGCCACGCCGGTGGTTTCCATATTGAGGCGATCGGCGCGCGATGCAACGCGTCGGGTGACGCGTGGGCGCAGGAGATACGAATGATGAAGGCTGGCCGGATCGCGGGAAGGGTCGCCATGGCGGCGGCACTGACGCTGGTGGCGAGCGCCTGCGTGCCGCTCAGGTCCCACCAGGGCTATATCATCGATGCCGATCTGGTGAATTCGGTCCAGCCGGGCGTCGACAACCGCTCGTCGGTCCAGCAGACGCTGGGCACGCCGACCTTCGCCAGCCAGTTCAACAAGGGCGAATGGTATTATCTGGCGCGCGACAGCCGCAACCTGGCCTATCGCAACCCCAAGCCCGCCAGCCAGATCACGCTGAAGATCGCCTTCGACGACAAGGACGTCGTGTCGAGCATCACGCGGACCACGGTCGATCAGGTCGCGCAGGTGACGCCGTACGGCAAGACGACCCCGACGCTCGGCCGCAAGCGCGGCTTCTTCGAGGATATCTTCAGCAATATCGGCGCGGTCGGGGCGGGCACCGGGGCCGGCCAGGGCGGCGGCAGCGACCAGCCCTAGGTAAGGCGAAGGCGCGGCGACGCCCGCGCCGCTCGCGTAGCGATCGCCTTGCCCGGACGGCGGACGGACGCAGTCCGATCCGGCCGACGACGGCGGCTTCGCCGCCGGCGCCGCTCCTGCTCCAACGAGCACGCGACACATCGTTACAACCCTGTCGCCAGCCTGACTCGCCTATTCGCGGTCCGTTCAGTCCGCCCCGCCTAGATCGTCTCCCACGGCGACGCATGGTGCGCGTCGTCACCAAGCCATGGAGAGTCGATCATGCGTACATTGATCCTGACCGCCCTCGTCGCCGCGACCGTCCTGCCGGTCGCCGCCCAAGCCCAGTCGTACGGCGACATCCAGCGTGACCGTCGCGATATCCGGCAGGACCGCCGCGACCTGCGCGAGGACCAGCGCGACTATCGCCAGGACATGAACCGCCGCTGGGGCGACAATGACTGGCGCGGCTGGCGCGACCAGAATCGCGGGCTGTATGCGCGCGGCAACTGGCGGGCGCCGTTCCGTTACTATGCGTTCCGCCCCGGCGTGCGAATCGCCCCGGTCTATTACGGCGGCGCCTATGTCGTCGCCGATCCGTGGCGCTATCGCCTGCCGCCCGCCGGCTACGGCCAGCGCTGGGTGCGCCACTATGACGATCTGTTGCTGGTCGACATGCGGCGCGGCATCGTCGTCCGCGTCATCAACCACTTCTACTGGTAATCACCGGTAGAGGCCGACGCCCGGGCGTATTCAATGCCCGCCCGGGCGTCGCTGGCCGGCCAAAGTTGACGAACTTGACGGGGGTACGGCCCCCGTTCGGGCGTCGCGGATCGGCCAAAGTTGACGAACTTGACGAGGGTACGAGCCCCGGGCGGTGGCCGCCGCGCCGCGCATGACGGGGCGCCGACCGTGCCGCGTGCATACGCGGCATCACGATGTTCCTTCCGGCGCTGTCAAAGATCGCCGGCCAGCATGACGGCCGCGATCCAACATTGGAAGCGCGGCGTCAGCGCATCGTGAAGACGACCTGATCGACCACCTTGCCGCCCAAATCGAGCAGCGCCAGCCGGTGCCGGCCGCGCCCCGGCAGGATCAGCGGGGCCGCCGCCGCATCGCCCAGGTCGCGATCGTCGAGCTTCAGGTGGTGCGCCGCCGCGTCCCCGGTCACCGCCACCGCCAGCCGCTGGCGATCGATCGGAATGTCGGGATCGAGCGCGTAGATGCTGCCCGACACCGGATTGGCGATCTTCGGCCGGCGCGATTCGCCGGGGGCGGCGGCGATCACGCTCATCCCCGTGCCGGCGAGGAAATAGTCGCGGCGCGGCTGCTCGATGTTGTCGGCGAAGCGGATGCTGCGCGCCTCGATCCCGCCGGGCATCGGCGGCTGGCGGCTGGGTCGCCCGGCGTGGAGCGCGAGCATCACGTCGCGCCACACCGGCGCCGCGCCGCTGGTCCCCGACACCGCGCGCATCGCGTCGCCCTCGACATTGCCGACCCACACCGCGACGGTGAACCTGTCTGAGAAACCGACGCACCAATTGTCGCGCATCGCCTTCGACGTACCCGTCTTGGCCGCCGCCCAGAACGGCAGGCGCAGCGACGAATCGAGTCCGAACGTGACGGCGCGGGCGTTGGGGTCGCTCAGCATGTCGCCGACGATCCACGCGGCCTGCGGCGTGGTGATCGCGCGGCCGGCCGCACGCGGATCGCTCGCGGTCAGCCGCCACGGCGCCCAGCGCCCGGCATTGGCGAGACTGCGATAGGCATTGGCCTGTTCGAGCAGCGACACCTCGGCCGACCCCAGCGCCAGGCTGAACCCGTAATAGTCGCCGTCCTCGACCAGCCCCTTGTAGCCCGTGTCCCACAACCGATCGCGAAACGCGTCGACCCCGACCAGCAACAGCGTGCGTACCGCCGGCACGTTGAGCGACCCCGCCAGCGCCGACCGCACCGACACCGGCCCCTTGAACCCCTTGTCGTAATTCTGCGGCACGTAGAGCCCCGACGCGGTGTCGAGCTGCACCGGCGAATCGTCGAGGATCGAGGCCGCGGTCAGGTAACCGCGCTCGATCGCCTGCGCGTAGAGGAACGGTTTGAGCGTCGATCCCGCCTGGCGATAGGCGGATGCGCCGTCGACCGCCGGCGCGGTCGAATTGCCGCCGATCCCGCCGACATAGGCCAGCACGTCACCGGTCGCATTGTCGAGCACCACCACCGCGCCATCGCGCGCGCGGCTGCCGCCCAGCTCCAGCAATTGCCGTTTGAGCGCGACGATCGCGATGCGCTGGATCGCGGCGTCGAGCGTCGTGGTGACGCGCAGGCCGGGCTTGGTGAGCAGGCGCGCGGCGAGATGCGGGGCGAGGCCGGGGTCGAGTTGCAGGCTACGCGCGGGGCCGGTCATCGCATACGCCTCACCCTCGAACCGGCTGCAATCGCTATCGTGCGACACCGCGCAGGCGCGGCGCGCGATGGCGGCGGGGGCGGCCTGTGGTTCGGGCAATAGCGCGGTCAGCATCACGGCGTCGTCGCGGCTCAGCGCATCGGGAGTCTTGCCGAACAGCCCGAGCGCGGCGGCACCGATCCCCTGCGCCTCGCCGCGATAGCCGGCGAGGTTGAGGTACGCCTCCAGGATCTGGTCCTTGCGCCACGCGCCGTCGATCGCCCAGGCGGCGCGCATCTGACGCAATTTGTCGAGCCAGCCGCGCGCGCCGGGCCGCGCGAGGTCGGGCGCCAGGAACCCGGCGACCTGCATCGACAGCGTGGAAGCGCCGCGCGACGGCTTGCCCTCGACGCGGTCGCGCAGAGCCGCGAAGCTCGCCAGCCAGTCGACGCCGCCATGGCTGTAGAAGCGGTGGTCCTCCGCGGCGACGATCGTCGCGGGCACGGCGGGCGCAACATGATCGAGCGGCGTCCAGGCCAAGCGGCGGCGCTCGAAATCGACCCGCGACGAATCGATCAGTACGCCGTGGCGGTCGTACAACCAC
Source organism: Sphingomonas sp. (assembly GCF_017304635.1). Lineage (GTDB taxonomy): Bacteria > Pseudomonadota > Alphaproteobacteria > Sphingomonadales > Sphingomonadaceae > Sphingomonas. Next base: position 46,341 of record NZ_JAFKMA010000005.1, read on the forward strand.
GCCTCGGACGGGCGATAGGCGGCGCGGACGCTGGCATAATCGGGGATCGGCGGCGGGTAGGTCAGGTAGTCGAGTACGCCGAACGCCGCGACGACCGTGCCGATCGCGACCCACGTCCAATGCCGGCGATTGCGCGGGCGATGCGCGACGAGCCAGTACCAGGTGGTCGCGAGCACGTCGTTGACGCGCGCCTCGATCGCGCGGACGCGGCGCCAGAGGTTCATTGCCCGCGCCTTCACCTTACCACTCCACCCCGGCGAAGGCCGGGGCCCAGTATCGACGAAAGAGCGGCGGCGCGACGCGCCCGGTTATGAAGGACATCGCAACTGGGCCCCGGCCTTCGCCGGGGTGGCGCTCATCTCAAGGATGTCTTTCGGCCTCACTGTGCCGCGATCACGAATGGCGCGTTCGGCACCTGCGCGCGGATCGCGGGGGAGTACATCGCCTCGACCCGGCTCGCCGGTATATTGAACGTGCCCGGTCCGTTCAGCCGCATCGTGTAGGCGACCGTGAACTGCCCGCGCGGGACCCAGCCGAAATAGCCCTTCCACGCATCGCGCTGGCGCTCGACATAGCTCGGCTGGACGCCCTGGCCACCATCGGCCTGGAGCATCTGCGACTGGTTGGCGAGGTCACCGATGATCGTCGCGCCCGCCGGGATCGGGTCGTTGACCACCACCCAGTTGCGTTCGGCCGAGGCATCGACGGTGATCGTCACCTTGACGACATCGCCGCGCGTCCAGCGGCCGGCGTTACGCTGGCTGACCGCCTCGACCTTGCGCGTCATCCGGTAGCCGGCGTTGAGCGGCTGGGTCAGCGGCACCGCCGCCGACAGCGACACCGTCGCCCACGGCCCCGCCCCGCTCGGCTGGCGCAGCCACAGCGGCATCGCCTGCGCCGGCAGCGGGAAGCTGACCAGCCGCTGGTCGGCGGCGAGCGGCCACATCCGCGTGACCGACTGCTGGCCGAGCGACAGCGTGGTCGGCCCGGTGATCGCGCTGGCCGGGTAGAGCCCGCCGAACTTGCGCGCGGCGACCGCGCCCCAGGCATTGGCGGTGGTCGTGTCCCAATGCCCACGGCGCTGGCGCAGCGCGACGCCGACCATCATCTTCGCCGCCTCGTCGTTCCAGCCCGGCCGGCCGAGCGTCGCGACGACCGCCTTGATCGCCGCCTCGTCCTCCGACGACATCAGCCACCACGCGGCCTTGTCGCCGTCGCTTAGCTGGAGCTCGGTCCCTTCATAGACCAGCCGCTTGCGCAGTTCCGCCTCGACCTTGCCCTTCAGCGCGGGGGCGTTGGCGAGGCCCGGCACCTTGTCGAGCGCGACGAGATAGTCGGCGAGACTCGCGGTCGGCATCTCGAACGGGTTGATGCCGAGCTGGCCGAGCATCGCCGGGGTCGCGGCGCCGGCGCGGGCCAGGGCATTGAACGCGGCGAGTCGACGGAGCCGCGGATCGCCGTAATCCTCGTGCCGCAGCCGGCCGTCGAGCACCGCCTTCATCGCCTCGACCATGCGCGTCTTGTTCGCCTCCGGAATGGCGAGTCCGGCATCTGAAGTCAGCGACAGGACGTAGGCGGTCAGCGCCTCCGACCCATCGAGCGAGGCCATCGGCCAGTAGCGGAGCAGCCCGTCGCTCGCCTGATAGGTCGGGATCTCGCTCGCCAATTGCGTCCAGCCGGCGGCATCGCCGATCGCGACGATCCGGCTCAACCGCTGCTCGAAACAGTCGTACGGATAGGCGAGCATATATTGCCGCACGCCCTCGAGCGGGGGCGCCAGCGTGTCGGACAGCCGCACGTCGATCACCCCGCGCCCGGGCAGCGCGCCCGCCGGCGGCGCGATCGGGATCGAGGTGTTGGGACCGAGCCGCGTCAGCGTCGCCGCCCACATTTCGGTCGGGACCGCCTCGACGATATCCTGCGTCGTGGTCAGCCGGTCGACCGCCTTGCCGTCGGCCGAGCGCGCGCTGACCGTCCATTTGAGTTGCCCCGCATTGGCCGGCGCGGTCAGGTTCCACGCGACCGGTGCGGCGCCCCCGGCCGGGATCGTCACCGTCAGCGGCTTGCCGGTGGCGATCGCCGGCGACAGTTCGACGGTCGCGGTCACCGTCATCGGCTTGTCGGAGCCGTTGCGGAGCGTGAAGCCCGCCGCATAGTTATCGCCGGTGCGCACCAGCCCGGGCAGCCCGGCATAGACCGTCAGGTCCTGCGCGGTGCGGATATCGGTGCTGCCCGTCCCGAACAATTGCGCGCCGTCGGTCGCGATCGCCACCAGCTTGAAGGTGGTCAGCGCGTCGTTGAGCGGGACGGCCACGCGGGCATGGCCGTTCGCGTCGAGCGGCACCTCGCCCTGCCACAGCAGCACCGGCTGGAAATTCTCGCGGTTGAGCCCCGACAGGTCGCCGCCGCCGCCACCGCCGGCCTCGACCGCTTTCTTGCCGTAATGGCGCTTGCCGACGACCTGCGTCTGCGCGGTCGCGGTCAGCACCGACAGCGGGCGATCGCCCATCATCGCGGTCAGCACGTCCCAGCTATCGTTGGGCGCGAGCTGGAGCAGCGCCTGGTCGACCGCGACGAACGCGACGTTGGCGGTGCGCGCCGGCTTGCCGTCCGGACCCTTCACCGCGACGTCGACCTGCGCCGTTTCGCGCGCGGCATAGCGCTGGCGGTCGGCCTTCACGCTGACGCCCAGCGTGTGCGTTTCCCACCCGACCTTCACCTTAGCGATGCCGAGGCGGTAGCTCGGCTTGGCGAGGTCGACCAAAGCGGTCGGTTCCTGTTCCTCGGGCGCCGGCGCGACGATCCCCAGCGTCTGGCCGAGCCCGCGCAGCCAGCCGCCGTTGCTCGTTGCCACGCGCCCGCGCACCGCCATCACCGACACGTAGCAATCGGGCGCATAGCCGCCGGGCATCGCGACCTCGACCACCGGATTGTCACCGGTCAGGTGCGCGACGAAGCTCGACAGCACGCCCTCGCGCTCGACCGTGACCAACGCGGTCGCCTCGCGGAACGGCATGCGCACCTGGAACTTGGCGATGTCGCCCGCCTTGTAGCTCTGCTGCTCGGGCACGACGTCCATGCGGTCGCCATTGTCGCCGCCGAACCACCATTCCTTGTCGCCCGCCAGCCAGACCGAGCGCACCGCGCGCGCGACGTTGCCGTTCGCGTCCTTGGTCGTCGCGACGATATAGACCTCGCCCGACACGCCGGGGTCGATCTTGCACTGCGCGGTGCCGAGCGTGTCGGTGGTCGCCGAACAGCTTCCCGAAATCCGCTTGGTCGTCATCTGGTTGTCATAGGCGTAGAAGCCGCCGATCAGCCGCCGCCGCGCGGTCAGGATCTGGCGGCTGTAGAGCGCGACCTGGATCGCTTGCCCCTTCACCGGCTTGCCGGCGGTGTCGAGTGCCACGAACTTCAGCGGCAAATCGTCCTGCTTCATCAGCCAGCCGTCGGTCCTGACGCCGAGCTGCACCGCCGAGGGGAAGATCGGGATTCGTTTCGACGCGGTCAGTACTTCGCCGTTCGCGTCCTGGTAATCCATCTCGACCAGCATATCGGTCGCGCCGTCCAGGCCGGGCACGTCGACCGCCTGTTGCCGGGTGCCGTCGCCGCCCAGCGTGACGGGAATGGTCTGGGTCGGGGGCAGGGGCGTCGCGGTCTCCTCGCCGTCGCCTTTGAGCGGTTTCGTGCCCTCCTGCACGTCGGCGCCGCCGAACGTGTAGCCGTCATAGCCATCCGGCGTCGCCGACCGCCCGAAATAGCCGATCCGCATCTCGACCGGCAGGTTGGACGCGCCGCCGCCCGCGAGGTAGCCGACGAACAGGTCGAGCGGCAGCGAGCGCGGGCGCACCGCGGCGTCCTTCGGCCCGGTCACGCTCGCCCGCATCGTCGGCAGTTTGTATTCGTCGACCTTGAACGACTGGCCGGTCGAAATCTTGGTGACGTTGTCGACCACCACCGACAGCGAATAGTCGCCCATCGGCGCGCCCTTGGGGGCGGTCCATTCGGTCTCGCCGATGCCGTTGGCATCGATCTTGAGCGGCAGGTCGAACGTCGTGTCGGACCCGGTGTGCGACAGCCGCAGCGTCCCGGTGAACCCCGCGCCGATCGAGAAGCCCGATCCGTCCGGCTGGCGGACGATATGCTTCATGTGGATCGTCTCGCCCTGGCGGACCAGGGCGCGGTCGAACACGGTGTGGAACACCTCGTCGGACTTCGAATAGCCGTAGGGCAGGTCGAAGTCGAACGGGCGGATGCCTTCGCCCCAGGCGGTCAACGTGAAGCTGTAGTCGCCGTCGGCGCGGGCGGAGACCATCAGCGGGTGGCTGCCGCTGTCGTTGCAGCCGCCATAGGTTTCGGGCTCGGGCAGTCCGGCCGGGATGAACACCGCGCCCGACGCGTCGGTCGTGCCCTTCGCCAGCAATTGCCCGGTGCAGCTGTCGGTCACCGCCACCGCGGCGTTCGCGACCGGCTTCGCGCTGTCGAGCGCGGTCACCCAGGCGAGGCTGCGCTCGCGGCCCCATTTGAAGTGCACCGCCATGTTCGTGACGAGCGCGGCGGTCGCGACGTAGCGCGTGCCGGCATGGCCGAGCAGCGCGCGGCCGAGCGTCGGGCTGGCGAGTTCGACGACGTAGAAGCCGGGTTTCGCGAGCGGGATGCCGACGACCTCGAAATCCTTGCCCTTGCCGGGCAGGGGGAGGGACACGCCCTGGCCGGCGTTCGACCCGTTGAGGATCGGCGTCTCGCCGGTATGGTTGACGCGGGCGACGACGTCGTCGCCGTGCTTGATGTCCTCGATCCTGGTGTCGTCGGCCGCATCGACCGTACGCAGCCACTCGGCCACCTTGCCGTCCGACGCGTCGATCCGCAGCATCTGGCCGCCGATCGCGAGCTTGCGCGATTGCAAAGCCGGTTCGACGTTGCGCACTGTCACCGGCAGCACGCCGCCTTCCTTCAGTTCCAGGATACCGAACCCGGCGGCGAACTTCACCAGCGGCGGCGCCTGATCGAAGCGGATGTCGAGCGGGAAGCGCTCGCCGTTGGTCAGCGGGCGGCCGCTCTCGTCCTTGACCCCGGCCGGGATGCTCAGCCTGGCGGTGGTGGCGTAGGGGAAGGGGGCGGCGAAGGTGATGTCGCTGATCGTCGCCGCTTTCTCCTCGTCCTTGTCGAAGGTCGGCTTGATCGTGGTGCCATCGGCGGCGGTGATGCGGACGTCGCGCGCGACGCTCATCGGCACCGGCGCGGTGAAGCGCAGATACGCCTTCTCGACCGGATTGCATCCGGCCTGCGCGTTGACACGGCTGCATTCGAAGCGCGCCGCGAACGGCTTGCGCACCGTATAGTCGAACCGCTGATCGGCGCCGGCCAGCTTGCCGCCCGCGCTCGCGATTCGGCCCGACCAGACCAACGCCATGTCGTGCCCGGCGGGCAGCGGCCGGCGGCATTTCAGCGCGATCACCCCGGCCAGCATCTTCTGCGCGTCGGTCGCGCTCGCCGGCACCTTGTCGGGCAGCCCGGCATTCTCCAGGAAGCTGCTGACGTTGTAGTCGTCGTGCATCTGGCCGAGCACCTTGGCGGCGGTATCGGCGGGCAGGACGTCGACCGGGATCTTCTCGCCCAGCCCCTCGACCGAGCAATAGGCGTTGGCGGCGACGCTGGCCGGGGCGGCAGGCAGGTTGGCGGCGACCAGGAACACCTGGTCCTCCTCGATCTCGCCATTGCCGCTCGTCGGCAGCACCGCGCGGGCGATCGGTCCGCCGGCATCGACCGTGAAATGCTGGCCGGCGGCGAGCGCGTAGCCCGACACGCTCTTGACCCCGGTTTTGGTCGTGAACGCGCAGGTGGTCCCGCCGGGCAGGCCCTTCTCGAACTCGTAGACGAAGGTCTGCTGGTCGGCCCAGCGGCCCTGACCGCCCACGTCGCACTTCACGTCGAACGGCGACGCGGCGCGCGGATCGCCCAGCGGCACCATCGGCTGGCTGAAACGCACCGTTAACCGCTCGATCGCGCCGTCGCCGACTCCCGGCGTCGCCATCGTGATCTGCGGCGCATTGTCGCCGAACGCCGCGAACGGAGCCAGCACGAGCGCCACACAAGCGAACCGCATCGCGAGCTTCATCGCATCCCCTCCGTGGCGTCGATCGAGTGTACGCGATGCTAGCCGACGGCGCGATTCAGTCTAGCGGAAATCATAGGCGGGAAGAGGGTTCGGGCGCGAAATTTGTCGGGCGCTTGGCTGGCCGACATACACCCGCCGAATACAACGCCTTCGGGGTGAATCCGTATCGCATGAGAGGCCGGCGTTCGGGAGATCGATTGCGTGCATCAAGCCCGCCGACTCGACGGAAATGCGGTGGATGGCGACGCAGCACATCGGTCCGTCTTCTTCGTTTCGGCGCACGGGTCGCTCCAGCCACCCGCTAAATCGACCGTTTCGCCCGCCGCATTCATCTGACGGACAGGTTAGGCTGAACACCCGGACTCCACCGAATTCGCGAAGAGGAGTCTTTCATGCGTGGAATTTCGAAGATGGCGGTCGCGCGCGTCGCGATCGTGGCGGCGGCCATGACCGCGTCGGGCGGCCTGTACGCACAACAGCAGGATACTGCCGCCCAGCAACAGCCGGCGGTGCAGGCGGAGGCCAATCCCAGCGTCATCGTCAACGGCCGGCGGGCGCCCGCCGGGCCGGATATCAAAGGCGTCATCGTCGCGCGTAACGGCGACAAGCTGAAGATCGCCGCGGCGGACGGCAGCAGCACGACCGTCGCGGTCGACGATCAGACGCGGATCCGCGCGGGTGGCGGCCTGTTCGGCGGGCGGAGCAAGCTGGCGGCGGACTCGCTGCTCAACGGCTTGCCGGTGACGGTCAAGACGCAGCAGCTGGACGGTGGCGACGCGGGCGGCGGGCTGGTCGCGCGCGAGATCAGCTTCCGCAAGGGCGACCTTCGCACCGCGTCGATGATCCGCAACGGCACCAGCCAGCGGTTCGACGAACAGACCGCCGCGACAGAAGCGCTGCGCGGCCGCATGGGCGATATCGACAAGTACAATATCAAGAGCACGACGAACGTGCACTTTGCGACTGGCAAGGCGGACCTGTCGCCGTCCGACAAGGCGAACCTCTGCGCCACGGCCACCCAGGCGCAAGGCCAGGAAAACGCGCTGATGCTGGTGGTCGGCTACACCGATTCGACCGGCGGCGACGACCTCAACCAGCAACTCAGCGAAAAGCGCGCCGCGCGCGTCATCAACTACCTGCAACAGGCGTGCGGATGGAAACCGTATCGCATGCTGACCCCGACCGGCATGGCCAAGGCCGATCCGCTGGCCAGCAACGACACGCCCGACGGCAAGGCGCAGAATCGCCGCGTCGCGGTGAATATCCTGGTCAGCAAGAGCGTCGACGGGTTCTGACGCGGCGATGGTCGGGTCGGGAACGAGCGATCGGTCCTGACCTGACCTGCCGGCCCGAGCGTCGCATGATCTGGAGCGCAGCCGCGTTGACCTGATGCGAGCGGCCGGTCATCTTCGCCGGATGACCAACCTCTTGTCCCGCCGTGAAACCTTGATCGGCATGACGGCCCTGTCGGTTGCGGGATCGGCCCATGCCGCAGCGCCGGCCGATTCCGCCGCGGCCCTGCTCGACCGCCTGACATGGCAGTTGCTCGACCTCGTTCCCGAACGGGCCACCGGGCTCGGCGTCGACAGCGGCGCGCATACGGACTTGCGCCGCCGGCTGGAGGATCGCTCGCCGGCCGGTATGGCGGCTCGCCAGCATTTCCTCACCCAGGCGTTGGCCGAGCTCGCGCGGCTGCCCCGTGCCGGGCTCGATCCCTCGACCGCGACCAGCATCGCGGTGGTGGAAAGCGCGTTCCGCACCGCGCTCGACGGCATGGCGCTGCCCTATGGCGTGGCGACGATCGGCGAGTGGCGCAACACGCCCTATGCCGTCGTCCAGAACGTCGGGTCGTGGCTCGACGTGCCGCAGATGCTCGACGGCGATCAGCCGATCCGCGATGCGGCCGATGCGGAGGCCTATCTCGCCCGTCTCGCCGCGATGCCGGCGCAACTCGACGGCGAGACGGTTCGTATCCGGCAAGCGCGCGGCCTGGGCGTGGTCCCGCCATCCTTCCTGCTCGACAAGACCGTCGCTGGCATGACGCGGACGCTCGCCGAAGCGGCGAAGGCCGATGGTCCGTTGATCGGGCCCTTGGCGCGCAAGGCGGCGTCCATTCCCGGCGACTGGACCAATCGGGCGGCACGGATCGTCACGTCGGCGATCATCCCTGCGCTCGACCGCCAGCTCGCCGAATTGCGGGCGCAACGTGCCGTCGCCACCGATGCGGCCGGCATGGGCACGCGGCCGCACGGACCCGAATGGTACGCCTGGGGCTTGCGCGCGGGCACGACAACTCGACGGAGTGCGGCCGACCTGCACGCGATGGGCCGCGCGCGGCTGGCCGACCTGCAAGCGCAGATGGACGCGATCCTCCGCAAGGAGGGCCTGACGCAGGGCAGCGTCGCCGAACGCGCGATCGCCTATCAGCACCGCCCGGGCATCGGCTTCCCCGATGGCGACGAAGGGCGGCGCCAGATCGTCGCCTACATGCAGGGTCGTATCGATGCGATCCGTCCGCGCCTGCCGCTGGCATTCCGTCGTCTGGCGCGCGGCAACCTCGAGATCCGGCGCATGCCGCTCGCGCAGGAGCCGGGCGCGCCGGCTGCTTATGGCGGTCCGGGCACGATCGACGGGCGCGTGCCGGGCAAGGTGTGGGTCAATCTGGGCGACCCCTCGATCCACAATCGCGTCACCATCCCCGACCTCGTCTATCACGAAGGCATTCCGGGCCACGTCTGGCAGGGCGAATATGCGCAACGATTGCCGCTCATCCGGTCGGTGCTCGCGTTCAATGCCTATTCGGAGGGTTGGGCGCTCTATGCCGAGCAACTCGCCGACGAACTCGGCATGTACGAGGGCGATCCGGCCGGGCGGCTGGGCTATCTGATCGGACTGGCCTGGCGCGCGGTGCGGCTGATCGTCGATACCGGCATCCACGCGATCGGCTGGTCGCGCGACCAGGCGCTCACCGAATTCATCGCCGCCACCGGCCTGCCGCGCAGCAATGCCGAAAGCGAGATCGATCGCTATTGCGCCTGGCCGGGCCAGGCCTGCGGGTATGAGGTGGGCCGGGCCGAGATCGTCGCGCAACGCGCGCGAGCGCAGGCCGCGCTCGGACCGTGCTACGACCTGCGCGATTTCGATCAGGCGGTGGTGGACGGCGGCAACGTGCCGCTCACCGTGCTGGGCGATAACGTGTCGCGCTATATCGCCGCTACTCGTCGATAGGGCGCATCGCGGCGCGTCGAATGCGGGATTGCGCCGTTGAGGCGGCGTCTGCCGACTTTTTTGAAGGAGCAACCATGGCACGCGTCGCACGGATCACTCGGCATGGCGGGCCGGAGGTCATCGAATGGGTCGATACCGAGCTGCCCGAACCCGGCGCGGGCGAGGTGCGGGTGCGGACCGTCGCGGTCGGGCTGAACTTCATCGAGGTGTATCAGCGCACCGGCCTCTACCCGCTGAAATTGCCGAGCGGGCTGGGCGGCGAAGCGGTCGGGGTGGTCGAGGCGGTGGGGGCGGACGTCGCCGGCTTCGCGGCGGGCGACCGGGTCGGCACGGTCGGGCCGAGCGTCGGTGCTTACGCCACGCATCGCAACGTACCCGCCGCCGAGCTGATCCACCTGCCCGACGATATCGACGATCGCACCGCGGCGGCGATCCTGCTGAAAGGCGCGACCACCGAATTTCTGATCGAGCGCTGTGCCAGGGTGCAGCCGGGCTGGACCGTGCTGCTGCATGCCGCGGCGGGCGGGGTCGGCCACCTCGCGGTCGGCTGGTTGAAGGCGGTCGGCGCGACGGTGATCGGGACGGCGGGCTCGGCCGACAAGGCGGCAAAGGCGCGCGCGGCCGGCGCCGACCACGTGATCGAATATCGCACCGAGGATATCGTCGAGCGCGTCCGCGAGATCACCGGCGGCGCGGGCGTCGACGTGTCGCTCGACGGTGTCGGCGCGGCGACCTGGCAGGCGTCGCTATCGTCGGTCAAGCGCCGCGGGCTGATCGTCAGCTTCGGCAATGCGAGCGGCCCGGTCACCGGGGTGGGGCTGGGCACGTTGTCGAGCCACGGCTCGCTGTTCGTCACGCGCCCGACCCTGTTCCATTACTACGCGACCCCCGACGAGCGCGAGGCCGGGTTCGCGCGCGTGTTCGAGATGGTACGCAACGGCGCGATCACGCCCGAAATCGGCCAGACCTTTCCGCTCGAACAGGCCGCCGACGCGCATCGCGCGCTGGAAGCGGGCAGGACGGTCGGCGCGACGTTGCTGTTGCCGGCGTGAACGATCGCGCAACCCTCCCTCTCCCGGTGGGAAGGGTGAGGGTGGCTCGACTGGCGGGGTGACCGAGGCAGCGCGGCCGAAAGCCCGCCCTACTGCCCCGACCCGTCATCCTCCGGCGCCGGCGGCGCGTTCGATTTCGCCGGCTTGCTGCCGAAGCTGATGAGGATCTTGACCCAGGCGCGCGGGATCGGCTGGCCGCCGCGGCGGGGCGGGCGGACCAGGAATTGCCACGACGCCAGCCGCATCGCCCGCGCCAGGCCGGAGCCGAGCGGCTCCTCGCCCAGCTGGCGGCAATTGTCGACGTGGTAGCGCTCGGCGGTCTGGCACGCGATCAGCGCCCAGCTGCCGGGTGGCGCGCCGTGCGGCAGATAGCCGTTGAGTTCGGCATCGGTCGGCTCGCGATACCATTCGACGGGGTAGAGCGGCTGGCCGCCCGGTCCTTCGCTGGGGCCGTAGGGCGCCTTGCTGTCGCCGCTGTCGCTGCCGGCGTCGTGATGGCCGAGCTTGCCGATATCCGCCGCGCCGAGTTCGATCGGCAGCACGCCCTTCAACCCGCCGGTCGCGGGCGGCGTGGTCGGAGCGGGGCGCGGGATCGGGAGGGGAGGCGGCGTCGGTGGCGCGGCGGACGCGGCCGATGCCGCGCTGTGCTTGGGCGTCGCCTTCTGCGCGGGTTTCACCGCTTCGGTCTCGCCGCTGTCGGGCGCGAACGAGAAGGTCGTCAGGTGGCGGTCGTCAGGCTTGCGCCGCTCGTACGGCGCCCACAGCAGCAATGCGATCAGCAGCGCGAGCTCGATCGCCAGCGCGAGGGCGAACGACATGGCGCGGCGACGATCGGGAAACATCCGAGTGATCGCATCGCGCATCGCGGCTGGCCGGTAGGCGCATGGACGCGCGACTGCAATGGCGTTTGATTTTTAGGCGGTGCCGGCCCGCTCCAGCACGCGCCGCCGCCAATCCTCAGCCCCTGACGCCGCTCCGCTTGAACAGTTTCCACCCGATCAGCGCGACCGCGAGCAGGCCGACCACCACCCAGGCCAGATTGCCGAGGATGTCGGCGATCGCCTGCACCTGGTCGCTGAACGCGCGGCCGAGCGAGACGTAGATCAACAGCCACAGCAATTCGCCGACCACGTCGATCATCACGAAGCGCGGCCACGAATAGCTCGACAGCCCGCTCGTCACGTTGATCCACGGACCCAAGGGGCCGATCAGCCAGCGGCTGAAGAAGATGCCGGGCCCGGCCCATTTGCGTGAGAACGCCTCGGCCGCCTCGACCTTGTCCGCCCCGCCGAAGCGTCGTGTCGCGCGATCGACCAGCGGACGGCCGCCCCAATAGCCGATCGCATAGCCGACCTGATCGCCCGCGACCGCTCCCGCCGTGCCGACCAGGACGACCGGCCAGAAGTCGAGGTCGCCCTGCGCCACGAACGAGCCCAGCGCGATCAACGTCAGCGAGCTCGGGAACGGCACGCCGACCGACACCATCGCCATCAGCACGAACAGCACCGGCATGCCGTACGTGGTCAGCAGTTCGAGAAGTTGTCCGCTCATCGGGGCGTCGGCGTCGCGGTCGGTCGCGGCGGCGGGCCGGGCGGGGGATAGGGCGGGCGGACATGGACGATCGCGTCAGTCAGCTTCACGGCGATCGCCGCGACCGTCGTGCCGCGATCGTGCGCGATACGGCCGATCGGGCGATGGTCGGGATCGGGCGGCAGGCCGAGCGCCTGGTGCAGGATGTGCGGCGGCACATGATAGGAATGCGCGACATAGCCGAGCGTCATCCAGCGCTGGATCGGCTCGTCGCGATGCTGGCTCCAGTAGATCGTGTCGTAGGTGACGCGCGCGACGTGATAGCCGGTGAAGGCGAGCGCGGCGACGAAGGCGGCGATCAGCAGCGCGCGCCAGCGGCGGGACGGAGTCTCGGTCATCCGATCAGGATGCGCGCGCCGAGCGCGAGCAGCAAGGCCGGCGGCATCGTCACCGCGCCGACCTTCAGGAACCGCCAGAAACCGACATCCTGCCCCTCGCGCCGGATCGCGGTCAGCCACAGGATCGTCGCCAGACTGCCGGTGATCGACAGATTGGGGCCGAGGTCGACGCCGATCAGCAGCGCGTCGGTGACGAGCTGGGGCGGGTGCGCCTGCTGGATCGTGGTGCTGGCGATCAGGCCGGCGGGCAGGTTGTTCATCAGGTTCGACGCGACGGCGAGCGTCGCGCCGGCCACGCCCGCCGTCGCCTGCGGCGCGGTGGCGGCCGCGTGGTGCAGCGCCTGCGCCAGCCAGTCGATCACGCCGGTCCGCCCCAGCGCCTCGACCAATATGAACAGCCCGGCCACCAGCGGCAGCACCGCCCACGACACGCAGCGCAGGATCGGCAATGGCGACGATCGGCTGCCGATGCAGACGACCAAGGTGGTCGCGATCCCGGCGAGGCAGGTCGGCAGGCCAAGCGCGCGGTCGAACGCCGACACGGTGACGAGCAACGCCGCGGTCGCGACGATCCCGATCAGCGCGATCAGCCCGCCGCGCGACAGCCGCGATTGCGGCAAGTCGCGGGCGCACCCGCTGCCGAGCGAATCGCGCTCGACCCAGCGCAGCATCGCAAAGGTAGCGCCGATCGCCAGGACCGACGGCACCGCGAACGACGCCAGCCAGCTGCCGAGCGGGGGCATCTTGCCGCCATACAGGACGAGGTTGGCGGGGTTGGAGATCGGCAGCACGAAGCTCGCCGCGTTGGCGATCAGCGCACAGGCGAACAGCAACGGCAGCGGCTTCGCCTTCGCTTTCGTCGCGGCGGCATAGACGGCGGGGGTCAGCACGACCGCAGTCGCGTCGTTCGACAGGAAGATCGTGACGATCGTCCCGACCCCGAACACCAACGCGAATAGGCGGCTGGTCGAGCCCCCGGCGGCGTTGACCGCGTGCACCGCGACCCAGTCGAACAGCCCCTCGCGCCGCGCCGTCTCCGACAACAGCATCATGCCGATCAGGAACAGATAGACGTCGCCGCCCTTCAGCACCGCCGTCCACGCCGCGCCCACCGGCATCAGCCCGACGATCGCCAGCAGCACCGCGCCCGCCACCGCCCACACCGCCTCGGGCAGCTTGAACGGGCGCACGATCACGCCGGCGGTGGCGACGAGGCAGATCGTCCAGATCGCGATAGTGGCGACGGTCGGCGCGATCATGCCGCCAGATATCCGCTCACGCCGCCAGCGGCTTCAGCTTGGCGTCGGGCCGCCCGGCACAGGCCGGCTTCAGGATCGACGCCGCGCCGATCCACAGCGCGACCGACCCGAGCGCGAACCCGCCCAGGATCAGGAAGGTGACCGGATACCCCAGGAAGTGCACGATCCATCCCCCGATCGCCGGGCTCAGCGCCGCCCCGACGCCCTGCACCGTCATCACCGCGCCCTGACCGACATTGACGCGCCCGGTCCCCGCCAGGATGCGCGCGACCAGCCCGGGCACGGCGACGCTTTGCAGCCCCGCGGCGATGCCGTCGAGTACCTGCACCGGAAAAACGCCCCACGAGGTGATGAAGCACGACGCCAGCACGCCGCGCACCGGCAAGATCAGGAAGGTCAGCAGGATCACCAGCCAATAGCCGCGCCCCTCCGCCATCCGCATGCCGCAGATCGCGGTCACGATCATCACCGCCTGCGCGACGACGATCATCTCCGCCGCGAACAGCGCCGGGTTGACGTGCGTCTTGGCCACCGCGAGCGTGTAGAGCGGCAGCAGCGCGCCGTTGCCGAGGTGGAAGAAGGCGAGGCTGGCGGCCAGGATCAGCAGCGGCTTGTTGTGCAGGAGGATCTTGAACCCCTCCGCCTTGCCGTCCTCCGCGTCCTCGTCGTCCTCGTCCTTTTCCAGCCCGCGCGCGGCCTGATGGTCGATCTCCTTTTCCGGGATCAGCAGCACCGACACGATCGCCAGCAAGCCGAACAACGCGGCGAGCAGGAACACCGCGCCGAACCCGAACTTCCATCCGAGCAGGCCCGACAGCCCGGCACCCACCATGTTGCCGGCGTGGTTCCACGCCTGGTTGCGGCCGTTCTGGCGATTGAAGCCCTTCTGCCGGACGATGCCGAGCGTGATCCCGGCGACCGCCGGGCCGATGGCGGCGCCGGCGATCGCGGTCGCGACCTGCGACAAGGCGACCACCCAGGTCGCCTGCGAGAACCAGATCAGCGACGAGGCGAGCACGGTGAAGATGCCGGAGACGATGACGTACCACCGCTTCTGCTTGGTCGAGTCGATCAGCGCGCCGGCGGGCGCGGTCATCAGCATGCCGGCGATCCCGCCGATCGTCATCACCGATCCGATCGCCCCGGTCGCCCAGCCCTTCCCCTGGAGGAACACGCCGAGGAACGGGCCGATCCCCGCCTGCATGTCCGCCATCGAGAAGTTAAGCGCTTCGAGCGCCCCGCGGGCACGAGCGGACCCGCGCAGTTTCGTCGCCTGTTCGCCCACCGTTCGACCCCGTTAGTTACGCATCGGGCCAAACTACGCGCGTCGCGGCGATAGGCTCCCGAAATCCCGACCTTGATGAAAATTGGTTTTACGGTCGTCCGGGCAGGTCGAGCGTGATCGCCGCTGTACCTTTGCCGGTAACGGCCAGGTAGACGCCTTGTCCGGTCGCTTGCAGCGCGCCGGTCCGCACGTCGTCGATATGCGCGCGCAGCACGAACTGGCCGACGCGCTTCTGCGCCAGCGCGGTGCCGATCTTACCGAGCAGGCGATCGTAATCCTTGCCGAAATTCTGCGTCAGCGCGTCGGCGATGGTGTCGCTCAGGACGGGTGCATTGACCAATTTGATGAGCAGGCTCGACCGCGTCGAATCGGTGACGCCGGCGACCGACAGGTCGGCGAAGCCGACGCGGCGGCTGTTGGGCTGGTTGATCGGGCGTGCGGTCAGCCAGACGGTGCCGTGCGAGGCGCGCTCGCCGGGGCGATTGGCGCTGAACGTCACGCCGACCGCGATCCGGCCACCGGACGTCCCGTACATCGTCACCGACCCGAACTGCGCCAGGACCGGGCCGAGACCCGGCACCTCGAACGGCCGCGCCGACCGCCTGACCAACGCGCGCATCAGCACGGGTTCCAGCTCGTGATAATCGGCGATCACCGGGATCGCGAACAGGACGTAGCCGGGCTTCTCGTCGAGCGGCTTGACCGGCGGCAGCGGGATCGGCGCGGGGTCGGCGGGGCGCGGACCGACGAACGTCTCGGTCAGGGCGGTCATGCCGAGTTGCAGCACCAGCCGGTTGCCGCTGACGCGATAGCCGCCATAGCGCAGGTCGCGTGGGCTGATCCGCATCCAGACCGGCGGGTCGGCGTCGTTGAGCTCGAGCGAGGTGAAGGCCGACCGCCACGCCTCGGCCACGCGATCGCGCACCGACAGCTTGCGCAACTCGCGCGGCAGCGTCCGTTCGAGCCGGGCGATCACCCCCTTCAACTTGGCGTCGGCCTTGTCGGTGAACTCGATGCGGCGGCCCAGGAAATCGATGTGCGGCGCGTCGGTCCAGTCATAGCTGATCGAGACGGTGCCGCGCGGCGACCAGTCGGACGCGAGATCGAGCCGGATCAGCGCGCGGACGCGCGCGTCGGCGGTCGCGGTCTCACGCTTCAGCACGCCGCCGATATCCTGCGCGCTGACGACGGCGTGGAGCGGCATCGTCACCTGGATCGTCCGCCCGCTGCCCGACAGCGCCAGCGCGCCGCGCGTCACCCGGCCGACGATGCGGCACTTGATCGTCGGCGTCTTGATCCTGGCGAACAGGACCTTGACCTTGGTCGAGGGCACGCAGACCTGGCCCGGCTGGTCGATCGTCCACAGCGCGCGCGGCACCGCGCGTTCCAGCGCCTTGCTCAATTCGCCGAGCGGCGCGCTGATCGGGACCGCGATGACGGAGGTTTGCGGCGGCACGACGATGCGGTCGTTGGCGCGCGGCGGCGCCTCGCGCGGCACGCGCCACACCAGCCACGCGGCCAGCCCGCCGATCGCCGCGACCAGCACCAGCCCGACGACCGCAATGATCCGGTGTATCGACATCGCATCCCCCAACGCGTCATCGCGCGTCGGGAGCCATGCGTAAATCGCTTCTGGTCCGGCCCGATGTGGGACGGCTCCTATAGCATCGTGTCGCCCTCACCCTTCCGGCAAGCGAGGGTGATCGAATATATTTAGCGCGCAACTGCGGGCGCGGTCGTCGCCTTGGCCGCTACCGTGCAGCGAGCGGGCGGCGTCATCTGACCGCGGCCGGCGCGGTGATGCGTTGCCGCCTCGACGCAGGCCGGGCGCTCGCGTGGGCGATAGGTGGCGGCGGGGGTCTTGCCGGCCGGATGCCAGACGAGTTCGTGCGTATCGGGCAGGGACTGCGCGCCGGCGGTCGCGGGCAGTGCCAGCGCGGCGAGCAGAAGGATCGGTTTCATGAGTCGGCTCCGCTTGAGTGACGCGCGGTCAGGTAGCGACCGGCGGCGGACGTCGCTTTGCGGCGGCGTAACGAAACGTTGCTGGGGCGGGTGGCGGCTTGAGATGACGCCGCAGCGGGCCTAGCGCGATCGGCATGACCGCCCCCACGATCGTCCTGGTCGAAGACGACCCGCCGCTCCGCGCGCTGACGACGCGCGCCTTGCAGGAGAACGGCTACACCGTCCGCCCCGCCGCCACCGCGCCCGAGATGTGGCGCGCGTTCGAACAGGGGCCGGTCGACCTCGTCCTGCTCGACATCATGCTGCCCGGCACCAGCGGCATCGACCTCTGCCGTGAATTGCGCCGGACCAGCGACGTGCCGATCATCTTCGTTTCGGCGAAGGGGAGCGAAACCGATCGCGTGATCGGGCTCGAACTCGGCGCCGACGATTATCTGCCGAAGCCGTTCGGCACCCGCGAACTGGTCGCGCGCGTCCGCGCGGTGCTCCGCCGCCATGCGGTCGAGCGCGCGCCGTCGGATCGCGAGAAGGGCGAGCTGGAATTCGCGCGCTGGACGGTCAACCTGCCGCGCCGCGAACTGCTGTCGCCGACCGGGGCGGTGGTCGACCTGACCGGGGCCGAGTTCGACCTGCTGGTGGCGCTGTGCGACAATGCCCAGCGCGTGATCGCGCGCGAGCGGCTGATCGAATTGTCGCGCACGCGGCTCGGCGACAGTTCCGATCGCAGCGTCGACGTGCTGGTCAGCCGGCTGCGGCGCAAGCTATCGAGCGTCGGCACCGACGCGCCGATCGTGACGGTGCGCGGGGTCGGCTACATGCTCAACGTGCCGGTGGAGCGCCGTTGACGCGCACTCCGCACCTGGCGCTCGGGCTGGTCGGGCGGATCTTCGCGATCCTGCTGCTCGCGGTGCTGGTCGAATATGGCGCCAGCACGTTCCTGTACGAGCGCGCCAGCCAGTTCTCGGTGCGGCAGGACGAATCGCATCGGCTGGCCGAGCATCTGGTGATCGCCGGCAAGCTGATCGAGGAAGAGGCGGCGGAGCGGCGCGCGGCAGCGGCGGCGGAGCTGACCACGACGCGCTACGCGATCGCGTGGCACGCGACGCTGCCCAAGCTGCCCGCGGTCGCGCCGTCGCTCGACAATCTGACGCGGCAGATCGTCGATTGGGAGCCGGAGCTTGCACGCCGCGATGTCCGCGTCGGGCTGACCTCGCCGGGCCGCGACGGGTTCATCACCGGCGCGCTGCGGCTCGCCGACGGCAGCTGGATCACCTTCCGCACGCGCCAACCGGTCGCGGCCCTCGACATGGCGGTCGGTCGCATCCTGCTCGCGCTGACCCCGGCGGTGGCGCTGATCCTGCTCGGCGGACTGCTGCTGCGGCACACGTTGCGGCCGATGCGCGACCTGCAACGCGCCGCCGATCGCGTCGGGCACGGCGCGGTCGAGGTCGAGCCGGTGCCGGAGCGGGGGCCGGGCGAAGTGCGCGACGTGGTAATCGCCTTCAACGCGATGCAGGCGCGTATCCACCGCCTGATCGCCGACCGGACGCAGGCGCTGGCCGCGGTCGGGCACGATTTCCGCACGCCGCTCGCGCGTCTGAGTCTGCGCGCCGACGCGATTCCCGACGCCGACCTGCGCGACGCGATCCGGCACGACGTGGTCGAGATGGACCAGATGGTGACGTCGCTGCTCGCCTATTTGCGCGGCGAGGACGCGAGCGAGACGGAAGCGCTTGCCGCGACCGACGTCGCGGTGATGTGCGCGACGTTGGTGGACGATGTCTGCGACCAAGGCGGCGAGGCGCGCTACGACGGTCCCGACCATTGCGAGGTCGCGGTGCGGCGCGGGATGCTGAAGCGCGCGCTGACTAACCTGATCGACAATGCGCAGCATTACGGCACGAAGATCGAGGTCACGCTGGCCGAGACGCCCGACGCCATCGCCATCACCGTCGCCGACGACGGCCCCGGCATCCCGGCGGCGGACCGCGATCGCGCGTTGCAGCCGTTCGTCCGGCTCGACCCGGCGCGCGCGCGCGACACGCAGGGGTTCGGGCTCGGCCTCGCGATCGTCCAGCGCGCGGTGGCGGCGCATGAGGGGACGTTGACGCTCGACACCGCGCCGCTGGGTGGGCTGGAGGTTCGGATCACCTTGCCGCGTAGTTAGAATGTTTGAAACGTGCTGACGCACGTTTGCGGTGCCGGCCCGCTCCCCCACCCGGCCTCCCATCTATAATACTCTGTGGGTGGCCGGGTGAGAGAGTGGGCCGGCACCGCTCATGAAACGCGCCCTTTCGCGCGTTTCGCAAACCCGTACGCCAGCAACACTTCCTTACGCTTGCGCTGCACGGCGGAAAATTCCGGGCGCTAGCTATCCGGCTCCAACCAAGAGGAGCTTCCCCGTGAACGACGTGATCGGCCGCGTATTCGACTTCGAAAAGCGCGTCTTCCCCAGCAAGAACGATCTCTATGCCAAGCTCGCCATCCACGGCCAGAGCCCCAAGGCGCTGATGATCTCCTGCGCCGACAGCCGCATCGTCCCCGAACTCATCATGCAGGCCGATCCCGGCGACCTGTTCGTATGCCGCAACGCCGGCAACATCGTCCCGCCGTTCGCGACGCAGAACGGCGGCGTGTCGTCGACCGTCGAATATGCGGTGGCGGCACTCGGCGTGCGGGACATCATCGTGTGCGGCCATTCCGACTGCGGCGCGATGAAGGCGCTGGTCAATCCGGAGATGCTGGAGGGCATGCCCAACGTCACCGCCTGGCTGCGCCACAGCCATGCCGCGGAGTGCGTCGTGAAGGCCGCCTACGGCACGCTCGCGCCGGCGGAGAAGGTCCGCGCGGCCAGCCTGGAGAACGTCGTGGTCCAGCTCGCGCACCTGCGCACGCATCCCTCCGTCGCGGCCGGCATCGCGCGTGGCGAGATTTCTCTGCACGGCTGGTTCGTCGACATCCATGCGGGCCAGGTGCTCGCGCTCGACGGCGAGACCGGGCGGTTCAGCCCGATCCGCGACGGCCAGAAGCTGCCGGTCGCGCTGGCCGCGGCACAGCGTCTGGCGATGGACGAACCGCAGCTGGAGGCGGCGGAATGAGCAGCGCCGCCGTCCCCAAGACCGGCTTTCTGGCGCGGGACTTCACTGCGTCGATCGTCGTGTTCCTGGTCGCGATGCCACTCTGCATGGGCATCGCGATCGCGTCGGGCGTCCCGCCCGAAAAGGGCCTGATTACCGGCATCATCGGCGGCATCGTCGTCGGCGCGCTGGCGGGTTCGCCGCTCCAGGTCAGCGGCCCCGCCGCGGGCCTGGCGGTCATCGTCTTCGAGCTCATCCGCGACCAGGGCCTGTCCGCGCTCGGCCCGATCCTGATCCTGGCGGGCGCGATCCAGGTGCTGGCGGGCATCTTCAAGCTCGGCGGCTGGTTCCGCGCGATCTCGCCCGCGGTCGTCCACGGCATGCTCGCCGGGATCGGCGTGCTGATCGTGGTCGGCCAATTCCACGTGCTGTTCGACGCCAAGCCGATGTCGAGCGGGCTCGACAACCTGGCCGCGATGCCGGGGCGCCTGCTCGGGCTCGATCCAGCCAATGCGGCGGCGACCGAAATGGCGCTGGTCGTGGCGCTGCTGACGATCGGCGTGATGATCGGGTGGGAGAAATTCCGTCCGCAGGCGCTGCGGCTGGTGCCGGGCGCGTTGCTCGGCGTCGTTGCCGGGACGCTCGTCGCCGTCGCGTTCGGTCTCGACGTGACGCGCGTCAACGTACCCGAATCGATCGCGTCGGCGGTCAGCGTTCCCGACGCCTCGATCTTCGCCAAGTGGCTCGACCCGTCGATCCTGCTGGCGGCGCTCGCGATCGCCTTCATCGCCTCGGCCGAAACGTTGCTGTCGGCGGCGGCGGTCGACAAGATGCACGACGGGGTGCGCACCGATTACAACAAGGAACTGCGCGCGCAGGGCGTCGGCAACCTGTTGTGCGGTGCGGCCGGCGCGTTGCCGATGACCGGCGTGATCGTGCGCTCGTCCGCCAACGTCCAGGCGGGCGCGGCGACGCGGCTGTCGGCGATGCTCCACGGCGTCTGGATCCTGGGCTTCGTCGCGCTGCTGCCGTGGCTGCTGCGCGAGATTCCGATGGCGGCGCTCGGCGCGGTGCTGGTGGTGACCGGATACAAGCTCGTCAATCTCAAGCACGTCCGCGAACTGTTCAAGCATCACGGCGTGTTGCCCGCGGTGATCTGGGCGGCGACGCTGATCGTGGTGGTGGCGGAGGATCTGCTGACCGGCGTGCTGGTCGGGATCAGCCTGTCGCTGATCGAGGTGATCCCGCACATCCGCCGCCTGAAGCTCGGCGTCGCGCATGACGAGCACGACGATCGCGTCGCGGTCCGGCTGTCGGGCTCGGCCACCTTCGTCCAGTTGCCCAAGCTGAGCGACGCGCTCGACCGTGTGCCGGCGGACAAGCCGGTCACGATCGACGGGACGCAGCTGGCGGCGGTCGATCACACCTGTGCCGAGTTGCTGCGCGATTGGTTGGCGCGCCGCCGCTCGGGCCAGCACGACGTCAGCGTGGTGGGCGGCACCGGCCCGCTCGCCAAGCTGGCGGCGTGAACCGCGCGGCCCCGGAGACCCTTCCCCTCCGGGGCTGCGTTAGGTTGGGAAACTCGCGGAAGAGCGAGTTTCCGGGCGGCAGCGCGTCAGCTAAAGACTCCTTAAATCCCCTGCGCCGCGGCCCAGCCGCTCGCCCAGGCCCATTGGAAATTGTAGCCGCCGAGCCAGCCGGTCACGTCGACCGCCTCGCCGATCACGTGCAGGCCGGGCAAGTGCCGCGCCGACAGGTCGCGCTGGTTGAGGCCGTCGGTGGCGACGCCGCCGACCGTGACTTCGGCCTTGGCGAACCCCTCGGTGCCGTTGGGCCGGAAGCGCCAGTCGCGCAGCCGCGCCTCATGCTCGCCGAGCGCGGCATCGCGCAACGCGCCGATCATCTCGCCCCCGCCGATCCGCTCGGCCAATGTCTCGGCAAGGCGTTGCGGGAGCAATGTGGACAGTATGCGGCGCATCGGCGCGTTGGGCTGGGCGCGCTTGGCTTCGCGCAGCCAGCCGGCGGCCTGTCCGGGCAGGAAGTCGATCGCGACCTCCTGCCCGTGCCGCCAATAGGACGACACTTGCAGGATCGCCGGACCCGATAACCCGCGATGCGTGAACAGTGCCGCCTCGGCGAACGCGGCTGTCCCGCACCGCGCGACCACCGGCACCGCGACCCCCGACAGCGAGCGGAACAGCGCCTCGTCGCCCGGCAGCGTCAGCGGGACCAGCGCCGGACGCGGCTCGACCACCTTCAGCCCGAACTGGCGCGCGAGATCATAGGCGAAGCCGGTCGCGCCGAGCTTGGGGATCGACGGCCCGCCGGTCGCGATCACCAGTGCAGGGGCGGCATAGGTACCGCCATCGGTCGCCACGCGGAACGTACCGTCGGCGTGGCTCACGTCGCGGATCGGCTCGCCCAGTCGCAGCGTGACGCCGCCGCTGTCGCATTCATCGAGCAGCATCCGCACGATTTGCCGCGCCGATCCATCGCAGAACAATTGGCCCAGCGTCTTCTCATGCCAGGCGATGCGGTGGCGCTCGACCAGATCAAGGAAATCGTGCGGCGAATAGCGGCCGAGCGCCGACTTCGCGAAGTGCGGGTTGGCCGACAGATAGCGGTCGGGCGCGGCCTCCAGATTGGTGAAGTTGCACCGCCCACCGCCGGAGATCACGATCTTGGCGCCTGGTTCGGGACGGTGGTCGATGACGACGACGCGCCGCCCGCGCTGGCCGGCGACCGCCGCGCACATCAGCCCCGCGCCGCCGGCGCCGAGCACGATCGCATCGAAGGGAGTGGCAGCGGCCATGCTCGTCCCTGCCATGCCCTGCCCATCCGCAAAAGCATTGTATGGCTGCTGCTGCCCGCAATGACCGTTCGGCTCGGTGCCCGGAATGGCAATTTCTTCCAACGGATCGATCGAAAGCGAAAAGATCGTGCGCTTTAATTCCCATTAAAACGATGGATTATTTTGCCGCCTGCCGACTAGTTTTCGGCATGCCGTCGACGCCGAATCCCTATCGATCGCTGCCGGTGCCGAAGGCGGTCCAATGATCCTGTCGGTCGACCCGCTCTATGCCATTGCCGGGCTTGCGGTCGGGTTACTGGTCGGGCTGACCGGAGTCGGCGGCGGGTCGCTGATGACGCCGGTGCTGGTGCTGGCGTTCGGGTTCCATCCGGTGACGGCGGTCGGCACCGACCTGCTCTATGCCTCGGTCACCAAGGCGGCGGGGACCGCCGTGCACGGCGTCAGCGGCACGGTCGACTGGAAGATCGTCCGTCGGCTGGCGCTGGGCAGCGTGCCGGCGACCGCGCTGACCCTGCTCGGGCTCGCCTATCTCGGCCGCCATTTCGACGGGACGCAGCACGTCGTCTCGGTCACGCTGGGCGTAGCGCTGATCCTGACCGCGCTGGCGACGATCTATCGCCGCCGCATCCTGCTTCACTTCGCGCCGCGGTTCGAGCGCGTGGTGCCGGCGCAGATCCGCCGCTGGACGATCCTGCTGGGCGCGGTGCTCGGTGTGCTGGTCTCGCTGTCGTCGGTCGGCGCGGGCGCGCTCGGCATGACGGTGCTGCTCGTCCTCTATCCGCGCCTGCCGGTCGGCCGGCTGGTCGGGACCGATATCGCGCACGCCGTGCCGCTGACGCTGATCGCCGGGCTCGGCCATTGGGCGATGGGGTCGGTGGACGGCGCGTTGCTGGTCTCGCTGCTCGTCGGGTCGATCCCGGGGATCGTGATCGGCAGCCTGATCTCGAGCCGCGTCTCCGATCGGTTCCTGCAACCGGTGCTGGCCGGCACGCTCCTCGTCGTCGGGGGACGGCTCCTCCTGTGATCGCCGTGCGATCCACCTCATCATTGCCCAAGGGGATTACGGACAATGCTCGCTTCTCTGCCGCTCCTGCTCGCCGCCGCCGCACCCTCGGCCGTCGCCGCGGGCGACCGCCCCGCACCGCCGCCGCCACCCGCGCCCGTTGACGCGCAGGCCGACCCGCAAGCGGCGCCGAAGAGCGAGGGCGATATCGTCATCACCGCGCGTCGCCGCAGCGAACGGCTTCAGGACGTGCCGATCGCCGTGTCGGTGCTGTCGGGGGAGACGATCGCGAATACCGGCGCCTACAACATCAACCGGCTCCAGACGCTCCAGCCCTCGCTGCAATTCTATTCGAGCAACCCGCGCAACTCGGCGATTAACATCCGCGGGCTCGGCGCGCCGTTCGGGCTGACCAACGACGGCATCGAACAGGGCGTCGGCCTGTATATCGACCAGGTCTATATCGGCCGGATCGGCGCCTCGACCTTCGATTTCGTCGACGTCGACCGCGTCGAGGTGCTGCGTGGGCCGCAGGGGACGCTGTACGGCAAGAACACGACGGCGGGCGCGGTCAACATCACCACCAAGAAACCGAGCCTCGCCACACCCGACGCGACCTTCGAGGCGAGCACCGGCAATTACGGGCTGGTCCAGATCAAGGCATCGGCCTCGGCGCCGATCGCGACCGATACGCTCGGCGTGCGCGTCTCGACCTCGGTCACGCGGCGGGGCGGGACGATCTACGATACGGCGACCGGCAGCAACTTGCAGAAGCAGGACAATCTGAGCCTGCGCGGGCAATTGCTGTGGCAGGCGACGCCGCGGCTCGACCTCACGCTGTCGGCCGACTTCAGCCTGCAGAATCCGTTCTGCTGCGTCCAATATTATGCCCGGGTCGGCGCGACGCAGCGCGCGGTCAACCGTCAGTACGCCGCACTCGCCGCCGCGGCCGGCTATCGCCCGCCGAGCTTCGATCCGTTCGATCGCGTGACCGATCTGGATGCGACGATCAATTCGCGGCAGGAAGTCGGGGGGCTGTCGCTGGTCGGCGACTGGGACGTCGGCGGGGCGACGATCACCTCGGTCACCGCCTGGCGCTATTGGGACTGGCAACCGGCCAACGACCGCGACTTCACCGGCCTGCCGATCACCACGGTGTCGCAGAATCCGTCGCAGCAGAAGCAATTCTCCCAGGAACTGCGGATCGGCTCGACCGGCAAGCGACGGCTCAACTACACGTTCGGCGCGTTCTTCTTCGACCAGACGATCGATACGCAAGGGTCGCAGGTGCAGGGCCCGGCGGCGAGCGCGTGGCTGCTCAACCCGACCAGTGCGGGGGGCAAGGATCCGCTGACGCTGAACGGGCTGACCAGCACCAACACGATCCATTTCAGCAACCAGAGCGTCGCGCTGTTCGGCAAGCTCAACTGGGAAGCGGCGCCGAAGCTCCACATCCAGCCGGGCCTGCGGGTCAATTACGATCGCAAGTCGGGGTTCTATGAGGCGATCGTCAGCATCCGCAACGCGCGGTACAATTTCGTCGCGACGGCCGACAATGTCGCCGCGTTGCTCGCCAGCGGCGCGGCGACCGCCGACCAGCTCAACACGCTGGCGCCGCAACGCTACGCGCCGCGGTTCAGCGCGTGGAACCTGTCGGGCGACCTGACGCTGTCGTACGATCTCGCCCCCGACGCGCATGTCTATGCGACCTATGCCAAAAGCTTCAAATCGGGCGGGATCAACCTGTCGGGCCTGCCGCTCAACGCGAACAATACCGGCGTTGACCTGACGACCGAGACGGTGAAGCCGGAAAAGGTCGACCATTTCGAACTGGGCCTGAAGACGCAGTTCCTGAACCGCCGCGTGACCTTCAACCTTGCCGCGTTCTGGGATGCGATCCACGATTACCAGGCGACGGTGAACAACGGCCAGACGACGGTGATCCGCGGCTATCTCGCCAATGCGGGCCTGGTGCGGGTGCGCGGGGTCGAGTTCGACAGCGCGTTCCGGCCGAGCCCGCGGCTGAACCTCTACGTCAACGGCGCGCTGACCGACGCCAAATACGTCCGCTTCACCAACGCGCCGTGCCCGCCCGAACTGTCGGGCGGCAGCCCCGCGCTGAACGGCGCGACACCCGGCGCGGCGGGGGTGGCGGGTGCGCTCAGCCCGCTGACCTGCGATATCTCGGGGCAGATCCTGCCCGGCATCTCCAAATATGCGCTGTCCTGGGGCGGGGAGGTCAACCAGCCGGTCGCGGGCGGGCAAGTGTATCTCGGGTATGACGGCAGCTATCGCTCCAAATTCTCGTCCAACCCGTCGCGGTCGGCCTATACCGATATCGACGGCTATTCGCTGTCGAACATCCGGTTCGGGTTCCGCAAGGATCGCTGGAACCTGTTCGGCTGGGTCCGCAACCTGTTCGACAAGCAGTATTTCGAGCTGCTGAGCACGCAGTCGGGCAGCACCGGGCTGATCGTCGGCCAGCCGGGTGACCCGCGCACCTATGGCGGGACGTTCCGGATCAGCTTCTGACGCTGCGCCGTCCGGCGCATCACGAGAAAACAACGCGGCGCATATTGACTAACGGATGAATTAATATCCTATTGGACGCAGACGGATCGCGAGGCCGGCTCGACGATCCGCGTCCGAGGGAGAGAGTTCGATGCTTCAGCGCCTGTTGCTCGCGATGGCCGCGCCGGTTGTCCTGGCAGCCGCCACCCCCGCGCTGGCCCAGGCGTCGCCGACGCAGGCCGCGACCGATGCCGGGACGCTCGCGGGCACTGTCGAAGGTCCGCTGGTCGTGTTCAAGGGCATTCCCTACGCCGCGCCGCCGGTCGGCCCGTTGCGCTGGAAGGCGCCGCAGCCGGCAACGCACTGGAGCGGCGTCCGCCCGGCCACCAGATACGGCTATGCCTGCCCGCAGGACGGCGCGCACAAGGAACCCTGGGCGCAGGTCGGGCCGCAGAGCGAGGACTGCCTGTTCCTCAACGTCTGGCGGCCCAAGGCGCCGGGCACATATCCGGTGATGGTGTTCATCCACGGCGGCGGCTTTACCTATGGCGCGGCCGGCGTGCCGCTGTACGACGGCGCGGCGCTGGCGAAGCGCGGAGTGGTGCTGGTCACGATCAACTATCGGCTCGGCCGGCTCGGCTTTTTCGCGCATCCGGCACTGACTCGCGAAGACCCCAACGGCCAGCTCGGCAATTACGGCGTGATGGACCAGATCGCCGCGCTGCGCTGGGTCCGGCGCAACATCGCGAGTTTCGGCGGCGATGCGGGCAACGTCACCATCTTCGGCGAATCGGCCGGGGCGGGGACGGTCCAGATCATGATGGGGTCGCCGGCCTCGCGCGGGCTGTTCCACAAGGCGATCTCGGAAAGCGGATCGGGGATCAGTGCCTTGTTCCCGATCCGGGGCGGGGCGATCAACGCGGAGAAGGTCGGCCAGATGTGGACCGACAGTCTGGGGCTGAAGGATGCGACGCCCGACCAGCTTCGCGCGATCCCGCTGGCCGATGTCATCAGGAACGGCCGCTCGTTCCCGTTCATCGACGGCAAGGTCGTGACGCGCAGCCCGGGCGATCCGTTCTACCACAACCAGGAAATGCGCATCCCGCTCATCATCGGCGGCAATTCGAACGAATCGAGTCTCGGCGGGATGACCGAGGCGGCGGCGAAGGCGCTGCTCGGCGCCGAGTTTCCCGCCCTGCAGCAGGGCTATATCGCGATGACCGGCAAGCCGAGCGCGGCCGCGACGATCGACCTGGCCGAGGATGCCGGCTTCGTCCTGCCCTCGTTCGCGCTGGCCGACCGCCACGCCGCGAACGGCAATCGCGCGTACGTCTATTATTTCGATCAGGTGCCGGTCGATCTGCGTCCGACCGCCGCCGGTACCGACCATGGCGGCGAGATCGAATATGTGTTCGGGACGCGGCCGGTCGAGCATCGCTGGGACGCACGCGACGCGCAGGTGTCGACGCTGATGGGCGATTACTGGGTCCGCTTCGCCCGCACCGGCGATCCCAATGGCGGCGGCGCGCCGCGCTGGCCGGCGGTGACGACGCTGCCGACGACGTATCTGTCGGTGAGCGCGACAACCGAGGTCAAGCGGCTCCAGCCGGTGCAGGAGAAAGCGAAGGCAAACGCGATGGGCGGCGCACAGAAGCAATGGGCGGCGATGCCGATGCCTTGAGGCGCGAGGCCGATCAGGAGCAGCTGATGACCTACACACCATCTCGTCGCGATCTGGTCGCCAGTGCCGCCGGCCTGATCGCCGCGCCGTCCGCATTGGCGCATCCGGCGCGCGCGACCGGCCGTCGCGCGCCGCCGGGCTTCCTGTGGGGCACCGCCATCTCCGCGCACCAGAGCGAGGGCGGCAACACCAATTCGGACAGCTGGCTGCTCGAGAACATCACGCCGACCGCGTTCAAGGGCCCGTCGGGCGACGCCTGCGACAGTTATCATCGCTACGCCCAGGATCTCGACATCGCGGCCGGATTGGGGCTCAACTGCTACCGCTTCGGGATCGAATGGGCGCGGATCGAGCCGGCGCCGGGCATGTTTTCCGAAGCCGCGCTCGATCACTACGAACGCGTGCTGGCGGCGTGCCACGCGCGCAACCTGCTGCCGATCGTCACGTACAACCACTTCACGGTGCCGCTGTGGTTCGCGATGCGCGGCGGGTTCGAGGCGGCGGACGCGGCCGATTTGTTCGCGCGCTTCTGCGGCGAGACGACCAAGCGACTGGGGCCGCTGATCGGCATGGCCTCGACCTTCAACGAAGCGAACATCGTGCTGTTGCGCAAGGTCCTGCCGCGCTTCGCCAGCGATGCCGCCGCGCAGCGCGCCCGCGACATGATCGCGGCGGCGAAGCGCCAGACCAATTCGCCCGCCTTCTCGTCGATGCTGTTCGGCGATCCCGACCGGATCAGCGCGGTGATGCTCGACGCGCATGCCCGGGGCTATGCCGCGATCAAGGCGGGGCCGGGCGATTTCCCGGTCGGCGTCACGCTGTCGATGCAGGAGATCCAGGGCGTCGGCCCGAACAACCGCGCCGCGCAGGCCGAAGCGACCATGTATGGCGGCTGGATCGAGGCGGCCCGGGCGTCCGATTTCATCGGGGTGCAGACCTATTCGCGGCTGCGGATCGGCGACAGGGGGCTGTTGCCACCCGACGGCAGCGTGCCGTTGACCGACATGGGGTATGAAAACTACCCGTCCGCGATCGGGGCGTGCCTGCGTTACGCCGCCGAGCATATCGGCAAGCCGGTCTATCTGACCGAGACCGGGATCGGGACGACCGACGACGCCGCGCGCGCGACGTTCATCGAGGCGACGATCGCGGAAGTGGCCAAGTGCATCGCCGACGGCATCGACGTGAAGGGCTACCTCTATTGGTCGCTGCTCGACAATTTCGAGTGGACGTCGGGCTATGCCAAGCGATTCGGGCTGGTGTCGGTCGATCGCCGGACGTTTCAGCGGACTCCGAAACCCAGCGCCCATATCCTCGCGGCGCATGCCCGCGCGAACCGGCTCTGACCATTCTGCCTCACAATAAACTCACTGATGCATGAATGAATATTGACAGCGAGGCGTCTAACCTGTCATCTATCCCCGACCATGCGCCGCAGAGCGCGGTCGAGTGAGGAGTGGGGAAGATGAGGGGCCGGACCGACAGCAGAGCCGCCATGTGCCGGAGCGGCGATCCCGCGCTTTCGATCGCCGGAGCCGCCTGAGATGCAGCCGTTCCCGCTCCTGCTGCACAAGTTCATCGATCATGCCGCCACGTGGCACGGCGCGACCGAGATCGTCACCGGCGGCACCGACGTCGCGGGCCGGATCGGCTATGCCGCGTTGCGCGATCGCGCGCGGGCGATGTCCGGTGCGTTCGCCGCGCTCGGCCTGATCTTCGGCGATCGTATCGCGACGCTGGCCTGGAACAGCCAGGCGCACATGGAGGCGTGGTACGGCGCGCTCGGGCTCGGCATCGTCGTTCACACGCTCAATCCGCGGATCGGCGCCCCGCAACTGATCGACATGGTGCGCCAGGTGAGCGACCGCGTGCTGGTCGCGAGCGCCGATCAGGCCGACGCGGTCGCGGCGATCGTCACCGCCTGCCCGACCATCGAACATGTCGTGATCCTCGACGAACCCGGCACCGCCCATCTGCCGCGTCCCGACGTGACGCGCGTGCGGGTGTGGGAGCAGCAGGCGTTGCTCGACGCGCACGGCGGCGACGCGGTCGCGTGGGGCGGGTTCGACGAGAATGCCGATGCCGGGCTGTGCTTCACCTCGGGCACGACCGGCGCGCCGAAGGGCGTGGTCTACACCCATCGCTCCAACTATCTGCAAACGCTGACGCTTTTGCAGACCGACGTCATGGCGCTCAGCATGCACGAAACGGTGCTGGCGGCGGTGCCGATGTTCCACGCCAATGGCTGGGGGCTGGCGTTCGCCGCGCCGGCGGCGGGGGCGAAGTTCGTCCTGCCGGCACGGCATACCGACGGCGCCAGCCTGGCGCGGCTGATCGCCGACGAAGGCGTCACCACTGCGGTCGGCGTCGCGACGGTCTGGCTCGGGCTGATCGAGCATCTCGACGCGACGGGCGGCGAACTGCCGAGCCTGCGCCGTGTCGTGCTCGGCGGGTCGGCGGTGCCGCAGGCGTTGATGGACCATATCGAGCGCCGGCTGGGCGTGACCGTCCAGACCAGTTGGGGGATGACCGAATTGTCGCCCCTCGGCACGATCTCGCCGATCGGATCGCACAATCGCGACTCGTCGCGGTCGGGCCGGCCGCCGGTCGGGATCGACCTGCGCGTGACCGATGCGGAGGGGACGCCGCTTGGCCAGCAGCGCGGGCAGGAAGGGCGATTGCAGGTCAAGGGCGCGAGCGTCGTCGACCGCTATTTCGGGCAGGCCGAGCTCGCCACCGACGCCGACGGCTGGTTCGACACGGGCGACCTCGCGGTGATCGATCCCTCGGGCGATCTGTCGATCACCGGCCGGTCGAAGGACCTCATCAAGTCGGGTGGCGAATGGATCAACCCCGGCGAGATCGAGGCGATCGTCGGCGCGCTGCCCAGCGTGGCGCTGGTCGCCGTGATCGGTCGCGCGCATCCCAAATGGGGCGAGCGCCCGGTGCTGGTGCTGGAGGAGCGCGCCGATCACGCCGTCAGCGACGCGCAGCTCGCCGCCGCGCTCGACGGTCGCATCCCGCGCTGGTGGATGCCCGATGCGGTGGTCCGGCTGGCGCGCATGCCGCTCGCCTTCACCGGCAAGATCGACAAGCAGCAGCTTCGCCGCGAACTCGGCTGAGCGGGGGTGTGGCGCCGCGGGCACAGTTGGGCCGCGATCCGCCGATAATACTGATTGATGTGTGAATGAACATTGACGCTACGGCATGGTGCTGTATCGAGAAGACCAAGCACCCGAGAGTGCGATATGGATGGGGAGGTTTTTATGAAGGCAGGTTTCTGGCTGTCGGTTTCGGTCGCGGCCCTGATGAGCACGGGGGTCGCCAGCGCGCAGACCGCACCGGCTCCCGACCAGACGACCACCGATCCGGCCGCCGCGTCACAGCCCAGCGCCACGACCGATCAGGACATCGTCATCACCGCCGAGCGCCGCTCGACCAGCTTGCAGCGCACCGGCGTCGCCGCCTCGGTGCTGACCGGCGAGGACCTGACGCGCAAGAGCATCAACACCGTCGAACAGCTCCAGTTCGCGACACCCTCGCTGACGGTCAACACGTCGGGCCAGTCGAACAGCTTCAACATCCGCGGGATCGGCAAGACCGAGATCACCAGCTCGATCGGCGTCGGTGTCGTCACCTATCGTGACGGCGTCGCGACCTTCCCGGGCTATTTCCAGACCGAGCCCTATTACGACATCGCTTCGGTCGAGGTGCTGCGCGGGCCGCAGGGCACCTTCGCCGGCGGCAACGCGACCGGCGGCGCGGTGTTCATCAGCGAGACGAACCCGTCGATGGATCGCGTCAAGGGCTATGCGCTGGCGCAATACGGCAATTACAACGACGTGAAGCTGCAAGGCGCGATCAACCTGCCGGTCAGCGACACGTTGGCGGTGCGCGTCGCCGCCAATTACGAAGGGCGCGACACGTTCTTCAAGGTGACCGGGCCGTGGACCGGCAATCCCGGCAACCTCAATTCGATCAGCGGTCGCGTGAGCCTGTTGTGGCAGCCCGACTCGCACCTGCGCGTGGCGATCAAGGGCGATTACAACAACGTCGATTATGGCGGCTTCCCCAACACGCCGGCCTATTTCAGCAGGAACGGCCTGTCGCTGGCCGCCGGCGGCATCCCGGTCGCGAACACCGCCGATCCGTTCATCGTCACCAGCAACGCCGATTTGTCGGGCAAGGACGAGTTCGGCCGCATCTCCGCCAACATCAGCTACACGTTCGACAGCGGGCTCGTGATCCGCTCGATCTCGGCGTACCAGCACGGCACCACGCAGGAGACGCTCGACGCCGACGGCACCGCGACCGGCAATCCCGGCATCGCCTCGGGGAACTCGACGTTCCAGGATTTCGCCCGCGAGCACATCTGGTCGCAGGAACTCAACATCGTCTCGCCCGACAGCAACCGCTTCACCTGGCTGCTCGGCGGCTATTTGCAGCGCGACAGCTATAATTTTCCGCCCAACGGCGGTTATCGCTCGCTGACCGACGCGGGCACGCTGCGCTCGCTCGAAATCATCGGCACCAATCCGCACACGGCGACCGCCGCGTTCGGCCAGATCGGCTACAAGCTGACCGACGGCCTGCAACTGACGCTGGGCGGGCGCTGGTCGCGGACGACGTCGCGCAATGACGTCATCTACCCTGCGACGCTCTTCATCGGGTTCCTCTACACCTACAACCCGCCGATCTCGCAGCACGATTTCTTCTCGAGCAGCAACGTCGACGGCAAGGTCGCGCTGAACTGGACGATCGACCAGAACAACTTCCTCTACGCCTTCGCGGCGACGGGGACGAAGGCGGGCGGGCTGAACGGCGCGAACTTCTTCGGCGTGACCCCGCGCGCTTTTTCGCCGGAGCGAGTGACCGACTATGAGGTCGGCTACAAGGGGACGCTGCTGAACGGTCACCTGCGCACGCAGATCGGCGGCTATTACAACATCTATCGCAACTTCCAGGTCGCGATCGTCGATCCGCTGACGCCCAACTACAGCTCGATCTTCAACGTGCCGCAGCCGACCAAGCTCTACGGTCTCGAAGCGTCGGCGCAGGGCTCGTTCGGCGCGTTCCAGTTCGACTTCTCGACCTCGGTGTCGCATTCGGAAGTCGGCCAGTTCTTCGCCCGCGACCCGCGCATCGCGACCAGCGGTGCGTGCGATCCGACCACCGGACCGGGCACCGCGACCTGCATCAACGTCGGCGGGCGGCGGCAAACCTATTCGCCGCAATTCACGCTGAGCGTCGGCGCGCAATACGCCATCCCGCTGGGCGACGGCGTCACGCTGACCCCGCGCGCCGACTATGCCCATATTTCGGGCGTGTGGGCGACGTTGTTCCAGCGTGCCGACCTGGGCGACTACCTGCCGGAGCGGAACATCGTGAACGCGCAGTTGACGCTGGCGATGCGCGACTGGTCGATCGCGGGGTACAGCACCAACCTGACCGACCAGCATTACATCGGCTCGCTCAACGGCACGCGCCGCCTGGCCGCGGCGCCGCGCCAGTACGGCATCCGGGTCAGCCACAACTTCTAACGGGGAGGCTCCCCGCGCGGTCCGGTTCGCCGGGCCGCGCGGGATTCTTCGCCGGGTGCTGGCGTTGATGGCGGAGCGCCGTATATCGGCAGCGTGTTTTTTTCCGATGAGGCCGGGATCGTTCCCGGCCGCGAGGGAGCGATGACGACGGCGCCGAAACCCAAGCGACGGACCAAGGCGGAACAACGCGCCGAGAGCCTCGAGCAGATTCTCGACGCGGCCGAATATCTGTTCGCCGAACACGGCCTGTATGGCGTCACGCTGAAGGACGTGGCGCAGCGGGTCGGCGTCCACACCTCGCTGCTGCATTATTATTTCGACGACAAGAAAGCGCTGTTCGACGCCGTGGTCGCGCGCCGCGCGCCGGTCACGATCGAGCGGCGGATGGATGCGCTGGCCGCGTACGAGCGCGATTGCGGCGGCAAGCCGACCGTCGAAGGGGCGTTGCGCGCCTATCTCGACACCGACCTCGACCTCTACAGCCAGCCCGACGAGGGCTGGCGGCGCTACGGCGCGCTGGGCGCGCTGATGAGCAACACCCCGCAATGGGGCGCCGAACTGATGGACATGCATTTCGACGGCGTCGTGCTGCGGCTGATCGACCTGCTGCGTCAGGCCTTGCCGGAATGCCCGGACGAGGATCTGTTCTGGGGATATCATTTCGTCACCGGCGCGCTGATGCTGACGCTGGCGCGGACCGGGCGGATCGACAAATTGTCGGGCGGCC
This sequence comes from Sphingomonas sp., assembly GCF_017304635.1. Classification (GTDB taxonomy): domain Bacteria; phylum Pseudomonadota; class Alphaproteobacteria; order Sphingomonadales; family Sphingomonadaceae; genus Sphingomonas. The sequence continues at coordinate 80,524 of NZ_JAFKMA010000005.1, forward strand.
TGTGTCGGTCGGACGATTTCGAGGCGGTAAAGGAACGGATGGCGCACTTCATGGCGGCCGGGTTCATGGCGGTATGCCGGGACCGGGCGACGGCGCGCGGCGCGACCTAACGCACGATAGTATTCGGCGGCGGCTGTGCTATCGGTCGCGCCGGGCAGGGGGATATGGCAGCGGCGGCGCGCACGCGACCGGCGCTGAGCGACCAAGGAAGGACTGCCAATGAAAGTCTATGCCAAGTCCCTTATCGTCCTCGCCGTCGCGGCGGGTGCCGTCGGCGTCAATGCTCCGGCCAACGCCAAGGGTTGCATCCGTGGCGCGGTCGCGGGCGGCGTCGCCGGGCATTATGCGCATCACCATGCGATCGCCGGCGCCATGGCCGGCTGCGCGGCGGGCCACTATTACTACAAGCACAAGGCCGCAGCGGCGGCGCGCGCGCAAGCGACGCATCGCTGATTCGATCGTCACGGGCCGGCGCGCGGGATGCCGTGCGCCGGCTTATTCCTGTTGCCGCCGCTCCGGATAGAACCATGAGAATCCAGCTCTACCGCGTCCTGTTCGGCGCCGCGCTCGTCTTCGCCGTGACGATGGCGCTGCTCCCGCATCCGCCGCAGTTGCCGATCGACCGCTGGGGCGACAAGTCGGAGCATATGCTGGCGTTCGGCGTGCTCGCGGTGCTCGGGTCGCTGGCGTTCCCGCGGCTGCCGCTGCCGCGGCTCGGCGAAAGGCTGTCGTTCCTCGGCGCGCTGATCGAGGTGTGCCAGTCGATCCCGGCGCTGCATCGCGATTGCGACATCCGCGACTGGCTGGCCGATACGCTGGCGATCGTCGTCGCGCTGATCGTGATGCACGTCGTCCTGCGGCGGGGGCAGGCCGCGTTAGGCTAGGCGTGCCGACCGCTCAGAACGCCACGTACGGCCCGGCGACGCCGCCCGCGTTGCGTCCCTCGATCGAGGTATAGACGGTACGCCCGAAGAAGAACGGGATGCCGAAATCGAAGCTGTTGGCGAACGGCAGCGGCGGCGTCACCAACGTCGGGTTGACGCCGAGCCCCGGCGCGACGGTCGACGTGTTGGGCACGTCGAGCGGGCTGTAGAGCGTGAACGACCCGCTGACCGTCGTGCCGTTCTGCCCGGTCAGCGTCGGCGACAGCAAGGTCGGCGTCGTCGGGCAGTAGAAGGCGATCAGGTCGGTCTCGGTGCACGGATTGAGGCTGGTGTCGATGAAATAGTAATCGTTGCTGCCGGTATCGAGGAAGCTCTGGGTCAGTTGCTTGCCCTTGTACGTCGCGGTCAGCACCCCCGCGCCGAGGCCGCTGCCCGACGAGGTCAGCCGCAGGACGTTGGCGGCGGTGAGCGTGTTGTCGGACTGCGTGCCGATCCCGAAGATCACCGTGCCGGTCAACGACGCGACGCCGCGCTGCGCGACCGCCGGCAGGGTGATGATCGTGCCGTTATTGTCGGCGGGGAAGGCCGCGACCGGATTGGGCAGTTGCTGGAACGGCGCGCTGGCATTGGCGGCGCGGGCGATGACGCTGCTGCACCCGCTCGTCGGGCAGGAATAATAGATCGCGCCCGACGATCCCCCGGCGACGGTGCAATAGCTGCCGCAATCGGTGGTCGTCGTGCCGATCCCGATGATCCCGTTGGCGCCGAAATCCTTGACCGTCGTGATCGCCGTGCCGCCGCCAGACGAGCAACTGCTGGGCGCGCTGGCGAAGACGCCGGTGTCGGCGATCACCTGGAGCGGCATGCCGGCGACCTTTTCGCCGACGATCGAGAAATCCGCGGTCCGCACCGATCCGAACGCGTAGGAGTTCACGTATTGGTAGCATTCGCCGACCGGGTTGCTCGCCGTGTCGCTCTCGGTCGGCAGCGCGGCGAGCAGGCTCGCGTTCAGCGCCGGCTGCATGATGCGCAGCCCGACCGAGCCGGTGTCGAGGATGACATGGTCGATCGTCTGGCAATTCGTCGTCGAACCCGGCGCGCAGATCGTGACGGTGACATAGGGTTCGTTGAACGCGGTATAGGCGTCGGTCCCGGTGTTGAGCGCGGCCGGCCCGGCGTCGAGCGTGACGGTCGCGGTGTTGACGGTGCTGGCGGTCGGGGTGGGTGTCGGCGTCGGCGTGACCGTCGGCGCCGCCGCCACTGTCTGGGTCGACGATCCGCCATCGCCGCCGCACGCCGACAGGGACAGTGCCAGCAACAGGCCGGCGACACTCGCGCGCAGCCTCACGGCTGGATCGCCAGATCGGCGACGGCAAACCCGGCCGGGGCGAGCGAAGGAATGTAGGCGACGCCGTGGAACCAGCCCATGTGACCGCCGACCTGGATCTGGAGGTTCGGTTGCGCGGTGCGCGGCGGCTGGCGCAGCGAATGCATGCGCCGCGCGGTCGCGACGCTGTTCGCCTGGAACGTCGGGAAATAGGGTCCGAGCAAGGTCGCGAGGTCGGGCTTGCCCGGCCCCGACCAGGCGACCGCGAAGACGACGCCGTCGGCATTGGTGAATTCGTGCACCTGCCCGCCGTTCGGGCGCGTGAGTTCGTGACGCGTAAAGCGGCCGGTCGCCACCGTGCTGAGCCGTGCGGCCATCCGGCTGCGGTCGGCGGTGACGCTCGACGCCGATCCGCCGAGATGGGCGGCGGCGCTATCGGAAACCAGAGCGGCGATGGCGGCAAGACCCATCGCGACGGCAGGACGGATCGGCGGCACGGTCGGGCGACCTCCCAAACGCAAACTAGGGATCGCGGCCGCGGGGAGGCGTCGCGATTGCCGGCAAGCCTATGCGGGCACCGATCCTTGTCAATATCCCGACGTGGTAACGCCGGCGTTATGCGACCAACCGAGCGAGGGTGTCAGGCGACCGCGGCGACCGCCGGCGCGGGACGGTCGGTGCGCAGGCGCGGATGGTAGAATTCGCGCTCCTCGCGCAGCATCTTGCGTTCGAGCGCGTCGAGGATGCTGCGCGTCTCCCCGCAATAGGCCGACCATTCGGTGTCGATCCGGTCGGGCGTCCACTTGGCGACATGGTCGCGATAGCGGCGCTCGAACCCGTCGACCAGCGCCTTGCCGACGATCGTGTTCTCGATCGCGATGTGGCGCAGCAATTGCCGCGTCAGCTGCCAGCGGGTGGAGGCCAGCCAGTGTCCGATCGGCATGCCGTTTTCCGCGAGCAAGTCGCGCAAGGCGGCCGACAGGCTGCGTATCTCCCGGTGGTCGTCCAGCATCGCGTTCAACATGGCGCATCCTTTCGCGACCGGGTTCGGCGCGCGCGCTTAACGAAAGCTTGCCGCGGGAAAGCGCCGGCTCGCGATTACCACCAAGGTCTAAAGCGGATCGCGAAAAGACCGTCAGGGCCGCCCGACGAGGGCGCGAATCTCCGCCGACAGCTGGAGCGGGTCGAACGGCTTCAGGATCACGCCGGCGGCACCGTGCGCGAGATATTGCGCGACATCCGCCTCGCGTCCCTTCGCCGTCATGAACAGCACCGGCGTGTCCGCCATCCCCGGCAGCGCGCGCAGCGCCGCCAGCGTCGCGAGGCCGTCCATTTCCGGCATCATCACATCGAGCAGCAGGACGTCGGGCCGCCACTCGCCGTCGCCGAGCAAGGCGACCGCGTCGCTGCCCGACGCCACCGCGCGAACGGTGAAGCTCGGGTCGAGCCCGAGCGCCATCTCCACGATCGTGCGGATGTCGGGATCGTCGTCGACGTACAGGAGCGAAAGCGGCGCCGTCACGACGGCGGGTTCCGTTGCTCGAGGACACGCCGCACCGTCGCGCGCAGGTCGGGGAGCGAGCCGCGCGACTTGACCAGCACGGCATCGACCTGCCCCGCCGCCGGGCCGCTGACGTCGTGCGCGGAAAAGATGATCGTCGGTATCGCGAGGCCGTGTCTGTCGATCAGCATCGGCAGCAGGTCGAGCCCCGACGATCCCTCCGCCAGGTGGAGGTCCATGATCGCCAGGTCGGGCGATTCGTGTTCGAGGATCGCGCGCGCACTCGCCAGATCGCGCACCTTGACGATCCGCGCGTCCGGACTGAGCGCCGCCTCGACCACGTCGAGCATGTCCTGATCGTCGTCGAGGTGCAGGATGGTCGGCTGCGCGCCCAGCCGCTCGATGGTCTTGGCGAGCGCGGCGGCGAGGCGCGTGGGATCGACCGGCTTCTCGATCCAGTCGACGATGTCGAACGGCACCGGCTCGCCGGCACCATCGCGAGTCATTCCCGACACGATGATGATCGGTAGCGACGGGACGCCGTCGCTGGCGTAGAGCGAATGCGCGAACGCGAGCCCGTTCTCGTCGGGCAGACGCAGATCGAGCAGCAAGGCGGCGTAGCGCTGCTCGGCGAGCGCGGTGCGTGCGCGTGCGGCGGTTCCGACGCAATCCGCGGCATGGCCGATCGCCGCCACCATCTGGCGCAGCGTCTCGGCCGTGTCGGCGTCGTCCTCGACGATCAGGATGCGGGGGGCTTGGTCGCGATCCGGCGACGACGCGTGATCGCGGATCAGGTCGAGCTGGAACGCGAAGCGCGTGCCGACCGGGCGATCCTCGAACCAGATGCGTCCATAATGGCGCCCGATGATCTCGCGCGAGATGGCGAGGCCCAGGCCGGTGCCGACCCCCTGCTCCCCCGCGGCGCGTTCGAACCGGCCGAAGATGCGGTCGCGGAACTCCGCGGGCAGGCCGGGGCCGTGATCGTCGATCGTGACGACCGCGCGGCCGTCGGCATTGTCGACCGTCAGCCCGATCTCGACCGCGCTGCCGGCCGGCGACACGCGGACGGCGTTCGACGCCAGGTTGGCGATCACCTGCAACAGCCGCTCGGCATCGCCCATCACGCGCACCGGATCGTCGGGCACGCGGCACAGGATCGGGACGTCGGCGGCGTCCGCCGATCCGCGGATGCCCTCGCCCGCGCGCGTCACGACGTCGCGCAGGTCGATCGGCTGGCGTTCGATCTGCAATTTGCCCGATTGCATCCGGTCGATGTCGAGCATGTCGTTGATGAGGCGGATCAGCCGGCGCGAATTGTTCTCGGCGATCTCGATCAGCCGCTGGGCCGGTGCCGGAATCTTGCCCGCCGACCCGGCCCGCAGTAGCCCCAGCGCGCCGACCACCGACGTCAGCGGCGTGCGCAGTTCGTGGCTGACGGTCGACATCAGCTCGTCCTTCACCCGCTCGATCCGCTTGCGCTCCGAAATGTCGCGGGCGGAGGCGACGATGTGACAGCCATCGGGCTGCGGCATCACGCCGAGCGCGATGTCGACCGGAATCGTGTGGCCGTCCTTGTGCTTGATCGTGCGGTCGGGCAGCCAGGCATTGGCCAGCTTGCCGTCGACCAGCCCGATCCGTTCGTGAAACGTGACGGTCCGGTCGAGCAGGTCCATCAGCACCGACACGTCGCGGCGCTCGACCTCCTCCGGCCGATAGCCGAGCAGCGCCGCCGCCGCCGGATTGATCGATTCGATCGTGCCGCTGGGGTTGAGGATCGTGATGGCGTCGGTCGTGCTGTCGAGGATCGAGCGATTGCGCTCGGCGATGCTGTGGGCGGCCAGCCGCGCGCGGTAGCGGCCATAGCTCTCCAGCCAGATCAGCACTGCGCTGCCCAGCGCCAGCAGCCCCGCCACCGCGATCCCGACCCAGATCCAGAAGCGGTCGCCGGCGACGTGGCGGGCGTACGCCGCCACCCGCGCGTCGCGGTCGCGCTGGGCGATCGCCAGCATGTCCGTCGATACGCCGCGCATCGCGTCCATCAGATGCTTGCCGCGGCCTTCCTGGACACCCTCGATCGCGGCATCGAGCCCGCGGTCGCGACGGTCGGCGATAACTTGGTCCATCTCCGCAAACTTCAGCTCCGCCAGGCCGCGCAGCCGCGCGAGCAACGCCGCCTGGGCGGGTTCGCCGCGTAATTCCCGGGCGAGCTGGTCGAAGGTCCGCATCACCGCGAGCCGCGCCGGCACGTACGGATCGAGGAATTGCGGATCGCCGGTCAGGACGTAGCCGCGCTGGCTCGATTCGGCATCGGCGATCCGCGCGATCAGCGTACTCGCTTCCGTGCTGCGGTCGAAGGCGGCCCGCGCGTCGGCGCGCATCGCCTCGGTCCGCGCATTCTCCGTCCCCAGCCAGGCCGACGCCGCGATCAGGATCGCCGGGACGATCAGCGCGAGCAGGATGAAGCGCGTCAGGCTGGGCGGCGTCGGGGTGCCGTCGTGACGATTGGCGACAGCGCTCATGGCTGGGCGACGTCGCCGAGCAGCGGCTGCATCGCGAGCAGGGCCTGCGCGCGGTTGGTCACGCCGAGCTTGCGGAAGATCGCGGTCATGTGCGCCTTGACCGTCGCTTCGGTGATGTCGAGGTCGCCCGCGATCTGCTTGTTGAGCCGCCCGTCCGCCAGTGCCAGCAGCACCTTCAGCTGCGCGCCCGACAGCGTCGCGACGCGGTCGCGCGCCGATTTCGCGGCGCCGCCGGCCGCCGTTTCGGACGGAAAGATCACGCGTCCCTCGGCAATCTCGCGGATCGATGTCGCCAACGTATCGAGCGGCCGCGTCTTGGACAGGAAGCCGGCCGCCCCCAGCGCGCGCGCCGCGTCATGGATCACCGGGTCGCGATGCGCCGACACGACGACGATCGGTGTTCGGCCGAGCAGGTGCTGGAGGCGCAGGAATCCTGAAAACCCGCGCGCGTCGGGCAGCACGAAATCGAGAATGACGAGGCGGTAGCCGGTGCGGCGCTGCGCGATCGCGGCCTCTGCCTCGCCGATCGAACCGGCATTGTCGATCCCGATCCCGGGCAATCCGGCACGCACCGCCAGCGCAAGTCCCTCGCGCGTCAGCGGATGGTCATCGGCGATCAGGACATGCCGTCCGGTCGCGGTCACGCTGGGTTCCAGCACGTATCCAGAAGACGTCCCCTGAGTTTATGCTATCATTGCCCCCGAATTACCCAAAATTGTCCAGATTTTTCTGCCTCATTTTGGTGCTAAACGGAAGCTAAGTTTGCGTAATCCCATCGTTCTTGTCGCTGACGACGAGCCGGCGACTCGGTTGTTCGCATCCCGCGTCCTGCAAAAGGCGGGCTGGCATGTTGTCGAGGCGGCGGACGGAGAGGCTGCGGTCGCGCTGGCGATGTGCGAGCCGGTCGATCTGGTCGTCATGGACATCGACATGCCGCGCCTGGATGGCTGCGCGGCGACGGCGCAGATTCGCGCGGCGGGCGGTGCCATCGCGAGCGTGCCGATCCTGGCTTACTCGCTCGTCTGTCTCGACGATGGCGCCCTCGCCGAGCGTGGGTTCGACGGTCGTTTGCCCAAGCCCTGCGCGCCCGAAGCTTTGCTGGCTGCGGTCTCGGCCTGGCATCCGTCTGTGGGGCTGGCCGACACGCAGCGGCTCAAGGCCGTCTTCGGCGAGGACGAGTTGACGCCGCTAATCGCGCGGTTCCGCGATCAACTGGTCGAGGCACTGGCGGCGCTCGATACCGGAGACACAGGGATGGCGCATCGTATCGCCGGGGTCGCCGGGACACTCGGGTTCGCGCAGGTCAGTGAGAGCTGGTTGCGGCTATCCGAGGGCGACGGCGCCGCGCGCGACGATGCGCGCCGGCTTGCCCGGCTGGCCATCGCGGCGATCGACCGCGACGCGATCTGAAGGGCCGGGAATCGCCGCCAATCGCCCTCGGCCGGGGCCGTCGTGCGGCTGGTCAAGCGACTAACCTAAATTGGTTTCGGCATTATACTATGGTCGTAAAGCGTGGCTCCCGGTGGTCGTCGGTAGCAACCGCTTAACCTAGAAGCCCATCCCCCATCCGCACGCGATTTTTTCGGCGGGGATGAGGGTGACGACAGTCGTTCGCAGCGTTGGGAACAGGGCACGGGGCGGCGTTGCGATGGCAGCGCTCGCGCTGGCCATGGTCGCGCCTGCGCACGCCGCGACACGCGCCGGAACCGCGATCGCCAACACCGCGACGCTGACCGTCGGCAACGGGGCCGACCGGCAATCGCTGCCGTCGAACACGGTCACGCTGACCACTGCCGAACTGCTCGACGTGACGGTCGCCGCCGACCGGCCGACCATCGCCGCGACCGGTGCCGAGATCGCGGTCGGCTATGTCGTCGTCAACACCGGCAATGGCGCCGAGGATTTCGTGCTGACGATCGCGAGCGACCGGTCGGCGGTGACGGTGGCACGTGTCGCGATCGATAGCGACGGCAACGGCAGCTACGACGCCGCGAGCGACCGGTCGCTGGCGCCGGGCGCCCCGCTATCGCTCACGCCGGGCCAGTCGGTCCGCATATTCGTGCTGGTCGATGGCGGCCAGGTCACCGCCGCCACGCATATTTCCGTCACGGCCACCGCCCATACGGGCAGCGGCGTGGCGGGCACCACGTTCGCGGGCGCAGGCGATCAGGGTGGCGACGCCGTCGTCGGTCGGACCGGTGGCACCGCGACCGCCACGACGCTGCTGACGATTTCCGCCGACCAGCCCAGCCTGACCAAGTCGCAGACGGTGTTCGCCCCCGACGGCAGTACGCGCGCGGTTCGCGGCGCGATCGTCACCTACACGCTGGTCGCCAGCTTCCCAACCGCGACCGGCGGGGCGGCGATCGACGATCCGGTCCCTGCCGGCACCACCTACGTCCCCGGCAGCATCACGCTCGACGGCCGCGCGCTCAGCGATGCGGCCGATGGCGACGCTGCCAGCGTCGATGGCGTCACCATCCACGTCGCGCTCGGTGACGTCGCCGCCGCGAGCACCCGCACCGTTCAGTTCAGCGTCAAGATCCAATGAGGAGTCGTTCCATGTTCAAACCGTTCCCCCTTGCGATCGTCGCCGCGGCGGCGGTCTCCACCGCCGCGATCGCCGCCGGGCCGCTCCAGGTCACGTCGAAGATCTTGGCTGAGCATCGCGCGCGTGCTGCCGACGGCACCACCAGCGAGACGTTGGTCGCGGCCGCCAAGGTCGTGCCCGGTACGCGCGTCGTCTTCGTGCTCGAATATCGCAACACCGGCCGCCAGCCGCTCGCGAACATCGTGTTCGACAATCCGGTGCCACGCGGGATCGCCTATCGCGGACCAGCGCCCAATTCGCCCGCGCCGGAGGTTTCGGTCGACGGCAAGACCTATGGCGCGCTCGCTGCGCTCAGCGTGCGCACGCCCGCCGGCGCACGTCCCGCCGGCCCCGACGACGTGACGCACGTCCGCTGGCGCCTCGCGCGCCCGCTCGCGCCCGGCGCGCAGGGCCAGTTCGCGTTCCAAGCCGTCCTGAAGTGAATCCGATCATCCTATCCGAGGAGTAATTCGCATGACCGTCAACAGGGTTAGACTGCTGCTGCTGTCGGGAACGGCTGCCGTAGCGAGCATCGGTACCGCGCACGCCCAGACCGCGCCGTCGGGCACGGTCGCCGGTACCACGATCAGCAACACCGCGTCGGTGACCTACACCGTCAACGGCACCGCGCAGACGACCAACTCGACGACCGCGAGCTTCGTGGTCGACCGCAAGGTCAACCTGACCGTCGTCAACGACCAGGCCAATGCCTCGACCAAGGTCAATCTGGGCCAGACCGCCGCAGTCACCCGGTTCAAGGTGACCAACAACACCAACGGGACGCAGGATTTCCTGCTGAACGCGATCCAGGCTGGAATCGTCGGCGGGCTGATCGGCACGATCACCGGCACCGACGACTTCACGATGAGCAACCTGAAGGTCTATGTCGATAAGAACGGCAACGGCGTCTACGATCCCGGCGTCGACACCGCGACCTATATCGACGAGCTCGCGCCCGACCAGTCGGTCGAGGTGTTCATCGTCGGTGACGTGCCGGCGAGCGGGAACATCAACCTGCACAATGTCGCGTTGCAGGTCATCACCGCCGCCGGCGGCGCACCGGGCCAGCAGGGCGCGGCGCTGGCGGAGACGGTCAACCTCAACAATGCCGACATGAGCGTCGACGTCGTGTTCGCCGACAACGACAACGATGGGCTCGGCTTCGACACCGCGCGCAACGGCCAGGGTTGGGCCTATGCCACGTACGAGATCGGCGCGCGCAACGTCGCGCTGACGGTGACCAAGTCCGCGCTCGTGCTGTCGGACGGGGTCAACCTCACCAATCCGAAGTCATTGCCGGGTGCCGTCGTGCAATATTGCCTGGTCGCGAACAACGCGACGCTGCTGACGGCGGCGAACAACGTCGTGCTGACCGACGTGATCCCGAGCAACACGACCTATGTCGCGGGATCAACCCAGGTCGGACTGCCCGGTGGCACCTGTACGCTCGCCGGCGCGGTGCAGGACGATGCGACGGTGTTCAACGCGACCACCAAGACGATCACCACCGCTATCGGGACGCTAGCGGGCGGGGCGTCGACCGCGGTCTCGTTCCGGGTGACGATCAACTAGCGCGCCGCCGCTCCTGCTTTCTCGAAAGGACCGATCCGCACTCCGGCGCGCCACGCGCGCGCCGGAGCACGCCCCAGCCATGACTCGCGTTCGTCGCCTCGTCCTCCTGGCCGCCCTGATCGGGCTGGCGACCGCCGTTCCCGCGGCGGCGCAGACGAATACGCACGTCACCAACACGGCCACGCTCAGCTTCGATGCGTCGAGCGGCCGCCAGACGATTTCCTCGAACACCGTCGCGCTCGACGTCGATCGCACGAAGCTCCCCACGCGGTTGAGCTTCCGCCTGCCGCCGGTCGGCTACACCATGACCGGCATGGCGTGTCAGACCTCGCCGACGACCCAATTCACGCCCGCCCCGATCGACGCCGATACGCTGGCCAAGGCGCCGCCGATCCGGACGCTCGACGACAACCAGCCGATCATCCTCGTGCTGGAGAATCCGGGCGGCAACCATAATCCGACCAAGCGCGAGACCGCGTGGATCAACGTTTCGACCGAAAGCTTCCATGGCACGCTGCCGCTCTTGGAGACCGGGCCGGACACCGGTGTGTTCGCCGGCGGCGTGCCGGAAGGCGGCCGGACTGGCGACATTGCGCCATGCGATCCCACGCTGGTGCGCGGCGAGCATCTGCAGCTATCCTTCGTCGAGGACGATTACAGCCTGGGATCGAGCGCGGCGATCCTGATCGACCCGGCCGGCTACGTGTTCGATTCGCAGACGGGAGCGCTGATCGACGGCGCACGGGTCAGCCTGGTCGATGCGAACGACCAGCCCGCGACCGTGTTCGGCGACGACGGCGTCAGCCGCTATCCGGCGAGCGTCGTCACCGGCGGCAGCGTCACCGACGCGAGCGGTCGCGTGTACCAGTTCAGCCAAGGCAATTACCGCTTCCCGTTCGTCGCGGCGGGGCAATACCACTTGAAGTTCGATCCGCCGGCGAATTATTCCGCGCCCTCGACTCGCTCGCGCGACGATCTCGCGCAACTGCGCGACCCCGGCGGTCGTGTCTATCTCATCAACGACGCCTCGTTCGGCGGTGTCTTCACGCTATCGGACCCGCGGCCGTTCTACGCCGATGTGCCGTTCGATCGGGCGGGCGACACCAGCCTGCTGCTGACCAAGACCGCCTCGGTGCGCGACGCGTCGCCGGGTGATTTCGTGCAATATCGCGTGACCGTCACCAATCGCGGGGCGGCGAGCGCGAACAATGTGCATCTGACCGACATCCTCCCGGTCGGTTTGCGTTACGAACGCGGGTCGACGCGCGGGGCAAGCGAGCCGACCGTGTCGGACGACGGCCGCAACCTGGCTTTCGCGGCACCCATGGTGCCGAAAGGCAGCTCGACCGATATAACCTATGTGGTTTCCGTGACGCCAGGCGCGCCAACCGGAGAGGCCGTCAATCGCGTGCTCGCCTCCGGCCCCGGCGGCGCCACCAGCAACGAAGCGGCGGCGGCGGTGCGGATCGCGGCGTTGCTGTTCACCGACGGTTTCACCGTGATCGGACGCATTACCGAGGGCGATTGCCACAACCCCGACAGCGGGCGCCGGGGCATCGCCGGCATCCGCGTCGTGCTGGAGGACGGCACCTTCGTCGTCACCGACAAGAACGGCTATTACCACGTCGAGGGCGTCCGCCCCGGCCGTCACGTCGTCCAGATCGACACCGGCAGCATCCCCGCCTCCTACGCGCCCGTGACCTGCGATCGCGACACGCGCAGCGCCGGCAGCGCGATCTCGCGCTTCGTCGAGGGTGAGGGCGGGGTGCTCAAGCGCGTCGATTTCCAGCTGCGCCCGACCGGCAAGGTTGCCACGAAGGCGACCGCCCTGCCCATCACGCCGCTCGGCGACGCGCAGGCCGCGGGCGATCGCGACTGGTTCGCGGGTCAGGCGTCGGGCACCGAGATCCTATTCCCGACCCCCGATTACAACCCCCGCGCGCCCGTCACGCGGATCGTGGTCAAGCACGCCCCGGGCCAGCGCATCGCGCTGCGCGTGAACGGCGCGGCGGTCGATCCGCTGACCTTCGACACGACCGACACCAACGATGCCAGGACGATCGCGCTGTCACGCTGGACCGGTATCGCGCTGAGGGACGGCGACAATGCGATCGAGGCGCGCGTGCTCGATGCGAAGGGCGCGACCGTCGCGACGCTCACTCGCACCGTCCACGCCGCGACTGCCGGCACCCGCGCGACGCTGGTGCCGCAACTCAGCCGGCTGGTCGCCGACGGCCTGACCCAGCCGCTGGTCGCGGTGCGCGTGACCGACGCCGCCGGCCGCCCGGTCCGCGCGGGTAGCCTCGTCCCGTTCCATGTCGACCAGCCCTATGGCGCGGCGATCGACGCCGAACTCGAACAGGGCAACCAGCTCACCGGGCGCGATCGTGCCCAGACCATTGCGCGGGTCGTCGGCGACGACGGCCTGGCGTTCATCGCGCTCCAGCCGACGATGCAGGCAGGCAACGTCCACATCGTCGTCACCCTCGCCGACGCGAAGGCCGAGCGCACCAGCGACATCCGCGCCTGGCTGGCGAGCGCGGCGCGCGACTGGATCGTGGTCGGGTTCGGTGCCGGCACGATCGGCTACGACACACTGCACAGCCGTACGACGGCGCTGCCCCCGGGGATGAAGCAGGGCGTCGTCACCGATGGCCAGCTCGCTTTTTACGCCAAGGGCCGGATCAAGGGATCGTGGCTGCTGACGCTCGCCTATGACAGCGATCGCCCATATGACCGCACGCGCGGGCTGCTCGGCACGATCGATCCCGACCGCTACTACACCGTCTATGGCGACGGCTCGCGCCAGGGCTACGATGCGGCATCGGCGCGCAAGCTCTACATCCGGCTGGAACGGCGTGATTTCTACGCGCTGTTCGGCGATTTCGAGAGCGGGCTGACCGATACGCAGCTGACGCGGTTCAGTCGCACGCTGAACGGCATGAAGGCCGAATATCACGGCCGCACCGTCAGCTTCACCGCTTTCGCCGCGAAGACCGACCAACTCTATGCGCGCGACGAGATCCAGGGCAACGGCCTCAGCGGTCCGTATCGCCTGACCGGCCGCGACATCGTGCCGAACAGCGACAAGGTGCGGATCGAGGTGCGCGACCGGCTGCGCCCCGACCTGGTGCTGACCTCGACGCAACTGACGCGGCATATCGACTACGATATCGATCCGGTTGCGGGCACATTGCGCTTCCGCGAGCCCGTGCTCGGCCGCGACGCTGACCTCAATCCGGTGTTCATCGTCGTGGATTACGAGACCGACGGCACCGCTCGCCGCCTGGTCGCCGGCGCGCGCGCCGTGGCGAAGCTGGCGGACGGCAAGGTGCAGGTCGGCGCCGGGGTGCTGCACGACGAGACCGTGGGCAATGCAACCGTCATCGGCGCGGACATCCGGGTGAAGCCGACCGCCAATACCGAAGTGCGCGGCGAAGTCGCGACCGGGGGACGCTACGGCGTCGGCACCGGCCGGGCGTGGCTGGCCGAGGTCGAGCATCACGACCGCTCGGTCGACGTGCTGGCCTATGCGCGCAGCCAAGACGCGACCTTCGGGCTCGGCCAGCAGAATCTGGTCGAGGCGGGCACGCGCAAGCTGGGCGTCGACGGCCGCGTCGCGCTGACCGACACGTTGTCGCTGACCGCGACCGCCTGGCATTCGACACAGCTCGACGGACCCGGCGCGCGGACCGCCGCCGACCTCCGCCTCGAATATCGCCGCGAGGGCAGCACGCTGTTCGTCGGCGGCCAGATCGCCGACGACACCGGGATCGACGGCGGCGCGCGCCACTCCCGCCTGTTGACGATCGGCGGTAGCCAGGCGCTGCTCGACGGCAAACTGGTGCTGTCGGGCCAGGCGCAGGTCGCGCCGGGCGGCAGCGGCGATCGCGCCAGCGTCGATCTCCCCGCGCGCCAGCAACTCAACGCCGCGCTGACCGTCGCCAAGGGCATTCGCCTGCTCGGCGGGTACGAGATCGCGCAAGGGACCGACTTCACGACCCGGACCGCGCGGATCGGCTTCGACGTCGCGCCCTGGGCCGGCGCCAAGCTGATGTCGACGATGAACCGTCAGGCGATCGGCGAGAATGGCGAGCGGGCCTACGCGCAATATGGGATGAGCCAGTCGCTACCGCTCGGCCGGCACTGGACGATCGACGCGACCCTCGACGCCAGCACGACGCTCACCGGGCACATCCCGGCGGGCGCGTTCGTCAATGCCTTCACCACCACCGCCGCCGGCTCCGTCGCGGGCGCGTACCAGAACGACGGCGATTACGTCGCGGTTACCGGCGGGGCGGCGTATCGGGCGGAGCGCTGGTCGTGGAACGGCCGCCTCGAATACCGGCATTCGGACCAGAGCAATCGCTGGGGCGTGACGACCGACGTCCTGCGCTCGCTGGGGCAGGGGCGGACGTTCGCCGCGAGCCTGCGTTATTACGACATGACCGACCGGAATGGCGCGACGGCCGTGTCGCTCGCCGCCGACGCCGCGCTGGCGCTGCGGCCGCAGGACAGCCGCTGGTCGGTGCTCGAACGGCTGCAACTGCGCCGCGACCGCGCCGATGCCGGGTTCACCGGCACCAACCCGCTCGGCGTGGCGACGGGGAACGGCGCGTTCCAGGCGACGCTGCGGCTCATCAACAACGTTGCCGTCAATTACCGCAGCGGGGCGGAAGGCGACGCGCACGGGTTCGAGGCGACGGTCTATTACGGATCGAAATGGGTGCAGGGCAGCTTCGGCGGCGACGATTATACCGGCTATGTCGATGCGATCGGGTTCGAACTGCGCCAGGATGTCGGCCGCCGGTTCGATATCGGCGTGCAGGGGTCGGTGCAGCACGCCTGGACCAGTGGTGTCGTCGATTACAGCGTCGGGCCGTCGATCGGCGCGTCGCCCGCGACGAACCTCTGGGTCACGGCGGGTTACAATGCGGCGGGCTATCGCGATCGCGACTTCGAGGGCGATCGCTACACAAGGTCCGGGCCCTACGTCACGATGCGGCTGAAGTTCGACCAGTTCTCGCTGCGTGGTGCAGCGCAGGCAGTGCTGGGGAGGGGGCGATGAGGCGCACGATGCTCGTCCTTGCCGCTGTCCTCCAGCCGACGCTGGCGGGGGCGACCGACCTGACCGTCACCAAGACCGCGACCGTGGTCAACGATCCCGTCGGTTCGGTCGCGCCCAAGTCGCTGCCGGGGGCAGAGGTCGACTATACGGTGCTGTTCACCAACCCGCTCGGCAATCTGGGCCAGCCGGTGCGCAACATCACGATCACCGACACCCTGCCGGTAAACGTCATCCTGCGCGTCAGCGATATCGCGAGCGCCGGCAAGGGGCCGATCGAGTTCCTCGACGGCAGCGTGCTCGGGATCGGGGGCAGCGGCCTGACCTGCACCTTCGTGTCGCTCGCCAGCACCAGCGACTGTGTCGATTTCTCGACCGACGGTGCGACCTGGACCTACGTGCCGGTCCCCGATGCCGCGGGCTACGACGCCAACGTCCGCGCGATCCGGGTGCGGCCGGCGACCACCTTCAACACGTCGGGCTCGTTCCAGCTCCGGTACCGCGTGAGGATCAAGTGACGGACAGGGAGCGCACCATGGCGAGTAGAGCCGAAGACACGCTGAACGATCGTCGCGACGGCCCCCGGACGCGTAGCGTGCTGGCGCTGGGCAAGATCGTCCATGCCGGGCGCGAGCATATCGCGATCGTCCGCGACATCGCGTCGGGCGGGCTCAAGATCGAGATGATCGATCCGCCCGAGCCGGGCAGCTACGTCATCGTCGAAATGCTGGGGCTCAATCCGACGCCAGCGCGAGTCGCCTGGCGGCGCGATCGCCAAGCGGGTCTCGCCTTTTCGATGCCGCAGGAGGTCGAACGGATGTGCCGGCGCGGGCGCGACGAATCCGGGACGGCCGCGCGTGGACCGCGCTTCACGATCGCGGCGCGCGCGACGCTCCGCGTCGATGGCCGGGCGGTGCCGATCGACGTCGTCAACATCAGCGCCGGTGGCGCCCGGCTGCGCGGGCTTGTCGGCGTCGCTGCCAACCTGCCGGCGTCGCTCGAACTGCGGCGCGGGAAAGGAGCCTGGTCGGGCTATATTCGCTGGCTCGACGGCGCGGATGCCGGGTTCAGCTTCACCCCGCCGCTCGACTTCCGTACGTTGCTCGACACGGTGCAGAGTTCGAGCGTGCCGATCGGCAGGTCGTGAGCGGCGTCAGGTGGAACGCTGTCGCTATATCATCACGAGCCGGGGTTGAGTTGACGACTACTCTGCCAGATCGTGTCGAGCGCCTCGCGCGCCAGATCGAGTCCGTGTTGCGTCAACGCCAATTGCAGGCGCCGGCCGTCGAGCGGATCGGGCAACCGGTCGACCAGCCCGCGAGCTTCCAGCTTGTCGATCCAGCGAATGACGGTCGCAGCCGGCGCGTTGGTGCCGAGGCAGACCGTCTTCACGATCGTCCGTACCTTGCGGAACCGACCGACGAACAGGCCGAGCAATATTTCCAGCCCCGGCCCGTGCGCCATCTCGCGTCCCACGATCCGCGCGAGATCGTGCCTCGCCGTCGCCCAGACGAAGGCGACGTTCGACCGCCGCTCGTCCGCCAAATCGTCGTGCTTCACTAAGATTGGATCGGGATTATGCAGGCGGGAAGCGGCGGAGCCTGCGCGCAGAGTCGTGTCGAACAATTCGTCGACCCACAGGTTACCCTGGTCCATCACATGCCCCTGTGACTTCGCTGTTTCAATAGACCAAGGGCAATGCGCTTGTCCTGAACTAAGTCAAGGCCGCAATGCGGCGACGAAAACATTTGCTACGCCCAAGCAGTCGACCAAGCATAATCTGTGCTGGCCGGCATCCTGAAGATGTCGGCTTCCAAAAAGATCGACAAGGAAGTTATCGTGCACGAACTCGCGGGCCAGCGAGCAACATGATCCCGCCCAGGCTGAGAATACCGGCGGCGATCAGATAGGTGCCGACCAACGATAGGCCGCCGCGTAGCGCGAGTGCCTGGGCCGCGATCGGGGCGAGTGCGCCGCCGACGATCCCGCCCAGGTTGAAGGTGATCGACACACCGGTATAGCGGACCGCCGGATCGAATAGCGACGGCAGCCAGCCGCCCAGCGGGCCGTAGGTGAAGCCCATCGCGAACAGCGACAGCGCCAGCCAGGCGAACACGACGCCGAGCGACGCCGCGCCGAGCATCGGTCCCATCGTCACGCCCGATACGACGCACCCGAAGAAGCCCCAGCGCAGCACCGTCGTCGCACCCCGTGTGTCCGCCAGCATCGACGACACGATCACGCCTGCGGCCAGGAACAGCACCGCCGCGATCTCCAGCCCCAGCATCACCTGCCGTCCGTGGCCGAGCGTGGTGGTGCCGTAACTGAGCGCGAACGCGGTCGTCAGGTAGAACAACGCGAAACAGGCGACGACCCCCGCGGTCCCCGCGATCGTCGCGCGGGCGTGGCGACGGAACAGGTCGGCGATCGGTACCCTGGCCAGCGCATCGTGCGCGGCGGCATCGCTGAATGTCGGCGTCTCGGTCAGCTTCAGCCGCACCCAGAGGCCGAGCACGACCAGCGCCGCACTCGCCAGGAACGGCAGGCGCCAGCCCCACGCCTGGAACTGCGCATCGCTCAGCATCGTGCCGAGCAGCAGGAACAGGCCGTTCGCCGCGACGAACCCGACCGGCGCGCCGAGCGGCGGGTACATGCCCCAGCGATATTCGCGGCCGCGCGGCGCATTCTCGACCGCGAGCAAGGATGCGCCGCCCCATTCGCCGCCCAGTCCAAGCCCCTGGCCGAAGCGTAGCGCGCAAAGCAGCGCCGACGCGACCCAGCCGATGCTGTCATAGGTCGGCAGGAAGGCGATCGCGACGGTCGACCCGCCCATCAGCATCAGCGAGGCGACCAGCGTCGACTTGCGCCCCAGCCGGTCGCCGAAATGCCCGAACAGGGCGGCGCCGAGCGGCCGCGCGAAGAACGCGAGCCCGAAGCTGGCGTAGGACGCGAGCAGCTGGACCGCCGGATCCCTGGCCGGAAAGAATTGCGGTCCGAACACCAGTGCCGCGGCGGTCGCATAGATGTAGAAATCGTAGAACTCGACCGAGGTCCCGATCAGGCTGGCGAGCAGGATGCGGCGGTTCGAAGCGATGGCCATCGATGCCCTATTCCAACCCGCCGCGCCGAAGTCACGCGCTTCGCATCATCGCCGCACTCATTTCCCGATCGTGCGTCTATGCGAGAAGCGCACGCGTCCGGGTGCGATCTCAGTCCCCCGCCACCAATCGGTAGCCGACGCCCATTTCGTTCATCAGCAGCGCCGGGCGTGTCGGGTCGACCTCCAGTTTCTGGCGCAGGTTGCGGATGACGATGCGCAGATAGTCGATATGGTCCTCGTGCGCCGGGCCCCAGACGGTCTGGAGCAACTGGCGGTGGCCGATCACGCGGTCGGGGCGCCGGGCCAGTTCGGCGAGGACGCCATATTCCTTCGGCGACAGGTGCACGTCGTCGCCCGCGCGGCGGACGCGGCGGCGGTCGAGGTCGATCTCGACCTCGCCGGCGGTGACGAGCGTCCGGCCGGCGGCGCCCGCAGTGCGATGGCGCAGCGCCGTGCGGACGCGGGCGAGCAGCTCCTCGGTATCGAAAGGCTTGGTCAGGTAGTCGTCGGCGCCGAGGTCGAGCGCGGCGACCTTTTCGGCGGTATCCTCGCGGGCGGACACCACGATCACCGCCGCGCCCTTCGTCCGCAGCAGCTGGATCAATTCCAGCCCGTCGCGATCGGGCAGGCCGAGATCGAGCAGGACGACTTCCGGTTTCTCGATGTCGGCGAGCGACAAGGCTTCGCGCGCGGTGGCGGCGTCGCTGGCGGCGTGCCCGGCACGTTCGATCGCGACGCGCAGCAGTCGGCGGATATGCGCGTCGTCCTCGACGATCAGAATCTTCGCGGCCGCCATGCCGGAATCGTCTAGCGGCGCGGCGCGATCCGGTCGAGCGCGAGGTTGAGCGCCAGCACGTTGACGCGGGGCTCGCCGAAGAAGCCGAGCACCGGGTGTGCGGTGTTGGCATCGACTAACGCCGCCAGCTTCGCCGCCTCCACGCTGCGCGCCTTCGCGACGCGCGCGACCTGGAACAAAGCCGCCTCGGGGCTGATGTCAGGGTCGAGCCCCGAGGCGGAGGCCGTCACCAGGTCGGCGGGAACGTTGGAACCTGGGGCGGAAGTGTGCGCGGCGGCGAGGTCGGTGGTGATTCGGTCGACCAGCGCCTTGCTGGTCGGGCCGAAGTTCGATCCCGACGAGGCGGTGGCGTCGTACCCCTTGCCGGCGGCGGACGGGCGACCGTGGAAATAGGCGTCGCTGGCGAAGGACTGGCCGATCAGCGACGAGCCGATCACCTTGCCGCTGGCGTCGGTGACGAGGCTGCCGTTGGCGGCGCCGGGGGCGACCAGTTGCGCCACTCCGGTGATCGCGGCGGGATAGGCCAGCCCGAGCAAGGCGGCGAACAGCAAAGTCAGCATTATCGCCGGGCGCAATGCAGTGGTGAAATCCTTGAGCATGGTCATTTCCTCAGGCGAGGTGGAGGCCGGCGACCGCGAGGTCGATCAGCTTGATCCCGATGAACGGCGCGATCAGTCCGCCGAGCCCGTAGACCGCGAGGTTGCGCGCGAGCAGCGGACCGGCGCCGATCGGGCGGTACTTCACGCCCTTCAGCGCGAGCGGGACGAGCAGCGGGATGATGAGCGCGTTGAAGATGATCGCCGACAGGATCGCGGAGCGCGGGGAAGCCAGTCCCATCACGTTGAGCACCGCGAGGCCGGGGTACAGCACGACGAACATCGCCGGGATGATCGCGAAATATTTCGCCACGTCGTTCGCGACCGAGAAGGTGGTGAGCGCGCCGCGCGTCATCAGCAATTGCTTGCCCAGCCCGACGACCTCGATCAGCTTGGTCGGGTCGCTGTCGAGGTCGACCATGTTGCCCGCCTCGCGCGCGGCCTGGGTGCCCGTGTTCATCGCGACGCCGACATCGGCCTGGGCGAGCGCGGGGGCGTCGTTGGTGCCGTCGCCGCACATCGCGACCAGCTTGCCGCCCTGCTGTTCCTTGCGGATCAGCTCGAGCTTGTCCTCCGGCGTCGCCTCGGCGAGGAAGTCGTCGACCCCGGCCTCGGCGGCGATCGATGCGGCGGTCAGCGGGTTGTCGCCGGTAATCATGACCGTGCGGATGCCCATCCGGCGCAATTCCGCGAACCGTTCGCGCACCCCGGCCTTGACCACGTCCTTCAGCGCCACCGCACCGAGCAGGCGGCCGTCGCGGATGACGGCGAGCGGGGTCATGCCGGCGCGCGCGATCTCGTCGGTCGCCCGCTTGATCTCGGCCGCGCCGGGTGCGTCGGCGGGCAGCGTCTTCAGGATCGAGTCGACCGCGCCTTTGAGCACCGTGACCCCGTTCGCCTTCACGCCCGAACTGCGGGTCTGTGCGGTGAACGGGATGATCTCAGAATCGGCCGCCAGTTGCACGTCGAGCGCGAATTTCTCGCGCGCCAGCACCACGATCGAGCGCCCCTCCGGCGTTTCGTCGGCGAGGCTCGCGAGCATCGCCGCTTCCGCCAGCACCTTCGCGTCGATCCCGCCGACGGGACGGAACTCGCTCGCCTGGCGGTCGCCGATCGTGATCGTGCCGGTCTTGTCGAGCAGCAGCGTGTCGACATCGCCCGCCGCCTCGACCGCGCGGCCCGACTTGGCGAGCACGTTGAACCGGATCAGCCGGTCCATTCCCGCAATGCCGATCGCCGACAGCAACGCGGCGATGGTGGTCGGGATCAGCGTGATGAGCAACGCCGCCAGGATCGCGACCGGCACCTGGCCGCCGGCATAGCTCGCGAACCCCGGCACGGTGCCCACCGCGATCAGGAAGATGATCGTGAGGCCGACGAGCAGGATGGTCAGCGCGATCTCGTTCGGCGTCTTCTGTCGTTCCGCCCCTTCGACCAGCGCGATCATGCGGTCGAGGAAGCCCTGGCCCGGTTCCTGCGTGATCCGCACCTTGATTCGGTCCGAAATGACCCGCGTGCCGGCGGTGACGGCGGAGCGGTCGCCGCCCGCCTCGCGGATGACGGGTGCGCTCTCGCCGGTGATCGCGGCTTCGTTGACCGACGCGACGCCCTCGACCACCTCGCCATCGGCCGGGATCAGGTCGCCGGTCTCGACCAGCACGATCTCGCCGCGTTCGAGCCGGTGGGCGGGGATCAGCGACCAGGTGTCGCCGACGCCGATCAGGCGCTTGGCGTTGAGCTCCGACTTGGTCGCGCGCAAGCTCGCTGCCTGCGCCCGCCCGCGCCCCTCGGCGAGCGCTTCGGCGAAGGTGCCGAACAGCACGGTCAGCCACAGCCACACGATCAGCTGGATCTGGAACCCCGCCGGCAGCGGCTCGCCGCCGAGCGCCAGCAGCGCGGTCAGCAGCAGCGCCACCGCCGCGGTCACGAACAGCACCGGGTTCTTCACCAACTGGCGCGGGTCGAGTTTCTTGAACGAATCGCCGATCGCCGGGACGACCAGGCTGGCGGAGAACATCGAGGTTGCTTCGGTCATTGTCGGTGCCTCTTCAGAACAGCTGGCCGTGGACCATCGCGACGTGATCGGCGATCGGCCCAAGCGCGAGGCTGGGGAGGAAGGTGAGGCCGCCCAGGATCAGGATGATCCCGACCAGCAGGCTGATCCATAGTCCGCCGGTGGTCGGGAACGATCCCGCCCCGGCCGGCGTGTGGCGCTTGGCGGCCAGGCTGCCGGCGATCGCCAGCACCGGCACGATCACGAAGAACCGCCCGACCCACATCGCGACCGCGAGCAGTCCGTTGTAGAACGGCGTCCCCGCGCTGAGCCCGGCAAAGGCGGAGCCGTTGTTCGCGGTCGCCGAACTGAACGCGTAGAGGATTTCGCTGAACCCGTGCGGACCCTTGTTGAGCGTCCCCGCGAGCCCGTCGGGCAGCACCGACGCCAGCGCCGTGAAGCCGAGGATGGACAGCGGCAGCACGGCGATCGCCAGCACCGCGAACTTCACTTCGCGCGCCTCGATCTTCTTGCCGACATATTCGGGTGTGCGGCCGACCATCAGCCCGGCGACAAACACCGCGAGAATTGCGAACAGCAGGAAGCCATAGATGCCCGCGCCGACGCCGCCGACCACGACTTCGCCCAGCTGCATGTTGAACAGCGGGATCAGCCCGCCGAGCGCGGTCATGCTGTCGTGCATCGCGTTGACCGCGCCGCACGAGGCGGCGGTGGTGACCGCGGCGAACAGCGCGCTGCCCGCGGTGCCGAAGCGGACTTCCTTGCCCTCCATATTGGCGCCGGCCAGGCCGAGATGGTGGAGCGCCGGGTTGCCTGCCACTTCCTGCCAATAGGCGACGGCGGTGCCGGCGACGAAGAGGATCATCATCGCGGTCAGGATCGCCCAGCCCTGGCGCGTGTCCTTCACCGCCTTGCCGAACGTGTAGGTCAGGCCGACGCCGAGCGCGAAGATCGACACCATCTGGACGAAATTGGTCAGCGCGCCCGGATTCTCGAACGGATGCGCCGAATTGGCGTTGAAGAAGCCGCCACCGTTGGTGCCGAGCATCTTGATCGCTTCCTGGCTGGCGACCGGGCCGAGTGCGATCGTCTGCTTCGCGCCCTCCAGCGTGGTCGCGTCGATGCTGGCGGCAAATGTCTGCGGCACGCCGCTGAACACGAGGTACAGCGCATAGACGATACAGGCGGGCACCAGCACGTAGAGCGTCACGCGAGTCATGTCGGCCCAGAAATTGCCGACGCCTTTCGCCTCGCGCCGGGCGAAGCCGCGGAACAGCGCGAAGGCGATCGCGATGCCGGTCGCCGCGCTCAGGAAGTTGTGGATCGTCAGCGCCAGCATCTGCGCCAGGTTCGACAGCGTCGACTCGCCCGTATACCATTGCCAGTTGGTGTTGGTGACGAACGAGATCGCTGTGTTCATCGCGCCGTCCGCGCCGACGCCGGGCAGGCCGCGCTGGTTGAGCGGCAACCACCCCTGCGCGCGCAGGATGACGTACGTAAGGAGCGCGGTGACGAGCTGGAACACCAGCATGTGGACCGCGTAACGGCGCCAGCTCTGCTCGGCGTCGGGGTCGATCCCCGACAGTTTGTAGAACCCGCGCTCGACCGGGCCAAGTACCGCGTGAAGCGGCGTGCGGCGTCCTTCGTAGAGCGCGAACAGCCACAGCCCGACCGGCTTCGCCAGCCCGACCATGACGGCGACGAACAGCGCGATCAGCGCCCAGCCGGCCAAGGTCATCAGAATTTCTCCGGCCGCACGAGCACGGCGACGAGGTAGAGGAGCAGGCCGATCGCGGTCAGGCCGGCAAGCGCGAGGTGAAGGTTCATTGCTATGCCTCGTCGCACAGCCGCACGAACGCGAGCGTCGCGAGGAACAGACCGCCGAATATGGCGAGCCAGATGATGTCGGGCATGGCACGAACCTTCCGATTGGGAACGGCCGGCGAGATAGGCGCGAGCCGCATTAAGGTTCGCGGGCGAAAGCATGCCGCGCGCATTAAGAAGCCATAAGGATCGATCGATCGCGGCTTGCCTTTCGTTCGATTACCGCCACCGTGCTCCGGCGAAAGCGGGAGCCTGGAGCAACGAGCGTCGTGCCGGGCCTGCCTCCGCAGGAGCACTGGAGTCTCGCGTGTCCGACGCCCGTCCATCCCCCGACGCCCTGCTGCGCGCCGCGAAGGCGGCGTCGCGCGGGCGGCTGAAAATCTTCCTCGGCGCCGCGCCCGGCGTCGGCAAGACGTTCGAGATGTTGCAGGAAGGGGCGGAGCGGCAACGCGACGGCGCCGACGTCGTGGTCGCGGTGGTAGAAACGCATGGCCGCGCCGAGACCGAGGCGCTGGTCGCGCCGCTGGAGGTAATGCCCCGCCGCACGGTCGAGTATCGCGGCCATGCCCTGACCGAGATGGACCTCGACGCCGTCCTCGCACGGCGCCCACGGATCGCGCTGGTCGACGAATTCGCGCACACCAACGCGCCGGGTAGCCGCCACCCGAAGCGGTGGCAGGACGTGATGGAATTGCTCGACGCCGGGATCGACGTCTTCACCACGCTCAACGTCCAGCACGTCGAAAGCCTGAACGACGTCGTCGCCAGCTTCACCCGCGTGCGCGTGCGCGAGACGGTGCCCGACAGCGTGTTCGACGAGGCCGAGGTCGAAGTGGTCGACCTGCCCCCCGACGAGCTGATCGAGCGGTTGCAGGCGGGCAAGGTCTATATCCCGGCCGAGGCGACGCGCGCGCTCGACCGCTTCTTCTCCAAGGCCAATCTGTCGGCATTGCGCGAGATGGCGCTGCGGCGCGCGGCGCTCAGCGTCGACCAGGCGCTGACCGAGCATCTCGATGCGCAGGCGATGACCGGGACCTTCGCGGGCGGCGAGCGCGTGCTGGTCGCGGTCAGCGAACTGCCGGGGGCGGACAATCTCGTCCGCTCGGCCAAGCGGCTGGCCGACGCGCTGAAGGCGCCGTGGCAGGCGGTGTTCATCGAGACGCCGCGTGCCGCCGGCTTCGACGATGCCCAGCGGCGCCAGGTCGCCGACGCGCTCGGCCTGGCCGCCGCACTCGGCGCGACGATCGCGACGGTGCCGGCGGAAAGCGTGCTGGTCGGCCTGCGCGCGCAGATCGCCGAGGCGCGCATCACCCAGCTCGTCATCGGCAAGTCGAGCCGCAGCTGGTGGTTCGCGCTCCGCCACCGCTCGGTGGTCGAGGCGATCCTGGCGGCGGGCGAGGATCTGGCGGTCCATGTCCTGCCCGCCGCTACCGCGCGGCCGCGCGCGCGTCCCAAGGTGGCCGACAGCGACTGGAGCCTCGCGCTCTACGGCGCGGTGGTGATCGGGCTGGTCGCGGCGACGACGGCGCTGGCGCGGCTGGCCGAACCGTGGGTGGGGGTCGGCGGGCTTGACCTCATCTACCTGCTCCCCGTCATCGTCGCGTCGAGCCGGCTGGGCCTGTGGTCGGGGCTGGCCACCGGCGTCCTGTCGGGTTTGGCGTACAATTTCTTCTTCCTGCCGCCGATCTACACCTTCACGATCGCCGATCCGCAGAGCGTGCTGACGATGTTCGTGTTCATCGGCATCGCGACCTTCACCGCCAATCTGACCGGACGATTGCAGGTGCGCGCGACGATCGGGGTACGCAGCGCGCAGGAGAATGCGGCGGTCGCCGGGTTCGCGCAGGCGCTGGCGCGCGCGTCCGACCGCGCGACGACGGCGACGACGATCTGCGACGAGGCGTCGCGGCTGCTCGGTGTGACGGTGGTCCTGCTCGACGACCGGCAGGGTGAGCTGGAGGCGATCGGCGCGGCGCCCGGCGAGGCGCCCGCGCTGGGCACGGTCGACCGCGCCGCCGCCGAATGGGCGTGGAGCCGGGGCGAGGCGACCGGGGTCGGCACCGCGACCCTCGTCTCGGCCGACTGGCAATTCCAGCCCCTCAAGACGTCGGTCGGCATCCTCGGCGTGCTGGGGTTGTTGTCGGAGCATGGCGGCGATCCGGTCGGGGCCGATCGCGCGACGTTGCTCGCGACGTTACTCGGCCAGGCGGCGCTCGCGCTCGAGCGCTTGCGGCTGGAGGACCAGTTGCGTGAGGTGACCGTGCTGCGCGAGCGCGACCGGCTGCGCGCGGCCTTGCTGTCGTCGATCGGGCACGACTTGCGCACGCCGCTGACCTCGGTCGCCGCGTCGATCGACGCGCTGGCGGTCGAGCACCCGGATGCCGAGGCGATGCCGGTCGCGCGCGCCGACGTCGCGCGGCTGCGGCGGTTCCTCGACAACCTGCTCGACATGGTGCGGATCGATACCGGCGCGATCGTTCTGTCGCCCGAGCCGATCGACCTGACCGACGCCGTGGCGAGCGCGGTGCATGACCTGAAGGACCTGCTGCGCGGCAACCATATCGACCTGCGCGTGCCCGCCAACCTGCCGCTGGTGCGCGCCGACCCGGCCTTGCTGCACCATATCCTCATCAACCTGCTCGCCAATGCCGCGATCCATGGCGGGGCGGGGCCGATCGCGATCATCGGCGAACGCGCGCGCGATGGCGTCACGCTGACGATCCGCGACCATGGGCCGGGGCTCGAGCCCGGCAGCGAGGAGCGCGTGTTCGACACCTTCACGCGCGGCCACGGCAGCGACCGCACCGGCGGCAGCGGCCTGGGTCTCGCCATAGTCAAGGGGTTCGCTGACGCGATGGGCCTGACCATCCGCGCCGCCAACGCCCCCGATCACGGCGCTCAGTTCAGCCTGCGGTTCGAAGCGGCGGGCATGGCATCCGCCAACCATCTCTCGTGATGTGGCAACGCCGGATCGAAAGCCGGGGGTAGCGTAATACGCCTGTAAGCTGACCACTGTCTTTGCGCGGACAGTGTAGGTTCATCGGGATAGGCGTATCGCCCGGTTGCTGGATCGGCCTGGCCGGTCCGCCCGTATCACCGGGCGTTGCGATCGTCCGGATCGGCCGTGAAGAAGGATCGGCGCGATGACAGGATATAGGTTGGCTGGACGTGTCGCCGTGGCGCTGGCGCTGGCCATGATCGGCACGACGCCGGTGCGGGCAGATACGCCGGCCGATCTCGGCTGGGCCAATCGCCTGACCTGGGGCGTCGGGCCGGGCGCGGCCGATACCGCGACCAACGACCGCCACTGGCTCGACGCTCAGCTTCGCGAGGCGTCGGCGACGCTGCCCGCCGATGCGCAGCGCCAGGTCGACGCCATGCGGATCAGCCAGACGCGGATGGCGCAACTGGTCGTGGACGAGGATGCGATGGCCCGCGCCGCCAATGCGCTGACCGATCCGCCGCAGCGTCAGGCGGCGCGCGACGCGTATCAGAAGAGCATGAACGGCCTCGCCGACGAAGCGCGCACGCGGTCGCTGCTCCGCGACCTCTATGCTCCCGACCAACTGCGCGAGCAGATGACGTGGTTCTGGTTTAACCATTTCAACGTGCAGGCGGGCAAGCGCGACATCCGCGCGATGGTCGGCGATTACGAGGATACGCTCCATGCCCGCGCGCTCGGCAAGTTCCGCGACCTGCTGGAAGCGACGCTGCGCCATCCAGCGATGCTGCGTTATCTCGACAACGACCAGAATGCGGCCGGGCACATCAACGAGAATTATGCCCGCGAGATCATGGAGCTGCACACGATGGGGGTCGGCTCCGGCTATTCCCAGCAGGACGTGCAGGAACTGGCGCGAATCCTGACCGGCGTCGGCGTCGACCTGAAACCTGACGACCCCAGGCTGAAGCCGCAATGGCAGCCGCTCTACCTCCGCTCCGGCCTGTTCGAGTTTAATCCGGCGCGGCATGATTTCGGCGACAAGCATTTCCTCGGCCATGTCATCAAGGGCAGTGGGTTCGGCGAGGTCGAGCAGGCGCTCGACCTGATCGCGGACGCGCCGGCGACCGCGCATCACGTCTCACTCCAGCTCGCGACCTATTTCCTAGGCGACGCGCCGCCCGCCCCGGTCGTCGCGTGGATGGAAGCGGCGTTCCGGCGCACGCATGGCGACATCGCCCAGGTGCTGCGCGCGATGACTGCGGCGCCGGAGTTCAAGGCGTCGCTCGGCACGGTGTTCAAGGACCCGATCCATTATGCAGTGTCGGCGGTGCGCTACACCTATGGCGACCGCGTGATCCTGAATGCGCAGCCGATGCTCGGCTGGCTCAACCGGATGGGCGAGGGGCTCTACAATCACGAGACGCCGGACGGTTACGACATGCAGTCGGCCGCCTGGTCAGGCCCGGGGCAGATGGCGGCGCGGTTCGACATCGCGCGCCAGATCGGCGGCGGCTCGGCCGGCCTGTTCCGCGCGCCCGGCACGACCGCCGACCAGCCCGCTTTCCCGCAATTGCAGAACGCGCTCTATTTCGGCGCGGTCGCGAACCTGCTGGCGCCGCCGACTCGCGTCGCGCTCGCCAAGGCGACGTCGCCGCAGGAATGGAACGCGCTGTTCCTGTCCTCGCCCGAATTCATGCATCGCTAACCGAAAGGAACGCCGATGATCCCGCATTTCCATCGCCGAGACCTGCTGAAGGGCGCCGCCGCGCTGGCGCCGATGGTCGTCGCCGGGCGCGCGTTCGCCGCGCCGCAGGCCGGAAGCCGGCTGCTCGTCGTATTCCTGCGCGGCGCCTATGACGCGACCAGCATCGTCGTGCCGACCGGCAGCGACTTCTATTACCAGTCGCGCCCGACGATCGCGCTGGCGAAGCCCGACCTCGCCAATCCGAAGGCGGCGCTGGCGCTCGACGGCGACTGGGGACTGCACCCCGCGCTCAAGGACAGCATCCTGCCGTTGTGGCAGCAGAAGCAGATCGCGTTCGTGCCGTTCGCCGGCACCGACGACATGAGCCGCAGCCATTTCGAGACGCAGGACACCATCGAGCTGGGCCAGCCGATCGGCGGGTCGCGCGATTACGGATCGGGGTTCATGGCGCGGCTGGCGCAGATGCTGGGCCGGACCGACCGGCCGATCTCGTTCACCGACCAGCTGCCGCTATGCTTTCGCGGCGATCCGGCGCCGGTGCCCAACCTGGCGCTCGCCAATGTCGGCAAGCCGATCGATGCGCGTCAGGCGGCGCTGATCGAATCGATGTACGGCAGCAAGGGCCAGCTCGCCCAGTCGGTGGCGGAGGGTTTCCAGGTCCGCGACACGGTGTTCAAGACGCTGGACGAGGAAATGAAGGCGGCCGGACGCGGCGCCGTCAGCAGCAAGGGGTTCGAACTGTCGGCGCGGCGTGTCGGCACGCTGATGCGCGACCAGTTCAACCTGGCGTTCGTCGATGTCGGCGGCTGGGACACGCACGTCAACCAGGGCAACGCGACCGGCTATCTGGCCGATCGCATCGGCGAGCTCGGGCGTGGGCTCGCCGGATTCGTCGACGCGATCGGGCCGGAGGCGTGGCGCTCGACCACCGTCGTCGTCGTCTCCGAGTTCGGCCGCACCTTCCGCGAGAATGGCGACAAGGGCACCGACCACGGCCATGGCAGCATCTATTGGGTGATGGGCGGCGGCGTGTCGGGCGGGCGGCTGGCCGGGCCGCAGACCAAGCTGGCGGCGGCGACGCTCAACCAGGGGCGCGACCTGCCGGTGATGACCGACTATCGCGGGTTGATCGGCGGGATCGTCGCGCGGCAATACGGCCTGTCGGGCGATCGCCTTGCCCGCATCTTCCCCGACGCGCGGCCGAGCGACCTGTCGCTGATCTGACCGCGCGGGCGCGTCAGCCGCAGGTCGGGGCGGCCGCCTGCAACAACTTGTCGCGGTTGGGCCGCAGGTCGATGCCGGTGCGCACGGTCGGTTCCGGCCCCTGGCCAAGACCACGCCACAGCGCGGCGTTGAACGCGGCGGTGTCGAGCCGGTCCTCCTTGCTGAAATCCTGCCCGCGCATCGCCGCCGCCCACCATGCCGCCTCGCGCCCCTCGCACCGACCGGCGGTCGTGACGCGTGCCGCGAACCGCTCGGCCGGGATCGGCAGTTGCGTCGTGCGCAGGACGTCGGCGGCGCGCGCCGAATAGTCCCACGTCGCCTGCGCCGGGTCGAACAGGTCGGCCATCGGCAGCGCCAGCGCATCGTTCAGCCCGAGCGGCTTCAGCCCCAGCACCGCCTCGATCGTCCGCAGCACGTTGACCGTGGTGTAGCGCGTCGAGACCAACGCGTTCTGCTGCACGTACGGCCCGACGACCAGCGCCACGCTGCGGCGTGCGTCGACATGGTCGGCGCCGTTCTGGGCGTCGTCCTCGATCACGAAGACAAGGGTCGATCCGGCGACGCGGCTATGCGCGATCCGTTCGATCACCATCCCCAGCGCGTAATCGTTGTCGGCCATCTCCGTCTCGACCGTGTTCACCCCGTCGAGCGCCTGGCCGAAATCGCCGAAATGGTCGTGGCTGAGGCGAAGCAACGTCAGCGCGGGGACGGTGCCGCCGGCATCGGCCGCATCGAACTCGCGCCGCCATTCGAGCACACGCCAGTAATCGGCCAACTTCTGGTCGAACCCGCGGAAATAGGGATCGCTGCGGCTGGCGAGCAGGCGGTCGCCGGGCGTGTAGATGCGGCGGCCTTCCTTGAACGGTTCGCGGATCGGCGGGATCGCGCCCGGCGCGCCGGCGTCATAGACCGACGCGTCGGAAAAGCCGTAATTTCGCACCGACAGCCCGGCGCGGATCGCGGCGTCCCACAGGAAGCCCTGGCCCGGCGCATCGTCGTCGTCGGCATCGGGCGCGGTCAGCATCGCCGGGCCGGGCATCAGGTCGGGATCGGTCGACAGTTTGGGATTGGTCGCGTGCCGCTCGGCCGGCGTCTGTTGCGGATAGATGAAGCGGTCGGCCTCCTCGGCTTCGTAGGCCAGGCCCCGCTGCGCGTAATTCACCGGCGCGGTCTTCTCGAGCAAATCAGTGGTGCGCGCGGCGGTCGACCAGGTCCAGCCGGTGCTCGACTGCTCACCCGAATCGTAGAAATTGTCGAGCGTCACGAAATTGCGCGCCAGCGCGTGGTGGTTGGGCGACAGCGCCTTGCCCAGGATCGCGAGGTGCGGGTCACCGTTGCCGACCTCCAGGTCGCCGAGCACCTGGTCGTAAGTGCGATTCTCCTTGATGATGAAGACGACGTGACGGACCCGCGCACGTATCGCCGCCATGCGCGCATCGGCCGCGGCCCGCGCGGCGCCGGCAGGCAAGCCGATGTTGCGCGCGACCTGCACCGTGGCGGCGGCCTGCGCGCGCGGATCGGGCATCGGGAAGTCGAGCAGCCCGGCCTTTTCGAGCTGGAAGATATATTGGTTGGCCGCGCCGCACGCATTGGGTTGGCCGCGATAGATGGCGAGTTTGGGCGCGCAGCCTTGCGGATTGGGGCCGGGCGGGCTCTTGCGGTTGGTGACGAAGATGCGCGCGCCGCCACGGCTGGTCGCGACCGCGCTGGGATACCAGCCGGTCGGGAGCAGGCTCTGCACCGCCGCGCCGCCCTCGGCCGGCGCCACCACCGCGACCGCGTTGATTCCGCCGAGCGTGACCAGCAGCCGTCCGTCGGGCAGTTGCGCGAGCGCGTTCGGGTTCATCCCTTTGGCCGCCGGCGCGGCGCCGAGCGCGTCGGGAAAGGTGAGTCGCGGTTCGGCCGCCAGCTTGCCCGCCGTCAGGTCGACGATCGCCAGCCGGTCGGCATTGTCCTCGGTCGCGAACAGCCGGCGGCTGTGCGGATCGGCGAGCAACGCGGTCGGCTCGCCGATCGTCGCGATCCGGCCCGCGACGCGCACCCCGCCCGGCGTCACCGCGAGTGCGACGATCTGGCGGTCGCGGGGGGCCGTGACATAGGCGCGGCCGGCATCGGTCCAAGCGATCGCATAGGGATTCTCGCCGCCGGGCACGCCGCTCTGGCCCGGGTCGATCTTGCCGGGGCGCAAATCCTGTTCGGCGATCACGCGGCGCTGGTCGAGATCGAGCAGGCTGACCGAGTCGTTGTAGTAATTGGCGACCAGCGCGCGATGCCCGTCCGGACCGACGGCGATCCCCGCCGTCTGCGGGCGGACGTCGTTGCCATTGCCGGTCTTGTGGCCGAGGGCGATCGTCCCTGCGCTCGCATAGGTGCCGTCCTTGGCGCGGCGGAAGATCGCGACCATGTCGTCGGCTCCGCCGCCGACGACGAAGCCGCGTCCGTCGGGCAACCATGCGATTCCGCCGAAGCTGTTCGGCACCGACAGCGTCTGCAACCGTGTCGCGCCGCGCGCGTCGATGCGGTTGCGCAGGATGTATTGCATCGATTGCGCCGGGACGAGCTTGCCGTCCGGCCCGTTATAGCGGTTGAACCCGCTGGTCAGCACCAGCATCTCGCGGCCGTCCGGACTGGTCGCGATCGCCGCGGCGCCGTCGGCGATGTAGGCGGGGTTGGGCCCGATGTTCGTCACCAACGGCACGAACCGAGCGCCCGGCACCGCGGTCGGCGTGATCGACTGGCCGGTTGGCAATTGCTGCGCCGTCGCGATCGACCCGCTGCCGATCGCGAGCGCGAGGAACGATGTCCGGAAAATATGCCAGCGCGTCATGGCCGCACTCCTACTGAGCATCCGTGACACCTTAGCTACCTGCCGCCGCCGCGCCAGTGGCGATCGACGGCGCCGTCGCGCGGGGCGTTAGCCCGCCATCGCACGGCTTCGAGCCGAGCGCGGCAGGTCGCGGGTCGGCTGTGCGGCGGCGGGCGCGGTCGTCCAGCCGAAATGCGGCAGCGCGATCGAACGCTTGCCCAGCATGTCGACGCGGACGACGATCAACCCGCGCTCCTCGATAAAGCCCAGCATCCGCCGCGCCCGGCTCGGCGAGCTGGTACCGTAGAGCGCCGCCAGCCGCTCGTCGTCGGGGCAGGGCTCGGTGTGGCGGGCGGCGCGGGCGATGCCCAGGAACGGCGCCCACATCTCGTCGGGCAACGCCGCCGCCAGCGCCATCGTGTCGTCCCAATCCTCGTCGGGCGACAGGCCGCCCTGCGCCATCGCCAGCCTGCGACGGAAATCGGCGAGCGATTCGAGTGCCGTCACACCATGACTGCGGCAGCGGACCTGATAGTCCTGATAGAGTTGCGCGAGCGGCAACCGCGTATCTTCGGCGACGATCGCGGCCACGACCGCGCGGCGGATGTCCTCCTGCGCATCCTCCTCGATCACCGGCATCGCCGGGACGGCGGTCGGCCGGCTTGCTTCGATGCTCGCCAGAATATCGACCACCGGCGGTGGTGGCGGGGGAGGGGGAGGGGGCGTTTCCTCGGGCCGTGCCGCGAACAGCGCGCTGCGCAGGTCGGCGGCGTCCCCGCTCGGCAACGGCGTCAGCTTGGGTCCGGCATTCTTGGCGGACGTGGCGACCGCGCCGATCCGCACGCTGACCGGCCGCCGCGAAATGGCGGGGCCGAGCGCCAGGAACTCGCCGCGCTCCAGGTCGCGGATCGCGTCGGCCTGGCGTCGCTCCATGCCCAGCAGGTCGGCGGCGCGCGCCATGTCGATGTCCAGAAAGGTGCGCCCCATCAAGAAGTTCGACGCCTCCGCCGCGACGTTCTTCGCCAGCTTCGCCAGGCGCTGCGTCGCGATCACGCCGGCGAGGCCGCGCTTTCGCCCGCGGCACATCAGGTTGGTCATCGCCGACAACGACGCCTTGCGCGCTTCCTCGGTGACTTCGCCGGCGGCGGCGGGCGCGAACAGTTGCGCTTCGTCGACCACGACCAGCACCGGATACCATTGCTCGCGCGGGGCATCGAACAGCGCCGCCAGGAAGGTCGCGGCGCAGCGCATCTGGCTGTCGATCTCCAGCCCTTCCAGGTTGAGCACCACCGACGCGCGATGCTCGCGCGCTCGTACGCCCAGCCGCGCGACCTCGGGCAGGGTATAGTCGGCGGCGTCGATCGCGATGTGATCGAACGCGTCGGCGAGCGAGACGAAGTCGCCCTCGGGATCGATCACGACCTGCTGGACCAGCCCCGCGCTACCCTCCAGCAACCGGCGCAACAGGTGCGACTTGCCCGACCCGGAATTGCCCTGGACGAGCAGCCGCGTCGCCAGCAATTCCTCGAGGTCGAGGTCGATCGTCCTCCCCGACGCGTCGCAGCCCATGTCGATCTTGGCGGTCATCGGGTCCGCGGATGACCCGCCACGGTCGCGGCGACAAGGCCAAAAGCCCGCGCGCGCGCAGGAAGTCGTGGACAAGAGGGATTTTAGCGCGGTCTCCCGCCCAGCCAGGTGCGACTGATCCGCAATTGCCATGCTGAAAATTATTTTCACCGCCACGGATCTGCAACCTGATTGAAATCAATCTGTCATCGCTTCTTCATAGCGGGGCCGCGGCATCGTGGGGATGCGGGGAAGGCGACGATGAATTCTGCGACGAAGCGGGCCAAGTGGCTGCGGACGACGGCGTTGGCGGCGGTGCTGCTGGGCGCGAGCAACGTGGCGCATGCGAGCGACAATCCGGCGCCGGCGACCAACCGCGTCGATCCGACCGCTGCGGCGAAGCAGCCTGACGCCGACCAGACGACGTCCGGCCAGACCAGGAGCGACATCGCCGAAAGCTCCGACATCATCGTGACGGCAACCAAGGCGAACGAGATCGCGCCGGTCACCGCGTCGCTCGACGCGCGCCAGCCGCAGGCGATCGTCAGCCGCTCGCTGATCGAGGACTCGCTGCCCGCGACCGCCGACTTCAACCAGATCGCGCTCATCACGCCGAGCGTGTCGAACTATGGCGGCAACAACGGTATCGGCCTGTCCGAATCGAAGGCGCAGATCCGCGGATTCCAGGACGGCGAATACAACATCACCTATGACGGCGTGCCATTCGGCGACACCAACGACCCGACGCACCATTCGACCACGTTCTTCCCGTCGAACACGATCGAGACCTTGGTGGTAGATCGCGGGCCGGGCAATGCGAGCCAGCTCGGCCAGGCGACGTTCGGGGGCAACATCAACCTGTTCAGCCGCGCCGCGCGCGACGAGTTCGGCGGCCAGCTGAAGGCGAGCTATGGCAGCTTCGACACCTATCTGCTGCGCGGGCTGCTCAACACCGGCGAGATCAAGGGGCTGGGCGGCACCAAGCTGGTCCTGACGGGCCAGTACGTCCATACCGACGGCGCGCTGAGCTACGAGACGTATCGCAACTACAATCTTTATGCGAAGGCGGTCGTGCCGATCTCGTCGGCAGTGACGCTGACGCTGCTCGGCACCTACAACAACAACCGCTTCAATCAGCCCGACAAGGACGGCTCGACGCTGTACCAGCAGTCGCTGTTCGGCAAGTATTTCAGCCTCAACAACGATCCGAAGACGCCGCAATATTACGGCTACAACCATACCGACAAGGTAACGGACTTCGAGATCGTCAAGCTGGAGGCGCAGCTCGCGCCGCACAGCGTGTTCGAGAACCGCGCTTACACCTATTATTACGACAACGAGACGCTGTCGGCGAGCGACGTGACGCTGGTCCCGGGGACCGTCACCACGACCACCAACGCCGCGGGCGCCAAGGTCAGCGGCGACCAGCCCGGTTATACCAAGACCAACAAGTATCGCGTGTACGGCGACATCGCCAAGGTCCGCCTGGAACTCGCCCCCTTCGCAGCGCTGACCGCCGGCGGCATGATCGAGTGGAGCCGCACGTTCCGCCAGCAGACCGACGTCGACCTGACGACGGGCGGGTTCAACTATGTCGAGAAGAAGGTTACGGCGCCGTCGACCGGTCTGAACCCCGGTGCGGTCACGCCGCTCTACGTCAAGTTCAATCAGAACAGCCAGGGCAATAACGACGCCCTTTTCGTCGAGCTCGAATTGCGGCCGATCCCGGGCCTGTCGATCACGCCGGGCTACAAGCATGTCGATTACAACCGCAAGATCCTGGCGCAGTACAACCAGACGACGCGCTACGCGCAGAACCTCAGCAACAGCTGGAGCGCGGATCTGCCGTTCCTGCAGGCGAACTGGGCGCTGACGCCGCAGCTGTCGATCTACGGTGAATATGCCCGCGGCTTCCTGATTCCGCCGCTCAGCGCGCTGTACGTCGACAGCCCGACCTATTCGAACGTCGTACCGGAACGTTCGACCAACTATCAGGCGGGCCTGGTCTATCACGGCCAGCGGCTGTCGCTCGACGCCGACGTCTATTCGATCGACTTCCAGAACAAGTTCGCCAGTTTCGTTTCGACGACGCCGGGCGTCGGCACGGTCTTCACCAACATCGGCGGCGCCTTGTACCAAGGCATCGAAGGGCAGGTGACCTATGCCTTTACCGACGGCGTCGCGGTGTTCGCCAACGCCTCGCGCAACCGCGCGATCGCCAAGGACACGCGGTTGCAGGTCGGCCAGGCGCCGATGATGACGGCGGCAGGTGGCGTGATCGTCAAGCGCGGGCCGGTGCGGTTCTCGGTAATCGACAAGCTGGTCGGCGTGCAATACGCCAACACCGCCGATCCGACCCAGACCAACTATGTCGCCGCGTACAAGGCCTACCGCATCGCGCCGTACAATACCGCGATCCTGGCGGCGAGCTACGAGCTCGGCCCGGTTCGCGTCGGCGTCGAAGTGACCGACCTGTTCGACTCGACCCGCGTGACGACGATCGGTTCGGCCAAGGGGACGTTCACGGCGGGGTTGGTCGGACAGGCGGTCGCCGGGAACTTCGACCAATATTATTACCAGCCGGGTCGTGCTATCACCGGCGACGTGACGTTCAAGTTCTGACCATGCGACCACGCGCGATCATCCTGCTGGGTCTGCTCATCGGTACGGCGGCGGTCGCCAAGGACAAGGCGCCGTCGCTGCTGTCGGCTGGCGATCTCGATCCGCGCGCGGTCCTGCCGCTGCCGCCCGCCGCCGGCAGCGCTCAGGCGACGGCCGAGCTTGCCGAACTCCACGCGATGCAGTTGCGGCGGACCCCGGCGGAGATGGCAGCAGCGAAGATCGACGGCGATACGAAGACGGTGGCGATGTTCGCTGACGTACTCGGCCCGCGCTTCGATCTCGACAGATTGCCGGCGACGGCCAGGCTGTTCGAGGCGGTGCACGCGACCGAAAAGGACGTGGTCGATCGCGGCAAGGACGAATTCCGCCGCCAGCGCCCTTGGATCGTCGATCCGACCATCGTCAGCTGTTCACGCAGCGAAGACCCGTTGTCGAGCTATCCCAGCGGCCACGCCACCTTCGCCTTCTCGATGGCGGGCGTGCTCGCGCGGCTGGTCCCGTCGCATGCCGCGGCGGTGCTCGAACGCGCGCACCAGTTCGCCGAGACGCGGATCACCTGCGAGCAGCATTTCCGCAGCGACGTTACCGCCGGCGAAATCCTCGGCACGATCGTCGCCGAACGACTGATGACCAAGCCCGCCTTCGCACCGATGGTCGCCGACGCGCGACGCGAACTGACGGCGGCGGGCCTGCGCTGAGCGCCTAGCGCGCTGTCGTTTCCGGATATCGTTCGAGCAGCTTGGTCGCGGACTTGCGCGCGTCGTCGTCGTGCGGGTCGTTGAGCAGGGGTTGCAGGAGCAGCATCGCTTCCGCCCGCCGCTTCACCTTCAGCAACGCGTCGGCGGTGCTTAGGCGGATTTCCTGCGACTGCGGCTCGAGCTGCAACGCCTTGCCGAGATAGGCGATGTCGGTGCGCGTCGGATAGTCCGGCTGATGCTCGCGCACGGTCGCGGCATAATAATAGGTCAGCGGGTCGGTCGAGCCAGCCGCGAGTGCCGCGTCGAGGTCGCCGGCGGCTGCGCGGCGGTAGGCGTCGGCGGCGGCCGGATCCTTGCTCTCGTCGGCCTGGCGCAGTCGCGCCCGGGCGCGCAGCAGCAAGGCGTCGGCATCGTCGGGATGCGCGGCGAGGAGGGGGGCGAGCGTTGCTTCGGCCCGCTTGGCATCGCCGTACTTCGCGTCAGCGCGGGCCGCTGCCAGCAGCGCGAAGCGATCGCTGCCGAACGGTGCCGCGGCGGCACGCAGTTTCGCGACGAAATCGGCCTTGTCGTTGTCGCGCACGAAATAACGCGAGCGCGCATCGGGCAGGATCAGCGCCGCCTCGGCCGGCGACAGCGGTGTGACCGTCACCGTGGGCGGTGTCGGCATGCGCCAGCCGATCCGCTGGACGCGCAGCACGTCGCGATAATATTGCTGCAACTGCCGCGACAGCGTCGGCAGGTCGACGCCGAGCGCGGCGGTGAGCGAGGTTACGGGATCGCCACCCTGCGATACCGCGACGAGATAGCGGTTGAACGCCGCGGCGCGCGTCGGATCGGACATCATGTAATGCGTCAGCACCCAAGCCTGGCCGTAGAACGGGAACCACTCGTCGCGCGCGATCGTGCCGGTCGACCCGCGCAAGACTTTGTCCCACGGCAGCCACGCCTGTTGCGCGAACCAGACCAGCCCGGGCGAACTGTGACCGAGTACCACCGACCCGTTCTCGACCCGAATCGTCTGGAGGAACTGCGCGTAGCCCTCGATCACCCAGCCGGGATAGCCCGAGGGAAAATGCGCCTGCTGAAAGAAGTGGGTATATTCGTGATAGGCGGTGCCGTCGGCCTTGACCTCGTCCTTGTTGGCGTCGGTCTTGATGCGCGGGCGCTGGTAGGTGACGACGAGGAACGGCTCGTCGGCCGAATGGTCGTAGAAGCCGGCGACCGTCCCGCTCGACGGCCACAGCACCTTCACGTCGCTGCCGTGTGCCAGCAGGTAGACGCGGAGCTTCTGCTGCCGGGGACCGCCTGGCGGCACGCCGAGATAGGCGCGCAGGAACGCGTCATAGGTCTCGATCTGGTCGGCGAAGGTAGTGATCGCGGTACGGCCGGCATTGCTGAACACGACCAGATGATCGCTGTCCGCGCGCAGCCACTCCTCCGCCCGGGCGCGTCCGGGCAGGAGGAGCATCAGGGCGCACAGGCCGGCGAGCCGAAGCGCGAAGGCTCGTCCCTTGCGCTCCATGCCCGCCGACCGCGCCACGTCAGAACGACTTCGTCAGGCTGAGGTAGAAGCTGCGCCCAACGAGGTCGTAGAACGACAGCGTCGACACGGTGCCCTCGCGGTACATCTGCCAGCCGGTGCCCCCGACCGAGATGCGCGGCGGCGGCGAGTCCAGCAGGTTGCGGATGCCGAGCGTCAGGTCGAGATCACCGAACATCCGCCGCGTCGCCGACAGCGTGAAGTTCGCGTAGAACTCGTTGGTGCGGTCGAAATACACCGTCTGGCCGGTATCGCGATACGGTCCGACCTGCGGCGAGGCGCCGGTGAAATAGTCGTCATTCGACATCTTGCCGACCAGCTTCGCGCTCAGGCGGATCAGCGTGCTCGGCACCGGCTTGTACCACAAACCGACGTTGCCGAGGAACCGGGGCGTGCCGGCATAGCCGAGATAGCTGTCCAACTCGCCGCCCTGGAACGTCGCCGCCTTGCTCATCAGCTGGATGTTGAACTGACCATCGCTGCCGAAGCGGCCGATCCCGGTGCGGAAATCGAACGCATAGGCGATGTCGAGACCCGAATATTTCTCCTCGCCGGCGTTGATGTAGTTGTTGGTGATCGACAGCAACTGATGCGTGCTCGGGTCACGATTGACCAACTGGCAGAAGCCGTTGTTGGGGTAGGGCTCGCGCAGCAGACATTCACGCGCGATGCTGACGGCGCCGAGTTGAGTCACCGACCCGTTGATGTGGATGTAATAATAGTCGACCGACAGATGCGCGTTGAGCACCGGCGGCGACAGCACCACGCCGAGGGTCCGGGCGAACGACGTCTCCGGCTTCAGCGCGGTCGAACCGCCGCTGATGATGTTGGCGTTGCCGGTGGCGATATAGTTGGCGCCGCCGAACATCGCGCTGCACCGCGATTTCTGCGTGGCCGTCAGGAACGCCGAGACCTGATAGTTGCTGCACGGGTCGAGCTGGGCATTGCCGCTCAGCGCCGACTGGTTCTGGAGAAACAGCTCGTATAGTTTGGGCTGGCGGAACGACGTCCCCTGCGTCGCGCGGAACATCAGCCAGTTGGCCGGGCGCCACGCCAGACCCGCTTTGTAGGTGCCGGCCGTGCCGCCATATTCGGCGCTGGTCAGGCGGCCCGACAGCGTCAGGTTGAGCGACTGGGCCAGCGGCACGCCGCGTAGGATCGGCACGCCGAGTTCGCCGTAAAGCTCGCGCGTGTCGGCACGGCCCTTGGTCGGCTTGCCCGACAGGTAATATTGCATCGCGACGGTGTCGAAGTCCGACGAGTCGCCCGGTCGATCGTCGATGCTTTCGCGGCGAACATGCGCGCCGAACGCCGCTTCGACGTCACCCGCCGGCAAAGCGAACAGCTTGCCGCTGACGCTGCCGTCCAGATAATATTGGTCGTAGGTCGTGGTGCCGTTGCTGCGTCCGATCAGCCAGTAATATTCCTGCTGGGTGAAGCCGTTCTGGTATGCGCGCCAGAAATTCACGCCGCCGGCCGGGCAATAGGTGACCGAGGTCAGCTTGGTCATGTCGCAGCCCGACGGGCTGACCGCGGCGGCCATGCGATCAGCATAGACGAAGTTCTGACTGTACGACCCGCTGGACCGCGAGAAATTGCCGTACAGGTCGAAATTCCATCCCGCGCCCAGCTTGCCGCGCAGGCCCAGCGTCCCGGTGCCGTAATCGACCTGCTGCCTCGGCCGCTGCTGGAACTGGAACAGCATGATCGAATAGGCCGAGCGCAGCGGCGTGCCCGACTGGTCGACGAAGCTCGGATTGTTGGCTTAGTTGAACGGGCTGTTCGGATTCTGCGGCGAAATGTACGGCGTCTGGAAATAGGTCAGGTAGATCTGTTCCGAGTTGCGCCGCGTGCCCAGCGCCTCGCCATACAGTTCGACGCTCGGCGTCAATTGATAGCTGCCCGATGCGAACAGGGAGTAGCGCTCGCTCGGGCTGACCATCGCCTGGCTGCCGTTGTTCAGACCGCCGCTGTAATAGGGATAGAAGCCGTTATACTTGTCGGCTGGCGCTTGGGTCGACTGATAGATCCGGGTGTAGCCGTTGAGATCGGCGAGATAGCCCGTACCGACCGTCGCGTTCGACGGACGCAGGTACCCGTTCAGATATCCGACCGTGCTGCCCGAGCCTCCGCCCGCATATTTGTACAGGTAGCCATAGCCCCAGCATTTCGGCGTGCCGTCCGGATTGCGGATGTCGGCGCGGCTGCCGTCGGCATTGAAGACGTAATCCTCGTCGCACGTCGTGTCCTTGCGCTGGCTCGCATACAGCACGTTGGCCTTAGTGTAGCCGAACCCGAACGACAGCGAGCCGCGGGCGAACTTCAGGCCGTAGCGCGCGGAGATATTGTAGTAATTGCCGCCGCCATGCTGCGGCATCATGCCGTACAGCGACAGCTTGCCGCCCTCGTCGTCGTCCTTGGTGATGATGTTGACGACGCCCGCAACGGCGTCAGAGCCGTAGATGGTCGATGCGCCGTTGGTCAGCGTCTCGACGCGCGACACCATCGCATAGGGAATCAGCGTCAGGTCGATCTGGCTGATCTGCGCGCCGGTGCCGGCCGGGCCGACGCGATGGCCGTTGATGAGCACCAGCGTCCGCGCCGATCCCATCCCGCGCAGGTCGATCGTGGTCGACCCGCCGCCGCCGTTGCTCGGGAAGCCGTTCGACGACGTTTCCTTCTGCTGCTGTCCCCCGGCGGCCGGGGTTTCCTGGACCAGTTCGGTGACGCTGATGAGGCCGCGTTCCTTGCCTTGCTCGGACGTGATGACCTGGAGCGGCGACGGCGCGGAAAAGCTCGGATCCTGAAGGCGAGTGCCGGTGATGACGATATCGGGCGAGTTGGCGTCGTCCTGCTTCTTCGAACCGTCCGTCAGGGTCGCGGCATCGGCGCGCTTGGTGCCGTCCGCCTTTTCGCGATCAGGCGTCTTCGTCTGCGCGTCCTGCGCGACCGATGGATTCGCACACGTAAGGGCGGCGATCGCCGACCCGGCAAGCAACGTCATTCTGAGCATACGCCCTCCCCGTTTTTGACGGCATGCTTTACTCGTCAAATTTCTCCTCCATCAAAAAATTTGATAATGCAATCTAATTTGTAATATATGCGATGCATGATGCGCGTAACCGTTTGCAATTGACCACTGCCCGATGAGCGCGCAGGCTGACGTCATGGAACAACCCACGATTACCGAGGCCCCGTGGCCGCTGTCGGGAAAGCCGGCACTGCCCGTTGGCGACCGCATTCGGGCGCGTCGCAAGGCGCTCGACATGACGTTGCAGGATCTGGCCGACCGGTCGGGCCTGTCCGCGCCGTTCATCTCTCAGGCCGAACGGCACCGCACGGTGCCGTCGATCGTCTCGCTGCTGGCGCTGGCGAAGGCGCTGGGCGTCGACATCAGCTACTTCATGTCGGTGCCGCACAGCGACAAGATCGTCAGCCGCGCCGACGAACCGCGTGAGATCGAGGTCGATTCGCCGGTCACCTATTACGACCTGACCGCCGAGTTCGAGAGCCGACGGCTGGATGCGATGATCCTGCACATCCCGCCGGGCTACGCCTTCCGCATCGACCGGCACCATGGCGAGCACTTCCGCTACGTGCTGAAGGGCGAGGTCTATGCCAAGGCCGGCGACGTCGAGACCGTGCTGCGCGAAGGCGACAGCATGCATTTCGACTCGCTGCTGCCACATGGCGTCGCCAACCGGTCCAGCGAGACGGCGATCATGCTCCACGTCGGCACGCCCAGCATGTTCAAGACCAACCCGATCTGGGCAACCACGGGCGAGGAAAACGAGGGGCTGGTCTAGCCGAGGGATCGGGCCGCGAGCATTCGCCCGCGGCCCGGATCGTTTCAAAAAGCCGTCGCCAAACTCAGGCGGACGGTGCGCGGGGTACCGACATAGAGGTGGGTTTCGCCGCCCGTCGCCCAATAGACCTTGTCGAGCAGATTGTCGGCGGTGACGCGGATCGTCATCGCGTGGCCGTCGAACGCCTTCAGGTGGTACGCGGCGCCCATGCTGACGGTCGCATAGCCCGGCAGGAACACGCGGTCCTGCAAATCGTCCGAGCGACTACCGGTGTAATAGACGCCGCCATTCACTTCGGCGCCCGACAGCCAGTGCGGGCGGTAGGCGAGGAACAGCGATCCGGCATAGCGCGGTGCATTGATGAAATGGCGTCCATTCTGCGCGGGTACGCTCGTTTTGACCTGTTTCGCGTCGAGGAACTGCCACGACAGCGCGCCGGTCAGGTCGGGCACGATGGTGCCCTGGAACGACGCCTCGACGCCGCGGAACCGCGCCCGTCCGTCGCTGACGAACACGTTGGTCGCATCGACGTAGCTGGAGGGGCGGTCGATGTCGAAATAGGCGATGCTGGCGACGGCGCCCGTATCCTCGATCTTGAAGCCGAGTTCCTTCTGCCGGCTGACCAGCGGCGGCAGGACGGCGCCGGCATTGGCGGCGGTCAGCGGCGCGGTTCCGGCGCTTTCCAGCCCTTCGACGTACGAGGCGTAGAGGCTGGTATGCGCGACCGGATGGAGCAGCACCGCCGCCATCGGCGACAGCTTGTCGAGCCGGAACGGCGTGGTGCCGACCTTCTCGACGCGGAAGCTCGACTGGCGCGCGCCGCCGATCAGCGTCAGCAGCTTGCCGACGTTCGCCGTGTCCATCAGGTAGAAGCCGTTATCGTCGGTATATTGGACGAATGCGGCGCTTTTCGGCGTGAAGGTGAGCGCGGAGGTCGGCACGGCGGGCGGGTGGTAGAAGTTGCTAGCGCCGGTGAAGCTGCTGGTCGCGATGGCCGATTCGCGCAAATGGTTCGCCGCATAGCCGGCCAGGATTTCCTGCCGCACGATGCCGGTCGTGATCGTCCCGGTAACCTCGGCGCGGACGCTGTCGTTGCCGAAATCCTCGCTCGGGCTGACATAGCCGAC
Source organism: Sphingomonas sp. (assembly GCF_017304635.1). GTDB lineage: Bacteria > Pseudomonadota > Alphaproteobacteria > Sphingomonadales > Sphingomonadaceae > Sphingomonas. The sequence goes on from NZ_JAFKMA010000005.1 coordinate 124,350, forward strand.
CAGCGTGGCCGCGCCGCTCACCAGGTCGGTCGGATTGACGTCGACGATCCAGCGGCTGCGGTGGAGGCGCGCGACGCCGCCTTCGACATCGACCGACCAGCCATCGGCGATCTTGTAGTCGAGCCGGGCGAGCCCATTGGTCACGCGGCCGAAATAGGCGGCGTCGGTCGGGGCGTAGCGGTTGTGCGGGTTGGGGTAGGGGGGCAGCGTGATCGTTCCGCCGATCCCCTTCACCGCGCCGACCGGATTGGGCAGCAGGACCGATCCGGGCTCGGCCATCTTGCGCTCGTAATGCTCGACGTCGAACTGCAACGACAGGCGATCGGTCGGCCGCACGTCGAACGCGGCGCTGGTCAGCCAGCGATAGCCGTGGACGCCGTCGATCGGCGTTTCCAGATGCGCGGCATAGCCGTTGACGCGCAGCCCGAATTGCGCCGCGCTGCCGAACGATCGACCGATGTCGACACCCGCGCCGTACGTCCCCTCGATATCGGTATCGAGCCGCACGTCGGTGACCGGGTCGCGACCGGCCCGCTTCGTCACCAGGTTGACGATGACCGACGGGCTGGTGAAGCCGTAGTAGAGCGCCGACACGCCGTTCAGCGCCTCGACCCGTTCCTTGTTCTCGATCGGGATCGGCAGGTAATTGATGATCGGCAGCGCGCCGTTGAGGCGGAAGTTGGTGCGCGGATTGGCGACCACGCCGCGCGCGGCATAGCTGTTGGCGGTCAGCGGGCTGTTGCCCTGCTGCGTGATCCCGGCGACGTTGCGCAACGCATCGTCGAGGCCGCGCGCATCCTGTTCCTGCAACAGGAGGTGGTCGATGACGGTGACGGTCAGCGGCGTGTCGACCAGCGCCTGGTTGCGGAACGCGCCGGTCTGCGTGTCGGTCGGCGTCGGCTGCTTGTCGCGCTTGCCGGTGACCAGGATGTCGCTGCCCGGTCCGGCATTGGCCGGCGGATCGTCGGTGGCGGCGGTCGCGGCGAAGGCCGTGGCCGGCGTCGCGACCATCAGGATCGACGTCAAAAGAACATGGTTGCGGAACCGGCGAATCCGCCGGCCGCGGCGACCGATTGTCATGGTGAAAGCCCCTTCGTGGTGTGTCGCCGGGGCCGCTAGGGGCGGGTCATGTCACTTCTGTTGCAAATCGTCACATTGGGAAAATGTATGGGAACCGAGGCCCGGCTCAGCCATCGGCGGCGGTTCGCGGCAGGTCGAGTACGACCGCCAGTCCGGGTCCGGCATCACCGAGTTCGAGGCGCATGCCGTGCAGCGCCGCGATCGCCGCGACCAAGCTGAGGCCGAGGCCGTGGCCCGGCGTCGCGCGGCTGGCGTCGAGCCGCGTGAAGCGTTGCAGCGCGCGGACGCGATCGGCTGGCGCGATGCCCGGCCCGTCGTCGCGCACGCCGAGCGCGATGCCTCCGGCCGTTTCCCGCAGCGACAGCGCCACGCGCGTGCCGGGCGGCGTGTGAGTCGCCGCATTCTCGATCAGATTGACGATCGCCTGCGCCAGCAACTGCCGGTCCCCGACCATCTCGACGCCATCGTCGACCTGCCAGTCGAGCGAGCGGCCGCCGTCGCGCACCGCGGGCTCGTAGCTTTCGCTCAGTTCGACGACGAGTGCGGACAGGTCGACGCTGGCGAAGTCGCGGCGCCCACCGCCTGCCTCGATCTCGGAGATGCGCAGCAGGGCGGCGAAGATCTCCAGCGCCTCGTCCGCCTGCGCCACGACCAGGTCGAGCCGTGCCCGGGCAACCTCCGGCGTATCCCATTCGGTTGCGGCGCGTTCGGCTTCAGCGCGAAGGCGCGTGAGCGGCGTGCGCAGGTCGTGGGCGATGTCGCTCGACACTTGGCGCAGATTGGCGATCAGCGCGCCGATCCGGTCGAGCATGGCGTTGAGGATCGCGGCGAGATCGTCGAACTCGTCGCCGGCACCGACCGGCATGCGCCGCTCCATCCGGCCCTGCATGATAGCGCGCGCGGTGTCGGCCATCGCATCGATCCGCCGGCGCAGATGACGCGCCAACAATAATGCGCTGATGATCCCGAGCGTCGCGATCGCCACCGCCTGAAACACGAACAGCAGCGTGATCGGCCAGATCGCCGCGCCGACCGCGTCGCTGGGGGCGGCGATCACGATGTGCGATCCGTCGTCGAGCGTGATGGCCAGGGCGCGTGCCCGCGAAGATGACGCCGGTCGCGCGTTCAGGACGATGTCGTGCCAGCCCGGTGGCAATGGGGCGAGCGATGCAGCACCGGCAATCCGCCGGCCATCCGCGCTGAAATCGCCTCGTAACAAATCGGGCATCATGTCGGCACGCTGGGCCATCGCCATTAGCAGACCCGGCTCGCCGCCCTTGTGGAAATGGTGCACCAGGCTGCGTGCATCGTCGGTGATCCGCTGATCGACCTGTCGCTGGACCAGCCCGTGAAAGCCCTGCACCACCACCAGCCCAAGCAAAGCGGTCGCAGCCAGGATCGCCGCGGAGTGGACCAGCGCGATGCGCAGCGCGGCCGATCGCCGCCAGCGCAGCCCCCGTTCAGCCGGCATCCCGCATCCGGTACCCGGCGCCGCGCACCGTCTCGATCGCATCGACGACGCCGGCATCGGCCAGCCGCGTACGCAGCCGGCTGAGATGGGTCTCGACGATGTTGGTGCGCGGGTCGAAATGCAGCTTCCACACGCTTTCTAGCAGCATCGTGCGGGTCAGGATGCGACCGTCGGCGCGCATCAGTTCCTCGAGCAGGCGCAACTCGCGGGGCTGCATCGCGACCGGCGCGCCGTGCCAGCGCGCCTCGCGCTGGAGCAGATCGAGCTCCAGCGCCTGCCACCGCAACACGATATCGGGCGCCGTCTCCGCCGCGCTCGCCGCCGCCCGCCGTCCCAGCGCCGTGATCCGCGCCGACAGTTCGGCGAAGGCGAACGGCTTGACGAGATAATCGTCGGCCCCCGCCTCCAGCCCGGCGACACGATCCTCGATCGCGCCGAGCGCCGTCAGTAGCAGTACCGGGAGATGATCGTCGCGCCGGCGGATCGCGGCGAGCACGCTCATGCCGTCGCCCTGCGGCATCAGCCGGTCGAGGACGGCGAGGTCGAAGCCCTGTTGGTCGAGCAGGTCGAGCGCGGCGCGCCCGGTCGACGCGACCTGCACCTGATGCCCGGACCCCCGCAGCCCCGCGGCGATCCCGTCCGCCGTGATCGCGTCGTCCTCGGCCAACAGGATGTTCACCGCGCACCCGTCCCTTCGCATTGCCTGGCGAGAGATGGCCGCCACCCAGCGCGAGCGGCCGCTAGGGAAGGATCATGACGTTGCTGTTACGGACGCCCCGGGCCTCGGCGTGGCGCGTCGGTGCCGCCGTCAGTCGAATGCCCATCGCAACGTCGACGCCAGGCTCGCCGCCCCGGCATCGATCAGCGGCCGAGCCGGGAAGGGCGTCGCGGACAGGCCGTGCAGGCGGCGGGCCCAGGTCGGGAGCAGATCGACCGCGGCCTGCATCGTCAGGCGCTGCAACGGAATGGCGAGAGGATTGTCGGGCGGGTGCCCGAGGACGAGCCGGGCGACCTCGCGCGTTCGCTCGTCCGCGTGCAGCATGGGCCGGGCCGTCTCGATCGCTCGTGCGATCCCGGCCGCGTCGGTGGGCACCGGGTCGGCGCCGAGCGCGCGGGCGATCACGGCGAACTCGGCGAAATACCGGTCGATCTCAGTCGGTGACAGCGCAGTGCCGCCGTACCGCTGCCAGGCGGCGAGGAAGCTCCACGCTTCGCTGACATGGACCCAGGCGAGCAGCGCGGGATCGTCGGCGCGGTACAGGGTGCCGTCGGCCAAGCGCCCGGCGACGTGGCGGTGCACCTCGCGCACGCGGTCGATCGCTGCCTCGGCGCTGGCGCGCTCACCATAGGTCGTGACCGCGATGAACCGCGCCGTCCGCCGCAGCCGCCCGACCATGGTCGGTGCGGAAGTTCGAATGATCCCACACGCCGGCCAGGACCGCCGGATGCAGCATCTGCAACAGCAAGGCGGTCACGCCGCCGACCATCATCGACGTGACGTCGCCATGCACGCGCCAGATCGCCGAATCGGCCGGGAACAGCGCATCGCCGCTGCGCACAACCGGACGCTCTCCATGTCGCTCGTCGTTGAACAACCCGCGAACCTGACGAACGATCGCTCGCTTGACGTGCGCGCCGAAGGGAAAAGCGTCGAGGATCATCGGTCGCCGGTCATCGCGACCCGGCTAGCCGTGGGTCAGCAACAGCGGCTCGACGGGGCCCTGCGGCAGTTGCCGCGACAGTCGACGCGACAGGTCGCAGGCGGCGACCCGCCGGCGCGGATCGGCAGCGCTCGCCGCAATATCCCGCTCGCGCGCGATCGCGCATCGCAGCCGCCGTTCCTGGTCGAACAAGATACCCATCGCCGCGACCTCCACGGCGACAACGCACCAAGATCGAAAGCGATGCCGGACGATTGGCGATAGGACGGCCGTCGTCCGGCCCGGCGGCTAACCGACCAGCACCAGCGAGACATTGTCGCTGCCGTCGCGATCCAGCGCGGCGGCCATCAGCGCGTCGGCGATGTCGGTGTCGGTGCCATGATGGCGGTCGTCGGCGGCCATCGAGCGGCTCAGTCCGTCCGAGCACAGGAGCAGGCGGTCGCCGGGCCGCCAGTCCGCCGTCATCGTCTCGCAATCGAGCCGGTCGCCGATCCCCAGCGCGCGAGTGATGACGTTGGCGCTAGGGTGGCGTTCGGCTTGGGCGGGGGTGATGAGCCCGGCATCGACCAGTTCCTGCACAACGCTATGGTCGCGGGTCAGCAGGTCGAGGCGGCCGTCGCGCAGGCGATAGGCGCGGCTGTCCCCGGCCCAGGCGATCTGGATCTGGCCGTCGAGGATCGTTGCAGCGACGACGGTCGTCCCGGCGTCGCTCGCCGCGGCGCGATTGCGGCGGCAGATGTCGGCGTTCGCCTGCGACAGCGCGACCAGGATGTCGGTCAGCGCCAGCGTCCGTCCCGACAAGGCCAGACCGCGAAGCCGGTCGACCACCGCCTGTGCCGCAAGGTCGCCGCCGCTATGGCCGCCCATGCCGTCAGCGACGGCCCACAGGCTCGCGGTCGGGCAATCGAGCACGCGATCCTCGTTGATGAGCCGTACGCGCCCGACATGGCTGCGCGCAACGGAGACATACGCCTGGGTAGGGCCGTCAGCGCGCAGCGGGACGATCGGCTGCGCGGTCATGGCGCGTCGCTCGCATTGGCCTGCGCTTCGGCGGCATCGTAGGCGACGGCAAACGCGCGTTCGAGCGAGCCGCCCTCGCCGCCGTCGAGCTGGCGCGACAAATCGGCGTGGCGAGTCGCGGCTTCCTCGATCTGGCAGGCGGCGCGGCTTTTCAGTAGGGTCGCGCGATTGCCGGCGGCGGCGTCGAGCGCGGCGGGATCGAACGCGTCGATCGCGGTGCGCAGGCTGTCGTGCAATCCGGCGAAGGTCGCAACCAGATGGCGCTTGATGTCGCGGAACGACGCCTTCAGCGCGGCCGGGCCCGACAGGAAATTGCCGCTGCCCGCGAGCAGCAGGTCGATCGCGAGGCGCTGCGTCGGCGCCCATTTGAACGGGTTGTTGCCGGTGCCGCCGATCGTGGTGCGCGACATCTTGTACTGGCCGCGCGCGCGGTCGCGTTCGGCCATCAGGTCGCCGATGCCGAGCACCATCTGGCGATAGACCGCGCCGGCGCGGCGCATGATCTCGGCCGGATCCTCGCTCGACAGCATCGACGCGTCGAGCCCGGCGCCGTCGCAGAATGCCTCGAGCAGCGAGCCGTTGACGCTGGGTAGCGGCGCGGACGCGTCGCTCCAGTCGTCGGGCACGGCGATCGATGCACCGAGCGGCGGGGTCAGCACCATCGTGCGCGCGGCGTCGATCGGCGCATCGTCGTGCGGCGCGTGGCTCGCTTTCAACCGGAAGCGGCCGAAGCGGAGCGTCGCCGGCGCGTCGAGGGTGACATGGGTGCTGTCGGGGTAGCGCTGGCCGGTCGCATCGTCGAACACGCCGTTCGCCCCCAGCGCACGCAACGTCAGCGTCCCGTCGGCGACGGCCAGCTCGCAATGCGCGCGGGACAGTTCGCAATCGGGATCGGGGATCGACCAGTCGGCATTGCTGTCGCGACCGATCCGCATCAGTCCATCGCGGATCAGCCGCGCGTCGATCGGCTGCGCGTCGTTGGCCGTGTCGAACAGCTGGAGCATGTACATCGGCCGGCTCCGCTACGCGGCCAGGCGCGACGGCGGGGCGATCCGCGTCGCCAGCACGGCGGCCTCGTCGACCGGCTCGCCCCCGGACAGGCGCGGCTCGATCGCGGCGGCGGCGCGGTTGAAGGCGTCGAACACCGCGCCGAACTCGTCGCGTCGGCGATGCGAGAGGCGCAGCGCGAAATTGGCCTTGGCAGCTTCGTCGAGCGCGCGGCGCAGGCGGCCGAGCGGGCGCGCGACCATCGCGCCGCTCATATAACCGATCAGCAGCACAACGAGCATGACGACCGCCGACAGGATGATGAGCGAGGTCTGCGCGCCGGCCAGCGCGCCATCGAGCGCGACGCGGCGGACCACCAGGTCGACCGTACCGAAATCCTTGCCGGCATAGCGGATCGGGCGGACGAAGCGGATGCCGGTGCCATGGCCGCCATCGCCGGCCGCGGTGACGGCGATGCCGTCGCTGCCCGCCATCGCCGTCTCGTCGGTCGGTTCGGCATAGCGCTTGCCGATCAGCGCCGGGTCGCTTGCCGCGCGGATCACGCCGGTCGCGTCGGCGACCGTCATGTCGCGGACCGTCGCGTCGCGGCTGGCGGTGGTGGCGAAGGCCTGTAGCGCCGACCAGTCCTGCTGCTCGGGCGACAGGCCGGCATTCTCGGCGGCGAGCACGGCGGCGTTGTTGGTGACGAAGGTGGCGGTCGAACTTCCCGACACGATCGCCATATGCTCCAGCGTCCGTTGTTCGCGGCCGAGGGTGGTGACCACGCAGCCGGCGAGCGCGACCGCGGTCACGCTGGCGAGCGCGAGCGGCAGCTTGAGGCGGAGCGACAGGCCGCGGCGGCTGGCGGCGGGCATGTCCTGCTGCGCCGCGATCTCGCGCGCCAGCGCGGCCGCCAGCGCCTCGCCATCGGTGAACCGCTGTTCCGGCTTCTTGGCGAGCAGTTTGTCGATGATGAAGCGCAGGCCCGGCGGGCAGTCCGTGGTGCTGCGGTCGATCGGCTCGACCTTTTCCTGCGCGATCTGGATGGCGAGCGTCGCCAGCGCGGTGCCCGGAAACGCGACCTTGCCGGTGACCATCTCGTAGAGCACGACGCCAAGCGAGAACAGGTCGGAGCGCTGGTCGACCGGCAGGCCGAGCGCCTGTTCGGGGCTCATGTAGCGCGGCGTGCCGATCAGCTGGCCGACCTGGGTCTTCGCCAATTGGCGGTCGGCGGTTGCCGCGTCCATCTCGCCGATCCGGGCGACGCCGAAATCGAGCAGCTTGGCGGTCCTGCCGTCGGCCGACAGCAGGATGTTCGACGGCTTGATATCGCGGTGGACGACGCCGTGGCGGTGCGCGAAAGCCAAGGCCGACGCCAACTGGTGCCCGATCGCCAGCACGCGCTCGTACGGCATGCGTCCCTGGGTCAGCAGCGCGGCATCGAGCGGCTGGCCGTCGATCAGTTCCATCGCGATATAGGCGACGCCCTGCGCCTCGCCGACATCGTAGATGGTGGCGATGTTGGCGTGGCTGAGCGCCCCCGCCGCGCGTGCCTCGCGCAGGAACCGCGCGACGATCTCCGGGTCGCGGGCAAGCTCGGGCTTCAGCACCTTGATCGCGACGGTGCGGCCGATATCGGGGTCGTGCGCGCGATAGACGTCGGCCATCGCGCCTTCGCCCAGGCGGTCGTCGACTTGGTAGCGGCCCAGCATCGTCATCGTACACACCTCGATCGGCAAATCGTCGGTGGCAGTACGACTAAGGTCTTAAGTATTTGTGCGCCCGTCACTTCTTCGCCCGGACGGTGGCGGCGATGCGCTCCGCGCGAGCGAGGTCGCGCGCGATCAGCGGGTTCGCCGGATCGAGTTGCGACGCGCGACGGAGCAGGCCGACTGCGCGCACCACCTGGCCCTGGTTGAGCGCGGCGAGACCGGCGGTGCGGAGCTGTCGCGCCGCCGCCGGATTGGCTTTTGGCGCGGCCGGGGCCGGCTTGGGCTTCGGCGCGGCGGGGCTGGGCGAGGGCGCCGGCCGGACCGGGGCGGCCGGCGCGTCCGGGCGACGGACCGGTTCGGGCCGCGGCGGCTCGCCGGGGATGCGCAGCACCTGACCCGCCGCCAGTGTCAGCGGCGCCTTGAATCCATTGTAGCGCAGCAACTGGTATGCCTTCAGCCGATTGCCGAGGAAACGCTGTGCCAGCGTGACGATCGTATCGCCGCTGCGCACGACGTAGGGGTAGCTCTGCGGGCCGAGCAAATCCTTCGGATCGCGCGCGATCGATTCGTTGAGCAGTTGCGCGTTGGCGTTCATCGGGTCGTGCTTCAGCGCCGTCTTCAGCCGCTTGCGCGCGCCGCCCTCGTCACCCTGCATCAGCAGATCGAACGCCGCATCGACGTCCCCGGCCGCGTTGGCGGCGGGCGGCGCGGGCAACGTCTTCACCCGCGACGGTCCCGACGAACAGGCCGCGAGGCTCGATGCCAGGATGGCCGTCACGATCATTTTGCCACGCATTGTCATGCCATCAGCCTCGTTTCGATGTCGGCCATGCCACCGACGGTCAGTAGTTTCGTGAGAGTCGCACGATCGCGCACGAAGGCCGCGAACGCCTCGCCGCTCAGCGGTCGCGCGAAATAGAATCCCTGGAAATGGTGACAGCCGTGGCGGCGCAGCCAGGCATATTCCCCGGCGCGCTCCACCCCTTCGGCCAGCACGCGGATGCCGAGCCCGCGACCGAGCGCGATGATGCTCTGACAGATCGCCTGGCTGTCCGGCCGGCGGTCGACATCGGTGATGAACTCGCGGTCGATCTTGATCTTGTCGAAGGCGAGCGTTCGCAGCGAACTGAACCCCGAATAGCCGGTGCCGAAATCGTCGACCGCCAGCTTCACGCCCATCGCGCGCAATCCCTGGAAGATGTGGCGGCAATGGTCGGCATCGCTGGTCGCGACGCTTTCGGTCAGCTCGATCTCGAGCGCGGTCGGCCCGAGCTCGTGCCGCTCGAGCGTACGCTGCACCAGAATCGGCAGGTCGTCGCGTTCGAGCTGCAACCCGGAGACGTTGACCGCGACGCGCAGATTGTCGAGCCCCGCGGCGCGCCACTCGTTCGCCTGGCGCGCGGCGGTGTTGAGCGCCCACATGCCGATCTCGCTCGCCAGCCCCATCGCTTCGACGATCGGGATGAAGCGTGTGGGGGAAATCGCGCCGCGCCCGGGATGGTCCCAGCGGATCAGCGCTTCCGCACCGCTGACGCGCCCAGCGCCGGCATCGACCAGCGGCTGGTATTCGAGCCGCAGCTCGCGCCGGAAGATCGCCTGGCGCAGATCCTGTTCCAGAGCGTAGCGGTCCTGCGCCAGGTCGGCGAAGTCGGACGTCGCCTCGGGCTGCGCGGCGGCCCCGGCCGCCAGCGTGAACGACGCGAGCGTCCGCGCGACGAAGGCGTTGGCCTCGATCGCGCCGTCGGCGTCGAACCGTGCGAGGCGGACCTTGATCTGCGGCGTCAGGTTGCGCCCGCCGACGGCGATCTCCTCGCCGAGCGCGTAGGAAACGGCGTCGAGCTCGGCTCGCGCCTCCGCCTCGCCGGTCGTCTGGCCGAACCACAAGCCGACCTGCCCGCGATCGACCTGCGCGACGAACCGCTCGCGCGGCAGCATCGCGCGCAACCGTGCGGTCGCGGTTGCGAACATGTGCTCGGCCAGCGTCGGGTCGAAAGCGGTCAGCCGGTCGAAATCGGCGAAGGCGATAGCGCCGAGTAGCCCGCGCCCGTCCGCGGCCATATGCGCCAGCAACGCCTCGCGCACCGGCAGTCCGCTCAGCGGATGCGTCGCCGCCAGCCGATGACTCACCGCCGCGACGCGTTCGAGCAGGTCGGCGCCATCCACCGCCGGATCGCCCGGTTCCACACCGACGGCGACCTGCCGCCGCAGTCGCCCGTTCTCCCGGACCAGCACGACGACCGCGACCAGCAGCGCGACGCCGAGTGCCAGGCCAACGGCCAGCACGAACGGCGACAACAAGGCGAAACGATCGATCACACCCGGTGTCTAGCCGTCAAAAGGATACGACGACGTTAAGACAACCTCATGCAGATCAACGACTTTTTGGGCCGAATGCGCCCTAACGCCGTGCCCAGTCGCGGTTGATCGCCAGTGCGGCTAAGGTGCAGATCGCGCCCGAGAGAAGGTAGGCACCGACCGACCACAATCCGAACCGGCTGGCGAGCGACAGGGCGACCAGCGGGGCGAAGCCGGCGCCGATCAGCCAGGCGAGGTTCGCGGTGGTCGCCGCGCCGGTGTAGCGGCGCTCACTCGAAAACCGGCTGTTCACCGCGCCCGATGACTGGCCGAACGCCAGTCCGAGCAGCGCGAAGCCGACCAGCATGTACATCGTCTCACCGAGCGCGCCGGCGCGCAGCAGTTGCGGCGCGAACCCGCTATAAGCGGCGATGCAGGCGGCGGACACGCCGAGCACGGCACGCCGCCCGACGCGGTCGGCGATCAGGCCGGACATCAACATCGCAATCACGCAGACGACCGCGCCGACGATCTCGATGATGAGGAACCGCTCGGCCGCCTCGCCGGTGTAGAGCATTACCCAGGACAGCGGGAAGACGGTGACGAGGTGGAACAGCGCGAAGCTGGCGAGCGGGGCGAACGCGCCGAGCGCGATCGTCCGCCCCTCCAGCCGAACGGTTTCCCAGAACGGCGCCGGTTGCAGTTCGCGGCTTTCGAACAGGCGTTCGAACTCGGGTGTCGCGACCAGCCGCAGCCGCGCGAACAGCGCGACCACGTTGATCGCGAACGCGACGAAGAACGGATAGCGCCAGCCCCAGTTGAGGAAATCGGCCGGTGACAGGGTCGCGAGGAAGAAGGCGAACAACGCGGCGGCGACGATCAGGCCGAGCGGCGCGCCGAGCTGCGGGATCATCGCATACCAGCCGCGGCGATCCTCGGGCGCGTTCAGCGACAACAGCGACGGCAGGCCGTCCCACGCGCCGCCCAGCGCCATGCCCTGGCCGATCCGCAACAGTGCGAGGATGCCGGCGGCGGCCAGTCCGACCTGATCGTAGCCCGGCACGAACGCGATCGCCATGGTCGATCCGCCGAGCAGGAACAGCGCGATCGTCAGCTTGACGCCGCGGCCATGGTCGCGGTCGATCCACATGAACAAGGCCGAACCGAGCGGCCGCGCCATAAATGCCAGCGAGAACAGCGCGAACGAATAGAGCGTCCCCGTCACCGCATCGACGAACGGGAACAGCAGCGAGGGGAATACCAGCACCGAGGCGATCGCATAGACGAAGAAGTCGAAGAATTCCGACGTCCGCCCGATGATGACGCCGATCGCGATCTCGCCCGGGGCGATGCGGTGCTCGCGCGCGGTGACCACGCGCGCATCGCGTTCGAGCGGCGTCGAGTTCGCCGCGGCGGTGGGGGCAGTCATCGTGGCGTCGCTCCGCTCAGTCCGGGTCCGGTGTCATCCTCGCTTGTGCCGTGATCGCGGCCGGATGGGGATAGGACAAAATGTCCAATGTCGGCACCGGGTCGCGCCGGGCTAGGCGGCGATCATGCCCGATCGACTTGCCGCGACGAAACGACGCTTCCTCGGCCTCGCCGCTGTGCCGGTGCTGGGGCTGTTGTCGGCGTGCGACCGCGCGGTGCTGAATCCGGCAGGCGACGTCGCGATGCAGCAGCGCGACATCATTTATTTCTCGACCGCGATCATGCTGCTCATCATCGTGCCGGTGATCGTGCTGATCGTGCTGTTCGCGTGGCGGTATCGCGCGGGCAACCAGGCGACCTACGACCCCGATTTCGACCATTCGACCAGCCTGGAGCTCGTGATCTGGTCGGCGCCGCTGCTCATCATCATCTGCCTCGGCGCGCTGACGTGGTGGAGCACGCACCTGCTCGATCCGTTCCGCCCGCTCGATCGCATCGCCGCGGGGCGCCCGGCCGACCCAAAGGCGAAGCCGCTGGTGGTGCAGGTGGTCTCGCTCGACTGGAAATGGCTGTTCATCTATCCGGAACAGGGCATCGCGACGGTCAACGAACTCGCGCTGCCGGTCGATCGCCAGGTTCGGTTCGACATGACGTCGACCAACATGATGAACACGTTCTACGCGCCGGCGATGGCGGGGATGATCTATACGATGCCCGGCATGCGATCGACGCTGCACGCGGTGGTCAACCGGCCCGGCGTCTATGACGGCTTGTCGGGCAGCTATAGCGGTGCCGGCTTCTCCGACATGCATTTCAAGCTCTACGGCGTCGGCCAGCGTGATTTCGACGCGTGGGTCGCGCGGGTGAAGGGCAGCGGCAAGACGCTCGACACGACCGCCTTCCTCGCGCTGGCCAAGCCGAGCGAGAAGGTGCCACCGATGTATTTCGCGGGCGTCGACGGTACGCTGTTCGATCGCATATACCGCCGCTGTGTCGCGCCCGGATCGTCGTGCGCGAACGGCATGCACGGTATGGCCGCCAAGCCCGAGGGCGCGCTGTTCAAGTCCGGCGCAGAGAAGGGCGTCGGCCCCAACGTCACCACGCCGCCCCCACACGACCCGCAATTGCCGCATGAGCGGCCTCTCTCCTGATCGCCCCGATCCCGACTGCCGGAGCCAGTATGTTTGACCAATCCACCCTGAAGGCGATCTTCGGCCGCCTGACGCTGCAATCCTTCCCGATCCATGAGCCGATCCTGCTCGTCACGTTCATCGTCGTCGCGTTGGGCGGGCTCGGCGTGATGGGAGCGGTGACGAAGTACCGGCTGTGGGGCTGGCTGTGGCGCGACTGGTTCACCTCGGTCGATCACAAGAAGATCGGGATCATGTACATGATCCTGGGCATCGTGATGCTGCTGCGCGGGTTCGCCGACGCGCTCATGATGCGCGCGCAACAGGCGATCGCGTTCGGCGCGAACCCGGGATACCTGCCGCCACACCATTACGATCAGGTCTTTTCAGCGCACGGGACGATCATGATCTTCTTCGTCGCGATCCCGCTGATCGTCGGACTGGTCAATTACGTCATGCCGCTTCAGATCGGCGCGCGCGACGTGGCGTTCCCGTTCCTCAACAATCTCAGTTTCTGGCTGACCGTCGCCGGCGCGTTGCTGGTGATGGTGTCGCTGTTCGTCGGCGAGTTCTCGCGCGGGGGATGGCTCAATTACGTGCCGGTCACCAACCTGCAGAACAGTCCGGACACCGGGCCGGATTACTATCTCTGGGCGCTCCAGATAGCGGGTGTCGGGACGACGTTGTCGGCGATCAACATGGTGACGACGATCATCAAGATGCGCGCCCCGGGCATGTCGATGATGAAGATGCCGGTGTTCTGCTGGACGGCGCTGTGCAGCAACGTGCTGGCGATCGCGATCTTCCCGGTGCTGACTGGTGCGTTCGCGCTGCTGATGCTCGATCGCTACGTCGGCACCAATTTCTTCACCAACGATCTCGGCGGCAACCCGATGATGTACTGGAACCTGGTGTGGATCTGGGGGCATCCGGAAGTCTACGTCCTGGTCCTGCCCGTGTTCGGCATCTATTCGGAAATCACCTCGACCTTCACCGGCAAGCGACTGTTCGGCTATTCGTCGATGGTCTACGCGACCGTGGTCATCACGATCCTGAGCTACCTGGTGTGGCTGCACCACTTCTTCACGATGGGGTCGGGGGCCAGCGTCAACAGCTTCTTCGGGATCGCGACGATGGTCATCTCGATCCCGACCGGGGCCAAGATCTTCAACTGGCTGTTTACGATGTATCGCGGGCGAATCCGGTTCGAACTGCCGATGATGTGGGTGGTCGCGTTCATGCTGACGTTCGTGGTCGGCGGGATGACCGGCGTACTGCTGGCGGTGCCGCCGGCCGATTTCGTGCTGCACAACTCGCTGTTCCTGGTCGCGCATTTCCACAACGTCATCATCGGCGGAGTCGTGTTCGGGCTGTTCGCCGGCATGGATTACTGGTTCCCCAAGGCGTTCGGGTTCCGGCTCGACCGGTTCTGGGGGAAAGTTACCTTCTGGGGCTGGGTGATCGGATACTGGGTCGCGTGGACCCCGATCTACATCGTCGGGCTGATGGGCACGACGCGCCGGGTCAACCATTTCGACGACCCGAGCCTGCAACCCTGGTTCGTCGTCGCGGCGATCGGCGCGGTCATCATCCTGATCGGGATCCTAGCGTTCATCATCCAGATCGCGGTGAGCATCAAGAACCGCGACAAGTTGCGCGACATGACTGGCGATCCGTGGGACGGCCGCACCCTCGAATGGTCGACCGCGTCGCCGCCGCCGGCCTATAACTTCGCGTTCACGCCGGTCGCGCACGATCTCGACGCCTGGTACGACATGAAACGGCGCGGGGCGGAGCGGCCGAGCGGCGGCTATCGCCCGATCCACATGCCGCGCAACACTGGAGCGGGAGTGGTCCTGTCGGGCATCGCGCTGGTGCTGGGCTTCGCGATGGTCTGGTATATCTGGTGGCTGGCGGCGGTGGCGTTCGTCGCGCTGGTGGTGGTCGCGATCGGCCATACCTTCAACTATCGCCGCGACTATCACATTCCGGCCGAGGAGGTCGCCGCGACCGAACGCGCGCATGGCGAACTGCTCGTGGCGGGAGCCGGCGCATGAGCACTACCACCCTGGACCCGCAGACCTTCTACTTGGTCGAGCAGGCGGACGAGCATCACCCCGAAAGCGGCACGCTGCTGGGGTTCTGGATCTATCTGATGAGCGACGCGCTCATCTTCGCGACGCTGTTCGCGACCTATGGCGTGCTGAGCGGCAGCTATGCCGGCGGCCCGACCCAGCGCGAACTGTTCGAGCTGCCGCTGGTGGCGGTCAACACGGCGATCCTGCTGGTGTCGTCGATCACTTATGGCTTCGCGATGATCGCGATGCAGCGCGGCAAGCTCGGCGCGACGCGCGGCTGGCTGGTCGCGACGGCACTGCTCGGCGCAAGCTTCGTCTGTGTCGAGCTCTATGAATTCCACGGCCTGATCGTCGAGGGCGCGACGCCGATGCGCAGCGCGTTCCTGTCGGCGTTCTTCACACTGGTCGCGACGCACGGCCTGCACGTGACGGTCGGGATCGTCTGGATCGGGGTGATGCTGGTCCAGCTCGGCCAGCGCGGGCTGCATCCGGAAAACCAGAAGCGCCTGCTGTGCCTCAGCATGTTCTGGCATTTCCTCGACGTCGTGTGGATCGGCGTCTTCACCTTCGTCTACCTGCTCGGGGTCGTGCAATGAGCGCCGATATCGCTGAAGCCCATGGTTCGCGCCGTACCTATCTGGTCGGTTTCATTGCCTCGGTCGTGCTCACCGCCATCCCGTTCTGGCTGGTGATGAGCCACACCATCGCCGACCCGCGGCTGACCGCCGCGATCGTCGTCGCATCGGCGTTCGTGCAAATCCTGGTGCACACCCTATGCTTCCTGCACGTCAACAGCCGGGCAGAGGGCGGATGGACGCTGATGGCCTATGTCTTCACCGCGGTGCTGCTGCTGATCTGCATCAGCGGATCGTTGTGGATCATGCACCACCTGAACGCGAACATGATGCCGACACCGACCACGGACATGAGCAACCAGCCCTGAGCCGCGGGCTGTTCCTGGCGCTCGCCCTGATCGGGGCGATGGGGTTCGCCGCGCTCGGCCTGTGGCAGGTAGAGCGGCGCGCGTGGAAGCTCGACCTGATCGCCCGCGTCGAGGCGCGCGTGCACGCCGCGCCGGTCGCGCTGCCGCCGCCGGCGGCATGGAGGCGGATCGACGAACGCGACGATGCCTATCGCCGGATCACCGCCACCGGTACGTTCGATCATGCGGCGGAGACGCTGGTGAAGGCCGTGACCGATCGCGGCGGCGGCTTCTGGGTGCTGACGCCGCTTCGCACCGCCACCGGCATCGTGCTGGTCAATCGCGGTTTCGTGCCCGACGCGCTGCGCGATCCGGCGCGGCGAGCGAACGGGCAAGTGACCGGCCAGGTCACCGTCACGGGGCTGCTGCGGATCAGCGAGCCGGGTGGGGCGTTCCTTCGCGCGAACGACCCGGCCGCCGGCCGATGGTATTCGCGCGACGTCGCGGCGATGGCGCGGGCGCGGCACTTGAGCGACGTCGCGCCGTTCTTCCTTGATGCGGACGCGACACCCAATCCCGGCGGCTACCCCGTCGGCGGCCTGACCGTCGTGCAGTTCCGCAACAGCCACCTGATCTACGCGATAACCTGGTTCGCGCTGTCGGGCCTGTGCGTCGCCGCCATCGTGCAACTGCTGCGCAAGCGGCAGGCGGCATGATGGAAGCGCCGATCCTCGCGCTGACCCGCCGCCGCGCCACCGCCAGCGGCGAACAGGCGGAAAGCGTCGCCGCCGACAATATGCGCCAGCTCGCGCAATTGCGCTGGCTCGCGGTGGTTGGCCAGACGATCACGATCCTGATCGTGCATGTCGGATTCGGCGTGGCGTTGCCGATTGGCTGGATGCTGGGCGCCGTGCTGTTGCTGGCGAGCGCGAACCTGGCGGTGTCGCTCGCCTTGCCCCGGCACCGCGTGCACGATGTCGAGATCATGCTGACGCTGTTGCTCGACATGAGCGTGCTGACCTTTCAGCTCTATCTGAGCGGTGGCGCGACCAACCCGTTCATCCACCTCTATCTGCTACAGGTCGTGCTCGGCGCGATCCTGCTCCAGCCGGCGGCGGCGGCGGTGCTCGTGCTGGCGACGGGGTTCAGCTACGGCCTGCTGACGGTGCGCTACTGGCCGATCGTATTGCCGGTCAACCTCGCGACGCAAAGTACCGATCTGTTCGCGGTCGCCCGGTGGATCAGCTTCGTGCTAGTGGCGGGACTGCTCGTCCTGTTCATCACCCGGATCACGCGCAACCTGCGCGCCCGCGACGCGCACCTCGCCGATCTGCGCCAGCACGCGGCGGAAGAGGAGGGGATCGTGCGGATGGGGCTGTTCGCGTCGGGGGCTGCGCACGAGCTGGGTACGCCGCTCGGCTCGCTCGCGGTGATCCTGGCCGACTGGCGCCGCATGCCGGCGATCGCGCGCGACCCCGCGCTAGCCGCCGAAGTCGCGGAGATGCAGCAGGAGGTGCAGCGCTGCAAGACGATCGTGTCCGACATCCTCCATTCGGCCGGCCAGCCCCGCAGCGAACCGCTCGAGGTAATGAAGGCGACGGCGTTCGCCGATGCGGTCGCCGACGAATGGGCGACGTTCAATCCGGGTGCGCCCTTCGTCTGGTCGGCGGAGGCGGCGGGCGCGGCCGACATCCTGGTCGCCCCGGCGTTGCGGCAGGCGGTGTGGAACCTGCTCGACAATGCGGCCGAGGCGTCGCGTGACGCGGTGCGGCTGACGGTGACGCGGGAAGAGGATGGGGTCGCGATCGCGGTGGCGGACGACGGGCCGGGCTTCGCGCCCGATGCGCTGGCGATGGTCGGGCGGCTCTACCATTCGACCAAGGGCGCTGGGCATGGCCTCGGCCTGTTCCTCGCGACCAACGTCGCGCGCCAGCTCGGCGGGCGGCTGGAGGCGCGCAATCGCGATCCGCGCGGGGCCGAGGTGCGGCTGGTCCTGCCGGTCGCGCCGGTGCGGGAGGGCGCGAATGGCTGACGCCCGCAACCTCGTCATCGTCGAGGACGACGAGACCTTCGCGCGGACGCTGCGCCGCTCGTTCGAACGGCGCGGATATCGCGTGCAGGTGGCGGACGGACCGGCGGCGCTCGACGCGCTGCTCGCAACCGGACGGCCGCATTATGCGGTGGTCGACCTGAAGCTCGGCACGGCGTCCGGCCTGCCCTGCGTGGCCAGGCTCCACGCGCACGATCCGGCGATGCTGATCGTGGTCCTGACCGGTTTCGCCAGCATCGCGACCGCGGTCGAGGCGATCAAGCTCGGTGCGTGCCATTACCTCGTCAAACCGTCCAACACCGACGACATCGAAGCCGCCTTCGGCCGCGCCGCCGGCGACGCCGACGCCCCGCTCGCCACGCGCTCGACCTCGATCAAGACGCTCGAATGGGAACGCATCAACGAGATGTTGGCCGAAACCGGCTTCAACATCTCCGAAACCGCGCGGCGGCTGGGCATGCATCGGCGGACCTTGGCGCGCAAACTGGAGAAGCGGCCGGTGAAGTAAGGCGGCGTTCCCGGCTAGAACTGGCCGTGCATCCGTATGCCCAGCACGTGGACCGGGCCGCGGTCGCGGTTGTAGCCGGGGTTGGCAACAAACTGGTAGTCGAGGCTGACGGCGACGGGTTTCGCGACCTGCCACTGGTAATAGGCTTCCGCGATCGCCTCGGCGCCCGGGTGTGGCAATTGGCCGTCGCCGACCAGCACGCCGATCCCGCCCGCCGCGAGATAATACTGGTGCTCGCGGCCGATGCCGTTGACGACGGCGGCGAGGCCGATCGTGTCCTGCTTGCGGCCCCAGCCTCCGCCGGCGATCGCGACCCCGGCGGAGACGGTGCGGTCGATGTCGGTGAAATCGTACGGCTCGATCGCGCCATCCGCCAGGCCGGCGCGGGCGAACACGCCGACATCGTCGCTCACCGCTTGCTCGACATTGATGCTGACCCCTAGCCGGGAGTGCCGCACGCGAACTGGCGCGGTGTCGGGCGTGGCGCCCGTCGCGGCCGCCAGCGTCAGCGCGTCGTCGAAGCGGCCGAACCGCCCGCGATTGCGGAACAATGTCACGCGCACCGCGCCGTCGCGTCCGCCCAGCGTGTGGCGATGCTCGACCTCGGCATTCAACTGATACTGGCCGAAGCCCTGTTCCAGTTTCTCGCCATTGGGCACGGTCGACAAGTTGAACGCGCCGACCCGTAGCGCCCACGGCCCGCGATACCATTCGATCGCCGCGCCGCTCGAATAGCCCCAGGCGTCGGCGGCGTAGTCGAACGTCCCGGCATCGACGATCGCCCAGTTGAGGAAATCGCCGCGCGGATCATGGGCGTATCTGTTGGTGTCGAACACATCGCCGACGCCGAACTTGCCGATCGTGACCACCAAGCGGTCGGCGGTACGCGAGCCCGCGAACTGGTTCGCCTGGCCCTCGACCTTGGCATCGCCGCCGCCCAGATCGATCGTCTGGCGGAAGAACAGGCGTTGCAACCGGGTATAGGGCACCCGCCGGCCGACCTTGTACGCTTCCGCGCTGACGAACCCCGCGACGCCGAGCGTGTTAGAGAGGCCGAAGCCCTGGTCGACCTCCGGATTGATCCAGAACTCGCCGCCTTTCCACGGCTGCACGCCCACGAACAGCGTCACGTCGACGGTTTCCTTGACCTGATCCGGCGTCAGGCTGTTGGGTCCGGCATAGGGGGACGGAAAGCCGGGCGTGCCCTGCACCGTGACCGTCGCCTGGCCATGCACCGCCAACCAGTCGGGCAGCGCCGCCTTGTCGTCGTCGGCCAGCGCAGGCGTGGCGAGGATGGCGCTCGCCAGGACCAGCGCCGATGCCGCGACGCGCAAACGCTCGATCACGCCGGATCGTCCAGGCTGAAGCGATCGTCGTCCTCGTCATAGGCGAAGATTTCGGCATAGCGGCCCCAGTGCGTGACCGTGCGTAGCGTCTCGTCGGCGTAGTCGGGCGACATGAAATCCTCCAGCTCGTCGCGGAACCGCCGTCCGGGCGCGTCGTGCGATGCGCGTTCGTCGAGGATGCGGCGGATGTGCTGGGCGAGGGGCACGTGCGCGATCAGCGCGCGTTCGAACAGCGCCTTGCGCGCGTCGACATCGGCCTGCGCATAACGCCGCGCCGAGGGGGTCAGCGCGATCCCGGCCCCCTTCAGTTCGGCGAAACGCAGCAGTTGCAGCGTCTCCGCCATCGGCAGCAATTCGTCGACCTCCAGCTGCAGGCTGTCGGCGAGTTCGGCCAGGCTGGCGCGGCCGTCGAACGGCTGCGCATCGACTTCCTCGATCAACCCGGCGAGCGCGTTGGTCGACACACGCGGCAGCACCATCGCGATGCCCGTGCCCGGGAACACGCCGTCCTTCGGCGCCGGCGCGGCGGCCGGGCGTGCCGTCATCCGCGCATAGATGTCGTCGACCAGCGCGCGGAAGGCGGGGTCGAGCCGGTCGCGCGGCTGCGGCAGGTCGACCCGGATCTCGGCGGCGATGCGGCCGGGATTGGACGAAAAGACCAGGATGCGATCGCACATCAGCACCGCTTCCTCGATATTGTGTGTCACGATCAGCATCGAGCGAATCGGCATCCGGCCTTCGGACCACAGGTCGAGCAGGTCGGTGCGGAGCGTCTCCGCCGTCAGCACGTCGAGCGCGGAGAACGGCTCGTCCATCAGCAGCAGCGACGGGTTGACGACGATCGCCCGCGCCAGTCCGACGCGCTGGCGCATGCCGCCCGACAATTCCTTGGGATACGCATTCTCGAACCCGTCGAGCCCGATCAGGTCGATCGCGGCGAGCGCGCGGGTGCGCCGCTCCTCCGCCGGCACGCGCTGCGCCTCCAGCCCCAGTTCGACGTTCTGCAACACGGTCAGCCACGGGAACAGCGCGAAGGTCTGGAACACCATCGCGACGCTCGGCTCGGTGCCGTCCTCGTCGGCGATGAACCGGACTTCGCCGGCGCTCGGCCGGATCAGGCCGGCGATCGAGCGCAGCAGCGTCGACTTGCCCGACCCCGAGCGGCCGAGCAGCCCGACCACTTCGTTGGTGTCGAGCGTCAGGTCGACATGGTCGATCACCTGATGCGAGCCGCCGGTGCGGCCGTAATGGTGGCTGAGCGCGCGGACTTCGACCAGCGGCCGGGCGGGGACGAGCGAACGGGTTGCCATCGATCGGGCTCCTCAGGCGAAACGGAGACGGCGCTCGGCAAAGGCGTACATCGGACGCCAGACGAGCCGGTTGAAGGTCAGGACGAAGATCGACATCACCGCGACGCCGCATGCGACGCGCGGATAATCGCCCGCGGCGGTCGCATCGGCGATGTACGAGCCGAGCCCGAACGCGCTCAGGTGGCGGTCCCCCCACGACACCGCTTCCGCGACGATGCTGGCGTTCCACGATCCGCCGCTCGCGGTCAGCGCGCCGGTGACGTAATAGGGGAAGATTGCCGGGATCACGACGCGCCGCCACCATTGCAGGCCGCGCACCCCGAACATCGACGCCGCCTCGCGCATGTCGGTCGGGATCACGCTCGCGCCGGCGATGACGTTGAACAGGATGTACCATTGCGTGCCCAGGATGATGAGCGGCGACAGCCAGATGTCGGGCGCCAGGTGCCAGCGCACGATCGCGACGACGACGAACGGGAACAGCACGTTGGCCGGAAACGCCGCCAGGAACTGCGCGATCGGCTGCAACCGCTCGGCCCAGCGCGGGCGCATCCCGATCCACACGCCGATCGGGACCCAGATCAGGCTGGCGATGGCGATCAGCACGACGACGCGCAGCAGCGTTACCAGCGCGGCGGCGACCGCGTGCAGGATGTCGTGCGCCGACAGCTCGCGTCCGACATAATCGAGGATCAGCCACGCCGAACCGATCACCAGCGCGGCGAGGAAGGCGCGCCACAGCCACTCGGCGACCGGGTTGGGCGCACGAGTCTCGACCGTGGCACGGATCCGGCGCGTGCCGCCGATCGACATCAGCAACTGGCCGACGGCATAGAGCGGCGACAGCAACATCGGCAGCAGCCGCGTCCGGCGGAGCAGGTCGTATGCCCAGGATCGCGGCCGCTCGACGCTGGCGGTCTGCTCGAACCGGTAGCGATCGGCCCAAGCGACGATCGGGCGGAAGAACAGCTGGTCGTAGAGTAGGATCAGCACGCCCATCGTGCCCACCGCCCAGGCGACCGCCGCCGCATCCTGCCGCGCGATCGCCAGCGCCAGCCACGATCCGATCCCGGGCAGCGCGACCGTCGTATTGCCGACCGTGATCGCCTCCGACGCGACGACGAAGAACCACCCCCCCGACATCGACATCATCGCGTTCCACACGAGGCCTGGAATCGCGAACGGCAGCTCGAGCCGCAGGAACCGCCGGGTCGAGGACAGGCCGAAACCCTGACAGACCTCCTGCAAGTCCGACGGCACCGAGCGCAGCGACTGGTAGAAGCTGAACGCCATGTTCCACGCCTGACTGGTGAAGATCGCGAACACCGCGGCGCACTCGGCACCGAGTTGCTGGCCCGGGAACAGCCGCAGGAAGAAGGTGACGGTAAAGGTCAGGAACCCGAGAATCGGCACCGATTGCAGGATGTCGAGCGCCGGCACAATGATCTGCTCGGCGCGGCGGCTGCGCGCGGCGAGCGTCGCGATGACCAGGGTGAAGATCAGGCTCGCGCCCAGCGCCGCGAACATCCGCAGCGTCGTGCGCAGCGCGTAACCGGGCAGCCGCGCCGGGTCGAGCGCGATCGGCTGGACCGACAATTGCGACAGCGGCTGCGCGACCCCGCTCAGCCCGCGCACGACCAGCACACCGATCGCGCCGATCAGCAGCAGTGTCACGACGTCCGCCAAATTGGGCGGCGCCGCGCGGAACAATCGGGAGAAGGAGCGCGCCGGCAACGGACGCGCGATCGGTTCGGTCATCTCGTTACCTCGTTGACGCCGCTGGCATCGACGAGGCGAAACCGGTCAGTCTCGCGTCGCTGGCACCAGCGGCATGGGCTGTCGACTATTGTCGCGCGGCATTGTTACAGTTTGTCCTCGTCGCGAGGGTTGGCATGGCGATCGGTCGTTCTGGCGGCGACTCGACGTGGCGGCGCCTATACCCTATGGGGGTATGGCATCAAGGATGAATTGCATGGCTCACGTCGCCGCAGAGAAACAGAAGCTGCTCAACCGGATCAAGCGGCTGAAGGGACAGGTCGCCGCGATCGAGCGCGCGATCGAGGCCGACACCGAATGCGCCCGCGTCCTGCAACAGGCCACCGCCTGCCGCGGCGCGCTCGACGGCTTCATCGCCGAAGTGATCGAGGACCACATCCGCGAACACATGCTCGACCCCGCCGCCACCTCCGACGATCCACGCACCCAGGCGGCAGAGGAACTGGTGGCGATCGTGCATGCGTATCTGACGTGAGGGTTGTGCGATAGCGCTGCCATTCCATTGCTGGCGCGCAGACACACAAGCATCACGAAAACGTCATCGGCCTGTCATCGCGCGTCAGCATCTGGATTCGATGAGACCGCGACGAATCGCGGTTTGTCAGGGGTCATCGATGAAATCGCCGTTCCGTTGCGCCATGCTGGCTGCACTGTCGCTGTCGACCACGCCGGCATGGGCAGCGAGCTTCATGCCGGGCAACCTCGTCGTGTCGGTGTCCGGCAACGGCGTCTGGGGCGCGACGGGGGGCAGCTACACCGTCAACCAGGCATCGCCGTTGACGCTCATGCAGTTCTCGCATGTCGGCACGATCAGCGCGACCTATGCCGGCGCCATGGTGCTGCCGCAGGTCGGGAGCGGCGCGAACAACGCGGTGTCGGCGGAATATGGCTCGTCGTCGGAGGGGTTCCTGCACCTGTCGAGCGATGGCCGTTACCTGAGCCTGATGGGCTATGGCGTGAATGTCGACGCGTTCAATGCCAATCCGACCGCTTACGGCACGTTGACCACCGACCCGACCAAGTCGACCGCGCTCGCACAGTCGGGCAGCCTGACGGGACAGGGATATATCCCGGTGGCGCGCGTCGCCGCACTGGTTGATGCGAACGGCATCGTCGACAGCACGACCGCGGTCTTCAACGTGTTCAACGGGCAGAACCCGCGGTCGGCCTATACGGTCGACGGCAGCAGCATTTATCTGTCGGGCCAGGGGCAGAGCGGCGACAAGACGGGCGGGGTCTTTTATGCGCAGCGCGGGTCGTCGTCGGCCACCGCGGTCACCGGCCTCGACACCAGCGGCAAGACGGCGGCGCAGGATACGCGCGACGTCCAGGTTTATAACGGGTAGCTCTACACATCGGTCGACAGCAAGCAGGGGTCGGGATCGAACCGCGATTTCGTCGGCACGCTCGGGGCGGCGGGCAGCTTGCCGACCGACCTTGCCAATAACGGCAACGGGCCGGCGCGCCTGCCCGGTTTCGGCAACAGCGGCGGGACGGGCAAGTTCGTCATCACCGCCGGGACCGGCAACGGCATCAGTAGCATTGGGCAGGAGATCAACCTGAGCCCCGAGCAGTTCTTCTTCGCCAACGCGAACACGCTCTACGTCGCCGACAGTGGCCTGCCCAAGAACGATTCAGCGCTGAACGACTCGTTCGGCGTCGGGCTCGGTAACGGCGGATTGCAGAAATGGGTGTTCGCCAACGGCAGCTGGAGCCTCGCATACACCCTGTCGGCCGGGCTCAATCTGGTGGCGAACACGTCGGCGTCGGGCGTCACCGGCCTGTTCGGGCTGACCGGGCAAGTCAACGGCGATACGGTGGAGCTCTACGCCACCAGCTTCACGAAGGGCGAGACCGACCAGAGCTATCTCTACGGCATCACCGACAGCCTGTCGTCGCGCACCTTTTCCAGCACCGCGCGCTTTACGACGCTGGCGGCGGCGCCGGCCGATTCCAACTTTCGCGGTGTGGCCTTCGCGCCGACCGCCGTCGCGGCCGTGCCCGAACCGGTGACCTGGGCGATGCTGGTCATGGGGTTCGGTGGCATGGCCTTCGCTGTCCGCCGGCGCGAGAAGATGACGGCGCGGGTGCGGTTCTTCTGATGCGAAAGGGCCGGCCTTACCCCTGATGAGGGTAGGCCGGCCCGACCTTGATTGCGAGGCGCCCGCGCCCGCCTTCTCAGTTCGTCGCCAGCTTGGCGTTGAACGCGCGCAGCGTGCAGACGCCGGTGCCGGCCGCGGATCGGCAGCCGTCGATCGGCACGGCGACATCGTAGGGCGCTGCACCACTGCTCGGCGACAGCCGCCGGATCTGATCGATCGTCTGCGACCGGAAGCGAGCGCGGACATAGAGGTTGCCGGCACCGTCGCGCAGCCGCTCGAGGATGATCGCGCCGCCGGGCGAGGGATCGTCGGCGGCGAGACCGGGCACGCGCCAGTGCAGCCCGAGCAGGCCGCCCAGGCTGGCGACGTTGGTGTCGTGACCGGCGATCATCGTGACGCGCGGCGCCGCGGTTGCCGTCAGCGCCTGACTCATCAGCGGTGCCAGCAAGGCGAGGTTGCGCTGCGCCAGGTAGCGTGGACGCGCCAGGATCGCGAACTCGACGCTGTGGAATTCGGACAGGCGCGCGACGTCGGCCGGCGTCGCGCGGCCCCAGCCGACCTCCGCCATCGGCTTGCCCTCGGCATATTCGAGCAACAGGATCTGTGCGGCGGTCGATGCGCGGTCGAGCGCACCCGTCAGCTTGGGCCGCTTGGCGGCGGTTGCCGGGACGATGCTCGTCGGCACCCGGCCGACACCGCAGCTAGGCGCTGCTTGGGCGCACAAGATCGCGTCGAGCCGCGTCAAGAGTGGCCGCAGCCGCATTTCCTCGGCAGCGATGCCCCGCGGCAGGGCCGCGGCGACGGCCTCGGCCGCGCGTGTCGGGTCGATCGGGGCGGCGCCTTCATCGACCGGTGAGAAGATCGGGTCCGGCTCGTCCTGCGGGCGATGCTCGATCGCCGCGGCGCATCCGGGGAGCAGCGCATCGGCATAGGTACGGCCGGTCGCGATCGTGCGCTGATCGCTGTCGGCGACGATCCGCACGGCGCTCGCCGCCGGACACCCGCGCGCATCGAGCAGTCCGGCCGCGATCCAACGCGCGCGGTCGTACCCACCCGCCAGTGCCACCGCGGCGGCACCGTGCGGCGTCAGGTAGCCGGGCTTGACCGGCCAGTCGGGCCAGCTTCCGTCGGCGACGCCGGCGGGCATTGCCAGCGCCTTGGTCGGCGGGCGTACGCCGTGGCGCATCAGGACGACGACGCGATCGACCTTGAGCGCCGGCCCGCGTGATCGAGCAGGTGCGGCGTCACCGTTCGCGGCAACCACCAGCATCGCGGCGGCGCCGACCGTGGCACAGGCCTTGCCGATCATCCCGTCTCTCCCCGCTCTAGAAATGCAGCTGCGCGCCCCAGCGGAAGCTGTAGCCGTAACGCTCGCGCTCGACGAGATACTGCTTACTGCCGATATAACGCCGCCACGGCGCGTCGGTCAGGTTGAGCGCCTGGCCGAAGAAGGTCAGCTGCGGCGTCACCTGATAGCTGACGTTGACGTCGAGTTGGCCGTTGCTGTCGGTATATTGATCGCTCGCCGCGTTCGCGCCGATCGTATCGAGATAGGGCGAGCGGTACGAATAGGCGACGCGGACGGCGAGACCGTATTTCTCGTAATAGACCTGCGCCGTACCGACATCGCGCGATTGCAGGAACAGCGGGAAGGGGCCGCTCCGTGGCGTCGTGCCGAGCAGGGTGCCGTCGCCATGCCCGGTGATGTGCGCAGAGTTGACCGCGACGCCGAGCCCGTCGAGCGGCGCGGGCAGGAAGGTGAAGCGGACCTGCGCGTTCGCCTCGATCCCCTTCACATAAGCGACGCGTGCGTTGAGCGGCTGGACGACGTCGACCGCGGTGAAGCTTTGCCCGGCGAAGGTGCCGGCGGTGTTGACCTGGGTCTGGGTGTAGATCGGATTGTCGATCCGCTTGTAGAACAGCCCGGCCGACAACAGCCCCTGGCCGGGCAGGTAATATTCCGCCGCCGCATCGAGGTTCAGCGCCTTGTACGGTTTCAGCGCCGGATTGCCGAGCGTCACGGTCGGACGCGGTGTGGTCGTGGTATCGACCGACACGTAGGGCGACAGATCGGGATAATTGGGCCGCCCGAGCGACGTCGTGGCGGCTGCGCGCAGCAGGAAGCTGGGCGTGACCTCGAACTTAGCGTTCAGCCCCGGGAACCAATCGGTATAGTCCTTCGCGCCGAACGCATTGTAGTCCTCGTCCAATGCCGCGGTCGCGGTGATGAGCTTCGCCTTGGTGCGATCGCGCGTATGCTCGACGCGGACGCCCGGCACGAGCGTCAGCCCGCCGAACTTGAGCGTTGCCATCGCGTAACCGGCCGCGATCGACTCGCGGACGTCGTAATCGTTGGCCAGGCTGTTGTTGCGCGAGCTCGCCGTATTGACGGTGATCGTGCCCGGATTGGCGGCGAGATAGGCCTGCGCCGCGTCGTATCCGATCCGCACCGGGAAATAATAGGCGCCGTCATAGAAGCTGGTGTCGCCGAGGTACGACGCGTTCGCCAGCGTGAACGTGCGACCGCTGGTCAGGCCATAGGTCAGATAATCGCGATTGTTGACCTTGTGCCGGTCGAGATATTTGGCGCCGAGCTTGACGGTCGAACCGTTGCCAAACTCGATCGGGAGCGTCAGGTCGGCGCGCCCCTGCCACAGCGTCTCGACGGCCAGGCGCGTGTCGTAATTGACGCTGTTGAGCGCATAGGCGCTCTGGTTGTCGGTCGGCTGCACCGTGGGGATGAAGAAATAGGGCGTGCCCGACACGTCGTAATTGACGGTCAGCGCGCTGCCGCCGGTGCGGAAATTATATTCGGAGCGGAGCGGATCGCGCTTCTGCGCACGCGTCCAGCCGCCCGACAGATCGAGCGTCGCGCCGCCATCGCCCAGCCCGAAGCTGCCGCCCCCCTGCACCGACTTGGTGTTGTCGTCCTCGTTGCGCCGCCGCACGCGGACGCTGCCGCGCCCCTTGAAGGTGCCGGTCGTCGCGGTCTGGTTGGTGAAGGCCGACTGGTTGTCGATGATGAACTGGTCGCGCGTTTCGTTGTCGTCGAACCGCGAGAACGAACCGCGCAGGAACAGCTTGGTCGTGTCGGTCGGCCGCCAGTCGAGGTTGAGCACCGCGCCCTCGCGCGTGCGCGTCAGGTTGTAGTCGCGCAAGCCCGCACTGTCGGGCAGGACATAGCTCTGATTGGCACCGGTGCTCGATGCCGGCACGCGCCAGTTGGTCGATCCCTGGAAATTCTCCGATTCGATGGGTCGGCGCGAGTAATTGAGCGACAGCACCGCGCCGAACTGCTGGCGGTCGCCGAACCGTCCGCCGATCTGGAAATCGCCCTCGTAGGGATGCCCCCCGTTCAGGTGGTACGCGCCATATTGCGCCCGCGCGTCGAGGAAGAACGGCTTGGTGCGGTCGAACGCGGTCAACGTGCGGATGTTGACCTCGCCGCCGATCGCGTTGGCGTCCTGGTCGGCGGTCAGCGACTTGGTGACGATGACCGAGCTAATCATCGCCGACGGGATGTCGTCGAGCTTGACCTGGCGACCATCGGGCTCCGGCGCGGGCAGGGTGAGACCGTTGAGGACGACGTTGACTAGGTTGGGATTGACGCCGCGGATGATGACGTAGCGCCCCTCACCCTGGTCGTTGGCGACCGACAGGCCGGGCAGGCGGCGCACGGCCTCCGCGACGTTCTGGTCGGGCAATTTGCCGACGTCGTTGGCGAACAGCGCTTCGGTGAAATTGTCGGCCTGGCGCTTGGCATCGATCGCCTTCTTCTCGCCCTGGCGCGTGCCGGTGACGACGATGTCGGCGGCCTGCGACGGCGTGTCGGCATCGACCGCCACCGACTGGTCCTGCGCGACCGCCGCCGGCGACCACGACACGACGAACGCTGCGCCTGCGCACAGCATGGATTTGGCAAACATTGATTTTCCCCCAATCTTGTTTTGGGGTCGCGCTAGGTCGGTTCGGCGACTCTGCGGTTACGAACCGATGACGAAGTCATGACGTCAGCGCCCGAATAGCTGGCGAGCTTTTGACGTTGATTCTGCCGCTATAACTGTCAGTCTCGCTGGCATTCCACGGGGGGAGGATATCATGCGTCGACTGGTGCTGGCCGCGTTGCTCGTTTCGTCCGTCGCTGCGATCGGCGCGGCATCGACGCCGAAGGAACAGCTGATGGCGCCGCCCGCCGGAGCGCGGCACTATATGATCAGTTCGATCGCCGGGAAGCATGGCGATATCTGGCAGTGGAAATTGCCCGACGGGCGCGTCGCCTATCGCATGTCGATGTCGTTGCGGGGCTGGGTCACCGAAACGGACGAGGTGCTGACGCTGGGCGACGACCAGCGACCGACCGCGATCGCGATCCGCGGCTTCACCGATTCCGGTGACGCGACCGAGAATTTTGCCGCCGACGGCAAGGGCGGCGCCACGTGGAAGACGTCGGTCGATGCCGGGTCGGCGCCGTTCGCCGGCAAACGCTACAACACCTATGGCGGGCCGTGGCTGGCGAGCGAGCTCGATATCGACGCCTTGGTCAAGGCGGGCGACAAGGGCATCGATCTGCTGCCGACGGGACATGCCAGCATCGATATCGGCCAGCCGGTCGAGATCGATGGTCCGCGCGGCAAGACCATAGTGAAGCTGGCCTTCGTCCGCGGACTGGGTTTTTCCCCGAACCCGGTCTGGCTCGACGGCGACAACCGGTTCTTCGGCAATGCCGGGACGATCTCGCTCTTGCCGGAAGGGTATGAGGCGGCCGGTCCGAAGCTGAAGGACATTCAGGACAAGGCGACGGCCGCGATGGTCCGCGATATCGCGCATCGCTTCCTGTCCAAGGCCAACCGCGCGCCGACGCTGGTCGATCACGTGCTGGTGTTCGATTCGGTCGCGGGCCGCTATCTGCCGGACCGCGCGGTCTTGATCGCCGATGGCAAGGTCGTTGCCGTCGGCGCCGCCGGATCGGTCAAAGCGCCGGCCGGGGCCACCGTCATCGACGGTCGCGGAAAGACACTGTTGCCCGGACTGTGGGACTCGCACCAGCATGTCGGCGACGACTGGAACCTGCTCCAGAACGTTGCGACCGGCATGACCAACTATCGCAGCCCCGGCTCGCTGATCGAGGATGCGCTGAGCATCTACAAGCGGCGGGCGGCGGGCGACCTGCTGGCACCCGACGGCAAGATCTCGGTCATCATCGATCGCAAGGATCCGCTGGCGGCGCAGGGAGCGCTCACCGTCTCCTCGGCGGACGAGGCGGTCGCCGCCGTCCGCAAGATCAAGGCGGCGGGCCTGTGGGGCGCCAAATTCTACACGTCGATGAATCCCGCCTGGATCGCGCCCGCCGCCGCCGAGGCACACCGGCTGGGACTGCATGTCCACGGCCATGTCCCCGCCGGGATGCGCCCGCTCGACGCCGTACGTGCCGGCTATGACGAAGTGACGCATATCAACTTCATCATGATGCAGGCGATGCCGCAATCGGTGGTCGACAAAGCCAACACCGCCGCGCGGCTCGAGGGGCCGGCCCAATACGGGAAGGACGTCGACCTCGACTCCCCGGCGATGAAAGCGTTCTACGCGGAACTGGCGAAGCGCGGCACGATCATCGATCCGACCCTGACAGTGTGGGAGCCGCTGATGACGTCGGATGGCTCGTCGCTGTCGCCAGAATATGCGCCGTTCGCCGATGTCGCGCCGCCGGCCGTCGTGCGCGGCTGGAAGATCAGCGGCTATCCGTTGTTCGGCAACCTGACCCGCGACGATTTCCGCAAGAGCTTCGCCAAGATGGTCGGGCTGGTCGGCAAGCTTCACGACGCGGGCGTGCGGATCGTCGCGGGGACCGACGGCTACGGTCTGGAACTGGTCCGCGAACTGGAATTGTATCAGGAAGCTGGCCTCACCAATGCGGAGGCGTTGCAGACCGCGACCATCGTGCCCGCGCGCATGACCGGCATGGCGGACCGCGTCGGATCGATCGCCGCCGGCAAGACGGCCGACATCATCCTGGTCGACGGCGACGTGTCGCAGCGGATCGGCGATTTGCGGCATGTCGAGACGGTGTTCCTCGACGGCTATCGTCTCGATGGCAAGGCACTGCGCGAGGCGAGCGGATTGAGCGGCATGCCGCGGTAGGAGGTAACTCCTTCTACCTCCATCGCTGGCAACGGTCTCGTTTGCCTGACATGATGCCCACCGGTTGGTGGTCTCGAAAGGGCGTGGGGCGTTGCACACTCCGGATGGATGGCGGTCGGACGGGCAGGCGCATACGCGGCTGCGCCGGCTCAACATCAATCTGATGTATGCGCTGGACGCGTTGCTACATTCGCCGTCGCTGACCGCGGCGGCGCATTCGATCGCGATCAGCTAGCCGGCGATGAGCGTCAAGCTGCGACAATTGCGCGATCATTTCCGGGACGAACTGGTCGTCTATGGCGAGCGGCGACAGCTGACCGCGCTCGGCGAGGCGTTGCAACATCGTATCGGGCGGCTGCTCCGCGAAGTCGACGATACGTTCAACCTCACCCTGCATTTCGATCCGTCGACCGCCTCGCAGACCATCACGCTGACTGCGCCCGAGGCGATGGAAATGATGTTCGTCAGCCGGTTGATCCCGCAGATTCGGGCAACGGCCCCGGGCCTGCGGATCAGGATGGTGCCGTTCGCGCCTGGTATCACGCCGTGCTGACCAGCATGTCGGGCCATTATCGGACCGGAACACCGCTGCCGCCAGACGTGTTCGAGAAGCTCATCGCCGCTCGCCGGTTTCACTCCGCACTAATGGTCGTGCGTCAGGTTACGTCTCGGGTTATTACAGCTACCTCTGGGCGGAAGTGCTGGCCGCCGACAGCTTCCGCGCGTTTCGTGGTCGCGATGCCGGGATCGAGGCGCTATTGATCCGGCGGGGTCTGGCGTGACGATATGTGAGCATGGGGTCGACGAGATGATGACGGGGCAGGGAGACGTGGCGCGCCGCGCATGGTGCGACGAGGCGGTTCGGCGGATCGAGGCGGATTTCAACCGGTCGGCGGACACGCATCTGATCCACCTGCCGCTGTCGCGGTATCCGGGGATCGATCTGTATCTGAAGGATGAGAGTAGCCATCCGACCGGTAGCCTGAAGCACCGTCTCGCGCGGTCGCTGTTCCTCTATGCGCTATGCAACGCCTGGATCGGTCCTGACACGACGGTGATCGAGGCGTCGTCGGGATCGACCGCGGTCAGCGAAGCCTATTTCGCACGGATGTTGGGCCTGCGCTTCATCGCGGTCGTGCCGGCGGCGACCGCCGCCCCCAAGCTCGACGCCATCCGTTTCCATGGCGGCGAGATCCACACCGTCGACGATCCGCGTACCGTTTACGACGTCGCGCATCGGCTGGCGGCGGAGACGGGCGGGCATTATCTCGACCAGTTCACCTATGCCGAACGCGCGACCGACTGGCGCGGCAACAACAACATCGCCGAGAGCATCTTCGCCCAGATGGCGGAGGAGCGCTATTCGATCCCGAACTGGATCGTGTGCGGGGCGGGGACCGGTGGCACGTCGGCGACGATCGGGCGCTTCCTGCGCTATCGCCGGTATGCGACGAAGCTGTGCGTCGCCGATCCCGAACAGTCGGTGTTCCACCGCCACTTCGCCGACCGCAGCGCGACGATGCTGCCGGAGGGCTGTGGCAGTTGCATCGAAGGCATCGGCCGGCCGCGCGTCGAACCGAGCTTCGTGCCGAGCGTGATCGACCGTATGATCGCCGTCGCCGACGCCGACAGCATCGGCGCGATGCGGGCGCTGTCGGACCGGCTGGGACGCACCGTCGGCGGCTCGACCGGCACCAACCTGTGGGCCTGCCTGCGGATCGTCGAGGAAATGGCCGCGGCCGGCCAGTCGGGCAGCATCGTCACCCTGCTCTGCGACGGCGGCGACCGCTATGCCTGCACCTATTATCGCGACGACTGGCTGGCCGAAAAAGGGATCGAATGGGGCGAGGCGAGGAACCGGGTGTCGGTCGGTATTGCATAAAGTAACTGCGCACGTTGAGCCATTCCGATCTGAGCTGTGTCGTCGACAAGCATTAATCCGGGCGCCGGGGCCGTATCGAAAGGTGAGCGGATCGCCAATACGCGGACGACACAAGTCGATGTACAAGCCTGCACTCCGATAGCGCATTTGATTTCATATCGATCGCATGAAGTCGTTGCGGAACGCGTTGGTGGTGCTCGGGGTTTGCTGGCGGTGGGCGATCGAGTCGGTGTAGGTGGTGTCCTCGGTGCCGTTGTTGCCGACATAGCCGAGCTGCTTGCCGTTGAACCGGTACCAGATCTCGTGCGGGTTGCCGGCGCTCGACCCCCAAGCTGTCGTCGCGGCGGATCGTTTGGCCGAGCGTCACCGTGATATCGCGCAGGCAGAAATCAGACTTCGCCAAGGAGCTCCTTTATTCGGCCTACATTCAAATTATACTTTTCGCCGGCATGCAATAGCGCAATAAGTGTTGCCCTGCGATAGACTGTAGTCATCTCTTCTTCAGTTGCATCTAGAAAATGACGTGTATCAACTTCTATAGCGATTGGAAGGTCACCATGCTTAACATTAATTTTCTCATAATGAGGCGTATTCTCATCAACTAATCCGTAGCGAATTAGCAAGCCAACCCACTTAAAAGGCGCACCATTTAAATATCCTGATTCAATCATTTCTCTCTCAATTTCATCTCGAGCTCGATTGGCAGCTGACCCATTTTTCTTTGCTGGAATTCTCGCCGTCGTCATTGCGACACCGCCAATTACTAATTTGCGATTGTGCGCCACACCTCACTCCTAACGATCTAACAGATTACCTGGCGGTCGTTTACCGAACAGGCGCTCATATGTTCGGATAACGCGGGTTTCGTACGCGCGCGCATCCGCTTTCCCGCCAAAGTTCTTTATGATCTCAGATGTATAGAACTCACCGGTTTCTCGTGTCAGTCGGCGCGCCTGTTGCTCAGCCCGGATCGACGCCCCGTCGGCTACCCTCACACCTTGAGCGCTCTCACCTACCTTGTAAAGCGAGCCATCGGCACGGCGGATCACATAAACATGGGTATCGCCGACATATTGAAGTGAGTTTTTATGAACCGCCTTAGCTGCACCCACCTCTTCCACGATCGTGGAACCAATATGCGCGTCGCGGACGAGTGTGCCGAGAACCGGTGCGGCAGCCAAAACATCTGCAAAGCCCGGCCGCTCGCCGTTAACCAAGACACGATATCCGACATCAGCGGCAGCGACCGGTGTAAGCGCCCCTTTTGCGATCTCCAGTTCAAGCTTTCCAAGCCCTGCAAAGGCGTCGCGAACGCCCTTGTCGCCGGGGATTTGCGCTTGCGTCACATAATCGGCGACGCGATCCCGCAACAACGCCAGATTCGCGTTTTCCGGAAATAG
This sequence comes from Sphingomonas sp., assembly GCF_017304635.1. Lineage (GTDB taxonomy): Bacteria > Pseudomonadota > Alphaproteobacteria > Sphingomonadales > Sphingomonadaceae > Sphingomonas. Next base: position 158,646 of record NZ_JAFKMA010000005.1, read on the forward strand.
CCGGGCGGCGTCATTGAGCGGACCCAACACATATCTCTGTAGGTGCCAGTAGTCCGAGCTGACGATCATGCGATCGGCGTAATCGCTCGTAATGTCGGAATTGCCGATATAGCGGTTCTGGATGAGCCAGTCGGCAAGTTCCTTGGGATTCTTTCCATATTGCTGATAGGTTTTCCAATAAGGATCACCACCCGATTGCATGTCAGGAATGCTGCCCGTACCGAGCAACATGACCGGCTGAGAAGTCCCGCCCGCAATGCCTTGCCCAGCCGCCGCAAGCCGGGCTTCACTCGCTGCGATCCGTTCCACCATCGGTCGTTGTAAACTTGCCTCAAGACCGCTGCGAGCTAAGCTATTGGCCAAGTCCTCGCCGAATGGAGAACTTGGCGGCAGCACGGAAAAGCCGGTTGCCGTATTGCCGACGATCAAGTGGCCATTGGCGTCGACGGTAAATAGCGGGTCTATAGCATCGCCGGTGGCTGTTGTCGCCTGTGCTTGGCTGTTGCTAGCGGCGCCCCGGCCGTTCGGCCTGTCCGTCTGGAGGTTGGCGATGGCGTCGCCGATGGTCTGGGCGATCACGTCGGGGAGGGCGGCGACGATGTTGTCGCCGAAGTCGTTACCGTTGACGAGGCTGCGAGTGGCGGCATTGGCGATGAGCCGGGCGCCGCCCGTCGCCACCGCCCCGCCGACCGGGCCGAGCGCACCCAGCTTGCTGCCCAGTGACCGTCCAAGGCCCGCGCTGACCCCGGCGGCGGCGACTCCGGCCCAGTCAAACTTGTCCTGGAGCCCGGTCGCGACGCTAACCCCCTGGGTCAACACGTTGGCGGCGACTCCGCGCACTACGTCGCCGAGCAACTGGCTACCCAGAACGGCGCCCTGGCCGAACACCGCGCCAGCGCCTGCGGTCGCCAGCGTGGCGATGCCGGCAACCGCCACCGCCTTGAAGCTAAACTTGTCCTGAATGCCGGTCAGGATGCCAAATCCTTGGCTGACTGCACTGCCGAGCATCGCCGCTGGCGCTAGCCCGATGAAGGGTGCCGTCACCGCGATCACGACAAGCGATATGACCGCCTGCAATATCTGCCCGAGTATCCCGCAGCCTTTTTTCCTGGCGGCGGCTTGTGGTGCGGGGGTGGTGGGGGAGGTATCGCCATAGGCGTCGGCGGGGTTGTAGGGGTTGAACGTGGCGGCGTTGTTGCCGGCCCTGGTGATGCCGGCGGGGACCGTGAGGGTCTGGCCGGCGGCGAGGGCGGTGTCGGCGCCGAGCCCGTTGGCCTGGGCGAGCTTGTACCACAGGCTGGCATCGCCCCACAGCTGGGCGGCGATCGACGCGAGGCTGTCGCCGGCGCGCACCGTGTAGCTGCCCCCGCTCGATCCCTGGCGCCAGGTGTTGATCGGGGTCAGCCGCTCGCCGAAGTCGGCGGTCGCGCCCCCAGCGACCGCCCGTAGCGGAACGCGCCGTTCCCGTTCGACACGGTGGTCGTGCGATCGTCCAGGCTTGCGGCATAGCTCGTGTCCCAGGTGCCGTCGTTGCCGGTATATCCGACCTGGCGGCCGTTGAACCGGTACCAGACCTCATGCGGGTCGCCGCCGGTGAAGGTCGCCTCGTTCCAGGCATTGCCGTCCTGCTCGTCGCGCCGCACCGCCTGCCCGAGCGCGTCGCTGGTGACCGTGATCGTGCGCGGCCGCCCGTCCTGGACGCTGGCTTGCTGGAACACGCCTGAAGCGGAGTTGGTGTAATAGGTGTACCTGGTCGACTGCCCCGACACCGCATAGGCGACCTGCCGGAGCACCGCGCCGTCATACCAGTCATAGGTGCTGGTGGTGGTCGAGGTCGGCTGGCCGGTGCCGCTCCTCGTGCTCGCGACGCTGGTCGTGACCACCGCCCCCAGCGCATAGTTCCACTCGCCGTCGGCATAGCCGTTCTCGGTGCTGCTCGTGATCGTGTCGCTGCCCTGGCGCTGGGTCACCGTGTCGTAATAGACCCGGCCGAGCCGAAAGTGGCGAAGGTGCCGCAGAAGCGAGTTTCAGGGACGCCGGTGGTGGCAACGCAACCCGCGATTCGGGCCGAAAAACGAGCGAATCGCGGCGCTCGGCGCGCGATAGTTGGATTATGGGGCTCGCAAAGTTGACTGGATGTTGGCGGCAGAGTGCGAGCAGATCGTGTGGGTGCAGCCCACCTCTCTGCGGCGTCAGCTCAGACTGCGATAGCCCTTCCAGGCGGTTCGGGGTTGCCCTCTGTCCAGTTCCAACCTGTGACATCGGCAATAGCGTCCTCAAAATCACACGACGCTGTTACGAACCAGCCGCGCTCGCGAAGGCTTTTGACGAGCACAGCGACACCGGACTGAAAGTCGGAGAGTTGGTCTGGAACTTGCTCCACTGTTCCCAGCTCAACGTAGTATCGTGAGCATTCGATAAAATCGTACGGAACCTTATTTATAGAAGTTTCCTGGAAGTTATCATTTTTATATATGGGTAACTCCACAAATATTCCTGAAAATGCATCCGCCGCTGCGCTATTTAATGCCGCCTCAACCTTTCTGATATCTTCGTTGGTATCGACGTATAGCTCACAGAAATATGGATTAGACATAATGTATCCTAAAATCCAAATGCGAGCGGCGTTTGGGGTCCATTATCGAACGCCCCCCTTGCCCGGATGATTGATATCTGCACCTTATCTTCTGACGCGCCCAATGTGCGTGCTATCGTCCCCCGCACATTCCCCAATCCCGCTCTACCGGTCAATATTCTACCATCCCGGATCGCGACATCCATAGTCCGCGACAACGCACTGCCTGGCCTCGCTTCCAGGTGGGCGATAACGCGCTCGGCCGTTGCGCCTTGGGCGCCGCAAAGAGACGAGCCGTTTTTACCCGGCCGACCGCCGTTTTACCCGCCGCCAACATCCAGCCAACTTTGCCAGCTCCATAATCCAACTATCGCCCGCCCAGCGCCGCGATTCGCTCGTTTTTCGGCTCGACTCGCGGCTTGCATCGCCATCGCCAGCACCCCTGAACGTCGTTTCCGCGGCACCTTCGCCACTTTCGGCTCGGCCGGGTGGTGCGGCAGCAGGACTGGCTGGCGGACGGAGCCGGGGTCGCGTTCGACCGGCAGGTGGTCTATGACGCGGCCGGGCGCGTGAGCACCGAGACCGACGTCACCCGCCAGGGCAGCGACACGTTCACGAGCACCGTCACCAACAATTACGGCAGCGGTACGTCCTATGCGCTGGGCGCGGTGGTGTCCTCGTCGAGCACCAACCTGAAGAACGGCTCCTACCAGCCCGGCACCAGCACCACCACCGCCTACGACTGGTACGACGGCGCCGTGCAGCGGACGGTGAGCTATTACAACGGCTCGACCACCTACACGACCGGCTATGCCTATACGGCGACCGGCGCGCTGGTCTCGGCGCATGTCCAGGACGGGCGCGACATCGGCGTCTGGCGTCGAGCCGTACGGCAGGGCACTCGCTGGTCACCTCCGCACCGCCATCGGCCACAACGCATCGACGGGCCGCTCGAGGATTCTGGCCGCGATCGGGTGCAGAATTGCGGGCATGAAACGCCCATCTTTCAATCCCATTGCTAACCACGCCTCGAACGAACCGCCCGTATCGATCCAACGGTCGGCCCGCAGCATGCCGTAAAGGGCGCCTGCCAGCACGTGAATACCGTCGTCCGATTGGCGCCAGCGGTCGGCCGGATTGTGAGCGACGCCCAACTTCTCGTCGATCAGCTGGTCGAGCGCTTGGCAGCAATCCTCGTTGAACAGTCCCTCGACCATCGTGTAGCCCATTGCGGATCATGATCCTTCGCGATGCGCAGAAACAGCGGGTCGGCGGTCAGGGCAGCGACGACACCCTTGGCGACGGTGCCATCCATCGGAACCGGGGGATGCAGCATCTCATGCGCTGCGATCCGCACCGTCGTCTCGACGCTGTAGGCGGGCGATTGCAGGAAACGCTGCCCCTGGACGCGCACACCGTGCGGCTCGACGAAGTGAAGCAGGACGATATCGATCTGCGGATCGAACGTGCGACCCGTGACCTTCTCCTGCCATCCGATCACGTTGAACGACGCCAACTCGCGTTGCAATTCAGCGGCACGAGCATTCAAGGTGACTGCAAACCGCTCGGTATGAAATGCTGCGAAACCGGCATTGCGCATGGCTTCGAACACGGTAAGCAACCTTGGCGCCGCGGCCGTGAACCAACGCCAGCTCGCCGCATCCCAATAGGCGCTTTTCTGCAACGGCGGGCGGAGTGCGATTTCCGACGACTTGAGTGCTGCGATCATCGCGTCGAGGTCGCCTTGTCATGCTACCGACAGAATCAACACCAGATTTGGCCCGAGCAAACCGAACTTCGCATCGGCCGCTTCCTGCCAGAGGAGGGGGATGTCGTTTCGGACATTCGCAGGCAGGCGCGGCGCGAAGGCGGCAACGTCGTCCTTGTATCGCTCCTTGTACAGCGGCGTGCCCGACAACGCATCGAAGAAGACGGCTGCATCGAGGCCTTCTGATGTACCGACGCGCCAGGACGTCTGTTTCATTGCTGTCACTGCGCTGGCGGGCAGCGCGGCTTTGGCCAAGCGGATCGGACAGGCGAGCAGTGCCGTCGCCGTCGTCATGAATGTTCTGCGGTCCATGCACGAACTATCGGCGAAGCCATCCCTCGCGTCTTGAACGGACTACACCCAACGACTCGGCGGCATGCCCGTTAACGCGACGATCGCGCGCGTCATCTGCGCCTGGTCGGCGAAGTCCAGTTCGGTCGCGAGTGCAGCCAGATTCGCGCGCCATGTCGGCAGAAGCCGCAACGCGAGCGCGTTGTTCGGTGCGATAGCGTTTCGGCGACACGCCATAGGCTTGCGCAAACCCGCGGCTCAGCGATGCCGGTCGCAGGCAGAAACGATCTGCTCATTCGGCCATCGATCTGCCGGGGTTGGCGATCAATCCTTCCGCTAACTCATCGACCCAGTCGTCTTCTGCCAGAACGGCGGGACGCAAGACATCGGTCAGGAATGTCATCGCGGCGGCGATGTCGGTCTCAGCCGTTTTGGCGATGGCATCGACATCCTCTACCGAACCGACGCGATGCTCGATCCCGCACGGCAGTGGAAGGTTGAGAACGACGGCCCCGCCAGCGCCGAACCGGTCCTGGTGATGATCGTACCGGTCATGGAGAATGACGTGCCCGGCACGGACGGTCGTCCGCGGCCCGCACCCCGCCTCCATGTACGTACCCGCGAGCACGACGGCCGCGTATCCTTCGCGGTGGCCGTGTCGCGCGAGCCGGTCGTTGGCATAGTGGTGGCTGACGTTCAGCATTCAGCACACGTAGCCTCAGCTTCCGCCCGTCGATAGCAGTTCGTCTAAGTATAATGCATCTTCTGCGCGCGATCATGAGGCAAGTAGCTCTTTGCGAGCGTCGGGCGACTGCTTGATTTCAGCGTCGGCAGCTTTGGTGACGGATCCCGCGACGTAGCGCGTTTAAAGTGCCGCCCGTCGGTCGTGGTATGCGTAGACCGGGATCTTGTAGACCCAGGACCAGCAGTGATCGGCCCCATGTATTTGAGGGTCGGTTGCGTTGAAATCGACATGATGCTCGCGGAAGGCGCGCGAAGAAGAATTAGTTTATTTTCACCAGCATCATCGCTTCCGCGGTCGTTGGCGACAATCACCGGAATGCCTAGATCGAAAGCGCCGCGTCGCCTTCGACGATCGTGGTGGTCAGCTGGGGTCGGGCGCCCGGCTTCCACCTCTCGGCGCTGTGGACGACGCGGTAGCGGATCGGGCCGCCGTCCGGTGTCGTCGCCCGAGTGATCGGACGGGGCACGCAGACGAACTCGGTGTCGATCCGACGCGCGCCTGCGGTGACGACGGAATAGCCGTGACCGGCCATGTCGACGAATTCCACATGCGGCGCATTGTCCGGATTGGACAATGCGCGGGCCCGCGCGATGTCGCCGCTGCGTGCGTATTCGAGTGCACTCCGGACGCCGTGCTTGAGCGTCAGGTTGAGCGTCGCTTCCTTGCGCCCATCGGGTCGCTCGATGGTGTAGACGGGGCGCAGCGGATGGTTCTTGAGACCGTGCTCTAGCGCCTCCGCCAGCCCGGGAGCGGACAGCGAACCGGTAATGAACGCGATCCCGACCGGCTCGAACCTGGCCGGCGGCAGTGCTTTCGCCGCATAACCGGCCCAGAAGCTGTGGCGATCGCCGGACACGATGACGAAGCCGTCGACCGCGGCGTCGCGCACGGTGTCGTAGATGTCGGCGCGCTCGTGCAGCGCGGCGCTGAAATCGCCGCCGCCGAAAGTCGCGAAACCGGAACTTAGCCAGGGACGGGTCAAGCCGGCAGGCAGATTCTGCGGATCGGCGCGCATGTCGAGCGTGCCGTTGGTCGCGCCCCAGATCTTCCACGTGGCGGTCGATCGCGTCAAACGGGACTTCAGCCACGCTTTTTGCTGCGTGCCGAGCGCGGTGAACGGTGGTTCGTCGCGCCGGAAATTGGCGATCTGCTTGCCGTCGAACGCGATCGTCTCGGCCGGCCGGCCATCGTTCGCGGCCTTTCCGGCGTCGAGCGTTCGCAGGGCATCCTCGGAGAAGAGGAACGGGAAGTCCTTGATCGTGAAGTCTTCGGCGCCCGGCCGGCCGGTCGGGTCTTCCATCGCATAGCTGTGATGATCGGTCAGCAGGATCTCGACATGCCGGCCATAGCGGACGGCACGGTGCGCGATCATGCTATCGATGGCCTTCGCATTGTTCGGTTCGTCGCCGAACCCGGCTGCGTCGAACGACGTGATCGGCGTCGTGACGACTGCCGGCGGATCGAACCGATCGAGGCCCGCGCCGGATGCCTTGCGGACGCGCGCCGGGATATATTCCCACCAGGCTTGGTTGGCCGCGACGCGAAGCGCCTGCGCCGGTTCGTTCTTCCCCGTGAAGTTCACGAAGCTCTGCCAGCCCTGCCAGGAGAATTCGTGGTTGTCGCCGATGCAGACGAACGGAAAATGCGCGCGCGCGTCCTGGATATCGGGGTCGTCTATGTGCGCGCGGTAGACCATGCGATACCCGTCCAGCGTCGTGGGGACGTGGAAGTTGCCGACCTTGCGCGCGTCGGGAACACGGCCGATATCGAAGACGGTGCGATCGTAGCGATGCGCTATCTCGTCGGGATATTCGACGACCTCGTAGATGAAGTCGCCGAGATGCAGCACGAAGCCGAGTTGCTGGTCCCGGGGCGAATGCTGATCCTCCCAGATCATCCGGCGATAGGCGTTCTGCGCACCCTCGTTGACGCTCTGGCAGGACACGAAGGCGAACCGGACCGGTGCGTCGTCGTCGGTCCGCGGCGCCGTGATCGTGCGGCCGATCCTGCTGCCATTGCCCTCGTCGTCGGTGAAGCGATACCAATAGACCGTTCTGGGTCGCAGTCCGGCGACGAGCACGCGCGTCGTCCAGTCGGACTCGGCGAGCACGGGAGTCCGCGTTGCGGCGACGATCGAGCGGAAATCGGAATCGCGTGCCACTTCGACGGTCAGGTCGTGCCGCGTGCCGGCGGCAAACGGGCGGCGCGTCCACAACAGCACGCTTGTGTCGTCCGGATCACCGGAGGCGACACCCTGCGGATAGCTTTCGCGACGTTCACGCCACGATCGTGCAATTGCCGCGAACGTCTCGCCATGCCAGGCGAGCGTCGCGCCGAGGCTGGCCGCCATTGCGAGGAAATGTCTGCGATCCATCACCATTGCGCAGTGCTCCTTCGCTGTGAAACTGTCGCCGATGCCTACTTGACCGGCGTGACCTCGGTGAACACGACTTGCCACCGCCCGCCGCGCAATCGCCAGACATCGGCGAAGCGGATCCGGCCTGTGAACGGCGCCCCGTCGCTCGTTCCGGACAAGGCGACCTCACCGCCGACCACGGCGCCCCCCGACCATAGCCGAACGATCGGTTGCTCGACGACGTACGGCGCGAGGTGGAATCCGGGCGCGGTATAGTCGGCGATCATCTGCGCTTTGTTCTCGACCTGCGCGCGGCTGTTGACCAGGGCATAGTCGTCGGCGAGCAGCCGATCGAACGCGCGGGTATCACCGTTGATCTGGGCGTCGTCATAATCGCGCACGGCGGCGGCCAAGGCAGGGGGCAGGGTAGCCAACACTGCGGCGGGTGTCGGGCTCGCCGCCATGGTGGCAGCGAATAGGATGGCGAGCGGCATGACGATACTGTGATCCCACGTCATTCATCTGGGTTGCTCGAGCCTGTCGCGGCTCGACCCCGCTTTACACCGATGATGCGTGGACGACCATGATGCTATCGCGAACGACATACCCCATGCGATCAGAAAGCGCACCGTTGTCAGCAAGACACAGACGATGATCGCACGATAGTTTTTGCGCCAAGGCGCTCGAAAGTTCGCGCCAGAGATCATTCTTACAGCATAAACGCGGTTGGCTTCCGGAAACGTTGTCGGACGATGCGCGTCCAAGATGGCATGCCCGTCCTGTATAGATACAAAGGCTCCTCAGGCCGTCTCGCGGTTCACCTCGACGGTGAGATGCGACAGCGCCGGGATGCGATCGAGTCGTTCGCGGTAGAAGGCGGGCTCGCGATCGCTGTCGGTCGTGACGGCCACGATCGCACCGAGATGCCCCGGGCCCAGCCGCCACAGGTGCAGGTCCACGACCCTGTCGCCAACGCCTTCGATCGCATGGCGCATCCGGTCGGCCGTGCTGGTGCTGGGCGTCATGTCGAGCAGGATCGCGCCTGTGTCGCGGATGAGGCCGTACGACCAACTCGCGATCACGAACGCGCCGACGATGCCGGCGACCGGGTCCATCCACAGCCAGCCCAACGCACGCGCGAGCAGCAGGCCGACGATCACCAGTACCGACACGGCGGCGTCGGCGACGACGTGGACGACCGCGGCGCGCATGTTGTTGTCGCGATGATGCGTGCCGTGGTGATGTCCATGCTCTTCGAACGTCGCTTCGGCGCCGTGACCGGCCATGCGGACATTGACGGCGAAGGCGTGCGGTTCGGGGATCTCGTCGCGGCTTTCCAGGCCGTCGGCAAGCGCAACCATCGCGAATTGCTGGCGCACGCCACCGGGCCGGACCGTCTCGATCGTCACCGCGTCGGTGATCGGCGCGCCGTCCTCGGCCCGGAGCCGGAAACGGGGCGGCACGCCATCCTCGTGGATCGACAGCAGCATGTGGCGGCCGGCTATGCTGAGATGCCGGGCACCGTCGTGGTCGTGGTCGTGGGTGTGGGCGTGGTCATGCCGATGTCCGTGGCTGTGCCCATGTCCGTGGCTGTGCCCATGTCCATGGTCGTGCCCACCGCTGCTCAACAGCCAGGCGCTCGCAACGTTGACGCACAGCCCCAGCACCGCGATCGGGATCGCCTCGCCGAAATGGATCGGCACGGGCGCGAACAGCCGGGTGACGGACTCGTAGCCGATCAGGAGTGCGATCATCGCGAGTACGATCGCGCTGGTGAAGCCGGCGAGGTCGCCGAGCTTGCCGGTGCCGAAGCTGAACCGCGGATCGTGTGCGTAGCGGCGCGAGAAGGTGTAGGCGAGCGCCGCAAGCAGCAGCGCGCCCGCATGGGTGGACATGTGAAGCCCGTCCGCGACCAGCGCGATCGAGCCGAACAGGATGCCGCCGACGATCTCGACCAGCATCATCGCCGCGCACAGCGCGATCACGAACCAGGCCCGCCGCTCGTTGCGATCGTGCCCCTTGCCAAGGAACACGTGATCGTAGGGGTAGGGATGGGCGCTGGCCGCTGTCGCCATGATCGGTCCTATTTCGAATAGCGGCGAATCACCGCCAGCAGTTCTTCCGCGCCATCGTGCCGCTGTTGGTCGGTGAGGCCAGCGCGCGCGACATGAGCTTCCAGATGGTCGGCGATGATCTCGTCCAGCAGGCCGTTCACGGCACCGCGCACACCCGCCACGAGATGCAGCACCTGGGCACAACTCGCATCGGCCTCAAGCGCACGCTCCACCGCGCCCACCTGGCCAGCGATGCGACGGACTCGCGCGATCAGATCGGTGTTGGTGCTAGAAAGATGTGACATAGGGATACCCCCTATAGCTATATATCAGGTTACGTCAACCTATTTGCGTGCAGCTAAGCCCGCGGACGGCTGTGGTTCCTCCAAGTAAAGAAAGGTGCAATTATCGTTTATTGCGATGGCTCAGGCCGAAACTTGCTGCCAATCGCGGATGGCAGCGGCAATCGCCTCCGGCGCGTTTTCCTAGATGAAATGCTTCGCTCCGTGCAGATCGACGATGCGGTGCCTCGGGAACAGGCCGGCGAAGCGATCGCGATCGGGAAGACGGAAGGCGCCGTCGGCATCGCCCCAGACGAGGTGAAATGGCTGCTCGCGAGCGCGCTCGTGCGGCTCGGCCGCGATCTCGGCGCCGGTGGACGACCGCTCGGAAATGGTGCTTGATCGGCGCTCCGGCCGTTATATCGCCGTCCCGGCACTATAGGACTCCCCCGGTCGACTTCCTGGCGTGTCTTGTCCTATCATCGTCCGGACCCGGTATTTCGCGAAAGATCGTCGCTGCTAGATTGGCTGCGAAGCAATTTTCGTAGGAAACCAAAAATGTCCGACATCACTTTGATCGTGATCGACGCGCAGGAATAGTTTCGCCATCGACCCTACTTCCGCGAGGACAATCTGGCGCGCTATGTCGAACGCCAGCAGGCGCTGATCGATGGCGCGGCCGCTGCGGGCCAGCCGGGCAGACATTCTAGACGGACAGCAATGCACCACGCATCATGGCACCGTCGCCGAACTGGCCCGAACCGCACCGAGGGCGCGAGCGGTCGAGAACCGCATCTTCGTCGACAGCGGCAAGCGGTTGACCAGCGCGGGGATTACCGCGGGCATCGATCTCATGCTGCACATCGTCGCTCCGGAAACGAGCCATACAACCGCGCTCGCCATCGCTCGCCACCTCGTCGTCTATCTCAGGCGGAGCGGCGCCGACCCGCAGCTTTCCCCCTGGCTGGAAGGACGCAACCACATCCATCCCGCCATCCACTGCTGCCAGGACGCCATCGTGGCCGATCCTGCGCGCGAATGGTCCGTCGCCGCACTCGCCAAGTTCGCGGGGGCAAGCCACCGAAACCTCTCCCGTCTGTTCAACGACCAGACGGATATGAGCGTTACTCACTATGTGAATCAGATCCGGATTGCGCTCGTGCATGAACTGGTGACTTCGTCGCGGCTCGATATGGCGAGGGTGGCGGAACAAGCCGGCTTCGCGTGCGCTCGTCAGTTCAGGCGCGCCTGGAATCGTGTTCATGGGATGGCACCCAGTCGGCTGCGGCGGGAGCGGCCTTCCCGCTGACGTCAATGATATAGCTGTTCACTTTGGCGGTTTCCCGATCTCACGCCGATCGTTTGTTGAGGTCTAGCTCGAGGGCTGAAATCGGGCCGTTTACAGAGACCGCTTTGGGAGCCACAAGTCGTAGAGCGGACTTTTTTTCAGTCAGCTGCCTCAGCCGCAAAGACCCATATGCAGTCGTTCGGTGGCTGGTTGCGACTGCTTAATTTCGGCAACTCGTTCATGTTGGCAGAGCAAGTAACCTCCGGCGAAGCGGTATCTGCAAGTATGCGGCGTCGTTTGGATGGCTGTCATTCGTCGGAACGACGAACGTGTTGGGCAAGCGTCCGATACTCCGTTTCGATCGGCATCGCGGCTTCACGTCTTTTTTTCGCGTGCGTCTCAACCCTTTCATGGATATCGAATTGAAATAATGGGCCGGCGGAGGGGCAATGCGGCGTTTTGCACTGATTATCGCGACTTTGGCCGCTAGCGTGGCCTACACGCCGGCTTTTGCAAGCGACACGCCGATCTACCGACCCGCCCCGGCTTGGGTTATTCCCGCTACAATGCCGGACGCGGCAAAGATCAAAGACGACACGCCCCCGCTCGTGATCTACGATAGGCAGCAGCGCATCGAGAACGGCCAGCTATGGTCCTACATGGATGTCGCAACGCGGATCGGATCGCCCGAGATGTTGGCGCAAGCGACGTCGCTGGCGTTGCCTTGGGCGCCCGACAAGGGCGATCTCATCATTCACGAGCTATCCATCTGGCGCGCCGGTCAGCGGATCGACTTGTTGGCAAGGGGTCAGAAATTCACTGTGCTGCGGCGCGAGCAGGCGCTCGAACAGCGCGAACTCACCGGCATCCTTACGGCGACGCTGGCCGTGGAGGGGTTGCAGGTCGGCGACGTCCTGCGCCTACGCGCTTCCACGACATCCCGGGATGCGGCGCTGGGCGGACGTGTTCAAAGCGTCGTTCCGTTGATTGCCTTGCCAGCGCGGGTCGGTTTCGTCCGAACGCGCGTCTCCTGGCCGAGCGCGGTTCCGCCGCACTGGAAGGTGTTTGCCAGTGGTGTAAAGGTGTCGCCGTTGCAGAGCGGCGGCGACACGGTGCTGGAGTTGGCCTTGCCGGCGCCGAAGCAAGCCGAGATGCCGACGGACGCCCCCAGCCGCTTTCGCCACCCGCCCTTGCTGGAATTGGCGAGTTTTAGTGGCTGGGAGGATGTTTCGAAAACTTTTGCGCCGCTCTATGCGCGCGACGTCACAACCATCGCGCCAAGCTCAGCGCTCGCGGGCGAGGTTGCGGCCATAATGAAGGCGGACCCCTCCAAAATCGGTCGAGCCGAGCGCGCGCTCGAACTCGTACAGGACAAAATCCGGTATCTCGCGGTCGGCATGGATGGCGGGAATTATGTTCCGCAGAAGCCGGCCCGGACCTGGGAGATCCGATACGGCGATTGCAAGGCAAAGACCGTACTGCTGCTCGCCTTACTGCGCGCCATGGAAATCGACGCTGAGCCGGTATTGGCGGCGGTCGGAACCGGCGATTTCGTACCCGAACGGCTGCCGAGCGCGGCGGCATTCAACCATGTTTTCGTCAAGGCGACCATCGACGGACAGACTTTATGGCTGGACGGCACGGGGTCGGGCTCGCGGCTGGCCGACATCTACGATACGCCCGGGGTCGGATATGTGTTGCCGATACGTCCGGGTGGCGCTTCGCTCATCGAGATCGCGACCCATGCCAATGCCCGCCCGCTGATCGACCTGAACGTCGACGCCGACGAAAGCGCCAGCGCCGATCTTCCCAGCGCATTCGAAGCGACCGCGATCGTCCAGGGACCTCCCGCTGCGATGCTGACGCTGGCAAAGAGCCAGTTGGCTGCAAAGGAGCAACGCGAAGCGGTCGGTCAGTTCCTGCAAGGTTTTTTTGGTGAAAGCCAATTTACGGATATGTCGATATCGCCCGATCCAGCCACGGGCGCGGTCATCCTGAAGGCACGTGGAGTGACAACCACGACCTGGATCGACGACGACCGCCGTCGAAAGCGCGCTGTCGATCGGTTGCTGGACCAGATCAGCTTCGACCCGGATCGCAGCAAGGTCGAATGGGCGTCGATCCCGGTCGCGGTCAGCCCTCCCGCGGGAATGCGCTATCGACTGCGGCTTCGTCTGCCGGATGGCGGCCGCGGTTTCACGCTTGAAGGCGAGCCAAATTTCAAAGGGCACATTGCGGGATATGACGTCCAGCGAGAGACGCAGCTCGCGAATGGCATCCTCACTTCGGACGAGCGGGTCGATTCGATCGGCGGAGAGGTGGCGGCCGCAAAAATTCCCGTCGAGCGCGATGCCGTGGCGACGGCCAAAGCGCGAGTGCCGCGTATCGTCGCGCCGCTCGACACCCGTCGTCGTTGGGACATTGTTGCAGGCGACCCTCCCGGTGCCACGCAGATCGCGGCAGTCTATGCAATCTTTGCCAAAGCGATCGCGGATGATCCAGACGAAGCGAGCGGCTATATCAGCCGGGCCTCCCTGCGCAGCGGAGTCGCGGACTACCGCGGCGCGATCGCGGATCTGACGCGCGCGATCGCGCTCACGCCATCGGTCGATTTGTATCTGAAGCGCTCAGCACTATCGTATGATATGGGAGATACGACAGCCGCGCTGGCGGATGCGGAAGCGGCGCGGGCGCTCGATCCGTCGTCAGCCGACGCGATCGGTCAGGTGAGCAGCATCAAAGCCGAGCGTGGTGATCTTCCCGGCGCTATTTCTTTGCTCGACCAACGCATTGCGCTCGGCGGGAGTCTGCGTAACGCATATCGCGAAGCGAAGGCGAGCGTGCTTAGCGAATATGGAAATCCGAACGAAGCGCTGGCGCTGTACGATAGTCTGATTGCCGACAAGCCAGGGTCGCCGTCGCTGATGAACGCGCGGTGCTGGGCCAAGGGAACCAGGCAAATCATGCTAGAAAGCGCCTTAAAAGACTGTACCGCCGCCATCGAGCTCAGCACCAATACGAGCGGTTCGCTCGACAGCCGAGCGCTGGTCTGGTTCCGATTGGGAAAATACCAGGAAGCGCTGACGGACCTCGATGCCGTTCTGGCCGCAACCCCCAGCCTAGCGGAAAGCCGCTTCATGCGTGCGATTGTTTTAGCTAAGCTCGGTCGGGAAACGGAGGCCCACAAAGAGCTCGTGATTGCGCGACGTCTCAAGCCGAGCGTCGACCGGCAATATGCACGATATGGGATCAAAGCGAACTGACCGACTCTGAAATCGATCGGCACGCCCTGACGCACACTTTCTGCAATCGTCCGAACTTAGCACGCTTCCGGCTCAGTGATGACAAAGACTCAGACACCGTCATTACGCGGCACTTGCAAGCTTTAAACGGCCGTTCGTTCAACTTGTAGGCCGACATTACGCCAGCTTGAGGGGATCTGATCGAGCGTGCGTAAAACTGGCTGTAGGCGCGCCATCCTCTCGTGGCGAAGAGTGTGCACGTCATGTGTTGACGCCGGGGACCGCTTCAGCAGGAGCAGTGCCTCGGTTTATCTCCAGGTTTGAAGCTTTTAGACCAGGAAGGACGGAGATACCGCGGAGCCGCACAAGTCTTGGCTTTGGACTAGAATGCTCGGTCATCACCAGTTGTTTGGCCCGAAGATCCGCTTCTAGTCGGGTAGCTCGCCGATCGGGATGATCGAAATTAGGGCGCGTAGCAATCGGACAGTTCTCATTGGACGGAGGCTACATGATCGCAAAACGCGGCAATGTTGCACCTTAGGCGGGGGTCAGTGCTCTCAGCCGCCCCAGTTCGCGCTCCAGATGTTCAATCCGCGATGTGACATCCTGTTCGCGCTTGCCACGTTGCAGGATGACATGCACGGCACGCGCCACCGGATCGGCGAGCGCGGCGAGCGCCTGACGCTCGTCGGCGGAATAAAAGGTCCCGTCGGGACGCGGGCCCAATACGATCCAGCCGACCGTGCCGGTCCCGTCCGCCCTGAGCATCAGCCGCAGTGGAAACAGCGCATCATCGTTGGCGCGCTCGAGCACGGCGTCATCCGGCCGCCACGCCTCGGCCCAGGCCCGCGCCTCCTCCATGCTTGCACCATCGACTCGCGCCAGCCTGGCGCTGCCATCCGCGTCCGCCAGAAGCACCGCGGCCCGCTGCGCGCGAACGCCTGACTCCAGCTCGCCGATGACGGTCGCCAGCAGATCGTCGAGGCCGGCATATTCGCGCATATCGGCTACCCGCCGGGGTAAGACACTCCGCACCGCCGCCAGCGCTCGCTGGAAGCGGGCATCGGCCCAGTGATGGACGCGCCCATGCAGCGGCGCGATCAATGTCGCGGCAACCGCGGCGCCAGCACCCGCCGCCAGCGCCTTGTTCCCTTCACCGAACCACTCCTCGCCTACCACTTCGATCACCTTCTCCGATGCGGCAAAGGCAGCCCCCAGCAATAGGGTCAGTGCCGCGTAGGCGGCCGAACGGCTGATAAGCGTGTCGGCATCGTAAAGCCGATATCGCAGCAGCGACGCGAGCAATCCCGCCAGCATCGCAGTAAATCCCATGGCATTGAGCATGTTCGCGCTGACAATGAGCCACACCTGAGTGCGCGGCGACGGCGCGCTCGGATAAGCGGCGGCGAGCAGGTTTGACACCAGCACCAGCGTCAGCCCCGTGACGAACCCGAGAAACGCAAACTTGATCTGCTGCCGGGCGATCCCTGCGGGCGTCGCGCGATATCGCGCAATCAAGGCTAGTCCAAGCGCGATCGGGGAGACGAAAGACAGCACCGTATTGACCGAATCCAGCGCGCGGATCCAGAACACCAGATCGCCGACGATCGTCGAGAGCAGGATAACCGGAATCGCCGTCAGGCTCCAACGCGAACGCAGGCTGGCGTCCGGAAAGAACAGCAACGCGAGGCTCAGCCCCAAGCCGGACAGAGTCCCGGTCAGGACATTGAACAGTGCCGGCGTATCGGTCCATGTCAGCGGGAGGCCGTTGTTCAGCACATTGCCGACCAGCCCGACCGACAGCGTCGCCGACACCGGATCGTGCGGCCGCCGCCACCATAGCATCAGCGCAGTTGCGACCATGATGATCGACGCCAGTTCGGCACAAGCGAATTGCAGCCAATGTCGCGATTCGAAGGTAAAGCCTGATCCAGCATAGGCATCGGTCAGATACTGCCTGCTGCGACGGATCATTTCGCTATGCCGCGATCCATCCGCGCGCTGCAGATCGAGCCGCACCATCGCCCCCTCGGCCCCGGAAAGAATAGCGGTCTGCGCGTTGTAATCGGTCGGGATGGCCCGCCCGTCGACTGCCAGTAGCAGTTCCTCGCCCGCCATCACCCGCTTCATCGGCCCATTGAACGCCAGCACCATCGCGCCGTCGCTTGTGTAGCGCGTGTTCAGCAGGTCGAGATTGTAAAAACTGCGCGCATTTGCCTGCGCGTCCACCTCGGCGCGATACCCCAGCATCACCACGATCAGCCCCACGCCGAGCAGCAGTGGCTGAACCACGCGGTATAGCGTGAACAGCCAGCCTCTCAGATCACCGAGCTGGATCGGCAGAATTACCCGCATCGCACTGATTTCCCCCGCGCTTGTGCGGAGACGATGCGTTGACCCGATATCGATGTCCAGCGGGTGGAAGTTGTTCTTGCATCATCTTGACGACCGGATGCCATGGTGTCGGCCACTTCCGAACTTTGTCATCCCGAAGGCCGCCGATGCGTTTCCAGCAAGCCTTCGCAGCCGTCCGCTAAACGACGGCAGCTTTCAGGTTCGAAGATGCTGATATGAAATGACCGAAAAATGAGACGCCCGTCCCGAGCATAGCCGCCGCACGTTCCAGTCGATAACCACGCAGGTACTCGCCGGGGGGAACAGCCGAGAAAGCGTCGGAACACGCGGCCCAGGTGGACAGAGTGGACTCCTACGTTCGAGGCGACGGAAGCCACCGACAGGTCGGAATCGTTGCTGGTGAAGATCATCTCCACCGCACGGTTCAGCCAGCTCGGCGGACGCCTTGCGGCCCGTGCCTCGTCCGATGACAATGGGGACACGATACCATGAAGTTGCAAAGCGCAGGCTCCGGGCGTGAATAGCGAAGCACCATCGAACTATTGCGCGAGATGGTGGGCAAGTCGATACGCATAGGGGTCGCGCAAGCAAAGCGCAGCGGCTTCGCGGCCTGTCCCGCCGGAGACCGCAAGGAAGCGCCCCCTACCACCGTGAAAGCGATCCTGATGGGTGGTGCCGGGTGGGTTATAAATCATAACCGGCGTTTCGGACACCATCGGAGCGCCTAAGGCTGACGACATATAGCCGCCGGCCAGCACCAGCACGAAGTGAGCTTCGTCATGGCTGTGTCGTCGAACTTCTTCTTCGGGCGGGTTTGCCGTTAGCGCATGAAAGCTGAACCCGCCGGCGTGCCTGCCCTCCGGGCCACTTCCCCAGAAATCCGTCTTTCCTCGCCTGAGAACCATATTACAGGTCTGCACCAATTCGGGTCGTCGGCGCCATCCGACTTGTATTGCCGATCGTTTCTCATTTCGCCGCGTGCGACTGGTTGAGAAACACCTCTGGCGTTCTCGAATCTAGCGTTCTCGAAACTCGATCCCGATCGGTAAAGCTCGGGCAGAGCATGGATTGCCGCACAGCCCGCGCGCGGCTAGAATGGGCGTGTCGAAAAGGACCTGGGCGGCATCGGTAAGCCCGCCCCCTCGCAGGAGGCTCCGTGTCGCCCCAGGGCGAACCCGCGACAAGCATCGGCGCAGCTCGCCGGGGCTTGGCGCTGTGTGCAGGATTTCGACCAGCCTCTATGCCGCGATAGCTGCGCTCAAAAGAGGAGCGTAAATTGATGCCTATCATTCGAGCCAACACGCCGATCATCACGCAGATCAACGTGTTCACCGTGCCTGACGGGAAACAGCAGCCGCTGATCGATTATCTGTCGGAGGCGGCGAAGGTTGCGCGCGAGGTCGATGGGTGGCTGTCGGCCAGCCTGCACCGCAGCGTGGATGGCACGCGGGTGGTCAACTATGCGCAGAGTGCGGACCGCGACGCCGCGCGGCGAGTTTTCGAGCATCTGAATGCCAAGGGCTTGCTCGAAGGCAACAAGGCTTACGGTGATGCACATCCCGGCATCTACGAGGTGGCGTTCACGCTGGAACGGTGACGGGCGAGTGAGTCGGGTGGCCGTATTGCGGCCGCCCGGCTCCCAGTTCACCATCCGAACGGGAAAGCCCCGCCGTGTCGATCGGGGCTGATATACGTCGTCGTCAACGATCGGATCGCAGCAATTGCCAGATGGCGATGTCGCGCGGTGCCGTGAGCATTTGATCCAGCGCCGCATGCCATTCCCTGCGGTAAGGCCGCTGCAACTGCACCTCGAGCACGTCGTTGCGATCGGTCCAGGTCTCGTGAAGCTGGAAGACGTTCGGCCGGTCAGGATGAGCGTGAAGCGCCGCGTGGATGAAGGTCGCCTCGTGGCGCATCGCGTCCAACACAGGATCGAGCAGCACCCGAAACCGGGCTACCTCGCTCTCCTTGACATCGAAGGTGATGACGTAGGTTTCAGGCATCGATCGACTCCTTGCCGAATCAGGCGAGAACGACGGTCACCAGCGCCTCGGCGATCGGGCGTTGCGTATCGTCCGCGATTTCGACCCGCACGACATGCTGCCGCGTACCACTGCGCAGCGTGCGTCCGGTCGCGACGAGCGCGCATCCGTTTGCGGGCGCGAGGTAGCTGATCGCCAGGCTGCTGGTCGCTCCGCCGCCCGGCGGCTCTCGCGCCGAGGACACTGCCGCCGCCACCGCCGTAATGTCGGCCAACGTGGCGATGACGCCGCCGTGGATCATCAAGCCCTCGGTCACGTTGTGCTCGGCGAAAGGCAGGCGCAGGCATACCATCCCCGTTGCCACGCTATCCAGCGCCAGCCCGAGCGTGCGCGCCGCCGGCGATCCCAGCAGTCTTGTCGCCATGATCGTCCGAGCGTCCTCGATCATATGCCTGCCCACTGCGCGATGTCGGCCGCCAGCCGGGCGGCGTCGGTCACCATCACCCCGTGCGCCACGCCGTAGTAGACGAACAGTTCGGCGGCCGGGATGGTCGCGGCATAAACGCGGCCGCTCATGTCAAGCGGAGCCGATGCATCCCGATCGCCGTGGACGATCATCACGGGCAGATCGAGCGCCGCCGCCTCGGCGGTCAGGTCCGCTGCCGCAATGGTGCGCTGGAACGCCACCACCGCCCGGCGCGAGCAGTCCAGCACCATCGCCGCCATCCAGTCGTTGACGCGGACGGGGGTGTCGGGAGCGAAGGGCTCGATACTGGCGTCGATCCAACCCGAGAGATCGTGGATGAATTGTTCGCACAGAGCGTCCACCATCTCGGAGGTGATGCCGGCGACACCGATGACGCGCGGTCCGGTCGCGCCCACCAGCACCAGTCGCGCAACCCGCGCGGAGCCATGGCGCGACAAGTAGCGGATTGCCTCGCCCCCTGCACCGGAATGCGCGACCAGCGTCACGTTCGCGAGGTCCAGCGCATCGAGCACCGCGGCGAGATCGTCGGCGAGTGCGTCATAGTCGTATCCGCCCCAGTCCGTGGATCGGCCGTGTCCGCGGCGGTCATAGGCCACCGTTCGCAGCCCGGCCGCATTGAGGCGCAGCATCGTCTCGCCCCAGATGCGCCCGTCCATCGCCCAGCCCGCCATCAGCACCACCGGGCGGCCCTCGCCCCAGTCGCGGACGAACAACTGGTGCCCGCCTTCGCGAGCGACGAAGGGGGCGCTCACGCTGCACCGCAGTCGAGGAAGCCGATCACCTCTGCGATCCTGCCACCGTCGTCCAACCGCACGACGTCGGTGCCGCCGACGACCGGGGCGTCGCCTTCCGCTGCGAGCGTCCACGAGAAGCGGACGAACCGGCCATGCCCGTCCGGCGTGCCGGTCAGCGTGAACGCGTGGCCCGGAAACCGCATCCTGGCGCCGGCGATCATGTCGGCGATGCCGTCATGCCCTTCGTCGGTCATCATGGGGTCGGCATAGCGCGCCTGCTCGGTCCAACCGCGTGAAATGCGCCCGGCACGCGAGGCATCATCCGCGTCGTTCCAGAGAGCAAGGTAATCGCGAGCGACGGAATTCGGATCAGCCATGACAGGTCTCCTGCTTGTCGCCGCGATCATGCCGGATCTGCGCACCTCAAGCGATTACCCGGCAGGTAATGGCGCCGCCTCGCCGCCGCGCTAGGATACCGGCATGGCAACGCGAGCGGACACGGTTGGCGATCTCCTGCGCGACTGGCGGGCGAGGCGGCGCTTGAGCCAACTCGACCTCGCCGGCGAGGCGGAGGTGTCGACCCGCCACCTCAGCTTCGTCGAAAGCGGCCGATCCGCGCCCAGCCGCGAGTTGCTCCTCCGGCTGGCCGAGCCGCTGGCGCTGCCGCTGCGCGAGCGCAACCGGCTGCTGCTCGCCGCGGGCTTCGCGCCGGTCTATGGCGAACGCGTGATCGACGCACCCGACATGGCGGCGGCTCGCGATGTTGTGGAGGCGGTGCTGAACGGACATTCGCCGTTCCCGGCGCTGGCGGTCGATCGCCACTGGAACCTGGTGCTGGCCAACGATGCGGCGCGAGCGCTTCTTGCCAGCGTCGATGCTACGCTCCTCACGCCGCCGGTCAATGTCCTGCGCGTCAGTCTCCATCCGGACGGCCTGGCGCCGATGATCGTCAACATCGCCGAGTGGCGCCATCACCTCCTCAGCCGTCTGCGGGATGAAGCCGATGGCTCAGCAGACCCGGTGCTCGCCAGACTTCACGACGAACTGCGCGCCATCCCGATCCCCGCCGGACTGCGCCCCCCGTCATTTCCCTCGCCCGTCGCGGTGCCGCTGACGTTGCGCGACACCGCGACCGGACGCCTGCTGTCGTTCATCTCGACGACGACTGTGTTCGGTACTGCGACCGACGTTACGCTCGCCGAACTTACCCTCGAGAGCTTCTACCCCGCCGACGACGACACGCGTCGGGCGATCCTCGGCGACGCCTGAGCCGGATCACTCTTACATTTCCATTTCTCGTTCCCAAACGGGAAGCGTCGGCCAGCGGTGCTGGCTCATGCCGATGCCTTGCAGTGAGGGCGATCAAACCAGAATCGCTTCGCTTGGTGATCGTAGACCAGTCGCTGCCCCATCATGGCGTTGATACCCAGGATCATCGCCGGCCCGTTGCCGATCCCAAAGCTCCTGAACACCGACAGATCGGCTACCCGGACGGTAAGATCATTCACCCGACGACCCGCAAATGCCAACTCCTTGACCCTGCCTTCGCGAGTTTCCGTTGCCTTCGATGCGGCACCGTAAATTGTCTCTCCGGGCCGGAAAGATGGGCCATCGACATCGAGATGAGCCGCGCGCGCGAAAGCGGGATTGATCTGCGTCCCTCTCGAACCGGTATCAAGTACGGCGATTCCCGCCGCGCCGTTCACGGTGACAGGCAAAGTCAGCTGCGTCCCTTCTACAACAGTCCCTCCGTGTATCATCACCGCATCCTTCGTCAGGATGCGGCGCATCGATACAGGTTTCGGGCGCAACGTGACCAGGCGACATGGGAAGTCGAAGATCGCGATCGCTCCGTCCATAAGGTCGTTACCTGTAACGCCCGCGGTGATTTCGGCGTCCTTGCGATCCGGCAGGCCCGTCACGTCGACGTTGCGGATCGTGCGCCCATCGACCGTGATGCTGTCGAGCCGGTAGGTGGGCATCATCGCCGCCCCGGTCATCCCCTCCACATTGATCGGCGTGCCCGGTTTCAAGCCCTGCTGCCTCGCGAACCACTCATAGACATGCGATCCGTCCGCGCCGGTGTCGAGAACGAAGGGGACGGTCCCCTTGCCGTTGACGAACGCGGGGACGACCAGATGCCCGTTCCCTGCCGGGGTCAGAGGGACGGATGACATGGCATGGGTGCTGAGCAGCAGGCATGACGCTGCAATCGCCGAAATCGAACGCACAGGAGTCTCCATCATTGAAGGTGAATTTGCGGACTGTCGGCCGCTATGTCAGGTGTCGGTCGGGGTATCGGGATCGTATTCGAGAAGATCGCCCGGCTGGCAGTCGAGATGCCGGCATATCGCTTCCAGGGTTTCGAAGCGAAGGCCTTTGACCTTGCCCGATTTGAACAGCGAGAGGTTCGCCTCGGTCGCGCCGATCGCGCGCGCCAGATCCTTCGATCGCATCTTGCGCCGCGCTAGCATGACGTCGAGCCGGATGATGATCGCCATCAGAAGAATCCGGCACGATCGCGCTCGATTTCAGAACCGAAGGCGACGACGTTTACGAAGGCGAACAGGATTATGCCGAGGACCGCTGCATCGAGCTGGCGCAATTCCAGTTTCACGGCGACCGGGCTCATGCCGACGACATAGAGCGTGGCATGGGTGACGAGTGGGACGACGGCGTAGGCGACAAGCGCCCACGCAATCCGGCGCATCAGCACTTCATTCTCGGCGGTGAAGATCAAACGTCGCGCATAAAGACGAAACAGACCCATCAGGCTGGACAGGATCACTAGACCGGGGATCAGGCGCAACGTCAGGAGCCCGGCCGCCAGAGTGGACTGCCAGATCGCGTAGCGCGAGATCGCCACGAAGTCGGTCGGTATTTCGGTCTGGCTGTCTGTGACGATGAAGGC
Organism: Sphingomonas sp.; assembly: GCF_017304635.1. GTDB lineage: Bacteria > Pseudomonadota > Alphaproteobacteria > Sphingomonadales > Sphingomonadaceae > Sphingomonas. The sequence continues at coordinate 181,715 of NZ_JAFKMA010000005.1, forward strand.
GAATCCGCCGCTCATCATCCCGGCGTGATCCCCGACACGAAAGAGCAGCAATAGAACCTGCAACGCCGCGGTCGCCGCCATCAGCACCATCACGCCGCACGCGACGACGAAGAACAATCGCCCCCGACGCGCGAGCGCATCGCTCGGTGTTGGCACATCGCTACCGCTATTCTCGCCTTGATGCCGAATCATGCTGCCTCCGCCCGCCGAACATGCGACGGAAATTATCTTATAGCAATAATTAATTTAGCAATGGCGTCTGCTGATCAATTCCCGGTTCACCATCCCTTTGGGAACGAGCTTAGCCAGACGCGTATCGCCGTTCGATCGATCAGGGAGCGCGCCGCCGTGACCCGATCGGCGTTGTTTCGTGCCGGCTGTCCATCCGGCAGGACGACCACATCTTCCAGTCCGGTCCTGATGCCATGCCCCCGCTCCAGCGCGCGCGCATTCACCGCCCAGCACGACCCGTCAAAGCCGTGATGCACCTGAGGAAGCAGGATTCCCGCATCGGCCAGGATCGCTTCCATCGCCGCGGCGTCTCGCAAGGCGATCTCAGGATCGGGGTCGAGCGGCTCGATCAGGACCCGGCGGCACCGGTCGGGCAACGACGACGCCACGAAGCGACGCGCATCGTCCGGGCATAGCAAGCCGGCCTCGATCTCCACGCCGCGCGACAGCAGATATTCGGCCAGTTCGAGGATCCCCGCCTCACCCTGATTGGCGGTTACGAGGTCGGGTAGGACATGCCACTCCCGCACCATCGCCAGACGCTGCGATGGATCGGAGACGATGCTGGCCGAGGTCGTGAGCGATATGGGGATGCCGGGGCAGCGGCCTCGGATCGCTGCGACGACGGCATCGCATTCCGCCGCGTGCAGCGTTTCCCGTCCGGCCGCATCATAGGCATGGACATGGACGGATTGCGCGCCGGCCCCGACTGCCGCCGCCGCGTCGGCTGCGATGGCGTCGGGGGTTATGGGGAACGGCATCATGCCGCCGATCGCCGTTGAGGGCCGCTTGTAGAAAGCTCACGAGACTCCCCCGCACATCACCATTCAGCCATCGGAACCTAACCCAGCCCGGCAGTCCGGGGGAAGCCTGCCGGTGCGCGGTCGTTCGATGCCGCCTTTCCCAGCTCATCCTCCTCGTAGGAAAGCGCCGGCCGTCGCGGTCGCCGGTCGTTCAATCGACGTTGATCGCCGTACGATCGGTCCTTCGATGACAGCCGGCCTGTGACAGGAACGCGGTTCACCGCGAGTAGAGGAAGGTCCCGCACGTACCGGTCCCGGTCTCGCCCGTCGGTCGACGGACGCCAGAGAAGGCCGACAGGTTCAGGTTCCTGCCGCGATCGGTTCGATAGACGGCGATCCAGCGGACTGGCGAACCGCAGAGGCGGTTGCCGTTCCTGAGCACCGGGTTGACCGGTTTCGTCACGCGCAGGATGCGCGCGGCCTGCGGTCCGGTGGTGGAGGCGAAATCCGTCACGTCCGCCGCCACGACGAGCGGAAACACCTTGCCGTTCGCCACGAGCCTGGTGGGCGAGAGCGTGATGTCACCGGTGATCGCCATCGCGGTGGTGCTGGTCGCGCTCCATCGCTCGACGCCGGCGGCAGCGAAGGCCGCCGCGGGGATGAGAAGAAGGATAGCGGTCGTCAGTCCGAACTTGTACATGGTCGTTTCCCAGGTTGTGAGAGTGAAGATCAGGTTGCTTGTCACCGGTTTAGCCGCCGGCGCGACCGTACATGGTCCGCCACGCCGGAACGTCCGACGGCATGTAAACGGTGGACCTGTGACTGCGGCTCCCAGCAGCGTCGATTTCACTGGCTGTCCCCGGTTGGAAGAAAGGTGCATCACGCCTTTCCCAAAGCAAGGCGCCACCGCGACAGGACGTCGGCGGCCGCAGCGCCGTCAGCGCCATCGCCGCTGGCCCAGGCGACGACGCCGTCCGGCCGGACCAGCATTGCGGACAGGTCCATTCGGCGTTCGCTGCCGGCTGGGACATAGCAAACCCAGCCGGCAAGCCGGTCCGCTAATCCGCGCCATGACTGGTCGAAGTCGAGCAGGACCGGCCGGCCGTCCCGCAGATGCGCGTTCAGGCGCTTGCCGTCGGGCAAGGCGAAGTCCGGCGCGCTGCGCCCGACCAACGGATGGTCGTCGCCGAGATCGTAGCGCAATCCCACGCCCCATGTGCGCTCGGCGAAATAGGTCGCGCCATCGCGGGTCGCGATGAGGTCGCGCAGCACGGCCCGCAGCGCCTGGGCGGCGGGACTGGGCCGCATGATGGCGACCTGCGCGCGCGACCAGTCGAGGATCTTTTCGGCGACGGGGCGGCGCTCGCGCTCGTAGCTGTCCAGCAGATCGGGCACGGCGTCGCCCCGCACCGTCCTGGCGAGCTTCCAGCCGAGGTTCATCGCATCGCCGAGACCGAGGTTGAGGCCCTGGCCCCCGAGCGGCGAGTGGATGTGCGCGGCATCGCCGGCCAGCAGGACGCGACCCCGCCGATAGTGCGTCGCCAGATAGGCGCGATCGGTCCAAGTGGTGGCAAGGCCAAGCGCGGCGACCGCCACGTCGCTGCCCGAGACGCGGCAGAGGACCGCCTGCACATGGTCGCGCGTCAGCGGCGTGACGCGGTGCGACGCGCCGCCGTCGAACTCGACCATCCGGATCGTGCCCGGCGTCTCGTAGATGTAGGTGCCGGTGGCCGTGTCATGATGGCCGGGCGCAAGCCGGCTACCGTCCGCCAGCTCGATCTGCGCGAAATAGCCGGTGAACTCGGGTTCGGTGCCGGTGAAGCCGAACCCCGCCGCCTTCCGGACAATGCTGCGCGCGCCGTCGCAGCCGACCAGCCAGCCTCCGCGAACGGCATGCCCGCCGGCATGGACGGTGACACCGTCGGCGTCGGTCGAGATCGCCGACACGGGGCAGCCGCGCCGGATCGCGACGCCCATGGCGAGCACCCGCTCGGTCAGGACGGCCTCGATGCCGGCAAGGTCGGCGGCCATCGGTACGGGCGCCTGCGGCAACCGGTATTGCCAGCGCGACTGGTCGATCTGGTCCTGGAAGAAGTCGATGCCGGCAAAATGCCCGCCCGGGCGCCGCTCCTGCCGCATCCAGGGGGCGGCGGCAACGATCGCCTCGGTGTCCATCCGGGCCCTGAAATCCTCCAGCAGACCACGCCGATCGAAGCTCTCGATGGTCGGCACGGAAAGGCCGCGCAGCCCTAACGGTGCGCACTTCACCGGCGAACGAGGATCGCTCTCGCGCTCGAGGACCAGTACCGAGCAACCGCCAAGACGCAGTTCGCAGGCCAGCAGCAGGCCGACCGGCCCCGCGCCCGCGATCAGGACGTCATGATGATGGGAAGTTTCGGTCACAATTCGCTCCGCAGTCGATGTTCGACCGGAGCGTTTCCCGAAGCGGAAACCCACGCCGACGAACACGTAGACGCCTTGCAGCGTCTGCCGTTCATCGCGGGGATCGTCAGCCGCGGGGCCAAAGACCAGAGCTTCCGTTACCGGAAGGACTTGGGCTTACCAAACCAAGTCTGCCTTTTCCGACGAGATCGTCATACCGCGATCGCCGGCGACGCGCAACCGACGCCGACCCGGCCATGGCCGGCATCACACCGCGCCGGCCTCCACGTCGACGATCCACGTCACGCCGAAGCGATCCGTCAACATGCCGTAGAACGGCGACCAAGGCGCCGGCGCCGCGTCGAGCAGGATCGACGCGCCGTCGGCCAGCGCGGCCCACCGCTGCCGGGTCTCCTCGATCGACGTCCCCCGCAGCGAAATGAAGAAGGCGTTGGTGCCCGCGTCGTAGGGACGCCCGGCCTGGACGTCGAACGCCATGATCCGAAAGCCGTCCTCCGCGGCGACCTGGCCCCACATGATGTGCTCGGGCGAATCCGCCAGTTTCTCTTGCCCCGCGGCACCATAGGTCATCAGCCGCTGCTCGCCACCGAACACGGACGTGTAGAAATCCAGTGCGGCACGCGCCTGGCCGTTGAAATTCAGGTGGGGGGTAACCGTGAACGTCATCGTACTCGTCCTTTTGCTAGTAAAGATAGCCTGCCGCTCTTCCGCTGCCGGGACTTTCTCCGCCGATCCACAACCAGCAGGCCGTTGCTGTTCCCGGCTCGAACACGAACGGCTCCGACGTTTTCGCCGTTGCACGCCGTCTCGATGCTCACGCGAACGCCTCGATCGCCGCGGTCACGGCCGCGGTCGCCTCGATCTGGGGGAAATGTCCTGCTTCGGGGATCAGCATGAACCGTGCGCCCGGCATCCGTTCAGCGAATTGACGGCCGTATGCCGGGGTGACGATCCGGTCGCTCTCGCCCCAGAGCACGAGCGACCGCACCGGCATGCCGGGCAACCGATCGCGCAACGTCGGGTCGTTCATATAAGGCTCGCCGGCATAATCTTGGAGGACCTGCTGGTTGCGCCGGATGCGATCCGCCGCTGCGGCATCGGGTGGCACACCGAAGCGCTCGGGATCGTGGAAGGCATAAGCGCCGACGGCCGGGCCGAGCTTGATCGGATCGACGACCGCGCCAGCTTCCGGCGAGGGATCGAGGCCGGCCGCATCGACGAGCACGATGGCCGATATCCGCGATGAGCCGCGCAACGCCATCTCCGCCGCGATCCAGCCGCCGACCGAATTGCCGACAATGACGACGTCGGTCGCGCCCATTCGCTCGAGGAGGGCGAGATACACCGTGGCGACATCGCCGATGGTTCCCACCCAGCCTGGCCGGAGGCTCCCATCGAAACCCGGCATCGTCGGCACGATGACGCTGTGCCGTGCGGCCAGCGCGTCGGCGAGCGGCATGATCGATGTCGGACCGGCGCCGCTGTGGAGCAGCAGAAACTGGCGGCCGCGCTCGCCTCTGCGGTCGACGGTCAACGAAACCGTGTCGGCAATCAGGTCGTAGCTGCGCTGGTCGATGGACATGCCTGTCATTCCGTGCGAGTGTACAAACCTTCTTATATAAACATGTTGATATGTCAAGCCAGGAAGACATCGCCCTGCTCATCAAGACCATCCAGTATCGCCATCACCGGCGACTGGATGCGGCGCTGGCCGACCTCGGCATCAGCCTCGTGCAATGGAACGCGCTGCGCGAGATCGCCCGAAACCCCGGCGCATCGATGCACGCGCTGGCGGAGGCCACGTTCAACTCCGACCAGGGCTTCGGGACGTTGGCCAAGCGGCTGCTCGACGCGGGCCTGATCCTGCGCCGGCAGGGAAATGGACGAGCGCTGACCCATGACCTGACCGAGGAAGGCCGGCGCCTGCTCGATCAGGGTGCGCTGCGATACAAGACGACGATCGACGATGCTTTTCGGGCATTGTCCGCAGAACAGCTTCTGGATCTCCAGAACGCCTTGATGAAACTCACCTGATCCGGGATCTGGTCGCCGCAGGCGGCGGATTGGTTTCGCGGCGGTGATTTGGAGTTGAGCCAGCATCGTCGTTTCCCGGATTTTCCGGGTCGATCCAGCAGACACAGGAAGAGACACATTTTGTGTATCTTCTGCTGGAATCCACTGGATCAACCCGGACAGTTGCCAGCGATCGTCGATGAAATTGTGCTTTGAAACCAGCCGCTTGCTGGACGTCTCTGGACGTCTCCAGAGAGAACAAATGGTGCCCAGAAGAGGACTCGAACCTCCACGCCCTTGCGAGCGCCAGCACCTGAAGCTGGTGCGTCTACCAATTCCGCCATCTGGGCACGGGGTAGGCCGCGCGCTCTATGGGGGGTGCCGGGGCTTGTCAACCGCATGAATGCCGCGCGTTCGCGCTTGTCGGCGGGGGCGGGGCGGGGCATGGGAGCGGCAGGATCGTAACGCTCGAAGGGCGCCACCCATGAAGGACACACTAGTAACGCTGATCGGCGGGGGGGGCTTCATCGGTCGCTACGTCGCGCAGAACCTGCTGGCGGCGGGCGCGCGGGTTCGGATCGTCGAGCGTGATCCGCGGCGGACGTGGTTTCTGAAGCCGCTCGGCGGCCTCGGCCAGACGCAGTTCGCCGCCGCCGACGTGACGCGGCCGGACACGATCGCGCGGGCCGTCGCGGGTTCCGATGCGGTGGTCTATCTGGTCGGCACGTTCGGCCCGAAGTTCGAGGCGATCCATGTCGATGGCGCGCGCGTGGCGGCCGAAGCCGCGGCGGCGACCAGCGCGCGGTCGTTCGTGCTGGTCTCCGCGCTCGGCGCCGATGCCGAATCGCCGTCGCGATATCAGGCGACGAAGGCGGCGGGCGAGGAAGCGGTACGGGCGGCGTTCCCGGCAGCGACCGTGCTGCGCCCGTCGGTCGTGTTCGGGCCGGAGGACAAGTTCCTCAACCGCTTCGCCGAGATGATCGCGCGGTTGCCGGTGGTGCCGGTGCTGAAGCCGAACGCGAAGTTCCAGCCGGTCCACGTCGTCGACGTCGCCAAGGCAGTAATGGCGGCGCTGGGCGATCCGACAGCGCATGCCGGCAAGATGTATGAACTGGCGGGGCCGGAGGTGATGACGATGGCCGAGTTGCAGCATTGGCTGGCGCGGGCGATCGGGCGGTCGCCCGCGTTCCTCGAACTGCCCGATGTCGCCGGGTCGATGCTGGCGATGGGCGGCTTCCTGCCGTTCGCGCCGATCACGCGCGACCAGTGGGCGACGTTGCAGCGCGACAACGTCGCGACGGGCACGCTGCCCGGCCTGTCCGCGCTCGGCATCGAGCCGACGCCGATGGAAGCGGTCGCGCCGGCTTGGCTGGTGCGCTATCGCAAGGCCGGGCGGTTCGGCGTTCGCGCCGCCGTCTGATCGATCCGGCGGCGGGCGCGGGGCCTGCCGCAAATCCCTGGGGGCGACGTGACCGACCCGATTACCGCCATCATCCTCGGCATCGTCGAGGGCGTGACCGAATTCCTGCCGGTGTCGTCGACCGGCCACCTGATCCTGGCGGCCAAGCTGCTGCACTACGATCCGGAATATTGGGCGCTGTTCAACATCGTCATCCAGTTGGGCGCGATCCTGGCGATCGTGGTGCTGTACTGGCGGACGTTCTGGGCGGTGCTGCAAGGGCTGATGAAGGGCGACGCGACGTCGATCCGGTTCGTGCGCAACATCCTGGTCGCGTTCATTCCGGCGGCGGTGATCGGCGCGGCATTGCACAAGAAGATCGAGGGGCTGCTCGGCTCGGCGCACGTCGTGGCGGTCGCGCTGATCGTCGGCGGCGTCGCGATCCTGGCGATCGAGCGTTTCGTGCGCGAAGGCAATATCAAAGGCGTGGCCGAGGTGCCACTGGGCAAGGTGGTCGGGATCGGCTTCATCCAGTGTCTCGCGATGGTGCCGGGAGTCAGCCGGTCGGGCGCGACGATCCTGGGCGCGCTGAGCCTGGGGGTCGAGCGGCGGACGGCGGCGGAGTTCAGCTTCTTCCTTGCCATCCCGACGATGCTGGGCGCGACCGTGCTCGAACTGTTCACCAAGCGGCACGAGCTGACGACCGCGGGCGGCGTCGGCGTCGGGTTGATCGCGATCGGTTTCGTCGTCGCGTTCCTGGTCGCGTTGGTGGTGGTGCGCTGGTTCGTCGGCCTGGTCGGACGCGTCGGTTTCAGTCCGTTCGGCTGGTATCGGATCATCGTCGGTGCCGCTGCACTAGCCTTGCTCGCACGCTGATTGTTCCGTATCGGACATATATTCGAGAAGTTTCCCTATCATATCAATCGGCCAAGCCGGATCGGCATTTAATTAGGTCATTAGTTCTGTCGTAACAGGCGGATTTGTCATGACGAGCTTCGGATTTTGGGGTAGGGCGCGTTCCGAAAGGAGCGCCCGTGCCCAACGATATGCTGCGATTCGTCGACGTGACGCAGGTCTATCCCGCCAAGCGCGAGGCCGCGCACCGCGCCGAGGATTTCCGGGAGATCGCCGATCGCTACGCCATGCCGGCGGCGGAGGAGCAGGCCGGGCGGTGCTCGCAATGCGGGGTGCCGTACTGCACGGTGCATTGCCCGCTCCACAACCACATCCCCGACTGGTTGCGACTGACCGCCGAAGGGCGGTTGCGCGAGGCGTACGCGCTGTCGTCGGCCACGTCGACCATGCCGGAAATCTGCGGCCGCATCTGTCCGCAGGACCGCTTGTGCGAGGGTAATTGCGTCATCGAATTTTCCGGCCACGGCGCGGTCACGATCGGGTCGGTCGAGAAGTTCATCACCGACACCGCCTGGGAGGAAGGCTGGGTCGAGCCGATCGCGGTCGGGCGGCCGAGCGGGCGATCGGTCGCGATCGTCGGGGCCGGGCCGGCCGGATTGACGGCGGCCGAACTGCTCCGCGCGCGTGGGCACGACGTGCATGTCTATGACCGCCACGATCGCGCCGGCGGGCTGCTGACCTACGGCATTCCGGGTTTCAAGCTGGAGAAGCCGGTGGTGATGCGCCGGGTCGAGCGGCTGGCCGAGGGCGGCATCGTCTTCCATCAAGGTGCCGCGATCGGCGACGGCACCAGCCTCGACGACCTGCGCGCGCGCCATGATGCGGTGCTGATCGCGACCGGCGTCTATCGCGCCCGCGCGCTCGACGTGGCCGGTGGCGACAGCGACGGCGTGGTCGAGGCGCTCGATTACCTGACCGCGTCCAACCGCAAGGGTTTCGGCGATGCCGTGCCGGCGTTCGAGGACGGCTCGCTCGATGCCGCGGGCAAGCGGGTCGTGGTGGTCGGCGGCGGCGACACGGCGATGGATTGCGTGCGTACCGCGATCCGTCAGGGCGCGGCGTCGGTCGCCTGCCTTTATCGCCGCGACCGCGCCAACATGCCGGGCTCCGCGCGCGAAGTCGGCCATGCCGAGGAGGAGGGCGTCGAGTTCGTCTGGCTCTCGGCTCCCGCCGCGTTCGGCGGGGAGGGGCGAGTCGCCAGCGTCGGGGTCAACCGCATGCGGCTCGGCGCGCCCGACGCCAGCGGCCGCCGCGCGCCGGAACCCGACGGCTCGCCGATGGAGGTCCGCGATGTCGACATGGTCATCAAGGCGTTGGGCTTCGATGCCGAGGACTTGCCGACGCTGTTCGGCGCGCCCGAACTCGGCGTGACGCGCTGGGGCACGTTGCGAGTCGATCCGGCGACGATGATGACCAGCCTCGACGGGGTATTCGCCGCCGGCGACATCGTCCGCGGCGCCAGCCTGGTCGTGTGGGCGATCCGCGACGGCCGCGACGTGGCGGAGCGGATGGACGCGTACCTTAAGGTACTCGGCAAACAGGAAAGGGAAGCGGCATGAGGAAGATCGTTCTGGCGGCGACCGCCGGCCTGTTGATGACCGCGCCCGTTTCGGCGCAGACCGCGCCGAAACCGAACGCTCCCGCTGCCGCGATCGATCCCGCCAAGCTGGATGTCGCGCGCACCATCGTGGCGGTCGTCCTGCCGCCGGATCAGCGCGACAAGATGATGACCGATGCCATGAACGCCATGATGAAGAATATCATCGCCGGCATCATGCAGGGTATGGGAATGGGTGAGGAGTTGCACAGCAACCCCAAGCTGCGCGCAGTGTTCGAACGATTCATCGCCCGACAGCGCGATCTGGCGTTGGCCGACCTTCGCGTGGCGATGCCGGAACTGTCTGACGTGTACGCGCGCGCTTATGCCCGCATGTTTTCGCTCGATGATCTGCATGCGATCGCCGCCTTCGTCGCGACGGCGGCAGGTGCGCGCTTCGTCCAGCGATCGCCGGCCTTGTTGTCCGATCCGGATGTCAGCGAGTGGCAACGTCGCCTGGCCGCCAAGGGCGCGGCGCGGCAGCAGGCCGAGCTCGCCAAGTTCAAGGCCGAACTGTTGGAAGTCCGCGACGCGCGCCCGAGTGGGACCTGACATGACCGACCAACGCACTCGTCTCGCCACGCATGGCATGTACCGGCCCGAGTTCGAGTCCGACGCGTGCGGCGTCGGGCTCGTCGCGGCGATCGACGGCCGGCCGTCGCGCCGCGTGGTACAGTCGGCGATCGATGCGCTGAAGGCGGTGTGGCACCGCGGCGCGGTCGATGCCGACGGCAAGACCGGCGACGGCGCAGGGCTGCACGTCGACCTGCCGCACGCCTTCTTCGACGAGGCGATCCAGGCGTCGGGGCACCGCGTCGGCGAGGAGCGGCTGGCGGTCGGCATGATGTTCCTGCCGCGCACCGATTTGGGCGCGCAGGAGACGTGCCGGACGATCGTCGAGAGCGCGATCATCGAGGCGGGCTATACGATCTACGGCTGGCGCCAGGTGCCGGTCGACGTGTCGGTGATCGGCCGCAAGGCGCAGGAGACGCGGCCCGAGATCGAGCAGATCATGATCGCCGGTCCGCTGCCCGACCAGCAATCGGCGGCCGAGTTCGAAAAGGATCTCTACCTCGTCCGCCGCCGGATCGAAAAGCGCGTGATCGCCGCGCAGATCAGCGGTTTCTACGTCTGTTCGCTGTCGTGCCGGTCGATCATCTACAAGGGGCTGTTCCTCGCGGAATCGCTGTCGGTCTTCTATCCCGATCTGCTCGATGCGCGGTTCGAGAGCCGCGTCGCGATCTTCCACCAGCGTTATTCGACCAACACCTTCCCGCAATGGTGGCTGGCGCAGCCGTTCCGCTGTCTCGCGCACAATGGCGAGATCAACACGATCCGCGGCAACAAGAACTGGATGCTCAGCCACGAGATCAAGATGGCGGCGACCGCGTTCGGCGAAGCGTCGGAGGACATCAAGCCGGTGATCCCGGCCGGCGCGTCGGACACGGCGGCGCTGGATGCCGTGTTCGAGGCGATCTGCCGCTCCGGCCGCGACGCGCCGACCGCCAAGCTGATGCTGGTGCCCGAGGCGTGGGGCGCGAAGGGCGAGATGCCCAAGGCGCATCTCGACATGTTCAAGTATCTGGGCAGCGTGATGGAGCCGTGGGACGGCCCCGCCGCGCTGGCGATGACCGATGGCCGCTGGGCGGTCGCGGGGATGGACCGCAACGCGCTGCGCCCTTTGCGCTACACCGAGACGGCGGACGGCCTGCTGATCGTCGGGTCGGAAACCGGGATGGTCGTCGTGCCCGAGACCGAGGTCGTCGCCAAGGGGCGGCTGGGGCCGGGCCAGATGATCGCGGTCGACCTGGATGAGGGGCGGCTGCTGCACGACCGCGCGGTCAAGGACCGCATCGCCGGCGAGCACGATTATGCCGCGATGATCGGCGAGTTCGTGACGGTCGACGATCTCACGGCGCCGAAGGGCGACGCGGTCGCGCGGTTCGATCGCGCCGAGCTGTTGCGCCGCCAGGTCGCGGCGGGCCAGACGATCGAGGATATGGAGCTGATCCTGTCGCCGATGATCGAAACGGCCAAGGAAGCGGTCGGATCGATGGGCGACGACACGCCGCTCGCGGTCATCAGCGACAAGCCGCGGCTCATCAGCCAGTTCTTCCGCCAGAACTTCTCGCAAGTCACCAACCCGCCGATCGATTCCCTGCGCGAACGACATGTGATGTCGCTCAAGACCCGGTTCGGCAACCTCGCCAACATCCTCGACACCGGCACGCGGCGCGATCCGGTGCTGGTGCTGGAAAGCCCGGTGCTGACCGGCGCCGACTGGGCGCGGCTGAAGGCGCATTTCGGCGACGCGGCGGCGGAGATCGACTGCACCTTCGCACCCGGCGGCGCCGCCGATACGCTCCGCACCGCAATCCAGCGCATCCGCAACCAGGCCGAACAGGCGGTGCGCGAGGGCAAGAGCGAGCTGTTCCTGTCCGACCGCGCGATCGGTCCCGATCGCGTCGGCATCGCCGGCGTACTGGCGGCGGCGGCGGTGCACACGCACCTCGTCCGGCGGGGCCTGCGCTCTTACTGCTCGGTCAATATCGAGACCGCCGAATGCCTCGACCCGCATTATTACGCGGTGCTGATCGGGGTGGGAGCGACCACCGTCTACGCCTATCTGGCCGAAGCGGCGATCGCCGACCGCCATGCGCGCGGGCTGACCGGTGACCGCAACCTCGACAAGTGCCTGGCGAACCATCGCAAGGCGATCGACGAGGGTCTGCTCAAGATCATGGCGAAGATGGGGATCGCGGTGATCTCCAGCTATCGCGGCGGGTATAATTTCGAAGCGGTCGGGCTGTCGCGCAGCCTGGTCGCCGACCTGTTCCCCGGCATGCCGGCGAAGATTTCGGGCGAGGGCTACGCCTCGCTCCATCTCAACGCGACGCTGCGTCATGCCCAGGCGTTCGATGCCGATGTCGCGACGCTGCCGATCGGCGGCTTTTACCGCCAGCGGTACGGCGGGGAGACGCATGCCTATTCGGCGCCGCTGATGCACTTGCTGCAAACGGCGGTCGCGACCGACAGCTATTCGACCTACCAGCGTTTCTCGCGCGGGGTCGCCGAATTGCCGCCGGTCTATCTGCGCGATCTGATGGAGTTCAACTTCCCGGAGACCGGCATCCCGGTCGAGCAGGTCGAGGCGATCACCGAGATCCGCAAGCGGTTCGTGACGCCGGGCATGTCGCTCGGCGCGCTGTCGCCGGAGGCGCATGAGACGCTGGCGATCGCGATGAACCGGATCGGCGCGCGCGCCGTGTCGGGCGAGGGCGGCGAGGACAAGGCGCGGTTCCGCCCGTACGAGAATGGCGACAACGCCAATTCGGGCGTGAAGCAGATCGCCAGCGGACGGTTCGGCGTGACCGCCGAATATCTCAACGCCTGCGACGAGATCGAGATCAAGGTGGCGCAGGGTGCGAAGCCCGGCGAGGGCGGCCAACTGCCCGGGTTCAAGGTCACCGAGTTCATCGCCAGGCTGCGCCACGCGACGCCGGGCGTCACGCTCATCAGCCCGCCGCCACACCACGACATCTATTCGATCGAGGATCTGGCGCAGCTGATCTACGACCTCAAGCAGATCAATCCGCGCGCGCGGGTGTGCGTAAAGCTGGTCAGTTCGGCCGGGATCGGCACGGTCGCGGCGGGGGTGGCGAAGGCGCACGCCGACGTCATCCTGGTCGCCGGACATAACGGCGGCACCGGTGCCTCGCCCCAGACCAGCATCAAGTACGCCGGCACGCCATGGGAAATGGGCCTGTCGGAGGTCAACCAGACCCTCACGCTCAACGGCCTGCGCGGTCGCATCAAGCTGCGCACCGATGGCGGGCTCAAGACCGGCCGCGACATCGTGATCGCGGCCATCCTGGGCGCGGAGGAGTTCGGCATCGGCACGCTCAGCCTCGTCGCGATGGGCTGCATCATGGTGCGGCAATGCCATTCGAACACCTGCCCGGTCGGCGTCTGTACGCAGGATGCGAAGCTGCGCGAGAAGTTCACCGGCAACCCGGAAAAGGTCATCAACCTGATGACCTTCATCGCCGAGGAGGTGCGCGACATCCTCGCCCGGCTGGGCTTCCGCAGCCTGGACGAGGTGATCGGCCGCACCGAACTGCTCCGTCAGGTCAGCCGCGGGGCGGAGCATCTCGACGATCTCGACCTCAACCCGATCCTGGCGAAGGTCGATGCCGACGAGAGCCAGCGCCGCTTCAGCCTCGATGCGTGGCGCAACGACGTGCCCGACAGCCTCGACGCGCAGATGATAAAGGACGCCGCCGCCGTGTTCAGCCGCGGCGAGAAGATGCAGCTGACCTATTCGGTGCGCAACACGCACCGCGCGGTCGGCACCCGCCTTTCCAGCGAAGTCACCGCGCGATTCGGCATGGCGACGCTGGCGGACGGGCATGTCCGCGTGCGGTTGCGCGGGTCGGCGGGGCAGAGCCTCGGCGCGTTCCTGGTCCAGGGCATCACGCTCGAAGTGTTCGGCGACGCCAACGATTATGTCGGCAAGGGCCTGTCCGGGGGTACGATCGTCGTTCGTCCGGCGGTATCGTCGCCGCTCGCCAGCCAGGACAATACGATCATCGGCAACACCGTGCTCTATGGCGCGACCAGCGGGCGGTTGTTCGCGGCAGGCCAGGCGGGCGAGCGCTTCGCCGTGCGCAACTCCGGTGCGACGGTCGTGGTCGAGGGCTGCGGCGCCAATGGCTGCGAGTATATGACCGGCGGCGTCGCGGTGGTGCTGGGCACGGTCGGCGCGAATTTCGGTGCGGGCATGACGGGCGGGATGGCGTTCGTCTATGATCCCGACGCCTCGTTCGAGCGCCGCGCCAATGGCGAGTCGATCGTATGGCAGCGGCTCGCCTCGGCGCATTGGGAGGCGGTGCTCCGCAACCTGATCCGCGCGCATGCGGCGGCGACCGACAGCCAGTGGGCGCGTTCGATCCTCGACGATTGGGACCGCACCGCGGGAGCGTTCTGGCAGGTCGTGCCGAAGGAAATGCTCGACCGCCTGTCGCATCCGCTCGACGACCGTCCGGAACTGGTCGCCGCAGAGTGACCGCTCGGTCGACTCAGGCCCTTCAAATCGGACGCAAAATCGGTTATAGGGAGCGCTTCCCGATAGACTGATCGGACATGTGCCATGCGTAAACTTGCCCTGTTCCTCGCCGCCGCGACGGTCGCGGCACCCGCGTTCGCGCGCGACCACGACGCGCCGCCGCCGCCGCGCGACGATCTGCGCGCGGTGTCGCACCTGTTGTCGGACCCGCGCGCGCAGGCCGGCATCGCCGGACTTGTCGATGCCCTGACCGATGCGGTGATGCAGACTCGCGTCGGCCCGCTCGCCGACCTCGCGCCCGATTCGGACCTCCGCCCGGGCGACACGCTCGGCGACGTCCAGCGCCGCCGCGACCCCGCCTACCGCCAGCGCCTCCGCGCCGAGACGGCAGGGGCGATGGCCGTGCTCGGCCGCGCTACCGGCGATGCCGCCGCCATGTCCGACGAACTCCGCGCCACCGTCGCCCGCGTCCAGCGGGTGATCGAGCCTTACCAGCGCTGATCCGTCACCGGCGGTAAGCTGTCGCTTGCCGCCCCCCCGGCGCGGTCGCTAGAAGCGGCCTCATGTGGCAGCTCTATCAATTCCCGCTCTGTCCGTTTTCGCGCAAGGTACGATTGCTGCTGGGGGAGAAGGGTGTCGGCTATACGCTGGTGCGCGAGAATCCGTGGGAACGGCGCGACGAATTCATCGATATGAATCCGGCCGGGCAGACTCCGGTGATCGCCGATGCCGAGCGCGACATCCGGCTGATCGATTCGCTCGTCATCTGCGAATATTTCGACGAGACGATCGACAAGGCGCAGATGATTAACGGCACCGCCGTCCAGCGTGCCGAGATCCGCCGGCTGGCGACGTGGTTCGACGCGTTCTTCTTCCACGACGTGACCGAAAAACTGCTCGGCGAGCGGATGATAAAGCGCGTCGTGACCAAGCAGGGGCCCGATGCCCGCGTGCTGCGCGAGGCGATGAAGTCGGCGGTCGAGTATCTCGATTACACCGATTACCTGCTCGGCCGGCACAATTGGATGGCGGGGTCGACGCTCAGCCTTGCCGATCTGGCGGCGGCGGCGCAGATTTCGGTGGCCGACTATCTTGGCGGGATCGACTGGAAGAGCCACGAGGAAACCGCGCGCTGGTATTCGGGGATGAAGAGCCGCCCGAGCTTCCGCCCGCTGCTGAGCGAGCGGATGGAGGGCATCCCCGCAGCGCCGCATTATGATGACGTGAATTTCTGATGCGGGCCGATATCGCGACGAGATCGCCATGCACGTGATGCACGATGTCGGCGCGCCAGCGGCCGAGACGATCGCCTTCGACGATTGGCTGAAGGTCGATGTCCGCATCGGCACGGTGACCGCCGCCGATCCGTTCCCGGAGGCGCGCAAGCCCGCGTACAAGCTGACGATCGATTTCGGCCCGGCGATCGGCACCAAACGCTCGTCGGTCCAGATCACCGAGCATTACACACCGGGCGATCTGATCGGCCGTCAGGTCGCTGCCGTGGTCAACTTTCCGCCGCGCCAGATCGGCCCTTTCATCTCGGAGGTGCTGACGCTCGGCTTCCCCGATGCTGCGGGCAAGGTCGTGCTGATCGGGCCGAGCGAACCGGTGCCGAACGGCGGGCGGTTGTTCTGATCCGCATCGGCACCGCGGGCTGGTCGATCCCGCGCGCCGTCGCGGACCGGTTCGGGGACGGCGACAGCGTGCTGGCGCGGTATGCGACGCGGTTCGATGCGGTCGAGGTCAATTCGAGCTTCTATCGCCCGCATTTGTCCAAGACCTATGCTCGCTGGGCGGCGAGCGTTCCCGATGATTTCCGGTTCGCGGTGAAGCTGCCCAAGGCGATCACCCATGAGGCGCGGCTGGTCGGCGGCGATGCGCTGCTGGCGGCGTTTGCGGCGCAGACCGGCTGGCTGGGCGAGAAACGCGGGCCGATCCTGGTGCAACTGCCGCCGAGTCTCGCCTTCGACGCGAGCGTGGCGGCCACGTTTTTCGATACCTGCCGCCGTCATCTCGGCGAGGCGCCGATCGCTTGCGAGCCGCGCCATGCCGGTTGGTTCGCGGACGCCGCCGACGCTCTTTTGGTGGCCCATCGCGTTGCCCGCGTCGCCGCCGATCCGGCGCCGGTCCCGGCTGCGGCGACGGCGGGCGGCTGGCGCGGTTTGCGGTACGTTCGACTGCACGGATCGCCGCATATCTATCGCTCCAGCTATGACGACGCGGCGATCGACCGCGAGGTGATGGCCGCGCGAGCCGCCAGCGACAGTTGGACGATCTTCGACAATACCGCCTCGGGCGCCGCGACGGCCAATGCCCTGACCATGCTGGCGCGCGTCACGGCGTCGTGACGACTCCGATGAACGCGGCGAGCGTGACGAGCACGAGGAAGCCGTTGATGACGATCAGCAATGCCGCGGGCAGGCGTTGCGCGCGCGGTTTGGGCGGCCGCACGCTCGGCGCCATTTCACGCCACACCGCGGCGACGAAACAGAAGCCGGCGAACAGCACCAGCGCCGCGCCGGCCGTCTTCGACAGCCAGTCCGCGACCAGTTTGTCGAGCAACGCCCGCGCGCCGATCCCCGACGCCAGCGCGGCGAGCCCGGTGCGCACCCACGCGGCATAGGTCCGCTCGGCGGCCAGGATCGTGCGGTCGGCGGCGAGTTCGGTACGGCGGTCGGCGCTGTCGACCTGTTCGACCGCGCTTTCCTTCATCACCGCGGCGGACTGTTGCAGCTTTTCGTGCGTCGCCGCCGCGGCTTTGGTCTGGGGGTCCGCCATGCAGGGTCAAACGCCGGGCGGCCGATCCGGTGCCGTTAGCTGTCCAGGCTCTTCGACGCTTGCTCGAACAAGTCCTTGGACAGGCCGGGCGTCGCCAGGATGCGCTGCAACTCGGCCTTCATCAACGCGGCGCGATGCGGATCGAACCGGCGCCAGCGACCGAGCGGCGGCAGCAGCTTGGCGGCGGTCTGCGGATTGAGCCGGTCGAGCGCGATCAGGTGATCGGCCAGGAAGCGATAGCCGGCGCCGCCGGGCTCGTGGAACGCGCGCTGGTTGACCCCGAACGCGCCGATCAGCGACCGCGCGCGGTTGGGATTGGCGAGGCTGAAATCGGGATGTCGCGCGAGCTCGGCGACCACCCCCGGTGTGTCGTCGCGCGCCGACAGCGCCTGCGTCTGGAACCATTTATCGAGCACCAGCGCGTCGGTCGAATAGCGGTTGTAGAAGATGTCGAGCGCGGCGACCCGCTCGTCCGAATTGCCGTTGGCGAGCGTGCCGAGCGCACCCTGGCGGTCGGTCATGTTGTCCGCCGCCTCGAACTGGCGGAAGGCGAGGGCCGGCGCATCGGCCGCGCCGCTCGCCGCGATGTAGCCGAGCGCGACGCTGCGCATCCGCCGTCCCGCCTTCGCCGCGGGCGAATAGACGAAGGCGCCGGCGCTGCTCGCATCGGCGTAGATCGCGCGCCACAGCGGATCGAGCGTGCGCCCGATGTCGCGGCGCAACGCCTCGCGCGCGCGGAACACGGCGTCGGGATCGACGATTTCGAGTTGGTCGCCGATGAACGCGTCGGACGGCAGCACCACGGCCTCCGCCACGAACGCGCGGTCGAGCGCGGGGTCCTCCAGCGTGCGGCGCACCGCCTCGATCACCGCCTGATGATCGGCGCGGCCGAGCCGGATCGTCGCGACCAGCGTGTCGAGCATCAACTGCTGCATCGCTTCGTAACGGGCGAACGGATCGTCGTCGTTGGCGCTCAGGAAGGCAAGGTCGCTCGCGGCGCGGTCGCTCTCGACGATGACGGGGGCGGAAAAGCCGCGGTTGATCGACAGGATGGGCGTCTCGGTCACGCCTTCGAACATGATCTCGGCGCTCGGCTGGTCGAGCATGTAGAGCTGTTCGTTGCCGAGCGGCGCACCGGTCCGCCCGCCGAACAGCCGCAGCTTGAGCGGCAGGACGAACGGTTCCTTGACCGGCTGGCCCGGCGTCGGCGGGGTATGTTGCGCAAGGCGGAGCGTCGCGCGGCCCGAACCGGCATCGTGGTCGATCGCCGCGGCGACGCGTGGCGTGCCGGCCTGGCTGTACCAGCGGCGGAACTGCGTCAGGTCGACCCCGCCGCCGAACTCCATGCAGCGCACGAAATCCTCGCATGTCGCCGCCGTCCCGTCGTAGCGGTCGAAATAGAGGTCGGTAGCAAGGCGGAAGCGTTCCGGCCCCAGGATCGTCGCCATCATGCGGATGACTTCGGCACCCTTGTTGTAGATCGTCGCGGTGTAAAAGTTGCTGATCTCGATATAGTCGTCGGGGCGGATCGGATGGGCGAGGGGGCCGGCATCCTCCGGGAACTGGCTCGCGCGCAGGGAGCGCACGTCCTCGATCCGCTTGACCGCGGCCGAGCCCTGGTCGGCGGAGAAGCTCTGGTCGCGAAAGACGGTGAAGCCTTCCTTCAGCGACAGCTGGAACCAGTCGCGGCAGGTCACGCGATTGCCCGACCAGTTGTGGAAATATTCGTGTGCGACGACCGCGGCGATCGCGTCGTAATCGTAATCGGTCGCGGTGTCGGGGTCGGCGAGGATGTAGCGGCTGTTGAAGATGTTCAGCCCCTTGTTCTCCATCGCGCCGAAGTTGAAATCGTCCACCGCGACGATGTTGAACACGTCGAGGTCGTACTCGCGCCCGTACACCTTCTCGTCCCACGCCATCGCCAGTTCGAGCGCATGGAGCGCGTGCGCGGTGCGCGGCAGGTCGGCGGCGCGGACCCAGATGGCAAGCTCGACGTCGCGCCCGGACATCGTCGTGAAGGTCGCGCGGTTGGCGGCGAGGTCGCCCGCCACCAGTGCGAACAGGTAGCAGGGCTTGGGGAACGGATCGCGCCACTCGGCCCAGTGGCGTCCGTCGCCGAGGTCGCCGCTCGCCATCGGATCGCCGTTCGCCAGCAGGACGGGGAAGCGCGCCGTGTCGGCGGTCATCCGCACCGTGTAGCGCGCCAGCACGTCGGGCCTGTCGGGGAAGAAGGTGATGCGGCGGAACCCCTCCGCCTCGCATTGCGTGCACAGATTGCCGCCCGAGGCGTACAGCCCCATCAGTTGCGTGTTGCGGTCGGGGTGCAGCGTGACCTCGGTCTCGATCACATGTTCGGCGCCGGACAGGTCGATCTCGAGCGTGTCGCCGTCCATCCGCCAGTCGTTGTGCGCGACGCCGTCGACCAGCACGCGCGTGGGGACGATCCCGTCGCCGTCGAGCCGTAGCGGCCGATCGTGCGCGTCGCCGCGCGTGACGATGAGCTTGGCGACGACCCGGGTAGTGGCGGGGTCGAGATCGAAATCCAGGTCGATCGTCGGGACCAGCCAGTCGGGCGCTCGATAGTCCTCGCGGCGCGTGACCGGCGGGGCGGCGAGGGCGGACTGGGCGTCGATCATGCTGGTTCCCGGCTTTCGTCGTTCAACCGCGCGGCGCGGCGAGACGTTCCGGTGCTACGCCCCCGCACCGGGCGCGCCAAGCGTAAAGCTCAGCGGTCGGGCCGCCGCGCACGCAGCGCGATGACGAGGCCGGCGGCGGCCAGCGCGGCGCCGGCGATCGCCAGGCCCGACCAGCGATACCCCTCGAACCCGGTCGACAGCAGCATCGCGATAACCGGCACGATCACGCTCGAATAGGCCGCCTTGGCTGGTCCGATCGTGCGCAGGACGTTGTAATAGAGCGGAAAGGCGAGCGCCGAGGCGGCGAGCCCGAGATAGAGGATGCCGGCGAGATAGACCGGGCGCAGCTCGATCGTCGGCGGGCCGACCGTGGCGAAAGCGAACGCCGCGTCGAGCGCCGCACCGATCAGCATCGCCAGCGCGAGCGTCGATGCCATCGGATAGCGCGCCGCGGTCGGCGTCGCCTGCAGCACGTTCGCGGTCGAGGCGGACAGGATCGCGGCGAGGGTGAACGCGACCCCGACGATCGCCTGGCCCGGCCCGTTGGGATCGACGCGCGCCTCGTGCACGAACAGCAGGACGATGCCGGCCATCGCGACCGCCGACCCGACCACCAGTTGTTGCCCCATCCGCTGGCCGAGGAAGATTCGCGCGAGCAGCGCGTTGGGCACCAGCAGCAGCGCGAACACCACGGCGACGAGCCCGGAAGTGATATGCTGCTCGGCGCGATAAACCAGGTTGAAGTTGAGGCAGAATTGCGCGACCCCGATCGCCGCCGCGAACCCCAGCCCGCGCGCATCGAAACGCCAACTGTCGCGGCGCACCCCGGCATAGATCGCCATCGCGACGCCGGCGACGATGAAGCGATAGGTGACCGACCAGCTCGGCGGCACCACGCCCAACTGGTCGCGGATCACCAGCCAGGTCGATCCCCAGATCAAGGTGACGATGCCGAACGGGATCAGGACCGCGAGGCGCGTCGATTGCGGCTTGGCGGACGGTGGTTCGAGCATGGCGCCGGTCTACGCTCCCGGTGGCGTGCGGCAACCCCGATTGTGGTGCGCGATCGATAAGGCTGGTTGATCGATCGATTGACGGATGCCGTGATTGCTCGGACAACGTAGCGGCCCCGGCCCGCGCCGGGGCGACGGTTACAGCGCCGCGATCGCCGCCGCCAGTGGGCGGATCGCCGCCTCGCTCTGGTCCCATGACGTCACCAGCCGGATTTCGCCCGGCGCCCAGTCGTAGAAGTCGAAACCCAGCGCGCGGAGCGATGCCGCTTCCGCTGCGCTCGCGCGCAGGAACACTTCGTTGGCCTCGACCGGATAGACCAGTCGGGCGGGGGCCGCCTGCGCCAGCAGCGCCGCGCCGGCATTCGCGGCGCGGGCATTGGCGCGCCACACGTCGCCGTCGAGCATCGCCAGGATCTGCGCGGCGAGGAAGCGGCCCTTCGACAGCAACAGCCCGGCGCGCTTGCGGCGATAGAGCGTCGCATCGGCCAATTCGGGCTTGAAGAACACCAGCGCCTCGGCGTTCATCCCGCCATTCTTGACGAAGCCGAAGCTCAGCGCGTCGACGCCGGCGCGCCACGTCAGGTCGGCGAGGTCGGCGCCGCCATGCGCGACCGCATTGGCGAACCGCGCGCCGTCCATGTGAAAGCCGAGCCCGTTCGCCTTGGCGAGATCGCCGAGCGCGGCGACCTCGTCGGGCGTGTAGGTCAGGCCGTATTCGGTCGCATTGGTGATCGACAACGCATGCGCCTGGACCTGGTGGACGTCGGGCCGGATCGCGTCGAGCACCGCCGCGACCGCCTCCGGCGTCAGCTTCGCGCCTGCGCCCTCGGCCAGCAACAGCTTGGCGCCGAGCAGGAAGAAGCCGGGTGCACCGGCCTCGTCGGTGTTGATGTGCGCGTCGCGGTGGCACACGACCGCGCCGTGCGGCTGGCAGAGCGCGGCGAGCGCGAGGCAATTGGCCGACGTCCCGCTCGGCGTCCATAGCACGCGCACTGCGGTGCTGAACAGGTCGGAGAAGCGCCCGTCGAGTTCGCGGCTCCAGCGATCGCCGTCATAGGCGGTGTCGAGCGTGTTGGCGGTGGCGATCGCGTCGATGACGGCGGGGCAGGCGGGGGCGGCATTGTCGGAGAAGAAGCGCATGACGGTTCTTTGCCGCGTCCGCCTGCTTCCGTCACCCTGAACTTGTCTTAGGGGCCATCGTGCAACCCGCGGTGATAGTGGTTGGGCACGATGGATGCTGATCCGCGTTCAGCATGACGGAAAATCTATTGCTCCTCCGGCGGCTTCGGCGGGCGATCGCCCTGGTCGGGGGCGGGGCCGATCTTCAGCGTGCCGTCCTTCTTGACCTGCAGGTTCATGCCCAGCCCCTCGATGCTGCCCTCGACCGGAATCGGGCCGACGCCGGGATCGATCGTCATGTCGCCGTCCATCGCGTTGTCGTCATCGGTGGCGTCGACGGTCGGCGGCGGTGGCGGCGGGCTGACGCCGAGCGCTTGCTGCATGAAGTCCTTCCACAGCCGCGCCGGCACGCCGCCCCCCGACAGGCCGGGGTTGGAGGTGTTGTCGTCGTTGCCGACCCACACGCCGACCACCAGATCCTTGGCGAAGCCGACGAACAGCGCGTCGCGGCTGTCCTGCGTCGTGCCGGTCTTGCCGTAGGCCGGGATCGACAGCCACGCCTCGCGCCCCGTCCCGCTGGTCGCCGACAGCGACAACAGGTCGAGCATCTCGTCGCGCACCTTGTCATCTATGGTGCTCTTGCTGCCGACGATGCGTTCGTACCAGCCGGGATTTTCCGCGGCATCGATGCCGTGCGCGCCGACCGGATACTTGCCCTGGTCGATCGCGGCGAAGGCGCTGGTCAGTTCGAGCAGCGAGCCGGTCGCGGTGCCCAGCGCGATGGTCGCCTCGTGCGGCAGCGGGGTGGAAATGCCGAGGTCGCGCGCCGCCTTGATGACCGCATCCACCCCGACCTTCTGGATCAGTCGCGCGGCAGCGACGTTGGACGATTTCTGGAAGGCGCGGCGCAATGTGATCTTGCCCTCGTAGCGGCCGTCGCTGTTCTTGGGACTCCAGTTGCCGATCGTGACCGGCTCGTCCTCGATCGTGTCGTCGGGGGTCAGGCCGGCGCGCATCGCCGCCAGGTAGACGAACAGCTTGAAGGTCGATCCCGGCTGACGCCGCGCCTGGGTCGCGCGGTTGAACGGACTGGCGGCGTAGTCCTTGCCGCCGATCATCGCGACGACGCGGCCGTCCGGACGCATCGCGACCAGCGCGACCTGCGCCTGACGCAGACCGGCGCGCTTGACCGCGCGCTCCGCCGCCTTTTGCAACCGCGTATCGAGCGTCGTGGTGACGGTCGCTTCCTGGCTCAGATCCTCCTGCGTGTCGCGCGCCTGCGGCAACACCCAGTCGGCGAAATAGGTGCCGTCGGGCAGTTGCTTCTCACCGGCATTGGGATGCGGCGTCGCGAGCCGGGTGGCGGCGGCCTGATCCTGTGTCAGGAAGCCGGCGGCGACCATCGCGCCGAGCACGACCTTCTCGCGCTCGCGCGCACCCGACAGGTTGCCAGTCGGTGCCAGCTTCGACGGCGCCTTGACCAGCCCGGCCAGCATCGCCGCCTGGCTGACCGTCAGATCCTCCGGCGCGCAATCGAAATAATGCCGCGCGGCGGCGCGCAAGCCATAGACGTTGTCGCCGAAATAGACGGTCGAGAGGTAGCGCGACAGGATCTCGTTCTTCGACAGCCACGTCTCCAGCCAGAACGCGATAAACACCTCGCGCAGCTTGCGCCCGGCGGTGCGGTCCGAATTGAGGAAGGCGTTCTTCGCCAGCTGCTGCGTGATCGTGCTGCCGCCTTCGCGCACGCCGCCCGCGCCGACATTGTGCCACATCGCGCGGCCGACGCCCCACGGATCGACGCCCCAATGCGTATAGAAGCGCCGGTCCTCGATCGCGACGAAGGCGTTGGTCACGTATTTCGGCAGCTTCGACGCGTCGACCGCCTTGTCGACGATCGCGCCGCGCTTGGCGATCGGCGTCACGCCGTCGCTGGCGAGCAGGGTGATCGACGGCGGCGTCGGCGGTTGCAACGACTTGGACAGCGGCGCTGTGACCGCCAGCCAGCCGACCAGTACCACGAACAGCACGATGAACACCGCCAGAAAGCGGACGACGATCCGGCCCCAGCGGCGCCTGGGCCTGGCCGGCGGCTCGGTCGGCGGCACCGGCCTCTCGGGGATCGGCATCGCGCCGGCCGGATAGGCCTGAAGATACGGTTCGGGATCGACCGGATAGACCGAATGTGCCCCCCATCGCGGATCGGGGCTGCGGCCGGGGTCTACGGGGTCGTCACGCATGCTTCGTTCAATTCCGGCACTGGCACCGGACTGGCCGGGGCGGCGAGCGTATTACTCGAATAGAACGCCTACTGCAATCACGGGAGTAGCAGGTGCCGGGCGCTCGCGCTATCGCTGCCGTTCTCGCTCCAGCGAAAAGGATGGAAGATGGCCGGCGCGCCCTTGATCGTGGGAATCGGCGGAACGATCGGCGCGGTGTCGTCGACCGAACGCGCGTTGCGAATCGCGCTCGATGCGGTGGAGCGGGAAGGCTATGCGACGCGGCTGTTCGGCGGCGCCGACATGGCGCGGTTGCCGCTCTACGACCCCCGCTCGCCGAGCCGGACGCATCACGAGCAGGATTTCGTCGCGGCGGTGCGCCAGGCGTCGGGGCTCATCATCGCGTCGCCCGGCTATCACGGCAGCATCTCCGGCGTGGTCAAGAACGCGCTCGACCTGCTGGAGGAAACGGCGCGCGATGCCCGGCCCTACCTTGCCGACATGCCGGTCGGACTGATTGCGACCGCCTACGGCTGGCAGGCGACCGGGAGCACGATCGCGGCGCTGCGCTCGATCGTCCACGCATTGCGCGGCTGGCCGACGCCGTTCGCGGCCGCGATCAACACCCAACTCACCAAGTTCGACGAATCGGGTGCCACAACCGATCAGGCCGTGGTCGACCAACTGTGCCTGATCGGGCGCCAGGTCGCGCGCTTCGCGCCGCTGGTCGACGGCAAGGGCGACTGATCCAAATTAGGTCTCGCGCGTACTAGCGGTTTCCCACCGACGACGAGGATCGCGATGGCCCTGTTGAAGCATTCGACGCTGCACCTTTCCCCCGACGCCAGCCGCACCGTCATCCGCCCGTTCGACCCGCAATATCCCGACGCCTTCGCGCATGACGGACAGTCGCGGACCGAACGCATCGTCGCGGCGGTGCTGGCGAAGAACGCCGAGGAACTCGCCGCCGACGAGAAACGGATGATCGCACCGCTCCATGCGCGGCACCGCAACCTCGATGACCGCCTGCTCGCCCGCTATTGCGACGTCGCGCGCGTCGTGCCCGCGGCGGACGGAGCGAGCGACCAGGCCAAACTCGTGATCGGCGCCTATTTCAGCGAGGAATATTCGTTCGAGGCGGCCGCGCTGTTCAACCCCAGCATGGTGCCGCACCCGCGCCAGGACGGCATGCCGGAGGGGACCGTCCGCATCCTGCTGTCGCTGCGCGGCATCGGGGAGGGGCACATCTCCTCGGTCACCTTCCGCACCGGGCGGTGGAGCAAGCGCGACGGTTTCACGATCGATCGACCGAGCCACCAGGCCGTCTCGCCGGTCATCAGCGCGGCCGCCGTGCCCGGCGACGACGTCACCCGGATCCAGTGCGTCGGCAGCCGCGATCCGTCGGAAAGCGTGCTGTTTCCCGTCACCGACAGCCAGCGCCAGGGCATAGAGGACCTGCGGCTATGCCAGTTCGTCGACGACGACGGCACCGTCGATCATGTCGGCACCTATACCGCGTTCGACGGCCGCGCGACGCGCTCCGAACTGCTTCGCGGGTTCAATTACGACGAGTTCGAGATGCGCCCGCTGAACGGCTCGGTCGCCGCGGCCAAGGGCATGGCGCTGTTCCCGCGCCGGATCGACGGCCGCTACGCCATGTTGGGGCGACAGGACAATGAGAGCATCTGGCTGATCCTCTCCGACGACCTCTACACCTGGGACGGTGGCGAGAAGCTCATCAGTCCGAAATTCGGCTGGGACCTGTGCCAGATGGGCAATTGCGGCTCGCCGATCGAGATCGACGAGGGATGGCTCGTCATCACCCATGGCGTCGGGCTGATGCGCAATTATTCGATGGGCGCGGCCTTGCTCGACAAACAGGACCCGTCGAAAGTTCTCGCGCGCACGGCCGAACCGATCCTGCGCCCGAGCGCCAAGGAACGCGACGGCTACGTCCCCAACGTCGTCTATAGCTGCGGCGCGATGGTTCACGACCGCACGCTGCTGCTCCCCTACGGCATCGCCGACAACTTCGCCGCCTTCGCGAGTTGCGAGGTGGACGACATACTCGCGGTGCTACGGTAGCGGGGATCGGTCTATTGCGGGCCGACCGGCGTCGCTTTGCTGGCCGACGACACGCGCAAGACGACCGCGATGGGACGACCCGCCGAGAGGTAGGTACGCCCGGTCGGTTTGCCCGGTGTCCAGTACACGCAAGGGTCGGGCATGCTTTCGGCGGGTGTATCGGTCCTCGTAATGACCTTGCACGCCATGACGTTTCCGTTGGCACCGACCGTAAGCTCGTAGTCCAGGCTGAAATTCGCTTGCGCGATATCGACCGGAAGCGGGGCTGCATTGCCGGCATCGTCCGGCATGGCCCACCGGACGGGAAAATAATAGACGCTCGCGATCGCGCGACCACGCTTGTCGGTCGCCGGGTTGAACCGCCCGCGTTCCATCAATATCGCGCAGGCTTTGGCGTCCAGACTCTCCGTCCCGCTGGACGTCTGAATCTTGCAACTGGTTATCTGGCCCGTCGCATCGATCTGGAGCGCGGCCACGACCCTGCCCTGGCGATTGGCTCGAATGGCCTCGGGCGGATAGTCGTCCGGCTGGATCCAACTCGTGACATCACCGATCGGGGACGGGCTCATCGCCGTCTTCGCTCGTTGAGCCGCGGCGGGCGCCGAAACCAAAAGGCACATTCCCAAAGCACGCAGCCACGCTGTCCGCATCGTCTTCCCGACTGGTAATGGTTCGAAGATCGATCCTGTCGCACATCGGCGCCAATAGCCAGGGACAAAACCTGCCGCTGGGCCGTTACCGGCGCGGTACGATGGAAGATGGCCGCGCCGATCCACGGCAAATCGCAGGCGAGCCAGCCTCGACCAAATCATCAGCTGAAAAATGGTGCTGCCGGTGAGGATTGAACTCACGACCTCAGCCTTACCAAGGATGCGCTCTACCACTGAGCTACGGCAGCACTCACGTCGGGCCTGACGGCTAGCGGACGGGAGGCGCGCCTATGTCCGGCGCTCCGGATATTGTCAAGGCGCGGACGGCGGGGCTAGGCAGCGGCGATGCCGACGAACGACGAGAGGGCCGCACGGCTCGCCGCGCAACTGCGCGCCAACCTGCGCCGGCGCAAGGAACAGGCGCGCGGGCTGGGGGATACGCCGCGCGACGCCGGCGATTCGGCCAGGGATGACGCGAGCGAGCGGGAGGCGTAAGGGAGCGCGATGCACCGTCCGCAACTGTCGATCGTCGTTCCCTGCTACAACGAGGCGCTGACGCTGCCCCAGTTGCATGCGCGCGTGAGTGCTGCCGCCAAGGCCGAGGTCGGCGAGGATTACGAACTCGTCCTCATCAACGACGGGTCGAAGGACGACAGCTGGCCGATCATGCGATCGCTGGCGGCGGCCGATCCGCGGCTGGTCGCGATCAACCTGTCGCGCAACCACGGTCACCAGCTGGCGCTGACCGCGGGGCTCGACCTGTGCGCGGGCGAACAGATCCTCATCATCGACGCCGACCTGCAGGACCCGCCCGAACTGCTGGGCGACATGCGCAAGCTGATGGCGGCGGACGGTGCCGACGTCGTCTATGCGGTGCGGCGCAAGCGCGAGGGCGAGACGTTCTTCAAGAAGGCGACGGCGGCGGCGTTCTACCGCCTGCTCGACCGCGTGACCGACACGCCGATCCCGCTCGATACCGGCGATTTCCGCCTGATGTCGCGCCGCGCGCTGGACGCGTTTCTCAGCCTGCCGGAGCAGGCGCGGTTCATTCGCGGCATGGTGGCGTGGGTCGGGTTTCGCCAGGTGCCCTTTCCCTATGACCGCGCCGAGCGGTTCGCGGGCGAAACCAATTATCCGCTGTCGAAGATGCTGCGGCTGGCGTTCGACGCGATGACCGGGTTCTCGACCAAGCCGCTGACGCTGGCGAGCCATTTCGGGGTGGCGCTGGCGGGGGCGTCGGTGCTGCTGCTGATCTACATCGCCTACGGTTTCCTGCGTGGCGGGGCGGTGCCGGGCTGGACATCGACGATGTTCGTCGTCGTGCTGCTGGGATCGGTGCAGATGTTCGTGCTCGGCGTGATCGGCGAGTATCTCGGGCGGCTGTACGTCGAGGCGAAACGGCGGCCACTCTATCTGGTCAGCGACATTGCCGGGCCGGTGCAGGGCAGCGCGACCCTCGGCTATCGCGCCGGCGACGGACACCATGTCGGGGTTGCGCCCGCCGTTCCCGAACTGGCGACGGAGCGCGACGCGGCCGAGTGAGGGTCAGCCCTTCGGTACCGCCAGCGTCAGGATCGATACGCCCATCGGCATCGGTACGCGCCCGACCAGATGCCGCTCGACGCGGAAGATCGCCTCGAACAATTTATTGACCGGGCCGGGCGGCGGCGAATCGTCCGAATCATCCTTGCCACGCAGCCGCCCCGCAATCCGCGACGCCGCGGCGAGCGGGAACAGCAGCGAGTTGAAATAACCGAACTTGGTCGGCGACAGACCCGCCGCGTCGATCGCCGCCTTCAGGGTCGCCTTCGAATAGCGGCGGTGGTGGTGGTTGACGACGTCGTGCGCCGACCACATCCACTGATGCGCCGGCACCGCGATCAGGATCTTGCCGCCGGGTTTCAGGCAGTCCTTCATCGCGCGAAGAGCGGCGACATCGTCATCGATATGCTCGACCACGTCGAGCACCGCGATCATGTCGTAGGCGCCACGTGTGATGCCCGGCAGCGCCGGCAGCGGTGCGTCGCCGACCGGCTTGCCGAGCCGCGCGCTGGCGATCGCGCGCGCGGCGGGGTCGATCTCGATCGCGTCGACCTCGCCGAATTGTTGCAGCATCGGCAGATTGTGCCCGGTGCCACAACCGATCTCGAGGATGCGCGCGTCCTTCGGCAACGCCGCCTCGCGCGCGATGTAGTCGTGCAGGACGTCGCGCCGCGCGGTGTACCACCAGTGCGTCGAATCGTGCTCCGCCATGCGGTCGTAGACGATCCTATCCATGACAGCCGTCCATCAGCCGAACACCCATTGTCGGTTGAGCGCGAAGGTCGCGAGCGGCGTCAGCGTCATGATCGGGAGCAGCGGCGCCCAGGCGGGGCCGTGGAACAGCGGCCCGGTGATGATCCAGGTGAACAGGGCGTTGAGCACCAGGCCAGCGCCCTGCACCAGCAGGAACTTGGCGTGCTGACGCCCGCTATTGTCGCGCTGGCCGTGCCCCTTGAAGCTCCACGCGCTGTGCATGAAGAAACCGGCCGTGGCGGCGACCAGGAAGCCAGGCGGCACCGCCAGCACCGCCATATTGCCGCGAAACACCCACCAGGCGAGCGGCAGGTAGACGGCGGAATAGATCAGCGTCGAAATCACCCCGGCGATGCCGAAGCGGATCAACTGACCGAGCATGCCGCTGTCGCGCAGGCTCTCATATCGTCGAAGGATCGCCGTCACATACTTGCCTAGAAACCGTGCGCCGCCCTAATGCGGCGTCGGGCGTGAGGGAAGTGTTTTGACGACGATCGAAGGTCGGCTGGCCGAGTTCGGTGCGGAAATCGACCGCCACTGGGTGCGCTATGCCCTGTTGGCGTGGCTGGTTGTCGCGATCTTCTATTTCGGTGGACGCTGGGAACAGGTCCAGGCGCTGGGCCTGGGCGACACCGACGACAACATGCGGCTGATGCAGGTTCGTGCGCTGCTCAACGGCCAACCCTGGTACGACCTGCGCAACTACCGGATCGATCCGCCGGGCGGCCTCGACATCCACTGGAGCCGGATCGTCGACCTGCCGATCGCCGCGCTCATCCTGGTGCTGCGCCCGTTCCTGGGGACGCCAGAGGCGGAGCGGATCGCGTGCGGGATCGCGCCGTTGCTGCCGCTGTCGATCGCGTTCCTGGGGTTGGGGGCGACGGTGCGCCGGCTGGTCGATCCGCGCGCCTGGCCGATCGCGGCGGCGCTGCTGGTGTTCGCGTGCGGCGCGACGATCCTGATGTTCGCGCCCGACCGGATCGACCATCACGGCTGGCAGCTCGCGATGCTGAGCCTGACCGTCGCCGGGCTGTGCGATCCGAGGGGCGGGCGCGGTGGCGCGCTGGTCGGCGCGGCGAGCGCGTTCAGCATCGCGATCGGGCTCGAAATGCTGCCGTTCGCGGCGATGGCGGGCGCGATCATCACGCTGCAATGGATCTGGGATCGCGGGCATCGCCAGCGGCTGATGGGCTATGCCGCCAGCCTGGGTGGGGGCACCGCGCTCGGCTATGCGGCGTTCGGGTCGTATGCCGACATGGTGATGCGCTGCGATGCGCTGACGCCCGTCTACCTGACGGTGATGCTGGCGGCGGGGTTGCTGCTGTTCGCGCTGGCCTGGATCGATCCGGCGTCGCGGTGGGTGCGGCTGGCGCTGGCGGTCGCGGCGGGGGCGGTGATCGCGGGCGGCTTCGTTCACCTGTTCCCGCAATGCCTGGGCCGGCCCGAGCAAGTGTCGGACGAGCTGGCGCGCAACTGGCTCAACAACGTGCGCGAGGCGAAGCCGATCTACGCCCATCCGTTCGCGCAGGCGTTCCCGATCGTCACCTTTCCGCTGATCGGCCTGCTCGGCACGGCGATCGCG
Organism: Sphingomonas sp.; assembly: GCF_017304635.1. Classification (GTDB taxonomy): domain Bacteria; phylum Pseudomonadota; class Alphaproteobacteria; order Sphingomonadales; family Sphingomonadaceae; genus Sphingomonas. Next base: position 212,458 of record NZ_JAFKMA010000005.1, read on the forward strand.
ACCAAGCGCGCGGTCGACGAGCGCGCATCGAACGTCGTCGGCTGGGCCGCGGTCGCGCTGTTCACGCTGTTCGCCTGCCTGATGCTGTTGTGGCAGACGCGGGCCGGCCCGGGGGCGCAATTGCTCGCGGTGCCGGGCGCCACCGCGCTGATGTGGATCGCGGTGCCGCTGATGCTGGGCAGCGGCAACGTGCTGGTCCGCGTGTTCGGCACCTTCGCGGTCGTCCTGTTCGCGAGCGGCGCGTTCAGCGGCCTCGCGCTTCCCTATCTCGACCAGGGCGACAAGCCCGACCGGCGTACGCGGATCATCAACATCGCCAACAATCGCTGCCCGCGCTTAGCGGCGATGGCGCCGCTCGATCGTTATCCGGCGGCGACGACGTTCACCTTCGTCGATCTCGGCCCGCGCCTGGTCGTGACGACGCACCACGATGCGATCGCGGGGCCGTATCATCGCAACGGCGATGCGATCCTCGACGTCCAGCACGCCTTCACCGGATCGCCCGAGCAGTTCCGGCAGATCGCGGCGAAGCACGGCGCGACGATGCTGCTGGTGTGCCCGAACCTGCCCGAGTCGACGATCTACCGCGCGCGCAATCCCAACGGCTTCTACGGCCGGCTGGCGCAGGGCGAGAGCTTCCCGTTCCTGACGCCGCTGCCGTTGCCCAGGAACTCGCCGCTGCGGCTGTTCCGGATCAATCCCTGACGTCAAACTTGACAAACTTGACGGGGGTAGCACCGCCCCGAGGACCCTGGCGAAGCCGCGGCGACCCGACATTCGACACGATCAAACAGCCCGGTCAGGATGTCGGGCCGAACCCTACATCGCAAGCGGTCAGTTCAGCCCCAGGCTGATCCGGATCCCGTCGATCACGAACTGCACCGCCAGCGCGCCGAGCAGCACGCCGAGGATGCGCGTGATGACCGCCTCGATCCGCGCGCCGAGCAGCTTCATCAGCGGCCCCGCCGCCAGCAACGCGACCAAAGTCAATGCCAGGATCGTCGCCAGCGCCGCCAGCACCACCGCCACGCGCTCGATCCCGTGGTTGCGGCTCATCATCAGCATGACGCTGGCGATCGAGCCGGGTCCCGCGATCATCGGCATCGCCATCGGGAAGATCGACACGTCCTCGACCTCGGGCGTCGCGGCGACCTTGGCCGCGCGATCCTCGCGCCGCTCGGTCCGCTTCTCGAACACCATCTCGAGCGCGATCAGGAACAGCATGATCCCGCCGGCGATGCGAAACGCCGACAGGCTGACCCCCAGCGCCTTGAGGATGCCTTCGCCGACCGCGGCGAACACGAACAGGATGATCGCGGCGACCACGACCGCCCGCACCGCCATCGTCCGGCGATGGACCGGCGACGCGCCCTTGGTCAGCCCGGCATAGATCGGCGCGCAGCCCGGCGGGTCGATCACGATGAAGAAGGTGACGAGCGCGGAAAGGAACAGCTCGATCATCGGGTCGGCACGATCACAATGCGGCCTCGTCCACCGCCACGCCCTCGCGCCGGCACGCCGACACCAGCGTGTTCCGCAACAGCACGGCGATCGTCATCGGCCCGACGCCGCCCGGCACCGGGGTCATAGCGCCCGCGACCTGCATCGCGCCGGCGAAGTCGACGTCGCCGACCAGGCCGGCGTCGGTCCGGTTGATGCCGACGTCGATCACGGTCGCACCGGGCTTGAGCCACTCCCCCTTGACCATTGCCGGCCGACCGACGGCGGCGACGACGATGTCGGCGCGCCTGACGACGCTCGCCAGGTCCCGGGTCTTCGAATGCGCGATCGTGACGGTGCAGCTTTCGCCGAGCAGCAGTTGTGCCATCGGCTTGCCGACGATGTTCGACCGCCCGATCACCACCGCGTCGCGCCCGGCCAGATCGCCGAGTTGATCCTTCAGCAGCATCAGGCAACCGAGCGGGGTGCACGGAACGAACCCGTCGAGCCCGGTCGCCAGCCGCCCGGCATTGACCGGGTGGAAACCGTCGACGTCCTTGTCCGGATCGATCCGTGTGGTCACCGCGCGCTCGTCGATGTGGGCGGGCAGGGGAAGCTGGACCAGGATGCCGTCGACCGCGGGATCGGCGTTGAGCCGGTCGATCAGCGCGAGCAGGTCGGTCTGCGGCGTGTCGGCGGGCAGCTTGTGTTCGAAACTCGCCATGCCGGCGGCGACCGTCGCCTTGTGCTTGGAGCGGACATAGACCGCCGAGGCCGGGTCTTCGCCGACCAGCACGACCGCGAGCCCGGGGACGCGGCCCGCCGCCTGTTCGAACGCCGCCACGTGCGTCGCGATCCGCTCGCGCAGGCCCAGCGCGAATGCCTTGCCGTCGATGATGCTAGCCGTCATGCCGCGGCTGATAGAGCGTGGCGGCGATCTTCGCCAGCGCTTCGGCATCGCCGGCGATCGCGAGCCGTTTCAGCCGTGCCCGCTCACCCGCGACCAGCCGCACCGCGCGCCTCGCCACGCCGAAATGACGCGCGACCAAGGCCAGCAATGCCGCATTGGCGGCCCCGTCGACCGGCGGCGCGTTGAGCCGGGCGATGGCGTGGTCGGGTCCGGGCTCCAGCACCTCGCGCGCCGATCGCGGCGTCACGCGCACCGCGATCTCGATCCGTCGGACGTTGCGCGCCAACCGGTCAGATCGTGCCGATCCCCAGATACCACGCCGCGATATTGGGCAGGACGATGGCGCGCAGGATGTAGATCAGGATCAGCACGACCATCGGCGACAGGTCGAGCGCGCCGAAATCGGGCAGGATCCGCCGGATCGGGCGATAGAGCGGGTCGGTCATCCGCTGCAGCGCTTGCCAGATCGAGCGGACGGTCGGGTTATAGGTGTTGATGACGTTGAACGCGATCAGCCACGACAGCACCGCTTGCACGATGATGATCCACCATACGACGTCGAGCAGGACGGCGAGGATTTGGAGGATGGTAATCAAGCGCTGTCTCCGTAGAAGGTGTATTGCCGATATAGTACGCCGTTCACGCCCTGACCAGCGTGCCGGCACCGCGTCGGGTGAAGATTTCGAGCAGCATGCCGTGCGGCACGCGTCCGTCGAGGATGACGGCGGCGCCGACCCCGGCCTCGACCGCGGACAGGCAGGTATCGACCTTGGGGATCATCCCGCCCGAAATGGTGCCGTCCGCCTTCATCGCCTCGATCGTCGCGCGGTCGAGGTCGGTCTGCAACTCGCCATGCTTGTCGAGCACGCCGGGTACGTCGGTCAGCAGGAAGAAGCGCGTCGCGCCCAGCGCGCCGGCGATCGCCCCGGCCATGGTGTCGGCGTTGATGTTGTAGGTCTCGCCGTCCGCCCCCAGCGCGACCGGCGCCACCACCGGGATGAAGCCGTCGCGCGCCAGATTGTTGAGGATCGACGGATCGACGCGCACCGGCTCGCCGACGAAGCCGAGATCGACGTGACGCTCGATCCCCGAATTGCGGTCGGGCTCGGTCCGCGTGACCTTCTCGGCCAGCACCAGGTTGGCGTCCTTGCCTGAAATGCCGACCGCGCGCCCGCCGAGCGCCGCGACCCAGCCGACGATTTCCTTGTTGATCTTGCCGGCCAGCACCATCTCGGCGACTTCGGCGGTGGCGGCGTCGGTGACGCGAAGACCGCCGATGAACTGCGATTCGACGCCGAGCCGCTTCAGCATCGAGCCGATCTGCGGGCCGCCGCCATGGACCACCACCGGGTTGATGCCGACCGCCTTCAACAGCACCACGTCCTCGGCGAAATCGCGCTGCGCCTCGGCATCGCCCATCGCATGGCCGCCATATTTGATGACGAAGGTCTGGCCGGCGTAGCGCTGCATGTAGGGCAGCGCCTCGACCAGCGTCTCGGCCTTGGCGAGGAGGGCGGCGGAAGGGGTGTGGTCGGTCATCGCCGCGCCCCTAGGCCGCGACGCGCGTGCCGTCCAGTTTCCGGCCCAGCGCGACGAACGCGTAGATGAGCGGCGGCACCAGGATCGCCGACAGCACGACCTTCGCGATCATCTGACCCGCCAGCAGTTCGGCGATCGGGAAGACGCCGGCGAACGAGATCGTCACGAACAGCAGGGTGTCGACGATCTGGCTGAGCATGCTGGCGATCGCGGCGCGCAGCCAGAGCAGCCTGGACCCCTCGCGCCCCTTCAACGCGGCGAAGATCGTGACGTTGAGCGTCTGCGAGATGCCGTAGGCGACGATCCCGCCCAGCCAGATGCGCGGCGTGCCACCCATGATCGTATCGAACGCCGCCAGCCGCTCGGGCGCCATGTCGTGCGCCGCCGGCACCGCCAGCACCGCGATCGACAGCAGGATCGAGACGATCAGCGGCACGAACCCGATCCGCACCAGCGTATTGGCGGTGGCGCCACCGTGCAGTTCGGCCACCGCGCTCGACGTCACGACGAGCAGCAGGAAGGCGAAGATGCCCGCCTCGACCGCGAGCGGGCCGAGCCCGAACACCGGCCCGATCGCCGACAGCGGCCCCAGCGCGACCTGCTTGTTGCCGAGCACGCCGGCGATGCAGACCATGCCGCCGTAGAAGATCGAAAAGGCGAAGAGCGAGCGCGGGATCGAAACGACAGACTTATCCATCGCCCGACGCTAGCGCCATTTCGCCGGGCGTCAAACGGGTGGGCGAACCACGGTCCCTCGATACCGTCATGCCGGGCTCGTCCCGGCATCCGCCGTCGCGCCAGTACAGCGACCGGCGCTGATGCGGCGCGGTGGACCCCGGCACGGGGCCGGGGTGACGGTTATTAGTCGCGGCGTGACCGATGCCGCCGTCGTCATGCCGGACTCGATCCGGCATTCCGCGTTTACGAAAGCGGGACCCCGGCTCGAAGCCGGCGTAACGACGATGGGATAGAGCGTCGTTACTTCATCGTCTTGTTGCAGGCGCTCCAATATTGCGGCCACTTCATGCTCGCCGGCACCTTGCCCGCGGCCTTGTCGGCCTTCCACTTGGCGCCGCACTGGCGCTCGCGAGCGTACATCGCCTGTTGCGCCGCCGTCGGCTGGCCGGCGACGCGGGCGGGCTTGGCGGCGGCGACCGCCTTGGCCGGCGCGGCGGCCTTGGCGGGGGCGGCCGGCGCAGCCGCGGCGGCCGGCTTCATCGACGCGCGGCAGGCCGCCAGGAACTGCATCCAGGTCTGACCGGCGGGCAGGGTCTTGGCGGTCTTGGCCGCCTGATACTTGGCGCCACACGCCTGCATCACGTTGTCGGCGGCGAAGGCCGGGCTCGCCAGCCCGATCGCGCCCAGCGCTGCCATGGCCAGCATCGATTTCGTCGTGCGATTCATCGCGTCCACTCCCCGGGCCGGGCGCGGGATCGCCCCGGACTGGATCGATCCTGCTCCTCCACCCCGCCGATTGCCAGCGCGAAATCGCGTGCCGCCGCCTGCTGCGATCAAGCGGACTTGTCCTCGCCCGATTTGCCGCCATAGTCGCCCGCTGAAAATCAGCGGCTTGGGGGCCGACCGAACATCATGCAGCGTATCCTGATCGGCCTGGCCGGTATCGTCGTCATCCTGTTGATCGCGTTCGCCTTGTCGAACAACCGCCGCGGCATCCGGCTGCGCGTCGTCGGCGCGGCGTTCGCGCTGCAAGCGGCGATCGCGGTGCTGGTGCTGAAGGCGCCATGGGGCGTGGCGGCGTTGAAGGGCGCCTCGGCGGGCGTGTCCAACCTGCTCGGCTATGCGCATAACGGCGTCGATTTCCTGTTCGGCCCGCTCGCCAAGCCGGAGGTCGGCGGCACAAGCTTCGCGATCGCCGCGCTGCCGGTCATCATCTTCTTCGCCAGCCTGGTGTCGATCCTCTATTATCTCGGCATCATGCAGTTGGTCGTGCGCTGGATCGGCGGCGCGATCGAGAAAGTGATCGGGGTGTCGAAGGTCGAGAGCCTGTGCGCCGCCGCCAACATCTTCGTCGGCCAGAGCGAATCGCCGCTGGTCATCAAGCCGTACCTCGCCGGCCTCACCCCGCCGCAACTGTTTACGGTGATGGCGAGCGGGATGGCGGGCGTCGCGGGCACGATCCTCGCCGCCTATGCCTCGATGGGGATCCGGATCGAATATCTGCTCGCCGCCAGCTTCATGGCGGCGCCGGGCGGCATCCTGATGGCGAAGATCATCATGCCCGACACGCGCGCGCTGGCCGACGAGGATCGCGTCATCGACCTGCCCGACGCGCGGATCAGCGAGCAAGGGCCGGCGGCGTTGCTGCCCGAAGGCGGTGTGCCCGGCGAGCCGCTGCCCGAGGCGACGCACGACGAGGAAAAACCCGCCAACCTCATCATGGCGGCGGCGCAGGGTGCGCAGACAGGCGTGCGGCTGGCGGTCGCGGTCGGCGCGATGGTGCTCGCGTTCGTCGCCCTGGTCGCGCTGGCCAACGGCATCCTCGGCGGGATCGGCGGCTGGTTCGGGCATCCCGACCTCAGCTTCCAGGCGATCCTGGGCGCGATCTTCAAGCCGGTCATGTATCTGCTGAACGTGCCGTGGAACGAAGCCGGCGCGGCGGGCGGCTTCTTCGGCGAGAAGATCGTGCTCAACGAGTTCGTCGCCTATATCGACCTCGGCAAGCAGCAGGCGGCGCTGAGCCCGCATACCGTCGCGGTGGTGACGTTCGCGCTGTGCGGCTTCGCCAATTTCTCGTCGATCGCGATCCAGATGGCGGTGACCGGCAGCCTCGCTCCCAACCAGCGTCCGATGATCGCGAAGCTGGGCCTGCGCGCGCTGGCGGCGGGGAGCCTCGCGAACCTGATGTCGGCGGCGCTGGCGGGGATGCTGATCGCCTAGACGGCGGCGTATTCCGGATCATGGCACGTCGCCGCCATAACGGACGTTTCCGCACCGCGGCCCGCTGTCGTCAGCCGGATCAAGGGGTTATGACCACCGAGATCATCAGGGAGACGAGCGATGCTGGATCAGGAAGCGCAACAAGCCGCCACGCAGCAATTGCGGGAGTTCGTCGACAAATATAGCGGCATGCGGATCCAGTCGACCAGCGCCAAGGTCGTGACCTACACCAACGGCCTCTACAACGTCGACGGCAGCACCTGGGACCCCAAGATCGACGGCAAGAACTGGAAGCCGTTGCTCGAATTCTACGGCATCGGCGGCAATTGCTACGTCACCAGCCCGCTTCCGACGAAGCCGTCCAGCCATCCCGGTTTCAACGTTGGTGGACATATGACGCAGAACGACAAAGGCAGCGTCCCCACCGGCGGCCAATGCTACCTCATGCCGCTCTGTTCCTGGCACAACGGCAAGGCCAATGACGGTGTGCTGTTCTCGCACACGCAGACCAAGATGCTGCAGCTGTCGGGATATATGCAGGGCGAAGCGGTGGCGACCTTTCTCGCGCGCCTGCCGAGCGACGCGCCGCTATCGCTGGTCTTTCTCGACGAAGACGGCCTGTCGTACCGCAATATCGCCGACGAGCCTGGGGCCGCGGCCCAAACGCTGGCCGCCGACGACGGCCCCAGCACGGCCGACAGTGGCCCATACGTGCTGCTGCGCCAGCACATTGATGGCGATACGGTGACCTACACGATCGAGGACTCGCAATTCTAGCGGCGAACGGCGGTGGCCGTCACCGCCTGAACGCCAGCCGTATCAGCCCCACAACCGCGATCAGCGCCCAGGCGCTTTCCATGATGACCGCGGACAGGTTGAAATCGTGGCTGAGGCTGACCAGGATCAAGCTCGCGCCGAGCAGGTTGCCGACGAGCGCGATCGCCGACCGCGCGTCGATCCGGTCGGCGACGGTCGCGGCATAGGTCAGCAGGATCAGTGCGGTCCCGGCCAGTCCCGCCGCGTCGTAAGCAGTCATGCCGCGCTCATCGCGTCGGCACCGGTTCGGCGCCCGAATAATCGTAGAAGCCGCGCCCGGTCTTGCGGCCGTACCAGCCCGCCTCGACATATTTGACCAGCAGCGGGGCGGGGCGGAACTTGGGGTCGCCGGTGCCGTCGAACAGGACCCGCGTGATCTCCAGGCAGGTGTCGAGCCCGATGAAGTCGGCCAGCGTCAGCGGCCCCATCGGGTGGTTGAGCCCGAGCTGGCAGGCGAGGTCGATGTCGCGGATCGTCGCGACGCCCTCGCCGAGCGCGAAGCACGCTTCGTTGAGCATCGGCATCAGGATGCGGTTGACGATGAAGCCCGGCGCGTCGTTGGCGCGCACCACCTGCTTGCCGAGCGCGGCGGCATAGGTCTCGATCGCCGCGACCGTGTCGTCGCTGGTGGCGAGGCCGCGGATGATCTCGATCAGGCCCATGACCGGCACCGGGTTGAAGAAGTGCACGCCGATGAACCGCTTCGGGTCGGGCGTCGCCTGTGCCAGCCGCGTGATCGGGATCGACGAGGTGTTGGACGCCAGGATCGTGGTGGCGCCCATGACCTTGCCGACCTCGGCGAAGATCGCGCGCTTGATCTCCTCGCGTTCGGTCGCGGCCTCGACGATCAGGCCGCATCTGCCCATCGCGGTCGGCCCGTCGATCGTCTCGATCCGCGCCAGCGCCTGGTCCATCGCCGCGGCGTCGAGCTTGCCCTTGTCGACGGCCCGGGCGAGCTGTCGGCCGATCCCGGCCTTGCCGGCGTCGGCGCGTTCCTTCGACACGTCGGCGAGCAGCACGTGATAGCCGGCCTGCGCCGTCACCTGGGCGATCCCCGCACCCATCTGTCCCGCCCCGATCACGCCGACGACCTGCATTGCTTGCTCCCGAAAGTTCAGTCGGTTGCCCTAGCCGGGGGCGCGGGCGTCAGTCCAGCCGGCGGCAGTCGTATGCGGTGGTGAGGTACGGGAACACGACCTCGTCCCGCTCGGCCAGGTTGGGGGTGCGCGCGATCAGGTCGCGGACCTCGGCGACGACCTCGGCCTTGGTCGACTCGGGCAAGGCGGCGATGAAGCTGGTCGACAGCGTCCGGCCGACGATCACGTCCTCCGGCGTGCCGCGATGCTCGTAGCGCAACCGTGTCTCGTGCAGCGGCGTGAAGCCGGGGGCGGGGAAGGGCGCGCGCCACGCCGCCTCGCTCTCGCGCGGAGCGTCGTCCTGATGGCGGTTGGTGATCGCGGACAGTTCGGCGACCCACGGCACGCTGGTGTCGCGCACGTTCCAGATCAGCCCGAGCGTGCCGCCGGGGCGCAGCACACGGTGGAACTCGGTGACGACACCGGCGGTCGCGAACCAGTGGAAGGCGGTCGCGCAGACCACCGCATCGACGCTGGCATCGCCGAGCGGCAGGCGGTCGGCGGGGGCGACGATCGTGCGCACCGCGGGCAACGCGACGTGGAGTTCGCGCAGCATCTCCGCCACCGGATCGATCGCGACGACCTCGGCCCCGATCGCCGCGAGCAAAGCGGTGAACTTGCCGGTACCCGCGCCGACCTCCGCCACCACGCTCCCCGCACCGACGCCGAGCCGGTCGTGCAGCCAGTCCCCGACCGCGGCGGGATAGCCCGGCCGGCTGGTCGCATAGACACCGGCGCCGCGCGCGAAGCCGGTTCCGGCGACCGGATTGACCGATCCGCTCACGGCGCGGGACGCGGCGCCTGCGCCTCGGCCAGATACAGCGCGAACTGGTCGGCGGGGTCGGTCCACTCGGCGATCGGCGTCCAGCCGCCCGCGCGCAGCAATATGCGCGCATCGCGGGGGCCGTATTTGTGGCTGTTCTCGGTGTGGATCGTCTCACCCGCGGCGATCGTGAAGGGGCGGCCCTCGATGGTGAAGGCGACGTCGCGCGTCGCCTCCAGGTGCATCTCGATCCGCGCGCGGTCGTCGTTCCAGATCGCGCGGTGGCGGAACGCCTCGACCGGGATCGTGCCGTCGAGCTCGCGATTGATCCGTTCGAGCAGGTTGAGGTTGAACGCCGCGGTCACGCCGGCCGCATCGTCATAGGCGCGCTCGAGCACTGCGTGATCCTTGATCCGGTCCATTCCGATCAGCAGCATCGCCCCTTCCCCGAGCGACTGGCGCATCGCGCGCAGCAGGTCGGTCGACGACAGCGGGATCATGTTGCCGATGGTCGAACCGGGAAAGAAGCCGAGCTTGGGGAACGCGGCAATCCCGGCGGGCAGCTTCAGCGGTTGCAGGAAATCGGCTTCGAGTGGCTGGACCGCGAGGTCCGGGAACCGCGCCGCGAGCGCCCGCGACGATTCACGCAGGAAATCGCCCGATATGTCGATCGGCACATAAGCGGCGGGCGCGACCGCTTCGAGCAGCAGCGGCGTCTTGGTCGAGGATCCCGATCCGAACTCGACCACCGCGCGGCCCGGCCCGACGCGCGCGGCGATCTCGCCGGCCTTGTCGCGGAGCAACGCCGTCTCGGTCCGCGTCGGATAATATTCCGGCAGGTCGGTGATCGCCTCGAACAGTTCCGACCCGCGCCGGTCGTAGAACCACCGCGCCGGGATCGCGCGTGGCCGCCGCGTCAGCCCGTCGATCACGTCGGCGCGAAACGCCGGGTCGGCGAAGCTGCGCGTGCCGTCCTCGATTTCCTGTTTCAGCACGGCCGCATCCTCTTGTTCGTCATTCCCGCGAAAGCGGGAACCCATCTCCTGCGCGTGCTACTCGGTGAAACGGCGGGAGATGGGCCCCCGCTTTCGCGGGGGTGACGGACCGGAGAATGCATCAGATGTCCTTGGCGAGCCGGACGCCGGTGAATTGCCAGCGTTGGTGGGGGTAGAAGAAGTTGCGATAACAGGCGCGGACATGGCCGCGTGGCGTCGCGCACGATCCGCCGCGCAGGACGAACTGCCCGCTCATGAACTTGCCGTTATATTCGCCGACCGCGCCGTCGCAGGGTTTGAAGCCGGGATAGGGGCGATACGCGCTGCCGGTCCATTCCCACACGTCGCCGAAGAAAGCGGGACCGCCGGGCGACGGGCGCGGCTCGACCGGGCCGGCCGTGTCGAGCTGGTTGCCGCCGTCGGGATCATGGCTCGCGGCGGCGGCTTCCCATTCGAACTCGGTCGGCAGGCGCGCGCCGGCCCAACTGGCGAAGGCATCGGCCTCGAAGAAGCTGACATGCGTGACCGGAGCGGCGGGGTCGATCGGCCGGCGCCCGTCGAGCCCGAACCGAGTCCACGCGCCATCGCGCTGCTCCCAATAGAGCGGCGCGACGATACCCTCGCGCTGCACCCACGCCCAGCCGTCCGACAGCCAGTGGCGCGGGTCGGCATAGCCGCCATCGGCGATGAAGGCCGCCCACTCGCCGTTGGTCACGGTGCGGTCGGCGATGGCGTGCGGCGTGAGCAATGCGTCGTGGCGCGGCCCCTCGCAATCGAACGCGAAGTTGGGATCGTCATGCCCGATCCGCACGATCCCGCCATGATGCTCGATCCAGCCGATCGGCCCCGGCATCGCCACCGGAACTTTCGGCGCGCCCGGCCACACCGCCGGCTCGATCGGATTTTCGGACATCAGGTGGAGGATGTCGGTCAGCAGCAATTCCTGATGCTGTTCCTCGTGATGGCATCCCAGCCGCACCAGCTCGCGCGCCGCCTCGGGCAGAGCGGGCAGCGCCTCGGCCAGCGCCGCATCGACATGCGCGCGATAGGCGAGCACCTCGGCCAGGCTCGGCCGTGTCACCATCCCGCGGCGACCGCGCGCGTGGCGGCGGCCTTCGGCCTCGTAATAGCTGTTGAACAGGAACGGGAAGCGCTCGTCGTGCAACGCGTAGCCGGGCACGAAATCGCGCAGCACGAACGTCTCGAAGAACCAGGTCGTGTGCGCGAGGTGCCATTTGGCGGGCGATGCATCGTCCATCGACTGGACCGTGGCATCGGCATCCGACAGTGGCGCGGCGAGCGCTTCGGTCAGCGCGCGAACGCCGGCCAGGCGCTGACCAAGCGCTTCGGACGACGGCGACAGGCCCAGCCGGGTTCGCATTATGTTCTCCCCGTAAGGCCGATGTGACGCGACCGCAATGATCGAGATTACATGCCCGGAAAAAGAATCAGCGAGACGCGCCGGGCACCCAGAGAACGTCGCCGGCCGCCGTTTGGTTCACCTGGCGTGCGGCGACAAAGAGCCAATCGCTCAATCGGTTGACGTAGCGCAGCGCCTGCGCGTTGAGCGGGGCGTCGGCATGGGCGGCAACCGCGCTGCGCTCGGCCCGGCGGGCGATGGTGCGGGCGAGGTGGAGGTGCGCGGCGAGCGGATGGCCGCCCGGCAGGATGAAGCTGGTCAGCGGCGCGAGCGACGCGTTCATCGCATCGATCTCCGCCTCCAGCCGATCGACCTGCGCGGCGGTGATGCGCAGCGCGCCATCGATCCCGCCGGGCGTCGCCAGGTCGGCGCCGAGGTCGAACAGGTCGTTCTGGATCCGCTGCAACGCGGCGGCGATGTCATGGTCGGCGAGCGTCGCCGCGATGCCGATCGCGCTGTTGGCCTCGTCGACATCGCCGATCGCCGCCATCCGCGTATCGGCCTTCGACACGCGCGATCCGTCGACCAGGCCGGTCGTGCCGTCGTCGCCGGTTCGCGTGTAGATCTTGTTGAGTTTGACCATCTTAGATTTGCGGTGCCAGCCCGCTCCCCCGCCCGACCACCCAGACATCGTATTCTATGGGCGGTCGGGCGGGGGAGCGGGCCGGTACCGCCGTGCGCGCGAGCGCACCCAACATCAGCTATGATTACCGGCGAGGAACAGGATCAGCACGACGATCAGGATCGCCGCGGCCTGGAAGAAGATGCGGAACTGCATCGCCTTGTTCGACTTGAGCGACGCCTGGCTCGGGCCGTCGCCGTGGACCTCCTCGCTCGCATTCTTGAGGAAGTTGACGACGCCGTAGACGAGCGCGGCGACCGTCGCGAGCATCGCCGCGAGCAGCAGGATGGCGAGGAAGGTGTTCATGGCGCTTATCTAGTCGCTCGCATATCCGTTGGGAAGGTCGCCGGCGCGCAACGCATCGGCCAGTTCGCGGCCGTCCGGATAGGTCGCGCGCAGGTCGGCGAGCGTCGGCGCGCCGTGGCGCTTGGCGAGGCGCGCGCCGTCGGTCCCGACCAGCAACGGATGGTGGCGATAGGTCGGCGTCGACAGCCCGAGCATCGCTTGCAGCAGGCGGTGGACATGCGTCGCCTCGAACAAATCGCGTCCGCGCACGACGTGGCTGACGCCCTGCGCCGCGTCGTCGACCGTCACCGCCAGATGATAGCTCGCCGGCGCGTCCTTGCGCCACAGCACGACGTCGCCCGCGGCGAACGGCCAGGCGGTCTGCTCGCCCGCGATCTCGTCCTGCCAGCCGATCCCGAAATACGGCGCGAAGGCATTCTCCAGGTCGAGCCGCCACGCGAACGGCTCATCGCGGGCCAGTCGCTTCATCACGTCCTGCGGCTTGCGGTGGCGGCATTTGACGGGATGCGGTGGCGGCCGGTCGCCGGCGTGCGGGGCCGAGCCAGCGGCGGCGATGTCGGCCTCGATCTCGGCGCGGGTGCAGAAGCAGCGATAGGTGTGGCCGGTCGCGTGCAGCTTCTCGAGCGCCTCGGCATAGAGCGGCACGCGTGCGGACTGGAAGGTCGGCGGCTCGTCCCAGCCCAGCCTGAGCCACGCCAGGTCGTCGAGGATGCCTTGGACATGCTCCGGCCGCGACCGCGTGCCGTCGATATCCTCGATCCGCAACAGGAACCGGCCTCCTTCGGCGCGGGCGCGATCGTGTGCCTGGATCGCCGACCAGGCGTGGCCGAGGTGCAGCCGCCCGGTCGGACTCGGCGCGAACCGGCTGGTTATCAACACCGGCGGCCCGCCGACCCTTGACCGCGAGTCACGCGCTGTGCTGTCATCATGGCGTCATTCTGATCGGCTTTGAGCCGGTTGGAAAGCAAAGGGGGGCGTTTCGTATGTTCCATCCCGACCTGATGCGGCATCCGGACAGTTGCCCGGCGCTGGTGCTGAACGCGGATTACACCCCGCTCAGTTACTATCCCCTGTCCGTCTGGCCGTGGCAGACCGCCGTCAAGGCGGTCTTTTTGGATCGGGTCGACATCGTCTCGCATTACGAGCGCGAGGTGCGCAGCCCCAATTTCGCGCTCAAGCTGCCCTCGGTCATCGCGCTCAAGCAATATGTCCGGCCGAGCCAGTTCCCCGCCTTCACGCGGTTCAACCTGTTCCTGCGCGACAAGTTCGCGTGCCAGTATTGCGGCACGGGCAAGGACCTGACCTTCGATCACGTCATCCCGCGCGCCTATGGCGGGCGCACGACGTGGGAGAATGTCGCGACCGCCTGCGCCCCCTGCAACCTGCGCAAGGGCGGCCGCACCCCGCGCGAGGCGAAGATGCCGCTCCACGTCGAGCCGATCCGCCCGACGAGCTGGCAATTGCAGGAACACGGCCGCGCCTTCCCGCCCAACTACCTCCACGACACGTGGCACGACTGGCTCTATTGGGACATCGAGCTGGAGGCTTGAAAGCGGGTCGGAATTTCGCCCATGCGGGCCTGCAAAACGCGATGCCCTGTGCTCCGGTGCTCACGTGCCGAAAGCACGCTGCGCTCCGGTGCTCGACCATCACGTTTTTCGGCGCCGCCTGAGCGAAATTCCGACCCGCTTTATGGCGCTCAGCGACTGCAGATTTGCAAACGATTGACCCATCTCACGCCGCAGTGCAGCATCCCGACATGGCCGACCTTCCCGCGATCACCAACAATCCCGATGTCCGCTTTCTGGGGCGCCTGCTCGGCGACGTGATCCGGGCCTATGGCGGCGAGGAACTGTATCGGCGGACCGAATATATCCGCGCGGCGTCGGTCGATCGCCATCGCGGGGCGGGGGCGGAGGTCGATCTCGGGCTCGACCGGCTGAGCCTGGACGAGACGCTCGATTTCGTGCGCGGGTTCATGCTGTTCTCGATGCTCGCCAATCTGGCGGAGGATCGCCAGGGCGTCGCGGCCGAGCCGGGCGCCGACGTCGCCGCCGCGATCGCGCGACTGGCGGGCGAGGGGATCGATCGCGCGACGATCGTCGCCTTGCTCGACCAGGCGCTGATCGCCCCGGTGCTGACCGCGCATCCGACCGAGGTGCGGCGCAAGTCGATGATCGATCATCGCAACCGCATCGCGCAACTGATGGCAGCGCGCGATCGGGGCGTCGCGGTCACCAGCGACGGCGACGACGTGGAACAGGCGATCGCGCGGCAGATCGCCCTGCTGTGGCAGACGCGGGTGCTGCGGCGCGAGCGGCTGTACGTGACCGACGAGGTCGAGACCGCGCTGTCGTACCTGCGCGACGTGTTCCTCCCCGTGCTGCCCGGTCTGTACCAGCGCTGGGACCGCGCGCTGGGGGAACGCGTGCCGAGCTTCCTCAAGCCCGGCAGCTGGATCGGCGGCGATCGCGACGGCAACCCCAATGTCGTGGCGGAGTCGCTGACGACGGCGCTGGCGAAGTCGTGCGAGGCGGTGCTCGGCCATTATCTCGACGCGGTCCACGCGCTGGGCGCCGAGCTGTCGATCTCGACCGAGCATGTCGCGGTGTCGCCCGACTTGCAGGCGCTGGCCGACGCGAGCGGCGACGGCGCGCCGAGCCGGGCCGACGAACCGTATCGCCGCGCGCTGTCGGGGATCTATGCGCGGCTGGCGGCGACGCATCTGGCGCTGACCGGCAAGCCGGCGCCGCGGCCGGGGGCGCTGACCGGCAAGCCCTATGCCGACGCCGCCGCGCTGCGTCGCGACCTCGTCGTCATCGCGCACGCGCTGGCCGAGGAAGCGGGCGGGCCGCTCGCGTCGGGCGGTGCGCTCGGGCGGCTGATCCGTGCGGTCGATACGTTCGGCTTCCACCTCGCGACGCTCGACCTGCGCCAGAACAGCGCGGTGCACGAACGCACGGTGGCGGAGATGCTCAAGATCGCCGGGGTCGCCGACGATTATCTGGCCCTCGACGAAGCGGCACGCGTCGACCTGCTCCGCGCCGAGCTCGCCAACGCGCGGCCGCTGGTCAGTCCGTACGCCACCTATTCCGACGATACCGCGTCCGAGCTCGCGATCCTGCGCGCGGCGGCGGCGGCCCACGCCAGATACGGGCCGGCCTGTATCCGCCAGTATGTCGTGTCGATGGCGAAGTCGGTCAGCGACCTGCTCGAAGTCCATCTGATGCTCAAGGAAGTCGGGCTCTACCGCCCCGGCGATCCGCCGAGCGCGGCGATCATGGCGGTGCCGCTGTTCGAGACGGTCAGCGACCTCGAGGCCGCGCCGGGGATCATGACCGACTGGTTCGCGTTGCCCGAAATCGCCGCGATCGCGCAGGCGCGCGGCGTGCAGGAAGTGATGATCGGCTATTCCGATTCGAACAAGGACGGCGGCTATCTCACCTCGACGTGGCAGTTGAGCCGCGCGTCGGAGGCTTTGGTTCCGGTGTTCGCGGCAGCCGGGATCGGCTTGCAGCTGTTCCACGGCCGCGGGGGCTCGGTCGGGCGCGGCGGCGGCTCGGCCTTCGCCGCGATCCGCGCGCAGCCGCCGGGTACGGTGCAGGGCCGCATCCGCATCACCGAACAGGGCGAGGTGATCGCCGCCAAATACGGCACGCGCGAGAGTGCGACGACCAATCTGGAGGCGATCGCGGCGGCGACCCTGCTCGCCAGCCTGGAACCGCCGGCCTTGTCCGACGCCGACGCCGCGCGGTTCGGGGCGGCGATGGACGATGTGTCGGCGGCGGCGTTCGCGGCGTATCGCGGGCTGGTCTACGAGACCGAGGGGTTCCGCACCTTCTTCCGCCAGATGACCCCGATCGCGGAGATCGCCAACCTGAAGATCGGCAGCCGCCCGGCGTCTCGCAAGAAATCCGACGCGATCGAGGATTTGCGCGCGATCCCCTGGGTGTTCAGCTGGGCGCAGGCGCGGGTGATGTTGCCGGGCTGGTACGGCGTGGGCCAGGCGCTGGCGGGGTTCGCCGACAAGGCACTGTTGCGCGAGATGGCGGAAAGCTGGCCGCTGTTCGCCGCGACGCTCGCCAACATGGAACAGGTGATGGCGAAGGCGGACATGCGGATCGCGGAGCGCTATGCCGCGCTGGTCGAGGATCGCGAGCTCGCCGACGCGATCTTCCCGCGTATCCGCGACGGCTACGACCTGACGCGCGACGGGTTGCTGGAGGTGACCGGCCAGTCGCGGCTGCTGGAAAAGAACCCCGCGCTTGACGCCTCGATCCGGCTGCGCCTGCCCTATATCGAGCCGCTCAACCTCCTCCAGATCGAACTGATGAAGCGCCACCGCGCCGGCGAGGAGGACGACCGCGTCGCGGAGGGCATCCTGCTGTCGATCAACGCGATCGCGACCGCGCTGCGCAATTCGGGATAGGGTCTGTTTGAAAACGCGCGGAATAGCGCGTTTCGAAGCGGGCCGGCGCCGCAAGCATATCTCACCGCTTTAACCTCCCCCTAACCGCGATCGGGTACCGCGAGCGGCGTGATACGGGGGCGATCTTGGCGCGGGCGGGGCTGGGCGCTGACGGCGGCGTTGCTGCTGGCGGGCGGCTGTGCCGGGCATGACGATGGCGGCGCGACGGTGACGATGGACGTGCCCGCGCGCAAGGCGGCGGCGGCCAACATGCTGCAAAAGCTAGACCTGACCGTCCCCGCTGATTTCGACATGCCCGAACTGACCAGCGCGGGTGCGGCACTGGGCGCGGCGCCGGCGTTCGATGCGCTGGCGGCGACGCGCAGCCCGGACGACGCCGCGCGCGCGCTCCAATGCCTGACCCAGGCGGTCTATTACGAGGCCGGCAACCAGTCCCAGGACGGCCAGCGCGCCGTCGCGCAGGTCGTGCTCAACCGCGTCCGCGATCGCGCCTTTCCGGCGAGCGTGTGCGGCGTGGTCTATCAGGGATCGACGCGATCGACCGGGTGCCAGTTCACCTTCACCTGCGACGGGTCGCTCAATCGCCGGCCGAATGCCACGATGTGGGAGCGGGCACGCGTCGTGGCGAGCGCGGCGCTGGGCGGCGAGGTCTATGCGCCGGTCGGTTCGGCGACCTTCTATCATGCCGACTACGTGTCGCCGTGGTGGGCGTCGTCGATGGACCGCGTGACTCAGATCGGCGCGCACATCTTCTATCGCTGGCACGGTGGGATGGAGCGCGCGCTCGCGTTCCGGCAGGGCTATTCGGGCAACGAGAGTATCCCGAGCCCGCGCGTGACGCTGGCATCGGCGTCGGCGTCGGTGAACAGCGGCGTCACCGTGTCCTACGGTACGGCCGAGACTGTCGGCGGCGTCACCATCCATCGCAGCGCGCAGGCCGCGGTCGCAACCGTGCCGGCGGTGGCTAGCGCGGCGACGCCCGCCGTCGCGACGACCCAGGCGGTGATCCGCCGCCCCCGCACGATGATCGCCGGCGTCCGCGTCCACCACGGCTTGGCGAGCGGGCCGGTCGGTGAGGATCTGAGCGACAAGGCGGTCATCGACTGACCGTGCTCTGCTCGAGGTCGAGCAGGTAGCGTTTCCCCGTCAGCCCGCCGGCGAACCCGGTCAGCGATCCGTTCGTTCCGATTACCCGGTGGCACGGCGTTACGATCGAGATCGGGTTGCGCCCGTTCGCCGCGCCCACTGCCCGCGTCGCGGTCGGCCGGCCGAGCGCCCGCGCGATGTCGGCATAGCTGCGCGTCTCGCCGAACGGGATCGTCAGCAGCGCGGCCCACACGCTTTGCTGGAACGCGGTGCCCTGTGGCGCGAGCGGCAGGTCGAACCGCGTGCGCCGGCCCGCGAAATAGTCGGTCAGCTGGCGCGACGCCTCGACCAGCAACGGATGGTCGCGCGCTTCCCGCATCGCGCCCAGCCGCACGCGATCCGCGCGGTCATTCTCCCACAGGATCGCGACGATGGCGGCGTCGTTCGCGACGATCTTCAACGCGCCGACGGGCGAAGGCAGAATGGTGTAGGATAACGTCATGACAGGGTCCTCATGTTCCGGACCGATGCTTTAGGCTATCCACTATCGCCGCGCTTCCCGCCGCTTGCGGTCAATCCGGCCATCGGGAGGCTCAGCGGCCGATGCCCATCCGCCGCAGCTCGCGCTGTCCCTGGAACTGATGCTTCAGCGCGCCCGCGAGGTGCAGCACGACCAGCGCATAGACCAGCTTCGCGATCAGCTCGTGCGCCTCGCCGAACGTGTCGTGGACCCATTTCTTGCTGTCGGGCGGCAGGTTCATGACGAAGCCCAGCCGCGGAAACTCGATCGTGCCGAACAGATGCAGCGGCGTCGCGGCGGCATGTTCGTAGGCGGAATCCATCACGTAGCCGGTGATCGGCATCGCGAAGATCACGAAGTACAGCCCCCAATGGACGATATGCGCCAGCGTCCGCTCCCATGGCTGGTAGCTGGGCGGAAAGGCCGGCGGCCGATGCCCGATCCGCCACAACAGCCGCAAGATCGCGAGCCCGAGCACGGTCAGCCCGATCGACTTGTGCGTGTCGATCATCGGCCGGACATATTCGCCGATCGTCGGATGGCTGTCGCCGAGCGGCCAGATCCACGCGAGCGCGATATTGGCGATCACGCCGATCGCCACCAGCCAGTGCAGCCAGATCGCCGTCCGCGTGTACCGTTCGCCCTGCATCCCGTCGCTCCCGTCAGCCCGCGTTCAGGCTAGTGCGCCCACGGAACGAAGGCTAGTAGGCGCGCGTCCCATCCCGTCCGGATTTCCGATGCTTCAGCAGACCGCGGCCGATGCGCTCGCGCAGACCTTCGCGAAACAATCGCCGCGGCTCAATCGCCGCCGGGTCGGCTGGCCGAGCCGGGCCGTCACCGCGTTCGTCTATGCCGCGTTCGTCGCCCTGGTGGTGCAGGCGTTTCTGCGTCAGGGCGTGCTGGTGTGGTCGGTCGGGGTCGCGTACATCCTCTACGATACCGCGCTGCTGATCTTCACCGCGATCGAGATCTGGCCGCTCCGGCACGGAGCGGGGCGGCCGGCGGCGGCGGGGACTATGCCGACGCTCGCGGTGATCGTCGCGGCGCGGAACGAAGCGGCCGTGCTCGACGTGACGATCGACCGGCTGGTGGCGCAGGACGGCGCGCCCGACCTCATCCTGATCGCCGACGACGGGTCTGACGACGCGACCGCGGCGACGCTCGCGCGCTATGGTCTGGCCGAGCCGGCGATCGGGACGCTGAGCCCGCCGGCGAGCGACGTGCCGAGCTTGCGCTGGCTGCGGCTCCCGCACGGCGGCAAGGCGCGCGCGCTCAACGCCGCCATCCTGCATGTGCGCGAGGAGATCGTCGTCACGGTCGATGCCGACACGCTGATCGAGCCCGGCGCGCTGCTCGCGATGCGCGCCGCCTTCGCCGCCGAGCCGGAACTCGTCGCCGCCACCGGTGTGATCCGCCCGATGTGCGGGCCGAGCCTGTCGGGGCGGCTGTTCGAGTGGTTCCAGACCTACGAATATGTCCGCAACTTCCTGTCGCGCTACGCGTGGCAGCGGTTGAACGGGCTGCTGCTGGTGTCGGGCGCGTTCGCGGCGTTTCGGACGAAGGCGGTGATCGAGGTCGGCGGGTTCGACCCCGACTGCCTGGTCGAGGATTACGAGCTGATCCACCGCCTGCATCGCTTCGCCCATGACGGCGGGCGCGGCTGGCGCGTGCGGGTGGTGGGCGGTGCGCTGGCGGCGACCGACGCGCCGGTGACGTTGCCGGCGTTCCTGCGCCAGCGTCGCCGCTGGTTCGGCGGGTTCCTCCAGACGCAGCACTGGAACCGCGACATGGTCGCCAATCGCCGGTTCGGAAAGCTCGGCACCGCGATGCTGCCGGTGAAGGCCGCGGACACGGTGCAGCCGGTGTTCGGGCTGACCGCGTTCGCCATCCTGATCGCCGTGCTGGTCAGCGGGCGGTTTCAGATCGTGCTGCCGATCCTGATCGTGATGGCGGTGAAGATCGTGATCGACCTTACCTTCCACCTGACCTCGCTCCACCTCTATTCGCGCTGGACCGGGCAGACCAAGGGGTTGCGGCTGGGCCCGGCGCTGGCGGCGGCGCTGCTCGAGCCGTTCAGTTTCCAGCTGTTCCGCCACTGGGGCGCGATCCTGGGATGGAAGGCGTTCCTGACCGGCCGCGAGACCTGGGCGCGCCAGAGCCGCACCGCGATCGCCGAAGTAAAGCGCGACGCCTGACCGGCTTTGCCAAAAAAGTCCGGTCAAACAACCTAGTTAAGCGATCGGGGCACGTCCGACGGCGTATAGGTCCACACGCAACCTCGCGAAGGACTGGACACCCCCGATGGCGACTCATGACGACACCGAATTGCGCGATTATTACGCGCGCCGGGCGACGGAAGAACGCCAGCGTGCCGTCTTCTGTGCCGACGACAGCGCGGCGATCGCGCATCTGCAGATGGCGCGCGAATATGACCGCCGCGTCACCGCGATGAAGGCGACCCCGGTCCCGGCGATGTAAACGCTCCGCTCCACCCCCCTCCTTCCAGTGGAGCGCTCGGCGCGGGAGGCTCGTCCTTCCGCGTCTTTTTTGTGCTCAGGACAGGAAGGGCGCGGCGAGTTCCGGCCGGACGCGGAGCAACCGGCCGCTCGCCCGATCGATCAGGGCCCAGGTGGTGACGGCCTCCACCTTCACGCGGCCGTCGGCGCCGGTGAAGCGGACGTGGCGATCGAACCGCGCGCCGACCGGCGGCTCGGCGACCCAGGTCTCCGCGGTCACCGTCTCGCCGGCCGCGACGTTGCCGCGATAGTCGATCTCGTGCCGCGTCACGACCCAGACATAGGCCGCCTGCTGCTCCGGCGTCGCGATGTCGTTCCAGTGCGCGACGGCGATGTCCTGGATCCACTTCACCCACACCGCATTGTTGACGTGGCCGAGCTCGTCGATGTCGGCCGCTGTCGCGGTGATGGGGTAGGACAGGCCGGCCATCAGTCCCGACTTCCCGACGTCATCCCTCAACCCCCAATTGCCACAGCACGAAGGCATGCTCCTCGGCCGCTTCGTACAGGCTGTCGAACCGGCCGGACTTGCCGCCATGGCCCGCGCCCATGTTGGTCTTGAGCAGCAGGACGTTGTCGTCGGTCTTGGTCGCGCGCAGTTTCGCGGCCCATTTCGCCGGCTCCCAATAGGTTACGCGCGGATCGTTGAGCCCGCCCGAGATGAACAGCGGCGGATAGGCTTGCGCGGTCACGTTGTCGTAGGGGCTGTACGAACGGATCAGCGCGAACGCCGCTTCGTCCTCGATCGGGTTGCCCCATTCGGGCCATTCGCCGGGCGTCAGCGGTAGCGACTCGTCGAGCATCGTGTTGAGCACATCGACGAACGGCACGTCGGCGATCACCGCGCCCCACTGCGCGGGGTCGGAATTGATAACCGCGCCCATCAGTTCGCCGCCCGCCGAGCGGCCCGCGATCGCGATCTTGCCCGCGTCGGTCCAGCCATCCGCGACCAGCGCCTTCGCTACGTCGACGAAGTCGTTGAAGGTGTTGGCGCGCTTCTCGAGCTTGCCGTCATGATACCATTGCTGGCCGAGATCGTCGCCGCCGCGGATGTGCGCGATGGCATAGGCGAAGCCGCGGTCTAGCAGGCTCAGGCGCCCGGTCGAGAAGCCCGGCGGAATCGCATAGCCGTAGGCGCCATAGGCGTAGAGGAACAGCGGCCGGCTGCCGTCCTTCGGGAAGCCGGCAGGATACACGATCGAGACCGGCACCTGCGTCCCGTCGCGCGCGGTGATCTTCAATCGCTCGGTCGCGTATTTGCCGGCGTCGTAGCCGCTCGGAATCTCCTGGACCTTGAGCGTGGTCATCTTGGCCGTCGCGACGTCGTAGTCGTACACCGTCCCCGGCGTCACCATCGACTCGTAGCCCAGCCGCAGCACCTGCTGGTCGTATTCGGGATTGTCGCCGAGCCCGGCGGCGTAGCTCGCCTCCGGGAACACGATCCGCTGCGGCGCGATCGTCGGATCGTACCGGTAGATGTCGATCTGATCGAGCCCGTCCTCGCGTCCGTCCACGACGAAGAAGTCGCGATAGCATTCGACCCCGGTCATGTAGAAGTGCGCGGAAGGGGCGATCAGCTCGGTCCACTCGCCGGGGCTGGCAATCGGCGCGGTGCACAGCCGCCACATCGGGTCGGTGTCGTTGGTGTGGATGTAGAGCGTGTCGCCGTGCGTCTCGACAGCATATTCGCGGCCCGCCTTTCGCGGCGCGACGAGGAGGGGTTTCGCCAGCGGATCGCTCGCGGGAAGCAGATAGACCTCGCTCGTCACATGGTCGCCGGTGCCGATGACGATCCACTGCCGGTCGCTCGTCTCGCTGACCGCGACGCGGAAGCCCTCGTCGGCCTCCTTGAACAATTCGACATCGCTGTCGATCGGCGTGCCCAGCCGGTGCAGCCTTGCATTGTCCGTCCGCCATTGTTCGTTGGCGAGGCCGTAGAGGAAGCCGCTGTCGTCGGCGGTCCACACGATCTCCGACAGCATGCCGGGGATGGTGTCGGGCAGGTGTTCGCCGGTCGTCAGGTCCTTGACCCGGATCGTGAAGCGCTCCGCCCCGCTATCGTCGATCGCATAGGCCAGCAGCTTGCCGTCGTTGCTGACGGCGAACGCGCCGAGCCGGAAATATTCCTTGCCCTCGGCCAGCGCCGGCTCGTCGAGCAGCAGTTCGTCCGGGCCGGCGCCGTCGACCGGCTTGCGCCACCATTTGCGATACTGGCCGCCGGTCTCGAACGCGGTCCAGTACAGCCAGTCGCCGTCCTTCTGCGGGACCGAGGAATCGTCCTCCTTGATCCGCGCCTTCATCTCTTCGTACAGCCGGTCGGTCAGCGGCTTGTGCGGTTTCATCACCGCCTCGAAATAGGCGTTCTCTGCCTCGAGATAGGCGAGCACGTCCGGGTCGGTGACGGTCGGATAGTTCGGGTCCTTCAGCCAGTTCCACGGATCGGAAATGGTGACGCCGTGCGTGGTGAATTCGTGCGGGCGCGTGTCGGCGACGGGGGGCGTGGGATCGGTCATGACCGTCCTCCTAGCTTCCTCGTCATCCCCGCGAAAGCGGGGACCCATCTCCCGACCGTGGCGCGCGTTGAAACGATGGATGCTGGGTTCCCGCTTCCGCGGGAATGACGCTAGAGGAAAGGCCATGCCCGCCCCCCGCCACCCGCAACTTACCCTGCTCGCGACGATCCTCGCCTCCAGTCTGGCGTTCATCGACGGGTCGGTGGTCAATGTCGCCTTGCCCGCGATCGGGCGCGACCTCGGCGCGGGAGCGGCGGATCTGCAATGGACGATCAACGCGTACCTGCTGCCGCTGTCGGCGCTGCTGCTGCTCGGCGGGGCGGCGGGGGATCATGTCGGGCGACGGCGGATGCTGGTCGCGGGGATCGCGCTGTTCGCGGCCGCCTCGCTCGCCTGCGCGCTGGCGCCTGGGCTGGAATATCTGCTCTCCGCTCGCGTGGTGCAGGGGATCGGCGCGGCGATGCTGATGCCCAACAGCCTGTCGATCCTGGGCCACGCCTTTTCGGGCGAGAAAAAGGGCCGCGCGGTCGGGACCTGGGCGGCGGTCGGCGCGATCGCCAGCGCGTTCGGCCCGCCGCTCGGCGGCTGGCTGGTCGATGCGGTCGGCTGGCGCGCGATCTTCTACATCAACCTGCCGGTGGCGGCACTCGGCATCGCCATCGCGCTCGCGGCGGTCGAGGAAAGCGGGCGCGGCGAGCAGCCGCTCGACTGGCGCGGCGCGGCGCTGGCGACGGTGGCGCTGGGCGCGTTGACCTGGGCGCTGACCGCATGGTCGAGCGAGCGAGTGATGACCGGGCCGGCCTGGATCGGCCTCGCGGTCGGAATCGTCACCCTGGCGGCGTTCGTCCTGGCCGAGCATCGCCGTGGCGACGCGGCCATGATGCCGCTCGCCCTGTTCGGGACGAAGGCGTTCGTAGGGCTGACGGTCTACACCTTCCTGCTCTACGGCGCGCTCGGCGGGCTGATCGTGCTGCTGCCCTACGTCCTCATCACGACCGCGAGCTATTCGCCGTTCCAGGCGGGGATCGCGCTGTTGCCCTTCTCGGTCGGGTCGGGCTGGGGTCGCGAGTGATGGGCGGGCTGACCGAGCGGATCGGGCCGCGCTGGCCGCTGACGATCGGGCCGCTGGTGGTGGCGGGCGGGTTCGCGCTGATGCTGCTGGTCGGGAGCGGCGGAAGCTATTGGAGCTGCGTCCTGCCCGGCATGGCGGCGATCGCGCTCGGCATGGCGGCGGCGGTCGCGCCGCTGACGACCGCGGTGCTGTCGTCGGTCGACGACGACCACACCGGCACCGCGTCCGGTTTCAATAGCGCGATCGCGCGCACCGGCGGCCTGATCGCGACCGCCTCGACCGGCGCGGTGATCGCGGCGAGCGGGGCGGCGCTGATCGGCGCGTTCCATGTCGCCGCGCTCGTCGCGGCGGCGCTGGCGGTAGGAGCGGCGGCGGCGGCGTTCGCCAGCCTGGGTGAGAAGCGGCCGTAACCTCGCATCGACGCGGGACGAGACCGCCGCTCGACTTCTCCAAGGTCGTCGCGGTAAGGGGCGCGCCAAGGAGAGAATGATGTCCACTTATGCCGACCGCCTGAACGCGTTGCGCGACCAGCTCAAGCGCGACCGCCTCGACGGGTTCGTCGTGCCGCTGACCGACGAGCACATGTCCGAATATGTCGGCGCCTATGCGCAGCGGCTGGGCTGGCTGACCGGGTTCCAGGGGTCGGCCGGGACCGCCGTCGTGCTGCCGGCGGAGGCCGCGATCTTCACCGACGGCCGCTATACGCTCCAGGTTCGCGAACAGGTCGACGGCGGCGCCTGGCAATATGTCGACGTGCCGGCGACGAGCGTATCGGCATGGCTCGGCGAGCATGCAGGGCAGGGCGCGCGGATCGGCTACGACCCGTGGCTCCATACTTCGGCCTGGGTGGCGGAAGCGTCGAAGGCGCTGGCGGCGAAGGGGGCCGACCTGGTCGCGGTCGATACCAACCCGGTCGATGCGATCTGGCCCGACCGTCCGGCGCCGTCGCTCGCCCGGCTGGAGGTACAGTCCGACAAGCATGCCGGCAAGTCCTCGGCCGCGAAACGCGCCGAGATCGCCGACTGGCTGGCGGGCGAAAAGGCCGATGCGGTGGTGCTGTCGGCGCTCGATTCGATCGCCTGGGCGCTCAACGTGCGTGGGGCCGACGTCGATCACACGCCGGTCGCGCTGGCCTATGCCATCGCGCAGAGCGACGGGACGCTCGACCTCTATGTCGCGCCGGAAAAGATGAGCGAGAACGTCGCCGCGCATCTCGGCAATGCGGTGCGAGTCCACGACCGCCGCGACTTCGCGCCGTCGCTGTCCCGCTATGCCGGCAAGCGGGTCGCCGCCGATCCGGAGCGCGCGGTGGCGGCGATCTTCGACGGATTGAAGGCGGGCGGCGCGACCGTGCTCGCGGTGCGCGATCCGGTCGTGTTGGCCAAGGCGATTAAGAACGCGGCGGAGACTGCCGGGCATCGCGCCGCCAGCGTGCGCGACGGCGCCGCGGTGACGCGCTTCCTCAAATGGTGCGAGGAAACCTTTCCCGGCGGCGGCGAGACCGAGTTGAGCGCGGCGGCCAAGTTGCAGGCGTTGCGCGAGGCGACCGGCGCGCTGAAGGATTTGAGCTTCGAGACGATCTCGGCGACCGGCGCGCACGGCGCCAGCCCGCATTACAAGGTGACCGAGCAGTCCAACGCGCCGATCGAACCCGGTCAGCTCTATCTGATCGATTCGGGCGGCCAATATGCCGATGGGACCACCGACCTGACCCGCGTGGTGCCGGTCGGCGAGCCGAGCGCGGAGATGGTCGATCGCTTCACCCGCGTGCTGCAAGGCCATATCGCGCTCGCCGCGGCGGTGTTCCCGGACGGGACCAATGGCGGCCAGCTCGACAGCTTCGCGCGGCGGCCGCTGTGGGAAGTGGGGCTCGATTTCGCGCATGGCACCGGCCACGGCGTCGGCAGCTACCTGTCGGTGCACGAGGGGCCGCAGCGGATCGCGAAGCCCAATTATCCGGGCGGCGGCCCGTCGGAGCCGATCCGCGTCGGCATGATAATCTCGAACGAGCCCGGTTATTACAAAGCGGGCGAATACGGCATCCGCATCGAGAACCTGATCCTGGTCGAGCCGCGCGACATTCCCGGCGCCGAATCGCCGATGATGGGGTTCGAGACGCTGACTTACGCCCCGATCGAGCGGCGGTTGATCGATCCGAGCCTGCTGACGCCGGCGGAACGCGCATGGCTCGACACCTATCATGCCACGGTGCTCGACGCGCTCGGGCCGGAACTGGACCCGGCGGAACGCGCCTGGCTGCTGGAGAAATGCGCCCCGATCGCATAATTCCCTCTCCCGTTGGGAGAGGGAGCTACGGCCTCGCCACCGCCGTCACGGCATCCGCCGCGCGTAACGCCGCCATCAGCTTGTTGAGGTGCCCGGCGTCGCGCACTTCCAGGTCGACGTCGTTGGTGTGGAACCCGGTGTCGCTGGTGTCGAAGCGGATGTTGAGGATGTTGGCGCGGTGCTGGCCGATGATCGTCGACACCGTGCCGAGCGCGCCGGGCTCGTTCTTCAGCGTGACCTCGATCCGCGCGGTCGCGCCTTCCGCCTTGTCGCCCCAGGCCAGGTCGACCCAGTCGGCATCGTCCGACGCGCCGAGCACCGGGCAGTCGATGCGGTGCACCGCGATCCCCTGGTCGGGGCGGCGCAGGCCGACGATGCGGTCGCCCGGCACCGGATGGCAGCATTCGCCGAGCGTGTAGGCGACGCCCGGGGTCAGCCCGGTGATCGAGATCGCCGCCGCCTGTTGCGGCAGGGCGCGGCCGGCGTCGGTGGTGGCCGACCCGGGCATCAGCGCCTCCATCACCTCGGCATCGGTCACGCGCCGCCGCGCCACCGCTTCGAGCAGGGCGTCTTCATTGTCGAGCTTGAGCTTGCGCAGCGCCGTCTTGACCGCATCGACCGACAGCGGGGCGGGCAGGCGCTGGACGATCTCGTCGTAGAGCTTGCGGCCCAGCGCCAGCGTTTCCTTGCGCTCGCTGATGCGCAGCTTGCGGCGGATCGCGGCGCGCGCCTTGCCGGTCGCGGCGAAATTCAGCCAGTGCGGCTGCGGCGCCTGCGCCTTCGACCGCAGGATCTGCACCTGGTCGCCATTCTCGATCACGGTGCGCAAGGGGACGTGCCGCCCGTTGATCTTCGCACCGACCGCCTGGTCGCCCAGGTCGGTGTGCACCGCATAGGCGAAGTCGATCGGCGTCGCGCCCTTGGGCAATTGGTGCAGTTCGCCCTTCGGCGTGAAGGCGAAGATGCGATCCTGGTACATCGCCATCCGGGTATGTTCGAGCAGCTCCTCGGGACTGTCCGCCGTCTCCAGGATTTCGACCAGATCGGAAATCCAGCTGTGCTGGGTGTCGGCGCGGACCTTCCCGGTCTTGTACGCCCAGTGCGCGGCGAGGCCGTGCTCGGCCTCCGCGTGCATCTCGTCGGTGCGGATCTGGATTTCGACGCGGGTGTCGCCGGCGTGCATCACGCTGGTGTGGAGCGAGCGATAACCGTTGCGCTTGGGCGTCGAGATGAAGTCCTTGAACCGCCCCGGCACCATCGGCCAGCGGCGGTGGATGATGCCGAGCGCGCGGTAGCAATCCTCCTCCGTCGCGACGATCACGCGGAACGCCATGATGTCGGACAGCTGTTCGAAGCTGATGTGCCGCTCCTGCATCTTCTTCCAGATGCTGTACGGATGCTTCTCGCGCCCCGAAATGTCGGCATCGACGCCGTGGCGCGACAACAGCAGCTTCAGGCCGGAGCCGATCTTGGCGATGCGGTCGCCGCCGCCGTCGTTCAGGAGCTGGAGCCGCTTGGCGATCGACTCGAACGCCTCGGGCTCGAGCTGGGCGAAGGCGAGGCTCTGCATCTCCTTCATGAATTCGTACATGCCGATCCGCTCGGCAAGCGGGGCGTAGATGTCCATCGTCTCGCGGGCGATGCGGCGGCGCTTCTCCGGCTTCGGGATGTGGTGGAGCGTGCGCATGTTGTGCAGCCGGTCGGCCAGCTTGACCAGCAGCACGCGGATGTCGTCGGACATCGCCAGCAGGAACTTGCGCAAATTCTCGGCGGCGCGCTCGCTCTCGGTCTGCGCCTCGATCTTCGACAGCTTGGTGACGCCGTCGACCAGCCGCGCGACGTTCGACCCGAAGGTCTTCTCGATCTGCTCCGGCGTGGCGACGGTGTCCTCGACCGTGTCGTGCAGGATCGCGGTCGCGATCGTCTCGTCGTCGAGGTGGAGGTCGGTCAGGATGCCGGCCACCTCGATCGGGTGGCTGAAATAGGGATCGCCCGAGGCGCGCTTCTGGCTGCCATGCGCCTGTAGCGAAAACACGTACGCGCGGTTGAGCAGTGCCTCGTCGGCATTGGGGTCGTAGCTCAGGACCCGGTCGACCAGCTCGTATTGGCGCAGCATCTTGGGTGCCAAGATGGCGGGAATGCGCTGCTTTGCAACAAATTCTTGGCCGGTCGCGCTCGCCGGACGAAAAGAGACCGGCCGCGACGGTTCGCCGCGGCCGGCCCGAGGGGAGCTTACTGCGCCTTGGCGTTGCACTTCGTCAGCGAGGCGTCGTCGAACGCCTGGCCGCCGACGGTGAACGCGTTCAGCTTGCCGACGCGCTGCGCGACGAGCTGGCACAGCACCATGTCGCGCTCCGGCGCCTTGGCGGCGGTGAAGGCGCCGTCGCGGAATTTCCACACGGTGTCATGGGTAATCATGCTGGTCTTGGTCGGGACGGCCGTCGGGGTGGCGACATAATAGCCGCTGGTGGCCGGGGCGGCGGCGGCGATCCCGGCGCCGAACAGCGGCGCGGCGGCGAGCGCGGCGAGAATCCTGGTATAGCGGGACATGTTTTCCTCCTTCTACGGTGCAACGCACAATAGGTTGCGAATCGCCACCTACGCCGATAGGTTGCGACTTGCAACCAGAATTTTCCCCAACCGCTTCAAGGCATTTTCATGACAGTCGAAATCGGATACGTTGCGTCGAAACGAGAGGAATTCTGATGGGCGGACACCTCAGGGAACCGCTGCGCGACCTGGTCGAATGCAGTCTGCCTGCCGCGCTCGAGGTGATGGGGGAGCGCTGGTCGTTCATGATCCTGCGTGCCGCGTTCAACGGCCTCCATCATTTCGAGGAGTTCCAGTCCGAGCTCGGGATCGCGCGCAACATACTGGCCAACCGGCTGGGGCGGCTGGTCGAGCACGGCATCCTGACGCGCGACGCGCTGCCCGAGGATCGCCGCAAGATCCAGTATATGCTGACGGAGAAGGGCCTCGCCCTGCTGCCGACGATGGTCGCGTTGCGGCAATGGGGCGAGCGCTGGGAGACGGGCGTGCCGGCGAGCCCGGTGCTGGTCGATGCGCGCGACATGCGCCGCATCCAGCCGGTCCAGGTCCTGTCGCACGACGGCCGCCCGCTGTCGTGCAAGGGCGACCTCCACTGGGCGCTGCCCGAGGACGTGGTCGGCGAGAACGAACCGTTGCAACAGGCGGCGGAGTGATCGTCGCTCCGCTCGCAGCGACGGATTAATTAGCCGACCAGCGTCTCCAGAAACGCGCGGACGTCGCCCGCCAGCGGAACGGGCTGGCCGGTCGGCAGGTGGACATTCACCACCACCATCTCGATCCGTGTATGCAGCACGCCGGTCGTCGCATGGCGCAGCTCGAATGTCTGAGTCAGGCTGCTCGTCCCGATCCGCGCGATCCGTACCGCCGCCTCGACCGTGTCGCCGAGCACGAAGGGTTTCAGGTAATCGATCGCGGTATGGCGGACATGGAACTCGGTTTCCGACCACGCCGTGCCCAGCGCGGCGGCGATGCCGGTCCATTCCCAGAACTCGGTGACTGCGACGTCGGCATATTCGAGGTAGCGCGAGTTGAACACCACCTTCTGCCCGTCGATCTCGGCATAGCGGACGCGGAAACGAGTCGAGAAGGGCGCGGCGCTCATCCGGCCACCAGCTTCCAGCCGACGATCATCAGCACCACCGCCAGGATCGGCGACAGGATGCGGTCGGAAATGCGGCTGGCGACGATGCTGCCGACGATGATGCCCGGCACCGATCCGACCAGCAGCGAGACCAGCAGACTGCCGTCGACCGATCCCAGCCACCAATGCCCGATCCCGGCGAGCAGGGTCAACGGCACGGCATGCGCGATGTCCGATCCGACCAGCCGGCTGATCGGCAACCGCGGATAGAGCACTAGCAGCGCCGTCATGCCGAGCGCGCCGGCCCCGACCGAGGTCAGCGATACCAGCACGCCGAGCAGCGCACCGAGCGCGATCGTCCACCCTGCCGCGCGCCGCTCCGTCCCTTCGCCGAGTCGCGGCGTCAGCCAGCCGACAATGCGCGCGCGGAAGAAGGTCGCCAGCCCCGACAGCATCAACGCGATGCCGAGCACGACCGAGATCGTCATGCTGGTGTCGCGCGCCGTCATCCCGGCATGGCCGAGCACCAGCAACGTCAGGATCGCCGCCGGCACGCTGCCCATCGCCAGCCGCGCGACCACGCGCCACTCGACCGTCCCGCGCCAGCCATGGACGGTAGTGCCGACGGTTTTGGTCGCGGAGGCGTAGAGCAGGTCCGTCCCGACCGCCGTCGCGGGATGGAACCCGAACACCAGCACCAGCAAAGGCGTCATCAACGACCCGCCGCCGACCCCCGTCAGCCCGACGACCAGCCCGACCAGCACCCCGGCGAGCGAATAGAGCGGGTTGATGGTCATGCGATAGTCGTGAAGTTGGCCGTGCTCCTGCGCACGCAGGAGCCCAGGGTTACGAGCGATCCGCTTCGTCCCCTGGATTCCTGCTTTCGCAGGAATACGGTTCTATCGACGATCGAGCGATCCAACAGCCTCAGCCCGCGCCCTGCGTCGGCGTGTTGACGCCCATCGATTGCAGGTAGCGCTTCACGTTGCGCGCGGCCTGGCGCAGGCGCTGTTCGTTCTCGACCAAAGCGATCCGCACGAAGCCCTCGCCATTCTCGCCATACCCCACACCCGGCGCGACCGCGACCTTGGCCTGGGTCAGCAATTGCTTGGAGAACTCTAGGCTGCCGAGATGGGCGAGCGCCGGGGGTAGCGGGGCCCAGGCGAACATGCTCGCGCGCGGCGCCGGAATGTCCCAGCCGGCGCGGCCGAAGCTTTCGACCAGCACGTCGCGGCGCTTGTGATAGAGCAGGCGGTTCGCCTCGACGATGTCCTGCGGGCCGTTCAAGGCGGCGCACGCCGCCGCCTGGATCGGGGTGAACGCGCCGTAATCGAGGTACGACTTCACCCGCGTCATCGCCGCGATCAATCCGGCGTTGCCGACCGCGAAGCCGATCCGCCACCCCGCCATCGAATAGGTCTTGGACAGCGAGGTGAATTCGACCGCAACGTCCTTCGCGCCCGGCACTTGCAGGATCGAGACGGTCGGCTTGCCGTCGTAATAGAGCTCCGAATACGCCAGGTCGCTCAGCACCCACACATTGTTCTCGCGCGCCCAGGCGACGAGGCGTTCGTAGAAAGCGAGGTCGACCGTCTCCGCGGTCGGGTTCGACGGATAATTGACCACGAGCACGCTCGGCCGCGGCACGGTGAAGGCGATCGCGCGTTCGAGGCTCTCGAAATAGGCTTCGTCGGGCGTGGTCGGCACCGCGCGGATCGTCGCACCGGCGATGATGAAGCCGAACGTGTGGATCGGGTAGCTCGGGTTGGGCGCCAGCACGACGTCGCCCGGCGCGGTGATCGCGGTGGCGAGGCTGGCCAACCCCTCCTTCGATCCCATCGTCACTACCACCTCGCGCTCGGGATCGAGCTCGACCCCGAAGCGGCGGGCGTAATAATTGGCCTGCGCGCGGCGGAGGCCCGGAATGCCCTTCGACTGCGAATAGCCGTGCGCGTCGGGCTTCTGCGCGACCTCGACCAGTTTCTCGATGACGTGCGGCGGCGGCGGCAGATCGGGGTTGCCCATGCCCAGGTCGATAATGTCCTCGCCGCCCGCGCGCGCTGCCGCGCGCATGCCGTTGACTTCGGCGATGACGTAGGGCGGCAGCCGCTTGATGCGGTAAAATTCCTCGGACATGGCGGCGCTTTGCACTGCGGCGTGCGTTTGCGAAAGTGCAAATGGCACCGGGCGAAACTATCGTGCGCCGGTTCGCCGCCGACGTGCAAATGTCACGCGGATCGATTAGGAGTTGGACGATGCGCGACGATCCCACCCCACCCGACAGCGATGCAACGCCGGCCAATGGCGTGCGCGCGGTGCTCGACGCCTGGGGCCAGGTGCTGGCCCCGGTCGCCGCCGCCGGGCGCGAGCATGTCGACCCGAAGGACCGCCGCTTCGCCGGGCCGGAATGGGAGCACCCCGTCTTCGACCTGATGCGCCAGGGCTACACGATGATGGCGGAGGCGATGATGGCCTCGGTCGACCAGGCGCCGGGGCTCGACGAGGAACAGCGCGGCCGCGCGCGCTTCGCGATGCGGACCTTGGTCGAGGCGATGAGCCCGGCCAACTCGCCCTTCACCAACCCGCGGGCGCTCAATCGCGCGCTCGACACCGGCGGCGCGAGCCTGGCCGAGGGGTTCGCCAAGTTGCTCGCCGACTTCAAGCGCGGCCAGCTGAGCCATACCGACCCGAACGCCTACGAAGTCGGCCACAACATCGCGACGACGCCGGGCAAGGTCATCCACGAAACGCCGCTCTACCAGTTGATCCACTACACGCCGACCACCGACAGCGTCGCGGCGATCCCGCTCGTCATCTTCCCGCCCTGGATCAACCGCTTCTACATCCTCGACCTGTCCCCGGAGAAGAGCTTCATCCGCTGGGCGGTCGAGCAGGGCCTGAGCGTCTTCATGGTCAGCTGGAAATCGGCCGACGCCAGCATGAAGGACGTGGTGTGGGACGATTACATCGCCGCGCAGATCGACGCGATCGACACGATCCGCGACGCGCTCGACGTGAAGGCGGTGCACACGATCGGCTATTGCGTGGCGGGCACGACGCTGGCCGCGACGCTGGCGGTGCTGGCCGCGAAACAGCAAGCCGACAAGGTTGCCAGCGCCACCTTTTTCACCGCGCAGGTCGATTTCTCCGAAGCGGGCGAGCTGCTCAATTTCATCGACGACGCGTATCTGCAACTGATCGAGAGCGTCTCGGGCGAGGGGTTCCTCGACGGGCGCTACCTTGCCGCCACCTTCAACCTGCTGCGCGGCAAGGACCTGATCTGGTCGCCGGTGGTCAACCATTACCTGATGGGCGACAAGCATCCGTCGTTCGACCTGCTCCACTGGAACGGCGACGTGACCAACCTGCCGGCCAAATGGCACAAGGCGTATCTGACCGACCTCTATCGCGACAACAAGCTGGCGACCCCGGGCGGCGTGAGTGCGCTGGGCGTCGGTATCGACCTGAGCGCGGTCGAGACGCCGTCCTACATCCAGGCGGGGCGCGAGGATCACATCGCGCCGGCGGCCAGCGTGTGGAAGGTCACGCACCATTTCACCGGCCCGCTCAAGTTCGTGCTGGCGGGGTCTGGGCATATCGCCGGGGTGGTCAATCCGCCGAGCGCTGGGAAATACCAGTATTGGACCGGCGACAGCAGCGCGCCGTCGCTCGCCGAGTTCGTCGCCGGGGCGGAGGAGCACAAGGGCAGCTGGTGGCCGGACTGGATCGAATGGATCCGCGGGTTCGGCGGCAAGGACGTTCCCGCCACGCACGCACGCGTGCCCGGCGAGGGCAAGCTGGCAGCGATCGAGGATGCGCCGGGACGGTACGTCAGGACGCGCTAGTTTGCGCGCCTCTCGGCGCGATAGTAGTACCGGCCCACTCCCCCACCCGACCTCCCAAATATCATACCTTATGGGCGGTCGGGTGGGGGAGTGGGTCGGCACCGCGACCAACAAATGACGCTTATGTTGCACTGCACAAAAACCGCTTGACTATCGTTGCCGGCTGCCTATTTTGTGCAGTGCAGCAATGACGCTGCGGAGAACGTGCATGTCGACCAAGGCTCCCGTCTCGAAGGCTCCGGCGCGCAAGCCCGCGGCCAAGCAGCCGGCGAACGTCGCCAAGCCCGCGGCAAAGCCGGAACCGGCCAAGCCTGCTCCCGCCGTCGTCGCCCAAGCGCCTGCCGCAGAGCAGCCGGTGTGGCCGGTCATCGAGACCCCCGCCGTGGAACACGTCGTTACCGCCGTTGCCGAAACCGTATCCGCCGTGGCCGCCGACGCGGCCCCGGCGCTCAACAAGGAAGTGACCACCATGACCGACACGATCAAGGACGCCGCGAAGACCGCCACCGCCAAGGGTGAGGCCGTGTTCGCCGACATGAACTCGCGCGCCAAGGCCGCGATGGAGAAGAGCTCGCAGGCGTTCGCCGAGCTGAACGACTTCAACAAGGGCAACCTCGAAGCGCTCGTTGAGTCGGGCAAGATCGCCGCGAACGGCCTGCAGACGCTGGGCCAGGACTATGCCGAATATGCGCGTGCGCAGTTCGAGGGCGTCACCGCCACGATGAAGAACTTCGCCGGCGTCAAGTCGCCGACCGAGTTCCTGAAGCTGCACACCGATTTCATGAAGGGTCAGTTCGACTCGTTCGTCGCGGAAAGCTCGAAGAACACCGAGGCGCTCATCAAGCTGGCCGGCGACGTCGCCAAGCCGATCTCGAACCGCGTCGCGGTTGCCGCCGAGAAGCTGAAGGTCGCCGCGTAAGCGATCCCTTCCGCCCTTGCGGGCAGGATAACGAAAGCGGCCGCCGGGCAACCGGCGGCCGCTTTTTCGTGGGCGCAAGATAGGACGCATTGCCGCTAGTGTTATACTAACATAATACGGCTTGACGCCGCTGAACTTTCGACTACAGGCGTAATCGAATAAGATTACAGACGTAGTCAGTTGGGAGTTCGGGCGTGATGGTTGGTTTTCCGGGTCGTGCGGCTTATCGCGCTGCGCTCCTCGCCGCGGTGAGCGTCGTGCCCGTCGCGGCATCGGCACAGACCGCGCCGGCGCCCGGTACGACCACCACCGACCCCGCCGTCGTGCCCGCGCCGCAGCCGCTGTCGACCGCAGGGGCCAAGCGCGTCTATCTGCCCGTCGACTTCGCGCGGTTCGCGCCAAACACCGCGTACGACATGCTCCAGCAGGTGCCGGGTTTCACCATCCGCGTCGCCGATCAGGAACGCGGGCTGGGGCAGGCGTCGGAGAACGTCCTCATCAACGGCGAGCGCATCGCCAACAAATCGGGCGGCGCGGTCGACGAGTTGCAGAAGGTTCCGGCCGGCAACGTCGTCCGGATCGAGATCGTCGATGCCGCCGGGCTCGGCATCGCCGGGCTGGTCGGGCAGGTCGCCAATGTGATCGTCAAGGCGAGCGGCGGCAGCGGGCGGTTCGAATGGGATCCCGATTTCCGCGCGCACTATGCCCGGCCCCGGCTGTTCGCCGGATCGATCAGCTATTCGGGCAAGACGGGCAAGGACGGTTGGCTCGACTACACGCTGTCGCTCGAGGATTCGACCGGGCGTGGCGGGTTCGGCGGGCCGGTGCTCATCACCGATGCGACCGGCGCGCTGATCGAGCGGCGCGAGCAGGTCTATCATGGCGAATCCGATATGGTGACGGCGAAGGCCAAGCTGGCGTTTCGCGGGCCGGGTTCGGCCAAGGGCAATCTGACGCTGGCGATCACGCCTTATTGGCAACCCGTCTACAATGCCGACCGCCGCATCCGCGCGGACGGCGACGATCGCAGCCGGCTGCTCCGCGTCGGCCTGTCGGGGCAATATTACGACATCAGCGGCGATTATGACTTCCAGCTCGGCGGCGGCCGGCTCAAGCTGATCGGGCTGCGGCACTTCGACCACGAGCCGATGACGACGACGCAGACGATGACCTATGACAGCGGCGCGCCCGACACCGGCACGCGGTTCGGCCGCAACTCGAACATCGGCGAGACCGTGGGCCGCGCCGAATATACGTGGAAGGGCGGTAAGAACACCTGGCAGCTATCGTTCGAACGCGCGTACAATTCGCTCGACCAACGCGGCACCCTGTTTAACCTGTCGCCCGGCCGCAGCTTCGACCCGATCGATTTCCCCGGCGGGTCGGGCAAGGTCACCGAGACGCGCTACGAAGGGACCGCGACCTGGACACGGCCGTTCGGGCCGAAGATCGATTTCCAGCTAGTGGTGGGCGCCGAGCAGAGCACGCTGACGCGCGTCGACGGCAACCTCGCGCCGCGCCGCTTCTTCCGGCCGAAGGGCAGCGTGTCGCTCGGCTGGCGGCCGTCGCCGGGGTGGGACGCCAATCTGAAGCTGCGTCGCCGCGTCGGCCAGATCGACTTCTACGACTTCCTGTCGCAACCCAATCTCAGCCAGGATCGCCAGAGCGACGGCAACCCCGACCTCGTCCCGCCGCAGAGCTGGGAGCTGGAGGGCGAAGTCGGGCGCGAGCTCGGACGGTGGGGCAAGACGCGGCTGCGCGGTTTCTATCATCGCATCGAGGATATCGTCGACCTGATCCCGATCGGCGTCGACGGACAGGGGGTCGGCAATCTGCCGCTTGCGACGCGGCTCGGCATCCAGAGCACGAGCACGATCCAGTTCGATCCGATGGGCTGGCGCGGCGCGAAGATCGACGCGACCTTCGCCATCGAGCGCACGCGGGTGAAGGACCCGCTGACCGGCGAACAGCGCTCGATCAGCGGCAATCACGACGCCTCGATCGACATCGCCTTCCGCCAGGACGTGCCGCACAGCCGGTTCGCCTATGGCGCCGAGGCGCAGTACGACCATTTCAACCGCACCTATTACCCGACCGAAGTCCTGCGCAGCTGGGAGGGGCCGTGGTATTTCAGCATGTTCGTCGAGCGGAAGAACCTGATGGGGCTGACGGTGCGCGCCAGCGTGTTCAACCCGCTAAACGGGCGGCACTATCTCGATCGCTACGTCTATGACGGCCGTCGCACGACCAGCCCGCTGCTGTTCCGCGAATATCACGACCAGCTGGTCGGGCCGATCTTCCAGTTTTCGGTCAAGGGGACGTTCTGAGCCTCATCCCGGATAGGGCTCGCGCTGGAGCAGGCCGGCGAGGTGCGCGGCGTTGGCGGCGACCATCGTCGCCGTCTTGGCCACCTTGTCGGGCGTTTCCTTCAGATCCTTGAAATCGGTCGAGCCCATCGCCTCGCCGACCCAATAGCAGGCGGCGACCGACGGGATCGTCCAGCCGACGTCGTTCAGCGACTGGAACAGCTGCGCCGACACGAAATGCGCCCCGTCCTCGTTGCCGACGATCGCGGCGACCGCGACCTTCGAATAGCTCGGCATGCGGCCGGCATCGTCGGTTTCGTCGAGAAAGGCGTCCATCCGCTCCAGCACGCGTTTCGCGACGCTACCCGCCTGGCCCATCCAGATCGGCGTGCCGAGGATCAAGATGTCGGCGGCAAGGATCCGCTCGCGCAGTTTCGGCCAGTCGTCGCCGTCGCCCTCGTCCGAGGTGACGCCGGGCAGCACATTGTGATCGGCGACGCGGATGGTCGGCGCGATCGTCACGCCCTTCGCTTCGAACTCCTTGGCCAGCACCGCGATCATGCGGTCGGTCGAACTTTCCTCCCCGCCGCTGCGCTTGAGGGTGCAATTGATCGGCTGGGCGATGAGGGGCATGGCGAGTCCTTCGAAGTGTGCCGCGACCAGACGCGCGAGGACTCCACGGCGTTCCGCTCGAAACGGCGGCGCAACGGCGCGAAAAGCGCGGGGGGCGTTGCGCTTGCCCCTTGCCCTCGATGGCGGCGATGCCATATTTTCGGCCTGCGATGATCGATTATCCCCCCACCATGGCCGGCGATCCCGGCCGCGGCGACGACCGCGACACCGACGGCACCGGCGTCGGGATCGCGACGCGGACCCGCGCCAAGACGAAGCAGCCGACGCCGTACCGCGTGCTGATGCTCAACGACGATTATACGCCGATGGAATTCGTCGTGCTGTGCCTGCAGCAATTCTTCCGCATGTCGGTCGAGGAAGCGACGCGCGTGATGTTCCACGTCCACCAGAAGGGCGTCGGCGTGTGCGGCGTGTTCAGCTACGAAGTCGCCGAAACCAAGGTCAGCCAGGTGATGGACTTCGCCCGCCAGAACCAGCACCCGCTGCAATGCACGCTGGAGAAGGCGTAGCCGCGACACGACTAGCGCACGCTGTTCGCTGACGGCGGCACGCCCGGCCGGCGGTCGGTTTGGCCGGCCGTCCGACGCCCCGCGAATTTACTTCGCGGGCCGGGCACCCAGCTGATTTCGCGGTAGCGTATCCGTCGATGCTTCGTCACCCCGGCCCTGTGCCGGGGTCCACCGGGCGGCTCTCCTAAACGCTAGAGGGTCGAACGATGCGCACGCGGCTTGGTGGACCCCGGCACGGGGCCGGGGTGACGGCTTTATGGAAGTGCCGGGTGAGCCGATCGGTCCTGGTAAGACTCGTTCGACGTCGACGCCGTCCTTCCAAAATTTACGTTAACCATCAACTGCTTCACCGCGGGACGGCGTTCAGATCGGTCGCGATTTGGTGAGGTTTTTGCGCTAGGCGCGGCTCGCGCCGGATGGACCGGCGGGAGTCGCGGCAAGCGTGATCGAGTGGCGGGCAGGAGCGGTGAAGCGGGGGCGGGCGATGCTGATCGCGCTGCTGGCGCTGCCCGTGCTCGCGGTGTCGGCGAAGGCGGCCGTGGTCGCCTATTACGCGCCGCCGCCGGTCGCCGCGCACCCGCCGCTGCCGCCGATCGGCTATGAGAGCGAGGATCATTTCCCCGGCGCGGCGTTGCTCTACGTCGCGGAGGACCATGCCGCGCCGTCCGCCGGGACGACCGGCACAATCGACATCGCGAAACTGGCGATCCCGGCCAACGCGATGCTGATCCCCGACCTCGGCGCAACGGTGCGGCCGGCCACGCCCTTCTCGATGGCCGGCGCCAGCGCGCAGGATCGCGGGCGCGCGCTCGATTGCCTGGCGACCGCGGTCTATTACGAAGCGGCGTCGGAAAGCGACGATGGCGAGCGCGCGGTGGCGCAGGTCATCCTCAATCGCGTGCGGCATCCGGCGTTTCCCGCGACCGTCTGCGGCGTCGTTTATCAGGGGTCGGAACGGACCACCGGGTGCCAGTTCAGCTATGCCTGCGACGGCGCGATGGCGCGGCCGCGATCGGCGCTCGGCATGGCGCGCGCGACGCGGATCGCGGCGGCGGCGCTCAACGGTTACGTGATGGGCGCGGTCGGGCTGGCGACGCACTACCATACCTACGCGGTCACCCCGGCGTGGAACCGCGCGCTGGTGATGACCGACGCGATCGGCGCGCATTTCTTCCATCGGTGGAAGGGATATTGGGGGACGGCGGCGGCGTTCAGCAACGCGCGTTATCACGGCGGCGAGCCGGTGCCGGGGCCGTATCGCGCGCT
Organism: Sphingomonas sp.; assembly: GCF_017304635.1. Classification (GTDB taxonomy): domain Bacteria; phylum Pseudomonadota; class Alphaproteobacteria; order Sphingomonadales; family Sphingomonadaceae; genus Sphingomonas. The sequence goes on from NZ_JAFKMA010000005.1 coordinate 252,834, forward strand.
CGATCCGGTGGTGATGCCGGTGCCGGTGGCGGCGATCGCCACGATGCCCGAGCCGGCGCATGCCCCGCTGGCATCGGCGTCGACCACCGACCTGACGACGATCCAGCCCGCCTATCGCAACGCCAGCGTCGCGATCGTCGCGCCGCCCGCGCGCACCACCGGCACCGACGAGTCGCAGGTGCTCGATCGCTGGAAGGATTCGGGCAAGCCGCTGCGTTGATTTGCTGGTGGCGAAGACGAATCAAACCGGCGCTGCACCACCCCGGCGAAGGCCGGGGCCCAGTTGGGAAAGCCCCGGCAACGGCGCACAACGCTTATCAGACTCGTCCCCAACCTGAGCCCCGACTTCGCCGGGGTGGAGGGTGAGCGAGGATTTAGATAAATCGCGCTCGCGTTGGGACGGGGAGCCTCTGCCTATTTCCCCAGATACTTCGCCCACCATGCGAACACGCGTTTCTTCAGGTCGGCGAGATGCTCCGGCTGGCGGATGCCATGGCCTTCGTCGGGGTAGATCATCAGCGTCGTCGGCACGCCCATTTCCTTCAGCGCATGCCAATATTCGATCGACTGGGTCGGCGGCACTTCGATGTCGCGTTCGCCGACATAGATGAAGGTCGGGGTCCGCGCCTTCTTGATATAGGTGATCGCCGACACCTTCTGGTACGCCTCGGGATCGTCATAGGCCGACTTGCCGAAGAACGGGATCATCCACCGATCGATGCCGTTGGTGCCGTAATAGCTGATCCAGTTGGACAGGCCGGCACCCGCCACGATCGCCTTGAAGCGATTGGTCTGGGTGTTCGCCCACATCGCCATGAACCCGCCATAGCTGCCCCCGGTCAGGCCGAGCCGAGCGTCGTCGATCGACGCGACCTTCTCGACCGCGTCGACCCCGGCCAGGATGTCGCGCAGGTCGCCGCCGCCGAAGTCGCGGCGATTGGCCTGGGTGAACGCCTCGCCCTGGCCGTAGCTGCCGCGCGGATTGGGGTAGAAGACGTAATAGCCGTTGGCGATATACTCCGCGTCGGGCGACCCGGCCGAGATGAAGCGCGGGGTCGAGGCGGCGGACGGTCCGCCATGGACGTTGACGATCATCGGCGCCTTGGCGGTGGGCGGGGTGCGCGGGCCGATCAGCCAACCCTGCACGTCGTAGCCGTCGTTGCGCCAGGTGATGCTGGTCGCCTTCACGACCGGTGCCTGGCCGTCATTGTCCGCCGTGATCTTGCGCATGTCGCCGCGCGCGCCGGCATAGATGGCGGGCGCATGCTCGAAATCCTGCACGATCGTCGCCGCGACCTGGCCGTTGGCGCTGTAGGCGACGCGGCCGTCACCGGCGGCGAAGCTGGCGGGCTGCGTCCACAGCACCTGGGTCGGCCGTCCGGGGACGAGTGCGGCGACTTGCGCATCGGCGCCCATCAGCCGCGTGTCGCGCAACCCCCCGCCGGTCCAGTCGAGCGACGTGACGGTCGCCTTTTCCCCCTTGGTAATGTTGACCGGATCGCCGCCGGTGATCGCGACTGTCCAGACGTCGCCACCGACCGAGCCGAAATCGCTCATCAGCCCGCCGATGAACGCGACGCTGCGCCCGTCAGGCGACACGCGCGGATAGTTGATCTGGGTCTTCGGCCGCGCGATCGTGCGGACGGTGCCGGTCGTCGCGTCGATCGCGTCGAGCGTCGCCACCCACCAATTGTTGTCGCCGTTGCCCAGCGCGCTGCTGGCGACGAACCCGCGGCCATCGGGCGTCCAGTCATATTCGTAGATGTAGCGATCGGCCGGGGAGAGCGGGGTCACCTCGCTGACGGGCTTGGTCGCGGCCAGGTCGAACACCGCGATCCGCTGCTCGTCGCTCTTCTCGCCGATCTCGCCGACTTGGCGCACGCCGGGCTGCGTCGCGCCCGATTCCTTGGCCGCGCCGATCGTGACGAGCAGCGCGATCCGCTTGCCGTCGGGGGAAAAGCGCGGCGCCTGCGCGATGCCCTTGATCGCGGCGATCGTCCGCGTCGACTTGCCGTCCCCGGTGACCAGCGCCACCGTCCCTGCGTTGCGATCGCGTTGCAGCCAAGCGAGCGACCCGCCCGGCCCGAAGGTCAGCCCCGAATAGCTACACGCGCTGCACGGATCGATCGTCGTCAGGATGCGGCCGTCGCGGACCGACCGGATCACGATCTTGCCGCGCGCATAGCCCTCGCTCTCGACATCGGCGATGCGGTCGCCGGCGGGCGACAGCGTCAGGCTGCCATAGGAATGGAGCGGCGCCGCGATCGCCGGCACGGCGGTGGCGATCAACAAGGCGGCGGCAAGGGTCAGGCGCATCGGGCACTCCGGGGGAAAAAGCGAGGATGCGTATCGCTAGCCCGCTTCGCAGGTCGTTGAAAAGCGGGGGCGGTTGCGTTCGTCCGAGAAACGTCCAACAAGCGGCGCCATGTCATCGACCCTGCAAGAACTCGCCCGCCGCCGCGATGCCGCCCGCCTGGGCGGCGGCGAAAAGCGCATCGCCGCGCAACACGCCAAGGGCAAGCTGACCGCGCGCGAGCGGCTCGACGTCCTGCTCGACGAGGGCAGCTTCGAGGAGCTCGATATGTTCGTCGAGCATAATTGCGTCGATTTCGGGATGCAGGAGACGATCATCCCCGGCGACGGCGTCGTGACCGGCACGGGCACGATCAACGGCCGGCTGGTGTGCGTGTTCAGCCAGGATTTCACCGTGTTCGGCGGCTCGCTGTCGGAACGGCATGCGCAAAAGATCTGCAAGATCATGGATCTGGCGCTTAAGATCGGCGCGCCGGTGATCGGCCTCAACGATTCGGGCGGCGCGCGCATCCAGGAGGGCGTGGCGTCGCTGGGCGGCTATGCCGAAGTGTTCCAGCGCAACGTGCTGGCGTCGGGCGTGGTGCCGCAGCTGTCGCTCATCATGGGTCCGTGCGCGGGCGGCGCGGTCTATTCGCCGGCGATGACCGACTTCATCTTCATGGTGAAGGATTCGAGCTACATGTTCGTCACCGGCCCCGATGTGGTGAAGACAGTGACCAACGAGGTGGTGACGCAGGAGGCGCTGGGTGGGGCGGTCACGCACACGACCAAGACCTCGGTCGCCGACAACGCCTTCGACGACGATATCGCGGCGTTGCTGGCGGCGCGCGATTTCGTCGATTTCCTGCCCGCGTCGAACCGCGAGGCGGTGCCGGAGCGCCCGACCGCCGACCCGTGGGACCGCATCGAGGACAGTCTCGACACGCTGATCCCGGCCAGCGCCAACCAGCCGTACGACATGCACGAGTTGATCCGCAAAACCGTCGATGAAGGCGATTTCTTCGAGATCCAGCCGAGCCATGCCGCCAACATCATCTGCGGATTCGGGCGGATCGAGGGGCGGACGGTCGGCGTCGTCGCCAATCAGCCGATGGTGCTGGCCGGCGTGCTCGACATCAACTCGTCGAAGAAGGCGGCGCGCTTCGTCCGCTTCTGCGATGCGTTCGAGATTCCGATCGTGACCTTCGTCGACGTGCCCGGCTTCCTCCCCGGCACAGCGCAGGAGCATAACGGCATCATCAAGCACGGCGCGAAACTGCTGTTCGCCTATGCCGAGGCGACCGTGCCCAAGATCACCGTCATCACGCGCAAGGCCTATGGCGGCGCCTACGACGTGATGGCGTCGAAGCACCTGCGCGGCGATCTGAATTACGCCTGGCCGACCGCGGAGATCGCCGTGATGGGCGCGAAGGGCGCGGTGGAGATCATCTTCCGCGGACGGACGCCGGAGGAGATCGCCGAGCGCACCGCGGAATACGAGGCGCGCTTCGCCAACCCGTTCGTGGCGGCGTCGAAGGGCTTCATCGACGAAGTGATCCAGCCGCACTCGACCCGCCGGCGGATCGCGCTGGGGCTACGGAAATTGCGGGGGAAGCAGCTCGAGAATCCGTGGAAGAAGCATGACAACATTCCGCTCTAGTCCCCGTCATTGCGAGCGCAGCGAAGCAATCCAGGGTTCCGCGCGACACCCTGGATTGCTTCGCTGCGCTCGCAATGACGCGATAGGCTGAACGGTGTGATGCAACCTGCCGTCTACATCATGGCGAGCAAACGGAATGGAACGCTGTACACCGGCGTGACCTCGAACTTGCCGCAACGCGCCTGGCAGCATCGTGAAGGTGTGGCGGACGGATTTACCAAGCGATACGGCTGCAAGATGCTCGTGTGGTTCGAAATGGCAGATATGATGGAGGGTGCGATCGGGCGGGAGAAACAAATCAAGGCCGGATCGCGGGCGAGAAAGCTCGCGTTGATCGAGTCGCTGAATCCCGATTGGCAGGATTTGTACGAACAGGTCGCCAATGGCTGATACATTCACGCACCTCGTCATTGCGAGCGGAGCGAAGCAATCCAGCGTCCCGCGCGCAGCCCTGGATTGCTTCGCTACGCTCGCAATGACGACAGGAGAAACCGCATGATCCTCGGCCGGCTCAACCATGTCGGCGTGGCGACGCCGTCGATCGCCGAGGCGATCCCCTATTGGCGGGACGTGATGGGGGCGACCGCGATCGGCGAGCCGTTCGACGTGCCCGCGCAGGGCGTGAAGGTGTGCTTCGTCGATACCCCCAACACCCAGATCGAATTGATCGAACCGCTCGGCGATTCCCCGATCCGCGCGTTCCTCGAGAAGAATCCGGCGGGCGGGCAGCATCACCTGTGCTACGAAGTGCCCGACATCCACGCGGCGAAGGCGTGGTTCGAGGTGAAGGGCGCGCGCGTGCTCGGCGAGCCGCGGATCGGGGCGCACGGCACGCCGATCTTCTTCGTCCACCCGCGCGACATGGGTGGGGTGCTGACCGAGATCATGGAAAGTCCCCAAGAAGCCGGGAAGGGCGATCATTGATGAGTTACGAGCATATCCTGACCGAGCGCCGCGGCGATGTGCTGGTGGTGACGCTCAACCGACCGGATCGGCTGAACGCGGCGCCGCCGGCGATGTTCGCCGAGTTGCGCGATGCGATCGGCGACCTGGGCGGGGCGCGCGCGGTGCTGGTGACGGGGGCGGGGCGGGCCTTCTGTTCGGGCGCCGATGTCGGCGGCGGCGCACTCGGCAGCGAGAATCCGGGCAACGCGACTTATGCCGCGCTGACCGAGAGCTACAACCCGACGATGGCGGCGATCGCCGACCTCGGCGTGCCGGTGGTCAGCGCGGTGCGCGGGCCGGCGGCGGGGATCGGGTGCAGCCTGGCGCTCGCGGCCGATTTCTGCGTGGCGAGCGAGACGGCGTATTTCCTTCAGGCGTTCGTCAATATCGGGCTGGTGCCGGACGGCGGCGCGAGCTGGATGCTGCCCCGGCTGATCGGGCGGGCGCGGGCGACCGAGATGATGATGCTGGGCGAGCGCGTGGTCGCCGCGAAGGCGCTGGAGTGGGGCATGATCCACCGCGTCGTTGCCGACGATGCGCTCGATGCGGAGGCATTCGCGCTCGCCGAGCGGCTGGCGGCGGGGCCGACCGTCGCGCTCGGGCTGATGAAGCGCGGGCTCGGCCATGCGTTCGAGAACGGCTACGACGCCGCGATGCTGCGCGAGGCGGAGAACCAGCGCGCGGCGCGCGGCACGGCGGACTCGATGGAGGGCGGCATGGCTTTCCTGCAGAAGCGCAAGGCGGAGTTTCGCGGGCAGTGATGCGGTTGCCGTTCAACCATGACGCCTCCCCGGCGAAGGCCGGGACCCAGTCGCGAAGGTCTGCTTTGTCTCGCGCTGCGCTTTCTTACGTCCGTTCGCCCGACTGGGCCCCGGCCTTCGCCGGGGTGGAGGTTTGCATTGGCTGACAGACCTACCCTCGACGACTGGCAGACCCTCGCCGCGAAGGAAGTGAAGGGCGCCGACCTGACCTGGCACACGCCGGAGGGGATCGCGGTCAAGCCGCTCTATACCGCCGCCGACGTGAAGTCGGACCCCGGCCTGCCCGGCTTCGCGCCGTTCACGCGGGGTGTGCGCGCGTCGATGTATGCCGGGCGGCCGTGGACGATCCGCCAATATGCCGGTTTCTCCACCGCCGAAGCCTCCAACGCCTTCTACCGCCGCAACCTCGCCGCCGGGCAGAAGGGCCTCAGCGTCGCGTTCGATCTCGCCACGCACCGCGGCTATGACAGCGACCATCCGCGCGTCACGGGTGACGTCGGCAAGGCGGGCGTCGCGATCGACACGATCGACGACATGAAGATCCTGTTCGACGGCATTCCGCTCGACAAGATGAGCGTGTCGATGACGATGAACGGCGCGGTCATCCCGATCCTCGCCTTCTTCATCGTCGCCGGCGAGGAGCAGGGCGTCGATCGGTCGCAGCTCGACGGGACCATCCAGAACGACATCCTCAAGGAGTTCATGGTCCGCAACACCTATATCTACCCGCCCGAGCCGAGCATGCGGATCATCTCGGACATCTTCGCCTACACCTCGGCGCACATGCCCAAGTTCAACTCGATCTCGATCAGCGGCTACCACATGCAGGAAGCCGGGGCGACGCAGGTGCAGGAGCTCGCCTTCACCATCGCCGACGGCATGGAATATGTGAAATACGGCGTCGCGTCGGGGCTCGACATCGACAAGTTCGCCGGGCGGCTGAGCTTCTTCTTCGCGATCGGCATGAACTTCTTCATGGAGGTGGCGAAGCTGCGCGCGGCGCGGGTGCTGTGGCACCGCGTGATGACTCAGCTGGGCGCTGAGGACGAGCGCTCGAAGATGCTGCGCACGCATTGCCAGACGTCGGGCGTGAGCTTGCAGGAGCAGGACCCCTACAACAACGTCATCCGCACCACGGTCGAGGCGATGGCGGCGATGCTGGGCGGGACGCAGTCGCTTCACACCAACGCGCTCGATGAGGCGATCGCGCTGCCCACCGACTTCTCCGCCCGGATCGCGCGCAACACGCAGATCGTGCTGCAGGAGGAAACGGGGATGACCAAGGTCGTCGATCCGCTTGGCGGCTCCTACTACGTCGAGGCGCTGACGCAGGAACTGGTCGACCAGGCCTGGGCGATCATCGAGCGAGTCGAGGCCGAGGGCGGGATGGCCAAGGCGGTCGCGGCCGGCTGGCCCAAGGCGATGATCGAGGAAGCCGCCGCGGCGCGCCAGGCCCGGGTCGATCGCGGCGAGGACGTGATCGTCGGCGTCAACAAATACCGCCTCGCCGAGGAAGCCGATCTCGACATCCTCGACGTCGACAATCACGCGGTGCGCGAGGCGCAGATCGCACGGATCGCCAAGGTAAAGGCGGGCCGCGACGAAGCCGCGTGCCAAGCGGCGCTGGCGGCGCTGGAGAAGGGCGCCGAGGGCAAGGACAACCTCCTCGCGCTGGCTGTGGAATGCGCCCGAGCCCGTGCGACGCTCGGCGAAATCTCGTCGGCGATGGAGGCCGGGTTCGGCCGCTACGCGACCAAGCCCAATCCGGTGAAGGGCATTTATGGTGGCGCGTACAAGGACGATGCGCGCTGGGACAATCTGCTCGCCGGGGTCGGCTCGACCGAGCGCCGGCTGGGCCGCAAGCCGCGCATCATGGTCGCCAAGATGGGGCAGGACGGACACGATCGCGGCGCCAATCTGGTGTCGAGCATGTTCGGCGACCTCGGCTTCGAGGTGGTGCCGGGCCCGCTGTTCCAGACGCCGAAGGAAGCCGCCGCGCTGGCGCTGGAAAGCGACGTCGACGTGGTCGGCGCCTCCAGCCTCGCCGCCGGGCACAAGACGCTGATCCCCGAACTGATCGGCCATCTGCGCGATGCCGGCCGCCCCGACATCAAGGTCATCGCCGGCGGCGTGATCCCGGCGCAGGACTACGACTTCCTGCGCGAGGCGGGGGTGCAGGCGATCTTCGGCCCCGGCACCAACCTCGTGAAGGCGGCGGAGGACGTGCTCCGCCTGCTCGGCCACAACATGGCGCCCGAAAGCGATGCCGCCGAATGAGCCCCGGTCGCGTCGCCCTGTTCGCGCTTTCGCTGCTGCTGATCGTGGGCGGGTTCCTGCTCAAGATCGGGGTGCTGGCATGAGCGGCGGGGCGCAGCCGTCGTTCACCGCGTTCGCCGCGCTGATGTTCGTGGCAGGGATGGGGATTCCGCTGATGGCGACGCTGAACGCCGGGCTCGGCCAGCATCTCCAGAGCCCGGTCGCGGCGAGCACGATCCTGTTCGCGCTGGCGCTCGCGGTGACCGCGGCGATCCTGGCGCTGGGCGGCGTGCCTGCGCGCGCGGCGTTCACGGGCGTGCCCTGGTATTTCTACGCCGGCGCGGTGCTGGTCGTGTTCTATCTGTTGTCGATCACCTGGACGACGCCGCGGATCGGGGTCGGCAATGCCGTGTTCTTCGTGCTGCTCGGCCAATTGGTCGCGGCGGCCGCGATCGATCATTTCGGCTGGTTCGGCGCGATCCGCAGCGAGTTGACGCTGCGCCGCGTCGCCGGGCTCGCGGTGATGGCGATCGGCGTCTATCTGGCAAGGAAACCGCGATGACTCCCCGCAGCGACTGGACCCGCGACGAGATCGCGGCATTGTTCGACCTGCCCTTCACCGAACTCGTGTTCCGCGCGGCCGAGGTGCATCGTGCGCACCACGCGGCGAACGAGGTGCAGCTGTCGACGTTGCTGTCGATCAAGACCGGCGGCTGTCCGGAGGATTGCGGCTATTGCTCGCAGTCGGCGAGCGCCGACACCGGGCTGAAAGCGACCAAGCTGATGGACGTCCGCGCGGTGCTGCAAGCGGCGGCGCAAGCGAAGGACAATGGCTCGACGCGCTTCTGCATGGGGGCGGCGTGGCGCAATCCCAAGGACAAGGACATTGCGGCGCTGACGCAGATGATCCGCGGCGTGCGCGAGATGGGAATGGAAACCTGCATGACGCTCGGCATGCTGACGTCCGGCCAGGCCGAGGCGCTGGGCGCGGCGGGGCTCGATTACTACAACCACAATATCGACACCTCGCCGGAGAATTACGCGAACGTGATCTCGACGCGCAGCTTCGAGGAGCGGATCGAAACGCTGGAGAATGTCCGCGACGCCGGGATCAACGTATGCTGCGGCGGAATCGTCGGGATGGGCGAAACGCGGAGCGACCGTGTCGGCTTCATCCATGCTTTGGCGAGCCTGCCGGTGCATCCCGAGAGCGTGCCGATCAATGCCTTGGTGCCGGTCAAGGGGACGGTGCTCGGCAACATGCTCGCCGACACGCCGCTCGCCAAGATCGACGATATCGAGTTCGTGCGCACGGTTGCGGTCGCGCGGATCACGATGCCAGGGAGCATGGTGCGCCTGAGCGCTGGCCGCGAGAGCATGAGCGACGCGACCCAGGCCTTGTGTTTCCTCAGCGGTGCGAACTCGATCTTCACCGGCGACAAATTGCTGACCGCGGGCAATGCCGGCGAGGACAAGGATGCCGCTTTGTTCGCGAAGCTCGGGCTGAGCCCGATGGCGGCGGAGCAGCGCGTGCTTGAGGCGGCTGCGTAATGCCGACGGTGCTGCGGATCGGAGCGTTTCGCTTCTATTTCTACAGCCACGAGCCGAACGAGCCGCCACACGTGCACGTCGATCGCGGCGAGGCCACGATCAAGGTCTGGCTGCAACTCGTGGAAGTGGCAAAGAGCCGCGGGTTTCGCGCGCATGAAATCAATGACATCCTCGCCATGGTCGAGGAGCATCGCGAGAAGTTGCTGGAGGCATGGTATGAATATTTCGGCTAAGGTAACGGACGAGCGCGTGCTCGACGTCCGGTTCGACGCGGCCAGCCTGATCGTCGACCTGATGGACGGCCGGACGATCGCTGCGCCGCTCGCCTGGTATCCGCGCTTGCTGCACGCAACGCCGGAGCAACGCGCCGTCTGGGAGCGCGCCGGCGGTGGCTACGGCATCCACTGGCCCGAGATCGACGAGGATCTGAGCACGGAAGGCTTGCTCCGCGGCGCGCCAGCCCCGAGGACGCATTGATGTTCAAGAAAATCCTGGTCGCCAACCGCGGCGAGATCGCGTGTCGCGTGTTTCGGACCGCGAAGAAGATGGGGATCGCGACGGTCGCGGTATATTCGGATGCCGATGCGCGCAGCCCGCACGTGCTGATGGCGGACGAGGCGGTACGGCTGGGGCCGGCGCCGGCGGCGGAGAGCTATCTCAAGGCCGAGCTGATCCTCGACGCGGCGCGGATCACCGGGGCGGACTGCATCCATCCCGGCTACGGCTTCCTGTCGGAGCGCGAGAGTTTCGCGCGCGCCTGCGCCGACGCCGGCATCGCGTTCGTCGGGCCGCCGCCGAACGCCATCGCGGCGATGGGCGACAAGATCGAGTCGAAGAAGCTGGCGAAGCAGGCTGGCGTCAACGTCGTCCCCGGTTTCCTGGGCGAGATCGCCGATACCGACGAAGCGGTGCGGATCGCCGGCGACATCGGCTATCCGGTGATGATGAAGGCGTCGGCCGGCGGCGGCGGCAAGGGCATGCGGCTGGCGTATAGCGAGCAGGACGTGCGCGAGGGGTTCGAGGCCACCAAGCGCGAGGGGCTGGCGAGCTTCGGCGACGACCGCGTGTTCATCGAGAAGTTCATCGAAAGCCCGCGCCATATCGAGATCCAGGTGCTGGGCGATCAGCACGGCAACATCGTCTATCTCAACGAGCGCGAATGCAGCGTGCAGCGCCGCCACCAGAAGGTGGTCGAGGAAGCGCCGTCGCCGTTCGTGTCCCCCGAGATGCGCAAGGCGATGGGTGAACAGGCGGTCGCGCTGGCCCGCGCGGTCGGCTATTATTCGGCGGGGACGGTCGAGTTGATCGTATCGGGTGCCGATACGACGGGGCAGGGCTTCTACTTCCTCGAGATGAATACCCGGCTCCAGGTCGAGCATCCGGTGACCGAGGAGATTACCGGGCTCGATCTGGTCGAGCAGATGATCCGGGTGGCGGCGGGCGAGCAGCTGAGTTTCGGGCAGGCCGATGTCGGGATCAACGGCTGGTCGATCGAGAACCGGGTCTATGCGGAGGATCCATATCGCGGCTTCCTGCCGAGCATCGGGCGATTGGTGCGGTACAATCCGCCCCAGTCCACCGATGCGTCGCAATCCTCGTCATCCCCGCGCAGGCGGGGATCCATAACCCATGTCGTCGATGGAGCCGATGACATTGCGGATCCGGATTCCCGCCTGCGCGGGAATGACGGGGAAAGCGAGGCGGCCGACCCCCAAGCCATCGTCCGCGTCGACGACGGCGTCGCCGAGGGTGGCGAGGTGTCGATGTTCTACGACCCGATGATCGCCAAGCTCATCACCTGGGCGCCGACCCGCGAAGCGGCGATCGATGCGCAGGTCGCGGCGCTCGACGCGTTCGAGATCGAGGGGCCGGGCAACAATATCGACTTCCTGTCGGCGCTGATGCAGCACCCGCGCTTTCGCGAAGGGCGGCTGACCACCGGGTTCATCGCCGAGGAATATCCGGACGGGTTCCACGGCGCGCCAGCCTCGGCGGAATTGCTGAAGGCGCTGGCGGCGATCGCGGCGTTCGCGGCGACGGCGGAGGCGGATCGCGCGCGGCGGATCGACGGCCAGCTCGGCAAGCGGCTGCGGCCGCCGGCTGCCTGGACGGTGCGGATCGACGGGCGTGACCACGACGTCGCGGTTTCGACCGACGGCATCAGCGTGGATGGCGCCGACCTGGCGATCGGACTCGATTATACGCCGGGCGATCGCAGCGTGACGGCCGAACTCGACGATCAGGAGCTGACCGTGCGGATCGCGCGGACGCGGAGCGGTTTCAAGCTGACCACCCGCGGCGCGAGCCATGTCGCGCGCGTCCTGCCGGCGCATGTCGCGCCGTATGCCGCGCACCTGATCGAGAAGGTGCCGCCCGATCTGTCCAAGTTCCTGATCGCGCCGATGCCCGGCCTGCTCGTGCGGCTCGACGTGGCGGCAGGCGACAGCGTCCAGCCGGGCCAGCCGCTCGCCGTGGTCGAAGCGATGAAGATGGAGAACATCCTCCGCGCCGAAAAGGCCGCGACGGTGAAGGCGGTGGCGGCGAAGGCGGGCGACAGCCTGGCGGTCGATCAGGTGATCCTGGAGCTCGAATAGGCGGCGTCGTTGCGAGTGCGGCGAAGCATGCCAAGTCCGACCTGGATTGCCTCGCTCCGCTCGCAACGACGGTCGATTAGCGCCCCCGCACCTGCCCGAATTTGGCGAGCAGTTCCTCCAGCTCTTCCTGCGTATCCACGTCGATCAGCTCGTCGGGCGTCGTCACGACGTGGCGGCCCGCGAGCACCATGTCGCGCGCGCCGGTGTCGCCCTGCATCGCCTCCAGCGCGTCGAAGCGGCCGCGTCCGAACAAGGCCGGCGGCTTGGGGCTGATCCCATCGCTCGACGCGACGACGGTGTCGGGACCGTGTTCCGCCTCGAACAGGCGATGGATCTGAGTCGCGGTGATCCGCGGCATGTCGGCCAGCGCGATCAGCACCGCGTCGACGCCTTCCCCGCGCGCCGCCTGGATGCCGAGCCGGACCGACAGCGACAGGCCCTGTTCGGGCGCGAAATTGTGGACGACCTCGTATCCGCGCGCGGCATAGTCCAGCTTCACCCCGTCCTTCACGACGATCCTTTTGGCGAACGGCACCGCCTCCAGCGCGGTCACGACATGCAGACCGAGCGGTTGGCCGAGGAACATCTCGGTCAGTTTGTCGGACAGGCCGAAGCGTTCGGACTTGCCCGCGGCGAGCAGGACGAGGGCGGTATTCTCAGGAACGATCATGGAAGGCTCCGACCATGGCGGCGGCGATCGACAGCGCGATTTCGGCCGGGCCGATCGCGCCGATGTCGATCCCGGCCGGGGCATCGATGCGATCGAGACCGGTTTCGGAAACGCCCAGCGCCGCGAGACGCTCCCGCCGCGCGGCATGGCTGCGGCGCGAGCCGAGCGCGGCGACATAGCCGGTCGGCGCGGCGAGCGCGGCCTGCAACGCCGGATCGTCGATCTTGGTATCGTGGCTCAGCGTCACCACGGCGGTCGCGGGATCGGGCCTGAGCGTGGCGACCGCTTCGTCGGGCCAGCGATCGTCGAGCGCGACGCCGGGGAAGCGCTCCTCGGTCAGGAACCGCGCGCGGGGATCGATCACAGTGGTCGCGATGCCGAGCTCGCGCGCCAGCCCGGCCAGCGCCTGCGCGATCTGGACCGCGCCGACGATCAGCAGGCGGCGCGGCGGGTCGTAGCGGTTGACGAACGCGGCGCCTTCGATCGGTCGCAGGCTCGACTGGCCGCTGTCGAGGTCGGTGACGACGTCGAGCGCGCGACCCTCGCCGCGGGCTTCGGCGATGCGGTCGAACAGTTCGGGATCGAAGCCGTCGGCGGCGATCGGCTGCACCATCACCGCGATCTCGCCGCCGCACGGCAGGCCGACTTCCCACGCCGCGGCGTCGGCGACGCCGTAGCGCTTGAGCTGGAACGGCGCGCCCGCGATCACCTCGGCGGCGGTGGTCAGGATGTCGTTCTCGACGCAGCCGCCCGACACCGATCCCTCGAACCGGCCGTCCTGGTGGACGATCATGTGGCTCCCGCGCGGGCGCGGTGCCGATCCCCAGGTCGAGACCACTGTGGCGAGCGCCAGCGGCGCGCCCTTCCAGTCTCGCGCGGCGGCGATGACGGCGTCGTTATCGGACACTGTTCGTCACCCCCGCGAACGCGGGAGCCCATCTCGTGCCCGTGCCTCGCGCTGAACCGTGAGGAGCTGGGTCCCCGCGTTCGCGGGGATGACGCGCCTTATCCCTCATACCGGCGGCAACCCCGCGAGCAGCTTGTCGAGCGTCACCGGAAAATCGCGCACGCGCACCCCGCAGGCATTGTAGATCGCATTCGCCACCGCCGCGCCCGACCCGGCGATGCCGAGCTCGCCGACCGCCTTCGCACCAACCGGATTGGCGCTGTCGTCGATCGCTTCGAGGAAATGGCATTCGACATTAGGCACGTCGGCGCTGACCGCGACGTGGTATTCGCCGAAGTCCGGGTTGACGAACTGGCCGGTGCGCGTGTCGACCACCGCTTCCTCCGACAGCGCATAGCCGATGCCCCAGATCATCCCGCCGACCATCTGGTTGCGCGCGGTCGCTTCGTTGAGTACGCGGCCGACGTCGAACACGCCGAGCAGCCGGCGGACGCGCACCTCGCCGGTGACGGCGTTGACCGCGACTTCGGCGAATTGCGCGCCGTGGCTGGCCTGGCTGGTCGCCTTGCTTTCCTTGCCCGGGCCCATCTTGCCGGTCGCGACGATGGGCTTGTCGACCAGGTCGATGAGCGGCGCGGTGCGCTTGCCGGCGCTGACGATGCCGTCCTTCAGCACCAGTTCCTCGGGCGCGGCGTTCATGCGGAGCGCCAGTTCGGCCAGGATGTCCTCGCACGCCAGCGCGACCGCCGAGCCCGAGCTGCCCGCGCCGAACGACCCGCCCGACCCTGCGCTCGGCGGCAGGTCGGTGTCGCCCAGCCGCACGTCGATCGCCGACAGCGGCAGGCCCAGCATCTCGCCCGCGACTTGCGCCAGGATCGTGTAGGTGCCGGTGCCGATATCGGTCATGTCGGTTTCGATCACCGCGCGGCCTTCCGATGTCAGCGTGACGCGCGCTTCCGAATTGACGGTGAAGTTACCGCGCAACGCGGCGGCCATGCCCATGCCGACCAGCCACTCGCCGTCGCGGACCGCGCCCGGCGTCGCATCGCGCCGATCCCAGCCGAACCGCCGCGCGCCCTCGTCATAACAATCGAGCATCAGCCGCGTGGTGAAACGCTTGCCGGTCGTCGGGTCGGTCGCGGGCTCGTTGCGGCGGCGCAGTTCGATCGGGTCGAGGCCGAGCTGCTCGGCCAGCTCGTCCATCGCGCATTCGACCGCAAAGGTGCCGACCGCCTCACCCGGCGCGCGCACCGCGCCCGACGCGGGCAGGTCGACTCGCGTGAGCGCGGTCGTGAAGCGGCGATGCTCGGCCGCATAGAGCGGCAGTGTGCCGAACGGCACCGGCTCGAGAAAGCCCTTGTTATCCTTCTGCGACGTCACGCTTTCGTGCGCGAAGGCGGTGATCCGCCCGTCGGCATCGCAGCCGATCCGCACGCGCTGCACCGTCTCGCCGCGATGATGGACGAGCGCGGCGGTCTGGCGGCGGGGGAGCGCGATCTTGACCGGGCGGCCGAGCTCGCGCGCGGCGACGGCGGCCAGCACCGTTTCCGGCCCGACCCCGGTCTTGCCGCCGAACCCGCCGCCGACATAGGGCGCGAGCACGCGGACCTGCGCCTTGTCGATGCCAAGCGCCGCCGCGATCGTCGCCCGCGCGCCGCCCAGCACCTGGAGCGAGCCGCGCACGGTCAGCGCGTCGCCGTCCCACCATGCCGTCGTCGCATGCGGTTCGAGCGCGGCGGGGAAATGCGGCGGGGTGGTATAGGTCGCGTCGAACGTGACGGGCGCCGCGGCCAGCGCCGTCTCGACGTCGCCCTTGTCGATCCGGGGCAGGAAGCCGATGCCGTGGTCGTCGATCACGGCCTGTTCGCGCGGATCGAACCGGCCCGGCCGTTCGGCATAGCCGACCACGACCGCCGCCGCCGCGTCGCGCGCCGCCTCGATCGTCTCGGCCACGACCAGTGCGACCGGCTGGCCGAAATGGTCGATCTCGCGTGTCCAGCTCGGCATCGGCTCGCTCGAATTGCCGGCGCTGGCCTTGAAGTCGGGATGCTCGGCCCACACGCGGACGACGCCCGGCATCGCCTCGGCCGCCGTCGTGTCGATCGTGGTCACGGTCCCCGCGCCGATCGTCGCGCCGACGATATGGGCGTACAGCGTGCCCGGCGGCGCATCCTCGAACGCGTAGGTCGCGCCGCCCGCGACCTTCAGCGGCCCTTCGTAGCGCGGCAGCGGCCGGCCGATCACGCCTTGCTGACCGGCGTCGAGCGCGTGCGGGCGATAGGGGGCGTCCATCACGATTTCGGTCACGCTGCTCGCCTCGCTGTCACAAATCGCGGATACGGTGCCGCACCAGCTTGGAAATCGGCTCGCTCATGAAACTTTGCAAGGTTTTCGTCCTGTTCGCCGCCGCACTGGCGTCGCCGCTCGTCGCAGGGCAGGATAAGCGGATGCCTGGCCCGTCCCATCCGTCGCTGTCCCGCCCGATCGTCATCGCGCATCGCGGCGCCAGCGGCGAACGTCCCGAACACACGCTGGCGAGCTACGACCTGGCGATCGACGAAGGCGCCGACTTCATCGAGCCCGACCTGGTGCTGACCAGGGACAACGTCTTCGTCGCCCGGCACGAGAACGACATCACCGGTACCACCGACGTCGCCGACCATCCCGAATTCGCCGGCCGCAAGACGACGAAGACGATCGATGGCGAGCAGCACACCGGCTGGTTCACCGAGGATTTCACGCTCGCCGAGCTGAAGACGCTGCGCGCGAAGGAGCGCCTGCCGCAACTGCGCCCCGTCAACGCCACCTATGACGGCAAATTCGCGGTGCCGACGCTGGCCGAGATCATCGCGCTCGCCAAGCGCCGCTCGCGCGAGACCGGGCGGACGATCGGCATCTATCCGGAGACCAAGCATCCGACCTATTTCGCGTCGATCGGCTTGCCGATGGAGCGACATCTGGTCGCCGAGCTGCACGCCGCCGGCTGGGACTCGGCCGATGCGCCGGTATTCATCCAGAGCTTCGAGGTCGACAACCTGAAGCTGCTCCATTCGCTGACGAAGATTCGGCTGATCCAGTTGATGGACGGGCGCGGGGGTCCGGCCGACAAGGCAGTGGCGAGCTATGCCGACATGGCGACGCCCGCCGGCCTCACAGCGGTCGCGGCCTATGCCTGGGGGATCGGGCCGAACAAGGACATGGTCGAAAAGGACGGCACTGCCAGCCGGCTGGTCGCCGATGCCCACGCCGCGGGCCTGCGCGTCCATGTCTGGACGTTCCGTGCGGAGAATTTCTTCCTGCCCGCGGACTTGCGCGCGGGCGACGATCCCAAGGCGCACGGCGACGTCGCGGCGGCGATGCGGCGCCAGCTCGCGCTCGGCATCGACGGTTTCTTCACCGATTTCCCGCTAATCGGGGTGCAGGCGCGCGACACTTACGTCACCGCCAGATAGGTGTCTCGTATGCGTACCCTGCCGCTCGTCCTGATCCTGCCCCTGCTGGCCGGGGGGTGCCTCGGCACCGTTGGCACGATCGTCACCGCCCCGGTGCGCGTGACGTCGAAGGTGGTCGACTGGACCACGACCAGCCAGTCGGAGGCCGACCGCAATCGCGGCCGCAAGATGCGCAAGCAGGAGGAGCGCGAGACGCGCGAACGGCGCAAGGCGGATGCGGCCTGTCGTCGCCACCCCGCCGACTGCGATCCCTACGACGGCAATCGCCCGACCGACTGACGGTCGGCGCCGCCCGCCAGCGTCTCGGCGATCGCGCGGAGCGCCTGCGGATGGATGTGCACGCCCATGTGCGAGGCGCGGATCTCGATCGATGGCTCGCCTTCGGCATGGCAGATCGCGCCGTTGACCAGACCGTCGCTCGCGCTCCAGATCGCGGTCGCGGGAACCGGCGGGCGCTCGGCGAGCGTCAGGCGGCGCGCGACCACCGACTGGTCGTCGATCTTCTCGCCGGTCAGCCATTCGAACGCGCGCCACACGTTGGTCGCGCGCGGATCGCCGGCGAACGGCGAACTGACCGTCACCACTTCGCGCACCAGATCGGGCCGGCGATGCGCGACCAGCCGCGCCATGATCCCGCCCAGGCTGACGCCGACCAGGGTGACCGGCTCGTCCGTCTCGTCATGGAACGCGGCGACCTGTTCGACCAGCAACTCGGCGTCGCTGCCCGTCGCGCGGGCGCCGATGTTCCGCCCCAGCCCCCAGCCGCGCACGGTATAGCCGAGCCCGGTCAGATAACGCCGCATCAGCCCCATCGCGGCATCGTTGTCGAACAGGCCGGGGATCAGCATCACCGGCCGCCCGTCACCGCGCGGCGCCTGCTTCAGCCGCGACCAATGGCTCGGCAGCGTCAGCAACGTCCACGCCCCGCGCGGCAATTCGGCGGCGAGGCGGGCTTTCGACGGGGCCCGGTGGGACGAAGGCTGAGCGATGGCGGCGTGGATCATGACAGATCGGTTACAGCAATCCGCGGTCAACGCCAATCGCCGCTATTTCGCTCCCGCTCGCGAGCGTGATAGGTAGTTGCAATGGCAACCGATACGCACACGCTGGACACGCCCCCGCCCGAGGCCGCGCCTGACTGGACGATCCCGCAGGACTGGGCGCACTATACGGCGGCGGAGCATGCCACCTGGGACACGCTGTTCGCGCGCCAAGCGAAGCTGCTCCCCGGTCGCGCGTCGGAAGCGTATCTGCGCGGGCTCGACGTGCTCAAGCTGTCGAAGCCCGGCATCCCCGATTTCGCGGAACTCAGCGACCGGCTGATGAAGCTGACCGGGTGGCAGGTGGTGGCGGTGCCCGGACTCGTTCCGGACGACGTGTTCTTCGACCATATGGCCAACCGCCGCTTCGTTGCCGGCAACTTCATCCGCCGCCCCGACCAGCTCGATTACCTGCAGGAGCCGGACGTCTTCCACGACGTGTTCGGCCATGTCCCAATGCTCGCCGACCCAGTGTTCGCCGATTATCTGGCGGCGTACGGCCGCGGCGGGCAGCGCGCGCTGGGGATGGACGCGCTCAAATATCTCGGCCGGCTCTATTGGTACACGGTCGAGTTCGGCCTGATCCAGGAGCCGGAGGGGCTGCGCATCTACGGCTCGGGCATCGTGTCGAGCTACGCCGAATCGCAGTTCGCGCTCGACAGCGACAGTCCCAACCGGATCGGCTTCGATCTGGCGCGAGTGATGCGGACCGAATACCGGATCGACGATTTCCAGCAGAATTATTTCGTCATCCCGAGCTTCGACGAACTGCTCCGCCTGACCGTCGAGACCGACTTCGCGCCGCTGTACGAGGCGTTGAAGGGGCAACCGGACATCCGCATCGCCGAAATCCTGCCCGAGGACATGGTCGTGACGCGCGGGACGCAGGCCTATGCGACTGCGAAGGGCGGGGCGGCGGTGCTCGGCTGATTCGCGATCGCGCGGTCGATGGCGGCCCGGAACGCCACCGGGTCGTCCAGCTTGTGCGCGACGCCGGATACGACGCGGCGGCCCGTCCGGACCGGCTCCGTCAGATCGATGAAGACGTTCGGCCACGCGACGAGCGCCAGATTGGCGACGTCGCGTGCCTTGACGTCGGCCTGGCTCCACGACGCGCGGAACCCGGCGATCCGGTCGATCGGGATCGACACGGTGCGGCGCCGGCCGGCGCGCATCGTCAGGTGCGTGTCGGTCAGCTCCACCGGGCAGCGGCGGAACGACACCAGCAAGGCGACGAGCGCGACGATCATCGCAAGGTCAATCGCACCGAGCGGCAGCGCGACCTTCCACCCCCAATAGACGCTGGCGACGAGGTGCACGACCGTCGTTTCGATCACGCCGAGCGCCAAAATCACGCCGATCATCGGGCCGAGGCTGCGATGATAGGCGAAGGTCGTCACAGGTCGAGTGCCCAGCCGTCGCGGCCCTTGGGGTCGATCGGCTTGCTTGGGACGTAGCGCGCCGCGCCGGCCGTCAGCCGCAGGATCGTCCAGTCGCCGCGCTGGTCGGCCGCCTCGAGCGAGCAGCCGCACGCGCGATATGCCGCGACCACCTGCGCGCGCTGCGTGTCGAGCAGGCCAGCCAGGATGATCGTCGCGTTCGGTGCGGCGATCGCGGCGAGTTCGGGCGCCATCGACACCAGCGGCCCGGCCAGCACGTTGGCGATGACGAGGTCGTAGGGCGCGCGCGCGGTGATGCGGTCGTCGAGCGCGCCGTCGGCGACGATCAGGTCGATCGCGGCGACGTGGTTGGTCGCCATGTTCTCCGCCGTCACGGTGATCGCGGCGGGATCGATGTCGGTCGCGGTCACCCGTGCGTCGGGCCACAGGTGCCGGGCGGCGAAGGCGAGCAGGCCGGTGCCGGTGCCGATGTCGATGATGTTCGTGAACGGCGTATCCGCCAGCCCGTCGAGCATCGCCAGGCACCCGCTCGTCGTCGCATGATGCCCGGTCCCGAACGCCTGCCCCGCATCGATCAGGAACGCCCGGCCCCCCGGCGGCGGCGCGACCGGATGCGCGCTGGTATGGACGACGAAGCGCCCTTCCGCGATCGGTTCGAGCCCCGCCTGGCTCATCGTCACCCAGTCGGCGGCGGTCAGCGGCTCGATCACCGGTTCGACCGTCCCCGCGCTCGGCACCAGCGCGCGCAACGCGGCGAGCATCGCGGCATCCGGCCGGTCTTCGGTATAGGCGTCGAGCCGCCACGTCTCACGGTCGTCCTCGATCGTCTCGCTGGTCATCAGCACCGCGTCGATCGCGACGTCGCCGGCGGCATCGATCGCCTCGGCTTCGGCGCGGGTACAGGGCAGGGTGGTCTTCCAGCTATCGATCTGCTCAGCCGACCCGGCCGTCGCCGGGCCGTCGGCCGACGCTGGCGTGGCCGCGTCGCCGGCCGGTCCGATCGCCGGCGGTTGCTGGCTATCGGACATAACTGGCCCCGTTGACGTCGAGCACCGCGCCGGTCGCGCTCGGCGGCGCGTGCAGCGCGAAGAAGGCGATGGCGTCGGCCACTTCGCCAGGATCGGCGACTCGACCGAGCGGAATGTCGGCGAGCAGTTTGTCGCCGCCACGGCTGGCCAGATAATCCTCCGCCATCCCGGTCATCGTGAACCCCGGGCAGACCGCGAAAGCCAGGATGCCGTGACTCGCATAGCCGCGCGCGATGCTCTTGGTCATCGCGACCATGCCGGCCTTGGATGCGGCATAATGCCAGTGCGCCGGGCTGTCGCCGCGATAGGCGGCGCGGCTGGCGACGTTGACGATGCGGCCCGGCGCCTCGCGCTCCTGCCAGTGGCGGATGGCGAAGCGGCACAGTTCGGCGCTGGCGGTCAGGTTGATCCGCATCGTCCGCTCCCACGCGGCAACCCAGGCGTCGTCGGCATGGTCGATCGGATTGGCTTCGAACACGCCGGCATTGTTGATGAGCACGTCGATGTGGCCGAGCTTGGCGAGGGCGGCGTCCCACAGCGTGCGCGGACCGGCGGGGTCGGCGAAGTCGGCGGCGATGCCGCTGGCGGTGCCGTGGCCGACGAGCGTCACGTCGGGGGCGGCGGACAGCGTGGCGGCGGTCGCGGCACCGATGCCGCGACTGCTGCCGGTGAGGAGAATGGTGGTCATGTGGAGGCGATACTCAAGTCCCTCTCTCTTTGGGAGAGGGAAGGCGCGCCGCAGGCGCGACAGGGTGAGGGCTGGGTCGAAACGCTTTCGACTTGGCCCTCACCCCTCGGCGCTACGCGCCTCGACCCTCTCCCACAGGGAGAGGGATTCAGGCCGCGACCTTGGTCACGAACTCCGCGGCGCTTTCCTTGAGGCCACCGAGCTGGCCGTCGAGCGTGTCGAAACCCTGGCCGACGCGATCGATCGCGGTCGCGACGCCTTCGGTATCCTCGCGGATGGTGGCGATGGTGTGGGACATGGAGTCGGCGGCGAGCGCGGTCTCATCGACGGCGGCGGTGATCGCGGTGACGGTCTGCGCCTGTGCCTCCATCGCGAAGCGGATACGGTTGGCCGATTCCTGCACTTCGCT
>NZ_JAFKMA010000001.1 GCF_017304635.1 Sphingomonas sp.
CTCGATGTCGGCTCATCACATCCTGGGGCTGGAGCAGGTCCCAAGGGTTTGGCTGTTCGCCAATTAAAGTGGTACGTGAGCTGGGTTCAGAACGTCGCGAGACAGTTTGGTCCCTATCTGCCGTGGGCGTCGAAATTTGAGAGGAGTTGACCCTAGTACGAGAGGACCGGGTTGAACGTACCTCTGGTGTACCTGTCGTCGTGCCAACGGCGCAGCAGGGTAGCTATGTACGGACGGGATAACCGCTGAAAGCATCTAAGCGGGAAGCCTCCCTCGAGATAAGATTTCTTAGGACGGTGGTAGACCACCACCTTGATAGATCGGATGTGGAAGCGCGGTAACGCGTGGAGCTAACCGATACTAATTGTCCTATTCGCGCTTGATGAGTCCCACCATCAATGACAGCTTTGGGCTGTCTGGTTGGATGATTGAGTTCGACGCCAGATTGAATTGATTACGATTGCATAAGGTGCATCGATTTTAGACCCTTCACCCGCATCCGCAGGCTTCATTGCCTGGTGGCCATAGCGTCGGTGTCCCACCCGATCCCATCCCGAACTCGGCCGTGAAACCCGACTGCGCCGATGGTACTATCGCTCAAGCGATGGAAGAGTAGGTCGTCGCCAGGCATTGCAGCTTGCGGACGCGCGTGGAGAGAACCCATTCACTTGTCTGCCCGCGAAGGCACGCCTCGCCTCCGCCCATCGCGGAGGCGTTCGTGTCTCCGGGGCATCACGTTGGCGCGGGGTGGAGCAGCCCGGTAGCTCGTCAGGCTCATAACCTGAAGGTCACAGGTTCAAATCCTGTCCCCGCAACCAACCCATTTTCTCAAAAATCCGATCGGTACTCGGCGTCGTAGTCGGGAGCCCATTTGAAACGTGTGTCGACCGCTCGGCTAGCGCGTTACGTGCATTGCCTGAGCGGTGTGTCGGCGCAAGATCAGCGCAAACCGACGTGTCGAGCAGAGCGTGCCGCAAGCAGGAATCCGAACGGCGGTGAGAGTGAAGGCGCGACCGGTGGTGCGCAGCATCACTGGCGACTGCGTGCGATAGGATATGCGGACGAACGTTCGCCGAGTTCGCGGGTCGCGCAACCGCTCGAACAGCAGGCCGCCGCCTGGCGGGATGTCGTTGACGGCATAACCGGGCGCGATCAGGTCGATTCCCAGCACCGCCGCCAGCGCGGTGACGTTGGTGTCATGCCCGACCAGCACGTCCAGCCGCGGACCGTGCGCGAGCGACGAGAGGACGCGCTTGCCGAGCCCGGCCGCCTGGTAGGCGGCCATGTAAGGCGGCCGCGTGAAGACCGCGAACAACGCGGCGTGCAGCGTTCCGAGCCGCCGCAACATCGCTGCGCCGGCTCGGCCCCAACCGACGGATGCGGTCGGCATTCCTTCGAGATATTGGAGCAGCAGTATCTGGGCGATGCCCGAGCTTGACCGGATCGGGCCCTTCAGGACGATACCGTGACCGTCCGGGTCGGCGCTGATGTCGGCCGGGCCGGTCGCGAGACAGTCGCCGCCGCACGCGAGCACGCGGTCGAGCAGCGCCAGCGCCCGGCGGTGCCGTCGGACCAGCGTCGGCATCCCGCCGGTCGTGTGATTGATGTCCGCGATCGCGGCACCGGCGTCGAACGATGACGGCCGGCCGGCGAGCGGTTCGAACAAAGGGTCGGTCACGCCGGGGTCGCGGTGGTCGACGGCCAATCCGCAGCCTGGGGCGAAACCGCGTGCATATGCCTCGCCGCTGGCGATCGTGCGGTCGACGCTGTTGGTCGTGATCCGCACCGTCCCGGCCACTGGACAGCCGGTGGCGGGGAGCAGTCCGCGCATCGCCAGGAAGCGACGATCCGCCGCGGCGACGATCTCCAGCATTTTCGCGCCGTGGGGCGTGATCTGCCCATCCGGCACGCTCCAGCGAGGCCAGGGGGCCGCCGTGCGAGTCGCTTCCGGAACTTCGCCGAGCAGCGGCGCCCGGATGCCGTGCCGGATCACCAGCACGGCGCGCTCGACGATCAGCCGCGAGCGGGCGAATGCCGGTTCCGTCGGCGACACGGCTAAGACCAGCAACAAGGCCGCATGAAGACTACGGCGCATGTCAGGGCGTCACGGTGCAGCGATAGGTCACGCGCAACGGGTTGCACCGCGCCATGCGCGCGTCGGGCAGGGTCACGGTAAAACCGAGCCCGATCGGATCGGGGGCGCCGGGATAATAATCGGTGCTGACGGCCTGGGCGCCGCTTTCCGCCGCTGCCTGTGCCTTGCGCTGGTCGTGCGCGCGCGCTTCGACCGTGTTCGCGTCGGTGCGGGTGCGCACGATCACGCCAGCCTTCACCCAGTCGCGGATGCGCGCGCCATCGGCCAGCGGATCCTGAACGATCTGGATCGCGCTTTCGGGTTGGTCGTCGGGATACCAGCCGAACATCGCACGCCCCGCGAGCGACGGGTGGCCCGTGCGATAAGCGTCCGAGACGGCCGGGCGCACGTCGAACAGGATGTAGATTCGTCCCCGCGCCGCCGCGAGCGACGGCCAGCCCCGCGTGCGCACCGCCTCGCGCAAGGTGGCGGATCGTCCCCGCACCTCGTCGGGCGTGATGAGGCGGCGGCCGGGAATGGCCCGGCGAATTTCCACATCCAGCGCGTCGAGCAGCCGCGCATCGTCGAGCGGCAACGGCTGCGTGATCGGCAGGTCGCTCCTGGTGTCGGCTGCGTTGATGGTCAGCATGATCGGCAGATGGCCCGGATGCGCCCGCGACCAGGCGTCGATTTCGCCCAGACAGCGCTGGAGCGTCACGCAATCCGACAGATAGTCGATGTCGGGAATGTGGAAGACCTTGAAACCCGGCTTCGCCATCGCCGCGCGATCGAAGCCGGTCGCTTCGCCCGTCGCGTGCGCCAGCCGCTCGCCGGCCGGATCAGCGTAGCGTCCGCCCTCCGGATCCGCGAAGATATCGATTTCCAGCTGACGCACGCCGCGATCGAGCTGTCGCGACAACGGCAAATGATAATAATCGAGTGCCGCCGCCAGCTTCGGATCGCGCCGGTACAACTCCGCCATCACCGCCGCCGGAATCCGCGCCTTGAAGCTGTTGTGCGATCCCAAGACCTGGATGTCGTTCATATGCAGTGGCGGACGCGACGGAGGAGCGGCGACGGCCGCTCCTCCCAGCATAGCCATCGCCACAAGGATCGATGGTCCGCGCATCAGAATTGCGCCCGCACGCCGAACAGCACGGTGCGGCCCCAATAGTTGATCTCGCCGAAGCGCAACGCGTCGTCGTTGTAGGTGTAGAGATGGGCACCCGACAGGTTGATCGCCTCCACGCTCAGCGTGACGTTCGGGATCACCCGTACCGCGATGCTGCCATCGAGTGTCCCGAACGGCGCGGTATAGGTCGGCGCCTGCGTGGTACTGCCGGTGCTCGACAGGTAACGGTCGCGCCAGACGTAGGACAGCCGAGCGGACAGCGGCCCCTTGTCGTAGAAGCCGACGATATTGAAGCTGTTCTTGGACAGGCCGATCAACTGATCCCTGATCGGGCGCGAGCCCGCCGTGTAGCTCGCCTTCACCGACGTGTGGGTATAGGACGTCTGCACGCCCAGCCCGTCGAACGGCGCCGGCAGGAAGGTGAAAACCTGGTTGTAGGCCGTCTCCAGCCCATAGACCTTCGCATTGCCGCCATTGACCTGCGTCGACAGCAGGACGGTGCCGCGTCCCGGAATGTCGATGTTCACGTTCTGCTGCGTGATGTAATTGTCCATCGCCTTGTAGAACAATGCCCCGGTCAGCGATCCCGAACGGTTGAAATACCATTCGAGCGACCCGTCGAACTGCGTCGCCAGGAACGGCACCAGCTGCGGATTGCCGCCGCTGGCGGTCGGCGCGTCGGTGGACACGGTGATGCGCGGGGCGCTGTCGGTGACGTTGGGACGCGTCAGCACGCGGCTTGCCGCCAGCCGGGCGATCAGGTCGTGGGTCAGTTCGGCGCGCAGGTTGAAGCTGGGCAGGACGTTGTTGAACGTCTTCGGAAAGCTCGCCGGGGTCGGCGCGGAGCCGATCGTCAGCGTCCCGCTCGCGACCTGATCGGTATGGACGTAGCGCGCGCCGATATTGCCCGTCACAGCGATCCCGCCGAGGTCGAAGCCGTAATCGGCACGGACATACCCGCTCGCCACCTTCTCGGTCACCACGAACGACGAACGCAGGTCGCCGGCCGTCAGCGGTGATGCCTGCACGTCCGGCGTGAAGAACGCGTTCAGGTAGACGCCCGTCACCGGCACGAGGAACCGGCGCAGCGTGTTGCCGTCGACGCCCTTGAGGAAATCGTCATACGGCATCTGTTCGTACGCGCCGCTGCCCAGCGAGGTCAGCGGCGTGGTGGTGCCCGTGGCGACGATGAAGTCGCGGCGGAAGTAATCGCGCTTGCGCCAATGATACTCGATGCCGGCCGCGAATTTGGTGAAGAATCCACCGACGTCATACGTCGCGTCGCCGCGCGTGAAGAAGTCCCAGTCCTTGCTGTTCTTCGGCGCGATGTTGAACTGGTAGAGGCTGTAATTCGCCGGGTTGGTCGGATCGACCGTGGTGGTGAAGGTCGGGATGACCTTGTAGCCCGCCGACGCGTCATAGGTCAGCGGCGCGAAGAACATCGCGCGGCTGCGCACCGTGCCCACCCGGTAATCGGGGTGGAAGCTGTGCGCGAACGACCAGTTCGCGTCCCCTGACAGGTGCCAGCGATCGGCATCGTAGGTCTGATGCAGCCCGACCGTCAGCAAATCGTGGCGGTTGAGGCTGTATTCGCGGGACGCCATGAACCGGACGTCGTTGATCGTCGCAGCGACCACGGTCTTGCCGTCGGTCTTGACCGTGGACGGCACGATCACCGGGCGATGGCCGGACACGCTGGTGTCGTCCGGATAGATGTCGAGGCCGAATTCGTCATAGGCGACGTCGAGCCGCGTCGCGAGGATGTCGAGCGTCGTTTCCAGCCCCGCCGCCGGGCGCCACTGCGCGGAGATCATGCCCGACAAGCGCTGACGCTGTTCGGTCTCGATCGTCGGGCGCGTGCGGGTCGGCGTGTAGAATCCCGCGGCCAGCCCGCCTGCCGCCGCCGCCGTGAACTTGTCGAGGTTCCAGCCGAAGTTCATGAAACGATCGTTGCGGACCGCCTTGCCCCAATATTGCGCGCCGGCGAGGAGACCGAAGGTGCCGTCCGCATTGGTCGCGCTGGCGATGACGGTCGCGTTCGGCTTCACCTGATGCGTCTGGCTGGTGTAGGTGCCGCGCAGGTTGAGCGTGGTCTTGTTACCGACGTCGAGCGGGCGGAACGTCTTGACGTCGATATTGCCGCCGAGCGCGCCTTCGGTCATGTCGGCGGTCGGCGTCTTCACGACGTCGATGCTGGCGGTGAACTCCGCGGGCAGCATCTCGAACCGGAACTGGCGACCGTTGGCGCCGCCATTTTCGATCAGGTCGTTGAGCGCGACCGTCCGGCCGTTGAGCAGGGTGCTCTGGAACTGCGGGCCGAGGCCGCGCACGCTGACGTACAGGCCCTCGCCGCGCGGCCGTGTGATCGCGACGCCGGTGACGAGTTGCAGCGCTTCCGCCACGTTCTGCGTCGGGAACTTGCCGATATCGGTCGAGCTGATCGAATCGAGCCCGTAATCCGCGCGGCGCTTGGCCTCCGTCGCGGCACGCAGGCTGCGCGCGTAGGTGCCGTTGACCACGACTTCCTGCCCGGCATCGGCGTCGGCACTCGTGTCGGCCGCGGCTTGCGGAGCCTGAGCGTCCTTGCCCGCCGTCTGCGCGTGTGCGGCGGACGAGATGCCAGTCATCAGGACGCACGCCACCGAGCCCAGAAACAGGCTTCGATACATTTTCATTTGTAGAATCCCCCAAAGATGCGACCCTTGGCCGCTGCCGGGGCACCTAGGAGTGGCTGGTTTCAGTGCGGCGAAATCGCGATGACAGAATGGCGACGATCGCGCGCGAGGCGGCATCGTTGATCGGTGCATCGATGTCGCGCGGTTCGCTCACCGCGTGAAGAAGCCGGAAGGCTGTGAGCCTAAGCCGACCTCCATCCGATGCTGCACGCGGTGTTACACGCCCGATCGGCGCAGGTTGGTCTGGACGATCAACTCGCCCGCGCCGGATGTTCCGCCACGCTCCGGCAATGTTCGAGGTAGCCGACTTCGTGGCGGCCGGCGAGTTCGAACACGCTGCGCCATAGCCAGGACGGCGCGTCGTCCGCGTGGCGGTGGGACAGGAGGGTCTTGCGCCAGTGTGCCCGGTCGGCGGCGTCGAGCTGGCGGCCATGCGCCTTGCCGACGACATAGGCAAGGTAGTGCGCGGCGCGCACCGCTTGTTCGGTGTTGAACTGGTCGACTTCGATCTTGAGGTCCTGTGGCATCAATTCGCGCACGAACACCGATGCGTCGAGGAAGCGCGCTGCCGCGATGCGCTCGCCGAGATTGGGGGAAAGCGCGCGCGCCGCCGCAACCACGCGCTCGGCCGGGATGCCCGGCATGCGCGCGCCCTTGGCCGCCGGTGCGACCGGCTTCACCGCTTCCTTGATGTCGACGAGCGCATATTCGCGATCGCGTTCGTCGCCGAGGTCGAGAATGGCGGCGAGCCGTCGCAGGCCGAGCGAACTGCATCCCTTCACCCAATAAGCGGCATCGACCAGCTTGACGCAGTCGTCCGCCTGCCGCTGCTTGAGCGCCAGCACCATGCGCGTCACGCCCGCGTCGTCGAACACCGCGTCGACGCCCCGCCGTTCCGCGGCGGTCAGGTCCCAGAACCTTTTGCCCAGCGGGATTTCGGGCTTCACATCCTCGAGCCGTTCCTTCGCTAAGTGGCGCCAGCGTCGTCCCAGCGCGCGCCGTTTCACCGTTCGCACCGCGTCGGGTTCCGGCCCGTGGTCGTCGCCGTCGGGTGCGTCCAGCGCGCCGACATAACCGGCCACCATCTGCTCCAGCATGTGCGTCGTGGTCACGCCCGGCAGGTCCGAACTGCGCGCGGCCGTCGCCAGCGACAGGCCGAGGCGGATCACGTCATGCAGCGGATTGCCGATCACCGCCTGGTCGAGGTCGCGGATCTGGATGGCGACATGGCCGCGCGCGTCGGCGATCGGGCCCAGATTGCCGACATGGCAATCGCCGCAGATCCAGATGGCGGGTCCGTCCGGCAGGTTCGCCGCAGCGCGGGACTCGGCCAGCCACTCGTAGAACTTCGCCGTGTTCCCGCGGACATAGGCGTGCGTCGACCGCGCCATCTTCATCGTCCGGCGAGCATCGAGAATGGCGGTCCGCTCGTCGGCGTCGGGTAGCTTCATGTGATCTCCTCAGGGCAATACCACCATGGCGACGGCGGCGGCGGCCATCACGCCGGTCGCGATCCAGCCCAATGCCAGCAAACGCCGCGGCGCGGTGAAACGCCCCATCGTGTCGCGGCGCGACACCACGACCATCATCACCGCCATGATCGGCACCGCGACCACGCCGTTGACGATCGCGCTGTAGAAGAGCGCCTTGATCGGATCGAGCGAGGACCAGTCGATCACCACGCCCAGGATCGTCGCGGCGGCGATGATCGAATAGAAGCCGACCGCTTCCCACGGCTTGTGTTCGAGCCCGCATTTCCAGTCGCGCGTCTCGCCCACGGCATAGGCCGCCGACCCCGCGAGCACCGGCACCGCCAGCAGTCCGGTGCCGATGATGCCGAGGCTGAACAGCAGATAGGCGAAGCGGCCGGCGACCGGTTCCAGTGCCGTAGCGGCGTCGGCGGCGGTCTCGATCGTCCTGCCCGATTGGTGGAGCGTCGCCGCCGTCCCGATGATGATCGCGATCGCGACGAGGTTGGAGACCGCCATCCCGACCAGCGTGTCGATCCGGATCCGGCGGAACTCGCTACGCGCCTGTTCGGGGGCTTTCAGCAGGGGCTTGGCGTCGGGTTTCTGCGCGACTTCCTCGACCTCCTGCGCGCTTTGCCAGAAGAACAGATACGGGCTGATCGTCGTGCCGAAGATCGCGACGATGAACGAGACGCTCTTCGCGCCGTCGAGCTGCGGGACGAGCCCGCCGAGTACGTCGCGCCACTCGACATGAATGACCAGCAGCAGCGCGACATAGGCGAACAGCGCCAGCGTCAGCCACTTGAGGAACGCGGCATAGCGGCGATAGGCGACGAACAGTTGCAGCATCAGCGAACCGACCGCGAACGCGACCGTCATCACATGCGCGCTGATGCCGAACGTCAATTCGGCGGCGCTGCCCATCGCGGCCAGGTCGGCGCCGATGTTGATCGTGTTGGCGACGAACAGCAGCACGACGAGCCCGGTGACGGCGGGCCGCCAGATCACCTGTGCCATGTTCTTCGACAGGCCGCATCCGGTCACGCGCCCGATATGCGCGCTCACGAGCTGGACCGCGCACATCAGCGGGTAGCTCAGGACCATCGTCCATAGCAGGCCGAACCCGAACTGGGCGCCAGCCTGCGAATAGGTCGCGATGCCGCTGGGATCGTCGTCGGCCGCCCCGGTGATAAGCCCGGGCCCAAGCTGATCGACCAGCGCGACCGAGCGGATGCGATTGCGGACCGTCATCGAGCGGCTGATGTCGCGGATATCGAGAGCGGGGCTACAGGCGATCCTGAAAGCGAAACGGCATCGAACATACGCAAACTCCAGTCGATACGGATGCGAAACCGTTCAGCCGGTCGGTGGTTCCCTGCGCTAACCTTCTGATATTCCGTTGAACCCGGAAAGTGCGAGGCGGATTCCAGTGCTGGTTCAGCCGCCCAGGCGTTCGTCATGGCGCGCTCACGCCGATCTCGCGCCCATGCAACGGTTCGCGCCACCTGTATGTTGAGCGACAAAGGAGACGGTCCATGATCGAACGGGCAGGTATCTATTCGCTTGGCGGCCGCATGGTAAAGCGGCTCGGCTATGGCGCGATGCAGCTTGCGGGACCCGGGGTGTTCGGGCCGCCGCGCGATCCCGATCAGGCGTTGGCGGTATTGCGCGCCGCGGTGGCGGCCGGCGTGAACCATGTCGACACCAGCGATTTCTATGGCCCGCACGTCACCAACCGGCTGATCCGCGAGGCGCTGTCCCCCTACCCCGACGATCTGGTGATCGTGACGAAGATCGGCGCGCGGCGCGGCGAAGATGCCTCATGGTTGCCGGCGTTCGAGCCCGACCAACTGGTTCGTGCGGTCGAAGACAATCTGACCAATCTCGGCCTGGAGTCGCTCGACGTCGTCAACCTGCGGCTGATGTTCGACACGCACGGCCCGGCGGAGGGGCCGATCGCGGCGCCGCTGAAGGTTCTCGCCAACCAGCAGCGGCAGGGGCTGGTGCGGCAGATCGGCATCAGCAACGCCACGCCGACGCAGTATCGCGAGGCCCGCGACATGGTCGACATCGCGTGCGTGCAGAACCAGTACAATCTGGCGCATCGCGACGACGATGCCTTCATCGACGCGTTGGCGGAGGATGGCGTCGCCTACGTCCCCTTCTTCCCGCTCGGCGGCTTCAGCCCATTGCAGTCGGCGGCGTTGTCGGCGGTGGCCGAACGGTTGAGCGCCACGCCGATGCAAATTGCCCTGGCCTGGCTGCTCCAGCGCTCGCCCAACATTCTGCTGATTCCGGGGACGTCGTCGCTGGCGCATCTGGAGGAAAATCTCGCAGCGGCCTCGCTGACGCTGCCGGACGATGCCATCCGCGAGCTCGATGCGATCGGAGCGAAAGCTCCTTAGGATACGACACGACTACGGCCGGCGGACAGCTTCCCAACTCGACGCGTCTGGACTTGGCTTATCGTCGCATTATATACCGGCCGTTATGGAACATGCCGTCGTTCGTGGCCGCCCGCGTGAGTTTTGCGTCGATCAAGCGCTGGTCGCGGCGTTGCGCGTGTTTTGGAGCAAGGGGTATGAGGGCGCGTCGATGACCGACCTCACCGATGCGATGGGGATCACGCGCCCCAGTCTCTACGCCGCGTTCGGCAACAAGGAAGAGTTGTTCCGCAAGGCGCTCGACCTCTATCAACGCGAGAAGCTGAGCTATATCAGCGAGGCGCTGGAGGCGCCGACCGCGCGCGGGGTCGCCAAGCATTTGCTGGAGGGGGCGCTCGCCAACCAGACCGGCAAGTCGGAGCCGCATGGCTGCCTGGGCGTCATCAGTTCGGTTGCGTGCGGGGCGGAGGCCGAGTCGATCCGCCAGGACGTGCTCGAACGCGGCAAGATCGCGCATGCGGCGCTGGTCGAACGGATGGAACGTGCGATCGCGGATGGCGACTTTCATGGTCTTGCCGACGCCGATGGCATCGCCAATTATCTACGCGCGTTACTGCAGGGCATGGCGGTGCAAGCGGGGGCCGGCGCCTCTCGCGAGGAATTGCAACGGCTGGTCGATACCAGCCTGGCGGTCTGGCCGAGCCGATAGGATCCCGGCTCGACAGCGCCGATCGGATAAAAATATCGGTCGGTATAAAATAAAGCTTGATCCGTCTCTGGCCAGTTTATATACTGCATGGTACAGAACGAGGATCGACCACGCCACTCAGAGTCAAGGGAACAGGCCAGACGCGTATCGTATCCTGACCTGCCGTTAGCATAACCGTCGTCCCCAGTTGTCCGTGACTCCCCGTCGCGCTTTGCGGGACTGCTCGTGTCCGATGAACAGATTGCCCGGCGATGCCCCGTCGCCGGGAACGGGCCGGCGCTCGCCCCACGCGCCGGCCCCAAGAACAAGGAGGAAATGGCCATGGCCTATCTCGATTTTCCCGCGACCGGTGGCGGTGCCGCCGTACTCGATCGCCCCGCCGCGCCGCCCCGGCACTTCCAGCGCATCGGCAAGCCGGCCGAATTGACTCCGCTCGAGTGGCAGGTCGTGGCGCTGGCGCAGCGCGACAAGCTGACCTCCATCCGTCCGGCCGGGCGAGTGACGCGCGCGATCCGCTGGCTGTTCGGCTTGCGGGTGTCCAATGCCCTGTCGGACGACCGCCTGGAGGCACTGCGTCGGATTGCCGTGCTCAGTTGGTATCGCGGGTTCGCGGTCGCATC
Organism: Sphingomonas sp.; assembly: GCF_017304635.1. Classification (GTDB taxonomy): domain Bacteria; phylum Pseudomonadota; class Alphaproteobacteria; order Sphingomonadales; family Sphingomonadaceae; genus Sphingomonas. Next base: position 11,064 of record NZ_JAFKMA010000001.1, read on the forward strand.
GGCCGAAGTCCGCGCGTTTCTAGCGGCGGGCTTCACCCCCGATCAATACGAACTGCTGCTGGAGCGGATCAGCGCCGCTCGTGCGCCGTTGCCACGGCAGTTCCGCCGATGAACATGGCGTCCCCCGTCGATGCCATGCCGCAACGGCTACCGCTCTAGCAGCGCGCCGCCTGAGCCCGCTCCCCGGTCACTTGCAGATCGCGCGGAAGCCGCCGGCCATGAATGTGGCCATGTATTGCTTTACCGCGATGAAGTCCTCGGACTTGGCAAGGCCGCCGGACAGCTTGTCGATACGGCCGGTGCGGGCGAGGGTGAGCATCAGCGCGCCGGTGACGAAGTGATAGCCCCAGAAGATCGCGGCTTCGTCGGCATCGGGCATTGATTTCTTGAGCAGCTCGATCAGCCGTAACACCACCGGATCGAAATTCCTGTCCATCAGGTCGGCGCCCCAGGCCGGGGTGTTGGCGACCTGCGCACCGAGCTTGGCGTAATTGCGCCAGCCTTCGCCACCATCGATATAGAGGTCGAGATCGGTGTCGAGGAAGGCGTGGAGCGCGCCCTCCAGCGTCGGCTTGCCGCCACACGCGCGCTCGTAATCGTCGAGCGCCTGCATCCGCCGTTCGCTGGTGACCGCCGCGCGGCGAGCGAAGACGGCGTCGAACAGGGCTTTCTTGTCGTCGAAATAATAGTTCAGCAGGGTGTGGTGGACGCCCACTTTCTCGGCGACTTCCTTCAGCCGGACGCCATACAGGCCATGCTGCGAGAACAGTTCCTCGGCGGCGTCGAGGATCTGTTCGACCGTTTCCGCGCGCTGCTCGGCCTTTCTGGAACGGCGCTTCGGGGCGGCGGTCTGAGTCACGCCTTTCCCTTCACTGCTCGACGCTCGTCCGTCAAGCGATGCGTCCGAGACATTCACTCAAACGATAGTGATGTTGACATGACGTCGGGCCGCGTCATGATGGCGGAAAACGGCCAGTCGGGATCGGGCCGGGATCGGGAGAGCGAGGATGAGGGGTCGATCGGTCGGGCCGCTGCGGCGAATGGTGCCGGTGTTCGCATGAGCGTGTCGTCCCCGACCGCGCCACCCCGGATCGCCCCCGGCGCCTGGGTCATGCTCGTCGCGCTGACCTTCGTCTATGTGCTCAATTTCCTCGACCGGCAGTTGCTGGGCATCCTCGCCAAGCCAATCCAGGACAGCCTGAAGATCACCGATGGCCAGCTCGGCCTGCTGAGCGGACTGTATTTCGCGTTCTTCTACTGCTTCATCGCGATCCCGATCGGGTTTCTGGCGGATCGCATCGATCGTGTGAACATCCTGTCGCTCGCCTGCGCGATCTGGAGCGCGGCGACGACCGCGTGCGGGCTCGCCACGACCTATCCGCAACTGGTGATCGCCCGGATGACGGTCGGGTTCGGCGAGGCCGGCGGCGTGCCGCCATCCTACGCGCTGATTACCGACACCTTTCCGCCGGGCCGGCGCGGCATGGCGTTCGGCATCTACAATCTCGGCCCGCCGATCGGGGCGGCCTTGGGGATCGCGTTCGGGGCGTCGATCGCGGTGTGGTTCAACTGGCGCGCGGCGTTCATCACGATCGGCGCGATCGGCATCGTCACCGCCGTCCTGCTCAAGCTGCTGATGCGCGAGCCGGTACGCGGCGCGACCGATGCCGTCGCGACCGACCTGTCGGGCGGAAGGGCAGGGTTCGGCGCGACGCTCCGGATGTTCTTCACGCATCCCGTCCTGATGCTGGCATCGCTTGCAAGCGGCGCGACGCAGTTCGTGACCTATGGCCTCGGCAATTTCGCGGTGCTGTTCCTGCAACGCGAAAAGGGGATGACCCTGTCGGAAGTCGCGGTGTGGTATGCACTGGTCGCGCTGATCGGGATGAGCACGGGAATGATCCTGTCCGGCCGCGTGATCGACCGTTTCACGCAGCGATCGCGCGTCGTCTATGCGGTCGCGCCGGCGCTGTCGCTGGTGGTCGCGTTGCCGTTCTTCCTCGGCTTCGTTTGGGCGCCGGGCTGGCCATTGGCGCTGGTGTTCCTGACGATCGCGAACGTCTTCAACTACTTCTATCTCTCGTCCGCCGTCGCGCTGGTTCAGGGGGAGGTGCGGCCGGACCAGCGCGTGCTGTCGGGTGCGCTGCTCCTGCTGGTGATGAATTTCATCGGCCTCGGTCTTGGCCCGACCTGGGTCGGCGCGGTGAGCGACTGGTTCAAATCGCACGGCTACGCCCATGCGCTGCAACTGGCACTCTACACGCTGTCTCCTGCCTATCTGGTGGCGATCGGATTGTTCCTGCTGCTCGCCCGGCGGCTCCGCACCGAAGAAAGGATGTCGCGATGACGTTGCGTACGATAGCGGCGCTGGCTGCCGCGACGATGGCTATCCCCGCTGGCGCGCAGACGGGGCCGGTGGTCGCGGCTCCCTCGGGCGCGGTGAGCGGGGTCGCCGATGGCGACGTGACCGCGTTCAAGGGCATCCCCTATGCCGTCCCGCCGGTCGGTGCGCTGCGCTGGCGCCCGCCGGTCGCGATGAAGCCGTGGCAGGGGGTGCGCGCCGCGACCGCGTTCGGCCCGGCCTGCGTTCAGCCGCAGAGCAAGGCGCCGGTCTCGGTCTATTCGCCGCCGCAGCCGATGCCGGTCAGCGAGGATTGCCTGACGCTCAACATCTGGGTGCCGAAAAACGCGCGCCATGCGCCGGTGTTCGTGTGGATCCACGGCGGCGCGCTGGTCGGCGGGTCGAGCCGCGAGCAATTGTACGATGGCGGCAAGCTGGCCGAGCGCGGGATGATCGTCGTGTCGATCAACTATCGGCTCGGCGTGCTCGGCTATCTCGCGCACCCCGCGCTCAGCGCCGAATCGCCGCAGCGCGTGTCGGGCAATTACGGCCTGCTCGACCAGATCGCGGCGCTGAACTGGGTGCGCTACAACATCGCGGCGTTCGGCGGCGACAAGGGCAACGTGACCATCGCCGGCGAGTCCGCGGGCGCGCTGAGCGTCATGTACCTGCTGGAATCGCCGCTCGCGCGCGGACTGTTCCACCGGGCGATCGCCGAGAGCGCTTACATGGTCACCATGCCCGAGTTGAAGAAGGCGACCTACGGCATGCCGTCGGCGGAAGCCGCCGGGCAGATGCTGGGCGGCGCGGTGCAGGCGCCCGACTTGGCGACACTGCGCGGAATGGGCGCGCAAGCGATTACCGACGCCGCCGCCAAGGCCGGCTGGTCGCCATGGGGCGTGATCGACGGGCTGGTGCTGCCGGCGCAGATGACTGCCACGTTCGATGCCGGAAAGCAGGCGGCGGTGCCGATCCTGGCCGGGTTCAACCAGGGCGAGATCCGGTCGCTGATGATGCTGGCGCCCAAGCCGCCCGCCAGCGCCGATGACTACGCGAAGGTCATCCGTGATCGTTACGGCGACCTCGCCGACGCTTTCCTCACACTCTATCCGGCCGCCGACTACACCCAGAGCATCATCGCCGCGACGCGCGATGCGCTGTACGGCTGGACTGCCGAACGACTGGTGCGCAAGCAGACCGCACTGGGGCAACCGTCCTATCTCTACCTGTTCGATCACGGCTATCCGGCGATGGACGAGGCCGGGCTCCACTCCTTCCACGCGAGCGAATTGCCCTACGTCTTCGGCACGATCGATCGCACCCCGCCATTGTGGCCGAAGATCCCGGCGGACGCGAACGAACGCGCGCTGTCGGATGCGATGCTCGATTACTGGGCAAGCTTCGCCATGACCGGCCGACCGCTGGCGGCGAACGCGCCGGCCTGGCCCGCCTTCGGCCAGGCGATGCGCTACATGCATTTCGCCGCGACGCCGCAGCCGGGCACCGGCCTGATGCCCGGCATGTACGTGCTCAACGAGCGCGTGGTGTGCCGCAAGGCGAAGGCCGGGATCGCCTGGAACTGGAACGTCGGTCTGGCGGCGCCCAAGCTGCCGGGGCGAACCGCCGGCTGCGACTGACCGACTGCTGCGGCATGATCGCGATCATCGCGATCGTGCCGTTGCATTACGGCCTAGAAGGCCTTAAGCACCTTGACCCCGTACTGCCGCGGCGACCCCGCGAAATAGAGCCCGCTGTTCAGCGCGGCGACGTAATGCTGGTCGGTCAGGTTGGTCGCATAGGCGGTGAGCGTCAGCGTGCCATGGGTGTAGGCGATCTGCGCGTTCAGGATCTTGCGCGCCTGCAACAGGTCGCCGCGATTGACGTTCTCGAACAACGTCGCCCACTGGTTGCCGACATAGCCGAAATTGGCGCGCGGCGTGATCGTGTCGCCGTTCGCCAGCTTGGCCTCATATTCCGCGCTCAGGTTGAACGTGACGTTCGGCGCATAGGTCTGGCGCCGTCCGGCAAGATTGATGCAGTTGGTCGCGGTCGCGGCACCCCCTTTCAGCGGATCGCACGCGCCGGTCGCCGCCGCGCGCGGGTCGCTGGCGTAGAACTGACCGAGTTCGCTGTGCAGCACGTTGACGCCGGCGCCGAACTTGAACCCGCCGACCGTGGCGTCGATCTCGCCCTCGAACCCGTAGATCTTGGTCGCGTTGGGCACGTTGAGTTCGATCCCGAAGGTCGGGAAGGTCGGATAGCCGATGATGACCTGGAAGTTCTTGTAGTCGTTGTAGAAGCCGGTCAGCGTCGTGCGGACGTGGCCGTTCGCCCAATTGGCCTTCCAGCCGGCTTCGTACGACGTCACGCGCTCCGGCTCGAACGGCGCCGGGTTGCCCAGCCCGACCGGCACGTTGAGCCCGCCCGGCCGGAAACCGGTCGCGACGAAGCCGTACAGATACTGGTCCGGGCTCAGCTTCCAGCCGAGCGACGCCTTGTACGAGAAATTATCCGACTTGACTGTCTGCGTCTGGTTGATCGGCGTGCCGTATTGCAGCACGTTGACGTAATTGGTCGAGCGGCTGGCGGTGTAGCGGCCGCCGAGTTCGAGCTTCAGGTTCGGCGTGATCTGCAACCCGATCTGGCCGAAGCCCGCCAGGCTACGCTCCGGATTGCGGCCGGCGAGCTGGTATTTGCACGCCGCCAGGTTGAACCCGTAGCACACGTCGATCGTGAAATTGTCGAACGGCCGCGGAAAGAAATAGGTGTTCCACATCCCGAACCCGCCGATCAGCCACGTGAAGCGGCGATTGTCGGGCGAGGTGATGTTGAACTCCTGGCTGAACTGAGTCTCCGTCACGGTATCGAAGAAATACTGGTTCTTGATCGTGCCGGTGGTCGGATCGACGATGTTCGACGCGGTGCCGTCCAGGTCTGCCCTGTAGAGCGTGTTGCCAGTCTGGAACCCGGTGACCGAGCGGAACTTGGTGCCGTCGTTGGTGTCGTATTCGAGCTTCAGCACCGAGCGCACGAACTTGTCGCGCGCCCCCTGCGGCGTGTTGAGCTGGATGTCGTACAGGTCGCGCTTGTATGCCGGATACGCATCGCTGTGCTGCCAGAACGGCGAGGCGGGGTAGGCGCCCGAATCGAGCCAGTCGACATCGGTCTTCGACAGGACCGAGAAATGGTCGTTCGGCTTCCACAGGAAGCTGACGCGCCCGGCGAGATAGCCGAGGTTGCCGGGATCGTAGGGATAGGCGCTGCCGCCCGCCCCGGTGATGTGGAAGAAGCTGTCGCGACGCTGCCCGAACAGCGCGATGCGCGCGGCAAAGGTGTCGCTGACCGGAATATTGATCGCGCCCTGAATGCCGAAGTCGTTGTAATTGCCGTAATTCGCGTTGACGTAGCCGCGAATGCCGCCGTTGATGACGGGATCGTTGGTGTTGACGAACACCGCGCCGCCGGTCGCATTCTGTCCGACGATCGTGCCCTGCGGCCCGCGCAGCACCTGGATGTTGGCAACGTCGAAATAGGGCTCCATCTGAAAATAGCCGGGAAAGGTCGGCACGCCGTCGCGATAGGTGATGACGCCGGTCGTCGTCTGCGTATTGTGCTCGGCCTTGCCGATACCGCGGACGTTGAAGTCGTTGCCCTGGCCGAAATTGTTGACCACGATCGACGGCATCGCGAACTGCAACGCATCGACGTTCGTCACGCCCTTGTTGCCCAGATCGGTCCCGGTCAGGACCGAGGCGGACAGTGGCGAGGTCATCAGATTCTCGGTTCGGCGAGTCGCGGTGACGACGATCTCGCGCGGCGCATCTTCCGCGGTCGCGGTCTCGTCGGTCTGCTGTGCGGGGGCGGACGTAGAGGCGCTCGGTGCGGTCTGTGCCGACGCTGCTCCGCTACAGACGACCGCAAGCGCCGATGCGCTCAGCAACCACAGGCAAGCCTTCATGCCATCCTCCCGATCTTTCTCGCACGCTCTCAGGCGGCCGGCGGCGAAAATGGCGCAAAAACTCATCGCACACAATACTATTTCTCATGAGAGTGAATGTCTGTTTGGCAATGCGCTTAGTCGCGTCGCAGCGATGGTGAGGATTGAGTTGCCATCGCTCGCTGCCTTCTGGCTGACGGCCAGGCTGCCAGATGCCGGCTTGTGATTGGGGGTCAGGCAGCGCGTCCGCGTTTCGCCTTGGCGCTGCCGCGCAGGCCCGCCATCAGCAACTCGTCGAGCCGCGTGTAACCGAGCCCGAGATGATCGGGGCGAATGCCTGCCGCCTGGCCGATGCTGACTGTCCCGGCCTTGAGCGCCGTGCGGACCATCTTGCCCCAGCGAAGCGCGGTTTCCCAGCGGATCAGGCGTAGATTCTCGTCATCGATCGGGCGCGTCGCGAGAAAATGCGCTTGCAGCCCGGTGAGCAGCGCGCCGATTTCGGCCAATGTCGCCGCGTCGGGGACGGCTTCGCCCTCCATCAGGTGCCGCACGATCAGTCGCGCCTTGGCGTCGGGCAAGGCGACGCCTTCGTCAGTGTAGCGCTCGGCAAGGACGCGCGTGGCGTTGGCCTGCATCGTTTCCGTATAACGCTGCGACGCGCCGCCGCCGTGGCGACGGTAGAGGAGGAGCGGCTCGTCGATCCGGGCGATCCCGCCGTGCCGCGCTAGGCGGTGGTAGAGGTCGAAATCCTCGGCATAGCGATAGTCGGGTCGAGTGAACTCGCCGGCGGGCAGCGCCGCGCGGCGGATCATGGCGGTGGACCAGACCAGCGGATTCTCGATCAGCAACAGCCACTCGATCAGGCGCGGCGTGGTCACCGCGGCCTTGGCATGCGCGCTGACCGCGCCGTCCTCCAGGATGTTGGCGCTCGCTCCGACCAGGGCGATGTCGGGGTGCGCGTCGAGATAGGCGACCTGGCGCGCGAAGCGGTGCGGCAGGCAGATGTCGTCCTGGTCGAGCCCGGCGAGGTAACGCCCGCGCGCTTCGGTCACCGCGCGGTTGCGGCTGCGCACCGGGCCGCCGTTTTCGTCGGCATGGATCACGCGCAGGCGCGGGTCGCGCACGGCGGCGAGCACCTCGCGCGTGTCGTCGGTCGAGCAATCATCGACCACCACGATTTCGAAATCGGCGAAGCTCTGCGCCCACAGGCTGTCGAGCGTCTCGCCGGTCAGCGCCGCGCCGTTATAGGCGGCCATGACGACGCTGACGGTGGGCGCAGGCGACGGGGTCACGCGACCGCCTGGACCGCTTCGCCCAGCACCTGATCGACGATCATCTGGCCGACGTCGTTCTGCCACAGCCACAGACCGTTGGCCTGCCCGCGGAAGCTCGCCTCGCCGCCGAGCCGACCCCACGGCACGAACCCGGCCGCGAGCCCGATGCCATAGGCGCCGGGGATCGGACGGTCGTGCGCGTCGAGCAGGCGGCAATGCCGATCGACCATCGGCCGCCCGGTATCGGCGGCGAGGGGAAGCGGGCGGCCCTGATCGTCGCTGAGCGCCAGCGCATGCGGGCGATAGCCGAGCGCGCCGACGACGAGGTCGGCCTGCTCGATGATCGTGCGAGCACGGGCTTCGTCGTCGCCGATCCGGTGCGTCGCGACGCGTGGCTCGGGCGCGCGGCCATCGACCTGCAACATGCGCAGCACCAGCTCACGCGCCTCCAGCCGGAACCCGCCGAGGCGATAGACGAATCCCGACACTGGGCAGATGTCATCGTCGCCGAAATCAGTGAAACTGTCGGCGCGCGCGGCGTCGGGGGAATGGTAGAAGGGGCGCAAGGGGCGGCGGTGGAGCAGGGTGATGCCGCCGGCGCCGAATGCGATGCCGGGGCGGCTGCGCAGCATCAGCGCGACGCTGGCGAGCGCGCTGGTCGAGCCGCCGATGACGGCGACCTTCGGCGCGCGTTTGCTGCGCAGCAAATCGGCCGCGCGATCGAGCCCGCCGAGCGCCAGTAGCTCGTCGGATTGCATCAGCCGGCCGGCCGCGAGTCGATGCAGCGGGGCGCCCGCGACTTCCTCCGTGGCCAGGCGGTCGAGCGGCTGGTAGCCACCGGTCGCAACGACCAGATTGGCGGCGCGATGCTCCCGCTCGCGCCCGTCGGACAGCCGCCGGACGGTCACCGACCAGCCGCCGCTTACGCGCTTCGCGCTCACCACGTCGTGTCCCGTCGCGACGCGTCCGCCGTTCTGGGCGACGATTCCCGCGAGCCGGTCGCCGGTCACGCGGAGCAGCGGGCCGGCATCGACCAGCGGTACGCCAAGCGCGCCGACGAACTTGGCGACCTGCCGCGCGGCGGGATGGTCGATCAGCGTGGCGATTTCCGGATAGGGATTGTCCTTGACCGCCGACAGGAACGTCTCCGCCGTCGAATCCGACGAGATGGCGTAGCGGCCGAGCCGCCCGCCGCCGAGCGCGTCGTCGCGCTCGGCGATGGTCAGGCCGGCCTGCGCGAGGGCGGCGAGCTGGCCCTGCTTCGCCGCCGCGGTCAGCAGCGCGGTGCCGGCGGGGCCGCCGCCGACGACGATCAGGCGATCCATCGCGCGCGGGCTTGCGGCGATGCGCGGCGCGCGCGTGGCGGCGTTGACGCGGCTCGCGATCCACGCCGCATCCTCGGCCGTCATCCTGTCGGTGATCGGCAGCGAGACGATCCGCGCAGCGACGTCGTCGGCGACCGGAGTCGGTCCGGCGAGCGCATGGTCGCGGATCCACGGTTGTTGCCCCAGATGCGGGCTGAAATAGGCGCCGCAGCCGATGCCGTCGGCCGCCAGCGCGGCGATCACGCGATCGCGATCGGCATGCGGTGGGAGCAAGGCGGGCAGGAATTGCGTCGCGCGGCGTTCCCCGGCGACCGTCTGCAACGTCACGCCGTCGAGACGGTCGCGATACGCCGCCTCGACCGCGCTGCGGCCGGCGACAACGTCCCTGATCTCGGCGAGCTTCAGCCGCGCCATCGCGGCGACGATCTCGGCCATCTTGGCGTTGATGCCGGGCATCACCGCCGACCGGCTGCCGGCGAACCCGAAATTGTTCATCGAGCGCATGTCGTCGATACGCGCCGCGTCGCCGCAATGGATCAGGCCGCCCTCGGCGACGGCGAAGGTCTTGGTCGCGTGGAGCGAATGGACGATCGCGAACGGCGCGCCGCTGCCGAAGCCGCGGCCGGCGGCGTCGATCGTGCCGAGCGAGGCGGCGGCATCGACCACCACGCCGACGCCGTAGCGCTCCGCCAGCCATGCATAGCGGTCGAGGTCGATCGCCGTCCCGAACGTCGCATAGGGCACGATCACCGCGACGCGGTCGCCATGCCGCTCGAGCAGGCGTTCCTCCGCCGCCGGACAGAGCGTCCAGCTCTCCGGATCGATATCGCCGATCAGCGGGGTCAGCCCGCACCATTCGGCCGCCTGCGCGGTCGCGGCGAAAGTCATCGCCGGCATCAGCGCGAGCCGACCCTTCGCGCCCTCGCGACCGATCGCCTGGCGGATCGCCAGCATCAGGCCGAGCGTCGCATTGGCGACCCCCAGGCACGCGCCCCGTCCGCCGAACAGCCGCTCGGTCGCCTCAGCCTCGAACGCGCGCAGCTCGGGGCCGTTGTTCGAATAGACGCCCGACGCCTCGACGCGGCGGAGCACGTCGAGATGCTCGCTGAGCCGCGGCGGGTTGGGATCGACCAGGGGAAAGCGCATGGATGCCATGGTCGCGGCTTGTGCCAGCGCGACCTTAAAAAAGCGGTTACGCGCACCGTAAGCAACACCGCGCCGGTGCCCCATCCGCGACATGCTGCACTCGTTCCGCGCAGCAATTCGCTTGACGCGTCGCGCCGCGCGACTCAGGATGTGTCATGACCAATACCGATCCGGCCGCGCTGTTCCGCGAGATGCTGGGCGAATGGGAGAAGATGGCCAACACTGTCGGCGGCGGGTTCGCCCGCTCCGACGAGTTCGCCCGCGCCATGCACGGCGCGACCGCGGCGCAGCTCAACTCGCAAGAAGCGGTCGGCGCGATGATGACGCGCGCGCTCGCCGCCGCCAACATGCCGAGTCGCGCCGAGATCGAGGACCTGTCGGCCCGGCTCGCGCGGATCGAGGCGCAACTCGCGCGGATCGAGGAGCGGCTCGGCGGCTCGCCCCCGCGCGCCGACCGGCCCAAGCCGAAACGCACGCGCAAGCCGCCGTCGGAGAAAACGGGCTGAGCCGTCCCTCCGCCAGTATTCCTGCGAAAGCAGGAGTCGAGGGCCACCGGCGCTTCGCCTGCGGCTCTGGGCTCCTGCTTTCGCCGGAGCGCGCTTAGATGGCCACCGCGCCGCTCGACTTCGCCGACGCCGCCGCGCGAGAATTCGAGCGCGCGATGCAGCGCAATCTGAAGGGGCTCGACTATTTCCGCACCAGCGGCCCGTCGCTCGGCGCGACGCCGAAGGACGTACTGATCGAGCGCGGAACGATGCGGCTCTACCACTACCACGCGATGAGCGACGAGGTGTACCGCATCCCCGTCCTGCTGGTGATGGCGACGACCAATCGCGGCTACATCTTCGACATGGTGTCGGGGCAGAGCTTGGTCGAATATCTGCTGCGCGCCGGGTTCGACGTGTTCATGCTCGATTGGGACGCGCCGCGCGCCGACGAGAAGTCGCTGAGCCTCGAAAGCTACGTGCTCGACTTCCTGCCCGCCGCGGTCGCGCGCGTGAAGGCGGAAAGCGGCGAGGACGACATCAACCTGGTCGGTTACTGTTTCGGCGGGGTGCTGTCGCTGCTGTGGGCGGCGCTGCATCCCGGGGCGGGGCTAGCCAACCTCGTCACCTTCACGACGCCGGTCGACTTCGCGCAGATGAAGCTGTTCCAGGCCTGGGCCGACCGCCGCTTCTTCGACGTCGACAAACTGGTCGACACGCTCGGCAATTGTCCGGCGGATCTGCTCTACACCGCATTCGACATGCTGCGGCCGGCGGCGCGGACCGCGGGCAACATCCGGCTCTACGACAATCTGTGGAACGACGAGTTCGTCAAATCCTACCGCATGTTCGATCGCTGGACATCGGACAGCCTGCCGCTCGCGGGCGAATATTTCCGCCAGACGACCAAGAAGCTGATCTGGGACAACCAGTTGATGGAGGAGCGGCTGGAGGTCGGCGGTCGCCGCGTAGATCTGGCGACGATCACCGCGCCGTTCCTGCACGTCACCGCCGAACACGACCATATCGTGCCGACCGCCGCCTCCGCGCCGCTGCTCGGGATGATCGGATCGGCCGACAAGAGCGAGATCGTACTGAAGGGTGGGCATGTCAGCCTGGTCGCGGGCGGCAACGCGATCAAGCGGCTGTGGCCGAACCTCGTGCAATGGCTGGGAGAACGATCGACATGAGCCACGCCATCCGCCGTTTCCGCGAGCAGGATCGCGACGCGATGATGGCGTTCGCGGGGGCGCTGCCCGAGCATGACCTGCTGTTCCTCAGCCGCGACATCCGCGAACCGCGCGTGATCGCGGCATGGCTGGCGGCGATCGAAGCGGGCGAGATCGACAGCCTGGTCGCCGAGGAGGACGGCACCATCGTCGCGACCGCGGCGCTGGTCCGCGATCCGCTGGGCTGGTCAGCGCATGTCGGCGAGGTGCGGTTGCTGGTGTCGGCCGACCGGCGCGGGGCTGGGCTCGGGATCGACCTGCTCCAGGGCATCTTCATGATCGCGCGCGATCGTGGCCTCGCCAAGCTGGTCGCGCGGATGACGGTCGATCAGGCCGCGTCGATCGCGTTGTTCAAAGGCGTCGGGTTTCGCGCCGAGGCGATGCTGAAGGACCATGTCCGCGGCCGCGACGGCCGCAGCCACGACCTCGCCATCCTCAGCTACGACGCCGCGCGCGTCGCGGCGCGGCATCGGGCGGCGGGGATCGAATAGGGATCGAAAGGCGGGACGGCGCGTAGAGGTCGCTCGCGGGGCAGGAGAAACGTGAATGCCGAATGCCGTACAATCGACGCCGGTCGGACCGACCATGGTCAAGGCGCCGTCCGCTTTCCTGGCGCTGACCGAATTGCCGCGCGCGTTGATGGAGCTGGGCTCGCTGCCGTTCGCCGCGCCGCTGCTCGCGACGCTGCCGCAGGGCGATGGGCATCCGGTGATCGTGCTGCCCGGGTTCGTCACCAGCGATCGCTCGACCGGTATCCTGCGCGCGTTCCTGAAGCGGCACGGTTATCAGGCGCATACCTGGAATCTCGGCCGCAACCTCGGCCCGCGCGCGATCGGGCGCGAAGGGGAGAAACTGCTCGCGCGCGTCCAGGCGGTGTACGAGGCGACGGGACAGAAGGTATCGCTGGTCGGGTGGAGCCTGGGCGGCGTGATGGCGCGGCTCGTCGCCAAGCGCATGCCCGATGCGATCCGTCAGGTCATCACGCTCGGCTCGCCGTTTTCGGGCAGCCCCAAGGCGACCAACGTCTGGCGTGCCTACGAATTCCTGACCGGGCAGAAGGTCGACGACGACCATACCAGGGGTCAGCTGCACGAAGTGTCGGCACCGCCCCCGGTGCCCTCGACCGCGATCTATTCGCGCGGCGACGGCGTGGTCGCGTGGCAGAATTGCTGCGAGGAAATCGGGCCGATGTCTGACAACATCGAGGTCTATGGCAGTCATTGCGGCCTGGGCGTCAACGCCGCCGTTCTCTACGCGATCGCCGACCGGCTGGCGCAGGCGGAGGATGCGTGGCAGCCGTTCGACCGCAGCGGCTTGCGCGCGTGGGTGTATCCGTCGGCGGGACATGCGTGAGGTTGGGCTGACACCTCAATCACGTCATCCCCGCGAAAGCGGGGACCCATCTTGGATGCTATCGGCCAGACTCAACGGTGGTGTTGTGAGGCGAGCGTAGGACATGGGTTCCCGCTTTCGCGGAGATGACGCAGTTGGCTGGGCGGCCGTTGAAGCGGGCCCGATCCTCAGCCCTTCTTCCCGCCGCCCATCGCATCCTTGCCGAATTGCATGATGAGCTCGCCGATCTCCCGCGCGTGGGCCAGACTGCGGGCGCCTTGTTCGCGCAGGTAATCGCCCTGGATCTTTGCGACTTCGGCCGGGTTCTTCGCTCCCGCCGCCTTGCGCATCGCGGCGAAGGCTTCGTGGCTGTTGCGTTCGGCCTGTTCGATCATCTTTAGCCCGACCGACGAGCCCTGCTTCGCGATCTTCTCGCCGGAGGCGCGCAGGCCCTCGCCGATGCCCTCGACCCGGTCGGCGGCAGACTTGGCGCCGGCGGCGGCGCGGTCGGTCGCATCCTTCGTCGCCTGCGCCGCGCGGTCGGTCGCGTCCTTGGCGCGCTCGGCGGCCTTGTCGGTCGCGTCCTTCGCGCGCTTGGCTTGCTTGTCGATCGCGTCCTTGACCTTCTTCGCCATCACTTCGCTCCTTTGGCTGCGCGCCCGGAGGCAGGTCTGGGCGCGGGTTTGCGGGCAGGCTTGTTCTCGTTAGCTTCCTTCTTCGGTGCTTCCTTCTTCGGCGCGGCCGGTTTCAGCGCCGCCGCCTTCAACGCCGCGAACGACGCGCGCAGGGCGTCCGCATAGGCGTCGGGATCCGGCAGCATGTCGCGGTCGGCGGTGAACGACACGGCGATCGTATCCACATAGGAATAGACCGGGTGGATCAGTCCCATGCTGTCGAACACCGGCGCGGTGCCCATCATCGCCAACATCTTCGCGCCGCAGAAATAGAGCGGTACCTTCGGCCCCGGCACGTTGGTGACTACGACGTTGAACGCGGGCGCGTGCATGTTGGCGGCGCCGACTCGCGTGTAGAGCCGCGCGCCCAGCCCGGCGAGGCCGGAAGGGATCAGCTTCGAATAATCGGCCAAGTTCTTCGCCCCGACCGCATTCGTCATCGCCTTCGAATTGACCGCCTCGTCATGGACGAAGCGCAGGCGTTCGAGCGGGTCCTCGATCTGCGTGCCCAGACCCACCACCATCGCCGAGACGAGGTTGCCGAGCGCGGCCTTCTCCCCCTCCTGCCGCACCGAGATCGGTGCCATCGCGGTCAGCGTCTCCTTGGGCAGGTCGTTCCTGTCCTTGAGGTAATGGCGCAGCGCTCCGCCGACCACGGTCAGGATCACGTCGTTCACGGTCGCATCGGGCACCGCTTCCTTGATGGCGCGGACCTCGGCCAGCTTGAACGGCACCGCGTCCCACACGCGGTGCGCGGAGACCTTGCCGTTGAACCGCGTCTTGGGGGCGGGACGCGTGTTCTTGAGGCTCACATCGCCCTTGCCCGCCTGCACCGCCAGCTTGGCCATGCCGGGCAGCGAGCGCCCGATCGTCTCCGCGATCCGCATCGGCTGGAGCAGGTTGTTGAAATAACTCCGCGTCAGCAGGTCGGCGACGCGCGGCATGTTCTCGGGCTGCCACGTGTCGGGCTTGTCCGGCGCGGCCACGTCCGGATTAAGGTCGTGGACGGCGGCCGACATCTCGACCCCCGACATGCCGTCGATCGCGGCGTGGTGGACTTTCGAGACCAAAGCGAAGCAGCCAGGCGGCAGGCCGGGGATGTTGTCGAGCCCCTCGACCACGGTGAATTCCCACAGCGGCTTGGTCAGGTCCATCGGCCGCGCATGCAGTCGCGCGACCTGGATGCACAGCTGGCGCCAGTCGCCGGGTTTGGGCAGCGCGATGTGGCGAACGTGGAATTCCAGGTCGAACTCGGGATCCTCGATCCAATAGGGATGGTCGACGTCGAACGGCACGCGCACCAGCCGCTGGCGGAACGATCGCGCGCCGGGCAGGCGCTGTTCGATGAAGCGCAGGATGTCCTTGAACCGCACGAACCCGCCGGGCGCGGTCGCGGGATCGTAGATGCCGACCGAGCCGATGTGCATCGGCGTGTGCGGGGTTTCGAGATAGACGAACGACGCGTCCTGCGCGCTCAACTGCTGCATCGGGCGGCTCTCCTGCTCGCGCCGGGTGTGGCCGGTCGCGGGGCGAGCGTAGCAGAGGTAGGGCGAGGGGGCGAATCGGTGATTTGTAGAGCGCGTGCCAAAAACGTACCGTCACCCCGGCCTCGTGCCGGGGCCCACCGCGCCGCAAAACCAACAGTCGCGGTGCTGGCGGCGCGGTGGATGCCGGGACGAGCCCGGCATGACGGTTTTGCTTACGCCGCGATCGCTTCCAGCTTCTCGCTCGCCTCCATCCACGCCGCCTCGGCCGTCTCGATCTTCGCCTCCACCTCGGCGCGGCGCTTCATCAGGTCGGTCATGGTCAGCTTCGTCAGCGTCGCGTCGGCCGAGGACGGGTCGAACATCGCGCGGTCGATCGCGCTGCGCTGTTCGGTCAGCCGGGCCAGTTCCGCCTCCGCCGCCTTCGCCGCCTTGCGCAGGCCCTGGCTCGCCTCGCGCGCTTCGGCGGCGGCGCGGCGTGCGTCCTTCTTGTTGAGCTTCGACACTTCCTTCGCGGTGTCGGCGGCGTCCTTCGTCAGCACGAAGGCGATGTAATCGTCCAGGCTGCCGTCGAATTCCTTCGCCGTTCCGCTGTCCACGAGAACCAGCCGGTCGGCCGTCATCTCCAGCATGTGGCGATCGTGGCTGACGATGACGACGGCGCCCGAATATTGGTTGAGCGCCTGGATCAGCGCCTCGCGTGCGTCGACGTCGAGGTGGTTGGTCGGCTCGTCGAGGATCAGCATGTGCGGCGCGTCGCGAGTGATGAGCGCGAGCGCCAGCCGCGCACGCTCGCCGCCCGACAGCTTGCCGACCTTCGTGATCGCCTTGTCGCCCGAAAAGCCGAACCGGCCGAGCTGACCGCGCACCGCGCCGGGCGTCGCGCCCTTCATCTGGATCGTCATGTGCTGGAGCGGAGTCTCGTCCGCGTCCAGTTCCTCGACCTGATACTGCGTGAAATAGCCGACGCGCATCTTGCCCGACGCGGTCATCGTGCCGTCCATCGGCGCGAGTTGCGCGGCGAGCAGGCGGGCGAGGGTGGTCTTGCCGTTGCCGTTGCGGCCGAGCAGCGCGATGCGATCGTCGGGGTCGAGCCGCAGGTTGAGGCGGCTGAGGATCGGCGTCTCGCCATAGCCGACGCTCGCGAGGTCGAGCGTGATGAGCGGCGGGCGCAGCTCGCTCGGATCGGGGAAGTCGAAGCTGAGCGACGGATCGTCGAACAGTTCGGCGATCGGCTGCATCCGCGCCAGCGCCTTGGCCCGGCTCTGCGCCTGCTTCGCGGTCGAGGCGCGGGCGGAGTTGCGGGCGATGTAATCCTGCAACTTCTCGCGCTCCGCCTGCTGCTTCTGGCGGGCGGCGGCGATCTGCGCCTGGCGCTCGGCCCGCTGGCGCTCGAACGAATCGTAGCCGCCGGGGTAGAGCCACAACTTGCCGCGCTCGAGGTGGAGGATGTGGTCGACCACGTTGTTGAGGAAGTCGCGCTCGTGGCTGACCAGCACGATCGTCGCGGGATAGGATTTCAGGAAATCCTCCAGCCACAGCACCGCTTCGAGGTCGAGATGGTTCGACGGCTCGTCGAGCAGCAGCAGATCGGGCTGCGAGAACAGCAGGCTGGCGAGCGCGACGCGCATCTTCCACCCGCCCGAAAAGCTGTCGAGCGGGCGGTGCTGCGCCGCTTCGTCGAAGCCCAATCCGACCAGGATCTGCGCGGCGCGGCTGGGCGCGGTGTAGGCGTCGATCGCCATCAGCCGGTCGTGCACCTCGCCGAGACGGTCGGGGTCGTGGCTGGTCTCGCTCTCCGCCATCAGCGCGGCGCGTTCGGTATCGGCGGCGAGCACCGTCTCGAACGGGGTCGCGTCGCCGTGCGGCGCTTCCTGCGCGATATAGCCGAGCCGGGCGCCGCGCGGCATCGCCGCCTCGCCGGTATCGGGCTCCAGCATGCCGGCGATCACGCGAACCAAAGTCGTCTTGCCGGCGCCGTTGCGCCCGATCAGCCCGACGCGGCTCCGCGGCGGCAGCTTCGCGGTCGCGCCGTCGAGGATCGTCCGCCCGCCGAGGCGGACCGTGATGTCGGTCAGGTTGAGCATGATGCGGCCGCCAATAGGCGCGTTCGCCGCATCCGTCATCCCCGGGCGGCGCGGGTGGGCTCAGCCGCCGGTCTTGGGTCGTCGCGGGTCGATCGTGGCGGGACAGCGCGCCCGCGCCTTGTCGGCGATGCGGCGCCAGTTGGCGGCGACGCCGGCATCGTCGCTCAGCGCGGCCTGCCCGTCGGCGATCTCCGCCGCGCGCGCGCCGACCTCGCCGACCAAGGCGGCGGCGAATTCCTCCAGCAGATCGTCGACGGCCCTGGTGGGGCCGGCAGGGTGGGGCATCGCGCGATCGGTTTCCATGGTCGGGCGCGCTTGCTGCCACGGCGAGCCATCGCCGCGCAACGGTAATTGGAACCGGTTGGGAACTATTCCTGGGCGGCGTGGAGCAAAGCGGCGATCGCGCAGGCCAGTTTGGTCGGATCGTACGGCACCGCGATCACCCCGGCCGCCCCCATCGCGCGATACTGCGCACGATCGCTTTCGCCGATGCGGCGGGACAGGAACACGATCGGCGTCGTGCGGCAGGCGGGCAACCAGCGCACCGCCTCGACCATAGCCTGGTCCATGTCGCGCGTCGTCGCGCCGAGCAGGATCAGGTCGAACGGCGTATTCCGCTTGCGCAGCAACGCCAGCGCGGCGTGCGCCGATTCGGCCGTTTCGACCGCGAAGTCGCTATCGAGCTGAAGCGCCAGTCGCGTGACCGTCCTGAGATCGGGATCGTCGTCGACGAACAGTGCACGGATCATCGCGCAGCGGCCATGGCCAGCGCGGGCGCCACCTGGGGAGTGGAACGCCCGCGCTGACGCTTCGCCGCGCATGCGCTGACGAAACCGGAACGGGTGACGATGAAATGGTCGACGAGCTCGATCCCCAACGCGTCGAGTGCGTGGTCGAGGGCGAGCGTCTGGGCGATGTCCGCGCGGCTGAATTCGCGCGTGCCCGACGGATGGTTGTGCGCGACGATCACCTTCATCGCGCGGACTTCCAGAGCGCGCGCGGCGATCGTGCGAATCGAGAAAGGCGCGCTGGTCGGCGTGCCGATGCCATGCAGTTCGTCGGCGATCAGTCGGCTGCCGGCGGTGAGGTAGAGGATCCGGACATGCTCGTCGGCCTCGTCCGCCAGATGCGTCATGAGGTACGCGTTGAGCGCGGCCGAATGCGGCAGCACCGGCCGTTGGTCGAGCCCGGTGCGCGTGACTTGGCGAAGCACCTGTCGCGTCGCTTGCAGCAGCGCGACGACGCGACGGTCGTCGGCGACCCGCAACTGCCGCGCCGGCGGTGCCGCGAGCAGCGATTCGAGCGAGCCGAACTCGGTAATCAGCCGATCGGCGAGTCCCGGTCGATCGCCGCCGACCGGCCCGAGGAGTCGCTCCAGGAGCTTTCGGGTCCGAACCGTTTCACGCGATTGTGGTGCCGGAGCGTGCCGAGCCAGAGCAGGACTAGCATCGGATAAGCCCATACCACGCTGCTGATCCAATAGAGCAGCGGCAACATCCGCGGATCGGCGATCTTGAGCAGATGCCCCATCACCTGCAGCAATTGCATCGCCGCCATGCCTATCGGCCAGTACCGGTTGGCCCGTAATGCAATGGCCAGCAACGCGATCAGCAGCGCCGTGTCGACGCCCATCGTCCCGACCTCGACCCCATGCCATTGCATGCCCAGGCGATTGGTGATGATCGACAGGATGAAGGCCAGAAGGAACAATCCACCGACCAAACGCTCGGGCTGACCGCCACGCCATAACGCATAGCCGCACACCCCTAGCCAGGGGAGCAAGAAGAGGAGAGCGGTCGCCACCGCCGGAAACGATCATGATCGCTGCTCCTCGTCAAGCAATCTACGCAGCGACCTTCAACGTACGCTTCGCGGGTTGAGCCAAGTTACCCGAGCTCGGGCATGGCCATGACGGACCCCAATCGTCATCGCTGGCACCCAGGATCTTGGCGACGCGGCCATATTCCTTGTGCGCTTCGGTCAGCATGCGGCGGCCCTCGACCTGCGCGGTGATGGCTTCGCTCAGCTTGGTCAGCGCCGATTGCGCGAACCCGGCGGGCAGCTTCGCATCGGCGAACTGCTCGATCGTCGTGCCCATCAGCCTGGTCAGCGTGGTGATCGACGCATCGGTATCGCGCTCGGCGGCGAGCACGGCGGCGGAAACCGCCAGGATATGCGAATATTGCGGATGACTGGTTGGATCGACGCGCATCTTGCCCTCCGTCGCGCCAACCGCGACGGGTCGAGCGCGCTCAATGCAACGGCGTCAGTGCGAAAGCGATTTGAGGAACGTCGCCAACCCGTACAATGCCCCGACCCCAGCACTCACCGCGAAGAATGCAAATCCGATAATCACGGTGGCGGCCAGGATCAGTGCGCCCCTGGTCGTAATCGACAAGTCACTCGGTCTCGCCCCCTCGGCGATCTCCCGGAAGACGTCGCGCCATGTTGGCCGACCCGGAACACCGCCGAAGCGCCGCTGATCGATGACGGCGTCGTTGAGCAAGTCCAGCGGCCGGTCGCCATCGATCGAGCGGTCGAATGATCCACCCGGCGCCCCGCCGACCAGCCCCAGATTTTCGTATGCGAATTTCTGGGGGGCGAAATCCTGGGGTGTGCCGAGAGCGACTTCGTGCTCGGCGAGCAGCATCGCGGCATGCTTGCGGTCGCGCGCGCCCAGCTTCGTCCGCGCCGACCCGATATAGGCGTCCACCGTCCCCGCCGCGATGCCCAGTTCGCGCGCGATCTGCCCCGATCCCTTCAACGCGCGCACGCCGCGCAAGCACTCACGCTCGCGGGGGGTCAAAGCGTCGAAAGCGGAATCGTCCATGGCTTTGCTGATACCCGGTTTGCACGAATGATTCACTATAAAGTGACCGGCGCGGGCGCAGTGCTGGATAAGGTCTATGCATTTGTCGTCGAGCAATCGGCGCCCACGAACACCCTCGATCGACGCCGTGCAATGACGCGCAACCGTGGTTTTCCATTATTCGTGACCGGCAAGGCTGGAAGGGTCGTAAGGCTTCGATTGGGGTCTGCCAGCGATATCGGGCGTTTACAGAAACGTCGATATCTCGGTCCTGTAGTGGGATGGTTGCCTCGCCACATTTCCGGCCAAAGGCATTTACAATCGATTGCAGTCATGATTTATCGGCTCTGACACATCCGGCGGCAGATCGGGTACAGGAGAGGTATCCATGACCGGTGACCGCAAGCCCCACCTTCCGTTCTTCCGCATTCTCGAGATGAATCTCGGCTTCCTCGGCCTGCAATTCAGCTTCGGGTTGCAGCAGGGCAATATGGCGCCGATCTATTCCTATCTCGGCGCGAAGGAGGCGGAACTGCCGTTGCTGCTGCTGGCCGGGCCGCTGACCGGGCTGATCGTGCAGCCGATCATCGGTGCGCTGTCCGACCGCACGACCGGACGCTGGGGCCGGCGGACACCGTATTTCCTGTTCGGCGCGGTCCTGTGTGCGCTGGGCCTGTTCTTCATCCCTTTGTCCAATTCGCTGCTGATGGCGCTGTCGCTGCTGTGGCTGCTCGATGCCGGCAACAACATCACGATGGAGCCGTACCGCGCCTATGTCTCCGACCGGCTGTCGCCGCCGCAGCACGAGATCGGCTTCCTGACGCAAAGCGCGTTCACCGGGCTGGCGCAGATGCTGGCGTTCCTGACGCCGGCGATCCTGGTCTTTTTCGGGATGAATCAGGATTGGGTCGATGCGCACGGCATTCCGTACACGGCGCGCGTGGTGTTCATGATCGGGTCGGCGCTGTCGCTGGCGACGATCCTCTATTCGGTGAAGCGCGTGCCCGAACTGCCGCTAGACGCTGCGGAGATCGCCGCGATGCGGGCCAAGCCGCGCGGGGTCGCGGCAACCTTCGCCGAGATCGCGGAGGCGATCCGCGACATGCCGCCGGCGATGCGCAAGCTGGGGCTGATGAGCCTGTTCCAATGGTACGGCATGGCCGCCTATTGGGGCTATGTCGTCTATTCGATCGGGCGATCGGTCTATCACACGGCCGACCCGCTGAGCTCGGGCTTTCACAGCGCCGTCCTGACCAACGGCGTGATGGCGGCGTTCTACAACGGCATCGCGTTCGTCTCGGCGTTCCTGATGGTGCCGGTGGCCAAGCGGATCGGGCCGGGGGTGGTGCACGCCGCGTGCCTGGCATTGGGCGGAATCGGCATGCTCGTCCTGCCGCATGTCGGGTCGGCGACGATGCTGTTCCTGCCGGCGATCGGCATCGGGCTCGCTTGGGGCAGCATCATGGGCAATCCGTACGTGATCCTGGCCGGGTCGATCCCGCCCGAGCGGACCGGGGTCTATATGGGCATCTTCAACATGATGATCGTCATCCCGATGATCCTGATCGCCTTCACCCTGCCGCTGATCTACGGCGGCGAGCCGGTGACGGTGTTCGGCCTGTTCACGATTCCCACGGTGGTCGACGTGCTGCACGGCGACCCGCGCAACGTGCTGACGCTGTCCGGGCTGATGATGGTCGCGGCGGCGGGATCGGTGCTGTGGGTGCGCGAGGGGCGCCGCGGCGTGATCGCGCCATCGTCGCGACCGGCCTTGTCGTGAGCGACTGGCTGGCGCTGCATGGGCGCCGTTCGAGTATCGTGCTGGAACGGTCGGCGGGCGCGCCGATCTGGCGGCATTGGGGCGCGCGGCTGGCGGCGGACACGCCGCTGGCGACGATCGAGGCGAGCCAGTCGCCGCTGTCCTTCTCCCCCGATAGCGGCGTGCCGCTGACGACCGCGCCGGGGTTCGGGCTCGGCTGGTTCGGGCCGAGCGTGCTGCTTGCCGACCGCGACGGGCGCGACTTCACTTGCGCGTTCGAAACGACTGGGACCGAACAAGCGGGACAGACGATCAGCATCCGGCTGGTCGATCGGGCCGCGCGGATCGCGCTCGACCAGACGCTCGCGCTCGACCCCGACAGCGACGTGCTGACGCTGTCCGCCGTCCTGACCAACCAGGGTGACGCGCCCCTCGCCGTGCGCTGGCTGGCGGCGGGGATGCTACCGTTGCCGGCCGACTGCGCGACCTTGCGATCCTTCCACGGCCGCCACAACGCCGAGTTCGTCGAGACGCGCGAGCCGATGCCGAGCCATGCCTGGCTGCGACAGGAACGACGCGGGCTGACCGGGCATGCCGGCCCGCCGGGCCTGTTCGTGCTGGGCGAGGGCGCGGACTGGCACCGGGGCGAGGTGCGCGGCGTGCAGCTGGCCTGGTCGGGCAATCATGAGCTGCTGATCGAGTGTCAGGCGGAGGGCGGCTGGACGCTGGCGGCCGGCGCGTGGCTGGCGCCCGGCGAAGTGCGGCTGGCGCCGGGCGAGAATCTCGCGACACCGGCGCTGCTCGCGACCTATTCGCCCGACGGACTGAACGGAGCGAGCGCGAATTTCCACACCGCGATCCGCGCGCGATTGCCGTGGGCGGAGGGGCGGATGCGGCCGCGGCCGGTCCATCTCAACAGTTGGGAAGGGCGGTATTTCGACCAGGACGAGGCGGCGATGACGGCGCTGGCGGAGCGCGCGGCGGCGGTCGGGGTCGAGCGGTTCGTGGTCGACGACGGCTGGTTCGTCGGGCGGCGCGACGATCGGGCGGGGCTGGGCGACTGGACGGTCGATCGCGCGAAATATCCGGCCGGGCTGCGCCCGCTCGCCGATCATGTCCGCGGCCTCGGCATGGAATTCGGGCTGTGGGTCGAGCCCGAGATGGTCAACGCCGACAGCGACCTGTTCCGCGCGCATCCCGACTGGGCGCTGGCGGTCGCGGGGCGGCCGGTCGTCACCGCGCGCCATCAACTGGTGCTCGATCTGTCGCGGGACGAGGTGCGCGATCATCTGTTCGATGCGCTCGACACGCTGCTCCGCGAGTTGCCGATCGCCTATCTGAAGTGGGATCATAACCGCCATCTCGCCCCCGCCGGCGGCAGCGATGGGCGCGCACGCTATGTCGCGCAGGTCGAGGGCGTATATGCGCTGATCGACCGGTTGCGCGCGGCGCATCCGGCGGTCGAGATCGAATCCTGCGCGGGCGGGGGCGGGCGGATCGACGCGGCGATGGCGGCGCGGACGCATCGCTTCTGGGCGAGCGACAATCTCGACGCGGTCAGTCGAGTCGCGATCCAGCGCGGTTTCCTGGCGTTCATGCCGCCCGAGATGATGGGCGCGCATGTCGGCGCCAGCCCGGCGCACGCGACGGGTCGCCGGCAATCGCTCGCTTTTCGCGCCGCCGTCGCGCTGCCGGGGCATTTCGGGATCGAGCTCGATCCGGCGCGGCTCGCCGCGGACGACGTGGCCGAGCTGGCGGCGTGGGTGGCACGCTACAAGGCCCTGCGCGATCGGCTGCACGCCGGCCGGACATGGCTCGGCGAGGGTAGTGACGGGATCGTGTGGCAGGCGGTCGGCTCGACCGATGCCATCCTGCTGTTCGTGACGCGGCTGACTCCGCCGGTCGGCCGCGACGCACCGGTGCGGTTGCCGATGATGGCGGGCGAGGGCGACCTCGACGTCCGCCTGCTCGCGACGGCGTCGGACGGCCGCCACGCCGAGGAACCGGCGCTGTTCGCGGCGATGCGCGGGGAGGGCGTCCGCTTGTCGCGCGACGGGATCGCCGCCGCCGGCCTGCCGCTGCCGCCGATGCGCGCGGAAAGCGTCGCGATCTTCGAACTGGTGGCGGCATGAGGGTTTATCGCATGCGCTATCCGCACCTCACTTTTTCTGGGACCATATCGCATGGCTGATCCTGCCGACCTCATCCGCTGGCGTCCGTCCGCGATCTCGCGCTGGCGGCCCGAGCGCTTCGACGTGGCGGCGGCCGAGCTGCCGCTGATCGCCGCGTCCGACGCGCGGCCGATCCTGCCCGAGCTCGATTTGTGGGACAGCTGGCCGCTCGAGCATCCCGACGGCCGCATCGTGCGGCGTGGTGGACGCGAGTGGTGGTTCATGCTGTCGGCACCGCGCTTTCCCGATCCCGGACAGCGCCACGACGCCGCGCGGATCCGGTTGATCGCGCGCGATGGCGACGGCTGGCACGATTTCGGTCCCGCGCTGCCCGACGATGCCAATCCCGGCAGCCGCGAATGGGCCGGCTCCGCCGTCTTGTGGGACGAGGACGGCCATCTGTCGCTGTTCTTCACCGCCGCCGGGCGGCGCGACCGGCCGCACAGTTTCGAGCAGCGCATGTTCGTCAGCGATGCCCGCCTGACCGACGACGGCATCACCGGCTGGACCACCCCGCGCCAGATCGTCGCGAGCGACGGCCGCCGCTATTCCCCCGCCGACGAGGCCGATGGCGAACCCGGCGCGATCAAGGCGTTCCGCGACCCCGCTTTCTTCCGCGACCCGGCGACGGGCGCCGACCATGTGCTGTTCGCGGCGAGCGCAGGGTGGGACGCGGATTCCTATAACGGCGTCGTCGGCGTCGCCACGCGCGACGGCGACGGCTGGCGGCTCGACGATCCGCTGGTCGAGGCGGTCGGCGTCAACAACGAGCTCGAACGGCCGCATATCCGGATGTTCGGCGGGCGGTATTACCTGTTCTTCTCGACCCAGGGGCGGACGTTCTCGCCCGAATGGCAGCGCGGCCCGAACGGGCTGTACGGACTGGTCGCCGATACGGTGCGGGGGCCGTGGCGGCCGGTCAACGGCTCCGGGCTGATCGCCGCCAACCCGGCGAGCGAGCCGACCCAGGCGTATAGCTGGTGGGTCGACGGCGACGGCCGCGTCCACAGCTTCATCGATCATTGGGGGATGCGGGGGCGCGGATTCGCCGACGATCTCTCGCTGCTGCGCGGCCAGTTCGGGGGAACGCCGGCGCCCGTCTTCGCGATCGCCGCGGACGGCAACGGCGTCCGGATCGAGCGCTAGGCGCTGTCGCGCACGACGAGCTCGACGGGGAGTACGACCGAGGGGTCGTCCTCGCCGCCCATCCGCGCGAACAGGGCGTCGATCATCAACCGCGCGCCGTGCCGGATGTCCTGCCGCACCGTGGTCAGCCGCGGCACAGTCTGCGTCGCCAGCGGCAGGTCGTCGAACCCGACCACCGCGATCCGTTCCGGCACGGCGACATCGTGATCGGCGAGCACGCGCAACGTCGCCATCGCGGTCAGGTCGGAATGCGCGATGATCGCGTCGATCGAGCCGTCCAGCCGCTCGATATGCGCGGCGATATCTTCCTCCATGCCGTCGGCGGCGAGGTGGGTCTTCAGCACCGCGATCTCGCCGATGCCTGCCGCCTGCGCGGCCTCGCAGGCCCCGCGATAGCGTTCGGCGATCTCCGGCGGCGCGATGTCGCCCATGAACGCCAGCCGCCGCCGCCCGCTCGCGATCAGGTGATCGGCGGCGAGCCGTCCCCCGGTGCGGTTGTCGGAGCCGATCACGCATTGCCGCTGGCCGTCGGCATGGTGGCCCCAGACGACGAGCGGCCGGCACCAGGCGGCGACGCGCTCGATCGTCGCGACCTGGTTCGACTGGCCGATCACCAGCACGCCGTCGAGCATACCGGAATCGACGATCCGTTCGAGCCAGTCGTCGTCGTCGGGCACGACGCGCGACAGCATCAGGTCGTAGCCCGCCTCGGTCAGCCCATCGGCGAGGTAGCCGAGCAGCGCCATGAAGAACGGGTCGGAGATATGCTGGGTGCGGTCGTGGCCCAGCGGCACGACGACGCCGACGACGCCGGTGCGTTGCGTGCGCAGCTTGCTCGCCATCTGGTTGGGGCGGAAATTGTGTTCGCGGGCCAGCGCCTCGATCTTCTCGCGCGTCTTGGCGTTCACCACCGACTTGCCGGCGAGCGCGCGCGACACGGTGCCCGCCGACACGCCAGCCATTTTCGCCAGATCGTCGAGCGTGCGGATCGTGCGGCCGCCGCCTGCGCGTGGATTACCCGTTTTCATTCAACCCCTTGGCACGGCCGATTGCCGGTGTGCCGAGCCATTGTAACGTTCTTCCCGGCAAAATCCACGCTTTGCGAACACGGTATTGCAATCGATTGCATAGAGCGATAGCGCAGTCGGCGTTTCGCCTTTCACCGAGGACATGCGATGCGCCCCGCCTATCACTATGCGCCTGCCGCGAACTGGCTGAGCGATCCCAACGGGCTCGTGTTCGTCGATGGCGAGTGGCATCTGTTCTACCAGTACAATCCGCACGGCGACCAATGGGGGCACATGGCCTGGGGCCACGCGATCAGCCGCGATCTGGTCGCGTGGGACGAGCGCCCGCCGGCGCTGCTGGAGGACGAGCGGCACCTGATCTTTTCGGGCAGCGCGGTGGTCGATACGGCGAACAGCGCGGGGTTCGGGGCAGGGGCATTGGTCGCGATCTACACCGGCGCCAGCCAGCAGGGCGGGCATCAGGTCCAGTGCCTCGCCGCGAGCAACGACGGCGGGCGCAACTGGCACAAGTTCGACGGCAATCCGGTGCTCGACCGCGACATGGCCGATTTCCGCGATCCCAACGTGTTCTGGCACGAGGGGACACGGCGCTGGATCATGGTCGTCGCGCTGTCGAACGAGGATCGCGCGTTGGTCTATGCATCGGACGATCTGAAGGCGTGGCGTGAGGTGTCGGCGATCGGGCCGTTCGGGCTGACCGGGCGCGTGTGGGAATGTCCGCTGCTGATCGAACTGCCGGTCGAGGGCGGCGAGGCGACGCGGTGGCTGTTCAAGGTCGACCTGCTGGCGGGCGGGCCGGGCTCCGGCGCGATCGCGCTGACCGGCACGTTCGACGGGGAGCGGTTCGCGGCCGATCGCGATGCGACCGGCGAGGTGGCGGTGATCGAGGTCGATTACGGGCGTGATTTCTACGCGGCGATCGCGTGGCACGCCCCGCGCGATGCCGCCGGGCGACCGTGCTGGATCGGCTGGATGGGCAATCACGGTTATCAGGCGAGCTTGCCGCACCGCGGCTGGCGCGGGGCGATGAGCGTGCCGCGCTGGATCGGGTTGCGGGTCGAGGGCGACCGCTATCGGCTGGTGCAATCGGTCGAGCCGGCGGTCGCGGCGGCGTTCGTGCCGATGCAGCGCTGGTCGGGCATCGCCATCGAAAGCCGCATCCCGATCGCGTCGCGGATCGGGCTCGTGCGGCACGATCCGTCGCAGCCGGTGACCGTGACGCTGACGGATGCGGCGAGCGGTCGCGTGACGATCGCGATCGGAGAGGGCGGCATCGCGATCGACCGCGCCGCCGCCGTGCATGGCGCGTTCGACGCGACCGTGGATACCGCCGCGTTCGACGGCGCGATCGACCTGTGGCTCGACGTCGCGACGCTGGAGATCGCATCGGCGGACGGCGGCACCTGGGCGAGCCTGCAACATTGCCTGAGCGGGGAGATGGTCACCGTCCGGGTCGAATGCGCGGCCTTGGTGGATGTTGCGGTGGCGGCGTTCGTCGGCGAGGCCGACCTGCCCGCACGGAGTATCGCCGGCGCCCGCTAGGACGCGCGGCAATTCGCGGCGATGAAGTCGCGATGCAGCGGCATCCGCGCCGCCTCGGCGGTCATCGCGGCGCTCACCTTTTGCAGCCAGTCGTCCGACGCGGCGCGATAATCGAGGATCGGGTCGAGCCGCTCGGGCCAGTTGAACTGGCCGATATGCACCGCGGTCCACGACGCCGGGCCGAACAAGTCCATCTCGCGCGCGATCAGCCGGCCGAACCTGCGGAAATGGTCGATCTTGAACTGGAGCGTGTCGGGGATCGGCATCGCCGCGCACTGGCGCCACAGTGGCGAATCGTCGCGCTCGGTCAGCTTGTAGTGCAGGATCAGGAAATCGCGGATCCGCTCGGTCTCGTTGGCGGCGACGCGGTTGAACTCGTCGGTCACGACCGGATCGAAGTCGCGGTCGGGGAAGAAGGCGAGCAGCTTGGCGATGTTCGCCTGGATCAGGTGCAGGCTGGTCGATTCGAGCGGCTCCATGAACCCGCTCGACAGGCCGACCGCGATCACGTTCCGGTCCCAGCTCCGCCGCCGGCGGCCCGTCACGAAGCGCAAGGTCCGCGGTTCGGCCAGCGCCTCGCCGTCGAGATTGGCGAGCAGGGTCGCCGTCGCCTCGTCGTCGCTGATCCGCGCGGAGGCATAGACGTAGCCGTTACCGGTGCGATGTTGCAGCGGGATGCGCCATTGCCACCCGGCCGCGCACGCGGTCGATCGCGTGTAGGGCGTGAAATCGGGCGACGACGCGCACGGCACCGCGACCGCGCGATCGCACGGCAGCCAGTGCGACCATTCCTCATACCCGACCGCCAGCGTTTCCTCGATCAGCAGGCCGCGAAAGCCCGAGCAATCGATGAAGAGGTCGGCGGCATGCACGCGGCCATCGTCCATCGTCACGCTCTCGACGAAGCCGCTCTCGCCGGTCCGCTGCACCGACTGCACGCGGCCTTCGTGCCGCACGACCTCGCGCGCCTCGGCATAGCGGCGGAGGAACGCGGCATAGAGGCCGGCGTCGAAGTGATAGGCATAGTCGAAGGTCGACCGCACATTGCGCGGATCGCTCGACGGGCGGTCGAACCGGTTCGCCTTGGCCGCCGCCCACGCCATGCTGAGATCGTCCAGCGACAACGTTCCGCCCCGCGCACGCAGCGCCAGCCAATGCTGGTGGACCGCGGCGATGTCGAACGGCCGGCCGAACGTCCCGAACGGGTGGAAGTATCGATGCCCGACCCGCGCCCAGTCGACGAACTGGATGCCGAGCTTGAACGACCCCTGCGTCGCGCGGAGGAACTCCGCCTCGTCGATCCCCAGCGTCCGATTGAACAGGCGGATCGTCGGGATCGTCGCCTCGCCGACGCCGACCGTGCCGATCGCCTCGGACTCGATCAGCGTGATTGCACAGCCTTGCGGCAGGGCGTTGGCAAGCGCGGCGGCGGTCATCCATCCGGCCGAGCCGCCGCCGACGATCACGATCGAACGGATGCGGCGGTCGGACGTCATGGGCACGCTTTCTGCCGGACGGGCCGGGCAAAGAAAAGACGGGCCGGAAGCGTCATGCCTCCGGCCCGCCAGTGGCCGCGGGTAGCGAACCGCGCGGCGGGAGTAACTGTCGAGGTCAGAAGCTGAACCGCACCGATGCCTTGATCGCGCGTCCCTGCGCCGCGCCGGCGTTGAGCAGCGTGTTGTTGCTGCCGCCGACGAAGCCGGCCGCCCCTTGCAGCGCGACGACGTTGAACAGGTTGTACGCTTCCAGCCCGAGTTGCAGATGCTCGACCGGCCGCACCCGGATGAACGCGCCGAACAGCGCCGATCCCGGATAGATGTTGCCGTCGCCGCCCGGCGTGCTGGTCTGGCCGTTGACGCTGATCCCGACCTCGCCGGCCTTGGCGATGTCGTAGCTCAGCAGGCCGGTATAGGTCAGGTCTGGGATGTTGGGCGACTTCAGGAACGGCTGGCCTTGTGCCTTCGACACCTTCGAATCGTCGTACGTCGCGCTCAGCACCAGGTTGAACCCGCCGTTGCGATAGGTCGCGAACAGCTCGACGCCCTTGTCGCGATAATTGCCCGAGATGATGCAGGTCGGGGTGTTGACGCCCAGGATGTTGAAGCAGTTGGTCTGCGAGATCTCCTGCGACGAGATGGTGTATTTCGAATAGAAGCCCGTCAGTTCGACCGTGTACCGACCGCCGAGCAGGTCGCCGCGATTCTTCAGGCCGAGTTCGTATTGCGTGACCGGGAAGCGCGCATTGGCGAGGCCCGCCGAGCTCAACGTGCCGTCCGCGTTGAAATAGGACGGGGTCGAGCGCGTCAGGCGGTCGGCGTTGAAGCGGACGCCGTGCGAATAGCGGCCGAACACCGACAGCGACGGCGTCACCTTGTACAGCGCGCCGATCGAGTAATTGGTCGTGCTCTCGCCGAAATTGATGTTCTCCTTCGCCCCGTCATAGCCGAGCTGCGGGATCGAGGTGGTGACCTGCGCGCCGGTGCGGGGATCGGTCTGCACGATCTGCGCGGTCTTGACCGCCGTGCCCGAACTGCCCTGCGCCCAGCCGGATCCGTGGAAGAATTCCTCACGGATGCTGCCGTCGATGTTCAAATTGCCGATGTCGAGGCTGAGGTCGGCATAGGGCGCGTTGTCGGTAAAGGTCGCGTCGAACTGCTGGTTCCAGCCCTGATTGAACCCGGTCTGACCGCCGACCGCGAGCAGGTTGCCGGTCCCGTTGGGGCCGCTGACCAGATCGAGCTGCGCCGGGTTGCGCCCGGTCGCTTCGTTGATCGATCCGTTCGAATGCCAATCCTCGGCGATGCGCTGCGAATAATAGAAGTATCCGACCTTCAGGTCGAACTTCACGCTGCCGCCCAGGTCGCCATGGTACGACGCCGACAGGTCGTTGGCGACATGGTCCATGTGCGACATGTTGGTATGGACCGACGAACTGGCGCTGACATAGGTGCCGGTGAACAATTTCCCTGCATTCGGCCCGTTGGCGTAGATCAGCGACTGGCCCGCACCGACCGCGCCCGACGCCAGCCCGGCGCCGTAGAATTGCACCGCGAAGGTGCCGCTCATCCGCGCGACGCGCGCATTGTCGTCGATCGTGAGCCCGCCGCCGAAATCGTAATGTGTCTGCAACTGGACGTATTTCTGCTTGGTGCTGATGCCGTCGAGATTCTGCGTCTGCAACGAGCCGTCGGCATTGGCGAACAGCGCGTTCGAATTGAGCGCCGAATAGCCCGGAGCCTGGTTGCGCACGTCGCAGAGCGACGACGGGCGGATGTTGCTGACGCGATTGCCGCTCAGCGTGGCGGCGGTGATGCAGCCGTTATAGCTCGGCTCGCGCGTGTCGGCGACCTTGAACAGCAGCCGGACGTAGCCGCGATTGTCGGCCAGATCCTTGGTGATGTTGCCCTTCACCAGGTACGAGTTGCTGACGTTGTACGCGGCATGCTCGACCCCGCGGCCGACGTCGTAATAGCCGCCCAGGTTGTAATAGGTCGAATCGTTGATGCTGCCGCCGATCCGCGCGTTCAGCTTCGTGAAATCGTAATTGACGCCCTTCTCGATCTCGACGAACCCGCCGTCGTTGCGGCCGGTATAGCTGATATGGTTGAGCACCGCGCCGATCGCCTGCGACGCCAGCGTCGAGGCGGTGCCCCCGCGGATCGCCTCGACGCGCTGCGTCTGCGGGTCGGGATGCGTCCAGTAATCGTTGTTGCCGAACTGGATGTCGCCGAACAGCACGGTCGGCAGGCCGTCTTCCTGCACCTGCACGAACGGCGAGCCGCCGGTCGGGGTGCGCAAGCCGCGGACACCGATGTTCGAGTTGCCGCCGTCGCCCTGCGTACCCGCGACCTGGATGCCGGGAATCAGGCGATAGAGTTCGGCGGTGCTGGTCGCGTTGAAGTTCGCGATATCCTTGGCATCGACCGAGCTGATCGAGGTCGAGGTGTTGAGCTTGCTGCGGTCGCCGCGCGACGCGGTGACGACGATGTCGGCCAGCGTGTCCTGCCCGGCGGCGGGATCGGCGGGCGCCGCGCTCTGGTCGGCCGGGGCCGGGGAGCCGGCGGGCGGCGGCGCGGTCTGCGCCAGCGCTGGCGCTGCGACCAGCGCCAGCCCGATCGCGGTGACCGACGCACAGGTATAAAGGCCCGAAATTCGCATAGATCCCCTCCGAAACGATTTGACGTACTCCTTTCGCGGAGCATCGAGAGCCTATCTGCAATGTATTGCAATCGATTGCAAGTGGTTTTCGCAAAGGATTGCAGAGTTCGGCCAAGTGGCTATTTTGCTTGGATTCCGGGGGCAGGGGGAGGGGCCGATGACAATGCCGAGTATCCGGCCGATCCGCCTGGTTTCGGATCGAACGCCACACCACTCTGTCCGCAAAGGGATGCCGTGCCGGTGACCAATGCGGCGCGCGACCGGCTGAGGCAGGGATTCGCCTTCCGCGCGACGCAGCGGATTGAGGAGGCGGTCGCCACGATCGACGACGCGGCGGCGCTGGCGCCCGACGACGCCGCGATCGCGCTGGCGCAGGCGCGCATCCACTGGGAAAGCTGGCGCCCCGCCGCCGCCTTGTTCGCGCGCGTCACCGAACTGGCGCCCGACGATCCCAACGCGATCGGCGGGCTGACCGCGGCGCTTGCCGTCGAGGGGCGGCACGATGCCGCGGACGCCTTGCTGCAAGCGACCGTGACGCGTCACCCGGCATGGGTGGACGGTCATCTGCAACTCGCGCAATTGCGGCACGGTGCGGCGGCGGACGCGTTCGACCGCAGTTTCGCCGCGGCGACGCGGGTCGTGCCGACGCACCTGCCGCTATGGCTTGCCTGGTTTCGCCTGCTGGCGACGGCGCGCGACTGGGCCGGCGCGCGGCGCGTGCTCGCGCAGGCGACCGCGCAAGCGGGGCGGCAGCGCGCGCTCGATCTCTGCGCGATCTTCCTGGCCAGCGAATCCGACGAAGCGGCGACCGATCCCCGGCTGTTCGACGCGGCGGCGGGCGTCGACGACCCCGGGCTCGACCTGTGCCGCGTGCGCTTCTGGTTGCGCAACGCTCGCCCCGATCGGGCCGAGGCGATCGCGCTGGCACGGATCGACGGGCCGGCCGCGCGCACCTTCTGGCCGTATCTGTCGCTGGCCTGGCGACTGATGGACGATTCGCGCGCAACGTGGTTCGATGGCGGCACTGCCTATATCGCGGCGACCGACATCGAGATGCCGCCGGCGGAGCGAGCCGCCCTCGCGGCCACCGTCCGCGGATTGCTCGCGACCGGCCGCCGCCACCT
The DNA here is from genome assembly GCF_017304635.1 of Sphingomonas sp. Lineage (GTDB taxonomy): Bacteria > Pseudomonadota > Alphaproteobacteria > Sphingomonadales > Sphingomonadaceae > Sphingomonas. The sequence continues at coordinate 44,115 of NZ_JAFKMA010000001.1, forward strand.
CGAGCAATCGGTCCGTGGCGGCATCCAGACCGAGCGCAACCTGTTCTTCCACCACGATCCGACGATCCAGCGCGCGCGCGGACGCGTGGGGACGGCGGTCGCCGACTATATCGCGGCGCTGCCGCCGATGCTCCCCGGCCATCCGTTGCTCGGGCCGGCGCGCGACACGATGCTGTTCGAGGGTAGCTGGTCGGTGCTCCTGCGCGGGGACGGCCACCACGCGCCGCACACGCACAGCCGCGGATGGATCAGCTCGGCATTCTATCTCGACCTGCCCGATACCGCAGGCGACCCCGACCCCCATGCCGGCCACCTCGCTTTCGGCACGCCACCGCTGGAGCTCGGACTGGATTTGCCGCCAATCCACCGCGTCGAACCGGCCCCGGCGAGGCTGGTCCTGTTCCCCTCGACGACATGGCACGCCACGCTGCCCTTCGCGACGGGCGAGCGGTTGACGATAGCTTTCGACGTCGCGGTGCCCGCCGCCGGATGATGCCAGGATGAGTAACGCGGGCCTGTCCGCCAAATATTTGGTCGGGGCGACAGGATTCGAACCTGCGACCCCCACACCCCCAGTGCGGGCCAGCGAGTTTTCCGGGCGTTACCCAAATTTACGCCAGATGCCGTTAACCACGGATTTCCGCCGTTTTTGAACTACCGGCCTTTACAACCGATGGCGTCCAGTGGCACCAGATTACCGAAATCTGATGCCCATTTGATGCCCGGAGCGATGCCCACATGGCAAGGTCGAAGCTAACGAAGACGGTCGTTGATGCGCTCGAACCGCGCGACAAGGATTACGTCGAATGGTGCGGCAAGCTGTCAGGCTTCGGCTGTCGCGTGCGCCCCAGCGGTCGCAAGGTGTTCATCATTCAATACCGCATTGGCGGGGTTGGCACCGTCCGCAAACAGAACATCGGTAAGTATGGTCCCGGCGGGCTTACCGTTGATGAAGCATGGGATCGGGGAGACAAGCTTTTGCGCGTTGCGCGCGATGGCATCGATCCTGCCGCAGCGGAGAAAAAGAAGAAAGCCGAACTGACTGTCGCCGAACTATGCGACGAATATATCGAACGCGGTTGCGGGAATAAGCGCGCATCGACCGTCGATACCGACAAGGCCGCGCTTGATAACCACGTTAAGCCGTTGCTCGGTTCGAAGAAGATCAGCGACGTTACCGACGCCGATTTCAAGGCGTTCATGCGCGACGTTGAGAAGGGCAAGACGGCAACAACGATCGTGACGAAGAAGGGCGAACGTCCCGGCGTTCGCGGCGGCGCTGGCGTTGCCCGTCGCACGGCCCGCGTGTTGAGCGGCGTATTCACCTACGCGGTTGGCGAAAAGTATCTCGAAAAGAACCCGCGCGGCACCGTGAAGATCGCCAAGGACAACGAGAACGAACGCTACCTTAGCGCCGACGAAATCGATCGGCTCGGCGCCACGATGCACGAAGCCGAACACGCCGGCTTGCCGTGGGCGTTGCGGGAAGGCGCCAAGGCCAAGCATCGCGCCAAGGACGCCGACACGCGCCGCGCCCCGAAAATGTCGCCGCACGCCATCGCCGCCATTCGGCTGTTGCTCGCAACCGGAATGCGATCGGGCGAAGTGTTGACGCTCAAGTGGGAATTCTATGACGCCGAAAACGGCTTCCTGTATCTGCCTGTTACGAAGACGAAGAAGCGCGTCGTCGTGCTTTCCGACTTCGCCCGCGAAATCCTCGATACGCTCCGCAAGACCGCCACGAAGGGCCATCCCTACGTCATCGAAGGCGAAGGCGAAAATGAACACCGCACCGACTTGAAGCGGCCTTGGGCGCAAATCATTGCCCACGCTGGCCTTGGCAAAGTGCGGCTTCACGATATCCGCCACACCTTCGCGTCGCACGCCGCGTTGGACGGCATCAGCCTGTCCGTTGTGGGCAAGCTGCTAGGCCATAGCCAAACCGCCACGACGGCGCGCTACACGCACTTCGCCGAAACGGCGTTGCGTGCCGCCGCGAACCGGGTCGCGACGCCGCTTTCCGACAAGATCGCGCGCCAATCGAACGTCGTCCCGCTTAAGGCTGCGTCGTGACCGCGAAGCGCGGAAGGCCGGTTGGCACGAAACGACGTGCCGAAGCCATCGCCGCCGCCCGCGCGATCCTAGCCGGTCAATTCGCCGACGTGCGCGAAGCTGCTACCGCATTGCGCCCGGCGCGCATTGGCAGCGATGAAGGCTTTCGCGACTTCATCGCAACCGTCGAAGAAGAACTACATGCGATTGCCGAAGTCGAGCCGGTTAGCATTCGCGCCGCTCGCGCATCGAAGGACCGGGGCCGCAATCGTCGCGCGCAACCGATCGTGCAGCGTCAAGAAATGAACGCGACGAAGCGGCACATCAATGACGTGTTGGGATGGTCGCTGCAAATCCGCGATCCGAATTAATTCCCCCCTGTAGGGCCGATCGGGGCCGGATATCCGAAGCCATCTCGCGCCACCCCGGCGCATTCAAGGAGATGGCAGTATGGAACCCGCTTGTATGCGCCGCGACAAGGCGGCGGACTATCTCAAGGAGCGATACGGCTTCGGCTCGGCCAACACGCTTGCCAAGCTGGCGGTGATCGGCGGCGGGCCGGTGTTCCGGCGAATCGGGCGCTGGCCGGTCTATACGGCGGCGGACCTAGATGCGTGGGCAGCGTCGCGCATGTCGGCGCCGGGCCGATCGACCGCCGAAGTCGGCTCCGCGCGTAGCGCCGCATAGGAACGCCCAATGTCCGACGTAACGCCGCCGCCCGGATTGGTCGGCGAAGTGGCGCAGTTCATTTACGCTGCTGCGCCGCGCCAGATCGAAGAAGTCGCCCTTGCGGGCGCTATCGGTTTTGTCGCCGGTATCGTCGGTCGTTCCCACAATGTGAACGGGACCGGGCTAAACCAATATGTCCTAGTCCTAGCTGACACTGGAATGGGCAAGGAAGCCGCCGCATCCGGTATCGGGCAAATCATCAGCGCGCTAACGAAACCGTCGCCGGGAAACCCGTTCGGGTCGGCTCACGCGGCAAGTTTCGTTGGACCGTCCGATATGGCATCGGGTCAAGGTCTTTTGCGAACTTTGTCGCGTCGAAAGCCGCCATCGTTCGTTTCGATCGTCGGCGAATTCGGACTTCGCTTTGCCCAAATGGCGCAACCGCGCGTGAACGCCGCCGACGCCGCGCTGCTTCGCGTGATGTTGGACTTATACAACAAGAGCGGCGAAGGCCGGGTATTGGGCGAAACGGTCTATAGCGAGAAAGAACGGGATACCGCCGCGATCGTCGCGCCCGCTGTCTCATTCCTTTGCGAAAGCACGCCTAGCACCTTCTTCGAAAACCTAAGCGAAGCGATGATAACCAATGGCTTGCTTCCGCGCTTCATAATCATGGAGTTCAAAGGCAAGCGCCCCGCACGCAACAAGGAGGCTGACAAGGTTCGCCCCGAACTAGCTATGCTAGAGCGCATCGCAAATTTGATGAGTTATTGCGCCAGCGCAAATCAGAACAATTCCGTTACGCATGTCACGATGGCTTCGGACGCCGAAGAATACCTAGATCGCTTCGATTTGTATTGCGACGAACGGCACGACGAAGCCACCAATGACGTAAACCGCGAATTGTATAGTCGTGCCCACATGAAGGCGGTCAAGCTTGCCGGTCTGATTGCCGTAGGGGGCGATTTCGAAAATCCGATCGTCACGCTCGATATCGCAATGTGGGCAACCGCACAGATCGAACGCGATATCGCTCGGCTTATCGTCCGGTTCGATAGCGGCGACATTGGTGTCGTTGCCGGAAACGAGGCGAAGCAGGAACAAGCCGTTCTACGGTGCATACACGAATATCAACATGGCGAGTTCAAGCGGTTCGCCAACTACGGTGTATCCGAAGAAATGCACAACATCGGCGCCTTCACGCAAACTTACATATCGAAGCGTGTCCGCAACCTTCCCGCATTCGATGATAAAATTGGGCGCACGAAGGCAATCGAACGGGTGTTGCACAGTCTCGCCCACACTTCGGCGGTGATCCAAGAATTCTCAACCGAACAGACGCTTGCGACATTCGGCACAAGAGCGCGCACATTCATCGTCAACGACTTCGACGCTTTCAATGCCATGCTTCGGTCGCCGTAGACTGGGCATAAGAGCCGAAAACCGCAGAAATCCGCCATTTAAGAACGTAAGAAGATAGAGCAATCGGACCCCACCGCCCCCGACCCGGCGCCTTGCTGCTCAACTGTCTCTTATCTTCTTATATTCTTAAATGAAGTAAAAGATAAGGTATTACAGTAGTTTAGCTGTCCAATGGATTTCTTACCGCTCTCTTATTTCGCCGACCACCGCACGCATGGTGTGCGACTATGCGGTTCATTGTTCGGCGATTCTCGCGAAGTTTCAAACGCTTGCGGAGTGCGCGTGATCGCCGCCGAATTGTGGGCAGCATATAGGTAGCAATTAATTCGAGGCATTCGACATGACCAACGATATTCAGTTCAATGACAAGGCGCATTCGATCATTTCGGATTTGCTCGACCGCAACGAAGATCGGCTTGTTCGCAACAGGGATTGCGAACCGGAGCGGGCCAACGATCGCCTTGCATATGACTATATCATGCGATGCGCGACCATGAGCCGGGGCGCGACGACATTCATATTTCACGATGAGCGCGTCGGAACGGAGTGCTTCCTGTTCGATCTTCACGGCTCGCTCGCGAAAATTCGTTCGAAGCGTAACCGGGTCGCTTGCACGGCGCAGCTAATGCAGTTTCAGCGGGATTATTTCCCGCAATACAATTCCATTCTACGGCTCACGTATCTGAATGAACTTTCGAAGATCGATCATAGACAAAACTGCATTCTAAACGGAGTAATAAAGTTAGCTGCCGCAAAATTGCCGAACGTTCGAAGCGATATTCGACGCAAGCTTCGAAGTCTAGGTTATGGATACGATGCATTATTGGTTGCTGATGACACGCTAGAGCGGGAATTAGCTAGGCCAAGGGCAGGAATATTCACGATCTCGCTTGACAATACTTCCGAGTCGGCTTGATAAAAGGGACGGAATTAGGCTCTAACTGGCTGAATATCGTGTCTTGGACTTCGCAAAAATCGCAGGAAACAGCGCCTCCCGCGCCGACCCCCGCCCCCCGGCGGTATCGGTGCCGCTTGGACACCGCGACGGACGTGCGCCGTGAGATGCAACGCATCTACCGGGAGAGCCGGTCGCAGATGATATCGGTCGATCACGCGAGCAAATGGGCGAACATGCTGTCGCTGATCGTGCGCGCGATCGAGACGACGGAAATCGAGCGCCGACTCGACGCGATCGAGGCGCGGGGCTGATGACGCTTCGGGGCATCAAAGGCCGGTTGAGTCGGGCGGAAAGCAACGGCGGGGCCGACGACAAGGGGCCGATCCCGCGCGTCCTGTTTGTGGGCATCAACGAAACCAAGGCCGAAGCCTTGGCGCGTTTCGCCGAACAGTATCCGCACCGCCCGGCAAATCACGCGCTGCTTATCCTGCCCTCAAAGCCGCGCACGCCGGACGAAGAAGCGATCTACGAAACCCGCTTCGAATTATCGCAACGTGCCGTTGTGCAAGCCGCGCAAAGCGAGCGCCGCGCGCCCGTCGTTACGCCCGTCGCCGACGTGCCGCCGCACCTAGCCCGATATTGGAAAACTGCCCCGTCGAAAGCGTCGATCGACGCGCCGGGGAATTGGAGGCCGAAATGCTAAATCGCAACGATACCGCGCTTCGTTTTGTCGAGCGGATGCAAGTCCCGACCGGGCGCCATGCGTCGTTGGGGAAGCCCGACGAATACAGCAACGAACCGCGACGGCTTATTCAGGCGGCGAATGATGCGATGGCTAAGGCCGTCGATGTAGTCGTTCGGGTTGCCAAAGACGAAGGTCGCACCGTCGCCGCTCGAAATCATCGGGCGATGCAGGAAGCCGATGCGCTTGGCGCGACGCTCGCCAAATCGCGTGACGGCTTGCGCACCGAAGCCGATAAGGTCGAAGCTGCCGCAAGGGCGATGATCGCCGACAAGTTCACGCTCGACCCATCCCGATCGTTTTTCCACAATTTGAAGCACGCATGGGTTGCGGAAAAGTATCGCGATCCTGCCAACGGCAAAGTGGCGATCGACAAGGCAATCAAGCAGGATTTCGAACTGGCGGCGGTGATCCATTCCAACGAAGGCTATCTTTTGGGGATGAGCGATGAAGTTCGATTGAACTTCGCGTCGCACGGCCTTTTAGCGCATATTCCCGAAGCCGACGCCGAACTTGGGCGGGCCGATGCCCTTCGAACCGTTGCCGATCGCTATGACGGTGTGATTAAGGACGCGCATTCGTCGTTCTATCTGCGCGGTGCAGCGATGGCTTACGAACGGACGCACGTCGAATGAATGCGCTCGCACAACAGCGCCTTGCCGCGCTCGCCGGTTGGTTCGACCGAAACTCGCGCCAAGGTTGGACGCCGCTCGGCGACAAGCTGTTGATCGGGCAGTTCGCCGCGATCGTGCCCACAAACTTCGCCGAACCGCCGCCGGTCGTTGACTATCACCCCGACGCATTGCCGTTCTTCGTGAGCGACGAAGCTTGTGTGGGCATGTCGTTTGCCGACTTCGAAACCGGCGCCCCCGCGACGCAGGATCGCGGCGATCAGCGACTATCGCACGTGCTATGGTTGGTGAACGACGGCAAGCTGCCGCCCTTCGGCCTTGTGCCCTTGATCGACCCGCGAGAGCCGATCGGGGAGGCGGTGGCGCGGGCGGGGCTGGCGATCGACCTAGACGCCTTCCCGGTGCTGGCGGTGCCCCTGTGGCCGCTCAACGCCAACGCGCAATATGTCCTAGGGCATCGGCTCCCCTTTGCGCCCAAGCCCGGCGCCGCCGACCCAGACATGCCGACCGACCCCATGCCCGCCGGTTTCGTCGGCAGCGATCGATTCTAAGGCTTCGTCGCGCGATAGTGGTCCTTCGCTATCCGACGCAGCGGGGGAGTAGCCGTCCGGTTGCACCGAACCGGGCGGCTATTTCGTCTTAGAGGCGACCGCAACATCAATGATGCGAAGGTCGCGGGTCGGAAAAGACGAATTTTCGGCGTGTTTTCAAAGGTTCGCTGCCGATCACCGCCGCTTCGAACATTGTGGGCAGCATATGGGTAGCAATTACGTTGACGCTGGTTCGTTTTCGCTGTTCGGCCGCACTTGCGCGAGTTCCCATTTGACGTAGTTTTTGTGACCGCAGGAGCATGAGAACGAGCCAACTTCGTCATGCTTCATTTCCATGAAATAACGCCAAGGCAAATGGCATTCGGCGCGGCAAGACTCGCAATTCACGTCGATGGTTTGCGGTTCAAAATAGAAATCTTCGCCCTGCTTTTCCGTCTTCCAAGTCAGTTTGCAATTCGGATTGATGCAATGAATTTGTTGGCCGTGACGTAACAGTTTTGCCCGACGCTTGTTCTTTTCGCCGCATGCCGGGCAATCAAATGAGACTTCCATGCCGATGCCGCTAAAGGTCATCGTTCCCTTTGCGAGACGGCGAAGTTCCTCAACGACTTCCTCCACCTTCGCACGAATAGCGGTTTTGTCGCCGTAGTCGGCAATGGCATCGTCTCGGTTTTTGGGAACACGGACGTGTAGCGCCAGTTTTGCAAGTGCTTGCCACATTTTCGAGATGCGTTTCGGATCGAAGCCAATTTCCGTTCCGACTTCCACGAAATCGTCATCTTCGGGCTTAACGTCCGGATTGCGACCAACCATTAGGGTCATGGTTTCGGTGACGTTTTCGTCAACGTCGGTCATTAGCGTGTTGACGATCTGGCCGGGTTGCCACTTTTTAAGCTGATCGTGGGATATGTAGTCGTGACGCTGGCGAAGTCGGTCGTAGCACACCTTCTCTAGCGCAAGGCGTGCTTCGAGCGCGGCATACGTGACGCTTTGATCGGTATCCTGATCGAGCAAAGCCGTGATGCGTTCAATGATCGGTGGAATATTGAGCATGGCACGAGCCAGTTAGCCGAAGCCGATCCGCTTCGGTGGACGACCGCCATTCGTCCAAAAATCGAGCGCATCGCAGATATGGCCGTATGTGTCTTCCGCGATCGATTTCATCGCGGCAAGTAGCTTCGCGTCGTCCTTCATGTCGAATGAAAGCGCGCCGTTCATCATTGGCGAATTCAGGGTTAGTTCCGTCCCGTCGCGATCGATATCGATCGGCCAAACGATGACAACGTTCGGCAACACGGCGGGACCGGCCTCAAGCTGGATACCAAGCCCAATCGTTTTGCCCTGTTCGCTGGACGTGACGGCATCATGTGGGCTGTCAACGCGCTCATAGCGATCATATTCGGGCGTTGGGCCATGATCGAATTTGTAGAAATAGATGCTAGATTCGTCGCAACCGCAGCTTTGTGCGACTTCGTGTCGAAGCACCGCCGCGATCCGATAATGCACCAAACGTTCGTCGCCGCCGCGTTCTAACACGGCCTTGAACTTATGGCTGATTGTCGCCCAACGATCGGCGCTACTGGCTTCGGCCATCTTCCAATTCCTTCGGGGCTTCGTCGCTCGGCACCTTACTGTCCGTTTCGATCGATATTTCGCAACCGATTTCGCGGAGCCGGTCTTGTTCGTCCCGACTGATTTTCAGTGCGCCATCGAATTTCAGCGAGAATTTGCCGCCCTTCTTTGCGAACGGCTTCAATGTGCGGTAGATGCCCGCCAGCAATAGCCCTGTTTTCGCGGCGTCGTTGACGATGATCCAAATTTGATGGGCTTCGGTGAGCGCCGCCGACTTATTTAGGTCTTCGGTGATGCTAAAGCTATCGTCGCCATCCGCCTCGGCCTTGTTGGCGAATGCCCACAACGCATCGCTCGCCTCGTCGTCGTTCGTCCGGATACCGATATCGGCGTGATCGCCCCACGTATCGAGCATTGCAGCACCCCCGTTCGCTGTTTGAAGCGGCATTTCGACGCGCGACGAAGGTAAGTGCGAGGCCGAATCTTTCCAAGGTTTCGGCGGGTAGCGCGACAAGCGCAACTGCTACCCATATGCTACCCGTAAGAGCCGTTTCGGCGACCACAGCGCGGGCGTCGCTGCTAATTTGTTGTTTTTGCTCTCTGAAATTGGTCGGGGCGACAGGATTCGAACCTGCGACCCCCACACCCCCAGTGTGATGCGCTACCAGGCTGCGCTACGCCCCGACCAGGCGAGGCCGCCTGTCGAGGCGGCTTCGGAAGGCGGGCGTCTAGGGCGTCGGGGGCGGGGATGCAAGCGGTAGCGCGCCGCGTGCCGTGCGGCGGACACGGCACGCCGGTTGCGTGGCCGCGCGCATGGTGATAGCGCGCGGCGCTTGATGCCGGCGCCTGGTATATCCGGGTTTTTCGGGGGAACGCGCCGGACCCGCCTTATCGAATCAGGACGACGATGCTCATTCCTTCCGCTTACGCCCAAGCCGCCGCGACCGCGCCGGCCCCCGCCGCCGATGCGTTCGGCGGAACCGCGATGTTCCTGATGCAGATGCTGCTGATCGGCGTGGTCTTCTACTTCCTGATGATCCGCCCGCAGCAGAAGCGCGCCAAGGCGCTGCGTGATTCGCTGGCGGCGATCAAGAAGAACGACCAGGTCATCACGTCGGGCGGCATCCTGGGCAAGGTGAGCAAGGTCGCCGACCCCTATGTCGAGCTCGAAGTGGCGCAGGGCGTGAAGATCCAGGTGGTCAAGGCGACCATCACCGAAGTGATCCAGCCCGTGTCGAACAAGCCGGCCAACGACTGATGCTCGATTTCCCGCGCTGGAAGGTCTGGTCGATCGTCGCGGTGCTGGTGGCGCTGTGCGCGCTGGCGGTGCCGAGCTTCTTTTCGGAGGACCAGACCAAGGGTTGGCCGGTCCATCCCCGCATCAACCTGGGTCTCGACCTCGCCGGCGGCAGCTACCTGCTGCTCGAGGCGAATACCGACGACCTCATCAAGACGCTGGTGAACAACAAAGCGCAGGACGTCATCAACGAGATGCGCCGCGCGCCCGCGATCAAGACGGGGACGGTCTCGACCGACGGCGGCAAGGTCAGCTTCATGCTGCAGAATGTCGGCCAGCTCGAAGATGCGCGCCAGCGGCTGCTCTCGATCACCGGCGGCGGCGCGGGCATGACCGGCCAGCGCGTGTGGGACATCGCCGTCGTCAATTCGTCGACCTTCGTGCTGACCCCGACCAAGGCGGGTACCGACCAGCTCATCAAGGATGCGATGAACTCCGCGACCGAGGTCGTGCGCACGCGCATCGACAAGCTCGGCACGCGCGAGCCGACCATCCAGCAGCAGGGCGGCAACCGCATCATCGTCCAGGTCCCGGGCCTGAAGGACCCCGCCGCGCTGAAGGAACTGCTCGGCAAGACCGCCAAGCTCGAGTTCAAGATGGTCGACGAACGGCCCTACACGCCGGGCATGGTCGTGCCGCCCGACGACGAGGTGCTGCCGTACAAGGAAGGCCCGCCGGGCTCGAAAATCCTGGTCCAGCGCCAGGCGGTCATCACCGGCGACCAGCTGACCTCGGCCAAGCAGGCGTACAAGCAGGAGGACAACAGCCCGATCGTCGACTTCAGCTTCGACAGCGTCGGCGGCAAGAAGTTCGCGCAGGTGACGCAGGTCAATATCGGCCGGCGCTTCGCCGTGGTGGTCGACGGCGAAGTGATCTCGGCGCCGCGCATCAACTCCGCGATCCTGGGCGGCTCCGGCTATATCGAGGGCAGCTTCACCGTCGCCTCGGCCAACACGCTGGCGATCGCGCTGTCGTCGGGCAAGCTGACCGTGCCGTTGAAGGTGGTCGAGGAATCGAGTGTCGGTCCCGACCTCGGCAAGGACTCGATCAACGCCGGGATCAAGGCGTCGATCATCGCGGTCGTGCTGGTCGTGCTGTTCATGCTGGCGACGTACGGCCGGTTCGGCATCTATGCCGACTGGGCGGTGGTCATCAACGTGCTGGTCATCATGGGCGTGCTGGCGGTCATCAACGGGACGCTGACGCTGCCGGGCATCGCCGGCTTCGTGCTGACGATCGGCACCGCGGTGGACGCGAACGTGCTCATCAACGAGCGTATCCGCGAGGAACGCCGGCGCGGGCGCAGCGTGATCCAGTCGGTCGAACTGGGTTACAAGGAAGCCAGCCGCACCATCTTCGAGGCGAACATGACGCACGCCATTTCGGGCGTCATCATGTTCCTGCTCGGCTCGGGCCCGGTCAAGGGGTTCGCGGTCGTCCTCCTGATCGGCATCGCGACCAGCGTGTTCACCGCCGTCACCTTCACCCGGATGCTCGTCGTCCTCTGGCTGCGGAAGAACCGTCCGCAGACCATCAACATATGACCGCTCCCATCATCGTCGCCCCGGCGCAGGCCGGGGCCGCCGCGTTTCGGCCGGCCCCTTGCAACATAACGACCCCGGCCTCCGCCGGGGTGACGGGTTAGATTATGCGCCTGCTCAAGATCGTTCCCGACAACACCAACATCGATTTCGTCCGCCTGCGCTACTGGGCGTTCGGACTTACCGCGCTGCTGACGCTGGCGGCGATCGCGCTGGTGCCGCTGAAGGGCCTCAACATGGGCGTCGATTTCGCCGGTGGCCTGATGATCGAATACAAGTTCGCGACGCCGCCGGGCGTCGACCAGGTGCGGAGTTCGGTCGATCGCCTCGGCCTGGGCGACGCCGCGCTGCAACAGCTCGGCGATCCCAACCGCCTGTCGATCCGCCTGCCGGTGCAGCAGGGCGGCGAGGACGCGACCAACGTGGCGGTGACCAAGGTCACCAACGAGCTCGCGAAGGACTTCCCGGGCTCGTCGTTTCAACGCCAATCGACCGTTTCCGGCAAGGTTTCGGGCGAATTGATCCGTAACGGCGTTCTCGCCGTGGTGCTCGCGGTGATCGGCATCTGCCTCTTCGCGATCTTCCGCTTCGAATGGCAGTTCGGCGTGTCGACCGGGGTCGCGATCCTGCACGACGTATTGATGACGCTCGGCTTCTTCGCGCTGACGCAGTTCGAGTTCGACCTCAATATCGTCGCCGCCGTGCTGACCATCATCGGCTATTCGATCAACGACAAGATCGTCATCGACGATCGCATCCGCGAGAATATGCGCCGCTACCGCAAGATGGATATGCGTGAAATCATCAACCTGAGCGTCAACGAGACGCTGCCACGCACCGTCATGACCTCGCTGACGATCCTGCTGGCGCTGTTCTCGCTGCTGATCTTCGGCGGGCACGTGCTGCGCGGCTTCACCGCGGCGATGATTCTGGGCGTGTTCGTCGGGACCTATTCGTCGATCTACGTGTCGTCGTCGCTGCTCATCACGCTGGGCCTGCGGGCCGAGCCGGTCGCCGATGCGCGCGGCAAGCCCGCCGGCGAGCGAGTCGGCTGATGCGGATGGACCGGGCCCGCGCCGACGGGCCGGTCGTCGCCGGAATGTCGCCGCAGGGATTTCGCGTCGACGAGAACGTCTATCGCGCACTGACGCTGACGCCGCAGCGCGCCGATGGCTGGACGCCGCCGCCGCTCGTAGCGCTCGACGAGGCGGCGCTGGCGGCGATCCTCACGCTCGATCCGAAGCCCGAATTCCTGCTGCTCGGCACCGGCGCGACGCTGGTGCGACCGCCGCCGCCGTTCGTCGCGGCGCTGACCGTGCGCGGCATCGGGCTGGAGGCGATGGACAGCCGCGCCGCCGCGCGCGCCTGGGGCGTATTGCGGGGCGAGGGGCGCTGGATCGTAGCGGCGTTCTACCCGATCGCCTGACGCGGCACCGGCACGCTTGATCGCACCGTGGCGCGCGATAAGCTTCCCGCGACGGAATCACCTGGGGAGGGGTTGGCATGCGACAGTGGTTGACGATCGGTGCGCTGATGGCGGCGGCACCAGCGCTGGCACAGACGACGGCGGTGCCTGCGCCGGTGGCCGGTGCTCCGGCAGTGCAAGCGGTGCCGGCCGCACCGGTCTACGCGCCGATCCCGGCACCGGTCTACACCAACGACGATGCGTGGCTGTGCCGACCGGGTCGCAAGGACGCCTGTGCGGCCGACCAGACCGTCACCGTCATCCAGGCCAACGGCCGGCGCAGCATCGCCAGGTTTAAGGCCGATCCGCAACCCGCTTACGACTGCTTCTACGTCTATCCGACGGTGTCGCTCGACCCGACACCCAACAGCGACCTCAACATCGGTGACGAGGAACGCGCGGTCGCGGCGTCGCAGGCGGCGCGGTTCACGTCGAAGTGCCGCGTCTATGCGCCGATGTATCGCCAGGTCACGCTGACCGCGTTGCGCGACATGCTGGCGGGCAAGGCGACCCAGGCCGATCGCAGGCTCGCCTTCCTCGACGTGCAGGCGGCGTGGTACGATTACTGGAAGCGGTCGAACGGCGGGCGCGGCGTCGTGCTGATCGGGCACAGCCAGGGCGCCGGCATCCTGAAGCAGCTCGTCGCCGACACGATCGAGCAGAATCCCGACATGCGCCGCAACATGATTGCCGCCTATCTGATCGGCACCAACGTCGCGGTCCCGGCGGGCGGCGAGTTGGGCGGCGACTTCAAACGGACCAAGCCATGCCGGACGACCGACCAGTTCGGCTGCTTCGTCAGCTATGCGAGCTTTCGCGCCGATTCGCCGCCGCCGGCCAACAGCCGGTTCGGCGTGATCGCCGATCGCCCGGGCATGGTTGCGGCCTGCACCAATCCGGCGGCGCTCGGTGGCGGCAAGGTGGTCAGCGATGCGATCTTCGGCGCGAAGGGGGCGGGGCTGGCCTCGGCGCCGATGGGTCCGTGGACCAGCGACGGCGCGCCGGTGACGACGCCGTTCGTGTCGGTGCCCGGGCTGATCTCGACCGAGTGCGTATCGAACGGCGGGTTCAACTACCTCGCCGTGACGGTCAATGCCGATCCCAAGGACCCGCGCACCGACACGATCGTCGGCGACGTGATGATTAACGGGATGGTCGCGAAGGAATGGGGCCTGCACCTGATCGACATGCCGGTCGAGATGGGCAACCTCGTGTCGCTCAGCGAGCGTCAGGCGGCGGCATGGCGCGGGACGCCGATGCCGGCGTCGCGGCGGTAAGGAAAGGCGCTCGCGGTCGTCAGCGTGCCGCGGCGACCAGCCCCGCCAGATGGTCGTACAGTCCGGCGGCGTTCGCCGCCCAGGTGAAGCGCTCCGCCCCCGCGCGGGCGGCCGCTTGCGGGGTGCGATCGGCCAGCACCGCGGCGATGCCCGAGGCGAACCCGGCCGCCGAGCGGCCGACGATCCGGCCATAGGCGCGCTCGGTCACGACCTCGGTCGCGCCGCCGACATCGGGAATGACGATCGGCGTGCCGCACGCCAGCGCCTCGATCCAGGCATTGGCGAGACCCTCGCTCGTGGACGCCAGCGCCATCACGTCGGCCGCGCCGAGCAGTTCGGCCATCTCGCCATGCGGCACAGCGCCGAGCAATGTCACGCGATCTTGCAGTCCGAGCTCGGCGATCAACTCGGTCAAAGCGCTGCGCCGGTTGCCTTCGCCCGCGATCATCAGCCGCGCGTTGGGCAGTGACTTCATCGCGGCGACCACGATCTCGTGCCCCTTGCGTTCGATCAGCGCGCCGTTGGAAACGATCAGCGGCCCGTTGACCTTTAGCGCCGCCTTGGCCGCACCGCGATCGCGCGGCGCGAAGGTGCCGAGGTCGACTCCGGTGCGGTGCACACGGATGCGGTCGGCGGGCATGCCCATCGCCACCATGTCGCGCTTCATCGCGTCCGACACTGCGAGCAGGCCGGCGGCCTCCAGCCCGGCGCTACGCACCTGGCGCGCTGTCGCGGCGGCGTTGCCCCAATGGTGGATGTCGCTGCCGCGCGCCTTGATCGACACCGGCACGCCGAACGCCCTGCCCAGGACAGCTGCGGCCGGACCGTCGGGAAAGAAAAACGAAGCGTCGATCACGTCGAACGCGAATTCGCGCCGCAGGTCGCGGAGCAGCGGCAGCAGGGCGCGCGTCAGCGACCTGGCATGAAACCGCCCGCCCGTCCCCGGCACCGCGAGGAAGCGCGGGCGATAGACGTCGAGCCCCTTCCACTGTTCGCCGAGCGGCAGCTTGGCGAGCGCCGCGTGCCGCCCGCGCAGCGACAGCGGCGCCGGCGGCAGACCGACCGGCGCGACGACGCGCAGCTCGACGTCAGGATGCGCGGCGAGCCCGAGCGTCTGGCGCTCGACGAAGATGCCGAAATTGCGCCGCGTCGCATCGGGAAACAGGGTCGACAAAGTGAGGACGCGCAGCATGACGGCGCACCTTAGCGGCGAAATGGTTAACGCGGACGAAACCGTCCGGCGGATACGACCTATCCTGGGTTAGATCCGCCGATCGCCGGGATAGGCGAACAATATGTCGCTGCCTGCCTCCGCATAGATATGTGCGGTCCCGGTCACGGTGACGCATTCGCCCGCGCGCCACGCGACGCCATCGGCTACGCCCGCACCCTTCAGCGGTGTCAGCCAGGCGGTCACGCCATCGGGCAAGGTGACCTCGCGATCGCCGCCCGCCCAGCGTTCGAGCACGAATTTCGGCCCTTCGACCAGGATCGTGCGACCCTCGCCGACTTCGCCGACGATCGGTTGCGGGGTGATCGGGTTGGGGTCGGCGACCGCCAGCCCGTCGTCCAGGTGCAGTTCGCGGTCTGAGCCGTAATCGTAGAGGCGATAGGTGAGGTCGACGTTCTGCTGCGTCTCGACCAGCGTGATGCCGCCGCCGATCGCGTGGATCGTGCCGGCGGGGCAGTAGAGGAAATCGCCCGCCTTGACCGGTTTCCAGTCGAGCATGTCGACGATCGACCCGTCCTCCGCGCCCTGGCGCAACGCCTCCCGCGTGGTCGGCTCCTTCGTGCCCATGGCGATCGTCGCGCCCGGTTCGGCGTCGAGGATCACCCAGCATTCGTCCTTGCCGCGCGGGAAGCCGGCCTTCTGCGCCTCGGCATCGGTCGGATGGTCCTGCACCGACAGCCGCTCGCCGGGGAACAGATATTTGATGAGCAGTTCGGGCTTGCCGGCATCGGGCGTCTGGAACCAGATCTCGCCGATCGGCGGCGCATCGGGCGCGGGGTTGGCGAAGCCGGGCCACAGATCGTGGCGACCCCACGGTTTCTCGACTCGCTTGGTGGCCAACAGGGTCGCGGTCATCGGCAATCGTGCTCCTGATTGAAGATAGCGGCCCGCCAACGCGCAGGCCAGCGGATGCGATCCCCTGACGCTGCCGCGAAAAAGCCACAAGCGAAAACCATTGTTCGCATCCCCGCCGCTCGGCTAAGGCACCTTTCCATGCGTATCTCCTATCGTCCGATCGTCCTCGCGCTGACCGCTGTCGCCATTCTTCCCGTCGCGGGCTGTGCCGGCCGGGGCGGCCTGAAGAAGGGCGACCTGCCCTATGTCGCGCGCGACGTCGGCACACTCTACACGCTGGCGAAGCGCCGGCTCGACCAGGGCCGCTACAAGGAAGCGGCGCAGCTGTTCGACGAGGTCGAGCGCCAGCATCCCTATTCGATCTGGGCCCGCCGCGCGCAGCTGATGAGCGCGTTCAGCTATTACATGGACCGCAGCTACACCGAATCGATCCAGGCGGCGCAGCGCTTCATCTCGGTCCATCCGGGCAACCGCGACGCGGCCTATGCCTATTATCTCGTCTCGCTCGGCTATTACGAACAGATCGCCGACGTGACGCGCGACCAGAAGATCACGCAGCAGGCGCAGGACGCGCTGGGCGAAGTGGTGCGGCGTTTCCCGACCTCCAAATACGCCGCCGACGCGCGGTTGAAGATCGATCTGGTCCGCGATCACCTGGCCGGCAAGGAAATGGAGATCGGTCGCTTCTACGAGACGCGCGGGCAATGGCTGGCGGCGACGCTCCGCTTCCGCGCGGTGATCGACAATTACCAGACGACGACCCACACGCCCGAAGCGCTGATGCGGTTGACCGAGACCTATCTGGCGCTCGGCGTGCCCGAACAGGCGCAGAAGGCGGCGGCGGTGCTCGGCGCCAACTACCCCGGCACCGACTGGTACAAGCACGCCTACGACCTGATGCAGAAGCATCCGTACAAGCCGGTCGCGCCGCTGGCAGCCGGCGAGCCGGCGATCCCGCTCGGCATGAAGGATGCGCAGCCGGTCGCGCCGGGCACCCCGGGCGTCGCCGCCAAGGACGAAGGGCGCGGCTCGACCGGGACCAGCAACACCGGCGGTGCCGGCAACCTGCCGAAGTAAGGCGTTTTCCTACAGGACATCGACCTGATATCCCCGCCGGCGGCGCAGGCCGTCGCGCGAGAGGAGGTTCGGTGGCGCGGGTAGTACGGGGCGCGGGAGGTCGCGCGCGGGGGCGACCCGGCGTGATGGAAGCGTCGCGGCCGGTATCCGCACCTCGCCGATTGCGTGAAGTTCGCCCGGCACCTGACCGGTCTACCCCCGTCAAGTTTGTCAACTTTGCCGCCGTGGACGCCCGTTGCCGGGGCGGGGTGCGCTCCCTAATGAAGGGTGATGCTGACCGCGCTGGCCATCCGGGACGTCGTGTTGATCGAGGCGCTCGACCTCGAGTTTCGCGACGGCCTGGGCGTGCTGACCGGGGAGACCGGGGCGGGCAAGTCGATCCTGCTCGACGCGCTGGGGCTGGCGCTGGGCGCGCGTGCCGATAGCGGGCTGGTGCGTGCGGGCGCCGCGCAGGCGGTGGTCACGGCGAGCTTCGACGTCGCGCTCGAAGGCGGCCCGATCGCCTCGCTGCTGGCGCAGAACGGCCTCGACGTCGAGCCCGGCGAGCCGCTGATCGTGCGCCGCATCGTCAAGGCCGATGGCGGCAGCCGCGGGTTCGTCAACGACCAGCCCGCCTCGGCCGGGCTGCTGCGCGAACTCTCGCAGCATCTGGTCGAGGTGCATGGCCAGCACGACGATCGCGGCCTGCTGGCCCCGGCCGGGCATCGCGCGCTGCTCGATGCGTTCGGCCGGTGCAGCGCGGCGGCGACGGCGCGCGCCTATCGCGGCTGGCGCGAGGCGGAGGATGCGCTGGCGGTGGCGCGGGCCGAGATCGACGCCGCCGTCCGCGACCGCGATTGGCTCGAACATGCGGTCGGCGAACTCGACGCGTTCGCGCCGGAGCCGGGCGAGGAAGAAGCGCTGGCCGATCGCCGCCGCGTCATGCAGCGGTCGGAGAAGATCGCCGACGACCTCGCGGCGATCGACCAGTTCCTGGAAGGGTCGGACGGCGGATTGTCGCGGCTGCGCCAGGCGGCCCGCGTGCTCGAACGCGTCGCCGACGCGCATCCGACGCTGGCCGACGCGCTGGCCGCGATCGATCGCGCGGTGACCGAGGGCGCGGTGGCGGAGGATCGGCTGAAGGAAGCGCGCGACGCCCTGTGGTTCGATCCCGCCGCGCTGGAGGGCGACGAAGAACGGCTGTTCGATCTGCGCGCGCTCGCCCGCAAGCATCGCGTCCAGCCCGACGACCTCGCCGCGCTGGCCGACGACCTGCGTGGCCGGCTCGACCGACTTAATTCGGGCCAGGAGGGCGTCGGCGCGCTCGAATCGCAGGTCGCCATGCGCAAGGCCGAGTACGAACGGGCGGCGGATGCGCTGGCGGCGGAGCGGCAGGCGGCGGCGGGCCGCCTCGACACGGCGGTCGCGAGCGAGCTCGCCCCGCTCAAGCTCGACGCCGCGCGCTTCCGCACGGTGGTCGCGCCGCTCCCGCCCGAGCAATGGGGGCCCGGCGGCAAGGACCGGGTCGAGTTCGAGATCGCCACCAATCCGGGCGCGCCGTTCGCCGCGCTCGCCAGGATCGCGAGCGGCGGCGAACTGTCGCGCTTCATCCTCGCGCTGAAGGTTGCGCTGGCGGAGGAAGGCGGAGCGGCGACGATGGTGTTCGACGAGATCGACCGCGGCGTCGGCGGCGCGGTGGCGTCGGCGATCGGCGATCGGCTGGCGCGGCTGGCAGAGCGGACCCAGGTGCTGGTGGTGACGCATAGTCCGCAGGTCGCGGCACGTGGGAGCCGGCATTTCTTCATCGCCAAGTCGTCCGACGGCACCGTCACGCGCACCGGCGTCCACGCGCTCGACGAGGGCGAACGCCGCGAGGAGATCGCGCGGATGCTGTCGGGCGCGACGATCACCGACGAAGCCCGCGCGCAGGCCGGGCGGCTGCTCGAAGTCGCCTAGAAGGGCAGCTTCAACCGCACCATCGCGGCGGGGCCGCAGAAGCCGCCGACGCAATGCTGTTCCGCGTGGCTGTCGATCGTGCCGTTACCGACCTTCGCCGTCATCGGCGGCAGCGGCGTGCCGTTGGGCGGCGGGCCGATCGGGCGCAGGCGATAGCGTTCGCTGTCGCTCTTGCCGCACACGACGACGTCGTCGCTGTCGCCGTCCTTGGGCGGGCAGGACCGGACCAGCGTCGTCGATGGCGGCAGGAGCGGACCGATCGTCCGCGGCTTCGCCGGTGGATCGAGCACCACTTGCGCCACCATCAGCATCGCGACGAGCATATGCCATCTCCCCCGCCTATCAGGATCGCTGTCGCAGCCAAACGCAGCCAAAATGCGGCACGCATTCCCTCGCCGGGCGGCTCTGCTAAGCAGGCGCGATGACGACTCCGCTGCCCGCCGACGACATTGCCGCCGCCGCCGAACTCGAAACGCTGGCGGCCGAGATCGCGCGGCACAACCGGCTCTACCACATCGACGACGCGCCGGAGATTTCGGATGCCGATTACGACACGCTGGTACGTCGTAATGCCGCGATCGAGGCGGCGTTCCCGCACCTTGTCCGCACCGACTCGCCGAGTGCGAAGGTCGGCGCGGCGCCCGCCGGGCATCTGGCGAAGGTGGCGCATGCCCGGCCGATGTTCAGTCTCGACAACGCTTTCGACGACGATGAGGTTCGCGAGTTCCTCGGCCGGGTGCGGCGGTTCCTCGCGCTTCCCGAGGGCGCCGCGACCTTGCTGACCGCCGAGCCCAAGATCGACGGGCTGAGCTGCTCGTTGCGTTACGAGAAGGGCCGGCTGGTCCAGGCGCTGACGCGTGGCGACGGCCAGGTCGGCGAGGACGTCACCGTCAATGTCCGCACCATCGCCGACATTCCCGCCGTCCTGCCCGCCGGGGCGCCCGACGTGTTCGAGGCGCGCGGCGAGGTCTATATGGAGAAACAGGCGTTCGCGGCGCTCAACGCGCGCCTGCTCGCCGAGGCGGACGATCCCGAGAAAGCGCGCCAGTTCGCCAATCCGCGCAACGCCGCCGCCGGATCGCTGCGCCAGAAGGACGCGACCGTTACCGCGTCGCGCCCGCTGCGCTTCTTCGCCTGGGGATGGGGAGAGGCGAGCAGCGTGCCGGGCGATACGCAGAGCGCGGCGATCACGGCGATACGCGACTGGGGCTTTCCCGTAACGCGCCAGTTCCAGGCCGGCGGCGACCTCGACGCCGCGCTCGCCGCGTACAAGGCGATCGAGGCGGAGCGCGCCGACCTTCCGTTCGATATCGACGGCGTCGTGTACAAGGTCGACCGGCTCGACTGGCAGGCGCGGCTCGGCTTCGTCGGCCGCGCGCCGCGCTGGGGTCTCGCCCACAAATTCCCGGCAGAGCGCGCGCAGACGACGCTCAACGCGATCGAGATCCAGGTCGGGCGCACCGGCAAGCTGACCCCGGTCGCCAAGCTCGAACCGGTAACGGTCGGCGGCGTCGTCGTGCGCAACGCGACGCTGCACAATGCCGACGAGATCGCGCGGCTCGGCGTGCGGCCGGGGGACCGCGTCGTCCTGCAACGCGCCGGCGATGTCATCCCGCAGATCATCGAAAATCTGACCCGCGACGAATCGCGTGCTGCCTGGACCTTCCCCGACCATTGCCCGCAATGCGGCAGCGAGGCGGTGGCCGAGGAAGGCGAAGTCGACGTGCGCTGCACCGGCGGGCTGATCTGTCCGGCACAGCGGCTCGAGCGCTTGAAGCATTTCGTCTCGCGTGGCGCGCTCGACATCGACGGGTTCGGTGAGAAGACGCTGGTGGAGTTTCTCGATCTCGGCTGGATACGCGAGCCCGCCGACATCTTCCGGCTTGCCGCGCATCGCGACGAGCTGGTCGGGCGGGAGGGCTGGCAGGCGAAGTCGGTCGATGCATTGCTGGCGGCGATTGAGGCGCGGCGCCAGCCCGATGCGGCGCGACTGCTGTTCGGGCTCGGCATCCGTCACATCGGTTCGGTCACGGCGCGTGACCTGATGAAGATGTTCGTCGAGCTTCCCGCGCTTCGCGCCGCGGCCGAAGGCGTGCGCGCCGGCGATCCGGACGCGGCCGAACGCTTCGCGCTGATCGACGGCGTTGGTCCGGCCGTGGTCGAGGCGCTGGGCGATTTCTTCCACGAACCGCACAATCAGCAGGTGTGGGACGACCTGCTCGCCGAAGTGGCGCCGCCGCCGTTCGTCGTCGCGACTCGCGAGTCGCGAGTAAGCGGGATGACGATCGTGTTCACCGGCAGCCTGGAGACGCTGAGCCGCGACGAAGCCAAGGCACAGGCCGAAGCGCTGGGCGCGCGAGTCGCCGGATCGGTGTCGGCAAAGACCGGGCTTGTTGTGGCCGGACCGGGCGCCGGATCGAAGCTGAAAAAGGCCGCAGAGCTGGGGATCGAGGTGATCGACGAGGCGGGATGGGGAGCGATCGTCGCGGCGGCTAACTGACTTTGCGGTGATGCTTTTCTGCAACGCAGCATAACGATTTCCCGGCTGTCCACAGCCTGACCTTGCACTGTCATCGAACCGACATATTCTGCGTTCATGGGGCCGAGCAGCGGTGAGAACACCGGGCTTGGGCGGTCAGCGCCTTTAAGGGGAAACCATGCGACATCATCTGTTTATCGGTGCGGCCATGGCCGCGCTCGTCATGCCTGCCGCGGCCTACGCGCAGGAAACCACTGCCACCATTCGCGGCACGGTGACCGCCAACGGCACACCCGTCGCTGACGCTCAGGTCGTCGTCACCGACGTCGCCTCGGGCACCAAGCTGCAGACCAAGAGCGACGGCGCCGGCGCGTTCACCGCAGCCGGTCTGCGTGCCGGCGGTCCCTACTCGGTCGAAGTGACCAGCGCCTCGGGCAGCACCACCGTCACCGACATCTACACCGTCGTCGGTCAGCCGTACGAGTTGCCGGTCGATCTGACCGCTCAGGCGGCGCAGGGCGGTACCACGAACGACATCGTCGTTACGGCTTCACGGGTCCGCGGCGCCGGCGTGATCGGCAGCGGCCCGGCCACCGTGCTGACTGCGCAGGACATTTCGAAGGTCGCCTCGGTCAACCGCGACATTCGCGACCTAATGCGCCGCGATCCGTTCGCGACGCTCGACACGTCGCAGTCGACCGGCCGCCAAGTGACCTTCGCGGGTACCAACCCCCGCTTCAATCGCTTCACGGTGGACGGCGTGCCGATCACCGACAGCTTCGGTCTCAATCCTGACGCGCTCCCGTCGCGCCGTGGCCCGGTACCGCTCGATTCGATCGGCGAGTTCCAGACCAAGGTCGCGCCGTACGACATTCGCGAGGGCTTCTTCCAGGGTGGCGTCATCAACGCCGTGCTGCGTTCGGGCACCAATTCGTTTCAGGGTACGGGCTTCTACAGCATTAACACCGACGGTCTGACCGGCGAGCATCTGAAGCCCTATGTCACCAACACCACCGGCTATGCGCCGCAGCCCAAGTTCAGCAGCAAGGATTACGGCGTCGAACTGTCGGGCCCGATCATCAAGGACAAGCTGTTCTTCATGATCGCGGCGGAGCGTGTCCGTGCGACCAATCCGTTCAACGTCGCCGCCAACTCGCTGACTCAGGCGCAATACGACCAGATCACCAGCATCGCCAAGACCAAGTATGGCGTCGATGCCGGTGGCAAGCTGACCAGCCAGGGCGACAAGGACGACCGTATCGTCGGTCGTATCGACGCCAACATCGCGACGGGCCAGCGCCTGTCGCTGACCGGCATCTACACCAAGGACGCGATCAACGTCCTGGGCTTCAACAGCGCCACGTCACAGTCGACGCTGTCTAACGACTACGTCAAGCCGAACCGCCTCTGGGCGGGCGTCGCGACGCTGAACTCGACCTGGTCACCGGTACTTTCGACCGAAACCCGCGTCATGTACAAGGATTACAAGAGCGGTCAGAACCCGATCCTGGCGAAGACCGCGTTAGCGCTGGTCTGCAGCGACGCGGGCACTTCAGCGGCGATCACCGTCGGCACCGCCACGCAGTGTTCGTCGAACGTGACGTCGCTGGGCATCGGGCCGCTCGGCTCGGCGCAGACGAACGTGCTGCAAACCAAGACGTTCGACGTGCAGGAACTGATGCGCTTCTCGTTCGGCGACCATAACGTCCGGGCTCTGTACGATTACCAGCACGTGTCGAACTACAACCTGTTCATCGGGCAGACGGCGCAGCCGGCCGGTATTTCGTCGGGCGCGTATGGTGCGTACTATTTCGACTCGATCGCCGCGTTCCAGGCGGGCACCGCGCAAGCGTTTGGTTACGCCAACGCTACGACGGGTAACCCCAACGATGCCGCTGCGCGCTTCAGCTATGCCACCCACACGTTCGGCCTGCAGGACGACTGGCGCGTCAACTCGTCGCTGACGGTGACGGCTGGCGTCCGCTACGACCTGTTCGGCGGTCACGACCGGCCGCTGGTCAACGCGGCGTTCGTGGCGCGCGAGGGCTTCAACAACAACGCCTTCGTGAGCGGGCGTGGCCTGTTCCAGCCGCGCGTCGGGTTCGACTGGAAGGCGACGTCGCGCCTCAACATCCACGGCGGCGTCGGCATCTTCGGCGGTGGTACGCCGGACGTCTACATCGGCAACAGCTTCTCCTCGAGCGGTGTTCAGCCGGTGCTGTATTCGACCACGACCAATGCGGCATTCCTCAACAACGTCAGCCTGACGTCGGTGCCGGCCGGCGCTACCGCGGCGCTGAATGGTCTGCAGAACTCGCCGGTCGCGGCACTCGACCCGAACTTCAAAATCGCGTCGCAGTATCGCGGTTCGCTGTCGGCCACGTACGACTTCGATCTCGGGCCGCTCGGCGATCGCTGGCAGCTTGGCGCCAGCGTGCTGGCATCGAAGGTTCGCCAGGGGCTGCTGTATCGCGATGGTCGTGCGCGCCCGCTGACCAATTCGGACGGCAGCAATTCGCTGACCCCGGACGGCCGTCAGCGTTACTACGACATCACACCGACCAGCCAAGGCGGTCCGTCGGGTAACGCCGACACGATCCTGGGTAATACCACGCGCGGTCATGGCTATATCGGCGTCGTCAGCCTGCGGAAGAAGTGGGACTTCGGTCTCGGCCTGTTCGGCAGCTTCACTTATCAGGACGTGAAGGATCAGGCGGCGGTTACGTCGTCGATTGCATCGTCGAACTATGGCAACACGGCCTATTTCGACGCCAATGGCGGGGCTTTCGGTCACTCGAACGACGAGGTTCGGTACTCGTTCAAGTACAGCATCGACTTCGATCATGCATTCTTCGGCGACTACAAGACTCGCATCCAGCTGTTCGGCGAAACCCGCATTGGTTCACCGTACAGCTACACGATGCAGGACGCCGCGACGGTCAATGGTCGCAGTGCCGTGTTCGGGACGGCTGGCAACACAAGCCGCTTCCTGTTCTATGTGCCGACCGGTATCAACGATCCCAAGGTCACGTACTCGGATATCGATTCATCCGGGAATAGCGCGACTGCCACGCGGATCGATCAGATCATCAACTCCACTGGTCTAAGTAAGTATCGCGGTATGATCGCGCCGCGCAACGCGTTCAACTCGAAGTGGTTTACGAAGCTTGACCTTCACGTCGAGCAGGAAATCCCGACCTTTATCGGCAAGTCGCGGATTTCGCTGTTCGCCGACATCGAGAATCTGCCCAACCTCATCAACCACAATTGGGGTGAGCAGCTGCGTAACTTTTTCCCGTTCACGGATGTCGTGACGCGAGTCGCTTGTCAGACGGTCGGCAGCAATCCGTGCGGCAAATACGTCTATTCGTCGCCGAGCAGTGACACGTTCCTGGCCGATCAGCTGATTACCGTAAACGGCTCGTCGCTCTACTCGATCCGGGTCGGCGCACGCGTTTCGTTCTGATCGCGCCGTCACCGGGCCAAGAAAAAGGCCGCCATCTTCCGGGATGGCGGCCTTTTTTGTTAGCTAGAATCGCAGCGTCGCGTCGGCGTGGAACGTGCGTTGCGTGAACGGATGGAACAGGAAGTAGCGGTCGTTGGTGAGGTTATCGACACCCAGGCCTAGCGTGTACGCCCTGGTCACCGCGAACTGCGCGCGCAGGTCGGCGACCAGGTAGCGATAGAAGCCCTGATAGGTGTTGCCGATCGTGTCGCTGTTATCGAGCGTGCCGTAGATGCGTCTGGCGTAGCGCGCCGCGGCGGTCAGCGACACGCGGTCGATCGGGCGCCAGGTCGCCACGGCCGTCGCCTTCCAGCGCGGTACGCCGGGGATCGCCTTGCCGATGGCGGCGGGCAAGGCGGGGTCGGCGCGGGTGGTCGCGTCGGCATAGGTGACGCTGCCGGCCAGATCGACGCGCGGGATCACGTCGCGGCGGTCGATCGCGGCCTCGACACCGCGTGCACGCGTCCGATCGACGTTCTGGACGAAGGTCGCGATCGTAGCGGTGCCGTTGAGTGGACCGCTTTGCGACACCAACGCATCGCCGACGATCTCGTTGAACAGCGACAGACGCAGCGTCCCCTTGGCGCCGGCATGCTCGATCGCGAGTTCCTCCGACCGGGCATGTTCGGGGCGAAGAGTGGGGTTCGGCACGGCCGCGACCGGCGTCGTCACGACCTGGTAGAGTTCCCCGACCGTCGGAAAGCGCCACGCCTCACCGTAGGACAGACGCAACGTCAGCCCAGGAGCGGCACTCCAAGCCAGCGTCGCCTTGGGCGAGAGGCGGGCGGCGGACCGCTCGGGCTGCTGCGCCGCGATCGCTGGTGAGGCGGAGAAATTGACCCCGCCATAGGCGCGCCACCATTCCTGCCGCGCGCCGATCGTCAGCGTCAGCGGCGGGGCGATCGTCCAGGCGTCCTGCGCCCAGAGCGCGGCGGTGCCGGTGCGACCGAGCGATTGGAGCGTCAGCGCGCCCTCGCTCCCGCTCCGCCAGCCGCTCGTCGCATAACGATTGCTCGCCAATACGAAGCGGTCACCGTGCAGCCCGCCGCTCAGCACGTGCCCGCCGCCGGCGCGCCATGCGGCCTTGGCGTCGAGCGTCGTCCAGCCGGTGCCGTCGAGCCGCGTGATCGTGCCGGCGCCGCCGCCAAGCGCCGTGGGCAGCGCGGTGGTCGGGCTGCGTTGCGTATCGCGATCGAAGCGATAGCTGGTTGCGATCACCTGCCAGTCGACGGCGCGGCTATCGCCGGCCAGAGAAAGCGCGTGCGACCAATGCCGCTGGTCGGTCGTGTAAACGCCACCCGAAAAGGCGCTGGCTGCGATCGTGTATGGGCGCCCCTCGATATTGACCGACCCGGCATAGACTGGACCGCTCGCGCCGGTCAGGTAGGACGTCGCACTCGCATCGGTGCGGTTGAAGAACAGCGCGCCGGTATAGCTCAACCGCATGCTGGGCGTGAGGTCGAGGCCGAGGCGAAGCTTCGCGCGCTGCTGCCGCTGATCCTCGATCCCGCTTTCGCCGAACACGCGGATCGCCGCGCCGGTGCGGTTGAGGTCGGGCACCGCGCCGGTCACCGGCGTGCCGATGCTACCGGTCGCGGCGGGGACCAATGCAGTGACATAGGTCAGCGGCTGGCTGCGGCTGTGGACGTTGTCGTAGCTCGCGAAGATCGCGAGCGGTCCGAACCGGTCGCCGATCGTCGCGCCGAACTGGTAGGCGGGATAGGTCGCGTGCCCGGCATATTGGTCGTACGTCTGGACGCTGGTGCCGGCGGTGACGCTGCCCTCCAGGTGATCGGGCAGGCGCGTAGTGATGTTGACCACCGCGCCGATCGAATTGCCCGGATAGGCCGCCGCGAACGGGCCGTAGAGCACGTCGATCCGCTCGATTTCCTGCGGGCTGACCAGGCTCCAGCGGGGCGATGCGCTGGTATTGTTGTTGCCGATCAGCGCGGAGAGCAGCGCGCCGTCGGCGTAGATCAGGTTACGCGCGCTGGCGCCGAGCCCCGACGTGCGTGTCGCCAGCGGCGCTTGGGTGTCGCCGATGTGGCGTTTGCGCACGATCAGGCTGGGCAGATACTTGACCGTATCCTCGACGTTCATCGCGTTGACCTGGCGCGCGATCGTCTCGGCATCGGTCGAGGCGGTGGTCGCGGGCCCCTTGGCGGTGTCGCGCTGGCGCTGGTGCGTGATGACGATGTCGGCTCGCTGGTCGTCGTCGGATTCGGCCCAGGCGGGCATGGCGGAAGTGCTCGCCAGAACGACGAGCGAGGCGCGCCACAGCGCCCCGGTGGAAATAGTCACGATGTAAAACCCCTTGCAGAAACGCGATGCGCCGCCCAGTCTCGAGCGGCGGCGGTTCAGGCGAGGGCAGGCGGTCCGGTCGCGGGAGGCGGCGGCGCGGCGAGCCCGCGCCCCGGGAGCATGGCCAACGTGGCGGCCAGCGCCGGCGCGGTATCGCGGCGGAGCGGGATGGCGATCGCGAGCGGCGGCGCCATGTCGAGCGCGGCGATCCCGGCGAAGGCGCAGGGGTGGTCAGCGCGACTGCCGTGATCCTGCTTGTGGTGATTGCCGTCATGGTGGCCCGCCATCGGCATGGCCATCGGCTGGCCCGATGTCGTCGGCGCGGGCATGGCGCCATCGCATGGCATCAGCGCGATGCCGCCGTTCGCGGCGGCCATCGTCATATACCCCTGCGGCGTCAGCGCGCGCACCGACAGCGCCGCGATCAGCAGCACCAGCCAGACATATCGGCGCAGGGACCAGGCGGCAGCCATCGCGCGCTCCTATACGAGGGGATGGTTAATAAGCCATCGCTTTCGCCCGCTTTGCGCCCACGCGTGCCGCGGTGTAGGGAAGCGCCGCTGATGGCCACGCTACCCGCCTCCGACCTGCCGCCGCCCGCGCCGCCGCGCGGAGCCTGGCCCCCGGCGATCCTGTCGCAGCCGTTCTTCGAGAATAAGGGCCGCGCGTTCTGGCGGCTGCAGGCGATCGGCTGGTCGGGCTATCTCGTGCTGCGCTCGGTCTCGGCGATCTCGAACAATTTGCCGACCTCGGCGCTGGTCACCAACATCATCGAGGCGATCATCGGCTATTGCGTGACAGCGTTGCTGTCGACGCTCTACGGCTATTACCGCCGCCTGCCGCGGTTGAGCGAGGTGCTGCTGACGCTACTGACGCTCGGGGCGGCCACGCTCATCATCGCGACGCTCAACGCGTTCGCGTTCAGCCTGGTCAACCGGTTCGACAATCCCGGCCTGACGCTGCAACTCGTGCTGGGACAGCTGTTCCTGACGATGACGGTGCTCGCCGGGTGGACCGCGCTCTACTTCGGGATCAATTTCTACCTGATCGTCGAGGAGCAGTCGCACCAGCTCGAGCGATTGGAGACGCAGGCGTCGTCGGCCCAGCTGGCGATGCTGCGCTACCAGCTCAACCCGCATTTCCTGTTCAACACGCTCAACTCGATCTCGACCTTGGTGCTGCTGAAGGAGACCGAGCGCGCCAATGCGATGCTGTCGCGGCTTGCCGATTTCCTGCGCTTCACCCTCGTCTATGAGCCGACCGCGCTCGTCACCGTCGCGCAGGAAGTGCAGACGCTGAAACTCTATCTCGAGATCGAGAAGATGCGCTTCGAAAAGCGGCTGCGCCCGGTGTTCGAGATCGACCCGCGCGCCGAACGCGCCCGGCTGCCCTCGCTGTTGCTGCAACCTTTGGTCGAAAACGCGATCAAATATGCGGTGACGCCGAGCGAGGAGGGGGCGGAGATCGCGGTTTCCGCACGGCTCGTCGGCGAACGCGTGCGGATCGCGGTTTCGGACACCGGTCCTGGCTTGATCGAGAACAAGTTGGGGCCGAGTCTTTCAACCGGCGTTGGGCTCGCCAATATAAGGGACCGGTTGGTGCAGGCGTACGGGCCTGACCACCGGTTCGACGCTCGGTCTCTGCCAGGGGGCGGCTATGCTGTGGAGATCGAGATCCCGTACCAGTTGGACGATCCGAATAGAGAGGCCGCATGACTATCCGAACCATCCTGGTGGATGATGAAACCCTGGCGATCCAGGGACTTGAACTTCGCCTGAAGGCGCATCCCGACGTCGAGATCATCGACCGCTGCTCGAATGGGCGGGAGGCGATCCGCAGCATCAAGACGAACAAGCCCGACCTCGTCTTTCTCGATATCCAGATGCCAGGCTTCGACGGCTTCTCGGTGGTGCAGGGCCTGATGGAGGTCGAGCCGCCGCTGTTCGTGTTCGTGACGGCCTATTCGGAACATGCCCTGCGCGCGTTCGAGGCGCAGGCGGTCGATTACCTGGTCAAGCCGGTCGAGGAATCGCGGCTGGCCGACACGCTCGAGCGCGTCCGCCAGCGGCTGACCGAGAAGCGCGGCGCCGAGGAAGTCGAGAAGTACAAGGAAGCGCTGGCCGAGGTGTCGCCCGAGGCGGCGGGCGAGATCGCCGATGCCGGCGGCGGCGACGGCCATTCGTCGAACCGCTTCGAAAAGCTCATCAACATCAAGGATCGCGGCAAGATCTTCCGCGTCGACGTCGATTCGATCGAAGTGGTCGAGGCGGCGGGCGATTACATGTGCATCAAGACCGGCGACAACACGCTGATCCTGCGCCAGACGATGAAGGACCTCGAAAAGCGGCTCGACCCGCGCCGGTTCCAGCGCGTGCATCGCTCGACCATCGTCAACCTCGACCTGGTCCGCGAGGTGAAGCCGCACACCAACGGCGAATGCTTCCTGGTGCTCGATTCGGGCGGGCAGGTGAAGGTCAGCCGCAGCTATCGGGACGTGGTCGCGCGGTTCGTGCATTGACCTTGTTCCCCTCCCGCTTGCGGGAGGGGTAAGGGGTGGGCATACGCTCACCATGATCGACAACGCTTGAGAGGGGGCGGGTGCCCACCCCCGACCCCTCCCGCAAGCGGGAGGGGAGAGCAATGCCGACGCCTTACGAAACCTTCGCCACGCTGCACGTCCCCGGCGACCCGCTCATCATCTATAATTGCTGGGATCCCGGCAGCGCCGTCGCGATCGCGCGGGCGGGGGCGAAGGCGATCGCGACCGGCAGCTACGGCGTCGCGGAGTCGCTCGGCTTCTGCGACGGCGAGAAGGCGCCGCTGCCCCATGTGCTCGACAATGCGCGGCGGATCATGAGTGTCGTCGACCTGCCCGTGTCGATCGATTTCGAGGGCGGCTATGCCGTCGATCCGGCGGGTGTCGCCGCCAATCTCGGCAAGCTCGCCGCGACGGGCGCGGTCGGGTGCAACTTCGAGGATTCGGTGATCGGCGGGGAGGGCGTACATCCGCTCGATGTCCAGGTCGCGCGGATCGCGGCGGCGCGGTGCGGGGCGGGAGAAGCCTTCTACATCAATGCGCGCTGCGACCTGTACCTGCGGACGCCGCCGGAGCGCCACGATGCGAGCCTGCTCGACACCGTGGTCGATCGCGCGCAGGCCTATCTCGCGGCGGGCGGCAGCGGCATCTTCGTGCCCGGCCTGCGCGATATCGCGACGATCGCGGCGATCGTGCGGCGCACCGACGCCAAGCTCAACGTCATCCCCGCACCGGGCGCCCCGACCCGCCCGCTGGCGGACGCCGGCGTCGCGCGCGTCAGCTACGGTCACGGCCCATGGGCCGCGACGATGCACTGGCTCGAGGATCAGGCGCGAGGGGCGATCGACTGGCGCTAACCCGCCAAACTTGACAAACTTGACGAGGGTACGGCCTGAACATTCCGCCGCCCCGGCCGTCGAAAGATGATCCGGTTCAGGCACTTCGTCGCTGCTGGCAGCGAAATTCCAACATCGCCAGCCAAACGCGCCGCATCTATTCGACCGGCCGCTTGTCCTCCTCGGTCACGCCGAGATCGGTCGCGGTGAACAAGGCATGGAGCGTGATGCCGCGTTCGGCCAGCGTCGCGTCGGCGCCCTGTTCGCGGTCGAGGATGACGATCGCGTCGGTCATCACCGCGCCGGCCGCCGCGATCTGGTCGGCCGCCTTCAGGATCGACCCGCCGCTGGTCGCGACATCGTCGATCAGGACCACGTGCTTGCCCGCCAGCGTCTCGCCGCCGGCATCGTCGAGCCCCTCGACCATCAGCGAGGTGCCGTGCGCCTTCGCCGCCTTGCGCACGAACACCGCGCCGATCGGCCGGCCCGCGTCCCAGCTCGCCGCCGCGATCCCGCCGAGCAGCGGCACCGCGCCCATCTCCAGCCCGGCGACGTAATCCGCCGTCAGACCGTCCAGCACGCCGAGCAGCCCGCGCGCGCATTGCGCCGCGCCCTCGGGCGTCATCATCGTCGCCTTCATGTTGAAATAGACGCGGCTGCGCTTGCCCGACACGAGCAGGAAATCACCGCGCTTCAACGTGCGCGTCGCAAGCAAACGCCGCAGCGCCTCGCGGTCGTAGGTCGGTTTCGTCATCGGCGCTCCATCGGCGATCCCTTGGCGGGCGTCAACGCGATCCGCCGATCAGGCCGGGTTGAAGCGACTCAGGAATTTGGCGACTTCCTGCATCAACTGGACGCGGTCCGCCTCTCGCAACAAGTGATGCGTGTTGAGGGGCTGTTCGACGTAGAAGAAGTCCTTTCCCTCGACCTTGCCGACCTTTTTCAAACGCGCAACGAGGTCACGCGCTTGCGACGGCGGCACCCGGGTATCCTTGCCACCCTGTACGATAAGGATCGGAATAGTATATTTTTCCGGATGAAGTCCGGGCGACGCCTCGATCAGGTCGTTGCTCGCCGACCCCAGAAACGCCTTCGCGCCGTAGCGGCCCAGATAATTCTTGTCATACCGCACCATCGCCGGAAGGTCGTGGACCCCCGCACCGGCGATCGCGCAACGGTATTTGTCGCCATCGCGTTCCGCCGCTCGCGACGCCGCATAGCCACCATAGGACCAGCCGAAAATGCAAACGCGCTTCGGGTCGACGATACCTTGTTGCGCCAGCCAGGGAATGGCGTCGTTCAGGTCGTCCTGCATCCGATAGCCCCACGAATGCTCGGATGCTTTCTCCCAGTCGCTGCCATAGCCGGTAGAACCGCGATAATTGGGTTGGATCACGACATAGCCCATCTCGGCGAGAGATTGCGCCCAGCCATAGACGTCCCAATCAGCCTCGTCCCTCGCCCACGGGCCACCGTGCGGCAGGACGATCAATGGTAGCTTCTTCTCACCGGTTCGATGCCGCGGCATCGTCAATATCGCTTCGATCTGCTTGCCGTCCGACGCCGGATAGCGAACGACCGATACCGGATTGAGCACCGCGTCCTTCAACGTATCGTTGGCGTAGGTCATTCGGCCGATGCTGCCCGAAACGGTATCGAACAGATACCACGACTCGGCTTGACCGAGCCGGGCGACACGGAACAAGATCATCTCGCGCTTCGCATCGGTCGTCGCGATCATGACATTGCCTTGCCCGAAGCTCTTTTCGAGTACGGCCTGGATCTCCTTGAGGCGAGGGTCGAAATAGGCCCAATGCTCTCGGTCCGACGTGTAACGCACGCCGAGCAACCCGGCGCGATCGAACGTCGTTGCCGCGCCGTCTTCGTCGATGTCGTAACCCGGTACGCCGAACACCTTCTTGCCGAGCTTCATCGTCGCGAGATCGTAGTCGTATAGCGCGCGAAAGCCGTCCTGACGCGAGATCACATAGGCTTTCTTGCCGCCGGCAAGAAAAATGTCGGGCACGGCGACGCCAGCATAGCGATCAGGTACGCCGTCGAATATCAGCTTGAGCGGCTGATCGGCACCACCCCGATAGTAAAGCTTTACGCGACCGGTCTCGCGATCGCTGGACGTTCCGATACGAACCACGCCATCGGCATCCGCCGTCCATGACTGAACCGATGGGTTCTGCTTCATGGCGACGCTGTATTTTCCCGTATCGAGATCGACATCGATGACTTCGGGATTGTTTATCAGTTCCGTGCTGAAGTCCATTTCGCCGGAAAAATCGTAGGGTCGCCGCTCGAGCAAGATGTGGGGGCGCCCGGATCGTGACGACCAAAGCTCGCGGGTCTGTCCGACGCCAAGGTCGGTGCCTAACCCGGTCGTGACCTTTGTTGCGCGGTTATAGCCTATATAGCGATAGTTATCGAACCAGCCGCCGCCGATATTATCCCGAGCCGTATATACGATCACAAGGTGATCGGAATCCACCCAGTGATAGCCATATAATTGGCGATCGTCTTGCTTGTCGGACGCTGCTTCGTTCGACCGCGCGATGAACTGAATCTTGCCGTCCTCCGGATGTACGGGAACGATGGCAAGCAGTTGTTCGCCGTTGGCGCGGATACGGGTCGCCAGCCACTTGCCGTCGGGGCTCATCCGCGGCTGGCTGATCAATGGGAAGCGAGCGAAAGTGTCAATCGGTATGGTCTTGTCGGCCCATTCTGTTGTCGGGGGCGTGACCTGTGCCTGTGAAGCGGGTCCCACGACCAACGCCGCAGCCGAGCCCGCCAAGTAAAAGCCGGCCATCAGCTTGGCCCGAAAAGTCCGAGTCATCGTTGCCCCATTAGTAGAAACCGGGTGGATCGATTCAGCATAGGCGGCTCATCGGGCAAAGCACAGCCCGCTTATATACTTGATATACGGGACCGGTGCCGAAAGTGCCGTTTGCCGTTGGGATGACGGGTCGGTGTATGCCGACCCGTCATTCCACACGGGCTCAGTGACCCGCCGCCAAAGCCGCGAGCAGCAGCAGCGCGACGATGTTGGTGATCTTAATCATCGGGTTGACCGCCGGGCCGGCCGTATCCTTGTACGGATCGCCCACGGTGTCGCCGGTGACCGCGGCCTTGTGGGCGTCGCTGCCCTTGCCGCCGAAATTGCCGTCCTCGATATATTTCTTGGCATTGTCCCAGGCGCCGCCGCCCGAGGTCATCGAGATCGCGACGAACAGGCCGGAGACGATCACGCCCATCAGCATCGCGCCGACGGTCGCGAAGCCCTGTTCGCGATTGGCGACCGCCTGGACGATGAAGAACACCGCGATCGGGCTCAGCACCGGCAGCAGCGAGGGGATAATCATCTCCTTGATCGCCGCGCGCGTGACGATGTCGACGGTGCGGCCGTAATTGGGGCGGCTGGTTCCTTCCATGATGCCCTTGTCCGCGGCGAACTGCGCGCGGACGTCCTCGACGACGCTGCCCGCCGCGCGGCCGACCGCGGTCATGCCGAACGCGCCGAACAGGTACGGCAGCAACGCCCCGAGCAGCAGCCCGACGATGACGTACGGATTGCTGAGCGTGAAGTTGATCGTGCCGATCCCGAGCTGGGTCGCATAGCGGCCGAGGTCGGTGGTGTAGGCGCCGAACAGCACCAAAGCCGCCAGCGCCGCCGAGCCGATCGCATAGCCCTTGGTCACCGCCTTGGTCGTGTTGCCGACCGCGTCGAGCGCGTCGGTGCGGTGGCGGACGTCGTCGGGCAGGCCGGCCATCTCGGCAATGCCGCCGGCATTGTCGGTGACCGGGCCATAGGCGTCGAGCGCGACGACCATGCCGGCGAGCGCCAGCAGGCTGGTCGCGGCGAACGCCACGCCCAGGATGCCCGCGATCTGGTAGGTCGCGATCACCGCGACGACGATCACGATCGTCGGCAGCGCGGTCGATTCCAGGCTGATCGCCAGGCCCTGGATGACGTTGGTGCCGTGACCGGTGGTCGATGCCTTGGCGATCGACTTGACCGGGCGATAGTTGGTGCCGGTGTAATATTCGGTGATCCAGACGAGCAGGCCGGTGACGGCGAGCCCGATCAGCATGCACCAGAACAGCCCCATGCCGGTGAACGTCACGTCGCCGGTCGCGCCCGCGACGGTCATGGTCTGGTTGAGGTCGACGAGCGTGTATTTCGTCGCGACGTAGATCGCCGGAACCGACAGGATCGCGGTGGTCCAGAACCCCTTGTACAGCGCCCCCATGATCGACTGGCCGCCACCGAGGCGGACCATGTAGGTGCCGATGATCGAGGTGATGATGCACACGCCGCCGACGATCAGCGGCAGGCTCATCAGCGCGAACAGGTTCTGCGCATCGGGCAGCAGCAGCGCGATCGACACCATGGTCAGACCGAGCGTCACGACATAGGTCTCGAACAGGTCGGCCGCCATGCCGGCGCAGTCGCCGACATTGTCGCCGACGTTATCGGCGATCGTCGCGGGGTTGCGGGGATCGTCCTCCGGAATGCCGGCCTCGACCTTGCCGACCAGGTCGGCGCCGACGTCGGCGGCTTTCGTGAAGATGCCGCCGCCGAGGCGCGCGAAGATCGAGATGAGCGAGGCGCCGAAGGCGAGGGCGGTCAGCGCGGCGACGATCTCGTGGTCGCCCGGCTCGAGGTGCTTGACCCCGGTCAGGTACCAGAAGATCCCCGCGATCGACAGCAGGCCGAGCCCCGCCACCAGCATGCCGGTGATCGCGCCCGAGCGGAACGCCATCGTCAGCCCGCCCTGCAAGCTACCGCGCGCGGCCTCCGCCGTGCGCACGTTGGCGCGGACCGAGATGTTCATGCCGACGAACCCGGCGACCCCCGACAGGATCGCGCCGATCAGGAACGAGACGGTCGACAGTCCGCCGAGGGTGAAGAACAGGATGACGGCAACGATGACGCCGACGATCGCGATGGTGGTGTATTGGCGGCCGAGATAAGCCTTGGCGCCTTCCTGCACGGCCGACGCGATGTCCTGCATCTTGTCGTTGCCGGCCGGCGCACGGAGCACCTGCTGACTGGTGATGAAGCCATAGAGCACGGCAATCAGGCCGCACGCGATGGCCGCGTAGACGATCGTCATTCCTCTTCCCCTGCTACTCGTACGTCGCCGGTCGGCGCGCACTCTTTCCCTAGGTGGGGAGAGGTATAACCGGGCATCGGCGCGGCGCAAGCGCCGGAAGTCAGTGCTGGTACCCGAGCGGACCGGCGACCGGACGACCGTCGAGCAGCACGTCGTGGTCGCAGCGCGGCAGGACGCGACCGATGGCGCGGGCGGGAAGGGCGGGGTCGAGTGGTCCGGCGGTCAGCAACAGCGCGTAATCGTCGCCCCAGCGCATGTCCGCCTCGTCGAACAAAGGCGCGATGTCGATCGTCACCCCGCTCGCCGCCGCCATGCGCGACGCGTCGAGCAGCAGGCCGTCCGACACGTCCATCATCGCGTGCGCGTGCGGTGCCAGCGCGCGGCCCTCCGCGAGGAGCGGGCGTGGGCGGAGGTAGGCGAGGTGGTCGGTGTCGCTCGCGGTTCCGCCCTCGCTCAGGCCCAGCCAGCCGCGCCGCGCCGCGCCGATCGTGCCCGCCAAGTACAGCGTATCGCCCTCCCGCGCACCACTCCGCGCCGGCACCGGCCGCGTGGTCGCGCGTCCGATCGCGGTGCAGCCGAAACTCGCCGGCCCGGCCGGTCGGATGGAGTCGCCGCCGAGCAGCGGTACGTCATACTCGCTCAGGATCGCGCGCAATCCCTCGACGAACCGCTCGCTGCCATCGCCCAGGCTCGCCCCGATCAGCACGCCGACCGGCTCCGCGCCCTTGGCGGCAAGGTCGGACAGGTTCACCGCGACCAGCTTCCA
The DNA here is from genome assembly GCF_017304635.1 of Sphingomonas sp. Taxonomy (GTDB): domain Bacteria; phylum Pseudomonadota; class Alphaproteobacteria; order Sphingomonadales; family Sphingomonadaceae; genus Sphingomonas. The sequence continues at coordinate 80,877 of NZ_JAFKMA010000001.1, forward strand.
CGCAATGTCGAACGGATCGGTGCCGGGCAGATAATGGACGCCCTCGGCGATCATGTCGTGCGTGACGATCAGCGCTTCGCCGCCGATCTCGATCACCGCCGCGTCGTCGGCCAGGCCCCGCGCGCCGGGATGAAGCGGCAGCCCGCGCAATGCGGCGATGAAGTCGGCTTCGGTCACGGCTCGCGCCTGGCGCCGTCCAGTTCACGCTCGCGGCGTCGCGCCTCGGCTTCCGCCGCCTGCCTTTCCGCCTTGGTCCGGCCGAAGGCGGCGCGATTGGCCGCGGCCTTCGCCGCTGCGTCGGTCCGCGCCTTGGCCTTGCGGGCGCGGTTGAGGTTGACGATCTCGGCCATCGCGCCGGCGATCAGCCCCGAGGCTCGCCCTCGCGAGCCTCCTTCGCCACCGCGTCGAGCACGCCGTTGACGAACCCGGCCTCGCGCTTTTCGTAGAAGGCGCGGGCGACATCGACATATTCGGTGATGACGGTGGCGACCGGCACGTCGGCGCGCGCGAGCAGTTCGTAGGTCGCGGCGCGGAACAGCGCCTTCATCGGCTTGTCGAGCCGCTCGATGCTCCACCCGGCGGCGAGCTTCGCGGCGATCGCAGCGTCGATCTCGCCCTGCCGCGCCAGCGCCCCGGTCACGACGTCGTCGAAGAAATCGATATCGGCCTCGTTATACTCGGCCCCCTCGATCTCCGCGCCCAGCCGATGCTGGTGGAACTCGACCAGCAATTTGGCCTGCGGCGTGCCCTCCATCTCGTGCTGATAGAGCGCCTGCGTGGCGGCAAGGCGCGCGGCGGCGCGGGCTTTCGTACGGGCGGCGGTTCGACGTGACATTTCAGTTGCGGGACCATTTCTTCAAAGGTTCTTGTGCAGCGAGCGCCACACTTGCGTCGTCGCCCGGCTCGATATTGATGACATGCTCGGGGCCAAAGGGAATTTCGGTCCCTACCCAAAACGCATCGTTCTCGGCAATCGCATTGGGCTCGTTGTCGAGCAACCCGAAGTACCGGTCACTCGAAATTTCGCTGACCACTACCCACATTCGTTCGACCGAGACAGGATCTTCCTCGTTATTTACGCTGATCTCGAAAATCAGCTTTGCGAAATCGCCGATACGAAGCGACCGGCGCGCAATGAAGTCCGGAATCCAAAACGTTTCTGGTGCTGCGGCATGCGCCTCTTCGCCACTGCGCAGCGCCCAGCCATCATCGAAGAGCGCGGGCTCTCTCATTTCAATCGCAGCGCCACCGACCGGGCGTGCGCGGGCAGGCCCTCGGCTTCCGCCAGCGCGACTGCCGCCGGACCGATCGCGGCCAGGGCGGTGGCGTCGAGCGACAGGAAGCTCGTCCGCTTCATGAAATCGAGCACCGACAGGCCGGAGGCGAAGCGCGCGCGGCGGCCGGTGGGGAGGACGTGGTTGGGCCCGGCGACGTAATCGCCGACCGCCTCCGGCGTGTGGCGGCCGATGAACACCGATCCGGCATGCTTGACCATGTCGAACAGCGCGTCGGCATCGTCGCACGCCAGTTCGAGATGCTCGGGCGCGAGGCGGTTCACCAGCGGCATCGCCTCGGCCAGGTCGGTGGTAACGATGATCGCACCGTTCGCGTCCCAACTCGCTCGCGCGACCTTCGCGGTCGACAGCGCACCGATCTGGAGGTCGACCGCGTCGGCGACGGCGCGAGCCAGCGCGGCATCGTCGGTGAACAGGATCGACTGGCTGGAGGGGTCGTGCTCGGCCTGGCTCAGCAGGTCGGCGGCGATCCAGTCGGGCGAATTGCGGCCGTCCGCCACCACCACGATCTCGCTCGGCCCGGCGACCATGTCGATCCCGACCACGCCGTAGAGCTGGCGCTTGGCCTCCGCGACCCAGGCATTGCCCGGCCCGCACACGACATCGACCGGCGCGATCCGCCCGGTGCCGTAGGCGAGCGCGGCGATCGCCTGCGCTCCGCCGATCCGCCAGATCTCATCGACCCCGGCGACGTGCGCGGCGGCGAGCACCAGCGGATTGACCGCGCCGTCGGGGGTCGGGGTGACCATCACCAGCCGCTCGACCCCGGCGACCTTGGCGGGGATCGCGTTCATCAGCACCGAACTGGGATAGGCCGCGCGCCCGCCGGGAACGTAGATCCCCGCCGCATCGACTGCGCGCCACCGCGCGCCGAGCCGGGCGCCGACCGCGTCGGTCTCGTCGCGATCCTCCGGCTTCTGCTTCAGGTGATAGGCGGTGATGCGTTCGGCGGCGAGTTCGAGCGCGTCGCGCAGGTCGGGCGCCAGCGCGTCATGGGCGGCGAGCCACTCCGCCTTCTCGATCCGCCAGCCGGTCTCGTTCAGGTCGTGGCGATCGAACTTGCGCGTGAAGGCGTGGACCGCGGCATCGCCCTCGTCGCGCACGCTGGCGACGATCGTCCGCACGTCACGCGCGACATCGACATCGGCCTCACGCCGCGCATCGACCATCGCCGCGAACTGGCGCTCGAAACCGGGTTCGGAGGTGGACAGGCGGATCATGCCGCTGCCGCTCCCACCACCGCGCGCCGGAACGCTTCGACCAGCGGGACCAGCTCGGCGCGAGTCTTGAACGCGGCGCGGTTGACGATCAGACGGCTGGTGACCTCGGCGATCGTCTCCACCTCGACCAGGCCGTTTTCCCTGAGCGTGCGGCCCGACGACACCAGGTCGACGATGCGCGGCGCGAGGCCGAGCGTCGGCGCCAGCTCCATCGCGCCGTTCAGCTTGACGCATTCGGCTTGGACCCCGCGCGCGGCGAAATGGCGTTTCGTGACGTGCGGATATTTGGTCGCGACGCGGACATGGCTCCACCCGCGCGGGTCGTCGCCGGCGGCGAGTGCGGCCGGCTCCGCCACCGACAGCCGGCAATGGCCGATGCCGAGGTCGATCGGCGCGTAGAGCTCCGGATAGTCGAACTCGGCCAGCACGTCCGATCCGACGATGCCGAGCTGCGCCGCACCGTGCGCGACGAAGGTCGCGACGTCGAACGCGCGGACGCGGATCAGGTCGATGTCGGGGCGGTTGGTCGCGAAGCGCAGCGCGCGGCTGTCCTCGTCGGCGAAGGCCGGTTCCGGCTCGACCCCGGCGCGTGCGAGCAACGGCGCCGCCTCGGCGAGGATGCGGCCCTTGGGCACGGCGATGACGATCGGTTGAGCCATGCGCGGGGCTTTACTTGTGCACGTGCGAAGGAGCAATGCGTCGGTGTGTGGTCTGCTTTGAGCGGACGGGCGGTACCGGCCCACGCCCCCACCCGACCTCCCATTGCAGGATACCTTGTGGGAGGTCGGGTGGGGGCGTGGGCCGGTGCCGCGACAATAAGGAGTCGGCGATGGCGGGTGAGGAGAATAATCGCGGCGCGTTCCGCATCCAGGAATTCTACTGCCGCACCATGGACGCGCCGATGTATGCGCGGCTGTGCGCGGCGATCGCCGACGGGCTGACGCGCGAGAGCCGGACAGGCGCGCGCGTCCTCGACTGGCCCGGCGAGCCGACCCGCGACGCGCTGCCGCTGCGGCTGTGCGGCGGGCTCCATGCCTTGGTGCGGGCGGGCAAGGATGACGGGCTCGCCCGCGTGTTCGCCGGCGAAACGACCGATCCGGCGGCGATCGCGGCGGCGCTCAACGCCGCGCTGGTCGCGCATGACGCGGCGATGCTGCCGTGGCTCGACGGCCCGCCGCAGACCAACGAGCCCGGGCGGTCGGGTGCGCTGATGCTTGGCCTGATGGAGATCGCGCGGCGGCACGGGCCGAGGATCGAGGTGCTGGAGATCGGATCGAGCGCGGGGCTCAACCTGCTGATCGACCGCTACGCCTTCGACCTGGGCGGTACGCGGGTCGGGCCGGCCGACGCGGCCGTCACGATCGCGCCGGAGTGGCGCGGCGCGCGGCCGGCGCCGGTGCCGCTCGACATCGTGTCGGTGCGCGGGTGCGATATCCGGCCGCTCGACGCGACCGATCCCGCGGTCGAGACGCGGCTGCTCGCTTATGTCTGGCCGGAGACGCCGGCGCGTGGCGAGCGGCTGAAGGCGGCGATCGCGATGCAGCGGACGCAGCCCGTCGATCTGGTCGAGGCGGACGCCGCCGAGTGGATCGAGGCGCGGCTGGCCGAGCCGCAGGCGGCCGGCGTCACCCGCGTCCTGATGCATTCGGTGGTGTGGCAGTATCTGCCCGAGCCCGTCGCCGAGCGGATCCGCGCGGCGATGACGGCGGCCGCCGAGCGCGCCACGGCGGAGCGTCCGCTCGGCTGGGTGATGATGGAGCCCAACCGCGAGTCCGCGCGGCAGGAAGTGCGGGTGCGCAGCTGGCCGGGCCATGGCGAGTGGCAGCTGCTCGGGGTCGCGCACGCGCACGGGACGTGGGTCGGCACCGACCTCGGCATCATCGACGGCCAGCTCGGTCTCCCCGAATCGGCCAAGGTCACCGCCGGCTAGGCACCGCGTTCGCGTGGCGCCAGCCACGCGCGCATCGCGTTCGTCACCTGCTCCGGCGCTTCCCACGGCGCGAAGTGGCCGACGCCGTCGAGACGGTCGATCGTCAAATCGGGGACCAGCGCGTCGAGCCCCTCCAGCTGCACCGGCAGCAGCGCCTGGTCGTCCATTCCCCAGATCACCAGCGTCGGCATCCTGAGCGGCGGGAACGGCGCGTCGAGGAAGGCGGGGCGCGTCGGGGTCTCGTCCATCCCCGGCACCTGCACGGCGCTCGCGCGGTACCAGTTGAGCATCGCGGTCATCGCGCCGGGCTGGCCCCATTGCTCGAGATAGATCGGCTTTTCCGCGGCGATCTTCGCCCCGTCGACGTGCCGCATGAAGCTGTTGTCGAAGAAATCGGCCAGCCCGACACGGTCGAGATAGGCGTCGAAGTCGGGGTTGCGGAAGGCGGTGATATACTGGCTCGCCGCGCGCTGCGCCGGATCGTCGAACAGCGATTTCTGGAAGATGAACGGGTGCGGCGCGTTGACGATGACGAGCCGCGCGACGCGATCCGGATGGTTGAGCGCCGCCATCCACGCGATCGCGCCGCCCCAATCGTGCCCGACCAGCGTGAAGCGATCGATGTCGAACCGATCGGCCAGCGCGATCAGGTCGGCGACCGGCTTGTCCGGCGTGTAGTTGGCCACGCCCGCCGGCTTGTCCGATCTGGCGAAGCCGCGCTGGTCGGGGGCGAGGACGAAATGATCTTCGGCGAGCTCGGGAATCTGGTGCCGCCAGGTGCGGTGCGATTCGGGAAAGCCGTGGAGCAGGATGATCGCCGGGTTCGCCGGATCGCCCGCCACCGCGACGTCGAGTTCGATCCCGGTCGACAGCGCCACGCGCTGGAGCTCGAATTCCGCCATGTCCCACCGCTCTCCCGACGTTGCGATTGCCCCGCCACCGGGCCGAAGGTGGCGAAGTTGACGCGCAAAGGCGCCGTCCTTCGCCCCGCGGCGCTTCGCCATGCCGGGAACCGGCGACGATAGTGACAGGCGACATCCTACATTGCCAGCCCGCGTTTCACGGATGGACCGGCGGATCGACCAGCACCGTCGAATTGCCGTAGCCGTAGCCGGCGCTGGTCTTGAGCTGCTTGCCGTTGCCGAGGTCGCCGCCGTTGCACGACAGCAGCAGGTCGATGCAGTGGCTGGTCCAGCGCTCCATGATGCTGTCCTCCCACGCGCCGAACCAGTCGGAATGGAGCGTGGTCCCCGGCACCGCCCAGGCCATGCCGGGCATGCGGTCGGACGAGAGATACCAGGTGTCCGCCGTCGCCGACTCGTTGCCGCTGCGGTCGAGGGTCGAGTCGGTGGTGAACCAGGCCGCGATCTGGAACTGCGGGATGATATAGGGGTGCGCGGCGTCGCACTTGGGCTGCCCCCACGTATCGTAATATTGATACGCCAGGTGCGAGCGATGATCCGCGCTGTCGAGCTGCGTGCCGTTCCAGCAGATCGGCGCGACGACGACGGCCCCGATCCGCGCACCGACCGGGCAACCGGCCGCCGCCTGCGCGATGTCGGGGAAGTGGCCGCTCACCCCGCCGGCGCCGTCGCAATTCCAGTAGAACAGGCCGCTGTTCGACGGGCTCGACATGTTGAACCCGAACACGAAGCGCAGGCCGCGCGGCAATGCGACGCAGGCGGTCGCCTCGATCGCGCAGCGCGGGTCGCTGGCCGGCATCCGCTTGTAATAGATCTGGGCATAGTCGGCCATCACGACCTTGCCCTTGCCGTTCATCAGCGCCGGCATCCAATAGGCCGAGCGGTTGAGGAAGTTGTTGCACGTGCTGTCGCCGGTCGTGCGCAGCGACTGGTAGCTCGAATTCGCGTCAGCCAGCGTGTTGCCATAGAAGGTATGCAGGTGCGACTTGCCCGACTGGCCCGGATAGACGACGGGATCGTCGTACGCGTTGTGGCTCGGTGCGCAGAGGAAACGGAACGCGCCCTGGTCGACGTCGTGCCCGGGAATGTCGCCGGTGCCCCAGGCGGGCTGGAGATAATCGTCAACGCTGCCGATGCCCGACGACACCGGATCGAGACCCGCGAGCGACGGTGCCGGAACGGGCGTGCCCGCCGTCGTCGCGGTCGGCGACGGGGTCGGCGTGGGTGATGCGGTCGGCGTGGCGGCGGGTGTCGCCGTCGGTGCCGGACTGGGCGTCGGCGTGCCCGAAACGGGGCCCGCGGTCAGCGATGGATTATCGGATTCACCGCCCCCGCAACCCGCGAGAGCCAGAACGACGAGCGCCGGACCGAACAGCCGGACGCGAGAATGGATTTTCAACTCGATACATACCTTGACGCCCCCACCAACGTAAGGCGGCCCTCAAAGCGTATGCATTCCAGCAGGTTAATGATGTTGCGGGGAGCCGTGGCGATTAGCCGACCACTTGAGGAACCGTTTTCATCTCATCGCTGGCACGGACCGTTTGGTCTGGATCGGCCATAATTCGTTGGGCCGGCAAGGCGGCATTACCCGAATCGGTGACGGTTATTCGGACAGTTCCAGCAATTGCGTGCGCAGCGTCGGCCAGTCGTCGAACCGCCACGTCTCGGGCCGCTCGATGCCGATGATCGGATCGGTCTTGGTGCTGATCCGCAGCCACGGGATCGTGCCGCCGCTCGCATAACGGAACACCGCGACCATCGGGTGTAGCGGGTCGCGCTCGGTCTCGTCGAGCACGACGCCGAGCCGATCGCTGCGCAACCGAACCAGCGCGCCGGGCAGGAAAGTGCCGACGACACGACCGAACGCGCGCACCAGCCCGGTGTCGAACTCGCCGGGATGATCGCGCATATGGTCGATCGCCTGGCTCGACGACCATTTCGGCTGGCCCGGCGGCGGCGACGTCACCTTGTCGTAGAAGTTGCAGATCGCGGCGATCCGGGCGTTGCGCCCGACCGCATCGCCCGACTTGCCGGCCGGAAAGCCGCGCCCGTCGGGGCGCTCGTGATGATCGCGCACCACTTCCAGCACCAGTTCCGACATGTCGGGCACGCCTTGCAGCATGGCGTAGCCGCGCGCCGGATGCTCGCGGATCGCGGCCTTGTCCTCGGGCGTCATGCCGGCATGCGGCAGCAACAGGTAGGCGGGCAGCACGGCCTTGCCGATATCGTGGAGCAACCCGGCGAGCCCGGCGTCGCGAATGTCCTCCGGCGCGAAGTTAAGCTCCTGCGCCATCGCCACCATCCAGCCGCACACCGCGACCGAATGCGTGAAGGTATATTCGTCCTGCTGCCGCAGCCGGGTGATGCTGGGCAGCGCGACCGGATCGCGCATCAGCGAGGCGGTGACGCCGTCGACGATCTCGACCAGCTCGGTCGTCTGGACCGCGCGGCCTTCGCGCGCGGCCGCCATCTGCCCCGACATCGCGTCGCGGCCCGCCTCCAGGATCTGGCGCGCGCGGGCGCATTCCTCGCGGTGCGACGCGGGACGCGCGCGCAAGTGGAGTTCGCGGGCGCGCCCGAATACCGGCCGCTTCGGGGCCACCGACCGCAGTGGCGTCGTACTGGAAGGACCTCGCCAGTCGCCCGACAGCATGGCGCCGTCGTCTTTCGTCATCATCGTATCGCGTCCCGCTCATGGTGATACTGTCGGTGGCCGACAGCTCACTTTGGCGGATGCAATAATCGATCATCCTCTACAAAAAAGACGCTACGGCGTCCGCGATTCCATTATGGGTAGTCTGATCGAGATCAAGGGTATGTGGCGGTCTTCGGCACCTCGGGAATGGGGATGAACTCCCGTTCGTCGCCGGGCACCAGCGCGAAGCGGCCCGCCTTCCAGTCCTGCTTGGCCTGGTCGATCCGTTCCCGCCGCGAGCTGACGAAGTTCCACCAGACGTGGCGCTCGGTCGCGAACGCCGCACCGCCGCACAGCATCACGCGACCGCCGCCTGCCGACCGCAGCGTCATCGCCGCCCCCGGCTTGAGCACGTAGAGCGTGTTGATCGCGAGGGACATGCCGTCGAGTTCGGCCTCGCCCAGCGCGAGATAGACCGCGCGCTCGTCCGCGCCGGCATCGATCGGCACGCTGGCGCCGGGGTCGAGCAGGATGTCGGCGTAGATCGTCTCGGCATAGGTGGTGGTCGGCGCCCGCGCTCCCCACAATTCGCCCATGATGACGCGCGCCGTCGCGCCATGCCCGTCGATCACCGGCAGCGCGGCCTTCTCGACATGCTCGAACGCGGGGTCGATCTCCTCCTGGTCCTCCGGCATCGCCAGCCAGGTCTGGATGCCCGACAGCGCCGGTCCGTGCGCGCGCTCGTCTCCGGGCGAGCGTTCCGAATGCGCGATGCCGTGGCCGGCGGTCATCAGATTGACAGCCCCCGGCTCGATCCGCGCGAAGGTGCCGAGCGAATCGCGATGGTCGATCGCGCCGGCGAACAGGTAGGTGACGGTCGACAGGTTGATGTGCGGATGCGGGCGGACGTCGATCCCGGTGCCGACGTCGAGATGCGCCGGCCCCATCTGGTCGAAGAAGATGAACGGGCCGACCATCTGGTGCGGCTTCGACGGCAGGGTGCGGTGGACCTTGAACCCGCCGAGATCGTGCGTGGTCGGCGTGATGACGCGATCGATGAAGTCGTTGCTGCTCATGGGTTCAGCTCCGCGAGGATGGTGGTCAGGTCCTGGGGGAAATAGGGCTCGTCGAGCGTGGCGAGGTCGCCGGGCGCGAACCAGCGCCACGTCTGCATGACGCGGCGTTCGAGCGCGGTATGGCCGGCGGGATCGACATCGGCGGTGTCGGCGCGGACCAGGAAATAGCGTTCGTCGGCCGTCACCTCGATGCCCTCGATGGTCAGGAAATCGACTTCGCGGCGGAGCACTTCGGGTCCCGGATCGGCGGCGATGCCGGTCTCCTCCAGCAATTCGCGCCGCGCCGCCGCGGCGTAGCTCTCGCCCGGATCGACCGCGCCGCCGGGCGTGCACCAGAAGGGCGGCCGCCCGTCCTCCGGCGTGAAGCGGAACAGCAGGATGCGGTTCACCGGATCGAGCAGCAGGATGCGCGCGGCGGGGCGGGGGGTGCGGGCCATGCGAGGGAGATAGCGCCAGCTTGCCGCAAGCGCATCAACCAGTCGCTGAACGCTGCGTTTCCCAGCCCACACCGTCACCCCGGACGTGTTCCGGGGTCCAACCCTCCCCGGGCGCTAACGCTTGTGGATGGTTGGATGCCGGGACAAGCCCGGCATGACGGTTTGGGTCAGGCCGCGTCCAGTTCTGGATAATGCCGGAAGATGCCTTGCTCGTTGAACGGGATGCGGCGGTCGCTGGCGAGGTAGGCGGCGACGCCCGGCAATTCCGCCACGCGATCGTGCAGCGCGACCAGCGCCGGATAGCCGCCCTCGATCGCCGTCATCCGCCGCGGAAAGGCGTAGCGCAGGCCCTCGATCACCTGGAACAGGCTGGTGTCGATCGGCGACCATTGATCGCCCGCGACGAAATCGCCCGGCAACGCCTTCGCCGCGCGCTCGAAATAGCCGAGGAACTTGGGCATGCGCTGTTCGCGAAAACCCTCGGCATAGCGCGCCGCTTCCGCCGTCTGCTTCTCGTACGTCTCGTCGAGCGCGACCGGATGGTGCGTGTTGTGCACCTCGATCATGAAGTCGCTGACCGTCAGTTGCAGCTGGATCGTCCAGAACAGTTTCGCTTCGTCGTGCGGCGCGAGGCCGTGCGCGTCGGCGACATAGGTCAGGATGTGCGCGACCTGCGCGATCGTCATCGTGCCGGTGTCGAGATAGGGCGGGGCGAACGGCGCGAACGGCTGCCGCGCCTGCATGTCCTTCATCAACGCCTCGGCGCCCTGCTCGCGCGCGCAGTCGATATAGGGCACGCCGGCGCCCTCCAGCGCCAGCCGCACGAACTCGCCGCGGCCCTGGATCGAAGGCCAGTACCAGAGTTTATAGGGGGCCATGTCCTTCTCCCGGTGCCCGCGCCCGGATGGCGAGCGCGTGGATACGGGAGGACAACAGATCGGCGAGCGCCTGGTTCACCAGCCGTTGCCGCGCGACGCGATTGAGCCCGACGAACGCGGGACTCTCGACCGTGACCGTCCAATGCGATTCGCCGGTGCCGTCGTCACCCAGGTGGCCGGTATGGTGGTGGCTGTCGTTGACGACCTCGAGCGCGGTCGGGGACAGCGCGTCGGCGAGGCGACGGTGGATTTCGGGGCCAAGCGGCGTAGCGGCGACGGTCATCGCGCCTATATACAGCGTTTTGGTCCGAAAGCCCGTCCGCTGTCCGTTCCCCCGAAAGATCGTCCCAACACCCGCTTCCACGGTCGTGTCGAAGGCACCGGCCGCACCTGCGACGAGCCGGGCTGTGCCGAGCCGGGCGAGTTCCGCGCGCCGTTGCTGGCCGGCGCGACGCCGCGCCGCGACGGGCCGGGCGCGTTCCGCTACCTCTGCCTCGACCATGTCCGCGCATTCAATTCGGGCTACAATTTCTTCACCGGGATGAGCGCCGACGAGATCCACGACGCGCAGCGGCCGCTGGCGGGGTGGGAGAGCGAGACGCGCGCGTTCGCGCAGGGCGGTGCCGACCGGCCGCCGCGCTGGGCCGATTTCGGCGACCCGCTCGACGCGATCGGCGCGCGCTTCCGCGAGCGGATGGCGGCGGTGCGCAAGGACGGCAAGCCGCTGAGCCAGGCCGACCGCCGCTCGCTCAAGGTGCTGGGGCTCGACCCCGACGCCGACCGGCGCGCCTTGCGGACGCGCTATTCGGAGCTCGTGCGCAAGTTCCACCCCGATCGCAACGGCGGCGACCGCAGCATGGAAAAGGCGTTGCAGGAAGTGATCGCGGCGTATCAGCAGCTGAAGAAGTCGCCGGCGTTTGCGTAAGGGAAATCCTCCCCGTTCACGGGGAGGTGGCGCGCGTAGCGCGACGGAGGGGGTGAGCCTCGGCCGTGGCGCCTGCGGCCTCCCCCCTCCACCGGCTTCGCCGGTTCCCCTCCCCGCAAGCGGGGAGGATTGATTTATGCGCCCCGTCCCCGCAAAGCCCCGCCCATGAAACGCCGTACCGGACAGGACCGCTCGATCACGCAACACTGGCGCCCGGCGACGCAGGCCGTGCGCGGGGGGACGGCGCGGTCGGATTTCGGGGAGACGTCGGAAGCGCTCTTCCTGACCTCGGGCTACAGCTACGACACCGCCGGCGACGCCGCCGCGCGGTTCGCGGGCGAACAGGTCGGCATGACCTATTCCCGCCTCCAGAACCCGACCGTCGAGATGTTCGAGCAGCGCGCCGCGATGCTGGAGGGGGCGGAGGCCGCGCGCGCCACCGCGACCGGCATGGCGGCGATGACCGCGGCGCTGCTGTGCCAGCTCCAGACCGGCGACCATGTCGTGGCGGGGCGCGCCGCGTTCGGCTCGTGCCGCTGGCTGGTCGACACGCTGCTGCCGAAATTCGGGATCGGCGCCACCGTGGTCGATGCCCGCGATCCGCAGGCGTTCATCGACGCGACCCGGCCCGAGACCAAAGTCTATTTCTTCGAGACGCCGGCCAACCCGACGATGGACATCGTCGATCTGGCGGCGGTGTGCGGCATCGCGCGCGAGCGCGGCATCACCAGCGTGGTCGACAACGCCTTCGCCAGCCCCGCGCTGCAGCGGCCGATCGAGTTCGGCGCCGACGTCGTCGCGCATTCGGCGACCAAGATGATGGACGGCCAGGGCCGCGTGCTCGCCGGCGTGGTGTGCGGGAGCGAGGACTTCATCACCAACACGCTGCTGCCGTTTCATCGCAACACCGGCCCGACGCTCAGCGCGTTCAACGCCTGGGTGGTGCTGAAGGGGTTGGAAACGCTCGATCTCCGCATCCGCCGCCAGAGCGAGAATGCGATCGAGGTCGGCCGCTTCGTCGAGGGACGGGTGCCGCGCATCCTCCACCCCGGCCTGCCGAGCCACCCGCAGCACGATCTCGCGATGCGCCAGATGGACGCGGCCGGCAGCATCTTCGCGTTCGAACTCGACGGCGGGCGGGCGCAGGCGCACGCCTTGCTCGACGCGCTCCGGCTGATCGACATCTCGAACAATATCGGCGATTCCCGCTCGCTGATGACGCATCCCTCCTCGACCACGCATTACGGGGTGGCCGAGGACAAAAGGATCGAGATGGGCGTGACCGAGGGGCTGCTGCGCTTCAACGTCGGGCTGGAGGATCCGGCCGACCTGATCGAGGATCTCGACCAGGCATTCCGCGCGGTCGGGTTGTAACGATGGCGGGCGGCGCGATGACGGCGCTGTTCCCCAACGTCGCGGAAACGCGACAGGTGACGGTGCGCGTGTCGGTCAGCTACCTGCCCGAACAGTCGGAGCCGGCGCGCGGGCGCTGGTTCTGGGCCTACCACGTCCGGATCGAGAATGACGGATCGACCGCGGTCCAGCTGCTGACGCGGCACTGGATCATCACCGACGGCCGCGGCGCGCGCCATGCGGTCGAGGGCGAGGGCGTGGTCGGCGAGCAGCCGGTGATCGCGCCGGGCGCCTCGTTCGACTACGTCTCCGGCTGTCCGCTGGCGACCCCGACCGGGCGGATGGAGGGCAGCTATCACATGATCGCGGAGGACGGATCGACCTTCGACGTCGCGATCCCGCGCTTCGCCCTGGTCGCGCCGGCGGTCGGGGCGTGACATGGAGCGGGAGGGTCCGCGGGTCCCGACCCTGACGACCGAGCGGCTGGTGCTGCGGCAACTGCGCGCCGACGATGCCGATGCGCTGCACCCGATGTATGCCGATGTCGACGCCACGATGTACGGCAGCCACCCCGCCACCAGGACGATCGCGGAAACGCGCGAGCAGGTGGCGAAGCGGGCCGCTGCACCGGACTGGCGGGCATGGGCGATCACGCGGACCGGCGACGATACCGCGATCGGCACGGTTGCGAGCTACGAAAAGCGCCAGGGCAAGGTGACCGAGATCGGCTATTTCCTGTCACGCGCGCATTGGGGGCAGGGGATCGTCACCGAAGCGGTCGCGGCGTTGCTCGACCGGCTGTTCGCCGAAGGACAGCGGCGGGTGTTCGCCGATACCGATCCCGACAACACCGCGTCGACGCGCGTGCTCGAGCGGCTGGGCTTCACGCCGGAGGCGCGCTTGCGCGCCGAGTGGGAGACGCATATCGGCGTGCGCGACAGCCTGATCTGGGGCTTATTGGAACCCGAATGGACCGCCGCCCGCCACCGAACCTGAACGATCCCACCGAGCGCATCGCGTACCGGCAGGAGTTGCGCCGTATCGCGCGCGGCGTTCGTTATGGCGGCGTCGCGATCACCTTGGCCGGCGTGGCGCTCGCCCTGCTCCGCGCGAAGCTGTGGCCGCACGTGCCGAGCGTCGCGGTGATCGTCGTCATCGCGCTCGGCGCACTCCTGATGCTCACTGCGATCGCGCTGCGCACGGCCTACCACGCGGCGCGAATGCGCGGCGATTGACGTTCCACGTCTCGTAGGACGCTACCGTTTATACCAACTGCATAGTCAGCGGTTGGCCATTATTGTTTCGCTTTTTGCAACTTCGTGCTGCCGTCGGGGGCGGCGGTCGGATCGACCGACAGATCAAGTGTTTCGATTTGCGGGGTCGCCTCGCGAGACGGAATATGCGACCCGATCGATGCATCGACGACCCGAGCGGTCAGGGTATATCGTTCGACTCGCAGAACCCCGGGCGCCGACGCGTCCATGTTGAGGGGCGCGTAGCGGCGGCCCCGGATCGACTTGATGATCGGGGCGATCCATGTGGGCGTTCCTTTTTTGCCGGCGCGCAACACATCGACATCGGACACGTGTCCATCCGGTCCCACCCAGAAATCAATGTCGACCCATTCGCCGTCGAAATTCTGACGCGCGACCAATTCCATATCTGAAACTGTGCCACCTGAACTGGCCCGTGCATCGCCTTCGATGTAATCGTACGGCGGAGCGTAGAGGAGGATCGGCGCCTTTACCGATTTGTCCGTGCGGAAATTTGCGATCAGGCGGTCGACGGCCCCGGGATCGCCGGTCTTGGCATCGAGCATCGCAATGGTGATCCGCGCCGCCTCGCCAAACGGTTTCATCCGGGGATCGGGATTGTCGATCAGCCAGGCCGCCGCCTTCTTCGCCTCGGTCTTGTAGCGATAGGGAGGATGACTGGCGAGTTGGCTATACAGGCCGACGATGCGAAAACGTGCCAGTCCTTGGACGGTGAGCAGGCCCAGCGCCGCGGCTCGTTTCTCCACGAGGGTGTAGCGGTCGATGGCTTCGTGGTAGCGATAAAAACGCACCAGCATGTCGCCGACCTCGAGGTCGGCGCCCAAGATGCGATAGTCGTCTGCGGCTAACCCGGCTTTCAGCGAGCGAAGCGAGCCGTACACGCCGGTTATGTAGGTATCGGCGTCGCCCAGATGCTCGGCGACCCGATAACTGGCCCGATAAAGATAAGATACCGAGACCGGGTAATCTTTGGCGAAACCCCTGTTGCGGCCGAGCGACTTGCGCAGCGTCACGCTGGCATCGGCATATTTGCCATCGACGAACTGCTGTTCGGCAACCTTTATCGTCGCGGATATGTCTTCGTTCGGAGGACATTTGCGCGCGAGGCACGCGTCAAGGTTTTTTTGCAGATCGTGCAATCGTACGCCCGTAACGACGACCGTATTGCCGCTGGTATCGGCGGGCTTTTCCTGGGCAAATACCGGTGTGGCGGTCGCCAGGGCGACAATGGGCAGCACACGCAACATCGACGACCTCCGTATGACCGACCCAAGACTAGCCGATACCTTTGCTCGTCGGAAGATAGTTCCCGTCACGCGTCGATCGCTTCCTCGTCCAGCCGGGCCGCGTTTTCTTGGATGAAGGCGAAGCGGTGGGCGGGGTTGGTGCCCATCAGGCGGTCGACCAAGTCCTTCACGCCGGCGCGCTCCTCATATTCCTGGGGCAAAGTGATGCGGATCAGGCCGCGGCTGGTCGGAGCCATCGTCGTTTCCTTGAGCTGGCCCGGGTTCATCTCGCCCAGCCCCTTGAACCGCGACACCTCGACCTTCTTGCCCTTGAACACGGTTCGTTCGATCTCGGCGCGGTGGGCGTCGTCGCGCGCGTAGAGCGACTTCGCGCCGACGGTCAGGCGATAGAGCGGCGGCTGCGCGAGATAGAGATGCCCGCGCCGCACGATGTCGGGCATTTCCTGGAAGAAGAACGTCATCAGCAACGTCGCGATGTGCGCGCCGTCGACATCGGCGTCGGTCATGATGATGACGCGTTCGTAGCGGAGGTTGTCGGGCTGGCAGTCCTTGCGCGTGCCGCAGCCGAGCGCGAGGATCAGGTCGGCGATCTCGGTATTGGCCAGGATTTTCGCTGATGTCGCAGAGGCTACGTTCAGGATCTTGCCACGGATCGGCAGGATCGCCTGAGTCTTGCGGTCGCGCGCCTGTTTGGCGGAGCCGCCGGCCGAATCCCCCTCGACGATGAAGATCTCGGTCCCCGCCGGATCGTCGGCGGAACAGTCGGTCAGCTTGCCGGGCAGGCGGAGCTTGCGCCCGCTGGTCGCCGACTTGCGCTTGACCTCGCGCTCCTGCTTGCGGCGGAGGCGCTCGTCCATCCGTTCGAGCACGTAGCCGAGCAGCGCTTTCCCGCGGTCCATATTGTCCGACAGGAAATGGTCGAAATGGTCGCGCACCGCCTTTTCGACCAGCCCGGCCGCCTCGGGCGAGGTCAGGCGGTCCTTGGTCTGGCTCTGGAATTGCGGGTCGCGGATGAAGACCGAGAGCATCAGCTCGCAGCCCGTCATCACGTCGTCGGCGGTGATGTCCTTTGCGCGCTTCTGCCCGACCAGTTCGCCGAACGCGCGGATGCCGCGAACGAGAGCCGCGCGCAGGCCCGCTTCGTGCGTGCCGCCGTCCGGCGTCGGGATGGTGTTGCAATACCAGCTATAGCTACCGTCGCTCCACAGCGGCCAGGCGACCGCCCATTCGACGCGCCCCTGCTGCTCGCCGGGAAAGTCCTGGTTGCCGGCGAAGAACTGCGCCGTCGCGGTCTCGCGATCGCCGATCTGTTCCTTCAGGTGATCGGCGAGGCCGCCGGGGAACTGGAATACCGCCTCGGTCGGTGTGTCGTCGGTGATGATTTCCGTCGCACACTTCCAGCGAATCTCGACGCCCGCGAACAGATACGCCTTCGACCGCGCCAGCTTGTAGAGCCGCGTCGGCTTGAAGTGCAGTTCGGGACCGAAAATCTCGGGGTCGGGCGTGAAAGCGACCGACGTGCCGCGCCGGTTGGGCGTCGGGCCGAGCCTTTCGAGTGGCCCCAGCGTCTGTCCCTTCGAGAAACGCTGGCGGAACAGCTCGCGGTTGCGCGCGACTTCGATCACCGTGTCCTCGCTCAGCGCGTTGACCACCGAGATGCCGACGCCGTGCAGCCCGCCCGATGTCGCATACGCCTTGCCCGAGAATTTGCCGCCGGAGTGCAGCGTCGACAGGATCACTTCAAGCGCCGACTTGCCGGGGAACTTGGGATGCTCGTCGACCGGCATGCCGCGCCCGTTGTCGACGATGGTCAGGCGGTTACCCGCCTCCAGCGTGACCTCGATCCGCGTCGCGTGCCCCGCGACCGCCTCGTCCATCGCATTGTCGAGGATTTCGGCGGCTAGGTGGTGCAGCGCGCGCTCGTCGGTGCCGCCGACATACATGCCGGGGCGCCGCCGGACGGGCTCGAGTCCCTCCAGCACCTCGATCGAGGAGGCGTCGTAATCGCTGGTCGGCCTGGATGTGCCGCCTTCAAACAGGTCGTCGGACATGCGGAACGTATAGGGGGTGGCGAGTTACGCGTGCAAGCGTATCGCCGATCAGGCGTCCGCGAGGTCGAGGCGGCGTTTGACGAGGCCGACGTCGCCCCGGATCTGGTCGAGCTCGACATTGATGCGCGCGATATCCACCGCCATCGTCGCGACATGTTGCTCCAGTGACGACAATCGCATCTTCACCGACGCCATGTCGCGACGAAAGTCCGCAAACTCGCCATGGAGCCGCTTCAGCAGTTCGTAGGTGAGTTTGGCGGTGTCGCTCATTCGCGCAATCTACCGCCGAAACCCTGCGAAGCCCATTAACGCACGCGCGGGCCGCCGAACGGCAGCGGGGGTGGGGGGCGACGGTCGCGGCGGGGGAGCTGCGCCTGGTAGGCGTGACCGCAATGCGCGACGCAATACGGGAAGCCGGGGTTCACCTTCTCGCCGCAGAAATGGAAATCGGGTTCGCCGGGATGGCCGAGCGGCCATTTGCAGACCTTGTCGTTCAGATCGAGCAGGCTGGTCTTGTCGGCCATTTCGGGCGACGGCTTGGCCGGGACCAGCCGGCGGGGCGGGGCGGGGGCGATCGGCGGCTGCTGTTCGCCCGGCGCCTGACGCACGAAGCCGCCGGGACCGACCGAGCGCAGGATCGGCTGCGGCGGGGCGGCGGCGGGCTCGCCGACTTCGGTGACGGTGGTGATCGGCGGCGCGGTGTTGATGGGCGCGCGGGGGGGTGCCGCCGGAGCGGGCGTCGAGGCCGCGGGCGCGGCGGCGGCTGGCTTCCTGACCGGGGCGGCAGCGGCGGGTGCGGCGGCAGGCGCCGCGGCCTCGCTGTCGTTCGCCTTCACCGGCGACGGCCGCGATTGCAGCCCCAGGCGATGCGCCTTGCCGATCACGGCGTTGCGGCTGACCCCGCCCAGCGCCTCGGCGATCTGGCTCGCGGTCTGGCCCGCTTCCCACATCTTCTTGAGCGAGTCGATCCGCTCGTCGGTCCAGCTCATCCTTGGTCCTTTCAAACTCGTCGCGGGCGGTTGCGGGTGCGTGCATCCGGGCCTAACTGCCCAGGTCATGGACGCGCCCACTCCCGCTCATCAAAACCTTGCGATGACGCCGCCCGGCGTTCCGGTGATCCGAAGCGTGAATTGGGGCGGCCTCAAGACCCTCTATGTGAAGGAGGTGCGCCGGTTCTTCAAGGTGCACCTGCAGACGATCTGGGCGCCGGCGGCGACGACATTGCTGTTCCTGGTCGTTTTCACCATCGCGACGGGGGCGAAGCGGCCGGTCACGGTCGGCGGCGTCGACATCCCGTTCGCCGATTTCATCGCCCCCGGCCTCATCATCAGCCAGGGGATGATGGGCCCGGCCTTCGCCAATGCCAGCTTCTCGTTGCTGGTCGGCAAGATCCAGGGGACGATCGTCGATTACCTGATGCCGCCTTTGTCCACGCTTGAACTGCTGGCGGCGCTGGTCGGGGGCGCGATGACGCGGGCGTTCTTCGTCGGAGCGATCGTATGGGCGGCGATGGCGCTGTACGGCGTCGGGGTCTGGCCGCAGCATCTCTGGGCGGTGGTGTGGTTCGGGTTCCTGGGCGCGATGTTCCTGTCGCTGCTCGGCGTCCTGACCTCGATCTGGGCGGACAAGTTCGATCATGCCGCGGCGGTGACCAATTTCGTGATCGTGCCGCTCGGGTTGCTGTCGGGCACCTTCTATTCGGTCGACCGGCTGGCGCCGGCGTTCCGCGCGTTCAGCCATATGAACCCGTTCTTCTACATCATCTCGGGCTTTCGCTACGGGTTCCTCGGCACCGCCGATTCGCCGATCGTGGTCGGCAGCGTGGCGGTGTTCGGGCTCGACGTCGTGCTCGCGATCGTCTGCTACACGCTCCTCGCCAAGGGGTGGAAGATCAAGAGCTGACCCGCGCCATCCGGCTGAACGGCGGCTGCACGCCGCATTCAGCCTGCACGCATCGCGACTCGCCTAGACCGGCTCCAGCACCGACATGGTGCCAAGGAGGTAGGTTATGCGTAAGGCTCTCGTTTCGATCGCCGCCCTCGGCGCCGCGCTGGTCGCGGTTCCGGCGATGGCGCAATCCTATGGCTATCCCGACGCCAATTACGGCCCGCAGGCGTGGCACCATGGCGGACAGGGCGGCTATCGCCCCGATCGCGTGTCGGTCGATCAGGTCCGTTATGCGGTCGATCGCGCTATCCGCAGCGGGCGCGTGTCGGGACGCGAGGCGTGGGCGCTGCGTCGCGCGGTCGACGACCTCCAACGCCGCGACTGGCGGGCGCAGCGCGACGGCTATAGCTGGGACGAGCGCCGCGACATCGACATGCGCGGGCGCGAGATCCTGCAGCGGCTGCGCTACAGCGACGGCTACGGCGGATATGGCGATGACGGCTATGGCGATCGCGGCCCCGGTGCGCCGCCCCCGCCGCCGCCCGGCCCTCCGGGACCGCCGCCGCCGCCCCGCGGCTGGTAGTCGAGCGACCGAACGGCGGGTGGCGACACCCGCCGTTTTCGCATGGTGTTGACGCTCGCCGTCCCCCCCAAGTAAATGCGCGCGCCGGGCGGTCCCATTCCGGGGCCGCCTTTTGCATTTTTATGAGGAGTCAGGCCCGTGACGATCACCCCGCTCATGCCCGTTTACCCGCGGTGCGGGGTGCGGCCGGTGCGAGGCGAGGGGGTCTATCTCTACGGCGAGCGCGGCGAGCAGTATCTCGACTTCGCCGCCGGCATCGCGGTCAACGCGCTGGGGCATGGGCATCCGAAGCTGGTCAAGGCGATCGCCGACCAGGCGGCGACGCTGATGCACGTGTCGAACCTCTACGGCAGTCCGCAGGGCGAGAGTCTCGCACAGCGCATCGTCGACATGAGCTTCGCCGACACGGTGTTCTTCACCAATTCGGGCGTCGAGGCGATCGAGTGCGCGATTAAGACCGCGCGCCGCTATCACTACGTCAACGGCAATCCGGAGCGGCACAAGCTCGTCACGTTCAAGAACGCGTTCCACGGCCGCTCGATCGGCGCGATCTCCGCGACCGACCAGGCCAAGATGCGCGACGGGTTCGAGCCGTTGCTGCCCGGGTTTGACTATGTGAAGTTCAACGACCTAGCGGGTGCGCTGGCGAAGATCGACGGCGAGACGGCCGGCTTCCTGGTCGAGACGGTGCAGGGCGAGGGCGGGATGACTGCCGGTACGCCCGAATTCATCCGCGGCCTGCGCCAGGCGTGTGACGAGCACAGGCTCTTGCTCATCCTCGACGAGATCCAGTGCGGCTACGGCCGGACCGGCAAGATGTGGGCGTACGAGCATTACGGCATCACCCCCGACATCATGACGGTGGCGAAGGGCATCGGCGGCGGCTTCCCGCTCGGCGCGTGCCTCGCGACCGAGGAAGCGGCCAAGGGCATGGTGATCGGCACCCACGGCTCGACCTATGGCGGCAATCCGCTGGCGATGGCGGCGGGCGAGGCGGTGCTCGACGTGATGCAGGAGCCGGGGTTCCTGGAGCATGTGACCGCAATGGGCGACCGCCTGCGCGCCGCGTTCGAGCAGCTGATCCCGAACCACGACCATCTGTTCGAGGAAATCCGGGGCAAGGGCTTGATGCTCGGCATCAAGATGAAGGAGCCGGCGGTCAGCCGCGATTTCGTGGCGCATCTCCGCGACAATCACGGCCTGCTGACGGTCGCGGCGGGCGAGAACGTGTTCCGCGTCCTGCCGCCGCTCGTCATCGAGGAATCGCACATCGCCGAATGCATCGAGCGCCTGAGCGAAGGCGCCCGGACCTTCGCAGGGCCGAGCGATGATTGACGGTATCCATCACCCCTCTCCCCTGGGGAGAGGGGCAAGCCGCGCAGCGGCGCGGGGTGAGGGCTGGGTCGAGACGCTAGCCGTTCCGACCTGTCCTCACCCTCCCGCCGCCTGCGGCGGCTCCTTCCCTCTCCCAGTGGGAGAGGGACAGTGACGCGCCACTTCCTCAACCTCTCCGATGCCGGACCCGACGGCGTCGCCGCGATCTTGGCCGATGCGATCGAGCGCAAGGCGGCGCGGGCCGGCTGGCCCAAGGGCAAGCCCGATGCCGACGCCCCGCTTAGCGGGCGCGTGCTCGCGATGGTGTTCGAGAAGAACTCGACGCGCACGCGGTTCAGCTTCGACGCGGCGATCCGCCAGCTCGGCGGGGCGGCGATCATCTCCGACGCCGGGCAGATGCAGCTGGGTCGGGGCGAGAGCATCGCCGACACCGCGCGCATCCTGTCGGGCTATTGCGACGCGATCATGATCCGCACCGACGATCATGCCAAGGTCGTCGAGATGGCGGAATACGCCAGCGTGCCCGTCATCAACGGCCTGACCGACTATTCGCACCCCTGCCAGATCGTCGCCGACCTCCAGACGATCATCGAGAGCGGGCGGTCGCTGCCGGGGCTGAAGGTCGCGTGGCTGGGCGACGGCAACAACGTGCTGGCGTCGTTCATGGAAGCCGCCGGGCTGATGCACTTCGACGTCGTCGCGGCCTGTCCGCAGGGGTTCCAGCCCTCCGACGCCGACGTCGCGCTGGGGCAGGGGCGGGCGACGATCGTCGGCACCGCGAAGGAAGCGGTCGAGGGCGCGGACGTCGTCGTCACCGACACCTGGATCTCGATGGGCCAGGCGCATGCCGAGACCAAGCTGGCGGCGATGATGCCGTTCCAGGTCGATGCCGCGCTGATGGCGGCGGCGAAACCCGACGCGAAATTCCTCCACTGCCTGCCCGCGCATCGCGGCGAGGAAGTGACGCCCGACGTGATCGACGGCCCGCAATCGCTGATCTGGCAGGAGGCGGAGAACCGGCTGCATGCGCAGAAAGCGATCCTGCGCTGGTGCTTCGGGCAGATCGGTTGAGGTTGCGGGCGCGCATCCCGCTCACCAAATAGCCGCCATCCTCGCGAAAGCGGGGACCCATTTCCGACGACTTCCACGATCACGACGGCTGTGATGCGCGGTTAGCGCGGGAGATGGGTCCCCGCTTTCGCGGGGATGACGTTTTGAGGATTTGCCGTGACCGACCACACCCCCGACATCGACGAAGCGATCGGCTTCACCCTTCCCGGCCGGCATGCGCGCGGGCGGATGGTGCGAGTGGGGTCGGTGCTCGACACGATCCTGTCGGCGCATGCCTATCCGCCCGCGATCGAGGCATTGCTGGCCGAGGCGCTGACGCTGACCGCGCTGATCGGCGCGACGCTGAAGGATCCGTCCGGGCAGCTGACGTTGCAGGCGCAGACCCAGGCCGGCGTCGTCACGCTGCTGGTGTGCGACTATCGCGGTGGCGAACTGCGCGGGTACGTGCAGTACGACGCCGACCGGCTGGCCGAGGCGCCCGCCGACCCGACCCTGTTCGCGCTGTTCGGTGAGGGATATCTGGCGATCACGTTCGACCTCGCGTCGTCGGGCGAGCGGTATCAGGGCATCGTCCCGCTCGACGGCGAGACGATGGCGCAGGCGGCCGAGAGCTATTTCGTCCAGTCCGAGCAGATTCCGACGCTGATCCGTATCGACACCAAGCGCGACACCGCCGGGCGGCACGTCGCCGGCGGGCTGTTCCTCCAGCACCTGCCCGAGGGCGAGGACGGGCGCGAGCGGCTGCACACCCGGCTCGACCATCCCGAATGGGAGCATGTCGCGATCCTGGGCCAGACCGTCGCCGCCGACGAACTCGCCGACCTCGGACTGCCGTTCGAGACGCTGATCTGGCGCTTGTTCAACGAGGAGGACGAAGTCCGCCTGCTCGCGCGCACCGCGATCACCAAGGGGTGCCGCTGCGACCCCGCTTACATCGCCAGCGTCCTCGCCAAGTTCACGCCCGAAGATCGCCGCGAGATGGCCGACGAGGCCGGCATGATCCAGGTCGATTGCAAGTTCTGCGCGCGCGCCTTTCCGGTTCCCGCCGACGCGTGAGCGCGCGTTAAGCCGAGGTTTAGACTTATTCTGCCATATTCCCGTCATTGCTTTCGGGCATGCTTTTCTCCCTGTTAGACGCATGGAAGCGTCCAGACTGGGCCATCTCGCAAGGGGTGGCCCTTTTCTTTGTAGCGTAGGGCGGAAAAACCAAATCCTCCCCCCGCAAGGGGGGAGGTGTCAGCGTAGCTGTCGGAGGGGGGGTCAGAGACCAACTATCGTTTCGTATCCGCCCCCTCCGGCGCCTTCGGCACCACCTCCCCTGGCGGGGAAGGATGCGGCTGGGTTGCAGCCACGGCTCGAAGCGCCTAGCGCGCGGGAAATCATGAAGGACGAACAACGACCCCTGGCGGTCGCCCTGATTTCGGGCGGCCTCGATTCGATGGTGACCGCGGCGTGGATGAAGGAGCGGGGCTATCGCCTGCTCGCGCTGTCGGTCGATTACAACCAGCGCCACCAGATCGAGCTCGCCGCCGCGCGCCGTATCGCGCACGTGCTGGGGGCGGAGCGGCACGTCGTGCTGCCGCTCGACCTGCGCGCGTTTGGCGGGTCGGCGCTGACCGCGGAGATCGACGTTCCCAAGGGCGGCGTCGGCGCGGACATCCCGGTCACCTACGTGCCCGCGCGCAACACGATCTTCCTCTCGCTGTCGCTCGGCTGGGCGGAGGCCGCGGGCGCGCGCGACTTGGCGATCGGGGTCAACGCGCTCGATTATTCGGGCTATCCCGACTGCCGGCCCGAATTCATCCAGGCGTTCGAGGCGATGGCGGCGCTGGCGACCAAGGCCGGGGTCGAGGGCGAGCGGTTTCGCGTCCACACCCCGCTCCAGCACCTGTCAAAGGCCGATATCGTTCACGAGGGCGCGCGGCTGGGGCTGGACATGGGGCTGAGCTGGTCGTGCTACGACCCGGCGCCGGGCGGGCTGCATTGCGGGCTGTGCGACAGTTGCCGGCTGCGCGCCAAGGGGTTCGAGGAAGCGGGCATCGCCGACCCGACCGCCTACGCGACACGGCCCTGAGGATCGGGGCATGAGCTATGCCGTCAAGGAGATGTTCCTGACGCTCCAGGGGGAGGGCGTGCAGGCCGGACGCCGCGCGGTGTTCGTACGCTTTGCCGGGTGCAATCTGTGGTCGGGGCGCGAGCAGGACCGTGCGCAGGCGATCTGCCGCTTCTGCGACACCGATTTCGTCGGGACCGACGGCGATGGCGGCGGCAAGTTCGCCGATGCGGCGGCGCTGGCCATGGCGGCGGCGGCGATGTGGGGCGAGGGGACGGCGGAACGCTTCTGCGTGCTGACCGGGGGCGAGCCGATGTTGCAGGTCGACGACGCGCTGGTCGATGCGCTGCACGGCGCGGGGTTCACGATCGCGATGGAGAGCAACGGGACGCTCGCTGCGCATTCCGGGATCGACTGGCTCTGCGTCAGCCCCAAGGCGGGGAGCGACGTGGTGCAGCGCACGGGCGATGAATTGAAGCTGGTCTGGCCGCAACCGGGCAGCGATGTCGCCGCGATCGAGACGTGGGACTTCGCGCACCATCTGGTGCAGCCGCTCGATACCGGCGACGCGGCCGGCAATGCGGCGAGCATGGCGGCGGCGATCGCGCTGGTGATGGACCGCCCGCGCTGGCGCCTGACGTTGCAGGCGCACAAGCAACTGGGCCTGCGGTAGGACGCGCTCCCCCCATGTGGCGGCGAGCGCGGTCCGCCGCTGCTACCGCTTCTTCTTCTTGCCCTGACGGCCGCACTCGCTCGGATAATAGACGTCGCGCTTCCAGCAACTGGGATCGGTATCGGGATAGCTCGACGGCAGCACGACCATATAGCGCGGGAATTGCTGCTCGCCGTAAGGGATCAGGCTGTTGCGCATCTGGCGCATGTAATTGACCGCGACGTCGCCCATCTCACCGCGCTTGGCGAAGATCAGCTCGCGGCCGACCTCGCTCGCGGTCTGGCAGAAATTATACTGCGCGCTGACCGTCGCGAACGCCGAATAGGTGCGCGTGCCGAACTTGTCGAACGCTGCCTGGCCCGCCGCCTTGGTCTTGTTGACCCGCGTGAAATAGCCGGTGAGCGCGTTGAGCGCCCCCGTCAGCTCCGTGCCATGGTCGCGCAGCAGCGCGTTGTAATGATCGACCGTCAGCAGCGACGGCGCGAAATCGCATTGCAGCGCGGCGACGTTGAGCGCGGCGCGCAGGTTCCAGACCAGTCCCGCGCGGACTTCCGCCGGGGTCGCCCCGGGCAGCGTCATGCCGAGTTCCGGCTCCAGCCCCGTCACCGGCGCCCCGCGGAAATCGTACGACTTCATGAAGAATTGCGCCGATGCCGGCGTCCCGGCGCACAGACCCGTGGCGACCATCAGGCCCACCATGCAACGCACGATTGTCATCCCCGTCCCTTCGAACCCCCGTTCGACCGCCATTCTCTACGGCGCTTCGTGCGGGCACCCAAACACTTTTGTCGTTTTTTCGCACGAACTTCGGCGAATCGAAAGGGGCCGCCCGATGGTCGGACGGCCCCTTCCTCAACCACACCATCCGCCAGCGCGTCGCCGCGCGCGGACGGCAAGCGAATTACATCGCGTTGCCGGTCGTGGTGTTGGTCGTCGTGGTCGTGGTGTTGGTCGTCATGGCGCCGGCGGCGTTCATGTCGGTGCCGTTCATGGCGTCCATCGACGGGGTCATCGTGTCGGTGGTGTTGGTCACCTCCGTCGCGGTGTTGACTTCGGTCGTGTTGGTGGTCTCGGTCTTGGCGCAGCCAGCGACCGCCAGGGCGGCGGCGGCGAGGACGATGAAAGAACGCATTTTGGAAGCTCCCTTAAGGTAACGGATTTGGCTTAGAGGTGGGCCCCCTTAATACCCAAATCACGCTGGGCATTAATCGCTATTGGCGGTCGGCTCAAGCAAATTTGCTTTCCGGCGCAACCCGCCGAGGAAACCGGGCAGCCGCCGGGCGAGCGCATCGTCGAATGTCGTAGCGGAAAGCGCGACCCTCAGTGCGGCGGCGCTGGTCACCGGATAGTCGGGCAGGCCGCACGGCACGATGCCCCCGAAATGCGTAAGATCGGGGTCGAGATTGACCGAAAAGCCGTGGAGCGTGACCCAGCGCTTTACCCGCACGCCGATCGCGCCGATCTTCGCTTCCGCCGTGCCTGTCCCGGTCCAGATGCCGACGCGCCCCGGCTCGGCCCGCGCCGCGATGCCGCAATCGCCGAGCGTCGCGATCAGCCAGTTCTCCAGCTCGTGGACGAAACAGCGCACGTCGCGCCCGCGCTGGTCGAGGTCGAGCACCAGATAGCCGACGCGCTGCCCCGGCCCGTGATAGGTATAGCGCCCGCCGCGCCCCGCCGAGACCACCGGGAAGCGCGGATCGAGCAGCTCGGCCGGGTCGGCGCTGGTCCCGGCGGTATAGACCGGCGGATGTTCGAGCAGCCAGATCAGCTCGCGCGCGGTCCCGTCGCGCACCGCCGCCGCGCGCGCCCCCATCGCCGCCAGGCTCTCGGCATAGGGCACCGGCTCGGGCGAGACGCGCCATTCGATGTCGTCGGGCGGGGCGAGGGTCATGGCCGGCCTGCGATATGGGGTGGCGCGGCGGAAAACAACGATCGCGGTGCGGCGACCGCGCGAACGGCGGAAATGGCGGCCTCGCGCAAATCGCGATGGCAGTCGCTGTGTCGCTCGGCTAAGGCAGGGCGATCAAGGTTCGGGGAGGCGCGCGATGGTCGACATGGGCAACATCTGGGACCGCACCGTCGCGTTCGTCGGCGACCATGCCCGCGCGATCGTGCCTGTCGCGCTGCTCGCGTTGCTGCTGCCATTGTCGATCGGCAACGTGATCTCCGGCGCGGCACAGGCGTGCGACGACAGCATCAACCCGCTGGTCGCAGGCGTGGCCGGGGTCGTGCTGGTGCTGCCGACGCTATGGGCGCAGCTCGCGCTGTCGGCGCTGGTGCTGGCGCCTGAGGGCGGCGCGGGGCCCGCGCATCGCGCCGCAACCGCGGGGCTGTGGCGCGCGATCGCGGCGATGCTGGTGATCTTCGTAGCGTTCGCGATCGTCGCGATACCGCTCGCACTGGCGATGCCGGCCGGCGCCGGCGCGATGCGCGGCGGGTGCGATGCCGCCGCCACGGCGGGGCAGTTCCACGCCGTCGGCTGGTTCCTGCCGCTCTACGGCGTGCTGTTCGCGGTGGCGGCGGTGTTCGTATCGGTGCGACTGACGATGCTGTATCCGGTGATCGTCGCCGAGCGCCGTAGCGTCGGCGCGATCGGCCGGGCGTTCCGGCTGAGCGCCGGGATTACCTGGAAGCTGATCGGCGTGTGGCTGGTGTTCGGGATCGTCTATGTGATCGCGTGGATGGCGGCGTCGAGCGCGATCGGCGCGATCCTGCGGCTGCTCGCGCCCGGCGCCGGGCCGTATGCGGTGACCTCGATCCTGCTCGCGATCATCGTCGCGGCGGTACGCACCGCCTTCACCGTGATCGTCGCGACCTTCGCCGCGCAACTGTACTGTGCGGTGACCGGCCCGGGTGTGGAGCGAACCACGGCGTGAGGCTGCGCGCATCGACGGTACTCGCCGACGCCTGGGCGGCGTGGCGGACCGACTGGACCATCCTGACCGCGATCGCGGGGGCGTTCCTGTTCCTGCCGCAACTGGCGCTGCTGCTGCTGGTGCCGGCGCTGCCCGATTTGCCGCCGATCACGAGTTCCGACCCCAACGATCCCGGCGTGCAGGCCGCGCTGACGATCATCGCCGACTGGTTGTCGCGCTATGGCGGGTGGCATGTGCTGGTCGTGTTGGTCGCCATGTTCGGGCAGTTCGCGATCGTCGCCTGCTACGTGCTGCCCGAACGGCCGAGCGTCGGGCGCGCGCTGGTGACGGCGCTCACGCTGTCGTGGCGGTTCATCCTTGCGACGATCGCGTGGATGCTGCCGCTGGGCATGGCGCAGTTCCTGACGCTGGCGGTGGTGCCGTTGCTCTATTTCCCGATCACCGCGCTCGTGTCGGCGCGGATGCTGCTGGTCGGGCCGGCGATCCTGGCGGAGCGGCCGATCGGCGCGCTGGCCGCGATCGGGCGGAGCGTGCGCGCGACGCGCGGCAACATGCTGATGCTGGCGACGGTCATCCTGGGGCTGGTGATCGCGCAATATCTGCTGACGATGCCGACCGTGCTGGCCGACCAGTGGATGGCGCTGCACGCGCCCAACCCGGTCGCGCGGGCGATCGTCGACGTCGCGACCTCGGCGGTGCTGGCGACGGGCGGGATCGCGCTGGCGCTGATCCAGGTCGCAGCCTGGCGCAGGCTCGGCTGAACGCGATCAGCCCGCCCCTCCGGTGGAGAGGCGGGCCGATGAAGATCGCGATCCGGCCGCAGCCGAAGCGAGAAGGTTACGCCGCGGCGCTCAGCTTCTTCTTGACGTCGCGCTTCAGCCGACGTGCGCGCAGCGACAGGTCGTCGTCGCTGGTCTTGATGAGCCAGTTGTCGAGGCCGCCGACATGCTCGACCGAGCGCAGGCCGTGCGTCGACACGCGCAGCCGCACGCTGGTGCCCAGCGCGTCGGAGATCAGCGTCACGTTCTGCAGGTTGGGCAGGAACGTCCGCTTGGTCTTGTTGTTGGCGTGGGAAACGTTGTTGCCCACCTGCCGGCCCTTGCCGGTCAGCTCGCAAATGCGCGACATGTGTCTAATCCTGAGTTTCGGGCCAAGACGTGCCTGGCCCCGGAAAGGTCGCGCCGATAGCGGGAAGCGCGGCGCGGGTCAACAGATTCGCTGGCCGTCCACGCAACCAGCCTCGCGCCGATGAGTTTATTACGATAACGACTCGATTTTCCAGGAGGGAATGATGCGCTTTCTGCTTGGCCTGATCGCGATCGCCGCGATCGTCGTCATCGTGTTGCTGTGGACGGGGATGCTGACGCTGGGCGGCTCGGTCGGGTCGATCAAGGTGACGGGGACGCCGCCGGACATCACCGCCAACATGGCGACGGTCAGCGTGGGGACGGAGAACAAGGTGATCGAAGTGCCCAAGGTCCAGATCAACAAGCCTGGCCCGGCACCGTCGCCGACCGCGCCCGCGCAATAACCATTGCGCCTGCCGCCCCCGATGCGCGCCGCGCTCGATGCGGCGCAGGCGGCGGCCGACGCGGGCGAGGTGCCGGTCGGCGCCGTCGTGATGCTGGGCGACCGCGTCGTCGCGACCGCGGCCAACGCGCCGCGTGCGCAGCACGACCCGACCGCGCATGCCGAGATGCTGGCGATCCGCGCGGCGGCGGCGGCGATCGGCGACGACCGGCTGAGCGATTGCGACCTGTGGGTGACGCTGGAGCCCTGCGCGATGTGCGCCGGCGCCATCGCCCATGCCCGCATCGCGCGGCTCTATTACGGCGCGAGCGATCCGAAGGGCGGGGCGGTCGAACACGGCCCGCGGCTGTTCGGACAACCGACGATCCACCACCGGCCGGACGTCTATGGCGGCATCGGTGAAGGCGAGGCGGCGGCGTTGCTGCGCGGGTTTTTCGCGCGGCGACGATAATTCTACATCGTCACCCCGGCCTTGTGCCGGGGTCCACCATGCCGCAAGTGCGATCGATCGACCCTTTGGCGACGGCGCGTGCCGCACGGTGGATGCCGGGACGAGCCCGGCATGACGGAGGTGATTTGCGTCGCGCGAGGTCATCCCTATAGGGTCCAGCATATCATGGCGCCTTATCCCTGGATCGACGTCGTCATCATCCTCGTGCTCGTCGCGGTCAACGGCGTGTTCGCGATGAGCGAACTCGCCATCGCCTCGTCGCGGAAAGCGCGGCTGGAGGCGATGGCGCGGACCGGCAGCCACGGCGCGCGCGCGGCGATCGCGCTGGCGGCCGACCCCGGCAAGTTCCTGTCGACGGTGCAGGTCGGGATCACGCTGATCGCGATCCTGTCGGGCGCCTATTCGGGCGAGGCGCTGGGCGGGCCGACCGCCGACCGGCTCGAACCGCTGGGACTGAGCCACGAGACCGCCCAGACGGTCGGCTTCGTGCTGGTGATCGGCGTCACCACCTTCGTCTCGCTGATCGTCGGCGAACTGGTGCCGAAACAGATTGCACTCCGCTCGCCGGAACCGATCGCGGCGATCGTCGCGATGCCGATGACGTGGCTGTCGAAGGCGGCGGCGCCGGTCGTGTGGCTGCTCGATTCGACCAGCAAGGCGATCTTCTGGCTGCTTGGCATGCGCCGCGAGAGCGAGGACCAGGTCACGGCGGAGGAGCTTCATCTGATCGTCGCCGAAGCGTCCAAGTCGGGCGTGATCGAGGAGCATGAGCGCTCGATCATCTCCGGCGTCGTCCGGCTGGCGGACCGCCCGGTGCGCGAAGTGATGACGCCGCGGACCGAGGTCGAATGGCTCGATGTCCGGCTCGACCCGCAAGGGATTCGCGAGCGGCTGGCGGCGTCCCCGCACACGCGGCTGCCGGTCGCCGACGGGTCGGTCGACGCGGTGATCGGCGTGGTCCAGGCGCGCGACATCGTCGCGGCGGCGATCAAGGGCGATCCGCTCGACCTGAAGGCGTTGATGCGGGCCGCGCCGGTCGTGATCGACCAGCTCGACGCGATGGACGCGCTCGTCCGCCTGCGCCGCGCCGACGTGCCGATGGCGCTGATCCACGACGAATACGGCCATTTCGAAGGGATCGTGACGCCCGCCGACCTGCTGGCGGCGATCGCCGGCGAGTTCGCGTCGGACGCCGACCCCGACGAGGCGCCCGATTTCGTCCAGCGCGACGACGGCAGCTATCTGGTCGCGGGGTCGGCGTCGGCGGACCTGCTGGCGGAAAAGCTCGACCTCGACCTGCCCGACGACCGCGACTATGCGACCGCCGCCGGCTTCGCCCTCGCTGCCTTCCGCCGCCTGCCGGGCGAGGGCGAAAGCGTCACCGAACAGGGCTGGACGTTCGAGGTGGTCGACCTGGACGGACGCCGCATCGACAAGTTGCTGGTGTCGCGGGCGCGGGGTTAGGCGCGCAGTTCGTATACGCTGCGCTGACATCCGAAGCCCCCACCCCGGCGAACGCCGGGGCCCAGTTGGAATGGCGGCGGTGACGGCGCAGCGTTTCTCATGATCGTCCCCCAACTGGGCCCCGGCTTCCGCCGGGTTGGGGACGGACAATGAAGGACGGTGAACGGGGCGATGGGCGTCGAGCCGACTTACCCCAGTTTCCCGAACTCCGCTTCGTAGGCGGCGGTGTCGCCGCTGGCGAGCAGATTCGCCTGGTCGAGCCAGCGGTCGCGGGTCATGCGGCCGGCGAAGGTGCCGAGCTGGGCGTCGAGGGCGGCCGCGTCGGCATCGCTGAGCGCGGCGAGCTGATCGACGCGCGTGACGCCGCGTTCGGCGAGCAAGGCGGCGACCTTGGGACCGAGGCCCTTGATCGTGGTGAGGGCGAGGGCGCCGGTGAGGGGGGCTTCGGGGGCCGGCGCTGCCGGCGGGGTGATGGCCTCGGATATCGGGGCGGGGGCGGGGGGAGTAGCCGGCTCGGAACCTACGGCCGCGATCGGTGTCGGTTCGGGCTGGGCAGCGTTATCCTCGGCGACAGGTTTGGACGCCGAATCGATCTCTGTCGCTTCATCCTCACCCTTCCCACCGCCTTCGGCGGCGGGCCCCTTCCCTCTCCCATCGGGAGAGGGAGGGAGCGATGCAGCCGCGGAAGGGTGAGGGTGAGCCGGTTCCGATTCGGACGCGTCGGGCGTCGGCTCGTTCTCGTCACGTAGCGAGCGAGCAGGCGCCGCCTTGGCGCTGGGCGCGGGCCTCGGCTCTGACGCCGGCCGGGCCCCCTCCACCGCCCGATCGGCCGGATCCGCTTCCTTTGCCACCTCCGGCGCCGGCGCCACGTCGCCCGATGTCGGCGCGGGAGTAGGCTCGACGCCCGCTTCCTCCGCGCGTTCCTCGGCGGCGTCGATCGCCTTGTGGCGCTGGCGCGCGAGGTAGTTGCCGTAGATCATCCCGGCGATCACCACCGCCGCGCCGATCGCCAGCAGAATCAGCACGATTACCGTCCAGCTGAAGAATTGCGCGGCGGCGCCGCCCGGCGTCTGTGCTGGAGGATTCATCGTCTGACTGCCCCTTCGTGTTCGCGCGTCGATACCGCAACGGCCGCGTCGCCGGAAAGTGCCCGCCAGCCGATGTCGCGCCGGCAGAAACCGCTGGGGAAGTCGATCGCGTCGACCGCGCGATAGGCGGCGGCCTGTGCCGCCGCGACGTCGTGCCCGGTCGCGGTGACCGCGAGCACGCGCCCGCCGGCCGCGACCAGTTCGCCGCCGGCGAGCTTCGTCCCGGCCTGAAAGACTTTCGCCCCGTTCGCCTCGGCCTGCTCGATCCCGCGGATCGCGCCGCCGGTCGCGGGCGTGCCGGGATAGCCGTTCGCCGCCATTACCACCGTCAGCGCGACCTCATCGGCGAAGACCGGCGCGGGCGCCTCGGCCAGCCGCCCCTCCGCCACCGCCAGCATCAGCGGCAACAGGTCGCTCTCCAGCCGCATCATCAGCACCTGGCATTCGGGATCGCCGAACCGGGCATTGTATTCGATCAGCTTTGGCCCCTCGGCGGTCAGCATCAGCCCGGCATAGAGGACGCCCGAAAACCAGTTCTTCTCTTCCGCCAAGGTGCGGACCGTCGGCTCGATAATCTCGGCAATTGCACGTGCCTCAAGTTCCGCGGTCAGCACGCGCGCGGGACTGTAAGCGCCCATGCCGCCGGTATTGGGGCCAGTGTCGCCGTCGCCGACGCGCTTGTGGTCCTGCGCCGATCCGAACGGGACGATCGTTTCCCCATCGGTCAGCGCGAACAGGCTGGCTTCCTCGCCGTCCAGAAATTCCTCGATCACCGCGCTCGCGCCGGGCTCGGCGAACAGAGCTTCGATCGCGGCGTGCGCCTCGGCCAGCGTCATCGCCACCGTCACGCCCTTGCCCGCCGCCAGGCCGTCCGCCTTCACCACCACCGGCACGCCGAACGCTGTGATCGCCGCGCGCGCCTCGTCGAGCGACTGCACCGCGCGATAGCCGGCGGTCGGGATGCCGGCGCGGTCGCACAGCATCTTGGTGAACGCCTTCGATCCTTCGAGCTGCGCCGCCGCCTTGCTCGGCCCGAACACGCGGATGCCGGCAGCGGCCAGGTCGTCGGCGATCCCGGCGACCAGCGGCGCCTCCGGCCCGACCACGACCAGCCCGATGTCGCGCGTGCGGCAGAAATCGATCACCGCCGCATGGTCGGTCACGTCGATCGCGACCACCTCCGCCGCTTCCGCGATCCCCGGATTGCCCGGCGCCGCGTTCAGCCGGTCGAGCATCGGCGATTGCGCCAGCTTCCACGCAAGCCCATGTTCGCGTCCACCCGACCCGATCAGCAGGACGTTCATGCCCGACCCCTATTTCGACAAAGACGCGCGGCTGGTAGCCGAGGCGATGCCCGGCGACAATTCCGCAGCCGAGACGGTCGGCGAACTGTCGAGCCGGCTGAAGCGGATGGTCGAGGGCGAGTTTGGTCGCGTCCGGCTGCGCGGCGAGATTTCGGGGTACAAACGCGCCGCGTCGGGGCACGTCTATCTCTGCCTGAAGGACGACCAGGCGGTGATCGACGGCGTGATGTGGAAGGGGCAGGCGGCGCTGCTGCCGTTCGCCGCGCAGGACGGGGTCGAGGTGGTCGCGACGGGCAAGCTGACCACCTATCCCGGCCGGTCGAAATACCAGGTGGTGATCGACCGCATGGAACTGGCGGGCGAGGGGGCGCTGATGGCGCTGCTCGAAAAGCTCAAGCAGCAACTGGGCGCGGAGGGGCTGTTCGACCCGGCCCGCAAGCGGCCGCTGCCGTTCATGCCGCGCGTGATCGGCGTGGTGACGTCGCCGACCGGGGCGGTGATCCGTGATATTCTCCATCGCCTGGCCGACCGCTGCCCGACGCGCGTATTGGTGTGGCCGGTCAAGGTGCAGGGGGCGGGGGCGGCCGAGGAAGTGGCGGCGGCCATCCGCGGCTTCGACGCGCTGGCGGCGGACGGGACGGTGCCCCGGCCGGACCTCGTCATCGTCGCGCGCGGCGGGGGCTCGATCGAGGATCTGTGGGCGTTCAACGAGGAAGTGGTGGTGCGCGCGATCGCGGCGTGCTCGATCCCGCTGATCTCGGCGGTGGGGCATGAGACCGACACCTCGCTTGCCGACCACGCCGCCGACCTGCGCGCGCCGACCCCGACCGCGGCGGCGGAGCTGGCGGTGCCGGTGCTGGCCGAGCTAAGGCTGGCGCTCGACGCGTACGGTCAGCGCAGCGAGCGGTGCGCGCGGCGCTATGTCGAGCGCGGGCGCGAACGAGTCGAGGCGCAGGCGCGGTTGTTGCCCAAGCGCGACGCGCTGCTCGGGCCGCAACGCCAGCGCGCGGACGAGGCGGGCGGGCGGCTCGATCGCGCGCTGGAGCGGCGGGTGACGTTGGCGCGCGGGCAGCTCGACCGCTCGGCCGGGGCGCTGCGCCCGGCGATGCTGGCGCAGCGGCTGGCGGCGGCGCGGCAGCGGCTGGATGATACGTTCAAGCTGGTCGAGGCGCTCAATCCCGCCCGCGTGCTCGACCGCGGCTATGCCTGGGTCGCGGCGCGGGGCGGCAAGGGCGCGGGCGGCGTCGTGTCGAGCGCAGCGGCCGCGCGCCAGGCCGGCGCGCTGGTGCTCCATTTCGGGGACGGCGAGGTCGCCGCACGGGTTGAGGGCGCCGCGCCCAAGGCCTATGGCAAACCCGCCCCCGAGCAGCCGACCTTGCTGTAAAGCGCCGTAAACCGCGAGAACGCACCAGATGCTGATGTCCAACACCGATCGCCCCGCCCGCTTGCACTATATGGCCAACGGCTTTCGCGTGCTCAGCCCCGGCAGCCACGTGACCTGCGCCGTGTCGGGCGCCACGATCGACCTCGACGACCTGCGCTACTGGAGCGTGGCGAAGCAGGAGGCGTACGTGGACGCGGCGGCGGCATTGGCGGCCGAAACGACGAAACGATAATCGCAATTCGGCGAAGCAACCGCGCTAAGCGACGTCATGCCGACGAGTACATAAATCGTCGGTTGGAAGGAATGGCGATCTGAACGGTCCGCCAGTCAACACCGACGCATTTCATTCATTGGGCACCGATCGTACAAAGCCGATAGGAAGGTGCTATCGCTAGTTTACACGATGGACGGAAAATCCCGGACGGTGAGCGATCGTTGCGAAGTACGAGCCTAGCGCGCCTCGCTTGATCGTCACGTCGGATCCCGGATCGATTCGACCGGCAACGACCTGATCGTCATCCTGAACCCAATTGGCGCCCTCCGTCGTCGTAAACCTGACTCGCCCGTCACCTGTCGATCCAATCGAAATTATCTTTGAGGCGACTACGGATACCTCCTCGTCGCCGCGCACCGCTCCGCTGAACAACCGAATACGCGGCAGGCGCAATCCAAAGAGCGAGCGTTTGGCTTCGACAAGTTGGTAACTGTCAACCACGGCGACTTTTCCGTCACGCTCCGCTTGATCCAATTTCGAGACCTCGCGATCGAAGCAGGCAAGGCGCTGGTCGTGGTCGGTGAGCTTTTGGCACGACACAACCGACTCCAGTGCTTGTGATCGGGGCGGCTCGTTTTTGGCGCTGGCGGCGCTCGACAAACATGCCGCTATCCCGGCGATCATCGACAACGACAGGCATCGATTCCACATTGCGGGTCCCCTCGGCCGCTGTTGCCAGAAAGTGACAGTTTTTTTACTTGCGTCACCGGAAACACCTTACTCGTTTACAAGCGACAGTGCTGATTGCAAACGAGTGAAATACGACAGGGCTATTGAGCCATCCGCGAGTGATGGAGGTGCCTGCCGTGTAATTTAGCAAGGGATGTTCCGATGATGAAATCCAAGGTAGCGCTCCAGCTGAGCGCAGCGCCCGTTGCGATTGGTCTAGCAATTGTGGCGATGCCCGCCGCCGCGCAGACCACGCCCGCACCGGAAACGCAGACCACGACGACCCCCGTCGTCGCTCAGACCGATACCAGCACCACGCCGCCTGCCGACATCGTCGTTACGGGTTCGCGCATCGCGTCCCCCAACCTTGCTTCCGTATCGCCGATCACGGTCGTGACGGCGCAAGAGCTGAAGCTCCAGGGCACGACTCGCGTCGAGGATATGCTCAATTCGCTGCCGCAGGTTTTCGCGAGCCAGGCTAGCACGGTGTCCAACGGCGCGACCGGTACGGCGACCGTCAACCTTCGCGGACTTGGTTCTGTTCGCACGCTGGTCCTGATCAATGGCCGTCGCCTCCTGCCGGGCGATCCCAACGACTCGTCGGCCGACTTGAATGCGATCCCGTCGTCGCTGATCAAGCGTGTGGACGTCCTGACGGGCGGCGCTTCGGCGACGTATGGCGCGGACGCGGTTGCTGGCGTCGTCAACTTCGTCATGGATACCGACTTCACGGGTATCCGGCTCGACGGTCAGTACAGCCTGTATAACCACGACAACCGTAGTACGATCACGCCGCCGCTTCTTGATGCGCGTACGAAGGCGGGCTTTGCCAATTACGGCTATCCGACCGGTCAGGTTGCCGACGGCGGCGGTGTCGACACGACGCTCACCGTCGGTGCCGGCTTCGACGACAATCGGGGACATATCACCGGTTATTTCGGATATCGTCGAGTCGACGCCATCAAGCAGAACCGGCGCGATTACAGTGCCTGTACCGTTCAGAACGCTTCGGCGACGGCGCTGCAGTGCGGCGGTTCGTCGACGTCGACGCCCGGCAATGCGGTTGTGTATCACAGCGGCACGTCGACTTTCTATCAGATCGGCGCCAACAGAACCCTGATACCCGGCCGGACGCGTTACAACTTTGCTCCGACCAACTATTATCAGCGTCCGGACGAACGGTACACGGCGGGCTTCTTCGCGCACTATGACGTGAACGACTCGATCAAGCCGTACGCCGAGTTCATGTTCATGGACGATCGGTCGGTAGCGCAGATCGCGCCGTCGGGCGATTTCGGTAACACGCTAACGATCAATTGCGACAATCCTCTGCTCTCGTCGCAAGCCAAGACGATTGCGTGCGCGCAGGAAAACCTGGTCAATGGTTTCTTGGGTACCTTCCCGCTCACGCAGAAGACCAACGCCACCGGAACGCCGATCAACTTCATCGATCCGACCACCGGGCAGATATACAATAAGGGCTTCTTCCAGCTCCTGCGCCGCAATGTCGAAGGCGGGCCCCGTCAGGACGACCGTGAACACACCGAGTATCGCGGCCTCGTCGGTATGAAGGGCGATCTCGGCAAGCCATGGTCCTACGACGCTTATTATCAGTACGGTCGTACGCTGTTCGCCGAAACGTATAACAACGACGTCTCTGTTTCTCGACTGACCAAGGCGCTTGACGTGGTCACCGGGCCGAACGGGACGCCGATCTGTCGGTCGGTTCGGGACGGCACCGATCCCAACTGCGTTCCGTACGATATCTTCGGTCAGAACGTGACGCCGGCTGCGATTGCGTATCTGTCGACGCCGGGTTTCCAGCGCGGCGTTCTTTCCGAGCAGGTCGCCAGCGGCTCGATCACCGGCCGGCTCGGTGAGTATGGGATCAAGAGCCCGTGGGCGAACGAGGGCATTTCGATCAACGTCGGTGCGGAATATCGCAAGGAAAAGCTCGATCTCACGGTCGATCAGGAGTTCGCGACCGGCGACTTGAGCGGTCAGGGTGGTGCGACGTTGCCGATCTCGGGCAGCTATCACGTCACCGAGTTCTTCGGCGAAGCGCAGGTTCCGCTGGTCCGCGATAGTTTCTTCAACGATCTTACGCTGTCCGGTGGCTATCGCTACTCCAGCTATTCGCTGAGCAACGGTCGAGCGTTCAATACCGATACGTACAAGCTGGGTGTCGAATTCGCTCCGGTACGCGATATCCGTTTCCGTGCGAGCTATAACCGCGCGGTGCGGGCGCCGAACATTCAGGAATTGTTCGCCACGCAGCACGTGGCTCTCGACGGATCGACCGATCCGTGCGCGGGCCGCGTCATCACGGCGGCCGACGTCGGCTGTATCGCAACTGGCTTGCGCGTCGGTCAGTCGACTCCGTCCAATCCGGCTGGTCAGTATAACGGCCTGATCGGCGGCACGCCGACGCTGAACCCCGAGCGGGCGACCACCAAGTCGTTCGGCGTCGTGCTCCAGCCGCGCTTCATGCCGCGGTTTGCGCTCAGCGTCGATTATTATGACATCAAGGTGACGAACGCGATCCAGGGCTTCGGCGCGGACGCGATCATCACGACCTGCGTGGCAAGCCAGAATCCGCTGGCTTGCGGCCTTATCCATCGCAATCCGGTCAGCGGGTCGCTTTGGTTGACGACCGATGGGTATATCACGGATATCGCTGCCAATATCGGCGGCGTGAGCACGAAGGGCATCGACGTCAACGGCAGCTATTCGGCACCGGTCGGAAGCCTCGGTACGGCGTCGCTGAGCTTGGTCGGAACGTATCTCGACAAGTTCACCACCAACAACGGCCTGTCGCAGCCGTATGACTGCGCCGGATATTATGGCGTTATCTGCGGCGTGCCTGCGCCGAAGTGGCGTCACAAGTTGCGCGCTGGCTTCACGTTCCAGAACGGCATCGGCATTTCGGCGCAGTGGCGGTATTTCGGACCGGTCAAGGTCGATTATTCGAGCTCGAACCCGTCGCTTTCGCAGGCCGGATATTTCGCGTTCGGTTCGCGCATCAGCGGCCAGAGCTATTTCGATCTGGCATCGACGTTCGTCATCGGCGATCATTACACGTTCCGGCTCGGCGCGAACAATCTGCTCGACCGGCAGCCACCGCTGGTGACGTCGGGCAATGCTGCGGGTTCGCTGAGCGCGTGCCCGACCGGCTTCTGTAACGGCAATACTTATCCGGCGGTCTACGACGCGCTGGGCCGGTACCTGTACGCGTCGGTGACGCTCAAGTTCTGAGCAAGCTAACGCAGTTGAGCTGACAGGGCGGCGGGCTTTGGTCCGCCGCCTTTTTTTGCGCGTGCCCAATATGGCAAATTTGACTGTTACGGCTCGCTTTCGGCGGATTCTTTCTTTTGCAGATCGGGTTGGCGGCCTATTTGATGGAGATGAACACGACGACGATGACTGCCCGCGCGACCGAGGAGGCAATGCGTATCGCGTTGACTGCGGCGCGTCGCGGCGATGTGGCAACGGCACGCCAAATCGGTGAACAGGCGCTGCTGGGTGATCCTCAGTCTCCACAGTTGCATGCAATGTTGGGAATGCTGTGCTGTCGGATCGGTGATTTCGCCGCCGGCGCGAGCCATCTCCGGCAAGCCCACGCCGCATTTCCGAACGACGTTACCATCGCGTGCAATTTGATTACCGCGTTGACCGAACAAGGCGACATTGCAGGAGCGCTATCTGTCTGCACGCCATCGCTTGCGGATGGTGACCGCTCGTTTCGATTGTGGCGGATGCGAGGCTATCTTCTGCAGCAAAGCGAGCAATTCGCCGCGGCAGCTGATGCATATCGATGTGTCGTTCGTGAAGCTGAGGACGATTTCGAAAGCTGGAACAATCTGGGCAATGCCTGTGCAGGCGCAGGCGATCTGGAGGGGAGTGTTCAAGCGTTGCGGCGAGCCGTCGCACTTCGTCCCGATGTCGCTCCCGTGCGGATCAATCTGGCCGCGACCTTGGTTGCAGCGGAGCAGTGGGACGAGGCAATCGATGTCTTGCAAGCGATGGCGAGCGAATTTCCTGGTGACGCCAAGCCGCTGATCGAACTGTGTGCTTTGTTCAAGCAACTCGCGCGTGATCCGGAAGCGCTTGATGCGTTGGAAGAAGCAGTAAGGCGTGATGCCGGAGACTCCGATTTGCAAGTCAAGCTTGGGGTCGAGCGTATCATCGGTTGGCAGATGGATGCCGCTGGCGATGCTTTTAGGAATGCGATCAAGCTCGATCCGAGTCATCGCGATGCGCATGTCTTGCTTGGTGTCCTGCTTGAACACACGAACAGGTCGGAGGAGTTCCCGGCCCTCATCGAACTCGCGAAGCGAAACGATATCCAGTCCGGTGCGATCGATTTCATTCGTGCGCTTCAGCTTCGTCGAGAGCGACGGTTTGCCGAGGGTCTGGTTGCGCTCAAGACAGTGCCCGACGATGTCGAGCCGATCCGACGGTTGCAGTTGGCGGGCCAGTTTCACGATCGGCTGGGGGACGTCGACGCCGCTTTTACCGCATTCGCCGAAATGAACCGGATCCAGATGGAGGATCCTTCGCAACCCCTGCGGCGCGCCGCGGAATACCGCGAGGCGTTGACCGTCGATCGCAGCATCGTGACACCCGATTGGTATGAAAGCTGGATACCCTTCGTACCTGACGACGAATTCACCAGTCCGGTCTTCCTCGTGGGTTTTCCGCGATCGGGAACGACTTTGCTGGATACGATGCTGATGGGGCATCCTGACGTACAGGTGATGGAGGAACTGCCGCCCTTGACTCGGGTCGAACAGGAACTGGGGAGTATCGAGCGTCTTGCAAAGCTCGATCACGACGCCGTTTCCGCGCTCCGTCGTACATATTTCGACAATGTCGACCAGCTTATCGATCGTCGACCGGGGGCTTTGCTCGTCGACAAGTTTCCTCTGCATCTAAACAAGGTGCCGATCATTCACCGGCTATTTCCTGACGCTCGCTTCATATTGGCGATGCGTCACCCGTGCGACGTCTTGTTGAGTTGCTACATCACCAATTTCCGCCTCAACAATGCCATGGTGAACTTCCTGGATCTCGATACGGCGGCTTGGGTATACGATCAGACCTTCGCGTTCTGGAAGCAGTCGAGCTTGCTGATGCGTATTTCGCTGCATCAGGTTACCTACGAAGGAATGGTGGCCGACACCGCAGGAGAATTACGGCCACTCTTCGATTTCCTAGACCTGGATTGGCATGAATCTGCGCTCGACCATCAACGAACTGCCGCCGAACGGGGAACGATTTCCACCGCGAGCTATTCGCAGGTCACCGAACCGATCTATGCGCGTTCGGCAGGTCGTTGGCAGCGTTATCGTCGACAGTTGGCACCGATACTGCCTGTTCTCAAGCCATGGATCTCGCAATACGGATACGATGATTGAGGGCGGATCGCGATGACGGGCTCGTCCTTGCCAATGCGCCCGGATCGGTTGCATAACATGGTGTGGCCCGAATTATGACGTGCACGCTAGAATCGGGGTCGAAGGTCTCGATTCGCATTTTCCGTGCGCAGGTCGCATCGCGACGTTGTTCCTCATGACCAATATGCTGTCCGCTTTATCATGAAAGCAGACGGCGTGGACTTCATTGCTTCATGAGCTTTGCCGCCGCGCTTTCGCAGGCGCGGCGGATGCCGTTCGATGTCGCCACGCTGGAATGGTTGGCGGAAACGGCGCTTGCCGAAGACGGCGAAATCGATGCTCTGACGCTGGTCGAACGTGCGGCCGAAGCCGGAAACGACGCGCGGCTTTGGCAATGGACCGGTCTGTTATATCGGTCGCTAGCCGACCACCGCCGAGCCATCGCGGCATTCAAGCGTGCCACGATGGCGGCTCCGGATGATCCGCTGATCGCACGAGGCAGCGCTCAGGTCGCTTTGGAAGCCGGCATACCGGCAGTCGCGTCGTTTGATCGGGCATTGCAGCTTGCGCCATTATCGGACGACGCTGTGTTCGGCTTGGCGGCTGCCCGCTTGGCGTCCGGCGATGGAAGTGGCGCCATGGCTGGTCTGGCAGCCGTCGTTTCGGCACATCCGACATGGACAAGTGGTCATGAGCGGTTGAGCCAGTTGCGTTGGATGCTGGGCGACAGGACCGCGGCGACGACATCGTTCGACGAGGCGCTTGCCCAGTTACCCGACAATATTCCGCTGTGGCAGACGCTGATCGCAATCTTGTCTCGCAGTCGACAATTCGACGCGGCGCTTACCGCGATTGCACGGGCTCGGTTCCGTATCGGCGCTGCACCGTTCCTTGATGCCTACGAGGCGGTGGCCGCATCGGAACTTGGTGACGAGGCGAAAGGCGATCGGTTGTTCGCTCGCCTGGCCGAGTCAGCCGATCCGATGCTCGCTGTACATCGCGTACGCCACCTGTTGCGTTTTCGTCGCGTCGACGAAGCTGCAACGTTGATCGAGCCTCGGCTCGTTGCCGAAGATCCCTTGTTATGGCCATACGCAGCTATCGTTTGGCGTCTCAATGGCGATCCGAGAATTGCGTGGCTTGAGCAGCCCGCTCTCGTTTCGGTGATCGACTTGGCGGACGTGCTGCCTCCTTTGGACGAATTGGCCGATCATCTCACCGCGCTGCATCGTGCGACCGACCGCCATCTCGACCAGTCGGTCCGCGGCGGTACGCAAACGGATGGCGATTTGCTGTTGAGGATCGACCCGCTCATCGTCGCGCTGCGTATGGCGATATTGGACGCGGTGAAAGACCATCTCGACAAATTGCCCGTAGGCGACGGCAGGCATCCGATCTTGATGCATCGTCGTGATCGGCCAATACGGCTGGCGGGGTCGTGGTCGGTGCGTCTTGCCGGCGCTGGTTTCCATGACAGTCACATCCATCCGGCTGGCTGGTTCAGTTCGGCCCTCTACATCGCATTGCCGGATGCGGTGACACGCGGCGAAGACAATAGCGGCTGGCTGGCGCTTGGAGCACCCCCGCGAGAGTTTGCCAATGACCTCGGTCCGTCGCGATTGATCGAGCCGAAACCGGGTCGCCTTGTGCTGTTCCCTTCGACGATGTGGCACGCAACCCTGCCATTCGCTGACGGTGAACGGCTGACGGTTGCCTTCGACGTCGCTCGGCCGCGGCCGTGATTGCACTACATCGCTAACCGCGCCTCGGCTAACCGGTTGGCGGCTGCTTTGCCGCCTGCCTGATCGACCAGTTCTTGCGCCTCCGCGATTTCGGGAGCGAGCACGACTTCCAACGCCGCACGTCGAGCCAATCGCGCATCGTTATCGAACGGAATGGTCGAGTCCTTCGAATAGGTGGCCAGCAATCCGCCGTTTATCGTCGCGTCGATGGTGGCCTTTGTTGAACATATGCCGAGATGTTGCGCGGCGCGCTCAATGATGGGCGCGGGGGCGGCGAAGAACGCCTCGGTCTCGATCACTCGGGCCCGCGGCATAGTGTCGACGGCGCTGGCAAACGCACGAGTCTGCGCAAGCCAGAGCGCCGCAACTCGTCGAGCATCCGATGATCCGGATAGATCGCCGAGATACTGCGCAAGGCGCGTGGTCAACGTGCGTAACCAGGCGCGGTGACCATCGCTGCGCAGGATGGCGAGGAGATAGTCGCGAAGCTCGCAGTGCAAAAATATCGCCGGGGCGGAGGGATCAAGCTCGATGAGGCCGTCCAACAGAAAGTTGACCGGGACGTTTGCTTTGATGATGGTCGGCGCATCGGCTCGGTAGCGCTTGCTAAGCATCGCGACGACCATCGGCAGGCGAGTGCGATCGCCGATTATGGCCGTCTGGCGCAGAGCGACAGGCTCGCGCATAATGATGTTACTCGCCGGATCGTCGAGCGCTCGCGCCAAAAGGGTGGATCCACAGTGCGCCATGTGAAAGATCCAGCCCACCGGTAACGCCGGCGGCGATGATGCGATCAACTCCGTGATCGATCGGCGTCGCGACCCCTCAGCGGCAAGCGAAATACGTCCGTCGAGAAAGATCGATCGATGATAGGCGTCGCGATCCATCTCCACAAAAATCGCGTCGGGACCATCGAACGAATGGAGAAAATGATCAGGCGATGTGAAGAGGTCGTCTGTCATACGCAACCTATAGCGTGGGTGGTTGGCGGTCGCTATCCTGCTTACCGTTATGACAGCCGTGCGATTGCCCGACGCCGCCACTCCCTATGTGCTCATTGAGCGGACGAATGAGCGCGATGTTCTCGAGGTCGATCCTGCAACGATCATCGATCTGTACCGAACGCATGGCGCTATCCTGCTACGAGGATTCTGCGCGGACGCCGTTCATTTTCGAGACTTTGCGCGGCAGTTTTGCGCGACGGCGGTAGTCAACGAAAGTCGGGGGAGGCAACCGATCGACGCCGCTCATCATATCCATGCGGTGGATGCCGGAACGCGGGCATTTGCGCTTCATCCTGAGTTGGCACGCGAGCCATGGAAGCCCGACGTTGCGATGTTCGGATGCCTGTCGGCACCGAGCGTCGGCGGTCGAACCACGATTTGCGATGGCGTGGCCCTCAATCGTGCGTTGCCAGAGGTAGTCCGGTCGGGCTTGGCGGGGCGTCGCCTCGTTTATGTCATGCCGACATGGCCGGCATTGCTGGAATATTGGTTAGGTTCCGGCGAGCCCGATGATGCATTGTTGTCTAGTCCGCCGCAATCGTGCCCCTACCGTTTCGAGCGGAGGGGGGACAGGGTCGTCCGATATTTTTCAAGACCGGCATTACACCGCCCGATGTTCATCGACGCTCCCGCATTCGGAAATTTCCTGCTGTTTGCGCGATTCAATAATA
The DNA here is from genome assembly GCF_017304635.1 of Sphingomonas sp. Taxonomy (GTDB): domain Bacteria; phylum Pseudomonadota; class Alphaproteobacteria; order Sphingomonadales; family Sphingomonadaceae; genus Sphingomonas. The sequence continues at coordinate 125,579 of NZ_JAFKMA010000001.1, forward strand.
ACCGGACGGATTTTCCCTTGCTCGATGACGGGACGTCGGTTCCTGAGGTGTGGTTGCAGTCGATCAAGTCGGCTGGCGACCGGATTGCCACCGAGATATCGTGGCAATCCGGTGATGTGCTGATGCTCGACAACACGCGGTTCATGCACGGGAGAACCGCGATCGTCGACGGGGGAACGCGTCTGGTCGCGACCTTCTTCGGTTACCTCAAGTTTGCCTGTCCGAATCCGGAAGAACCCGTCGACGCGATATGGCGGCGAGAGGATTTTCGACCGCCACTTCCTCCAGATCTGGTACGATGAGCGTACATCACCCAACCGACAAGTTCAGCCTTCCATCCCCCTCATCCACGCTCACCGTCTGCCCATCACGCACACCGCCCGATAGGATCAGGTCGGCCAGCGGGTCCTGCAAATAGCGTTGCACCGCGCGTTTCAGGGGGCGGGCGCCGTAGACCGGGTCGTACCCCACGCGGCCGAGCCAGTCGCGGGCGGCGGGGGTCAGGTCGATGGCGATCTTGCGGTCGGCGAGCAGCTTGGCCACGCGGGTGACCTGGATGTCGACGATCGGCGCCATCTCACTCTGGCCGAGGCGGTGGAACAGGACGATCTCGTCGAGGCGGTTGAGGAATTCCGGGCGGAAGTGCGTGCGGACGATCTCCATCACTTGCGGCTCGACCGACGCGACGTCCTCGCCGTCGCCGAGCGACGTCAGGAATTGCGAGCCCAGGTTCGACGTCAGCACGATGATCGTGTTGGTGAAATCGACCGTCCGTCCCTGGCCATCCGTTAAACGCCCATCGTCGAGCACCTGGAGCAGCACGTTGAACACGTCGCCATGCGCCTTCTCGACCTCGTCGAACAGCACGACCTGGTACGGCCGCCGGCGCACCGCTTCGGTCAGCACGCCGCCTTCCTCATACCCGACATAGCCCGGGGGCGCGCCGATCAGGCGGGCGACTGAATGCTTCTCCATGAACTCGCTCATGTCGATGCGGACCATCGCCGAGGCATCGTCGAAGAGGAATTCGGCGAGCGCCTTGGTCAGCTCGGTCTTGCCGACGCCGGTCGGGCCGAGGAACAGGAAGCTGCCGAGCGGGCGGTTGGGATCCTGTAGCCCGGCGCGTGCGCGGCGGACGGCGGTCGAGACGGCGCGCACCGCCTCCGCCTGCCCGATCACGCGCTTGCCGAGCTCGGCCTCCATCGCGAGCAGCTTTTCGCGCTCGCCCTCCATCATCCGGTCGACCGGGATGCCGGTCCAGCGGCTGACGACGGCGGCGATGTCCTCGGCGGTGACTTCCTCGCGCAACATCGCGCCCGTGGTCGAGCCCGCCGCCTCGGCGAGTTGCTTTTCGAGCGTCGGGATCGTGCCGTAGGACAGCTCGCCCGCCTTGGCGAGGTCGCCCGAGCGCTGCGCCTGGTCGAGCGCGATGCGCGCGGCGTCGAGCTGTTCCTTCAGCTTGGCTTCGGCGCCGATCTTGTCCTTTTCCGCCTGCCAGCGCTGCGTGAGTTCGGCCGATTGCTGCTCAAGATTGGCAAGGTCGCCCTCCAGCGTCGCGAGCCGGTCCTGCGACGCGGCATCGGTTTCCTTCTTCAGCGCCTCGCGCTCGATCTTGAGCTGGATAATGCGGCGGTCGAGCGTCTCGATTGCCTCGGGCTTCGACTCCACTTCCATCCGGATGCGAGACGCGGCCTCGTCCATCAGGTCGATCGCCTTGTCGGGCAGGAAGCGGTCGGTGATGTAGCGGTTCGACAGCGTCGCCGCCGACACCAACGCCGCGTCGGTGATCCGCACGCCGTGGTGCAGTTCGTATTTCTCCTTCAACCCGCGCAGGATCGAGATGGTGTCCTCGACCGTCGGCTCGCCGACGAATACCGGCTGGAAGCGCCGCTGCAGCGCGGGGTCCTTCTCGACGTACTTGCGATATTCGTCGAGCGTGGTGGCGCCGACGCAATGGAGCTCGCCGCGCGCCAAGGCTGGCTTGAGCAGGTTCGATGCGTCCATCGCACCGTCGCCCTTGCCCGCGCCGATCAGCGTGTGCATCTCGTCGATGAACAGGATGATGTCGCCCTCGGCGGCCTTCACCTCGTCGAGCACGCCCTTCAGCCGCTCCTCGAATTCGCCGCGATACTTCGCGCCCGCGATCAGCGCGCCCATGTCGAGCGCCATCAGGCGGCGGTCTTTCAGCGTGTCGGGCACGTCGCCATTGGCGATGCGCAGCGCCAGCCCTTCCGCGATCGCGGTCTTGCCGACGCCGGGCTCGCCGATCAGGGCAGGGTTGTTCTTGGTCCGGCGCGCCAGGATCTGGATCGTGCGTCGGATTTCCTCGTCGCGGCCGATCACGGGGTCGAGCTTGCCGGCGCGCGCCACCTCGGTCAGGTCGCGGGCGAATTTCTTGAGCGCGTCGTAGCGATCCTCGGCCCCGGCGGTGTCGGCGGTGCGGCCGCCGCGCAGTTCGTTGATCGCGGCGTTCAGTCCCTCGGGCGTCACGCCAGCCGCCTTCAGCGCCTTGCCCGCCGCCGTGTTGAACGACAGCGTCAGCGCGACCAGCAGCCGCTCGACGGTGACGTAGCTGTCGCCCGCCTTCTTCGCGATCTCCTCGGCCTGGTCGAGAACGCGCACCGTGTCGTTGTCGAGGCCCGGCGAATTCTGCGCGCCGCTGCCCGACACCGCCGGGATCTTCGACAAAGCGAGGTCGGTCTCGCTCGCCGTTTTCTTGGCGTCGCCGCCGGCCGCTGCGATCAATCCGCTCGCCATGCCCTGTTCGTCGTCGAGCAGCGCCTTCAACACATGCTCGGGCGTGATACGCTGGTGGTTGAGTCGGATCGCGATCGTCTGCGCCGCCTGGAGGAAGCCCTTCGCGCGATCGGTGAATTTCTCGAGGTTCATGCGGAATCCCTGTCTGCCGTTGGCTGCAAGGTAGTGTTGCTATTATGCAACACAAGGGGCGATCGGATCGAACCGGCAAAACGCGCCGGAATAAGCGCAACGGCCGGCATGCCGCTTGCCGCATGCTGGATGGCATATTAGCGGCGGCGGCGACAATATCCGGGTCGGAGGGGATCATCATGCAGGCCAAATTCATCGCGCTGTGCGGCGTCGCGGCGGTCGCGCTCGTGTCGGCGGCATCGGCCGCGCCGGGGCGTCGCGCCGCGCCGGCGATCACCGCACCCGCTATCCCGGCGGCGGCACCGGTCGCGGTGCTCGCGCGCTCGATCGACATCCCCTACACCCAGTTCACGCTGAGGAACGGCCTGCGCGTCGTCGTGCATACCGACCGCAAGGCGCCCGTCGTGGCGGTCAGCGTCTGGTATAATGTCGGGTCGAAGATGGAGCCGAAGGGCAAGACCGGCTTCGCGCACCTGTTCGAGCATCTGATGTTCAACGGCAGCGAGAATGCGCCGGGCGATTTCTTCGCGCCGCTCAAGGATGTCGGCGCGACTGACCTGAACGGCACGACCTATTTCGACCGGACCAATTATTTCGAGACGGTGCCGACCCCGGCGCTGGACCGCGCGCTGTTCCTCGAAAGCGACCGCATGGGCTACCTGACGGGGGCGATCACCCAGGCCGTGCTCGACGAGCAGCGCGGCGTCGTCCAGAACGAGAAGCGGCAGGGCGACAACCAGCCTTATGGCCTGGTCCAGTACAAGCGGCTGACGGGCCTGTTCCCCGATGGGCATCCGTACCAGCATACCACGATCGGCTCGATGGCCGACCTCGACAGCGCGAGCCTGGCCGACGTCAAGGAATGGTTCCGCTCGCATTACGGGCCGAACAATGCGGTGCTGGTGCTGGCGGGCGACATCGACGTCGCGACCGCGAAGCCGCTGGTCGAGAAATATTTCGGCGCCACCCCGGCGGGGCCGAAGACCGTGCTGCCCGCCGCGCCGGTGCCGACCCTGGCCAAGCCGGTCTTCGAGACGATGAAGGATCGCGTCGCGATGACCCGGATCATCCGGTCCTGGGCGGTGCCGGGGAACGACAATCCGGATAATGTCGCACTCGACGTCGCGGCCGGCGTGCTCGGCGGTATGAGGAGCTCGCGGCTGAACCAGGAGCTGGTTCGCAAGGACAAGCTGGCGGTCGGCGTCAATGCGTTCAACGAGACCTTCGCGCAGGTCGGCATCTTCACCGTCAGCGCCGACGTGCGGCCTGGCGTTGACCCCGCACTGGTCGCCAAGCGGCTCGACGAGATGATCGCGCAGTTCGTCGCGACCGGCCCGACCGCGGACGAAGTGAAGCGCTTCCAGGTGTCGACCATCGCCGGGCGCATCCAGGGGCTCGAGTCGGTCGGCGGGTTCGGCGGCAAGGCGGTCGCTCTGGCGGAAGGGGCGCTCTACAGCAACGATCCGGGCCATTATAAGAAGGAGCTGGCCGAACTGGCGGCCGAAACCCCGGTCGGCGTCAAGGCGGTCACCGCCAGGTGGCTGGGGCGGCCGGTCTACGGCCTGACCATCGAACCCGGCCCGCGCGACGCCTATGCGGAGGCCGTGGTGCCGCCGGCCCGCGCGGTCGTCGCCGCGCCCGACGTCGCGCTCAAGGGGACGCGTGGCGCGATGCCCGTGGCGGGATCGATCGCCGACCTGACCTTCCCCCAGGTCAGGCGGGCGACGCTCGCGAACGGCATCACTGTCGTCTATGCCCGGCGCACCGCGACCCCGATGACGACCGTTCAGGTCAGCTTCGATGCCGGCATCTCCGCCGACGTGCCGACCGCGCTCGGGACGCAGCAGTTGACGTTGGCCGGTCTGGCCGCCGGCACCACCACGCTTGATGCGCAGCAGTTCGCCGAGGCGAAGGAACGGTTGGGCATCGGGATCGGCGCCGGCGCCGATTTCGATCGCACCTCGGTCGGCATGTCGGTGCCCAGCGTCAACCTGACGCCGGGTATCGCGCTGCTCGCCGACGTACTGCGCAACCCGTCGTTCCGCGCCAGCGAGATCGAATTGTCGCGCAGCCAGCAGCTCGCGGAGATCGCGTCCGAACTGACCAATCCCAATGCGCTGGTCTATCGCGCGGCGATGCCGCGGATCTATGGGGCGACCTCGCCATATGCGAAGTCGTTCGGCGGGGGCGATCGCTCTGCCGTCGCCAGGCTGACCCGCGACGACCTGATCGCGTTCCGCCAGGCATGGCTCCGCCCCGACAAGGCGACGATCTTCGTCGTCAGCGACCGCCCGCTGGCGGAAGTCGCCGCGGCGTTCGATCGCAGTCTCGGCGACTGGCGGATGACGGGTACGCCGGGCGTCAAGGGATCGGCCGACGTCGCGACCCCGGTCACGCCGCGGATCGTGCTGATCGATCGCCCGGATTCGCCGCAATCGGTGCTGCTGGGCGCGGTGCCGACGAATCTGGTGGGGACGGCGGATATGCTCCCGCTGGCGGCGGCGAACGACGGGCTGGGCGGCGGCTTCCTCGGTCGGATCAACATGGACCTGCGCGAGGGCAAGCATTGGACCTATGGCGCGAGCGGCACCTTCATGCGCGCCCGCGGTGCGACGCCCTACCTGATCTCGACCGGGGTGCAGGCCGATCGCACCGGGGACTCGATCGTCGCCGCGACCCAGGACCTGGCGGGCTATGTCGGCGACCAGCCGATGACGGCCGCCGAGTTCGACCGCGCCGTCGCCGGATCGATCCGCTCGCTGCCCGGCAATTTCGAGACGTCCGGCGCGGTGATCGGCGCGATGCAGTCCAACGTCCTTTTTGGTCGGCCCGACGATTATTACACGACCGTCGCCGCGCGCTTCCGTGCGCTGACTTTGCCCCAACTCCGTAGCGTCATGCGCGCGACGCTCGATCCCAAGCGGCTGATCTGGGTGGTGGTCGGCGACGCCCGCACCGTCCGGCCGCAGCTTGACAAGGTCGGGCTGCCTGTCGAGGTCGTTCCAGCGGCGTCGCTCGGCAGCCGCTGACACGATATCCGGGAGAGAGATGATGGCAGTCGACGGCACCTACGAAACGGTCGTGAAGTCGCCGATGGGCGACCAGAAGGCGACGCTGACCGTCAAGAGCGACGGCGACACCTGGACCGGTACCCAGGCCGGCGCGATGGGATCGATGGACATCACCGACGGCAAGGTCGACGGCGACAAGCTGACCTGGTCGGTCGCGATCACCGTGCCGATGCCGATGACGCTGACCAACGAAGCGACGGTGGACGGGGATACGATCACGGGGACGGTGACGGCGGGCGCGTTCGGGAGCTTTCCGTTGACGGGGACTCGAACCGCCTAACGCAGCTGGAGGGTGATCCGGCGGCGACAGCCGCCGGCGAGTACCGATGGCCGGCGCGGCGCCCAGCCGCGGCTGACGGCGCGGGAGCGACAGGTAAACGATGCCCCGCATCGTTCAGATCATGCCGGGGGCATGATCGACCTGACGCTCTCTCGCACCGTTCGTGTTTGGACATGGTCTCCTGAGATCTTCGTCACCTCGGCCTTGAGCCGAGGTCCCGCTTTTTTGGCGATTGATGAAGTAGCGGGCCTCTGGCTCAGGGCCGGGGTGACGGGTGGGGTAGGGGCCTTTCGCTTACTCTCCAACCGCCACCCCGGCGACGGCCGGGGCCCAGTCGGGAAGGCGGAGGTAACGGAGCGCAACGTCTCTCGCTGGCGTCCCCCGCCTGGGCCCGGCGTTTGCCGGGGTGGGGTAGTGGAGGAGGCGGGACCGCACTAACCAGCGGCCCGGGCGCGGAGTAAATCCGCGCCGTCGGACGATGCCGGAAGGCACCGCCGGCCGGGCGAACCGGTTCTGGTAAAATAGCGCCGCTATTTTACGCCGGTTCTCCAACAATCGTCTTCAACTCCATGAAGTCCGCCAGCCCATACTTACCGCCCTCGCGACCATTGCCCGATTGCTTGTACCCGCCGAACGGCGTCCCGCCGCCGCCGCTCCACGCGTTGATCGTCACCAGCCCCGCGCGCAGCTTCGGCGCGACCTTCGCCGCCTCCGCCGGATCGCCGGAGATCGTCGCGGACAGGCCATAATCGGTGTCGTTCGCCATCGCGATCGCATCGTCGTCGTCGCCGTAGCGGGTGATCGTCGCGACCGGGCCGAACGTTTCCTCGCGATAGATGCGCATCTCCGGCGTCACGTCCGCCAGCAGGGTCGGCTTGACGAAGAAGCCGGCATTGCGCCCGTCCGGGCGCCCGGTTCCGCCGGTCACCAGGGTCGCGCCCTCGTCGATCGCCGACTGGATCAGGCCCTGGATCTTCTCGTACTGCGCCTTGTTGACGACCGGGCCGATATGCCCGCCCATCACGCTCGCGGCATCGACCTGCGTCGCTTCCATGATTCCCTTCACGACATTGGTCGCATCGGCGACCTGGCTGTCGTGGACGAGCAAGCGGGTCGGGGCGATGCAGCTCTGCCCGCTGTTCGCCAGCACGCCCTGCACGGTCGGCGGCAGCACGGTGGGCAGATCGGCGCCCTTCAGCACCAGGTTCGGCGCCTTGCCGCCGAGTTCCTGGTGGACGCGCTTGACGGTCGGCGCGGCGGCCTGGGCGACGGCGATCCCGGCACGCGTCGAGCCGGTAAAGCTCACCATGTCGACATCCTTGTGGCTCGACAGCGCCGCGCCGACCCCCGGCCCGTCACCGTTGACCAGATTGAACACCCCCGCCGGCACACCGGCCTTGTCGAGGATCTCGGCCAGCACCACCGCGCAACCGGGTGCTTCCTCGGACGGTTTGAGCACCATCGTGTTCCCGGCGGCCAGCGCGGGCGCGACCTTCGCGCAGATCTGGTTGAGCGGCCAGTTCCACGGCGTAATCATGCCGACCACGCCGATCGGCTCGTGCACGACGCGGTTCTTGCCGATGCTTTCCGAAAACTTGAACTCCTTGAGCGCGGCCAGCGTGCCCATGAAATAGCCGAGCCCCGCCGGCGCCTGCGCCATGTTGGCGAACCCGATCGGCGCGCCCATCTCTTCGCTGGTGGCGGCGGCAAGGTCGGGGATGCGCGCCTTGTATTCCTCGATGATCCGCTCGAGCAACGCGACGCGGTCCTCGACCGAGGTCTGCGAATAGGTCCTGAACGCTTTCTTCGCGGCGGCGACCGCCTTGTCGACGTCGGCGGCTGTGCCGAGCGTGATTTCGCTGACCGGCTGTTCGGTCGAGGGGTCGATCACCTCGTGGCGCTTGCCGCCCTCGCTATCGACCCACGCGCCGTCGATATACTGCTTCAGGTAGCTCTTCATCCTCGCCTCCGTCTTTGGAATATCCGGTATGGCGCGTGTTGTAGGCCGTGGCGGAAGCGTTGCAAGCCGAAACCCTTCGCGCGTGCTTTGACCCGTTCCCCACCCGCGGCTAGAGGATCGCGCACAGCCCTAAGAGGACCCAATGGCCGGCCATTCCAAGTTCAAGAACATCATGCACCGCAAGGGCGCGCAAGATAAGAAGCGCTCGGGTGCCTTTTCTAAGCTCAGCCGCGAAATCACCGTCGCGGCGAAGATGGGCCTGCCTGATCCCGACATGAACCCGCGCCTGCGCGCCGCGGTCAATGCGGCCAAGGCGGCATCGATGCCGAAGGACAACATCCAGCGCTCGATCGACAAGGCGAGCCGCGGCGATGCCGAGAATTACGAGGAAATCCGCTACGAAGGGTTCGGCCCGGGCGGCGTGTCGCTCATCATCGAGGCGCTGACCGACAACCGCAACCGCACCGCGACCAACGTGCGGACGGCGGTCGCCAAGAACGGCGGCAACCTCGGCGCGCCGAACTCGGTCAGCCACGCCTTCGACCGGATGGGGCTGATCGCATATCCGGCCAAGGCCGGCGACGCCGACACGGTGTTCGAGGCGGCGCTGGAGGCCGGCGCGGAGGACGTGACGTCGAGCGAGGACGGCCACGAAATTTGGACCGAGCAGTCGAGCCTGCACGAAGTCGCCAAGGCGCTGGAGCCGGTGCTGGGCGAAGCGGAGAGCGCGAAGCTCGCCTGGCGCCCGCAGACGATGGTCGAAGTCGGCGAGGGCGACGCCGCGACCCTGTTCAAGCTGATCGACGCGCTCGACGACGACGACGACGTGCAGACCGTGTGGGGCAATTACGAGGTGTCCGACGCGGTGATGGAGAAGTTGGGGTGAGCGCATCTCCCTCTCCCATCGGGAGAGGGAAGGGTGAGGGTCGAAACCGGCGGCTCTTCTTCACCCTCACCCTTCCGCCGCTTCGCGGCTCCCTCCCTCTCCCGATGGGAGAGGGATTTTGATCGTCCTCGGCCTCGACCCCGGGCTCGGCACGACCGGCTGGGGCCTGATCCGCGCCGAGGGCAACCGGCTGTCGCATCTCGCCAACGGCCAGTTGAAGACCGACGCGAAGGAAAGCCTGGCTCGGCGGCTGGCACATCTCGACACGATGCTCACCGCGCTGATCGCCGATCACGCGCCGCAGGCGGCGGCGGTCGAAGAGGTGTTCGTCAACGCCAACCCGCAATCGACGCTGAAGCTCGGCCAGGCGCGCGGCGTCGTGCTGCTCAGCATCGCCCGCGCCGGGATCGAGCCCGGCGAATATGCCGCGCGACTGGTCAAGAAGGCGGTGGTCGGCGTCGGCGGCGCGGAAAAAGCCCAGGTCCACGCGATGGTCGCGCGCCTGTTGCCCGGCGCGAAGATCGCCGGCGCCGACGCCGCCGACGCGCTGGCGGTCGCGATCTGCCACGCGCATCATCTGGCGAGCGCGCGGCGGCTTTCCCGTTAGCCGTCACCCCGGACTTGTTCCGGGGTCCACCCTGCCGCATACGAGGCGAAAGCGGTGCTTGCCGCCCGGTGGATGCCGGGACAAGCCCGGCATGACGGGTGGTGGCAAGGCGTGATCGCGCATCTCAGGGGAAGGTTGGAAGCGACCGGCATCGACCATGCGGTGATCGATGTCGGCGGGGTCGGCTATCTGGTCGGGGCGTCGGCGAAGACGCTCGGCAGCATCGGGCCGGTGGGGGAGGCGACGACCCTGTTCACCGAGATGCTGGTGGCCGAGGATTCGATCCGGCTGGTCGGCTTCGCCCGGCCCGACGAGCGCGACTGGTTCCGCTTGCTGACCGGGGTACAGGGCGTCGGTGCGCGCGTGGCGCTCGCGATCCTGTCGGTGCTCGACCCGGCCGAGCTCGCGCGCGCGATCGGCGCGCAGGACAAGGCGATGATCGGCCGCGCGAACGGGGTGGGACCGAAACTCGCCGAACGCATCGTGCGCGAGTTGAAGGACAAGGCCGGCGGCGTGATCCCCGGCGGCGTCACCCCGGTCGCGGTGGCGGCGGGCGCGGCGCAGGACGCGGTGTCGGCGCTGCTCAACCTCGGCTTCCGCCCGCCCGAAGCGAATGCCGCGGTCGGCGCGGCGGAGGAGGAACTGGGCGCGGGCGCGGGGCTGGACGCACTGGTCCGGCTGGCGCTGCGGAAGGCGGCGAAGTGATTCCTCTCCTAGTCCGTCATGCTGAACTCGTTTCAGCATCCGTCGGGCGTCGAGCGACGTCCAGGCGGGGTGGCAATGCAACCATGCGTCTATCTGCTCGCGAGTCGGCCGCACGGCACGATCTATATCGGCGTGACGGCGCATCTGATCGAGCGGTTGCACCAGCACCGCACCGGGTCGGTGGCCGGCTTCACCTCGCGATACGGCGTCGCTCGGTTGATGCGATACGAGTTGCTCGCGTCGATGCCCGAGACGATCGCGCGCGAGAAGCAGTTGAAGCGCTGGCATCGACAATGGAAGATCAATCTGACCGAAAGCGAGAACCCCGACTGGTCGGATCTGGCGGTGGGGCTGGGGTTCGAGTCGTTGCCGGATCGCGCGCGGCGCGATGGATGCTGAAACGAGTTCAGCATGACGGAGGATCGAGGTGACTCGCACCGCCACCTGCTTCTGCGGCCAGCTCTCGCTCACCTGCGTCGGCGATCCCGTCCGTATCTCTGTGTGCCATTGCCGCGATTGCAAGCGGCGTTCGGGTAGCGCGTTCGCGGCACAGGCGCGGTTTCCGGCGGAGCAAGTGACCGTTACCGGCCGGTCGAAGACATGGTCGCGCGTGTCGGACGAAGGCAATGCGTCCGATTTCCACTTCTGTCCCGAGTGCGGCACGACGTTGTGGTACAACGCCCGCCCGCATCACGATCTGTATGCGGTGCCGATCGGTACCTTCGCCGACCCGAGCTTCCCCCCGCCCGAATATTCGGTCTACGAAAGCCGCAAGCACGATTGGGTCGAGATCGTCGGCGAGGGCATCGACCATTATGACTGACGACGATCGCCTCCTCGCTCCCGCGCGCAAGCCCGACGACGTCGACGCCGCGCTGCGCCCGAAGTCGCTCGACGAGTTCGTCGGGCAGAAGGCGGCGCGCGAGAATCTGCGGGTGTTCATCGCGGCGGCGAAGGCGCGCGGTGATGCGCTCGATCACGTGCTGTTCTTCGGGCCGCCGGGGCTGGGCAAGACGACGCTGGCGCAGATCATCGCGCGCGAGATGGGCGTGGGGTTCCGCGCGACCAGCGGCCCGGTGATCGCGAAGTCGGGCGACCTCGCCGCGCTCCTCACCAATCTCGAGGACGGCGACGTGCTGTTCATCGACGAGATCCACCGGCTCCAGCCCGCGGTCGAGGAAGTGCTGTACCCGGCGATGGAGGATCGCGCGCTCGACCTGATGATCGGCGAGGGGCCATCGGCGCGCAGCGTGCGGATCGACCTGCCGCGCTTCACGCTGGTGGGGGCGACGACGCGGCAGGGGCTGCTGACGACGCCGCTCCGCGATCGCTTCGGCATTCCGGTGCGGCTCAGTTTCTACACGGTGGACGAGCTGGAAAAGGTGGTGACGCGCGCCGCCGCCCTGCTCGACCTGCACGTCGCGCCCGATGGTGCGCAGGAGATCGCGCGGCGCAGCCGGGGCACCCCGCGGATCGCCGGGCGGCTGCTGCGGCGGGTGCGCGATTTCGCCAATGTCGCCGGGCGCGAGACGGTCGATGCGATCGCCGCCGATGCCGCGCTGTCGCGGCTGGAAGTCGACAAGCTCGGGCTCGACGCGATGGATCGCCGCTACCTACACATGATCGCGGACATCTATCGCGGCGGCCCGGTCGGGGTGGAGACGCTGGCCGCGGGGTTGAGCGAACCGCGCGATACGATCGAGGAAGTGATCGAGCCGTATCTGATCCAGCTCGGCCTGGTCGCCCGCACCGCGCGCGGGCGCTGCCTGAATGCAAGCGGGTGGAAGCACCTCGGGCTCAATCCGCCGGCTGCCACGCAGGATGGTCTGTTCGATTGAACCGTGCTCCTGCGGAAGCAGGAGCCCAGAGTGTCGAATGCGACGCTCGTGACTCTGGATTCCTGCTTTCGCAGGAATGCGGCGATCGATGACCGCGCGAGGGGTTTGCCTCGCCGCCCCGCGCCGCTACAGCGCCTTGACCATGACCGCCGTCGCCACCGACCAGCCCGTCGAAGGACGCTTCGACGGTCGCGAGCATCGCTTTCCGGTGCGGGTGTATTTCGAGGACACCGACCTATCGGGCGTGGTCTATCACGCCAATTATCTCCGCTTCATGGAGCGCGCGCGGTCGGACATGCTGCGGCTGGTCGGGATCGACCAGCGCGCGACGATGGAGGCGGGCGGGAGCGCCTATGCGGTGGCCGAACTCGCGATCAAGTACCGCCGCCCGGCCAGGCTGGACGACGCGCTGATCGTGGTGTCGCGGCTGATCCAGGTGAGGGCGGCGGCGGTCGCCATTCATCAGAGAGTCATGCGCGGGTCGGAATGGCTGGCGGCGGCGGATGTCGTCGCTGCTCTGGTCGGTCCCGACGGCCGACCGCGACGCCAGCCCGCCGCCTGGGTGTCGGCGTACGAGGCATTGATCTGGCAGCCCGAAGCGACGGGTGCGAACACAGGGGACGAGACGGACTGATGCACTGGAGCCTCGATCTTTCGAAGGATTCGACCTCGCCGCTCGCGCTGCTGCTGCATGCCGACATCGTGGTGCAGATCGTGATGCTGGGGCTGCTGGTCGCCAGTATCTGGACTTGGGCGATCATCATCGGCGCCTCGCGCAAGCTGGCCGCGACGCGGCGCCAGACCGCGAAGTTCGAGAGCGATTTCTGGACCGCCAACGACATCGACGCCTTCTACAAGGCACAAGGGGAAGCCGGCACGCCGGTCGCGCGGGTGTTCGCCGCGGGGGTGACCGAATGGCGCCGCTCGACCGCCGGCGGGATCGTCGATCGCGAGGGCGTGCGCGAGCGGCTGGCGACGGCGATGGGCGCGGCGGTCGCGAGCGAGACCGACAAGCTGGCCGACCGGCTGAACGTGCTGGCGACGGTGGCGGGTGCGGCGCCGTTCGTCGGGCTGTTCGGCACAGTGTGGGGGATCATGTCGACCTTCACCGCGATCTCGGCGCAGCAGAACACGTCGCTGGTGACGGTGGGGCCGGGCATCGCCGAAGCGCTGTTCGCGACCGCGATCGGGCTGTTCGCGGCGATCCCCGCGCTGATCGCGTACAACCGCTTCAGCCACCGCGTGAACCAGGTCGAGGCACGGCTGAACCGCTTCGCCGACGGGTTCCACTCGACCCTCAGCCGCCAGTTGGAAGCGAAACGGTGAGGGTGGCCAACCAAATCCTCCCTGGGACGGGGAGGGGGACCGGCGAAGCCGGTGGAGGGGGTTCGCCGCACGCGATCCCTCCGTGGCCCGCCCTCTCCGTCAGCGCTGCGCGCTGCCATCTCCCCGTGAACGGGGAGGATTGGTAGGCGATGGCCGTCAACCTTCCCTCGTCGCGCGGTTCGGGCCGGCGCGCGCCGATGGCGGATATCAACGTGACGCCGCTGGTCGACGTGATGCTGGTGCTCCTCATCATCTTCATGGTGACGGCGCCGCTGATGACGGCGGGCGTGCCGGTGAACCTGCCCGACAGCCGAGCGAAGGCGCTGGAGCAGGACCACAAGCCCGTTTCGATCTCGATCGAGCGCGACGGCACCATCTATCTCGAGGACAAGGCGGTGGCCGAGGATGCGCTGCCCGACGCGCTTTCCGCGATCGCCGCCAGGCCGGGGCCGGACGGCAAGCCGCCGCAAGTGCTGTTGCGCGCCGACCGGGGCCTCGATTACGGGCGGGTGATGGCGGTGATGGGCGACCTCAACCATGCCGGGCTCAACCGCGTGTCGCTGCTGTCCAACGCCAAGGAAGCGCAATGAGCGCGACCGCCGCCTCGACCGAGACGCGCGACCGCGCGATCGAGTTCGGCGCGGCGGCGTTGCTGCATGTCGGGTTGCTGGTCGGGCTGTCGGCGGTGCTGCTCAGCCCCAAGACGCCACCCCCGCCGCCGGCGCCGATGGACGTGACGATCGCCGACGACGTGGGCTTGCAGGCGACCGCGCCGCAATCGGTCACGCCGCCGGCGCAGAGCCGCGCGCCCGATCTCGGCGCGCCGGAGGACGCCGCGCCGCCTGCGCCCAGCGTCGAACCCGAACCGGTGCCCGCGAAACCGCAGCCGGTCGAGCCTGCGCCTGCGCCGGTGCCTAGACGCGCCGAGGTGCCGAAGCCGCAACCGGTCGCAAGGGTCGCGCCGGAGCCGGCGAAACCGGCCAAGTCGCAGCCGGTGAAGAGAGTCGTCGCTCCGCCGCAACCGGCGAAGCCGCAAGCGCGCCCCGCGCCGTCGGGCGCGCTCGCCGGCATCGTCGGTCGCGGCACCGGCGTGACCCAGGGCGCCAAGGCGGCTCGCCCGCGCGGCTCGTCGCTGGGCAGCGTGATGAGCGGGCTCGGCGCCGCGCCCAGCCAGTCGCGCAGCATCACGCCGCAGGCCGCGACGATGAGCCAGCGGGCGGCGATGGATATCGGCCAGAAGATCAAGCAGCAGGTCCAGCCCTGCGCCAACCAGCAGGTCAATCCAGGCCCGGGTGCGGAGAAGATCCGCGTGACGATCCGCCTGCGCATCAACCGCGACGGCACGCTGGCATCGCGCCCGACGATCGAGGGGCATGATGGCGTCGACGACGACAATCGCCGCTATCTTCGCCAGGTCGACGATCGCGCGATCGCGACGTTCATGGGCTGCCAGCCGCTGCGCGGTTTGCCGCCGGAACTGTACGACGTTCCCAATGGCTGGAGCAGTTTTTCGCTCCGCTACAAATTGCCGGGATAGATGATGAGCCGATGTGATCTTCCAACTCCCCGCCACCCCGGCGAAGGCCGGGGCCCAGCATCGGGCCGTTCGCAACTGGGCCCCGGCCTTCGTCGGGGTGGCGACAAAAGGATCGGCGTTCGACCGTCGGCACCGTTTAGGACAAGCATGATGACGAAGCCGCTCCACCTCCTGCTCGCCGCCACCGCGCTCGCATTCGCGCCCGGTGCCTACGCCCAGACGCAGCCCGCGCCGACCCCGCCGCCCGCCACGCCCGCGCAACAGCAGGGCCAGCCCGGCGGCCTGGTCGTCGATGTCGAGGGCGGCATCTCCGCGCCCATGGGGATCGCGATCCCGCCGCTGCCGACGCCGCAGGCGGTCGACACGCCGGCCGGGCGCACCGATACGCTGGGCGCCGAACTGGCCAAGGTCATCACCGGCGATCTCGGCAATTCGGGTCTGTTCAAGCCGCTGCCGGCCGGGCGCCTGCTGCCCGTCAATTTCGCCGAGGCGACCGCGCCGAATTATGCCGGGTGGAGCGCGGCGGGCGCGACCGCGCTGGTGCAAGGGTACGTCAAGGCGAACGGCGACGGCACGCTGACCGTGGGCTGCTACCTCTACGACACCGCACAGCAGGCCGAGTTGAAGCGCCAGGGCTATGTCGTGCCCTATGCCGAATGGCGCCGCGCCGCGCACAAATGCGCCGATATGGTCTATACCCGGCTGACCGGCGAAGGCCCCTATTTCGATAGCCGCGTCGTGTACGTGTCGGAGACGGGGCCGAAGGCGCGGCGGATCAAGCGGCTGGCGCTGATGGATCAGGACGGGTTCAACGGCCGCTTCCTGACCAATGGCCAGACGATCGTGCTGACGCCGACCTTGTCGCGCGACCAGCGGCGGATCGCGTATCTGTCGTACCTCGACAAGAAGCCGACCATCTACGTCTACGACATCGCCGCGGGGACGCAGCGCAAGCTGGTCACCGACGTGAGCCTCGCCTTCGCGCCGCGCTTTTCGCCGGACGGGCGCTGGGTGCTGTTCTCGATGGCGACCAACGGCAGCACCAACCTCTACCGCATCCCCTCGGGCGGCGGACAGTGGCAGAAGCTGACCAACTCGATCGGCATCGACACCGGCGGCAGCTATTCGCCCGACGGGTCGCGGATCGTGTTCGAAAGCGACCGCTCGGGCACGCAGCAGCTCTACGTGATGAACGCCGACGGCTCCGACCAGCGCCGCATCAGCTTCGGTAGCGGCCGCTACGCGACCCCGGCGTGGAGCCCGCGCGGCGACCTGATCGCGTTCACCAAGATCGGCGGCGGCTTCCATGTCGGGATCATGTCGCCGGCGGGCAGCGGCGAGAAGATCCTGACCGATGGCTGGCAGGACGAGGCGCCGAGCTGGTCGCCCAACGGCCGCGTCATTATGTTCTTCCGCTCGACGCAAGGGGGCAGCGGCGTCGCCGACCTGTGGTCGGTCGACCTGACCGGGGTCAACGAACGCCGCCTGCCGACCCCGTTCGACGGCTCCGACCCGAACTGGGGGCCGATCCGCACCGACTGACGTTTTCCAACACGCCAAAGAAGGGAGTTACCGACAATGGCCTCTACCACGACCAAGCTGATCCTGCTCGCAGGGCTCGCCGCCACCGCTGCCTGCGCGCCCAAGCGCCCGAAGGTGCTGCCACCCTCGGCCGACCAGGCGCCGATCACCGCGCCCGCGACCGGGCCGGACACGACCGGCGGGGTGATCCCGGGCAGTCCGCAGGACTTCCAGCGCTCGGTGATGAGCGACACGATCCACTTCGCGCTCGACCAGTACGACATCGATCCGACCTCGCGGCAGATTCTCGACACGCAGGCGGTGTGGCTGACCAAGTGGCCCGATCGCCGGATCACGATCGAAGGCCATGCCGACGAGCGCGGCACTCGCGAATACAATCTCGCGCTCGGCGATCGCCGCGCCAATGCGGCGAAGAACTATCTCGCGGCGAAGGGCATCAACCCGGCGCGGATCACAACGATCAGCTACGGCAAGGAACGCCCGATCGCGCTGGGCTCGGACGAGGCGAGCTGGGCCCAGAACCGCCGCGCGGTAACGGTGGTGTTGCAATAATTTTCCTCTCCCTTTGGGAGAGGAAGGGAGGCGCGAAGCGCCGGAAAGGTGAGAGCTAAGTCGAAAGCGTTTCGACTTAGCTCTCACCCCATCGGCGCTTCGCGCCTCTGCCCTCTCCCGATGGGAGAGGGCTTTTTTATTGTTGCGACTCAGTCAAATCCGATATAAATGTGATATCATATTAAACGGGAGGATCCGATGGCCACCATTGCTTCGCCGGTCGATCGCAACACCGCGCTGACGCTGTCGCACGAGCGGCCCGCCGCGACGTCGAGCGGGTATCTGATGTTGGGCGTGCTGCTGCTCGCGCTGCTCGCGATCGGCGTCGGGGCGAGCCGGGTGAATGCCGATCCGCTGCTCGGCGGGCCGGTCATCACGGTGGCCGGGTTCGTGTTTGTCTTCGTCCTGCTCGGCTTCTACATGCTTCAGCCCAACCAGGCGGCGGCGATCACCCTGTTCGGCAGCTACAAGGGCACCGACCGCACCACCGGGCTGCGCTGGGTGGTGCCGTGGTACGGCAAGAAGAAGCTGTCGGTACGCGCCAACAACGTGATTTCGGACCGGATCAAGGTCAACGACCTGCGCGGCAACCCGATCGAGATGGCGGCGCAAGTGGTGTGGCGCGTGACCGACACCGCGCAGGCGCTGTTCGACGTCGACAATTACAAGAGCTTCGTGAACGTCCAGATCGAGGCGGCGGTGCGGACGATCGGCTCACGCTATCCGTATGACGATTACGAGCATCAGGAAGTGACCCTGCGCGGCAATCACGACCAGGTCGGGGCGGAACTGCGTGCCGAACTGATCGCGCGGCTGGCGATGGCGGGGATCACGGTCGACGAATGCGGCTTCACGCACCTGGCCTATGCGCAGGAGATCGCCGGCGCGATGCTGCGGCGGCAACAGGCGCAGGCGGTGGTCGCGGCGCGCCAGACCCTGGTCGAGGGCGCGGTCGGCATGGTGCAGATGGCGCTGGACGAATTGAGCAAGAAGGGCGTGGTCGAACTGGACGACGAGCGCCGCGCGGCGATGGTGTCGAACCTGATGGTGGTGTTGTGCGGCGAGCGCGATACGCAGCCGGTGGTGAATACGGGCTCGCTCTACCAGTAACGCAGGACGATGGCCGCCCCTCCGAAAAAGGCGTTTCCGCTGCGCCTTGATCCCGCGCTCTACGCGGCGATCGAGCGCGCGGCGGCGGGCGAGTTGCGGAGCGTCAACGCGCAGGTCGAATGCCTGCTGCGCGAGGCGCTGGGGCGGCGGGGCGTGAAACTGGCCGATCCGGTCCGCGCGAAACGCGGCCGGCCGGCGAAACAGGAGGATGGGGAATGATCGCACTGGCGATGATGATGGCGGCCGCGGTAACTGGTGCCGGCGTGGAGGTGACCATCCCGGGACCGCAGGGGCCGCTCGCCGGGACGTGGCAGCCGAGTGCCACGAGTGACGTCGGGCCGGTCGTGGTGATCGTCCCCGGCTCGGGCCCGACCGATCGCAACGGCGACAATCCGCTGGGCATCAAGGCGCAACCGTACAAGCTGCTCGCCGAGGCGCTGGCCGCGCGCGGCATCGCCAGCGTGCGGATCGACAAGCGCGGCATGTTCGCCAGCCGCGCGGCGGTCGCCGACCCCAATGCGGCGACGATCGCGGGCTATGCCGACGATGCGCGCGGCTGGGCGAAGTTCGCCGCGGCGAAAGCGCATGCGAAGTGCGCCTGGGTGCTCGGGCATAGCGAGGGCGGGCTGGTCGCGTTGCAGGCGGCGCAGCGTTCGGACGGCATTTGCGGCGTGATCCTGGTGTCGGCGCCGGGCCGCCCGCTGGCGACGGTGATGCGCGAGCAGTTCAAGGCCAACCCGGCCAACGCCTATCTGTTGCCGCAGGCACTGGCGATGCTCGACGGGCTGGAGGCGGGGCGGACGACCGATCCCGCGACCCTGCCGGCGCCGTTGCCGATGATGTTCCCGGAAGCCGTGCAGCGGTACATGATCGGGCTGTTCCGCTACGATCCCACCAAGCTCGCCGCGACCGCGCGGGTGCCGGTGGTGATCGTGCAGGGCGATAACGATATGCAGGTGTCGGTCGAGGATGCCAAACGCCTCGCTGCTGCCCAGCCCAGGGCGACACTGACTATACTGCCCGGCGTCAACCATGTGCTGAAGGTCGTGCCCGCCGGCGATCGCATGGCGAACGGCGCGAGCTACGGCGATCCGACACTGCCGATCGCGCCCGGCGTGGTCGACGCGGTGGCGAGTGCCGTCAAATGAGCGCCGGCGACCGCAACTCGCGCGAGCCCGACGACTGGTTCCTGCCCAAGGCGTTCGGTTATGGCGCAAGCCTGCCGATCGCGTGGCAGGGCTGGGCGCTGCTCGCCGCGTACGTCGCGGCGCTGGCCGGGGCGGGCTGGGCGCTGATGCCGCGCCACCCGATCCTGTTCGTCGTCGTCGCGCTTCTCGTCACCGTCCCGCTGGTCGTCGTCAGCGAGCAACACACGCGCGGCGGCTGGCGCTGGCGGTGGGGTGGAAAGTAAGGCGGTTAGGTAGCGGTCCGTTCGGCGATCGGTCAGCCCGCAAATATTTCGTCACCCCGGCCTTGCGCCGGGGTCCACTACGCCGCCCGCGCCACGCCCGATTTTCTTGCTCTTGTCCAAGCCGCCTGGTGGACCCCGCACAAGGCCGGGGTGACAGTTGGCAACGTGCCGCGCCTCAGCCCAGACTCGCATCCAGCAGCTTCGCCAGCCTGAGCCCGCCACGCTCGACCTCCAGCCGCACCGTCGGCACCAGCCGCTCGATCGTCGCCTGGTCGAGCCGCGCGCGGCTCGGGGTCGGGCCGCACGGATCGCCGCCGGTCGCGGTCGCATAGGTCACGTCGTGCGCGACCTGCCAGCTCTCGCGGCTCCAGTCGGTGACGTCGCCCGCCGCGATCCGCCGCCGCGTCGCGGCCGGATAGGCTCGCACCAGGCTCGGCCCGGTCGAGATCGCGCGTTCGGCCAGATAGCCGTCCCAGATCGAATGCAGGTTGAGCCGCTGCGGCGCGTAGCCGCCATAATCGGCCTTCACGTCGTTGCCGCCCTTGTCGCCCTTCTCCCCGGCATGGAGCGGCTGGTGGAGGTCGCCGACGAAGTGGATCAGGAACACCAGCGCGCGGACGCGGTCGGCGGCGGGGGCGCGGCGGTCCTTCAGGATTTCGGCATCGCGGACGATCTGCGCCGACACGCAATTGCCGTCCTTGCACGGCTCGACCAGGTCGAACGGGCGGCAGATGTTGACGTCCTGATAATGCCACGGCTCGGTCGCGGCGAACTTGCGCGTGCCGTCGGGATTCTTGATCCCCTTGATGCAATCCGCCCAGATCGCCGCTTGGTCGAGCGTACCCGCCTGGCATTGCGGCGTGTCGAGCAGCGCCTGCTGCCTGAGCAGCGCGAGGATGCGTGTCCGCGTCGTCGGCTTGATGTTGGCCCAGGCGATCTGTGCGATCGTCTGGTGGCCATATTCCCAATAGGCGCCGGCGGGGACGGCGCCGACCAGCGCGAGCAGGGCAGCGGCAAAGGCGACGATGCGTTTCATGGCCGACCGCTTACGCCGCCGCGCGAACGCTTTCCATGCAAAAACATCGCGATGGCCACAGCGCGCGCTCTTGACCAAGCCTTCACCATTTTGGGTTTTTAAAACCGCGCCGACGCCGCATAAGGTCGCTGGATTCGGTGCAGGATTTTGCGTGCCCGGTCGGCGTGGAACCATGATAGGGACGACGTCGCCGCGCGTAGTTGGCGTTCCCAGGGGGCTTGATGAAGCGAATTCGAGTGGTGGCCGCGATCCTGGCGCTCCTGACCGCGACCATGGCCGGCCTGTTCTGGCTGGTGCCGGGGATCGGCATGGAAACGATCGCGGGCTGCGGCGTCGCCGCGCTCTGCCTGCTGATCGTCGTGCCGTTCGACGCGTCGGAGCCGCCCGCGCGCAAGCGCGTGCTGGCGGCGTGCGTCGCCTTCGTCGTCGCGGTCGGCGTCGCGCTGGGCTTCGCGATCGAGACCAGCGTCGACCTGGGCCCGCTGAGCGCGCTGGCCGGCGTCGAGTTCGTCGGCCTGATCCTCGCCGTCTGGTCCTTCACCGTCCGCAACCGCCGCCGCCGCGCGCTGTGGAGCGATTATTACGACCGGTAGTGCCGACCACGCACGACTTTAGTTGGCCGCAGGCATCGCGCTCACAAGCGCCTTGAGCGAAGTCGCGCAGCGGAAATTGACGCACAACCGACGCTCGATGTGCAGAGAGTCTATGCAACTGGTGGTACCGTTCCGTCGCTACGCACCGTAGCGGCCGACATCGTTCCGGTGGTCGAGTGCCATGTCGCGATGCTCGAGACGATGTGACGACGTGAGGCAGGCCACCCGCTCGCATGCCCTTTCGAGGCACAAATCCTCGCACACTCACGAAGGGTTTATTCCTTTCGTGCGTTGATAGGGCGTTCGAACGAAAGATGGTGCGCTGGCGATTGCCGTACGAACTGTGAGCGAACCCGAGGACGACACGCGGCTGGTCGCTGCGATGGCGCAGGGGGATACGCGTGCGCTGGAGGTGTTGGCCGACCGGCACGGGCCGCCGCTGATGCGTCTGGCCTATCGCATGCTGGACGATGCCGCCGAAGCCGAGGACGTGACGCAGGAGGCGTTCGTGCGGCTGTGGGACCGGGCGGCGGGGTGGGTCTCGCATGGCGGCGGCGTCGCTGGCTGGCTGCGGCGGACGGCGACCAATGCGTGCATCGACCGCATGCGCCGCCGCTCGCGATTGGCGGATGCACCGGACGTGGATCGGCCTGACGAGAGCCCGGGTGCGGAAAGGATGATCGACGCAGCACGATTGGGGACTCTGGTGCAGCGCGCGCTCGCGACGCTGCCCGAGCGGCAGCGGGCGGCGGTCGTCCTCACCTATTATGAGGAGATCACCAATGCCGCCGCGGCCGAGATCCTCGACATGCACCTGAAGGCGTTCGAATCGCTGCTGTTCCGCGCGCGGGCGCGACTGCGCGACGGGCTCGCCGCCGCCGGCGTGACCGCCGAAGATCTGGAGGGCTGGTCATGACGAAGGCCCATCTCGACGACCAGGCGCTCGATCGCGCGCTGTCCGCCTATGCGGCGCCCGCGCTAAAGCCCGGTCTCGGCGCACGGGTCGTGGCCGAAGCGACGCGCCCGGGTCGACCACCGGCGGCGACCGTTCGTCGTCGCGGATCGCGTCGACCCTGGACGCGGCGCGGCATGATCCTGGGTGTCGTGATGGTCAATCTGCTCGCGGTCAGTGCGATGGCGGCCATCTTCGGCGGGCATGCGCTGGTCGACAAGGTCGCGACGCTGGCGCACCGGTTGTTTGCGCCGTCTACGCCCGTTGCCCTGGCCCACACGCCGGCTCGGGTGCCGCGGCCGACGACGCACAGGGAGGCGCCAGCGCCGGTCGCGCTCGCAATGGCGGCGCCCATGGTGACGGCGGCGGACGCCGGGCGACAGCCCGGTTTCGTTCGGCCGCTGAAGGCCCAGCAGCGTCGGGCCATGCCGGCCGCGGTTCATCCCCGGTCGGAGCGGGCGGCACGAGGCCGCGCCGAACGAATGGACGTCCCTCGGCACGTCGCGCGTCCGACGGACTGGCATCCTGACCGGACGCGCCACGCCCGGTCGCGCGACCCGCTGACGTCGCGAGCGCGTCGCGCCGAACAAGCGGAGGCGGCACGTGCCATCGGTGCGCCGGTGACGACGCGCACTCTCCCCGCGCGTTCGGAAGGTACTCCGGCGATCGACCGTCAGGCCGACGCTCGGCGAGAGGAAGGCGGCCTGCGCTCGCCCGTCGACGAGCCTCGCGCCGCGCGAGAGCGTCCGGATTTCGCCCGACGCGATCGTGCGGCCGGGCGGCGTGCCGGGCAGGGAAGGCGGTTCGGCGCGGGCCAGCGGGGCGGCTTCGGTCGCGGCCGCCGCCGAATCTAGGCCAAGCGAAAGGGCCGCCGAGCACCTCGGCGACCCTCTCGAAACGGCCGCGACCGATCAGTTGTGACGATCGGTGTGGATTTGCTTGCTGACCGCCGTTTCCTGCTGGTTGAGCGAGCGCTGATCGGCGCGCGTGATGTGGCCGCCGTCGAGCTGGGCCATCTGGCGCTCCTCGTGATAGATGCCGCGGTCGTCCTTGCGCAGCGTATGCGCTTCCTGGGTGGTCAACTGGCCGTCCTTGACGCCCTGATTGATGCGATGCTGCTGGTTGAACAGCCGCCCGTTCACTTCCGCCCGGCGCGGATGCGAAACGAAGCGGGCCGACGCAGGCATGGCGGTGGCGGCAACCCCGACGGCCGAAGCGAGCAGGACGATCTTGCGGAAACCGGTCATGACAAAACTCCTCAAAACGCGCGCAGGACGAGGGCGCGAACGACGTCCGCATGCCAAACGGGCGACCGGGCGAAACCCTTCGCGCGAGATTGAGGATTGGGTCGGATGAGCGTCGGCGGTCGCTGGGCGTTCGACGTCGCCGTACTACGGATCGCTGTACCGGATACCGGCTCCCTTTCTCAAAAATCGATCGACCCCGATAGTTTAAACGTCCGCGGCGTGCCTTGGAGCAGGGCGGTGCCGAAGCTGTCGAACGACGAGGCCCAGTAGCGCCGGTTCGCGACGTTATCGACGCCCGCACGCAGCGTCAGCGGACGGCCGCCCGCCACCACCACATAGCGCGCGCCGAGGTCGAACCGGGTCCATTCGGGAATCCGGAGCGTGTTGGTCGCGTTGACCTGCTGTTTGCCGGTCTGGACGACGCGGCCGGTCAGCGTCGGCCCGGTGTGGAGCACATCCCATTCGACGTTGGCGTTGATCGTGTAGTCGGGCACGCCGACCGCGGTGTTGCCGTCGGTGCCGTTGCTGGTCTTGCGCAGCGTGGCGTCGATCACGGTGCCGCCGGCGATCACGCGCAGGCCCCTGGTCAACTCGCCGTCGAACGACAGTTCTAGGCCCCGGTTGCGCTGTTCGCCGAACAGGCCGTAACGAAACAGGCCGCCGCCGGCCGCCACGCTATAGGCGCTCGGCAACGTGGTCTGGAACGCGGCGAGGCTGGCGTTGAAGCGGCCGAGCGACAGCTTGCCGCCGACTTCGTATTGGGTCGATTTGTAGGCGGGGAAGATTTCGCCGGCGTTGACGTTGCCGACCGGCGCGACCGATCCGGGCTGCAACCCCTCGATCCGGTTGGCGAACAGCGACAGGCCGGCGACCGGCTTCACCACCAGCCCGACCACCGGGGTCGCCGCGCTCGATCGCGTCCGGGCGCTTTCGGCGCCGGTGGCGTAGGAATAGCTGATGTTGGTGATCGTCTGCAGCCGCAGCCCGGCGGTGAGCAGGATGCGGTCGCCCGCGAAGCCGAACGTGTCCGACGCGAACGCGCTGCCGAGCCGCGTGCGTGCCACGGGGAAGGGATCGGCGAGGTTGCCGCCGACCAGGGTCGAGCTCGGCAGCGCGACCTGTGGCGTGGTGTAGAGGTTGGTCGCATACCCCGCGAAGCCGGGGCCGTAGCGGAAGTCGTAGGCGTTGCGGTTGACCTGGCGGATCAGCGAGCCGCCGACATTGATCTCCTGGCTGATCCCGCCGCCCGCCAGCTTGACGCGCAGGCCAGCCTCGGCGGCTTCGTTATTGTCGGTGCGCGGCACGAACAATGCGTTGCCGGTCGCGGCGCCGGTGACGGCGTTGGTGACGGTGATGCCGTCGTAGATGCCCCGCTCCGATCCGTCGCGCGCGCCGACCGCGGCGTAGAGCATCGCGTTCGGCGCGAGGTCGTATTCGGCGCGGAACGCACCGAAGATGTCGCGGAGCGTCGTGTAGCTGAACGACTGGCCGTAATTGTGCTCGGCATCGGGCACGGCGGGGATGGCGGCGGTAGCGATCGTCACCTTGGGCCGCAGGTTGCGGACCTGAATCCGCTGGTAGGCGAGGTCGAGCGACAGGCGCAGGCCGCCGTGGCGATAATCGAGCCCGGCGCCGAGCACGGCGGCGCGGCGGAACTCGTTGTCGATCGCGACGTCGCCGGAGCGGTAGGCGCCGTTGACGCGCACGCCCCATTCGCCGTCGACACCGAAGCGGCGGCCGATATCGAAGCTGCCGCCGATATGCGATCCGCTGGTGTAATTGGCGGTCAGGCGCGTGAGCGGCGCGGTGCCGGCGCGCTTCGACACCAGGTTGACGCTGCCGCCGATCCCCGATCCGCCCGGTGCTGCTCCGTTCAGGAACGCGCTGGCGCCGTTCAGCACCTGCACGCTGTCGTACAATTCGGGCGCGACGAGCTGGCGTGGGGTGATCCCGTACAGGCCGTTGAACCCGATATCGTCGCCGTAGAGCGTGAAGCCGCGGATCACGAACTGTTCGGCGGCATTGCCGAAGCCGTAGGTCGTGCGGATCGACGGGTCGTTCTCCAGCACCTGGCCCAGCGTCTGCGGCTGCTGATTGAGGATCAGCGCGGCGTTGTAGCTCTTGATGCTGAACGGCACGTCGGCCGCGTCCTTGTCGCCCAGTACGCCGACCGACCCGCCGCGCGTCACCTCGGTACGGTTCTCCTTCTGGGCGGTGACGACGACGTCCTCGTCGCTCGCGGCGTGCGGTGCCTCCTGGGCGAGCGCGGGAGTCGCGATCGCGAGGGAGAAGAGCGAGACGGCGGTGCGGGAAAGAGTCACGTCGGTTCCTTATCTGGGCGTTCGAATGGAGCGATGGCGATAGGCCCAGCCTACCGCGACGAGGGGGATGGCGAGCGCGATCCAGCCGACCGCGTCGCGCCAGCCGTCGCCGGTCAGCGCGACGATCAGGCCGATCACGGTCGCGATCGCGATCAGGACGGGGATGGCGAAGGTGGAGCGGATCATTCGGCCGGTACCGCCGCGCCGCTCGCGACTTCGCGGACATGCGCCGCGACACCCACACGGCGGCGACCGAGCCACAGATAGAGGCCCGATCCCAGCACGACGATCGCGAACAGGTCGAGTGCCGCCCACAGCAGCTTGAGCGGCAGGCCGCCATAATCGCCAAAGTGGAGCGGACGGGACAACGACAGCGCCTTGAAATACCACGGCATCGGGCGTGCATCGGTCAGCTTGCCGGTCTCGGCATCGATCAACGCGACCGTCAGCAGCCGTTCGGTCAGCGGTGTGTTGCCCTGGAAATAGACCGCATAATGATGCCCGCTCGAGAAATTGCCGCCGGGGAAGGCGATGAACTGCGGGTTCATCCCCGGGATCGCGCGCCGCGCCGTCGCCATCGCGATGTCGAGCGAGCCGTAGCGAGACGGCGGCACGGGCGGCCGTCCGGCATAGGCACGCGTCATGTCGGCCAGCTCGTTCGCCTGCCACACCTTGGTGATCGGCGTGACGAACGAATTGACGACGCCGGTCACCCCGACCACCGTCATCCACGCCAGCCCGACGATCCCGATCAGATTGTGCCAGTCGAGCCACTTCACGCGCGCGCTCCGTCCGGTCCGCAAGGTGCCGAAGTCGAGCTTGCGCATGAACGGCGCGTAGAGGACCACGCCCGATACGATCGCCGCGACGAACAGCAGGCCCATCGCGCCCAGGAACAATTCGCCCTTCAGCCCGAGAAACATGTCGGTGTGCAGCTGAAGCAGGAAGTCGGTGATCCCGCCGCCTTCGACCCGGATCGGCCGGCCGGTCGACCGGTCGAGCAGTTGCAGGTGCATGTCGGCGCCCGGCGCGTCGGGCGTCGGCCCGGTCGTCACGGTCATCGCCGGGCGGTCATTGTCGAACGCCATGAACAGCGGCACCTCGCCCGGCCGGTCGCGCAGCGCGCGGGCGAGCATCGCGTCGAGCGAAATCAGGCCCGGCCCGTTGCCGGACGACGCTTGCCCCGTCGCCGAGACGCCGTGCCCCGTCGCCGCGTCGATCTCGTCGTGGAAGATCAGCGGCAGGCCGGTCACGCACAGCATCAGCAGGAAGAGCGTGCAGACCAGGCTCGTCCATTTGTGCGTCAGATACCAGGCGCGGATCGAGCGCTGGCTCACGGCAGGATCGTCATGGTATTGCGACGCATTCGCAGCGGTTAGCGGAGGCGCTTGTTGCGAGCAAGTCGCAAAATGGATCGATACGACGATCCCGCCGCGCCCGCTCGTTCGCCAGCGTCGGTCACCGTCGATGCGTGACGATCGCCGGGATGTGCGGTAGAAGCAGGCATGAAGATCAGCGCGCGCAATCAACTCGCCGGTCGCGTCACCGCAGTGACGCCGGGCGCCGTCAACGGAACGGTCAAGGTCGATATCGGCCATGGCCTGACCGTCACGGCCAGCATCACCGAGGAAGCGATCGCCGATCTCGCGCTGGCGGAAGGGGATGCGGTCACGGTGCTCATCAAGGCCAGCGACGTCCTGATCGGCAAATGACGTGCGAGTCGGCGCGCTCAAGCTGAAGCTACAGTTCGTCTGCGGCAACAGTTTTGCGATCGGACCGGGCAAGGCCGATATACTCACCGCGATCGACCGGGAGGGCTCGATCTCCGCCGCGGGACGCGCGATGGGCATGAGCTATCGCCGCATCTGGCTGCTGGTCGACGAGATGAACCGGTGCTTCCGCGATCCGCTGGTGGCGACGCACCCCGGTGGCGGGAGCGACCGCGGCGCGACGCTGACCGATTGCGGGCGTCAGGTGCTCGCCGCGTTCCGCGCGCTGGAGCAACAGTCCGCGACCCTGCTCGATACCGCGGCCTATCGCGATCTCGGCGAATGGGTCCGCGCGGAGCCCTTGCCGCCGAAATCCGCCGACTGAATCTGGGATCGTCGTCGTCCCGATGCAACCTTTCGCTGAGGCGAAACGCTATATACGAAAGAATATAGCAATCGCACCGCCAAGCAGCGGGCAAAAAGGGGTCATCATGCGTCGATATCTCGCGGCGGCGGCCGTTCTGGCCTCCGTCCTGCCCGGTGTGGCTGCCGCACAATCCGCAGCCGATACGCAGAGTTCGCCGCCTGGCGCCGCCGACCGAAGGGAGAATGCTGCGCCCGCGGACGACGCGACGTTGCCCGACGTCCTCGTCACGGCGCGGTTGCGCGCGGAAGATGCGCAGCGCATTCCCGGATCGCTGTCGGTGGTCGGCGGGACGCTGCTCGACCGTTCCTACACGGTCAACACGCAGCAATTGTCGTTGCTGGTGCCGACGCTCAACTACAGTTCGGCGAACCCGCGCAACACCGCCTTCACGATCCGCGGGCTCGGCAGCAGCGTGGTCGCGGTCAGCCAGGCCAATGACGGGCTGGAGCCGGGCGTCGGCTTCTACGTCGACCAGGTCTATCACGCGCGCCCGGCGACCGCGGCGTTCGATTTCAGCGACATCGACCGGATCGAAGTGCTGCGCGGGCCGCAAGGGACATTGTTCGGCAAGAACAGCACGGCGGGCGCGATCAACATCACCACGCGCGTGCCGAGCTTCACGCCCGAGGCGAGCGAGGAAATCTCCTACGGCAGCTTCCGGTATCTCCAGGCCAAGGCATCGGCGTCGCTGCCGCTCAGCGACACGGTCGCCGCGCGTATTTCGGGCGTGGTGACGCGGCGCGACGGCGTGATCGACAATGTCGTCACGGGGCAGGACCATAACGGCATCGGCAACCAGGCGGTGCGCGGGCAATTGCTGTTCAAGCCCAACGATCGCCTGTCGGTGCGTCTGATCGCCGACTTCACCAATTTCGAGAGCAATTGCTGCACGCAGGTCTATCTGCGCGTGGCGCCGACGCTGAAGTCCGCAGCGCGTCAATATCCGGCGCTGGCGGCGGGCCTCGGCTATCGGCCGGCCAGCCTGAACCCCTACGATCGCGTCACCGACATCGACGCCGCGCTGGGGGTGAACACCAACGAAGGCGGGGTGTCGGGCATCGTCGACTGGAAGCTCGGCGGCGCGACGCTGACGTCGGTCAGCGCCTGGCGGTTCTGGAACTGGGACGCGGCGAACGACCGCGACTATACCGGCATCCCGATCCAGCTTACTCAGCACATCCCCTCGCGCCAGGACCAGTATAGCCAGGAGCTACGGCTGGCCTCCGATGGCGACGGCGCGGTCAGCTATGTCGGCGGCCTCTATTTCTTTCGCCAGCGCGTGATCGGGCGCCCGATCTCGATCTACGGTCCGCTCGCGACCTATTGGCTGCTGGGCTCGACGTCACCCAATACGGCGGGCCAGCCGGTCGCCAACCCGACCTATCCCGCCAACCTGCTCGACGGCTACGGCACCGACGGCCGCACCGATTTCCAGTCGAACAGCTATGCGGCGTTCGGCGAGGTCAACTGGCGCCCGCTCGCGAAGCTGACGCTGACCGGCGGCCTGCGCTACACCTACGAGACGAAGAAGGGCGCGTACGACACCTTCACCTTCGGCGGGTTGCAGACGACGAACACCGCGCTCAACAACGCCAAGCTCTCGATCCTGCGCGGGCAGAGCTATGCCGCCCGCGTCAACGACGGCGCGCTGACCGGGCGCGGCAGCGTCTCGTACCAAGCGAGCGACGCCGTCCAGGTCTATGCCAGCTTCGCGCGCGGCCAGAAATCGGGCGGCATCAACATGTCGGGTCTGCCGCTCGACAACAACAACCAGCCCGCGCTCAACACCGCCGTCGTCCGGCCAGAGCAGAACACCAATTACGAAATCGGCCTGAAGACGCGACTGTTCGACCGGCGCCTGATCGTCAACGTCGACGCCTTCTATACCCGCGTCACCGATTTCCAGGCCAACGTCACCGATACCGGCGCGGCGGCGGCCTTGCGCACCTATCTCGCCAACATCCCGCGCGTGACGGTGAAGGGCGTCGAGGCCGACGCGATCGCGCAAGTGACGCGCCGGTTCACGTTGCGCGCGTCGCTTGCCTATGCCGACGGCCGGTATGCGTCCTACCCTAACGGCCCGTGCCCGATCGAGCGGATCGGCAGCACGACGACGATCTGCGACTTGTCGGGCGTCGGATTGCCGGGCCTGCCGCGATGGACGGCGAGCTACGGCGCGGACTACGAACTACCCGTAACCGCGCACGGCGGCATTGCGCTGCACGTCGACGGGCGGTCGCAGACGTCGCAATATGGCGACCCGACCGGATCGGTCTACACCGTCATCCCCGGCTATACGCTCGTCAACGGCAGCATCGGCTACCGCGCGAAAAACTGGGAAATCGCGGTGTTCGCGCGCAACCTGTTCGACAAGAACTACATCCAGAACGTCACGATCCAGGCCGGCAACTCCGGCCTGATCCTCGCCACCCCCAGCGACCCGCGCACGATCGGCGTGACGTTCAGGGCCAGGCAGTGATGCGGGGCGACTTTGCGCCCATTTAGGAGGTTGGCGACCGGCCAACGTTACCCTGAGTCGACGGCGCACCGGCCATCGTTGGGACTGGTACCGACGCCCGCCAATCGGGTGTGATCCCCACGCCCGAAAAATCTGGCGAAGAACAGCGATGCTCATCCGAGCGTCGCTGCGTTCGGCAAATCCGGTGGTGGTGGCTGGTCGGGCTGACAGAGCCCCTTGTCTCCGTCCACGTCGGGCGGCATCATCGGTGGTCGAGGGGGAAGGATCATGCGGATCATCGTCTTGGGTTCGTTGATGGCGGCGAGTCTGCCAGCGGCGATTTCGGCCCAGCAGCTGCCGGCACCGGCGGCGAACCCGGCGGCCGGCAGCGCGCAAGGCGACGTCTCGGTCACGATCTACAACAACGACGTGGCGCTGATTCAGGATATCAGGCAGCTCGATCTCGCCAATGGCCGCGTCCGGCAGAGTTTTCCCGACGTCAGCGCCGCGATCCGCCCGGAGACGGTCTCGCTCGCGGTACCGGGCGCGTCGATCGTCGAACAGAATTTCGACTACGACCTGCTCAGTCCTTCGAGCCTCATGGAAAAGGCGGTCGGCGAGACGATCACGGTCGTGCGCACCAATCCGGCGACGGGCGCGGAAACCCGCGAACGCGCCAAGGTGCTGGCCGTCAATGGTGGCGTGGTGCTCGAGATTGCCGGGCATGTCGAGGTTCTGCGCGACGACGGGCTGCCCGCGCGGGCCGTCTTCGACCGGGTGCCGGAATCGCTGCGAGCGCGGCCGACCCTGTCGGTGACGCTGGCCAGCGAACGCGCCGGCAGCCGCCCGGCGACATTGTCCTATCTGAGCCGCGGCCTCGGCTGGAACGCGGATTATGTCGCGCTGTTCGACGACAAGAGCGGCAAGGTGGACGTGCAGGGCTGGGTCACGCTGCGCAACACCAGCGGCACGACGTTCACCAATGCGAAGACCCTGCTGGTCGCCGGCGATGTCGGCAGCGCCGACGATGACGGCAGCGGCAATTATGTACCGCGTCCGCGACGGCAAACGCGCGTCCAGCCCGGCACCGAAAGCGCCGCACGCGAGCAACTCGGCGATTTCTACCTCTATCCCCTCAGCCAGCGGACCACGATCGCCGACAAGCAGACGAAGCAGGTCAGTTTCCTCGATGCCAAGGGCGTTGCGGCCTCGTCCGGTTATCGGTTCGAGAATGCGTGGCTCGGCAGTTCGGACGAGCCGAAGAGCGCGCAGAGCGTGCTGCGCTTTTCGAACGCCGGATCGGAAGGGCTGGGCGACGCGCTGCCCGCGGGCGTGGTTCGCGTCTATGTCCGCGATGCGCGTGGCCAGCCGCAATTCACGGGCGAGAACCGCATCGAGCACACGCCGCAAGGATCGACGATCGCCCTGCCGACGGGGGATGCTTTCGACGTGAAGGTGCAGGCGACGACGGTCGAGCGAACGCGCATCGGCGACCTGCGCTGGCGGACGCAGATGCGCTACAAGGTGACGAACGCGAGATCGCGCGCCGTGACGGTCGAGGTGGTCCAGGGCGGGCTCGACTGGAGCGATACCAGGATCACCGACGAGAGCCGCAAGAGCGAGCGGCCCGACGCCGGTTCGGCCGTGTGGCAGGTTCCGGTGCCTGCCAACGGCGAGTCGATCGTCACCGCGACGTTCGATACGCGATACTAATGCACCGGGGCGTCCTGGCGCCGATGCTGGTCGCGGCCGCGGCGAGCGCGGCGGCGCAGCCCGTCGCCACGTCGCCCAGGGCGGACAAGGTCGCGCTCACCGTCTATCGCGCGCCGTACGGCCGCGGCGCAATGGATCTGCGGTCGCTCAACGGTTTCGCGCTCGTCACGGAGACCAGGCGCATCCGCCTGCCGCGCGGCGCGGCGACGCTGCGGTTCGAGGGCGTGGCGAGCGGCATCATCCCGGCGAGTGCGGTGGTCGAGGGATTGCCGGGCGGCGTCGTCGAGAAGAACCGCGATGCACGGTTGCTGTCTCCCGCCTCGCTGATCGATGGCACGCTCGGCCGCGAGGTCACGCTCACCCGGACGAACCGGGCGACCGGCCGGCGCGAGAGCGAGACGGCGACGATCGTCGCCGGGCCGTCGCCGGGCGTCGTGCTGCGCACGGCGGCGGGGATCGAGACGCTGCGCTGTTCCGGTCTGCCCGAGAAGCTGGCGTTCGCCGGGGTACCGGACGGGCTGTCGGCCAAGCCGGTGCTGAGCGTGGAGACGGTCAGTCCCGCCGAGCGGACGGTGACCGTGCGCCTGAGCTATCTCGCGACCGGCTTCGACTGGCGAGCCAGCTATGTCGCCACCGTGCTGGCCGGTGGCAACAGACTCGACCTGTTCGCCTGGCTGACGCTGGCGAACGCGAACCCGGAGGCGTTCGTGGGCGCCGAGGTGAAGGCGGTTGCCGGACAACTGAACCGCGTATCCATGTCGGAACTGCGCAGCGCGGTGCGAGGACTGCGACTGGTCTGCTACCCGCTGGGCACCACTACGTCGGACCTGCGCGAGCGGAAGTTCGAGGAAGCCGACGATATCATCGTGACGGGATCGCGCGTGCTGGCGCCGCCAATGGTGATGATGGCGTCACCGCCGGCGCCCGCGCCCGTGCCGGTGCCACCGCCGCCCGAGAATCTGGGAGACCTGAAGCTGTACCGCGTTCCGGGGTCGACGACGGTCGCCTCCAACGCACAGAAACAGGTCGCGCTGCTGATCCGGTCGGGGGTATCGTTCGAGCGGCGATACCGGCGTCCGGTCTATGTGGGCCAGACGATCGACGCGTCGCCAACCTCCATGGTGTTCGAGCTGCGAAATACGGTGGCCTCGGGGCTCGGGATCGCACTGCCGGCTGGAAGCACGGCGATGTATGCGGATCGCGCGCCGGATCAGCGCCTGTTGCTCGGGCTCGGCGCGCTGACCGATCGCGCGGAAGGCGAGACGTTCCGCATCGCCGCCGGCACCAGCACGCAGGTGACGCTCTCGCAACGTAAGTCGGCGACCGGCGGGATGACGTTGCGTGCGACCAACGCGAACCCTTTCGCGGTGGTGCTCGACGTGCCGATCGGCTCGCCCGGCCAGAAGCTGGAGGCGGACGGCGACGCGATCCGGATGGTGGACGGCCGGCCCACCTGGTCGGTCACTTTGCCCCCCGGGCAGACCATGGAACTGCGTTACCGGTCCGTCGACTAGGCGTCGCCAGACATCTGCTGACGAACGGTCTGACGACGGCGGCGAAACGCTGCCGGATCGTCGAACAGGTCGACGAGTTGCGCCGCGAGAAGCTTGCAAAGCAAATTGAGAACGTTCACAACCGAGGCTCGATAGTCGTCGTGGGAGCGATCGTAGCTGGGATGATCGGTGGTGCGCCTGGCATGCCGGCGAAAGCGCGGATGATCGAACTGGACGTCCTGCGCGGTTTTGCGGTTACCGTCATGATCGTCGTCGTCAGCCCCGGCTCCTGGGCCTATACCTACGCGCAGTTGCAGCACGCGCAGTGGCACGGGTGGACCTTCGCGGATTTCGTCTTCCCCGACTTTCTGTTCGGGGTCGGCATGGCTATCGGGCTCACGTTCGGCCGATCGCTCGATCCCATCGGCAATCGCCAAGCGTTTTGGTTCAAGGTTGGACGGCGCGTCCTCGGCCTCGTGTTGCTGGGGCTGGCGCTCAATTACCTGAGCGTGATCGCCGGGCAGTTCGGCACGTATTCCATCGGCCCCCACGACTATCCCACCTGGCGCATACCCGGGGTTCTTCAG
The DNA here is from genome assembly GCF_017304635.1 of Sphingomonas sp. Classification (GTDB taxonomy): domain Bacteria; phylum Pseudomonadota; class Alphaproteobacteria; order Sphingomonadales; family Sphingomonadaceae; genus Sphingomonas. Next base: position 159,829 of record NZ_JAFKMA010000001.1, read on the forward strand.
CGGATTGCCGGCGTTTACCTGATCGCCGTTCTCGTCGTGTCGGCAACCAAAGCGCGATCCCCGGCAGGCGCCGCCCGGCCACGACTTGGTGCGGTGGCGGCGGCGATCGCTGTATTTCTGGTCGGCTATTGGGTGATGCTGACATTCGTGCCGGTACCCGGGTTCGGCGCCGGCAATCTCGGGATGGTCGGCAACCTCCCGGCTTATATCGATCGCGCGGTTTTCGGCCCATCGCATATGTGGCCACTCGGCGCCGAGACGTGGCGCGGGCCGGTGGTGTATGACCCCGAGGGATTGCTGGCGACATTGCCGGCAAGTGCCAACGTCCTGTTCGGCGTGCTAGCCATCGGGATCTGGCAACGCGCCGGCAAATATCGCGTCCTGACCCTGGCCGGGATCGGGCTGCTCCTCATCGCGTCGGCGCTGTTGCTCGACCCCGTGTTCCCGATCAACAAGAAGATCTGGACCAGCTCATTCGCTCTGTTGACGAGCGGCTTGTCGTTTCTCGCCCTGGTCGTGGTGAGCGCACTGCTCCGTACACGGATTCGGCCGCTGCTTTGGCCGCTCAGGGTGTTCGGAGGCAATGCGATCCTCGCCTTCTCGATCTCGATCGCGCTGTCCGCGCTGGCCGGGATCCCTTTTTCGTTCGGTAATCAGCCGGAGACGCTCCAGTCCCTCGGCTTCGCGGTCGCGTCCCACGTCATTTCCGCGCCCTACATTGCCTCGCTCGCCTGCGCGCTGGCGGTGGTCACGTTCATCTTCCTGTTGATCCTTCCGTTGCATCGGAAGGGCATCCATCTTCGCCTGTGATGTCGCGTTGCGATCGGGCAAGATGACGCACGATACGCCGGCCAACCCGTCACGGATTAATCGTCGATGATCGTCGAGAGAGTGGGCAATACGCGCGAGCCGGTGCTCGTCATCGACGACTTCGTGCCCGACGCCGAGGCGCTGCGCGAATATGCGTCAAAGGTCGAGTATGCGGTGGCGGCGAACCATTATCCGGGCATTCGAGCGGACCTGCCGGCGGGTTATCTGCAAGCGCTGCGATCGCTGGCGACCCCTCCGTTGAGCGAAGCGCTGGGCCGGCCGCCCGCCATCGACGTTATCGACGCGAGCTTTTCCATCGTCACGACGCCGCGCGACGAATTGACCGTGGCGCAGCGCCTGCCGCACTGCGACGCGTTCGAGCCGAACCGCTTCGCGATGGTTCATTATCTGTCGTCGGACACGGGCGGCACGGCCTTTTATCGCCATCGCTCGACGGGGTTCGAGACGGTCGACCGGCAGCGGGCGGCGATCCTCTTCCCGCACCTCGAGGCCGAAATCCGGCACCGCGGAGCACCCGCGCCAAGCTACGTCGCCGACGGCGCGCCGCTGTTCGAACGCATGCTGGACGTGTCGGCGCGATTCAACCGGGCGATATTCTATCGAAGCTGGCTGCTTCACAGCGGATCGGTTGCGCCGGAGGCGGAACTCTCCGCGGACCCGGCGACGGGACGCCTGACGGTGACCGCCTTTTTTGCTGCCGATTGATTCCGTGCGTTCGACTCTGGGGCCCCAACTCGCCTGAAAGCTGCCATCCGATCGCCCATCGACCGACGCCCGCTTCGGATGGAGGGCGGCTGGGCCGCTCACAGTTGCGGCGTGGGCTTTTTCATCCGGTAGTGAGACAGGCAGCACAACAAAGGCACACCGTGCTGGAAATTAGCGTGACGGTGGGGCGCTCTCCGCGAGTTCCGCTTATTTATGGTTGCCTGCGCATCTGTACCCGTTTCGCCGTCGTACCTCCCAAAAACGGGGAGAGAGTGAGGATGACGAGCACACGGTTGGCAAGTGCGGCTCTTGTTGCCGCCACGCTCTTGCGGCCCGTCAGCGCACGGTTGCACGCGCGTTGCATGACGCTCAGCGACGCGCTTCTCGGTCCGGCCGTCGAGCGACTTACCGGTCGCTCATGAACCGATTGCACTGGTCGACCGTTAATCTGGCTCCTCGGACTCACTAGCGAGTGCCGGCAAACCACGAGAACCCACGGGTGGACGATGCGAAGACACGCCGCCCGATCGGGCCCAGTGCCGCGGAGGATCGCGCGCAGCTGGTCGAGATACTCGCCCGTATCGGCGAGGAGGATCGGTCGGCGCTGCGCGACGCCTATCGGCTGACGTCGGCGAAGCTGTTTGGCATCTGCCTGCGTATCTGTGGTGAACGAAGCGGCGCCGAGGACGTGTTGCAGGAAGTCTATGTCACGATCTGGAAACGGGCAGGCGCGTTCGAGCCGGGACGCGCCAGTCCGATTTCGTGGCTGGCGACGATCGCGCGCAACCGGTCTATCGATTGGGTGCGGGCGCGCGGCAAGCGCCCCACGCGACCGATCGAGGAAGCGGGCGCCATCGCCGATGATTCCCCCGATCAATTGGCCATGGCCGAAAGCGACGAGACCGTGCGGCGGCTGCACGACTGCCTCGATGCGCTGGACGCACGCCAGCGCGATGCGATCCGGACGGCGTTCTTCGACGGAATGACCTATTCGGAACTGGCGAGCGCGAAGGCGGTGCCGCTGGGGACGATGAAGAGCTGGGTCCGCCGCGGCTTGCGGCAGTTGCGGGAGTGCGTCGGTGACGACTGAGCCCGATCCCGACATGATGGCGGCCGAGCTGGCGCTTGGCGTGCTGGAGGGCGACGAGCGCGCCGTCGCGTTGCGCCGGACCCTCGCCGAGCCCGAATTCGCGCGCGAGGTCGAATGGTGGCGCGATCGGCTCGGCGGGTTGTTCGACGAATACCGGCCGGTGCCGGCGCCTGTCGACCTGGTCGATCGGCTCGATCCCGTGCGTCCGGCGCCGGCCCGGCGGTCGTGGCCGATCTTGGCGCTGGCCGGTGCGCTGGCCGCCGCGATTGCAATCTTCTTTCTCCTGCGGCCGGTTCCCGTCGTGATCCCACCGGCGGCGCAGCGGTCGCACATGATGATGCTCGCCGCGCTGGCGCCGACCGATCGCGCCGTGCCGCCGATCAGCGCGGTGGTCGACCCGGACAGCGGCGAGGTGCGCGTCGCGGCCAATGACTTGGCGCCATCGGGCAAAAGTGCGCAATTGTGGATGATAAAGGACGGCGTGCCGCATGCGATCGGGCTGCTTCACGCGGGCAGCGCGACGCGGATCGTGATGCCGGCGTCGGATCGCGCCGTCTTGGGAGCGGGTATCGTGCTGGCGGTATCGATCGAGCCGCCGGGCGGATCGCCTAAATCGACGCCGACCGGCCCGGTGATCGCCACCGGCGCGCTTTCGCTCAGCTAGACGCATCTGTCGCGCCCCGGCCATCGTATCTCCTGCCGCCATTCAACAGGCAGGAGAGACGGCATGAAATCGGTCCACAAACTGATGCTCGCGACGGCGCTCGCGATCGGCGCGGGTGCGGGCGTCGCCGCGACCAAGAATCCGATGGTCGGCGGGGCGGCGATGTATCCGACCAGGAACATCGTCCAGAACGCGGTCAACTCGAAGGACCACACCACGTTGGTCGCCGCGGTGAAGGCGGCGGGCCTGGTCGACACGCTGTCCGGTCCGGGCCCGTTCACGGTGTTCGCGCCGACCAACGCCGCGTTCGAGAAGCTGCCCGCCGGTACGGTCGACACCCTGCTCAAGCCCGAAAACAAGGACAAGCTGACCAGCGTCTTGACCTATCACGTCGTCCCCGGCCGGATCACCGCCGCCGATATCGCCGCGAAGGCCGCGGCCAACCATGGCACTGCGACCTACGCCACGGTCCAGGGCGGCTCGCTGATGTTCAGGAAGGGCATGGGCGGCTGGACGATCATGGACGGCAAGGGCGACAGGGGGAAGATCACCATCGCCAACGTCATGCAATCGAATGGCGTGATCCATGTCATCGATACCGTGATGATGCCATGATCTAAAGCCGCGCGGCTCGCCCGAAAACAGCGACCCCCTTGGGGCGGACGGACCGGTAGCCGCCGCGATAGGTTCTCGCGGCGGCCGCTGCATCGGGGCTGGTGAAGATGGCCAAATAGTGATGTAAGTTATGTAAATAATTACATTTTTCGGCGCATCCGCCAGTCTCGCACATCCGTTCCTACCGCGTGCCGGCATTCCGCTAAAGGGGGCGGAGCGTGCGGACGCGTGAGCGCGAGCCATGCGTCCCTGCCTTTCTCTCCCGCCGCACGCTTCGGCCGACGGTCGGCCATTTGGAACGGGAGAGCAGATGATGACAGCCGACGACCAGTTGATCGAGGCGCTCGACGCGCGCGTCAAACGGCGCGAGGACCGCCGCGACTTCTTCCGCCTGGCGTTCGGTGCCGCTGCGGCTGGTGCGGCGGCCGGACTGATCCCCGGCCAGGCGATGGCCCAGACCGTGACCGATGCCGATGTGCTGAATTTCGCGCTCAACCTCGAATATCTCGAGGCCAACTTCTATTCGTTTGCCGTCAACGGCACCGCGATCACCGGGATCGACGGCACCGGGGCGCAGGGTTCGGCCACTGGCGGGCGCAAGGTGAACTTCACCGATCCGGTCGTCGCGGCCTATGCCCGTGAAATCGCGCAGGACGAACTCGCGCACGTCAACTTCCTGCGGACGCAACTTGGCTCCGCGAAGGTGGCCCAGCCGACGATCGACCTCGGTACTTCGCCGAGCGGCGCGTTCAGCAGTGCGGCTCGGGCCGCGGGCATCATCACCGACGTGTCGGCCTCGTTCGATCCCTATGCCAGCGACGAGAACTTCCTGCTCGGCGCGTTCATCTTCGAAGATGTCGGGGTGACGGCGTACAAGGGCGCAGCGCCGCTCATCACCAACAAGACCTACCTGGAGGCGGCAGCCGGAATCCTCGCCGTCGAAGCCTATCATGCCGGCCTGGTCCGGACCGTGCTGTACCGCAAGGGAATCGGCACCCCGGCAACCGCCACCGCGCCGGCGATCGCCGCCAATCCCGCCCTGATTACCTATGCCGGCCAGATTTCCGACGCGCGCGACAGCCTGGACGGCAGCAGCGACGACGATCAGGGCATCGCCAACGTGACTGTCGCCGAGGGATCGGGATCGAACATCGCGCCGCTGGATGCGAACGGCATCGCCTACAGCCGGTCGACCGGCCAGGTGCTCAACATCGTCTACCTCAACAAGGCCCAGGTCACGATGGGCGGGTTCTTCCCGGCCGGTGTCAACGGCAACATCAAGACCAGCGCCAACAACGCCTGAACGGCGAGCGAGGAGATTATCATGATCGACAAGGATACGACGCTCGCCATTCTCGAAGCGAGCGACCAGCGTCGCACCGAACGGCGACGGTTTCTGGCGATGGCGGGGGGCGGTATTGCCGCCGCCGGCGGACTTGCCGTGCTGAGCGCCTGCCATAGCGACTTTCCGTCGCCCGCACCGTCACCGACGCCCACGCCGACCCCGACGGCCATCACCGATGCCGACGTGCTCAACTTCGCGCTCAACCTCGAATATCTGGAGGCGCAATTCTATCTCTACGCCGTGACCGGCGCCGGCCTCGCATCGTCGCAGCTTTCGGGCACCGGGACGCAAGGGACGGTGACGGGCGGTCGCAAGGTGACCTTCACCGATCCGGCGGTCCAGGCCTACGCGATCGAGATCGCCGCCGACGAGCGCACGCATGTCCAGTTCCTGCGCGCGCAACTGGGCAGTTCGGCGGTCGCGATGCCATCGATCAATATCGATGGCGGATCGACGGGTGCGTTCACGGCCGCGGCGCGCGCGGCCGGTGTCATTACCAGCGCCCAGACCTTCGATCCCTATGCATCCGACGAGAACTTCCTGCTGGCAGCCTTCATCTTCGAGGATGTCGGCGTGACGGCTTATAAGGGTGCTTCGCCGCTCATCACCAACAAGACGTATCTGGAGGCGGCGGCGGGCATCCTGGCGGCGGAGGCCTATCACGCCGGACTGGTGCGGACCACGCTGTACGGCAAGGGGATCCGGACCCCATCGCTCCAACTGATCGAGAGCGCGGGCAAAATCAGCGATGCGCGCGACAGCCTCGACGGATCGAGCGACGACGACCAGGGCATTGCAAGCCCCGACGGCGGCGCGACATCGAACATCGTCCCAGCGGATGCCAACGGGATCGCGTACAGCCGCAATACCAACCAGGTGCTGCACATCGTCTATCTGAACGCGGCGGCGGGAACGGCGTCGGGCGGGTTCTTCCCGAACGGCGTCAACGGCACGATCAAGACCGCCGCAGCCAACCCGTGACCACTGACCGAAACCTGCTATCGTGAAACCAACCGAGCCCGCCCGCGATTTACGAGCGCGGGCTCGGCTTTGCCGCGCATCCTATCCAGATCCTCACCGTACATCCTGAGCCTTTGCCCCGGCAGCAGGCGGGCAACAGGGGACATGCTCACGAAAAGACCGGCTGTCGCTGGCGCCTGTGTCGTTGCCACGGCGTTCGCGACCCCTGCGCCTGTTGTGTAATATTCGTTTACCTTCATCACCGACCAAGCGCTGCTCGGCGGCTCTCAGTCCGATAGCGAGGAGGGCCCTTTTTTATCCCCAACGCTTCATCGCGGCCAAGGGCGGTCAGCAAAGGGCGCGGGCGGGCATAGATGGTTAACCAACGCCTAGAAATTGGGGGCTTTTACGGGTCAGTGCTGGCCCTCGCGATTAAGGGCGTGGTGGACAGGGCTGGATTCGAACCAGCGTACGGGAAACCCGGGCAGATTTACAGTCTGCTGCCTTTAACCACTCGGCCACCTGTCCCCAGGTCGTCGCGTTCGAGAACGCGGGTCGCTCGTGGAAAGCGAGGGCGCCCAATGCCCGCGCCGGCGCGCGCTGTCAACGCACGCCGCGACATCGCTGGAATCGCCGGCAAAGCGCCTTGCGCGGGGGGCGGGGGCGCAATAGCGTGGCGGGAACGTTCGTCACGTATCCCGGGGAACATCATTCATGCGCAAGTCCGTCGCCGCCGTGATCGCGGCCGCCATCGTCGCCGTCCCGCTCGCGGTCCATTCGGCCGACTATTCGATGACCAACCGCATCATCGACGAAGGCTTCAACCGTAGCCAGGTGATGACCACCGCCGAATATCTCGCCGACCAGATCGGCCCGCGGCTGACCAACTCGCCCGCCATGCGCAAGGCGGAGGACTGGACCAGCGCCAAGTTCCGCGAATGGGGCCTGACCAACGTCCACAAGGAGCCGTTCGCGTTCGGCCGCGGCTGGTGGATCGAAAGCTCGTCGGTGCGCATGACCAGCCCACGCCCGATCCAGCTGACCGCGATCCCGATTGCCTGGACGCCCGCGACCGCCGGCACCGTGACCGGCGAGGCAGTGGTCGCGCCGATCGCCAGCCCGGCCGATTTCGCCAAGTGGCGCGGCAAGCTGCGGGGCAAGATCGTGCTGGTCACCAAGCCCGATACCGGGTCGGAGGGGACCGAGCCCGCGTTCAAGCGCTACACCGACGAGGAACTGGCCAAGATGGATCAGTTCCAGCAACCGCGCTACGATCCCGCCGCCGCCGAGCGCGGGGTGCGCCGGCTGGCGTTCGCCAAGGCGCTCGACGCGTTCCTCCAGGAAGAGGGCGCTTTGGCCTATGCCACCAAGTCGCGGCTCGACGGCAAGCTGGTCCATGGCGAGGGCTATCTGTTCGGGGTCGGCGACACGGTGAAGACGCCGGGGGTCGAGATCGCGGCGGAGGATTATCGCCGGCTCGCGCGCCTCGCCATGCTCGGGCTCGCGCCGACGGTGGCGATCAACAACGACGTCCGCTTCGACGATTCCAACGTCAACGCCAATGACATCATCGCCGACATTCCCGGCAGCGACCGCTCGGGCGAATATGTGATGGCCGGCGCGCACCTTGATTCCTGGGTGGCGGGCGACGGCGCCGCCGACAATGGCGCGGGCAGCGCGATGATTATGGAGGCGGCGCGCATCCTGTCGGCGCTGCACGTCAAGCCGAAGCGGACGATCCGCTTCGCGCTGTGGGCGGGCGAGGAGCAGGGGCTGCTGGGGAGCCTCGCCTATGTCGAGAACCATTTCGCGACGCGCGGCAATCCGAACGATCCCAAGGCGACGGGGCTCGCGCGCTACATGGGCTGGGGCAATCGCTGGCCGATCACGACCAAGCCGGAATGGGCGAAGATGGCGGCCTATTTCAACATCGACAACGGCTCGGGCCGGCTGCGCGGCATCTATGCGGAGAACAATCCGGCGGTCGTGCCGATCTTCCAGGAATGGCTGAAGCCGTTCGCGTCGATGGGCGCGTCGTCGGTGGCGATCCGCAAGACCGGCGGCACCGACCACGTCTTCATGCAGGCGGTCGGCCTGCCCGGGTTCCAGTTCATCCAGGACCCGCTCGATTACGGTAGCCGAATCCACCACACCTCGGTCGACACGTTCGATCATCTGAAGGGTGACGACATGCGCCAGGCCGCGGTGATCCTGGCGGCGTTCCTGTGGAATGCGGCGAACAGCGACGCGCTGCCGCGCCCGCCGCTCCCGACCCAGCCGGTCGCGACCGATCCGTTCGCGTATGGCGATGACTAGGATGAACGGATCGTCGCCCCGGCGCAGGCCAGGGCCGCTGGCGGCTCCTGCCCCGCATCACGACGCAGCGGCCTCCGCCGGGGCGACGGCGTAATGGCGCGTCGCGGACATCGGCCAAGCCAGGCGCCGGGCAATCGCCCGCGGCTGTGGGGGCGGCATGCGGTGGGGGCGGCGCTGGTCAACCCCGACCGCGTCGTGCGCAAGCTGTGGGTGACGCGCGAGGGCGCGGCGAGCCTAAACATCCCGGACAGCATCCCGACGACCTATGCCGACGTAGCCGACCTCGGCCGGCTGGTGCCGAGCGACGCGCCGCACCAGGGGCTGGTGGCGGAGGTCGATCCGCTCGAGGACATCTGGCTCGGCGATCTGTTGCAGCAGGGCGCGGGCGAGGGCGACCAGCGCCCGCTGCTGGTGCTCGACCAAGTGACCGATCCGCACAATGTCGGGGCGATCCTGCGCTCGGCGGCGGCGTTCGACGCGCTCGGCATCGTGACGCAGGACCGCCATGCGCCGCCCGAGAGCGGGGCGCTGGCGCGCGCGGCGTCGGGCGCGCTGGAGATCGTGCCGTGGGTGCGCGTCGTCAACCTGTCGCGCGCGCTCGACGAGATCGCCGAGGCCGGCTTCTGGCGGATCGGCCTGGCGGGCGAGGCGACCGACACGCTGGCCCAGGCGATCGGCAAGGCCCGCGTCGCGCTGGTGCTGGGCGCGGAGGGCGAGGGGATGCGGCACAACACCGCGCAGCATTGCGACCAGCTCGCGCGCCTGCCGATTTCGGAGCGGATGGAGAGTTTGAACGTGTCAAACGCCGCCGCGATCGCATTGTACGCGGTGGCAGCGCGGGGCTGAGCCACCGCTTTACCCACTGTCGTCACGCCGGCCTAGTGCCGGGGTGACGGACGAGAATGGTTCGCGTCGGCGGCCAAGCCGCCGCCATGACGTCGGTCAGGATCGGCTATCGCCGCCCTGCCGGCCGAGCCGGACGCTGCGCTGGCGCGCATCGGCGCGGGCGTGGCCGCGCCTGCGCCCGTCAGTCCTCCGCCGCGATCCGGACCTTCATCCCGTCCAGTCTGTCGGTGAACTCGATCTGGCACGACAGGCGGCTGGTCGCGTCGCGGTCGGCGGACGAATCGAGCAGGTCGTTCTCGTCCTCGCTCATTGGGGGCAGCATGCCGGCGAAGAACGGATCGACATGGACGTGGCACGTCGCGCAGCTGCAACAGCCGCCGCACAGCGCCAGGATCTCGTCGATCCCGGCATCGCGGATCACTTCCATGACCGACAGACCGGCCTCGCCCGTGATTTCCTGTTCTTCCCCGCCGCGATGGACGACGATAAGCTTGGGCATGACGATCCTTTCCCTGTCTCCCGCGCGCCATGCCGCGCCCGGTCCCCGCAATCAAGGCCGCCGCACATGGTGACGACGCCCGAGTCCCTGCGCGCCGCCTGCGACGCGCTCGCTGCGATCGACCCGGCGTTCGGCGCGGCGGTCGCGCGCGCGGGCTACCCGGAACCGCGGATGCGGGAGCGCGGCTATGGCACATTGCTCCGCACGATCATCGGCCAGCAGGTCAGCGTCGCGGCCGCCGCCTCGGTCTGGCGCAAGCTGGAGGAGCGGATCGGCGACCTGGAGGATCCGGCCAACGTGGCGCGCGCCAGCGACGAGGATCTGCGCGCCGCCGGCCTGTCGCGGCAGAAAGCCGGCTATGCGCGCAGCCTGGCCGACGAAGTGACGAGCGGCCGGCTCGACCTCGCGCACCTGCCCGAGGATGACGAGGAAGCGATCGCGCAGCTGGTCCGGGTGAAGGGGATCGGGCGCTGGTCGGCGGAAATCTACCTGCTGTTCGCCGAAGGGCGCGCCGACGTCTGGCCGGCGGGCGACCTGGCGGTGCAGATCGAGATCGGTCGTTTCCTCGGCCATGACGACCGGCCGAGCGAGAAGACGGTTCGCGACCTCGCCGAAAAGTGGCGCCCCCATCGCGGCGCCGCGGCGATCCTGGCGTGGCATCATTACGGCTTCGTCGCCGCGTCGCGCCGGAATGCCGGCAATCCCGACGACCCGGATGCGGCACCCGGTCCGAAAGTCGACAAGGCGCCGATGTGACCGCACCGACGATGGCCGCCCCGCGGGCGGACCGCTGGGCATGGGCGCGGCGATGGTATGTCGCGGTCGGCGCGGCCTGGTTGATCCGCTTCGTGACGATGGAGCATATCCCGTTCGTCCAGACGGCGATCTGGCGCGAGTGGTTCGATCAGAGCCGCTATTTCGCGTCGGCGCTGGCGCTCGCGCATGGCGACCTGTCGCCGACGTCGCACTGGTATCCGCTCGCCTATCCGCTGGTCGCGGCGCCGTTCGCCTGGATCATCGCCGGCGATCCGTTCGTGCTGCCCGATCTGGCGCTCTACCTGCTGACCGCCGCCGCGTTCCGCCGCGTCGCCGCGCGGCTGGGAATCGGCGGGCGAGCGGCGGCGCTGTGCTTCGTCGCGACGACGCTGATCCATGGCGATCAGGCGGGGGCATGGGTCCATCCCTGGACCACGACGCTGTCGGCGGCGCTGATCTGGTGGCTGGCCGAACGCACGCTGTCGGCGATGGCCGGCGAGGGTGAGGATGACGGACGGCTGGCCTTCGCGATCGGCGCGCTGGCGGCGGCGATCCCGCTGGTGCGGCCGGCCGATGTGCCGATCGGCCTGACCTGTGGGCTGGTGACGGTGGCGGCGATCGCCATGCAGCGCCGGCGGCCGTGGCGCCGGCTGGTCGCGCTCGCGGCTGGCGGCTTCGCGGTGCTGCTGCCCTATGCGATGCTGCACCTGGCGATCTACGGTCCGCACGCCACGCCCTATATGACGGCGGCGGCGGCGACCGGGTTCATCTGGTCCGATCTCGGCTGGAAGGCGTATGTCCTTCTGGTGTCGGCCCGGCCGTGGTTTCCCGATACCGATGCGATCCTTCAGGTCATGCCGTGGATCGTACCGGGCGCGGCCGGGCTGGCGGCGGCGACGCTGGCCGGGCCGGCGCGGGAGCGTCGCGTCGCGGTGCTGCTGATCGCGCTGATCGTGCCGGCGGGTGCGGTGATGCTGACCTATGCCGATCTCCAGCCGCCGGGCCTGTGGCGGTTCGGGAACATGCATTATTTCAAATGGATGATGCCCGCGTTCGGCGCCGGGCTGATCCTGGTGTGGCAGGCGTTGTGGATTCCGGCCGGGCGGCGGCGTGTCGGGGCCGCGCTGGCGGTGCTGATGCTGCCGCTGGCGATCCGTATCGTGCCGCAGCGGGTGGACGAGCGCAGCCCGGCGCGCATGCTCCAGTTCCACGGGGCGACGGACCGCGTGTGGGACGAAGCGTTCTTCGCGCCGGTGGTGATCGTCGACGCGCGCGGGCGGATGGAGAATGTCCGCAATTTCCACCAGGTGCCCGACCCGGCCGGCGAGCGCGCGATCGCGATCAGCCGCCTGTTCGCCGCCGATCCCCGCCGCGACGATCCCGGCGAACGCCCACCTTTGCCGCATCAGCCGCCCTATGCGCGATATGGCGAGCGCATCACGCTGTTCGGGTTATAGGACGACGATGCCCCCCGAACCTTCCTTGTCCGGTGCCCTGCCGTCGCTCGGCGAGAACCATCGCAGCGTCGCGGTGCCGGCGCGCGGGCTGCGGCGGTTGCTGGCGTTCGTCGGCCCCGGTTATCTCGTCGCGGTCGGGTACATGGACCCGGGCAATTGGGCGACCGATCTCGCCGGCGGGTCGGCGTTCGGGTATGCGCTGCTGTCGGTCGTGCTGCTGTCGAGCCTGATGGCGATCCTGCTCCAGACGCTGTCGGCGCGGCTCGGGATCGGCGCGGGGCTCGACCTCGCCCAGGCGTGTCGGTTGCATTATCCGAAGGCGGCGGTGATCCCGCTATGGCTGTTGTGCGAGTTGGCGATCATCGCCTGCGATCTCGCCGAAGTGCTCGGCACCGCGATCGCGCTCAAGCTGCTGTTCGGCCTGCCGCTGCTGGCGGGTGTCGTCCTCACCGCGTTCGACGTGTTGCTGCTGCTCGGGTTGCAGCGGTTCGGGTTCCGCAAGCTGGAGGCGTTCGTCGCGGCGCTGCTGATCGTGATCGCCGGCTGCTTCGCCTACGAGCTGGTGCTGGCGCGACCCGACTGGGCGGCTGTGGCGAGCGGCTTCATGCCGACGTCGCGGATCGTCGGCGACACCGCGATGCTCTACATCGCGATCGGCATCCTGGGCGCGACCGTCATGCCGCACAACCTCTATCTCCATTCGTCGGTCGTGCAGACGCGCGCGGTGGCGAAGGGGGACGAGCGCGGCGCGATCCGGCTGGCGACGCTCGACACGGTCGTCGCGCTGGGCCTCGCGCTGCTCATCAACGCGGCGATCCTGATCCTGGCGGCGGCGGCGTTCCATGCCAATGGCCATACCGGAATCGCCGATATCGAGGATGCGTATCGCCTGTTGACGCCGGTGCTGGGGGCGGGCGCGGCGAGCGTGGTGTTCGCGCTGGCGCTGTTGGCGTCGGGGCAGAACTCCACCATCACCGGGACGCTCGCCGGGCAGATCGTGATGGAGGGGTTCGTCGAGCTCCGCCTGCCGATGTGGGCGCGGCGGCTGGTCACGCGCGCGCTGGCGGTGGTGCCGGCGGCGCTGGTGATCGCGCTGGCGGGGGAGGGCGCGACGACCGGCCTGCTCGTGCTGAGCCAGGTGGTGCTGAGCCTGCAACTGCCGTTCGCGGTGATCCCGCTGGTCCATTTCACCGGGAGCCGGGCGATCATGGGCGGGTTCGTCAGCCCGCTGTGGCTGCGCGTGCTGGCGTGGGCCGTGGCGGCGGCGATCGTGGTGTTGAACGTAACCTTATTGGTTGGGTTGATGCGGGGGTGACAAGCGCTGGCCATAAACGCCGACCCCACCCGGGCGAAGGTCGGGGCCCAATTGGGATACCTTCGGTAACGACGCACGGCGCGCGCCAGGAACGTCCCCCAACTGGGCCCCGGCCTTCGCCGGGGTGCGATAAGGCACGAAGGACGGCTCGCCGTACTGTTTTCCTACACCTAACCAAATAGGATAGCATCCGCCTCCACCCACAGGAGGAACGACCCATGGCACTACTCGACGGCATCATCGGCCCGATCGCCGGGCTGCTCGACAAGATCATCCCCGACCCCAAGGCGCGCGACGAGGCGAAGCTCAAGCTGCTCGAATTGCAGGGCAACCAGCAGATGGAGGCGACCAAGACCCAGATCTCGGCGATCATGGCGGAGGCGCAGTCGACCGATCCCTGGACCAGCCGGGCGCGGCCGAGCTTCCTCTACGTGATGTATGCGCTGCTGCTCTGGTCGATCCCGATGGGCCTGATCGCCGCCGCGCAGCCGCAGATGGCGAAGGATATCGCGGCGGGCATGAACGCGTATCTCGCCGGCATTCCGGAGCCGCTCTACGCGCTCTTCGGCACCGGCTATCTCGGCTACACCGTCGCGCGGCAATGGGGAAAGGCGAACGGCACCGACAAATGAGATGACGGAGCGGGGTGGCGCGGGACCGCGCTACCCCCGTCAAGTTTGTCAAGTTTGGGCCGCCGCCGATCGCGACTGTTGCGCTCCCGCAACGCGTGCCTACATGCGGCGCCATGAGTGATACGACATGGCACGGCACGACGATCCTGTCGGTACGGCGCGGCGGCAAGGTCATCGTGATCGGCGACGGTCAGGTCTCCGCCGGGCAGACGGTGATGAAGCCCAACGCGAAGAAGGTGCGGCGGCTCGGCGACGGTAGCGTGATCGGCGGGTTCGCCGGCGCGACCGCCGACGCCTTCACCCTGTTCGAGCGGCTGGAAGCCAAGCTGGAGCGCCACAACGGCCAGTTGATGCGAGCGGCCGTGGAGCTGGCGAAGGACTGGCGGACCGACAAATACCTCCGCAACCTGGAGGCGATGATGATCGTCGCCGACAAGGAAGTCACGCTGATCCTGACCGGCAACGGCGACGTGCTGGAACCGGAGAACGGCATCGCCGCGATCGGCTCCGGCGGCAATTACGCGCTGGCGGCGGCGCGGGCGCTGGTCGATTACGAAGCCGATGCCGAGACGATCTGCCGCAAGGCGATGGCGATCGCGGCGGAGGTCTGCGTCTACACCAACGACCGGCTGACGGTGGAGAGTCTGGACTCCACCTCCTAGTTCGTCATCCCCGCGCAGGTGGGGATCCATAAACGCTGCGGGAAACTGGATTCCCGCCTTCGCGGGAATGACAAAGTTGAACGACTCCCTCACCCCCAAAGCCATCGTCGCCGCGCTCGACGCGCACATCATCGGCCAGACCGACGCCAAGAAGGCGGTCGCGGTTGCGTTGCGCAATCGCTGGCGGCGACAACGGCTCGGCGCCGACCTGCGCGACGAGGTCACGCCGAAGAACATCCTGATGATCGGCCCGACCGGGTGCGGCAAGACCGAGATCAGCCGGCGTCTCGCAAAGCTGGCCGATGCGCCGTTCGTCAAGGTCGAGGCGACCAAGTTCACCGAAGTGGGTTATGTCGGCCGCGACGTCGAACAGATCGCGCGCGACCTGGTCGAGGAAGCGATCCGGCTGGAGAAGGAACGCCGCCGCCTGGCGGTCAAGGACAAGGCCGAGGACGCGGCGATGGGCCGCCTGCTCGATGCGCTGACCGGCAAGGATTCGTCGACCGCGACGCGTGAGGCGTTCAAGCAGCGGTTCCGCGACGGCGTGCTCGACGCGACCGAGATCGAGATCGAGCTGGAGGCAGCACCCGCCATGCCGTTCGACATCCCCGGTGCCGGTGCGCAGATGATAAACCTGGGCGAGATGATGAAGGGCTTCGGCGGTCCGCAGCTCAAGCGCCGCAAGCTGACCGTCCCCGCCGCCTGGACCAAGCTGGTCGAGGAAGAGGCCGACAAGCGGCTCGACCAGGACGAGGTCAGCCGCATCGCGCTCGCCGATGCCGAGGCGAACGGGATCGTCTTCCTGGACGAGATCGACAAGATCGCGGTGTCGGACGTGCGCGGCGGATCGGTCAGCCGCGAAGGCGTGCAGCGCGACCTGCTGCCCCTGATCGAGGGCACCACGGTCGCGACCAAGTACGGGCCGATGAAGACCGACCACATCCTGTTCATCGCGAGCGGCGCGTTCCACGTCGCCAAGCCGAGCGACCTGCTGCCCGAACTCCAGGGTCGCCTGCCGATCCGGGTCGAGCTGAAGGGGCTGAGCGAGGACGATTTCGTTGCGATCCTGTCCGACACCAAGGCGTCGCTGCCCGAACAGTACAAGGCGCTGATCGGCACGGAAGGCGTGACGATCGACTTCACCGACGACGGCATCCGCGCGGTCGCGCGCATCGCCGCCGAGGTGAACGGCCAGATCGAGAATATCGGCGCGCGGCGGTTGCAGACCGTGATGGAGAAACTGCTCGAGGAAGTCAGCTTCGACGCCGAGGACCGCGCTGGCGCAACCCTGACGATCGACGCCGCCTATGTCGAGACGCAGCTGGCGAGCATCGCCCGCAACACCGACCTCAGCCGGTTCGTGCTGTAACGGTCAGCCGCGATGGACGAGTGAATCGTTCAGCGCGCCGATCACGTCGCGGATGTGCTGTTCGTCGGTACTGCGCAGCGCCTGCGTCTCACCGGACGCGCTGTGCAGTACGACGACATGTTCCGCCTTGGCATTGACGATCAGGAAGATGCCGAGCGCGATGATCGCGATCCCGAGCACCTTCACCCCGGCACTGCCGCTGACCAGCAGGAGCAGTCCGACCACGATCGCGATGATCGCGCCGGTGCGGTTGGGCGGGATGGTGATGTTCTTGACCGAGGTCACGCCGTTCATCGCATAGGTCTGGTTGGCGACGATGAAGCGCGCGTTGGTCACTTTCACGTCGGGCGTTTCGTAGAATATGTCCTCGGCCATCGGCACCTCCCCCTCTGGCGCCTAGCTTTTGGGGGAAGGAGGCGACTGTCAACGCGCCCGGGCAGAGGACGCATCCGCTTTGGTGCTACTTCTTCCGCGGCTTGTCGTAGGGGGTGAACTTGCCGAGCCGGCAGGTCGGGCCGGGGATGATCGATCCCGGATCGATCGTGCGGACGCGATCGTTGCGGCACAGTTGCGAGCCGTAGACGTTGACGATCAGCACGGTGTTGGGGCGCAGGCCGGGGCAGCTTTCGGGCAAATCGTTGCGCCACGTCCGCAATCCGCTCTCGCGATAGAGGATTGTGCGGTCGTCGATCACTTGCGGTCCCATCAGCCGCGAATTGTCGACGCAATCGACCGGTGTGCCGGCGATCCGTCCGCCGAGTTCGCGGTCGAGCGGATCCTGGCGCGATGCGGCCGGTGCCGCGCTGCCGGCCAGCGCCGCGAGCAGGATTACCGCAAGCGGGGCACGCATCACTTGCGCCACACCGTGAAGGATCCGATCGCGCAACTGCCGGTAGGAATGCGCGAGGTCTGGTCGACCGTCGTCGCGATATCGCCGCGACAGACGCGATCCTGGTTCGATCGCGTCACCAGGATGTCGCCCCGGGCCACGTTCTCGCAGCCGCCGGCCGTGTTGCTGACGTAGGCGAGGCGCGGACTGACGCGGTAGACCAGCTTGTCGCCATACGCCTTCAACGACGATTGCTGACGCGAGGGCAGGCAGTCGGTCGTTTCGCCGGGGGTCAGCCCGGCGAGCGACCGTTGCAATTCGCTCTGGTCCCTGGCGGCGCGGTCGGCGGCGGCGGCCCGTTCCTGCGGCGTCATCGCGCAACCGCCGAGCGCCACGACAGACAAGAGCAAGAGAGTACGCATCGTCATCTCCATCGTGCCCCGGCAACGCTATAACGCTTCTAGCCCGAAAAAGCATCCTTGGCGGCGCGGCGTTCCGCCAATTGTTCGACCGATGTTGCACGCAGGAACGGATTGGTCGCCAGTTCCTCGCCGATGGTCGTCGGGACGGTCGGCTCGCCGCGCTCGCGCAGGCGCTCGACCTGCGCCAATCGCTCGGCAATGGCGGCGTTGTCAGGCTCGACCACGTGAGCATAGCGCGCGTTCGACAGCGTGTATTCGTGTGCGCAATAGACGATGGTCTCGGGTGGGAGCTGGCCGAGGCGCTGCAAGGCATCGTGCATCTGCGCCGGTGTCCCTTCGAACAACCGGCCGCAGCCCATCGCGAACATCGTGTCGCCGGTGAAGACGATGCCGTCGTCGGCGAAGTGGAAGCTGACATGGCCGGCGGTGTGCGCGGGGGTTTCGATCACCCTTGCCGCGTGATCGCCCAGCATTAGCACATCGCCCTCCGCGACCAGCGTGTCCGCGGTCGGGATCTTCGCGGCTTCGGCGGCCGGGGCGACCACCTTGGCTCCGTGGGCATCCTTGATCGCCTGATTCCCGCCGGTGTGGTCGGGATGCCAGTGCGTGTTCCAGATCGCGCCGATCCGCCAGCCCCGCCGTTCCGCTTCGGCCAGCACCGGCGCGGCGTCGCCTGGATCGACTACCATCGTCTCGCCACTCGCCGCGTCATGGACCAGCCAGATGTAATTGTTGCTGAACGCCGGGATGCGTACGACCTCCAGGGTGCCGGCCATCACCATTCGCCCGTATTGGGCATCGACGCCCAGGGTTCGGCGGGTTCGAGCACGCCGTTCTGCAGCAGCTCGACCGAGATGTTGTCCGGCGTGCGGACGAACGCCATGTGGCCGTCGCGCGGCGGGCGGTTGATCGTGACGCCAGCATCCATCAGGCGCTGGCACGTCGCATAGATGTCGTCGACGCGATAGGCGAGGTGCCCGAAATTGCGTCCGCCGCTGTAGGTTTCGGCGCTGCCGTCGGCGGCCGGCCAATTGTAGGTCAGCTCGACCTCCGCGCGGCGTTTGTCGCCGAGTTCGGCATTGTCGTCCGGCGTCGCGAGGAAGATCAGCGTGAAGCGCCCCGCCTCGTTGTCGAAGCGTCGGACTTCCTTCAGACCGAGCAGTTCGAAGAACTTCACCGTCTTATCGGGATCGCTGACGCGGATCATGGTGTGGAGGTAATTCATGCGCGCGTTCCTCTTCGCTGGGCGGAAAGCGCGAGATAGGTCGGCGCGGCGCATGGCGCTACCCGTCGTCGCCCGGAGCGGGAGACGACGGGCAGGGATTATTTAGTGGCGGGCTTGACTGTTGCTGCCGGAACGGGCGCGGGCGCATCATCGAACTGCGCCAACGCCGCTCGTGCGTTCTGCCCGGCGGGAGAGGTCGGCGCGATCCGGACGGTCTGTTGCCACGCCGCCTTCGCCGCATCGACATCGCCGCCGCGCGCCGCGATATTGCCGGCTTCGAGTTGCACCGAGGCGTCGTCCGCCGACAGCTTGAGCGCCTGGGCGATGTCGGTCTGCGCGCGGGGCATGTCGTTGGTCCGCCGCGCCAGCGTCGCCGACAGCAGCCACGCGAGCGGGTCGGCCGGCACTGCCTCCAGCGCCACGTCGAGATCGGTCCGCGCCGCCGACAACCGCCCCGCCGCGACCAGCGCGCGGGCGCGGTCGAGCAATGCCTCGCCCTTGTCCTGCCCCTCCAGCGTCCCCGCGGTCAGCGCGGTGGACAACGCGTCATAGGCTTTGTTCGCTTCGCCCGCCGCGAGCCAGGCATTGCCCGCCTGCGACCAATAGCGCGCGGCGAGCAGGTCCTTGGCGCCATCGGCATCCTGCGCGGCCTGGGTGAAGGCGTTAGCCGCCTCGACCCAGCGCGATTGCTGGGCATAGGCGAGCCCCAGGCATTGTCGCGCTCTTGCCCCGCCGCCGGCGAAGCGAAAGCGTTCGGCGGCGTCGATCGCGGCCTTCGGATCGTTGACCGCGAGCTCGATGCAGGAGCGGTAGCGCGGGTCGTCGGCGACCGGCGCGGTGGCCTGGAGGGCGAAGTGGAGCAGGATCATGACGAGCGGGGCAATCCCTCGATGGCGGCGATCATCAGCGCGATGTCGCCGTCGCGCGACAGGCGATGGTCGCCGTCCTTGACCAACGTCAGCTGCACCTCGGCTGAACGCAGGATCTGGGCGAGATGGAGCGTGCGGCTCCACGGCACGTCGTCGTCGCGCTGGCCCTGGATCAGCCGCACCGGGCAATGGATCGCGATCGACCCGGCAGTCAGCCGCGACGCCTCGCCCGATTGCCAGAACCGGCTGATGAAGACGGTCGGCTGGTCCGAATACGCAGACGGGCGCTCGATCCGTCCCTGCTGCAACAGCTCCATCTTCTCGTCCATCGAGAAGCCCCAGTCGGTGAAGTCCGGCGCCGGCGCGATGCCGACCAGCCCGGCGACCAGTTCCGGTCGGTCGCGCGCGATCATCAGCGCGATCCAGCCGCCCATCGACGACCCCACCAGGATCGCCGGTTCGCCGAACAGGTCGAGCATCGCCAGCGCATCATCGCGCCATCCGGTCAACGTCTGCTCCTCGAACGCGCCCCCGCTGGCGCCGCAGCCGGCATAATCGAACCGGACGAAGGTGCGTCCGGTTCGCTCAGCCCACGCTTCGAGCGCCAGCGCCTTCGACCCCTCCATGTCCGACGCGTAGCCGGGGAGGAACAGAACCGGTGGCCCCTTGCCGGTGGTCAGGTGATAGGCGAGCGCGGGGCGGGGGGTGTCGGTTTCTGCCATACGCGCCTGCTACCAACTCCGCCACCCCCGCGAAAGCTGAGGCTTTCGCAGGAATGACGAGTTGGTTGGGTGTCAGCCGACGAAATCCGCCAACGCCTTCGCGAACGCTTCGGGCTGGTCGAGCATCACGAAATGTGCGCTGTCGTCGACGCGGACGAAGGTCATGTGCGGCGCCGCGGCGTATGCACCCTTGTAGAATGGATCGGCCATCGCGGCGGGCAGACCGGCCGAGCTCGGATAGACTAACGTAATCGGCGTCGCGATGCTGGCCAAGTCGCCGCGCAGGTCGGTCGTCATGTCCTTGTACAGTGCCTCGGCGGAGACGCGGGGGTCAGCCTTCATCACCCAATCGACCACCTTGGCCTGGCTGTCGGCCTTGAGCGCCAGCGCTTTGGCCGTGCCTTGCGCGTTCGCGGCATTGGGCTTGCCATAGGTCGCGGCCATCGCGTCGCGCATCGCCTTCGCCCGCGGCTCGACGGCGGTGACGGTCGCGGTCGGGCCGAACAGCATGCCGAACCACGGTAGCGAATCGACGATCATCAGCTTGCCGACATCCGCCGGATGCGCCTTCGCCAGCATCAGCCCGAGCAGCCCGCCCATCGAATGCCCGACCACCGCCGCGCCCTGTAACCTGTGCTTCGCGATATAGGCGTCGAGGTCGGCGACCACGCCACCGAGCATACCCGCGCCGAGGTTCTTACCGGCATCGTCACCGGCAAAACCGTTGACTTGGACCAGCACCACCATGTGCGTCTTCGCCAGCATCGGCGCGACGCCGTCCCACACGGCGCGCGGCGACGACAGGCCGGGGATCAGGATCACGGGCGACCCCTTGCCCATCGTCACGACGGAAATGTGGTCCATCCGCACCTCTGCCGGCGCCGCAACGGTTGAAGCGGGGGCGGGCGCCGCGTGACCATGCGCGACGTTCAGCGCCAGCAGCGGCAGGGCGAATGCGGCGATCCAGCGGGCTTTAATCTGGGGCGTCATGTCAATTCTCCTTGGCAGGGCTGGTGAAAATGTCCTCGATCGCGAGGCCGAACAGTTCGGCGATCTTGAAGGCGAGGGGGAGTGAGGGATCGTAGCGACCGGTCTCGATTGCATTGACGCTCTGGCGCGAGACCTCGAGCCGGTCGGCCAGGTCGCCCTGGCTCCAGTCGCGCTCGGCCCGCAGGACGCGGAGGCGGTTCTCCATCAGAACTTTCCCGCCGTCAGCTTGTTGGCGCAGGCGCCGAGCCCAAGCCCGCCGAACCACAGTACCGACACCCAATAGACGGGCACGTGACCGACCAGGTCGAAGCTTTCGAGGAAGCCCCAGATCGTCGCGATACTGAGCGAGAAACCGCTCGCCCAGAGCGTCTGGCGGATCATCAGCATCCGCAGATACTCATCCTTCTCCTCGACCAGATAGCGGCCGATCACGACGAAGAACCCGCTGATCGACAGACCGGGGAGAACCGCGACCGCCCAGGCGGACGCGCCGGCCACGAGCTGATGTTTGAAGGCGTAGACCGCCACCAGCAGCGTGATCGCATAGACCACGCTCAGTAGGAGGATGCGCTTGGTGTAGCGTCGTCCGGCGGGTGTAAGTTTCATGTTCATGTAAAGCGTCCTTCCGAATCAGTGAAGGAAACTTTACATGTAAAGCGAGCTTGTCGTCAAGTGTGCTTTACAGCTTTTGTCGCTTGCGTGTGATGGCGGTCCGACGCATCTTCGCGTTCGCCCGTTCAGGCTAAAGGAGTTGGATGATGCGCACTCTGGTTCTCGCTCTCGCCGTCGCCTCGCTGTCCGCCACGCCGGCCTTCGCCGCGCCGTGCAAGGACGCCAAGGGCAAGTTCATGAAATGTCCGGAGAAGAAGGCGGCCGCGCCGGTCCGCTGCAAGGACGCCAAGGGAAAGTTCGCCAAGTGCGGGACGCCCGGCGCCAAGCCGATGAAGTGAGACTTACGGCAGGGAAATAGCGCGAGCTGTTTCCCGCCCGGCCGCGAGCCCGGCCAGCGGTGCGCGAGCACCGGCTGACGACGCGGCTTCGCCGCGGCGGTTCGTGACGGGACACGAAAGGGGCGGGCCGCCAGCTCGCCCCTTTTCTATGCGCCGGCGATAGTGCTCAGGATGTCGGTGGCGACCTGGCTCAGCGTATCGTCGCGCGCGCCCATTACCACGATGCGGTCTCCGGGTCGGGCGAGCCGTGCGGCGGCGGCGGCGGCTTCGCTGCGATCGGCGATGTGGCGCGCGTCGCGGTCCGCCGCCACGACGTCCGCGACGATGTCCGCGCTGGTCACCTCGCGCGTGACGGTGCCGCCATAATAGGCAGGGTCGGACAGAATCAGCACGTCGTCGTCGGCGAGCCCATCGGCGAAGGCAGCGACGAGTTCGCGGCGCATTACTTTCAACGGCCCGAAACCGTGCGGCTGGAACAGAACGATCAGCCGCCCGGGATGCGCGTGCAGCGTCGCCAGCGTCGCGGCGATCTTGTCGGGGTTGTGCCCGAAATCGTCGATCACCGTCACGCCGTTCGCTTGCCCGACCAGATCGAAGCGGCGGCGCAGCCCGGTGAACCCGCCGATCGCCGTCGCGGCCTCGATCAGCGATACGCCGGCGGCGTGGGCGGCGCCGAGTGCGGCGAGGGCGTTGGCGACGTTGTGGCGGCCGGGGACTTGAAGGGTGACCTCGATCGTCGCTCCGCCGAGTTCGGCGAGGTCAAACGAGACGCCGAATTCTCGTTCGGAGATATTGTGGGCGGAAAGGCTGGCGACGATTTGCCCGGAAGGATCGGCTGGCTTCTCCAGCGCAAATCCCACCACCCGTTCGTTCGGCAACGCTGCTGCCAGCCGCGCGGCGTCCGGATTGTCGAGATTGACGACCGCCGTTGCCGCCTTGGCGATGAAGTCGCCGAACAGTTGGTTGAGCTCGTCCAGCCCCTTGTGATCGAGGCTGACATTGTTGAGCACGGCGATGCGGGGGCGGAACAATGCGATCGACCCGTCGCTTTCGTCGACCTCGCTGACGAAAGCGTCGCCCGCACCGACCAGCGCGCTGGCGAAGGGGGCATCGGGGGCGGCGAAGTTCTTCATCACCGCGCCGTTCATCACGCTCGGATCGCGGCCGGTCGCGTGCAGGATCCAGCCGATCATGCCGGTCACCGTCGACTTGCCGCTGGTGCCGGCGACCCCGATCGGCAGCGCGCTGTCGTTGAACAGATCGGCGAGCGTTTCCGCGCGGGTGCGGCGGCGGCAGCCGAGCCGGTCGGCAGCGATGATGTCCGGCACGCTCGGCTCGATCGCGGCGCTGGCGACGACGATCTGATCGGGCGACACGATCCCGCTCCCGTCCTGCGGATGGAGCGCGACGCCGAGCGCGCGCAGATAGTCGAACTTCGCCGGCAACCGGCCGGCGTCGAGGCTGCGGTCCGACCCCGCGACCGCGTTGCCGCGCGCCGCCAGGATCATCGCCAGCGGCATCATTCCCGACCCGCCGATCCCGACGAAGAAAGCGGGGGCAGCCGATGCGTCGACGGGGGGCTTGGCGTTATCCATCGCCCGGCGCTATCCCCGCTTTCGGAACGGACGGCAAGGACGGGGCGGTAGGGCAGATGAAGATCGCGGTGATGGCGCCGGCCAATCGAGTCGACGAACATGCGCTCGACGCGGTGCCTGCACTCGCCGCCGAATACGGCGTCGAACTGGTGATCGACCCGCAATGCTGGGCAAGCGGTGGCGGCCATACTTGGGCGGGTCCGGATGAGTTGCGCGCGGATACCTTCCTTAAATATGCCAACGACCCGAGCTATCAGGCGATCTGGTTCGCGCGCGGCGGCTACGGGTCGAACCGGCTGTTCCCGTTGATCTTCCCGCATCTCGAGGAAGCGGCGCGGCACAAGAGCTATGTCGGCTATTCCGACATGGGTTTCCTGCTCGGCGCGCTGTACGCGAAGAAGATCGGTCATCCGATCCACGGTCCGATGCCGATCGACATCAATCGCAAGGTCGGCGGGCGCGAGTGCGCGGCGCGGAGCCTCGCCTGGCTGACGAAAGGCGACAAGAGCGCGCTCGAACCCGGCATCGTCGGGTCGGGGCGGCCGGCAGCGGCATTCAACCTGTCGATCCTCGATTCGTTGATCGGCACCAAGTGGCTACCCGATCTCGCCGATCACGACTTGCTGGTCGAGGAGGTGGACGAGCATCTCTATCGCGTCGATCGGATGATGTTCCATGTCGCCAATGCGACGCAATTGGCGCGGATCGCGTCGCTCCGGATCGGCAGCGTCAGTTTGCCCAAGCAGGACGGCCAGGCCGATTTCGGCCATACGCCCGACCAGATCGGCTGGGACTGGTCGAAGCTGATGGGCGTGCCCTACGAAGGTCGCGCGAAGATCGGGCACGACGCCGCCAACCACGTCGTGCCGTTCGGTCAGGTCATCGCGAAGGACTGATCGCGCCGGCGTCCTCCGACGGCCAACGGATTCCTAACCAATTACCGTTAGGCGCGGTTGGAACGAGGTGCCGCGATGTCGCAAACGCTGGAAGACTATCACGAACGCCTCGAGGCGATGATGATCGAGGGCGAGGCGCTGATCGCGACTCGCGACCCGGCGCGCGAGGACCTTGTGCGGCGCAAGATCGGCCAGGCAGGTCTGGTCATGGCCTCGTATCAACTGTTCGTGCACCGCGAGGTGTTCGTGCCGCTGCTCGACCGCGCCGACCCCGCGACCCGCGCCCGCGTCACCGAGATCAAGGTCGAATGCATCGCCCTGACCGAGGATCTGCGCTTCAAGACGCGCGATTTCCTGGCGAAGACCGGCCCGCTCGATTGGGAAGCAACCGCGATCAGCATCGGATGGTTCAATACGCGGGTCCGCCAGCACATCGCCGCGATCCGCGAGTTGATGGACCCCAAGACCGGCGCCGCATTCCTCCGCCGCATCGGCACGGTCGGCGTCGCCGCCTGACGGCTGGCGCTTCGGACGCCTACACGCTATATCGCTTGCCATGAACGCTGCGTTCGCCTCGACCACTACTACCACCCTCCCGGGTTTCCGGGGGGCTGTCGGCACGCGCTAGCCAGCGTCGCCGGCGACCTCGCCCGGGAACGGGTGAGGTTGGCGTCCGCTCCCCCGTTCCAGTCTTTCTTCCGGACGCCGGCTTGTGCATAGGCGCGGGCAAACGACAGGAACGGCCATGAACATGCTCTCGATCACGCTTCCCGACGGCTCCGTGCGCGAGGTCGCGTCCGGCACCACGCCGGCGGACATCGCTGCGGCGATCGGCCCGGGCCTTGCCAAGGCGGCGATCGCGGCGCGAGTCGACGGCGAGTTGCGCGACATCACGCGCCCGCTGGAGGCGGACGCCAACCTCGCGCTCGTCACCAGCCGCGACGAGAAGGATGCGCTGGAACTCGCGCGCCACGACTTCGCGCACGTGCTGGCGGAGGCGGTGCAGAACCTGTTCCCGGGCACGCAGATCACGTTCGGCCCGGCGACCGACGATGGCTTCTATTACGATTTCGCGCCGAAGGATCGCCCGTTCACGGAAGAGGACCTGCCCGCGATCGAAGCGGAAATGCGCAAGGTCATCGCGAAGGACGAGCCGCTGATCCGCGAAGTGTGGAGCCGCGCCGACCTGATCGCGCGGTGGCGCAAGCAGGGCGAGAGCTTCAAGGCCGAATGGGCCGCCGAGCTGCCGGACGGCGAGGAACTGACGGTGTACCGCGCCGGCCGCGGCGACGACGCCTGGCTCGACATGTGCCGCGGTCCACACCTCGCATCCACCGGCAAGCTCGACCCGCAAGCCTTTAAGCTCACGCGTGTTTCCGGTGCCTATTGGCGCGGCGATCAGAACAACGCGATGCTCAGCCGTATTTACGGCACCGGCTGGCTCAACAAGAAGCAGCTCGACCAGCACCTGTTTCGACTGGAAGAGGCGGCCAAGCGCGACCATCGCAAGCTGGGGCAGGAGATGGATCTGTTCCACCTCCAGGCCGAAGCGCACGGTTCGGTGTTCTGGCATCCCAAGGGCTACATGATCTGGCGCGAGCTGGAGGCGTATATGCGCCGTGCGATCGACGCCGCCGGCTATCGCGAGGTCAAGACGCCGCAGGTGATGGACGCGCGCCAGTGGGAGCAGTCCGGCCACTGGGGCAAGTATCGCGAGAACATGTTCGTCATTCCCGACGAAGTGCCCAACGTCGAGGACGAGGGCCCGATCGTCTCGAACGATGCCGACTGGATGGCGCTCAAGCCGATGAACTGCCCGGCGCACGTCCTGATTTTCCGCCAGGGAATCAAGAGCTACCGCGATCTTCCTCTGCGGCTGTATGAAAACGGCTGTTGCCATCGCAACGAGCCGCACGGTGCGCTCCACGGCCTAATGCGCGTGCGCCAGTTCACGCAGGACGACGCGCACATCTTCTGCCGCGAGGATCAGATCGTCGATGAGGTTC
The DNA here is from genome assembly GCF_017304635.1 of Sphingomonas sp. GTDB lineage: Bacteria > Pseudomonadota > Alphaproteobacteria > Sphingomonadales > Sphingomonadaceae > Sphingomonas. The sequence continues at coordinate 186,395 of NZ_JAFKMA010000001.1, forward strand.
AGGATTTCTGCCGCCTGGCCGATCGCATCTACAAGGATTTCGGCTTCACCTATTCGATCAAGCTGGCGCTGCGTCCCGACAAGCGCTTCGGCAGCGACGAGATGTGGGACAAGGCCGAGTCCGAGCTCCGCGACGCCGTGATGCGCGCGGGCCTCGCGACCGAGCAATATGGCTGGGAGGAACTGCCGGGCGAGGGGGCGTTCTATGCGCCCAAGCTCGAATGGCATTTGACCGATGCGATCGGACGGACGTGGCAGGTCGGCACGATCCAGTCCGATCGCGTGCTGCCCGAACGGCTCGACGCGAGCTATGTCGGCGAGGATGGCGAGCGCCATCGCCCGGTGATGCTCCACCGCGCGATCTTCGGGAGCTACGAACGCTTCATCGGTATCCTGATCGAGCATTTCGCCGGCAAGCTGCCCGCTTGGTTGGCGCCGGTACAGGCTGTCGTCGCGACGATCGTGTCGGACGCCGACGAGTATGCCGGTCACGTCGCCGCCGAATTGAGGCAGGCAGGGCTCCGCGTCGACACCGATCTCCGCAACGAGAAGATCAACTACAAGGTGCGCGAGCACAGCCTGGCTAAAGTCCCCAATCTGCTCGTTGTCGGCAAGCGCGAGGCCGACGAAGGGACCGTCGCACTGCGCCAGCTCGGCAGCGACCGGCAGCAGGTGATGACGCTGGCCGAGGCGATCGCGAAGCTGACCGGCGAGGCGCGCGCGCCCGATCTGGCGACCGCATCGGCGGCGACCGCGGCTTAATTGCCGCGGCCCGCTTTCGTTCGGGCGCGAAATTCACTATATTGGTGAAACGACAACCTACAGGAGCTCTACCTATCCCACCGCCCATGATGCGCCGGCCGATGCAGGCGCCGCCGATGAACGGCCCCCGATTCAACGAATTCATCCAATCGCCCAAGGTCCGCGTGATCGACCATGAGGGCGAGAATCTCGGCGTGATGTACACGCGCGAGGCAATCGAGCAGGCCGCCGAGGTCGGGCTCGACCTTGTCGAGGTGTCGCCCAACGCCGATCCGCCGGTGGCCAAGTTCCTCGACGTCGGCAAGTTCAAGTACGAGGCGCAGAAGAAGGCGAACCTCGCCCGCAAGTCGCAGAAGACGCAGGAGATCAAGGAGATCAAGATGCGTCCGAACATCGACGACCACGACTACGACACCAAGATGAAGAAGGTCGTCGAATTCATCGGCGAAGGTGACAAGGTGAAGGTCACGATGCGCTTCCGCGGTCGCGAGCTCAGCCACGGCCAGCTCGGCATGGCGGTGCTCCAGCGCGTGGCGGAACAGGTCAACGAAGTGGCGAAGGTCGAGGCCTATCCCCGCATGGAAGGTCGCCAGATGCTGATGGTGCTGGCGCCGAAGTGATGTCGTGCGCAGCGAGGTGAGAATGCCTCGCTGCGTCGCTGCTTACGAGCCCATCGTTCTCGAGGATCGGCGGCGATGCCTGTCACGCGATTTTCGCAGGCATCGGACCTTCTCGATCGCATTCCGTCTGATCGGCGACTTTCGAACAGCGGGCGATGCCGAACTCGCTGATCTGCAACTCGGCGGATGATGCTGGCCGCTGGCGATGTTCCGCCGCATAAAATCATCACGGTTGGCTGGGGCGCCAGGATTCGAACCTGGGAATGGCGGCACCAAAAGCCGCTGCCTTACCGCTTGGCGACGCCCCAACACGTCCGCGCCGCGCGAGCCTTGCTCGCATCGGTGCCATGGCAGAGCGCGCGCTTATAGCGGCGCGCGCGCGTCTGCAAAGTCCCTTATAGCCGTTCGAGCCAATGATGCGCGTCGGGTGCGCGGCCGGTCTGGATCGCCACCAGCGCTTCGCGAAGGCTCATGCTCAGCTGGCCCGGACCGCCCGAGCCGATCGTGAAGTCGCCCGACGTCGCCTTGACCCCGCCGATCGGCGTGACGACCGCCGCCGTACCGCACGCGAATGCCTCGATCAGCCGGCCGCTCGCGGCGTCCGCGCGCCAGTCGTCGAGCGAATAGCGCTCCTCTCGCACCGTGATGCCGCGGTCGCGCGCGAGACTGATGAGCGAATCGCGTGTGATCCCGGCCAGGATCGTGTCCGACAACGGCGGCGTCGCGATCGACCCATCGTCGAACACGAAGAACACGTTCATGCCGCCCAGTTCCTCGATCCAGCGGCGCTCGACCGCGTCGAGGAAGACGACCTGCTCGCACCCTTGCGCGATCGCCTCCGCCTGGGCGGCGAGGCTGGCAGCGTAATTGCCGCCGCACTTCGCGGCGCCCGTCCCGCCCGGCGCGGCGCGCGTGTAATTCTCCGACGCCCAGATCGTCACCGCCGACGGGCCGCCCTTGAAATAGGCGCCGACCGACGAGGCGAGCACCATGTAGACGTATTCCGCCGAGGGCTTGACGCCCAGGAACACTTCGCTCGCGATCATGAACGGGCGGAGGTAGAGCGCGCCGCCGCTGTCGGCGCCGGGAATCCAGTCGGCTTCCTGCCGAACCAGCGCGCGACACGAATCGACGAACAGTTCCTCGGGCAGTTCGGGCATCGCCAACCGCCGCGCGCTTGCCTGGAACCGGCGAGCATTGGCGTCGGCGCGGAACAGGCCGATCCCGCCATCGGCGAGACGGTATGCCTTCAGCCCCTCGAAAATCTCCTGCGCGTAATGCAGCACGGCGGAAGCGGGGTCGATCGTCAGCGGCTGGCGCGGCGCGATTGCCATGTCATGCCAGCCCTTCGCGCTGCTATATTGCGCGATCGCCATATGATCGGTGAATACGCGGCCGAAGCCGGGATCAACCATCCGCCCGACACGGACATCGTCGGGAGTGGGCGAAGCGGTGGGATTGAGCGCGAAGGCGGTCGTATAGGTCATGGCGATGCGCCCTTAGCGCGTCGAATGCGTCACGTCCAAGCCTTGCGATGTCGCGATCCCGATGGCAGACGTGGCAATATGACTGCCACAAGCATGCCGGCCTCGGCCCAGTTCCTGCGCGAATCCGAAATCCGCCGCGGCAGCGAATTGCTGTTCTTCGCCTATAGCCGCGTGACGCGCGCCGTGGACGAGCGGCTGGGCGCGAACAGCATCGGTCGCGCGCACCATCGCGCGCTCTATTTCGTCGGCCGCCATCCGGGCATTTCGGTCAGCGAATTGCTGGCGATCCTGGGGGTGACCAAGCAATCGCTCGGCCGCGTGCTGACCGATCTCGACGAACGCGGGCTGGTCGAGACGCGCATCGGCGACCGCGACCGGCGGCAACGCCTGCTGCGGCTGACCGACAAGGGCCACGCGCTCGACATGGAGCTGTTCCACGCCAGTCGCGACATCATGGCGACCGCCTACACGCAGGCTGGGCAACAGGCAGTCAGCGGGTTCTGGTCGGTGCTCGAAGGGCTGATCCCCGAAAGCGAACGCGCCCGCGTCAATTCGTGGCGCGAAACGTCGGTGCCACCGGGACAGCGGCCCTAATCCTCGTCTAACGCCGCGCTTCCTCGGCCATTTCGCGGCCACGGCGTTCGGACGCGGCCAGCGTCTCGGTCAGCAAGCGAACCAATGCATCGTCACGGTCGAGCACGTTGAGACCCTGACGCGTTGAGCCGCCCGGACTGGCGACGCGATCGGCCAGCGTCGCGGGCGGCGCGTCGGCGATCGCCGCCATCGCGGCCGAACCCTCCACGGTCGCCAGCGCCAGCCGCGCCGCTTGGTCGGCGGGGATGCCCAGCGCCTCGCCGGCCTTCGCCAGCGCATCGATGAAGCGAAACAGGAAGGCCGGACCGCATCCTTCGAGCATGCCCGCCGCGCCGTACAGCGCGTCGTCGTCGATCCACTCGACCAATCCGAGTGGTGCCATGAGCGCAGCAACCGTATCGCGTGCGGCCGGTGATGCGGCGTGCGCGTTGAGTGCCACTACTCCCTTGCCCAGCGCGACCGGCAGGTTGGGCATCGCGCGCACGATCGCGGGACCGGGAAAGCGCGCCGCCAGCGCCGCTTCGTCGGCACCCGACAGGATCGACACCAGAATCGGCGCATCGGCGATCCGTGCGCCGTGCGTCGCCGCAACCTCGTCCAGTTGCTGCGGCTTCATCCCCAGCATCACCAGATCGGGCGGCGGCCCCGCCGGCAACGTCCGCGCCTGTCGCACCCCGACCGGTAGCGCGCGATCATGGCGATTAACGACATCGACTGCCTCCGCGGCGACCGTCCCGCTCTCGATCCAGCGCGCCAGCATCGCGCCGGCCATGTTGCCGCAGCCAACCAGCCACAACCGCTTGGGAACAGCGCCCGTGCTCACGCCTCGCCCTGCGTCTCCGTCAGCGACGCGGCCAGCGCTTCCTTCGGCGTCTTGCCGCCCCACAGGACGAACTGAAACACCGGGTAGAAGCGCTCGCACTCGTCGATCGCCGATTCTATGATAAGCTCGGCACCCTCCAGGCTCAGCGTCCCGCCATCCTCGCCGCCGATCATCGCGGCGTGGCGATAGAGCACGATGCCCGACGACGACCACAGTTCGAAATGGCCGAGCCACATCTGTTCGTTGATTAGCCCGATCGCTTCGTAGATCGCGGCGCGGCGATCGTCGTCGGTAACGCGGATGTCGGGGAACGTGAGGAACTGCAATACGCTGTCCTCCTCGCGCCAAAGCGCGCGGAGCTCGTACTGCGCCCAGCTGCCCTTGACCGTCGCCACCACTTCATCGTCGTGACGCTGATGCTCCCAGCCATGCGCGGCGTAATAGCTCTCGATCATGTCGATCGGAGCGGCGTCCTCGCGACCGTAATCGGCCTCATCGAGCATGGATGGTCTCACGCTTCATCGCGGGCGAATCTGCCCGCCGCGGCCGGATCGCGCAACAACATGCGTGGAGAAAGCTGTGGAAATCAGGTTAGTCCTTTGTGGACTTGGGCTTTGCGGCCTTGGTCTCCAACGCGTCGAGCCGTGCCTTCAGCGCATCGGCTTCGTCGCGGGCGGCGGCGGCCATCGCCTTCACCGCTTCGAACTCGTCGCGGCTGACGAAGTCGAGACCGCCGATCCATTCGCGGGCGCGGGCGCGCGTCGCCGCTTCGGCCTCGCGGCCCATTCCCGCCAGCGTGCCAGCGGCGCCGTTCATGAACTTGACGACATCGTCGAACAGCCGGTTTTCGGATTGCATCTGATATTCCTCGAAAAATTATGCGTCAGATCGTCATCTGGGCATCCGACGACTGCGGCACAAGCGTGTCGGCGCCGGGATTGAGCTGGAGGATCTGCCAGTTGAGTCCGCCGGCGAAGCACAGCCACGCCAGATACGGCACCATCAACCAGGCTGCCGCGCTCCGGATCCGGCCGAACACGATCGTCGCGATCAGCGCGACGACGAAGATCGCGATCAGCAGGATCAGCGCCGCCAGCACCTTGTGCGCACCGAAGAAAATTGGTGTCCAGGCGAGGTTCAGCGCCATCTGCACCACGAACAGCCCGATCGCGAGCCCGCGATGCCGCGCGCCACGCGCGTTCAGGATCATCGCCAACGCCAGCCCGAGCAGGACATAGAGCAGGCTCCAGGCCACCGGGAACACCCAATCGGGCGGATTGACGGCGGGCTTGGTCAGCGACTGGTACCACGCGCTCTTGCCGCCCGACGGCGCGACCTGGCTCGAGGCGAAACCCAGCAACAGGATCAGCGGCACCGTCACCGCTGCCCAGCGCAGGAAGCCCCACCGCAACTGTCCCTTGGTCGCAAGTTCCATGCTCGTCCTCTCGGATGGCGTCCGCTCTCCCCTGTCGCGGGTGGGCGACGAAGGCAAGCGGATCGACGGCCAAACCGTCCTGATCTCGTCATTGCGAGCACAGCGAGGCAATCCAACGCCGGACCAGGACGCCCTGGATTGGTTCGCTACGCTCGCAACGATGGAAATCAGGAACGATGCGCGCCGATCAGGAATTCGACATTGCCCTCCGGCCCGGTAATCGGGCTGGGTGTCACACCTTCGACTCGCCAGCCTTGCGTGCTCAGCCATGCCGCGACTTCGTCGCACACGCGGACATGGACGGCGGGATCGCGCACGACGCCACCTTTGCCGACCTCGTTCCGTCCCGCCTCGAACTGCGGCTTGATGAGCGCGAGCAGGCGACCGCCCGGCTTCGCGAACCCGAGCGGCACGTCCAGCACCTTGGCCAACCCGATGAAGCTCGCATCGCAGACGATCAGGTCGACCGGTTCGGGAATGTGCGCTGCGGTCAGCACCCGCGCGCTGGTCTGTTCGTGGACGATCACGCGATCGTCCTGGCGCAGCTTCCACGCCAGCTGGTTGGTACCGCTGTCCACGGCGTAAACGCGGCTCGCGCCCCGACTGAGCAACACGTCGGTAAAGCCACCCGTCGAACTGCCGACGTCGATCGCGATGGTGCCGCTCACGTCCCAACCGAAATGGTCGAGCCCATGCGCGAGCTTGATACCGCCGCGCGAGACCCACGGATGGTCGCGCCCACGCACCTCGATCGCCGCATCGGGCGCGACCGCCTCACCAGCCTTCGCGACCTTGCGTTCGCCGACGAACACCAATCCAGCCATGATAAGCGCCTGCGCCCGCGTCCGCGATTCGGCGAGCCCGCGTTCCACGAGCAACTGGTCGATGCGTTGCTTGGCCATAGGGCCGATTGCCTGCAAATTACACTGGTCGCAATCGCCGCGTATTACGATCTAGTACCGTTCCATCAGAGCCGAAACGATCATCTCGGCTGCCTCATTCGGGCTGATGGCGGTCGTATCGATGCGAATTTCGGCCTGATCGGGCACTTCGTACGGACTGTCGATCCCCGTGAAGTTCACGAGCTCGCCGGACCGCGCTTTCTTGTAGAGACCCTTGGTATCGCGCCCTTCTGCCACCGCGAGCGGCGTGTCGATGAAGATTTCGATGAATTCCCCCGGCGCCATCATCTGGCGGACCGTCGCCCGTTCGGCGCGGAATGGCGAGATGAAGGCCGTGATGACGATCAGGCCGGCATCGGTCATCAGCTTGGCGACTTCGCCGATCCGCCGGATATTCTCGACGCGATCTGCGTCGGTGAAGCCAAGGTCGCGGTTGAGCCCGTGTCGCACATTGTCGCCGTCCAGCAGGAACGTATGCCGACCGAGCAGCGACAGCTTCTTTTCGATCAGGTTCGCGATCGTCGATTTGCCCGCCCCGGACAGGCCCGTCAGCCACAGCACCGCAGGCTTTTGCCCCTTCAACCGGGCGTGATGCTCGCGACCGACGTCCAACGCCTGCCAATGCACGTTCTGGCTGCGGCGTAGCGCGAAGTGCATCAGTCCGGCGGCGACCGTTGCGTTGGTGACCTTGTCGATCAGGATAAAGCCGCCGAGTTCGCGGCTCGTGGCGTAGGGTTCGAAGACGATCGGCCGGTCGGTCGAAAGGTTGGCGACGCCGATCGCGTTCAGTTCCAGCGTTCGCGCCGCCAGATGTTCCATCGAATTGACGTTGATCTGGTATTTCGGCTGCTGGACATTGGCAGTGACCGTCTGTGTTCCGAGCTTCAGCCAGTACGAGCGCCCCGGCAGCATCTCGTCATCCGCCATCCATATGATGGTCGATTCGAATTGGTCGGCGATCTGCGGCGGCGAGGACGTGCTTGCAATCACATCACCTCGCGAACAGTCGACCGCATCGGTCAGCGTCAGCGTCACGGACTGACCCGCGGCGGCGCTCGGCAGGTCGCCGTCCATCGTTACGATGCGATCGACCTGCGCCGTCCGGCCCGACGGCAGGATGCGGACCTCATCGCCCGCTGCGATCCGCCCGCCGACGATCCTGCCGGCAAAGCCACGGAAATCGGGGTTCGGCCGGTTGACCCATTGAACCGGCAGACGAAACGGTGCCACTTGCTGTGCGACCTGACCGACGTCCACCGTCTCCAGATATTCCATCAGGCTCGGGCCGCCATACCAAGGCGTGTTGTCCGAGCGGTTCGTCACATTGTCGCCGACCAGCCCGGAGACGGGGATCGGCACGAAATGCTCGATCGCCAGCGTGTCGGCGAACGCCCGATACTCGGCGACGATCGCGTCGAATGTCGCCCGATCGTAGCCGACCAGATCCATCTTGTTGATCGCCAGGACGATGTTTCGAATACCGAGCAGGTACGCGAGGTAGGAATGCCGCCGCGTCTGGGTGAGCACACCCCTGCGCGCATCGACCAGGATCACGGCCAGGTCGGCAGTCGACGCGCCGGTCACCATATTTCGGGTATATTGTTCATGTCCAGGCGTATCGGCGACGATGAATTTGCGTCGCTCGGTTTCGAAGAAGCGATAGGCGACGTCGATGGTGATGCCTTGCTCGCGTTCGGCGGCGAGCCCGTCGACGAGCAGCGCTAGGTCGAGCTGCACGCCCTGGGTGCCGAAACGGCGCGAGTCGGCTTCGAGCAACGTCAATTGGTCCGCCAGCACCGCCTTACTGTCGTACAGGAGCCGCCCGACCAGCGTCGATTTCCCGTCGTCAACCGAGCCGCACGTGATGAGGCGCAGCAGCGACTTGTCTTCTGTGAGAAATGCCGCGACGTCAGGCTCGCTTACCATGAGCCATCTCGGGTCTTCCGAACGGGGCGCATCAGAAGTACCCGTCCTGCTTCTTCATCTCCATCGACATGTCCGGATCGTGATCGATGGCGCGCGCGTGACGTTCCGATGTTGCGGCCATCAGGTTCTCCCGGATGACTTGCGGCAGGGTCGTCGCTTCGCTTTCGATCGCGCCCGTCAGCGGATAGCAGCCCAGCGTGCGAAACCGGATCGATCGTTCGACCGGCACTTCGCCCGGCATCAGCGGTAGCCGATCGTCGTCGACCATTATCAGTTGTCCGTCGCGAACCACTGTTGGTCGTTTGGCAGCGAAATAGAGCGGCACGACCGGAATGTTCTCGGCCCAGATATACCGCCAGACGTCGGCTTCGGTCCAGTTGGAGATCGGAAAGGCCCGGAGACTTTCGCCACGATTCTTGCGGGCATTGTAGAGATGCCAAAGCTCCGGCCGCTGGTCCTTCGGGTCCCAGCGATGGCTGGCCGATCGGAATGACAGGACACGTTCCTTCGCGCGGCTCTTTTCCTCGTCCCGACGCGCGCCACCAAATGCAGCATCGAAGTCGAACGTATCCAGCGCCTGCTTCAATCCGTCGGTCTTCCACATCGTCGTATGGAGAAAGCCGTGGTCGAACGGATTGATGCCGCGCTTCTCGGCTTCCGGGTTGCGGTGGACGATCAACGTCATGCCGCTCTCTTGTGCGGCGCGGTCCCGGAAGTCGTACATCGCCTGGAATTTCCAAGTCGTGTCGACGTGGAGCAACGGGAAGGGCGGTGGCGATGGATAAAATGCTTTCCGCGCCAGGTGCAGCATCACGGCGGAGTCCTTGCCCGCCGAAAATAGCATGACGGGATTTCGCGTTTCGGCGACCACCTCTCGCAGGATGTGGATGCTTTCCGCTTCGAGGCGCTGCAGGTGCGTCAGCATCGTACGCTTACTGGTCGGCCAGATTGAAAATCTGTGCGGCGCGTTGCCAGTGGCACTCGGCGACGCCGGGCAGCGCGCGCTGGCTGCGTTGCATCAGGGTTTCCCAACGCGTCACTACGGGGTCGGCGGCGTCGCTTGCTGCTTTCGCTTCGAAGCTGAAATCGGGGCTGGTTTCCATGACCATCACCAGGCGTGTGGCGAGACGATAGATGCGCATGGCGTGGATGCCCGACGCGCGGATCGCGGCGGTTACCTCGGGCCAGACGCGGCCGGCGGCGTGATGCGCTTCATATTCCGCGATCAAGTCGGCATCGTCGGCCAGGTCGAGGAGCAGGACGTGTTGCGCCACAGTGGTCAGTCGGCTCGGACGCGCCGCTGGCGGCGCGGCGGGGTTGCGACCGACAGCCGCGGCACGACCGGCGCCGCCTCGCGGTCGTACCAGCCGAGGATCGAGGAAATGTCGGTCGCGGTCGCCTTCAACAGCGCCAGCGTCTCGTCGAACGACAGATGCGGGGCATCGTCGATCGCGGCGAGGAAGGGGATGGTCAGCGCCGCGACGACATGGCCGTCGAACCCGAAGATCGGACAGGACAGGTCGGACACGCCGGCCATCCGCGCGCTGGGGCTGGTCGCGTAGCCCTGCGCGCGGATCGCGGCCAGTTGGTCGGTGAGCGCGCGCGGCGCCGACTTGCCGAGCAGGTCGGCCCGCCGGTCGTCCTCGGCAAAGGCGAGCAGCACGCGGCCCGAACACGTGGTCTGAAGGTCGATCGCGGTGCCCAGCCGCACCGCGAACCCGGCGGTGTCGGGGCTTTCCTGGCGCGCGACGATCAGCCCGCGCGCGCCGTTGACGACGACCAGATGGCACGACTGCAACGCGGCTGCGGCGAGTGCATGCATCAGCGGGGTCGCGACATGCGTCAGTTCCTGCGCGGGGGTCGCGCGATGCGCCAGTTCGAGCAGCTTGTAGGTCACCCGATAGCGGTCGCTGGCCATGTCCTTGTGCAGCCAGCCGCGACGGTCGAGCACGACGACGACGCGGAACAGTTCGCTGACCGACCGGCCGAGCCGCTGCGCGATTTCGGTGATGGTCAGCCCGAACGGCTCGTCGCCGAGCAGTTCGAGGATGTCGATGCCCTTTTCGAGCGCGGGCGCGCTGTAGTTGGGCGATGCCGACGATTTGTCGGCGGAAGCGGTGCGATCAGCCATTGTCGGGCATGGTAACGACCGGTGACGGGCTTGTCATGCCTCTGCCGGGACGGCGGCATTGGCGGCGTGGATCGCACGATCTCAACGGGTTAGAGCGTATCGGGAGCGATCAGCACATGGACGACGTCGGGTGCCGGCGAGACGACCGAGCGCGCGCCGAGCGAGGCCAGGGCGGACACGTCGATCCGGTCGGCGTGCGCCAGCGTGGCCCTGATCCGGCCAGGCACGACCGAACAGATTTCGACGTTATGCTCGCCGCCCAACGCCGCGAGCCAGGGTTGGGGGAGGGAGGTCGCCGCCCCGGGTGACGGCGGCGAAGGCGTCGGCGCTGACGCCGATTGATCGAGCGCCGTCCGCATCTCCATCGCGAGACCATCCGCGATGCCGCCGACGATCACCTGCACGGTGGTCGGCGAGGGGCGCAGCACGCCGCGCGCGCCGAGCCGGCGCAAGGCCGGTTCGTCGATCGCGTTGGCGTCGGCGACCGCCAGTCGCAGCCGTGTCGCGCACGCGTCGATCTGGCAAAGATTGTCCCGACCGCCCAGCGCCGCGACGAATGCCGCAGCCTTGTCGTCCGCCGCTACTGGCGCGGCCGGCGCGGTGGTATCGAGCGGCTCGCGGCCCGGCGTCGGCAGGTTGAAGCGGACGATGAACCAGCGGAACGTGGCGTAATAGATGACGGCATAGGCCAGCCCGACCGGCAGCAGCAGAATCGGGCGAGTGGCGCGGCCGAAGTTGAGGATGTAATCGAGCAGACCGGCCGAAAAGCCATAACCCAGCCGCACGCCGAGCGCATACATCACCACTTCGGCAAGGCCGGTCAGCAGCGCGTGGATCACGTATAGCACCGGGGCCAGGAACATGAAGCTGAACTCGATCGGCTCGGTAACGCCGGTCAGGAACGAGGTCAGCGCGAGGCTCAGCAGCAGGCCGCCGACCGCCGGCCGTCGCGTCGGGGCGGCCGAGCGGTACATGGCGAGGCAGGCGGCGGGCAAGCCGAACATCATGACCGGGAAGAACCCGCTCATGAACACCCCCGCGCTCGGGTCGCCGGCGAAGAAGCGCGTCAGGTCGCCGGTCTTGCCGTGATAGTCGCCGACCAGGAAATAGGCGACGTTATTGAGGATGTGGTGCAGCCCGGTGACGATCAGCAGCCGGTTGAGCACGCCGAACGCGAACAATCCCCATGCTCCCGTTGCGACGATGCCGTGGCTGAGCGCGTCGACCGCGGCGGCGATCGCGCCGTAGCTCGGGCCGAGCAAGGCGGCGAAGCCGAGTCCCGCGACACCGGCGAGGATCGGCACCAGCCGCCGCCCGCCGAAAAAGGCCAGATAATCGGGCAGCCTGACCGTCGAAAAGCGATTGTAGAAGCCGCCGCCGACCAGCCCGGCGACGATGCCGATCGGCACCTGCAGCTTGTCGATCGCTGCGGCCTTCCATGCCGCGGTCAGCGTTGTGGCGATCGCCGACGCGGTGCCCGGCGGGACCGTGTCCGGCGGCACCACGAGGAACACCTGGCTGGCATTGCCGATCACCAGATAGCAGACGACTCCTGCCATAGCAGCGGCCCCGTTGCCGTCGCGCGCTACCCCGGTCGCGACGCCGACCGCGAACAGCAGCCCGAGATGCTGGAAGATCGCATCGCCCGCCGCGCTCACGAAGCCGATATTCAGCAGATCCGGCTGCCCCAGTCGCAGCAACAGGCCCGCGACCGGCAGTACTGCGATCGGCAGCATCAGCGCGCGGCCCAGCGTCTGCAACAGCGGCATCGGCGAACGGATCGTGAGGGTCATCGGCCGTTCTCCTCGGCGAAGCGGCGGGCGAGGTCGCGAACCTCGGTCGCGGCGGCGCAGGCGAGCGCGGTGCGAGCATGGTCGGTGGCGGCCGCCAGCGTGATCGCGGTGACCAGCGCCTTGGTCGCGGGGACGCGCGACGGCGGCACCGAGAGCGTGCGCACGCCGAGCCCGATCAGGATCGGCGCGGCGAGAGGATCGGCGGCCAATCCGCCGCAGACGCTGACCGGCGTCGAACCGGCGCGCGCGCAGGTCTCGCCGATCAATCGCAACACGGCCGGGTGTAGCCCGTCGAGCATTCCAGCAACCCCCGCATTCCCGCGATCGGCGGCCAGGGTGTATTGCGTGAGGTCGTTGCTGCCGATCGACAGGAAGTCGGCCTCGCGAGCGATCAGATCGGCGCCGATCGCGGCAGCAGGCGTCTCGATCATCGCCCCCAGCGATATCGTGCGGTCGCCGCGCACCCGGTCGAGCACGGCGCGGACGGCGGCGACTTCGCTCGCGCTCGCGACCATCGGTACCATGATCCTGGCATGCGTATCGTCGTTCAGCGCCAGGATCGCCGCCACCTGCGCCTCGAGAATATCGGGACGAGCCAGCGCCACGCGGATCCCGCGCAGCCCGAGTGCGGGATTCTCTTCGGACGGCAGCGCCAGATAGGGGGCGGGCTTGTCGCCGCCGACATCGAGCAGGCGGATCGTCACCGGGCGATCGGGCAGCGCGTCGAGCACCGCGCGATACGCTTTTGTCTGTTCGGCCACATCGGGCGCGGCGTCGCGATCGAGGAACAGGAATTCGGTGCGGAGCAATCCGCAGCCGTCCGCCCCCGCCGCCATGCCGGCGGCCGCGTCGGCGGCCGACCCGCAATTGACGTGCACGGCGATCGCGATGCCGTCCGCCGTCGCCACCGACGCGCTGCCGATGTCGCGCGCGCGCGCCTCGGCGGCATGGCGGCGAGCGATCGTCGCGTCGGCATGGCCGCGCAATGCCGCATCGGGCGACGCGACGACGAAGCCGGCATCGCCGTCGAGCAGGACCGGCACGGCGTCGGCGATCGATTCCAGTGCCTCGCCGAGCGCGACCGCCATCGGCAGGCCGGCACCGGCCGCCAGGATCGCGACATGCGCGGTCGGTCCGCCGCGAACCAGCGCGACCCCGGCTACGCCCGCCGCATCGAGCGCGGCGAATTGCGACGGCAACAGGTCGTCCGCCAGCACGATCGCGCCAGCCGGTGGCGCGGCCTGTCCGCCGTGCGTGCCCAGGATGGCATGGGCGACGCGTTCGCCGACATCGACGATATCGTCGGCGCGTTCGGCGATCCGCGCGTCGCCGCTCTGGCGCAAGCCGGCGGCCTGCGACTCGGTCGCGGCCATGATCGCGGCGGCGGCGCTGTCGCCGGCTTCGATGGCGGTGATCGCGGCCGTTAGCAGCGTCGGATCGTCGAGGATTTCGCGATGCGCGCCGAAAATGCCGGCGGTGGCGCCGGGCCGTTGCGCGGCTTCGTCGAGTTCCGCGCTGACGGCCGCGATTCCCGTCGTCAGCCGCTCGCGCTCGGTCGCGACGCCGTCGCCGCGCGCCGGCGGTTCCGGGCGAATGCGGCGCAGCCAATGCGCTGAACCGATCGCCAGTCCGGGGGCGGCGGCGACACCCGGGATCGCGGCTTCCGGTCGAGCGAGCGACGGGGCAGGCGCCGGAACGCTGGTGGCCACCGGGGCTTCGACCTCATGCGCCAGCAGCGCTTCGATGGCGTCGATCGCGGCGGCGGCATCTTTGCCCGTTGCGATGATTGTCGGCTCGGCACCGTGGCTCAGGCCGAGCCCGAGCATCGTGATCGAACTCGCAGCTGAAGCGCGCTTGTCGCCAAGCTCCAGCGTCGCATCGGCGTCGAGCGCGCGCAACGCTGCGACGATCCGCGCGGCCGGGCGAGCATGCAGGCCGTGTGGCAAATCCACTCGCACGCGGCGCGCCAGCGTCGGGCCGCCGCTTGCCGCGCCGGCCTCGCGTGCGGTCCGCTCGATGCGCAGCACCAACTCGCCGACCGCGACCATGCCGCCGGCATGGCGCCATGTGACATGGCTGTCCTCGCCGACCACGATCAGCGGCGTCGCCGCCGCGCTCGCGCGCGTTACCAGCCGGTCGAGATCGAAGCGGATCAACGGATCGCCCGTCGCCACACGATCGCCCGCTTTCACCAGCGCGGTGAACCCGTCGCCCGCCATCGCGACGCTATCGATGCCGATATGCATCAGCAACTCGACGCCGTCCTCGGTCGCCAGCGTGATGGCATGGCGCGCGTCGTGGATCGTCAGGATCGTGCCGGCGCACGGCGCATGCAGCGTGTCGCCGGTCGGATCGATCGCCGCGCCATCGCCCATCATCCCTTGCGCGAAGACGGGGTCGGGCACCTCGGCGAGCGGCATCGCCCAACCGGCGAGCGGGGCGAGCAAGGTGATGTCGGTCATGCGCCCACTCCTGAACGGCCCGCATCGGTGGAGCGGCGGATCGCGACCGGTTCCTGGGGCCGCGGTGCCACCGCCAGCCGGTCGATCGTGAGCGTCGCCGGGCGCAGGCCCGGTGCCGATGCCCGCAGCGTGAGGCGTCCGCGTCCGGCATCGGCCGCGACGATAACCTGCGCGAGACCGTTGAACAGCGACCGGGCGCCACCCTTTTCGGGCTCGTGGATGTTGGGGTCGCCGTTGCCGACGCCAATGATCGCGCCGCCCGCGATCGTGAAGCGCGCGGGCAGGTTGGCGGTCGGTACGTGGCGGCCCTGTGCGTCGATCGCATCGATCGTCACCGGCTGGGCGTCCTCGCCATCGCCGGCCATCACGCGCCGCGCCGGCGTCAGGCGAAGCGCGACCGGTGCGCCCGCGGTCTCATGCACCGCGCGCGCCACTTCGCGACCGCCGCGATAGGCGATCGCCTCGATCCGGCCGGGCGCGTACGGCACCGTCCATTCGTTGCCCATGATGCGATCGACGGCGCCTTCCGCGACCTGCTTGCCGTTCAATCGTACGATGACCCGCTCGGCATTGCTCGTCACCAGCAGCTTGATAGGCTGGCCCTCGCGCCCCGGCCAGGTCCAGTGCGGCGCGATCGCCACCACGGCCATTTCGTCGATCCACTGCGCGCGGCGAATGTCATAGGCGGTCTTGGGAAAGCCGCACAAATCGAGGATGCCGAAGAAGCTCGATATGGTCGGCCAGGCATAGGGCGTCGGTTCGCCGTGATAGTCGAACCCCGTCCAGGCGAAGCCGCCGGCCACGAACGGCCGGCGCTCGATCGCCTGCCAGCTCTTGCGGTGCGTCGCGCCCCAGCTGGCCGCCTCGGTGTCGTAGGACGAGATGACGTGGCGCGCAGGGTCATTGGCGAAGGCGCCGCGGGTCATGAACGCGCTGGTATCCTCCGAACTGGTCATCGGCTTGGCCGGGTTGGCCGCGTGGAACTTGTCGTAATCGCCCTGATAGTAATTGAACCCCATCACGCCGACCACCTGCGACACGTTGGCGGGCGCGTAGAACATCCCGTTCATCGCCGCCGTCACCGGCCGGCTGTCGTCGAGCCGATGCACGGCGGCGGCCATTCGGCGCACCATCGCGACGCCGGCGGGCGTGCCCTGCATCGGTTCCTCGTTGAACACCGACCACAGGACGACGCTGGGATGGTTGCGGTCGCGCCGCACCATCCATTCGAGCTGGGCGAGGTAATCGGGCGCGGGGTCGAACCGGCGGTTCTCGTCCATCACCAGAAAGCCCATCCGGTCGGCGAGGTCGAGCAGTTCGGCGGCGGGGGCGTTGTGCGAACAGCGGATCGCGTTGCACCCCATGTCCTTCAACCGGCCGAGCCGCCACGCGAGCAACGCATCGGGAATCGCCGTGCCGACCCCGGCATGGTCCTGGTGCAGGCACACGCCCTTCAGCTTCACCGGGCGATCGTTGATCGACACGCCGTGATCGGGATCGAACGTCACCGTGCGAAACCCGATCGCCGTGCGGCGCTCGTCGGTCGTCGCGCCATCACGCACGATCCGCGTCACCAGCGTATGGAGCGTCGGCCGTTCGAGCGACCACAGGGCAGGAGTGCCGGCGTCGAGCGTCAGGCGTGCTTCGCCCCGATCGAACGTCGGCACGCGGGCGGTGGCCGTTCCCCGGGCCATGGTGCGCCCATTCGGATCGAGCAACATCGCTTCGACCGTCGCGTCGGCGTCGCTTGTCTCGATACTCTCGAGCGTCACCGTGACGGGCACGTCCCAGCCGCCGTCGCTGCGCCGTCGCGGGTCGCCATGGACGCCGTCGGTCGCGATCGACACCGGCGGCCGCCGCGCCAGCCAGACGTGGCGGTAGATGCCGGCCCCTTCGTACCACCAGCCCTCCATCGCGGTCGCATCGACGCGGACCGCGACGACGTTGAGGTCGTCGCCGAACCGCGCGAACGGGGTCAGGTCGACATAGATGCCGGTATAGCCCGACCAGCTGTGCGCGACGACGTTGCCGTTGATCCAGATCGTGGCGTTGGTCGCGATGCCGCCGAACTGCAGTTCCAGTTTGCGCCCGCGATCGGCGGGGTCGAGCCGCAGCGTGCGGCGGTACCAGCCGATGCCGCGCGGGCGATAGCCCTGGCTGACATTGGCGCTTTCGACGAACGGCTGGAACGACGCTCAGTCGTGCGGCAGTGTGACGTCCTGCCAGCCATCGTCGTCGTGGCGGATCGCGGCGGCACCGCGCGCGGCCCCGGCCTTGACGCTGTTGTACGTCTCGTCGTGCGTCGCCGGCGGCGGGGGCACGATGTCGCCCTCGTGGAACCGCCAGCCGCGATCGAGCAGGACGCGCGACGGATCGGTCTCCGGCAGGCGCGGCGGCAATCGATCGACCGGCGCTGGCATGGGAAAACCCGTCGCCGTTTCCGCTGCCGCGCCTTTGCCGGGTAGGGCGAGCACCGCGCCCAGCGCGGCCGATCCCTGCAACATCGCGCGGCGGTCGATCGTCATGCCGCCCCCGCGGCGTGATGCTTGCCGCCGATCCACGTGCCCACCGGCATCAGGTCGGCATCGAGCTGCACCCAATCAGCGCGCCGCCCCGCCGCCAACGCGCCGCGCTCCGCCGTCAGGCCGAGGAACGCGGCCGGATTGGTCGCGGCCATCTGCGCGGCGATGTCCGGCGTCACGGCCATCATGTGCACGGCATTGCGCACCGCGCCCGCCATGTCGAGATCGGAACCGGCGAGCGTGCCGTCCTCATATGCGCACTTGCCGTCGGCGACCCGGATGCGCCGCCCCTGCAACACGAAATCCTTCTCGACCGCCCCGACCGACGGCATCGCGTCGGTGACGAGCATCAGCCGATCGGTACCCCGCGCCCGCGCGGCGATCCGCAGCATCACCGGCGAGACGTGGATACCATCGGCGATCAGGCCGCACCATGGCCGTGGATCGTCGAGCGCGGCGCCGACCAGTCCGGGCTTGCGATGGAGCATCGGCAGCATGGCGTTGAACAGGTGCGTGACGGCGCCCAGCCCGGCATCGAATGCAGCGCGCGCGCCGGCCTCGTCCACTTCGGTATGCCCGGCGCTGACCAGGACGCCGGCTGCGGCCAGCGCGCGGATCTGGTCGAGTTCGGCCAGTTCGGGCGCGATCGTCACCATCACCTGCCCTCGATGCGGGCGCGACAGCAGCGCGATCATCGCATCGTCGAGCCGCCGGAACCGCGACGCGTCGTGGATGCCCTTGCGTGCATCCGCGAGGAACGGCCCCTCGATATGCACGCCCAGCACGCCGGGCACGCCGGCCGCGATCGCGGCGTCGCTCGCCTCCAGCGCCAGCGCGATGCGATCGGGATGGTCGCTGATGAGCGTCGGCAGGAAGCCGGTTGTGCCATAACCCGCATGCGCGGCGCCGATCGCGGCGATGCCCGCGACGCTCGTCGCGTCGTTGAACAGCACGCCGCCGCCGCCATTGACCTGCGTATCGATGAAGCCCGGCATGATCCAGCCGCCGGCGAGGTCGATCGCGTTCGCGGGCGTGTCGGTCAGGGGCGAGAGGTCGGCGATCCGGTCGCCCTCGACGCGCATCTCCGCGCCCGTCCAGACGCCGGCGGCGGTCGCGACATGGCCGTTGACGAAGCAATAAAGGGTCATCGCGTCTGCGTCACCTTCGCCAGATGCGGCGGCTGGTCGGGGTCGAGCCCGCGCGTCCGGGCCAGCTGCTCGGCGAGACCATAGAAGCTCGCCAATTGCAGGATCGGTTCGATCGCCGGGTGCGCGGCGATCGCGGGCAGCGTCGACTCGCCCCCCGGCCGCGCCGTCAGCACGACCGCGCCCCGCGCGGCAAATTCGCGCGCGACCGTCATCACGTCGTCGCCCGAGACGTCGGACGTCGCGAACGCCAGGATCGGGAAGCCCGGCCCGACGATCGTCATCGGCCCGTGCCGCACCTCGGCCGCGCTGAACGGCTCGGCCTGGACCGCGCAGGTCTCCTTCAACTTGAGCGCCGCTTCCTGTGCGATGCCGAAACCGTAGCCGCGGCCCAGCACGAACATCTGCCGCGCGGTCGACAGGGGAGCGAGCCCGGGGCTCCAATCGAGCTGGGCTGCCCGTGCCAGCAGGTCGGGCAACGCCGCCACCGCCTCGGCGAGCGCGTCGTCGCCGGACCATGCCGCCGCCAGCGCCGCCAGGCCGGCCATCGCCGCGATGCAGGACTTGGTGGCCGCCACCGATCGTTCCGCCCCGGCGCTGAGCGGCAATAGCCAATCGGCGCGTTCGGCCAGCGGCGACGTCTCGTCGTTGACCAGCGCCACGACCGGCACGTCCGCTTTGGCATAGGCATCGACCGTCGCCAGCAGGTCGGGACTGCGCCCCGATTGCGAGATCGCGATGCACAAGGCGTCGCCGGTCGTCACCCGCGACGCGAAGACGGAGGCGACCGAGGGCGCGGCCGAGGCGACGGGCACGCCAATCAGCGTCTCGATCAGATATTTGCCGTAGGTCGCGGCATGGTCCGACGATCCGCGCGCGCAGGTGCTGACCACATTGACCGGTCGCGCCCGCAATTGCGCGGCCAGTTCCGCCAGCGCGTCGCCGTTGCGCGCGAGCATCCGTCGGACTGCGTCGGGGGCCTCCAGCGTTTCCCGCCGCATCAGGCTTGCGGTCGGCTCGATCGTCGCGGCGTCAGACATCGGCGAGCTCTGCAACGAAGTCATAGGCGTCTCCGCGGTAATAGGATTGGGTGAATTCGACCGCCCGCCCGTCGCGCAGGAACCCGCGACGCTCGATCAACAGCCCCGGGCTGCCGGCATCGACGCCCAGCATCCGGGCATGCGTGCCGAGAAAGGGGACGGCGCGGAGCCGTTGCAGCGCGCGGGCGGGGCGGTACCCTGCCGCTTCCAACGCCGCGTAGAGCGAGTCGCCGACGTCATCGACGCTCGTCAGATAGGCGGCGGCGATCGTCGAGAATTCGAGCGCCATCGGCGCCTCGTCGGCATAGCGGATGCGGTGGAAGCGGAACACCGGCGCCCCCGGCGACAGGCCGAGCGCCAATGCCTCCTCCGGCGTCACGAAGCCAGGCGCGCGCATGATCCAGCTGCTGCTGGCGACGCGACCGCGGGCATTCATATCCTCCGAGAACGAGGAGATCTTGGCGAAATTCTTTTCGATGCGGCGCGTGACGGCCGTACCCGCGCCGCGCCGGCGGACCAGTAGGCCCTCCTCGACCAGATCGGCGAGCGCCTTGCGCACGGTGATCCGCGATACGCCGAACTCGACCGCCAGGTCGCGCTCGGCTGGAATGGCGGCATTATCGACGAGGACGCTGTTCTCGATCGCCGACCGGATCAGGCGGGCCAGCTGCACGTATAGCGGCGCCGGGTCGTCCGAGCGCACCGTGCCGATCTGATCCGAGAACGTCATGACGACGGCGGCCCCTCCATTGCAACATCTGCGTAACATCGCGATTGATGATACGCAATGGACCTATTGGTTATATACAGGTGCTATCGATTATTTGGCGGAGTTGCTGGACGATTGCGGCATCGGTCGCTGCCGGATTGATGCCGAAGCAGAGTCGATCTTCGGCGATCGGTGTTGCCTCGCCGCGCGCCGTACCGTGCAAGCCATCGACTTGCGAGTCGGTTAGAAGCTGCGCGGCAAGGTCTGGTTGGACGCCCGCTCCGGCGACAATCCGACAGCGGCTTGCTGCCGCATCGACCATGCGCGCCAGCGTCGCTCGGCCCGTCCAGGCGGTGGCTTGGCCGCCCGAACTGAGAATCTGATCGAAACCGAGCGCGATCGCCTGCTCGACGGCCGCTACCGGATCGGCGACCACATCGATCGCGCGATGCAGCGTCAGGCCGATATCGCCTCGCGCGGTGCGGGCCGCATCGACGAAGCGCGTCAATGCCTCCACGTCCAAGGCGTCATCATGGACGGCGCCGAACACCACGCCGTCGACACCCGCGGCGATCAATGTCCGGGCATCCGCCAAGGATAATGCAAGCTCGTCGGCATCGTAGGTGAAATCGCCCGGCCGCACGCGGACCATGGCGCGAACCTTCACATCGGCGACACGGCACAGTTCGATCGTCGCTTGAGCCAGGCCGGCGGATGGGGTCAGTCCACCAATCGCGAGCGCGGCGCACAATTCCACCTGGTCGGCGCCGCCGGCAATGGCCGCAGCCACGCTGCGCGGTGATTCGACGCAGATTTCCAGAATCCGTGCCGCGTCGGTTTTAATGCTCGTCATCGGCCCCCCGGCTACTTCGCGAAAGCGTCCATCGACCTCCAGCGTAGCGCAGCAAAACTGCCCCTGCGATCACGATATTACAACGGCGTTTTTATAAGCGAAACAAATTTGCAAAAAACGGTAGCGGAATGGTCCGTAATTGGTTATACCGGCCTCGAAGCTGCTCGGATGCACGCCGAAAGGGGTGCGACAAGAAGCGGCAAGACGGTCCGTCGCGGGAATGGTTCGGCTCTGGTTGGGGGTGGATATGAAGCTACGTTTTGCGCTGTTGATGGGTTCGGCGATCATGGTCGCCACGCCGGCTTTCGCTCAGGATCGCGATGGATCGGCCACGAGCGACCGCGACGACATCGTCGTCACCGGGATCCGCAAGAGTCTTCAGGATGCGATTGACACGAAGCGCAAGGCGAATTCGATCGTCGACGTCATCAGTGCCGAGGATGTCGGCAAGTTCCCCGATACCAACGTCGCCGAGTCGCTGTCGCACTTGCCTGGCGTGACGGTCGACCACCAGTTCGGCGAGGGCGAGCAGGTCTCGATCGCCGGTGTCGAGCCCGCGCTCAACCGCGTGCTGATCGACGGTCACTCGATCGCGTCGGCGGACTGGGGCGGCAACCCCGGCGACCGGTCGAGCCGCACGTTCAATTATTCGTTGCTCTCGCCCGAAATCATCAGCCAGGCGGTCGTCTACAAGACGCCCGAAGCGCGGTTGCAGGAAGGTGCGATCGGCGGCACCGTCGACATCGTCACGCGCAAGCCGCTCGATCTCAAGCCGAACACGGTCACCGCGACCGCGGGCTATGAATATAACGACCGGTCCAAGACGGGCAATTTCCGCGGGTCGGCGCTCTACAGCTGGCACAATGCCAGCGACACGTTCGCTTTCCTGGGGTCAGTCAATTACGACAAGGAAAACCTCGCTCGTGCCGGCGTCGCGGTCTACGGCTACCTGACCGGCGACAGCTTCGTGCAGCATTACACCGATGCGAGTGGCAATTCGCAAGTCCTTCGCGATGCCAATGGGCAGGCGGTTTTGCAGAATACCAGTGCCAAGGTCACCGGCGGGACCAATAACGACCTGTTGACCGCGCGCTTGCCGGCGTTCCTGGCGCACGAATATTTCCAGCAGACGCGTCAGCGGTTGGGTTTCACCGGCACGATGCAGTTCAAGCCGGCGCCGAACTTCACTTTGACCGCCAATGCGATCGTGATCCGCGGCAACTACGACAACTTCAGCAATTCCGAATACAGCTACAACGTGCGCGGGTCGCAGCTGACCGCGGCCACGATCACCAACGGCCTCATCACCTCGGCGACGTTCGCGGCGCAGCCCAGCACCAGCAAGACCTGGATGGGCGAACTCGACACCAATTTCCGTCGCACGCGGATCAAGAACGACAGCTTCAGCATGCTGTTCGACTGGGATCTGGACGGGTGGAAGATCACCGGCAACGGCGGTTACACCCGTGCGAGCGGCGGTAAGAACCCCGAATATCTGCTGAACTTCCGCACGCGCCAAGGCTTCACGGTCGGCGCGAACGGTCGCGACACGATGCTCAACTGGAACTATCCGGCGAGCGACGGCACGCAATGGATCAGCACGTCGCCGGCGGAATCGAAGCTGCGGACCGAGCCGGCCGTGCTGGCGGCGACCAACGGCGCCGGCTTCTTCGGCGCACAGATCGGCGGCATCACCAATGCCGAACAGACGGTCGACCAAGAGAAGTTCGGCCAGATCGATTTCTCGCACGATCTCGATGCCGGGCCGTTCAAGAAGGTGTGGTTCGGCGTCCGCGCCAGCATCCACAATAACCAGCAGACCACCTATGGCGGCGCGACCTTCTACAATGGCTTCTTCACGCTGGCCGATCTCGGCTCGTATACGCTCGATAGCAGCGTGTATGACGGTCTCTCGACCACCGGCAACGCGACGCCCTATGCGACGCTGACCCAGGCCAACGCGATCAAGGCGCTGAATATGCCGGGCACGCTCAACGTCACGCGTCCGCTCGACACGGGCAGCTTCTTCAAGGTCGAGGAGCGGATCGGCACCGCCTATGTCCAGCTCGACTACGAGATGGGCAAGTTCCGCGGTAATGTCGGTGGACGGTTCGTTCGGACCAAGGACATCTCGTCTTACTACCTGTCGTCCGCCGGGCAGACCCAACTCGTGGTGGCGCCACGTACCGACGATCGCTTCCTGCCGGCGGCCAACCTCGCCTATCAGGCGTCCGACGACGTCATCCTGCGCGCGGCGGCGGCGAAGGTCATTGCCCGGCCCCGCTACAGCGACCTTGCCGGTTCGCTGTCGCTCGACGACACGCAGAAGACGGGCAGCGGCGGCAACCCCGACCTGAAGCCTTATGCCGCGACCAATTTCGGCCTGTCGGCGGAATGGTATTTCGCCAAGGCGAGCTACCTGTCGGGCGAAGTATTCTACCGCGACATCTCGAACTATATCGGGAACACGACGTACAACCAGACGATCACCAACCAGCTGACCGGCCAGACCAACACGTACAGCGTGTCGCGGCCGATCAACGGCGGCAAGGCGTCGGTGACGGGCTTCTCGCTCACCGCGCAGGCCAATCTGTTCTGGGGCTTCGGCATCCAGTCCAACTACACCTTCGCCAGTGCAGATACCGGGGTGAACGGCCAGGGCCTGCCGTACCTGTCGCGCAACACGTTCAACATCATTCCGTATTTCGAGAAGGGGCCGTTCCAGGCGCGGTTGAGCTACAACTACCGTTCGAAATATTATTACGGCTATGGCCGTCTGCAGTCGGCGAACTTCACCGATGCGTATCGCCAGCTCGATTTCTCGGCGTCGTACAGCATCACGCCGAACTTCCGGGTTACCGCGAACGCGTCGAACCTGCTCGACGAGACGTACTACCAGTACAGTCAGACGCCGTCGGCACCGACCGCGCTCTACAAGAACGGCCGCGTGTTCTCGATCAACGCGACCATCAAGATGTAAGCCTTGGCTCATGCCCGGTCACATGGCCGGGCATGAGCAAACGCCAGGATGTTTCCCCGCGATGTCGGCCTCTTCCTTCCGCATCTGGCATCGCTACTCTGCCGCCGACGGTGCATGACCGTCGGCGGCATTTTTGTCGGGCGGGACGGGCGGCAGCCCGATCCACGATAGTGATGATGGGAGCATGAGCGTGCTGGTACGTCCTTGGTTGTCGATGGTTCTGGCGACGAGCGCGCTGGCGGGGCCAGTCCACGCGCAAACCCTGCCGCTGGTGCCGATGCCGGCGTCGATCGTGCCGGCCAGCGGTTCGTTCACGCTGCACGATGGCCAGGCGATCTCGGCGAAGGCGACCGATGGCGCCGCCATGACAGCGGCGCGGCTTCTGGCCGACCAGATCCGGGTGCAGCGCCATCTGACGCTGACGATCGCCGACACGCGCGGCGTGGCCATCGCTTTCGTCCGCGACGGATCGATCGCGGGTCGCGAGGCCTATCGCCTGACCGTCACCCCGCGCGGCATCACGATCGCGGCGTCGGGCGATGCCGGGTTGCTGTACGGCGCGATGACGCTCGCGCAGCTGGCGAGCCCCGACCGGAAGCTGGGCCAGCCGGTTGCGATCCCTGCGCTGACGATCGCCGACGCGCCGCGCTTCGCCTGGCGCGGGCTGATGGTCGACGTGACGCGTCATTTCCAGCCGATCGCGGTGCTGCGCACGATCGTCGACCAGATGGCCGCGGTGAAGTTGAACACGTTGCACATGCACCTGACCGACGATCAGGGTTGGCGCGTCGAGATCCGCAAATATCCCAAGTTGACGACAGTCGGCGGCTGGCGCACGCCGCCCTCGACCGGTGGCGCCCCCGGTGCGCCGGTCGGTGGATTCTACACGCAGGCCGAGTTGCGCGAGTTCGTCGCCTATGCCGCTGCGCGCGGTATCACCATTGTGCCGGAGGTCGACCTGCCCGGCCATGCGCAGGCACTGGTCGCGGCCTATCCCGAACTCGGCGTCGTCGGTGACCAGCCGGCGGTCGGCCACGATTGGGGCGTCAACCCGTACCTGTTCGACCCCGGGCCGAAGGGCATCGCATTCGTCAAGGACGTGCTCGACGAGTTGATGACGATCTTCCCCGGCACCTACATCCATCTCGGCGGCGACGAGGCGGTGAAGGAACAGTGGCAGCGCAGCCCGCGCGTCCAGGCGCAGATCGCTGCACTCGGCCTGAAGGACGAGGAAGCGCTGCAAAGCTGGATGATCGATCAGTTCGGCGGCTATCTGGAATCGAAGGGGCGTCGGCTGATCGGCTGGGACGAGATTTTGGAAGGCGGACTGCCGCCGTCCGCTTCGGTGATGTCGTGGCGCGGTGAAAAGGGCGCGGTCGATGCCGCGGGCCAAGGGCACGACGTCGTCCTGTCGCCGGGCGGGCCGCTTTATTTCGATCATTTCCAGAGCGACCGCAGCGACGAGCCGCCCGGGCGGTTCGATATCAACACGCTGGCCGCGGTCTATGCCTATGATCCGATGCCGGTGGGCATTCCGGCCGATCGCGCGGCGCACGTGCTGGGCGCGCAGGCTAACGTCTGGAGTGAGTTCCTGGTCACGCCGGCCGAGGTCGAGCACAAGATGTTCCCGCGTGCGGCGGCGCTCGCGGAGATCACATGGTCGCCCAAGGCGGCACGCGACTGGACCGGTTTCCTGCCGCGCGTCCGGAGGCAGAGCGATCGCTGGACCGCGAGTGGCGTGACCGTCGCCGATAGCGCGTTCGCCGTCGCCTTCGCGATCGACGGCGGGCGCGGTGCGGCGTTGCGCGCGGGCGTGATGCCGGTCACGCTGACGACGCAGGCCGGCTACGGCACGATCCGCTACACGCTCGACGGTAGCGAACCGACGGCGGCCTCGACCGCCTATGCCGGCAAGTTCACCGCGCCGCTGGGCGCGACCGTGCGGGCCGTCGCGTTCGACGCGAACGGTGAGGCCACCGCCGCTGTGCGCAACCTCGACACCTCGCGCGCCGCCCTGCTGAGGCGCACGAGCAGCGAGATGGAGGCGTGCCCGGCCGGCGCGCTGGGGATGCGCGTGCCGCTGACGCCGGACGCCACCGCCGCGACGCCGGCTTATGCGATCAACATCTTCGATACCTGCACGCTCTATCCCGATGCGCCGCTCGACATCGCGACCGGTTACCGCGTGGAAGTGGTCCGGCTGGCGCGCAACTATGGGCTGGCGCACGACGCGTCGGCGTTGCGGTCGCATTACGCGGTCTCCGACCATGGCGAACTGCTCGTTCAGGTCGGTTGTCGTGCGGCGGCAGCGGCGCGGGTGGCGGGCGACAAATCGGCGCGGCCGATCGCCGCCGGCATCTTCCCGTTGCCCGACCCGACCACCGCGCCGCAGCGCTTCGCCTTCACTGGCGCGTTGCCGCACGGGACGGGGGACGGCGATATCTGTTTCCAGTTCACCTCGCCGCTTTCCGACCCGTTCTACACGGTCGAGCGCGTCCAGCTGACCGAGGCGAAATGATGAAGTGGCTGGCGGCCGCCTCGCTGCTGGTCGCCATGCCGGCCATGGCAGAGCCGAAGCAGGTCACACCGCTCGACCAGGGCTGGCAAGTGCGGCTCGATCCCGCCGATCCGGCGGTCAAGGACCATCCGCGCGAGGCCGAGTGGTTCGCCGCGACCGTACCGGGCAGCGTGCAGCAGGATTTGATCGCGGCGGGCCGCGTGCCCGATCCGTATATCGGCCGTAACGAAGCGGCAATCCAATGGGTCGGGCTCGCCGGCTGGCAGTGGCGGCGGACGATCGACGTGACGCCGGCGATGCTGGCGCGGCGGCATATCGAGCTGGTCTTCGATGGCCTCGACACGTTCGCGACCGTCAGCGTCAACGGGCAGCAATTGCTGGTCGCCGCCAACGCGCATCGCCGCTGGCGGATCGATGCGAAGGCGGCGCTGCACGCCGGGCGCAACACGATCACCATCGCAATCGCTTCGCCGATCAAGCGCTTGCAGCCGATGGTACTGGCGATAGCGCATCCGCTGCCCGGCGAATATGACAGCGCGTTCGGCGACGAGCCGAAGGGGCGGCAGACCTCGCCTTACATCCGCAAGCCGAAATACCAGTACGGTTGGGACTGGGGGCCGCGCATCGTTTCGATCGGCCCGTGGCGGCCGATCCGGATCGAGGCGTGGGACGATGCCCGGCTCGATACGCTGCGGGTCGAGCAGGAAGCGCTGAACGATACCGAAGCGCGGGTAATCGCGCGGCTCGACGTGGTCGCCGACGCGGCGGTACGGCGGCGGGTGCGAGCGGTGGTGACGACGCCCGACGGGCGCACCGTTGCGGTCGAGCGCGACGTCGCGCTGGCACCCGGCGCGAATCATGTCGCCGTGCCGCTGACGATTGCTCGTCCGCAGCGCTGGTGGCCGGCCGGAGCGGGTGCGCAGCCGCTGTACAAGGTCACGGCGACGATCGGCGACGACGATCGGGCAGAGCGGCGCATCGGCTTGCACACGGTCGAGCTCGATCGTGTCAGCGGGGCGCTGACATTGCGCATCAACGGCCGGCCGATCTTCGCCAAGGGTGCCAATCTGATCCCGTTCGACGAGTTTCCGGCGCGTGTCACGCCTGCGCGGATGCGGTCGCTGCTGGCCGATGCCCGCACCGCCAATATGAACATGCTCCGCGTATGGGGTGGCGGCTATTACCTCGACGATGCGTTCTACGACGCCGCCGACGCGATGGGGCTAATGGTGTGGCAGGACTTCATGTTCGGCGGCGCGGTGACGCCGCCCGACGCCGACTTCCGCGCCAGCGTCGTCGCCGAAGCCGACGAGCAGGTTGCACGGTTGCAGGCGCATCCGTCGATCGTCCTATGGTCGGGCGGCAACGAGATCCTGGCCGGCTGGGAGAATTGGAGCGACCGCAAGGCGTTCAAACGCGCGGTCGGCGCCGATGAGCAGGAGCGGATCGGTACCGGGATGGCCGTGTTGTTCGATCGCGTGCTGCGCGACGCGGTGGTGCGCAACGCACCCGGCACGCCGTATTGGAACAACTCGCCGTCGAGCGACTATGAAGGGCCGATCGACACCGACGCGAACGGCGACCGTCATTTCTGGGACGTGTGGTCGGGGTCAAAACCGGTCGAGCGCTACCTCGACGGCTGCCCGCGCTTCATGTCAGAATATGGCTTCCAGGCGATGCCGGTGATGGTCACTATCCGCGCGTTCGCCGGCGATGGTCCGTTGACGCCCGACAGCGCGGTGATGAAGACGCATCAGAAGTTCCTCGACGGCGAGGGCAATGCACGGCTGCAATTCTACCTCGATCAACGGCTGCGGCCGGCGCGCGATTTCGCCGATTTCGTGTACCTGACGCAGGTCGACCAGGCGCAGGCGATCGCGATGGCGGCGCTGCACCATCGCGCCTGCCGGCCTGTCACGATGGGATCGCTCTATTGGCAGCTCAACGATGTCTGGCCAGGGACGTCGTGGTCGAGCATCGATTATTACGGTCGGTGGAAGCTGCTGCATTATGCCGCGCGCCGCTTCTACGCGCTGCAGGCGATCGTCGCCGAGCATGTCGGCGGTGCGACGCGGATCGCTCTCGTGTCGGATGCCGCCGCGCCGACTCCGGCAATGTGGCGAGTGCGTGCGATGGCGATGGACGGACGGTTGCTGAAACAGAGCAGCGCGACGGTCGTGCTGGCGCCCGACACCGCAATGGAGGCGGCGCGGCTCGACGATGCCGGGCTGTTCGGCGATGCGCCGGTGCCGTCGAGCTATGCGGTCGCCGAGCTGCTGGTCGGCGGCAAGGTCGTCAGCCGCACGATCGTCGAGCGCGCTGTGCCCAGGGACATGGCGTATCCAGACCCCGGCCTGACCGTACGCTGGCAGGGCAATCGCGTGACGGTCACTGCGGCGCGGCTTGCCCGCGCGGTCATGCTCGATTTCGGAGCGGTGGCGGCGCAACCGTCGGATAACGGATTCGACCTCTTGCCGGGGGAGAGCGTGACGGTCACCGTCACCGCCGACGCGACGCCGGCCATCCTGGCCGGTGCGCTGACATTGCGGAGCCTTGCCCGATGATATGGATTCTGCTCGCCGCGCAGGCGGCCGACCCGATCGCCGCCACGATCGCCACCATGACGATCGAGCAGAAGGCGGCCCAGCTGCAATCGAGCGCGCCCGCCGACGCGAAGGCGGAACTGCCCGCCTATGACTGGTGGAACGAGGGGCTGCATGGCCTGGCGCGCAACGGCCCGGCGACGGTCTTCCCGCAGGCGATCGCGCTGGCGGCGACATGGGACCCCGACCTGCTCGGCCGCATCGGCGATGTCGTTGCGACCGAGGCGCGCGCCAAGTTCAACGCGCGGCCGATCACCGCCAACCGGCGCCTGTACGAGGGGCTGACGATCTGGTCGCCCAACATCAACATCTTCCGCGATCCGCGCTGGGGGCGCGGGCAGGAAACCTATGGCGAGGACCCGTACCTGACCGGGCGGCTCGCGGTGTCGTTCATCGGCGGTTTGCAGGGGCCGGACCCGCGCCATCCCAAGGTCGTCGCCACGCCAAAGCATTTCGCGGTGCATAGCGGGCCGGAGGCGGGGCGCGACGGCTTCGACGTCGATCCGTCCCCACGCGATCTGGAGGCGACCTACTTCCCCGCCTTTCGCATGGCGATGACCGAAGGCCACGCGCGGTCGCTGATGTGCGCGTACAACGCCATTCACGGCACGCCGGTCTGCGCGCTGCCCGCGCTGCTGGTCGATCGGCTGCGGCATGATTGGGGTTTTACTGGCTTCACCGTATCGGATTGCGACGCAGTCGCGAACATCGCGACGTTCCACCATTACCGGCTCGACAGCCCCGCGGCGGCGGCGGCGGCCCTGCGTGCCGGGACCGACATCAATTGCGGCTCGACATATGCGGCGCTGCCCGCGGCGGTCGCCGGCGGCCTGGTCGGCGTCGGCGAGGTCGATGCGGCGCTGACGCGGGCGTTCACGGCGCGCCGCGACCTCGGCATCGCATTCGGCGGGACGTCGCCTTGGTCACGTATCGCGCCGAGCGAGGTGGCGACGCCGGCGCACCGTGCCGTCGCGCTGGAGGCGGCGCGCAAGTCGATCGTGCTGCTCCAGAACGCCAACGATCTGCTGCCATTGAAGGCGACGACGCGGCTCGCCGTGATCGGCGCCGATGCCGACGATCTCGGCGTGCTCCAGGGCAATTACAACGGCGCGGCGTTCGCACCGGTGACGCCGCTGGAAGGGTTGGCGGCGCGGTTCGCGAGCGTCGACTATGCGCAAGGATCGGTGCTCGCGGAAGGCGCGCCGGTCGTCATGCCGCGCACCGCGCTGCGCAACCTGACCGCAACCTACACCGTCGCGGGCAAACCGATCGTCACGCGGCGCGAGGCGCGTATCGACCTCAACCTCACGCGCATGCCGCCCGCCGCGGGCTTGCCGGTCAGTGGGTGGCAGGGGCATTGGGCCGCGACCTTCACGCCGCCGGGGCCGGGTCGCTACCGCCTGGTGCTGCAACAGGCGCAATGCTGGAAGGATTGCACGGAACATGACCGCGCCACGCTGACGCTGGGCGGTCACGTGTTGCACGACGGCGCGGTGCCGCACGGACGGGTCGAGTTGACGATCGATAGCGACGGCACACCACAGCCGCTGGTACTCGATCTCGATCATCGCAGCGAGGACGAGAGCGTGCGGCTGCTGTGGTTGCCCCCCGCCGCGCCGTTGCTCGACGAAGCGGTGGCGAAGGCGAAGGCGGCGGATGTCGTCGTGCTGGTCGCCGGCCTCTCGCCCGATCTCGAGGGGGAAGCGCTGCCGGTGCGGGTGCCTGGTTTCGTCGGCGGCGACCGCACCGACATTGCCTTGCCCGAGCCGCAGGCGAAGCTGGCCGCAGCGTTGCGCGCGACCGGCAAGCCCGTCGTCCTGGTGCTGGCGAGCGGCAGCGCGGTCTCGGTCGATCCGGCATCGGCCGACGCGATCGTTGCGGCGTGGTATTCGGGCGAAGCGGGTGGGACGGCGCTGGCCGATACACTGGTCGGTGCGAACAACCCGTCCGGGCGGTTGCCGGTGACTTTCTATCGCTCGACCGCCGATCTGCCGGCGTTCGTCGATTATGGCATGAAGGAGCGGACCTACCGCTACTTCACCGGCACGCCGCTCTGGGGTTTCGGCCATGGGCTGAGTTACACGCGGTTCGGCTATGGCGATGTTACTGCCACGGGAGCCGCGACCGGATCGCCGATCACGATCCGCGCGCGCGTCGCCAACCAGGGCGCGCGGGCTGGCGAGGAAGTCGTCCAGGCCTATGTCGTCCCGCCCGTCAGCGACGAGCAAACCGGCTTCACCGATCCCGTCCTGCAACGACAACTCGCCGGTTTCGCGCGGGTCGCGTTGCGGCCGGGGGAAGCACGCACGGTCGCGATCACGCTCGATCCGCGCCGGCTGTCGACGGTCGCGCGCGACGGCACGCGCCGAGTTCTGCCCGGACGCTACCGCATCTGGATCGGCGGCGGCCAGCCGGGCGACGGGCCGGGCCAGTGGGTCGAGGTCGACCTGACTGGCAGTGCCGTGGTGCTGCCGAAGTGATCGATCGTCGCGCGGTGCTGGCGGGCGGCGCGGCGCTGGTGGCGGGCCCGGTGCTGGCCGCCGTTCCTCGGTTCGCGTCGCGCCGACCGGCCCCGGGCGAGCGTCGCTTCGTCAGCCCGGCTGTCGAGCGGACGATCGTCGACGTCGGCCGGCGGATCGGCGATCCCAAGCTGGCCTGGATGTTCGCCAACGCCTGGCCCAACACGCTCGACACGACGGTGCTCGCGGCGAGCGAGAGCGACAGTTTCGTCATCACCGGCGACATACCGTGCCTGTGGCTGCGCGATTCCGCGGCGCAGATGCATTCGTACATGCCGCTGCTGCGCGACGATCCCAAGCTGGCAATGCTGGTTCGTGGCCTGATCGCGCGGCAGGCGCGGTCGATCCTGATCGATCCGTACGCCAACGCCTTCATGCAGGATCCCGCTGCGGCGACCAGCCTCGACTGGGCGAAGCACGACGACACGGTGATGAAGCCGGGTGTCGCCGAGCGGAAGTGGGAAGTCGATTCGCTCTGCTACGCCATCCGGCTCGCGTACGGTTACTGGCAGGCGACGCGCGATCCGCGGCCGTTCGATGCGACCTGGGCGGAGGCGGCGCGGACGATCGTGCGCACGTTCCGCGAGCAGCAGCGCAAGCACGGCGAGGGGCCGTACCGTTTCCGTCGCAGCGCGCCGGAGCCGACCGAAACGCTGTCGGGTGGGTATGGCGCGCCGACGCGCAAGATCGGGCTGATCCATTCAGGGTTCCGGCCGTCCGACGATTCGTGCACCTATCCGTTCCTGATCCCCGCCAATCTGTTTGCGGTGACGGCGCTGCGCGAGCTTGCGGTGTTGGCGCGCGATGTGCGGCCGGAGCCGACGCTGGCCGCGGAGGCGACGGCGCTGGCCGACGAAGTGGCAAAGGCGCTCACGGCGCATGGCCGGATGCGCCTGCCCGACGGCCGTGCGGTCTGGGCCTATGAAATCGATGGGTACGGCAACGCGCTGTTCATGGACGACGCCAACGTCCCGTCGCTGTCGGGGCTGGCCTATCTCGGCTGCGTGACGCCGCGTGACCCGCTGTGGCGCACGACCGCGGCGGCGGCGTGGAGCGACGCCAACCCCTGGTTCTTCCGTGGCCGCGCCGGTGAGGGGATCGGCGGGCCGCATGTCGGGCGCCGCTACATCTGGCCGATGTCGCTGATCGTCCGTGCGCTGTCGAGTGACGACGACGCCACGATCCGCGCCTGCCTCGCCACGCTGCGTGCGACCGACGCCGATACAGGCTTCATCCACGAGGCGTTCGACATGGACGATGCAGCGACGTTCACGCGGCCGTGGTTCGCCTGGGCCAATGGCCTGTTCGGCGAACTGATCCTGAAACTCGCGGCGAAGCGTCCGCATCTGTTGGAGGCGTTCGCGTGAGGATCAGCCGGCGGACGCTGCTGCAATCCTCGGCGCTCGCGCTCGCGATCCCGCGTGTCGCGCAGGCCGCGACGCGTACCGCGCCCAATCTGTTCGTCGGTACCGGCGGGCACGGGCATACCTATCCCGGCGCGACCCTGCCCTGGGGTATGGTCCAGCTGTCGCCCGACACCGATGTCGAGCGGTGGGATGCCTGTTCCGGCTATCATCGCGGCGACACTTCGATCATGGGGTTCAGCCACACGCATCTGTCGGGCACCGGGATCGGCGACATGCTCGACGTGCTAGTGGTGCCGACTGCCAGCAAGGACAGAAACGCGCCGGTGAAGCTCGTGCCGGGGACGCTTGCCGATCCGGGCGCGGGGTATCGCCAGCGCTTCACCGCAGAAGCCGCCGAGCCCGGTTATTACCGCGTCGCGCTGGAGAGCGGTGTGCGGTCCGAGTTGACGGTGACCGAGCGCACCGGCTGGCATCGGCATACGTTCCCGCCCGGACCGGGGCATGTTCTGATCGACCTGTCGCACCTTGTGCTGGACTCGTCCGACAAGCAGCCGCTGATCGACGATGCGCATATCGCGATCGATGCCAATGGCACGCTGACCGGCGGGCGGCGGGTGTTCCGCTGGGCGAAGGGGCGGCGGATCTTCTTCGCGATGCAGCTGTCGCGCCGGCCTAACCGCGTGACGCTGTACGGCGACGGCGATGTCGCGCAGCCGGGCGGTACGACGCGCGTCGACGGGCGGCGGCTGAAAGCCGTGTTGCACTATGACGATGCCGGGGCGGCACCGCTGTTGATCCGGTGCGGCCTGTCGGCGGTGAACGTCGATGGCGCGCGCGCCAATCTGGCGGCGGAGGCGCCGCATTGGCATTTCGACCATGTCCGCCACACGGCTCGCCGTCGCTGGGCGGGTTTGCTCGATCGCATCCGCGTCGACGGCGGCAGCGAGGACCAGCGCGTCATCATGGCCTCCGCGCTATATCATGCGTTGCTGGCACCGACCTTGGTATCCGACGTCAATGGGCGCTACCCGGCGCTCGACGGCAGTATCGCGCAAGTCCCGGCCAATGGCGCGGCGCACAGCACCTGGTCGCTATGGGATACGTACCGCGCGCTGCATCCCCTGATGACCCTGATCGCGCCGGAGCGCACGAAGCTGCTGATCGACGATCTGATCCGTCAGACGGCGCAGTCGCCCTACGGCCCGCTGGTCTGGCCGTTGCAGGGCAAGGAAACGGGGACGATGATCGGCTGGCACGGCGTCGTGCCGCTCGCCGAAGCGCAGGCGAAGGGCATCCCCGCCGATTACGCCGCCGCCTGGCCGGCGATCCGCAAGCGCTCGTTCGATTTTACGGCGCCCGATCAGGACAACAGCCTTGGCCGTGACCTGTACGATGCCAAGGGGTATGTCCCCGCCGATAAGGTGTTCGAAAGCGTCAGTCGAACGCAGGAATATGCCTATGACGACTGGGCGTCGTCGCATCTGGCGGGTGCGGCGGGCGCGGGCGCCGATGCCGACCGGCTGCGCCAGCGATCGGGCAATTGGCGCAACGTCATCGACGGCACGATCGGCTTCGCCCGCCCGCGGTTCGCCGACGGCAGCTGGTGGACGCCGTACGACCCGATCCAGCTCGGCCACATGCCCAAGCCGTGGTGGCGCGATTATACCGAGGCCAACGGCTGGCAGGCGACGTTCCTCAACCAGCACGACGTCTATGGCCTGATCGCACACATCGGCGGCGATGCGACGTTCGAGGCGAAGCTCGACGCGCTGTTCACCGCGCCCTCGACGCTGCCGGCGAACGCGCCACCCGACATATCGGGACTGGTCGGGCAATATGCCCACGGCAACGAGCCCGACCAGCACGCGGCCTATCTCTACGCCTTCGCCGGACTGCCGTGGAAGACGCAGGCGATGGTACGGCGTTTGTGCACCGAAATGTACCGGAACGACCCCGACGGCGTCATCGGCAACGACGATTGCGGCCAGATGAGCGCGTGGTTCGTGCTGTCGGCGCTCGGCTTTTATCCGGTCGATCCGGTCGAGGCGGTGTACGTGTTCGGATCGCCGCTGTTCGAACGTGCCGTGGTTTCGATGAGGGAGGGGCGGCGGCTCGTCATCGAAGCGCCGGGTAATAGCGCCATGACGCCATATGTGCAGTCGGTGACGTGGAACGGCGAGCCATGGACGCGGAGCTGGATCGCGCATGCCGATCTGGTGCGCGGCGGCAGGTTGCGCTTCACTATGAGCGCGACGCCCAATCGGACGTTCGGCCGCGCGCTCGCCGATCGGCCACCGTCGTTCGGTCGACAGCCCGGGTGATCGCCGCGGCGATCCTGCTGGCCGGCATGGCGCGGTTCGATTGCGTCGTCGCCGGGCCAGGCGGTGCGGTGGCGGCCGACCTGCTGGCGGCCCGATTGGCGGAGCGAACCGGACGCGCGGTGTCGCGTGAACCGTGCCGGCGGATGCTGCTGATCGCTCCGACGCCCGCGATCACCGCGCAATTGCCGCGAGGAGCGAGGGGCGAGTGGCAGCGAGTCCGTCCGCGTCGTCAACCGGCCGAGGGCTATGCGGTGCGACGCGTGGGCGAGATGACCGTGATCGCCGCGCCCCGGCTGCGCGGGCTCGTCTACGGCGCGGGGTGGGCGTTGCGCGCGCTACGCGGGGACAACAGGCTGGCAGGGGCGATGCGGATCGATGCCGCGCCAGCCTATCCGGCGCGGCTGACCCAGATCGGCTATCGTGCTAAGAACAATACCTACGATGCCTGGACGCTGGCGATGTTTCAGCGACGGATCGAGGATCTCGCGCTGTGGGGAGCAAGCGGGGTGCAGGTGATCGCGCCGGTGTCCGACGATGCGGCGGCCAGCTCGCTGTTTCCGGCACCGCCGTTGCCGACGCTCGCCGGGATCGGCCGGATCGCGCATCGGCTGGGGATCGATTTCGCGCTCTATTACCCGCTGCTCGGCGATTACGACAAGTCGGGGGAAACGGCGGCGGAGATGGGCCGGCTCCGCGATCTGCTCGCTTCCTTGCCGCAGGTCGATGCGCTCTACATTCCGGGCGGCGACCCTGGGCACAGCCCGCCGCCCACGCTGTTTCGCGTCGCGCGACAGGCGGCCGAGTTCGCGCGCGCAGCCAATCCGGCGACCCGGCTGTGGGTATCGACGCAAGGGTTCGATGCCGCGGGATACGAGGCGTTCTACGCCGAACTGGCGAAGCGGCGGGACTGGCTGACCGGCATCTTCGTGGGCCCGCAATCGCGCGACCCGCTGCCGCGGCAACGCGCGCGCATCCTGGCGCGCTATCCGGTCGAGCTCTATCCCGACATCGGCCACACGATGCACGCGCAGTTTCCGGTCGATCGCTGGCACCCGGCGTTCGCTCTAACGGAGGGACGGGAGCCGATCGACCCGCGCCCGGTCGCGTTCGCCGCGATCTTCCGCCGCTTCGCTCCCTTGTCGCAGGGGTTCGTGACCTATTCGGAGGGGGTCAATGACGACGCCAACCAGTATCTCTGGATGCGGCTCGGATGGACGCCACAAACCGATCCGGCGTCGGTGATGGCGGAATACGGGCGCACCGTCGTCGGCGACGAACGCGCGGGCGCGCTGACGGTCGCGCTCGAGCGGAACTGGGTGGGCGACCCGGCCGGCAATGACGGCATCGACGCGACGCTGGCGATGGCGGACGGGCTGCGCGGCGACGGGTGGCAGGCGGACAGCCTGCGATATCGCACAGTGTACGATGCGCTGGTTCGGGCGCGACTGATCGCGGCGCGGGCACGCGATGCGGCGGCGACGATGGCGTTGAGGCGCGGTGACGCCGATGGTGCGCTGGCGGCCTATTCGACGCCGGATGGTCAGCGCGCGACGAAGCTGCGCAACCGCCTGTTCGCGTTGGCGGCGCGCTTGTACGCCAAGGCGCGGCTGCAGCTCAGCGTGCCGCTCTATGGCGCGTCGGATGTCGAGCGCGGCGCCAATCTCGATCGCGTCGACGTGCCGCTCGACGATCGCACCTGGTTGACGCCACGGATCGCGGCGGCGCGGGGCGATCGGACGGCACTCGCGCGTCTGGCGGATAATGCGCGGGCGAGCGAAGGCGCGCTCTACGACGACCTCGGCGATCCCGATCACGAGCCGCATCTGGTGCGCGGGCAAGGGCTGACAACCGATCCGCAAGGCTTCGCGACGGCGATCGACGGCATCGCCGACCGCACGCCGGCGGACGGCTGGCGCCTGTCGCAGATCAGCTATGCCGAGACGCTCTACGACGCGCCGCTGCGGTTACATTATGCCGGGCTCGACCCGCGTCGCGCCTATCGCCTGATCGCGACTTGGGCGGGCGAGGATTACGCGCTGCCGATGCAGCTCGTCGCCAACGGCACGATCGAACTTCATCCCTTCCGCCCTCGGACCGGCAATCCCGAGACAGTCGAGATCGCGATCCCGCGCGCCGCCACCGCGCGCGGCACGCTCGACCTCGCGTGGCGACGACCGCCTGGCATGGGGGGCAGTGGACGCGGCCACCAGATCGCCGAAACCTGGCTCATCCCTGAAGGAGCGACAAAGTGACCGACCTGACCCGCCGCAGCCTCGTCGCGTCCGGCCTGGCGCTGTCCGCCGCGCCGGCGCTGGCCCGTGCCGACGTGGCGCCGCCCGCACCCTGGGGCGCCGTCCCCTCCGCGCGGCAATGGGCGTGGCATAAGCGCGAGCGCTACGCCTTCGTCCACTTCTCGATCAACACCTTCACCGACAAGGAATGGGGCTATGGCGATGAAAGCCCGGCGCTGTTCAATCCGACCGATTTCGATCCCGACCAGATCGTCGCGGCGGCGAAGTCGGCGGGGCTGACCGGGCTGATCCTGACGGCCAAACACCATGACGGCTTCTGCCTGTGGCCGACGCTGCTGACCGAGCATTGCATCCGGAATTCGCCGTACAAGGGTGGCAAGGGCGATATCGTCGGCGAACTGGAGCGCGCGGTCCGCCGCGCCGGGCTGTCGTTCGGCCTGTACCTGTCGCCGTGGGACCGCAACCACGCCGAATACGGCCGCCCGGCTTATGTCGATTATTACCGCCAGCAGGTCGTCGAGCTTTGCACGCGCTACGGCGAGTTGTTCGAGTTCTGGTTCGACGGCGCGAATGGCGGCGACGGCTATTATGGCGGGGCGCGCGAGACGCGGAAGATCGACGCGCCGCGCTACTACGACTGGCCGTCGATCATCCGGCTGGTTCACCGGCACCAGCCGATGGCATGTACGTTCGATCCGCTCGGCGCCGATATCCGCTGGGTGGGCAACGAGGACGGCGTGGCGGGCGATCCGTGCTGGCCGACCATGCCGAACCATCCCTACGTCCAGGCCGAAGGCAATAGCGGGGTGCGCGGAGCGCCGCTGTGGTGGCCGGCGGAGACCGACGTGTCGATTCGCCCCGGCTGGTTCTATCATGCCGACGAGGATGCGCGGGTGAAGACGCCCGAGCGGCTGGTGCGGCTTTACGATGAGTCGGTCGGGCGAGGAACGAACCTCAATCTCAACCTGCCGCCCGATCGGCGCGGGAGGATCGCCGATGCCGATTTGGCGTCGCTTGCGTCGTTCGGCGCGGCGATGCGCGCGACGTTCGCCAGTGATCTGGCGCGAGGAGCCGTCGCGCATGCCAGTGCGTCGCGTGGCGCGCGATTCGCGCCGTCGCGCGTGCTCGACGGGGATCGCGAGAGCTATTGGTCGACCCCGGATGACGTCACCACGCCCAGCCTCACGCTCGATCTCCCGCCGGGGCGGTCGTTCGACCTGATCCGGTTGCGCGAATATCTGCCGCTCGGCGCCCGCGTCACACGGTTCGCGCTCGATGCCGAGGTCGATGGCGCCTGGCGGACGCTGGCCGAGCATGACTGCATCGCGGCGCAGCGACTGATCCGCTTGCCGCAGCCGATCGCCGCGCGACGCGTGCGGCTGCGCATTCTCGAGGCGCCCGTCTGCCCGGCGGTCAGCGAGGTCGCGCTGTTCCGCCAAGTCGCACCGACGCCTGTCGCGGTCGCGCGCGTGAGCGATCCAACGGTGCTCTCGAATACGCATTGGTCAATAGTGACGGCGTCGGGAGGCGATGCCCGACGATCGATCGACAGCGACCCAACCACCGCCTGGGTCGTGCCGGCGCCGAACGCCGTCCGGCCAGCCAGCGTCACGATCGATCTCGGCACGCCGGAAGCGCTTGCCGGCTTTTCGCTGACTCCGAGCCGCGCCGTCATGACCGGCACCGCACCGCCGCGCGGCTACGTCGCGGAGACGAGTATCGATGGCAAGGCATGGGCCATGGCCGCGATAGGGGAGTTTCCAAACATCGCCTACGCTTTGTCGACGCAGCGCATCGTTTTTGCGGTGGCACGACCGGCGCGATTCCTGCGGCTTACCTTCGCTGCGACCGCTATCCCCGCCGAGAAGCTCGGTATCGCCGAGATCGGTGCTTTCGTCGCCAAATAATACTCTTGCTATAAAAACTATTTTGACTGATGAAATACGCAAGAGAGAGGGTGGGCATGCGCTTCGATGACAAGGTCGCGCTCGTCACGGCAGCGGGCAATGGCATCGGCCGGGCGGTCGCGGAGCGGCTGCGCGACGAGGGCGCGCGCGTCTGGGCGCTCGATCGCGATGCCGCGGCGCTGGCGACGATCGCCGGTGTCGAACGGGTGACGATCGACCTCACCGATGCGGAGGCGGTTGCGGCATTGCCTGATCGCGTCGGTCCGGTCGACGTCATCGCCAATATCGCGGGATTTGTGGCGGCAGGGGACATCCTGACGTGCAGCGATGCCGACTGGGCCTTGTCGTTCGACCTCAACGTCACCGCGATGCATCGCGTCATCCGCGCGTTCCTGCCCGGCATGCTGGCGCACGGCGGCGGTGCGATCGTCAACATGAGCAGCATCGCGTCGAGTGAGAAAGGCATCCCCGGCCGCTATGCCTATGGCGCGTCCAAGGCGGCGGTGATCGGGCTGACCAAGTCGATCGCGGCGGACTTCGTCGGTCGCGGTATCCGGTGCAACGCGGTGTGTCCGGGAACGGTCGAGACGCCTTCTTTGCGCGAGCGGATTGCCGCGCAGGCGAGTGCCACCGACAGTTCGGTCGACGAGGTTACTGCGGTCTTCGTCGCGCGCCAGCCGATGGGTCGCCTCGGCCGCGCGGACGAGATCGCCGCGCTCGTCACGTATCTTGCCAGCGACGAAGCTGGCTTCACCACCGGCGCCGTCCACGTGATCGACGGCGGCTGGCTGACATGAAGGCATTGCCATGAAGCTGCTGCGCTATGGTCCGATCGGCGAGGAACGCGCCGGTCTTCTCGATGCGGACGGGGCGATCCGCGCGTTGCCCGAGGCGCTGGGCGATCTTGGTGGCGCGCGGCTGACGCCCGCCGGCCTGGCGGAGATTGCGGCGCTCGATCCGGCCGCGCTGCCGGTCGTGCCCGGCAACCCCCGCATCGGCGCCTGCATCGCGCGGCCGGGCAAGTTCGTCTGCATCGGACTCAATTATTCGGATCACGCCGCCGAGACCGGTGCCCAGCCGCCCGCCGAGCCGATCGTGTTCGGCAAATGGACCAGCGCCGTGGTCGGGCCGGACGACGACGTCATCATTCCGCGCGGGTCGGAAAAGACCGACTGGGAGGTCGAGCTCGGTGTCGTGATCGGTAGTGCGGCGCGCCATGTCGATGCCGCCGACGCGCTGGCGCACGTCGTGGGCTATTGCGTGGTCCACGACGTGTCGGAGCGCGCGTTCCAGCTCGAGCGCGGCGGGATGTGGGACAAGGGCAAGGGGTGCGACAGCTTCGGCCCGATCGGCCCGTGGCTGGTGACGACCGACGACATTCCCGACCCGCAGGCATTGCGGCTGTGGCTGGAGGTGGACGGGCATCGCTATCAGGACGGCACCACCGCCAACATGATCTTCACCGTCGCCGAACTGGTCGCCTATGTCAGCGGGTTCTGCACGCTGGAACCTGGCGACATCATCGCGACGGGCACGCCGGCCGGTGTCGGGCTTGGGCAGAAGCCGCCGGTGTTCCTGCGGCCCGGCCAGACCGTGCGGCTCGGTATCGACGGGCTCGGCGCGCAGACCCAGCGGACGGTCGCCGCAGCATGACGCGCATCGTCGGGATGCGAACCGTGGACTTGCGGTTCCCGACCAGCCTGGCGCTGGACGGGTCCGACGCGATGAATCCCGACCCCGATTATTCGGCCGCTTATGTCATTCTCGACACCGACACGCCGGGCCTCGCGGGACATGGCCTGACCTTCACGATCGGTCGCGGCAACGAGGTGTGCATCGCCGCGATCGAGGCGATGCGGCATCTGGTGATCGGGCTCGATCTCGACTGGATCGCCGCGCATCCGGGCGAGATGTGGCGGCGGTTGACCGGCGATAGCCAGTTGCGCTGGATCGGGCCGGACAAGGGCGCGATGCATCTGGCGACCGGTGCGGTCGTCAACGCGATCTGGGATTTGTGGGCGAAGGCGGCGGGCAAGCCGCTGTGGCGGCTGGTAGCCGACATGACGCCGGCGGAGATCATCGCCGCGATCGATTTCCGCTATCTGACCGACGCGATCACCCCGGATCAGGCGCTCGCGCTGCTGACGGAACGCGCCGCCGGCAAGGCGGAGCGGATCGCGCGGCTCCAGCGCGAAGGCTATCCCTGCTACACGACCTCGGCCGGGTGGCTCGGCTATCCCGACGACAAGCTGCGCCGCCTGGCCCGCGAGGCAGCCGCGGCCGGGTTCGAGCATGTGAAGCTGAAGGTCGGCCGCGACCTTGACGACGATGTCCGCCGCGTGCGCATCGCGCGTGATGAGCTCGGGCCCGACCGGCGGCTGATGATCGACGCGAACCAGGTGTGGGAGGTCGGCCAGGCGATCGAATGGATCAACGCGCTCGCCTTCGCCGATCCGTGGTTCGTCGAGGAACCGACCAGCCCCGACGATGTGCTGGGCCATCGCGCGATCCGCGACGGCATCGGCGGGATCCGCGTTGCGACCGGCGAGATGTGCCAGAACCGCATCCTGTTCAAACAGTTCATGGCGGCGGGCGCGGTCGATGTGGTCCAGCTCGATGCGTGTCGCGTCGGCGGGGTGAACGAGGCGCTGGCGGTGCTGTTGCTGGCGGCGCGGTTCGACTTGCCGGTCTGTCCGCATGCCGGCGGGGTCGGGCTGTGCGAATATGTCCAGCATCTGTCGATGATCGATTACCTGTGCTTCTCCGGCACGACCGACGGGCGCGTCGCGGAATATGTCGATCACCTGCACGAGCATTTCGTCGATCCGTGCATCGTCGAACACGCCGCCTATCGCGCGCCCGCTCAGCCGGGCTATTCGATCGAGATGAAGCCGGAGACGCTGGTCGATTATCGCTATGTGCCATGACGTCGCGGTCTGTCGGCAATAAGCTCGACGGCGCGAGGAAATAGGAGAGGGGGGAAGATGACCGCTGGAACCGGACGCCGCTACGTTCCCGCCATCGTCCTGACCGTGTCGCTGTTCTTCCTGTGGGGGATGGCGAACAACCTCAACGATATCCTGATCGCGCAGTTCAAGCGCAGCTTTACGCTTACGGATTTCGAAACCAGCTTCGTTCAGCAATCCTTCTATGTCGGGTATTTCCTGTTCGCGATTCCGGCGGCGATCGTCGCGCGGCGGGGTGGATACAAGGCGGCGATCGTCACCGGGTTGCTGCTATACGCGGCCGGCGCGTTGCTGTTCTATCCGGCGGCACGGTTCGCCGAATATCGCTGGTTCCTGGCGGCTCTGTTCGTGATCGCGAGCGGTCTGGCGTTCCTGGAGACGGCGGCGAACCCGCTGGTCACCGAACTGGGCGCGCCGGAGGGGGCCGCGTGGCGGCTGACGCTCGCGCAGGCGGCGAACCCGCTCGGCACGGTCACCGGCGTCCTGATCGGGCGATTCTTCATCCTGTCCGACTTGCCCGCCGACCCAGCGCGGATCGCGACGCTAAGCGCGGCCGAGCGCGCGGCATTGCTGCGCGCCGACGTCGCCGCGGTGCAGGCGCCGTACATCGCGATCGGCGTCGTAGTGCTCGCGTTCGCGCTCGCGGCGGCACTGATCCGCTTTCCCGAGCGGGCCGAGGTGGAGACCAACGGCCAGGGCGGCGGCGCGCGCGATGTCGCGCAGGCGCTGCGCGATCCACGGCTGCGCTTCGCGGCGGTCGCGCAATTCTTCTATGTCGGCGCGCAGGTCGGCCTGTGGAGCTACACGATCCGCTACGCCCAGGCGAACGTGCCGGGGATGAGCGAGCGTACCGCCGCTGACTATCTGTTCGCCAGCTTGGTCCTGTTCGGATTCGGCCGGTTGGCGGGCTCGGCCCTGATGCGCCGCATCGCGCCGCCGCTGCTGCTCGCCGCCTTCGCGCTCGCCAGTCTGACCCTCGCGATTGCCGCCGCGCTGATCGGCGGCGAGGCCGGCCTGTGGGCGCTGGTCGCGACGAGCTTCTTCATGTCGGTGCAGTTCCCGACGATCTTTGCGTTGGGTATCGAGCGGCTGGGGCCGCTGCGGCGCGCCGGGTCGTCGATCATCGTGATGGCGGTGATCGGCGGCGCGGTCGTCACCGCGATCATGGGGCGCGTGTCGGACCTCGCGAGCATCGATCGCGCCATGCTGGTGCCGGCGGTCTGCTTCGTCGTCGTGCTGTTGTTTGCGCGTCGCGT
Source organism: Sphingomonas sp. (assembly GCF_017304635.1). Classification (GTDB taxonomy): domain Bacteria; phylum Pseudomonadota; class Alphaproteobacteria; order Sphingomonadales; family Sphingomonadaceae; genus Sphingomonas. The sequence continues at coordinate 230,287 of NZ_JAFKMA010000001.1, forward strand.
TCGCAGTAGCGCGCCCGTTGCGATGCGCGTTCATTAATCGCCGCCCCACCCCCTTTACGCCGCTGCTTTTCGCTGCTTGACCGACGTTGAGGCCGGACGCGATCCGGCCCTATTTTAGTCATTCAGGAACCAGCATATGCGATCGTTCGATCAACTCAGCGAGCGTGAAGTCCTCGCGCTGGCGATCAGCAACGAGGAAGAGGATCGCCGCATCTACGGCGATTTCGCCGAGCATCTGCGTGAGAATTATCCGGATTCGGCCAAGGTGTTCGACGATATGGCGGCGGAAGAGGACGAGCATCGCCGCCTGCTGCTCGATCTGTACGAGGAGCGGTTCGGGCGGCACTTGCCCTACATCACGCGGCGCGAGGTGCGCGGAGCGCCACATCCGCGCGAGCCGCGCCAGGTGATTCGGCGCGGGATCGACGCGATCCGCGACGCCGCGCGCATGATGGAGCGCGACGCTAGCCGCTTCTACCAGCAGGCATCGGCGCGGACGACCGACCCCGCGATCCGCAAGTTGCTCGGGGATCTGGCGGCGGCCGAGATGGACCATATGGCCAGCGCCGAGGAAGTGCAGCAACGCCACCTGACCCCCGGCAAGCGCGATGCCGAGGACGACAGCGCGCGCCGCCGCTTCGTGCTGCAGATCGTGCAGCCGGGCTTGGTCGGGCTGATGGACGGATCGGTCTCGACGCTGGCGCCGGTCTTCGCTGCCGCCTTCGCCACGCACCAGCCGTTCAACGCGTTCCTGGTCGGGATGGCGGCGTCGATCGGCGCAGGCATCTCGATGGGGTTCGCCGAGGCGCTGGCCGATGACGGCAAGCTGTCGGGGCGCGGCGCGCCGTTTCTGCGCGGCGCGGTGTGCGGGCTGATGACGACGGCGGGCGGGATCGGCCACACGCTGCCGTTCCTGATCGGCGATTTCCGGCTGGCGATCATCGTCGCCGGCATCGTCGTGCTGATCGAACTCGGCACGATCGCGTGGATTCAGTACAAATATATGGAAACGCCGCCGCTGTCCGCCGCCGCCAAGGTCATGCTGGGCGGTCTACTCGTGCTGGCGGCGGGCATCCTGATCGGGAGCGGGTGACCGGCACGCGGCGCGCGCCGGTCCGATACCCTACAGCTTGATCCGCGCGGTCAGCGTCAGCAGCCGCGGCATGCCCGGCACCAGCTGGATGTCGCCGGTCAGACCCGCGCTTTCGATATAGCGCGTGTCGAACAGGTTGGTGACCTTCAGCGTCAGGTTGAGCCGGTCGCTGGGATTGTAATACAGGCCGGCATCGACCGTGGTGTAGCCTTTGAGCGGCAGCGTGCCGTTTTCCGGCCCCGCAGCGATCGGGCTGACCGGCAACAGGCCGACGCGCTTGCCGATATAGGACACGCCCAAGCCGAGCCCGAGCCGCGCCAGCGCGCCGTCCTGAATGTCGTAACGCGTCCAGAAATTGAACGCGTCGTCCGGCGAGTTGGTCTGTCGCGCGCCGACCTGGGTCGCGACGTTCGAGCTGACGACCCGCGCCTTGGTATGGGCGTAGCCGCCGGTGATATTCCAGCCGGGCAGGGGGTTGGCGTTGACTTCGACCTCGAAGCCGCGTGAACGGTCGGCGCCGAGCTGGTTGGAGCACGTACCGGTGGCGATCGTCGCCCCGGTCGGAATGGCGATTCCCGCCGCGATCAACTGCGCCTGTGTCAGGCAGTTGAAGGTGTTGAGCACGTTCTTGCGCTCGATATCGAAATAGGCGGCGGTGAGATTCAGCCGGCCGTCGAACAGGTTGGTCTTGACGCCGCCCTCATACGATTTCGCCTCGGTCGGCTTGAACGGGTTGAGCCCGAAATTATCCTGCGAGGACGCCGCGACCGGGACGAACGACGTGCTGTAGCTGGCATAGAAGGTCAGGTGCCGGTTGGGCTCGATCAGCAACCCGGCCTGCGGCAACAACTTGGTGTCCTTCTTGTAGATCGGCACGAACGTGGTGATGCGCTTGTCGGAGATCGCCTGCCGCTCGTTGGCGTAGCGGACGCCGACCATCAGTTTCACGATGTCACCGAACGAGATCAGGTCGGACGCATAGGCGCCGAGCGAATTCTGCGACGTGTAGCGCCAGTTCAAGTTGGCCGATTGCCCGGTATTGTAGAGCGGAAAGCTTTCGAGCGCCGGCGCCACGCCGAGCGCCGGGTTGTAGATCGACAGGTTGAGCGAGGTGCAAGCCGGTGTCGGGGTCGGCTGGCAGTTGTAGAATTGCGTGCGGTCGAAGCTCGACGTCTCCTGCCCGCCATTGAACCCGACCAGCAGCGTGTTGCCGATCCCGGCGACCGTGAACTTGGCCGACAGGTTGGTGTCGACGAAGCTGTAGGTGCGCAGGTTGATCTGACCGCGCGCGCGGCGCGTGATCGTGGTCAGCGGGCTGGTCGAAGAGAAACCGATGACGTCGTAATTGCGCTGGCGATCATCGTGATCGACGTAGCGATAGCCGACGTAGAACTTCACTGCGTCACTGAACTGATGGTTGAAATAGACGTTGCCGATCGCCCCGCGCTCGGCGAGGAAATCGCCCGGCTCCTGATAGCTGGTGTCGATATTGGCGATCAGGTTCGCATCCTTGCCGGGCGCGACCAGATAGGTGTCCTGGTGAGTTTTCACGTAGCGATATTCGCCGCCCACGGTCAGCGTGGTGCGCGGCGACAGGCGCCAGGTCAGGCTGGGGGCAATGTAGATCGGCTGCTCATAGGCATATTGCCGGAAGCCGCGGGTATAGCCGGTCTCCCCGACCACGCGGACGGCCAGGTTCTCGGCACTGTCGACCGGCCCGGTGAAGTCGAAAGACACCAGCCCACCGAGCTGGCGGTTGTACGGGCCGAGCCCGGTCAGCCCCTTGAACTCGACCTCGAACTCGGGCGTGAACTTGGGCTTCTTGGTTATGATATTGATGAAGCCGCCGGGCTGGCCCTGGCCGTAGAGGACGGCGGTCGGGCCCTTGACCAGATCGATATGGTCGGTGCCGATGGTCGGCGGCGATCCGAACCGCACCGACAGGCCGGGCAGGCCGTCGGTCAGGATCGCGCCGCGATCACTGCCCGACGTCTTGAACCCGCGGAAGGTGATGTCGTACCCGGTGTTGCCGGCGCGCTGGATGCCGGTCATGTAGCGGTAGAGGTCGGAGACGTTGGTCGTCTCGATCGCCTTCAGGAAATTGCCGTTGTAGCTGTCGGTACTGGCCGGCGTGTCGAGCAGGCGGATGTCCATCTTCGACGCGGTCGATCCTTGCGTATCGACGAAGCGGCCGGTGACGACGATATCCTTCTCATCGGCGGCGGCGGCGTCCGCTGCCGGTTTCGCAGTCTGGCCGGCGGCTTGGTCTGAGGGAGCCGGGGCGGCGGCCGGGTTGGGACCGGTCTGCGCGGAAGCGGGCGTCGCCAGCACGACCGCGAGCGCGCCCAGCGAGCAAGCGCCGATCGTCTTGATCCAAACGGCCCGGCCGGCCGCCATCGCTTCACCCGTCATGATCCCTCTCCCCAGCGGTCACGGGCTCCGGCCTTTTGCCGTGTCCGGACATCGTAGGGAAGGTCTTTGCATATGAGAGCGCGACCCAATCTAAACTGCGCATGAAAACGCGTTAAGCTGAGTGTCAGGACGGCCTCAGCTTCGCCGCCCGAGGTAGAGAGGGGTGAGCACGACATTGGGCGCCGCGCCGCCGAAGCGCCGCTCTACCAGATCGCCGATGCGGTCGAGCAGGCGGTGGCGATCGGCATCCGGCAGCAATCGCACGAACGAGAAACTGGCATAGAGCCCGCGCATCGCGGCGGCGTCGAGCATGCGTTCGGTGGTGAACACCTCCGCTTGCACCGCATCGAACCCGCCGTCGGCCAGTTCGGCGCACTGGCGCTCGCGGTCGAGGTAGCGATGGCCGCCGGCACCCTCGGACGGCGGCAGGGCGAGGCCGTGCAGCGATTCCGCCAGCGCGTCGAAGAACGGATCGCGGTGCGGGTTGCGTAGGAATGCCACCACAATGCGACCGCGCCGCCGCGTCGCACGATCGCGCGCAGCTTGGCATGGCCGGCGGCCGGCTCGATCCAGTGGAACGCGCACGCCGCCACGGCGAGGTCGAACGCGGCGTGCGGCAGGTCGGTATCGACGAACCCGGAATCCACGATGTGGAGACGGCGGTCGGCGATTGTCGCGCGGAGGTATTCGACCATGCCCGCATCAGGCTCGACCGCGACGAGATCGGCGACGCCGCGATCGAGCAGCGCGCGGGTCGCGAGTCCGGTGCCCGGCCCGATTTCGACCACGCGCGGCGCGCTGTCGCCGGCATAGGTCAGGATGCGGTCGAACAGCGCGTCCGGATAGCCGAGGCGCGCCGCGTGATAGCCCGTCGCATCGCTGCCGAAGACGACGCTGCCCGCCGACCGGGCGAGCAACGTCGGGTCGTCGCGCACGTCAGCCGCCAAACCGTGCGAACAGCGCCAGCGCGACGGTCACCGTCAGCGCGCCGCCGATCCGCGTCGCGACCTGCGCGAATGGCATCAGCACCATCCGGTTCGACGCGCTGAGGATCGCGACGTCGCCGGTCCCGCCCTGACTCGCGCGGCACGCGGTGACGATGCCCGCTTCGACCGGATGGATATTCACCAGCCGCCCGGTCACGAAGCCGGTCACGACCAGCGCGCCGACGGTCGCGACGATCGTCAGGATCTCGGCGACGTTGAATGCGCTCATCAGCTTTTCCCACGGCGTCTTGGCGACGCCCAGCGCGAACAGCAGCGGGTAGGTCACCACCTGCGCGAAGAACTGGTAGCTGCGATAGGCGCCCTGTTCGAGCTGCGGCGACACCAGCCGGCCAAGTTTCAGCGCCAGTGCCACGAACAGCATCGTCACCGGCCCGGGAAATCCGGTCAGCTGCTGGACCAAAGCGCCGATCGTGTAGAGCGTCATCGCCAGCACGACCGCGCCGCCGATCGTCGGCAGATCGGGCAGGAAGCGGGGCGCCGCGGAACCGCTCAGCGGCACGTCGTGCTCGCCCGGTTGCAACTCGCCGTCGCCGGTCAGGTGCGGATGTCGCTTGCCGAGCAGGTTGAGCCCGCCAGCGCTCAGCACGGCGGCGAGGTTGCCGAACATCACCGCCGGCAGGATTTCGGCGAGCATATCGCCCTGCGGCATGCCGGACAGCGCGGCGTACCCGATCGACAGCGGAATCGCGCCTTCGCCGACCCCGCCGCCCAGCACCGGCACGACGATGAAGAATGCGACGTGCGACAGGCTGAACCCCAGCGCCACCCCGACCGTGCACCCGGCGATCACCGCGGCGATCGACCCCGCCAGCATCGGCGCCAGAATCTTCAGGAAACCGCCGATCAGCATCCGGCGGTCCATCCCAAGGATCGACCCGACGATGATCGTGCCGATGAACAGATAGAGGAAGTTGCTCTGGTCGGTAAAAGTGGCGATCGACGCCTTGAGCGGGGCCGGGATGATGCCGAGCCAGACCAGCAGCGACGGCACGAATGCGGCCAGGATCGCGGCGGCCCCGACGCGGCGCAACCCGGGCAGATGCTTGCCGACCTCCGCACAGGCGAACCCGCCGGCGGTCAGGATCAGGATATTGGTGGTCAGGTCCGCCGGCACCTTGCCCAGCCGGACATAGGCCGCGATCAGGCCGACGATCACCACGAATACCGGCAGCGGAACGATACCGATTCGCGTCTCCATGATCCGCCACCACCAGCCCGGGCCGCTCTCGCCATCGGCAGTGTGTGCCGGGTCGACCGGCGTCACCTCGACCTGCGCAGAGCCGGCGAGCGGGGTCACCGGAACGGCACCCCGACGATCGCCTTGACCGTCCAATGGTCCTTGTTGGCGCCGTAGCCGCGGCCGACCCCGACATTCAGGTCCCATTTGCCGACATGCGTATCGGCGGTCAGGTAGGTCGACTGGTCGCTGGTACCGAACCGCCCCAGCCGGCGAAATTCGCCGACGCCGTTGTAGTTCTCGATTCCGATCGAGAAGCCGCGCGTCACCGCATAGCTGATCTTGCTCGCGATCTCGAGCGAGGCGGGACCGGGGGCGGGACCTGACACGGTGAAATCGATATTGGCGTTCGCCGCCACCGTCCAGCGTCCGGCATGGACGCCGCCGATCAGCTTGGCCTCGGCATTGTAGGGGTTCTGGTCGAGCGCGTAGCGGACGCGGCCGATCTCGAAATTGGCCCCCCAGAATACTTTGGTGTCGCGTTGGCTGCCGATATATTTCAGCCGGAACTTGATTCCGTCGACGGTGAAGCGGCCGCGATGGTCGATCGCCGCCAGCGGCAGATACGCGCCGAGCTCGAAATGATCGGACAGGCCGTAGGAGAATTCGGGCGTGATGCGATATTGGTGCAGCGACTGCCGCTCACCGAGATAATCGGGGGTGCGGTCGCCGCTCAGGACGTAATTATTGTGGATGTCGAGCCCGAACTCGCGCGCCCGGCTCATCTCGTCCATATATACCTGGATTTCCTCGGGCGCCGCCGGCGCCGCGACCGGCCAGATCGCGGCCATGACGGACGCCATCGCCACCAGATTGTGCCGCATCGTCTCAATCCTCCCCCAGCGCGATCGTTCGCTGACGGGCCTGCTACCGAAGCGGCGCGCGGCGGGGCTGTATTTTTCCCTAATTCCATTTCAGGTTGCCTTCAGGCAGCGTCGCGCGGCGCCTGTTACGCGCGACGGTGGAGAGGACAGGCGGATGAAGATTCTGGTGGTCGAGGACCACGCCCAGCTCGCCGCCTTCGTTCGGCGGGCACTGACCGAGCAGAGTTATTCAGTGTCGCTCGCGACGACTTGTGCCGAGGCGGCGGACATGCTGGCCGAGGAGAAGTTCGACCTAGTCGTGCTCGATATCGGCCTGCCCGACGGCAGCGGGCTCGGGCTGCTGCGCGCCTGGCGGGAGACCGGGTTTAACGAGCCGGTGCTGATCCTGAGCGCGCGCGACGCGGTCGACGATCGCGTGACCGGGCTCGATATCGGCGCCGACGTATACCTCGCTAAGCCGTTCCAGGTGAACGAACTGCTGGCGAACGTGCGTGCGCTGCTTCGCCGCCAGTCGATCGCGCGCAAGACCATCCTGACCCATCGCGGCATCACGCTCGACCTCGTCGCGCACACCGCGATGCTCGACGGCCGCGCGCTCGAGTTGACCGCCCGCGAGTTCGCGTTGCTCGAAATCTTCCTCCACAATGCCGGCCGCATCCTGACCCGTACCTTCATCAGCGAGAAGATTTGGCAGAGCCACGAGGACGTCGATACCAACCTGCTCGACGTCTATATGAGCCGGTTGCGCGCGCGGATCGAAACGCCGGAGGACAAATATTTCCGCACCGTGCGCGGCGTCGGATACCAGCTGCAATGACCTCGCTCGCGGCACGGCTGACGTTGCTCTATGCCGCGACCTTCCTGATCGCGACTGCCGGCATCCTCGGCATCGGCTATTGGCAGATCGACAACCGGCTGGTCGCGGGCGTCGACCGGCTGCTGACCACCGAGAACCAGCGGATCGACACCCACCTCGATCTGCTGGGGAAGGCCGACGATCCCGCGGTGCTGGCGCGCGGATTGCGGCGGACGACCGACAATGCGGCGGCGCTGTTCCGGGTCGAGATCAAGGATGCGGCGGGGCGCTCGCTGTTCCGCTCGACCAACCTGGCGCAGCCGATCGTGTCGGCCGGCGGCGCGCCCGCGTTTCACAGCATCACCATGCCCGATGGCGAGCGAGTTCGTGTCGGCCGGTTCGCGCACGCCAACGTCTTCGCGCTGATCGCGACGCCGCTGACCAACGTGACCGCCGGGATGTGGGCCTATGTCGAGATGTCGGCGGTATTGCTGGTCGCGATGATCGGGGTGGGGGTGGGGCTGGGCTATGTGCTGAGCCAGGTCGCGCTGCGTCCCTTGCGCGATATCGCGGCGACCGCGTCGCGGGTTGGGTCCGACAATCTCGCCGAGCGGATCCCGGTCGGGCGGCGCGACGACGAGGTGGGGGCGCTGGCGCGGTTGCTGAACGCGATGCTCGATCGCATCGAATCGTCGTTCCGCCAGATCCGCCAGTTCACCGCCGATGCCAGCCATGAGCTCAAGACGCCGCTGTCGCTCGTCCGCCTGCATGCCGAAGCGCTGCTGACCGGCCCGCCACTGTCCGAGCCGCAGGAGAACCATGTCGTCGCGCAGGTGGCGCAGATCGATCAGCTGTCGGCGATGATCGAGGATCTGCTGGTGCTGGCGCGCGCCGATTCGAGCAGCATGGCCTTGGCGATTGCTCCACATGACCCGAGCGCGTTCCTCGACCTGCTCGCGCCCGACGCGCGCGTGCTGGCGGAGGCGAGCCAGTGCCGGCTCGAGATCGCCCATCGCGGCACCGGGACGGCCGCGTTCGATGCCGTCTGGCTGCGGCGGATCGTCTTCAACCTCTTGTCCAACGCCTTTCGCGCGAGCCCGGCGGGCGGCACGGTGACGGTCACGTCGATCCGCGACGCCCGCGGCTGGCGGCTGGCGGTGCGCGACGAGGGCCCGGGCGTGTCGGCCGACGTGCGCGAGCGGTTGTTCGACCGCTTCTTCACCAATGCCGATGGCGGAACAGGGCTCGGGCTCGCGATCTGCCGGAGCATCGTCGAGCTCCATGACGGTACCATCACGGCGGCGCCGGCGCCGGATGGCGGACTCGAAGTCGCATTCGCGATCCCGCACCCGCCGATCACCTGAATACGGTTTCAGGCGGCTTTCAGTCATCCCGCCGACCGTGCCGCTATCCTTTGCCATCCGCACGCATCACGCGCGCCGGCAGGATCGATCATGAGCAGGATCAAGCGCTTCGCGACCTTCACGCATCTGTGGTTCGGGCTCACGGTCGGCCTGCTCGGCTGTTTCCTGGCGGCGACCGGCGGGTGGGTGTTGTTGCGGCCGCAGGGCGATGCGATCGCCAACACCTATCTGGTTTCGCCGACACGGTGCGCGACGCCGACCTCGTTCGACGGCATCCTGAAGACCGCGCGCGGGGTGCACGCGTCGCCGGTCGATTCGCTGTGGTGGAAGGCCGATCCGGCGGCGTCGCTGATGGTGCGGTACAAGGATGAGCAACAGGCCTATTTCGATCGCTGTGACGGGCATCTGCTCGGGCTGCATTCGCGCTGGGACGGCGCGTTCGGGTTCATCGAGAAGCTCCACCGCCTGCGCTTCCTGCCGACCGATATCGCGGGTCAGGTTGCCGCGACGATCGCCGCGTGCATGGCGGTGGTGATGGCGGGGTTCGGGCTGTTCATCTGGTGGCCGCGGCGACGATCGGCGTGGAAGCCGGCGCTGCGCTTCGACGGGTCGCTCGACGGTCGCGCGCGGACGCGCAACCGGCATTCGGTGGTGGGCGCGTTCGCGGCGCCGATGCTGCTGCTGATCGCGGCGACCGGCGTCGTGATCGGGTTCGACTCGGTGCAGGCGTTCATCATGACCGTCACTGGCTCGAAGCCGCTGCACAAGCCCAGGCCGGCGGCATTGCCCAAGGGCCGGCCGGCGGCGGTGGACGCGGCATGGCGCAACGTCGTGGCGCTTGCCGGCACCCTGCCGCGCACCGCGACGCTGAAGCCGCCATCGGCCAAGCAATCCGCGATCGAAATCTATTATAATCTGCCGAGCGACGCGCATCGCGAGATCCGCAACTATGCCTATGCCGAAGCGGCGACGGGCAGCATCGTCCAGGCGACGCCCTACGCCAGATTGTCGCTCGGCCAGCGCATCTATCAATGGATCCTGGGATTGCATCAGGGTGCGGTCGGTGGACTGTTCGGCCAGTTGCTGACGCTCGCGGCGATGCTCGCGATCCTCTATCTCGGCTATAGCGGCGTGCGCAGCTACGTGCAGAAGCGGCTGGGCAAGCGTCCGCCGCTGCTCGTCCGCGTCGCCGCGATCCGGGACGAAGCGCCGGGGATCAAGTCGTTCGAACTGACCTCGGTCGGCCGCCGCCTGCCGCGCTTCGCGGCCGGCGCGCATATCGACGTGCACGTGCCCGATGGCCCCAAGCGGCAATTCTCGCTGACCAACGGTCCGCGCCAGCGCGACCGCTTCACCATCGCGGTGCGGCTGGAGGACGAGTCGCGCGGCGGGTCGCGCGGGATGCACAAGCTGGTGCCGGGGCAGGAACTGCGTATCGGGGCGCCGCGCAACCTGTTCCCGATCGATCGCGCGACGCGCCATGCGACGCTGATCGCGGCGGGCATCGGCATCACGCCGATCCTGAGCATGGCGCGACATCTGGCAGCGCGGCGGGTGCCGTTCGTGATCCACTATTTCGGCCGCGACGCCGAAGGGATGGCGTTCCGCGACGCGCTCGCCGAGCCGCCGCTGGCGGGGCATGTCCAGACGCATGTCGGCCTCGGCCGTGCGGCCATTCCCGCGGCGCTGTCGGCCATCCTCGCGAATCGGCCAGTCGGCGGGCACCTCTACATGTGCGGGCCGGACGGGTTCATGACCGCGGTCGACGAAGTGGTGCAAGCAGCCGGCTGGCCAGCCCGCGCGATCCATCGCGAGCATTTCGCCGCGCCGCTCGCCGCCTCGGCCGGCCCGCGCGAGGCGATCGAGGTCACGCTGGCGCGATCGGGCCGCAAGCTGCTCGTCGCGGCCGACGAAAGCATCCTCGACGCGCTGAAGGCGGCGGGCGTCGCCAGTTCGAGCTCGTGCGAGCAGGGCACCTGTGGCGACTGTGCGCTACGCGTGTGCGCCGGCGAGGTCGACCATCGCGACCACTTTCTGACCGAGGCACAGCGCCAGCGCGGCGACGTCATGCTGCCGTGCGTGTCGCGTGCGCGGGGTCGAGCGTTGACGCTCGACCGGTGAGGGTTACTGGCTGAGTGCGCCCTGGAAGGTGTCGCACTGCTGCGGGTCGCCGGTGTCCATCCCGCGCTTCAGCCATTCCATCCGCTGCGCCGAGGTGCCGTGGGTGAAGCTGTCAGGCACGATGCGGCCCTGCGTCTCCTGCTGCAACGTGTCGTCGCCGATCGCGCGGGCGGCGGTCATGCCTTCCTGGACGTCGCCCGGGTCCATCCGGTCGCGATTCTTTGCCGCCCAGACGCCGGCGAAACAGTCGGCCTGGAGTTCGAGCATCACCGAATAGCGATTGCCCTCCGCCTGGCTCGACCGGGCCTCCATGCGGGTGACCTGATCGGAAATACCGAGCAGGTTCTGGATGTGATGGCCGAATTCGTGCGCGATCACGTAGTCCTGCGCGAAATCGCCCTTCGCGCCGAAGCGGCTGGCGAGTTCGTCGAAGAAGCTGGTGTCGAGGTAAATGTCATGGTCGGTCGGGCAATAGAATGGCCCCATCGCCGATTGCGCCGCACCGCACCCGGACTGGCCAGATCCCGAATAGAAGCGCAGGCCCGGCTTCTGGAAAGTGCGCCCTTGCTGCGCGAAGATCGCTGCCCACGTCTTTTGCGCCGAATCAAAGGCGTTGCATGCGGACTTCGCGTTTGCATTCGCGGTGCAGAGCCGGGTGACTTCCGCCGGACCAGTCGTGGTCTGTTGCGACTGCGGTGCTCCCCCGCTCAATAATCCGCCAAGATTGCCGAATCCGCCGAACACCAGCAACAACCCGAGCACGATCGCCGTTCCGAGACAGCCGAGCCGGCTGAATAGCATCGGCAGGAACGCGAACAGCAGACCGCCACCGCCACCGCCAAGGTTGAACCCGCCGCCGCCACGGGCCTCGCCAACGTCGATGTCGTTAGGATCGAAATCGTCGAGCCGCATCGCGGATGCCCCCTTGGTCGTTGCCGTCGCGTACCAAATGCGCCGCGCTCGTCCGAGTTGCAATCGACGCGTGCAATCGTGCGGTTGATCGCCGGCCTGGCTTGGCCCATGCGATAGCCGCAATCACGAAAGGCACGACATGTTCCTGAAGGGCAAGAGCGCGATCGTCACCGGTTCGACGTCGGGGATCGGCCTGGCTTACGCAAGGGCGCTGGCGGCGGAAGGTGCGGCGGTGGTCATCAACGGCTTCGGCGACGCTGCCGCGATCGAGGCGGAACGCGCGGCGCTGGCGGCGGCGAGCGGATCCGTCGCCCTGTACGACCCCGCCGACATGACGAAGCCGGACGAGATCGCGGCGATGGTGCAGCGTTGCACCGACACGCTCGGCGGCCCCGACATCGTCATCAACAATGCCGGTATCCAGCACGTTGCGCCGGTCGACCAGTTCCCGACCGACAAATGGGACGCGATCATCGCGATCAACCTGTCGAGCGCGTTCCACGTCATCCACGCCGCGGTGCCGGCGATGAAGGCGAAGGGCTGGGGGCGCATCATCTCGACCGCCTCGGCGCACAGCCTGGTCGCGAGCCCCAACAAATCGGCCTATGTCGCGGCCAAGCACGGCGTCGTCGGGCTGAGCAAGGCCGTCGCGCTGGAGGTTGCGCGCGACGGCATCACGGTCAATTGCATCTCGCCCGGCTACGTCTGGACGCCGCTGGTCGAGAACCAGATCCCCGACACGATGAAGGCGCGCGGGCTGACGCGCGAGCAAGTGATGAACGACGTGCTGCTGGCGGCGCAACCGACCAAGCAGTTCGTGACGCCCGAGCAGGTCGCGGCGCTGGCGCTGTTCCTCTGCCGCGACGAAGCGAGCGCGATCACCGGCGCCAATCTGTCGGTCGACGGCGGGTGGACCGCGGCATGACGGCGTTGCGCTGGGCGATGCTCGCGGGGCTGGCGCTGGTCGCGGCGCCGGCGGCGGCGCGCGATTCGGTGCCGACCAACTGGCGCAACGTCGTGGCGGAGCACGACGCGATCAGCCTGCGCAACACGCGCCAGGCGTGGATCGATGCGCTGGCGAAGGCGCGGGCCGGCGGGGCGGGCGCGAGGATCGCGGCGGAGGGCGCCCTGTTCGATTTCGATCGAGCCCAGCCCAAGGTGAAGCTGCCGGTCGGCGAATATCGCTGCCGCGTGTTCAAGCTGGGGGCGAAGGCGGCGGGCAATCTCGATTTCGTCGCCTATCCCTGGGCGCATTGCCAGGTGACCGCCGACGGTCCGCTGACGCACCTGACCAAGCTGGACGGGGCGCAGCGGCAGGACGGGCGGCTGTACGACGATGGTACCGCAAGGCAGGTGTTCCTGGGCACGCTGGCGCTGGCGGACGAGACGAAGTGGCTGACCTATGGCCGCGACACGCTGCGCGACGTCGCGGGCATGGTCGAGCGGGTCGGGCCGGCGCGGTGGCGGATCGCAATCCCCTATCCGAAATTCGAATCCATGCTCGACGTGATCGAGCTGGTGCCGGCGAGTTAGGCGCCACTGGCCTCGCAATGACGAGGGGAAGTCGTCTTGAGGGTATCCCGCGCTAAACGGTCAGTCCGAACTCGCCGACCAGCCAGTCGTATATCTCGGGCAGCTTCTGCCGCACCAGCATGCGCGTATAGGGCGGCCGGGCGGCGTGGCCGCACAACGTCACCGACGCCACCATCGCGAAGAATTCGAGCGGGTTGGTGTAGAGATACGCCTGGGCCGGCCAGTCGCCGCGCGCCTTCGCCGCATCGTAGAAACGGATCACCGTCCGGTTGGCGCGACCGTCGGGCAGGCGCAGCAAATGGTAGCGATGGAGCAGTTCGTGGAGCAGCACCGGATCCTCGGGCGGCGGCAGCGGCGATCGTTGGAAAAACACGCCGCGCGGGCCGGCGCGCGTCTTCGTACCGGCCTCGCGATCGACGGTGATGACCTGATCGGCGAAGAAGGTCGCGATGCCGGGCTTGATCCGCAACGCCTTCACGATCGCGATCTGCGCGTCGAGCGCGGCGGCAAGTTCGGGCGTCCGTTCGCCGCCCTGCCAGTCGATGACGAAGGCGCGCTCGCTCTGGCCGAACGCCAGCCGCGGCAGGGTCGCGGCCGCCGCGCCGGCCAGCAGCGCGCGGCGCGTCGTCGTCGCCGTCACGCGCCTGCCGTATCGAGGGCGTCGATTTGCGCCGGTGTCAGCGCCAGATCCATTGCCGGCAGCAGTTCCTGCAATTGCGCGACGCTGGTTGCGCTAGCGATCGGCGCGGTGATGCCGGGTTGCGCGGCCAGCCACGCCAGCGCGATCTGTGCCAGCGTCGCGCCGGTTTCCGCGGCGATCGCATCCATCGCCGCCAGCACTGCCGGCCCCGTGCCGTCGAGATAGGCCTGCATCCGGCTGCCGCGCACGCTCTTCCCGAAATCCGCGGCGGAGCGGTACTTGCCGGTCAGGAATCCCGAGGCGAGCCCGTAATAGGGCAGCACGCCGATATTGTGCTCGACGCAATAGTCCTGCAACTCGCCCTCGTACTTGTGCCGGCTGACCAGATTGTATTCGGGTTGCAGCGCCTTGAAATGCGGCGCGCCGGCGGCTCGCGCAATGTCGTTGGCCGACTTGAGCCGCGCGGCGTGAAAGTTGGACGCGCCGAGCGTCGCGACCTTGCCCGCCGCGACCAGCTTGGCGAACGCCTCCATATACGCCTCCTGCGGCGTCGCATCGTCGTCCTGGTGCGCGTAGTAGAGCGCGATCTGCTCGACCCCGAGCCGCTTGAGCGAGGCTTCACACGCCGCCGCGATCCGCGCCGGTGCCAGCTTCTCGCCGCCTTCGCCGGGCAGCATGCCGACCTTGGTCGCGACGCCGACCTGCTTGCCGCTCGTCTTCAGCCATTCGCCGATCACGCTCTCCGACTCGCCACCCCGATGCCCCGGCACCCAGGCCGAATAGACATCGGCGGTGTCGACCAATGTCCCGCCGGCATCGACAAAGGCGTCGAGCACGGCGAAGCTGGTCGCCTTGTCCGCGGTCCAGCCGAACACGTTGCCGCCCAGGCACAATTTGGGGGTGTGGAGGTGGCTGGCACCGACGCGGCGCTGTTCGGTCATTGCTGATTTCCCTAATCGGCGGGGGCGGTTGCGTTAGCGGCAGGCGCGCTGGTGGCGGCGTTCGGCGCTTCCTGCGAGGCGGCGGCCTCGTTCAGCATGCGGTCCTCCTCGGGCGACACCGCGCCGGGATCGGCGCGGTGCGAGTTGCACGCCGCCAGCAGGAGTAGGGGCACGGCGAGGGCGAGGCGCACGCGCGTCAGTCCTCGATGTCGTTGCCGATGTCCTTCATCGCGGCGCCGGCCTTGTGCTTGGCGTCGTCGGCGGCGTTGCTGATCTGGTCGGCCTTGTTCTGGGCGTCGCCGAACGCCTTGTCGGCGGCGGCATCGACCGAGTTGACCGCGCGGGCCATCGTGGCGTTGGCGTCGGCGGACATGGTGTTGCCCGCCTGGCCGAGCTCGTCCTGCGCCTTCTGGCTACAGGCGGCGAGCGCGAGCGACGCGAGGGCGAGCGTGAGGGGAAGGCGCATCGACGGTCTCCGAAGGTGTAAAAGGGATCGGGCGGGAAACGTACCGGAGGGCGATCGGCTCCGCAACGATCGGCGGAAGGTGACGAAGTTGACGCGGAGAGGCTAGTTCTCGTTGACCGGATATAAAGATATCTTTATATCTATAAGCGACATGCCGAACACGCTCGACATCTTCCGCGCGCTGGCCGACTCGACGCGGCTGCGAATCGTCGCGCTGGTGCGGTCGATGGAATTGTCGGTCGGCGAACTGGCGCAAGTGCTGGGACAGAGCCAGCCGCGTGTGTCGCGTCACGTCAAAATCCTCGCCGATGCGGGCATTGTCGAGCGTCGCAAGGAAGGAAGTTGGGTTTTCGTGGCGCTGGGCGCTCCGGAAGTTGCCGCCCCTTTGTGCACCGCGCTCGATACGTGGGAGGGCGATCGCGCGCATGCCCGGGCCGAGGCCGACACTGCGCGGCTGGCGGCCGTGCGGGCCGATCGTGCGGCGCATGCGGCGGGCTGGTTCGAACATCATGCCGGCGAATGGGACGCGATCCGCTCGCTCCACGTCGCCGAGGAACAGGTCGAGGCGGCGATGGCCGCGGCGCTGGGCGACGTCCGCATCGGCCAGCTGGTCGATATCGGCACCGGTACCGGGCGGATGCTGGAGTTGTTCGGCCGCCGCGCCGACCATGCGCTGGGGATCGACCGCAGTTCGGAGATGCTGCGGCTGGCCCGCGCCAAGCTGAGCGAGCAAGGCCTCGACCATGCCGAACTGCGCCAGGCCGATCTCTACGCGCTACCGCTCGACGGCGGGTCGGCCGACCTCGCGATCCTGCACCACGTGCTGCACTTCGCGCAGAGCCCCGACGCGGCGATCGCGGAGGCCGCGCGCGTGCTCGGCGCGGGCGGACGGCTGCTGATCGCCGACTTCGCGCCGCACGGTCGCGAGGAGTTGCGGACGCGCGACGCGCACGCCCGGCTCGGCTTTTCGGACGAGCAGATGCTCGGCTGGTTCGAGGCGGCGGGGCTCGCGCCGGTGCGGACCGAAACGCTGGAGGGCGGCGAGTTGACGGTGAAATTGTGGCTCGCGCGCAAGGCCGCCGAGCCGACCACGGGGAAAGTCAGGGTGAAGGAAGCGGCGTGATGAAATCGGTCAAGCAGATCAGCGAGGCGCGCCGCGCCGCCGCCAGCCCGATGTTCGCCGATCTGGCCGGCGATGCTAGTATAAGCTTCGAATTCTTCCCGCCCAAGACGGAGAAGATGGAGGAAACGCTGTGGGAGTCGCTCCAGACGCTCCGGCCGCTCGGTCCGCGCTTCGTCTCGGTGACGTATGGTGCCGGCGGGTCGACCCGCGAACGCACGCACGCGACCGTCGCCCGGATCGCGCGTGAGACCGACATCCCGGCCGCCGCGCACCTGACCTGCGTCGAGGCGACGCGCGACGAGATCGACCAGGTCGCGGAGGATTACTGGAACGCCGGCGTGCGCCACATCGTCGCGTTGCGCGGCGATCCGCCGGTCGCGGGCACCAAGTTCCAGTCGCCGGCGGGGGGCTACGAGAATGCCGCCGCGTTGGTCGCGGGACTGCGCAAGCTGCACCCGTTCGAGATTTCGGTCGCGGCCTATCCCGAATGCCATCCAGATTCGCCCGATGCCGCGCACGACCTCGACAATCTGAAGCGCAAGATCGACGCCGGTGCGACGCGCGCGATCACGCAATTCTTTCACGAGGCCGACACCTTCTTCCGCTTCCGCGACGCCGCGGCGGCGGCGGGGATCGACGCGGAGATCGTGCCGGGCATCATGCCGGTGATGAACTTCGCCAGCGTACAGCGCATGTCGGCGATGTGCGGGACGGCGGTGCCGGCGTGGATGGCGCAATTGTTCGACGGGCTCGACGACCGCCCCGCCGCGCGCCAGTTGGTCGCGGGGACGATCGCGGCGGAGCTCAGCCGCCGGCTCTATGCGGGCGGGGTGCGCGACTTCCACTTCTACACGCTCAACCGCGCCGAACTGAGCTACGCGATCTGCCACTTGCTCGGCATCCGGCCGCAAGGCGCGGCGAAGGCGGCGGCGGCGTAACAATGCCGTCATCCCCGCGAAAGCGGGGACCCAGCTCCTTCGGGTGCAACGGGTGAGACGGTCGGGAGATGGGTTCCCGCTTTCGCGGGAATGACGAGGAATTGATGATGACGGCTCGAGAAAAACTGTTGGCCGAAGCGGCCAAGCGCATCCTCATCACCGACGGTGCGTTCGGGACCGAGATCCAGAACTGGAAGCTGGCCGAGGCCGACTATGCCGGCACGCTGGGCCTGAGCCACGACCAGAAGGGCAACAACGACATCCTGGCGCTGACCAAGCCCGAAGTGCCGGAGACGATCCATCGCGCGTACTTCGCGGCCGGGGCGGACATCGCCGAGACCAACACCTTCTCCGCCAACCGTATCAGCCAGGCCGATTACGGCGCTGAACATCTGGTCCGCGAGATCAATGTCGAGAGCGCGAAGCTCGCGCGGCGGATCGCCGACGAGTTCCAGGCAAAGGATGGCCGCCCGCGCTTCGTGGCGGGCGCGATCGGGCCGACCAACAAGACGCTGTCGCTGTCGCCCGACGTCAACGATCCGGGCTATCGCGAGATCGACTTCGATTATCTCAAGGACGTGTATCGCGAGCAGATCGACGCGCTGGTCGAAGGGGGCGCGGACTTCGTGCTGATCGAGACGGTATTCGATACGCTGAACGCCAAGGCCGGCATCATGGCGGCGATCGAGGCGGGCGAGGCGCTGGGTCGCGACCTGCCGATCATGCTGTCGATGACGCTGACCGATCTGTCCGGGCGCAACCTGTCGGGACATACGGTCGAGGCGTTCTGGCACGCAGTGCGGCACGCCCGGCCGTTGACGATCGGGCTGAATTGTTCGTTCGGAGCCGAGCAGTTACGTCCGCATGTGAAGACGCTGTCGGAACTCGCCGACACGCTCATCATGGTCTATCCGAACGCCGGCCTGCCTAACGAACTGGGTGCGTATGACGAACTGCCCGCGACGACCGCGGGGCTGGTCGGCGAGTGGGCGGAAGCGGGCCAGGTCAACGTGCTCGGCGGTTGCTGCGGCTCGACGCCCGCGCATATCAAGGCGATCGCCGACTTCGTCGCGACCCTGCCGGCGCGCAAAGCGCCGGTCGCGGAGGTGCGGACGCGGCTGGCCGGGCTCGAACCGATGACGATGGCGGCGTGACGTTCCCTCTCCCCTTCGGGGAGAGGGTGCCGAGCGAAGCGAAGGCGGGAGAGGGGCCCGCCGTTTGTGAGACACACTGCCCCTCTCCCCGACCCTCTCCCCGATGGGGAGAGGGAGAAAGCAGATGATGACCAACCTCTCCACCAATTTCGTCAATATCGGCGAGCGGACCAACGTCACCGGCTCGGCGCGGTTCAAGAAGCTCGTCATGGCGGGCGACTATACCGCCGCGATCGAGGTCGCGCGGCAGCAGGTCGAGGCGGGCGCGCAGGTGCTCGACGTCAACATGGACGAGGGGTTGCTCGACGCGCATGCGGCAATGACGACCTTCCTCAAGCTAATCGCCGCCGAACCCGATATCGCGCGCATCCCGGTGATGGTCGATTCGTCCAAGTGGGACGTGATCGAGGCGGGGCTGAAGTGCGTGTCCGGCAAGCCGATCGTCAATTCGATCAGCATGAAGGAAGGCGAGGACAAGTTCCTCGCCGAGGCGCGCAAGTGCATGAATTACGGCGCGGCGGTCGTGGTGATGGCGTTCGACGAGGTCGGCCAAGCAGACACCCAGGCGCGCAAGATCGAGATCTGCGAACGCGCCTACAGCGTCCTGATGTCGATCGGCTTCCCGCCCGAGGACATCATCTTCGACGCCAACGTCTTCGCGGTCGCGACCGGGATCGAGGAGCACAACAATTACGCGGTCGACTTCATCGAGGCGGTGAAGGAGATCAAGGCCCGCTGCCCCCACGTCCACTTCTCGGGCGGCCTGTCGAACCTGTCGTTCAGCTTCCGCGGCAACGAGCCGGTGCGCCGCGCGATGCACTCGGTGTTCCTCTACCACGCGATCCCCGCCGGGCTCGACATGGCGATCGTCAACGCCGGACAATTGGACGTTTACGATACGATCGACCCGGAACTTCGCACCGCGTGTGAAGACGTCATCCTCAACAAGGACCCCGACGCGGGCGAGCGGCTGGTCGCGCTGGCGGAGAAGTTTCGCGGCACCGACGCAGCGGCGGAAAAGGCGGCGGAGGAATGGCGTGGCTGGCCGGTCGCCAAGCGGCTGGAGCATGCGCTGGTCAAGGGCCTCGACCAATATGTCGTCGAGGATACCGAGGAAGCGCGCCAGTCTGCCGCACGGCCGATCGAAGTGATCGAAGGCCCGTTGATGGACGGGATGAACGTCGTCGGCGACCTGTTCGGGTCGGGCAAGATGTTCCTGCCGCAGGTGGTGAAATCGGCGCGCGTGATGAAGAAGGCGGTCGCCCACCTGCTTCCCTTCATCGAAGCGCAGAAGGAGCCCGGCGCCAAAGGCAAGGGCAGGGTCGTGATGGCGACCGTGAAGGGCGACGTCCACGATATCGGCAAGAACATCGTCGGCGTCGTGCTTCAGTGCAACGGTTTCGAGGTGGTCGACCTGGGCGTCATGGTGCCGTGGTCCAGGATCCTGGAGGCGGCGAACGAGAACGACGCCGACATGATCGGGCTGTCGGGCCTCATCACGCCAAGCCTGGACGAGATGGTGACAGTCGCCGAGGAGATGAAGCGGTCGAAGATGACGATGCCGCTCCTGATCGGCGGGGCGACGACGTCTAAGGTGCACACGGCGTTGCGCATCGCGCCGGCCTATGACGGCCCGGTCGTCCACGTGCTCGACGCCAGCCGCGCGGTCGGCGTCGCGACGACGCTCGTCTCCGATACCCAACGCGACGATTACGTGACCAAGGTCGCCGACGAGTATGAGGCCGTCCGCCGCGCGCGCGAGGGCAAGGGGCAGAACGACCTGCTCCCGCTGGCGACCGCGCGCGCCAACGGCTTCGTCGCCGACATGGCGTTGAAGGCGGGCACACCGAAGCAGCCCGGCCGCCACGTCTTCGCCGATTGGGACTTGAACGACCTGCGCGAGTGCATCGACTGGACGCCGTTCTTCCGCGCCTGGGAACTGGCCGGCACCTATCCGGCGATCCTCGACGATGCGGTGGTCGGCGAAAGCGCGGGCTCGCTGTTCGCCGACGCCAACAAGATGCTCGACCGCATCATCGCCGAGAAATGGCTGACCGCGCGCGCCGTCGTCGGGCTGTGGCCGTGCGTGCGCCATGACGACGACGTGTTCGTCGACGGCGAGGGCGTGTGGAGCCCGGAGGAACTCGGCGGCTTGGAATATCTCGGTCTCGCCGACAGCGACGACCTGACGCGCCTGCCGATGCTGCGCCAGCAGATCGCCAAGCGCGAGGGGCGGGCGAACATGTGCCTGGCCGACTTCATCGATCCGGCGGGCGACTGGATCGGCGGGTTCGCGGTCAGCATCCACGGCATCGAGCCGCACCTCGCGCGGTTCAAGGCGGCGATCGACGATTATTCCGACATCCTGCTGAAGGCGCTGGCCGATCGCTTCGCCGAGGCCCTGGCCGAGCGGCTACACCAGCATGTCCGTACCACGCTATGGGGCTATGCGCCTGACGAGCAGTTGACCAACGAAGCGCTGATCCGCGAGCAGTATCGCGGCATCCGCCCGGCGCCCGGCTATCCGGCGTGCCCGGACCACAGCCTGAAGCCGATCCTGTTCAGGCTGCTCGACGCGCACCGCGCGACCGGCATCTCGTTGACCGAAAGCTATGCGATGCTGCCGACCGCGGCGGTCAGCGGGCTCTATTTCGGGCATCCGCAGAGCGAGTATTTCGGCGTCGCGCGGATCGGGATGGATCAGGTCGAGGATTATGCGACGCGGCGCGCCGCCGAGCTGGAGGCGACCAAGCGCTGGCTGCGGCCGAACCTGGACTGAGGCGGTCGTCCGGCTCGGCTCTGCGTTGGCCTCGCCGTCTCAGGCCGCGCTTGCCCCGCGCGCGGTGTCCGTCAGTTCGTCGGCCAGCGGGTAGAGGATCGTGTTCTCACGCTCGATGCGATCGGCGAGGGCGGTGAACACCGCGCGCTGCTCGTCGCGATAGCCGGTCCAGTCGGCGACGATCGCGTCGGGGCTGCGCCAGCGTTCGACGAACGCCATCAGCGCGGGGCCGAGGTGCCCCATCTCCTCGAAGAAGCGCCGCGCCACCGCTGCGGTGCCGCCCTGGCCCGACGCCATCAGCGAGGGATAAAGGTGGCGATCCTCCTGCGCGAAATGGATGCGCAGCGTGCCGACCAGCTTCGCCAGCAGGATCGTCAGGCGGAACGCCTGCGCCGATGTCGGCTGCGCGCCGATCTGGGCGACCATGGCGACGATGTCGGAAACGATCAGCGTCGCGGCATCGTGCTGGCGGCGAAGATTGGCAGTGGCGGACATGTAACTCTCCTATTCGATACCACCATAATGGAGAGAAACAGGTTAACGCGCTGATAAGAAAGATTGGGGAAGTGATTGCCGGTCAACGATATTTTCGTGTGGTAGCGATGGCGCCAATCGATTGCTTAAATCCGCAATCAGCATGGCTCGATTCTGTCTCGTTTTGGGACAGTGGCGAGTGGCGCTGACGCCAGCGGCTGCCGGCGCGCGCGATTAACGATCAATCCGGCTGGCGCTGGCGTCGCGCTCGCGACAGGCCGGGCGGCAAAGGAGTATCACCATGCGCCGCGTCCTGATCTGCCTGTCGCCGCTCGCTCTCGCCCCCGCGGCGCCGCTCGCCGCGCAACCCGCCGCGGCGCCGTTCGTGGTGCAGGAAACAGGGCAGGGCTACGCCAATCTCGACGATGCGGTGCAGTCGATTCGGATGGGGACGGGCACGATCCTGATCGCGCCGGGCACCTATCACCAGTGCACCGTGCAGGCGGGTGGCACGATCACCTTCCGCGCGGTGCAGCCGGGCACCGCGATCTTCGACGGCGAGGCGTGCGAGGGCAAAGCGGCGTTCGTGCTGCGCGGCGCGTCGTCGACGGTCGAGGGGCTGGTATTCCGCAACATCCGCGTGAACGACGGCAACGGCGCCGGTATCCGGACCGAAATGGGCAACCTGACCGTGCGCAACTCGATGTTCCTCGACAGTCAGGAAGGCATATTGGGCGGCGAGCCGACCGGGCAACGGATCGTGATCGACCATTCGACCTTCGCCGGCCTGGGCCAATGCGACGAGACGCCCGATTGCGCACACTCGATCTACCTCGCCAATCGCGGGTCGGTGACGATCACCAATTCGCGGTTCGAGCGCGGTACCGGCGGTCATTACGTGAAGCTGCGCGTGCCGACCGTCGCGATCACCGACAACAGCTTCGACGATTCGAAGGGGCGCAAGACCAACTACATGATCGACCTGTCCGAAGGGGGCACCGGCACGATCGCGCGCAACACCTTCGCCGACGGACCGAACAAGGAGAATTGGTCGGGCTTCATCGTCGTCGCGGCGGAGGCGCGGACCTATTCGTCCGCGGGGCTGAAGGTGGTCGACAACGTCGCGACGCTGGCGCCCGGGTTCACCAAGAGCCCCGCGTTCGTCGCCAATGTCGGCCGCGATCCGCTGAACATCGGCGCGAACCGGCTGGCGCCTGGTATCCGGATGTTCGAGCAACGGTAACGCTCGTCGCCCCGGCGAAGGCCGGGGCCGCCATGTGGGAAAATGCGGCCAGCGGCCCCGGCCTTCGCCGGGGCGACGACGTGCTACTTCGCGCTCACCCGCCAGATCGCGTTGCCGACATCGTCCGCCACCAGCAGCGCGCCGGTCGCGTCGAGCGTCACCCCGACCGGTCGGCCATGGGCATGGTCGCCCGAGGCGTCGAGGAAGCCGGTCAGCACGTCGACCGGCTTGGCGTTGGGCAGCGGGAAGCCGTTGTCGCCGAACGGCACGTAGACCACCTTGTACCCGGCCTTGGGCACGCGGTTCCACGATCCGTGCTGGCCGACGAACGCCCCTTGCGCGTAAGTGCCGCCCAGCTTCGCACCATCGGCGAAGGTCAGGCCGAGCGACGCGGTGTGCGGGCCGAGCGCGAAGTCGGGGCGCTTGATATATTCGGCGAGGTCTGGTCGCTCGGGCTTGACGCGGTGGTCGGGGTACATGCCCCAATAGAACCAGGGCCAGCCGAAATTGTCGCCGGTCTCGATCGCGCTCATGTAATCGGGTGGCACGTCGGAGCCGAGCCCGTCGCGTTCGTTGACGACGGCCCAGAGCGACTTGGACTTCGGCTCGATCGCCAGGCCGTTCGGATTGCGCATCCCGCTCGCATAGACCTGCCAGTTGTGATCGTCGGGAAAGACGCGGATAATCATCGCGCGCATCTTCTCCTTGTCGAGGCCGTTTTCGGCGATGTTCGACGACGATCCGATCGACAGATACAACGTCTTGCCGTCCTCCGCGACGATGACGTTGCGCGCCCAATGCTCGCCGCCGCCGGGATATTTGACGACCGTCTCGGGCTTGGCGGTGATCTGCGTCTGGCCGACGGTGAAGGGGAAACGTAGTAACTGATCGGTGTCGGCGACGTAAAGGTAACTGCCCAGCACCGCCATGCCGTAGGGCGAGTTGAGCCCCGACAGCAGCACGCTGCGGCTCTCCGCCACGCCGTCGCCGTTCGCGTCGCGTAGCAGCACGATACGGTTGGGGGAGGGGGCGCCGGCACCGGCCTTCGTCATCAGCCGGTTCTCGACCCAGCCGCGAATCCCGCCGCCCTCACGCGGGGGCGAATTGCTTTCGGCGACCAGCACGTCGCCATTGGCGAGCCGCAGCATCCAGCGCGGATGGTCGAGCCCGGTGGCGAAGACGTTGACCTTAAGCCCGGCGGCGGGGGTCGGCATCTCGCCGCTCTTCCACCCGATCGCTTCGGCGACGGAGAAGGTCGGGACCATCTGCGCGCGGGGCGGCGTGATCTTGGGCAGCCGGCCGCTGACGTCGGCGACGCTGAGGCGCGCCTCGTCCGGCTGGAAGAAGAAGAGATACACGCCGCCCAGCACCACCAGGAAGAGCGCGAGTCCGATCAGGATTTTCTGCCGCATGGCCGCACGATAGTGAGGCGGCGAGCGACGGGCAATGACGGGGAACCGGCAAATGAAAAGGCCGCCGGTGCCCGAACACCAGCGGCCGATTATCATTGCTCGACGATCGCTATCCCATCCCGTGCTCCTGCGGAAGCAGGAGCCCAGGGTCATGGGCGACGCCTCCGCGGCCCTGGATTCCTGCTTGCGCAGGAATACCAGGTGGGCAGGGATGCGACCCGCTTAGCGCTTCAGGTCGTAACGGTCGGCGTTCATCACCTTGGTCCAGGCGGCGATGAAGTCCTTGGCGAATTTCTCCTCGTTGCCGTTCTCGGCATAGACCTCGCCGACCGCGCGCAGTTCCGAGTTGGAGCCAAAGATCAGGTCGGCGCGAGTCGCGCGCCACTTCTCGTTGCCGCTCGCGCGGTCGGTCGCGACATATTCGTCCTCGCTGCCGTCGGCCGCCTTCCACACGTTAGTCATGTCGTAGAGGTTGACGAAGAAGTCGTTGGTCAGCTGGCCCGCGCGCTTGGTGAAGTGGCCGTGGCCGCGCTCGCCGTGATTGGCGCCGAGCACACGCAGGCCCCCGATCAGCACCGTCATCTCGGGCACCGACAGGCCGAGCAGCGACGCGCGATCGAGCATCATTTCCTCGACCTTCACCGCCAGCTTCTTGGCTCCGACATAGTTGCGGAAGGCGTCGGCCTCGGGCTCCATCACCGCGAAGCTGTCGGCGTCAGTCTGCTCCGCCGTCGCGTCGCCGCGGCCGCCGGTGAACGGCACGTTGGTCGCGCCGGCCTTTTCGAGACCGACCACACCGCCCAGCACGATCGCATCGGCCAGGCTCATCGACCCGCGCAGGCCGTTCAGCGTGTCAATCACCTTCGCGAGCATCTCCGGCTCGTTGACCTCCCAGTCCTTCTGGGGGCTAAGCGCCACGCGCGCGCCGTTGGCGCCGCCGCGGAAGTCCGACTTGCGGAACGTGCTGGCCGAGGCCCAGGCGGTCTTGACCAACTGGCTGACGGTGAGGCCGCTGTCCGCGATCTTCGCCTTCACGGCCGCGACGTCGGCGTCGGACGGCGTGGTGCCGGCGGGGATCGGGTCCTGCCAGATCAGGTCCTCGGCCGGCACATCCGGGCCGAGGTAACGGATCTTCGGCCCCATGTCGCGATGGGTCAGCTTGAACCAGGCGCGGGCGAAGGCATCCTCGAACGCCTTGTGATCCTTGCGGAACTTCTCGCTGATCGCGCGGAATTCGGGGTCGCGCTTCAACGCCATGTCGGCGGTGGTCATCATCGTCGGGACCTTGACGTTGGGGTCCCAGGCCGCCGGCGCCATGTCCTCGGGCTTCTGGTCGATCGGCTGCCACTGGTTGGCGCCCGCGGGCGACTTCACCAGTTCGTACTCGTAATCGAACAGCAGGCGGAAATAGTTCTCGGTCCATTCGCGCGGTGTGTTGGTCCACGCGCCTTCGATCCCGCTGGTGACGGTATGCTCGCCGATCCCGCCGCTCTCATGCCCGCTGACCCAGCCGAAGCCCTGTGCGACCAGATCGCCGCTCGACGGCGCCGCGCCCAGCAGCGACGCGTCGCCATTGCCGTGCGCCTTGCCGAAGGTGTGGCCGCCGGCGGTCAGCGCGACGGTCTCCTCGGCGTCCATCGCCATCCGCGCAAAGGTCTCCTTCATGTCGCGCGCCATGCCGGCATCGTCGTGCGGGTTGCCCTGCGGCCCTTCCGGGTTGACGTAAATGAGCCCCATCTGGATCGCGGCGAGCGGCCCTTCGAGTTCGTGCATGCCGTGCTCGGGGGCGATGCGGGTCTGCACACCCTGATTGACCCACTTGTCTTCCGAGCCCCAATAAATGTCGCGCTCGGGTTCGAACACGTCGGCACGACCGCCGCCGAAGCCGAACACCGGCCCGCCCATGCTCTCGATCGCGACGTTGCCGGCCAGGATGAACAGGTCGGCCCAGCTGATGTGCTTGCCGTACTTCTGCTTGATCGGCCACAACAGGCGGCGCGCCTTGTCGAGGTTGCCGTTGTCGGGCCACGAATCGAGCGGGGCGAAGCGCTGCTGCCCGCTATTGGCGCCGCCGCGGCCGTCCGCGGTGCGATAGGTGCCGGCGGCGTGCCACGCCATGCGGATGAAGAAGGGGCCGTAATGCCCGTAATCGGCCGGCCACCACGGCTGGCTGTCGGTCATCAGCGCGGTCAGGTCAGCCTTGAGCGCGGCATAATCGAGCTGCTTGAACGCCTCGGCATAATCGAAGTCGGCGCCCATCGGGTTTGACGCGCCGTTGGGGTTGAGGATTTCGGTCGCCAGCATTTCCGGCCACCAATCCTTGTTGGTCCGGCCGAGCAGGGCGCGCACTCCGCCGCTGCCCATCGGGCAGCCGCCATTGTCGATCGATCCGGTCTTCGCGTCCATTGCGGTCGTTCCTCTCGCTTCGGGGGTTTGATCCTTCCCTAGCGCCCGGATGTGACACCGCAATAGATTTAGCCGATGACTTAATCCAATCTCGGCCAACGAGAAAATCGATTAATGCCGTCATTCCGGCGAAGGCCGGGATCGCTGGCAGTATCGCAAAGTGGCCGGCGGCCAGCGGCCCCGGCCTTCGCCGGGGCGACGGTCAGGCTTCTACCCCCTCCGGCACCGGCTTGGGCGGGTGCAGGCGCAGGCGTTCGATCCGCCGCGTGTCGGATTGCAGCACTTCGAGCGTCCAGCCCGATGGCGTAGCTAGGCACTCGCCCTTGGCCGGCACGCGGCCAGCGATCACCGCCGCCAGGCCACCGAGCGTGTCGACGTCCTCGTCATGCTCGCCGAACCGTGCGTCGACCGTATCGGCGACGTCCTCCAGTTCGACACGCGCATCGGCATCCCACGCGCCGCCGTCGAGCGGCACCAGCATCGCCTCGGGCGCGTCGTCATGCTCGTCCTCGATATCTCCGGTGATCTCCTCGATCAGGTCCTCGATCGTCACCAGCCCCTCGGTGCCTGAATATTCGTCGAGCACGATCGCGAGATGGACGCGCTTCGACCGCATCTCGGCCAGCAGGTCGAGCGCGCCCATGGCCATCGGGACATAGAGCGGCTGGCGGACCAGGATGTCGATCGTCTCGGGCGGCGGCGTTTCGCTCGCCAGCAGCGCGAAGACGTCCTTGACGTGGACCATGCCGATCACTTCGTCGAGGCTGCCGCGATAGACGGGCAGGCGGCTGTGCCCAGCTTCCGCGAACACGCGCACCAGGTCGGCGAAGCTGGTCTGTTCCTCGACCGCGACGATGTCCGCGCGCGGCACGCCGATGCCGCCAGCATCGCGCTCGCCGAAATGGAGCACGTTCTTCACCATTTGCCGCTCGATCGGCGACAGGTCGCCGGCGGCGTCGGGGGCGGGATCGTCCTCGTGGCGCTCGATCACGTCCTCGAGCTGGTCGCGCAGGCTGGTTTCCTCGCCGAAGATCGACGCCTTCAGCTTGCGCCAGATACTGTCGCCGTTCTCCGAACCGGATTGCCCCTCGGCCATGGTCGTCGTCAGTCCTCGTCGATCAGATAGGGGTCGGCGATGCCGAGTTGCGCGAGCGCGGCGGTCTCGATCGCCTCCATCGCCGTCGCCTCGTGGTCGCTCATATGGTCGTAACCTAGCAGATGCAGCGTGCCGTGCACGATCAAATGCGTGGCATGATCGGTGATGGCGATGCCCTTGTCCGCCGCCTCGCGCGCGCAGACGCCGTGCGCGAGCACGATGTCGCCGAGCAGCACCTCGCCATCGTCCGAATTATGCGTCACGGTATCGAGCAGATCGGGCTGGATCATCGGGAAGCTCAGGACGTTGGTTGGCTTGTCCTTGTGCCGATACTGGTTGTTGAGCTGGTGGACCTCGTCGTCGGAAGTGAGGCGCACCGAAATCTCGATCAGCGTTGGCGACGCCAGCAGATCGCCATGCGGCGTCAACCCGATCGCCGTTTGCGCAGCGCGGGTCGCCAGCGCTTCCCAGTCCGCCTCGGGCCACGGCTTTTCGGACGACAGCGCGACTTCAAGCATTACGCCTTCGGCCCCTCATATGCCTCGACGATGCGGCCGACGATCGGGTGGCGGACGACGTCGGCGGCGGTGAAGCGGGAGATGGCGATGCTTTCGATCCCCTCCAGCCGGATCACGGCGTCGCGCAGGCCCGAGGCATCGACGCCGCCGGGCAGGTCGACCTGGTTGGGATCGCCGCAGATGACCATGCGGCTGCGCTCGCCGAAGCGGGTCAGGAACATCTTCATCTGCGCCGGCGTCGTGTTCTGCGCTTCGTCGAGGATGATGAACGCGTCGGACAGCGTGCGCCCGCGCATGAACGCGATCGGCGCGATCTCGATCTCGCCGCTCGCGATCCGCCGCTCGACCTGTTCGGCGGGCAGGCAGTCGTTAAGCGCGTCATAGAGCGGGCGGAGATAGGGATCGACCTTCTCCTTCATGTCACCGGGCAGGAAGCCCAGCTTCTCGCCCGCCTCGACCGCCGGGCGCGACAGGATCAGCCGCTGGACGCTGCCGGTGATGAGCTGCGATACGGCCTGGGCGACCGCCAGATAGGTCTTGCCGGTGCCCGCCGGGCCGAGCGCGAAGATCATGTCGTTGCCGACCAGCTCGCGCATGTAGTGCGCCTGGGCGGGCGTGCGCGGCACGATCGTCTTCTTGCGCGTGCGGATCATGATCGGCGGGGCGGCATGGCCGTGATCGGCCGAGACGATGCCGTCGAGCGTCGGTTCCGCCATCATCGCGATCGAGGCGTCGACCAGGCCGGGGTCGATCTCCTCCCCGCGCTGGATCCGCTTGTAGAGGTCGTTGAGCACATCGCGCGCCATCGCCACCTGTTCGGCCGATCCCTCCACCCCGACACGATTGCCGCGCGCGGTGATGTAGATGCCCAGCCGATGTTCGAGCGCGACCAGGTTCTGGTCGTATTGCCCGAAGAGTTGCGCGAGCAGCTGCGGCTTGTCGAAGGTCAGCTCGACCCGGCTGCGTTCACCGGATTGGGCGGGGACCGGCTTGCGGCTCATGAAGTCCTTTCGGCGCGTGGGGGCGGTGAGGCCGGTCCCACAAATGGCAGAGCGCGCGGGCCGCGAACAGGGGAAAAGCGTCGGCGTCGGCGGAACCGTTCGCGCCGCCGTCCGCTGTCGGTCGCGGGAGAAACAGGAGAGCAGGATGCCCAAGACATTGAAAGACATCGCCGAAACCATGCGCGACATCGACTTCACGATGCTGTCGACGCGCGCGAGCGACGGCGGTGTCGCCGCGCGGCCGATGAGCAACAATCGCGACGTCGACTATGACGGCGACAGCTGGTTCTTCGCGCTCGACGATACCGAGATGGTCGCCGACATTCAGCGCGATTCGCACGTCGGGCTGACCTTGCACGGCAACACGGGCCTGCTCGGCAAGCCGCCGATGTTCATCGCGGCGGCGGGCAAGGCCGAGTTAATCCGCGACAAGGCGGCGTTCGAGGCGCATTGGAACAGCGACTTGGAACGCTGGTTCGAACAGGGCACCGACACGCCGGGCCTGGTGCTCATCAAGGTCCACGCCGACAAGCTGCATTACTGGGACGGCGATGAGCAGGGCGAAGTCGCGGTCTAGGCGGCGGCGCGGACTTTCTCGATTCCCGACAGCGAGTTGGGGCCGGCCTGGACGATCTCGACCTCGATCAGGTCGCCGATCGCGGCGTCGGTCAGCAAATGGATCGATTGCAGCCACGGCGACTTGCCGAGCATCTGGCCGGGCAGCTTGCCGCGGCGCTCGATCAGCACGTCGCAGGTGCGCCCGACGGTCGCGGCATTGAAGGCGGCCTGATCGCGGTTGAGCGCGGCCTGGAGCCGTTGCAGGCGGTCGTCCATCACGTCCGCGGCGACCTGGTCGGGCATGTCGGCGGCGGGCGTGCCGGGGCGCGGGCTGTATTTGAAGCTGAACGCCTGGGCATAGCCGACCGCGTCGATCAGGCTCAGCGTATCCGCGAACTCGGCCTCGGTCTCGCCGGGGAAGCCGACGATGAAGTCGCCCGACAGCGCGATGTCGGGACGCGCCGCGCGGACGCGGTCGAGGATGCGCAAATAGCTGTCGCGGCCGTGGCTGCGGTTCATCGCCTTCAGCACGCGGTCGTTGCCCGACTGCACCGGCAGATGAAGAAACGGCATCAGTTTCTCGACGTCGCGATGCGCGTCGATCAGCCCCTGCGTCATGTCGTTGGGATGGCTGGTCGTGTAGCGGATTCGCGCCAGACCGGGGATGCGATCGAGTTCGCGGATCAGGGCACCGAGGTCGCGGTCGCCATCGCTCCATGCATTGACGTTCTGGCCGAGCAGCGTGATCTCGCGCGCGCCGGCATCGACCAGCGCCTTGGCCTCGTCGACCAGCGCGGCCCATGGCCGGCTGATCTCGGCACCGCGGGTATAAGGCACGACGCAATAGGTGCAGAATTTGTCGCACCCTTCCTGCACCGTCAGGAACGCGCTCGGCCCGACCTGGCGACGCGCGGGCAGGGCGCCGAACTTCGACAAG
Source organism: Sphingomonas sp. (assembly GCF_017304635.1). GTDB lineage: Bacteria > Pseudomonadota > Alphaproteobacteria > Sphingomonadales > Sphingomonadaceae > Sphingomonas. The sequence continues at coordinate 261,272 of NZ_JAFKMA010000001.1, forward strand.
ACCGGCATGTCGGTATCGAGCCCGAGCTCGCCCCGCGATGCCTTGGCGACTAGATCGGGCAGGTTGTGATAGGCTTGCGGGCCGACGACGATGTCGACGCCGGCGCGGCGGGCGATCTCTTCGCCCTCGGCTTGCGCGACGCAGCCGGCGACCGCGATCATGGGATCGCTGCCGTGTTTGCGGAGGCGACCGATGTCCGAATAGACCTTCTCGGTCGCCTTTTCGCGGATGTGGCAGGTGTTGAGCACGACGAGGTCGGCGGCGTTGGCATCGGCGGTCGCGGTCAGGCCCTGCGCGGCCATCAACTCGGCCATGCGCTCGCCGTCATAGACGTTCATCTGGCAGCCGAACGACTTGACGTGGAAGGTCTTGGGAGTGCGGGTGGTCATTGCGGGCGCCGTTACCCCACTTTGCTGTCATGCTGAACTTGTTTCAGCATCCACCGTGCCTCGGGGCGGTATCGCGTGGGGAAGAATGAATCCTGAAACGACGTCAGGATGACAGAGAGGCGGGCGGAGGCTCGGCTTCATACCGCACCGGCGCGACGTCGTAGGCGAAGGGGCGAAGCGGCTGGCCGAGCACCGCGACCAGCGCCGCTTCGATGCGACGGCGGCTTTCGGCGGCGATCGCCTTGCGGCCGGGGAAGTCGCGCGGGTCGAACGGGTCGAGGAAATGGACGCGTAAGCGGAAGCTGCCCGGGCGGGCCAGGATGCGCTTCGCATTGTCGATCCCGGCCTCGACCCCGATCCAGCCAATCTCCTCGCCGACCGCGCCATATTCCAGCATCACCGGCTGCACCATCACGCCTGGCGGAGGCGGTTCCAGCACCCGCAGCATCGGCGTCTTGAACGGCAGCAGCGAGCGGCCGTCGGTGGTGGTGCCTTCGGGAAAGACGGTGACCGACCAATTCTCCGCCAGCGCGTCGCGCAGTTCGTTGATCTGCTCGGCCACGCCCATCCGGTTCTCGCGCTTGACGAATACGGTGCGGTTGAGCGTCGCCAGCCAGCCGACCACCGGCGCCTTGCGCAACTCGTCCTTGGCGACGAACGCGGTGCCGCTGGCGCCGGCGATCGCCAAGATGTCTACCCAGGAAAGGTGGTTGGAGATGTAGAAGACATCGCGCTTCAGTGGCACGCCGACTCGCTCGACGCGCGCGCCTGCGAACCACGCCGCCCAGCCAAGGAACTGCTTCGGCCAAGGCGACGGCGCGCGGACCAGCCGCCAGAGGTAATGGAGCGGCACCGCGATCAGCATCGCCGTCAGCAGGCCGAGGAAGCGGACGAAGATGCGCAGGCGACCGGGCAGGCTCAGCGGCTGCGGCTGTCCGGCGGCGATGGCGGCTCTGGCTTCGGGAGTCATGGCAGTCACGCTATCCCCCAAACTTCATGCCGGGCTCGTCCCGGCTCCACCGTGCAGCAAATTGCCCGCGTGGCGGTGTGCGGTACGGTGGACCCCGGCACAAGGCCGGGGTGACGGATACGCGTTATTTCCGCTCCAGGCTGACGCCGTAGAGTTCCATCCGGTGATCGACCAGGCGGAAGCCGAGCTTTTCGGCGATCTGCTTCTGCAACTGCTCGAGCTCGGGATCGACGAATTCGATCACCTTGCCGGTCTCGATATCGATCAGATGGTCGTGATGCGCCTCGGGCGAGGGTTCGTAGCGGGCGCGGCCGTCGCCGAAATCGTGGCGGTCGAGGATGCCGGCCTCCTCGAACAGTCGCACCGTGCGATAGACCGTCGCGATCGAGATACCCGAATCGATCGCCGAGGCGCGCTCGTACACCTTCTCGACATCGGGATGGTCGTCGGCCTCGCTCAGCACGCGCGCGATGACGCGACGCTGTTCGGTGATGCGCAGCCCCTTTTCGGCACAGAGCGCTTCGAGATCGATCTTTCGCGGCATGCCCGCGATATAGGCGATGCCGGCTTATTGCGAAAGCCGAGAGTGATTCGCAATTAGCCGGCGTTGGGCGGTCGATCCTATTGCGACTTGCGCGGCTTGGTGCCCAGGCCGATCTGCTTCGCCAGGCTGCGGCGTTGCTCGGCATAGTTCGGCGCGACCATCGGATAGTCGGCGGGCAGGTTCCATTTCTGGCGGTATTGCTCCGGCGTCATCTGGTAGTGCGTCATCAGGTGGCGCTTGAGCATCTTCAGCTTCTTGCCGTCCTCCAGACACACCAGATAGTCGGGCTTGATCGACGCGCGGACCGACACCGCCGGCTCGGGCCTGGCCGCCGCCTCGGGCGTTGCCATGCCGAGCGCGAACAGGCCGCGATAGATGTTCTGGATGACGAGCTCGATGTCGGACACGGCGACGTTGTTGTTACCGAGATATTCGGCGGCGATGTCGGCGGTCAGCGTGACCAGCGTTTCCTGCATCTCCAGGCTGTCGGACATTCGTATTCCTCTTGGATTCAACGGATTGCGGGGGAGGGGTCGCGGCCTTTGCGCCAAGTCCGGCGTGGGCGCAATAGCTTTCCGAAAGGTTACGGGAGCGTTAACGCGTCGGGCGTTGCAGGGTCAGCGCGGCGTAGCTCTTGCCGTCGGCGCCGCGATAATAATCGCGCCGTTCGCCGACCTTGGCGAAGCCGTGCTGCTTGTACAATCGGATCGCATCGTTGCCTTCGCGCACTTCGAGGTGGAGCGTGGCGATGCCGCGCCCCCCGCAATCGGCGACGACGGTGCGGAGCAGCGCCGCGCCGATCCCGCCGCGCCGGGCCTGCGGCGCGACCGCGAGCAGCAGCAGTTCGGCTTCGTCGAGCGTCGCGCGGGTGAGGGCGAAGCCCAGGCTCGACCCGCCGCGCTCGGCGATGGTCAGCCAGACGCCGGGCAGCGACAGCATTCCGATCACCTGATTGCGCGTCCACGCCTCGCCCCAGCGCGGGTCGAACGCCGCCGCCATCAACCGCTCGACCTGATCGAGATCGCGCGCATCGCCCTCGCGCAGGTCGAGCGCGAGCGTGCTCATGCCGGGACGCTTGCCGCCGGTGCCATCGGCTTGGCGTCGGGCGCGCGACCATAGATCGGGCGGGGTGGTAATTCGGTTAGTTCGGCGGGTAGCAAGACGATATCGGCCGCGACGGGCAACGCGCCGCGCGGCGCCTCGCGTGGATCGCCGAAACCGAGCCAGCGCACGCCGTCGCCGACCAGCGTGGTGCCGCCCGCGCGTACGCGTGCCGCGGCCGGGCTCAGCGATTCGAGCGGCCCGATTGCGCGTAGCGGGAAAGAAGCGAATGTCTGCATGAACACCTCGCCATGCCCACCCTCCAGCACGACGGCAATCGGCAAACCGTCATTGTCCTCCGCCAGCTTGCGCGCAGCGACCAGCGGCAGCGACGAGAAACCCTGCACCGGCACGCCCCAGCCAAGCGCCAGCCCGCGCGCCGCGGCGATCCCGACGCGGATGCCGGTGAAGCTGCCCGGCCCGCAATCGACCAGGATCGCGTCGGTACGCCCGCCGTCCGGCAATTCGGCGATCATCGGCACAAGCCGCTCGGCATGCCCGCGCCCGACCACCTCGTGCGCCGCCGCGACCACACGACTGCCCTCGATCAGCGCGACCGAGCAGGCGGCGGTGGCGGTTTCGATGACTAGGGTGCGGGTCATGCCAGACCCGCTAGCCCAATTCGCCCGTCACAGGATAGTGTTGAACTTGTCGAAGGCCGGCCGCGGCAGGCGGCCGAAGATGCTCGAGGGGTCGCCATGGCCCAAAGTCGAGATCATGAACGAGCGATAATGCGGCTGGTCGGCGAAGAACGCGCCGTCGACTCCGGCATTGTCGAACCCGGTCATCGGCCCGGTGTCGAACCCGACCGAGCGCGCCGCCATGATGAAATAGGCCGCCTGCAACGTCGCGTTGAGGAAGGCGTGTCGCTCGCGCGCGACCGGTTCGGCAAACCAGGGCCGGGCATCGACATGGGGGAAGAGCTCCGGCAGGTGTTCGTGGAATTCGGTGTCGTACGCGACGATGACCGACGCCGGCGCTTCCCGGACTTTCGACGCATTGTTGGCGCTGGCGAACCCGGCGAGCCTGTCCTTGCCCTCCTGGCTCAGCAGCCAGACGAAACGCGCCGGCTGCTGGTTGGCGGAGGTCGGCCCCATCTTCACCAGTTCGTAGATTTCGTGGATGTCGGCCTCGGTCACGGGCTCGTCGACATAGCCGTTATAACTGCGGGCGGCGCGGAACAGCGTGTCGAGTGCGTCGTCGGTGAGCTTGGTGCCCATGACTTTCCCTTTCGATGGAATTCCGGGTGGTGGTGCGGCGTCGGTCAGACCGCGCGGACCTCGGTGACTTCGGGGACGTAATATTTGAGCAATTGCTCGATCCCGTTCTTCAGCGTCGCGGTGGACGAGGGACAGCCCGAACACGCGCCCTGCATGCGCAGATAGACCTTGCCCTTGTCGAACCCGCGATAGACGATGTCGCCGCCGTCATTGGCGACGGCAGGGCGCACGCGCGTGTCGATCAGCTCGCGGATCTGCGCGACGATGTCGGCGTCGGCGGGATCGTCGGCGAGGCCGCCGTCGTCGGCCGGGACCGAGATGCCGGCCGCTGAAGCCGGCTTGAACAGCGGCATGGCGGCGCTGAAATGATCGAGCAGGATCGCGAGCACGTCGGGCTTGAGGCCGGGCCAGTCGACGCCGGGTGCTGCGGTCACCGACACGAAGTCGCGGCCGAAGAATACGCCGGTCACGTCGCCCAGCGTAAAGATCGCCTCGGCCAGTGGACTCGCCTCCGCTTCCTCGGGGCTCGCGAAGTCGCGCGTGCCGGCGTCCATCACGATCCGGCCGGGCAGGAACTTCAGTGTCGCCGGGTTGGGCGTGGTCTCGGTCTCGATCAGCATGCCGGCCATGTGGGCGGGATGCGTGCGCGGATCAAGCGGGCGACGCGAAACGCTGCGTTGCTCGGAGCCTGCCCGCGCGGATCAGAAGCTGAAATGCAGTCCGATCATGTCGGCCTCGACCCACATCGCGACGGCGTTGCGCTTGGGCGCGCCGTCCTCGGTCAGCGTCACGTCGTCGCCGACCCGCAGGCCGCACGGCGCCTGGATGCGCGCGCCGGTGTCGGACACGTCGTGGATCGTGCAGCGCGCGGTACCGTAGCCGCGATGCGAGACCCAGGCGATCGTGCCGGTGCGCCGCCGCACCGCGCTGCGCCGGTCACGACCTGTCGCTTGCGCCATCGTGCCGGTCATCGGCCCGTTTCCCCACCGACGCTCGCGCCGCCCGCGCGGGCGCTCTGCCCGGTCGCCGTTGCTGGTCCCCACGACCCGTCGAGCAAGCGGTCGTGGCTCGACACCACGTCGCGTGCGATGACGACCACCAGCGGGGAAAGCGCGATCTTCAATCCCGATCTCGACACCATAGCATTGGAGCCACGATGCCTAGCGCGGGGCGGTAAAGATTTTCCTGACGGATAGTCGGGCGAAGAATAGGTCGCGCCGAGGCGTCAGATATCCAGGTGTTTTACTGCAGCATTCCACGCCGTCACGTTGTCGCGTGCTTCCTGCACGAAGGCGGAGCGGCGGACGATGTTCAGGAACGTCTCCGCGATCCAGCGGCCGGGATTGCGCAACGGACGCTTGATCTGGATGAGCAGCACGACGCGGATACTGGCGGCGTCGTTCCAGACCTCATGGTCGTAGGTGTCGTCGAACACCAGGGTCTCGCCTTCGGCCCAGCGAACGATGCGATCGTCGATCCGCATCCGCACGTCGCCGTCGCGCGGCACGATCAGGCCGAGGTGACAGGTGATGAGTCCCTTGGTCACGCCGCGATGGGGCGGGATGTGCGTGCCCGGTGCCAGGATCGAGAAGAACGCGCTGTTGAGATCGGGAATCTCGGCGACGGTCGCGCTGGTCACCGGGCAGCGTGCCAGATTCTCCTCGACGCTGTAGCCATAGCCCCACAGGAAGAAGCTGCGCCACATGTCGATCGGCGCGATCGCGCGGTGATCGGGCGAGACGCTGGCGAGCGAGGGGGAGTTGCGGCCGAGCGCGACGGCGATCGCCTCGTCGCGGATCGCCTGCCAATTGTCGCGCAGCGCCTGCGTCCACGGAAAGTCGCGCACGTCCAGCACGGGCTCGTTCGACACCAGCGACGATCCCGCGATCAGGCGGTCGAAGAACCCACGGAAATGCTTGCCGTAACGGATGATGCGGGGGCGCTTCGCCATGGCCGCGCGTTCGGCCTCGGCATCGGGCAACCGCGCGCCCGACAGCATCGCCAGGTCGGGCACGGCATCGTGCGCGATGCTGACGCCGTCGTTGCGATCGATCGTGCGATGTGCGGTCACCAGTCCAAGCCTTTTCGAGCGACGGCACCGGATATAGGAGGCCGACGCCGTGCCGCGACTGCCTATGGGTCAGATTGGACCAAAAGATGGCCGTTTTCGTGACATGGCGTGACAGGTGTCGCGCGCCAGCCATTGCCCGTTCAGGGAGCGATCCCTAAAACGGTCCATATATGACGTCTTCCCGTCGCGCGTCGCGCCTCCCGCTTTTCGTCGTCCTGTCGCTGGGACTTACGCTTCCCGCCATCGCGCAGGAGGTCGCGCGCAAGGCGGTTCCCGCGCCGGTCGCGACGACGCCGACCGTCCGGCCCGAAGTCGATCGCTCGCCCTGGCTGTTCAAGGGCAGCGACATCACCCCCGATCTCAACTGGCATTTCGGCACGCTGCCCAACGGCCTTCGCTATGCCGTGCGCAAGAACGGCGTGCCGCCGGGACAGGTGTCGATCCGCGTCCGCATCGATGCCGGCTCGCTGTACGAGGACGACAACCAGCAGGGCTACGCCCACTTCATGGAACACCTCGTGTTCCGCGGCAGCAAGTACGTCGCCGACAATGAAGCCAAGCGGACGTGGCAGCGGCTGGGCGCGACCTTCGGCAGCGACACCAATGCCGAGACCAGCTTCACCCAGACGGTGTTCAAGCTCGATCTGCCCGCCGCGACCCCCGCGACCGTCGACGAAAGCCTGCGCATCCTGGCCGGGATGATGGAGGCGCCGTCGTTCGACGATACCGTGGTCAATTCCGAGCGTCCGGTCGTCATGGCGGAACAGCGCGAGGCGCCGGGACCGCAGGTTCGCTACGGCGACGCGATGCGCGCGACGATCTTCGCCGGCCAGCCGTTTGCCACGCGATCGCCGATCGGGACCGTGAAGAGCCTGCAGGCGGCGACCGCGGCGTCGTTGCGCGCGTTCCACGACAAATGGTACCGGCCCGACCATGCCGTCGTCATCATCTCGGGCGATATCGACCCAGTGCTGCTCGAGACGCTGGTCGACAAGAATTTCCAGAGCTGGAAGGGGGCGGGCGCCAACCCCGCCGATCCCGATTTCGGCACGCCGTCGCCCAAGGAGCCGACCACCGGTACGCTGGTCGAAGCCGGCATGCCGACCCTGGTGTCGACCGCGGTGCTGCGCCCGTGGCACTTCAACGCCGACCTCGTCCTGTTCAACCAGAAGCGGTTGGTCGACCAGATGGCGGTGCAGGTCATCAACCGCCGGCTGGAAACACGCGCGCGCGCCGGGGGCAGCTTCGTCCAGGCCGGAGTCAGCCTCGACGACGTGTCGCGGTCGGTCAACGGCACCTTCGTGTCGATCCAGCCGGTCGGCAACAATTGGGAGCAGGCGCTGAAGGACGTCCGCGCGATCATCGCCGACGCGATGACTCGCCCGCCGAGCCAGGCCGAACTCGATCGCGAGCTCGGCGTCTATGATTCGGCGATGAAGAATCAGGTCGATACCGCGCGCGTCGAAGCCGGTTCGGCGCAGGCGGACAACATGGTCAGCGCGCTCGACATCCGCGAGACGGTGGCCTCGCCCGAAGTGTCGTACAAGATCTTCACCGACGCGCGCGAGAAGGGGATGTTCACCCCGGCGTCGATCCTGGCGTCGACCAAGCGCATCTTCCAGGGCGACGCGACGCGCGCGTTCGTGTCGACCCAGACGCCGGACGCCGCCGCCGCGACCAAGCTGACCGCCGCGCTCAACGCCGACGTGTCGAAGCTGGTGCCGAAGCGCAATGCGGTCGCCGCGATCGATTTCTCGAAACTGCCCCCGCTCGGCCCGATCGGCATGGTCGTCGCTCGCGAATCGATCGCGCAGCTCGACATGCAGAAGGTCGTCTTCGCCAACGGCGTGCGGCTGATGCTGTACCCGAACGACGGCGAGACCAATCGGGTCTATGTCCGGGTGCGCTGGGGTCGCGGCTATGGCGCGTTGCCGGCCAATCGCGTCAGCCCGGCCTGGGCGGGCGATCTGGCGCTGGCCGCCAGCGGGATCGGTTCGATCGGTCAGGAACAGCTCGACCAGCTGATGTCCGGCCGTCGGTTGGGCATGGATTTCAACATCGACGACGATGCGTTCTCGTTCGTGTCGGTCACGTCGCCGGCCGATTACAAGGATCAGTTGCGCCTGCTCGCCGACAAGCTCGCGACGCCGGGCTGGGACCCCTCGCCGGTGCTGCGCGCGAAGGCCGTGCTGGCGACGGGTTATGCGACGCTCGGATCGTCGCCGTCGGGCGTGCTCAACCGCGACCTCGATTACTACCTTCACGACCGCGACCCGCGCTGGGGCCTGCCGCCGGCGCCGGTCGTGTCGGCGCTGACCCCCGGCCAGTTCAAGGCGTTCTGGCAACCGCTCATGGCGACCGGCCCGATCGAGGTCCAGGTGTTCGGTGACGTCAAGGCGGAGGATGCGATCGCCGCGGTCGCGCAGACCTTCGGCGCGATGAAGCCGCGCGACGCGGTCACCACGCCGCCGCCGCCGGTCCGCTTCCCCGCGCACAATGCGACGCCGCTGGTGCGGACGCATACGGGGCAGGAGGACCAGGCCGTCGCGCTGATCGCCTGGCCGACCGGCGGCGGTGTCGCGGGCGCGTCGGAGGGGCGCAAGCTCGACATCCTAGCGCAAGTGTTCAGCGACCGTCTCTACGATCGCCTGCGCACGGCTTCGGGCGCGAGTTACAGCCCCAGCGTCAATTCGACCTGGCCGGTGGGCGCGCCGAGCGGCGGACGGATCATGGCGATCGGCCAGGTGCCGCCCGACAAGACCGACCTGTTCTTCCGCCTGTCGCGCGAGATCGCCGCCGACCTCGCCAAGAACCCGATCACCGCCGACGAGCTCCAGCGCGCGAAGGAACCGATGCAGCAATATGTCCTGCGCGCGTCGACCGGGAACACGTTCTGGATCCAGCTGCTCGCGGGCGCGACCTACGATCCCAAGCGGATCGATTCGGCGCGGTCGATCCTGTCCGATTACCAGACCGCGACCTCGGCGGAATTGCAGGCGGTGGCGGCGAAGTATCTCCGCCCCGACACCGACTGGACGATGGAAGTCCTGCCGGCGAAGGTCGCGGCCAAGCAGGGGGTGAAGACGGCGGAGCGGTGAGTCTTTAGCTCACCGCAGGCCGTCATTGCGAGCGTAGCGTAGCAATCCAGCGCCCCACGCGCGGCCCTGGATTGCTACGCTACGCTCGCAATGACGAATTGGCAGTCCGGGTCGGCTAGTTAGCTCTTGTACAACGCGTCCAACCTTGCCCCGTACACGTCCTTCAGCACGTGCCGACGGATTTTCAGGCTCGGTGTCATCTGTTGATTCTCGATCGTGAACGGCTCATCCGCCAGGATGAAGCGGCGGACGCGTTCGATCACCGACAGGTCCTTGTTCACCCGCTCGACCGCCGCCATCAGCGCCGCGCGATAGTCGAGGTCGTCGATCAGCGCCGTCGCGCTGCACGCCGCCCCCGTCCGCGCGCACCATTCCTGGGTCCATTCGGGATCGGGCACCAGCACCGCGACCATGTAGGGCCGGCGGTCGCCCGCGATCATCGCCTGCCCGATCTCGGGCTGTAGCGTCAGCATCCCCTCGACCTTCTGGGGCGAGACGTTGTCGCCCTTGTCGTTGATGATGAGGTCCTTCTTGCGGTCGGTGATCTTGATCCGCCCGCGATCGTCGATCTCGCCGATATCGCCGGTGTGGAGCCAGCCGTCCTTCAGCACGCGAGCGGTCTCTTCGGGGTTGCGCCAATAGCCGTGCATGACGAGTTCGCCGCGCACCAGGATCTCGCCGTCGTCGGCGATCCGCACCTCGACCTCGTCGAGCGGCGGACCGACCGTATCCATCTTGAGGCCTGCGCGCGGGCGGTTGCACGAGATCACCGGCGCCGCCTCGGTCTGGCCATAGCCTTGCAGGAAGGTCAGCCCGAGCGACTGGAAGAAGATGCCGATCTCCGGGTTGAGTGGGGCGCCCCCCGACACCATCGCCTTGATCCGTCCGCCGAAGCGCTTGGCGATCTTGGGCTTCAGCAGCGCGCTGACGATCAGGTTCATCGGCTGGTCGTAGAGCGGCACGCCGCCCGCCGCCTTCTTGCCGCCGATCGCGACCGCGCGGTTGAGCAGGTAGTTGGACAGGCCGCCCTGCTTCTCGACCGACTTGACGATCCGCGTGCGCAGAACCTCGAACAGGCGCGGCACCACGACCATGATCGTCGGGCGCACTTCCTCGATGTTGCTCGCCAGTTTCTCCAGCCCCTCGGCGTAGAAGATCTGCGCGCCGAGCCCGATCGGGAAATGCTGGCCGCCGGTATGTTCGTAGGCGTGGGAAAGGGGGAGGAACGACAGGAAGATTTCGTCGTCCCAGCCGAAATCCTCGGCGATCAGCGTGCAGCACGCCTCGACATTGTGCAGGATCGCGCCGTGATGCTGCTGCACGCCACGCGGCGCGCCGCCAGTGCCGCTGGTGTAGATGATGCACGCGAGATCGTCGCGCGTCGCGGTCGACACGACGTCGGACGGATCGGTCGGGTGGTCGGCGATCAGCTGGCGCCAGCTATGATATTCCAGCGCGCTCTGGCCGATCCGCATGTCGTCGATGCCGATCACGATCTTCGCCTCGCTCGCACGGATCGCGGCGGGGAGGAGGGGGCGGGCCAGCTTCGCGTTCGACACAATGATCGCGCGCGCGCCCGAATTCTCGATGATGTGGGTGTGGTCGCGCTCGGTATTGGTGATGTAGGTCGGCACCGTCACGCAGCCGGCGGCCATGATCGCCAGGTCGCTGATGCACCATTCGGGCCGGTTCTCGCTGACCAGCATCACGCGGTCGCCCGGTTGCAGGCCGATCGCGCGGAGCCCGGCGGCCAGGCTCGCGACCTGTTGCGCCACGTCGACCCAGCTCAGCGACACCCATTCGTCGCCGACCTTGTGCCCCAGGAACGGACGGTCGCCGGCGGCGGTCGCGCGCGCGAAGAACATCGCGACCAGGTTGGGAAACTTCTCGATCTGCCGCATCCGGCTCCTCCTTCGCGACGCGCCGCATTCGGCTGCGCCATCCCCCTTTTGCGCTGGTTATTCGGGCGGGCGAAAGCCCTTCGCCTCGAACCGCTTGATGACCGTAGTGCGGCCGTCCTGGCTCATCGCGACGCCCTCGCTGCGCGGATCGGCAGCGCCGACCCAGCGATTGCCGACGCGCTCGATCGCATTGGCCTTCAGGCCGAGCGGGGCGACCACGATCTTCTCGCCCAGTGCGCGCAACGCCGGCACCATCGCCTCACGTTCGGTGCCGGCCTCGGCCATCGCGGTCTCGCCGGGCGCGAAGATCAGGCCGAGCCCGATCGCGTCCTGCGCGCTCAGCTTCCAGTCGATCACGCCGACGATCGCCTTCGCCACCTGTGCGATGATCGTCGAGCCGCCCGCCGCGCCGATCGCCAGCCGGACCTTGCCGTCGGGGCCGTAGACGATCGTCGGCGCCATCGAACTGCGCGGGCGCTTGCCGCCCTGCACGCGGTTGGCGACGAGGTAGCCGTTCTTTTCCGGCACGATGTCGAAGTCGGTCAGCTCGTTGTTCAGGACGATGCCGTCGACCGACAGACCGGAGCCGAACGGCCCCTCGACGGTCGTGGTCACCTCGACGACGTTGCCGGCCTTGTCGGTGACGACGAGGTCGGTGGTGCCCGGTGTTTCGCGTGGCGTCGCGCGGATGCGTGGCGGGGCGCCGGGGGGCTTACCCGCGACCGGCTTGTCGATCGACCGGTCGGGCGAGATCAACGCCGAGCGCGACACGATGTAGCTGCGGTCGAGCAGGCCGGCGAGCGGCACCTGCACGTAATCGGAATCGCCCAGATACATGTCGCGATCGGCGTAGGCGAGGCGCGAGCTTTGCGAGAACAGGTGCCAGGCGACCGGCGAATCCTTGCCCAGCTTCGCCATGTCGAACCGTTCGAGCTGCTTCAGGATCATCAGCACGGTGAACCCGCCCGACGACGGCGGCCCCATTCCGCAGATGCGATAGACGCGGTACGTCCCGCACAGCGGCGGACGCGGCTTGGCGCGGTAGCTGGCGATGTCGGTCAGCGTCATCTTCGACGGGTTACGCTGCGCGGAGTTCACCGTGGCGACGATCCGGCCGGCGGTCTCGCCGCGGTAGACGGCATCGGGGCCCGTCCGCGCGACCCGGTCGAACAGGTCGGCCTGGGCCGGGTTTCGGATGACCGTGCCGGCCGCGGGCGGGTTGCCGTTCGCGTCCATGAAGATCGCGCGCGTGTCGGCATCGATGTGCCGTGCGAACTGGGTCAATCCGTTGACCAGCCGGGGCGAGGCGGCGAAGCCCTGCCGCGCCAGCCGGATCGCCGGCTGGAACAGCCGCGCCCAGGGTAGCTTGCCCGATTGCGCATGCGCCATCGCCATCACGCGGAGTTGGCCCGGCACGCCGACGCTGCGCCCGCCGGGCACCGCCGCTTCGTGCGACAGCGGGTTGCCGCCGGCATCGTAGAACCATTTGTCGTCGGCGGCGGCCGGCGCCGCCTCGCGCCCGTCGATCGTCGCGACCTTGCCGGTCGCGGCGTCGTGACGGACGTAGAAGGTGCCGCCGCCCATGCCCGAGCTTTGCGGCTCAACCACGTTGAGCGCCAGCATCGTCGCGATCGCCGCGTCGGTCGCGCTGCCGCCGGCGTTGAGGATCTCGACCCCCGCCGCGACCGCGCGCGGATCGGCGGCGCTGACCATGCCCTGCGCAGGCGTGCGTAGGGTCGCGGCGACGGCGGGCCGGGTGCGCTGGCGCGCCGGGGCGGTCGTCGGGATCGACGCCGCGATCGGCAGGAGCAGCAGGGCGGCGGCGAGCGATCTCTTCATGCCGCGAACCCTAACGACGAGGGCGCGCGTGGCAACCCGTTACGCAGTGCCCACCGCGTCGGCGATGCTCGCGAAACCGTCTCGCGCGAGCAGGGTGGCGAGATCGCGCAGGACGCGGACCGGCAGGCCGGGCCCTTCGTAGACCAACGCTGTGTAGAGCTGGCACAGGCTCGCGCCCGCGCGGATGCGGGCATAGGCCTCCGCCCCGCTGGCGATGCCGCCCGCCGCGACCAGAGGCAGCGCGCCGCCGGTCGCCGCGCGGAAGTCGCGCAGCCGTTGGGTGGCGAGGGCAGCGAGGGGGGCGCCCGACAGGCCGCCTTGCTCGGCCGCGTTCGCCGATCGAAGCGCGGGGCGGCCGACCGTGGTATTACCGACGATCAACGCGTCGATCCCAGCGGCGAGCGCGGCGCGCGCAATCTCGTCGATCTGCGCCGGCTCCTGGTCGGGTGCGACCTTCAGGAACAGCGGCGTGGTCCCTCGTGCCGCAGCCGCGCGCGTCAGCAGGTCGGTCAGCGCCGGCCCGTGTTGCAGGTCGCGCAGGCCCGGCGTGTTGGGCGAGCTGATGTTGATGGTGACGTAATCGGCGACCGGCGCGGCAGCGGCGACGCCCGCCTCGTAATCGGCGATGCGGTCGGTCGCGTCCTTGTTGGCGCCGACGTTGATGCCGAGCAGCCCGCGCCGCCTGGCCGCCTTGGCGCGCGGTAAGGCGGCGGCGAGCCCGCCATTGTTGAACCCCATCCGGTTGATGACCGCGCGATCCTCGACCAGCCGGAACAGCCGCGGACGCGGATTGCCCGGCTGTGGCAACGGGGTCAGCGTCCCGATCTCGACCGCGCCGAACCCGAGCCCGAAGAAGCCCGCGATCGCGCGCCCGTCCTTGTCGGCCCCGGCGGCGAGCCCGAGCGGATTGGGAAAGTTCAGTCCCGCGACCGTCACCGGCATCGCGGGCGGCGTCGCGGCGACCGGCGTTCCCACCGCTCCCCATGCCGCCAGCATGTCGATCGTCAGGCCATGGGCGCGCTCGGCATCGATCGCGAACAGCAACGGGCGCAGCGGAAAGGCCATGGCGCGCGCATGGCATCGCCGCGCGCCGCCGCCAACCGCAAACTCGTTCCCGACGTCGGATTCGTCCAATCCGCCGCCGGCGCGACTCGCTAGGTTATGCTCGCGACCCGAGGAGCTCCCTTCACCGGGAGCTCTCGACTTAACGGCCCGGTCTTCCTGGGGGGACCGGGCCGCTTTTCGTTTGCCGGGTTGACGCGAGCGGTCCGCGCGACCATTTGGCAATCGGATCGAATTGATCCGATTTGAGAACCGTTCGCAACAGCCCTTTTTCGCTGTTGCGCCTAGGGCTAACCGGAATGCGCCTGTCCAGCCTCGCCGACTATGCGGTCGTGATGATGTCCGCCGCCGCGCGCCATTGCGGCGGGGCCGGCCGGCTGAACGCGACCGCGCTGGCGGAGGAGACGGCGCTGCCGCTGCCGACGGTGCAGAAGCTGGTCAGCCGGCTGTCCGCCGCCGGTCTGATCGAAAGCCAGCGCGGGTCGGGTGGGGGTTTCCGCCTGTCGCGTCCCCCGGCCGCGATCAGCCTTGCCGAGATCGTCGAGGCGATCGAGGGGCCGATCGCGATGACGGCCTGTGTCGATCATGGCGCGCACGATTGCTGCGTCGAGGAGAATTGCCGCGTGAAACCGCACTGGAATGTCGTCAATGGCGCGGTCCGCGGCGCGCTGGCCGGGGTGAGCCTCGCCAGTCTGGCCTCCCCGGTGCGCATGGCGGAGATCGCGTGATGGCCACCAAGAATGCCGAGGCGTACGCCGCCGTCGCCAAGAAGTACGAATGGGGCTTCGCGACCGACATCGAGCAGGACTTCGCGCCCAAGGGGCTGAGCGAAGATACCGTCCGCTACATCAGCGCCAAGAAGAACGAGCCCGAATGGATGCTCGACTGGCGGTTGAAGGCATATCGCCGCTGGCTGACGATGGCGTCGCCCGACTGGGCCAAGCTGAACATCCCGCCGATCGATTATCAGGACGCGTATTACTACGCGGAGCCGAAGGCGAAGAAGACGATCGCGAGCCTCGATGAGCTCGATCCCGAGATTCGGCGGACGTACGAGAAGCTCGGCATCCCGATCGCTGAGCAGGAAGTGCTGGCGGGGGTCGAGGGCGCGCGCAAGGTCGCGGTCGATGCGGTGTTCGACAGCGTGTCGGTGGCCACCACGTTTCGCGAGGAACTGAAGTCGGCCGGTGTCATCTTCCTGTCGATCAGCGAGGCGATCCGCGAATATCCCGAGCTGGTGAAGAAGTGGCTCGGCAAGGTCGTGCCGCAGCACGACAATTACTTCGCGACGCTCAACAGCGCGGTCTTCAGCGACGGCACCTTCGTCTATGTGCCCGAGGGCGTGCGCTGCCCGATGGAGCTCAGCACCTATTTCCGCATCAATGCCGAGAATACCGGCCAGTTCGAACGCACGCTGATCGTCGCCGACAAGGGCGCGTACGTGTCGTACCTGGAGGGCTGCACCGCGCCGATGCGCGACGAGAACCAGCTCCACGCCGCCGTCGTCGAGCTGGTCGCGCTCGACGATGCCGAGATCAAATATTCGACCGTCCAGAACTGGTATCCGGGCGACGAGCACGGCGTCGGCGGCATCTACAATTTCGTCACCAAGCGCGCTTTGTGCCAGGGCAAGAACAGCAAGGTGTCGTGGACCCAGGTCGAGACCGGCAGCGCGATCACCTGGAAATATCCGAGCTGCGTGCTGGCGGGCGATGGCTCGGTCGGCGAATTCTATTCGGTCGCGGTGACCAACAATCGCCAGCAGGCCGATACCGGGACCAAGATGATCCACCTCGGCAGGAACACTCGTTCGACCATCGTGTCGAAAGGGATCAGCGCCGGCCATTCCGACAACACCTATCGCGGGCTGGTCCGCGTCGCGCCGACCGCGGAAGGCGTACGCAACTTCACCCAATGCGACAGCCTGCTGCTCGGCGACCAGTGCGGCGCGCGCACCGTGCCGTATATCGAGGTGCGCAACCCGAGCGCGCAGATCGAGCATGAGGCGACCACGTCGAAGATCAGCGACGATCAGTTGTTCTACGCGATGCAGCGCGGGCTCGATCAGGAGGCGGCGGTTGCGCTGATCGTCAATGGTTTCGCGCGCGAGGTGCTGCAGCAATTGCCGATGGAATTCGCGGTCGAGGCGCAGAAACTGCTCGGCATTTCGCTTGAAGGGAGCGTCGGATGATCGCCGCCCTCGCCCTCGCCCTCGCCCTCGCCCTCGCCAGCGCGGCGTTGCCCGATCAGGGTCAGACCGATTTCGACGCCTATGCCAAGGCGGTCGAGAAATGCGACCGCAAGGTCGTCGCGGAAACGGTCAGCGAATCGGTCGCGCGGCACAGCCGGTTCCTGATCGACGCTTATAAGGAACAGCGCGCCATCGCGGTCGCGCGGCTTGACATCGCCGACCGCCGCCGCAAGCTGCACGCCGGCGAACGCACGCCCGACACGGAAGCGGCGCTATCGCTGCTCGGTGAAACGCTCGACGACCGCCAGCACGCGCTCGACGACCAGCGCCGGCTCGATCAGATGGAACAGGACATGGTGAGCTACTTCCGCTCGCAATATCTGACGCGCTGCGCGGGGCGGGGGTCGTGATGATATTGAATTTATTGAAAACTTGTCGAGCGGAAGGCCTTGGTTGATGATCCGTATTTTTGTTCAGGCCTACGATAATGCTGGAGAGCCGTTGGTAGCGAATCACTATTCTTTTGCGAATATCCCGAGAGTTGGAGAGTACGTGATCGTCGACGACGGCACACAAAAAGATCTTCAACTTCGCGTTGTCGCCGTCACTCATCACTCTGAACCGCTGGACGATGAGGCAATGTCCCCGATCAGCTATGTTCAGCTAAATTGTGAGTTAGTTGACTGATGCTCCAAATTAACAACCTCCACGCCGAAATCGACGGCAAGCCGATCCTCAAGGGCCTCGACCTCTCCGCGAAGGCGGGCGAGGTGCATGCGATCATGGGGCCGAACGGTGCGGGTAAGTCGACGCTCGGATACGTGCTCGGCGGGCGGCCGGGATATGCGGTGACCGACGGATCGGTGACCTTCGACGGGGCCGACCTGCTCGACATGGAGCCGCACGAGCGCGCCGCCGCCGGTCTGTTTCTCGGTTTTCAGTATCCGGTCGAGATTCCCGGCGTGTCGAACGTCCAGTTCTTGCGCGAGGCGCTGAATAGCCAGCGGCGGGGACGCGGCGAGGCGCCGCTGTCAGGTGGCGACTTCCTGAAGCTCGCCCGCGCGCAGGCGGCGGCGCTCGGCATGGATGCGGAGATGCTGAAGCGGCCGGTCAATGTCGGTTTTTCCGGCGGCGAGAAGAAGCGCAACGAGATGGTGCAGATGGGCATCGTCGCGCCGCGCCTCGCGATCCTCGACGAGACCGACAGTGGGCTCGACATCGACGCGTTGCGCGTGGTCGGCGACGGCATCAACCGGATCATGCGCGGGCCGGACAAGGCGGTGGTGCTCATCACGCATTACCAAAGGCTGCTCGATTACGTGCAGCCCGATTTCGTCCATGTGCTGGAGGCCGGGCGGATCACGCGCTCGGGCGGGCCGGAACTCGCGTTGCAGCTCGAGCGCGAGGGATACGGGTCGGTGGCGGCGTGACGCTGGCGCTCGCCACCTTGCCGACGCGGCGCGACGAGGCGTGGCGCTACAGCGACCTCGACGCGCTGGCGACCGCATGGCCGACGCCGCCGGTCGAGACGATCCGCGTGGCGGCCGGCGAGGCGATCGCGCGCGTGATCGTGCAGGATGCCGGCGACGATGCGGCGGTCGTGCGCGATTTCAGCGTCGAGCTGGAGGCCGGCGCGCAGGCGACGTTCCATGTCCTCAACACCGGCGGCAAGCTCGGTCGCGTGACGATCGACGTGACGGCCCGCGAGGGCGCGCATTTCGAGCTCGGCGCGGCGATCATCGGCGGGGGCGAACAGACGCTGGAGATCGTGACTCGGCTCAACCATGTCGAGCCGAACGCGACGTCGAACCAGGTCGTCCGGTCGGTGCTGGGCGGCAAGGCGACCGGCAGCTATCTCGGCAAGGTCGCGGTCGCGCGAGGCGCGCAGAAGACCGACGCCAGCCAGTCGGTCAAGGCGATGCTGCTGACGCGCACCGCGACCGCCAACGCCAAGCCGGAGCTGGAGATCTTCGCCGACGACGTGAAGTGCGCGCACGGCGCAACGGTCGGCGAGCTCGACGACAATGCGCTATTCTACCTGCAAAGCCGCGGGATCGCGCCGGCCGAGGCGAAGGTGCTGCTGCTCAAGGCGTTCGTCGGCAGCGTTTTCGACGGCATCGCCGACGCGGACGAGCGTGCGCGGGTTGAGGCGGCAGCGCAGGCGGCGTTGGAGCGAGTGCTGTAATGCACGGAAGGCCAATCACCTTCCGTCATGCTGAACTTGTTTCAGCATCCATCGAATCACACACGACGCCGTCGCTGGTGGAGAAATGGACCCTGAAACAAGTTCAGGGTGACGGAATATGAGTGTCTTGGCATCCACCCGCCGCCTCGACGTCCTTGCCGACTTTCCGGCGATCCCGGCGGGCTGGCACTATCTCGACACCGCCGCGACCTCGCAGAAGCCGCAGCCCGTGCTCGACGCGATCGCGCGGGCCTATGGCGAGGATTACGCGACCGTCCATCGCGGCGTGTACCAGCGCTCCGCCGACATGACCCTCGCCTACGAGGCGGCGCGGCGGCGCGTGGCGGGCTTCATCGGTGCGCAGCCCGAGGAATGTGTGTTCGTGCGCGGCGCGACCGAGGGCATCAACCTCGTCGCGCAGAGCTGGGCGGGCACGCAACTGAAGGCAGGCGACCGCATCTTGCTGTCCACGCTCGAGCATCATTCGAACATCGTGCCGTGGCAGCTGGTCGCCGAGCGCATCGGTGCCGCGATCGACGTCGTGCCGCTGACCGACGACGGCCGGGTCGATCTCGACGCGATGGCGGCGATGATCGGGCCGCAGCACAAGCTGGTCGCGCTGGCGCACGTGTCGAACGTGCTCGGCTCGGTGCTCGATGCCCGGCGCGCGGTCGAGATCGCGCACGCGGCCGGCGCGAAGATTCTGCTCGACGGGTGTCAGGCGGTGCCGCGGATGGCGGTCGACGTCGCCGCGCTCGGTTGCGATTTCTACGTCTTTTCCGGGCACAAGCTCTACGGCCCGACCGGGATCGGCGTGCTGTGGGGCCGCGCCGACCTGCTCGACGCGATGCCGCCGTATCAGGGCGGCGGGTCGATGATCGACCGCGTCAGCTTCGCGCGCACGACTTACGCCCCGCCGCCGGGCCGGTTCGAGGCGGGCACGCCGCATATCGTCGGCGCGGTCGGGCTGGCGGCGGCGATCGATTATGTCGAGGGGATCGGGCTCGACCGCATCCACGCGCACGAGACGGCTTTGGTCGCCGCGACGCGCGAGCGGCTCGGCGCGATCAACTCGGTGCGGCTGTTCGGGCCGGCCGACGCCGCCGGGATCGTCAGTTTCGCGGTGGAGGGGGTGCATCCGCACGACGTCGCCACCATCTTGGACGAAGGTGCGGTGGCGATCCGCGCCGGGCATCACTGCGCGCAGCCGCTGATGGACGCGCTCAGCGTGCCGGCGACCGCGCGGGCGAGCTTCGGTGTCTATTCGAGCGTCGCCGATGTCGAGGCGCTCGCACAGGGAATTGAACGGGTTACGAGGATCTTCGGATGAACGATGTGAGGAAGATCGCGATCGAGGAAGTCGCGTCGGTGGCGCCGCCGCCCAAGGCGCGGGTAGAGGAAACGGCGACCGAGACGTTCGAGCGCAAGCGTGACTATCTCGCCGGTTTCCTGGCGCAGAAGCCGGAACCGCTGGCGGGCGGCGAGCCGGGCGGGGCGCTGTACGAAGCGGTGATCGACGCGCTGAAGGAAATCTACGATCCCGAAATCCCGGTCAACATCTACGATCTCGGGCTGATCTACGACGTAACGGTGACCGACGACGCGCATGCGATGGTGACGATGACGCTGACCACGCCGCACTGCCCGGTCGCGGAATCGATGCCGGCCGAGGTCGAGCTTCGTGTCGGCAGCGTCCCCGGCATCGCGATCGCCGACGTCAATCTGGTGTGGGACCCGCCCTGGGATCCGCAGAAGATGTCCGACGAGGCGAAGCTCGAATTGGGAATGTTGTGATGGCGACCACGCTGCGACAACGTCCCGCTGCCGTGAAGCTGACCGATCGCGCCGAGGCGCGCGTGGCGGAATTGATGGCGAAGGCGCCGGCCGACGCGATCGGCGTCAAACTGTCGACCCCGCGCCGCGGCTGTTCCGGCCTCGCTTATTCGGTCGATTACGTGACCGCCGCCAACCCGATGGACGAGCGGATCGAGACGCCGGGCGGCACCTTCTTCGTCGATGGCGCGTCGGTGCTGTATCTGGTCGGATCGACGATGGACTGGGTCGAGGATGACTTCGCCGCCGGCTTCGTGTTCGAGAATCCCAACGCCAAGGGCGCGTGCGGGTGCGGGGAGAGCTTTACCGTCTAGCGGCGTGCGATCGTCATCGCGACCCGCACCGTATCGCCGAGCGCGATATCGAGTTGCCGCCGGACGGCGACCTTGATCGGCAGCAGATAGCCGCCGTCGCGCGGAAACAGCGACGTGGTGAAATCGACTCCGCCGATCCGGGCGGTGACCGGCACGCACCCCCAGCCGTAACTGGCCTCCCGCGCTGCCCATTTGACGTCGCCGATCTGCGCCTCGGGGATCGTCGCGAACAGATACGGCGGTGGCCCGCGCCACTCGACGACCGCCGCTTCGAACGCGAGTTCGAGCAGCGGTTCGCTCATGCGCCTTTCCGCATCAACAACGCCGTCCGCAGGCACTCGCACACCACTTCGTCGCGCTGGTTGAGCATGCGGTGGCGCCACGTGACCAGCCCGGCATTCGGCCGCGACTTGCTCTCGCGCAGGTCAGTGACCTCGCTCGTTGCGCGCAAGGTGTCGCCGATGAACACCGGCTTCGGCATCACCAGTTTGTCGTAGCCCAGGTTCGCGACGAGCGTGCCCATCGTCGTTTCGGCAACGGTGATGCCGACCATCAGGCTGAACGTGAAGGTGCCGTTGACGAGGATGCGGCCGAACTCGGAGGCCGCGGCCGCCTCGGCGTCGAGATGGAGCGGTTGCGGATTGTGAGTCATGGTCGACCACAGCAGATTGTCGGTCTCCGTCACCGTGCGGCGCAGCGGATGCTCGATCGTCTCGCCGATCGTCCATTCGTCGAAATGCTTGCCCGGCATCAGGCGGTCTCCAGATAGAGCTTGAACCCGGCATGGCTCTTCGCCCAGCCGAGCCGTTGGTAGAAGCGATGCGCCGCGACGCGATCGTTGTTCGAGGTCAGCTGCGCCACGAAGCAACTGTGCGCGCGGAACCAGTCGACCGCCCAGTCGATCATCTGCTCGCCGATCCCGCCGCTGCGATGCGCGGCGGCGACGCGCACCGCCTCGATCTGGCCGCGCCATGCGCCGTGGTTGAGCAGGCCGGGGAGGAGGGTGAGCTGCATCGTGCCGAGGATTGCGCCGTTGGTTTCAACGACGATCAGGCGGTGGGCGGGATCGGCGTGGATCGCGTCGAACGCGGCGACGTAAGGCGAGGCGAGCGGTTCGCGTGGATCGTCGGCGCGCCCGCCGATCTGGTCCTCGGCGAGCATCGCGACGATGGTTGGGAGGTCGCTGCTGGTGGCGTCGCGATAGGTGAGGGGAGTCACACTGCCTCTCCAAATCCGTCATGCCGGGCTCGTCCCGGCATCCACCCATCCACGCGCCTCATTGCTCATGGCACGGTGGACCCCGGCACGAGGCCGGGGTGACGGCTGTGGAGCGGATAGGTCACTCTGCCTTCTCGATCCGCGCGAGCAGCGCGTCGACCTGCACCTGCGCGCCGGCTTCGGCGTTGAGTTCCGCGACCGTCCCGTCGAACGGCGCGACCAGGCCGTGCTCCATCTTCATCGCCTCGAGCGTCAGCAGTTTCTGTCCCTTGGTCACCGCATCGCCTGCCGCAACCTCGACCACCGTCACCCGCCCCGGCATCGGCGCCAGGATCGCACCATCGCCGGCCGCGCCAGTGACACCTCCACGCACAGCCACGGGTTCGAAACGCCACGTCGCTCCTTGCATGGTGGCCAAGATCGCATCTCCATCACGATCGATCACCGGGTAAGCGCGCTGATCGAAGGTCGCGCGGTTACCGAGGAAGCCGTCATAGTGCATTGAGCGATCTTGCAAGTGAACGCGCATTTGTGGTGCGGCATTCAAGCGAAACCCGCTGAGCCCACCACGTGCCTTGCCGACCAGAATTTCCGCAACGAGGTCGAGCAACCATTGTGGCGGATTCATTTCGAACACGACATCTTCAGCGTGTTGTTCAATGAAACCGGTATAAACGCGGCCTGCTGTGAAGTCGGGATCGACGAGAAGCGCGTGCAAGAAGGTCGCGTTGGTACGTAACGGCCAAATCTGCGCATCGGCGACCAAGCGGGCCAAACCGAGCGCAGCCGAGCGGCGGTCAGGTGCATGGCAAATGATCTTGGCGATCATCGGGTCATAGAAGGGTGAAACCGTATCGTCCTGCTGGACACCGGTTTCGATGCGGCCGGTGCCGGGATAGTCGTTCTCGTGCTCGATGCCGCGCACCTCGTCGCGCCAGCGCGTCGGACGGATGCGGTTGGTGAGTTTGAAGCGATCGAGTCTCCCCACCGAAGGGAGGAAGCCGTTTTCGGGATTTTCCGCATACAGCCGCGCTTCCATTGCCCAGCCGTGGATGCTCAGCTCGTCCTGCCGCTTGGGCAGGGGCTCGCCCGATGCCACCCGCAGTTGCCACTCGACGAGGTCCTGCCCGGTGATCTCCTCGGTCACCGGATGCTCGACCTGGAGGCGGGTGTTCATCTCCATGAACCAGATGCGGTCGGCGCGCAGGCCCTCGCTCGCGTCGGCGATGAACTCGATCGTGCCCGCACCGACATAGTCGACCGCGCGCGCGGCGTTGACCGCGGCCTGGCAGACAGCGGCGCGCGTCCCCTCGTCCATGCCGGGGGCGGGGGCTTCCTCTATCACCTTCTGGTGGCGGCGTTGCAGTGAGCAGTCGCGCTCGAACAGGTGGACGACGTTGCCGTGGGTGTCGCCGAACACCTGCACCTCGATATGGCGCGGGCTCAGGATGTATTTCTCGATCAGCACGCGGTCGTCGCCGAAGCTCGCCGCCGCCTCGCGCTGGCACGAAGCGAGCGCGTCGCGGAACTCCTCGCCCGCATCGACGCGCCGCATGCCCTTGCCGCCGCCGCCCGCGACCGCCTTGATGAGCACCGGGTAGCCGATCTTGTCGGCTTCCGCCTTCAGGTGATCGGGCCGCTGGTCCTCGCCGAGATAGCCCGGCGTCACCGGCACGCCGGCGGCGATCATCCGTTCCTTGGCGGCGTCCTTCAGGCCCATCGCGCGGATGCTGGCGGGGTTGGGGCCGACCCAGATCAGCTCCGCATCCTTCACCGCCTGCGCGAAGTCTGCATTCTCGCTCAGGAAGCCATAGCCGGGATGGATCGCCTCGGCCACCGTCGCCTTGGCCGCGGCGATGATCTTGTCGCCGACCAGATAGGATTCGAGCGCCGGGGAGGGGCCGATATGCACCGCCTCGTCGGCCTGGCGGACGTGCAGCGCGTTCGCGTCGGCATCCGAATAGACCGCGACGGTGCGGATGCCCATCGCGCGGGCGGTGCGGATGATGCGGCAGGCGATCTCGCCGCGATTGGCGATGAGGAGCGAATGGATCATGCGGCGGTCTCGTCTGGGCGTCTCAACACAAGGATACGATCGGATGCTGGCTGGCGGCGATCAGGACCTTGCCCTTGTCGTCGGTCAGGCGGGTGAGATGGACGCCGCGGTAGCGGGCGGCGGCGACGGCAGCGTCGATGCCGCCGTGCCGTGCGATCGAGCTTTCCAGCCGCTGGCTCATCGTCGCTGATCCGTCGGCCACCGCGTCGAGCCACGCATCGATCCAGTCCTTCCCGTCGCTCATCGCCTCATCCCTGGCACCCGGTCGTCCGTTGCGACCACGTCACGTTGAGGACCTTCCACGCGCCACCCTCCCGCACCAGGTCGAACAGGTCATAGCCGCAATGTTCCGGCGCGCCGTTCTTCATCACGGTGTAGCGCGCCCAGACGAACGCGACGTCGCCGTCGATCTCGATCGCGGGGTCGAACAGGCGCTCCTCGTAGCGGTTGCCGTCGGGCTTGAGCCGGCTCGCGAAATCGGACCAGCTCAGGTGGCGGACGCCGCGGCGGCCATCGGGCGCCTCGAGCGCGACCGCGACGACCCCTTCCGGTCGGGTCGCAGCCAGCACGGCGCCGCCGTTATTGGTCTCCAGCGCCTTCAGGATCGCCGTGACCGGCGCCATCACCTGTCCCTCTTCGCTGGTCGGCGGGGGGAGAGGGGTGGCCCGGGGCAGCGGCGCGACCGGCGTGGTCTGGGCGAGCGCGAGCAGGAAGGGCAGCGGCGCGACCGGCGTGGTCTGGGCGAGGGCGAGCAGGAAGGGCAGCATCATCATGGTCTCCATCACATCCGGAACACGCCGAAGCTCTGGCGCTCCGGGATGGGTGCGTTGAGCGTGGCGGCGAGGGCGAGGCCGAGCACGTCGCGAGTCTGCGCGGGGTCGATGATGCCGTCGTCCCACAGCCGCGCGGTCGCGTGCCAGGGCGAGCCTTGCGCTTCGTAATCGTCGCGGATTGGTTGCTTGAACGCTTCGGTCTGCTCCGGCGTCCACGTCGCCGCGTCGCGGTGGACCGTCGCCAGCACTGATGCGGCCTGCTCGCCGCCCATCACGCTGATCCGGCTGTTGGGCCAAGTGAACAGGAAGCGGGGGCTATAGGCGCGACCCGCCATGCCGTAATTGCCCGCGCCGAAGCTGCCGCCGATCAGCACGGTGATCTTGGGCACGGTCGCCGTCGCGACCGCAGTGACGAGCTTGGCGCCGTGCTTGGCGATCCCCTCCGCTTCGTATTTGCCGCCGACCATGAAGCCGGAGATGTTCTGGAGGAAGAGGAGCGGGATACGGCGTTGCTGCGCGAGTTCGATGAAGTGTGCGCCCTTGACCGCGCTTTCGCTGAACAGCACGCCGTTATTGGCCAGGATCGCGACCGGCATGCCCCAGATGTGCGCAAAACCGCAGACCAGCGAACTGCCGTAGAGCGCCTTGAACTCCTGGAACTCCGACCCGTCGACCAGCCGCGCGATGATCTCGTGCACGTCGTAGGGCGCACGGACATCCTGCGGGATGATGCCGTAGAGATCGTCGGCGGCGAACTTCGGTGGGCGTGCCTCGCGCAGATTGACGTCGGCGCCGGTCTGCTGCGGTAGCATCGAGACGATGTCGCGGACGATGGTCAGCGCATGTTCGTCATTCTCGGCCAGATGATCGACCACGCCCGACTTGCGTGCGTGCAGGTCGCCGCCGCCCAGATCCTCGGCCGAGATCACCTCGCCGGTCGCGGCCTGGACTAGCGGCGGGCCGGCGAGGAAGATCGTGCCCTGGTTGCGGACGATCACGCTCTCGTCGCTCATCGCCGGGACGTACGCGCCGCCCGCGGTGCAGCTGCCCATGACGCAGGCGATCTGCGGGATGCCCTTCGCCGACATGTTGGCCTGGTTGAAGAAGATGCGCCCGAAATGGTCGCGGTCGGGGAATACCTCCGCCTGATGCGGCAGGTTGGCGCCGCCCGAATCGACCAGGTAGATGCACGGCAGCCGGTTCTGTTCGGCTATCTCCTGCGCGCGCAGGTGCTTCTTGACCGTCATCGGGTAATAGGTGCCGCCCTTCACCGTGGCGTCGTTGCAGGCGATCATCACCTGCCGCCCCGACACACGGCCGATCCCGGCGATGATGCCCGCGCCCGGCACTTCGCCGTCATAGAGGTCGCAGGCAGCGAGCTGCCCGATCTCCAGGAACGGCGAGCCGGGATCGAGCAACCGCTCGACCCGGTCGCGCGGGAGCAGCTTGCCGCGCGCGGTATGGCGCTCGCGCGACTTCGCGTTCCCGCCCAGCGCCGCCGTCGCGACGTCTGTCCGCAGCCGCGCGGCAAGTGCCTGATTGTGCGCGACATTGGCGCGGAACTGCTCGCTGTCGGATGACAGCTTGGTGTCGAGGACGGGAGCGCTCATGCCCGCCTGCCTAGCCCCGCGGTGCGGCCAAGGGAAGCGCTGGTACCGATCGGCACGTTGGTGTAGCCAATCGGTCATACACCGATAGGAAGAGGTCACCGATGAAGCGTTCCATCCTTGCCGCCATGCTGCTCGCCACCACCGCCGGAGGCGTCGCGGTCTGGCAGGCGCCGGCGATCGCGCAAAGCGTCGGCGGCACCATGTCGGGCGTCGACCAGACGCTCATTGACCGCGCCGCCAGGCCCGGCGACGATTTCAACCAATATGCCAACGGCACGTGGCTGAAGACGGCGGAAATCCCCGCCGATCGCTCGTCGGTCGGGGTCGGGCTCGACGTTTCGAAGGTCGCCGAGGCGCGCAACGCCGACATCATCAGGAATGCGGGCGCCGCGCGCGCCAAGCCCGGCAGCGACCTGCAACGGATCGCCGATTACTATGCGGCCTATCAGAACACCGCCGCGATCGACGCGCGGGGCCTCGTGCCGGTGCAGCCGATGCTGGCGAAGATCGCCGCGATCTCGACTCGCAGCCAGCTGTCGGCGGCGATCGGCGGGGCGATGCTGGCCGACACCGATCCGTTCAACAACAACAATTACGCGTCGACTAACGACCTGTTCGGGCTGTTCGTCAGCCAGGATCTCAACCGCCCGACGGTCAACGTGCCGTATTTGATGCAGGGCGGGCTGGGGCTGCCCGATCGCGACTATTACCTGTCCGACAGGAAGGAGATGGCGCAGATCCGCGACGCCTATAAGGCGTATCTGGTGGGTCTGTTCACGCTGGCGGGGATGAGCGATCCGCAGGCGCGCGCGAACCGCGTCTTCGCGCTGGAAACGAAGATCGCCGCGGCACAGACCGACATCGTGACCGCGCAGGACGCGCACAAGGGCGACAATCCGTGGAAGCGCGCGGACTTCGCGACCAAGGCGCCGGGGATCGACTGGGCCGCGTTCTGGACCGCCGCGGAACTGCCGCGCCAGCAGGATTTCATCGTCTGGAACCCGGAAACCACCACGAAATTGTCGGCGCTGGTCGCCAGCGAGCCGATCGGATCGTGGCGCGACTGGATGGCGTTCCACAAGCTCAACGGCCTGACCTCGGTCCTGCCCAAGGCGTTCGACGACGCCTCGTTCGAGTTCAACGGCAAGGAACTGAGCGGCGTGCAGGCGCAGCAACCGCGCGAGCGGCGCTCGATCGCCGCGGTCGGCGGCGCGCTCGGTTACGAGGTCGGCAAGATCTACGCCGCGAAATATTTCCCCGCCTCGTCGAAGGCGGCGATCCAGGCGATGGTCAAAAACATCGTCGCCGCGTTCGACCGCCGCATCGTCGCACTCGACTGGATGAACCCGGCGACCAAGGCGGAAGCACGCAAGAAGCTGTCGGTACTGATTGTCGGCGTCGGCTATCCCGACCGCTGGCCGGTGCGGCCGTTCTTCGCCGTTCGCGCCGACGATCCGGTCGGCAATCTGGAGGGCGCGCGGCGCTCAAGCTATCGCTACGCCATCAACAAGCTCGGCCAGAAGCCCGATCGCGGCGAATGGTGGATGACGCCGCAGACTGTGAACGCGGTCAACCTGCCGTTGCAGAACGCGCTCAACTTCCCGGCGGCGATCCTCAACACGCCGTATTTCGATCCGCGGTTCGACGCGGCGGCGAATTACGGCGCGATCGGCGCGGTGATCGGCCACGAGATCAGCCACAGCTTCGACAATCTGGGCAGCGATTTCGACGCGACCGGCAAGCTCAACAATTGGTGGACGCCGACCGACCTCGCGCGGTTCGAGGCATCGGGCAAGGCGCTGGTCGCGCAGTATAACGCGTACGAGGCGCTGCCCGGGCTGCACCTCAACGGCGAGCAGGAACTGGGCGAGAACATCGCCGACACCGCCGGGCTGACCGCGTCGTACGAAGCGTATCACGCCTCGCTCGGCGGCAAGTCGGCGCCGGTGATCGACGGCTTGACCGGCGACCAGCGCTTCTTCCTGGCCTTCGCGCAGAGCTGGCGGACGAAGATGCGCGAGCGTTCGCTGCGCGCGCGGATCGCGACCGACGTCCATGCGCCGGCACCCTGGCGGATCGAGACGGTGCGCAACCTCGACGCGTGGTACGACGCGTTCGCGGTCAAGCCGGGCGACAAGCGCTACCTGGCGCCGAAAGACCGCGTGCACGTCTGGTGAGCTGAAAACACCCTCTCCCGCCGGGAGAGGGTCGAACCACGCAGCGGCGAGGGGTGAGGGACAAGTCGAAACGCTTTCGACCCAGTCCTCACTCTTCCGGCGCTGCGCGCCTCCCTCCCTCTCCCGATGGGAGAGGGATTTACGCCGCTCCGATCAATTCCCGGCCGATCAGCATCCGCCGGATCTCGTTCGTCCCCGCCCCGATATCGAGCAGCTTGGCGTCGCGCAGGAAACGCTCCACCGGCCAGTCCTTGGTATAGCCGGCACCGCCCAGCGCCTGGACCGCTTCGCCCGCGACCTTGAACGCATTCTCGCTCGCCAGCAGGATCGCGCCGGCCGCGTCGAACCGCGTCGTCTTGCCCGCGTCGCACGCCCGCGCGACCGCGTAGACGTAGGCGCGTGCCGAGTTGAGCGCGACGTACATGTCGGCGACCTTGGCCTGCATCAGCTGGAACGACCCGATCGCCTTGCCGAACTGCTTGCGCTCACGCAGATACGGCACGACCACATCAAGGCACGCCTGCATGATGCCGAGCTGGATGCCGGCGAGCACGGTGCGCTCGTAATCGAGCCCCGACATCAGCACGCCGACCCCGCCGTTCAGCGGACCCATCAAATTCTCCTCGGGCACTTCGCAATCGTCGAACACCAGCTCGGCGGTCGGGCTGCCACGCATGCCCATCTTGTCGATCTTCTGCCCGATCGAGAAACCCGGCATGCCCTTCTCGATCAGGAAGGTGGTGATCCCGCGCGAGCCCTCGCCGGTCTTGGCGTAAACCACCAAGGTATCGGCGTAGGCCGCGTTGGTGATCCAGAACTTCGTCCCGTTGAGCACATAGCGGTCGCCCTTGTGCTCGGCGCGCAGCTTCATCGACACGACGTCGGAGCCGGCATTGGCCTCCGACATCGCCAGGCTCCCGACATGCTCGCCGGAGATCAGCTTGGGGAGGTACTTCGCCTTCTGCTCGGGGCTCGCCCAGCGGCGGATCTGGTTGACGCAGAGATTGGAATGGGCGCCGTAGCTAAGGCCGATCGAGGCACTCGCGCGCGACACTTCCTCGCACGCGATGACATGCTCGAGATAGCCGAGCCCGAGCCCGCCATATTCCTCCTCGACGGTGATGCCGTGCAGTCCGAGCTCACCCATCTGTGGCCACAATTCGGTCGGGAACCAGTCCTCGTGGTCGATCTTCGCGGCGAGCGGTGCGATCCGGTCGGTCGCGAAGCGCTGCGTGGTCTCGCGGATCATGTCGGCGGTCTCGCCGAGCGCGAAGTCGAGGGTGGCGTCCATCATTCTCTCCAAAATCCGCGGCCGTCACCCCGGCCTTGTGCCGGGGTCCACCGTAAGGCACATCCGCTGTGCGTTGCGCTAGAACAACGGTGGATGCCGGGACAAGCCCAGCATGACGGGCAGGGGTATGCATGTCGGGACTTTTTCGTCGCAAGATCATCGTCGAACAACCGCCCGAGCAGCAGCTTGCGCGGACGCTGTCATGGCCGCACCTGGTCGCGCTCGGCGTCGGGGCGATCGTCGGGACGGGCATCCTGACGCTGATCGGAGTGGGTGCCGACCGCGCCGGGCCGGCGGTGTTGCTGAGCTTCGTGGTGGCGGGGGCGATCTGCGCGGCGGCGGCTTTGTGCTATGCCGAAATGGCGACGATGATCCCGGCCTCGGGCAGCGCCTACACCTACAGCTATGCAACGTTGGGGGAGGTGATCGCCTGGGTGGTCGGCTGGTCGCTGATCCTCGAATATTCGCTGGTGGTCGCAACCGTCGCGGTCGGCTGGTCGGGCTATGCGGTCGGGTTCCTCAAGGGGCTCGACATCGTGCTGCCCGACTGGATGACGCATGGGCCGGGACTGGCCGGGAGCCTGAGCGAGGGGACGCTGCACCTGACCACGCCGGGGATCAACGTGCCGGCGATCATCATCATCGCGGTCGTCGCCGGGCTGCTGATGCTCGGCACGCGGGAAAGCGCGCGGATCAACACGGCGCTGGTCGTGCTGAAGATCGTGACGCTGGCGCTGTTCGTCGCGGTCGCGCTGCCGCATTTCGACGCGAGCCACTTGCATCCGTTCGCGCCGCTGGGTTACGGCAGCACGCCCGGCGAGGGCGGGGTGAAGTACGGAATGATGGGCGCGGCGGCGATCATCTTCTTCGCCTTCTACGGCTTCGACGCGATCTCGACCGCGGCGGAGGAAGCCAAGCGGCCCGAGCGCGACCTGGCGATTGGCATCGTCGGATCGATGCTGGCCTGCACCGCGATCTACATGATCGTCGCGGTCGCCGCGGTCGGCGCGCTGAGCTATACCCGTTTCGCCAACAGTCCGGAGCCGCTGGCGCTGATTCTGCGCGAGATCGGGCAGGGCAAGGTGGCGACGATCGTCGCGGCGGCGGCGGCCATCGCGCTGCCGACCGTGATCCTCGGGTTCCTTTATGGGCAGAGCCGGATCTTCCTGGTGATGGCGCGCGACGGCTTCCTGCCGCCCGCTTTGGCGAGGCTGTCGCCGCGTGGCACGCCGGTGCGGATCACGGCGATGACCGCCGTGCTGGTGGCGGTGCTTGCGGCGCTGGTGCCGCTCGACGTGATCGCCAGCCTGGCCAATGCCGGAACGCTGTGCGCGTTCGTCGCTGTGGCGGCGTGCGTGCTGGTCTCGCGCCGCCGCGATCCCGGTGCCCGCCGCCCGTTCCGCACGCCGCTGGCTTTTATCGTCGCGCCGATCGCGATCCTGGGGTGTCTCTACCTCTTTACCAGCCTCCAGACGGTGACTCAGGTCTCGTTCTTCGTCTGGAACGGCATCGGCCTGCTGGTCTATTTCCTCTACGCCCGCCGCCGCGCGATGGTGTGACGCCGCGTCGGAAGGCTGGACGCAGCGCGGGCACGGCGGGGCCAGTATATGGCGCTGCGTCAACATAGGTTATAGATATCGCCACGCTTTTCCGGCTCATCGATGGCGCGCGGGTCCGGGAGATATCGTCATGGCCTTTGCCTCGGCGGCCGAGCCGCTTTGCGAATTTACCGACAAGATCCGGCTGCGCTCGGTGCTGTCGGACGCGGACGTCGCGGCGATCCACGCGCTGCCCGTCGTGCCCTGTCAGGTCGATGCGCACCGCGAGATCGTCCACCTCGGCGAGCGGCTCGATCATTCCTGCCTGGTCGCGGACGGCGTCGTCGCGCGCTTTTCGCAGACGCATGACGGACGGCGACAGCTGTTGGCGCTGTTCATCCGCGGCGACATGGCGGACCTGCCGTCCTTCATGCTGCCCGACGCGCCGGCGCCGATGGTCGCGCTGACCGAGGTCACGCTGTTCCAGATCGCGCATACCGACATCGCCGAGCTGATCGATCACCATCCCAATATCGGGACGGCGCTGTGGCGTGAATCGGTGATCGACACCGCGATCGTCGGGCAGTGGCTGGTCAATGTCGGGCGCAAGTCGGCCCGCGCGCGGCTGGCGCACCTGATCTGCGAGCTGGCGTGGCGATATGCGCGGTCCGAGCCGATCACGGCGGGTCAGCTTCCGATGCCGCTGACACAGGAGCAGATCGCCGACGCGCTCGGGCTGACGTCGGTGCACGTCAACCGCTCGCTAAAGGGGCTGCGCGACGATGGGCTGGTCGTGGTCGGGCGGCAGGAAGCGACGATCCTCGACTGGGACGAACCTGCCGCCGAAGCCGAGTTCGATCCGGCCTATCTCAACCTGCCGCTGGCACCGGCCGAACCGGAGCGCGTCGCGGTCTAGCGTTCCACGAATTACGCTGCCATCGCCAGCAGGGTCTGCGGCCTAACCGGCCTTTCGCAGCGGAGGACGTCGGCGAATTCTTCGGGGATCGACGCGCGGTCGTATCCGGTGACGAAGCGAATCCTCGTGAACTACGAGAGACACGCGCATTCGCTCAATGTAGCTGTTGAAATGGTTGTTCCAGAAATTCGCTGTCCAAAGCTCGGGCTTGTTTTCGGTCCTGCGGACGTCGACATTACCTTAGGGGTTCACGACTGTAATTGAAAAAAATCGTACGGTACCAGTATAGTCTGAAGTCGCGAAAGAGCTCGATCTCATCCTCAGCGCGTCCTTAAATGTCGCCTGCTCACGGAAGATGCGCTTGAGTGCAGGTTTTGCGTCATCATGCAGTCCGCGATGCGCCTGCGCGCTAATGACGGCCGAGGATACCACTGTGACCGCGCCGAGTTTGCCGGAGGTCCAACTTCTGAGAAGGTGGAACCTGTATGAGCAAGACGACGAGCAGATCTGCGCCCGAGGTCCGTGAGCGGTAGGCGACGGTGCCCGCACCGTTCAGAACGGCACAGTTTCGTCAGTTACCGCGAATGGTGACCCCTACGGGAATCGAACCCGTGTTTCAGCCGTGAGAGGGCCGCGTCCTAACCGCTAGACGAAGGGGCCGCGCGAAGCGAAGGCGGGGCACTAGGCGGTGGGTCGCGCAACGTCAAGCGGGTTGCTCTGGATAGGCGTCGGCATCGATAGGTAAGCTGCCGATACGTTAGGCCGATCGTCTACATCCTATCCAAACCGCTCAGCGTTATCGGCATGGCGTCGATAAGCTATACGACAAATTGGGAACCCTGAAGGCGTCTGCGCGTCTTTCCGTTCCTGTAGCGTAACTTTTTTTGGCCATGGGCCGATCGCTGCTACAAAAGGGAAGGGAAAAGCCATGTTGTGGACGATCGTCGTCATCATTCTGATCCTCTGGCTGCTTGGGTTCACCGTGCTGCACGTGGGTAGCCTGATCCACATTCTGCTGGTGGTCGCGCTCGTCGTGATCGTGATCCGCCTGCTGCAGGGCCGAAGCGCACTTTAGGGGAAGACGGGCAGGGCGGCGGTCACGCCGCCGCCTTCGCGCGCTCCTTCAGTTCCGCGTTGAGCATTTCCGCCAGCAGGAACGCGAGTTCGAGGCTTTGGCTCGCGTTCAGGCGCGGGTCGCAATGCGTGTGGTAGCGGTCGGCGAGGCTGAGTTCGGTCACGTCGACCGCGCCGCCGGTGCATTCGGTGACGTTCTGGCCGGTCATCTCGGCATGGATGCCGCCGGCGACCGTGCCCTCCGCCCGATGCACCGCGAAGAACCCGCGCACTTCGGCAAGGATGCGATCGAACGGCCGCGTCTTGTAGCCGTTGGTGGCCTTTACGACGTTGCCGTGCATCGGGTCGCAACTCCACACCACCGGATGCCCTTCGCGCTTCACCGCGCGGACCAGCTTGGGCAGGCCGTCCTCGATCTTGTCGTGGCCATAGCGTGTGATGAGCGTCATCCGCCCCGCCGCGCGGCCCGGGTTGAGCGCGTCGAGCAGGCGCAGCAACAGATCGGGCTCCAGGCTCGGCCCGCACTTGACCCCGATCGGGTTGCCGATCCCGCGCAGGAATTCGACATGCGCGGAGCCGTCGAAGCGCGTGCGGTCGCCGATCCACACCATGTGCGCCGACGTGTCGTACCAGTCGCCGGTCAGCGAATCCTGCCGCGCCATCGCCTGTTCGTAGGGAAGCAGCAGCGCTTCATGGCTGGTGTAAAATTGCGTCTGGCCGAGTTGCGGCACGGTGTCGGGGTTGATCCCGCACGCCTCCATGAACTCGAGCGCCTCGCCGATGCGGTCGGCGGTTTCCTCGTATTTCTTGGCCCAGGGGCTTGAGCCGAGAAAATCGTGCGTCCAGCGATGGACCTGGTGCAGGTTCGCATACCCCCCTTGCGCGAACGCGCGCAGCAGGTTGAGCGTCGCCGCCGATTGCAGATACCCCTGTAGCATGCGTTGCGGATCGGGCACGCGCGCCGCCGGGGTGAAGGCGATGTCGTTGACGTTGTCGCCGCGGTAGGAGGGCAACTCGACGCCGTCGATCGTCTCGGTGTCGGCGCTGCGCGGCTTGGCGAACTGGCCCGCCATGCGGCCGACCTTCACCACCGGCAGCTTCGAGGCATAGGTCAGGACGACCGCCATCTGCAGGATGACGCGGAACGTGTCGCGAATGTTGTTGGGGTGGAATTCGGCGAAACTCTCCGCACAGTCGCCGCCCTGCAACAGGAAGGCCTTGCCCTCCGCCACCTTGGCCAGGTCGGCGGTCAGGTTGCGCGCCTCGCCGGCGAAGACCAACGGCGGATAGCTTGCGAGCTGCTGCGTCGCGGCGTCGAGTGCCGCGGCGTCCGGATAGTTCGGCAGCTGGCGCGCCTCGTGATTCTTCCAGCTGTCGGGGCTCCACGCGGATGCCGCGCCGGCGGCGGCCGGGATCGACACGTACCAGTCGGCGTGGTGCGCGATGCCGTTCGCCGCGATCTGGTTGAGTACCTTGGCCGAGGCGCGCTTGCCGTCCTCTTCCCAGCCCTGAACGGTGCTGCCGGCGGTCTCGTACCACGCACCGAACGCAGCGCGGGTGAGGGAACGCTCCTCGCGGAAGCGGCGGATCTTGGCGCCTGCCAGTGTCGTCGTCATGCGGCGCCGTTACCCTGATAAGGTAATTTAGGCAAATGTTTCTCGATGCGTCGTATGAAGCCAGGCGATCTCTGGGTAAATCGACTTAATAGCCGGCGTCGAGATCGACCACATTCTCCATCGGCTCGCCAGCGACGAACGCCGCGATGTTGCGCAGGAACAGTGCCGCGGCGCGCGGGAACATCTTCGTCTGGCTCCGTCCCGACAGGTGCATCGTAATCATGCAATTGGGTGCATCCCATAGCGGATGGTCGGGCGGTAGCGGTTCGGGATGGGTCGGATCGAGGAACGCGCCGGCGATCCTGCGGCCGTGCAGCGCGTCGAGCAACGCGGCTTCCTCGATCATGTCGCCGCGGGCGATGTTGATGAGCCACGCGCTCGGCTTCATCGCCGCCAGTTCAGCGGCGCCGATCATCGCCTTCGTCGCATCGGTCGACGGCGCGGCGAGGATCACCCAGTCGAACTCGCCGAGCCGTGCCTGCCACCGATCGGGTGTCAGCGTGCCGTCGCGGCCCGATCGCGTGACGCCGGTGACCGCCACCCCGAACGCCGCCAGTCGCTCGCCGATCAACGTGCCGATCGCACCCATCCCGACGACCAGCGCCTCCGTCTCGAACAATTCGACCTTGCCGGGCGAGTCGTTCGGCCAGTCGTGGCGGTCCCGCGCGCGGATCACCTCGTCGAACCGTTTGGCGGCGGCGAGCACGCCCATCACGGCATATTCGGCGACCGCCAGCGCATTGATCCCGACGCCATTGGTCAGGATGGTGCCGCGCGCCTTCAGCAGGTCGAGCGGAAAGGCGTCGAGCCCGGCATAGATGGTCGACACCCATTTGAGCCGCTCGCCGTGGCGGATCGCCTGCGCGGTCAGCGCGGTCGGCTGCATGTCGACCCAGGCGATGTCCGCATAGGCGATCATCGCATTGGCGTCGGCGGGGGAGGTGAACCAGGCGGGCTCGACCCCCGCAGGCAGTTGCGGCTCCAGCAACGGGCGCGCGAGCGCGGGCAGGACCGCCTTCACCGCGGCCGATCGCGCCGATGGAGATACGCGAATTCGGCGTCCGACATCATCAGGTAGCGGATCATGTCGATGAACGCCCAGATGCCCGTCGCGATCGCCCCGACCAGCGTGCAGGTCAGCAACAGCATGACGATCCCGCTGCCGATCTGGCCGAGATAGAAACGGTGGACCCCGAAGATGCCGAAGAAAAACGCGAGGAGCGCGGCGACGTACTTGTTGCGGTCGGTTTCCGGGGGCGCTGCCGTCGCGACATGGGTGCCGGGCTGGCGATAGATGCGCCGGGCGTGGCGGTCGTCGGCCTCGAAATCGATCAGCGCGCCGACCGATGGCCCCCCGCGGTCGCTCCAATCCTCCGGCCGGAAGACGTAGCGGCGGCCATCGTCACCCGAAATCTGTCCCTCGCCGGTCGCCGTATCGACCCCCAGCACCTGTCCGCGCATCGTCGTCCCCGATTCTGATCTGGCGGCAATCTAGCGGTGCGGATTCCGCGTTCAAGCGACCTTCACCATCCCGGCGCGCGGCACACCGTGACCACCGCGGCCGCGGCGTCGAGATCGCCCTTGTCGAGTGCCAGCTTGCGCGCGTCGTCGCAGCGGCCCTGGAGGATCAGCCTGGCCGCCGCCTGCGATATCGACTGGTGATCGCTGCCGCCGCTGGCCAGCGGCGAATCGTAGCGGGGCAGGCCGGCCGGCGGGTCGAACGGAAAGCTCGGCTTGCCCTGCGGGTCGACGAAATCGATCCGCGTGACGCCGCGCGCGAACAGCTTCGATGCGATCTTGCGGACGCAGGCGAGGTCGGCGTCGGCGCGCGAGATTACGCGGACGGGCTTGCCGCCCTTCCACTCGGCGGCGCGCGCGTTGAACTCGGCGTCGGTCATCGCGCGGTCGGCGAAGCGGACGGTGCAGGCGTCGCGAGTCGCGACGACGACGACGTCGTCGGGGATCGGTTCGTTCGCCGCCGCTTGCGCGAGCGCCAATAGCAGAGCGATCATAATTGCGGCCTCCAGTCCCAGCCCAGCGGGTCGCCGTCCATCACCTCGACCCCGGCGGCGGCGAGTTCGTCGCGGATCGCGTCGGACCGGGCGAAATCCTCGGCGGCGCGCGCCTCACGGCGTTCGCTCAGGTGTGCAGCGATGGCGGTGGCGTCGATCGCAGCACCGGCCGGCCGGACGCGCAGGTCCTCGCGCGTCAGCGTCGCCAGCCCAAGCCCGAGCACCGC
Source organism: Sphingomonas sp. (assembly GCF_017304635.1). Classification (GTDB taxonomy): domain Bacteria; phylum Pseudomonadota; class Alphaproteobacteria; order Sphingomonadales; family Sphingomonadaceae; genus Sphingomonas. The sequence goes on from NZ_JAFKMA010000001.1 coordinate 298,498, forward strand.
GTCGAAATCGCCGAGCGCGGCCAGCCGGTCGGCGGGTGCGATCCTCTTGTCGGCCAGCAATTCGTCGAGCGCGACGAGCGCCTTCGCCGTGTTGAGGTCATCCGCCACCGCCAGGTCCAGCCGCTCGCGATACGCGTCGCCCGATCCGGCCGACGGGGCAGGCGGGCGATCGCGCAGCTGCGCCACGGTGATCGCCAGCCGCTTGAGCCGGGTCAGCGCCGCCAGCAAATTCTCCTCAGAGAACTCCAGTTCCGACCGGTAATGCGCCTGGAGGCACATCAGGCGATAGGCGAGCGGATGAACCCCGGCGTCGATCAGTGTTTGCAACGTGCGGAACTCGCCGGACGATTTCGACATCTTTCCAGCACGTTCGACCAGGAAGTTGTTATGCATCCACCAGTTCGCCCCGGTGTCGGCGCAGCCACAATGCGCCTGGTTTTGCGCGATCTCGTTGGGGTGGTGGATTTCGCGATGATCGATCCCGCCGGTGTGGATGTCGAACGGCGAGCCGAGATATTTCTCGCTCATCACCGAACATTCGAGATGCCAGCCCGGCGCGCCGCGACCCCAGGGCGAATCCCATTCCATCTGCCGGTTCTCGTGCGCGCCCGACGCGCGCCAGATCGCGAAGTCCTGCGGATGCCGCTTACCGGCGACCGCATTGATCCGCCCCTCGCGCACATCGTCCTGCGCACCCGCCAGCCGGCCGTAATCGGGCACGGTCGAGACGTCGAAATACAGACCCGATTCCAGCTGGTAGCAGTGCTTTGCTGCGATCCGTTCGCCAAAGGCGATCATCTCCGCGATATGATCGGTCGCGAGGGCCCAGCGCGTCGGCGGTTCGATGTTCAGGTCGGCCAGGTTCTGCTTGAACGCCGCCGTATAGTGCGCGGCGATGTCCCAGATGCTCTTCCCGCTGCCCCGCGCTGCCGCTTCCATCTTGTCGTCGCCGGCATCGGCGTCGCTGGTCAGGTGCCCGACATCGGTGATGTTGATGATGTGGGTGAGCGGATACCTTTTCCACCGCAGCACCCGGCTCAGCGTGTCGGTGAAGACGTACGCGCGCAGATTGCCGATATGCGCGTAGTTGTAGACGGTCGGCCCGCACGAATAGACGCGCACGTTCGCCGGATCGATCGGCACGAAGGTTTCGAGGCTCCGCGTCAGGCTGTTGTAGAGGGTGAGAGGGGTGCCGTGCGCCATGCGCGGCGGCTTAGCCAGCGAAGCGGCGGGAGGCAAACCGCGGCGATCGGGCGGCTACCCCCGCTCCGCCATCTTCGGCGTGCCGATCCCGGCGATGCTCGAGACCGCCGCCGCCGTTTCCTACCGACCACGGTCGTGGTAAGCAGCCCGCGCTTTTTGGGGTCGTCGTCACTCGCCGTTTGCAGCGTCAGCCGCGAAGAACTGCTACCCCCGTCAAGTTTGTCAATTTTGAGTAAGGCGTGCCCACGCTTGCCTTTGGTGCCCCACGCTGATAGGGGCGCCGGCCTGACGTCCGGACTTGCGTCCGCTGGCGACCATATCCTTTTGATTCGGAGTTGACGGATTTTATGCAAATCATCGTGCGCGATAACAATGTCGATCAGGCGCTTCGGGCTCTCAAGAAGAAGCTGCAGCGCGAGGGCGTGTATCGCGAGATGAAGCTGCGCCGTCATTACGAGAAGCCCAGCGAGAAGCGCGCCCGCGAGCGTGCCGCCGCCGTCCGCCGCGCCCGCAAGATGGAGCGCAAGCGGATGGAGCGCGACGGCGTCAAGTAAGCCGTCCTCCGCGGGGCTTGCGAGCCGCGGTCCCGCGACCTACCCAGAACAGCGTGTCCGGCCGCGGTCGTCGCGCGGCCCTCTTCCGTCGAGGCCCTTCGCATGACCGTGACCGCCGTTCCGCTTCAGCCCGTCAAGCGCAGCTACCTCACGTGGCTGTGGGTCGCGATCGCCGTGCTGGTCGCCGCGGCGTTCCTGCTGGCGCGGCAGGGTGACGATTTCTGGACGAAGTCGCTGCGCGAATCGGGCATCCAGACCACCGCGTCGGGCCTGCGCTACAAGGTCCTGACCCCCGGCACCGGGCCGCACCCGACCGATTCCGACGTCGCGTTGATCGGCTATGAGGGACGGCTCGCCAACGGCCGCACCTTCGACAAGCAGAAGCAGGCGCCGATGCCGGTCGCGGGCGTGGTGCCCGGCTTCAGCGAAGCGCTGAAGCTGATGAACCAGGGCGAGAAGATCCGCGTCTGGATCCCCGCCAAGCTCGGCTACGGCACCGAGGACCAGCGCGATCGCCAGGGCGTCGTGGTTATCCCGGGCAATTCCGACCTGGTGTTCGACATCGACATGATGGCCTTCATCTCGCAGCAGCAGTACCAGCAGTTCATGATGCAGCAGCAGATGATGGGCGGCGCGGGTGGTCCGGGCGGCCCAGGTGGTGCGCCCGGCGGCGCGCCGGGTGGCGCTCCCGGTGGCGAGCAGGCGCCGTCGTCGCGGCAGTAAGCCGGCGGCAGGCGCCCTTGCGCCGCGCCGCACAGAGTGACAGGCGGGCGGCATGACGCCCGCCCAATCCAGCCTGATCGACGACGTCCGCGCGCGGTTCGGCGCCAAGGCGGCGATCGTCGATCGCGATGCGATTGCTCCGTGGGAAACCGACTGGCGCGGCAAATATCACGGCCATGCGCCCGCGATCTTGTCTCCCGCCGATCGTGACGAGGCAGCGGCGATCGTCGCGATGGCTCATGCCACCAACGTCGCACTGGTGCCGCAGGGCGGCAACACCTCGATGGTCGGCGGGGCGACCCCGCCCGTCGATGGCAGCGCGCTGATCCTGTCGACGCGACGCATGAACCGCATCCGGTCGCTGGATGCCGATGCCGGACTGGCGGTGGCCGAGGCCGGCGTGATCCTGTCCAACCTGCACGATGCGGCGCTCGCCGCCGGGCGCCGCTTTCCGCTGACGCTGGGCGCGCGGGGCAGCGCGACGATCGGCGGGCTGGTGTCGACCAATGCCGGCGGTACGCAAGTGCTGCGCTGGGGAACGATGCGCGGATTGGTCGCGGGCGTCGAAGCGGTGTTGCCGGACGGGTCGCTCTACGAGGGGCTGGCGGCACTCAAGAAGGACAATCGCGGCTACGACCTCAACCAGCTGCTGATCGGCGCCGAGGGCACGCTGGGGCTGGTCACGGCCGCGACGCTGCGGCTGGCGCCGGCGATCCACGGTCGCACGGTCGCCTGGGCGGGGCTGGACAGCCCGCATGCCGCCTTGACGCTGCTCCGCCGGTTGCAGGCCGCGACCGATGCGGTCGAGAGCTTCGAGATCCTGTCGGGCGACTCGCTGGGGCGAGTGCTGCGTCACATCCCCGCGACTCGCGCGCCGCTGGCAAGCGAGCACCGATGGCATGTGCTGATCGAGGCGGTGGCGGCGAATGCCGATGACGAGCCGCCCGCCGCCTTGCTCGAACGCCTGCTCGCGCCGGCGCTGGCGGAAGGGGTGGCCGGCGACGCCGTCATCGCCGCCAGCGAGGCACAGGCCGAGGCGCTGTGGAAGATCCGCGAATCGCTGCCTGAGGCGGAGCGCGCCGCCGGGCCGGCGTCGCAGCACGACGTATCGGTACCAGTCGCCGCCATGCCCGATTTCATGATCGACGCCGCCCGCACGGTCGAGGCGCGCTTTCCCGGCACCACTGCGACGGCGTTCGGGCACCTCGGCGACGGCAACGTCCACTTCCACGTTCGCGCCCCCGCGGGGACGAGCAAGGAAGCGTGGGAGGAGGGCGACGCCCCGGCGGCGACGCGGCTCGTCCACGACCTCGTGGTGGCGGCGGGCGGCTCGATCTCCGCCGAGCACGGTATCGGCCAGATGAAACGCGCCGAGCTCGAACGCCTCACGCCGCCCGCCCGCCTCGCCGCGTTGCGCGCGGTCCGGCACGCGCTGGATCCGGCGGGGCTGTTCAATCCGGGAAAGCTGGTGACTTAATGCTTCGGTACCGCCCCGACTTATAGGTCCTCAAGAACCGAGCTTGGTCGACAAAGCTTTCGTAAATTGAGCCGATCTGGCAACGGGCCGCGGAGTGCCGGGACTGCGGCGACAGAGGTCGATCAATCTGTAGGGAATGAGGTTTTTCCATGAATGTCTTCATATCGCTTGCATACGGAATATTGCATGAGCTCTGATCGGACGCCAAAGGTCTCGGTTATCGGTCTTGGCTATATCGGCTTGCCGACGGCCGCGGTGATTGCTGCCGCTGGCTGCGAAGTGCTAGGGATTGACGTCAATCCGGATGTCGTTGCGACTGTCGCCGATGGCCGTATCCACATTGAAGAAGCTGACCTCGACGAGGCCGTATCGACGGCCGTTCGTAACGGTCGCCTACGCGCCGCCATCGCGCCACAGCCGGCGGATGTCTTCCTTATCGCAGTTCCCACGCCGTTCGGTGCGGGATATGTACCTGATATCAGCTATGTTTTGGCGGCTACGCGTGGCATTGCACCTGTCATTAAGCAGGGGGATATCGTCATTGTCGAATCGACATCTCCTGTCGGAACGACCGAACAAGTGCGCGATCTGCTGATGGAACTTCGCCCCGATCTGGTATTGCCAGCGGCGGCTCATGCCGAGGCCGACATCGCGGTCTGCTATTGCCCGGAACGCGTTCTCCCCGGACGAATCATGGTCGAATTGGTCGCCAATGATCGTTGCATCGGTGGAATCACGCCCGCATGCGCCGAACGAGCGGCGACCTTCTATCGTCGGTTCGTCAAAGGCGAGTGCGTGGTCACGACCGCGCGAACTGCCGAAATGGTCAAGCTTACTGAAAACGCGTTTCGCGATGTGAACATCGCCTTCGCAAACGAATTATCGCGCGTCTGCGATACGAGCACAATTGATGTCTGGGACGTAATCGGTCTGGCCAATCGGCATCCGCGGGTGAACATCCTCAACCCTGGGCCAGGCGTGGGAGGGCATTGTATCGCCGTCGACCCCTGGTTCATCGTGCATGCCGATCCCCAGAACACGCCGCTCATCCGAACTGCGCGCGAGGTGAATGACGGCAAGATCGAATATGTTATTGAAAAAGCTAGCGCGATGGCAATCGCCCAGCCTGGGGCACGGATTGCTTGTTGCGGGCTCGCATTTAAGGCGAATATCGACGATCTGCGCGAGAGCCCAGCGCTCAAGATCGCGACCAGACTTGCTCGTGATTTCGGCGATCGCGTCGATATCGTGGAACCGTATATTACGTCGTTACCAAGATCGCTCGCCGGATCGGGCGCTGTGCTAGTTGATCTGGACGACGCGCTCCGACGTTGCGACATCGTATTGTTGTTAGTTGACCACGATCAGTTTAAGTCCGTCTCGTCCACGGATCGGACTGGCAAGTCATGTTATGACACGCGCGGCATCTGGCGCGATTAGTACGCTAATACCACGACTCCCGCCGTCGAAACAAACGATGTGAAGCGCGTGAAGCCGGAGCGGTCGAGCGCGTTTTGCTGAATGGCGACGACACTTGTGGACAGGCCACTTGAAGCAGTTTCGCGAACGAAAAAGACTAGACCGCTCGTCAGATCAAGCATGATATCTCCTGCTTTGATCGGCGCTGTGGTGGCCGGCAGGGTAAATCGCCATTCTGGTGCCGCATATTGGACTTGCTCGAACGCTGCCTTATCGAGATTGCGGATGCGCTCTTCGCCGCGAGTGGCAGCCGGGCTATACACTGTCGCGCTATTCGCGATGGTCTCGATCGTCCGTTTCGTCGGGTCGGTGTAGCGGAGGTCTGCATCAGCAACGGGTAACGTGAGGCCTGCGGTAATGAGTCCTCCAGCCATCGATCGCAGCGCTTCGGTGCGCCAAGGTTCCTGTGGCTTCCCTGCAATCGGATCGATTAAGGCATCGGTGAAGCGTGTTGCGGCCAGTAATGTCAAAACTGGTCCGAAATCGGCGAAACGGCATCGTTCGAACCGTATGCGACCTTGCGCTCCCCCTGGGCCATAGCCTGAATTCTGCTCGCACCCCAACAGGAACCGCGGGATCCCGCGTGGCCCGACAAGCTGAAAACCGAGCTGGCAGTCGACAAATGCCAGAGCGGAATCGGCCGTACTCCCAGCGCCGAGTGTTCCGAGGCGATAGACCGCCTCGCAATATAGGTTTTCGAAGATCGCGGGCCCAACGGTCGCAAGCCCGTTGCTGAAATTGAAAATGCCGATCGCATTGCTGACCGATAGTAAGGTCACTCGTCCTTGCAGGCACCCATTACGGGCGCCGTGTGCGGCGGTATCGATTACCGTGTGCAAGCCATTCGCGGTGCAAGTATGCAATTCGACTGCGCGTGACTGCGAATTACCGATGCTCCACCCGTGGACGCAACTGTTGGCCGAGCAATCACGAAATCGTATGAAATCGCCATTGCCGTCGCTTGCGCAAGGCTGAACAGCGAAAGCGGTATTGAAGCCGCGTACGGCTACCCTTTCGATCGCCAGTTCAGTGCTTGCGAACTCCTGACCGTAGTGATCGGCAGTTCCGAGCCAGCGCGGCACGTCGCTTTCGACGTCGTACCCATTCGGCGGACGTTTGCCGCGAAAAGGATCGATGGCGATGCCGGCATATGGCGCATATCGGCTTTCGGCTTGGCGCGGCGTTGCTGGGTTGGACCACGTCGACAAAGATACGTCGTCGACCGATGGCGTTCGCCCGAGTTGGCCGAGGCCGTTGGAATCGATCCAATGACCGCTGCTCCCGAATATCCCGAGATCGCGGACGCCGCCGCGCAGGATGCCGCTGAGTGCAAGCGCTGGCCCGGCATCGTGATCCGCAAACAGCTTGGTACCAGCAAACCCGGGGCCGAACGGAACACCTTCGCCGACGATCGTGACGCTATGATAATCGGTGTTTCGGCCGACATATATCGGGCGCGTAGTCCGATAGGCGCCGCCGCCGATGCGGATGACCGCAGTCTTGCGATCCCAGAACAAGCTCCAGTCGACCAACGCTTGCAACGCGACCGTGTCGTCTGTTCCTCGATACAGCCCGGAGACGGCGTCATAGGTCGCGTCGCCGACTGCGCCGAAATGTCCCGCGGTCGGATCGGTCTCGTTCAGCACGAACCATCTACCGTCTGCACTGCGAGCGCGAAAGCGACTTTCAAACTGTCGGACCTTTTCGGTCGCGTATTCAATATCGGACTTCTCCACGCCGCGCGACCGCAAGCTGGCAAGCAGCGCTTGACCCGCGATCGAGACGTCCTCCTGTCCGCGGTCGACCACATAGGCCGCCGCATAGCGGCCCACCGCTGCATAACCCGCGCTGTATACCCGTTGCACATTCGGACCGAAATGCGCGGCCGCGAATTCCTTGAACAGGACGGTGGAAGGTGGTGGTGTCGAGTTCGATTGGCCAGCCGCCACCAGCAGGGGCGCGCTGCCGACGAAACCGATCAACGCACGCCTGTCTATCACCGCAAGAAGCCCAGCGGGGGGAGTCGGCGATGCAGTTTGATATGGCGGGCGTTGAACATAGATGGACAAGCAGTTAGCTGATCGCTTGCCGCCCGATCCAGGGGCATATTGGCGAGAATCGAGTAATTGTGCAGCGTTATGTCCATGTTCCGCGTGCAACCCCGTTTGCGCGGATTCGCGTGCAGCTCCCCCTTGGCCTGCTGCTAGCATGCTTCCTACCTTTTTTCGTCCGCATCGCGTTCGGTGGCGAACCAGCTTCCAACGTAATTACCCTGACTCTGATAGTCAGCATCGCAGGACTGATTCTTGGATATTATTTCATACGCAGTATGGCAGTTTTCCCAGCAATAGAGGTAAGTTTTTACGTTATTCCATCGTTTATTGCTTCCTATCTGTTGTGCATAAGCTTTCTTATCATCTCAAGGATGGATTACAGTCGGTCCATTCTATTTGCAAGTTTCGTAATTGCCGTCATATTTTATATAATAATATTTGGATGGTTGAAGCGGCTTGGTCGAAAACGTATCGGTGTTGTACCGTTCGGCAGAACCGAGGAATTGCTTGATATAGCTGGGATTGAGTGGATTAACTTGATAAATCCACAGGATGTATACGATTCGTTTGATGTTCTCGTGGCCGATTTTCATGCCGACATTCCCAAAGACTGGGAGCGCGTCCTTGCGGACAGGTCGTTACAGGGCGGAATAATTTTCCACGTCAAGCAACTCGGCGAATCGTTGACCGGCCGCGTTCAGCTCGAACACCTCAGCGAGAATAATTTCGGATCGCTCGTTCCGCTTCAGCCCTATGTGAAGTTGAAGGTGCTGCTGGATTTTCTCGTTGCGCTAGCCGTGCTGCCCGTCGCGATAGTGGTGATTGGTATCGTCGTGGTCGCGGTGAAGCTGGACAGTCGTGGACCTGCAATCTTTCGGCAGGAGCGCATCGGTTATCGTGGCCGGCCGTTCACGGTCTACAAGATCCGCTCGATGATCGACAGCGCGAGTGAGTCGGGCAGCCGGCGCCAGTCAATGACGATTCAGGGGGATGCCCGCATCACGCGCGTAGGTCGGTTTATTCGTCGGACGCGGTTGGACGAGTTGCCCCAAATTTTCAACATTTTGCGCGGTGAAATGAGCTGGATCGGCCCCCGGCCTGAGGCCTTGTCCCTGTCGGAATGGTATGAAGCCGAGCTTCCTTTCTATCGCTATAGGCATATCGTTCGACCCGGCCTGACAGGCTGGGCACAGGTGAATCAGGGCCACGTTGCCGAAATCGCCGAAGTCAGGGAGAAGCTGCAGAACGACTTTTTTTATATCAAGTTCTTCTCGCCTTGGCTTGATATGCTGATCGTGCTGAAGACGATCGCTGCGGTGCTTACCGGCTTCGGCGCGCGCTGAGCGGCGGCCATCACTTGGCGAATTGCTGGACAGCAGCGGCGGACTGGGGCATCCGCGCCTTCTCTCAATCTGGATACCTAGCTTAATGCGTTTTGATCGCCATCTACTCGTTCGCCTATTCGGATTTCGCGGCGCGTTTCTCCACGGCGATACGTTGGTCGCCGATCGCTGGCGGTTCCTTCGTCGGCACTTGCCGCTCACGCGTAACGGTGAAACGCTCCTTGACGTCGGGTGTGGTTCGGGATTGTTCACGATTGGCGCGGCGAAGCGCGGATATCAGGCGACCGGGCTCAGTTGGGACGAGCGAAACCAGCAGACTGCGCAAACCAGGGCGCAGATCTGTGGCGTCCCCGGAACTTCGTTTCCGATCCAGGACTTGCGCGACCTCGATCGCAGGGACGATCTGAAAGAGCGTTTCGATGTCGTGCTTAATTGCGAAAATATCGAGCATATCCTGAACGATGACAAATTGATGCGCGATATTGCCGGCTGTCTTAAGCCCGGCGGCCGGTTGCTCTTCACGTCACCGTTTTATTATTACCACGCCTTGTCTAGCGCGGATTATGGACCATTCTCGACAGAGGAGGACGGCGGACATGTGCGTCGTGGCTATACGATCGGCATGTTGCGCGAACTGTGCGACTTGTCCGGTTTGATGATCGAGGAAGTGACGACCTGCAGTGGTTTTTTCAGCCAGCAGGTCTGCAAGGTCCACCGTCTGTTCCTCGGAGCGGGGTGGCTGGCGATCATACCGCTGCGCTGGATGCCGCGCTTGTTTGATTCTGTACTGATGCGGTTCGGCTTGCGTGGCTATTCGATCTGCATGGTCGCCTATAAGCCTCGTTTCGGCTCTAGCGAGAGCCAAGTGAAGACAGCTAACGCCGCGCAAATCGACGTGGCCAACATATGACCCGCAAGCGCGCCATCATTACCGGCATTACCGGCCAGGACGGATCGTACTTGGCCGAGTTACTTTTGCAAAAGGGATACGAGGTCCACGGTATCCGCCGACGCTCGTCGTCGTTCAATACCGAGCGCATCGATCACCTATACGAGGATCCGCACGCACCCGATGTGCGCATGTTTCTCCACTACGGTGATCTGACCGATGCGAGTGCGTTGAGCCGGATCATCGCGGTCGTCGAACCCGATGAGGTCTACAACCTGGCGGCGCAGAGCCATGTCGCGGTGAGTTTCGAAACGCCCGAATACACAGCGAATGCCGATGCGGTCGGCACGATGCGGATATTGGAGGCGATACGGTTGCTCGGCATGGCGGAGAAGACGCGGTTCTATCAAGCGTCTACGTCGGAACTGTACGGCATGGTGCAAGAGGTACCGCAAACCGAGCGAACGCCCTTTTATCCGCGCAGTCCGTATGCCGTGGCGAAGCTGTATGCTTACTGGGCGACTGTGAACTATCGCGAGGCGTATGCGATGCACGCGTCGAACGGCATCTTGTTCAACCACGAGAGTCCGCGGCGCGGCGAGACGTTCGTAACGCGCAAGATCACACGCGCCGTGTCTGCGATCGTCCATGGAATGCAGGACTGCCTGTATCTCGGGAATTTGGATGCGCAGCGCGATTGGGGACACGCGCGCGATTATGTCGAGGGGATGTGGCGCATGCTGCAGCAGCCGAGTGGCGGCGACTACGTCTTGGCGACCGGCGAAACACATAGCGTACGCGAATTCACCGAGCGCGCATTCGCTTGCGCTGGCGTCGAGATCGCTTGGTCCGGTAGCGGCATTTCGGAGATAGGTCGCTGCACCGATACCGGCAAAACTGTCGTACAGATCGATAAGCGCTATTTCCGTCCGACGGAGGTCGATTTGTTGATCGGCGATGCTAGTAAGGCGCGAGCCGACTTGGGCTGGACCCCGGCCGTCACGTTCGAAGAGTTGGTCCGCGACATGGTGGAGGCCGACCTGAAAGCCGTTGCACGGGCAGGGTGACCGCTATGCCGACGCGTCGCCCGTTGCGGATTCTATATCTGTTGTCGGATGGTTTTGGCGGCCATGGCGGTATCGCGACCTACAACCGCGATGTCCTAACTGCGTTGTGTGCAGACCCAGACTTAACGGAGGTTGTCGCGCTGCCTCGTCTGGTGTCTCGCGACATGGAGCCATTGCCGGCAAAGTTGCGGTACGAGGTTTCCGCCGCGCTGGGCATGTCCGCCTATCTGAGAGCACTTGTAGCGGCATTGCGCCAAGGCCCATTCGACCTCGTCTATTGCGCGCATGTCAATCTCGCGCCGCTCGCTCGCGTCGCTGCATGGTGGAGCCGCGCGCCATGGTTGCTTGCGATCTACGGCATTGATGCATGGAAGCCGAGCAGTCGGCGGTCGGTCGACCGAGCGGTACGACATGCGAACCACATTTTTTCTATCAGCCAAGTGACGCTAGACCGATTCCTTGGTTGGAGTGCCTACGACCGCGCTCGGACCAGCTTGATGCCGAACGCTATCCACCTCGATCAATTTGGTTCCGGAACCCGTGATCCGGCGCTGGAGCGGCGATATGGCCTGGCCAAAAAGCGTGTCCTGATGACGTTCGGACGCATGGACGCATCGGAACGCTACAAGGGCTTCGATGAGGTTCTCGATCTGCTGCCCGCCCTAGATCCAGACATCGTGTATCTGTTGGCCGGGGACGGTAACGACCGTGCGCGGCTCGAAGCGAAAGCCGTCGAGCTTGGCGTTGCGGATCGCGCGATTTTTGCCGGTTATATCGAGGAATCGGAAAAGGCCGCGACCTATCGACTCGCGGACCTGTACGTCATGCCGAGTTCAGGCGAGGGTTTCGGCTTCGTTCTGATCGAGGCGTTGGCCTGCGGTACGCCGGCACTCGGAAGTCGGATCGACGGCGGGCGAGAGGCGCTTCTAGGTGGTGAACTCGGCATCCTCGTCGATCCTACCGATCGCGGCGCGTTGCATGATGCAATCGTCCACGGCCTGATGCAGCCGCGGGGCGTCCCTCCCCGATTATCCTACTTCGCTTTCCCAGAATTCACGCGACGACTGCAAGCGCTCGTTCATCGCGTCGCAGAGCGCCGATGACGCGCGTACTGATCGTCGGTATCGGAGGGCAAGATGGCGTCTACCTCGCCCGACACTTGGTCGACTTGGGCGATCAGGTATGGGGCACGAGCCGGGCGGTCGGCACGCCCTCCAATCTGGTCCGACTTGACGTCGCCGACTGCGTGACCCTTCGCCGCTGCGATCTACAAACGGCGAGCGCGTTGGCGACGGTGGTCGAAGCTGCCCAGCCGGAAGAAATCTACTATCTGGCGGCGCAGAGCTCGGTCTCGCAGTCATTCGTCTCTCCCTCGGGTGCGATGTCTGCGACTGTCGGCTTTGCCCATTTACTGGAGGTGACGAGAGGCTCATCCGTCCGCATCTTGGAGGCGTCTTCGATCGATTGCTTCGGGGAAGCGCCAGCCGACCGGCCGATTACCGAGGAAACCGCTTTCGCGCCGCGTAGCCCGTATGCGACCGCGAAAATTGCCCAGTCCACATTGGCTCGGCTGGCTCGCGATGAGGCGGGCGGCCGATTTGTCGCTACAGCCTACTTAGGAAATCACGAATCCCCTTTGCGCGACGGCCGTTTCGTCACGCGCAAGATCGTCGACGCCGCGCGGCGTATCGCGGAGGGATCGACGGAAATACTGGAACTCGGCGACGTTGCGGTGATCCGGGACTGGGGTTGGGCGCCGGATTACGTTGCGGCGATGCGCGCAATCCTGCAGCATGATCGACCCGACAGCTTTGTCATAGCAACGGGCCGCAGCGAGCCGCTATCGTATTTCGTGTCGCGGGTTTTCGCGACATTCGGTCTGGATTGGCAGCTGTACGTTCGGGCGAACGTTTTTCCAGCACGCCCGCTCGAGGTCCGCACGCAACACGTCGATCCCACTAAAGCGGCTGCGGAGCTAAATTGGCGTGCTGCGCACGACATCGATGCCGTGGCCGAGTTGCTGGGTGTCAAATCAGCGGATTAACTTTGCGGCTGACGCCAGATTGGCATCAAGCCAGGCTGGCGTCGACGGAATTGCCAACCGGTCGAGCGGCGCACGAAATACAGATTCTCGCCAAATGCAAAACCATCGAAGTCGCTGTCCAACAGTCGTGACACGACGCGGATCGATGCGCCAGCTTGCTCTGAGTCGTTGCATTCGAAGATAATGGCATTGACCCGCGAAAGAACATCTTGGGACATATTCCCCATGACTTCGCCTTCCGCACCCTCGATATCCATCTTGAGGATATCGATCCGCTCCAATCCCTCCTGCTGCATCAGGTCGGCCAAGGATAGAGCATCGACGAGATTGGCATCCGGATCGCCGTCCGGCGTCGCGACCGAGTGCGCCTGCGTCGTCTCGCCCTGGATGAAGGCAACGGGCCCGGTCGATTTCCAAAGTGCTTTTCTCAGTGCCACGGCATTGCCGAGCTCTTTGAGATTCTTTGCGAAAATATCAAAATTCGACCGGTCGATCTCGAACCCGAAAATGCGTGCGTCTGGATAATGCGCTCGCGCTAGTGTCGAGAAACAGCCGATATTGCCGCCGGCGTCGACGATCGTCTCGATCCGACGATTGGAGTGCGTTTCGAAATATCCTTGGTCGACCGTGAAGAAGTGCAAGACGCCGTAATCGGCGATCCCACGATAATGGAAACGCACGCCGCTGGGCTTCGTTTTAAAGCTATGATCGCCGGCAAATCGCGCGATAATGGCTTGGTGATAGGCTGCCGAGAAGCCCCAATCCGCCCAAGTCGCGGCAAAGCGCGTAGCGGCCGCCAGTGATCTAACAAATAGACGCATCGTTTATCCGTTTAAGTCGTTAGGTTCGGCCCGGCCGTGGCCGATCCGAAATTTCAGTGGGCGACCGGCAGGTCGATAAATCGCCGACACCATAGCTCAATGGCACCGACGGCGAGCAAGGAATAGGCGCCATCGACCTTTCCCGACAGCGTCGCATCCCGCAACTGTTGGACGGCGACGGTATCGAAAAGTCCGCGGCTGTTGATAGTCGCCGCGCTGGTCAGGTCGGCGATCATTTCCCGCATTGGTCCTTTGAGCCACGCTCGCAAGGGAACGCCGAAGCCAGTCTTGGGACGGTAGATGACCTCGCGGGGGAGTATCGGTTCCATCGCTCGGCGAAATACCCATTTCGTCGTGCCGCGACGTAGTTTGTATCGCGTCGGAACGGTAGCAGCAAACGCCATTAGGTCACGGTCCAACAGCGGCACACGAATCTCCACGCCATGGGCCATGCCGGTTTTGTCGGTATAGTTTAGATTGTGGTCTGTCAGAAAGAAGCGCTGATCGACGCGCAACAGGCGCTCGAGTGCATTTGTATTCGGCTGTCCGCGCAAGGTTGTAATCAGCGGTTCGCGCACTTGTTCGATCAGATGCGGCGAACTTTTGTGCATCACTCGACCGACATCCTCGAGTGGCAGCCATTCAAAGTAGCTCGCCAGTCGCTCGTCGCTGGAGCGGCTCGCAGCCTGGGCGATCTTGCGTAAGCGCCGGGTCAGGGGTCGATCCACAGGCAGTAGTTCAGCCGTGCTGGCACCCGCGCGACGAAGGAATGAGGGCGTCGCGTCGATCCACGTTTCCAGTTGCGCGGCTTGATGACGACGATATCCCGTAAAGATGTCGTCGCCACCGGTTCCGCTCAATAAGACCTTTATACCGTTCGCGCGCGCCAGCGCAGCGATGTGCAGATTATTCAACGCCGCAGGATCCGCCTCAGGTTCGTCGAGCAACCAAATGAGTTGCTCGAACTCATTTGCCATTGAGGCATCCACCTTAACCGTATGCAGGTCTACATCGAGGTGACGCGCCACCGATTGCGCGTAGGGCAAATCCGCGACGAGTTCGGCGGCATCGTCTCCAGTTCCGCCGTAATCTATCGTAAAGCACTGCAAGCGTGTGTTTGAGCACTCGCGGGCGAAGGCAACGACCGCACTCGAATCCAAGCCGCCGGACAGGAAAGCGCCGACGTCGACATCGGACACCATCTGCCGGTGGACGGCTTGACGTACCAGATCCGTAGTGCGCGCAATCAAGTGGTCCGTGTTGCCGGCAGGGTCAGAAGAATAGTTTGGCAACGTATAGAACGAGCCCGTCTCGCAACCGCCCACCGTGTTCCATCGCGCCCAGGTACCGGGTGAGAGTTTGCGTACCGACTGAAACATCGTCCGCTCGCCGGGCGACCACAGGTAGGAAATGTAGGCCGCGGCGGCGACCGGGTCGGTGGTCCGATCCATCCCGGGGATTGCGAGCATTGCCTTGATTTCGCTGGCAAAGGCAATTCCGCGGGAATCGCGATATACATATAGTGGTTTCACTCCGAGACCGTCACGCGCCAAGATGAGCGTTTGATCGTGCCCGTCCCAGATCGCCAGGGCGAAGATGCCGTTCAGTTTTCGGAAAAAATCGGTCCCATATCTTGCGTAACCCTCGATTAAGACTTCAGTGTCGGATTCGCCCCGGAACTTAGCGTCTGCCAAGAGATCGCGTCTCAACTCGCGATAATTGTAGATTTCTCCATTGTAGACAATGGTATATCGCCCACTGGCATCTGTCATCGGCTGGTGACCGGCGGTACTGAGATCGATGACCGACAATCGCGCATGGGCGAGCGCCACGCGACTAGTATCCGCGAAGATGCCATGACCGTCCGGACCGCGATGCGCGATCGCGGATGCCATGCGCGCCGCCACGTGCGGCGAGTAATCGGCGAGATAGCCGGCTATCCCGCACATGGTCTGCCGTCCATCAGGAGAACTTGGTGGCGGTATACAGCCGCATCGTCTTCAGACGATCCGCACCACCAGGTAGCAAGCCCATCAGCCCGGACGCGGGCGGATTGCCGAATACGACATCGCTGTCCAGGCCTAGGCCAGCACGATCCAGCGACATGCGGAGTTGATCGCTGTCGAAATTGGCCTTGACTAGGCCGAAATAGCGCGGACGCCCAGTCAGACGGTGTAGTACCTTTTCCACTGACCGGTACCAGCTCCGCTGATTGGGCATCGAAAAGATCAGCGTTCCGCTCGGTCGGAGCATATGCGCGATGATCTTGAGCGTTCCGGGAAGGTCATCGAGATATTCGAGGACGCTCGAACATAATACGACGTCGAACCGACGGTCCATTTCTTGCGCAACATTCTCAATCAGATGCCGTTCGAAGAACGCGTTGGATAGCCCGCGTCGTTCGGCGTCCGAATTACACAGCGCGATCATGCTGGCGCTACCGTCGATTCCGATAACTGTCTTGGCATATTCGGCAGCGGCGAACGAGAAAATGCCCGAGCCGCAGCCTAGGTCGAGAACATCACTGTCCGCAGTCACATGCGCGCGGATTGCTGTTGCCCAGATGACGGCGCGCTCCTGAAAGGCGGCGGACACGCGATAGCGGCTGGCGAACGCCTCCGCACGCGCGTCATGAAAATGGACGACATCAGGAGCCGTCTGAAGATCGGCGCGCCGAGCCAAGGAATTGGTCTACCAGCGCAGCGCCGCCACGATACCGATGCTCGGTAGGCGTGGTGAGGACACGATTTTCGAGCGCACGATACCAGATCCTCTAACGACCGTAAGAATAATCGTAGCCATAGCCTTCGCCATAGCCATACCCTTCGCGCTTCGCATCGAACTTCGTGAGCACTGCCCCCAGCACCGATGCTCCGACCGCGTTGAGCCTGGCAATCGCCCGTTTGGCCTGAGTCGCGCGGGTGCGGCCAGTTTCGAGAATGAAAATCGTAGCCTCTGCCGAACTGCCGAGCAGCGGCGCGTCGGCCAGGCCAAGTACTGGCGGGCCGTCCACCACGACGTGATCGAATTCCGCGAGTGCTCGCGTAAGCAAGCGTCGCACGGTTTCACCGGTCAACAACTCAGCCGGATTCGGCGGAATGTGACCGGCGGTCACCACGAACAGGGTCGGAACTTCGGTGTGGTGGGCAACCTCCGCCAAATCCTTCTCGCCGACTAAGACGTTGCTGAGACCGGCTTCGTTTTCCAGACCGAACATGCGGTGGTTCGACGGGTTACGCATATCGGCATCGATCAGAAGTACCTTCTTGCCGACGCGCGCGATGCTCGTTGCCAGCGAGACCGCAGTCGTCGATTTCCCCTCCGATGGCTGGGTGCTAGTGACGAAAATCGATCGCGGCAGGCCATGTGTGGTGATGAACTGCATGGCGGTGAAAACCGAGAAATATGCCTCCGATACGGCTGCCTTGCGATCGCGAAGGACTTCCATCGCCGACTGGTCCTTGTCGAGCAACGGAATAGTGCCGAGCAGCGGGACACCGAGCTTGCTTTGAAACTCTTCGGGCAGAACGGCGGCTTCCGCGAGCTGTTCGAGGATGAGTGCCATCGCGCAGCCCAACGCCGCACCGATCAGCAGGGCGAGCAGGATGTTGAGACGCAGGCTGGGTTTGAATGGACTGTTCGGTATTGTCGCCGCATCGACTATCGACACGTTATTGGTGCCGACGCCGGCGGCAACGCCGGTTTCCTTATATTGCTGCAATAGCGCATCATAGAGCGCGCGGTTGGTGTCCACATCGCGCTCGTAGATATTGTACTGAATGCTCCGACGACGGAGGTCGATTACATTGGATTTCAAACTATCGACACGAGTCTGCAACTCGCGTTCTGTCTGTAGCGCTTCCCGGTATGCCGACTCCACCGAACTCGACACACGACCGGTTTCCGACCGGATTTGCTTGTCCAATTCGTCGATTTGGCGACGCAACGCGACCTGGCTCGGATAATCGGGGCCCAGCGTGGCGGATTGCTTCTGATATTCGGCCTGGAGCATCGCTCGCTGCTCGCGCAGGCTGCTGATTGCGCTGTTCGTCGAGACTTCCGACAGACCAGATCCGCCTGTGCGCTTGGCCTCCTGATAGCGACTCTCGGCCTGAACCCGCTTCGCGCGCGCGTCGATCAGTGCCGCGTTCAATCCGACGAGGTCGGACGCGGTGATCGACGATCCTTCGGTTGTGCCGGAGGGTTGACCAGGCTGGCTCGTGCTCCCCCCGATCGAGATGATGCCTTGTTGGCCAGCGTAAGCGACCGCCTTTGCTTCCGAATCCTCAAGCTTGCGGCGGGTTTGCTCGAGCCGATCTTGCAGAAAGTTCCGGGCATACGCCGTGGCGTCGAAACGCCTTGCCAAGCTCGTGCGAATGAAATTGTCCGCCAGCGAATTCGCGATCCGCATGGCCATTTGCGGGTCGGGGCTATTGTAACGAACATTGACGATCGACGACAGCCGTACAGGAATGACCTCGGTGTTGGCGAGAACGATACCGGTCGCCGCGATCTCACGTTCCCGCCGCGAAGCCCCGGCGAGCTTGCCGGCGTCCTTGCCAGTGTAATTGGTGAGGAAGTCGGTATTGTCCGCCAACTTCAAGTCGCGAACGACGCCTTCGGCAAGCGATCGGCTCTGCAGCAGCGTGTATTGTGTCTGGTAGAATTCCTGGTCGACGGCCGGTGCCTCGCGCGTGTCATTCAGGTTGACCACCTTGTCCGCCTGCCGCGCGATCTCGAGTGTTACGGTCGCGCTGTACTGGCGTTGTGTCATGAATGCGGCGACAAGACCGATCAAGAGGCAGGCCGCGATTACCCCGAGCACGACCCAGCGTCGTTTAAGGAGAATTCGCCAATAGCGCCGCAGTACCGATTCCTGATCCTCGATAGCGACGTCCGAAGGAACCGGTGTATCGATATGCGACAACGCGCGACGAGCGACCGGAGATTGCTCCGAAGACGGGCTGTATACGATGTTGCTCACCAAATTTTCCTAGAATCGCTCGCTTGATTGTTACTGGCTCAGCGCAGCAGCGTGAAGACGCCGAAGGCGGGCAGGGTCTGGATCGTGTCCTTGAAAATGCGGCGGCCGAGACTTTCACCAACGATGATCTTGTCGTTGCCGAATACTTCGGGGTCATGCATCGCGCCCTCGCGGATGTCCTTGAGGCTGAACAGGGCAGCGAACTGCTTGCCGTCGACGTCACGGAAAATGACAACTTCGTTCAAGCGCGCATATTCGTCGGTGCCACGCGCCATCGCAATGACTTGCTGCAACGTGGTCTTGCCCATGACTGGATAGACGCCCGGTTGACGCACCGCGCCATCGACAGTGACCAGCTGACTGCGAGCTTCGGTCAACTGAACCGACACCTGCGGATTGTTGACATAGCGTCCACGAAGGCGATCGGTAATCACCGTCGCCAGTTGCGACGTCGTCAGCCCCGCCGCTCGGACGTCGCCAACCAACGGCACCGAAAAATTACCTGCGGCGTCGATCATGCCGGAACGGCTCAACTCTTTCGCGCCGAATACGTCGACCGATATGCTGTCGTACGGACCGATCAGATAGGGGCGGTTCTGGATCGGGATGTTCGCGGACGTCGGTTCGGGAAGCGTCGAAGCCACACCGACCACCATAGGCTTCTTCTTGGAGAATCCCCCGTAGCTCGTACAACCGGCACAAGCGAGCAACGCGAGTGCTGTCGCCGCAACTGAAACACGCATTTGGATTGGCCTCATGTCAAAACGTCGGGAATCCCAGATCGGGATTCGAACATCGCTATGCCGTCTATCGTTGAATGACCTTGTCGAAAAGTCCCTCGTTGTCGCGTGGCGGACTGGCAACTGTGATTCGGTTAGGTCGATAGCAGCAAAAAGTCACGCCAATGCCGCCGTTTTGCTCTCGGCCATTCGGCTCGAGAGCACGATTTCGAGCAGGCGTAAGATTGGATAGGCGATAATCGATATGACCATCGGCGCCAGGACGGAATTGACGAACGAGCCATCGACCGAAAAGCCGATCTTGAAGGCGATAAGGACGAACGGCATCATGAACCAGTCGCGTTGGCGAACGACGCCGTAGGAAATCCGACTGACCAGCATGGCATAAATTCCGATCAACGGGCAGATCAGCAGCAAACCGACATAGCCCATATTCCAGTAGGCGTCGGCGATGACGGTACCGCTGACCGCGCTACCCTCGAACCCTGTCAGTGCATAATAGAGATCGTTACCGCTTTGCGTAACGATCGGTTTGTCGGGCCAGATGAACCGAGGCACCAGCGCGATTGCGGCATTAGCGATCGAATTGTCTGGCATACGTCGATCATACTGGTAGATTTCAAAGGCCGCCACGTTCACGTAGCTCAATCGCACGAGCGCTTCGTCGGAGCCGGTGCGAGTTCCCTCGCTATGGATACCCTTAGTATAGTCGATGTAATCGGCAATGCGCTCGCTCAGCGTACCGCCTTCGGTATCGCCGTATTTCTGCGTTTGCAGAATGCGTGCATTGGCAACCATAGGTTGCAACAGCGCAAGGCTACCCAATAACGCAATAGTGATTAGAACTGCCCGTACAATCGAGAAACGGTCGACCAGCAGGGCGATGCCGATAAACAACATCGGCAATAGCACCATCGTTTTGTTGAGGGCGATCAACCCTAAAACCACGTTGATCAGGACCAATGCCGCGATCAACAGTGCGCCGTACGTGCCGCGCTTAATCGCCCACAGGGCCACCAGGAACATCCCGACCAAGTTCGTGGCGTCTAATACCGTGCGGACACTCCCGGCAATGGTCACATGCCACAGCCCTAATAAATTGGCGATGTCGACGAGGATGATGTTGGCGAGACCAGCCGCCAAGAAGATAAGACCGATCCCAAGCGTGTGCTGACCGATCGCGGAGACACGCGGTCGGCGCGTGAACGCTTTTCGTGCTGCAAGATTGGTCCCAAATGCCGAGGCGATAATGAGGAAGGTGCCAGTACTCCAGATCAGGTTGGTCTTGGCGGCTTCTTCCGGCGTGAATGGATAGAGTGACAGGAGATAATCGCGGGTCGCATCGCGCACGATATACGGCAGCAGACCTCCGATGCCGATGACGACGAGCGTTGCTAGACGTAGGGCGAATAAAGGCGTCCAGATCGTCTCCGGCATGACGCGTGCCATACGCCAATTCGCGACTCCCATGATGACCGCCATCGCCACGGGCGCACCAAAATCGACGAACATATAGCCACCGGCTATCCAGAAAGCCCAATTCAGAACGACGAGGGCAAACAACGCCACCAGTTCCAGTGGATGCGGAGCCAACGTGTCGAACGCATTCGATCGTCCTGCAGTCACCATATGAAGGTCAGAATGTGCCATCACGCTCTTCTGTAAAGGAGGCGGGCCGGCATCGCCAAGACCAGAGATCGCTGTCGCGGGGGCAATGCATAGAGCAAGACGGGAACGCCGGCGACCACGCTCCATACCGCCAGTTTGAGGACAGCGACGACGGGGCTCGGCGATACGATCAGCAGCTTGAGCGTCAACCCGACCAGCGACGCCCAGAAAATGCACACGAACAGGATCATCAACGAATCGAGCGCAAGGCGCCCGATCGGCACGCGGAACTTGCTTGCGACCAGCATCGTAATGACCAGCCCGACACCGACGATCTCCCCGATTGCCAATCCAAGTACAAGTCCATCGATACCCAGTACGCGACCCAAAGCGACAGCGAGCGGTAGGCCAAGGATCAACTGAATGCCTGTGCCGATCCCTTGCGCGCGCGGCGCTCCGGCATAGATCGAAAGCATCGTCATCGGTGCGACCGGTGCCACGATGATGACCGGCAGCAACAAAAGTGCGAGAGTCGATCGTGATCCCAAATCGGGCGTGCCGGTCCACAATGCGATAACCGTCTCACCGAATATCGTGATACCTGCTGCGGCCAGTGCCGCGAGCGCGACATTCAAGCGGGCGATCGCGAACACGCTCTTGACCAGCCGCTCGCTATCGCGTCGCGGATCAATCGTGGCCAGTTCCACACCGACCGCAGCGGAGAAGGTGGCGGCGACGGTCCGGCTGAAATTGACCAAGGTTCGCTGAACCGCCAACCCAGCCAGGCCGGCCCCGGCGAATCCCAGCCATGCCGCGATCAGGATCGGTAGGCCAGCCAACAGATAGGTGTTGACCTGCACTGCGCTGTACCACCGCAATTCGCCAGCTGCGGCGAGCACTTGGCGGCGGCGCGGTTTACGGAGGCGCAAGCGGATGTCGGTGTGGCGCCTGCGAACCAATGACAGACTCCAGATCGTGCCGAACAGCAATTCGGCGATTAGATAGACCGATGCTACGGCCAGAGGCCCCCCGCCCAGCAGCGTCGTCACAATGGCGCCAACGATGCCGGCCCCGGTTGCGCGCACGTCGGTCAGGATGACCAGGTGATATTCGCCACGCCCGCGCAGTACCTGGGTAAATCCACCGCGAACAATGCGGAGCATCTGATAGCAGCACAATACGACCAGCACGACGTCCAGACCGGTCGCGTGCAAACGCAGGGCGTGCCCGATGTCGAATAGGGCGACCGATCCCGCGACGACGGCCAGAACGATCGCCGATAATCCCAGATAGAAACCGAGCCCGAGTTCGAAGAGCAGCTGGAACGCTCGCCGATGGCCGCGCCGTTCGGCTTTGACCAGCATGTTGCCGAGATAGATTTGGAAGCCGAGTTCGATCATTACAAGCAGGCTCGCCGTGGACCACAGTGTAGTCCAATCCGAGAAGCCGTTGACCTTCCAGGCGCGAACGAAAACACCAGTCAGTACGATGCGGTCGAGGATCGAAATGGCGAAGCTTAACGTCTGGCTGACGAAGTTGCGCGCCGAGCGACGGAGCAGGCTCATGGCCGGCCAGCTTCGGTCAGGTCGCGTTCGATGTGCTCGTGATAACGTTCCGCGTAGGCCCGCCACGACAAGCGGTCGCGATCGGCCGGCGGCAGCATACCGCCCGCGCGTCCGATTTGGATCGCCCGTCGCATGGCTGCGGCCAAGGCGGTCGCATCTTCGACCGGGACTTCGATGATGCGGTTAGCCAAAGCTGGCGTGTACGCCAAGTCGCGCCCGCCGGTCTGATCGGTGCAAACCAGCGGCAGGCCACTTGCCAATGCCTGGATCTGAACCAAAGCGAGCCCTTCTTCGCGTGAGGCGATCGCGAACGCGTCGGCCTGCTCGTAGAATTCCCGGAGCCGATGTTGATCGACCGGGTCAACATGTTCGAAGCGGGGGTCGTTCGGGAACGGAAAGTCGCCGCGTCCTCCGATATGAATGAACCGAATCTCCGGCGTTAGCCGTAATGCTTCGACCAACACGTCCACACCCTTGCGTCGGAGCCAGCCGCCGCTGAAGACGACCGTCGGCGCGCCCTTACGTGGTGCCGTGTGCTGCGGAAAGTCGTTCAGGTCAACGCCGTACGGGTTGATCATAAGCTTGCCGATGGACGCACGATCGTGATCGAAACTACGGCGCACGTGCTCAGCCGGGATCATGATGCGATCCGCCATAGCGTAGCTTCTTCGCTCGCGGTCGATCGCAAACGGACTAGGGCCCTCTGCATCTTGTTCAGCCAGGATCGCAGCCTGTACGTCGATGTGTTTGCTGCCGCGCTCGACGAAGATCCGCGCACCGTAGCGCTCGCGTGCCGTCTGTGCCGCTTCGACGATCAACCCCGACATGCCGATGAACACGTCACATGGTTCCAACTTCGCACGAATCGCCCGGTTGAGCGAATGGGCATGCCAGCGCTCAAGCGTCCCGGGGGCCGCCTTGGGAGCGAGGCGTTGCCATGCGATCAGCGGTGCCATTGCCGGAAAAACGCTGCGACAAAATCGGCTGTCTAGTCCGAACTGTTCGGCGCGACGGTTGGGCAGGAGTGAGTAGAATGTGACGTCCATTCCAAGCGACACAAGTTCGCGCGCGAGGTCCAGTACATGAAAGCGACCATTTGTCGCGATCGCAATACGCAAGCGGCTTTTGGTCATCCCAACAGCGCCGCAATATGACCATGCATCACCGCGACGACATCGTCGATGCTGTACGGCGACGTTTGGGCACGGCGCCGTCCGGCGTCGGCCAGTTCCCGCCGCCTGCCGTCTTCGGCGAGCAGCGCTGTCGCCTGGGCCAGCATTTCGTCTCGCGTCGAGAACCCTGCATATTCCGTTCCGTCGACGAAATGCGCGTCATGCTCGGCGGTCTTTTCGGCGAGCATTGGGCGCGCCATTGCGGGAATTTCGATGCTGCGCTGGGTGATCTGGTCGCGATTCATCTTACGCAGGAAGCACATGGCGATCTTGCCGTGATGCATTGCCCGCGCATAGTCGTCGTCGATCACGGCGGGACGCACCGTGACTCCGTCGTCCTCTAAAACGCGCCATCCCTTGCTCAAGCGGCTCGCAGTATTGCCATGGACAAGCACGCGCATGCCCGTCCGAGCCAATGCCCGAAGGTCATCTTCGCGTTCCTTTTCGTGCGTTCCAACGAAAACGATATCGAATGCCTCGAAATCGGCACCGACCTCTGCGCTAGTCAATGGTCGGTGGATTGCGGGATT
Source organism: Sphingomonas sp. (assembly GCF_017304635.1). GTDB lineage: Bacteria > Pseudomonadota > Alphaproteobacteria > Sphingomonadales > Sphingomonadaceae > Sphingomonas. The sequence continues at coordinate 322,751 of NZ_JAFKMA010000001.1, forward strand.
ATACATGTTCCCGACGAGAATGGGCCGATGGACGCCGCGCTCGCGCAGTTCCTCGACATTGAACGTTTTGGTAGTGAAGAACAGGTCCCATAGCGGCAGGCTCCGAACCAGCCATTTCGAACTGTTGTGCGGGGCGACGATGTCATCGGGTGATGAGAATACGAGTTTGGCACCAAGCGAAGCGATTTCCGTCAATGTCTTGGGTCGAATGCCGCGGGCATTGTCGACGAAAACGATATCGGGCTGAACGTTCCTGACCATCGCGAGTAACGCTGCATTTTCGCCGCCGAAATCGACCGACATGCCGAGCCGACGTAACAGGCTGGCGGCATTAAGACGCAGGAAGCCTCGCAGTCGTGGGATTGCACTCCGATGGACCTCGACACCCGGCAGACGCGCAAACGCCTCGGCGCGCTGACGTGCGTGATGGCCGAGCCCCATGTCGCCGTGATAAACGAGCTTCATATGGTGGCGGTGCTGTATCCGACCGAGACCAATGCCGCCCGCAGTCCGGCGAGGTTTTCGGCATAGCTCCACCGATCGATGATCTGACGGCTTCGCTCGCCATAGCGCCGGCGCAGCGCCTGGTCGCATACCAGCGGCCGCAACGCATCGACCAGACCGCCGACGTCGCGCGCATTGAAAATGGCTCCGTTTTCTCCCGGGCGGACCAAATCACCAACGCATCCGATCTCTTCGCTCCCGACGACCGGCAGGCCAGCGCACATGGCTTCGTTGAAGATCAGACCCCAGGGTTCGTCTTCGGACGGCAAAACGAATACGTCCGCCGCGGCGAAAGCGGCCGGCAACTCGGTCTGGTTGACGAAGCCCGCGAAATGGACGGGGAGGGTAGGTTCGGACCTCGCCTGCTGTTGAAGCGCGGCATTCAACTCGCCGGTCCCGACGAACAGCAATTCCACCGGCCGCCCTTCTCGCGCCAGGATCTGGCAAGCCGCGAGCAGATCGTCGGGATGTTTGCGATGCGTTAGCTTGGACGCGTAGAGCATAACGGTGCCATCGGACGACAGGCCGAGAGCGGCGCGTTTCGAGGCCCGTTCCGTTGCCGTCAAAGCGCTTGCTGTGACGAAGCGGTCGTTGTCGACAGTGTAGGGGTAAAAGTGGATTTTGGCATCGGCAATGCCTAACGACCGATAGAACGCCGCATTCTTCGTTCCAATCGCCAGAAAGCCGGCCATCTGCGAGAACAAGGTTTTGAGCGTCGCCGGACGCAGTCGGGATTTGATACCGCTGCGCGGCAGGCCAAGATGCGTCTCGGCTTTGTAGAAGACCGGAATGCCGGCCGCGCGAGCCGCAGCCAAGGCGATCAGATTGGCAGCGTAATTGTGTCCGTGCAGTACCAGAGCATCGAGATCCAGGCGAAGAATAGCGCTGCCGATCGCCGGAGATGCCAAGGAAAAGAAGCCGTACGGTTCGGCGGTTCCGACATTTCTTCCAACAAAATGATGTTCGTACCCCGCAAGCAGATCGATGTCCCAGCGGATTGCCTGTCCGAACTGTTTGTCGACCGCGCCGCGTAGACTAAAATCGGTCAGATAAATCGCAACCGGTTCTATGTCGGGCGATCGGTTCAGATATGCGTAGAGCGGCGCAGCATATTGGATCGGGTGCGAGTTGAGAAATCCGACCCGCGTGCGGTGGTCGTCCCGCGCATGACGTGGTCGAGCTGACATTATTCCAATCTCTATCTAGCGGAGACGAACGGCGTCGACTTGCGGAGCGGCATTAGCCTGCATCGCCAACGGATTGCGAGCGACCCATAGCTTCGAACAGGCATTTCGCAAGTGCTGCCGTATCTTCCGCCGGGTTCAATCGACGTTCGATATAACTACGCACACGCTGGCGTTGTGCGGCTCGATCGGTGGGCGAACTGTTCGCCAGCACGCGAACGGCGACGACAAAATCTTGGGGACGATCCAGCGGAATGTCCCAGCCTATGCCGTTTGTCGCCAGACCACGCCATGGTGTCTGGTCGCTGAGCAGAACAGGCGTGCCCGCGCTCATCGCATCGACGATCGCATGGCCAAAATTCTCACCCATCGTCGGCAGCAGAAACAGGTCTGCGCCAGCCAGCGTTGCCACGACATTGTTCTGCGCGATCGCCCCGTGGACGTTGACGCTCAGTGTTGGTGGGGCGCCCGCGATCGCAACCTTGCATTCCGTCCAATACGCCTCGTCGGTTACAGGGCCGTAAATGTCGAAATCGATCGGGATTCCAGCACGTCCGAGAATATCGAGCGCCAAGGTGAGGTTCTTCTTGCGATCGATCCGGCTGAGAAAGGCGACGCGCAGACGCCCACCCGCGATCTCGTCGCCGCGTGGCGGCATCGGGGCGAGCGGTCGAATATTGGGACCGAGCAGGATAGGTCCGGTGCCGATCAAGGCGCGCCGCAGATATTCGCCTTCCTCGAGCGTCGTCGCCTGGATTGCGACGTCGGTAAGCAGCCCGCCGAATCGCGCCACCTTGAGAAACAAGGACTTTCGGCCGTGCTTCAGGGCAAACGCGCCTGGCGAGAACTCGCCGCGGGGTGCCACCATCATGGGGCGCCGCGGGATCAACCCGAGCCGGCGCTGTACCAACGCCGGCACGGTCAGTTCCATGTCGAACATTCCGTTCGAGACCAGCAGGTCATACGGCGTTGTCGCCAGCAATCGGCGCAGTCCAGTAGCGCCGAACGCGTCGCGCGACAAAGCGATACGATCAACACCGTGCAGCGTCGTCCATTGCCCGGTCGGCTCGCTGCCGAGTCGCATCGAGACGATGCGGAAGCGAAATAGATCGGAAAGGGCGTCGACCATGCGCAGAAGGCTCTGGTTGGGGCCGGTCGCATCGAATCCTGGCTGGAAGACGCCGAGCAACGTCAATATGACGGGTCTGTTATCGAAAACCATTCAGATTTCCGATGGGGTCAACACGATCTTGTACCGCTCGGCCAGATGGGCACGAAATGCATCGAGACCATGCTCTGCGATGTAACGCCGCCCTTCATCGACTTTGGCGTCCATCAACATGAAGTTCCAATATCCCTGCAAGAAATGGAATACGAACCCGCGGCGACCATCCAGGAAGCCGAGCCGCAAAAAATATCGTTGCAGGAAATATAGGGTAGCGCGAAGGTATAACGGGCTACGCGCATAGATGCTATTGCGCATGAATCTTTTTCGTTGGGCTCGGGCATTCAACTGTTCGGCTGTCGCATTGCGCGGGATAAGCTCGTATTCCAGGTTAAGGAATTCGACCATCTGTCGCGTCGTATAGCTGTTATGCTTATCGGTCCACCACGTCAGGTCGCGAAGATTGTCGTCAACCAGATCCCCGGTTTTCAACCAGATCGTCCTGCCGTGAAGCATAGCGACGTGTTCATCCATCCAACGTTGTTCGACATGCGCCGCGCCGGCGCGCCAGAGGCGAGTCAGAACTGTCTTGTAATAACCACCCCAACGTATCCACCGGCCCTGAAAATAAACCTTGCGGCGCATTTCGATGCCGGTGACGTCAGGCGGGAGTCCGGGAAGGGTGGCACTGATTTCCGCAATCAACTGGTCTTCGAGGTATTCATCGGCATCGACCCGCAAAACCCAACCTTGCGTCACTGCCGCTTGTTCGAGACCCCATGCGAACTGAGCCGCATGGTTGACGAAGGCATGCTGATAAACCTCAGCGCCAGCCGCACGCGCGATGGCGACGGTGTCATCTGTCGAGAAGCTGTCGATCACCACGAGTCGATCCGCGAGCGGCCGCAGCCGTGCCAGGCAGCGGCCGAGATGAACGGACTCGTTGAAGGTAAGCACGACAGCGGTGATCGACGTCATGGCAACCACCTTAAGCCGCAACCTTGCGGCCGAACACGCGCCATGGCTGTTCGACATACCGGTAAGTCATTTCGGATGTCGCGATCACGAAAGCTAAATACACCAGTGCGGCGGCATTGCCGACCAGGATCGATTCGCCCTGATGCAGACGACGCAAAACGAAGTCGATCGACGTTACGATCGGAGTATGGACCATATAGATGGAATAGGATCGTTTGCCGAGGTGTTCGAGTGGCTTGATCTCCAATATGCGTCGTACAATCGACCCATGGTCGGCCGCCATGAGTCCGATGAGGAGGGCGAAGACAAAAGGGACAAAATAGCCAATCCACTGGTTTGATCCCGTACGTGCGATCATGGTGAGTGCGCACGCGATGACAGCCAACTGCGACCAACCGGCGATCGACGGCGGGAGGGAGAATGTCGATTTGCGGTCGATCACCATCTGCACGAGCACGCCGAGTGCAAAGCTTGCGATACACCGGATGAAGCTGTGCGCGAAAACGCCTTCAACGCCGAGCGGACCGTTGAGCCATGCCAGCAACGCCATCCCGGCAATCGCAAGGAACGACCATACCGACCACTGCAGGCGGTGGCGACAGCCCAACGCGATCAGGGCAAATGTGCAATATGCGAACCATTCGGTGCTGATGCTCCAGCTGGGCGCGTTCAGGATCTGTCGGTTTGTGAACCCCATCGCTTGTAACAGCGTAAGGTTGAGCGGCACGAGCCATGACCAATCTTTTGTGACCGTTGCCGGGCCTATCTCGCTTCCCGGCGTGCCGACTAGGTTGCGCGCAGCGATCAACGCAGCCATTGCCAACAGGGTAACGAGATGAAGCGGATAGAGGCGGAAGAAGCGTCGTATCAGGAAACGTTTTACCGACCCTAAGCTCTGCAAGCGATCACGATAGTTCATCGCGATCACGAAGCCTGACAGAACGAAGAAGAAATCGACGAACAACCAGGCCTCAGGGATGAACGGCACGGCCTTCAGCGATGTCGGCCACGGAATATGAACGATCGTCACCAGAATGGCGCACAGGAAGCGAAGCGATTCCAGATTCCAGTAATATCGCCGATCGCCTGCATAAGTACGCAGAGCTGGTACCTCTGACGGGGCGGTCATGCTAACGCGATGGTCGCGCGGCTTACCGAGAGCAGCGTATCAAGATCGATCGGCGCAGGTGCGGCGCCGCGCGCGGCGGCTAAGAAGCGCTTGACGAGCTCGACTTGTCCCTTGTCTTGGCGCGCCCGCCGGCGTTTCGTCTTGCCATTGCGAGAGATTTCGATGCTGCTGAAATCGTCGATCACCACGATCGCGCCGGGCCCGAATATCTCGATGCGTTCCTTGGCGAGCGAGGCATCGCCGACCGTTGCGTACGTGATTGTGGCGACCGAGCCATCGGCAAAGCGTAGTACCGCAACAAGGCTGGCGTCGGGACCCCGTGGGCAGAACCGTGCGACTTCCATTGGAGGCGATCCGGCCACGGCGCTGAGGAAGTCGACGAAGTGACAGACTTCGCCGACGATCCGACCACCGCCTTCATTACTGTGCACCCAGCTTTCGCGCGGGATTGGCCCCGCATTGATGCGATAATTCATTACTAGTGGTGCTTGGCGATCCGCGAACAGCGCTTGCGCTTCGATCGTCATAGGCGCGAACCGGCGATTGAACCCGACGGTTAGGACTGACGAGCTTGCGCGCGCTGCGACCTCGACGCGATCGAGTTGCTCGTCGTTGAGCGCTAGCGGCTTTTCGAGAAAGACGTTCTTCCCGGCTTCTAGCGCTTGCACCGCAAGTGCCGCGTGACTGTCGTGGCGAGTGGCGATGAAGATGTCGCTTATCGCAGAATCCGCGAACACCGTGCCGGGATCGGTTACGGCCCGGGCAAAGCCGAATTTCTCTGCCGCACCATAGGCGCTGATCGACGTCGAGGTGACGACCGCATCCAAGCTGCCTCCACCTGCCGCGCGGTAGGCCGGCAGCAATACCGAACGCGCATAATTGCCGAAGCCAATAAAGGCAGTCGCTCCGGCTTGCGCCGTTTGCCCACGCGTTGTCTCGAATACGGAGATCGCTCGCTCGGGAGGCTTGCGCGTGTCTTCGGGATAATCGAGCATGATCGCGAGATACGGCTCGCTCGTCTCCATCAGTGCGTAAGCGTCCGTGGCGTCGGCGATCGGAAAACGATGTGTAATCAATCGATCGGGCGTCACTCTGCCCTCGGCGACCAGTCGCAGAAATGCTTCCATGTTGCGTTGCTCGGTCCAGCGGACATACGGCAACGGGTAATCGTGACCCTGCTGTTCGTAGGCCGGATCGTACCGGCCGGGTCCGTACGACATCGACAGCCGCAGATCGAGCTCGCGCTTGTAAAAGGGTTCGCGGTCCAGCGCCATGCCGACCATCCCGACGATGACAACGCGGCCCTTCATACGGCTGATCTCGGCGGCTTCGTTCGCGGGAACGTTCGATTTCGTCGAGGCCGTCACGATCACGGCGTCAGCCCCGTTGCCGGCCGTGGCCTGTGCGACGATCGAGGCCAGATCGGTCGAGATCGCAATGTCGGCGCCCATTTCGCGCGCGAGTTCGGCACGGCGTGGGTTGGGATCGAACCCGATCACGACACAGCCATTGGCCTTGAGCAATTGTACGGTGAGCAATCCGATCAGACCAAGCCCGCTGACGACAACGGTCTCGCCCAATGTCGGCGCCGCGACGCGCACGCCCTGCAAGGCGATAGCGCCGAGCGTGACGAACGCTGCGGCGTCATCGCTGACATTGGAAGGGACGCGCACGCAAAGATTCTTGGGAACTGCATTGTACTCGGCGTGATTGGCCGTTCCGGCCCCGGCGCAGGCAACGCGATCGCCGATCGAAAAGCCGCTGCCGTCGCCGGCCTCAATCACGGTACCGGCCAAGCTGTAACCCAACGGGATGGGTGTATCGAGCTTTGCGAAGACCTTGCGGGCAACCGGGGCAAGCCCTTCGGCGCGGACCTTGCGCATGACCTGGCGAACGAGGTCGGGGCGGGCGATCGCTTTACCAGCTAGCGACGATTTCGCCAGGTCGACGATCTGCTTCTCGGTACCGGCGCTGATGAGCGATGTGCTTGTTGCAACCAGTACTCGTCCTGCGCCCACACGCGGTGCCGGCGCATCGATCACACGGAGGACGCCGCTTCGGTAGTTCTGCTCGATCTGCTTCACTGTATCGGTCCGTCTTGCGTGGCAAACGTCAGCGAGGCGGCTACCACATCGCGGGGCCATGCCATCACCAATCGCTTGGTCGGTATCTCAATTCCCATGTCGGGCCACCATACGGCCGGCTCGATATCGAACTCGAACGGACCTGCGATGACGGCGGTCGCCCTGCCACAGGTAATCCGCACTTTGCCAGCGCTAATTGGGTCGGCCGACACCTCTGGAGCGAGTAATAGCGAGGTACGAACGTGGGCGGTAGAAAGGTGGTCGATCTGGTCGTCGATCCGAAACGAGCGGGCGGTCCCGTTGAACCGACGAACGACCTTCGGACCGCGATACCGCACGTATCCATCGTGCGTTCCCGTCACGATCACACGGTCTTCTTCATATCGGTATTCAGTCTCGACCGCAGCGCGGCGCCCGAGACGGAAAGCGCCGAAGAACTCGCCCTGATCCATACCGGCGATCGACAAGGTGTTGTGCGATGCTGCCGTGCGGCTGGTGCGGCGGCGCTCTCCGTCGATATATTCGTAGACGCCTTGATCGACGATCATCCGCCGTCCGGCGACGGACCATTCGAAGCTGAATATGTCGCCATGTCCATGGGCCGGCAGATTATCCGCTGCGATCCGCCCGGCATCGATCATTAACGCGTTACCGGCATCGTCTCTGCAGCCGAAATATCCGGCCGAGGGCAGGGTAAATCGATCGTGAGGCTCGATCCTGCCATTGCCGTCGAAAGCACAGGCTAGTTCTGCCGGGGAATACGCCATGTGCAACCCCGCGTCGCTGAATTGCGCGACCAAGCCGTCCGGATGTGTGAGGTTGGCGACTATCCTGACGGCTGGTTCGAGCAGCTCCGTGATCTCGCTTTGGACGGCAGGTCCCACGACCGCACGGATTTCCAGCAGATCGGCGACGACTTGGCAGTGATAGGACGGCGACAGTTCGAAATGCATACCGTCCGAAAGGAATTGATCCCGTAATGCTTGTCGCAGCAGTACCAGCCCGCGCTTGCTCCACCGTGCCGGTTCAGTGCCGTCGAAATGACAGGCTGCGATCAGTAAGGCTTTGATATTCTTGACGAGATGATTGCCTCCGATATCGCGCTCGAGATGTCGCAGGAGATAACGAATCTGGTGCGCCAACGAATCGAGCAGTCGCGCACAAAAATCACATGGCAATCGGTCACGGCGCACCGACAATTGCTGACACCAAACGACCACGCGGATCGATAGCGCATAGGCATTCCAAGCATCGGCATCGCTGCCACGTCGATAGACCGGGTTCGCGACGATCCAACTGTCGATGAGCGCGACGAAGCTCGTATCGTCCACGCTTTCCAGGAACTCCATGTAATGCAGATTCATCCGCCACAATTGACGTGATCGGGTAGCGGGCACGTGTCCCCAATCAATCGGCAAACGAAGCGGGACGGTCGTCCCTATAAAATGCGTGACCAAGCAATCGCCATCCATGGTTGCCAAGTCGCGGCGTGGGGCGAAGACTGGCGGCGTAAGGCCTGTCGCATGGTCCGGCACGGGAGGATCGCTCGGACGGACGCCGTGACGCTCCAGCGTGCGACGCATGCGTAACAGAATGCGGAACCCGATCTGGCTGGCCGGAACGTGTCGAACGAACGCAAAGGCTTGGCTAAGTCTGTCATATGCCCGCGCGATCATCGGCCCGCTCGATGGTCAGCCACGGCCTGTTCGAGGATGGCAACATACTTTTCCGCGAGACGCCGTCGGTCGTGATGGATTTCGACGAAAAGACGTCCCTTCTCTCCCATTCGACGAGCGCCAGCAGGGTCGTCGGCCAGCATCCGGATCGCTTCGGCGATTGCCTCGGCGTCCTCTGGAGCCACGGCGACGCCCGCGCCGCTTCGTGCCAACAGGCTTTTGGCCTCGCCCTCCACACCTAGGACGATCGGTCGGCACAGCGCCATCGCCTCGAACATCTTCGACGGCAGCACCGCTTCAAATGCTTCCGAGCGACGAAGCAGAACCAAGCTGGCGTCGGAGATTTGCCACATTCCCGGCATATCACTTTTGGGTCGTTGGCCGGTCATGATGACGTTGCCGAGATCGCGTTGCGCCACAGCTTTTGCTAGACTGTCCCGCTCCGCGCCGTCGCCGACCATCAGGATGACGATATCGAGCCGGCCGCGCAGCAACTCGGCGGCATCGAGCAGAGCCGTCAGGCCATGCGCCATGCCGTGCGTCCCAATGTAAGCGGCGATGAACCGCTCGCCCAACCCGAGTTCGGCGCGCAGTCGGCGCCCGGCGTGCTTGGCGGCCTCGACATCGTAAAAGGCAAGGTCGACGCCATTCTCTATAACGTCTACGGTGGCCCCCTTGGGCCGCCATCGCTGGATGTGGCCGACGAACGCTGGCGACAGCGCCACGATCCGGTCCGCGCGGTGATAGGCCCAATGTTCGATCGCTTCGAAAAATCGCGTAATTGGCGAATGTTTCGCGGCGCCGACAGCCACGACACTTTCCGGCCACAGGTCACGTATCTCGAGCACCCAAGGCCGCCGGCGCTGGAAGAACGCTCCGGCGAGCCCGCAAAAAAATTGCGGCGACGTCGAAACTACGATGTCCGCCGACGGGATCCGCCAAGCATTGAGTATCACCGCGATCATGTAGCTGATGAACGACAATGTCCGACGGATCATACCTTTGTTGGCGGACAACAGGATGCCGACACGAATAATGTCGATTCCTTCGATTGTTTCGCGCTGAAACCACCGATTACGGTATCCAGGATAGACGATGCCGTTTGGGTGATTGGGTGCGCAAGTCACGACGGTCACACGATGGCCCATCGCCTTCCACAGACGGACATTCTCCCACGTCCGCGACGCAGGCGCGTTCACTTCGGGCGGAAAATAATGGGTCAGGAACAGGATGTGCATAAGTGGACGTCAAGCGAAGGCTTGGGCGACCTCGCTCGACCACGCGCGCGAATCGAGCCGGCTCGGCGCATCCTGGCGAGGATTGAGCCATTGGCCGATCGGCACCGTGAATCCCGTCCGGGCGCGATCGCTGCAGGCGCGGGGAAGGGGACGCGAGGGGGCTTTCGCCAGTGCGGCCTTACCTGCTCCACTGGCCAGTTTTGCTGTCACCGGAGCGATTTGCCGTAATAGTTCCCAATCGACTAGCGGCGTACGCAACTCGAGCGAGTGCGCCATGCTGGCCCAATCCGAATCGCGCAGCAACTGGTTCCGCATGTAGTTCGAGGTTTCGAGTGCAGCGACGCGGGCGATGTCGCTCTTCGGATCGGGACGCATTGTATCCGCGATACAATCCAGCGGCCGCAGTCTCGTAAGACCTTCGCGGACCACGTCATCGTCAAGTGAAGCCGAAAGTTCAGACGGCAACAACACGGCGCGCCGCAGCAAATATGCGCCCGCCCAACTGCGGCCGAACTGAAGGACGCCTAGTGCCTTCGGGTTGCGCGCTGCCCACCCCGGTACCAGCGTGGTGGCCGCCGAGCGGGCAAGCGGGCCCGCGAACGGTACCGTTCCCATCAAGCGAGCGAGACGACGGGTTCGGGGAACCGATGAGAATGTGCTGTATCCGGCCAGGAGCTCGTCGCCGCCCAAGCCGGACAAAACGACCTTCAATCCAAGCTTGCTTGCTGCTCGGCTGACAAACCAACTGTTGATCCCGTCGATCGAGGGCTGGTCCATCGCGTCGAGAATTTGGGGCAGGGCGTCGGCGAAATCCTGGCGCGTGATCGTCTCGACATGGTGCTCGGCGCCATAGTGACGAGCGACCTCGCTGGCGATCGGCACTTCGTCGGCCGGGGTTCCGATCAACTCCTCAAAGCCGATCGTGATCGCGCGCACGCGTGAAGCGCCCGCATCGCGCATGAGTCCGAGCAAGGCGCCAGAATCGGTGCCCGCTGACAGAAAGGTTCCGACCTCGACATCCGCCACCATATGTGCGCGGACGCTGTCGAGCGCCGCCTGGGCGACGACGGCGTCGACCGGTTCGTGAGCGGCGCGTGCGTCCGACAATCGCGCAGCGATACTGGCCCAGCGAATCGGCTTGCCGGCCCCCCCACCGCCCACTGTCATATGACTACCCGCCGGCAAGGCGCTCACCGCACGATAGATCGTGAATGGTTCTGGCACGGAGCCAAGCAATTGAAAACCGACCAGACCGGCCGGATCACGGTCGTGCGATATACCGCCGCCGGCGATCAACGCCTTGACCGAGGATGCGAATCGAAACGCGCCCGATTCGTTTGAGAAATAGAGCGGTTTGATACCATAGGGGTCGCGCGCCAGAAACAGCGTGTCGTTTCGCCTATCATGGATCGCGAAAGCGAACATTCCGCGCAAGCGATCGAGCATGCCCGCACCATAGCGTGCATAAAGGGCAAGTAGCACCTCCGTGTCGCTGGCCGTGCGGAAGTGGTGGAAGCCGCTCTGCTCAATTTCCGCGCGTAGCGTTTGGTAATTGTAGATTTCACCGTTGAAGACGATCGTCAGGTCGTCCCCGGCAAAGTGCATCGGTTGCAACGCGCGAGCATGGAGGTCGATAATCGCCAAGCGGCGATGTGCCAGGCCGACACGGCGATATGGATGGAGCCAAAGACCAACGCCATCCGGCCCCCTCGCGACCATCCGATCACGAATTCGGATGAGTTCCGTCTCGTCGACTTCGGGGCTCGCGGCGCCATAGGCATAGATTCCTGCAATTCCGCACAAAGTCGTTCAACCCCGTATGTGAGATGCCGCTATTAAGCGAACTTTATGACGACTCAATCGCCGAGCGGTCATTGCGCTCGATGAATCACCACGTCGTCGAACCAGTAATTCAACGGATTGTCGCTACGCTCAGCCAACAAACGGACGCGGATCCCGGGACATCCCGCCGGAACAGTGAAGCGTATCGATTGGAGCGTCCAGCCAGTTCCCAATGGCGTCGGCAGCTCGGCCGGATCAAGAGCGCTCGAATCCTTGACGCAGTAAATTTGCCAGCGCGCCTTGGGGTCGGCATCTTGGGCATCGGAGCGTGCGCGATACGACAGCGCGTAACGACCGGGTGACAGCGCCGTTACCTGTTCCGCCAACACCAATTCGCTCGGAGTATCGATCGTCACGGCGAGGGCCGGATTATGCGCAAACTCGCCTTGGCGTGCGATACTTGCCTCGCCTCCCGCCTGATCCAGGATAGTCCAGTCGAATATGGTGGCGTCACCTCCGGGCTTGTAATCCGCGTCGGGGCGGCCAAAGCCGGAGTCAATCAATGGCTGATCCGCAGCGCGCCGGCCGAACAACTGCTCATGCAGCGTCCAAGCGAGATCAAACTTGCCAGTGTTGACCAATGTCGCCAGCGTCGCACGAGCTTCTGCCGGCGTTGCTCTGGCGTTCGTCGTTTGCAAGGCGGCGAGAATCGCCGCCGTTCCAACCAACTGGTCCGTTGTCACATTGCCGCGTAACTCGAAAAACCAAGGGCGCCAATCGGGCTGTAATGTGAGTCGTTCGACAAGTATCCGGCGCGCCGCTGGTAACGCGGAAAGCGCCCGGAACACGGTAAGCACTTCGGTGCGTGCGCTATCGTTCAAGATCAACGCTTCGCCACGTTCGACCGCATTGGTCATGTCGTTCGTGGTAATTGCACGTTCAAGTGCCCAGCTTTGAGTCGGCGCGTCGCGCCAACCGGCGGCGGCGGCCAGCGTCATCAGGTCGTCATAGCGACGATAATTGCCCATCGCGCCGTTAATCTTTCCCAGCAGGCGCAGTGGGCGTGCCGCGATCGGAGATGCGTGCACCGCATCGAGCGCCCAAGGCAAAGCGCGTGCCGCATCCTTTTTGGCAAACGCGCGTTCTGCCGAATCTGCCAGCGATTGCGGCCCGGCAGTCAGGAACCGCAGGGCCGTTGCGCCGCTCTTGCCGTCAACGGCAGCCGATGCCGAAAACCACATGCAGACTACCGAAAAGGCCGCCACTATTGCTAGCGCCAATACACGGACGGTCGTCGACGAAGCCATCATCGCTTATGCATCTCGCGTCGATCTTCGGCCTCTTTTGATCGTGAGCAGAGCATGACCAGTAGTAAAGCTGTCATTGCCGATATGCTATAATTACGTATCGGGTAGTCAACGATCGAATGTAAAGCAAGGAATAACAGTGCTGCCGCCGATGCTCGACCTAAGTTATCCTGGCGTGTCGTGAACTTGAGGCGTTCTTTCTTAATTGCGTAAAATATGATGATGCTAAGGGCGTAAATGACCACTACACCGCCTATTACACCACCTTCAATAAGTATTTCGAGGTAGTCATTATGCGCGTGATTAAGATAAGTATCAGTTACGAGGTCAAGACTTTCAGCATGACGAAACACGACATCGAAAGTCCCAAATCCCGAGCCAGCCGGGAAATAAGTTGACAACGTGTAGAATAAATCGCCAATCGACTGAATTCGGGTCTCGTGATCCAGGCCGGCAGCGCTTCGAAAGCTTGGCAAATCGACTGAGCCGTAGAATACCGCTATCATTACTGGAGCCAGCAGCACCAACGCGATCAATGTGAGGCGGAACAAGCGATCCCATGAGGCAGCAACGGAAATTGCCAGAATCGCAGCCGGAACAACGAATGCTAGCGCTGCTCGGGAACCGGAGGCCACGATCATCGCCGATAAGAATAAGACAAATGCGGCCGCGCCAGGCAGCGCGAACCGACGAATCTGGCGGTCGATCGTTGGAAACCCGCCGCGGCGGACTTCACGGCAAATGCAACCGGCAAACAACATGGCCGCAGCCAGCAAGTCCACTTGGTGATTGCTGTTGATGAAGAGTCCGGCCGGAGTATCCGCTTGAGCCAGGCGCCAAGGCGCCACCCAGCCGATTCCTACCATCTGCAAACATTGTAAAAGTGCCGATACCGCACCGGCTATCACAACGGCCAGCGCAAGCCCAACCCATGACTGCGAACGTCGCACCGCAACCAAGACGACAGCTGCCGCGGGCAGCAATGCCAAAGCGCATTGCATAGTCGCCCAAGGCAGCAACGATATCGGCATTGACATACGCGACAAGCCCGCTGCGTCTAGCGCCGAGGCTTCAAATGTCCGTCCGGGCAAAGCGGACCAAATATTGAAAGGTAAGGGAATGAGTTGTGCAGCGACGAGCAATACTATGCCGCCAAACAGCACAAGCAGCGATGCTGGCGGCACATTGAATTGGGCCCGCCCCAACAGGCGAGCACTAATTAGCGCCGCGATCAAGCCGGCGGCGCTGATTTCAAGAATCGCGCCAGTTACTGGCTGATGAGCGCCTCCGCCACCAGCCAGCAAGCAGGCCAAAAAAAACATGACGCCGAACCAGTCGGCGCCATGTTTTCTTATAGCCTTCGGCAATCGGTAAGATTGCACCCTAAAAACTAGGGCGACTTCGGCTTGCTGCTGCCGCTGGTCGCTGCGACAATGCCGCCAGCAATCGCAAGCAGAGCGAGCACCGCGACGATCGCGCCCGTGCCATGCAACTGATTTGCATTCTGCTGACCACCGACTTCACGGCGAGCATCATCAGCACTCACCTTCGCCGGCACCGCCTGCGACGCACGCACCGCAGCCGCACTGGCACCGGAGACCGGTACCGTGGCCATAAGAGCGCCAGTCATAGCCAGGCTCGCCATTTTACGAAGCTTCATTAAAGCACTCCCTTTTGAAACTCATGCTTCCAACCCACGGCGCAAGCGGATGTTCCGCCCTCCTGCATCGCCGATTGCAAAGCGACGTGGCGTGGACGACCTATCTACGTTCAATTGCTGCGCGTCAACCCGTGTATCGACGAACTGCCTTTAGATTTGCTTGTTACATTCGTGGTCACTGCACTTTTAGCGATTGCCGGCGCACCTGTAAGACAGGATAAGTATCCACATGCGTAAAGATTTCGTTGCGGGCTTGGTGCTCATTATTTTCGCGTCTGGTGGTGGTCGCATCGTCGCGCCGGCTGGTGCTCAGATGGATGCCGGTATGGGCGCGACGGCAACGGCTTATGCAGATCTGAAAAGAATCGACGCTCAAGTCGATAAGGCGGTTTTTCGGCTCACAGTGGCAAACGCGCCACTGTGTAACGAGTTGGTTTGGCGCATCGGTGCCGTATTGACCGACATCCGTCAATTTCCACCAGCGCAGCGTGAGCTCGTGTCAGCCGCCTTTGCGCTTGATGGCGAGATCGGCGTTGAGACGGTCGAGCCCGAAGGTCCGGCTTGGCAAGCGGGTTTGCAGGACGGAGACGAGATGCTGGCGATAAATGGTCGGCGGATTGCCGACGCTTTGGCCGGCAATAGCTTCCCCGTGGTCACTGCAAATCGTGTCAAGGTCGTCCAGTCCATGATCGACCAATCTGCCTCTGGCGCGATCGACATCGAATATCGAAGGCATGGCGTTGAATATCGTACGCGTATCTTTGCGAAAAGGGGCTGCGCTTCGTCAATTCTGGTTTCGTCAAAATCGAGTAAGGCTGCATCAGCAGATGGTAATAGTATTTTAATATCTACTGGTTTGGTCAGGCTGGCCGATAAAAATGACGATTTAGCGGTCGTCTTGGCTCACGAACTCGCACACAATATCTTGCACCATCGTGCCCGCCTAGACAAAGCAGGCGTCGATCGTGGCCTCGGGAGAATGTTTGGTAAAAGTGGACGGATGATTCGAGAAACGGAGGAAGAGGCCGATCGGTTGAGCCTCTATCTGTTGGCCAATGCGGGCTATGATATGTCGAGTGCGCCGGCATTCTGGCTCGGGCCGGCGCGCCACCTTGATGGAGGCTTGTTGTCGGACGGTACTCATCCCTGCCCCAAGTGCCGGGCCAAGTTAATGGAAGCGGAAATCGCCAAAATCGAGCAAATGCCGAAAGGAGCGATACGGCGACCTGCCGACCTGCCGCTCGATCAGCCCTGATCTCCTGCGGTTTGAAATACACGTTGATTAGTGCCTTCTAATATTAACGTTGTGAGGTGCCCTGTCCGATAGGCGCCGGTATCGATGCCGATCCGGTTGCGTCGAAAGTCAACGTCTGATGAAATGCTGTGGCCATGGACAATCATCTTCGTGAAGTCTGCGTTTGATTTTAAAAAGCTTTCTCTGATCCAGCGTAGGTCGCTTGCCTCTTGATCGGCAAGGGCAACTTTGGGCCGGACGCCCGCATGCACGAAGAAATAGTCGCCGATCTCGACTGACAACTCCAGCTGTGACAGAAACTCGATATGCGATGGCGGAACGCTGTTTATGATTAGCTGGTGAAGTTCGTCCCATGAGCTTCGTTCATATGCTTGTGGATCAATACCATAACTCAGCGCGGTCTCACGACCTCCGACCATAGCGAACTGCTGATTCGCACGATCGTTGCCTTCCAGCACCAACTGGAACAATTCCTCATGGTTGCCGCCTAACGTATGTACGTTGGGCCAAAGGGAGCGAAGTGCGATCAGTACGTCGATCACGTCCGCCGACGCCGGGCCTCTATCCACATAATCGCCGAGAAAAATGATCTGGCGCGCCGCCGGCAGGATGTCCTGCGAATCGCGGTCGATCATCTGAAGAGTTTGTTCGAGAAGATCGGCACGCCCATGGATATCGCCGACGGCGTAGACGCGTATGCCGTCGGGGACCGACGGTTTGACTTGCTCTTTGGTAAATAATCTTTTGAACATAAGGTGATAACGCGACCTCGATCGAGCGGGCTCAGTCGGGCTACTCGCAATTGCGCAATTAATCGATACCTCTGGCGGTCGCGTAATGCTCCTTGTACCAGCGGATGAACGCCGGCACGCCGACGCTGACCGGGGTGTTGGGGGCGTAGCCTGTCAGGCGCTTGAGCAACGCATGCGACGCTTCGGTCGCCGGCACGTCGCCCTGTTGCATCGGCATCAGGTTCAGGATCGCGGGCTTGCCCATCGCGCGTTCGGCCTCGGCGATATAGTCCATCAGCTTGACCGGTTCGCCCTGGCCGATGTTGACCACGCGCCACGGCGCGACCGGGGACAGGCTGTCGCCCTCGACCGGTTCGGTGCCGGGGATCGCGTCGGTCGCCAGGCGGACGACCGATTTGGCCAGATCCTCGACATAGGTGAAGTCGCGAACCATCTCGCCGCGGTTGTAGACGTCGAGCGGCTCGCCACGGTCGATCGCGCGGGCGAACTTGAACAACGCCATGTCGGGCCGGCCCCACGGGCCATAGACGGTGAAGAAGCGGAAGAAGGTCGTCGGCACCCCGAACAGGTGCGCGTAGCTGTGCCCCATCAGCTCGGTCGCGCCCTTGGTAGCGGCATAGAAGGTGAGGGGGGTCGCGACCTTCTGGTCCTCGGTGAATGGCATATTCGTGTTGGCGCCGTAGACCGAGCTGGTCGAGGCGGCGAGCAGGTGGCGCGGCCTGGTCCGCCGCGCGAGCTCGAGCACGTTGAAGGTGCCGATCAGGTTCGACTGCACATAAGCTTCGGGATAGTCGATCGAGTAGCGCACGCCGGCCTGCGCGGCGAGGTGGATGACGACGTCGGGCCGGAACGCTTCCCACTCCGCCGCGAACGCGGTCATGTCGTCGATGGACACGCGCGCGACGCGGAAATTGGCGTGGTTCGACAGGATGTCGTTGCGCCGTTCCTTCAACGCGACGTCGTAATAGGTCGAGAAATTGTCGATCCCCAGCACCTCGTGCCCGGCCTGGAGCAGCTTGCTGGCGACGTGGAAACCGATGAAGCCGGCGGTGCCGGTGACGAGGAATTTCACGAAAGGTTCCTTAGATCGTGGCTCGGATGATCGCGGCGATGCGCTCGGCCGCGTGGCCGTCGCCGAACGGATTGTGGGCGCGCGCCATCGCATCATAGGCGGCCGTGTCGTCGAGCAGGCGCGACACTTGGGCGACGATACGATCCTCGTCGGTGCCGATCAGACGGGCGGTGCCGGCGGCGACGCCCTCGGGCCGTTCGGTCGTGTCGCGCATCACCAGCACCGGCTTGCCGAGCGCGGGCGCCTCCTCCTGCACCCCGCCCGAGTCGGTCAGCGCGAGGTGGCACAGGCCGAGCGCGCGGATGAAATGCGGATAGTCGAGCGGCTCGATCCGCGCGACGTTGGCGCGATCGCCCAGGTTCGCGTTCATCACCGCGCCGACATTGGGATTGGGGTGCATCGGGAACAGCACCGCGACGTCCGGACGCTCGGCGATGCGGGCGATGGCGCGAGCGATATTGGTCATGCCGTCGCCGAAATTCTCCCGTCGGTGCGTCGTCACCAGCACGATGCGCTTGCCCGCGAACCGCGCGGCGATATCGTCCAGCCTAGCGGCGAGCGACGGGTCGGCCGCGATCCGCTCGCCGGTCCAGTGCAGCGCGTCGATCACGGTGTTGCCCGTTACATGGACGGTCGCGGGATCGATATTCTCCGCCGTCAGCGCCGCCGCCGCGGTGTCGGTCGGCGCGTAATGCTGGTCGGCGATCGGCGCGACGATGCGGCGGTTCACTTCCTCCGGCCAGGGCTGGTAGATGTCGCCCGAGCGCAACCCCGCCTCGACATGCCCGACCGGCACTTTGCGGTAATAGGCCGTCAGCGCGCCGACCATCGCGGTCGCGGTGTCGCCCTGCACCAGCACACGGTCGGGCCGCTCCGCGTCCATCACCTCGCCCAGCCCGGTCAGCAACCGCGCCGTCAGCCGGTCGAGCGTCTGCCCCGGCTCCATCAGGTCGAGGTCGATGTCGGGCGTGAGGCCGGCGATCGCCAGCACCTGGTCGAGCAGCCCGCGATGCTGCGCGGTTACGCAGGTCCGCACCGCGATCCCCGGCGTCGCTGCCAGCGCGCGCACCACCGGGAACAGCTTGATCGCTTCCGGACGCGTGCCGAAGATGACGAGGATCTTGTAGGGATCGGGCATGGCGGCCGCGCCTAAATCATTCTTCACGAAACCGCGAGTAGGAAGCCGCCGATTGCGGACGGCGGTCCCACGCTCTAATCCGCGCCGACCTTATTCGAGAGCAGGCAATGACCATCAAACCACTCCGCAAGGCCGTTTTCCCCGTCGCCGGGCTCGGCACGCGCTTCCTTCCCGCCACCAAGGCGATGCCGAAGGAAATGCTGACCGTCGTCGACAAGCCGCTGATCCAGTATGCGGTCGAGGAGGCGCTGGAGGCAGGGATCGAGCAGATCATCTTCGTGACCGGCCGCGGCAAGTCGGCGCTAGAGGATCATTTCGACGTGTCGTACGAGCTCGAGGCGACGATGCGCGCGCGGGGCAAGTCGATGGCGCTGATCGATGGCATCCGCCAGAAGCCGGGCTCGCCGGTCTATATCCGCCAGCAGGAGCCGCTCGGGCTCGGCCATGCCGTGTGGTGCGCGCGCGAGATCGTCGGCGACGAGCCGTTCGCGGTGCTGCTCCCCGACGAGCTGATGGTCGGCAAGCCCGGCTTCATCAAGCAGATGGCCGACGCCTATTACAAGGTCGGCGGCAACCTGATCGGCGCGCTCGAAGTGCCGGCCGACCAGACCGACAAATACGGCATCATCACGCCGGGCAAGGTCGACGGCCGGCTGACCGAAGTGCTGGAAGTGATCGAGAAGCCGCCACTGGGCACCGCCAAGTCGAACCTGATGACGCCGGGCCGCTACATCCTCCAGCCCGAGGTGATGAAGATCCTCGACAATCCGGTGCGCGGGGCGGGCGGCGAGATCCAGCTGACCGACGCGATGGCGCAGCTGATCGGGAAACAGCCGTTCCACGGCTTCACCTTCGACGGCAAACGCTACGATTGCGGCGACAAGGCCGGCTATATCGAGGCGAACCTGGCGATCGCGCTAGGCCGGCCCGATATCGGTCCGCACGTCCGCGTCTTCGCCAAGGCGCTGCTCGACGGTTGAGGCGTCGGGAACGAGCGCGCGCCGCTCGCCGCGCCGGACCAGCCAGCGGAACGCGACCAGGATCACGGTCGGCCATAGCATCGTCAGCCAGAAATCGTGCCATGCCGACGCCCAATTGCCCTCGTCGGTGACATAGGCGGTCTGGAACACGTCGTAGAGTTCGTTGGCCGATTCGATCGCGACCACGATGATGTACGGCCGCCAGTCCCAGGGCGGTCGCCGCAGCACCCATGCCGATACCACCAGGATCAGCAGCCCGGCATGGATGTGCAGCACGTCGTCGGGCGCGTGCAGCCACAGCGACAGCCAGCTCTTGTAATAGATCCAGTCGAAATGCGCCGCCTGCGGGTGGATGGCGGACGGGTCTAGCCGGGCTTGTGGCATCGGCAGCCGGGGTCCTTCGGTAGCGACAGGGTGCGGAAGCGGAAGGCGAGGGCGTCGGCGAGCAGGAGCTTGCCGGCCGGATCCTCCCCGAACGGGACGATCGCGCGCACGACTTCCAGCGCGGCCAGGCTGCCCATGACGCCGGCCATCGCGCCGAGCACGCCGATCTCCGCGCAGCTCACTTCCGGCCGGTCGGGATCGTCGCCGACGAAGCAGCGGTAGCAGGGCTTGTCGGCCTCCCACCCGCGATAGACCGCGAGCTGTCCCTCGAACTGCGCGACGGCAGCGGAAATGAGCGGAATGCGCGCGGCCAACGCGGCATCGGCGACCGCCAGCCGGGTCGCGAAATTGTCGCTGCCGTCGAGCACGACATCGGCGCCGGCGAGCAACTCGGCGGCGTTGCTCGCCTCGATCCGGACGGCCTGTGGCACGATCGTGACGGCGGGATCGATCCGGGCGAGCGCGGCGGCGGCGGCGTCGACCTTGCCGTTGCCGATGTCGGTCATGCCGAACACGGTCTGGCGCTGGAGGTTGGACAGGTCGACCGCGTCGTCGTCGACGATCGTGATCCGCCCGATCCCGGCCGCCGCCAGATATTGCAGCGCCGGCGATCCGATCCCGCCCGCGCCGATCACGACGACATGGCTCGCGCGCAGCCGCGCCTGGCCGACGCCGCCGATCTCCTTCAGCACGATATGCCGGGCGAAGCGCGTCAGGTCGGCATCGCTGAGTGGGGTGGGGTCAGACACCCGTCGAGCCGAACCCGCCTTCGCCGCGCGCGGTCTCGTCCAGATCGTCGACCTCGTCGAGCTCGGCGCGCAGCACGGGGGCGGGCACCAACTGGGCGATGCGGTCGCCGCGGGCGATCGCGAACGTCTCCTCGCCCAGATTGGCGAGGATCACCTTCACCTCGCCGCGATAATCGTGGTCGATCGTCCCCGGCGTGTTGAGACAGGTGAGGCCATGTTTGAGCGCGAGGCCGGAGCGGGGCCGCACCTGCACCTCATACCCCTCCGGAATGGCGATAGCGAAGCCGGTCGCGACCGCCGCCCGCGCGCCGGGCGCGAGCCGCAGGCTCTCGGCGGCGACGACGTCCATCCCGGCGGCACCGGCGCTGGCATAAGCGGGCAGCGGCAGGCCGCCGCCATTGGGCAGGCGCTTGACGGCGATGCGAATCGAATGGGCCATGGCGACGATCTATCCCCCGTTGTCGCGCCAGGCAAAGCGCACTCGCGCCTTCGCTCGCGTTAATCCGGCTGGTTAAGCGCGGCGTCAATCCGGGCGGCCAGCCGCGCGGCGACCTCGTCCTTGGGCAGCGGCGGCCAGCTTTCGATCGTGTCGCGCGTGACGATGTGCACGGTGTTGGCGTCGCCGCCCATCACGTCACCCGACACGTCGTTGGCGACGATCCAGTCGGCGCCCTTCCTGGTCAGCTTCGCGCGGGCATGCTCGACCAGTCGCTCGGTCTCGGCGGCGAAGCCGATCACCAGGCGGGGGCGTTTCGCGCTGCGGCTGAGCGTCGCGAGGATGTCGGGGTTCTCGATCAGGGCGAGCATGGGCGCGCCGCCCGCACCCTTTTTCAGTTTCTGGACCGAGCGTTCGACCCGCCAGTCGGCGACCGCGGCGACCATCACCGCGGCGTCGGCGGGGAGCGCGGCCTTCACCGCGGCCGCCATCTCCACCGCGGTTTCCACATCGACGCGGTCCACGCCGGGCGGGGTCGCCAGCGTCACCGGCCCCGCGACCAGCGTCACCCGCGCGCCCAGCGTCGCCAGCGCACCCGCGATCGCGAACCCCTGCTTGCCCGACGAGCGATTGGCGAGATAGCGGACCGGATCGATCGGCTCGTGCGTCGGCCCGGCCGTGACGATGACGTGGCGGCCGGCCAGCATTCAGCCGCCGATCTTCGCCTGGATCGCCGCCAGGATCGCGGCCGGCTCGGGCAGGCGGCCGGGCCCGTATTCGCCGCACGCCATCGCGCCCTCGTCGGGGTCGAGCACGGTCACGCCGTCGCCGCGCAGCGTCGCGACGTTGCGCACGGTTGCCGGATGCCGCCACATCCGCACGTTCATTGCCGGCGCGGCGAGCACCGGCTTGTCGGTCGCGAGCAGGAGGGTGGTGGCGAGGTCGTCGGCGATCCCCGCCGCCATCTTCGCCATCAGGTCGGCGGTGGCGGGGGCGACCACGACCAGGTCGGCCTGGCGGCTGAGCTGGATATGGCCCATCTCGGCCTCGTCCTTCAGGTCCCAGAGCGAGGTGTAGACCGGGTTCTCGCTCAGCGCGGCGAGGGTCATCGGGGTCACGAACTGCTGGCCGGCGGCGGTGACCACGCAGGTCACCTCGATCCCCGTCTTGCGTGCGAGCCGGACCAGCTCGCATGCCTTGTACGCCGCGATGCCGCCGCCGACGATGAGCAGGATGCGCGTCATGTCAGCCGCGTGACCGTGATCCTGCGCCGCTTCGGGAAGGCGGCGGCGATGACGTCGCGCAGCGCGTCGGGCGCGAAGGCCAGGCCGACCAGAATCGTGGGTGCCACCATCAGCCCCCAATAGAAGGTGTCGGGCCGAGCGAACAGGGCGATCAACGCGGCGTAGATCGTGAACGTCGCCAGCGCCCGCAGCCCCGTCGCGTCGCGCCAGCCCGCCCAGCCGAACAGGGTCAGCGCCATCAATCCCGCCGCCAGCCAGGCCGGCGCAAGCCGCAGCGCCGTCGACAGGGTCATCGCCTCGACGAAAAAGCCGAAGCCGAGCATGCCCGACCAGCCCGGCGAACTGGGATCGAGCGGCTTGACCACGGCCGCGACGGCATAGGCGTGGGCGACGACCGCCACCGCGAGCAGCGCCACCCCCGCGGCCCAGCCGGCCGCCTCGCGCCGATCGCCGTCGATCCACGCCGCCACCGCCATCACCGCGACGTACAGCGCGGCGGTCTCGCGGATCAGCATCGCCAGCGCGCCGATCCCGGCCGCCGCCATCCAGCGCCCGGGCCGGCGCAGCGCCAGGCTGAGCGCGATCAACAGCCCGGCCCAGATCTCATGGAAGGCGGCAAGGTCGCTCTGTACGAAC
The DNA here is from genome assembly GCF_017304635.1 of Sphingomonas sp. Classification (GTDB taxonomy): domain Bacteria; phylum Pseudomonadota; class Alphaproteobacteria; order Sphingomonadales; family Sphingomonadaceae; genus Sphingomonas. The sequence continues at coordinate 346,104 of NZ_JAFKMA010000001.1, forward strand.
GCTGCCAGCCCGCCGGCGAGCAATACCATCGCCACGACCAGTGGCGGCGGCCGTGCGAAGGTCGGGCGCAGGCGGACGAACCATGCCGCCATCACGCCGGCCGCCAGCGCGTAGAGCAGCACGATCACCGCCCAATGCGGCAGCATCGCCTGCACCATCGCCAGCGTCGGCAGTCGGAAGGTGACGAAGGGCTTCATCGGATAATTGCCCTCGCGCAACTCTTCCGCGGCGACCGCGTAGTAATTGCCCCCGTGGCGGATATCCTCGACGATCGATTCGTAGAGGACGACGTCGGCCTGGTCGTCGGCGCGGTTGGCGGTCGTGCCGCTGGCGACCGCGGCCGGTTGTGGCGCGGCGAGCGACGTCAGCGCGCCTGCCAGCAGCAAGGCGAGCGCGGCCAGCGCGAGCCGCGCCCGGCCTCGCGACAGGAAGGCGAAGCGCGTCGGTCGCGCAAGCCAGATGGTCACTCGTCGACCCTTGTCGCGATCCGTCCGGCGCGGGTCCCTGCCGAAATCACCGCAGCAACAGCCACGTCGCCGCCACCGCCATCGCGGCGCTCAGCACCGCCACCGCGACGTAGCGCCAGCCGCCGCCCAGCCGCACGACCTGGATCTCCTTGAGCGGCGGGGCGGGGGGGGCGCCGCCCGCGGCCGGGTAGCGCGCTTCGATCCGGCGGACGAGGTCGGGCAGGCGGGCGAGCGTGCGCAGGTCGGTGATGATGCGGTCCGCAACCGCCGCCTCCGGCCCCAGTTCGGTCCGGATCCACTCGCGGATGAACGGCGCGGCGGCGTCCCACATATTGATGTCGGGATCGAGGCTGGTGGCGACGCCCTCCACCATCACCATCGTCTTCTGCAGCAGCAGCAGGTGCGGCTGGGTCTGCATGTCGAAATCGCGGGTGATGCGGAACAGCCCGTCGAGCATCATGCCGACCGACATGTCTTTCACGGGGAGCCCGCGCATCGGCTCGCCGACTGCGCGCAGGGCCGTCGCGAACTCGGCGACGTTATGGTGCGCGGGAACGTATTGCGCCTCGAAATGGATTTCGGCGACGCGCTTATAGTTGCCGGTGATGAGCCCGTAGAGGATCTCCGCCAGCCACACCCGTGCGCGGCGGTCGATCCGGCCCATGATCCCGAAATCGATCGCCGCGATCCGCCCGTCGCGCGTGGCGAACAGGTTTCCCTGGTGCATGTCGGCGTGGAAGAACCCTTCGGAGATCGCCTGGCGCAGGAACGCGTTGATGAGCGTCGTCGCGAGCTTCTTCGGGTCGTGGCCCGCGGCGATCAGCCGGTCGCGATGGCTGAGCTTGACCCCGTCGATCCATTCGAGCGTCAGGACGGTGCCGCTGGTCCGCTGCCAGTCGATCGCGGGGACCATGTAATCGGGCTCGGCGCGCATCGCCTCGGCCAGTTCGGACGCCGACGCCGCCTCGCGCCGCAAATCGAGCTCGCGCGAGGTCCAGCGCTTGAACGTCTCGATGACGAGGCGCGGGCGCAGGCGAGCGAACTCGCCGCCCATCGCCTCGGTCTGCGCCGCCGCCCATTGATAGGTGTCGATCGCCTGGGTGAATTCCTCCTCGACGCGCGGGCGCAGCACCTTCACCGCGACCTGCCGCCCGTCGAGCGTGACCGCGCGGTGGACCTGCGCGATCGAGGCGGCGCCGACCGGCTCCTCGTCGAATTCCAAGAACATCGCCGCGATCGGCTTGCCGAGCCCAGCCTCGACCGCGCGGCGGATCGTCTCGAACGGCAGGGGGGGCAGCGCGTCCTGCAAGCGCATCAAATCGTGCGCGGCTTCCTCGCCGACCAGATCGGGGCGCGTCGCCAGCGTCTGGCCGAGCTTGATCGCGGCGGGACCGATCGCCTGGAACGCGTCGGCGTAGCGCGGCACCGCCGGCACGCGCGCGCCTACCCTCGCTAGCTTGACCAGCCGGCGCAGGCGCGGCGGCGTGTTGGGATCGCGCTCGATCCCCCGCAGCGCGCCGTGCCGCGCGAGGATGCGGCCCCATTTGAGCAGGCGCCAGGTATGGACGACGGACGAAGTCACCTAATTCCCCTCCCGCTTGCGGGAGGGGAGAAGAAAGCTCCCCATCAGATCTTCCAGCCGCTGTGAATCGCGACCAGCCCGCCGAGCATGGGCTCGACGCGCGTCTGGACGAAGCCGGCCTCGCCGATCATCGCCTTGAACCGCTCCATGTCGGGGAAACGGCGGATCGATTCGATCAGGTAGCGATAGCTGTCGGCGTCCCCCGCGATCGCCCGCCCCACGCGCGGCACGACATGGTGCGAATAGGCGTCGTACACCTCGCCAAACCCCGGCCACAGCGTGGTCGAAAATTCGAGGCAGAAGAACCGCCCGCCGCGTTTCAGCACGCGGTGCGCCTCGCGCAGCGCCTTCGGGATGTCGGTCACGTTCCGGATGCCGAACGCGATGGTATAGGCGTCGAAGAAGCGGTCGGGCCATTGCAGCGTCTCGGCATTGGCCTCCGACCAGACGAGAGTCCCAGTGTCGGGCTCGCGCCCGCTGGCGATCCCGCGCTTCGCCGCGCGCTCGATCCCGACCTCCAGCATCGCCGGGTTGATGTCGGCGACGGTCACCGCCGCGCCCGATGCGGCCAGCCGGAACGCGATGTCGCCGGTGCCGCCCGCCATGTCGAGGATCGCCTCCCCAGCGCGCGGCTTCACCCGGCGCACGAACAGGTCCTTCCACACGCGGTGCAGCCCGCCCGACATGGCGTCGTTCATGACGTCGTACTTGCTCGCGACGCTGGCGAAGACCCCGCCGACGCGGCGAGTCTTTTCCTCGGGCGAGACGTCTTCGTAACCGAAGGAGACGGTGTCGTTCATGCGGCGGGCTGTAGCGGGGCGCGGGCATAGCGCAAACCCCCACGTGCTCCTGCGAAGGCAGGAGCCCAGAGTAATGCGTGATGCCGCCTGTGGCCCTGGGCTCCTGCTTCCGCAGGAGCACGGCCGGCGGTAGAGGATGGCGATGCCCGAGCTTCCCGAAGTTGAAACCACCGTCCGTGGCCTGACCCCCGTCCTGAAGGGCCAGCGGCTGACGCATGTCGTGACGCGGCGCGGCGACCTGCGGCGGCCGTTCCCGCCCGATCTCGCGCAGCGCATGACGGGGGCGACCGTCACGGGGCTCGGCCGGCGCGCCAAATACGGGCTGGTCGAGACCGATCGCGGCGACACGATGATCTTCCACCTCGGCATGTCGGGGCGCTGGCGAGTCGATCCGGGCGAACTGGAAAAGCACGATCATCTGGTGATCGACACGGCGGGCGGACGGCGAGTCGCGCTCAACGATCCGCGCCGGTTCGGATCGGTCGACCTGGTCGCGAGCGAGACCGTCGCGGACTTCCCGGCGTTCCGCACGCTGGGGCCGGAGCCGCTTGGGCCGGACTTCACCGGCGTGTACCTGAAGCAGGCGCTCGCCGGGCGGTTCGCCTCGATCAAGCAATTGCTGCTCGACCAGCGGATCGTCGCCGGGCTCGGCAACATCTATGTGTGCGAGGCGCTCTACGCGTCGGGCATCTCGCCGAAGCGCGAGGGCGGGCGGATCAGCACAGCGCGGCTCGACCGGCTGGTCGTCGCGGTCCACGACGTTCTCAATGCCGCGATCGAGGCGGGCGGGTCGTCGCTGCGCGACTTCGCGCATCCCGACGGCAATCTCGGTTATTTCTCGAAGCAGTTCGCCGTTTATGGCCGCGAGGGCGAGCCGTGCGGATGCGGCGGGCTGGTGCACCGATATGTTGAGGGCGGGCGCTCGACCTTCTGGTGCCCGACGTGTCAGTCCTAGATCGCGGCACCGGCCCGGTTCGGCCCCGCCGAACCACAAAGGTTGACCGAATCCCCAACCGTCGCTAAGGGCCAGCGCTTCCGGGCGCGGCTATGGTCGTGCCCGTTCCATTTTCTCGCGAAATTTAGAGGACTTTCATGGCGAACACGCCGCAAGCCAAGAAGCGCATCCGTCGCAACGAACGTCGCGCCGAAGTCAACGGCAACCGCGTCGGCCGTATCCGCACCTTCATCAAGAAGGTCGAGGCAGCGCTCGAGGCCGGCGACAAGACCGCGGCGACGACGGCACTGGCCGCGGCGCAGCCCGAGTTGCAGCGCGGCGTCGCCAAGGGCGTGCTCCACAAGAACACCGCGAGCCGCAAGTTCGCGCGGCTGACGAAGCGTCTCGGCGCGCTCTAAGCGTCCGCTTCGACGATCGATTCGGGCCGCCGGCGAGGCATCGCCGGCGGCCTTTTTCGTGTCCGTTTGCCGGCGTTCGGAGCCACGTCCCGGCACTCGCCATACCGCATATTCGAACGAATCGGCGGCACCACGGATATCTGCGCGATTCGGCGAGGTTAACAGCCGAACAGGTTTGAAAACCTTTACTTATCAGTAGTCTACATGCGAAGTCGCCGATTTCCGCGGGTTCGGCGAGTCAACTTTTTTATTTAATAAATCTGTCATCGAATACGCTTGATCGCTCGGTCCCGGGCCGCATAATCGATCCTCGCCGCCCCGATTCAGGGACGGCCGACCAAATAGCAACGAATCATGCCAGACGGACGCGATCCGGCTGTGGCGGAACGTTGTCCGACGAACGTGGTGCGCAGGCGGGGGCTCCGGGCGCACCGGTAGGCAGAGGGATCGAGTTGGTGGCGCTGTCGGTGGTGAACGGAGGGGATGCCGGAGAGGTCGCGAATGCGTGGGCGCGCATTCGCCGCAACCTGCGCGAGTCGGCGGGCGCGCGGCTGTTCGAGCAATGGCTGAAGCCGATCGAGCTCGGTCACAGCGACGATGCGACCAATGTCCGCCTGACGCTGCCCTCGGCCTTCACCGCCAACTGGGTGCGCAACCATTATCAGGATCGGCTGGTGCAGGAGTTCCGCGCGGCGCTCCCGGCGATTCGCTCGGTCTCGATCGAAGTGCGCAGCGCGAACGCGCCCGCGATCCTGCGCGTCGCCGCCGAAGAACCGGCCGAAGCGCCGAAGCCGGCCGCGCCCGCGATCGACCGGCCCGCGCTCGACCCGCGGCTGACCTTCGACCGCTTCGTCGTCGATCCGTCGAATCGTGTCGCCTACAACGCCGCCAAGGCGCTGGCCGAGCCGGGCAAGCCGCGCTTCAGCCCGCTCTTCCTCCATTCGGCGACGGGCCTCGGCAAGACTCACCTGATGCACGCGATCGGCCATGCCTATCTGGCCGCCGTTCCCGATGCCCGCGTGATCCTGATGTCGGCCGAACGCTTCATGTTCGAATTCGTCGCGGCGATCCGCGCCAACGACACGCATGCGTTCAAGGCACGGCTGCGCGGCGCCGACCTGCTGATGATCGACGACCTTCACTTCATCTCGGGCAAGAAGCCGACGCAGGACGAATTCTTCCATACGATCAACGAGCTGACCGCCGCCGGCAAGCGGCTGGTCATCACCGCCGATCGCAGCCCGCAGGGGCTGGACGATGTCGAGGCGCGGATCGTGTCGCGCCTCGCAATGGGGCTGGTCGCCGACATCAAGACGCCCGACGGCGTGCTGCGCCGCGCGCTGATCGAGCATCGCCTGGGCGAGCTGGACGACGTGCGGGTGCCGGGTGACGTGATCGACCTGTTGTCGGCCAAGATCACCGGGTCGTTGCGCGAGGTGGAAGGGGCGCTCAACCGCCTGGTCGCCTATGCCCAGCTGACTGGCGAGGCGATCGACCTCGACTTCGCGCAGTCGACGCTGGGCGACGTGCTGCGCGGGGGCACGCGGCGGATCACGATCGACGAAATCCAGCGTGCGGTGTCGACGCATTACGACCTGAAGCCGGTCGACCTGGTCTCCGCGCGCCGCGCCGTCGTCGTCGCGCGCCCGCGCCAGATCGCGATGTATCTCGCCAAGCGCCTGACCACCCGCTCGCTGCCCGAGATCGGCCGCAAGTTCGGCGGACGCGACCACTCGACCGTCATCCATGCGGTCCGCCGCATCGAGGAACTACGCGGGCAGGATCATGAGATCGACGGCGCGGTGAAGGCGTTGCTGCGGCAGCTTGAGGGCTGACGCCCGTCGCGGCGTGGCGACCGACCACCCCGGCGTCGCGCGCCGGCAGGACAAGGCGATCACGACCGGGGCATGAGTCGGACGAGGCGCGCCATCGCGCCCTTTCAATGTTGGAATCGGCGCGTCATCGTCGCGCCGTGTTGCCGCAATCACCGCTTTCGGCGCGCCGCCAGAGGAGAACCGCGATGCGGCGTACCCCCGTCAAGTTTGTCAAGTTTGGACGCGGTGCCGTGACCGCCCGACGCCGTAAGCTACGAGAACGCCGGGATATTTTTCAGACCTGCAACCCGATCGCCTGCTGTGCCGCCTTCAGCGTCGGCGCGGCAAGGGCGCGTGCCTTGTTTGCGCCCCCTTCCAGCGCCTGCGACACCGCCGCGCGATCGTCGAGCAACTTCGTCAGCCGGTCGCGGATCGGGCCGAGCGTTGCGACCGCGAGATCGGCGAGCGCGGGCTTGAACTGGCCGAAGCCCTGGCCACCATGTTGCGCCAGCACCTCGCCCGGCGCCACGCCCGCCAGCGCCGCGTAGATCGTCACCAGGTTGCGGGCCTCGGCGCGACCTTCCAGCCCCGCCATCTCGCCCGGCAGCGCGTCGGCATCCGACTTGGCCTTGCGCACCTTGCCGGCGATCACGTCATCGGTGTCGATCAGGTTGATCCGCGACGCATCCGACGGGTCGGACTTGGACATCTTCGCCGCTCCGTCGCGCAGGCTCATGATCCGCGGTGCCGCCTGCGACACGAACGGCTCGGGCAGGGTGAACAACTCGTTGCCGAAATCGAGGTTGAACTTGGTCGCGATGTCGCGGGCCAGTTCCAGATGCTGTTTCTGGTCCTCGCCGACCGGCACATGCGTCGCCTGATAGAGCAGGACATCGGCGGCCTGGAGCACGGGATAGTCGAACAACGCGACGCTCGACCCCTCGCGGTTCTTGCCGGCCTTGTCCTTCCACTGCGTCATGCGGTTGAGCCAGCCCATCCGCGCGGTGCCGTTGAGCAGCCACGCCAGCTCCGAATGCGCCGGCACCCGCGTCTGGTTGAACAGGATCGACCGCGCCGGATCGATCCCGCAGGCGAGCAGGGTCGCCGCCATCTCGACCGTCGCGTTGGCGAGTTCGCTCGGCACCACCGGCAGCGAAATGGCGTGAAGGTCGGCCAGGAAGAACAGGCAGACGTCGTCGCTGCCCATGGCATCCTGCATCGCGACCCATTGCTTGATCGCGCCGAGATAGTTGCCGAGGTGGAGGTTGCCGGTGGGCTGGATGCCCGAGACGACGCGCATTTACACTTGCTCCTGACCGGTGGGCTTGCCGCGGCGCCGACGCCCGAGCAGCGACTGGAGGTCCGCGACGCGATAGGCGCCGGTCGCGAAACAGGCCAGCGCATAGACCGCGCACCCGCCGGACACCAGCGCGACGAGCGCGAGCCCGCGCCGGATCAGGCTACCCGTCAGGTACGGCTCGGCATAGGGCGCGAGCAGCCACAGCGCACCGCCCATCAGCACCGCCGCCGCCAGCAGCCGTGGCACGCGCCGCCGCAGCCGCGCATCGGTCGCGAAATGACCGCGCCGCTTGAGCGTCCAGTACAGCATCGCGACATTGACGCTCGACGAGATCGCGGTCGCGAGCGGCGGGCCGACATGGTGGATCGTCGGGATCAGGATCAGATTGCCGATCAGGTTCACTGCGACCGAGATCAGCGCGTAGCGGACCGGCGTCCTCGTATCCTCGCGCGCATAGAATCCCGGGGTCAGCACCTTGACCAGCACGTAGGACGGCAGGCCGACCGAGAAGCCGGCGAGCGCCCAGGCGCAGGCGGTGGTCGCCTGCGCCGTGAACGCGCCGTGCTGGAACAGCCCGCGGATGATCGGCTCGGCCGCGACGATGAACGCGACCGTGGCGGGCAGCGTGAGGAACAGCGCCAGCTCAATGCCGCGATTCTGCGTCTCCATCGCCTCGGCGTCCTTGCCGGTGGACAGCAGGCGAGAGACGGTCGGCAGCAGGATCGTGCCGAGCCCGATCCCGATCAGCCCGAGCGGCAACTGGTTCAGGCGGTCGGCGTAATAGATGTACGAGATCGAGCCCGGATCGAGCAGACCGCCGGCCAGCGCGGTCGAGATCGCGAGGTTCACCTGCACCGCCCCCGCGCCGATCGCGGCGGGCAGGATCAGCCGCATCAACTGGCGGACGTCGTCGCTCAACACGGGCTTGCGCAACCGCAGGCTGATGCCGGCCTGGCGGCACGACCACATCAGCCACGCTAGTTGCAGCGCGCCGCCGACCGTCACCGAAATCGCCTGCGCCCGCGCGGTGACATAGGCGCCTTCCGGCCCATGGCCGTGGAAGAACCACAGCGCGCCGACCATCGCAATGTTGAGCAGGATCGGCGCCGCGGCGTTGACCCAGAAGCGGTTGAGCGAATTGAGGATGCCGCCCAGCAGCGACGCCAGGCTGATGAGCATCAGATAGGGGATCGTCCAGCGCGACAGCTCGACCGCGAAGGCGAAGTCGCTCGCGCTGGGATGCTTGAATCCGCCCGACAGCGCCCAGGTCACTGGCCAGGCGGCGATCAGCATGACCGCGGTGAACACGACCAGAATCGGCAACAGCACCGCCAGCGCCGCTTCCGCGAACGCGATGCCCGCCGACAATTCGCCTTCCTGCCCCACCTTGCGGTTGAACATCGGGATGAACGCGGCGGAGAAGGCGCCTTCCGCGAACAGCGCGCGGAACATGTTGGGCAGGCGGAACGCCACGAAGAAGGCGTCCGACGCGAAGCTCGCGCCGACATAGCTCGCCTGCAACGTATCGCGAACGAGCGCCAGCACGCGGCTGGCGAGCGTCAGCCCGCCGACCCCGCCCAGCGCCTTCGTCAGGTTCATCGCGCCGCTCGCCCCGCCGCGTTGTCGCGGTTCAGGCGTTGCCCTCGGCGCCGGTCGTCGCCGCGTCCTGCTGCGCCTGGAGCTGCTGGAGGTAGAGCGCGCCGAAATCGATCGGGTCGAGCATCAGCGGCGGGAAACCGCCGTCGCGGACGGCGTCCGACACCACGCGGCGCGCGAACGGGAACAGCAGGCGCGGCGCTTCGCCCAGCATGAACGGCTGGAGCTGGTCGGCCGGCACGTTGCGCACGCCGAACAGGCCGGCATAGACCAGTTCGACGATGAACGCGGTCTGCTCGTCCGACTTGGCGCGGACGTCGACCTTGACCGTGACCTCGTGCACGTCGTCGGCGACTTGGGCGACCGCGATGCCGAACTCGACGTCGATCGCGGGCGCGACTTGGCTCTGGAAGATTGCCGGCGCGCTCGGGCTTTCGAACGACAGGTCCTTCACATATTGCGAGATCATGCCGATCGCGGGGGCGGTGTCAGCGCCGTTCGGCTGGATGGTCGTGTCCTGGTCGGCCATGGAAGATGCACTTTCTGCTAGCGGGAATGACGGGATCGCCGACGCGCCGGCATGGCGAAGTCCGTGCGCGCCTAGCAGGGCCGCCGCGCCAGTTCAACGGCACGGCACGATCCATGGTTTGAATCGTTCACGCCTTGCGCCTATGTTGGGATCAGAAAGTGGAGGTCCGGTGCTCGTTTATATCGTCATTCTCGCGATGGTCGCGGTGTTCCTGGGGCTGCGGCTGTATGCCGTGCTCGGCAAGCGGACCGGTCACGAGCAAGTGATCTCCAAGCCGGCGGAAGAGCGTATCGCGGCGCCTGCGGCAATGCCGCGCGTGATCGAACAGGCGCCCGAAGCGCGCGACCCGGCGCGGCAGGCGATTGAGACACGCGCGCAAAGCGGCCTGCGCGCCGTGATCGCCGCCGACCCGACGTTCGACGTCGCCGGCTTCGTCGACGGCGCGAAGAACGCCTATCGCATGATCCTGGAAGCGTATTGGAAGGGTGACGAGGAGACGCTCGTCTGGCTGGCCGACGAGCATGTCCGCGACGCGTTCGTCGATGCGATCCGGGCGCGGGCGGAGGCGGGCCACGTGCTCGACAATCGCCTGGTGTCGATCGAGCGTGCGCAGATCGTCGATGCCTCGGTCGAAGGGCGGGCGGCGCGGATCACCGTCGCGTTCGACGCCGATATCGCCGCCGTCACGCGCGATGCCGAAGGCAACGTGATCGCCGGCTCGTTGAGCGATGCGGTCGAGACGCACGACGTCTGGGTGTTCGCGCGCACGCTCAAGAGCAGCGACCCGAACTGGAAGCTCGCCGACACCGACGAGGCGTGAGCCGGTCGTTTCCGATCGTGAAGGGGGCCGGGGTGAAGCGGAACTGGATCGCGCTCGCCGCGCTGGCGCTGTCGGCGTGCAGCGGGCAAATCGTGCCACCCTCGGCCAACAGCGAGCGCCCCGTCGTCGCGACGCCTGCGCCGGTGCGACAGCCGGTCCGTGCGCAACCGATGGCACCGATCGCCAATCCCGGCGTCGCCGCCAGCGGGTCGAACGCGGCGGGAGCGGGGCTCGTCGCCGGGCCGCCGGTTGCGAGCCTGCCGATCGACCCGACGCGCGCGAACCAGGCGCTGGCCGCATTCCGGCTGAGCTGCCGCGAGCTGATCCGACGTACCGATCTGTCGGGACTGACACGCGGGACTGACTGGCAGCCGGCGTGTGACGCCGCTCAAGCTGCGAGCGACGGACGCACCTTTTTCGCGCAGTATCTGGAAGCGGTGCAGGTCGGCGACGGCAAGGCGTTCGCAACCGGTTATTACATTCCGGAGATCCTCGGCTCGCGCGATCGCCGGCCCGGCTACGACACGCCGATCTATGGTCGGCCGAGCGACCTGATCGACGTCGATCTCGGCAAGTTCTCCGACACGTTGAAGGGCAAGACGATCCGCGGGCGTGTCGATGGCCGCAGCTTCGTGCCCTATTACGACCGCACCCAGATCGAGCAGGGTGCGATGACGACAGCGCCGGTGCTGGCCTGGGCGGCCGATCCGGTCGCGCTGTTCTTCCTCCAGGTGCAGGGCTCGGGTAACCTCCGCCAGCCCGACGGATCGATCCTGCGCATCGGCTACGCGACGCAGAACGGGCGCGATTATACCGGTATCGGCGCGTGGATGCGTGATCGCGGGCTGCTCCAGAAAGGGCATGCGTCGATGCAGGACATCGTCGCCTATCTCCACGCCAATCCGGCGCAGGCGGTCGACATCATGCGCGCCAATCGGTCGTACGTATTCTTCCGCGTGCTCGACGGGCCACCGCTCGGCGCGATGGGCCTGCCGGTGACGGGCGGCGTCAGTGCGGCGACCGATCCGCGGTTCATCCCGCTCGGCGCGCCGGTGTTTCTGTCGATGGACCGGGTCGACGCGAACGGGCTGTGGGTCGCGCAGGACACTGGCGGCGCGATCAAGGGCGCCAACCGCATCGACACCTTCTGGGGCGCGGGTCGCGAGGCGGAGGCGATCGCCGGCGGCATGTCGGCGCGGGGCACCGCGTTCGTGCTGTTGCCGATTGGCACGCTTGCGCGATTGCAGGGGTTGCAGGGAGCGCCCGGTGGCGGGACGACGCCTCAGCCCTGACGAAGCGGCGCTGTGGGCAAGGGTGATGGCGACGGTGTCGCCGCTGTCGCCCGACAAGATTGCGCCGCTCGCCACCGCGACGGACGTACCCGCCAAGCCAGCGCCGAAACGGCTGGCGGGCCGCGTCGCCAAGCCGATGCCTCTTGTGCCGCCACCGTCGCCCAAGCCCGTCGCGCCGGGCATCACGCTCGACGGCGGCTGGGACCGCAAGCTGTCGCGCGGCGCGGTCGAGCCCGATGCCACGATCGACCTGCACGGTCATACGCTGACCTCGGCGCACGGCCTGCTCGACCAGGCGCTCGAACGATCGCGTGCGCGCGGCGACCGCGTCATCCTGCTCATCACCGGCAAGCCGCCGCGGCGCGAGAGCGAGCGCCCGCATGCGCGCGGCGCGATCCGCGCGGCGGTCGGCGACTGGCTCCACGCCTCACGCCATGCGGCGGCGATCGCGGCGGTACGCAACGCCGCACCCCGGCACGGCGGGGCGGGGGCGCTCTACATCATCCTGCGGCGGGCGCGTTCGGCACCGAAATCTTAACCCTTCGCCGTCACATTCGGGCCGGGGCGGCTGTGTCCGCGTGGTGAGATATCGGGGCGAATACGCGGGTGATGCAGGCGAAATCGCTGAAGGGTCGGGCGATCACCTTTGCGCTGTGTGCGGGCGCGGTGGTGTTCTTCCTTGCCGCGCTGGCGACGTCGCACGGCTCGCTCACGCTTGACAATCTCGGTCGCGCGTTGATTCCGGCAGTGGTCTGTGCCGCCTTTTCCTGGGCAGCGGCGGAACGTGCTATCGGTACGACCGCAGCGGCGCTGGACCGGGCTATCGCCCGCCTTGCGACAGCGGCGGAGGGTGACCTCGATAGCGCGATCGACCCGTCGATCGCCGCCGTCGTGCCCAATCTGGCCGACGCGATGGGCCAGTTGTTCAGCCAACTGTCCGCCAATCTCGACAGCGTCCACCGGCTGGCGATGTTCGACCCCGTCACGGCGCTGCCCAACCGCACCCATTTCCGCCGCGCCGCCGAACGCCATCTCGAACAGATGGATCGCGAGGCCGCGGCGTTGCTGTTCATCGACCTCGACCGGTTCAAGGCGGTCAACGACACGATGGGGCATGCGGCGGGCGACATCCTGCTCGGGATGGTCGCCAACCGGTTGCGCACCGTCGCCGACAACGTCGCCGCCGCAGAGGGCGCACCGCCGCCGCTCGTCGGCCGGCTGGCGGGTGACGAATTCACTATCCTGTTCCCGTATCTGGAGCACCAGCGCGACGCCGACGTCCTGGCGCAGGCGGTGCTGACGACGCTGGCCGAGCCGTTCGACGTGGCCGGGACCGAGGTGCAGGTCGGCGCCTCGATCGGGATCGCGCTGCGGCCCGACCACGGCCTGACGCTGCACGATCTGATGCGATCGGCCGACGCCGCGATGTACCGCGCGAAGGACGGCGGGCGGGGGCGGGCGGAGCATTTCTCCGACGCGTTGGCCGCCGAGCTCGCCGATCGCGCGCAGCTCGAACTCGAGCTGCGCGCGGCGATCGAGCGCGACGAATTCGCACTGGTGTTCCAGCCGCAGATGTCGCTGCGTGACGGGCGGATCGTCGCGGCGGAGGCGCTGCTCCGCTGGCAGCATCCCGCGCATGGGCTCAAACTGCCGGCGAGCTTCATCCGCCGTGCCGAGGAGACCGGCCTGATCGTCGAGATCGGCGACTGGGTGACCGCCGAAGTCGCGCGGACGATCCGACGCTGGGCGGCGGTCGGGTTGGAGCAGCGGCTGGCGATCAACATCAGCGAACGCCAGATCGACCATGCCCAGTTCTTCCGCCGCCTGCGCGCGGCGATGGTCGCGGCCGATGCACCGGCGCGGTTGCTCGAACTCGAGATCACCGAGACGCTGGCGATGCGCTGTTCCGACGACGTGATCGCGGCGATGGCGGCGTTGCGCGCGGACGGCGCGACGATCACGATCGACGATTACGGCACCGGCCATTCGAGCGTGTCGCGGCTGCGGCGGTTGCCGATCGACCGCATCAAGCTCGACGCCAGCCTGATCGCGGCGATCGGCGAGGACAGCGAGGCGCGCCAGATCGCGCAATCGGTGATCGGGCTGATCCACGGGCTGGGCTGCGAAGCGGTGGCCGAGGGGATCGAGCGCGACGAACAGGCGCTGCTGCTGCGCGTCATCGGCTGCGACGTCGTGCAGGGCTATGCCGTCGCCGAACCGATGGCGGAGGACATGTTCATCGCCTGGTCGCGCGGCGGCGACCAGGGCGAGGTCCAGGCCCAGGCGGGCTGATTACGCCGCCAGCTTCCTGAGCACGTATTGCAGGATGCCGCCGTTCAGGAAATATTCCAGTTCGTTGACGGTATCGATCCGGCAGCGCGTCTTGAACGTCTCGGTCGAGCCGTCGGCGCGGGTCAGTTCGACTTCGACCTCTTGCCGCGGGCGCAGGCCCGCGACGTTGCGGATGGTGAAGCTCTCGTCGCCAGTCAGCCCCAGCGTCTCGCGCGTCACGCCTTCCGCGAATTGCAGCGGGAGCACGCCCATCCCGACCAGGTTCGAGCGATGGATGCGCTCGAAACTCTCGACGATGACCGCGCGGACGCCGAGCAGGTTGGTGCCCTTGGCCGCCCAGTCGCGCGACGAGCCGGTGCCGTATTCCTTGCCGGCCACGATGACGAGCGGGGTGCCCGCCGCTTTGTAGCGCATGGCGACGTCGTAGATCGGGAGCACCTCGCCGCCGTAGCGCGACATGCCGCCCTCGACCCCCGGCACCATCTCGTTGCGGATACGGATGTTGGCGAAGGTGCCGCGGACCATCACCTCGTCATTGCCGCGCCGGGCGCCGTAGGAATTGAAGTCCGCGCGGCTAACCTGATGTTCTTGCAGGAAAGTTCCGGCGGGCGAGTCCGCCTTGATGCTGCCGGCGGGGGAGATGTGGTCGGTCGTGATCGAATCGCCCAGGATCGCGAGCGGCTTCGCATCGACGATGTCCTCGACCGCCGCCGGGGTCATCGTCATGCCCTCGAAATAGGGCGGGTTGTGGATGTAGGTCGAGCCCGCGCGCCAGGTGTACGTATCGGAGCCCAACACGTCGATCGCGCGCCATTTTTCGTCGCCCTGGTACACCGCGCCATAGCGTTGTTGGAACATATCGCGGTCTATGTTGGCGGCCATCGTCGCGGCGACCTCCTCGTTGGTCGGCCAGATGTCCTTGAGGTACACGTCGCTGCCGTCCGAACCCTGGCCGATCGGCGTCTCGACCATGTCCTCGGTCACTGTGCCCTTCAGCGCATAGGCGACGACGAGCGGCGGCGAGGCGAGGAAGTTGGCGCGCACGTCGGGCGACACGCGCCCTTCGAAATTGCGGTTGCCCGACAGGACCGACGCGGCGACCAGGTCGTTCTCGTTGATCGCGGCGGAGATCGGCGCGGCGAGCGGCCCGCTGTTGCCGATGCAGGTGGTGCAGCCATAACCGACCAGGTTGAACCCGACCGCGTCGAGATCGGCGGTCAGCCCGGCCTTGTCGAGGTAATCGGTCACGACCTGCGACCCCGGCGCCAGCGAGGTCTTCACCCACGGCTTCGGCTTCAGCCCCTTGGCATTGGCCTTGCGCGCGACCAGCCCGGCCGCGACCAGCACGCTGGGGTTGGAGGTGTTGGTGCACGACGTGATCGCCGCGATCACCACGTCGCCGTCGCCGACGTCGTGATCCTTGCCCTCCACCGCGACGCGCACCGGGCGGTCCTTGTGATACAGCTTCGACAGGTCGCCGTTGAACACTTCGTCGACCGTGGTCAGCGACACGCGATCCTGCGGCCGCTTCGGTCCGGCGAGCGAGGCGACGACGTCGCCCATGTCGAGTTCCAGCGTGTCGGTGAACACCGGATCGGGCGCGTCGGCCACGCGCCACATGCCCTGCGCCTTGGCATAGGCCTCGGTCAGCGCGATCGTCTCCTCCGGCCGGCCGGTCAGGCGCATATATTCCAGCGTGCGGTCGTCGACCGGGAAGAACCCGCAGGTCGCGCCATATTCCGGCGCCATGTTGGCGATCGTCGCGCGATCGGCGAGCGTCATGTGATCGAGCCCGGGGCCATAGAATTCCACGAACCGCCCGACCACGCCCTTCTTGCGCAGCATCTGGGTGACGGTCAGCACCAGATCGGTCGCGGTGATGCCTTCCTTCAGCGCGCCGGTCAGTTTGAACCCGACCACTTCGGGGATCAGCATCGAGACCGGCTGGCCGAGCATCGCCGCCTCCGCCTCGATCCCGCCGACGCCCCAGCCCAGCACGCCCAGGCCGTTGACCATCGTCGTATGGCTGTCGGTGCCGACCAGCGTGTCGGGATAGGCGATCGTCGCGCCGGCGCCGTCCGATCCTTGGCGGGCATGCTCGCCGCTCTCCGCCGACGACCACACCGACTGTGCGACATATTCCAGGTTCACCTGGTGGCAGATGCCGGTGCCCGGCGGCACCACCGAGAAATTGTCGAGTGCCTTCGACCCCCATTTGAGGAACTCGTAGCGTTCGAAGTTGCGCTGATATTCGAGCTCGACATTATCCTCGAACGCCTTGGGCGTGCCGAACTCGTCGACCATCACCGAGTGATCGATGACGAGGTGGACGGGAACCAGCGGGTTGATCTTCGCGGCATCGCCGCCGAGCTTGGTGATCGCGTCGCGCATCGCCGCCAGGTCGACCACGCACGGCACGCCGGTGAAATCCTGCATCAGCACGCGCGCCGGGCGATACTGGATTTCGCGGTCGGGCGCCTGCGGGTCGTTCTGCCAGTCGATCAGCGCCTGCACGTCCGCCTGCGTGACGGTCACGCCGTCCTCGAACCGCAGCAGATTCTCCAGCAGCACCTTCATCGAGAAGGGCAGCCGCGACACGTCGCCCAGCTTCGCCGCCGCCTTGGTCAGGCTGAAATAATCGTAGCTCTTGCCCCCGGCCGAGAGCGTGTCGCGAGTGCCGAGCGTGTCGTGGCCGATGGCGGTCATGCGGGTCCTTTCCCCTGTGAGCGGCCAGTCGCGAGCGCGGCGGGGAAGCGAGGCCGCCGGCGCTCCGTCAAACGGATCCAGCGTCTCGCGCGGGCGCGCCCGGACGGGCGAAATGCGAGTGTCGAGCGGCCGATAGCAGGGGGAGGGGGGAGGGGGAAGGGTAGGCGGAAGGTTTCGGTTTTCGTCTCGAGAGGGAAGGGGGCCGCGCATATTTTTCCGCTGTCCTACAGGGCCGTCGATGCGATACCTGGACCGCTTCCGTTCACGTTCGAGGAAGCCGCCATGGCGACGCCGCCTGCCCGACCCGATGCCACCGCCCGCATCCTGTATCCCGCCGCCGACGATGTCGCGCTGGTGCCGCTGCGGTTTCGCCATGACGGCTTCACGCCGCTCAAGCAGCGGCAGTTCCTGACGGTCCTCGGCGATACCGGGTGCATCCGCGATGCGTGCCGGGCGGTGGGCGTGTCGAGCACTACCGCCTATCGCTTGCGCCTGCGGTCGCCCGAATTCGCCGAGGATTGGGATTGCGCGCTGGCGATGGCCGCGACCGTGCTCGAGCTGGCGGCGTTCCGCCGCGCGGTGATCGGGGTCGAGGAGCCGATCTATCAAGCCGGCAAGCTGGTCGGGACGCGGCGGCGTTATTCGGACAGCCTGCTGCGCGTGCTGATCCTGCGCGGCGACTTGCGCAACAGCTCGCCGTTCAGGCGCGCGTCACGCGCCGAAACGGACAAGTTGCTGACCCGGAAGCTCGACGCGCTCGCGCGGCGGTTGCGCGAGGACTCGGCGGGCGACGACCCTACAGGTACTGCCCGTTGACGCGGACCTGGTCGAGTCGGAGGTCGCGGGTGTGCTGGATCACGGCGGGGGCCGTTGCGGTGGCGGTGGCGACGGTGACGTTGCGGATCAGGACGTCCTGCACCGGCGCCTGCGGCACGCCGACGATGTGGAGCGCTTGCCCCGTGTTGCGGCAATCGACGCTTTCGACCGTGAAGCCCTTGTAGGTGGGGGGCGACTTGCCGCGGCGGCCGCCGTGATAGGACGTCGTGAAGTTGATGAGCGTGTTGGTGTTGGCGACCTTCACGTCGCGGACGCGAACCTGTTCGACCACGCCGCCGCGTTCAAGGTTGGCCTTGAAATAGATGGCGTGCTCGGCGCGCTTCACCTGGATGCGTTCGGCGAAGATGTTGGCGGCGCCCCCCGACATCTCGCTGCCGATCGCAATCGCCGCGGCGATGTCGGTGCGCATCCGGCAATCGCGGATGACGACGTTCTTCGTCGGCCTGGCGACGCGCCAGCCGTCCTGGTCGCGGCCCGACTTGATCGCGATGCAATCGTCGGACACGTCGAAATGGCACTTCTCGATCAGCACATTGGTGCAGCTGTCCGGGTCGCAGCCGTCGGAGTTGAGGTGCTTGCTGACCACCGCGATGTTGCGGACAATCACGCCGTCGCAATAGACCGGGTGGATCGTCCAGAACGGCGAGTCGACGAATTTCGGCCCGTCGATCATCACGTTCCGGCAGTTGAAGAACTGGACGAAGGCGGGGCGGAGATAGTGGCCGGGGCCGAACACGCGCTTCTCGACCGGGACGCCCTTCGTCCCCATGTCGCGCAAAGCCGCCTTGTCGGCATCCTGTTGACCGCGCCAGCGGTAGAAGCCGTCCTTGCCCTGGCCGTCGAACATCCCGTTGCCGGTGATCGCGACATTCTCGCAATCGCGCGCGTAGATCAGCGGGGAGAAATTGTAGACCTCGGTCCCCTCCCACCGCGTCAGCACCATCGGCAGCGCGATCTCGCCGGGCTTGCCGAAGCGCAGCACCGCGCCCGATTCGAGGTGGAGCTCAACGTTGGAGCGCAGGTGGAGCGCACCGTTCATCCGCCAGACGCCTTCGGGGACGACGACGCGTCCGCCGCCGGCCGCCGCGGCGGCGTCGACCGCCGCCTGCACCGCGACGTGCGCGGGGGCATCCTGCTTGGCGCCGAAATCGGTGATGGTGAACCTGGCGGCGGGGATCAGCGGCGGGCGGATCGCGGCGACGATCGCGTCGGCGGCGGCCCAGTCCGGGTCGATCGCGGCCGGCGCGGCGGCGGCCGCGATCAGGTCGCTGGCAGCGGCCTTGCTCGCGGCGACCATGGCGACGGAGCCGGTTAAAAACGCCCGACGATCAAATATTTGCGACAAATCCCACACCCCGGTGCCCTGCGGCACCCCCGATCATGCCCCTTTGTCGTGGTAACGGCGCGGACCTGCCCGACCCGCACATAGTGGTTAAACTTTTTTCAGAAGTTCCACGGCTTGCCGCCCACGCGGTGCGGACTGGCGCAACTTCGCCGCCGACGCTAGCGTCGTGCGGTTTACCGGGTCTGAACGGCGACGAGGGGAGTGACGGACGGCGTGAGGACACGGCTGGCGGGACTGGCGGGGATCGCGCTGGCGATGGCGGGATGCGCGACGCCGCCCGCGCGGCTCGCGCCGCCGCCGGTGGTCGTCTCGCCGTTGTCGGTCGCCGAACGCGCGCGGACGTGCCGCCAGGTCGGCGACGTGGCGAGCATTCGGATCGACCCCGCCAGCGCCGCCGCGCTGGCGCAGATCGGGCTCGACCGCGCCGGCATCTTCGCGAGCATGCACGACACGTCGGTGCCGGAGACGATGGGCTGCTGGGCGATGCCGACCGGCAATTTCGACAGCCAGCTGGTGTCGGTCGGCATGGCGCAGTGGAATTTCGGGACGGGCAGCCTGCAACCGCTGCTGACCGCGTGGCGCGACCGATTTTCGAGCCGCCGTGCCTTCGCCGCTGCCCGCGACGCCATGACACCAATCTATGGCAAGCTGCTGTTTTCGAAGGATTGCCTGGCGGTCCCGGTGACGGCCGCCTGTCGCGCCGGGATCCTGGCGGCGGAGGATGCGAAGGGCGCGCTCGGCCAGGTGCTCGACCGCGAGTTGACCGCTTTGTTCGACAGCGACGCGATGCTCCAGGTGCAGGCCGATTCCTACGTCGCGCTGTTGCTGAAGGTGCGCGACGACCTGCTCCGCGTCTTCCCCGCCGGTTCGATCAGCCCACGCAAGGTCCGCTGGGCGATCGACACGCGCGTGCAGCAGGGCGCGTTGCCCGGCGACGAGGACATCGCACGGCTGCGGCGCAAGCTGGCGGCGATACCGGCGGCGGAGCGCGCGCCCCGGCTCCACGCGATCATCGACTGGTACGGCGCGCTCGCACGGACGATCGACCAGGACGGGATCGCACACGACGCGGCGTGGAACGTCGCCGCCTGGCACTGCCTGATCGACGCGGGGCGGATCGACGACGAGCAGAACGAATTGCTGTCGATCACCTTCTTGCGCAGCCGCACCGCGATCGGCAATTCGGGACGCTGGCAGGCGCTGACGTTCGAGCGGCGGGCGACGATCGTGCTGGGCGTCGGCAGCGTCAGCGGCGTGCGCACGGGCGAATGCGGCACCGGAACCGGGGCGACCGGCGGATAGTTGGCCGCATCAGGCGGCAACGACAGGAGGGACGACATGCGGGCAGTGACGGGAATGACGGTGGCGGCGCTGGCACTGGCGGTGGCGGCCTGTTCGGACAAGGAGCCGCGCGTCGGGGCGCCGATCGCAGGCGGGCGCGTCGCCACCGCGATGCTGCGCACCGCCGACGGCAGGGATGTCGGCCGCGCGACGGTGCGCGAAGTGGCCGGCGGGCTGCGCGTCACGATCGACGCGCGCTACATGCCGCCGGGGACGCACGGCGCGCACCTCCACACGGTCGGGCGCTGCGACGGGCCCGACTTCGCCAGCGCCGGCGCGCACTGGAACCCGACCGGCATGAAGCACGGCACGATGAACCCGCAGGGCCCGCACGATGGCGACCTGCCAAACCTGATCGTCGGTGCGGACGGGCGCGGCACGTTGGGCGTCAACATCGCCGGGGCGACGCTCGACGGACTGCTCGATGCCGACGGCGCGGCGATGGTGATCCATGCCGCGCCCGACGACCTGATGACCGACCCGTCGGGCAATTCGGGCGCGCGGATCGCGTGCGGCGTGCTGATGCCGGGATGACGATCGCCGGCTGACAGGACTCCCCGGCGTCGCTAGAGCAGCGGCGAACCGGGGAGCATCCGATGCGCAAGTGGATCATCGCTATCGTCGTCGTCGCGCTGGTCGCCGGCGCGGGCTGGTATTTCGGTTCGCCGTGGTGGACGCTTTATCAGGTCAAGGAAGCGGCTGAGCGCAAGGATGTCGACGCGCTGATCGGCTATATCGATTTCGACGCGTTGCGCGCCGACCTGAAGGTGCAGATGCATGAGGCCGCGCGCAAGGACGCCGCCGCCGACCACAGCCCGATCGATCCCGCCGCCGAGGCGATGGCCGACGAATCGATGGATTCGCAGGTCACGCCCGCGAACGTCCGCAGCTTGCTCCGCGACCAGTTCGCGCCCAAGCCCAAGGCGAGCGGCGGCGCGGCGACGTCCGGCGGCGCGAAATCGCCGAGCCCGATCGACCAGATCGGCAAGGACATCGCGGTCGACCGCACCTCGTTCGACAGCTTCGTCGTGCAGGGCCGCGACAAGCCGGACGGCGTCCGCCTGACCTTCGCGCGGCGCGGCCTGGGGTGGAAACTCGCCGGGTTGCGGTTGCCGGATAATCTGTTCTGAGGCTGGCGCGTTCCGGGTGACCGGCTGGAAACGGCTTATCGCTGTCCGCTTCCCCTTCGTCCTGCTCCTGCGAAAGCAGCAGCCCGGGGTGACGAGCGTCGCGCTACATAACTCTGTATTCCTGCTCTCGCAGGAATACGATTGCGGGGAGGGGCCGGGGTCACGATCTCACCCCAACGGATACCGCGCGATCGGCTCGTACATCGCGCCCTCCCGCGCCAAGCGGCTCTCGTACAGGACCATCGCATCGACCGCGAATGCCGGGCTGGCCAGTGCGGCATGGTCGGCGCGCCAGCGCTCGATCGCCGGGCCGACGCCGGCGCCGCGCGCCAGCCGGGCGAGCGTGACGTGCGGCAGGTAGGTGCGTCGCTCCGGCTCCAGCCCGACGCGGACCAGCGCCTGATCGACCTTGCGGTGGAGATGCGCGAGCGGCGCTGCGGGCGCGAGGCCCGCCCACAACGTATCGACGCGGCCCTGCTTGTCGAACGCGCCGACTCCGGCCACCGCGACGGTGATCGCCGGCGCATGGATCTGGCCGAGCACCGCCGCGATCTCCTCCGCGACCGGCCGCTCGACCTCGCCGACGAAGCGCAGCGTGACGTGCAACTGGTCGTCGTCCTGCCACCGTGCGCCCGGCACGCCGCCCTGCGCGGCGGCGAGCAGCGCGCGGATCGCGGGCGGCGGGCGGAGCGCGACGAACAGGCGGTGCATGGCGGCTCTCCTTTCGCGAAGTGTATCAAAGTGTTTCTGGCCCATCGCGTTTCGCTTGAATAGCGCACCCGAAACGCCGATATTGCGACCCGAACGGCCATAGTGGCCGTGAAGTGGAGAGTTCAGACAATGGCCAATTGGTCGGATCAACGTCCTGGCGTCGCGCCGCTGACCGGTGCCGCGACCGACGCGCGCGGCGTCGCGTACGATGCGGGGCTGCGGTCGTTCATGCTCGGCGTCTACAATTACATGGCGTCGGCGGTGTTGCTGTCGGGTGTCGTGGCGCTGCTGTTCTCGATGGGCGGGCGCGAGAGCCTGGCCGCGCAGGTGTTCATCGGCGGCGGCATTCTCAAGTGGGTCATCACCTTCGCCCCGCTCGCGTTCATCCTGTTCATGAACTTCAAGCAGATGAGCGCCGGCGCGTTGCAGGCGACCTTCTGGGGTTTCGCGGTGGTGATGGGCCTCAGCCTGTCTACCATCTTCCTGGTCTATCAGCCGATGGCGATCGCCTCGGCATTCTTCGCCAGCGCGGCGGGTTTCGCGGGCCTGAGCCTGTGGGGCTATACGACCGAGCGTAACCTGTCGGCGATGGGTTCGTTCCTGCTCGTCGGGCTGGTCGGGCTGATCGTCGCCAGCCTGCTCAACCTGTTCCTGCATTCGGGCCCGCTCGGCCTGATGATTAGCCTGGTCGGCGTGCTGATCTTCGCGGGCCTGACCGCGTACGACACGCAGCGGACCAAGTCGATCTACGCCTATGTCGCGGGGACCAGCGAGGAAGGGCGCGCGCAGATCATGTCGGCGACCAGCCTGTACCTCGACTTCGTCAACATGTTTATGTTCCTGCTGCGCCTGTTCGGTTCGAGCCGCAACTAAGGCGTACGCGACCGAGCGAACGACAATAACCCGGCGGAGCGATCCGCCGGGTTTTTTGCTGTCCTCGGCGCAGGGCGCGGAACACGACCGTGCGGCGCTTCGTTTTCCAGCTGAAACGGTTGCGAGAGAGGGCTGACCATGACCGAGGCGAATAGCGGCATCGACGAGAAGGCGATCGACAGCCTGTCGGTCGCTCCCGGCGGCGACAAGGACACCGATACCAAGACGTCCGGCGGCGACGAAGCGGGCGGTGCATCGGATCCCCGCCAGCAGGCTGGACAGGACAAATCGATCGAGAAGCGCCTGCGCCGCGATCCGGAAAATCCCGACGCGCAGCTCGATCGCGGGCTCGACGAGTCGATGGACGCCTCCGATCCGCCCTCGGCGACGCAGCCCGGCGACAAGGGCGAGCCGCCCAAATCCTCCGGCTATGACGAAGCCGCCGAAGCGGAACGCCAGCAGGACGCCTGACCCGACCGCCATGCCGCGCCGGCCGATGCCGGGGCGGCCGAGGTGGCGATGTCCACGGCGGCAAAATGTCGGCGCCGGTGCGACCGCCCCGTTTTCGCCACGTTGCGTTGCCGAAATCCCTCACATCGCGCACGATTGCGTCGTTACGGCACGGCTCGCCGCATCCGTGTTGCGCCGCAGCACCATCCGTGATTCCTTGCTGAATGCGGGGCGACGGGGCGTTAAGCATTACGTTAACCATCTTGGCGCATCATCGCCCGCATCGATGGTTGGCTGCGTGGGGCGGGGTGACGGCGATGGCAACGAAAAAAGCAGGCGAAGGCGCGATGGCGCTGGCGGAGATGAAGGAATTCGCGAGCTTCGCCCCGGCGACGCAGCGCTACCTGCGCCGCAGCCTCGATGTCGGACTGGGTCGCGAGGACGCGATGCTGCGCTGGTCGCGCGACGCGGTCGAGGCGGCCAGCATCCGTGCCCAGGCGCGCATCTATGCCCGGCTCGAGGAAATCCGCGCGATCGTCCCCGACGATAGCGGGCTCGACGCGATCGAGGATTTCATGGCGCCGCTCATCACGGTGACGGCGTTCGACCTGGGGCAGGGGCGGCTGACCAGTTTCTCCGCCTATAGGTTTCTCTACGAACGGCTGATCGGCGCGGAGGCGCGCCCGTGGCTGCCCGGCGCGTTCTGCGCGGCGGCGGCGCTCCCGCACCTCCACCCCGAACTGCGCCGCAAGCTGCTCCAGTCGATCAGCGAAGCCGCCGCCACCGCTAGCGGCTGGTCCAACCGCCAGCCGAGCTTCTTCCCGGCCTGGGTGGAAAAGGTGGATACCGGCGCCGCGCTGTCGAATTGAGCATCGAGGGGCGTCCAGCCCCATTCGGCACCGCGCCTTACGCGCTCCAACCACCGTCGATGTCGTACGTCGAGCCGGTGACGAAGCCGGCATCGGCCGATGCGAGATAGGCGACGAGTGCCGCGACCTCATCGGCGGTGCCGTGCCGGGGGATGGCGAGCGGACTGCGGTTGAGTTCGGCGTTCGGGCCGTCGGCGGGATTGCGCTCGGTGTCGATCGGGCCCGGCTGCACCAGATTCGCCGTGATGCCGCGTTCGCCCAGGTCGCGGGCCAGCCCGCGCGTCATGCCGCCCAACGCCGCCTTGCTGGCGGCATAGAGCGTCCCGCCGGCGCCGGGCATCCGGTCCGCGACGATGCTGCCGATCGTGATGATCCGGCCGCCATCGGTCATCAGCGCGGCGCATTTCTGCGCGGCGAGGAACGGCGCGCGGACGTTCAGCGCGAACGTGCGGTCGAAGGCGTCGTCGGCATAATCCTCCAGCGGACCGACGATCGCCGTGCCGGCCACGTTCACCAGGATATCCAGCCGACCGAACCGGCCGGCGATCCGATCGATGGCGGCACCGAGCGCCCCGGCATCGGCGACGTCGGCTTGCGCCATCGCCACGCTGCCGCCCAGCGCCAGCAGGTCCGCTTCGAGCCGCTGCGCATCGTCCGCGCGGTTCCGGTAAACGATGCCGACCGACGCCCCATCGGCGACCATCCGCCGGCTGACGGCCGCGCCGATGCCGCGCGTGCCGCCGATCACGAGGGCTACCTTGCCGTCCAACGCCGCCATCGATTTCACTCCCGGTACTGGTGATCGCCATCGTGTAGGGGCGCGATGACGCGCTTGCCAGCGGGTGTCGATCGGGCGTTTCGCGACCTACCCCCGCATCGCCCCGGTCAGCGGCTCGCTCGTCACCGGATAGTCGAGGTCGTCGGGGATGCAGAGGTGCGGCACGCCGTCGCGGTCTTCGGCGAACGGGGTGATCGTGCGGGGCGGGTGGGCGAGGGCGCGAGTGACGGCGTCGGCGTGGCTCGCATATTGCGCCAGGCGTTCGAGGTTGCGGCGAGTCGGGAAGATGACGTGGGCGCGGCCGGCGTCGCATTCTGCCAGGACCTCCGCCGGGCTCGCCCAGAACAGGCGGACATTCTCGGTATCGTCGACGCTCGGCTCGGGCGCGCCGTCGGGCCAGGCGGCGAGGTAGAAGCGCGTGTCGAAGATCCGCATGTGCGCGTGCTGCGGCAGCCAGCGAGCGAACCAGGTCAGCGGCGACGGATCGAGCGACAGGCAGTGCGCGACGAGCAGCGCGCCCAGCGTCTCGCCGTCGTGCAGCCCGGCGCGGATCGCGGCGAGCGTGGCGGGGTCGGGTGCCGGTGTCAGGCCGATCGCGACGCCGGCTTCCTCGATCGTCTCGCGGATCGCGGCGATGCGGGCCGCCATGTCCTCGGGATCGCCGCCCATCGCTGCCGCCAGCGCATGGTCGCCGGGATCGACGCGACCGCCGGGAAAGACCAGCGCGCCGCCGGCGAAGACCATCGCCTTGGCACGCTCGACCATCAGGATGGCGGGTGCGGCGCCGGGGCGGTCGCGGATCAGGACGAGGGTCGCGGCAGGTATGGCGGGCTGGGGGGCGGTCACGACGGTGATATGCGCGGGCGGGGCGGGATGCGCTAGGGGCGTGATGGTGTGTGGAGGGGGCTAGTTCATAAGGCTGGGATACTCCACACCACCCCGGCGAAGGCCGGGGTCCAGGTGGGAAGGCTGCTGTAGTGGAGCGCAACGCGCATCACCGATGTCGCCCAACTGGGCCCCGGCTTTCGCCGGGGTGGGGTTGCGGTTGGGGTATGCTGGCGAACCTATCAGCATGACTCGCATCAGGTTGGGGCCATCCGCCGCAACCTAGAACGACCCCGGCGTCTCGCGCTGCATCGTGGAGGGACGGTCGGGCATGACCAGTTGCTGCGGTTCGGCCTTCAGCGACAGGGTGCTGATCCCGCCGGAGCTGATCCTGGAGCAGACCTTGCCTTCGAGGAAATCGAGCGCCGACCGCACCGACGCCTCGCGCGCGTCGCCGAGCGGATAGGTGTAGTCGTCGCTCGCCGAGCAGCTCGCCTCCATGAATGGTGCGAGGCCGTCATAATAGGCGCCCTGATGCGCGCCGTTCTGCACCGCGAAGGCGATGACGCGGAGGCGATCGTCGCACGCCGACTTGTCGATCGCGACCTGGCCGACCGGCTTGCCATAGGTGTTGGTGCCGATCAGCGCGGCATTGGCGTGGAGGTAGGGGACGAAGCCGTTGATGAGGATCTCGCTTGCCGACGCGGTGCCGGTGGTGCCGATGAAGGCGATCTTCATCGCCCCGATCGATTGCGGCTGCTGCGTGAAGAAATGGCTGCTGTTGTTCGACGTCTTCTCCGGCCGGAAAGTCAGATACTCGAACGCGTCGGTCGATGCGCGATTGCCGCCGAGCAGGTCGCCGAACAGGTCGGCGATCGAGACCAGCCCGCCGCCATTGTAGCGCAGGTCGACGATCACGTTGGTGATGCCCTGCGCCTTGAACGTGGTGAAGGCGTCGCGCAGCGCGGGGTCGGCGGTGTTGATGAAGGTGCGCAGGTTGACGTAGCCGAACTTCTGCCCGCCATCGGTGATGATCTTCGCGCCATAGCGGCTGGAGACGGGCGTCAGCGAGTAATCGGTCTTGGTCACGGTGACGGTCGAGGTGACGCCGCCGGTCACGACCTTCAGCACGCGCGCGGTGCCCGCGGTGCTGGGGCCGAGCGCGTCGACCACGCCCTGCGACCCCGATGCCGCGATCAGGTCGCTGACGTTCTGCAGATTGCTGGCCGAAGTGCCGACCGCCAGGATCTCCGTCCCGCGGTCGATCCCGGCAGCGAGCGCGGGCGCGCCCTCGAACGCCTCGACCACGAACACGCGGCGGGCGGTCGTGTCGTAGGTCAGCCGCACCCCGAACCCCGCGCTCGACCCGCTGTTGTAATAGGCGTCCTCGGTGGCGATCGAGGTCAGGTAGGTGAAATAGCGGTCCTTGTGCTGCGCCCGCGCGGTCGCGGTCAGCGCGTCGATATAGTCGCTGACGGTGGTGTAGGGCGACGGATCGAGGTTGCTCGGCAGCGTGTCGGGGAACAGATACCATTCGTTGAGCACGCCCGCCGCCCAGTTCTGGCGGTCGCGGAGCGTGCAGCCCGCGGTCGGTGTGGGGGTCGGAGCCGCCCCGGTTGCGCCGGTGCCGGACGACGCGGTGGTCGACGATCCGCCGTCGCCACACGCGCTCATCATTGCCAGCGCGACGATCGCGCTCACCGCCCGGTTGATCCTACGCTTCACTGACCGTCCCTCCACGTCCCGTCCGCATCTGTATCGCTAAGCGTCGGCCAAGTCACGGGAATCGATTGGCGATTGCCTGGCGCGGCGGGGCAGGGCAAGCCGGCCCCACGATGACTCGCAAGATCATCCATATCGACATGGATGCGTTCTTCGCGTCGGTCGAACAGCGCGACGACCCGGCGTTGCGCGGGCGTCCGGTCGCGGTCGGCTCGGCCAGCGGGCGCGGCGTGGTCGCGGCGGCGAGCTACGAAGCGCGGGTGTTCGGTGTGCGGTCGGCGATGCCGTCGGTCACGGCGCTGCGGCGGTGCCCCGACCTGGTCTTCGTCCCGCACCGGTTTGACGTGTACCGCCAGGTCTCGCGCCAAATCCGCGACATCTTCGAGGACTATACTCCGCTGGTCGAGCCGCTGTCGCTGGACGAGGCGTATCTCGACGTGACCGCGAACCTGCGCGGCCTGCCGTCCGCCACGGCGACCGCGAGCGAGATCCGCGCGCGCATCCTCGACGCGACCCGGCTGACCGCGTCGGCCGGCATCTCGTACAACAAGTTCCTGGCGAAGCTGGCGTCGGACCAGAACAAGCCGAACGGGCAATTCGTCATCCCGCCGGGCACAGGCGAGGGGTTCGTCGCCGGCCTGCCGGTCGGGCGGTTCCACGGCATCGGGCCGAAGACCGCGGAGAAGATGAACGCGCTGGGCATCGTGACCGGCGCCGATTTGCGCGCGCGCCAGCTCGCCTTCCTCCAGTCGCGGTTCGGCAAGGCGGGCGGCTGGTATTACCGCATCGCGCGCGGCGAGGACGATCGCGCGGTCACGCCGGACCGTCCGCGCAAATCGTCCGGGTCGGAGACGACGTTTGCCCAGGACCTGACCACGCCCGACGACGTGCGGGCGGCGGTGCGCGGACAAGCCGAGCAAGTCTGGGCCTGGGTCGAGCGCACCCGCACGTCGGGCCGGACGGTGGTGGTGAAGGCGCGCTATGCCGATTTCCGCATCGTCACGCGCTCTCGCACGCTGGGCAGCGCGGTTGCGAGCTTCGACGAACTGGTCGGTGTGGCGGAGCGGCTGGTGGCGACGCTGTTCCCGTTGCGCGCGGGAATCCGGCTGATCGGTGTGACGCTGGCGGGGATGGTGGAACTGGACGCGCCGGATCAGCTGGCGTTGCCGGTAGCGTGAGGGCGCTGAGCATGAGGCGGCGACGGGTGTGACGGTCGTAAGACGTTTTCAAGTCCCACCGACCCCACCGACTGTCCCGTTCGTGCCGAGCTCGAAGCACCGCTCTTCTTCCGCTTCTGACGGAGGCTAAGAGAATGTGGCCCTTCGACAAGCTCAGGGCGAACGGGAGTTTCAGGCGCGACTTGCCATAGTCGTCGCTTCCCCGGCGAAGGCCGGGGTCCAGGTGGGGAGCGCCCATGAACAGCGTTGCGCGCCGTTACTTCCGCTTTCCCAACTGGGCCCCGGCGTTCGCCGGGGTGGGAAAAGGGGGATTGGTTACGCCAGCTCGCTTAGCTGGCCATCGGTGAAGGCAAGCGCCGCCGCCAATCCCGCCGGATCAATCCGGCAGGCCGTTGGTAATCCGCTTGATCTTCTCGTTGAACTTCGCCTCGGAGCGCTGGTGCGCGCGGCGGAGGCCGAAGCCAATGCCGCCGAAGCCCAGGATCAGCATGCCCCAGGTCGCAGGCTCGGGCAGGTGCGCCGGGGCAGCCTTCGCCTTGGCGCGCTGGTCGGCCGCGGCGTCGCCGGCGCGGTCGAGCCCCGCCGCCGAAGCTTCGCGCACGATATCGTCGGGCGACGCGCCGGAGAAGCTGCCGCCGCGATCGGCCGCGAGCTGGTCGGTCGCGCGAATCACCTTGGCATTCCATGCCGCGACTTCGAGCGCCTCCGCGCTCGCGCCGTGCCCGGCGCCATAACCGGACGGGGCCGGCGCGCCGGTGAAGGTCGTCATCGGCCCGTCGCGGAACGCGCCCTTGCCGGACGTGGCGACAGGTGCGGCGAGATGGCTCGACCTGGCGGTCGCGGGGACATGCGCCGATGCCACCGCGGCGATCGCCACGGCGCTCATCCCTCCGGCGATCGCCAGAACGCGCTTGTCGAACCTCATCACAACCCCATCGATGCCGCACGAAGCGGCGCCCGGCGCCATTAACATGGGGTTAAGGGCGACTTCCACTGCTTTCGTGAGCCGAACGTCCCGGCGATAGGGCCGTTCCGTACGATTTCGAGACAGGCCCGGTCACCCAAACCGATAGGGATCGAAACAGGCCCCGTCGGGATCGGGCTCCCCGGCCAGCGCTCCGGCGACGATCTCCGCCGCCAGCGCCGCGAACGACACGCCGTTGCCGCCATAGGCACCCGCCAGCCACAGGTGCGGGTGGTTCGTCGCGCGCCCGATCCCGGGCAGGCCGTCGGGCGAGCTCGCGAACGCCGCGCTCCACGCGCAATCGATCGCGATGTCGTCCTGACCGAGCAAGCCGGCGAGCTTGCCCGCGATCGTGCCCGCCTTCGCGCCGATCAGCGCGTCGCGGCGGCGCGCGTCGTCGACATCCTCGTCCTCACCGCCGGCGATCACGCGTCCGTCGGCGGTGGCGCGTGCATAGAGATAGGGCGATGACGCTTCCCAGATCATCGCATCGTCGCGCCACAACGGCGCGATGCCGGGCGCGGTCGCGATCGCGAAGCTCGATCCGATCGCGAAGGCTGGCGGCACGAACCACGGCGCGCGCTCGTAGCCGCTGGCCAGGATCACCTCGTCCGCGACGACCCGGCGGCCATCGTCGAGCAGCAGCGTCGTGCCGTCGAGCGCGGCGACGTCGCAGGGGAAGTGGATGCGGGCGCCATGCTCACGCGCGCGGCGCAGCAGGGCGATGGTCAGCCGCACCGGATCGACTTCGTAGCAGCCGTCCGACACCAGCCCGGCGCGCGGGGCGATCCCGAACCGCTCGGCAACGGCATCGGCATCGAGGAAGGTCGAGGGCAGGCCGTGGCGCTGTCGCAGATCGGCTTCGGCGCGCAACGCGTCGGCGTCGAGCAGCGTCCCTGCTAGATAGAGTTCCGGCCGGTCGATCCGCGAACAATCCAGCCCGGTGGCGTCGATATGCGCGGCCAGATCGCGCATCGCCTGCCGCACCCGCCGCCAGCGCCGCGCCGCTTCGTCCTCGCCGACCCGCTCAGCCAGCTGTGTCAGCGGCACGTCCGCCGCCCACATCACCAAAGCGGTCGAGGCCGCGGTGCTGCCGTGCGCGGGCGGGCGGCGATCGAGCAGCAGCACGTCGCGGCCTGCGCTCGCCAGCCGGTCGGCCAGCATCGCGCCGACCACGCCGGCCCCGACGATCGCGATCCCGGCGCGGTCGGGCAGGGGGTCGGCGTGAATCAGCGTCGCCTGGTCGGTCCAGCACGGCGTGCCGCCGCGCAGGTCACGATGTTCGGTCAGCCCGATCGGCCCGGCGGCGCTCACTGGAGGAACGGCGTGCCCTCGTGCGCCACCAGCAGGTCGTGCATATCGGAGGCGTGGTCCTCCTCCTCGGCCAGGATATGCTCCAGCATGATCCGCGTGGTCGGATCCTTGTCGTCGAAGAAGCGGATCAGCTCCTGGTAATGCTCGATCACCAGCCGCTCGGCGATCAGGTTCTCCTTCAGCATCTGCACCAGGTCGCCGCCCTCGCCATATTCGGTCGCGGCGCGGCTGGCCAAGCCCTTGGGGTTGAAGTTGGGCACGCCGCCCAGCTGGTCGATCCGGTTCGCCGCCATCAGCATGTGCTCGCGCTCGCTGTCGGCATGCTCCTGAAATTCTTCCGCCACGCTCTTGCTGTCGATCCCTTCCGCGGCGATCGCGTGCATCTGGTAGCGCAGCACGCAGACCAGCTCGGTCGCGACCACGGTCTGCAACAGGTCGATCGTCTGCTGCACGTCGCCCTGATAGCTCGGCATCACCGCGCCGTCGTCGAGCGACTTCTTCGCCCGCTCGCGCAGCGTCTGGACGTCGGTCAGGAACGGCGTGGCGGTCTTGGGCGGCTTGGCCATCGGCGGGGTCTCCGGAAAAAAAGGAAGCGTCGTTACGCCGCTGCTACGATCCTCACCTACGTTGGTTCCCGCCTCCCTTGCGCGGCCGGGGGTGGCATCCCCATCAAGGGGTCGAACGAAGGAGCCCGACATGACCGACCAGACCGATTACGTGCCGCCCAAGGTGTGGGAGTGGAAGCAGGGGAATGGCGGCCAGTTCGCCAATATCAACCGCCCGATCGCCGGGGCGACGCACGATAAGGACCTGCCGGTCGGCAAGCATCCGCTCCAGCTCTATTCGATGGGCACGCCCAACGGAGTCAAGGTGACGGTGATGCTGGAGGAACTGCTCGCGGCGGGGCATGCCGGGGCCGAATACGATGCGTGGCTGATCCGCATTTCGAACGGCGACCAGTTCGGCAGCGGGTTCGTCGCCGCCAATCCCAATTCGAAGATCCCGGCGCTGGTCGATCGCAGCGGTGCCGAGCCGGTGCGCGTGTTCGAATCGGGTGCGATCCTGATCTATCTGGCGGAGAAGTTCGGCGCGTTCCTGCCGACCGACTATCCGGCGCGGGCGGAAGTGCTGGCGTGGCTGATGTGGCAGATGGGATCGGCGCCGTTCCTGGGCGGCGGGTTCGGGCATTTCTACGCCTATGCCCCGGTCAAGATCGAGTATGCGATCTACCGCTATGCGATGGAGGTGAAGCGCCAGCTCGACGTATTGAACCGCCGGCTGGGCGAGAGCGAGTATCTCGGCGGGCCGGACTATACGATCGCCGACATCGCGGCGTGGCCGTGGTACGGCGCGCTGGTCAGCGGGCTGGTCTATGACGCCGCCGAATTCCTGCAGGTGAAGGACTATGCCAACGTCATCCGCTGGGCCGACGCCATCGCCGCCCGCCCGGCGGCGAAACGCGGCCGCATGGTCAACCGCGTGATGGGCGATCCGGCGAGCCAGCTATGGGAACGCCACGACGCCGGCGATTTCGACACGAAGACGCAGGACAAGGTGGGGGCGACCAGCTAATTGTCATGCCGGGCTCGTCCCGGCATCCACCGTGCCGCGAACCGACCGTGTTTTGCGGACGCGGCGCGGTGGACCCCGGCACGAGGCCGGGGCGACACCTACCGCTACCGCGTCTTCTTCCCCGCCGCCTTCGCCACATTGTAGCGCACCGCTTCCCGCACCAGCGTCGCCAGCGCGTCCTCGTCCACCGTGTCGCCCGCGCGCACGTCGATCGCGCGGCGGACGTTGCCGTCGAGGCTGGCGTTGAACAGCTTGGCCGGATCGGCGAGCGCGGCGCCGTGGGCGAAGGTCAGCTTGACCACCGCCTTGTAAGTCTCGCCGGTGCAGACGATGCCGTCATGTTCGAAGGTCGGGACGCCGCGCCACTTCCACGTCTCGACCAGGTCGGGGTCGGCGCGGTGCAGCACCGCGCGCAATTTCGCCAGCATCGCGCCGCGCCAGTCGCCGAGCTCGGCGATGCGCTGGTCGATCAGGTCGGACGGTGTCTTGTCGCCATCGCTCATGCCGCAATCCTCTCGTGAACAGAGGTCATATCGTCGCGATGGCAAATCCGGAAGCGGCTGGTGGAGCTGAGGGGAATCGAACCCCTGACCTCTGCAGTGCGATTGCAGCGCTCTCCCATCTGAGCTACAGCCCCGCCGCCGGTTCCCGAGGGGCAAGACCGCTCGGGAGCGCGAGCCTCTAGCGACCCTTGTGGGGCATTGCAACAGGCCGTTCGCCGCTTCTTTCGACCACTTCGCGGCCATGCGCCCGCCGCCGTCGTCGAGCGCCCCGCAATCTGCGACCAACCGCCGGAACTCGCGGCATTTGTCTGCCGTTATGCAGGTCGAGCGGCGCGCGTTCCTCCCCCCGTCCGCGCGCCGCCGTTCGCACAGTCTAGGAGAGTATCGCCATGGTCTATGAACGCTATCCGCGCGACGAATTGTCGGGCGACGAGTTCCGCGGCGCGCAAGGCGGCGACCGCAACCGCCAGTACGGCGCGCGTGACTACAGCGCCGGCCAGAGCAATCGCGGCTTCGGCAACGATCGCTTCCAGAACCGCGACGCCAGCGACTGGCGCAGCAGCGGCAGCGACGACGACCAGCGCGGCTATTACAGCGCCGGTTCGACGAGCGACCTCTATGGCCGCGGTGCGCGCTATGGCGGCAGCTACGGCGACGATTACGGCGCGAGCGGATCGAGCCAGGCGCGCGACTATGGGCGCGGCGGCTACGGCCAGAGCGAGTATGGCCGGTCGAGCCAGAACCGCGATTTCCAGTCGCGCGGCGATTACGGCCGTTCGAACCATGGCCAGTCCGACTATGGCCGCCCCGACATGTATCGCGGCCAGCGCGGGCAGCAGCAGGACTATAACTACAAGGACCGCACCTTCTTCGATCGGGCCGGCGACGAGGTCCGTTCGTGGTTCGGCGACGACGAGGCCGAGCGGCGGCGCGAACTCGATCAGCGCTACGACCAGCGCTATGCCCGCGGCGACGAGCGCGACCAGGACTATCACAGCTGGCGCAGCGGCCAGATCGCGTCGCTCGACCGCGATTACGACGAATATCGCCGCGAGAACCAGTCGAAGTTCCACAACGAGTTCGGCAGCTGGCGCACCGATCGCCAGGGCCAGCGCGATTCGCTGTCGCGCGTGACCGAGCATATGGACGTGGTCGGGTCGGACGGCGAGCATGTCGGCACGGTCGACAAGGTCCGCGGCGACCGCCTGATCCTGACCAAGAGCGATGCCGATGCCGGCGGGCGCCACCATTCGGTCCCGTCGCGCTGGATCGAGCGCGTCGAGGACAAGGTGACGCTGCGCAAAACCGCCGACGAGGCCAAGTCGCACTGGCGCGACGAGGAACGGAACGAAAGCGAAGGGCGCGGGGCGTTCTTCAACGAGGATCGCGACGGCGACCGCGACACCGACTCGAACGGCCGCATCCTCAACCGCAGCTTCTCGGGCACCTATTGAGCCCAACCAGAATCCCCGTTTCGGGGGCGAGCCCGGGCGAGCGATCGCCCGGGCTCAATTTTTTTGTGGCGCTCGGCGCGAACCGCGGAGACGATCCGGTTCAGTCCTTCGCGCAGGTCGGCGCTGTCGCCGCGCCGGCTGCCGGCACCGCGGCATCGTCGATCCCCGGATTCGCCGGAAACCGCCGCCGCGCGTCGGCGAATATCTGCCGCGCCTGCGCCGCGCCTGGCGCCACCGCGGAACATCCGACCCAGCGCCAGTGCCACGGCTCGTAGCTGACGCCCTGCTTCGACACGCACCGCCCGTCGTCCTGATGGTCGCATGGAAACGACAGTTCGAAGCCGTATTCTCGCGCGTGGAGCAGCATCCACTGGCCGGGCTTGCTGGCGGCGAAACCCTGGGTCAGCCCGCCGCAGCGCGCGCCCGCGCCGACGCCGCAGGCGACGAAATCGGCGGTATAGCCGGTCGCATGCTCGCTATAGCCCGGTGGTGCCGACACCTGCGCGCGCTTGACCGGATCCAGGCACTTGGCGGTCGGCAGGTTGCGCGCGGTGTTGCAGAAGATGCCGACCTGTTCGGGGATCGAGCGGAAGCACGACTGCGCCTTCAGCATCGCAGTGCCGGCCAGGTCGGCATTGGCCGCGCGCATCATCTTCTCCGCCGCCGTCGCCGCGACCGGCAGCATGTCGCATTGCTTGGTCCGATAGAGCGGCTCGATCCCGACGAGCGCATCGATCGCGGCGGCAACCGTCGTCGGGTAGGGCAAATGCGACAGCACGCGACCGTCTGCGGCGGGGGTCAGCGCGGCGGTATAGGCCGGCGTCCGCAGCGCGATATATTTGTCGGCATAGGCAGGCGCGCTCTGGTAGAGTCGCTTGTCGACCTGTAGCGTCGTCGCCGTGGCGGCGGCGGCCAGCGCCAGCGCGATCCCGGCCGCAACACCCTGCGTCGATCGTTTCATGCCGCCGTCCTTTCGTGGAATACCGACGACGCCTAGCGTTGCGGGCTCCGGGCTGGCAAGGCGGCAGGATGTTGGCTGACAAGGTTCTTTTCCTCGACGGCGAGGCGCTGGTGATCGACAAGCCCGCGGGGTTGCCGGTCGACCGGCCGCGATCAGGCGCGATCAGCCTCGAAAACCATCTCGACAGCCTGACCTTCGGGTTCAAGCGCTGGCCGATGGCGGTGCACCGGCTCGACCAGGACACGTCGGGCTGCCTGCTGCTGTCGCGCAATCCGAAGGCGCATGCCCGGCTGCAACAGGCGTTCGAGGCGAACCGGGTGGCGAAACGCTATCTCGCGGTGCTCGACGGCGTGGTGGACGGGGAGGGCGTCATCGACCTGCCGCTGGCGAAGGTGTCGAGCAAGGAGGCGGGGTGGCGGATGGTCGGCGCCCCGGACGGCAAGGCGGCGAGCACCATGTGGCGCGCGCTGGCGACGCGCGACGGGCGGACGCTGGTCGAGTTCCGCCCAGGGACCGGTCGCACGCACCAGATCCGCGTCCACGCGCTCGAAGGGCTGGGCGCGGCGGTGGTCGGCGATCCGGTCTATGGCCGGGCCGATCCGCTCGGCCTGCTGCTCCACGCCGCCGAGCTGACGGTGCCGCGCGAGGGCAAGCCGCCGATCGAAGCGGTGGCGCCGCTGCCCGAGCGGTTCGTGAAGGCCGGGTTCGGCGATGAATGATTTTTGGCGCTTCGCCCAACAGGGCTACGCGCGTGCCTGACATCCCCGACGACGCGATCATCGAGGAGAAGTTCCTCGCCGCGACCGGGCCGGGCGGGCAGAACGTCAATAAGGTCGCGACCGCGGTGCAGCTGCGCGTCGACGTGTTCAAGCTCGGCCTCGCGCCGTTCGCCTACCAGCGGCTGAAGGAACTGGCCGGCAGCAAGCTGACGGCGAGCGGCGAACTGCTCGTCACCGCGCGCCGCTTCCGCACCCAGGACGCCAACCGCGCCGACGCGCGCGAACGGCTGGCGCAATTGATCGCCGACGCCCATGTCCGCCAGGCGAAACGGGTGAAGACCAAGCCGAGCAAGGCGGCGAAGGCGAAGCGAGTCGACGAGAAAAAGGGCCGTAGCGCGGTCAAGGCCGGACGGGGGAAGGTGCGGGTGGATTGACGCGCGTCGCCCCAGCGAAGGCCGGGGCCGCTGGATTTCCGGCGTCGCGCTTCGCATATCACGCAACGGCCCCGGCCTTCGCCGGGGCGACGAGGACAGCCATGTACGCTTTCGATATCGCCACCGACGCCAAATCCGACCTCTACCGCGACGTGCTCGCCGCCGTCGATGCGGTGACGGCGGGCGAGGCCGATGCCGTCGCTAACATGGCGAACGTCGCGGCGATCCTGTGGCAGTACCTGCCCGACCTCAACTGGGCGGGATTCTACCGGGCGGTCGGCGACGAGCTCGTGCTCGGCCCGTTCCAGGGCAAGGCGGCGTGCATCCGCATCCCGTTCGGCAAGGGCGTGTGTGGCGCCGCCGCCGCCTCGCGCGACACGCAACTGGTCGCGGACGTCCATGCCTTTCCCGGCCACATCGCCTGCGATGCCGCCAGCCGCTCCGAACTGGTCGTGCCGATCGTCGCCGGGGGTCGCGTCGTCGCGGTGATAGATCTCGACAGCCCGCATCCGGCGCGGTTCGATGCCGAGGACGCCGCCGGGGTCGAGGCGATCGCGCGATTGTTGCGCGACAGGGTTAACGGCTAAATCCCGACCCAGAACGGGACGAACATTCCCCTCCCCGAAACTGGCGGAAAACTGCGGTTTTCGCTAGACAAGTGGCAAGGGCCCGGCGCGATCGTGGTTAATCGGCGCGCCGGTCAACAGGGAGTGTTAAGCATGCGAACCCTCATGATTGCTGGCGTTGCCGCCGCATTGACGCTTGGCGCGACGGCCGCCGATGCGCAGCGAATCGGGCCGAACGGCGCCGGCGCGAACTTCCCCCCACCGGGTGCCCGGCCGATGCCGTCCCCGCCGCCCGCGCCGATGCCCGCCCCGCACGGCGGCGGTCAGTGGAACGGCGGCTCGCACGGCGGCCAGTGGCAGGGTGGCCAATGGCATGGCGGCGGCCAGTGGAACGGCGGGCAATGGTCGGGTGGCCAGTGGTCGGGCGGGCAATGGCACGGCGGCACCGGCTATAACGGCCAATGGCGCCGCGGCGGTCGCTGGGGCGGCTCGATCGGCGGTTTCTGGTATGCCGGGGTGCAGGCGCCGGGCGGTTGGAACGGCTACAAGCATTTGAAGCGCGGCCGCACGCTGCCCGGCTACTGGATCTCCGACGCGTTCATGATCGGCGATTACGGGCGCTATGGCCTCTTCACCCCGCCGCCGGGCTATTACTGGACGCGGTACTATAACGATGCCGTGCTGATCGATCGTTACGGCGTGATCTACGACAGCCGCGATGGGCTCGACTGGGACAGCTACGACGCCGGGTATCAGGGCGATTACGCTTATGGTGCCGGTGGGGACGGCTATGTCGTCGAGGGGTATCAGGCCGGCCCGGGCTATCCGCCGCCGCCCGCTCCGGTCCCGGCCCCCGGGTACGGTGCCAGCTACAGCTATCGCGCCGGTGCTGGCTATATCGCGGCCCCGCCGCCGCCGATGCCGGTCGGTGGCGCGGGCGTGTCGATCACCACCTATCCGACCCCGCCGGGCGTCGCGACGACGATCGTCATCCCGGGGGCGGTGACCACCACGACGACCACCGAATATGTCGAGGAACGCTACGTCGCGCCGCGCCGCGCGGTCCGCGTCGTCAAGCGCGCCTGGCACCCGCGGCCGAAGCCGCGCTGCTACTGCCAGATCCGCGGCAGCTGACGCGAAACGAGCTTGAAGGGGGAGACCGCTCGTCACCAGCGATGGTGGCGGGCGGTTCGCTGTTGGGCTCTACCGCCGCGGGGCGGGGCCGGCGAAGGTGACCAGACTTTCGGCGCCATCGGCGCCGATCGCCGAAACGCCGACGAAATTGTCGTCGATCGGCACGTTCTTCAGCACCACCTGCGTCGCGTTCGCGACGTCGCGGCTGTCGCTCCATGCCGCGGTGTCGGCGCGGCGCCAGTGGACGCGGTAGCGGACGGCGCCGGCGACCGGCTGCCACGCCACGGTCACGTCGCGGGACAGCGCCCCGGACACCGTCACGCCCTCCGGCGCGGCGGGGGCGGCGGCGAGCCGGCGGATCGTCGCGACGTTGATCGCGGTCACCTTGGCGAGATAGGCGAAGTCCATCTTGTCGATCGTGTCGCCATAGGCGACGCCGCCTTCGGTGCGAACGTACTGGTGCTGCCCGTCCCAGCGCTCGGCGGCGACGGTGAAGCGCACCGCGGGATAGCCGAGCTCGAGAAACGGCTGGTGGTCGCCGCCGCGCCCGAAGCGATCGGGCCGCCGCACGATGAACGCGTCGAGCCCGCCCGGGATGCCCGCCGCGACCTGATCCACGGCCTTCGCCAGCGCGCGGCTCGGCCCGTCATCCTCGCCGCCATTGGCGCGGCGGGCGAGGTCGCCCTTCAGATCCTCGGCCTGGCGGATGCCTTCCGAGAACACGCGCACGCTGCGGTCGGCGCGGACGCCGCCCTGGCCGATCGAATTGCCGACGATGTCGTTGTTGAGCATCGCGGTCACCTGCCAGCCGCGTTCCTTCGCGGTGTCGGCGAGCAGCTTGCCGCCCCACAATCCCTGTTCCTCGCCGGAGAAGATCGCATAGACGATCGTCGCGCGGAACTTGTGTTTCGACAGGATGCGCGCCGATTCGAGCACCAGCGCCACACCCGAGGCATCGTCGTTGGCGCCGGGCGCATCGGCCATCGCGTCCATCACGTCGCCGACGATCGAATCGATATGGCCGCCGACGATGACGACGCGGTCGGGGTCGCTGCCCTTCTGGATGCCGAGCACGTCGACGATCTCGACGCCGTCGGGTGCGCGTGGGCCGGTGAAGTTGCGCGCGATCGTCTCGGTCGTCAGGCACCCGCCGCAGGCCGCGCCGATCGCGTCGAACTGTGCTTTGGCCCAGGTCCGCGCCGCGCCGATCCCGCGCTTGGGATCGGTGGTCGAGGACGATGAATGCCGCGTGCCGAAGCCGACCAGCGTGGTGACGGTCTGCTTCAGGCGGGCCGGGGAGGGCTGCTCGGGCGCCGGTGCGGCGGAGACGAGCAGGGGCAAGGCGAACAGGATCGAAAGGCGCATGATTCCCTCAGCTTAGCCGGTCGATCGCGGCGCGGTCCAGACTGCCGGGCACGATCATGATCGGAACCGCGAGCGTGCCGGCGTCGGCGCCCGCGAAGTGGGTGACGAGCGGACCCGGCGCGCCGCTGGGGGCGGCGCCCAGCACGAGTGCGGCGATCTCCGGATTGGCGGCGATGATCTCGCGGATGACCTTCGGCCCGTCGCCCTCGCGCACGGTGATCGCCGGCTGCAGGCCCGATTCCTCGAACAACGTGCCCGCCGCGCCTGCGACCAGCGCCTCGGCATGCAGCCGCGCTTCCTCCTCGATCGTCGCCTGGACGCCGCCGAACGCGATGAACTCCTGCGGCGGCAACAGCGTCAGGATCTCGACCCCGCCGCCGGTCTTGACCGCGCGCCGCGCGGCGAAGCGCAGGGCGACCTCCGCCTCCGGGGTATCGTCCACCACCACCAGATAGATGCGCATCGCGTGATCCTTGGTTGACGCGCTTGCGCGCGTGGGCGGCACCAGCCCGCTCCCCCTCCCGACCGCCCAGGCGTCCTATCCTATGGGCGGTCGGGAGGGGGAGCGGGCCGGTGCTGCAACAAAGCGAAACCTGACGCGGAAGTGGGTTCGGCGCAAGCGTCGGTCTTGACCCGAACCGTGCCGGGCGCGAAAGCGATGCCGACAGTCCGCCTCTTCCCAGGACGATCCGCAAAGGACGCGTGAATGCCCATCGAGATCAAGATGCCCGCTCTGTCCCCGACGATGGAGGAGGGCACGCTGGCGAAGTGGCTGGTGAAGGAAGGCGACACGGTCAAGGCCGGCGACCTGATGGCCGAGATCGAGACCGACAAGGCGACGATGGAGTTCGAGGCGGTCGACGAGGGCACGATCGTGTCGATCGCGGTGCCCGAGGGAACCGACGGCGTGAAGGTCGGCACCGTCATCGCGACGCTGGCCGGCGAGGGCGAGGATGCCTCGGCCAAGCCGGCTAAGGCCGCCGAGGCGCAATCTCCCTCTCCCCCCCGGGGAGAGGGGCGGGGAGAGGGGCAGTCCCAAGCGCCTACTTCCGCGACTGCCCCTCTCCCGACCTCGCCTTCGGCTCGGCCACCCTCTCCCCAGAGGGGAGAGGGAGATAGGGTGAAGGCCAGCCCGCTCGCGCGGCGCATCGCCGCCGAGAAGGGCGTCGACATCGCCGCGCTGAGCGGCTCCGGTCCGAACGGCCGTATCGTCAAGGCCGACGTCGAGGGCGCGAAGCCCGGCGCGGCGCCCGCGGCCGGCGCCGCGGCTGCATCCGCCGGCGCTCCGGCGACCACCCCGGCCGCCCCCGCCAAGCCCGCCGCGATCCCCGACATCCCGCACGAGGCGACCAAACTGTCGAACGTCCGCAAGACGATCGCGCGCCGCCTGACCGAATCGAAGCAGCAGGTGCCGCACATCTACCTGACGGTGGACATCCGGCTCGACGCGCTGCTCAAGCTGCGCGGCGACCTCAACAAGGGGCTGGAGGGGCGCGGCGTCAAGCTGTCGGTCAACGACCTCATCATCAAGGCGCTGGCGGTCAGCCTGATCCAGGTGCCGAAGTGCAACGTGATGTTCACGCCCGACCAGCTCGTCAGCTTCCACCGCGCCGACATCTCGGTCGCGGTGTCGACGCCGTCGGGGCTCATCACGCCGATCATCGCCGACGCGAACGCGAAGGGCGTGGCGGCGATCTCGGCCGAGATGAAAGACCTGGCGACCCGCGCCCGCGACAACAAGCTGAAGCCCGAGGAATATCAGGGCGGCACCGCGTCGCTGTCCAACATGGGCATGTTCGGGATCAAGCAGTTCGAGGCGGTCATCAACCCGCCCCAGGGCATGATTATGGCGATCGGCGCGGGGGAGAAGCGGCCCTACGTCATCGACGATGCGCTGGGCGTCGCGACGATCATGTCGGCGACCGGCAGCTTCGACCATCGCGCGATCGACGGGGCGGACGGCGCCGAGCTGATGCAGGTGTTCAAGGCGCTGATCGAATCGCCGCTGGCGATGCTGGCCTAGGCGCTCGTCGTGTCGGGGCGGACGCTGGCCGAACTGTGCTACATGATCGCCAGCGTCGTCGTGACGTTGCTCATCACCTGGTACGCGGCCTGGGGTTATCCGCAGGGCGGCACCGAGATCTGGGTGATCGGGATCGTGTCCGCGGTGCTGGTCGCGATCATGGCGTTGCGGCCCTTCCTCGATTCGTGGCGAGTCGATCGGGCGCGGATGTCGGGCCGGCGGCATGGCTGAGGACGCGGCCCCGCCCGACCGCGCGCCGGATATCCGCGTGACGGTGATGGCGGCGGACGCCAATCCCTACGGCTCGGCCTTCGTCGGCTGGCTGTTCGGGCAGATGGCGCTGGCGGGCGGGAGCCTCGCGTCGCGGCGCACCGGCAAGCGCGCGCCGGTCGTCGCGGCGGACGGCTTCACGTTCCGCGCGCCCGCCGCGATCGGCGACGAACTGTCGGTCTGGGCCGAGGTGACCGCCGCGGGCCGCACCTCGCTGACCATCGCGACCCAGGCATGGAAACGTGACCGCCATGGCGAGGCCGTCGCCCGGGTCGCCGAGGGCAATTTCGTGTTCGTCGGTGTGGAAGCATGAACCCCTCTCCCTTCAAGGGAGAGGGAGGGGCCCGCCGCGTAGCGGTGGGAGGGTGAGGGCGTGGCCGGGTACGACGCCGCCACCCTCGAACGCGCAAAGGCAATGCGCCGAGATCCGACCGACGCGGAGAAACGGCTGTGGAAGCACCTCCGCGGTGCCCAGTTGGCCGCCGCCAAGTTCCGCCGTCAACAGCCGATCGGCCCCTATGTCGTGGACTTCGTGTGCCAGGCGCATCGGCTGATCGTCGAAGCCGACGGATCGCAGCATGCGGGCAGCGAGCATGACGCTCGCCGCGACGGATTTCTGGAGAGCAAAGGCTATCGCGTGCTGCGATTCTGGAACAACGACATTCTGACCAATATGGCAGGCGTGTCGGAAACGATCCGCGTTGCGCTGCAAACCCCTCACCCTCCCATTGCTTCGCAATGGGCCCCTCCCTCTCCCTCAAGGGGAGAGGGGTTCGGAAAGGACCTTACCTAGTGGCTGACACCTACGACCTCATCGTTCTCGGCTCCGGGCCCGGCGGCTATGTCGCGGCGATCCGCGCGGCGCAGTTGGGCTTGACGACCGCGATCGTCGAGCGCGAACTGCTCGGCGGGATCTGCCTCAACTGGGGCTGCATCCCGACCAAGGCGCTGCTGCGCTCGGCCGAGATCTACCACTATATGCAGCACGCAAAAGACTACGGCCTGGTCGCCGACGGAATCTCGGCCGATCTGGAAGCGGTGGTGAAGCGCTCGCGCGGGGTGGCGAAACAGCTCAATCAGGGCGTCACGCACCTGATGAAGAAGAACAAGATCACGGTCCACTTGGGCACCGGCAAGCTGACGGGGAAGGGCAAGCTGGCGGTCACCGACAAGGACGGCAAGACGACCGAACTTCAGGCCAAGAACATCGTCCTCGCGACCGGCGCCCGCGCCCGCGACCTGCCGTTCGCGAAGGCCGACGGCAAGCGCGTCTGGACCTATCGCCACGCGATGACCCCGGCCGAGATGCCGACCAAGCTGCTGGTCATCGGGTCGGGCGCGATCGGGATCGAGTTCGCCAGCTTCTACAACGACATGGGCGCGGATGTTACCGTGGTGGAGATGCTCGACCGGCTGGTCCCGGTCGAGGATGCCGACGTCTCCGCGTTCCTGGAAAAGGCGCTCAAGAAGCAGGGCATGACGATCCTGACCAAGGCCGGCGTCGACAAGCTCGAGGTGGGCAGCGCGGGCGTCACGGCGACGATCAAGGACAAGGACGGCAAGGTCACCACCGGCGACTACAGTCACGTCATCGTCGCGATCGGCATCGTGCCCAATACCGAGGATATCGGGTTGGAAGCGCTTGGCATCGAGACCGATCGCGGGTTCGTGAAGACCGGGCCCGACTGCCAGACCAATGTCGACGGCATCTACGCGATCGGCGACATCACCGCGCCGCCCTGGCTGGCGCACAAGGCGAGCCATGAGGGCGTGATCGCGGCCGAGGCGATCGCCGGCAAGCACCCGCACGCGATGGACCCGCGCAACATCCCGGGCTGCACCTATTGCCACCCGCAGATCGCGAGCGTCGGGCTGACCGAGGCGAAGGCGAAGGAAGCGGGCTACGAGGTCAAGGTCGGCAACTTCCCCTTCATCGGCAACGGCAAGGCGATCGCGCTCGGCGAGCCAGAAGGCTTCGTGAAGACGGTGTTCGACGCGAAGACCGGCGA
The DNA here is from genome assembly GCF_017304635.1 of Sphingomonas sp. Lineage (GTDB taxonomy): Bacteria > Pseudomonadota > Alphaproteobacteria > Sphingomonadales > Sphingomonadaceae > Sphingomonas. Next base: position 390,002 of record NZ_JAFKMA010000001.1, read on the forward strand.
GCTGCTCGGCGCGCACATGATCGGCGCCGAAGTGACCGAGCTGATCCAGGGCTACACCGTCGGCAAACAGGGCGAGCTGACCGAGGCGGAGTTCATGGAAACCGTCTTCCCGCACCCGACCCTGAGCGAGATGATGCACGAAAGCGTCCTCGCCGCATACGGCAAGGCGCTGCATATCTGAGGCACGGTTAGCGGTTTGGCGAGGATTGGCCGTTATCTCGCGCGTGACGGGAGGCCGCGTGCGATGAAATCGACCAAGACGATGTTGGGCCTGGCGTTCGCGCTGGTGCCGATCCTCTATTGCGGCGGGCTGGTCTATTATCTCAACGCGGCGCCGCGCCATGTCGAGGGCGTGCTGGGGGTGCCGGGCGGCGCGACCGGCGGGATGACGCAGCAGATCGGGCCGACGGTACTCGGGCTGGGGGCGCTCGGCGTGATATTCGCGTTCGTGTTCGTGCTGAAACTGATGCGTGCCGCGACGGGCAAGACACCCGAGGTCGCGGCCGCCGACAGCGCGAGCGACGAGGGTGAGCCGTTCGATGCCGACGCCGCGCTGGCCCGCTACATGGCGAGGAAGGCGGCGGGGACGATCGACGCGCCGGCCGCGCCGACTTCGGAAGCCGCGGTGCCGGCGCCGCGGGGATTCGGCCGCAAGGGCGTCTAGCGCTCGGCGAACGCCGCCAGCAACGTCGGATAATCCGCCATGTCCGGGAACTTCTCGAACTGGTGCGGCGCGCCGGCGATCGCCCAGGGCAGCGCCTCGCTGGTATAGGTTTCCGCGAACGGCACGAACCACGACGGATCGTCGAGCGCGCCGGCGCGGACGTTGACGAAGCCCAGCTCCGGCGGAACCCGCGTGAACACCCAGCTCTTGCACCAGTCGCAATGATGATGCCGGGCCTGGTCTCCGTGCATCCCGCCGATCACCGGCTCGCCCCGGATGACCGCGAACCCGTCGCCGGGGACGATCACCGTGGTGAAGAAGGCGCTGGCGCTCATGTGCTGGCACCCGGTGCAATGGCAGATCGTCGTCATCATCGGCGGCCGGGTGATGCGGAAGCGCACGCGGTCGCAACGGCATCCGCCCTCCATCGGCAGGGTGTAGTCGGGCATCACGATCTCCGCGGCTGGGTCGGCGAACCTTAGGGCCGCCGCGTCGTTCTTGCCAGCGAAGGAGAGTGCGCGTGGCCAAGGACGATGACGGGCGCGAACAGGTCTGGAAGGATTTCCGCGCGGCGGTGAACATGACCCCGGCGCGGCTGGAGAAGTGGCTGGAGACCGACGACAGCAAACGCGTCGGGTGGAAAGGGTCGGACGGCGACGGACACGGCGAGAGCGTCGGCCACCATTCGGGGCGGCGGATCATCGCGATCAAGCGGAAGAAGAAGGCCGACCTGACTGCGGACGACTATGCGCACATGAAGAAGGTGGTCGGCTATGTCGCGCGGCATACGGCGCAGGGGCCGGGCCACGACAAGGCGCAGTCGGACTGGCGCTATTCGCTGATGAACTGGGGACATGACCCGCTGAAGAAATAGCGCTTCGGGTGTTTCATCTTGTCGTCACCCCGGCCTTGTGCCGGGGTCCACTGTGCCGCCAGCGCATCGCTCGATCTTCGCACGAGGAAAACCGCTTCGTGGCCCCCGGCACAAGGCCGGGGCAACATTTGTGGGATCAGGCCGCCGCATCGCTCGACGGCGTCTCGACCACGCGGACCTGGCGCGGCGTGCCGACGGCGGGGGCGGACTGGCGTGTGGTGTGGCGGAGGTGCCCGTCGATCCTGGCGCCGTTCTCGATCGAGATCGCCTCATACTCGACGTCGCCGGTGATCCGCGCGCTGGCTTCGATCGTCAGCTGGCGGATCGCGACCGACCCTTCGATCGCGCCGGCCAGCCGGGCGGTCTCGCCGCGGACCTGGCCCTTGATCGTTGCCTCCGCGCCGAGCACCAGGTTGCCGCAATCGACATCGCCCTCGATCCGGCCTTCGACATGCAGGTCGGCGGTGGCGCGGACGTTGCCCGTCACCACGACGTCGGCACCGAGCACGGAAAAGCCGGTCGTGCCGGTCCGCCGGACCGCGGCGGGCTGGTGCGCGGTGCCGCCCGCATCGTCGCGCTTGTTGAACATGCCAGCGATCCCCCTTGCCGAAAACCCCCGAGTCGCAGGAGCTTGATGCTATCAGGCGGCGCGGCGCGGCAAATAGAGTCGGGGCGCCGGGAGCGGCAGGGCGTTGTCGTTGGCGGGCAGGACGATGGCGATGCGTGCCGTCCGCCAGATCGCGACGCCGATCGCGACGCCGCCGAGCGCGGGCAGCCCCAGTATCGCGGCGAGCAGGCCGGCGGCGGTCCATCCGGCAAGCTCCGCTGTTCGCCGCCGGTGCGTATCGGCCACCGCCAGCAGCAGGGCAGGGGCGACGTCGATCAGCGCCGTCGCCGGCAACAGCCAGGGCAATGCCAGCGCCGCGAGCAGGGCTGCGGCCACCGCTTGCTCCCGACGCGGCGGCGTCAGGACGAATTGGGCGAGCAACGCGGCGAAGGTCCCGATCACCGTCGCCAGCGCCAGCCCGGACAGCTCGATTCTGTCGGGCACCATGCTGCCGACGATCGCCCACAGACTCGGTCCGCCCGCCGCGATCGGCACGTCGCGCGTCACATCGAAGAACCCCGGCAGCATCGCACCGATCCGCCAGGCCGGTCCGGCCATCGCCGCGAACAGCAACGCCCGGCTCGACGCGCGTGGCGACCATCGGATAGGGGAGGGGGCGCGGCGCATCGCGGCCGTCGATAGCGCCCGGCCGGTTAGCGTGGCGTAAAGCGGGGCGCCCATTGACCACGCGACCCCTTCGAGTCTATAGGCGCGCCCGCTCCATGCAGCAGTCTGCCGCGTGGAGAGAGCTGAACGCTGCCGGAAGACGCGGGTCATGGGATGTGCCGAGAGGCGCCCAACGACCCTTTTCGTTTTTTCCAAAGGCTCCCGGCACAGTAACCGCCAGGTTTTCTGGTCAACGCAAAGGTGAAGGGCTTCATGCCAACGATCAACCAGCTGGTCCGCAAGGGCCGCGACCCGCAGAAGGCCAAGTCCAAGGTCCCTGCGATGGAGCAGAACCCGCAGAAGCGCGGCGTCTGCACCCGCGTCTACACGACGACCCCGAAGAAGCCGAACTCGGCGCTGCGCAAGGTGGCCAAGGTCCGCCTGACCAACCAGCGCGAAGTCATCAGCTACATCCCCGGCGAGGGCCACAACCTGCAGGAGCACTCGGTGGTCCTGATCCGTGGCGGCCGTGTGCGCGACCTTCCGGGCGTGCGCTACCACGTGCTGCGCGGCGTGCTCGACACGCAGGGCGTCAAGGATCGCAAGCAGAGCCGTTCGAAGTACGGCGCGAAGCGTCCGAAATAACCGTCGTCCCGGCGAAGGCCGGGACCGCTAGGTTGTCTGTTGATACATTGCCGCCAACGGCCCCGGCCTTCGCCGGGGCGACGGCTGGTTGATTAGAAGGAAGAGCAAATGGCTCGTCGTCGTCGTCCCGAGAAGCGGGAAATCCTGCCGGACCCGAAGTTCGGTGATATCGTCCTGTCCAAGTTCATGAACAGCGTCATGCTGGACGGCAAGAAGTCGGTCGCGGAAGGCATCGTCTATTCGGCGATGGAAACCGTCGAGACTCGCGCCAAGAAGGATCCGCTGGGCGTGTTCCACGACGCGCTCAACAACATCAAGCCGGGCATCGAGGTCCGCAGCCGCCGCGTCGGCGGTGCGACCTACCAGGTGCCGGTCGAGGTCCGTCCGGAGCGTGCGCAGGCGCTCGCGATCCGCTGGCTGATCTCGGCGGCGCGCTCGCGCTCCGAGAACACCATGTCGGCGCGCCTGTCGGGCGAGCTGCTCGACGCGTCGAACAACCGCGGCAATGCAGTGAAGAAGCGTGAGGACACGCACCGCATGGCGGAAGCGAACCGCGCCTTCTCGCACTACCGCTGGTAACACGCCCGGCCGCTTCGGCGGTCTGGCACTGGCAATAATATTACCTACATAACGGGAGGTCGGATCGTCCGGCCTCCCACATCGCTAAGGAACAGATCGTCATGGCCCGCAGCCATCCGCTCGAACTCTATCGTAACATCGGCATCATGGCGCACATCGACGCCGGCAAGACGACGACGACCGAGCGCATCCTCTATTACACCGGCAAGTCCTACAAGATCGGCGAAGTGCACGAAGGCACGGCGACGATGGACTGGATGGAGCAGGAGCAGGAGCGCGGCATCACGATCACGTCGGCGGCGACCACCTGCAAGTGGAAGGCCGAGGACGGCAAGGGTCCCGAGCACCTCATCAACATCATCGACACGCCGGGCCACGTCGACTTCACGATCGAGGTCGAGCGTTCGCTGCGCGTTCTCGACGGCGCGGTCGCGTGCTTCGACGGCGTTGCGGGCGTGGAGCCGCAGTCGGAGACGGTGTGGCGCCAGGCGGACAAGTACAAGGTTCCGCGGATGTGCTTCGTCAACAAGCTCGACCGCACCGGCGCCGATTTCTATTATTGCGTCAACTCGATCATCGAGCGCCTGGGCGCGAAGCCGGCGGTGCTGTATCTCCCGATCGGCATCGAGGGCGGGTTCAAGGGCCTGGTCGACCTGGTCGAGAACCGCGCGATCATCTGGCTCGAAGAGTCGCTCGGTGCGAAGTTCGAATATCAGGCGATCCCCGACGACATGGCCGAGAAGGCGGCGAAGTATCGCAGCGACCTGATCGAGCTGGCGGTCGAGCAGGACGACGACGCCATGGAGGCGTATCTCGAGGGCAACGAGCCCGACGTCGCGACGCTCAAGAAGCTCATCCGCAAGGGCACGCTCGCCATGTCGTTCGTGCCCGTCGTGTGCGGCTCGGCGTTCAAGAACAAGGGCGTGCAGCCGTTGCTCGACGCGGTCGTCGACTATCTGCCGAGCCCGCTCGACATTCCCGACGTGCAGGGCGTGAAGCTCGACGGCGAGACCCCGGATTCGCGTCCGGCGAAGGACGACGCGCCGTTCTCGGGCCTGGCGTTCAAGATCATGAACGACCCGTTCGTCGGCTCGCTGACCTTCACCCGCATCTATTCGGGCACGCTGACCAAGGGCGGCTACCTGAACTCGGTGAAGGACAAGAAGGAAAAGATCGGCCGTATGCTCCTGATGCATGCGAACAGCCGCGAGGACATCGAGGAAGCGCGCGCCGGCGACATTGTCGCGATCGCGGGTCTGAAGGAAACGACGACCGGCGATACGCTGTGCGATCCCGCCAACCCGATCATCCTCGAGCGGATGGAGTTCCCGGACCCTGTCATCGAGCTGTCGGTGGAGCCGAAGACCAAGGCCGACCAGGAAAAGATGGGCATCGCGCTCAACCGCCTGGCCGCCGAGGATCCTTCGTTCCGCGTGTCGACCGATCACGAATCGGGCCAGACCATCATCAAGGGGATGGGCGAGCTCCACCTCGAGATCCTGGTCGATCGCATGAAGCGCGAGTTCAAGGTCGAGGCGAACGTCGGCGCGCCGCAGGTGGCGTATCGCGAATACCTCAAGAAGCCGGTCGAGCTGACCTACACCCACAAGAAGCAGTCGGGCGGCTCGGGCCAGTTCGGCGAAGTGAAGGTGCAGCTGAAGCCTGGTGAGCGCGGCACGGGCTTCCAGTTCTTCGACGAGATCAAGGGCGGCAACATCCCCCGCGAGTACATTCCCGCGGTGGAAAAGGGCTTCCGTGAGACCGCCGAGACCGGCTCGCTGATCGGCTTCCCGATCATCGACTTCGAGGTGCACCTGATCGACGGCAAGTATCACGACGTCGACTCGAGCGCGCTGGCGTTCGAAATCTGCGCCCGCGGCGCGATGCGCGAAGGCGCGCAGAAGGCCGGCATCACGCTGCTCGAGCCGGTGATGAAGGTCGAGGTGGTGACCCCCGAGGATTATCTCGGCGACGTCATCGGCGACATGAACAGCCGTCGCGGCCAAATTCAGGGCACCGACACGCGCGGTAACGCGCAGGCGGTGACCGCGATGGTGCCGCTGGCCAACATGTTCGGCTACGTGAACTCGCTGCGGTCGTTCACGCAAGGGCGCGCGAGCTACTCGATGCAGTTCTCGCATTACGACGAAGTGCCGCAGAACGTTGCGGACGAGGTCAAGGCAAAGCTGGCGTAACCAAAAAACTCTCGCTAAAGGGCCGCCTTCGCGCGAGTCCCACGGCGGACCCACGAAACGATTTTCCCGAGAAGGTAGGAAAAAATGGCGAAGGCAAAGTTTGAGCGGAACAAGCCGCACATGAACATCGGCACCATCGGTCACGTCGACCATGGCAAGACGTCGTTGACCGCGGCCATCACCAAGGTGCTGGCCGACAACGTCGCGGGCAACGCGGCGGTCGACTTCGCCAACATCGACAAGGCGCCGGAAGAGCGTGAGCGCGGCATCACGATCTCGACCGCCCACGTCGAGTACGAGACCGAGAACCGCCATTACGCGCACGTCGACTGCCCGGGCCACGCCGACTATGTGAAGAACATGATTACGGGCGCCGCGCAGATGGACGGTGCGATCCTGGTCGTGTCGGCGACCGACGGCCCGATGCCGCAGACCCGCGAGCACATCCTGCTCGCCCGCCAGGTCGGCGTGCCGGCGATGGTCGTGTTCATGAACAAGGTCGACCTGGTCGACGACGCCGAGATCCTCGAGCTGGTCGAGCTGGAAATCCGCGAGCTGCTCAGCTCGTACGACTTCCCGGGCGACGACATCCCCGTGATCCAGGGCTCGGCCACCGCCGCGCTCTCGGGCTCGGACGACAAGCTCGGCAAGGACGCCGTGCTCAACCTGATGAAGGCGGTCGACGAATACCTGCCGCAGCCGGAGCGTCCGCTCGACAAGCCGTTCATGATGCCGATCGAGGACGTGTTCTCGATCTCGGGTCGCGGCACCGTCGTCACCGGCCGCGTCGAGACCGGCATCGTCAAGGTGGGCGAGGAAGTCGAGATCGTCGGTATCCAGCCGACCGTCCGCAAGACCACCGTCACCGGCGTCGAGATGTTCCGCAAGCTGCTCGACCAGGGCCAGGCCGGCGACAACATCGGCGCGCTGATCCGCGGCGTCGGCCGTGAAGAGGTCGAGCGTGGCCAGGTCCTGGCCAAGCCGGGTTCGATCACGCCGCACACCGACTTCGCGTCGGAAGTGTACGTCCTGTCGAAGGACGAGGGCGGCCGTCACACGCCGTTCTTCGCGAACTATCGTCCGCAGTTCTACTTCCGCACCACGGACGTGACCGGCACCGTCGAGCTGCCGGCCGGCACCGAGATGGTCATGCCGGGTGACAACGTCGCGCTGGGCGTGAAGCTGATCGCGCCGATCGCCATGGACGTCGGCCAGCGCTTCACCATCCGCGAGGGTGGCCGCACGGTCGGCTCGGGCATCGTCTCGGGCATCACCAAGTAAGATCTTTTCTGCGTTTGGGGTTGGTCGGTGCTTCTAAATGAGCGGCGGCAATTGAATAGTTAGTTGCCGTTCATCCAAATCGGCGGTGATCCCGGCCCGAACCAGCCCCAGTCGCGTAGTTCGGAAATCACATGTTTGCGGACATACTTGCGAGCTTCCTTTGGCATGATCGATACAGGCATGTTGATAGTGCCCAACTTGATACGCCGCGAGAAGCTGATGATAGCAATGCCGTGCTGTCCGCCAAAGTCGGGCAGGTGGCCCTCCAGTAATAGAGTCCTCCCGTCGCGATCAGCAGTTTGGAAGGGAGTAATGAAACGGAAGCCGAGATCGTCGGCTGCTAATTCCCATGCGGTGATGAGGCGAGAGTCGAGCATGTCCATTTGTGGGTAATTAGCATCGAGCCGCGTGCCCGCCAGTGGCCGTTAGTGAGCGTGGGGAGAGCGGTAACCCCACTTTCTCCCAAAGATGCGACGAACGGGGGTTGATCCCTGGGGCCACCCTGTGTATCGGCGCGCCTTCAGTTTTCGTATGAACCAGCAAGAGGTGGCCCTCCTCGGAGGATCAACCGCCCCGCTCTTTCGCATCGGTAGGAACCATGGACAGCAATATCCGCATTCGCCTGAAGGCGTTCGATCATCGCGTGCTCGATCAGGCGACCGGCGACATCGCCGACACCGCGCGCCGCACCGGCGCTCTCATCCGTGGTCCGATCCCGCTGCCGACGCGCATCGAGAAGTTCACCGTCAACCGCGGCCCGCACATCGACAAGAAGTCGCGCGAGCAGTTCGAGGTTCGCACCTACAAGCGCATGCTCGACATCGTGCAGCCGACGCCGCAGACGGTCGACGCGCTGATGAAGCTCGACCTCGCCGCCGGTGTTGACGTCGAGATCAAACTCGCCTAACGGCACCGCTCCCGCGGTCGACCTTTCCGGTCCCGCGGGACGCTGACACATAGAGATACCGCTGACCCTCGGGTCAGGACAGCGTCTCCCGTCACGTTCAACGGCTCACGCCCACGAACACCCAGCCCGGGACGGGGGCTCGCTTCGCATTACCGGGCTGGACCGACCGACGCTTTCGCATCGGTCACAAGCACCGTCGGAATCAGCCGCGGTGCCTCTGTCAAGGAGCACGGATCATGCGCACCGGCGTGATCGCGAAGAAGTTGGGGATGACCCGCCTGTTCCAGGACGACGGTCGGCACGTGCCGGTCACCGTTCTGAGCCTGGAAGGCCTGCAGGTCGTTTCCCGCCGCGAACAAGATCGTGACGGCTATACCGCCGTCGCCCTCGGCGCCGGCAGCGCCAAGGCCAAGAACGTCGCCAAGCCGCAGCGCGGCGCCTACGGCAAGGCGGAAGTCGAGCCCAAGGCGATCGTCCACGAATTCCGCGTCGACGCGGACGGCCTGCTCGATGTCGGTGCCGAAATCGCCGCCGACCATTTCGTCGCCGGCCAGTTCGTCGACATCCAGGGCCGCACCCAGGGCAAGGGCTTCGCCGGCGCCATGAAGCGCTGGAACTTCGGCGGTCTGCGCGCGACGCACGGCGTCTCGGTCAGCCACCGTTCGCACGGTTCGACGGGCAACCGTCAGGATCCCGGCAAGGTCTTCAAGAACAAGAAGATGGCCGGCCACATGGGTGACAAGAACCGCACCCAGCAGAATCTCGAGATCGTCGGCACCGACGTCGAGCGCGGCCTGATCTTCGTCAAGGGCTCGGTCCCTGGCTCGAAGGGCGGCTGGCTGTTCGTCAAGGACGCCGTCAAGGTCGCCCGCCACGCCGACGCGCCGTATCCGGCCGGGCTGAAGCAGGCCGCCAACAGCAACAATGCGCCCGCAGAGACGCCCGCCGAGATGGTGGACGCGCCCGCGGCGACCGAAGGCCAGGAGGGCTGAACGTGAAGGTCAAGGTTTCCTCCTTCGACGCCAAGTCGAAAGCGGCGGACGTCGAGCTCAACGACGAGGTCTTCGGCCTCGATCCGCGCGCCGACATCCTGCACCGCGTCGTCACCTGGCAGCTCGAAAAGCGTCGCGCCACCGCGCGCGGCACCCGCGAGCGCGCCGACGTCGCGCGGTCGGGCAAGAAGTTCGGTCGCCAGAAGGGCGGCGGTACCGCTCGGCACGGCGATCGCCGCGCCCCGGTGTTCATCGGTGGTGGTAAGGCGCACGGCGCTCGTGTCCGCGACTTCAATCCGTCGCTGAACAAGAAGATCCGTGCGCTGGGCCTGAAGATGGCGCTGTCGAGCCACGCCAAGGCGGGTTCGCTGGTGGTCATGGACAGCCTGGCGGTCGAGGGCGGCAAGACGAAGGCGCTCAAGGGCAGCCTGGAGAAGCTGGGCTTCGGCAAGACGGCGCTGTTCATCGACGGCGACACGGTCGAGACGAGCTTCGCGCTCGCCGCCGGCAACCTCGGGCACCTCAACGTGCTGCCCGCCGCTGGCGCCAACGTCTACGACATCCTGAAGCATGACACGCTGGTGCTGACGCGCGCCGCGGTCGAGAAGCTGGAGGCGCGTTTCGCCCTTCCGGGAGGGGCTAACTAATGGCGAAGAAGCCTGCCAAGTCGGCGATCGACGCGCGTCACTACGACGTGATCGTCGCGCCGCACATCACCGAGAAGTCGACCATGATGTCGGAGCAGAACGCGGTGGTGTTCAAGGTCGCGGGCGACGCGACCAAGCCCGAGATCAAGGCGGCCGTCGAGGCGCTGTTCGACGTCAGCGTGACTGGCGTCAACACGATCGTCCAGAAGGGCAAGACCAAGAAGTGGAAGGGCGCGCCGTATCGCCGCTCGGACATGAAGAAGGCGATCGTGACGTTGAAGGACGGCCAGTCCATCGACGTGACGACGGGGATTTGATCCGATGGCTTTGAAGCATTACAATCCGACGAGCCCGGCGCGCCGCGGCTTGATCCTGATCGACCGGTCGGGCTTGTTCAAGGGGCGCCCCGTCAAGGCGCTGACCGAAGGCAAGCAGAAGACCGGCGGCCGCAACAACAAGGGTCATGTGACCAGCCGCGGCATCGCCGGCGGCCACAAGCAGAAGTATCGCATCGTCGACTTCAAGCGTCGCCTGTGGGACGTCGAGGGCAATGTCGAGCGGATCGAATACGATCCCAACCGCACCGCCTTCATCGCGCTCGTGAACTATGGTGCGGGTGAGGACGGCAAGGATCGTCTGGCCTATATCATCGCGCCGCAGCGCTTGGGCGTCGGCGACAAGGTGATCGCGGGCAAGAAGACTGACGTGAAGCCGGGCAACGCGATGGAGCTCGGTCAGATGCCGGTCGGCACGATCGTCCACAACGTCGAGATGAAGCCGGGCAAGGGCGGTCAGATCGCGCGGTCGGCGGGCACCTACGTTCAGGTCGTCGGTCGCGATCGCGGGATGGTGATCGTTCGCCTGAACTCGGGCGAGCAGCGTTACATCCACGCGAACTGCATGGGTACGGTCGGTGCGGTGTCGAACCCCGACAACCAGAACACCAACCTCGGCAAGGCCGGCCGCAACCGCTGGAAGGGCATCCGCCCGCTGACCCGCGGTGTCGCGAAGAACCCGGTCGACCACCCGCATGGCGGTGGTGAAGGCCGGACCTCGGGCGGCCGTCACCCGGTCACCCCGTGGGGCAAGCCGACCAAGGGTGCGCGCACCCGTCACAACAAGGCGACGGACAAGATGATTATCCGTTCGCGTCACGCGAGGAAGAAGTAATGGCTCGCTCTGTCTGGAAGGGCCCGTTCGTCGAACTGAGCCTGCTCAAGAAGGCGCAGACCGCTCAGGAAGGTGGCGCTCGCGCCCCGATCAAAACCTGGTCGCGTCGTTCGACCATTTTGCCTGATTTCGTGGGTTTGACCTTCAACGTCTACAACGGCCGCAAGTTCGTGCCGGTGTCGGTGAACGAGGACATGGTCGGCATGAAGCTCGGCGAGTTCGCGCCGACCCGGTATTTCCCGGGCCACGCCGCCGACAAGAAGGGTAAGCGCTGATGTCCAAGCCCAAGGCACCCCGTCGCGTCGGCGACAAGGAAGCGCTGTCGGTCGGCACGCAAATCCGTGGCTCGGCGCAGAAGCTGAACCTGGTCGCGGGCCTGATCCGTGGCCGCAAGGCCGGCGACGCGCTGAACATTCTTGCCTTCTCCAAGAAGGCGATGGCGGTGGACGCGCGCAAGGTGCTCGCCTCGGCGATCGCCAATGCGGAAAACAACCACAACCTCGACGTCGACGCGCTGGTCGTGTCGGAGGCGTCGGTCGGCAAGTCGATCACGATGAAGCGCTTCGCGACTCGCGGCCGTGGCAAGTCCACCCGCATCCTGAAGCCGTTCTCGCGCCTTCGCATCGTCGTCCGCGAGCAGGAAGAAGCATAATGGGTCACAAGAGCAATCCGATCAGATCCGCAAGTACATCCTCGAGACGCTGCCCCAAGCGGCGATCTCGAAGGTGGTGATCGAGCGTCCGGCCAAGCTGTGCCGCGTGTCGATCTACGCGGCGCGTCCCGGCGTCATCATCGGCAAGAAGGGCACCGACATCGAGAAGCTTCGCAAGAAGCTCGGCTCGATGACCTCGTCCGACGTGTCGCTGAACATCGTCGAGATTCGCAAGCCCGAGATCGACGCCAAGCTCGTCGCGCAGGGTATCGCCGACCAGCTCGAGCGCCGTATCGCGTTCCGCCGCGCCATGAAGCGCGCGGTTCAGTCGGCGATGCGCCTGGGTGCCGACGGCATCCGCGTCGCCTGCGGCGGCCGTCTCGGCGGCGCCGAGATCGCGCGCTCGGAAAGCTATCGTGAGGGCCGCGTGCCGCTGCACACGCTGCGCGCCAACCTCGATTACGCGGAAGCCCAGGCGCACACCGCCTATGGCGTCTGCGGCGTCAAGGTGTGGGTCTTCAAGGGCGAGATCCTCGGTCACGACCCGATGGCGCAGGACCGGCTGATGATGGAGGCTCAGACCTCCGGCGTCCGCCCGGCGCGCGAAGACCGCCGCTAAGGAATCAGAAGATGCTGCAACCGAAACGCACCAAGTTCCGCAAGGCGTTCAAGGGCCGGATCCATGGCGACGCCAAGGGCGGCGCCGCGCTCAACTTCGGCTCGTACGGGCTGAAAGCGATGGAGCCGGACCGGATCACCGCGCGCCAGATCGAGGCGGCCCGCCGCGCGATCACGCGTCACATCAAGCGCCAGGGGCGTTTGTGGATCCGCGTGTTCCCGGACGTGCCGGTCTCGTCGAAGCCCGCCGAAGTCCGCATGGGCTCGGGCAAGGGCTCGCCCGAATTTTGGGCGGCGCGCGTCAAGCCCGGCCGCATCCTGTTCGAGCTGGACGGCGTGCCCGGCCCGCTCGCGGCGGAAGCGTTCGAGCGTGCGGCGATGAAGCTGCCGATCAAGACGAAGGTCGTGGCGCGCCTCGGCGACACCTCGCACCTCGGAGGCGAGTAAGATGGCGAAGAAACCCGAAACCAAGTCGAGCAAGCTCGATGTCGTCGGCCAGTCCGACGACCAGCTGACCGAGAGCCTGGGCAACCTGAAGCGTGAGGCGTTCAACCTCCGCTTCCAGGCCGCGACCAGCCAGCTCGAGAAGCCGAGCCGCATCCGCGAGGTCCGCCGCGACATCGCCCGCATCAAGACCCAGCAGTCCGCGCGCGCCAAGGCCGCCGCGGCCGCTGCGAAGTAAGGAAGACAGACATGCCGAAGCGCGTGCTGACCGGGCAGATCGTCTCGGATAAGGGCGACAAGACGGTGGTCGTGAACGTGGAGCGCAAGGTCAAGCACCCGCTCTACGGCAAGATCATCCGCCGCTCGAAGAAGTATCACGCCCATGACGAGGGCAACGAATACAAGGCCGGCGAGACCGTGCGCATCGAAGAGACCGCGCCGATCAGCAAGCTGAAGACCTGGAAGGTGATCGAGCGGGTCAACACCCACGCGACGCCCGAGCGGGTCGACGTCGACGCGTAATCCTTCAAGGCCGTCATTCCCGCGCAGGTGGGAATTTCCGGCGGTAAGGACACGCCAAGTAGCTTCGAGATCCCCGCTTTCGCGGGGATGACGAAAAGAGGAACGGAACCGCCGGGCTGTCCCGGTAGGCCAAGAGAGAAGGAAGCGGATCGATGATCCAGATGCAATCCAATCTCGACGTCGCTGACAATAGCGGCGCGAAGCGGGTGCAGTGCATCAAGGTGCTGGGCGGCTCGAAGCGTCGCACGGCCGGCGTCGGCGACATCATCGTCGTCAGCGTCAAGGAAGCGCAGCCGCGCGGCCGCGTGAAGAAGGGCGACGTGCATCGCGCGGTGATCGTGCGCACGGCCAAGGACATCCGCCGTCCCGACGGCTCGGTGATCCGCTTCGACAGCAACGCCGCGGTGCTGGTCAACAAGAACGAGGAGCCGATTGGCACTCGTATCTTCGGCCCGGTCGTTCGCGAGCTCCGCGCCAAGAAGCACATGAAGATCATTTCGCTCGCGCCGGAGGTGCTGTGATGGCCGCGCAGAAGATCAAGAAGGGTGACCAGGTCATCGTCCTGTCCGGCAAGGACAAGGGCCGTACCGGCGAAGTCACCAAGGCGATGCCGAAGGACGGCAAGGTGATCGTGTCGGGCGTCAACGTCCACGTGCGTCACGTCAAGCCGAGCCAGGCGAACCCGCAGGGCGGGCTCGATCGCTCGGAAGCGCCGCTGCACGTCTCGAAGGTCGCGCACGTCGCCGACGGCAAGCCGACCCGCGTGCGCTTCGAGACGCAGGACGGCAAGAAGGTCCGCGTCGCGGTCAAGACCGGGAAGAAGATCGATGGCTGATGCTTACAAGCCCCGCATGAAGGGCATCTACGACGACAAGATCGTCAAGGCGATGACCGACAAGTTCGGTTACAAGAATGCGCTCGAAGTTCCGAAGATCGAGAAGATCGTGCTGAACATGGGCGTGGGCGAAGCCACCCAGGACAAGAAGAAGGTCGAGCAGGCCGCTTCCGAAATGGAGCTGATCGCCGGGCAGAAGCCGGTCGTCACCAAGGCGAAGAAGTCGATCGCACAGTTCAAGCTGCGCGAGGGCATGCCGATCGGCGTGAAGGTCACGCTGCGTCGCGAGCGCATGTACGAGTTCCTCGACCGCTTCATCACGATCGCGCTGCCGCGCGTTCGCGACTTTCGCGGGCTGAACCCGAAATCGTTCGACGGTCGCGGCAATTACGCGATGGGCCTCAAGGAACAGCTCGTGTTCCCGGAGATCAACTATGACCGCATCGACAAGGTGCGCGGCATGGACGTCATCGTCACCACCACCGCGAAGACCGACGACGAGGCTCGCGAGCTTCTCCGGCTTTTCGGCTTCCCGTTCCCGCAGGATGCGGACGGCGAGCAGAAGCAAGCGGCATAAGGGAAAGAGAACTTAAGTCATGGCGAAACTGAGTTCCGTGAACAAGAACGAGCGTCGCAAGAAGCTGGTGGCGAAGACCGCTCCCAAGCTGGCGAAGCTCAAGGCGCAGGCGAACGACAAATCGCTCGACGATACCGAGCGCCTGATCGCGCGGCTGAAGATGGCGGAGCTGCCGCGCAACGGCAATCCGACCCGCATCCGCAACCGGTGCGAAGTGACGGGTCGTCCCCGCGCTTACTACCGCAAGTTCCGTCTCTGCCGCGTGCAGCTCCGCGAACTGGCCAACAAGGGCCTGATCCCGGGCGTCACGAAGTCGAGCTGGTAAGGACACGAAGATGGCAGTGACCGATCCCCTGGGTGATATGCTCACCCGCATCCGCAACGGCCAGCGCGCGCGCAAGGACTCGGTCCTTTCGCCGGCGTCGAAGCTGCGCGTCCGCGTGCTCGACGTGCTCCAGCGCGAGGGCTATATCCGCGGCTATAGCGAGGAAGAGATGGGGCCCGCCAAGGGCATCCGCATCGAACTCAAATATTTCGAAGGCCAGCCGGCGATCAAGCACGTCGCGCGCGTCTCGAAGCCGGGCCGCCGCGTCTATTCGGGCAGCCAGGAGCTTCCCCGCGTGATGAACGGCCTGGGCATCACCATCGTCTCGACGCCGCGTGGCGTGCTCTCGGATGCCGAAGCACGTGACCAGAACGTCGGCGGCGAAGTGCTGGCGGAGGTGTTCTGATGAGCCGCATCGGTAAGAAAGCGGTCGCGATCCCGAACGGTGTCACCGCCACGGTCGCCGACGGCGTCCTCAGCATGAAGGGGCCCAAGGGCACCCTGTCGATGCCGATGGCGAACGAGGTGACCTGGGATGTGCAGGCCGATTCGGTCGCGGTTCAGCCCGCGAACGACACCAAGCGCGCTCGCGCGTTCTGGGGCATGCAGCGCACCCTGGTGCAGAACCTGGTGACTGGCGTGACCGAGGGCTTCTCGAAGAAGCTGCTCATCACCGGCGTCGGCTACCGCGCGAACGCGCAGGGCAAGAAGCTGAAGTTGCAGCTCGGCTATTCGCACGACGTCGACATCGACGTGCCGGAAGGCCTGACGGTCGCTACCCCGGATCAGACCACGGTCGAGATTTCGGGCGCCGACAAGCAGAAGGTCGGCCAGCTCGCCGCCGAGATCCGCCGCTGGCGCAAGCCCGAGCCGTACAAGGGCAAGGGCATCAAGTACGACGGCGAGTACATCTTCCGTAAGGAAGGGAAGAAGAAGTAATGACCAAGGGTCTTTCTCTGTTCGAGAAGCGGCGCCGCCGCAATCGTACCGCGCTGCGCGCCCGTGGCGGCGTCCGTCCGCGCCTGTCGGTGCACCGGTCGGGCAAGCACATCTATGCCCAGGTGATCGACGACGAGGCGGGCAAGACGCTCGCATCGGCCTCGACGCTGGCGGGTCACGAGGGCTCGACCGCGAACGTCGCGGCGGCCACGGCGGTCGGCAAGCGCGTGGCGGAAGCGGCGAAGGCCGCCGGCGTGACGCAGGTCGTGTTCGACCGTGGCGGCTTCCTCTATCACGGTCGCGTTAAGGCGCTGGCCGATGCGGCTCGCGAAGCCGGGCTGGAGTTCTAAGAAATGGCTGACGAAAACAACGCGCCGGCTCCGGCCGAGCAGACAGAACAGACGGCCCAAGGCTCTGGGCTGCCCGATGGCGGCGATCGTGGCCCGCGCGGCCGTGGCGGCCCGGGCGGCGGTCGTGGCCGTGGCGGCCCCGGCGGCAATCGCGGTGGCCGTGACGGCGGTCGTGGTCGCGACGGTCGTGGCCGTGGCGGTCCCGGCGCCGAGGACGGCGGCGAGGAACTGATCGAGAAGCTGGTCCACATCAACCGCGTCTCGAAGACGGTGAAGGGCGGCAAGCGCTTCGGCTTCGCGGCGCTGGTCGTCGTGGGCGACGGCAAGGGCCGGGTCGGCTTCGGCCACGGCAAGGCGCGCGAAGTGCCGGAGGCGATCTCCAAGGCGACCGCGTCGGCCAAGAAGAAGATGGTCCGCGTGCCGCTGAAGGAAGGTCGTACGCTGCATCATGACGGCAACGGCCATTTCGGCGCCGGCAAGGTGACCGTCCGTTCGGCGCCGCAGGGCACCGGCATCATCGCCGGCGGCCCGATGCGCGCCATCTTCGAGAGCCTGGGCGTCCATGACGTGGTGACCAAGTCGGTCGGCACCTCGAACCCCTACAACATGATCCGCGCCACCTTCGAGGCGCTGGGCGACCAGACTTCGCCGAAGTCGGTGGCGCAGCGGCGCGGCAAGAAGATCGCCGACCTGCTCGGTCGTGGTCACGGCGCCGATGCCGCGACCGCGGAAGCCGACGCCGCGGCGATTGCGGAGTAATCTGACATGGCTACCGTGAAGATCACCCAGACGGGTTCGCCGATCCGCCGCACCAAGGATCAGCGCGCGACGCTCGTCGGCCTGG
This sequence comes from Sphingomonas sp., assembly GCF_017304635.1. Taxonomy (GTDB): domain Bacteria; phylum Pseudomonadota; class Alphaproteobacteria; order Sphingomonadales; family Sphingomonadaceae; genus Sphingomonas. The sequence continues at coordinate 407,275 of NZ_JAFKMA010000001.1, forward strand.
GCCTGAACAAGATGCACCGGACGGTCGAGCTGCAGGACACCCCCGAGGTGCGCGGCATGATTAAGAAGGTCGCTCACATGGTGACGGTGGGCGAGTAAAAGACTGGCGTCATCCCCGCGAAAGCGGGGACCCATCTTCCGGACTGTGGAGCTGGGTGTGACGGCAGGAGATGGGCTCCCGCTTCCGCGGGAGTGACGATTTTTGGGGAACCGCGTCCCCCAGTTGCACGACCCCCGCCTTCGCGGGGGCAGGCAAAAGCGAAAGCGAGTGCACGACATGAAACTGAACGAACTCCGCGACAATGCGGGCGCCCGCAAATCCAAAATCCGCGTCGGACGCGGCATCGGCTCGGGCAAAGGCAAGACCGGCGGGCGTGGCCAGAAGGGCCAGAAGAGCCGTGAAGGCGTCTCGATCGCCGGCTTCGAGGGCGGCCAGATGCCGCTCCACATGCGGTTGCCGAAGCGCGGCTTCAACAACATCTTCGCCAAGGATCATGCCGAGGTGAACCTGGGCGCGATCCAGAAGGCGGTCGACGCCGGCAAGCTGTCGGGCGACGTCGATCATGCCGCGCTGAAGGCCGCCGGTCTGGCGCGTGGCGGCAAGCATGGCGTCCGCGTCCTGGCCAAGGGCGAGTTCTCGGCCAAGCTGAACTTCACCGTCGCCGGCGTGTCGAAGGCCGCGCGCGAGGCGATCGAGAAGGCAGGCGGCACCGTCAACGTCATCGAGGTGGTTCCGGCCGCCGAGAAGGCGGCCGCTAAGAAGGGTGTGAAGTACGCCGAGCGCAAGGCCGCCAAGGCCGAGAAGCAGGCCGCCGCGAAGTAACCTGTTGCCCACCCCGGCTTCGGCCGGGGTCCGGTACCGGGCCGCCCGTGACTGGACCGCGGCTGATACCGCGGTGGATAAAACGCTCCGATAGGTTGGACATCGGTCGGAGCGCGACTAAATGAGCGGCGGGGGCGCGGGTGATCGCGACTTCCGCCGTTGTTGTTTCAGGACGATCCACGATCATGGCATCCGCAGCCGACAGTCTCGCCTCCGGGCTCAACCTTTCCAAATTCGGCCAGGCGACCGAGCTCAAGCGGCGCATCTGGTTCACCGTCGGCGCGCTGATTGTCTTCCGCCTGCTGAGCTACGTGCCGCTGCCGGGCGTCGATCCGACCGCGCTGACCGCGCTGGCGAACCGCACCAATGGCGGCGTGCTCGACTTCTTCAACAACTTCTCGGGCGGCGCGCTGAAGCGTGCCAGCCTGATCGCGCTCGGCGTGATGCCGTACATCACCGCCTCGATCGTCGTGCAGCTCGCGACCTCGCTGAGCCCGCAACTCGCCGCGATCAAGAAGGAAGGGGAGAGCGGGCGCAAGCGGCTCAACCAGTATACGCGCTACGGCACCGTCGCGCTGACGATGATCCAGGCCTATTTCCTCGCGCGCACGCTCGAGGCGCAGGCGGTGGCGGTCGATCCCGGCATGCTGTTCCGCATGAGCGTCGTCATCAGCCTGGTCGGCGGCACCATGTTCCTGATGTGGCTGGGCGAGCAGATCACCAGCCGCGGCATCGGCAACGGCATCAGCCTCATCATCATGGCCGGCATCGTCGCCAACATGCCGACCAACATCGTCAACCTGCTCAACTCGGCACGCTCGGGCCAGGGCAATATCGGCCCGGCGCAGGTGATCGGCATCGTCGTCGCGGTCGCCGCGATCGTGCTGTTCATCTGCTTCATGGAACGGGCGCAGCGCCGCATCCTGATCCAGTACCCGAAGCGCCAGACGCAGCGCGGGGTGCAGTCCGACCGCAGCCACCTGCCGCTCAAGATCAACACGGCCGGCGTGATCCCGCCGATCTTCGCCTCGTCGCTGCTGCTGCTGCCGCTGACGATCACGCAGTTCGCGGGCAACAACGTGTCGGGGACGAGCTGGTGGGGCGACGTGGTCATCACGCTGAACCAGTACCTCCAGCACGGCTCGCCGCTCTACATGACGCTGTACGGCGCCGGCATCATCTTCTTCTCGTTCTTCTACACCGCGGTGGTGTTCAATCCCGAGGAGACGGCGGACAATCTGAAGCGCTATGGCGGGTTCATCCCCGGTATTCGTCCGGGCAAGAACACCGAGACCTATTTCGATTACGTGCTGACGCGCATCACCGTGATCGGGGCGGCGTACCTGACGATTATCTGCCTGGTGCCCGAATATCTGGTGTCGGCGTTGCAGATCCCGTTCTATCTGGGCGGCACCAGCCTGCTGATCGTGGTCAACGTGACGATGGACACGGTGACGCAGATCCAGTCGCATCTGCTGGCGCATCAATATGGCGACCTCATCAAGAAGGCCAAGCTGAAGGGTGGACGCCTCCGCTGATGCGGATGCCGACACGACAGGGGAGAGAACTGCCGTGAACATCATCCTTCTGGGACCGCCGGGCGCGGGCAAGGGCACGCAGGCGGCGAAGCTGGTCGCGACGCGCGGCATGGTCCAGCTGTCGACCGGCGACATGCTACGGGCGGCGGTGAAGGCGGGCACCCCGGTCGGCCAGAAGGCCAAGGCGATCATGGACGCCGGCGAGCTGGTGCCCGACGCGGTGGTCAGCGGCATCATCGGCGAACGCCTGGACGAGATGACGAGCGGCGAGGGCGCGATCTTCGACGGTTATCCGCGCACCGCGGCCCAGGCCGAAGCGCTCGACGGCCTGCTCGCTGATCGCGGGCGCAGCCTCGATCATGTTGTCGAACTGACCGTCGACGAGGATGCGCTGGTCGAGCGCATCGTCGGCCGCTACACTTGCGCCAAGTGCGGCGAGGGGTATCACGACACTTTCAAGCAGCCGAAAGTAGCCGGCGTCTGCGACGTGTGCGGATCGACGGAGTTCAAGCGCCGGCCCGACGACAACGAGGAAACGGTGCGGACGCGGATGGCCGAATATCGCGCCAAGACCGCGCCGATCATCCCGATCTACGCCGCGCGTGGCATCCTGACGCGGATCGACGGGATGGGCGACATCGACACCGTTGCGGCCGAGATCGCGACGCTGCTCGACGGCTGAGCGCGGCGGAACCCGGACGGGCGCCGCGTCGTTTCACCGGCGCAATGTCCAACCGGCAATTCCACTGGCTGACGATCGGACTGGCGGTAGTCGCCAGCGTCGCCGGCGGCGTGCTGATCGGCGAGCAGGCGAGCGCCGATTTCGATCCCTATTACGCCAGGATCGCCGCGCAGACGACGCACTATACCTCGCGTGGGGTGCAGGTCGTGCGCGATACCGACGCCACCCCGACCACGCCCGATTATGCCGACACGTCGGGGTATCAGCGGGCCAGCGACGAAACCAATTATTGACGCTCCGCGTTGATATCGGCTGACCGTCGCCCCGCGCTTGACAGGGTGACGACTCATACCTAGATGAGCGGCCTTCCGATACTCCGGCTGCCCGGCGGCGCTTGCCTGCGTCCGCCGCTGTCGTGCGTTTCGGATCAACGCGTTGAGATGGGGTCCGTGGCAGCCATGCCGGCCTCGTGGAGCTAGGAGAATTTAGTTCATGGCACGTATTGCGGGTGTCAATATCCCGACCAACAAGCGCGTTATCATCGCGCTGACCTACATTCACGGCATCGGCCCGGCCAAGGCCAAGGAAATCACCGAGAAGCTGAACATTGCGCCGGCTACTCGCGTGCAGGACCTGACCGATCAGGAAGTGCTGCAGATCCGCGAGGCGATCGACGCCGGCTACACCGTGGAGGGTGACCTCCGCCGTGAGACCGCGATGAACATCAAGCGGCTGATGGATCTGGCCTGCTATCGTGGGCTCCGCCATCGCAAGGGCCTGCCGGTCCGCGGCCAGCGCACGCACACCAATGCGCGCACCCGCAAGGGCAAGGCCAAGCCGATCGCCGGCAAGAAGAAGTAAGCCGCGCTCGCTCGCGCGGAGCGTGTAAAGTTTGTCAACTTTGCCGCTTCTTCCGTCTCAGGATTTAGGTCAGGAATTCGAAAATGGCACGTGAACCGCAGCGCATTCGGCGCCGTGAACGCAAGAACATCACCGCCGGCGTCGCCCATGTGAACGCCAGCTTCAACAATACCATGATTACCATCACCGATGCCCAGGGCAATGCGATCAGCTGGTCCTCCGCCGGGATGATGGGGTTCAAGGGTTCGCGCAAGTCGACCCCGTATGCGGCGCAGGTCGCCGCCGAGGATGCGGGCCGCAAGGCCGCCGAGCACGGCGTCCGCACGCTTGAGGTCGAGGTCAAGGGTCCGGGTTCGGGCCGCGAGAGCGCCTTGCGCGCGTTGCAGGCGGTCGGTTTCCAGATCACCTCGATACGCGACGTGACCTCGATCCCGCACAACGGCGTGCGCCCGTCGAAGCGTCGCCGCGTCTGATTTCGCCTGGCCGGCGCGCGGTTGATCGCGCGGCGCCGGCATCCGCCCACGGCCAGGGGTTCAGCCCGCCCCGGCCCAACAGAGGGAAGCCCCCGTGTCGGTCAATGCAAAGAATTGGCAGGAACTGAAGAAGCCCAACGCGCTCGACAAGAAGAGCGGCGACGGGAAGAGCAAGGCGACCTTCGTCGCCGAGCCGCTCGAGCGTGGCTTCGGTCTGACGCTCGGCAACGCGCTGCGGCGCGTGCTGCTGTCGAGCCTGCAGGGCGCGGCGGTGACCTCGATCAAGATCGAGAACGTGCTGCACGAGTTCAGCTCGCTCGCGGGTGTCCGTGAGGACGTCACCGACATCGTGCTCAACGTGAAGCAGATCGCGCTGAAGATGCAGGGCGAGGGGCCGAAGCGCCTCCAGCTCTCGGCGACCGGTCCGGCCGACGTGAAGGCGGGCGACATCGCGGTGTCGGGCGATATCGAGGTGATGAATCCCGATCTCCTGATTTGCCACCTCGACGAGGGCGCGACGCTCAACATGGAACTGACCGCGGACGTCGGTAAGGGCTATGTCGCGGCGGTCGCCAACCGCCCGGCCGACGCGCCGATCGGCCTGATCCCGGTCGATGCGCTATATTCGCCGGTGCGTCAGGTGTCGTACAAGGTCGAGAACACCCGCGTCGGGCAGGAGCTCGACTACGACAAGCTGACGTTGTCGATCGAGACCGACGGCACGGTGACGCCGGAGGACGCGCTCGCCTATGCCGCGCGCATCCTGCAGGACCAGCTCGCGCTGTTCGTCCACTTCGACGATTCGGCGATCACGCGCTCGGCCCCGATCGGCCTCGCCGCCGCCCCCGCCGACACCGGCGTTTCGGGCGACACGCAGCAGATCAACCGCTACCTGCTCAAGAAGGTCGACGAGCTCGAACTGTCGGTCCGCTCGGCCAACTGCCTCAAGAACGACAACATCATCTATATCGGCGATCTGGTCGGCAAGACCGAAGCCGAGATGCTGCGCACGCCGAACTTCGGCCGCAAGTCGCTCAACGAGATCAAGGAAGTGCTGTCGTCGATGGGCCTGCGCCTCGGCATGGAAGTGCCGGGCTGGCCGCCCGAGAACATCGAAGAGATGGCGAAGAAGCTCGAGCAGGAGATTATGGGCTAAGCCGCACGGAGTTAGCGACGCTAACTCCGAGACGGCGAAAGCCCGGCCGGCGAGCCGCGAGGCTCGTCCGACGACGCGGGATTTACTCCCGCGTCGGGCCTGCGAGATAGGTGTTGGTGACCACCTCAAGCGTCACCAGGCCCGGGGTACCTCACACGGCCCCCTGACGAACGAAGGAAACGAAAATGCGTCACAAGGTTGGCGGTCGCAAGCTTCAGCGTACGTCGGCGCACCGCGCCGCGCTGTTCCGCAACATGGCGGCCGCGCTCATCAAGCACGAGCAGATCACCACGACCCTCGCCAAGGCGAAGGAGCTTCGCCCGTATGTCGAGAAGCTGGTCACGCTGGCGAAGAAGGGCGGGCTGTCGAACCGTCGCCTCGCGCATGCCCGCCTGCTCGACGATGCGCAGCTGGTGAAGCTGTTCGAGACGATCGGCACGCGTTACGCGAGCCGCAACGGCGGCTACACGCGCATCATCAAGGCCGGCATCCGCGCGTCGGACGCCTCGCCGATGGCGATCATCGAGTTCGTCGATCGCGACGTCAGCGCCAAGGGCCAGGATTCAGGTCCGGTGATAACCGACGAGGATTTCGACGAGGCGGCCTGAGGTCGGCGTCGGGAAGTAGCGAAGCTGGTTCCCGATTGATCGCCGACCCCGGCCGGCCTCGCGATAGCGAGGTCCGACGACGCGGCTTCGCCGCGGCGGGTCACAGAAAAAAGGCCGCGTTTCCAATCGGAAGCGCGGCCCTTTTTTCGATAGCGCCTCGTCGTCACAGGACTAGACTGGACCCGACGGATGCTCCGTCGCGGAGAGAGTTGATGAACCGGATCGCGTTGATTGTCGCTGCAGCGGCCATGACGGCCATCGGGCTGCCGGCCGAAGCCAAGGTCTGCCGCACCTATTATCGCGGCCATCGCGTCCTTTGCCACAAGGCATTCCGACCGAGCATCAATCTCAAGCGCCGGCACCCGGTCAAGGTGGTCCGCTGTCGCAACCACGGGCGCAATGTGAACTGCCATCGGTAACGGAAAAAGGGCCGCGCTTCCCGGATGGAAGCGCGGCCCTTTCTTTCCAACGGTGGCGCGGGAGTAAATCCCGCGCCGTCGGTCGGGGCGGGCTGACCCGCCCCGCCGGCCGCGCTTCGCGGTCTCCGGATTAGCTCACGCTAATCCGGTGCCGCTCAGCGGCACCGATACTGGTCGTTCGACTGCTCGGCCTTCTTGCCGAGCAACGCACCCAGCGCGCCGCCGATCAGCGTCCCGCCGATCCGGTTGCGGCCGCCATAGACGACGTTGCCCAGAATACCGCCGGCGGCGGCACCGATGATGAGGCCGGTCGTGCCGTCCGAACGCTTGCAGTAGTAGCGACCGTCCGACCCGCGATAGACCTGGTCGTTCGAGGTCAGCACCCGCTCCTGATAGCGGGGATCGTCGCGATAATAACGCGAGGCGTCATAATCCGTCGCATAACGCGTGTCGTAGGCGGGATTGTATGCCGGCGGCGGGGCGTTGTAGCTCTGGTTATAGTAACCGCTGCGCTGGTCGCGGCGCACGGCCTGGTCGTAATAGGCGCGCTCGCGCTGATACAGCGCGGTTTCGTTGTCGTAGCGGCGCTGGGCATCGTCCATGCGACGCTGCTCCGATGCGGTCTGCGCATTCGCCGGCGCGAGCGGCGCGGCGATCGCGGAAAGGGCGACGAGGGCGATAGGAAGCACGCGATACATGATCTTCTCCTTGAATGGTCGAGCCACAACGCATCGCGGCCGGAACGGGTCCGTATCGGTTTCGCCCTTGCTGGCGGTTGAACGGCGCGGCGGGAATGCTAGGCAAGGACAGCGTTCCTTTTCCTTGCCCGGAGTTCGTCGATGCGCCCAATCCTGCCGCTGACCCTGCCTGTCGCCCTGATCGCGGTCGCCGCGCCCACCTTTGCCCAGACGAGCCCGATGACCGTTACCTATCCCACCACCGACCGCGGCACGACCGTCGACGAGCAATTCGGCGTCAAGGTCGCCGATCCCTATCGCTGGTTGGAGAACGACGTCCGCACCGATCCCAAGGTCGCGGCGTGGGTCGCGGCCGAAAACAAGCTGACCGACGCCTATCTCGCGACGCTTCCCGGGCACGACATCTTCAAGGCGCGGCTGACCCAACTCATCAATTACGAGCGCTTCGGCACGCCGTACAAGAAGGGCGGGCGGTATTTCTACACCCACAATTCGGGGTTGCAGAACCAGGCGGTGCTGTTCGTGCGCGACAGCGTGAACGGGCCGGGCCGCGTGCTGATCGACCCCAATGGCTGGTCGAAGGACGGTGCGACCGCGCTCGGCGAGTGGGTGCCGAGCGAGGATGGTAAGCGCGTCGTCTATACGATCCAGGATGGCGGCACCGACTGGCGCACGGTCAAGGTGCTCGATGTCGACACCGGCCGCGTGCTCGACGACGATGTCGAGTGGGTGAAGTTCTCCGGCCTGGCCTGGGCAAAGGACGGTTCGGGCTTTTACTATTCGCGCTTTCCGGCGCCGCCCGAGGGCAAGAAATTCCAGTCGCTGAACGAAAACCAGGCGGTCTATTTCCACAAGCTCGGCACGCCGCAATCGGCGGATCCTCTGATCTACGCGACGCCCGACCAGCCCAAGCGCGGGCACGGCGTGCAGGTGACCGACGACGGCAAGTGGCTGGTCGTGACGACGACCGAAGGCACCGACAATCGCTACGAGATCACGGTCATCGACCTGACCACGCCGAAGCCGGTGCCGCGCACGATCTTCAAGGGGCTGGAGAACCAGTGGAGCCTGGCCGGCAATGTCGGTGGCAATTTCTATTGGGTAACCAACAAGGACGCGCCGCGGCTGCGCGTGGTGTCGACCAATCTCTACGCCAGGTCGGCCGAGGTGCCGATCGTCGAGGTGGTCCCGCAGGACAAGGCCGTGCTCGACGGTGCCGGCATCGTCGGCGGCAAGCTGATCGCGACCTATCTCGTCGACGTGAAGAGCGAGGTGCGGCGCTATGGTCTGGACGGCAAGCCCGACGGCAAGGTGACGTTGCCGGGGATCGGGTCGGTCGGCGGGTTCGGCGGCGAGATCGACGATCCCGAGACATTCTACAGCTTCACGAGCTACAACACGCCGACCACGATCTACCGCTACGACGTGCGGACCGGCCAGGCGGCGGTGTGGGCACAGCCGAAGGTCGCATTCGATCCGTCGAGCTTCACGGTCAGCCAGGTCTTCTACACGTCGAAGGACGGCACCCGCGTGCCGATGTTCATCGTCCGCAAGAAGGGGACAAGCGGCCCAGCACCGACGTTGCTCTATGCCTATGGTGGGTTCAACATCACGATGGCGCCGGCCTTTTCGGCGACGCGGATCGCCTGGCTGGAGCAAGGCGGCGTCTATGCCGTCGCCAACATTCGCGGCGGCGGCGAATATGGCAAGCAGTGGCACGACGGCGGACGGCTGGCGAACAAGCAGAACGTGTTCGACGACTTCATCGCCGCCGGCGAGTATCTCAAGGCGCACGGCTATACCGGCAAGGATCAGCTGGCGATCCAGGGCGGATCGAACGGCGGCCTGTTGATCGGGGCGGTCGTCAACCAGCGGCCGGACCTGTTCGCCGCCGCGCTGCCGCAGGTCGGGGTGATGGACATGCTGCGCTTCGACCGCTTCACCGCGGGGCGCTACTGGGTCGACGATTACGGCTATCCGTCGAAAGAGGCCGACTTCCGCGTGCTGTACAAATATTCGCCGTACCACAATATCCGCGGGGGGCAGGCCTATCCGGCGATCCTGGCGGCGACGGCGGACACCGACGATCGCGTCGTGCCGGGGCATACGTTCAAATATACGGCGATGCTGCAATCGCTCGATCTGGGACCGAAACCGCATCTGGTGCGGATCGAGACGCGCGCCGGGCACGGCTCTGGCAAGCCGACGGACAAGATCATCGACGAGACCGCCAACGACTTCGCGTTCATCGCCAAATGGACCGGCATGACGGTCAAGCCGGTCAACTGATCGTCATGGAAGGCGTCGTGCTTCTAGGCGCGACGCCCTCGAAAAATATCGGTCGAACGATCAGCGCGCCGCCATCTGCGGCAACCTGACGAGCGCGCGGCGAGCGATGTCGTGCGACCAGACTGCGTCGCCGGTCGGGGTCATCATCATCTCGTTGTCGCGCGCGAGCGCGGCGCGATAGGCGGTGGCGGCATCGGTCGTACGACCGGCGCTGCGATACGCCTGGGCGAGCTCGATATAGGCCCCGCCGTCGCGCGGCGCGACGCGGACGATCGTCTCGTTCGACTGGATGTCGGTGGCGACGCGCATCGTCCTGCCGGTATCCGCCGATGCCATGGTCGTCATCGTCGCGACGGCCGTCGCGAAAATCGCCAGCTTCATCATCCTCTTGTCTCCTTCACCTCGCGCTGTTCCGCGATGTTACAGAATGATGACATAATCATTGCAGTTTTGTGAAGCGATTTCTAGCGCGACGCCGCTCGCAAAACTGGCGCGACGCCCGCCTGCTCGCTATCGGACGCCATGACCCAGACCCCGGCCACTTTTGGCGATTCGATCCTCATCGTCGATTTCGGCAGTCAGGTGACTCAGCTCATCGCGCGACGCGTGCGCGAGGCGGGAGTCTATTCGGAGATCGCCCCGTTCCAGGCGGCCGAGGCGGCGTTCGAGCGGATGCGGCCGCGCGGGGTCATCCTGTCCGGCAGCCCGGCAAGCGTGCTCGACCCCGACAGCCCGCGCATCCCGCAACCGATCCTCGACAGCGGCCTTCCGATCATGGGCATCTGCTACGGCCAGCAGGCGCTGATGCACCAGCTCGGCGGTACGGTGGAGCTGGGCGACAGCGGCGAGTTCGGGCGGGCGTTCATCGAGGTCGATGACGGCTGCGTCCTGTTCGACGGGCTGTGGCGCGAAGGCGAAACGCATCAGGTGTGGATGAGCCACGGCGACAAGGTGACGGCGCTCGCGCCCGGCTTCCGCCCCGTCGCCGCCAGCCCCGGTGCGCCGTTCGCGGTGATCGCCGACGACGCACGTCGCTATTACGCGATGCAGTTCCACCCGGAAGTGGCCCACACTCCCGATGGCGCCCGGCTGATCGCCAATTTCGCGCGGCACGTCTGCGGGCTGAAGGGCGACTGGTCGATGGCCGAGTTCCGCGCCGCCAAGATCGCCGAGATCCGGGCGCAGGTCGGCGACGGCAAGGTCATTTGCGGCCTGTCGGGTGGGGTCGATTCAGCGGTCGCGGCCGTCCTGATCCATGAGGCGATCGGCCACCAGCTGACCTGCGTGTTCGTCGATCACGGGCTGATGCGGGCCGGGGAGGCGGACCAGGTCGTCTCGCTGTTCCGCAATCACTACAACATCCCGCTCGTCCACGTGAACGCCGAGACGCTGTTCCTGAGCGGTCTCGCCGGCGTCACCGACCCCGAGGCCAAGCGCAAGTTCATCGGCAAGACCTTCATCGACGTGTTCGAGGCCGAGGCGAATAAGATCGGCGGCGCCGGCTTCCTGGCGCAGGGCACGCTGTATCCCGACGTGATCGAGAGCGTGTCGTTCACCGGCGGTCCGTCGGTGACGATCAAGAGCCACCACAATGTCGGCGGCCTGCCCGAGCGGATGAACATGCAACTCGTCGAGCCGCTGCGCGAACTGTTCAAGGACGAGGTCCGCGCGCTTGGTCGCGAGCTCGGCCTGCCGGACATCTTCGTCGGCCGTCATCCCTTTCCCGGGCCGGGTCTGGCGATCCGCATCCCGGGCGAGGTGACCAAGGAGCGTTGCGACATCCTGCGCAAGGCCGATGCGATCTACCTCGAGGAAATTCGCAACGCCGGGCTGTACGATGCGATCTGGCAGGCGTTCGCGGTGCTGCTGCCGGTCAAGAGCGTCGGCGTGATGGGCGACGGCCGCACCTATGACAGCGTGCTGGCGTTGCGCGCGGTGACCTCGGTCGACGGGATGACGGCGGACGCCTACCATTTCAGCGGCGAGTTCCTATCGCGCGTGGCGACGCGGATCATCAACGAAGTGCGCGGGATCAACCGCGTGACCTACGACTATACGTCGAAGCCGCCGGGGACGATCGAGTGGGAATGAGGACCTGGTAATTATCGTTAGGTTTCAATGATTTATGTAATTGCCGCGAACAATCCACTCCACATTGTCAATTGGGCATAAGCCTCTGATATATATGAGAAGCGAGCCCGCATTCTCCGAAATCAAGCGGCGCGTTTTGACGGTATTGCTGACGGTATCGCGGAGCGCCTGTCTCCTTGAATTTACCAGTACCGTCACCCCATAATGGGCCTGACGGTATTGAAATCTCCATTAACATGTTGAAAAATAAGACAATATTCTATTGTTGATGCCGGAAACCTCGTTGACGGTATCGGCGGCTAAGCGATTGAAAAGATTGGCTGTTGTCCTAAGCTGTCCGTTGATACCGTGACGTTCCTGGCCCTTACTTTTTATGCCGTGCGGCCGAAACCTCGTGCTTGCTACATTTCCTCTCACGGCAAATGGACATCGTCGCATGAACGAGCGCGCAAGACCCCTATCGAAGATCGTCGACTACGATCGGTCGCCGTTTGGTCGAGATCCCGCTATAGTCCCGCTGATCTCGGGTGATGGTGCGCGCGCCTATTATCGCGTCGGCTATCTCGCCTGCGCGCAGGATACGGCTGCCGATTTGCGCGGACGGCGCGGAGCCAATGCCTCGGCGATGCCCGTGCTCTTCCTCTTTCGCCATTATGTCGAGCTAGCCTTGAAGGACATTCTCGCTGCGGCTGGTGCGTTCGCCATCGAGCTTGTCGATAGGAAATTCGGCCACGATCTTGATGCACTTTGGCAGGAGGCCGGCAAGGTTTTCGATAATTTCGGGTGTCAGCCGACTGAAGAACATTGTTCCCTGATCACCGAATTGATCGAGCTAGACGGGCGGGCAGACGCTTTTCGTTACGCACTCGACAAGCGGGACCAGAGACAATTCGAGAGGATCGGCAGCGTGAATCTCGACACGCTGGTTCGTGCGATCGATTCAACCTCCACGCTATTCGAGCGATTACTCGATAAGATGGAGGAAACAGAGACCGAAATGGACGAAATGATCACCGAAGCCATCGCGCGTGACCCATATTGATCTAGCCACGCATGTCGAAATCGATCCAACTTCTCCATGTGGGCGCCAAAAAGATTTTGGTTAAGCTGCAGATAATAGGAGCGTCGTCTGCCGAGCTTTCCTCAACGCATGAACCAAGATGAAGACTTGGTGGGTCTGGGTGAACGATTCGGCGATACATTCATGACGATCGCCATTTCGATCGATCAATACCACCTCTCGCTTACCCGACGATTTACGCCCGGCCAACGGGATGAGGCGGCCAAACTGGTCGTCGGGGGTATAAATCGATGCCCAAGCACACTCACCAAAGGTGGAGAGGAAACTGCTTGATGCAATGACGCGGCGGAGCGTGGCGCGAAAGCCATCGCCCTCGATTAACTCAGGTGGATTGAGCACCAACACTACGCAACAGCGTTCATTTTTCGACACATACTGACGGATGCAAGAATAGAGTGAAGCATCGAATTGCTTAGCGAGGCGGATCGGTGTCCAAATCTCAAACTTGAGATCTGCCGCCATGTGATGAAAGGTGTCATTCTGGAATAGCACTTCCGAAGCGAAAACATTTGCCTCGCGATCGAACAGTTCAGCCGCCTCAGGATCGAGCGCTTTGTCACAATCCTCCACGAGCTTGTACATGACCCTCTGCCATGGCAGGAAACCGTGGCCGGCTTCGTGGAGGGTAACAAAGCGCTTCTTCACCGGCATTAGAAGTTGGTCGAGAAAGATCAGACCGGCGGCCGCGTCGAACAGCCCTATGACCTTCGACAGCGCGCGCTTGAGCGCATCGCCCGCTTTCATGCGCATCTTTGTGAGGAAGCCCTCGTTAAGAACGTCCTCTTTGACCTCTTCTACCTTGGCCACGGCCAGGATGTCTTTGATCGGCGTTGGGAGGACGCCGAGCGCGCCTGCTTCGCGTAGCGCGCGCTCGGCTTCAGTTCGGACCTTCGCCAGCTGACCGGGGGTCAGGCTGCAATCGTCTGGCCGACGCGTCATTTATTACGCTGCCACCGGATATACGCGAGATGGTCCATTAACGCTTGCTCCTCGTCGGCACTAAGATTTTCGATCGAGAAGGTTGCGGCCTTCCCATGCTTTGCACCCTCCGCACGGTCACTGTTGGGCGCGATATATCCCGCACGCTCCATCAAAGTCTCATAGGGCACGGTTAAAGCCGTCGACAGGGCATACAAAATGTGCGGCGAGGGCTTATTGATCTTGCCGGTCTCAAGCTGGCTTAAATAGGCGTTGCTGACTTCCTTTCCCGTCGCTTCCTCGACGTCCCTGAGTGAGAGATCGAGACCAAGCCGAACACTTTTGAGATATCGGCCCAGTCCCTCCGGCCTCCCCGCATTTGTGTCTGCTTCATCACTCATCTGGCCTCCTTGCTGAAAGTCGGACGCAGAATCCGACACATGACTCCTAGCCAAGACCGCTAAATATGTCAAGCGATGCTAAGTTTATGCTTGACGTTCTTAGCAATGCTCGGCGATATTAGCGGAACCGGCAAAGGAGCCGGCAACGCCCTGGAGGCATATTGATGTCCGATATTGCAGAGGCCGCGCTCCGCCGCGGAGAAGACCGTTACCGCATCGAGGTCGCCGACGAATCGCTGGCCTTTCGTTCCATTTCCATCGATGATTTGACGCCGACCGGCGAGCAGCTTGCCCGCGCGGCAGGCTTCAAGCCGCCAGACGGCGCCGTGGTGCTCCAGATGCTCGCGGACGGTGCGCTCGAGTCGATCCGTCCGGAGGAGGTGGTCGAGCTTCGCCATCAGGACGGGCGCTTCGTCATCGTCGCAAGCGATCGTCTCTATTTCCTGACGATCGACGGTCAGCGATACGACTGGCCGTGCCGCATCATCAGTGGCGGCCTGCTCCGCAAGCTTGGCGCTGTGCCGCGCGAGAAGGCGATCTATCTCGAGCGGATCGATCATCCTGATCGGCCGATCGGCGACCATGACTTGGTCGATCTCGATCGCGATGGCATCGAGTCGTTCATCACGCGCAAGGCGATCTGGAAGCTCAACGTGCATGGCGTCGTGATCGACGTGCCCACGCCGACGATCGCAGTTCGCGCGGCGATGGAGCAGGCCGGGTTCGATACCACCAAACCCTGGTACATCTTCTTCAAGGTCGTTGGGGAAGTGAAGCGGGAGGTCGATCTTGACACTATCCTCGACCTCGAGACGCCGGGGATCGAGAAGCTCAGGCTAACGCCCAAGAATGTCGATAACGGCGAGGCGCCCCCGGCGCCTCGCCGCGACTTTGCGCTGCTCGATATCGACACCGCTTATCTCGATCGCCTCGCGCTCAAGTGGGAAACGATCGTCGAAGGCGGTCGCCGCTGGCTACTGATCCGGAACTTTGCGGTGCCTGGCGGCTATACGGTGGCGCACACCATGCTCGCCCTCGAAATCCCGTCTGGCTATCCAGGCGCCGCGATCTACGGCTTCTATGCCTATCCGCCGCTGGCGCTCTCTTCGAACCGGGAGATCGCGAGCACACAGCTCCGTGGCATCCTGCTCGGCGTAGAGTTCCACGGCTGGTCGCGATATCGTGGGCCGGCCGCACCTTGGAACCCCGTGACGGACAATGTTATTACCCAGCTCGGGCTCGTCGAGGCGGCGTTGGTGAAGGAGGTCGGGGAATGATGCCCGCCTCGACCCTTGCCTTCACCGGTGTCGTGCACCGTGAACTGAAATCCCACCTTTTTCCCGGCGACGGCCGCGAGGCCGCCGCCATCCTGCTCTGCGCCTGCACGCCCGGGCCGCGCTTGAGGCTACTGGTGCGGGAGGTCATCCCGGTGCCCCATGCAGCGTGCGGGCGGCGCGAGCGCGATGCGATCAGCTGGCCCGGCTATTATATCGAACAGGCGATCGACCGCGGCGAGGCGGAGGGGCTCGCGATCATCCTCCTGCACTCTCATCCTGGCGGCTTGTTCGCCTTTTCGGATGTCGACGATCAAAGCGACCGCGCCACTATCCCGTGCCTGTTCCAAGCTTATGGCGACAGGCATGGTTCGGCGGTCATGACGCCGAACGGCGCCGTCCGGGCGCGGCTCTACGAACCGGATATGATGATCCGCCCGATTGACCTCGTCACCAGCGCGGGGGACGATATCCATTTCTGGTGGTTGGATGACAAAGCGCTGATTGCCCCTGCCGTCCGGCCCGTCGCCTTTACCGGCGGGATGTCGGCTGAGTTGCGAAGGTTGCACGCGATTTTCGTCGGCGTGTCGGGCACTGGTTCGATCCAGGCCGAGCAAGCAGCACGTCTCGGCTTCGGCGCGGTGACACTGATCGATTTCGACAAGATCGAACGCAAGAACCTCAACCGTATCCTGAACACTTCAATCGCCGATGCCGAAGCGGGGCGCCTCAAGGTCGACGCGTTCGCTGGGGCCATCACGGCTTATCGAGGCGCAGACGTCGCCAAGCCGATCACCGCGTCGATCAACACGCGCGAAGCCGTGCTCGCGGCCAGCCAGGGCGACATTTTATTCTGTTGCGTCGATACGCTGGAAGCCCGGCATATCGCTGATCTCATAGCCGCTGCATTCCTCATGCCGCTGTTCGATGTCGGCGTTGTCATTCCCGTCCGGCGGGCTGGAGATGGATTCGCAATCGCTGATGCAGTTGGGCGTATCGACTACGTCCAGCCCGGTGGCGCCACGCTCGGTGATCGCAAAGTCTACACCCCTGAATCCTTGCGCGCCGAATATCTCCGGCGGGTCGCGCCCGATGCTCATGCACAGGAGCTTGAAGCCGGCTATATCAAGGGCGCAATCGAAGAGGCACCGGCAGTGATCACCCTAAATATGCGGGCCGCTTCAGCCTGCATGAACGAGTTCATCCTGCGCGCCTATCCGTTCCGGCTCGAACCGAACCGTGGTTATGCGCGCACGCGGTTCAGCCTGGCCGCGTGCGACGAAGAGCATTTCGCCGAGGACGATTTCGAAGTTGGAGCGAATCCGATTCTCGGCCGGGGCGCCCTCGAACCTCTCTTGGGGCTGCCTGCCCTTGCAGCGCTGAAGTCGGCGGGGGCTCGATGAACCTGCGACGCTGGTGGCGGAACACCAAAGAGCGGCTGCTTCCCCGTCGCCGATTGCAGATCATTGAAGGGGATACGCTGCCGGCGATGCTGCCGCGCCGTGACCTGGTGGTTGCGCGCCATGATCAGGAGGATTGGAGCGTCGGCTTGCGTTGCCCCTGCGGGTGCGGGGAGACGATCGAACTCATGCTCTTGCCCGAGGTCAGGCCGCGTTGGTCCTTGACGCTCGATCAACTCGATCGCCCCAGCCTGTCACCGTCCGTATGGCGGCGGACTGGCTGCCGGTCCCATTTCTGGCTTCGTTGTGGGCGGGTGACCTGGTGCGAATGAATGGCGTCGGATTGAGTATTACGTGCCGGCGGTAAACGTCGATCCTATCGGAGGAGACGTTTACTTGAGGGGGCCGTGTTTCATGCAACGCCTTTGCTGATCGCGCTGGCAATCTCGACCTGCTGATATTCTGAAACCAGGTCTTCTGCGTCCGTGCTATGTGCAAGTGAGGTCGTTTGGATGCGAGCGTTTTCATCAGATGACGATGGGATAGATCCAGGAGCGCCCGACGCCTTTCGTGGTTTCACGGTGATAGCTACTGCAGTTAGGAAAGATGATGCTTGCAGCATCGCCCACCAGATTGCGCAGATAGAAGAGGCCAAATCCTACTGCCTGGGGTTTGGTAGCGAGCGGCGCCAGATACAAGTTTGTGAGCTTGCGCTGCCCATTTAGGCCGCCAAGCGCATCGAGCAGCGACCCGGCTACGACATAGGGGTCGTTGGCGCTCGTGTAGAAATCATCGCCAGCTGCTCTCGGCCGCTCAGACCAGATGCGGTCCAGCCGGAGTAGGCTCTCATGGTACATGTCGGCGCTGAGTGAGGGAAAACTGTGAAGCTGGACGGGCCGTGCGCTCTCCTTCACCCGCAGAACATGGGAGATGAGGTGATGGTCATAACCGACACCCAAGATGAGTATGTCGCCCGACATGTCATTGTCATGCGCACCGATATAGCCCGAAACCGACCGCACTTGGACATCCTCGCCCATTGAAAAGCGCGTATCCGCTTTTCGCGCATATTGTTCGGGTTCAGTATAGAGGAGATCATATTCCCGAACTCCCTTTGAGCGAAGCCAGGCCATTAGGTAGAGGATTTGCGGTCTCATGAGGCCGGTGATGTCAACACATAGTCGGCGATCCGTCTCAGGATCATAGCCGCACGCCTCCATCCCCTGGATGACGACCTCTGCTTCGGTCCCGGCATCAAGCAGATGGGCATTGGACAGATGGGAAATCTCATCTGGCCTGTAGCCATATTCGGGAATCACCCACCAGGCATTCCGGCGGGCGGTAAGCTTTTCGAAGACCTTCTGGACTCGCGCGCTCTCATTGTAGGCCGAGATGACGAGATCCCAGTCGCGCTGCGCGCGCTCGAGCGGCAGCTTCGCGTCAAGCAGTGCCGCGACCATATCTGCGATGGCTGTCATTGGTCGAACAATTCTCCGGCCAGCCGGGTATCGGCGCTGCCCAACGGCGCGATCATCGCCTCCACGCGCTGCTTAAAGAGGGCGGGCAGCCGGTCCCTGAGATCAGGATCGAAGATGGCATTTGCGAATTCGGTGCCGAGTTCCATGCTGCCGCGCCGATGCTCGGAAATCTCCCATTTTGGCGCCAGCATCGGGCCAAGTTGATATTTCAGATCGAGATTGCGATTGTTCTTATTTCTTCGCGGCTCCTTGAGGCGGATCAGATAAGACCAGTTCTCCGAAATCATGAGGACTTTGCGGCTGTTCGGCGTCAGGGAGTCGCTGGCCACACTGAAGGTACAAAGATCACATTCCGAAGGCACGTTACTAAACCGTACCGTCCGGAATAGAATTGCCAAGCTTTCCACAGCCTCCCTTACGAGCATCCCATCGCTGTCGGGCTGAGCATCCTCCCAAAACCATGCGGCGCCGTCGCGGACACCCTCGGTTTGAGATCGAATTGAGATTATGCCGCCCGCGAAAGGCTTCTCGCCGGCGAACTGGGAACGGCGGTAGATATATTTGAGATTGGTGAGGAGGTTACGAGGAATGCCTTGGGACAGATCGACCAATGTGTTGAAGCCGCTATAAGGCACGCGTTTCCTGAAGTCGCGATACAGCTGTGCCAGAATATCGGAGTCGAAATGCGCGATGAGCTGTGAGAGTTCGCGGGCATCCTCTCGCCGACCGTTGAGCAAAGCGCGAGCCTGCGCAGCGGCGCGTTGCGCCAACTCGACGGCTTCATCTGAGGTGCGTGGTCTGCGCTTACGGAAATAGAAGACGGCGGCTTTCTCGAGATAGAAATTCTCGGGGATCTCCATCTCTGCGAGAATATCGTCTGCCACTTCGGGTGTGATGCCGCGTATTCTAAGAAGGTCGCTTTTGAGCCGCTGGAGATAGGGGCGCAGCCGGCTCGGATCGGATCCTGAGACGAGATCCTCTGTAGCGGCCCGCCAATAGTCGCGGCTATCCAACTGCGCAAACTGTCGCGCAATGACTGCATCGCCTTCGGCGCCTGGACTTAAGCTCTCGAGTCGCTTCGCAACGAGCTTCGTCACAAGATGCTCATAATCCTTGCGTCTTTCGCGCAGTAGATTGTCCAGCTCTACCCGTTCGTACTCCGCATCGCGCTTTATGGGCTCGCCCGAGCCCAGCGTATCATAGGTCTTGATGCCGTAGAGCCGCGCGCCGAGCTTGATCGTCGCATTGCCCCAACGATAGCGGATCAATGAATTTAGGTAGCGTTGCTGACCGGCGGAAAAATTCTCTAACTCGTCGATCAGATAGACGATCAGGATCCCGCCCAATCCCGGCACCAGCTGGGTCATTAGCGCCGGAATGCCGAACACCAGGCGGCCCGTCGAGAAGGTGATGCGTACATCGTCCAGCGTCCCAGATAGCGACGCGTTATTCACCGCATAATCGATACCCTTTCTCGCGCGCGTGAGATAGGCGAGCATAGTCTCGATCGAATCGAACTCGCCGGACATGTCGAGGTCGAACAATTCTCCAACCTGGCTTGCGAAGGCCTGCTCATCGAAACCTTCAAGGCCTTCATCGACATAATCCCGCAGGATACCAATCAGGCTCGTCGCCAGCCAAAGCTCAAAATAGGTGCCGTAGATCGGTGTCCAGAATTCATCAGTGTGACCTTTGCCGGCGAACTTGTCGATATTGAGCCCGTCGGCTCGTACATAGACACCCATGAAGCCATCTTCTTCGATGGCTCGGCGAAGATCGCCGCCACGACGCATGGCTTGGACCGGCGCCGAGATATAGCGCATGAGGTGTGTTTTTCCGCTACCCTTTCCGCCCAGCAGAAGCATCGGCATCCGCAATGTCGGTTTGAGAATGCCCAGGAGGCCTCCTGGGGAATCTGCGAGATCGACCCATAGCTCGGCGATCTCTTTATCGGAGAAATCCGAAGCCTTGTTCAGGTCGAACGGATTATCGTGTGTGCGGCGACCTTGCATGGATCCTCAAAGCTTGGCGTAACGGCGAAATGCTGGGAACCAGGACACGCCTGCACCATCCTCACGCCAGATCACGGGTAGCGTATTGTCGGGTGTGTTGTGATGGAAGCCGAGAAGTAGCTGCGCATCGTTAAAGCCGCAGGGATGCTTCGGCCAGAGCAGCGCGCCGTACGTGCGAACCATCATCCGAAGCTGATCACCGTTGATATGCGGCGGCGCGGCATGAAGATAGCGAGACGTCGGAGACAGGCACCGATAGGTTTCGTCAAGCTCGAAAACCGCAGCACAGCGCTCGCCGAATACTGACTCTGTCCGCACTCGATCGAGCCCATCTTGAAGCGCGAACATCGCGAGGTAGTAGAGCTTTGCGTCGGGTTTTAGCTCAAGAAGATTGGCGAGCGCATTCTTGGAATAGGAAATGGCAGTTCTCGCGGACCCGCAGACATCATCGATGAACACGTACCGGTCGATATCGGGATTGCCCAGCGTAGGCACGGTCGTACCGTCCGGAAGATAGGACCTCGCGAACATGGCCGTCGCGTCCATAAACTGCGCTTTGCTCAGCCCATTCTCCTGGCGAAAGTAATAAAGAAGATGGACGCCGCTCTCGGAGGGGTTGCCAACTCCCAGAAACCGGGTGCGCTGGAGAGCCAGCTCAACCGCCGGCACGATCAATGCAGCATCGCGCGTTCCCCCAAGGCTTGCACGAACCTCCTGGATTAAGGGCGCCATGAACAGGTCGCGAAAAACAGATTGTAGCAGCACACGGGTTTCGATGCTCCCAACGTACAGAAACTGCGAGAGCAGGAAGAGCGCATGAAGCCGCTCAGTATCGACGTCAATGCCGCTGCGACCGTCGAAATTGGCCAGCCAATGTTCGACATCCGGCCAGCGATTGCGTCCTTCCCACGCCCGCTCGTTAAGGATCGTGATACGTCGCCGTAACATCTCCCACGTGTCCTCGGGCGTCACCTCTGCCCCGTCGGGGAGGATGCCATTGAGCTCCTCCAGAATGCTCATCGTGTCTGGCTAGCCTTCCTGAGCACGAGCACCCATTCGCTGACAATTACACCAGCCGTGGCAGCTCTTCGGGTGATGAGACCACGTGAACGAATGTCGTCGATGACGACGAGTTTGGTTTCCATGCCCATCTCTTCGAGTATGAATCGAAGATATTCGGATGAAGGGAATCGCTGCCCGCAGACCGTATTGTCACCGATCACGAGAACCATGTAGCCGCCCTGCTTGAGAACGCGCACGCTTTCGCAGAGCGCGGAGCGCATCTCGACCAGATAGTTTGCGCAAATGGCGGCGCGAAGTGCGTTCTTGTTGGAGATCACTTCCAGCAGTTGTTCGGCTTCGGGGATGCCCGTCTGGGGTCGGGTAAGGACGTCAGCCTTCGGGAAATGTTCGCGCCCGATCGTTCGGCGTTCAAGCGCGGTTAGGCCTCGACTACCAGCAAGCCCGAGCCAACCGAGGCTGAGACTTGTCGCGCGAACATATTTCTGGGCACCGGCATAAGGCGGTGACGTCAGAACTAGGCCAACCGATCCGTCAGCAAGAGGATTTCCGTCTGCGCCCTTCAAGGATCTGGCGTCGTCGCCTGCACAATCGATGCGTACTGGCACGCCGGCTGGGAGCAGTCGGTCCAGCTCACGAAACCGTTGCCTATTTACTTCCAGCCCTTGAATGAACGTCTCGAGGACATTCCGCGACCGCACCTCACCTTTGTCGTGGCGACGAACCGGGACTGAGAAGCGCGGGTCTGCGTGGCTCACTTTGCGCGCTGTGGCTGAGAAAGTGGTCTGGAGCAGGGGCCGCAGATGCGCATCGGCAACTTGGTCGATTGCTGCGCGCAAGCGTACCAGCGCACGTATGGTTGCCTCGTCGTACCAGTGGTCAAGGTTCACGACATCGGGCTTGGAACGCGCTCTGATCCGAGAAAAGGCATGCCTAATTGTCGACGCGGCTGCTGCTATTGCTTCGTCATCAAGACGGGCAACCTTTGTGGTCGTGATCAGCTTGGCGAGCGGGTTTACGTCGGCATGGATTGCCCGCCGACCGGAGAGCACGGCTTCCAGCGGCACGGTTCCCGCGCCAGCGAACGGATCAAGAACCACATCGTCCCGTGACGCCAGTAGTTTTGATGCTAGGAAAAAATGCGCTATCTGCGGCAGTAGTTTTGCCGGGTACGAATGAAGGTAGTGGGTGCCCCGTTCACCGACCTTAATCCAGGGTACGAGCTCTCGGAAAGATACCGGGATGGATCGTCGATCACCGTTAAAGCGGCGGAGTAACTGCGCTACTGCCGGCCCGGTGTCGACCGGATAGGCCGAATCTTTTTCTGTCCGTAAAGGGGCGGTAGCCGCTTCAGAAGACAGTTCGCCCAGCCCGCTACAAATATATTCGCTGCCGCCGAGCGCCGTTGCGTCCACACCCATCCCCGATTTTATGGCCCCCATCGACATGACCGCTACACCCCAGCATGGCAGCTACATGGGTGAAGGTCCATCCCTGCCCGGATACGTCGCTCGGCGCGTCGGCCGTAGAGCGCGCATGACGTTTGCTCATTCTGGAGCTAAAAACGGATGTTGCGTACTTCGAGACCGCCGTTCACCGCCATAATCCTTGCGGAATCAGCCTACGCCTTGCAAATGCGGGAGAGAGTGCCTGAAACCGTTACGTCAGCTTTGGCGCGAAAAACGAAAAATGATTCGCACGGCCAGCGCAGTACTATGGGGCCATTATGGGGGCTACTTCAACAAGTCTGGTTGGTGTGCAGATCATTATACTTCCTAGCGAAAACGTCGCGCATGATAAGACGTTTGGCACGATGGATATAATTCAACCTGGACAGACTGATGTATTGGCTCCTGCCAGTAAGACGTAAAAAGAAACTGTAAATTCATTCCTCAGCTTCAGGTGCCCGGTTGAATTATGCTGCCGGGAGCCCATCGCCTTGCTAACTGAACATTCTATTAAACAACTGAAATCAAAAGGGAAAAACTACAAGGTTACAGATCGCGATGGACTCTATGTCCATGTCAGCAGGGCAGGGACGATGTCGTACAGGTTCGACTATCGCCTTAACGGTCGCCGGGAGACGCTCACCCTCGGCGTTCATGGGCCTTCCGGTCTCTCGCTTGCGCTCGCGCGCGAAAAGCTGGTCGATGCGAGACGCATGGTGGCCGCGGGGCGATCACCGGCCCAGGAAAAACAACGCGAGAAACGCCGGCTCAAAGGAGCGAAGACTTTCGGTGAGCATGCGGAGCGGTGGTTCGGGAAGTCCGGCATGGCTGACAGCACCCGCGCGATGCGTCGATCCATATACAACCGTGAGCTTCAGCCAGTCTGGGAAGGGCGCCATCTCGATGAAATCACACCCGACGACCTCCGCGCCCATTGTGCGAAGATCGTCGAGCGAGGTGCGCCGGCGACAGCCATTCATGTCCGCGACATCCTCAAACAGATCTATGCGCACGCCCGCTTGAATGGTGAGAAGGTAGCTAATCCGGCCGACGAAGTTGCGCCAACATCCATCGCCACGTTCGTGCCAAGGGACCGGTCACTTTCACCAGCAGAGATCTGCGTGATGCTGCGTGCGCTCGAGCTTGTGGCAACGATGCCAACCATAAAATTGGCACTGAAGCTCTATCTCTTGACCATGGTGCGAAAGAGCGAATTGCAGGATGCCAAATGGGACGAGATCGATTTCGAGAATGCCGTCTGGACCATCCCGAAAGAGCGGATGAAGGGTTCAAAGGCGCACAATGTGTATCTGTCGAGGCAAAGCATCGACATCTTGGTCGCGCTCAAAACCTGCTCGGGAATATCGCCTTACCTGCTGCCCAACCGAAATGAGCCGAGTGCGCCCATGTCCCGTGCGATTTTCAACCGCGTGACCCACGCGGTAGTGGAACGCGCCAAGCGAGATAAGCTTCAATTGGAACCCTTCACGGTTCACGATCTGCGAAGGACGGCGTCGACGCTGCTCAACGAACTTGGGTTTAATGGCGATTGGGTCGAGAAATGCCTCGCGCACGAGGATCGGCGATCTTCCCGCAGCATCTACAACAAGGCGGAGTATGAGCATCAACGTCGTCATATGATGCAGGAATGGGCTGACATTGTGGATGCTTGGGCGGCAGGCCAGAAGCGTGTACCTGTTCTCGCGCCGCCGACACCAACGCTTGATCTCGATCCTGCTATCTCACTCAAGGTCTATAGTGCGGCTGCGATCGCCCAAGCGCCGCCGTTTCGGGCGCGTCGGAGAAGAGCATAATTGCCGTCATCTGATACGGCGTCGTGTGATACGGCGTCGTGCGACACCGGCAGCAAATTTTCACCAAAAGCAGCCGTTTCGATAGCGGCCACTACATGAAGTTTGCCTGGAAGCTCGTCGCCATCAGCGAGACATGGGCTTCCAGTGGCGGCCGCAGCTCGAACGCGCGCGGCTCCCGCGCGAAACTCCACAATCGCACCAACCGCCAGTCGTGACGGTGTGTCTCGGCGACCGCGAGCTCGTTGCGCGTGATGTGAAACGGCGTCCGCTCCCAGCCATTGGTTGTCTTCACCTCGATCAGCCGATCACTGCCGTCGGGTTCGAAGCTGCGGATGTCATAGCCGGCACCGTCGCCATCGACATGCGACACCCAACGGATGCGCTCGGCCAGATCGGACCGGCCGGCGGCCAGCAGGCTGGCGCGTTCATGGGCAAGGACGCGCTCCTCGCCGGCGCGCCCAAGCGTCCGATTGCGTGCATCGCGCTCGGCGACATCGTACTTACGAGATATAGCGGTCATCTGCTCGAGTTCGTCGGGCGGAGGTGCGTTGCTATGTGTCGGCGGCGGTCCAATCCATAACATTGCTTCCTCCCGAAGCGCCGCCGCTGACGGGGTCATTGCCGCCCGTGCGGCCGGTGCGAGCCAATCGGGATGTCGATCGAGCCAACGCACTACCGCGTCGACAAGCGAGGCCTGAAAATTGAAGGCCGGCTTGTAGCCCGGGAGCCAGTCCTCCCCGAGGCCCTTGAGCACCGCGCTGATGTTCTGATGCTTGTATTCGATCGAACCCCGTGGGCGGCCGATTATCGCCTGCAGGAGACGGTTGTGTGTGGCCTTGCTATAGGAGCGTCCAACGATATCGTCAGCGAGCATCGCGAAATAGTCTGCGACGATCGCGTCGTTCTGCTCGTCGGTCCAGTCAGTCATTGCCGCGCCTGGTATGCTCAGCGAAATACGCTGAATTCAGGTAAGCGAGCATCTTTTTGATAATGCGCGGGCCGCCTCGGCACGCGGGCCAAGGAACGCGGCGAGCGTCGCGCACACATCCACGAGGCGCCCTGGATCCGCCCCGAGATCACGCTTGAACGCTTCCCATTGCTGGACCTTGGCGGGATCCTCGCCGAACTCGGGGGTGAGGCCATCGGGAAGTTGACCCGGAATCTCCGTGTTGCGGCGCTCGAACGTCGCTTTGATAGAGCGCACCAACCGATCGTCGTCGAACCGGAAACTGGTGGCCAGCAACCAGATGTCGTAGAAATCCTTCATGCGCGAGTTGGCGCGGCCAAGCAGGACCATTGCCTGAAACTTCTCGGCGATCACCGTCTCGCGGGCATAGGCTCGCAGCCTCGGCACGGGCTGGTCGAGTAGGACCGGATAATCGAGGAGTTCCGCGCCGGGTTCCAGCGCGTCGCCAAAACCGACGTCGATCGCAACCGGCACACGCGCTCCGCCGACATCGGCTGTGGCGCGCAGGCGAACACCGCCATAATCGAGCGCCTCGCGGATACGATCGACGCGTAGGTCGTCGGCTTTAAACGCGATCCCGTCTGCCACATCGATCGATAGAATATCGCGAAACGTCGCCAACATCGCGTCGGGGTCCGGATCGCCAAACGCGAGCAGGTCAAGGTCCCGCGTGGGACGTGCAGGATCATCGAACCAGGTGGTGAGAAGCATCGCGCCCTTGAGCACGAACCGCTCGGCATGGGCGGAGATGCTGAGCCGGTACAGGAGCCGCTCCAGCGCGAAGCGAACGAGGATCAGATCGAACGGCTGACCAGCCGCACGAGCCTGGTTGAGCAGCTTCGCACGGACGGAGGCGCCCAGGTTGGGACGCTTCTCAACCATCGATGGTCAGCACCTCGAGATAAGGGGCCATCAGCGACCAAGCGCCTCGCGAACGCGCGCATTCTGCAATCGCTGCGGGTGTTGTCCTGCGGAGTCGGAGCGCCTCACGCAGCGCCTCGACCGCGACGTTGAGCCCAACCGACTTACGATGGCGAAAGCAATCGACCAGCGTCCGGGTAATCGTGAACATGGGGACACTGACATTTTCGATCATGTGAGTTTCAGAGTCTGACCGTAGCAGCTTGTCAGACATCCGCACGATCCTGAGACGCGGCCCATGCTCGGCAGGAGGCCAGTCCTTGAGCCCGATCGCCATCCAGACCTTACGCGGCATCTGATCCGTTAGTCCGTGATAGGCGAGGGCGGAAGTCAGGCAGACCACGCCTTTCGGTACGCGCTTTGCAGCCTCGGCCAGATCGTGGTTGCTATCGATCTCCGCGTCGGCAAGCTGATAGAGTCCGCGCGAGAGACGCTGCACCGTGCCTTCGGAGAGCATTCGGGATATGATGGTGGCGGCTATTCCCTCCGCCGCAAGCTCGCCTGTGCGCATCATGCCATGCGTCGCGAGCAGGTCCCGCGCTCTCTCTGCCTGCGGCGAGCGGCTGTTATGTTTCCTCGGAGAGTTCTTCATGGATACCGAGGTATTATAACATTGCGCCAGATCGATCAAGCTCGGCGAAATTGAGGCTGGCGATCCGACCCGCAGGCTGGGTTGAAGAAGATGGAGCGCGCCGATCCGCCGCTCAGATCGGCGCGCTCCTGGAATTATCACGCCGCAAACGCGGTGTGCGGCCAGCCATATGACGGCTGACCTAGCGGGCTCCATGCGGGTTCGCCGCCATTCCCGCCACCGCCCTCGATCCGCCCCACGCGGCGGCTTCTCCGACGGTCCCGGCGCTTATGGGTCCCGGTCCCCCTTAACCCAGCCGTCCTCAGGCGGATGTCGACTGATCGAGTGAGGCCGCCTGAACAATCGCACGGAAATTCCCCAGGAACTCGGGATGCCGCCGCTCGAGAAAGCCCTCAATCTCGGGCTTGGAAAGCAGCCGTTCGAGAAAGCCCGATGCGACGACCAGCACCAGCATGTCGTCGCCGTAGGAGGCTTCGAGTTCCTTATAGTCTTCGCTCACCGACGCCATCTCTCGCTCGAGCCGCGCCATCTGCTCAGCTGAGAGGCCGGTCGCTTTCTTCAGTTCGTCGGGCTTGTGCAGATCGGCCGCCTTCGAGGTTGCGAGCAAAGCCTTGGCATAGCTCACGGTGTAGTTATTCGCCGAGACCATGAGTTCGGCCACCTCGAGCTGGCGAATGGGCTTCATCTTGCGAAGCTTCTGGAAGGCGTGATGTCCGACTGGCTTGTCCTTGAGCAACTCGGCCACATCCGGACTGATGCCCGCCAGAAGATGCCGCCGTTGACGGATGACCTTCACATCAACATTGAGCGCGCGGGCCAGCTTTTCCTCGGAAACGCCTCGATCGAGCGCGCGCACGATCATGTAGTGCTCCTGGATCGTCGCCAGCCGGTTCACCCGCTTATTGTAGGTGAACGACTCATCGTCGTCGGCGACAACGCAAGGCGCGTCGGCAGCGTCCAGAAACCGCAGGGCATCGAGCCGCATATGTCCGTCGAGCAGTAGGTAGCTGCCATTTTTCTGACGAGCGATCGAAAGTGGCTCTATCAATCCTACCTCCTGCACCGAGGCGGCGATCCGGCGGTATTTGACTGTGTCGCGTACACCCGCCGGCAAAGCCTTAGTCGGCAACAGGTCGGCGATCGGCAGGTTCAGGATCTTGCGCTCGAACGCAATCTTGACCAGATCCGCCATGCTAAACCTATGCCGGCCCGATGCGCTCGGCGAGCGCACGTGGCAATGTGCTGAGGCCCTCCGCCCGGAGCAGCGCCACAAAATGATCGTCGGCTAACAGACGGCGCAATGCGTTGGCCACGAACAGCAGCCTGCTCCGTGCGAGAGAAGCGCGCTTGATCAACAGCTTTTGCCGTTCTGTCTCGCGCTGATAGGCGCGGATCAGTCCTTCCGAGGTGACCGGTTTCTGGGCACGGCCAGGCCGCGCTCCCTGCTTATGAAGCTGCTTCCCGCTGGTGTTGCGCTGGTCGATGATCTTCCGGATCGCGAGCACCTGATTGCCCGGGATGGTCTTTTCCTCATAGGCTTGGGCCAGCGCCTGCTGGACTTCGCCATCCTTGGCCCGCGCGATTTCCATCGCGATCGTGTGCGGGATCACGCCGCGCTCGACCGCGGCAATCAGCTTTTCCTCACCATTCTCGAGCAGCAGGCAGATGGCGCTGACATATTCGACTGAGAAATCGACCTTGGCGGCGATCTCGGAATAGGAATAGCCGCGCGCACTAAGCGCGCCGATGGCGTGGACCAGTTCGAGCGGGCTATGCTGGCGGCGTGCCAGATTTTCGACGAGGCTCATGACGAAGCAGTCTTCCTCGATCGCATCGATCACGATGGCGGGGATCTCGGTCTGGCCAAGCGCCACGAACGCCTCGAGGCGTCCTTGACCGCAGACCAGATCGAAGCGGGCCTTTCCAGGCCGTTGGCTGACCGTGATCGGCTTCTTCAGGCCCAGATGGGCAATGCTGTTTACCAGCTCCTGGAATATCCGCTTGTTGCGGACACGAGGATTCAGCACCGTGATGTGGTCGACGGGAATCGACCGGATCTCAGGCGGCGGTGGGGTCACGCCGCTGCCTTCAGCGGAACGCGCCGCGACAGATCAAACAGTGCCTCCAGTGAGTCAAACCGATAGGCATCAAGGAGGATGCCGTTTTCTGGCGCCAGTCGCAGATTGGACGCGGAGCCGAAATCGAGCCAAGGCAGCAGGTAGTAGTCGCGGATGGCCAGGTTATCCGGCTCCATGCGTGCGACGATCGTGATGCTCGGGCGAAGCCCACTATCAAAGCGGACCTTCCAGCGTAGTGAGCCCGCCAACGTTTCGTGGCAGCGCGAGATTGCCAGCGACGCGCTGAACTCTTCGTTGATGTGGAGGAGATCGGTCACCGTATCGCGGCGGACCGATCCGCCGGCTTCGCCAATATCCGCAATCACCTGCGCGACGACATCAGGATGAAGCGCGCGGAGCGCTCGATTCATCTCGATGTACCGGTAATCCCTGGACGGGGCATAGCCGACCAGCTTGTAAGCCCGTACCAGGCTGCCGAAGCGATGTCGGAAGGTCGAGCTCGACGGCATGCCCTCAATTTCGTCAATGACGAGTCCCGAAAGCCATCCCTTCTCGGTCAGCAAGGCTGACAGCCGGCTGAGCAACTCCTCGTCCGAAAAGCGCCGGCTCCGCTCCTGAATAATGCGCTGGGCGGCCTCGAAGAAGTCGCGCTCCACGATCGCTTCGAACGCCCCATCACCGCGCACCCACATGTCGGGCGTGTTTACGACGCGCTTCGCCTTCAACTTGAAGGAGCCCCGGTTATAGACGTTGTTGCCGATGTACTTTTCGTTGGTCAGCACTTGGTGGACCGTTCCGCGCGTCCAAGGCCGGCCGAGATCGGTGAGAATCCCTTCGTCGTTCAGTGTCACCGCGATCTCTGTCTCGGTATGCCGCTGCACGACGAACATCCGATAGAGCCGGCGTACCATCTCGACTTCTTCAGGCGGGCCCGGCTTGAGAATGACCCGGTCGGTCTGTAGGCTCTTTTGCTCGCCCCGGTTGAGCACCGCCTTGGGCTGACGATGCTCATCAATGAGATAGCGCCGCAAACCAAAGCCAGCCGCACCGCCTTGCCGAAAGCCCAGCCGGATCAGCCGGCACTGGCCAGTGAAGACCTTAACGGAGAGCTCCCGGCTGTACTCGCCAGCCATAGCTCGCTTCATGCTCTTGATGATCGTCGCGCTCAGGCTACCATCGTTCTCGAATTGCTCTGCGCAATACTGGACAGTTATCCCGGCTTCGCGGCAGATGAATTCGTAATAGGCGCTCTCATCGGCGTCTTGGAAGCGGCCCCAACGGCTGACATCGTAGACAAGGATCGCCTTGAAGTCGGCTTGCCCGCTACGCACGTCGGCGATCAGCTGTTGAAGGGAAAGCCGACCATCAAGGCGTAGCCCGCTTTTGCCTGAGTCCTCGTAGGTCTTGACGATCTCAAAGCCGCGCCGAGCAGCATATTGCGCGATGATCTCGGCCTGATTCTCGGTCGAGTATTTCTGATGATCGGTCGACATGCGCACATACTGCGCGGCGCGGATCGGCGCGCGTGGCGTAGTTTCGACAGGAATGGACTCCGGCAAGCTCATCAGACCGAACTACTTTCATTGGCTTCAAGCGGACAAGTTCGACTTCCCATCATCTTATTGGGAAGTCAGTGCGAATGTCGCTCTCCGAGAAAGACCGAAAACTTCAGTCCGAGACTGGAAAAGAATTTCAGAATCGGGCTTCAACCGAACCGCTGGTGACCGCGATTGCTGCAGCCCTGAAGGAGGAGTTCGGTAACAAGCCTGCCGCCCTCAAGACGGTCGCTCGGCTGACGCGATCGAACGAGCGGGCGGTGCGGAACTGGTTCGAAGCCAAGAATGGCCCCAGTGCCGAGAATCTCGTAGTGCTGATGCGCCATTCCGATCTTATATTAAGGACCGTATTGGCGCTGGCTGATCGTCGAGATCTGGTCATGGCGGTCGGCCTGGCCACACTTCGGCGGCACCTCATAGACACGGTGGCGGCGATCGACGGTTTGCCTCAGGACCCTCCAGACGCGGTTTAGGCCCAGTCGAAATAAGGTCAGCTTTCAGACCTTATAAGCATTCAGCCAACCGGATGTGTCGCCGAGCCGATCTGACGAGGACCGCCAGCGTTTGGCCGCGATCTGCCGCGGCGCTTCAACGGGTCTCTCCTTGTATGCGGGCCGCTCGCCTCAGGGCAGTGCGCATGCACCCGAGGCTTATGGCGCAGCTGCGATCAGCTGAGGCCGCCTACCGGATACGCTGGAGAAGGACATAGTTGCCGTCGTAGCCGATACGACGACGTACCCGGCCAGCGACTGCTATGGTACGGCCGGTCGGCACCTGAGTGGACCGACCCACATTATATGCCTCTTCGAAAGAAGAAGTAGAAACCTTTTTGCCCAGCCGCTCGAGCGCCTCGGTCGCAAGGCGCTTGATGCCGACGATAGGGACAGGCTTGCCCGTGAATGGCGACACCTCTGCCTTGGCATAAAGGCCATAGCCGATCTGGACCAATTTGCCATTTATGGTCCGTTGTCGAAGCGCGCGTCCGACCCCGTCATAGCTACCGAGGTGAGCGAAATCGCTGCGGAGGAAGACGTTGCGCTTCGAACGACGGACCTTCTGCTCGATCGCGTCGCCTATGGAGTTCACGGAAACCGCCGCCGCACG
Organism: Sphingomonas sp.; assembly: GCF_017304635.1. GTDB lineage: Bacteria > Pseudomonadota > Alphaproteobacteria > Sphingomonadales > Sphingomonadaceae > Sphingomonas. The sequence continues at coordinate 438,976 of NZ_JAFKMA010000001.1, forward strand.
ATCGGCTTTGCGATATCGCCCGCGCCCCACGCGCATCAGCTTCTCTTCGGCGATCAACTGCCTGAGCACCCGGCCTACCGAATCAAAGTTTTCGCCCGGCGCGACTTCGGTGCGCGTGAGGGTGTCGCCCGATGCGAAGCGGTCCATGATCCGGATTCCGAGAGTAGACATGCCTTGACCAAAATACGACGTTTCCGACATCCATATACGGATGTTCAGCTGTGACTCAAAGTACAGGAGCCAGCCGCAATGAGCGGGGCGTGCCGCATGCCTGCGGTGTGATCTATGCGGTGGAACCTAGACCTGACGGTATTAAGCGAGGCGAACGTGACGGTATCGACGGGCGCGTGAATGCCTAAAAATGATAACAAGGACGATGCCATCCCGAATGCGGTCTAGCGATAGACAGCGATAGCTGGTAACTGGCCCTCTGTGGCATTTCCAAAGCGAAATCAGTGACTTAAGAATATGACGGTATTGCTGACGGTATCGCTAAGTCTGAAAATTTATTTTCCGTGGCAACTCAATAGGTTATTATGGCTCCGAATAATCGAATGGGAATGACGAAGACTCGAAATCGTGCGGGGCACGATTTCGGCTTCGTCACTCGGCACCGCAGAATACCGCGAGCAAAACGATGACCCCCGAACGCGTTCTTATCGAGACGATCGGCTGGGCCGGCGCGGCTTTGATCCTCGCCGCGTACGTCCTGCTGTCGACCGGACGGACCACCGGGCAATCGCGCGGCTATCAATGGATGAACGTGGTCGGCGCGGCCTGCTTCGTGCTGAACAGCGGCTATAACGGCGCGATCCCGTCGGCGGTGCTCAACGTGATCTGGGCGGGGATCGGGCTATACACCTTATGGGTCATTCGGCAGGGACGATAATGCTGACGCTTTACGGCATTCCCAATTGCGACACGGTCAAGAAGGCGCGGGCGTGGCTCGATGCGCGGGGCACGGCCTACGCGTTCCATGACTACAAGAAGGCGGGCGTGGAGGAAGCGTCGCTACGTCGCTGGATCGCAGTGCTCGGCTGGGAAACGGTACTTAACCGTGCCGGGACGACCTTCCGCAAGCTGCCCGACGCCGACCGCGCCGATCTCGATGCCGACAAGGCAGTGGCGCTGATGCTGGCACAGCCGTCGATGATAAAGCGCCCGATCGTCGAGGGGGAGGGCATCCTGCTCGCCGGGTTCAAGCCCGAGGCATGGGAAGCCGCATTCGGCTGACCTTGCCAAGGCCGCGGTTGCGGCGCAGTCTCTCGATCCGAACTGGGAGAGGGCAAATGGCAATCGGAACAAGGCCGCCGGCATGGTTCTGGCTCGTCGCGATCATGTTGCTCGCGTGGAACGCGATGGGTGTGTGGGCGTGCATCCAGCAACTGCATTTCGGTGCCGAGTCGTGGGGGCCGCACACCACCGACTATGACCGCCGCCTCTACGCCGCGCTGCCGGCATGGTACAATTACGTCTATATCGTCGCGACGTTCGGCGGCCTGCTCGGCGCGCTGGCGCTGTTGCTCAAGGAAAAGCGGGCGCGGTGGCTGTTCTGGCTGTCGTTCGTCGCGGTGATCGTGATGTTCGGTTATGTGTTCGGCGCGACTGATCTGATCCAGGCGAAGGGCAAGCGCGCAGCGATCGCGTTTCCGGCGATCGTCGCGGGCGTCGCGGCCTTCTCGATCTGGTTCGCGCAATATGCGACGCGCCGGGGCTGGATCGGCCGGCGCTAGCTTTCCCAGCCGAATACCTCGTCGAGCGATTTGCCGAACACCTGTGCGATGCGGAACGCGGCGTCGAGGCTGGGCGAATATTTTCCCGCCTCGATCGCGGCGACGGTCTGCCGCGTCAGGCCGATCCGCTCGCCGAGCTCCGCCTGGGTCATTTCGCTGGCCAGGAAGCGGAGCAGCCGTACCTGATTGACCACGCGGCCGGGCGGCGGCTTAGCCATGCCGTCCGCTCCGGTAGAAAACGATCTGCGCGCCGTAATGCACGACCTCGGCGATCACGATCGCGGCCATGATGCCATACGCCATCCCGGGCGCGGTCAGTCCGAGGTGCATGCTTGCGGCGACCAGCACCACGCCGCTCAGCAGTACCGGATAAGCGATTGCCGACGATCCTCGCGCGATGGCCTTATCGCGTTCATCGCTGCCCGCGCTGGCATCCTTCGGTGCTGTCGCGGCGGTGATCACGCTGGCGACGATGATCAGGAGGACCTGAATGACCACCGCGCCGAAGAATCCGATCATATGACCGTGGTCCGGGCCACGGCCGCTCGCGACTGCCGACAGCAGGAAGGCGAAATAGATTCCCCAGACAGCGAGCGTCGTAATGACGGATATCCAGGCGATTTTTTCCTTGAATGGCATTGCGAACCTCGTGTGTGAATTGTTAGGCTATATGTTATAAAAATTTAACATTGAGTCAAGTTAAACGATCATTGCCGTTGGACGGCGCTGGCGAGGGTGAGGTGGAGCAGCTAAGGGGACGCCCATGTCCACGACCTTCACGATCGACACCGCGACCAGCCGCGCCAATCCGACTCCCGCGCCGATGAAGCGGCTGACCGTGCCGGCGATCCAGCGGCGCAAGGTCGAGGGCGCGATCGCCGAGCCGCTGGTGATGCTGACCGCCTACACCGTGCGGATGGCGCAACTGCTCGATCCGCATTGCGACCTGCTGCTGGTCGGCGATTCGCTGGGGCAGGTGGTGTACGGCCTGCCGTCGACGCTGCCGGTGACGCTCGACATGATGATCGCCCACGGCGCGGCGGTGGTGCGGGGCAGCTATCATGCGGTCGTGCTCGTCGACATGCCGTTCGGCAGCTACGAGGCGTCGCCCGAGGCGGCGTTCGCGAATGCGGCGCGCATCCTGGCGGAGACCGGCTGCGCCGGCGTCAAGCTGGAGGGCGGGGCGGCGATGGCACCGACGATCCGCTTCCTGACCGAACGCGGAATCCCGGTAATGGCGCATGTCGGCCTGACCCCACAGGCGATCAACGCGCTTGGCGGCTATGGCGCGCGCGGCCGCAGCCAGGCGGAGGAGGCGAAGATCATGGCCGATGCCAAGGCCGTCGCCGATGCCGGCGCCTTCGCCTTGGTGGTCGAAGGCGTGGTCGAGCCGATCGCACGCAAGATCACCGAGGTCAGCGACGTCCCCGTCATCGGCATCGGCGCGTCGGCGGCCTGCGACGGGCAAGTGCTTGTGGCCGAGGACATGCTCGGCCTGTTCGAGCGCACGCCACGGTTCGTGAAGCGCTATGACGACATGGCGGCGCACGTCACCGGCGCGGTCGAACGCTATGCCGCCGAGGTGCGCGCGCGCACTTTCCCGGGGACGGAGCAGACCTACGCCCCCAAGTCGTAAGGCGCGCCGTCAAGCCGCGTTGCGTTTCGGGCGCGCGCCGCTAAGAGTTCGCACCCAATCCCGCCACAATTGGAGCCCATTCCCTTGGCCGTGACGCCGCATACCGACGAAGCTTTCCTGCGCGAGGTCGACGAGGAACTGCGCCGCGACCAGATGGCCGACGTCTGGACGCGCTACGGCCGCCTGATCGTCGGTGCGATCATTGGCGGGCTGGCGGTTTTTGCCGCGATCCTGGGCTGGCGCTACTGGACGCACAGCCATGCCGAAGGCGAAGCGGTCAAGTTGCAGAGCGCTTATGACGCGATCGGCGCGAACAAGCCCGATCAGGCCGCGCCGATCCTGGCCGACCTCGATAGCTCGGGCGGCCCGGGCTACCGCGCGATCGCGCGGATGCTGGAGGGCAACCAGCTGCTCCAGGCCGGCAAGGCCAAGGAAGCCGCCGCCAAGTTCGCCGCCGTCGCCGGCGACGATGCGGTCGGCAAGCCGTATCGCGATCTGGCGCTGATCCGCCAGACGACGATCGAATTCGACACGCTGGCGCCGCAGACGGTGATCGACCGGCTGCAACCGCTGGCGGGGAAGGGCTCGGCCTATCTCGGCAGCGCGGGCGAATTGGTGGCGATCTCGTACCTGAAGCAGGGCAAGCCCAACGCGGCGCGCGACCTGTTCAAGGAGATTGCCGAGGGCGAGGACGTGCCCGACACGATCCGTCAACGGGCGGTTCAGATGGTGGACGCGATTGATGTCGGCGCGACCGACCTGAAGGGCAAATGAGCTGATGATGACCAAATGGAAAACGCCGGTCGCGCTCGTCGCGCTGACCGCGCTCGGCGCGTGCGGCGTGTTTAAGGGCGGTGGGCGCAAGACGCCGGTGCTCGGCGATCGCGTGCCGATCCTGGTATCGGAAACCGATGCGAAGCTTGATCCGACGATCTCCGGGTTGCAGGTGCTGTTGCCGCAGCCGCAGGTCAACGCCGACTGGGCGCAGCCGGGCGGGAGCGCCGACAAGAATCTGGGGCACGTCGCGTTGGGCGCGAACATCGGCCGTGCCTGGACGACGGTGATCCCGGCCGGGTCGAACCGCGAGCGGCTGGCGAGCACGCCGGTGGTGGCGGGCGGCAAGCTGTACGTGGTCGACGTCAACGCGCAGCTGCATGCCTATAGCGCGGACACCGGTGCATCCTTGTTCACCGTGCCGATCCCCAAGGGCGATCGCAGCAAGCCGGCGCGGTTCGGCGGCGGCGTCAGCATCGACGGCGGCCGCGCGTTCGCGACCGACGGCCTGGGCGACGTCGTCGCGTTCGATGCCAATACCGGCACCGAAGTGTGGCGCGCGAAGCCGGGCGGTCCGCTGCGCGGCGCGCCGAGCGTCGATGGCGATCAGCTCTATGTGCTGAGCCAGGACAACCAGCTCTATGCGCTGTCGACCACCGATGGTTCGCTCAAGTGGACGGTGTCGGGCAGCCTCGAATCGCAGGGTGTGTTCGGCGTCGCCGCACCCGCTGTCGCGCGCAGCACGATCGTCGCCGGCTTTTCGAGCGGCGAACTCAACGCCTATCGCTACGAAAACGGCCGCAGCCTGTGGAGCGACGCCTTGTCGCGCACCAGCATGTCGACTTCGGTGTCGAGCCTGTCCGATATCGACGCCGACCCGGTGATCGACGGCACCAACGTCTATGCGCTGGGGCAGGGCGGCCGCATGGTCGCGCTCAACCTGGCGAGCGGGCAGCGCATCTGGGAACAGAATTTCGCCGGCATCTCGACCCCGTGGCTGGCGGGCGAATGGCTGTTCGTGGTGACCGACGAGAGCAAGCTCTACTGCCTGCAACGCTCGACCGGGAAGGTGCGCTGGATCTCGCAACTGCGCGCCTTCCGCACCGAAAAGAAGAAAAAGAAGAAGAACCCGCTGACGTGGTACGGCCCGGTTCTCGCCGGCAACCGGCTGGTCCTGACCAACTCGCTCGGACAGGTCGTCTTCGCGAACCCGGCGGACGGCTCGGTCCAGCAGACGATGGAGAACAAGGTTCCGTTCACGCTCGGCCCGATCGTCGCGAACAACACGCTCTACACGATCGACGAACGCGGGCGCATCGCCGCGTATCGTTGATTTAGTCGCGGCAGCGGCTCGCGCCCCCGCCCGGCCTCCCATGGAATGAGCCAATTGGGAGGCCGGGCGGGGGAGCGGGCCGGTGCCGGGCAAACGGGAACGTGACGCGCGGCGTCACCCTCGCTACAGCGACCGGATGCCTTTACCTACCGTCGCCATCATCGGCCGACCCAATGTCGGCAAGTCGACGCTGTTCAACCGCCTGATCGGCAAGCGGCTGGCGCTGGTCGACGACCAGCCCGGCGTCACGCGGGACCGGCGCGAGGGCGACGCGCACCTGCTCGGTCTCGATTTCCGCGTGGTCGATACCGCGGGGTATGAGGACCTCGACGCCGCGACCCTGCCCGGGCGCATGCGGCAGCAGACCGAGGCCGCGGTCGCGCAAGCCGACGTGGCACTGTTCCTGATCGACGCGCGCGCGGGGATCGTCCCGCTCGACGAGGAAATCGCGCGGTGGCTGCGCGGATCGACCACGCCGGTGGTGCTGGTCGCCAACAAGGCGGAAGGGCGCGCCGCCGAGGCCGGCGTGCTCGAATCGCTGGCGCTCGGGTTCGGCGACCCGGTGCAGCTGTCGGCCGAACATGGCGAGGGCATCGCCGACCTGTTCGAGGCGCTGCTGCCGCACATTCCCGATCCCGAAGATGTAATCGAGGACGACGATGAAAGTCCCGATGCGCCGCTCAAGCTCGCGATCGTCGGGCGGCCCAACGCCGGCAAATCGACGCTCATCAACCGGATGCTCGGCGAGGACCGGCTCATTACCGGGCCAGAGGCCGGGATCACGCGCGATTCGATCGCCGTCGACTGGATGTGGCACGACCCGAAAGAGGATCGCGACCGCGCCGTGCGCCTGATCGACACCGCCGGCATGCGCAAGCGCGCCAAGGTGCAGGACAAATTGGAGAAACTGTCGGTCGCCGACGCCTTGCGCGCGGTCGATTTCGCCGAAGTCGTCGTACTGCTGCTCGACGCGACATTGGGGTTGGAAGCGCAGGATCTGCGTATCGCCGATCGCGTATTGGAGGAAGGCCGCGCGCTGGTGATCGCGCTGAACAAATGGGACGTCGCCGAGAATGCCTCGGCGCTGTTCAACGGCGTCAAGAAGGCGCTCGAGGATGGGCTCAGCCAGGTCAAGGGCGTGACGGTGATGACCGTATCGGCCGCGACGGGGAAGGGGATCGACCAGTTGCTCGGCGCGGCGTTCGAAACGCGCGACGCATGGTCGAAGCGGGTCGGCACCGGCGAACTCAACCGCTGGTTCGAACGCGCGGTCGAGGCCAACCCGCCGCCCGCGCCCGGCGGCAAGCGGATCAAGATGCGCTACGTCACGCAGGTCAAGACGCGCCCGCCCAGCTTCGTCATCTTCGGCACCCGTGTCGATCAGCTGCCGGCGAGCTACGAACGCTACCTCGTCAATTCGATGCGACGTGAGCTCGGCTTCGGTGCCGTGCCCGTCCGGCTGACGTTCCGCGCCCCGAAAAACCCGTTCGATCGCGAGCGTAGCTGACGCGCCAAGTCGCGGATGCGGCACGAATATCGTCCGCCATCAACCCGACGTTTACTCCTACCCGATATGGGTAGCGTTCGGGGAAGCGCGGATAACGCGCGATGGAGACGAGACGAACATGGGCGACGACGGTCAGCTGGTCGATTGGAGCGCGTTCCAGGCGGCGCGAAGCGAGCTCGGCGCGGGCTTCGTCCGCATACTCGGCTATTTCCGGGAGGACGGCGTCAAGTCGCTGGCGGCGATCGAGACGGCGATGCGTGCGGGCAGCGCCGCCGCATTGGTACTGCCGGCCCATACGCTGAAGGGCGAGGCGCGGCAGTTCGGGGCGGAGCCGCTGGCGGCGCTGGCCGAAACCATCGAGCATATCGCACGGCAATGCGTGGAGACGCGCGATCGTCCCGACCAGGCGCTGGAGCATGTCGTCAAGCTGCGCCCCTGCTTCGAAGCGACGCTGACGATGCTGGAGCGCGAGGCGAATCCGCTGGTCGAGCGCCGGCCGATGGCGTTCGGCCGGCGCGCGATCTGATTATCCAGCGCGACGCGGCCAAGCCGCGTCGTCGACCCCTGCTTTGCAGGGTCGGCCGGGCTGATCGGGCGATGCGAATTAGCGCCGCTAATTCGCGCGATCAGCCCTCGTGCTCGGCCTTCGAGTTGAGCTGGACGTAATTCTCGATCCCCATCCGCTCGATCATCTCGAACTGCCGTTCGAGCGTGTCGACATGCTCCTCCTCGCTGTCGAGGATGCGGCGGAACAGGTCGCGGCTGACATAGTCACGCACCTGCTCGCAATGCTCGATGGCGTCGCGCAGCAGCGGCAGCGCCTCCATCTCCAGCTCGAGATCGGCCTTCAGCACTTCCTCGACCGTCTCGCCGATGCGCAGGCGGCCGAGCAGCTGGAAATTGGGCAGGCCGTCGAGGAACAGGATGCGCTCCGACAGCCAGTCGGCATGCTTCATCTCGTCGATCGATTCCTCGCGCTCGAACTGGGCGAGCTTGTACACGCCCCAGTGGTCGAACAGCCGGTGGTGCAGCCAGTATTGGTTGATCGCGGTCAACTCGTTCTTGAGCGCCGTGTTGAGGAAATCGATAACCTTCGGATCGCCCTTCATCCGCTCACATCCTTTGCTGAGGCTGACGGCGGGACCCTAGCGCGACGATCGCGGGGAGGACAGCCCAATACGAGGATGCGCGGTTCAGGCGCCGGCGCGCTCGGCGTCGATGATCGAGCGGGCGAAGGGGACGCACTGGCCGCATTTGGGCTGCATGCCGAGCGTGCGATAGGCCTGGCATGCGGTCATCGACCCGTTGCGCGCAGCCTCGCGGACTTGACGCTCGCGGATCGCATTGCAGACGCACACCATCATGAGACCGATTATCCCTCACGCTCGTTACGATCGAGTTAGCGATAGTGAGAATGATTCGCAAGCCTATTGCGAGGCGTTCGCATGAATCGGGCGCCGCCGGAATCGCTGCCACCGGCCGCGTGCGGCACTCCGCCACAACCATTCGAACGGGCCGTAGGTAAAGCGATCGAGCCATGGCTTCGACCAGGCCAGCATCAGCGCCCAGATCATGGCGACCACGATCAGGCATTGCCAGCGTTCGATCCGCCCGTACCAGCCGAACCCATAGCCGTTGAACGCCGTCGTCACGACGATGCTCGTGCCGAGATAATTGGAGAACGCCATCCGCCCCGTCGCCGTCAGCCGCGCGGCCAGCCAGCGCGCGCGGCCCGATTGCACGAACAGGATCACGATCGCCGCATAGCCGAGGCTCAGCAACGGACGGAGCAGCGTCAGCTGGATCGCATCGGTGGCGATCATCGTCATCGGCGCGAACCGCGTCCGCTCCAGCCAGGCGACCAGTGGCGCATAACCGAGCCACAGGAGCGGGATCGGCGCGGCGAGCAGCCAATAGGTGCGTCGCGACCAGGCTCCCGAAAAGAACCCCAGCCGGAACAACGCCATCCCGATCAGCATCAGCGCGATCGTGTCGGGCAGGGCGTCGATCAGGATCACCGTCTCCGCGAACAGGCTCATCGGCGCGCGCACGCGCAACGCGTCGAGCCAGGTGCCGCGATAGCCGGCGAGTTCGCTCGCCAGCATCTCCGGCGGCGGCTTGGCCTCGCGGTCGTACGCCTGCCATCGGGCGATATCGGCGGGGGCGGCGTCAGGGCGCGCGACCGCGGCCTGGAGCGCGGCGACGTTCTGGTAGGCGACTATGCCCTCGACCAGCTTGAACGCCAGCAGGGCGATGCCGATCGCGATGAGCAGACGCGGCCGCGCGCGCCACGCAAAGAACAGGGCGGCGCCGCAGAGTGCGTACAGTACCAGGATATCGCCCATCCAGATCAGGTAGGCGTGGAGCAATCCGAACAGCAGGAGCGTCGCCATGCGCGCGTAATGGACGACGACCGGCCGCTCCCCGCCGGCCATGGCGCGCTCGGCGATCAGCACGGTCGACGCGCCGAACATCATCGTGAACAGGCCGCGGAACTTGCCGTCGGCGATGACGTAGGCAAGCGCCCATTCCCACCAGTTCGCGCCGGTCGCACCGCCATAATAATTGGGGTCGAGATAGGCGTAGGACGGCATCGTCATACTGACGACGTTGAGCAGGAAGATGCCCATGACGGCGATGCCACGCACCGCGTCGAGCGTTTGCAGACGCGGTGCCGACGCCGTGCCGGGTGTCCGAAGGCGAGCGGGTGCGGCGGCGGTCACCGACCGTCGCCCCGCATCATGGAAAGGCGTTGCGGCCCCGATCGCTGCCCTGCCGCCCCCTCACCGATCACGATCGTTCGCCCCCAAACTTGACAAACTTGACGAGGGTAGGCCGGCCAGAACGATCCGCCCTGCTCTCGTGTGGCGGACGCGATGACCGATCGGTTCCGGTCCAGCTGCCCGCTAGCACCATCGTGAACTGTAGGACAGCAATCAGTCGTCAAGCGATCGTGTCGCCCATCAACGCGGGAAAGAAACCTTCGTGCGCCGCGCGGAGCGTATCGAGCGATACGCACCAGTCGCCCTCGTCGAGTTCGAAGATCAGCCGGTCCTTGATCGTCCGCCCGATCGGGTCGGCGGGGACGTCGGCTTCGGCGGCCTTGGTCAGGAACGCGGTCAGCGCCTCGTCGGGCACCGTCACCAGATACAGCCCCTGATCCTCGCCGAAGAACGACTCCGCAACGCCGAACGGCTGCGCCTGGTCGACGATCGCGCCGATCCCGCTCGCCAGCGCCATTTCCGCGAGCGTCACCGCCAGCCCGCCATCGGACACGTCGTGGCACGCGGTCACCAGCCCCTCGGCGATCGCGGCGCGGACGAACTCGCCGGTGCGGCGCTCGGCCTTGAGGTCGACCGGGGGCGGGGGGCCGTCCTCGCGGCCATGCACTTCGCGCAGCCAGATCGACTGGCCGAGATGCCCGCCGCGCTCGCCGACCGCGAAGATCGCGTCGCCGGTGCCCTTAAACGCGATCGTCGCCGATTGTGACCAGTCGTCGAGCAGGCCGACGCCGCCGATCGCGGGGGTCGGCAGGATCGCGGAACCGCCACCGGTCGCCTTGGACTCGTTGTAGAGCGACACGTTGCCGCTCACGATCGGGAAGTCGAGCGCGACGCACGCCTCGCTCATGCCCTCCAGGCAACCTACGATCTGGCCCATGATCTCGGGCCGTTGCGGGTTGGCGAAGTTCAGGCAGTTGGTCACCGCCAGCGGCTTCGCACCGACCGACGAGAGATTGCGCCAAGCCTCTGCGATCGCTTGGCGACCGCCCTCGACCGGATCGGCGAAGCAATAGCGCGGGGTGCAGTCGGTGGTGATCGCCAGGCCCTTGCGGGTGCCATGCACGCGCACCACCGCGGCGTCGCCGCCCGGGCGCTGGACGGTGTCGGCGCCGACCTGCGAATCGTATTGCTCCCAAATCCAGCGGCGGCTGGCGATGTCGGGCGAGCCCATCAGTTTGAGCAGGTCCGCGGCGAGGTCGGTCGTCTCCGGCACGTCGGTCAGCTCGGCCGGCTTCGGCGTCGGGACGTGCGGGCGATCGTAGAGCGGCGCTTCGTCGGCGAGCGGGGCGAGCGGGATGTCGGCGACGACATTCCCCTGCCATTTCAGGATCATGCGACCGGTATCGGTCACCGTTCCGATCACCGCGAAATCGAGCTGCCACTTGCGGAAGATCGCCTCCGCCTCGGCCTCGCGGCCGGGCTTCAGCACCATCAGCATGCGCTCCTGGCTCTCCGACAGCATCATCTCGTACGGCGTCATGCCGGTCTCGCGCTGCGGCACGTCGTCCATCACGAGTTCGATGCCGACCCCGCCCTTCGACGCCATCTCGACCGACGAGGAGGTCAGGCCGGCCGCGCCCATGTCCTGGATCGCGACGATCGCATCGGACGCCATCAGTTCGAGGCACGCCTCGATCAGCAGTTTCTCGGTGAACGGATCGCCGACCTGTACGGTCGGGCGCTTCTCCTCCGAGTCCTCGCCGAAATCCGCGCTTGCCATCGTCGCGCCGTGGATGCCGTCGCGCCCGGTCTTGGAGCCGACATAGACGATCGGATTGCCGACCCCGCTGGCCGCCGAATAGAAGATCTTGTCGGTCTGCGCGACGCCCACCGTCATCGCGTTGACCAGGATGTTGCCGTCATAGGCGGGGTGGAAATTGACCTCGCCCCCGACCGTCGGCACGCCGACGCAATTGCCGTAGCCGCCGATGCCGTGGACCACGCCCGCGATCAGGTGGCGCATCTTCGGATGATCCGGTCGCCCGAAACGCAGCGCGTTCAGGTTCGCGACCGGCCGCGCGCCCATCGTGAACACGTCGCGCAGGATGCCGCCGACTCCGGTCGCCGCGCCCTGATAGGGTTCGATGTAGGAGGGGTGGTTGTGCGACTCCATCTTGAAGATCGCCGCCTGGCCGTCGCCGATGTCGATGACGCCAGCATTCTCGCCCGGCCCGCAGATCACCCACGGCGCCGTCGTCGGCAGCTTTTTCAAGTGGATACGGCTGGATTTGTAGGAGCAATGTTCGGACCACATGACCGAGAAGATGCCCAGCTCGGTCAGGTTCGGCTCGCGCCCCATCGCGTGCAGGACGCGATCATATTCCTCTGGGGACAGGCCGTGGTCGGCGACGATCTGGGGCGTGATTCCGGTCATGCGCGCGCGATAGCGGGGTGGGGCGCTCTCGTCACCTACCGCACGCGCCAGCAAGCGTCTGTTCAGCCGATTCATGCGTTGGCAGGCCGATGATCGTCCGCTCCCCCGCCGAACGCGCGCGCGGTGCCGCCATCTCGGCGGCGCTGATGGGGGGATTGTTATGGGCGCTGATCGCCGGGCTGGCGGTGCGGCTCGGCCCGCTGCCGGTCGAGCGGCCGGGCGTGCTGATGGGCCTGACTCTGCCGCCGCCGCAACCGCCCAAGCCGCGCGAGCCGATGCACAGCGATCGCGCGCCGAAGCGCGAGGGCGCGGCGGCCCCGCCCGCGCTGAAGGCGACCGCGACCGAAGTGACCGCGCCCAAGCCACTGCTGCCGCCACCCCCGCAGCCGATCGCGGCGGCGCCGGTCGCGAATACGGGTGCCGCTCCCACACAGGGTGCGGCGCCGGTCGCCGGTCCCGGGACTGGCGCGGGCGGCGAGGGCAACGGCTTCGGCGCGGGCGGCGAGGGTGACGGTCCTGGCGGCGGCGGCGAAGGGCGCGACACCCCGCCGCGGCGGGTCGGCGGGCGGATCAAGCCGGGCGACCTGCCCGACGATCTCGCCTACAACCTGACCTCGGGAGTCGATCTGGTGGTGGGCGTAAAATATGCCGTCGAGGAGGACGGCCACGTCGACGAATGCCGCGTCACGCGATCGAGCGGCAATCGCGAGCTCGATACGCTCACCTGCCAGCTGATCGAGCAGAAATTCCGCTACCGCCCGGCGCTCGACGAGAATCGGCATCCGTTCAAATCGTACATCGTCGAGAACCACACTTGGAACTTCGAGGACGTGCGCGAGCGGCGGCACTGAATCCCGGTACAGGGAACTCCGCGTGCGTAACGATCGTTGGGGCGGCGCTTCACAGATTGGGAGATGTATCATGCGTTCCAAGACACTGCTCGCTTGCGTGTCGGCGCTGGGGCTGACGCTGACCGCCGCCTCGCCGGCGTTTGCCGAGGGCAAGACCGATCGCGCGCGCCAGGCGATCGCGGAGGCGCAGGCCAAGGTCGACGCCGCGTCCCGGCTCGGCACCGCCGCGACGGCGCCACGTACGCTGGCCGATGCGCAGGCCGCGCTGCGGGCGGCGCAGGACGACCTGAAGGGTAGCCACAAGGAACAGGCGATCGCTGACGCCCAGCGCGCCTCGCAACTCGCCGACACCGCGATGAACGAAATGCAGCGGATGCGCGCGGAGCATGCGCGCGACGATCGCGCCGCCGCCGATGCGCAGACCCAGGCCGCGCAGGCCCAGGCCCAGGCGCAGCAGGCGCAGGCTCAGGCGGCCGACGCCAACGCCCGCGCCGCCGCCGCGCAGGATGCCGCCGCCGCTGCCCAGGCCGATGCCGCCGCCGCGCGCGCCGCGCCGCCGGTGATCGTCCAGACCCCGGCGCCGGCGCCGGACCCCGCGCCGACAACGACGACCGCGACGACGACGACCGAAACGGTCGCGCCGGCCACCCGCACCGTCACGCGCGTCGTACCGAAGCGCCGTGTCGTCCATCGCAAGGTCGTTCGCGCTGCGACGCCGGCCGCCGCGACCAAGACCACGACGACGGTCACGACCCACACCAACTGAGTCGCGACGCTCGGCCGGGTTCGTTCAGAGAATCGAACCGACCCGGTCGGGCGGCCGGCCGATCACGACACCCTTGTCGGTTGCGATCAGCGGGCGCTCGATCAGGATTGGATCCGCCGCCATCGCGGCTAGCACGGCCTCGTCGCTCGCCCCGGCCAGCGCCTTCGCGCCGTCCTCCGTCTTGCGCAATCCGTCATGTGGGCTGATCCCGCCGCGAGCATAGAGCGCGGCCAGTTCTTCGCGGGTCGGCGGGTGCTTGAGATACTCGATTACCGTCACCTCGACCCCCGGCTTCTCGTGCAGGATCGCCAGCGCCTCGCGCGATTTCGAGCAACGCGGATTGTGCCAGATCGTCGCTTTCACTTCGCCTCCTCCGCCAGGAAGTCGACATCGGTGCGCTCGGGCCCGACCGCCGTCCACACGACCAGCACGACCGCGGTGATCCCCGCGACGATCGCCAGCGCCAGCCCGTAATTACCGCCGTGCGACTCGGCGATGCCCGCCTGGATCGGGCCGTTGCGCGACGCGATCAGGTTGCCGAGCTGATAGGCGAACCCCGGGAACATGCCCCGCACCAGCGCCGGCGACAGTTCGTTGAGGTGGACCGGCACGATCCCCCACGCGCCCTGCACCGCGACCTGGATCAGGAACGCGCCGAGCGCCAGCATCACCGGCGTCGCCGCGAACGCCCAGAGCGGGATGATCGGCAGAGCGAGCAGGCTGGCGACGATGATCGCGCGCTTGCGCCCGATCCGTTCCGACCAGACGCCGAACCCGATCCCGCCGACGATCGCCCCGACATTGCCGATCATCGCCAGCAGCCCGACGGTGTGCGTGTCGAACCGGTGCTGCTCCTTGAGGAAGGTCGGATAGAGGTCCTGCGTCCCGTGGCTGAAGAAGTTGAAGCACGTCATCAGCACGACGAGGTACAGCGCGATCCGCCAGTTGGCGGCGAGCTCGCGCAACGGGTTGGCGGGCTTTTCGTGCCGACGCCGCTCGAACGCCGGGCTCTCGTCGACGTGCAGGCGGATCAGGAAGACCAGGATCGCCGGCGCGATGCCGACCATGAACATGCCGCGCCAGCCGATATGGTCGAACAGCAGGAAGTAGATCAGGCTGGCGAGGAAATAGCCCGACGGATAGCCCGATTGCAGCAGCCCGGAGACCGGTCCGCGCAGCTTCGCCGGGATCGATTCCATCACCAGGCTGGCGCCGATGCCCCACTCGCCGCCCATGCAGAACCCGAACAAGGCGCGGATCACGAACAGGCTGGTCAGGCTCCACGCGAAGGCGGATGCGAACGAGAAGATCGAGAACAGCAGAATGACGATCATCATGATCGGCCGTCGCCCGAACCGGTCGGCCATCCAGCCGAACGCGAACGCGCCGAACGGGCGGGCCGCCAGCGTCAGGAAGGTCGCTTCCGATACCGCCTTGATATCGGTGCCGAATTCCTTGGCGATCGCCGACAGCATGAACACGAGCAGGAAGAAGTCGAACGCGTCGAGCGTCCAGCCGAGATAGCTCGCCCAGATCGCGCTGCGTTGCCTGGGCTGGAGCGTCTTCAGGTCGGCGATCAGCGTCATTCGGGCTCCCCGGCTTGCGCGGAACGTGGCGAAGTTGACGCGCAACCGCGCCTGTCAGGCGTTGCGCGCGCACCGGTCGACCACGGCGGCTCCGCGAGGATGACCGACATCATCCTACATTGCCAGCGCGTTCGTGGTGGGGGGAGAGAGGCCGGGGAGACGGAAGGGCGGAGTTGGGGCAATGTGGAGCGCTTCGCTCGCGACCCAACATCGATAGGCGCCACACCGGCGGAGGCCGGGGTCCAGTTGGCAAGGCTCTCGTGATGAAGTGCATCGCGTCGTTACGATCGTCCCCCAACTGGGCCCCGGCCTTCGCCGGGGTGGCGGTATCGTTCGCGTCGGCCGCGCGACCAACACATTCCCCCACCGCTCCTCAATCCTCGCGGTCGGTCCCCGCCTCGGCATCGCCGTGGAGCTTGCTCCACAGCCCCTCGGTCCCGGCCTCGGTGCCGCGGTTGACGAATTGCGAGGCGACCAGCCAGCCCTTGATCGGCGCGAGCGGCAGGATGCATCCCGCCGCCATGATCGGCGCGGAGGTGACGAGGTGCACCCAAAGCGGCGGGTCGAACGCGACCTGGATCCACACCACGACGAAGATCAGCGGCAGCGCGACCAGGCACAGCGAGAAGAAGGCCGGCCCGTCGTCGGGCGCGGCGAAGCGGTAATCGAGCCCGCACACGTCGCAGCGATCAGCCAGTTTCAGCCACGATCGGAACATCCGTCCCTCGCCGCAGCGCGGACACCGCCCGCGCCAGCCGCAGTTGAAAATCCAGCGCAGCCGATCGCCACCCGACGCGAAATGCGTGCCGGGCCAGTCGCGTTGCGTGCCGGCCGTGTCGGCGTGATCCGGCGTGGGTGTCGTGGACATGCGGTAATCGACCCCGGCGGACAGCGATGTTGGAGGATCGTTGGATGAAAGTTGGACGGATCAGCCGCCCGCGTCGTTCGGATCCTGGCGCGCGAGCCATTCTTCCAGCCACTTGATCGTATAGTGCCCCTCCTGAAACTCGGGGTCCTCGATCAGTGCCTGGTGGAGCGGGATGGTGGTCTTCATCCCCTCGACCACGAACTCCTCCAGCGCGCGGCGCAGGCGGCGGATCGCCCCGGCGCGGGTGGTGCCGTACACGATCAGCTTGGCGATCATCGAATCGTAATAGGGCGGCACGCGGTAGCCGGCGTAGAGCCCGCTATCGACGCGCACGTTCATGCCCCCCGGCGCGTGGAACATCTTCACCAGACCGGGGGAGGGGGCGAAGGTGCGCGGGTCCTCGGCATTGATGCGGCATTCGATGGCGTGGCCGCGAAACTGCACGTCCTGCTGCCGCAGCGTCAGGCCATGGCCTTCGGCGACGCGAATCTGTTCGCGCACCAGGTCGAGCCCGGTGATCGCCTCGGTGACGGGATGCTCGACCTGGAGCCGCGTGTTCATCTCGATGAAGTAGAACTCGCCGTCTTCCCACAGGAACTCGATCGTGCCGGCGCCGCGATAGCCCATGTCGGCCATCGCCTTGGCGACGATCCCGCCCATCCGTTCGCGCTCCTCCGGCGTGATGACCGGGGAGGGGGCTTCCTCCAGCACTTTCTGGTGGCGGCGCTGGAGCGAACAGTCGCGCTCGCCCAGGTGGATCGCGTTGCCGTTGCCGTCGCCGAACACCTGGAACTCGATGTGGCGCGGATTGCCGAGATATTTCTCCAGATAGACGGTGGCGTCGCCGAACGCGGCCTTCGCCTCGCTCCCCGCCTGCTGCATCTGGGTTTCGAGTTCCTCGGGCGTGTGCACGACCTTCATGCCGCGCCCGCCGCCGCCCGACGCGGCCTTGATGATGACCGGATAGCCGGCGGCGTCGGCGATCGCCTTGGCCTCCGCGATGTCGCTGATCGCGCCGTCCGAGCCGGGGACGAGCGGCAGGCCGAGCGCGCCGGCGGTGCGCTTCGCCTCGATCTTGTCGCCCATCGTGCGGATATGCTCGGGCTTGGGCCCGACGAAGATGATGCCGTGCGCCTCGACGATCTCCGCGAACTTGGCGTTTTCCGACAGGAAGCCGTAGCCGGGGTGGATCGCGTCCGCGCCCGAAATCTCCGCCGCGGAGATGATGTTGGCAATGTTGAGGTACGATTCGCCGGCGGGCGGCGGCCCGATGCAGATCGCCTCGTCCGCCAGTCGCACGTGCATCGCGTCGGCATCGGCGGTCGAGTGCACCGCGACCGTCCGGATGCCCATTTCGTGGCACGCGCGATGGATGCGCAACGCGATCTCGCCGCGATTGGCGATCAGGAGTTTCTTGATTTCAGGCATCTTGATTTCCTAGGCCGCGCCGGCCCGCTCCCCCACCCGACCGCCCACAGGATAAACTGGTTGGGCGGTCGGATGGGGGAGCGGGCCGGCGCGGCGCAAAACTTGAGACTCTTACTCGACGACGACGAGCGGTTGGTCGAACTCGACCGGCTGGCCGCTGGTCACCAGGATCGCGGCGACGGTCCCGGCGGCGGTCGCGGTGATCGGGTTCATCACCTTCATCGCCTCGATGATGAGGAGCGTGTCGCCGGCCGCGACCTTCTGCCCGACCGTCACGAACGGCTTCGCCTCGGGATTGGGCGCCAGATAGGCGGTGCCGACCATCGGCGACTTGACCGCATTGGCCGTGCTGGCCGGGGCCGGCGCGCCGGCGTCGGCGGGCGCGGTCGCCGGTGCCGCGGCGGGGGCCGCCGCCGGTGCCATCGGGGCGGGAGCATAGGCGACGGGAGCCGCCACCGCCGCCGCCTTGCGCGCGACGCGAACCTTGCGGTCGCCGTCCTCGACCTCGATCTCGGTCAGGTGCGTGTCGTCGAGCAACGTCGCCAGC
This sequence comes from Sphingomonas sp., assembly GCF_017304635.1. Taxonomy (GTDB): domain Bacteria; phylum Pseudomonadota; class Alphaproteobacteria; order Sphingomonadales; family Sphingomonadaceae; genus Sphingomonas. The sequence goes on from NZ_JAFKMA010000001.1 coordinate 457,162, forward strand.
TGGCGCACCAGTTCAACGTCGATCCGCATGCTGTCGTTGTTATCTGCCATGCAACCCCCATCGGCCTTCATTCGGGCCAAGTCAAAGTCGCGCCCTGTGTCAGAGAGCGGCGGCGGCTTCAAGCGCGAGCATATAGGACAGCGCGCCGAATCCGGAAATGGTTCCGCGCGCCGCGCGCCCGACGAAGCTGACGTGGCGGAAGTCCTCGCGCGCCAGCGGGTTGGACAGGTGCACCTCGATCACCGGCACCGAAATCGCCCTGATCGCATCATATAACGCCACCGATGTATGGGTCAGCGCGCCGGCATTGAGTAGGATCGCCTTGACGCCCCAGCCCTGCGAATCGTGCAGCCAGTCGACCAGGTGCCCCTCATGGTTCGATTGCCGCATGTCGACGACATAGCCGAGCTCCTTCGCCCGCACCGTCAACCGCTCGGCAATGTCGTCGAGCGTGTCGGCGCCATAGATGTCCGGCTCGCGCGTGCCGAGCAGGTTGAGGTTGGGGCCGTTCAGGACGAGGATCGTTTCGGTCACCTTTGGCCTTTCGGGTGTGGCGCAATCGATCGCGCCCCTATATCGCGGTTCGTGATGAATACCATGCACACCGACGGCACCGTCTCGATCACGGTCAATGGCGAGCATCGCCGGGTGGCGGCGGGGCTGAGTCTCGCGCAGCTGGCGGCCGAGCTCGGGCTGGTGCCGGAAAAGGTCGCGGTCGAACGCAATCTGGAAGTGGTGCCGCGCTCGACGCTGACGCAGGTCATGGTCGAGGATGGCGACGAGATCGAGATCGTCCACTTCGTCGGCGGTGGGTAGACGGATCGCCGTGCTCCTGCGGAAGCAGGAGCCTAGGGTTTATCGCGGGCCGACCGTTATTAGGCCCTGGGTTCCTGCTTTCGCAGGAACACGAGAAGTGGATGAAGCGCATGAATATCGCCACCCCCGTGACCGCGAACGCCGACGATAGTTGGAGCGTCGCCGGGCGCACGTTCCGCTCGCGGCTGATCGTCGGCACCGGCAAGTACAAGGACTTCGCGCAGAACGCGGCGGCGGTCGAGGCGTCGGGGGCGGAGATCGTCACGGTCGCCGTCCGCCGTGTCAACGTCAGCGATCCCAAGGCGCCGATGCTGACCGACTATATCGATCCCAAGAAGATCACCTATCTGCCCAACACCGCCGGCTGTTTCGATGCCGACAGCGCGGTCCGCACGCTGCGGCTGGCGCGCGAGGCGGGGGGCTGGGACCTGGTCAAGCTGGAAGTGCTGGGCGAGGCGCGCACGCTCTACCCCGACATGCGCGAGACGCTGAAGGCGACCGAGACGCTGGTCCGCGAGGGGTTCAAGCCGATGGTCTATTGCGTCGACGATCCGATCGCGGCGAAGCAGCTGGAGGAAGCCGGCGCGGTCGCGATCATGCCGCTCGGCGCGCCGATCGGGTCGGGGCTCGGCATCCAGAACCGCGTGACGATCCGCCTGATCGTCGAGGGCGCGGGCGTGCCCGTGCTGGTCGATGCCGGGGTCGGCACGGCGTCGGACGCGGCGGTGGCGATGGAGCTCGGCTGCGACGGCGTGCTGATGAACACCGCGATCGCCGAGGCGAAGGATCCGGTGGCGATGGCGCGCGCGATGAAACTGGCGGTGGAAAGCGGGCGTTTGGCGTATCGCGCCGGCCGCATGGGCCAGCGCCGCTATGCCGATCCGTCGAGCCCGCTGGCCGGGCTGATCTAGGGCGGCATTGTCAAGAGGACGGGCCGATGCGCCGATTGCTGCCGACGATTGCCGCGCTGGCGCTGGCCGCGTGCCACCACAGCGACAAGTTCGACAATCCCAACGCGATGGTCAACGACAGCGCGCCGGTGAAGGCAACCGCGCCGCAAGCCGTCGAACTGAAGGCGGCGGACGGCAAGCCGGTGTTCGGCATCTATTATCCGGTGACCAACCCGAAGGCGCTGATCCTGCTGTTCCACCAGGCTGGATCGTCGAGCGGCGAGTATAAGGACATCGCGCCGCGGTTGCAGCGCGAGGGCTATGCGAGCCTGGCGATCGACCAGCGGATCGGCGGCAACCTCTATGGTCCCAACCGGACGATGGCGGCGGCGGGCGTCCGTCCGCAATCGGCGACGAGCGGTCCGGACCCCGATTTCCTGTCGGCGCTTCCCGACCTGGAAGGCGCGCTGGCCTGGGCCAAGGACAAGGCGGCGGGCGCGCCGATCGTGCTGTGGGGATCGAGCTATTCGGCGAGCGAGGTGTTCCTGCTCGCCGCCTCCTCGTCGGCCAAGGGCGCGGTGAAGGCGGTGCTCGCCTTTTCGCCGGGCGAATATTTCAACGACAAACTGATGGTCGAGCATGCCGCGGCCAAGGTCAGCGTGCCGGTGTTCGTCACCTCCGCCAACACCGTCGGCGAGATCGACGAGGCCAAGCCGATCCTCGCCGCGACCAAGAGCCTCGACCGCCTGCAATACGTGCCGCAGGCGGGCGTGCACGGTTCATCGACGCTCAACGCCAACAAGAACCCGGGCGGCGCCGACGAGAATTGGCGCGCCGTGCTCGGCTTTCTCAAACGTCAGTTTCCTTGACCTGCATCAGGAACTTACGCCGCATCGGTCCGTTTTCTGTTGCGCTGCCGGAACGCGATCGCCCCCGACGCGCGGCAGGAAAAGGATATTCGAAATGGGTGAACTGACCGACAAGATCAAAGGCAATATCGACGAAGCCGTCGGCAAGGTGAAGCAGGCGATCGGCGGCCACCAGGGCGACAGCGAACTGCACGACGAGGGCGTCGCGCAGCAGGGCAAGGGCAAGTTCGAGCAGCTCAAGGGCAAGGTCAAGGGCGCCCTCGGAGATGATATCTGACGAAGCGCGCACGCGCCCAGCCTAGCTGGGCGCGAGACGCGCAAGTCCGGCCGGCGGGGCGCCAGCCCCGTCCGACGACGCGGCTCCGCCGCGGCGCTAAGGTCTAGCGATGGGCCGTCCTACCGGACGGCCCTTTTCTTTATCCTCCCACCGCGCCATGACGTCACGCGGAAGAGGATACCCGATGTTCGAATACGAAATCGTCGCCGACGGCTTGCGCTTCCCCGAAGGCCCGGTCGCGATGGCCGACGGCAGCGTCGTGCTGGTCGAGATCGCCGCCGGCCGCATCACCAGCGTCCGTCCGGACGGGACCAGGGAAACCGTCGCCGAGCCCGGCGGCGGGCCGAACGGCCTGGCGATCGGACCGGACGGCAAGCTCTATTGCTGCAACAATGGCGGGTTCAACTGGCACGATGCCGGCGCGTATCTCGCGCCGCACGGCCAGGCCGACGATTATTCGGGCGGGCGGATCGAGCGGATCGACCTCGCGACCGGCGCGGTCGAGACGCTGTACCGCGACGGCGACTTCGGCTGCGTGTTGCGCGGGCCCAACGATATCGTGTTCGATGACGCCGGCGGCTTCTGGTTCACCGACCACGGCAAGAACCGCCCGCGCGAACGCGACATCACCGGCATCTTCTACGCCAAGGCGGACGGCAGCCACCTGGCCGAAGTGATCTTCCCGAGCGAGAACCCCAACGGGGTCGGCCTGTCGCCCGATGGCAAACGGCTCTACGCGGCGGAAACCTATACGTGTCGGCTGATGGCGTTCAACGTCGTCGCGCCGGGCCAGGTCGACGGCACCGCCGGGCCGGGCGGCCCCGGCATCCCACTCTATCGCCCTGCCGGCTACAAGTTCTTCGATTCGCTGGGGGTCGAGGACGGCGGCAACGTCGCCGTCGCGACGATCGGCGAATGCGGCATCACCGTGATCTCGCCCGCCGGCGAACTGGTCGAGTTCGTCCCCACCGACGACATCTTCACCACCAACATCTGCTGGGGCGGGGCAGATATGATGGACGCCTACATCACCCTCTCCGGCACCGGGCGCCTGGCGAAGATGCGCTGGAAGCGGCCGGGGTTGAAGCTGCAGTATAATGGCTGAGTTCTCTTATCGCCCGTTGCGACGGGACGAGATGGATGTCGCCGCGGACCAGCATCGTCTAGCCGGGGAGCTGATTCCCGGGTTCGACCTGTCGCTGCACAGCGCGCAGGACACGCGCGCTTTCTATTGCGAAACGGTCTTCACCGGCGGTCCGGTGTGGGGCGCGTTCGACGGCGACACGCTGGTCGGGCACATGGCATTGAAGCCCGGCTGGATCGATCATCTCTACGTCGATCCGGCACATCACGGCAGAGGCATCGGCCGCGCACTGATCGCACTGGCGCAAGACGCGGCGGCCGACCTGCAACTCTATACCTACGCCGCCAATGCGCGGGCGCGGCGCCTGTACGAGACGGCGGGGTTCGTCGTCGAAGAACACGGCTTCGATCCCGAGCATGGCAACCGCGTGCCCAACGTCCGCTACCGCTGGCGGCGGGCATGACGCGCGATACCGTCATCTTCGACTTCGGCGGGGTCGTCACCTCGTCGCCGTTCGAGGCGTTCAACCGGCTGGAGGCGGAGCGGGGCCTGCCCCGCGACCTGATCCGGCGGATCAACGCGGCGGACGGCGACGGCAATGCCTGGGCGCGGTTCGAGCGGGCGGAGATCGATGCGGCGGCGTTCGATGCGCTGTTCGCCGCGGAGGCGAGGGCGCACGGCCACGACCTGCGCGGCGACGACGTGCTCGCGGTGCTGGCCGGCGACATCCGCCCGGGCATGGTCGCGGCGATCGACTGGCTGAAGGCGAACGGCTACCGCGTCGGCTGCATCACCAACAACGTCCCCACCGGCGAGGGCGCGGGGATGGCGCGCACGGCGGAGAAAGCGGCGGCGATCGCCGCGATCCTGGCGCGGTTCGACCATGTCGTCGAATCGTCGAAGGTCGGCATCCGCAAGCCCGATCCGGCGATCTACCGGCTGGCGTGCGAGGCGCTGGGCGTGGTGCCGGCGCAATGCGTGTACCTCGACGACCTCGGCATCAACTGCAAGCCCGCCGCCGCGCTCGGCATGGCGGCGATCAAGGTGACAGGCGAGGGGCAGGCGCTGGGTGAACTGGCGGCGGCGCTGGGGCTGGCGGCGGGGACGTTGCGCTGAGGCCGGGTGGCGGTTTCGCGCGGCGCCGCTCGGCCACGCAAACCTCGTCACCTCGGACTTGAGCCGGGGTCCAACTTCTACCTGATCCTTCTGCGCAAAAAGCGGGACCCCGGCTCAAGGCCGGGTGACGGGAGAGGGGGTCGGTTTGGTCGAATACGGCTCCGGGCGGAGCGGGACCGGCTCGGCAGATGATCGGGCGGAACCGGCCGGCATCGCCCCCTTGCGCAGCGGCCTCAACCAACGGCATAGCGTCGGGCCATGAAGAAGCTCTATCCCGATGCCGCCGCCGCGCTCGATGGCGTGTTGTTCGACGGCATGACGATCTGCGCCGGCGGGTTCGGCCTGTGCGGCATTCCCGAGCGGTTGATCGACGCGATCCTGGCGGCGGGGACGACGGATTTGACGATCGCCAGCAACAATGCCGGGATCGACGGCGAGGGGCTCGGCAAGCTGCTCCGCTCGCGGCAGGTCCGGAAGATGATCTCGTCCTATGTCGGCGAGAACAAGGAGTTCGAGCGGCAGTATCTGGCCGGCGAGCTTGAGGTGGAATTCTGTCCGCAGGGGACGCTGGCCGAGCGGTGCCGCGCAGGTGGGGCGGGCATTCCCGGCTTCTATACCAAGACCGGCGTCGGCACGCAGGTGGCGGAGGGCAAGGAAGTCCGCAGCTTCGACGGCGAGGACTACATCCTCGAACGCGGCATTCGCGCCGACCTGTCGATCATCAAGGGGTGGAAGGCGGACGAGGCCGGCAACCTGGTGTTCCGCAAGACCGCGCGCAACTTCAACCAGCCGATGGCGACCGCCGGCAAGGTCTGCGTCGCCGAGGTCGAGGAAGTGGTGCCGGTCGGCAGCCTCGACCCCGACCAGATCCACCTGCCCGGCATCTACGTCAACCGCCTGATCGTCGGCGCGCCCTACGACAAGAAGATCGAGTTCCGCACCGTCCGCGAGCGTGTCGCGGCATGAGGCGGCTGGAGCCTTGTCGTGACGGCGGCACGCGTCCGTAAGATGAAGCCGATCGTAATCCTGGCGGGATTGGCGTCCAGCCTCGTGCTGAGCGGTTGCGTTGCCGCGGCGGCTCCTGTCGTCGCAGCCGGTGCGATCGGGCAGAAGGGGTTGCACCACAAGCGCAGTCGCCAGCCGCTGCCGACCGCGGCAGCGTCCGCACCGCCGTCGTCCGCCGTTCCAGCCTCCGGAAGCGTGCCGCCGGGGATGCAATACCTTTACGGATCGGGTGAAGCGGCGGCGATCAGCACGCAAGCCTATCTCGGGCTGGCCGATTTCCTGCAGGCGCGGGCGAGCGACTTCGCGGTCGGGCACCCGGTCAATTCGGTGGTGCTGGCCCCTGACGCGACGTTGGCCGCCCCGAAGTTCCTGACGTGCACGTCGGGCCAACGGCCGGCGGTCGTGCTCGATATCGACGAGACGGCGCTCTTGAACCTGGGCTACGAAGCCGACGACAGTCAGCGCGGTGGCCCATACGATCAGCGTCGCTGGGATCGTTGGGAGGCGAGCGGCATGACCGCGGTCGAGCCGGTGCCTGGCGCGGTGGAAGCCCTGCGGTCGGCGCGCGCGGCTGGCGTGGCGGTCATCTTCAATTCCAATCGGTCGGCCATGAACGCCGCGGCGACGAGCTGGGCGCTGACGATCGCGGGGCTCGGCCCGGCGGTGCACGGCGACACGCTGTGGCTGAAGGGCGATGCCGGCTCGACTGGCAGCGGCAAGGACGCGCGGCGCTGGGCGATCTCCGCCAGATATTGCGTCATCGCGATGGTCGGCGACCAGCTCGGCGATTTCAGCGACCTGTTCAACGCGGCCGATATGACGCCGATGCAGCGGCGCCAGGCGATCGCGCTGCCGCTGGTGCGGATGCTGTGGGGGCATGGCTGGTTCGTGCTGCCCAACCCGGTCTACGGCACGGGTCTGAAGGGCAATATCGACGACGTCTTCCCGAAGAACCGCCGCTGGATCGATCCCGGCCCGCCGATGGCCGTCGCGCCGACCCAGCCGCCGGCGACCGTCCCCAACCCGACCGCCGGAGCGCCGACCCCGAAATGAGCGCCAACGACAATCCGGTCGCGATCGACCTGATGCCCTTCATCGATTCGCTGCGCGGCGCGCGCGAGTTCCTGCGCATCTGGGCGACCGAGGACGGCCGGCTCAACTGCTTCGTCAATCCGCGCGGGCTCGGGGCCGACCCGGCGCTGTTCGGGGTGGCGCTGCGCGACAGCATGACGCACGCCGCGGCCGCCTGGTCGCGCGCGACCGGCATTCCGGAGGACGAGGCGCTGGCGCGGATCCGCGAAGGCTTCGACCAGGACGCCGACACCCCGACGAACGACTTGCCGCCGCCGGTGGTGGTGGCGCGAAAGGACCATTGATGGCTTGGACTCGCGACGACATGGCCGCGCGCGCGGCGAAGGAACTGCGCGACGGATATTACGTGAATTTGGGGATCGGCATCCCGACCCTGGTCGCCAACCACATCCCGGCCGGCGTCGAAGTGACGTTGCAGTCGGAGAACGGCATGCTCGGCATCGGCCCGTTTCCGTTTGCCGGGGAGGAGGATCCCGACCTCATCAACGCCGGCAAGCAGACGATCAGCCAGTTGCCGCAGTCGGTCTATTTCGGGTCGGAGCAGAGCTTCGCGATGATCCGCGGCGGCCATATCGACCTGACCGTGCTCGGCGCGATGGAAGTGGCGGAGAATGGCGACATCGCCAACTGGATGATCCCCGGCAAGATGATAAAGGGGATGGGCGGTGCGATGGACCTGGTCGCCGGGGTCAAGAAGATCATCGTGGTGATGGAACACACGTCGAAGAACGGCGACCCGAAGTTCATCCCGAGCTGCACGCTGCCGCTGACCGGCAAGAACGTGGTCGACATGGTCATCACCGACCTGGCGGTGTTCCAGCGCCCCGACCACCAGTCGCCGTTCCGCCTGATCGAACTGGCCCCCGGCGTGACCGCGGACGAAGTCGCGGCGAAGACGACGGCGCGGTACGAGGTGCCGGTCGCCGCGTAAGTACTTGATCGAACGCATTGTCGGCGGGCGCGGCGGGGCCTAGGCTTGCGCGCATGTTCGCCGCGTTCCGCCGCCGTTACCTCGACGTCCTGGCGTCGATCTATATCTATAACGAGCATCGCGGGTACACCTCGATCGACCGCGTGCTGGAGGCGGTGCGCGTGCGCTGTCCCGACGACGCCACCTTCATCGCCGCGATCGAGAAGCACCGCGCCGACGAGCGCAAGCATTACACGATGTTCCGCCGCTGGTTCGAATTGCAGGGCAAGATGCCGCTCCAGGTCGATCGCGCGCTCGGTCATATCGACCGCTTCGTCGAGATCGTGTTCCGCCAGACGATCGACGAGCTCGACACGCAGCAGGTGATCGACTCGCCCGACATGTTCGAACGCCTCTGCCGCGTCATCATGCTGACCGAGATGCGCGGCATGTGGCAGGTCGAGAAGCTGCTCCGATCGCCGCTCATCAAGGGCGATCCGGTGATGATGCGGATTTTTCGCATCGTCGAAAAGGACGAGCCGAGCCACTGGATGCCGTATCGCGACTGGCTGATCCGCACCGGTCGCCGCCAGGCGAAATGGAGCGAGCGGCTGGCCGACTTCTGGATCCACCGCGAATTGCTGTTCCTGAAGATCCCGGTGCTGTTCCTCAACCCGTGGCTGCCGCGCCGCACTGACTGGGCCGACGCGCTGGAGAACGAGCCGGCACCGCGACCGCTGGCGGTGGCCTGACAAAGCCGTCGCCGCGGCGTAGGCCGGGGCACCATGTAATGATGCAGCCAGCGGCCCCGGCCTGCGCCGGGGCGACGGAGGAACGATGCGCGTATTACTGACCGGGTCGAGCGGGTGGCTCGGGCGGCACCTCGCGCCGCTGTTACGCGAGCGGGGCGACGAGGTGACCGGGATCGACATCGCGCCGGGGCCGGATACGCACGTGGTCGGGAGCATCGCCGACCGCGCGCTGGTCGAGCGCACCGTGCTGAGCCACGGGATCGACGCGGTGGTCCATGCCGGCGCGCTGCACAAGCCGGACATCGCGCGCTATGCCCGCCAGGCTTTCGTCGATGTCAACGTGACCGGGACGCTCAACCTGCTCGAGGAAGCGGCGGCGGTGGGGGTCGAGCGGTTCGTCTTCACCTCGACCACCTCGCTGATGATTAGCCAGGCGATCCGCGACGAGACGGCGGATGCGCCGGTGTGGCTGGATGAAGACAGCGGGCCGCTCGAACCGCGCAACATCTACGGCGTGACCAAGCGCGCGGCGGAGGAACTGTGCCGGCTGTTGCATGGCGAGACCGGGATGCCGGTCGTCGTCCTGCGCACCGCGCGCTTCTTCCCGGAGGAGGACGACACGCATCGCACGCTGTCGGGCGAGAACATGAAGGCGAACGAGTTCCTCCATCGCCGGCTGACGGTCGAGGATTGTGCGACGGCGCATGTCGCGGCGCTCGACGCGGCGCCGCGGGTGGGGTTCGGCACCTATATCGTGTCGGCGCCGACGCCGTTCGCGCGGGCGGATGCCGGTGCGCTGAAGGCGGATGCCGCGGCGGTGATTGAGCGGCTGTTTCCCGACGCGCGCGAACTGTACGCGCGGCGCGGCTGGTCGCTGCCGGCGAGCGTCGGGCGGGTGTACGACGCCAGCCGGATCGAGCGCGAGATCGGGTTTCGCTGCGCCGGCGACTTCGCTGCGGTGCTGGCGGCGCTGCGCGAGGATCGGCCGCTGCCGTTCGCGCACGATGCCGATTACGTGTCGCCGGCGCTCGGGCGGGTCGGCTAACCCCTCGGGGAGTCGCGATAAACCAACGCTTGGGCGGAAGTGCGGCTATCGCCACCTGTCCCGCTCTGGTACAAGGTGCGTGTCGAATGGTGCGGGAAGCGTATCGTCGGCCGGGGAGTCTGGGGGTCGGGCATGAAGCGGGTGCTGCTGTTGCTGGTGGTGGGTTCGGTGCTGAGCGGCGTCGCCGCCTATGCCGCGATGGCGCAGCCGGTCGTGGTGGATCGCGCCGCGGGTTGACGTTCACGCGGATCGATTGACGCGGATGCCACCACCCCGGCAAAGGCCGGGGCCCGGTCGGGTGACGCGGGTCACCTCGTGCTGCGCTTCGTCACGTCGACCTTTCCATCTGGCCCCGGCCTTCGCCGGGGTGGGTGTCGTAAGCGGGTGATCCGCCTTCCGTTATTTCCACCACCTCCAGGACTGGACGCGCCCGCCGCTTCGCTGGCAAGGATACCGCGGTTTCGAATCCGTGGGAGAGTGACGATGCGGGGCTTGTTGTCGAAGGCGCCGGGCGGTCCGGACACGCTGGTGATGGACGAGCTGCCCGATCCGGTCGCGGGGCCGGGCCAGGTCGTCGTCGCGGTCAAGGCGTGCAGCATCAACTATCCCGACGTCCTCATCATCGAGGACAAGTACCAGATGAAGCCGCCGCGCCCGTTCGCGCCGGGCAGCGAGATTTCGGGCGTGGTCGACAGCGTCGGCGAGGGCGTGACCGACTTCGCGCCGGGCGACCGCGTGCTGTGCACGACCGGCGCGGGCGGGCTGGTCGAGAAGATCGCGGTGCCGGCGTCGTCGCTCTACCCGTTGCCCGAGGGGCGATCGTTCGAGGAGGGGGCGTCGCTGCTGCTCACCTACGCGACGACGATCCACGCGCTGCTCGACCGCGGGCATCTGAAGGAGGGGCACAACCTGCTCGTGCTGGGCGCGGCGGGCGGGGTCGGGCTGGCGGCGATCGAGCTCGGCAAGGCGTTCGGCGCGCGCGTCGTCGCGGCGGTCTCGAACGAGGAAAAAGCGCAGGCGTGCCGTGACGCGGGTGCCGACGAAACCATCGTCTATGGCCGCGCACCGTTCGACAAGGACCAGTCCAGGGCGCTGGCCGAGGAGTTCAAGGCGCAGGCCGGAAAGGCCGGCTACGACGTGATCTACGATCCGGTCGGCGGCGACTATGCCGAGCCGGCGTTGCGCTCGATCGGCTGGGAAGGGCGGTATCTGGTGGTCGGCTTCCCGGCCGGCATCCCGCGATTGCCGCTCAACCTGACCCTGCTCAAGAGCTGCGACGTGTGCGGCGTGTTCTGGGGCGCCTTCGCCGCGCGCGACCCGCAGGCCAACCGCGCGCATGTCGACCGCCTGTTCCGCCTGTGGAAGGACGGCCGCATCGCCCCGCGCGTGACCGAGGTGTTCCCGTTCGACCAGGGCGGCGCGGCGATCGCCAAGATGGCGTCGCGCGGCGCGATCGGGAAGCTGGTGGTGAAGGTGGCGGACTAGGTCGCCGCCCCGGCGAAGGCCGGGGCCGCCGTGTCGCTCACGCTCCGCCCATCACCGAGCGGCCCCGGCCTCCGCCGGGGCGACGGCTAGCCTCTTCCCAACGCCTGCCCCGCGACCTATCTCCGTCCCGCAACAACCGCCTCAGGGAGCCAGCATGACCACCTTCGACGATCGCGAGCGCGCCTTCGAGACCAAGTTCGCCCGCGACGAGGAGATGGCGTTCCGCGTCACCGCGCGGCGCAACAAGCTGCTCGGGCAATGGGCGGCGGGGCTGATGAAGCTGACGCCAGAGGAGACCGACGCTTATGCCAAGGCGGTGGTCCAGGCCGAGTTCGAGGAAGCGGGCGACGAGGACGTCGTGCGTAAGCTGCTCGGCGACCTGACCGCGGCCGGCACCGACGTCGACGAGGCGGCGGTGCGCAAGGCGCTGGAGGAACAGGCGATCGAGGCGCGCCGCCAGTTGCTGGAATCGCAGTGACATGCCGATGGCCGCGACCGAGATCGAGGCGATGATCGTCGCCGCCATCCCCGATGCGCGGGTCGAGATCACCGACCTGGCCGGGGACGGCGACCATTATGCCGCGCGCGTCGTCGCCGGCAGTTTCCAGGGTGTTTCGCGCGTCGAGCGGACCCGCCGCGTCTATGCCGCGCTCGGCGGACGGATGGGCGGCGAACTCCACGCGCTGCAACTCACGACAGCAGTAGAATGAGGATTTGACGATGAGCGACGCGACCCACGATCGCATCGACGGACTGGTCAAGGAGCATGACGTGCTCCTGTTCATGAAGGGCAGCCCGCTGTTCCCGCAATGCGGCTTTTCGAGCCGCGCGGTGGCGATCCTCGACCATCTCGGCGCCAAGTATGACAGCGTGGATGTGTTGCAGGATCAAGAGGTTCGCCAAGGTATCAAGGCGTACAGCGACTGGCCGACGATCCCGCAACTGTACGTCAAGGGCGAATTCGTCGGCGGCTCCGACATCATGATGGAGATGTACGAGAGCGGCGAGCTGGCGCAACTTTTCCAGGAGGCCGGCGTTACGGCAGCGTAACTGCCACAAGGGGTCTCTATGCTTCTCAACGCCGACAAGATGCGTCGCCCGGGCGCAGGCGGACCGTTGATGTTGTGCGATCTGACGCAAAGCTACGCGCCGACGGGCGGTGGCGGGATCAGCACCTATCTGCGCGAGAAGCGCGATTACGTGCTGACTCACACGCCGCACCACCTGCTCCAGATCGTGCCGGGGCCGGTCGACAAGATCACGGTCAACGGCCGTCACGTCTTCGTCCAGGTCGGCGCGCGTCAGGTGCCGGGCAGCCCCAATTACCGCTTCATCCTGCGCACCAACGTCGTGCGCGAGGTGCTGGCGACGTACCGCCCCGACGTGATCGAATCGCTGTGCCCGTGGGTGCTGCCGTGGACGGCGATCCACCATCGCCGGCAATTCCCGGAGACGACTTTGGTCGCCGGCTACCGCACCGACTTCCCCAACGCGCACATCTATCGCGTCGGCGAGGCGAAGTTCGGGACGACGGTCGCGAGAGCGCTGCGACACCTGAGCTATGCCTATGCGCGGCGGACGTATCGTGAGTTCGACTGGGTCTACACGCTGAGCGAGGATGCGCGGGCGGCGCTCGGGCGGCTCGCCATCACGCATACCGACGTACTGCCGCTGGGCGTCGATATCGACATGTTCAGCCCGGCGAAGCGCGACCCAGCGTTCCGGCGCGAATTGGGGCTGGGCGGCGATGGCCCGCTGCTGATCTATTCGGGCCGCGTCGACAACGAGAAGCGCGCCGACCGGCTGGTCACGATGTTCAAGCGCCTGCCCACCGATCTCGGCGCGGCAATGGTGATGGTCGGCGACGGCAAGCTGATGGACAAGGTCCGCCGCATGTCGAGCGGACTGCCGGTCGCGTTCCTGGGCTTCGAACAGGATCGCGGGCAGCTGGCGCGGGCGCTGGCGTCGTCGGACATCTACGTGTCGGCGATGGCCGACGAGACGTTCGGCGTGTCGGTGATCGAGGCGCAGGCGTGCGGCCTGCCGGTGGTCGGCGTGGCGTCGGGCGCGATGCCCGATCGCGTGCCGGCCGGACTGGGGCTGCTCGGCCCGGTCGACGACACGCGCGCGATGGCGGCGAACGTCCAGCGCCTGTGGGCCGAGGATCACGACGCGGTGGGCGCGGCGGCGCGGGCGCATGTCGAGACCAATTTCAGCTGGCGGCGGACGTTCGAGCGGCTGTTGGGCGACATCTATCCCAAGGCGATGCGCGAGTCGGCGGAGCGGCTTGCCGGCGCGCGCGTGCGCCAGACACAGGGTGCCTACGATCCGGCGCTGATGCCGGCCGAGTGATCGTTGCTGAAAGGGCCGGGTGAGGACGAACCGGCGCGAGATCGGGGGGAGAGCGCCGGTCCGTCCTGCTGAAGCGTTTCACCGCTTGGGCATCGTCAGCGTTGCAGCCGCCGTGCCAGATCGCGTCGATCGCGGATTCCTGCGGGTGTCGGTGGTTAACGGCTGAAGGCGAGTGGTGCGGGTTGTAAAATCCGCCGACGGTTTGGGCCGGGTCCTCGGCGCTCATCGCTCGTCGTGCTTCTGCGAAGAGCAGGATTCGAGGGCATACGACAGTGCCCCGGTGTCCTGGGCTCCTGCTTTCGCAGGAGCACGATTAGCGTACTGAGCACCCGACGACAATCCAGTTGACTACACCCGTAATCAATGCGATTACGAACGTAGTCATCTGGAGAGCGAGTCGTGGCCGAACGAATCAGCGATGCCGAACATGCGGTGATGGAGGTGCTGTGGGACAAGAGTCCGCTCACCGCGCAGGAAGTCGCCGAGCGCGTGCCCGCCGAACGCGACTGGAGCGCCAACACGGTCAAGACGCTGCTCGGCCGGCTGCTCGCCAAGAACGCGATCGCGCATGAGGAGCAGGGGCGGCGGTATCTCTATCGGCCGCTGGTCGAGCGCGAGGATTATGTCGCGGGCGAATCGCGGCGGCTGATCGACCGGCTGTTCGGCGGCAAGCTGACCCCGCTAGTCGCGCACCTGGCCGAACGCGACGAACTGACCGCGCAGGACATCGCCGAGATCGAAAAGCTGCTCAAGGAGCTGAAGGCATGATCGGCTGGGCTATCGAGACGCTGATCGCGACCACCCTGCTGATGGTGCTGGTCATGGCGATCCGGCAACCGGTGCGGCGCAATTTCGGCTCGGGCGTCGCGTACGCGTTGTGGCTGTTGCCGGCGGGGCGGCTGTTCATGCCGCAACTGCCGGGCGATTCGCAGCTGACCCGATTGGTGGAGCCGATCGCGCAGCAGGTCGGGCAGGGGCCGGGCTACACGGTCGGCCTGCTCAACCCGGCGACGCTGCCGCCCGCGGTCGCGCAGCATGCGACGACGGCGAGCGCCGCGATCGGTCGCCACGGTTTCGAGGTCGCGGTGGTGCCGCCGACCGCGGTCGAACACGGCACGACGATCGGGATGCTGCTGCTCGGCCTGTGGGCGGTCGGCGCGACGGCGTTCCTGCTCTATTACGTCGCCGCGCACCTGCGCTTCCGGCATAGCGTCCTGCGCGGCGCCGGCCCCGATCGCGGCAAGGTCGGCGGCGTGCACGTGATCGAAAGCGACGCCGCGCACGGTCCGCTCGCATTCGGGGTTTGGCGCAAGTACGTCGCCTTCCCGCGCGACTTCGCCGACCGCTACGACGCCGACGAGCGCGAGTTCGCGTTGCTCCACGAGCTCGGCCATCATCATCGCGGCGACCTGATCGCCAACTGGGTCGCGCTGGCGCTGCTCGCGGTGCACTGGTTCAACCCGATCGCCTGGCGCGCCTATCGCGCGTTTCGCGCCGATCAGGAGATGGCGAACGACGCCCGCGTCTTGGCCGGGCGGTCGGCGGTCGAGCGTCATGCGTATGCCTGCGCCATCGTCAAGGCCGCGCACCCCGCCTTCGGGTCGGTGTCGGCGACGTGCCACCTCAACACCATCAAGGACCTGAAAGGGAGACTGAAGATGCTGACCACCGGACGCCATTCGCGCGCTCGTCTGGCGACGGGCGGCATCGCCGTCGCCGCGTTGACGCTGGCCGGACTCGGCCTGACCGCGAGCGGCAGCGCCGCCGCTGGAACCGTCCGGGCGGGGGTCGAGAAGGCGACCGGCCTCGACTTCGCCAAGCTCGACGCCAGGCTGCAAAGCGCGCCGCCGGCCCCGCCCGCGCCGCCGAGCGACGTCGAGGTGAGCGACACGCCCGACACGCCTGCGGCACCGGGCAAGCGCTACAAGATCGTCCGCGTCGGCAAGGACGGCAGGACGACCTCGACCGAATGGGTCGTCCGCCCTGCCGTGCCGATGCCGCCAATGACGCCGATGACGCCCATGACACCGATGGCGGCCATGACGCCGGTCCCCCCGGCAACTCCGGCGGTGCCCTACATGCCGAACATCCCCGAAGTCCGCTCGGCCAATTGTCCGGGCAGCGGCCCGGCGGCCGATCGCCAGATGGTGCTCAACCGCACCAAGGGCGACAAGCAGATCATCCTCATCTGCCAGAACCGGATCGAGCGGGCGGCGCAGCGCGGCGCGGAGATGGCGGCCAATTCGAAGGATATCGAACGCAACGCCTATACCCAGGCGCTAGCCGGGCTGCGCGCGGCGCGGGCGCGGATGGCGAACGACCCCAAGATGACCGGCGAGGCGCGCAGCGACGCCCTGGAAGGCATCGACGAATCGATCAAGGAGCTTGAGGACGACCTGGCCCACGCCGATTGATCGCCAGAGCGCGCGGTCGATCGCTGGGGCGGTCGGCCACGCGCTTGCCGGGGCGGCGCGTCTTTCCCTTGCGCGCGCCGCCCCGTCCCTTTTCCCTCTCTTGCGATCGTTCGTCGGAGCGGCCATCTCGCCGGCATGAGCGATCAGCAACCCGGCGTGCCGCAGGTCCTGGAACCGCTGGTGACGCGGGTCCTGGCCGACAACCCGTCGCCCTTCACCTTCACCGGCACGCAGACGCATCTGGTCGGCACCGGCGACCTGGCGGTGATCGATCCGGGCCTCGCCGACGCCGCCCATATCGACGCGCTGATCGCCGCGATCGCCGGGCGGCCGGTGACCGCGATCCTGGTCACCCATACGCATCGCGATCACAGCCCCGGCGCCGTGCCGCTCAAGGCCGCGACCGGCGCGCCGATCGTCGGGTGCGCGCCGCTCGCGCTCGACGATCTCGGGCCCCGCGCCGATGCGAGCTTCGATGGCGACTACGCGCCCGACCGTGTGCTGACCGAGGGAGACAGCGTGGCGGGCGACGGCTGGACGCTCGCCGCGATCGCGACGCCGGGGCATACCAGCAACCACCTCGCCTTCGCGCTGCCCGAGGCGCAGGACGGACAGGGTGCGTTGTTCAGCGGCGATCATGTCATGGGCTGGTCGACCACGATCGTCTCGCCGCCCGACGGCGACATGGCCGCCTATATGGCGAGCCTCGCCAAGCTCCAGGATCGCCATGACGCGATCTACTACCCCGCGCACGGCGATCCGGTGACCAATCCGCAGCGGCTGGTGCGCGGGATGATCGGCCACCGCAAGCAGCGCGAGGGGCAGATCCTGCGGCTGCTCGCGGCGGCCCCGCAGACCGTGCCGCAGATGGTCGCGCGCATGTATGTCGGGATCGACCCGCGCCTGTTTCCGGCGGCGGAGCGTTCGGTGCTGGCGCACCTGATCGATCTGGCAGCGCGCGGACGAGTGAACGAGGAAGGCGAGGCGTGGCGCGAGAGCATGTAGGACGCGGCGATGCCGCCAATTTCCTGGTCAAGGTCGGCGGCGGGCTCGCGCTGGTGACGCTGTTCCTGCTCGGCGGGCTGTGGCTGGTCTCGGCCTATATCAAGCGAACGGTCGATCCGAGCCCGGTCACGATCGCCTCGGCCAGCGTGCAGGGCCTGCGTGAACAGAACAAGCTGTCGGCGTTCCAGGCGAGCTTCGTCGCGGTCGTGACCTCGAAGCAGACGCAACTGGGCTTGTCGACCGACCGTACGATCATCATGCCGGGGACGGTCGATTATTCGGTCGATCTCGCGAACCTGCGCCAGCGCGACGTGGTGTGGGACGCGAAGACGAAGACGCTGGGCGTGACCTTGCCGCCGGTCACGGCGTCGCCGCCGCGGATCGATCTCAACGCGGTGCGCTATTACGGGCATAGTGGCATCCTCGGCACGTTCACCAGCGCCGGCGAGAAGCTCGACGCGATCAACCGCGATGCCGGGCAGAAGGAACTGACGCACCAGGCGCTCCAGCCCGAAACGATGAAGCTGGCCCGCGACGCCACCCGCCGCGCGGTCGAACGCAGCTTCGCGCTGCCGCTGAAGGCCGCCGGCATCACCGCGACCGTCCGCGTGCGTTTCGCCGACGAAGGCGTGAACGACGAGGTGTGGGACATGTCGAAGCCGATCGACGGCGTCGATTATAGCGGCCGCTAGCGAAGCTCCGCGTTTTTTGGTACGATAGGCCATCGACATTTCCGGGGGGGAAATTCGATGGCCACGCTCGCAGACACCACGATCCGCCCGATCGAACGCGATCGGCTGTTCTTCTTCGTCATGTCGCTCGCGATCGCCGCGGTGGTGGTCGGCGGGTTCAGCCTGCAACTGGTGGAGGGGCGATCGACCTTCGCCTCGCCATGGTGGGTGCACGTCCATGGCGTCACCTTCATGGGATGGCTCGGCATCTATCTCACGCAGAACTGGCTGGTCTGGCGCAACGACACGCTCGCGCACCGCAAGCTTGGCAGGATCGCCGCTTTCTATGTCGGCTGGATGGTGCTGATAGGGATCGGCGCGAACACGATGGCGGCGGTGCATCACCGGATACCCCCCTTCTTCGAGCCCAACACCTTCCTGGTGATGGACTGGCTGACCGTGCTGGTGTTCGCCGGGCTGACCTGGGCGGGCGTACGCTTTCGCGAGCGGACCGACTGGCACCGGCGACTGATGCTGTGCGGCGCGATCCAGGTGATGACACCAGGCGTGGGGCGGCTGCTGCCGCTGCCGCTACTGACCCAGACGCAGCAATTGTGGACGATCTGGGCGTGCCTGGTGCCGTTCATGGCGGCGGCGGCGATCTACGACTGGCGGACGCGCGGGCACGTCCATGTCGCCTATGCGTGGGGGTTCGGCGCGATCACGCTGGCGGTCGCCGTGATGCGGCCATTGGCCTTCACGCCGCCGATGCTCGCGCTGACGCACTATCTGACCGCTTGATCGCCGCGTCCCGTGGGGCCATGTCGGCCCGATGGAACAGCATCCTTCGCTCAAGGGCGTCGACATCCGGGCCGAGATCGAGCGGCTGCGCCGCGAGCGCAACGCGGTGATCCTGGCGCATTACTACCAGAAGCCGGAAATCCAGGACCTAGCCGATTTCGTCGGCGACAGCCTCGACCTGTCGCGGAAGGCGCAGGCAACCGAGGCCGACGTCATCGCCTTTTGCGGCGTCCGCTTCATGGCGGAAACGGCGAAGATCCTGAGCCCGCAAAAGATCGTCGTGCTGCCCGACATGAACGCCGGATGCAGCCTGGAGGACAGCTGCCCGCCGGAGCAGTTCGCGGCGTTCCGTAGCGAACATCCGGACGCGATCGCGCTGACCTACATCAACTGCTCGGCGGCGGTGAAGGCGCTTTCCGACGTGATCGTCACCAGCTCGTCGGCCGAGAAGATCCTGAGCCAGATTCCGAAGGACCAGCCGATCATCTTCGGGCCCGACCGCAACCTCGGCGGGTACCTCGCGCGCAAGACCGGGCGCGACCTGATCCTGTGGCCGGGCGTGTGCATCGTGCACGAGGCGTTCAGCGAAACCGAATTGCTCAAGCTGAAGGCGCAGTATCCTGGGGCGCCGGTCGCCGCGCATCCCGAATGCCCGCCGGTCATCCTCGACCATGCCGATTATGTCGGATCGACCAGCGGCATCCTGGAATTCGCCAAGAGCTTCGACGGCGACACGCTGATCGTCGCGACCGAGCCGCACATCATCCACCAGATGGAAAAGGCGCTGCCGGGCAAGCACTTCATCGGCGCGCCGGGGGCGGACGGCAACTGCAACTGCAACATCTGCCCGTACATGGCGCTCAATACGATGGAGAAGCTCTACGTCGCGTTGCGCGACCTCGAGCCGCGGATCGAACTGGAGGAGCAGTTGCGTCTCAAGGCGAAGAAGAGCCTCGACGCGATGCTGGCGATGGCGAGCGGGACGGTGGGGCTCGGCGACCTCGGCCCGCGCAAGGTGACGGGGGACTGAGCCGCGTGACGGTGCGCCTGTCCCGTCGCGAGGCCGTCGCGGCGCTGGCGGCGACAGTCGCCGCGCCGGCGTTCGCGGCCGATCCCGACATCGACTGGGCGGCGCTGGCGACCGACGTCAAGGCCGAGATGGCGTGGGCGTGGGGCCAGTATCGCGAGCGCGCCTGGGGCAAGGACGATTTCCTGCCGGTGTCGGGCGGGGCGAAGAGCTTCCCGCTCAAGGACCATCACCTCGGCCTGTCGCTGATCGAAGCGATGGACACGTTGTGGGTGATGGGGCTGGATGCCGAGTTTGCCGATGCGCTGGACTGGGTGAAGACCAGCCTCGACTTCGATGTCGATGGCGACGTGTCGGTGTTCGAGACCAACATCCGCCTCGTCGGCGGGTTGCTGTCGGCGCATCATGCGAGCGGCGATCCGGTGGTGCTGGCGAAGGCGCGCGATCTCGCCGACCGGCTGCTGCCCGCGTTCAAGACACCGACCGGGATGCCGTACCGCTTCGTCAACCTGAAGACCGGCGCGGTGCGCGATCCCGCGACCAACCCGGCCGAGACGGGGACGATCATCGCCGAATTCGGCACGCTCAGCAAACTGACCGGCGACCGCAGATATTATCGCGCCGCCAAGCGTGCGATGGAGGCGATGTACCGGCGGCGGTCGAAGATCGGCCTGCTCGCCGACAAGATCGACGCGACGACCGGACAATGGCTCAGCCGCCGCGCGACGGTGGGGCCGCCGTCGGACAGCTTCTACGAATATTGCTGGGACGGCTGGGATCTGTTGCGCGACCGTGGTTGCAAGGCGATGTACGAGACACTGACGCGCGCGATCCTGCGCTATCAGCCCGCGACGATCGGTGATCGTCTGTGGTTCGTCGATGTCGATTTCGAGACCGGCGCGCGGCTGTCGACGGAGCAGGACGAACTGGCGAGCTTCTATGGCGGGTTGCTCGCGCAGGGCGGCGCGCACGAGCAGGGCGCGGCCTATATGCGGGCCTGGGCGAGCGTGCAGGACCGCTACGGCATCCTGCCCGAGGGATACGATCCCGCGACCGGCCAGCCGACTGTCCTGACCAACGCGCTGCGCCCCGAACTCGCCGACGCGGCGTTTACCCTGTGGCTGATCGATCGCGGCGCCGAATGGCGGATGATCGGCCGCCAGCATTTCCTCAACATGAAGCGCTGGAACCGCGCCAAATACGGCTATACCGATTTGGCCGATGTCGTGACCAAGAAGCAGGCGGATCACTGCCCGGGCTATTGGTGGTCCGAACAGATGAAGTATTACTACCTGCTGTTCAGCGATACGCCACGGTTCGATTACAAGAACAACTATCTCTCGACCGAGGGTAACGTGCTGCGCGGGTTCCGGCGCGGGTTGTAATGTAGGGTTTCGTGTCCCACGCCCCCTCGCGATTTTCGAAGGGAGGGAGCATGACCGTTACAGCCGCCGCCATCGTCGCCCGGTTCGCACCGCGCGCGCTGCCCGCTTATGCCGCGGCGTTTCGCGATCCCGGCGGGTTGTTGGCGACGGCGGGGATCGCGACGCCGCTCCGCCTCGCGCATTTCATGGCGCAGGCGATGGAGGAGACCGGCGCGCTGACCGTGGCGGTGGAGAACGGCAATTATTCGGCCGGCGCGCTGGCGCGGATGTGGGATTCGGGGAACTGGCACCGCTATTTCGCCGATCGCGACGCCTGTATCGCGATGGCCGCGACGTGCCGGCGCGACGGTGGGGAGACGCTGTTCAACCTCGTCTACGGCAATCGCATGGGCAACGGCCCGCCGGCGAGCGGCGACGGCTGGCGGTTCCGCGGGCGCGGCGTGCTGCAGACGACGGGGCGCGGCAACTATGCGACGTGCGCGGCGCGCTGGGGCATCGACTTCGTCGCGCGACCGGAGCTCGTCGCGGCGGCCGAGCATGCGCTGAAACCGGCGATCGCGGAATGGACCGACAAGAACGCCAACGCCGCCGCCGACCGCGACGATATCGAGCGCGTGACGCTGCTGGTGAACGGCGGGCGGATCGGGCTGGTGGCGCGGCGGGCCTGGCTTGCGCGCATCAAGCCGTTCGTCGGGATCGCGAGCTAGTCCTCGTCCAGCGCCGCCGCCATGTCGGCGAGCTTCGCGATCGTGTTCATGTTGCGCGCGGTGCCGGCCTTGGCGGCGGGGACGACCAGCTTCGACTGCCCCATGCCGTGGTCGGTGTAGCGGATGTAGATTTCGCGTTTGCCCACCGCGATTTCCTCGCCGTCGACATGGCGCGCGTCGGCGGCGGCGTCCTTCGGCGGTTTCTCGTCGAGCAGCACCGCGACGACGCGGTTGCCGGGCGCCTTGGCGAACGGATTGGCGTCGCGGATCGCGGCGAGCTCCTTGGCGGTGCGCACCATCACCGGCACGGCCTTGCCCGCATAATCGGCGAGCGCCTTTTCCAGCGCGGCCTTGACCGCCGTCTCGCTCTTGCCGCTGGTGAAGGCGACGTTGCCGCTGGCGATGTAGGTCTTCACGTCCGCGAATCCGGCATCCTCGCACATCCTGGTCAGCTCGCTCATCGGCAGCTTGCCGGTGCCGCCGACGTTCACGGCGCGCAGGAAGGCGGCATAGGCGGGCATCGGTCGTCTCCTCGCGGGCTGGCGGCGCAGCTTGCTTCATGGCAGGGCGGGGCGATGACGCAAATGGCTTTCGACCTGCCCGGTTTCGACCTCGACGGCTTCGTCCGCGCGACGCTGGCGGAGGATCTGGGGGCGGGGGGCGACATCACCTCCGCTGCGGTGATCCCGGCCGACGCGCGGTTCGCCGGGGTGATGGACAGCCGCGACGCGATCGTCGTCGCCGGCCTGCCGATCGCGGCGGCGTTCTTCCGCGCGCTCGACCCCGATGTCGTGATCGAGCTGCTGACCAGCGACGGCCAGCGCGTGGCGGTGGGCAGCGACCTGATGCGGCTGTCGGGCATGGCGCGCGGCATGCTGACGGCGGAGCGATCGGCGCTCAACACGGTCCAGCATCTGTCGGGCATCGCCACGCTGACCCGCGCCTATGTCGATCGCATCGCCGGGACGGGGGCGATCCTGCTCGACACGCGCAAGACGATCCCCGGGCTGCGCAGCCTCGAGAAATACGCCACTCGGATGGGCGGGGCGACCAACCATCGCATGGGGCTGTGGGACGCGGCGATGATAAAGGACAATCACGTCGCCGTCGCCGGATCGGTCGGCACCGCGGTCGAGCGCGCCAAAGCGGCCGGGATCGCTCGGATCATCGTCGAGGTCGATCGCGTCGACCAGATCGAACCCGCGCTGGCGGCCGGGGCGACTCACCTGCTGCTCGACAATATGGACCCGCCGACCCTGCGCGGTGCGGTGACGTTGGTCGGCGGGCGCGTGCCGACCGAAGCGTCGGGCGGCGTCACGCTGGAGACGATCCGCGCGATCGCCGAGACCGGCGTCACCTATATCAGCGTCGGCCGGCTGACGCAGTCGGCGCCCGCCGCCGATATCGGGCTCGATTTCCAGCCGCGCTGAACGTTGCGTGGCGACGCCTCGCCCGGCTAAGTTATCGATGCAATCGCAACGGAGGACGGGTGATGAAGACAGGCTGGCTGGCGGGAGCGATCGCGATGCTGACGCCAGGCATCGCCACGGCGCAGGCCTTGGTCTGCACGCCGCCCGCGAACCCGCCGCGCCCGGTGCCGGACCTGCCGAGCGCCGACCAGCCCGCCCGCAACCTGCCGATCGGCAGCTACACGCTCGCGATCACCTGGGCGCCGCAATTCTGTCGCAACGGCGGGTTCAGCCCGGCGGCGCGGTTCCAGTGCGGCGGCGGCAATCGTTTCGGCTTCACGCTGCATGGCCTGTGGCCCGACGGGCTCGGCAAGGACTGGCCGCAATATTGCGCGGCGACCCCGATCCTGCCGCCCGCGACGATCCGCCGGACGATGTGCGCGACGCCGTCGGCGCAACTCGTCCAGCATGAGTGGGCGAAGCACGGCACCTGCACCGGCTGGCGCCCCGACGCCTATTTCGCGAAGTCGACCGGACTGTACGCGAAGCTGCGCTATCCGGACATGAACCGGCTGTCGCGCGGGCCGCTGACGGTCGGGCAGTTCGCCGATGCGTTCGCGCGCGCCAATCCCGGCGTGCCGGCGAACGCGATCCGGGTGACGGCGCATGACGGCTGGCTCGACGAGCTGTGGCTCTGCCTCGACACGAAGCTGCGCTACGAGCGCTGCAAGGCGGGCACCGGTGGGCTGGCCGTCGATGCGTCGCTCAAGATCTGGCGCGGGCGGCGCTAGGGCCGATCGACATCCGACGGTTGAGATAGCCGTTCCGCAACCACCCCGTCACCCCGGCCTAGTGCCGGGGTCCACCGGGCGGCTTTCCATGAAAAGAGGATCGAGCGATGCGCCGGCGGCACCGTGGACCCCGGCACAAGGCCCGGGGTGACGGAGTGTGCTATTGTCCAGCCGTTCTAACCGTCGACCGTCACCGTCGCCGGGTGATGCTTGTCGAGATGCTTGCGGATGATCCGCAGGTTGCGCGTGTTCGAGCGGAAGAAATAATCGGGGATCACGCCGACGACCGGGATCAGCCCGAGCAGGAAGTCGATCCCGACATTGCCCATCATCCGCGCCATCTGCGTCTTCGACATGCCGAGGTTGCGCGCTTCCCACACCATGTACGCGCCGAGCGCCGCGCCGATGACGTCGCCGCCGACCGGGATCGCGTCGAGCAGCACGTCGAGGCCGATCCTGCGCTTCAGGAACGGCAGCTTGACGAGCCCTTCGAGCAGATGTTCGAGCGCGACGACGCGCTGGCGCACGGCGGCGGGGCCTTTGCCGATCGGCAGGCGGTCGAGCCCCAGCGGGGGCATGCGAGTGGTGTTGGCCATGATCCCCGTCAGTTGGTGTCGTTGCGCAGGTGATTCAACGGGTGCCAGCCGCGCGCGTTCCCTTGCCATTGCTTGAGCCGGAGCGAGACCAGCGACCAGCGGAACGGCGTCGCGATCGGAATGAAGGCGACATCGTCGGCGAGCAGCCGGTCGGCCTCGGTAATGTGCGTCGCGCGCTGTGCCATGTCGGGCGCGTCGCGCGCCGCCTCCAGCGCGGCGGTGGCCTGCTCGCTGCACGGCTGGCAGGCGGTCGCGAGATACCAGCGCGCGCTGTCATAGGGCGCGACCGCATCGACCAGCCGAAGGTCGGCCGCATCGCTCATGCCGACGCGTTGCGGGACGATGCCGATCAGGATCAGCCGCGCGGCGAGCTGGCCATAGAGCAGGGTCGCGCCGGGGCCGGTGGGCAGGGAGATGCGCAGCACGATCGGCTCGGGGTGTTGCGCGCGATAGGTCGCGACCTGCTGGCGGGCGGCGGCGAGCCGCGCGTCGGCGGTGCCGTTCGCCCAGGCCGGTGCGGCGGGCGCGGCGGCGGCGTCGAGCTTGTCGGGCAGCAGGCGCTCGACCGGCTGGCCCCAATCGGGGGCGATGGCGGCGATCAGCGCGGTGCGGTCGATCGCCGCCGCGATCGCGCCGCGGCCGGCGGGATCGATCAGGAAACCCTGGCGGTCGACGATCGCCAGCCCGAACAGCCCAGCGGTCGCATCGAGCTTGATATTGTTCGGCGCCGTACCCGCACGCGTCACCAGCGGCCAGTCGGCCAGCGTCCCGCCCGCGACATAATCCGATTGCTTGCCGACGAACCGCACGATCGCGCGCGACGCGCCTTCGCCGATCAGCCGGACGTCCTGCTCGGGCGCGGGGGCGGCGATGTCGTCGTCGGGCGATCGGTCGAGGTCGGCGACCGGACGCAGCAGCCGGCCGACCGGGTCGCCGTCGCGCACGATCCGGAACGGTCCGCTGCCGCCCGGCGGGTTGGCGCGCAGGATCGCGAGGTCGGGTTGCGCGAACAGCTTGAGCAGGTCGGGTCGCGGCCGCGTGAGGCTGACCTCGACCACCCGCTCGGTCATCGGCTTGATCTCGTCGATCGCGGTCAGGAAGGGTTTCAGCGGGTTGCGCGAGTCGGGGCCGATCGCGCGGCGCAGGATCAAAGCGACGTCGCTCGCCGTCACCGGGTCGCCGTTCGCCCATGCCGCCTCGCGCAGGCGGAAGATATAGGTGCGGCCGTCGTCGATCACGATCCAGCGTTCGGCGAGCCCCGGCTCGACCTGCCCGGCAGCGTCGAACCGCACCAGGCCCTGCGCGGTCGCGTCGATCAGCATGCGGTCGGGCATGTCGGCGGAGCGGTGGTTGAGGTCGACATAGCCGGGCGCGCTGCCGATCGCGCTGACCACGACCGGTCCCTTGTCGGGGCGCGGGCTGCACGCCGCCATTGCCAGCGCCGCCAGCAGCGGCAGGAAGCGAAGGAAGGGCGGGCGGGCCATGTCGCTTCCTGCCACCGCGCCCCGCGTCGCGCCACCCATGGCCGCCCGGGCAAAAGAATTTTTGGGCCACCCGGCGGCCATATTTACAGCCGATTCGCCGCCGCATAAAGGTCGCTACGAGGGGCTCCTCCGACAGGGTGGAAATGGGCATCGCCGTGGCGGTGGAAGGTCGAGCTATATGCAAATGAGCCAATTCCTGCGCGAACGCGCGGCGTGGATCGGGACGGTCGATCGCGCGATCGTGCTGCTGCTCGGCGTCGCGGTCGGGAGTGCGATCGGCCTCGCCTTCGCCGGCGGCGCGGGCAGTGCGGCGGCGGTCGCGCCCGTCTCCGCTCCGGAAGTCCGCCAGCTCGCCGCGAGCAAGCCGGCACCCGCCGATGCCGAGGCGAATCTGGTGACGGAATGCGCGCCCTGCTTCGGCCTGTCGCAGCAATTGCAGCGCACGGCGGCGCAGGGCGGTCGTGTCCGCGTCGGCGTGTTCGGCGACAGTTTCGGCAAGGGCGTCTGGTCGGGCGTGTTGCAGCAACTGCCGGCGAAACAGGGCTATGACGTGACCGATTACGGGCAGGAAGCGATCGGCTTCACCCGGTACAAGAGCCTGAACCTCGAAAAGCATCTGGCCGACCAGCTGCGCGGCGGCGACGTCGATATCGCGGTGGTGTCGTTCGGCGCCAACGATGCGCAGGGCATCATCACGCCCGAGGGGCATTATGCGCCGTTCATGGGGCCGTTGTGGCAGCAGACTTTGGCCGGGCGGCTTGATCGCTATATCGGCATCCTGCGCCAGCATAAGGCGCTGGTCTATTGGGTCGGCCTGCCGCGGATGCGCGACCCGGCACTCGATGCGCAAGTCACCCAGATCAACGATTTCTATCATCGCGAGATGAACCGGCTGGGCGTGCCGTTCCTCGACAGCCGCCCGGTCGCGTCCGACGCGCACGGCCAGTTCGCGCCCTACCTGATCGACCCGCGCGACGGTCAGCGCACGCTGATCCGCGCGACCGACGGCATCCACATGTCGATGACCGGCTATATCTGGATCACTCGCGATCTGGTCGAACGGATCCGCCGCTACGTGACGCAGGTGCGCGAGGAGGCGGGCGTGGCGGCCCCGGTCCAGCCGACGAAGAAGAAGGCGGCCTGAGCGTGCGCGCGATCCTGGCGGGGGTGGCGCTGGCGTGCGGCGTGGCGGTGGCCGGGCCCGCCGTGGCGCGCTGCACGGGTCCGACCTGCAACTTCGATACGTTGAAGCCGGTGTTCAAGCGGCTGGCGGCGGCGCGGGGCGGGCAGGGGCCGGGCGTCCATATCCTCCAGATCGGCGACAGCCACACCGCGGGCGACGTGACGCCGGGGGCATGGCGCGACCTGATGCAGGCGCGGTTCGGCATCGCCGGGCGTGGCGTGCTGGCGCCGGGGCGGCCTTATGACGGCTATCTGACGCACGGCGTCACCGCGACGATGGCGCCGGGCCAATGGTTGATCGGCGCGACCTTCGGCAAGAATTCGGCGGCGTCGCGCCCGCTGCTCGGCGTGTCGGGGTTCAGCCTGACCGCGACGCGCGCCGGCGCGACCATGGCGTTGAGCGCGGACAGTGCGGCGATGGCGTTCGATCGCTTCGTCCTGTGCGCGATCGGCGGGCCGGGGGCGGGCGGGGTGACGGTGCGGTTCGATGGCGGCCTGCCGCTGCATTTCGACTTCACCCAGGCGCAGGTCGGGCCGGCGTGCCAGACGCTCAACGAGATCGCGCCGCGTACCCGCGTCGAGGTGACGACCGACCTGGCCGGGCTGACGCTGACGTCATGGGCGACGTTCCGCGACAATGTCGGCGGCGTGGCGGTGTCGAACGTCGGCGTGGTCGGGTCGCAACTCATGCACTTCGCGCGCGCCGACGATGCCGTGATCGCGGCCGAGCTGGCGGCGTACCGGCCGGACCTGATCGTGCTGGCGTTCGGCACCAACGAAGGCTTCACCCCGCGGTTCGATCCGGTCGCGTACGAAGCGACGGTGCGGGCGCAGATCGCACGGTTGCGGCGGTTGTCGGGGGACGTTCCGATCCTGTTGCTCGGCGCGCCCGACGCGCTCAGCCGCAACGCCGCGTTGCGGTCGAACGCCGACGGCGCGCCGGTCGAGTGCGAAAGCGGGCTGGCGGCGGTAGTGTCGTCGGCGACGACGGTGCAGCCGGTGCCGAGCGGCAAGCCGGCGTTGTTCGCGCCGCCTGCGCTCGCCGAAGTGCGCCGCATTCAGCGCAAGGTCGCGGGCGATCTGGGCGTCGCTTTCTGGGACTGGCAGGCGCGGATGGGCGGGGTGTGTAGCGCCAAGGGCTTCGTCGAGCGCGCCGACCCGTTGATGCGCGGCGACTATGTCCACTTCAAAAGCGGCGGCGGGCGCGTGATCGCGCAGGCGCTGATGGACGACCTCGACGCGGCGGGGATGAAGTAGGCGTGTATAAAACCGCCTCGCCCTCACCCTTCCGCGCCTTCGGCGCTCCCTCCCTCTCCCAATGGGAGAGGGAAGGGGCCCGCGACGCGCAGCGTCGTGGGAAGGGTGAGGGTGATCTGAATAAAGCTGGCGGGGAGCCGGCTTAGTATGCTGTTCCCGACGCTGACCTTCGGTCTGTTTTTCCTCGTCACGTTCGCGGTCGTGTGGGCGGCGCCGTCGAACGAGTGGCGCAAGCTGCTGCTGCTCGTCGCTAGCTGGTATTTCTACGGCGCGTGGGACTGGCGGTTCGTGCCGTTGCTGATCCTGTCGGCGCTCGGCAACTGGGCGGTCGGGCGCGCGCTGGCGAGCGAGCGGACGCACGTCAAGAAGTCGATCCTGCTGGCGGGCGTGGCGCTGAATCTCGCCGTGCTGGCGTTCTTCAAATATTTCGATTTCTTCGTCGATCAACTCGCGGGCACACTGACGCTGCTGGGGTTCGAGCGCGACATCCCGATGTTGCAGGTGATCCTGCCGATCGGCATTTCGTTCTTCACCTTTCAGGGGATCAGCTACGTCGTCGACGTCTATCGTGGGCGGGTGCCGGCGGCGCGGCTGCTCGACATCCTATTGCTGATGTCGTTCTTCCCGCACCTCGTCGCCGGACCGATCGTCCGCGCCGCCGACCTGGTGCCGCAGTTCCAGGCGAAGCCGAAGCTCGACCGATCGATGGTGTCGATGGCGCTGCTGCTGATCGTGTGGGGATTGTTCAAGAAGGCGGTCGTCGCCTCGACGCTGGCGGTCGATTTCGTCGATCCGGTGTTCGCCGATGCGACGTCGCATTCGGCGATCGACCTCGTCATCGCCGCATACGGCTATGCGGTGCAAATCTATTGCGACTTCTCGGCCTATTCGGACATGGCGATCGGGCTGGCGGCGTTGTTCGGCTATCGCTTCCCGCGCAACTTCAACCAGCCGTATCGCGCGCGGTCGTTGCAGGATTTCTGGCGGCGCTGGCACATCAGCCTGTCGCAATGGCTGCGCGATTATCTGTATATCGAGGCGCTGGGCGGCAATCGCGGCGGCGAGCTCAAGACCTATCGCAACCTGATGCTGACCATGCTGCTCGGCGGGTTGTGGCATGGCGCGAACTGGACGTTCGTGATCTGGGGCGGCATCCATGGCGGCGCGCTGGCGATCGAGCGGTGGTGGGGCGAGCACAAGACGGCGCGCAAGCCGCTGTCCGATCGCGCGCGGCTCATCCTCACCTTCCACGTCGTCGTGCTGGCCTGGATCTTC
Organism: Sphingomonas sp.; assembly: GCF_017304635.1. Taxonomy (GTDB): domain Bacteria; phylum Pseudomonadota; class Alphaproteobacteria; order Sphingomonadales; family Sphingomonadaceae; genus Sphingomonas. The sequence goes on from NZ_JAFKMA010000001.1 coordinate 486,859, forward strand.
TTCCGCGCGCCGAGCTTCGGGGATGCGATGACCTATCTCGGCGGGATCGTGATGCCGTGGCGCGCGACCTGGGCGGTGACCGCGACGCCGCTGGTGATCGCGCTGATCGGCCTTGGCCTCGCGATGCATGCGGCGCCGCAGCGCTGGCTGAGCGATGGCGCGATCCGGTTGCAACGGATGCCGGCGTGGCAGGTGGCGGCGGTGGTCCTCGTCCTGATGCTGACGATCGACGCGATGCGGTTCGAGGGCGTCGCGCCCTTCATCTATTACCGGTTCTGAGGGAGCCTGCGACGATGCACGATTTCCCGGTCGACCTGCCCGACGCCCCGCCGCCGGCGCCGCGCGACCTGCGCTGGACGGCGAGCATCATCGCGCTGGTCGCGGTCGGCCTGCTCGCGACCAATGCGATCTCGCTGTCCGAATGGGCCGGCGAGCTTCCGCCGAGCGAGCGCGTCGTGCGCTTCGTCGCGGTGGTCGACACCTGGCGCGCCGTCACCGACCGCACCGGCCTCGCCGCACCGCGCGCTGGCATGCACGCGGTGTGGAAGAAGCTGGAGAGCGCCCGCTTCCCGGGTCAACCGCCGGCCGCGGCGACGAGCACGACCGGCTGAGTCATTTTTGACCAGGCGGCGCCGGCCCGCTCCCCCACCCGACCGCCCATAGAATAACCTGATTGGGCGGTCGGGTGGGGGAGCGGGCCGGTGCCGCAACCGCGTTAGCCCTCAACGATAGAAGATATGATCGCCGAGCGTGCCGACCCGCGCGCGCGAGCGGAAAAAGCGTGGCGGCGTCGAATTGGCGGCGTGGTAGAACAGCGCGCCCGGCACGACCGGCGGGCTGACCTTGCCCAGCGCATCGCGCGCGGCGGCGACCGCGCGGTCCCATTGCGGGCTATGGCGATCGGGGTTGTAGGCGTCGGCGTCGAAGAACTGGCCGGGCTGGTCGACCACCGCGCAGGGCGTGCGGCCGAAGCGGTCGCCGACGGTGGTGCGCATGACGATCAACTGCGCGACCGCGAGTTGCCCGCGCTCGGGCTGGTTGGCGGCTTCGTGGCGAACGACCTTGGCGATGCATTCGACCGAGGCTTCGTCGATGGCGGGGGCAGGGGCGACGATGGCGGGCTCGACCTTGGCGAGCGTTCCGACGTCGTCGGCATCGGCGACCGTCGCGGAAGATGCGAGTGCTGCGGCGACGGGGGTCGCGGGGCGCAGCGCGGTCGTCGAGGAGGATGCCAGCGTCGGAACCATCGCGGCACCGGCAAACGAGATCAACATCAGGCGATTGAACGAAAGCACTTGGAACTCGAAACGGGCGCAAGGCTCGTCGTCGCGCGAAACACACTACCGGCGCTCGGATTCACCCCACGTCTTGCCGCCCGGAAGCTGTTGCGCTTCGGTTTATTGTCCGGGCCGGCCGTATTGGATGCGCCGCCTAATCGTTACGCTGGCGGCAAATGGCAAAGCGGAGTCGGTGAACCGAGCTTGGCGGGGGACGAGTCGAGCCACTTTTGCCGATTTGGCGTTTTAGGGCGCGGCGTTTCCCGGCCAATGCGCGACTCGCGACAGGCTTCGCTTGCGTCGCGCGAGATCGCTTGCCATGCGGAGAGCCGTACGCGGACGTGGCGAAATTGGTAGACGCACGGGACTTAAAATCCCTCGCCCATCGGGTGTGCGGGTTCGAGTCCCGCCGTCCGCACCATCGATAGAGTTGAGAAGTATCGGCGAAGGCCGTCATGCGTAGATCGCATGACGTCGGACAGGGTCGGCTGTGCCGACCTGCCGGCCGGCCTCCAGCGAGTCCTGACGTAAGTGTGCTTACGCCACGCCGCCTCGGCTAGACATTCAGCCGGGCGCGCATTTCCTTGCCGGGCTTGAAATAGGGGACGCGCTTGGCGTCCACCGCGACGGTCTCGCCGGTGCGCGGGTTGCGGCCGGTACGGGCGTCGCGCGCGCGGGTGGAGAAGGCGCCGAAACCGCGCAGCTCGACTCGGCCGTCCGCCGCGAGCCGCTTGGTGATTTCGTCGAAGAAGGTGGCGACGATCGCCTCGATGTCGCGCAGCGCCAGATCGGGATTAGCGTCGGCCAGTTGCTGGATCAGGCTGGAACGGATCATCTCTACCCCCTTCGTCCGGCAATCAGGGCGCCGGTCGCGGCTCACTCGAGGGCTGATCTAAATCAAAATCCGTCGAGGCAATAGGGCCAATCCGACACTAATGATAGGAAAACGGGTAGCGTCGGTGAAAACGCTACCCGTTTTGGGACAATTTACTTCTTGGTTTCGCGTGCCTTGAGCGCCTCGCCCAGGATGTCGCCGAGCGACGCACCCGAGTCCGACGAACCGTATTGCGCGACCGCCTGCTTCTCTTCGGCGATCTGCATCGCCTTGACCGAGAAGGTCGGCTTCTTCGACCGGTCGAAACCGGTCACCATCGCGTCGAACTTCTGGCCGACCTGGAACCGTTCCGGACGCTGCTCGTCGCGATCGCGACCGAGGTCGGTGCGCTTGATGAAGCCGGTCGCGCCGTCCTCGCCGACCTGCACCTCGAGGCCTGCGTCGCGGACTTCGAGCACGGTGACGGTGACGATGCTGTTCTTGTTCAGCTTCTCGCCCGATGCCGCCGCGGCGACGGCGCCCGACGGGCCACCACGCTCGAGCTGCTTCATGCCGAGCGAGATGCGCTCCTTCTCGGCGTCGATGTCGAGCACGATCGCCTTCACGACCTCACCCTTGCGGTGCAGGTTGAGCGCGTCCTCGCCCGAAATGCCCCAGGCGATGTCCGACATGTGGACCATGCCGTCGACATCGTTGTCGAGACCGATGAACAGGCCGAACTCGGTCGCGTTCTTGACTTCGCCCTCGACGGTCGAACCGACCGGGTGCGCTGCCAAGAAGGCTTCCCACGGATTGGCCTGCGCCTGCTTCAGGCCCAGGCTAATGCGGCGCTTGTCCTCGTCGACCTCGAGCACGACGACATCGACTTCCTGCGAGGTCGAGACGATCTTGCCCGGGTGCACGTTCTTCTTGGTCCAGCTCATCTCGGAAACGTGAACCAGGCCTTCGATACCCGGCTCGAGCTCGACGAACGCACCGTATTCGGTGATGTTGGTCACGCGGCCCGACATCTTCGCGCCGACATGATACTTGGCGGCGGCGCCGTCCCACGGATCGCTCTCGAGCTGCTTCATGCCGAGCGAGATGCGCTGCGTGTCCTTGTTGATGCGGATGATCTGGACCTTGACGGTGTCGCCGATGTTCAGGACTTCCGACGTTGACGACGCCGTCGATGATCTGGCCCTCGTGCAGGCTCTGGATCAGGCCCGACCGCTGCTCGGCGCGAGTCTCCTCGAGCACCGCGCGGCGCGACACGACGATGTTGCCGCGCTTGCGATCCATCTTCAGGATCTGGAACGGCTGCGGGATGTCCATCAGCGGCTGGACGTCGCGAACCGGACGGATGTCGACCTGCGAGCCGGGCAGGAACGCCACGGCGCCGTCGAGATCGACCGTGAAGCCGCCCTTGACGCGGCCGAAGATGACGCCGTCGACGCGGGCGCTCTGCGTGAACTCGGCCTCCAGCTTGTCCCACGCGGCTTCGCGGCGCGCGCGGTCGCGCGACAGCATCGCTTCGCCATGGACGTTCTCGACGCGGTCGACATAGACCTCGACTTCGTCACCGACCTTCAGGTCGGCCTTCTGGCCCGGCGCGGCGAACTCGCGCAGCGGCACGCGGCCCTCGGACTTCAGACCGACGTCGATGATCGCCATGTCGTTTTCGATGCCGGTGACGGTGCCATGCACCACGCGGCCTTCGAAGCCGTCGGCGTCACCCAGGGTCTGTTCGAGCAGTTTCGCGAAATCGTCGCGCGTCGGCGTAGCGGCAGAAGCCATAAAGAGACTGTTCCTAATCAATGTTTCCGGCCAACCGGTTGTCTCCGGTGGTCTTGGCCAAAACGCCCTGTCGGCCGCATGCCGGCAGGACATCCGGGCGAGCGTGGCAGCGGAGGGGGACTCTACGCGTCGAAATGCGAAAAGGGCGCGATGGGCTGGCCACCGCGCCGACCTCCGCGAGAACCTGCTCGCCGGACTCGCGCGCCCATAGCGCCACAGGGTCGGAAAGGCAAGGCGAAGCGCCGTGCCCGGGGTCAGGCGACGGCGCGCAGTTCGACGGTCGGCTTGCGATCGAGGATCGGGCGGAACACGAGCGACAGTACCATCGGCTTGTCGCCCGCCGGCGGCATCACGATCAGGACACCGTTGGGGGCGGCATGGAACAGGTTCGGCGCGACTTCCTCCATAGCATCGACCCCGCCGCGCACCGCGATGGTCGACGCGGCGTGACCCTTCTGCAAATCGGCAAGCGACAGGTAGCCGCATTCCTCGACCTGCAACCACTCCCATTGCCGGCCGAGCTGGATCGCGATCGTCGGCCGCTGCGCTCCGATTGGCACGCGGAGGTGATAGTAACCGTCGGTGGTCGGGAAGGCCGCGAAGTCCATCACCGTGTCGCCGTCGCTGCTCGCCAGGATGACGGGGACGTCGACCCCGCCGACTTCGAAATCGCTGGTGCGCAGGTCGAGCCGGAAGCGCGACGCGGCGAAGCTCGCCAGGCTGACCGGCAGGCCCTGCGACTGTAGCTCGGCCGACAGGAATTGCGGCATCTGGTCGCTGTAGAACGGCAGTCCTCGTCGCCGGAGGCCGGCACGGCCGCGATCGGTGTCGACCAGCACGTCGGTGACCGCGACCCCCATGTTGAAGTCGAAGTCGAACCGCTGGAAGACCGACACTTCCCCCGCATTGGGCAGGAACGCCAGCCGCGCCAGCACCGCCGCCGCGGCGCGGCAGCGGCTGTCGAGGTCGTCGGCCGCGGGCGGCGTCAGGATCGCGGCGCATCCTTGCCTGACATAGTCCATGCACGCCGCCTGGATGGCATCGCGAGTCGCGTTGTGCGTGGCCTTGCGATCGACCTTCTCGCGCACGGCCTCGCCCGTCGCGGTGAAGTCGATCGTCGAGCCCATCTCGACGTTGCACAACTGCTCCAGCGCGACGATCGACAGCGACAGCGCGTGCAGCGTGCGGAAATCGTAGTTGCGCAGGTCGATCATGCCGCGCTTGTCGAGCCCCGAGCGGCGCTTCTCGCGCAGGAAGACGTAACGGCCGATCACCGACACGCCCATCGCTTCGGCCAGCACCGGGGTGACCAGGTTCTGGACCGTGCCGTTATAGCCGGTGTCGACCAGCATCACCGTGTCGCCGGGTTCGATCCCGACGCTGCGCATATGCGCGACCATACGATCGAGGAAGGCGGCGCGGCGCGCGAAAATCTTGCGCCGGATACCGGCGTCGCTGCGCACCCGTTTGGCCAGCGCGGCGCTCTGCTTCTCCTTGTCGGTCTTGGTGTCGGCCTTCAGGAAGCGGGCATATTCGTTCTCGAACAGCATGAGCTGGCGCGCGAGCGAGGCGATCGGCACCGCGCCGGTCCATTCGTCGAGGTGACGTTCGAGTGCGGCCTCGTCGGAAAGGGCGGCGCGCAGCGCGACGAAACGACTGAGGTCGACCTTGCGGGCGCCGATCTCGGGATAGAGCTTGTCGAACACCTGGAACGGCAGATAGCCATCGCGCATCACGAACAGCGGCTTGACCGGCTTGCCCGCCGCGGCGCTGGCCGCATCGAGTTCCGCCTTCACCCAATGCGCATAGGTCGTCATCGCCGGGCCCATGACGTCGTGACCCAGTACGTAGGTCGGGTCGTCATGGCGGCGCAGCGCGACCGCCGCGCGATGCGGCTGACCGGTGGGACGCGTGATCCCGCAGGCCGGATCGAGGATTCGCGCAGTCGCATCCTCCATGCGGAGCCGCGAAGCGGTCTCGGCGTCGAACTGCTCGAGGTGCACGCCATGAATGCCGTGGGCGACCGCTCCGAGATAGTCGGCGGCATGGTTGTCGCCGAGGTGCAGCACCTTGTCGCCCGTGACGCCCAGCGTCTTCAGCACGTGCGCGAACAGTCCGTCGCACTTGCCCTCGCCATGGCTGTTCGACACGAACACATGGTCGATCATCGCCATGACCTCGTCGCCCGCAGCCGCGGCGATGTGCGCCCGCAACTGGGCCTCGGTCAGGTACATGTCCGACACGATCACGATGCCGAGACCCCGCCGCCTGGCCTCGCGCATCAATGCCACGGTCGGTGCGAAAGCGAAGGCATGACGGCGTTCGATCGCCAGTTCCGCCGCGACCGCGTCGGCGATGTCCGCATCGTCGGGGTCGGCCATCATCTCGCGATAGATGTCGGCGAGCCCGATCTCGCGAACCTTGCGATGGAGCCACGCGCTGCGCCGCGCCCGCGCCTCCGCCCACATTCGCGGCTCGACGCCGCCGCCCTGCGCCGGCAGTTCGGCGAACACGTCCGTCGGCGCATGCGTGTTGCGCCAGATCAGCGTGTCGAAGCAGTCGAGCGACAGGATTTCGATCCCGGCGGGCGCGTGGTCGAGCAGGGTGGCGACGTCGTAAGCGCGGATCGCGTGCAGCATGATGGGCTCCGAAGAAACGGTGCCGTTCTGCTGTGTTTTGGTTATCGGGCCGTTAACGATGCCCGCCGACGATCGTCAGTGGCCGGCGCGGGCCTTCAGCGCGACTTGCCGCTCGACCAGTTCGATCGCGCGTTTCACTGCCGACTCGATCGACAGGAAGCTGGTGTCGAGGATGCCGGCATCCACCGCCATCACCAGCGGGGCGGCGTCGCGGCCGGTGTCGCGCAGGTCGCGCGCGCGGATGTCCGCCAGCACCTTGTCGAGGCTGATCGTCGAGCCGCGCGCCTTCAATTCGGCATGGCGGCGGCGCGCGCGAATCTGCGGCGTCGCCTTCACGAACAGCTTGGCGTCGGCGTTGGGCGCGATCACCGTGCCGATGTCGCGTCCGTCGAGCACGGCGCCGCCGGGTTGCGTCGCGAACTTGCGCTGGCGCTGGAGCAGGGCGGCGCGGACGAGCGGATGCGCGGACACGATCGACGCGCGCTGGCCGGCATCGTCGCCGCGCAGCACCGGATCGTCGAGCAGCGCATCGTCGAAATTGCTCGCGGCGACGGCATCGGCCTCGACCGTCGGGTCGAGCTCCAGCCGACGGACATTCTCCGCCACCGCGCGATACAGCAGGCCGGTGTCGAGGTGCGGCAGCGTGTAATGCCGGGCGAGCGCCCGGGCGACGGTGCCCTTGCCGCTGGCGGCGGGGCCGTCGACGGCGATAATCATGCGGTGAACTCCATTTCGGGTAGTCTAGGCGAGCGCGTGGCCGTGCGCCAGCCGATCGCGCGTCAGGCCGTGCCGTTCAACGCGTCGAGCGTCGCGAAGAAGGTCGGATAGCTCGTCGCGACCGGGGCGACGTCGTCGATCGTGACGGGTGCGCGCGCGACCAGCCCAGCGACCGTCATCGCCATCGCGATGCGGTGATCGAGCAGGCTGGCGATCGTCGCGCCGCCGGGGATCGGATCGCCGCCGGTTCCGGTGATGGCGAGGCCGTCCTCATACTCCTCGACCGCGACGCCGCACGCGCCGAGTGCGGCCGCCATCGCGGCGATGCGATCCGACTCCTTGACGCGCAATTCGTGGGCGCCGCGCGCGACGGTGCGGCCTTGCGCCAGCGCGGCGGCGACGAACAGGATCGGATATTCGTCGATCATGCTCGGCGCGAGGTCGGGCGGCACCTCGATCGCGGTCAGGGGGGCGTGGCGGACGATCAGATCGGCGACCGGCTCGCCGCCGACGGTGCGCGCGTCGACCTCGGTAATGTCGGCGCCCATCATCCGCAAAGCGCCGAACAGCCCGGCGCGAGTCGGGTTGAGGCCGACATTGGCGATCGTGACCTCGCTGCCCGGAACGATCGACGCGGCGACCGCCCAGAACGCGGCGGAGCTCGGATCGCCCGGCACCACGATCTGCTGCGGTTTCAGTTCGGCCTCGCCGCGGATCGCGATGACGCGACCGCGATTGGTCGCCTCGACGGTCAGGTCGGCACCGAACCCGGCGAGCATCCGCTCCGAATGGTCGCGCGTCGCGACCGGTTCGATCACGCGCGTGATGCCGGGCGTGTTGAGCCCAGCCAGCAGGATCGCCGACTTCACCTGCGCGGACGCGACCGGCAATATATACTCGATCGGCACCGCGGGGCTCAGCCCGCGGACCATCATCGGCAGGCATTGTTGGTTCCTGGCGCCGGGGCTGGCGGTGACGTCCGCGCCCATCAGCGACAGCGGCTCGATCACGCGGCCCATCGGTCGCTTCGACAGCGAGGCGTCGCCGGTAAAGGTCGCGGTGATCGGATGGCTGGCGACCAGCCCCGCGAGCAGCCGGGTCGACGTCCCCGAATTGCCCATGTCGAGCGCTGCATCCGGCTGTAGCAGGCCACCGACGCCGACCCCCCACACGCGCCACGTGCCGTCCTCGCCCCGTTCAATCGTCGCGCCCATCGCGCGCATCGCGGCGGCCGTCGCCAGCACGTCCTCGCCCTCGAGCAAGCCCTCGATCCGGCTCTCCCCGACCGCGAGCCCGGCGAACATCAGCGAGCGGTGGCTGATCGACTTGTCGCCCGGTACGGCGATGCGACCGCGCAAGCCGGTGCTGGCCGAAACGGTCGAGGGGCGGGGCAGGGGATGCGGCATGGCGCGGGGCTTTGACAGCCCCCTTGCGCTATGGCAAGGCGCGCGCCACTTCGGGATCGACGATCCGAAAATCGCATAAATCGAAAGGTACTGGGCGGCATGGTCAAGCCGGAATGGGGCACGAAGCGTACGTGTCCGAAATGCGGGACGCGTTTCTACGATCTGGGCAAGGAAGACCCGGTGACCTGCATCAATTGCGGCACCGCGTTCCAGCCGGAAGCGATCCTGAAATCGAAGCAGCCGCTGCCGTTCGAGGTCATCAAGGCCGACAAGCCCGAGAAGGACGATAGCGACCTCGAGGGCGAGGATCTGGACATCGGCGAAGAGGGCGAGCCCTCGGCCGACGACGAAGTCGATCTGGGCGGCGACGACGATCTGGGCGTCGAGACCGGCGGCGACGACGACGAGCATTGAGGGCGACGGGCCGGTTCGTGCCGGCCCGCGAAAATACAAGCGAAACCCGCTTGTCATGGGCGCTGGCTCCGGTTAGGGGCGGCGCCTTCCCGGAAGTGTGGGGCCGTAGCTCAGCTGGGAGAGCGCTGCAATGGCATTGCAGAGGTCAGGGGTTCGATCCCCCTCGGCTCCACCATTCAAGTGAAAAATGCGTGAGAAACGTCCGCTTTTTCGGTGGATTGCGGTCGATATCCCAAATTTCGTCCCCCAGCACGGAGAAGCTTCGGCCGTTGGCTGATCGATCCGACCAGATGTCGGTTGAGGCAAGCCTGTAGGGCGGACCAGCGCGACCGCGTTTGCCAGCGGCGACGAACTTCTCCGCGACGGTGCGTAGGGGGCGGCGTCGTTGTGCTACGAGCAATTCGCCTTGTCCGGCAGCCCGGGTAATCGGCTCGGCAGAGCTAACCCGCGGCATTCTTCGGGGCGCCCGATCGCTTTTTGCGTCTTCCCACTGTCATAGAGCGCACGGGATCGAGTGCTGCCACGATTTATCGAATGACCCGACCCGGCGAGTTTTCAACACTGGCGGCCATGGTCTCTAGATGACGGCGCCGCTCCGGCTCGTTTCGAAGCGAACGCCGATCTGGCCTTGTCGAAAAATGCATGGCGAGCAGGTGAGCGCCAGCCACATCTGACGCGACCGGGCGTGCGGAGCAGGGCGGCCCACACTCTAATGGCGATGCTCGCTCCTCGCCATTCATATTCCAGTCACGCGCGATACCCATCATGTCCGAACCAGGGGGGAAATATCGATGTCAGTATATCGCCTGGCCGCGCTGACCACGCTGCTGACGATCGGTGCCGCACCCGCATCAATCGATACGACCGTCGCGTATGAACTGTCGCCGGAGATGAAGGACGGCGCCATCACCGCCCTGAACGTGGCCGTTCGGTTGCGCGCCGATCGCTCGGGTACGACCACGCTGGACTGGATGGGCAGCTGGGCTGGCGACGACCGGCTGGGCCGCTGGGCGCGCGACATCACGGTCGAGGGCGGAACGGCGACTCCGGCGCCGCATGGCGGTCGAGTCGTCCGGTCGGCACCTGGCGCACGTCTGACCATGCGATATCGGATCGTCTCGGCCTATGCCGCCGATCCGACAGTGGAGGATAGCGAGCAGAGCCGCCCGGTCATCCGTCCCGATTGGTTCTATGCGGTCGGCGAGACGCTCTACGCCCGCCCGGTCGATGGTCAGGATCGACCCGCTCGGTTCGCTTGGAAAGGGCCAGTCGGGATCGGATTCGCATCTGATACGCAGCACGAGCGCGGGCTGAACGGTACGCCGCGTAGCGTCGGCGACATCAGCGAAAGCATCGCGATCGGCGGGCGTAAGCTGTCAGTCGCCACCATTACGCTGAACGGCGATCTTGTCCGGGTCGCGCACATCGGTCGCTTCGGTTTCGACGGCGCGAAGTTCGATGCGCTCGCGCAGCGGATCGTCAGGACCGAGCGTGCTTTCTGGCGCGACGAGCGTGCGGGCCCCTTCCTCATCACCGCGATCCCGCTCACCGCGAAGCCGGGTTTCCGCGGGTTCGGCGGAACGGGTCGGAGCGACGCCTTCGCAACCTGGATCGACCAGGGTGCCGACCTGTCCGACATGGCCGCGTTGCTGGCGCACGAATATTTCCATAGCTGGAACGGCCGACAGCTCGGGCGGTTCGCGGACGGTGCGGCTGCGCAAGCCTATTGGTTGAGCGAGGGATTCACCGATTTCTACACTCGCCGGTTGCTGCTTCGCGCCGGGCTCTGGTCGCCCGAGGACTTCATTGCTGATTGGAACCGGATGCTGCGCGCCTATGCCGCCTCGCCGTGGCGACAGGTCGGCAACGTCGCGGCTGCGGCCAAATATTGGAGCGGCGATTATGCTGCCGAAAAGCTGCCGTATCAGCGTGGATCGCTGCTGGCCGCGTTCTGGGACCACGCGCTGCGTACGCGTGGGCTCGGCAGTCTCGACGAGGTGCTACGCGCGCAAAGGGCCCGGGTAGCGGCATCGAGTCCGCGACCCGAGATCGTCGCCGCCTTCGTCGCCGAGATGGCGCGGGCGGGGCTGGTGGTCGGTCCCGACGTCGAGCGTTATGTGACTGAAGGGGTGCCAGTGCTGTTGCCCGCCGATGCGTTCGGGCGCTGCGCGCGGGTCACGACGGCTGACGTGCCGAAGTTCGAGCGCGGTTGGGATAGCGACGCGACAGCGAAGGCGGGCAACGTCCTGACGGGCATCGATCCCGCCTCGAACGCTTACGCCGCGGGTCTTCGCGACGGCATGAAGATCGTGAAGCGGATCGCCGGGGAACCGGACAATTCGGCCGTCGACTATGTGCTTGAAGTCGAGGATGGAGCCACCGTCCGCCGCTTCACTTTCCGGCCGGCCGGACGCACGATGCTGCGGACGCAGCAGATCGAACTCGACGCGGCGCGGTTCGCGGCCGAGCCGGCCGCCTGCGCGCGGGCGCTGTCGGGCTAGCAATGTGGCGATGACGATGTCGCTTCGCTCGACGGGCAGGTAAAGTGAGAGCCGCGCGATGGGGAAGCGGAAAAGAGCACGCTGCACCAGGACGGACTTGAGCGAACCAACTCAGGCGTCCGATTATCAGAGGTCGGGCCGTTGACCGGCGTTCGGCCAGGCGCCCGAACGTCGGTCTTTCGGGGTGGACGGTATCAATCGCGATAGCAGCCTTTCACCTAGCGTCGCCAATCGACCACCGTCAGCCGTCTGCATCGACGGCGCGCTATTTCGCGCCAGCCCGCTCTCCACCCTCGGGCGCCAACCCGTGAAAGCGCAGCATCGGCCCGACGTCCGGGTCGTGCCCGGTGAAGTTCCGGTACATCACGTTGAGGTCGATCGTGTTGCCGCGCGACAGCACCAGGTCGCGGAAGCGCTGCCCGTTGGCGCGGGTCAGCCCGCCATGCGTCTCGAACCAGTGGAACGCGTCATGGTCGAGCATCTGGGTCCAGATATAGGCGTAATAGCCGGCCGAGTATCCGTTGCTCCAGATGTGGAGGAAATAGGGCGAGCGATAGCGCGGCGGGACGTCGGCGGCATCGAAGCCGCCCGCCGCCAGCGCCTTCGCCTCGAACGCGTCGGCATCCTGGCGCGGCGCCGTGACCGACAGCGAGTGCCAGTCGAGGTCGAGCTTGGCCGCCTCCACCGTCTCGCCGAAATCGAACCCCTGGTTGAACGTTCGCGACCGGACGATCTTGTCGACCAGATCCTGCGGGATCGCCGCGCCGGTCTGATAGTTCACCGCATAATGCCTGAGCACGCTCGGCTCGAGCGCCCAGTTCTCGTTGAACTGCGACGGGAATTCCACCCAGTCGCGCGCGGTCGCGGTGCCCGATAACGTGGGGTAGGTCTGCGCGGCGAAAAGGCCATGCAGCGCGTGGCCGAATTCGTGGAACATCGTGGTCACGTCGTCGAAGCTGATGAGCGCAGGCTTGCCCGGCGCGGGCTTGGTGAAGTTGGCGACGTTGTAGATCACCGGGGTGGTACCCCGCAGATAGGACTGGTTGACTAGGTTCGACATCCAGGCGCCGCCCGACTTGTTGTCGCGCTTCCAGTAATCGAAATACATCAGACCGAGGTGCTCGCCGTTCGCCTCGAACACCTCGAACACGCGCATGTCCGGGTTCCAGGTCGGGATGTCCTTCCGCTCCTTGAAGGTGACGCCGTAGAGCCGGTTAGCGGCATAGAACACGCCGTCGGTCAGGACCTTGTTGATCTCGAAATAGGGCTTCAGCGCATCGCCGTCGAGCGCGTAGCGCTGCTTGCGGATCTGCTCGGCATAGAATTGCCAGTCCCACGGCTCGGCCTTGAACGACGCGGTACCGGCGGCCTTCGCCTGCGCATCGATCATAGCCTGGATGTCGGCATATTCGCGGTGCTGCTCGGCGGAGATTGCCGGGGCGAGGCGATCGATGAAGCCGATCGCCGCCTCGGGCGTCTTGGCCATCTGGTCGTACAGCGCATAAGCGGCGTAGTTCGGATAGCCGAGCAATGCCGCCTGCTTGGCGCGCAACTCGGCGAGTTCGGCGATGATGCCGCGCGTGTCGTTGGCGTCGTTGTGGCTGGCGCGCAAGATGCTGGCCTTGAACAGCGCCTCGCGAGTCGCGCGATTGGTCAGCGACGCCATCGGCGGCTGCTGCGTCGTGTTCTGCAGGGGCAGGACATAGCCGGTCAGGTTGCGCGCCTTGGCCGCTTCGGCCGCCGCCGCGATCGCATCGTCGGACAGGCCGGCCAGCGCCGCCTTGTCGTCGAAATGCAGTGCGCCGGCCTTGGCGGCGGCGAGCAGCTTCTGGGTATAGGCGGATTGCAGCGTGCCGAGCCGCAGGTTGAGCGCCTTCAGTTGCGCCTGCTTGGCCGGGCTCAGCAGCGCGCCGGAATGGACGAAGCGATCGTAATAGACCTGGAGCAGCTTGGCCTGTTCGGTGTCGAGGCCGAGGCTCGCTTGCCGGTCGTGCAGGCTCTTCACGCGGGCGAACAGCCGCGCGTCGAGGAAGATGAAGTCGTTGTGCGCGGCCAGCAGCGGCGCCGTCTTGGTATCGACCGCCTGGAGCGTGTCGTTGGTGTTCGCGCCGTTGACCGCCGAGAAAGCGAGCAACGCGCGCTCCAGCAGCAGGCCCGAACGCTCCATTGCGCCGAGCGTATTGTCGAAAGTCGGCGCCGCCGCCTGGTTGGCGATCGCGGTCACCTCGGCCTTTTGCTGGGCCATGCCGGCAAGGATCGCCGGCAGATAATCGCTGTCCTTGATCCGGGAAAAGTCCGGCGCCTGGAAGGGCAGGGTAGATGGCTTGGCGAAGGGGTTCGAGGCGGGCAGCGCCGCAATCGCAGCGGATTTGGCCTGTCGCGTTGTCGGTGCGGCAATCGCGCCTGCGACGAGCGCCATGCTGGTACCTGCGATAAGGAGAGGACGGATCATGATGCGCTCCAAAAAACGATATGCCACTGCATCCATCTGCCGTCGAACTTTCGCAAGCCGGAAAGGAGGCGTCCGGCTGCGCTGGCAGACCCTATTCACAGCTCCTCGAACCGATCCTCAGGCGGTTGTTATCGATATCAATTGCCGCTATCCCGGTCGTCGTCGCATGAATTGCGGCGAAGCAGCGGAGGGGGATCGTGAGCGTTAGGCGGAAACTGGCTGCTGGTGTTCTGGCGGTGCTGGCCTGTTTCGGAGGGACGCTGGCTGCGGGGCAGTCCGTGGGCTCGAAACCGGTCGTCGTGCCGAGTTTCGAATTACCCTATTCGAGCTTCAACCCGCCCGAGACCATCGCGCTGTTTGAGAAGATGCGGTCCCTGCCGAGGCTGCCCGCAAACGCGACGCCGGCCGACGCGCGCAAATTCTATGCCGTGGTCAATGAGGATCGCGTGCGTCGTATGCGGGCGATGTACGACGTGAAGGTCAGCGATGTGACGATCGGCGGCGTGCATGTCCAGCGTGTCGTGCCGACCGCCGGCGTCGCTGCGGCCAACAGGGGACGGTTATTAATCAATCTGCACGGCGGCGCTTTCATGTGGGGCGCGGACAGCGGTGCACTGGCCGAGGCGATCCCGATCGCCGCGGTCGGTCGGATCGAGGTGCTGACGGTCGATTACCGCATGGCGCCCGAATACAGGTTTCCAGCGGCGACCGAGGACGTCATCGCCGTCTACCAGCAACTTCTGACCAGATATTCGCCCAAGGCGATCGGCATCTATGGCTGCTCGGCGGGCGGCTTCCTGACGGCGCAGTCCGTCGCGTGGATGATCGACAAGAAGATTCCGGTGCCTGGCGCGATCGGGACATTCTGTGCTTCGCTGGTGGGGCTTGACGGCGATTCGGCCTATTTCGCGGTCGCCGCAACGGGCGTGGTGCCGAGTGCGGCGACCATGCTCGGTATTGGCTCGATGCCCTATTTCGCGGGCACGCGGGCCGACGATCCGCTGGTCGTTCCGGGGGTGTCGCCCGCGATCGTGGCGCGGTTCCCGCCGACCCTTCTGATTACGGGGACGCGAGATTTCGCGATGAGTTCGGTCATTCACAGTAATGAGTTGCTGCGTGCCCAGGCTGTCAAGACCGAGTTGCGTGTGTGGGACGGCATGCCGCACGCTTTCTTTGTCGATCCCGAAGCAGCCGAATCAAAGCAGGCCTACACGGCGATCGTCGAGTTTTTCGCAGCCACGCTTGCCGCCCGATAAGCATCGAAAAGCATCTCGCGTCGCCACCTGACACCAGATGATATCGATGTCAATTTTCTGTTGTTACCGATGTCAATGCGCCGTAATGAGCGATCAGCGCTCCGTTCGAAGGGCGTCGTAGCAACCGCCGCTGGTCGGCGTTCGGGAGAGGAAACATGTCGAATCGGATCACCGTTCTGCTCGTCACCGGATCGTGCTTGGCGATGACGACCGCGGTGAGCGCGCGCGCGCAGACCACGCCGGATCAGGCGACGTCCGCCGCCGACGGCGACGCGGATCAACAGGGCGGCGATATCATCGTCACCGCGCGCCGCGTGTCGGAAAGTCAGCAGAACGTCCCGATGTCGCTGACCGAGGTGACCGGCGCCGAATTGCGCGAAAGGGACGTGAATACGGTCACCGACCTGCAAAAGCTGGTGCCGTCGCTGACCGTCAACACCGGCCTCAGCCGCAACAACACCAGCTTCGCCATTCGCGGCCAGCGCGGTGGGTCGATGACCGCCGGGCTCGGCGGCGGTCCGTCGGTCGTACCGTATTTCGCGGAAGCGCCGGTCTATGCTTCCGGCCCCGGCCTGTTCTTCGACCTGCAGAACGTCCAGGTGCTCAACGGACCGCAGGGGACGCTGTTCGGCCAGAATACGACCGGTGGTGCGATCCTGTTCGAACCGGCGCGCCCGACAAACAAGGTCGAAGGCTATATGATGGGGACCTACGGCAGCTACAGCCGCCTCGACGTGGAAGGCGTCGTCAACATCCCGATCATCGCCGACAAATTACTGTTCCGCGGCGGCATCCAGCGCCAGACGCGCGACGGCTTCACGCACGACGTCGTGTCGAAGCGCGACTATGACAATCGCGATTCGACCGTCTATCGCGCCAGCCTGACCGCGCGACCGTTCGACTGGCTCGAGAACTACACGGTCGGATCGCTCTATGTGTCGAACGAGCAGGGGCCGGGCGTGGTCCTGCTCGCCGCGAACACGTCGAACCCCGCTCTCCTGCTCGGTCCCGCTATCGGTGCCGCGCTCAACACCCGGCGCGCGCTCGGACTGGATGTGCGTCACGTCATCCTCGACGCGCAGACTCGCGACCGGGTGCGCACCAGCTCGATCGTCAACCGCACGACGATCGATCTGGCCGGCAACCTGAAGCTCACCAATATCGTGAGTTACGGCCGCTATCAGACGGACAGCGCCCGCGACGACGACGGCACGCCGCTGCCGATCCAGAACTCGAACGGCTCCTACATTCCGGGGTCGTGGAACGTCGACATCCTGCAATTCACCGAGGAATTGCGGCTGACGGGCGATTTCGGTCCGCTCAACATCCAGACCGGCGGCTATTACGACCGCACCTCGCCGGGCGGGATCAACAGCTACACGCAGGAACTCCAGACGGTCGCGACGACCAACCAGACCAACGCGGAACTGCGTGGCAAGTCGCGCGCGCTGTTCGGGCAGGTCGGGTTCGACATGGGCAAGATCACGCCGGCGCTTCGGGGCCTCAACCTGACCGCGGGCTATCGCTATACCTGGAACGACTTCGCGGTCGGCATCGACCTGTTGGTCTATCCCGGCGTCATCTCGTTCCCGCCACCGACGCCCAAGCCCGGCGATCTGTGCCAGCTGCCGTTCGGTGCAGTCTATCCGAATTGCCATCTGTCCGCCGCGGGTTCGACCTCGGGCGATTCGTTCGCGTTCGGTGCCGACTACAAGGTCACCGACAAGGTCCTGGTCTTCGCGAACTACAAGAAGGGCTACAAGCCCGGCGGCATCAACCCGATCCTGATCGGGCTGGGCGGCACGGTCAATTCGATCGGCTTCCTGTTCAAGCCGGAAACGGTGAAGACGACCGAAGTCGGCATCAAGACCGAATGGGCGGCCGGCGGCGTGCGCGGACATTTCAATGCGACCGGCTACATCAACAAGTATAACGACATTCAGGCCAACGTCCCGCTGCTGATCGGCGCGCTGACGACCGGCGGCACGGGCAATGCCGCCAAGGCGACGATCCAGGGTGTCGAGCTGGAGGGCGACGTCCGGTTCGGCCGGTTGTTCGCGATCAATGCCGGCTATGCCTATACCGATGCGCATTACGATCGTTACGTGCTGCCGACGACACCGCCGACCGACCTGACCAGCCTGCCGTTCGTCTACACGCCGAAGAACCAGTTCAACGTCAGCGCCAACCTGACATTGCCGCTGCCGGAGTCGGTGGGCGAGATCAAGCTGAGCGGCAACTATGCGTGGAAGGGACGGACCTATGTCGGCGATACCGACCCGACCCAGCCGTTCAGCTATATCGACGCCTATGGCCTGCTCGGTGCGCGGATCGACTGGAACAACGTTCTCGACAACGGCCATGTCGACCTGTCGTTCTTCGCCACGAACCTGACCAACAAGACCTACCGCACCAACGTCATCCAGCAGTATAACGCGACCGGCTATTCCACTGCGATCTTCGGCGAGCCGCGCATGTACGGCATGTCGTTGCGCGCGCGGTTCTAGAAGGCGCGCTCGGCCGGTCGCGCGTCCACGATGCGCGGCCGGTGCCGGCATGCACTCTTGGCGGCGCGACGGATTTGGCTAGAACCTCCGGCATGACCGACCACGCATTGGCATCCGAACTTGGTGGACAGGGGCGCCGCATGACGATGGACGACCTGGCCGAACTTGCCGGCGTGTCCAAGATCACGGTGTCGCGCGCGTTGAAAGGCAGCGCATTGGTTCGCGCGCCGGTGCGTGAGCAAATCCAGCAATTGGCGCGCAAGCACGGCTATCGACTTAACACCGCGGCGCGCAACCTCCGGCTGCGGCGCCACCACAGCATCACCGTCGTGATAAACATGATCCCGACCGCCGACCGGACGATGTCCGACCCGATTTTCCTTGGGCTCGTCGGCGGCCTGCTGCAATGCCTGACCTCGGCGAATTATCGGCTGGTCCTCACCACCGCCGAACAGTTGCTTGCGTCGGGCAACCATGATTCGGACGGGATCATCTTCCTGGGGCAGGGAACCGACGATGCCTTGCTCCGTCAGGTGAGCGAGATGGGGTTGCCGTTCGTTGTCTGGGGCGCGCGCCGCGCACGGGACGGCGACTGGTTGACGATCGGCAGCGATAATCGATGCGGGGGCATGCTGATCGGCCAGCATCTGGCGAGTCTCGGTCGGCGGGACGTCCTGTTCCTCGGGGACGAGGCGCATCAGGAGGTCGCCGATCGTCTGGTCGGCCTCGAGAACGGCTTGGGCGATGCGACGACGATTACGACGCGCGAGTGCGAGTTCGGGATGCTGGCAGGACGCGCGGCCGCCGATGCGGCGATCGAGGCGGGTTGGCACGGCGATGCGATCGTCGGGGCGAGCGACATGATCGCGCTCGGCGCGACGGATGCGCTCAGGGCCCGTGGGGTTGCGGTGCCAGGGGACGTGGCGGTGGTCGGGTACGATGGCATTCACGCGGCGGCGAACGCCGCGGTACCGCTGACGACGGTACGGCAGGATTGGGAGCGGGCCGGGGCATTGCTCGGCGAGACGATGCTCGCCTGGGTCGAGGGGGCGCCGCCGCCGCCCGACCCATTGCCGGTCGAACTGATCGTCCGCGCGTCCACCAGACAGGACTGACCGCGAATATTGCCATCGGGCGCAATATGATTTGCTTTTGATATCGATGTCATCCAGAGTATCCGGACACGTCGGCGCCGGTAAATCGGCAGCGTTCTGAGCGGGCTACGCAAGTGTGCGCGGGCTGGAGGGGAATCGAATTTGCGTTGCACGCCGCCTGTTGCCGATCGTTTGACCACCATCGTTCGCTGCATGGGTGAAGCGCGATGAACGATCGGTCGCCGTTGCCGCTGGACGCATCTCCGCCGGGGCCGGACGAATTGTTCGGTGACCTGTTCGTGAAGGTGCAGACGCGTCGGTTGTTCGCCGATGGCAAGACGTTTCCCGATATGGAGCCACGCCGGGATCCCGCCAGCATCATGACGGCGTGGCAGGCGGAGCGACCCGACACCGAAGACGCGATCCGCTCGTTCGTCATGGCGCACTTCGCGTCGCCGCCGCCGCCCCGGCTCGATCCGCCGGACCATCAGGCGACGATCGGCGATCACATCGCGGCCTTGTGGGACGATCTCGTCGTTACCGGTCAGGCGCGGGGCCCGTGGTCGTCGGCGCTTGCGCTGCCATCGCCCTACGTCATTCCCGGCGGGCGTTTTCGCGAGATTTATTACTGGGACAGCTATTTCACGATGCTGGGGCTGGCGATCGACGGGCGCGACGCGCTGGTCGAATCGATGCTCGACAATTTCGTGTCGCTGATCGAGCGGTTCGGGCATATTCCCAACGGTACGCGATCCTATTTTCTGTCGCGGTCGCAACCACCATTCCTCGCGCTGATGACCGACTTGTCGCGCGATCCGGCGCCCGACGTCCATCGCCGACGGCTGGCCGCGTTGCGCCGCGAACATGCTTACTGGATGGCCGGCGAAACGGCCCTGACCGCGTCCGGCTCAGCCGCGCATGTCGTGAGATTGCCCTGCGGTACGATCCTGAATCGCTATTGGGATGCGTCGGACACGCCACGGCCGGAATCGTACGCCGAGGACGTGGCGGTCGCCGCCGACGTTCGGCGTCCGAGCGGCGAGGTGTATCGCGATCTCCGCGCCGCGGCGGAAAGCGGGTGGGATTTCAGTTCGCGCTGGCTGCGCGACCCCGCTGACCTCGGGTCCATCGAGACGACCGCGATCGTGCCGATCGACCTCAACTGCCTCCTCTATCTGAGCGAACGGCACATCGCCGCCGAATGCGATGCGCTGGGCGATGCCCAAGGGGCGGCCACGTTCACGGCGCGCGCCGATCGACGTGCTGCCGCGATCGAACGCTATTGCTGGATCGAAAACGAGGGACGCTTCGGCGACTGGCATTGGATCGATGCTCGACCGGTCGCGGGCGCCACTGCGGCTACGCTGTACCCGCTGTTCGCCGGCATCGCGACTGGCGATCAAGCCGCAGCGACCGCGACTATGGTGGAGCGTGACCTGCTCGCGCCGGGCGGGCTGCGCACCACGACGGTCGTGACGACGCAGCAATGGGATCGGCCCAACGGCTGGGCTCCACTGCAATGGATCGCGGTGGCGGGGCTGCGGCGCTACGGCCATGACGAACTGGCGGACATGATCGCCGACCGCTGGCTGGCGACGGTCGAGGGATTTTACGACGAGACCGGCGCGCTGTTCGAAAAATACGACATCGAACATGGCCGCCCGGCGGGAGGCGGCGAATATCCCAACCAGCAGGGGTTCGGCTGGACCAACGGCGTGGTCAAGGCGCTGATCGACGATCGAGCGAAGAGGAGAGGATGATGGCCGATGCTTGGATGCCGCGCTGGGCGCTCGTGCTGCCGCTGATCGCGATGTCGGGCTATGCCGCGGCGCAATCGACCTCGACGGCGCCGGTACCGACACCGACTGCGCCGCCGACGATGCAGCCTTTGCCTCCGACCTTGTCCGATCAGGCGCGTAGCGTGCTGATGAGCGGCAGTACCGACAACCCGAACAAGATGCCGTCGATCGCCGAGCAGCGTAAATTCATCGACCAGTACCAGCAGACGTTCGGGGCGCTGCAGCGCAAGAAATATGCGGTCGACATCGCCGAAAGCACGATCGCCGGGGTCAAGGTCCGCCTCATCCGCAAGGCGGGGACGCCGACCACGTCCAAGCGCGTGTTCCTGAACCTGCACGGCGGCGGGTTCATCACCGACTCTGGCTCGCTGACCGAGAATATTCCTATCGCCGCGCTGACCGGTGTTCCGGTGGTCGCGGTATTGTATCGTCAGGCGCCGGAAAACCCCTTTCCGGCGCAAGTCGACGACGCGCTCGCTGTCTATCGCGAACTGCTCAGGACGCATGCGGCGAAGGATATCGGCGTCTACGGTACGTCCGCCGGCGCGATCCTGGGGCCCGAACTGATGATGCGGATCCGCGCCGAGAAGCTGCCGATGCCGGCTGTGCTCGGCGTCTTCTCGGGCGATCTCGATTTCTCCCGGCGCGGGGACTCGATCACGGCAAGCAAGACCAACGAATCCATGGCGGGCCTGCTCAATACTTTTTATCTGAAGGGCCATCCCGCCACCGACCCGCTGGCGTCGCCGATCCTGGGCGATCTGAAGAGCTTTCCGCCGACGATGTGCATGACCAGCTCGCGCGATCTGCTCCAGTCGGGAACAGCGAATTTCTGCCTCGCGCTGGAGGAAGCCGGCGTCGAGAACAGATTGGTGTCGTTCGACGGCCTGCCGCACGCCTTCTGGGCATATATCGACGCGCCCGAATCCGACGGCGCGTTCGCCATCCAGGCTCGTTTTCTGTCGAGTCATCTCGGCAGATAGGGCACCCGCGATGGACCGCCGCCACTTGCCGATCGTCGGCGCGATCACGCTGACGTTCTTCCTGTTCGCCATCCTGATGAACAGCGTCGGGGCGGTGATCCTGCAATCGGTGCTGACGTTTCAGGTGCCGAAAACGCAGGCGGCGCTGTTGGAGGGGTGCAAGGATCTGTCGGCGGCGGGCGCCTCGTTCGTCGTCGTCCTGCTTCTCGCGCGGCTGGGCTATCGGCGCGGCACGGCGCTTGGACTGCTCGCGGTCGCCGCGGCGTGCTTTGCGGTGCCGCTGACACCGGCATTCTGGCTGCTGGAATTGCAGTTCGTGGTCGTCGGCGCGGCATTCGCGATCGCCAAGACCTCGGCCTATGTCATCGTCGGGTTGATTACCGTCGACCGCAAGCAGCATGCCAGCATGACCTCGGCGCTGGAAGGCGTCTTCATGATCGGCGTGCTGTCGAGCTACTGGCTGTTCAGCGCGTTCATCGACCCGTTCGATCCGGCGCGACCGACCTGGCTCGGCGTCTATTGGGTGCTCGGGGTGGCGTCGCTGATCGTCGCGGCGGCGATCGCGCTCGCGCCGCTCGACGAGCGGCTGGCGGCGAGCGAAGCCGAAAGCGCGGGCGAACAATGGCTGTGGATGCCGCGGCTGCTCGCCAGACCGTTCGTCATCGCCTTCATCGTCTGCGCGTTCATCGACGTGCTGGTCGAACAGAGCATCGGCAGCTGGCTACCAACCTTCAATCGCGAAGTCATGAACTTGCCCGCGGCTCTTGCGGTGCAACTCGCCAGCCTGTGGGCGATGGGTCTGGCGGTCGGGCGGCTGGTGGCGGGGCTGACGCTGCGGCGCGTGCCCTGGGTCTGGGTTACGGGGGTCGGCATGGCGCTCTCAGTCACGATCCTGGCCGTGGTCGTGCCGTTGACGCAACCGAGCGTGGCGGGGCTGCGTTTCGGGTGGCTCGATCTGCCGCCCGCGGCGTTCGCGGTGCCGGTGGTCGGCCTGTTGCTCGCGCCGATCTATCCCGCCTTGTGTTCGTCGGTGCTGAGCGGCTTGCCGCAGAACCGACATGCGGCGATGACCGGGCTGATTCTCATTTCGTCGGCGCTGGGCGGGACGATCGGATCGTTCATCACGGGGCACATTTTCGCCGCGCTGAGCGGCAAGGCGGCATTTCTGGCGATCCTGCCCCCGCTTGCGCTGCTGATGGTCGCGACGATCGTGTTCGACCGGATGCTGCGTCGTACCGAACCGCCGTCGATCGAGCCGGTATCGCCCGACCTCGTCGGCTAACCCCGCGCCATCGCGCGGCAGGCGTCGATCGCCACCATATTGGCAATCGCATCGACGCCGCCCGTCACTGGCGTCGCATCGCCCCGCAGTACCCGCACGATGTGATCGAGTTGGGCGTCATAGGTCGTCGGCTCGGTGGCGGCGACCTTCACCCGACGACTTGCCGCTGTCTCGATGACGATTTCCCCGCCATGATGCGGCGCCACGAAATGCCGAAAATGGATCGAGCCATCGCGCCCGCTGAGTTCCAGCCAGCATTCGGGGCCACTGGTCATCGAACAGTTTACCGTCGCCGGCACACCGCGAAAATCGAGCGCGGCGGACAGCCTGGCGTCGACGCCGCGGCGAAATTCGCCATGCGCCGCGACGACGTCCGGCTCGCCCTGAAGCAGGGAGCGAAGCGCGTGGACCCCATAGCACCCGAGATCCATCATCGCGCCGCCACCCAACCGGGGATCCCAGCGGAGTTGATCCGGGCGGTCCGCAATCGCCACGTTGAACGTTGCGATGGCGCTGGACACCGGCCCGATCGTGCCGTCCGCGACCAGATCGATGGCGTGCTGGAACAATGGGTGGAAGCGATAGTGAAACGCCTCGATCACCGGCAACCCGGCTTCATCCGCCATCGCGGCAATCGTCCGGGCGTCATCGGCATCCATCGCAAACGGCTTTTCGAGCAATACCGGCTTGCCGGCATCGAGGGCCAGCCGGACAGCATCGACATGCGCCGCCGGGGGCAAGGCGCAATAGACCAGATCGACATCATCGCGCGCGACCAGTGCGGCATAATCCACCGACACCGCCGGAATGCCATGATCGACCGTATACCCCCGCGCCCGGTCGGGATCGCGCGCGGCAACGGCCGTCACCGTGATGTCGTCGCGCTTAGCGGCGGGTTTGATGACTGCATTCGGCGCGATCGCCGACGCGCCCAGCAAGCCGATTCTCATGCTTGGCGGTCTAGCTCGATCAGGGCCGCCCGAACATCAGGCGGCGATAATTGTCCGTCGCGAACGGAAGCGCCTGTACCTGGGTGTTGTCCGCCACGTTCAGCTCGACCTGCTGATATCCCTTGAGCACGTCCATATACGCGCGGTCGAGCACCATGGTGCCATGTCCCGGAAGCAGCACATCCCAGCGCACCGTGGTTGGCCAGAAACCGTAAAAGGCCAATTTGCGCAGCGACGCGAGATACGCGCTCGCATCGGAAAAGGTCGGCGGGTTGGCTCCCAGCCGATAGTCGAACAGGATCGTGTCGCCGCCGAACAGGACGTTCTTGTCGCCGATCTTCAACCAGTAGCAGGTCGATCCGGGCGTGTGGCCCGGCACCTTGATCGCCACGAACGTCTTGTTGCCGAGCTTCAACTCTTCGCCGTCATCAACCGGCCAATCGACCTTCAGCGTCGGATACTCGCCCTTTGTCAGTGCCGGAAACGCCCATTTGCCGGTGTACAGCGTCCCCTTTTCGACCGCCGGCACGTCGTCACGCCCCACCAGGATCTTCGCGCCCATCTTCTGGAAGGCCGCGTCGGCCATCGAATGATCGAAATGCGCGTGGGTGTTGATGACCCATTTGACCCGGCTGGCCGAAAACCCGAGCATCTCGATATTCTTGACGATCGCCAGCACGTTCATCGTGAGACCCGGATCGACCAGTACCAACCCGTCCGCGCCGGCATCGATCAGGTAGACCAGATTGGGCTCGCTGTTGACCAGATAGACGTCGGTCATGATCCGCGCCGGTAGCGGCAGGAGCGCGGGAATCGGCGGGGTATCGAGTTTGTAGCGCTTTAACGCGTCGCCGATCGCGAATTCGCTCGGCCACGGTTCCGCGATCGGCAGCCGTTTCGCGAGTTCCCGGCGTTGCCATGTGTAGCGATCGTAGATGACCGTCTGACCTTCTTCGGTGGTCTGCGTGGTAAGTGTTGGGATGTCCTTCGCGACCGCGGACGGCGGCGCACCCTGATCCCCGTTGGCCGCCGCACCCGTCGTCAATGCCGCCATGGCGGAGATTGCCAGGACCAGTGATCTACGCATTCGGCCGTCCTCCCGATCGTATTGCCGCCACGACTATGGCAGATGATGACATCGATACCACCCAATTCAATCTTCGCGAACGAGGCGAAGCGGACCGTGCAGTCCGGTCGGCAGCGGTGCCGCCCGCACCACCGGAAATCCGGGTATGGTCCAGTCATGCTGGATCATCGCGTTGCGGGGGGTATTCCGGACGGTGATGACGAGTTGATTCTCGCCCGGACGGAGCATGCCCGTGACGTTCCAGCGATACGGGCGGAAGAGGCGGACGGACAAAGGCTGACCGTTCAGCGACCCCTCCGCCACGTCGAAGACCGCGCCCAGATTTAGAAAGAGGCGCCGCGCGGTCGCCGTTGCGCGGTCGACCGAAAAGGACGCGTGATAGGCGATCGTGCCGGAGAAGTGCCGAAACCGTGGATCATCGGCCAGGTCAACCAGTCGCGGGAGGGTCAGCTGGAAGCTCACCTGCTTGTCCGGGGCCACCAGACCTGTCGCGCTAACGTTCCAGCTTCGCGGCATCAACGGCACCTCTTCGCCACGCGACGTAGCGACCGGATCTCGCGCCATGGCGGGAGCGCCGGCCCCGAAGGCGAGCAGGGAGGATCCGAACGGCTCCAGGCCGATCGTCACCTCCCATGCGTCGCCGACGCGAACGTGAAGAGGTGTCGTGGCGGTGCCCGTCCACGCGTCGAGCAGCGCGGGCGGGCCGTCCGCTCGGACGCGGCACGTCACATCGATGTGCGTGTCGCCGGTGTTGCGCAGGAAGTAGCAGTCGCGCCCCGCAATACGGCGGTGGACGAATGGGACGCCTGGTCCTGCGAAGTGCAGGTTCGGCGGAACCGCCAAATCTGCAAGCGCCGCCGCTACCGCACCGGGCGTCGCGACGAACCGACAATTGGGCTTTGCGCGCAGGTCCGCCATCGCCTCGCGGATGCGGATTGAGCGCACCTCGTGATCGCGATAGCCGATCGCTTCATCCGGCGGCGTGCCGACGAACACGATCGGCACGCCGGCATCGCCCAGCCGTCGGACGGTCTGCGCGAGCGTCTCGGAAGTCCGGTGCTGGTCGACCAGCACGAGCGCCGCGAAGTCGGCGCCGCCACGTGACCGGAAGCCGCGGCCGGCGGTGATCGCCGCGACGAGCGACGCCTCGTTGATATGGTCGAAATCGAAGCCGTTCGCGAGCAGCGCCGCGTTCACCGCCGGCTCCGGATCCGGCGGCAGGAATTCCTGGTAAGGCAAAGCAGCCTGATAGAGCGCGACGGGTGCGACTCGCTCGCCTTGCTGCATCACATATTGGACGCGGGCGATGTAACGGTTGATGAGGGGCAAGTCCCGCCAGAACGGATTGGCGGCATTCCAGGCGTCCGAGAAAAGCACCCCGAACGGCAACCAGCGCGGGCCGACCGCGAACGGATTCTTGGGCTGCGCGGGATGGTCGTAGAGATACCCGTGATACAGGATCTGGTTCACGCCTGCCGTGAACAGTTCGTCGGCGGTGCGCTTGATCTTCTCCGGCGTGGTTTCGAAGGCCTGGCCGGCCCAGACGAAGCTTTCCGAGGAGACGAGGCGGCGGCCCGCCAGGCGCGCCGCCGAAGACGCCATCTTCAGAAAATCGAAGCGGCCATGATCCCAGAGCGTCTCGGTCTCGGGTATGTCGGCCAGCCCGTAGGCCGCAATCAGGTCGACCGGCGCACCATGCGCCTGCACCTTGGCCCTGACGCCATGCGCGTGGGCCCATTGGGCGAACGGCTCGAAAAAGTTCTCGAGCATCAGCGCCGAAACCGTATCCCAATAATCGTGCCGGACGCGTTCGGCATCGACGCCGTCGAACTCGGGCAGGCCGTGAAAGCCCTGATTGGCGACGCCGCGGCCGGGCTGGCGCAGGATGGGCAGCCAAGGGGTCAGATCGTAGCCGGCGCGGGCCCGGAACGCTTCGAGAAAGTCGCCGCTCCAATAGAGTTCCGGGTGAAGCTCCAGGCTGTCGCAGAAGATCGCGCGGACTATCTTACCGAAATTCGATCCGAACGCGGCGCGCGCTTTGTCGCCGATCGCCGCGGCATAGGTTGCGAAGGCGGCCTTGCTGAAATGGTTGAGGATCAGCTTGGGCCCGATCGTCGCGGTCCCGCCGGTGCGCTCGCCGCATGCGAACTGCTTGAATACGAAGATTTGCCATTCCCCGTCTGGAACGGCCCAGTCGAGCGTCCCGTCGGCGCGGATCTTGTCGGTAAGGACCACCGCCGACTCGACGTCCAGCTTGCCTGGCGTCAGGACGCGGCTGCTCGCCGGACCGTGGTCCGGATCGAGCCTGGGCTCACTGCCGCACACGGCCACGACCGCGATCAGCCGTTCTCGCGCGGCAAGACGGTCGTGCCAGCCCGGCGGCAACGTTTCGTTGGTCCAGGGTGCGAGCATCGCTGCGGTCGCCTGCGGAAGGCTGAGCTTGCCGGCCGTGGCGAGCGGGCCGCGTAGCGAGGTCCGCGCTTGCTTTAGTTCGAGCAGCGCCAGTTCGGGCGTAACGTCCGCGATGCCGCCGAACGGCCATCCGGAGCCGAAAGTATAATCGAGTTGCATGTCACGCGCAGCGGCGATCGCGCCAGCGTCGCTGAGATGCGCCGCATATTCAGGAGAGCCATAACCGAACACGCGTGCGCCGGCCTCGCCATCGGCGCCGAGCATGAAGCTGAACGGCTGGATTTCGGCACCCGCAAACCCCGCGTCGGCCATCGCGCCGAGATCGCGGACCAGACCTGCATGATCCACATCGGTACCAGGCCACCACCAGCGAGCCCAGGGTCCAAATCGACGGGGAGGGTTGCTGAACTGGTCCAGGAAGCGGGAACGGGCGGGCGATCGAGTTAGCGCGGCGCTAGTGTGAGCCGCGGCGGAGATCGCGGCCAGGCCAGTCGTCACGAGTAGATCGCGCCTGGTGACGGATACATTTCCCCCCAATCGCGAACGCATCCCCGACCACTCCGTCGATCATTGTTCCGTCCGAAATGATATCGATGTCATTGAAAAAGTCAACGGGCGGACGTGCCAGTGCAATGTCATCGCAAGACGGATGGGGAGGGCGCTGCCGCCCACAACACCGCCGGCCCAGGGAACGCGGACGTCTCGGGGTGACGCGAAGGCTGCTGAGCGCAACGACGCGCTCGGCCCGCCGCCAGTCGCGGGGCGGTGTTCGGCCGCATACAGGCTGTCGGCCAGCATCAGCGCGACCAGCAGCATCGTCCGTTCGGCGTTGAGCCCGCCCGACGCGCGATTGGCCGGCGCCCAGCGCTGGTCGAGCATCTCGCCAGCGCTCCACGCCTGTTGCGTCTGGCGAGGCTCGAACCCGCAATGCGCGATGCCGCGGACATCGAGCCCCGGTATCGTCACATACTCGGTCGGAACCGTGTAGGCGACGATGCGGCTACCGTTGCCGGCCGCCTTCATCTTCGCGACCAGTGCGTCCTGCTGGTCGTGAGAGACCAGCGAATCCTGCGCATTATGGATCGTTACCAGCGGCACCGGGGACGACGTGGCCGAAGCCGCCGCTCACGTCGCGGTCAACGACGCCAAGGTCGCGCTCGGCGAGCGTGGGGCGGTGTGGTGGGACGATGGCGCGCCCGACTACAATCGCCATCTCGCGCGGACGACACCCTATGCCGGCTGGTATCGGGCGCTGACGCAAGCCGGTTAACCGTTAACGCCAAGCATGCGGCGTCTCGATTGCGGACGGTGGTTAACCCTTCTTTACGATAGCCATGATCGTGAACGGCGCGTTAACTTCGCGCCATGAATGACGCATTCGCCCTCCGCCCGCGTGGCCGCAGCCACCACTTCCGCCACCGCCTCGCGCTGCGGACCGAACTGGCGCGGACCGACGACGACCATGACTGGAAGCTGTTCCTGCTGAGCTTCGCGGCGTTCTTCGTCTGCTTCTACACGTTCATCGCCTGAACGGGCGCGCCGCGCCGGCGGCCTAGTCGCAGGCGCGGTGAAGCTTCTGGGCGATCCAGGCCGCGACCGGGCACATCGCCGCGACGAGGTAGAGCATCGTGGTCGACCCGACGCCCGCATGCGCGAGTAGGAACACGACCGCCGATCCGACCGCCATCGCCGCCGAGTTGACGGCATTGTTCGCCGCCACCGTCCGCGCCGTCTCGTCCTTGGTCACCGTCGTCGTCAGGAACGCGTAGAGCGGGACGACGAACATCCCGCCGAACACCGCGATCCCGATCAGCGAGGCGATCACCGCCCAAGCGTGCGGGATCGCCAGGAACTCCCAACTGTCGTAGAGATGCCCCGGCGTCGCCGCCGGCCAAGTGCGGCACAGCAACGCGAACACGATCACGAACCCGCCCATGATGAGCACCGTCGCCGGTCCGTATTTGGCCGACGTGTGCCCGCGCAGCAGCGAGTTGATCGCGACCGATCCGATCGCGATGCCGATCGAGAACAACGCCGTCAGCACCGTCGCGACATGCGGGTCCGCGGTCAGCACGTTCTTGGTCAGTGGGGTGAAGATCACGATCAACACGATCCCCATCGTCCAGAAGAAGCTGATCGCGCAGATCGCCAGGAACAATCGGGGCACGTGCAGCGTGCCGGAGATCAGCCGCCACGACGACGTGAAGGGGTTGTAGTTGATCTTGAGTTCCGGCCCCTGGCGCGGCGCCGGCGGCACGCGGCGCGCGGCGACCCAGCCGGCGGCGGCGATGACGAGCGTGCCGATCACGGCATAGTCGATCGTCAGGAAGCCGGCCACGACGGTGCCGGCCAGGATCGCGATATAGGTCGCCGATTCGACCAGCCCGGTGCCGCCCAGCACCTCGTCCTCCTTCAGATGCTGCGGCAGGATCGCGTATTTGATCGGCCCGAAGAAGGTCGAGTGCACGCCGAGCGCCGCCACCGCGCTCAGCATCAGGGCCATCGCGATCTGGTAGTGCGCACCGTGCCGCGCGAGCAGCAGTCCGGCTCCGCCGACCAGCATGATACCGATTTCCGCCGTCTTGACGATGCGAATGATCTTCGCCTTGTCGTGGGCGTCGGCGAGCTGCCCGGCCAGCGCCGACAGCAGCACGAACGGCACGATGCTGAACACGCTGGCGAGCCCGTTGAAACTCTGCTCCGCCGCCGGATCGTTGTAGATCTGGTACACGACGACGAGCACCATCGCCTGCTTGAACAGATTGTCGTTGAAGGCGCCGAGAAACTGCGTGACGAACAGGGGCAGGAACTGGCGCTGCTTCATCAGACCCAGCGCATTATTCATGATTCGCGGAAGCCGCCTCGTATCGTCGTACCAGCCCGTGCCTTAGCCGAGGCGCACCGCCGGGGACAATGGTTGTTCGGGGCCGTGCGGTGCCGTTCGGAAAAGCCGGGTTTGCCGCGCCGCCCCTTTTCGTCGGTGCGCGAGCGGTGCTAGGGCAGGGCGATGTGGACGCTGCCTAACCTCCTGACATTGTCGCGGATCGTCGGCGTGCCGGTGCTGGTCGCGTTGCTGTGGTGGCCGAACTGGGCGGCGGGGTATCTGATCGGGTTCGCGCTCTATGCGCTGATCGCGATCACCGATTACCTCGACGGCTATCTGGCGCGCGCGCAGGGGACGGTGTCGAAGCTCGGCGTGTTCCTCGATCCGATCGCCGACAAGATCATGGTCGCGGCGGTCGTCCTGATGCTGGTCGCCAACCACGATATCGGCGGCTGGCACCTGATCGCGGCGATGATAATCCTGTTGCGCGAGATCATGGTGTCGGGCCTGCGCGAGTTTCTGGGCGGGATCCAGGTGTCGGTGCCGGTGTCGAAGCTGGCGAAATGGAAGACGACGCTGCAACTGGTGGCGCTCGGCGCGCTGATCCTGGGCGGCGGGGTGCCGCACTGGCCGTGGGTGCACAGCGTCGGGCTGGCGGCGTTGTGGGGCGCGGCGGTGCTGACGCTCGTCACCGGCTGGGACTATCTCCGCGTCGGCCTGAAGCACATGGATTGATGCAGATCCTGTATTTCGCCTGGGTGCGGGAGCGGATCGGCGTGGGGCAGGAGGTGGCGGCACCGCCGGCCGACGTCGTGACCGTTGCCGACCTGATCGACTGGCTGGCGGCGCGGGGCGGGGGCCATGCCGAGGCGCTGGCCGAGCCGGCGAAGCTGCGCGCGGCGGTCGACCAGGCGTTCGTCGCGCTCGACGCGCCGATCGCCGGCGCGCGCGAGGTGGCGATCTTTCCGCCGGTGACGGGCGGATGATCCGCGTCGTCGTGACCGGCGAGGCGATCGATATCGCGGCCGAACTCGCGTCGCTGGAGACGACGGGCGGCGGCGCGGTGGCGAGCTTCACCGGGCTGGTGCGTGACGACGGCGGGGTCGCGGAGCTGTTCCTCGAACATTATCCGGGCGCGACCGAAGCGGCGCTGGCGCGATTGGCCGAGGAAGCGGTCGTGCGCTGGTCGCTCATGGGTGCGACCGTCGTCCACCGGGTCGGCGGCATGGCGCCGGGCGAGCGGATCGTGTTCGTCGGCACCGCCGCCCCGCATCGCGCGGCGGCCCTGGAGGCGTGCAGCTTCCTGATCGACCGCCTGAAGACCGACGCGCCGTTCTGGAAGCGCGAGACGCGCGGCGATGCCGCGAGCTGGGTCGGCGAGCGCGGCAGCGATCACACCGCCGCCGGTCGCTGGCGCTAACCCGCCGCCTGCATCACCTCCGCCAGCAACCGGAAGTCGCGTTCGCGGGGCGAGGCGCGGCGCCAGACCAAAGCGATCGTCCGCATCGCATGATCGGCGGCCAGCGGGCGGGCGGCGACGCTGGTATGGTCGAGAATGCCCGCCTCGACCGCCATTTCGGGCAGCATCGTGACGCCGAGGCCGTTGTCGACCATCTGGACGATCGTGTGGAGCGAGGTGCCGAGCATCATCGCCTGCGCGCCGAGTTCGGGCCGGTTGCATGCAGCCAGCGCATGGTCCTTCAGGCAATGCCCGTCCTCGAGCAGCAGCAGCCGCGTCTCGTCGATGTCGGTCGCGGCGATCGCCGGCGGCGGCTCGGGCAGTTCGGCTTGGGGAAAGGCGACGAACAGGCGGTCGTCGAACAGCGGTGCCGCGGTCACCTCGCCGCAGGCATAGGGCAGCGCCAGCAGCACGCAGTCGGTACGGCCGTTGTGCAGCCCCTCGCACGCCATCGCGGTGGTTTCCTCGCGCAGGAACAGCTTGAGGTCGGGATAGTCGCGGCGCAGCGCCGGCAGGAAGCGGGGCAGCATGAACGGCGCGATCGTCGGGATGACGCTCATCCGCATCTCACCCGACAAGGGACGTCCGGCGGCGCGCGCCATGTCGCCCAGTTCCTCCGCCTCGCGCAGCACGCGCCGCGCCTTGTCGACGATGCGATCGCCGAGCGGGGTGAAGCGCACGACGCGCCGCGTGCGCTCGACCAGCGTCACGCCGATCAGCGTCTCGAGCTCGCGCAACCCCGCCGACAGGGTCGATTGCGTGACGAAGCACGCCTCCGCCGCGCGGCCGAAATGGCCGTGATCCTTCAGCGCGACGAGATATTGCAACTGCTTGAGCGTCGGCAGGTAGGTGCTCATTTCGATAGTACCTGCCAGATCGAGAAGGCGCTGGTCAGCGTCAGCACGGTGCCGACGATCGCCATCAGCCCCCGCGCCGGCACGCGCTTCGCCAGCAGTCCGCCGATCGGGGCCGCGACCAGCCCGCCGATCAGCACCCCCAGCGTCTGAAGCGTGAACGCGGCGAACCCCAGGCTGAGGATGAACGCGGCGGAGATGGTCGTCGTCAGGAAGAACTCGCTGGTGTTGACCGTGCCGATCGTCTGGCGCGGGGCGGATCCCTGGACCAGCAGGTTGCTCGTCACCACCGGTCCCCAGCCGCCACCGCCCGCCGCGTCGAGGAACCCGCCGACCAGCCCGAGCGGCTCGATCACCTTCGGCTCGCGGGGTTCGACTCGCCCGCGCCACGCGCGATAGAGCAGATACAGGCCGATGATGCTGAGATACGCCATCACGAACGGCCGCGCGACCGCGGCGTCGATGTGCGACAGGACATAGGCGCCGATCGCCCCGCCGATCATGCCGGGGATCACCAACCGCGCGAACAGCCGCCAGTCGACGTTGCGGTGGACGACATGGCTGACGCCCGACGCGGCGGTGGTGAAGGTCTCGACCGCATGGACGCTGGCCGAGGCGAGGGCGGGGGGCATGCCCACCACGGTCACCAGCAGCGTCGAGTTGATGAGCCCGAACGCCATGCCCAGCGCCCCGTCGACCAGTTGCGCGGCAAAGCCGATCGCGATGAACGGCAGCATCGCCTCGATCGTTTCCACCGACAGATCGATCATCGCGCATTCGCTCCGGTTGGGCCGGGCGTCCGATCAAGACCGTCCGGTTTTCGGGCGATGCCCGCGTTCATCGCCATGGGCAACGCTGGAAATCGCATCCGGCTGCGCCTAGATGATCGGGACAAGGGGAATGCAGGAATGCCCGGCCGGATCATTGCCTATCTCGATTCGATCCGGGCGCGCGATCCGGCGCCGCGCTCGCGGCTGGAAATCCTGCTCTATCCCGGCGTCTGGGCGCTGGCGTTCCATCGTGTCGCCAATCGGCTGTACCGGGCGCGGTTCTTTTTCCTGGCGCGCTGGGTCAACCACTGGGCGCGCTTCTTCACCGCGATCGATATCCATCCGGGGGCGGAGATCGGGCGGCACCTGTTCATCGACCATGGTTTCACCGTGATCGGCGAGACGGCGGTGATCGGCGACAACGTCACCATCTACCAGTGCGTGACGCTGGGCGGGACCAATCCGGCCGACGGCATCGCCGGCAAGCGGCACCCGACGATCGAGGACAATGTCATCATCGGCTCGGGCGCGCAGGTGCTGGGGCCGATCACCGTCGCGCCGGGCGCGCGGATCGGGGCGAACGCGGTGGTGACGAAGGACGTGCCGGCGGGTGCGGTCATGGTCGGCATCCCGGCGCGCGCGACGATGGTCGAGGGGCGGGGCGAAGCGCCGTTCCTCGCCTACGGCACGCCGTGCAGCGAGCAGTTCGACCCGGCGACCCAGCGGCTGGAACTGATGCGATGCGAGATCGAGAGCCTGCGCAAGCAACTCGACGCACTGCTCGCCGAACAAGAGGACCGGCGCGATCGTGCCTGATCGCGAAAGGACGGCGGCTGCCTGATGGGAACGGTCACGCCATTCCCGGTGCCGGGACGACAGCCGAGCCAGATCGGGTTCGACCGCGTCGAGCTGACCCGCATCCTCGATCTCTACGGCCGGATGGTCGCTGCCGGGCACTGGCGCGATTATGCCATCGAACTCGGTCGCGACGCCGCCGTCTTCGCCGCCTTCCGCCGCACCGCCGAACGCCCCGAAGTACGGATCGAGAAGTGGCCGGAACTGCGCAATAAACAGGGGATGTGGGCGCTGGTCAACGAAGCCGGCACGGTGCTGAAACGCGGCCACGATTTGGGACCGGTGCTGGCGCCGATCGAGCGCCGGCTGATGAAGCTGATCGAGGATTAGGTCCGGCAAAACGGGCCGGCGGAACGTGTCCGCCGGCCCGTATCGTCACCCGGCCGGACTAAGCGGCCAGCGCGGCCTGCTGCACCGGCGGCAGGCGGTCGGCGAGGCCGCCGAGCGTGCCGACGACGCGGCGGCGGATCGGCTGCCAGAACGCCGACAGCGTCAGCAGCGCCGAGCCGATCACCAGCGCGGTGAACGCCAGCGACAGTTCGATCGCCCCGGCCTGGCGGAGCAGCATCGACAGCGCATAGACGACGTAGGCCAGGCTCGACACGAGCAGCGCGCGGCGATCGATCGCCAGTGCGACGAAGGCGAAGGCGACGTACAGCGCCAGCACGATCACCGCCTGCGTCGCGCCGATCTCGCCGCCGAACACGCCGAGCATGTGGAAGACTGGATGCGCGATCATCGGTGCGGCGGCGAGGTGGAGCCAGAAGGCGACGTCGCTGCGTCGCGTCCGGCGTTCGCGGTCCGACGTGTCCCACGCCATCGCCAGCGCGAAGACGCCGATGCCGCCGGCCAGGATCATCGGCGACAGGAAGCGCTGCGGGTCCGCATGCGTGATCGCGAACACGATCCCGATTGCCGTCGCGACCACGGCAGCGGCGCCGACCGCTACCGTCACCGGCACCATGAAGCGGCGCCAGTGGAGCCAGGCCGCGCCGGCCGTGATGAGGGCGATGCCCGATCCGACCATCGCGTTGGTGGTGTCGCTCCAGTGCGGGTCGAGCTCGACCAGCGCGCCGATCATCGTCGCGGCGACTCCGCCGACAAAGGCGACGAGCAGGATGATGCTCGGCAACGCCATCCGTCGCACGCGGGTGAAATACTCCGCCAGCCCCCAGGCCGCACCGGCAACCGCCGCGCCGGCGAGCGCGTGGTTCACCCAGTCGCCGAGCTGCGCCAACGCGCCGAGCAGCAGCGCGATCGCGATCGCGACGAAGATGTCATTGAACCCGGTCAGCAACCGGAAGCTCTCTTCGTCGACCACCGGCGTCGCACGCGCTGCGGCGACATGCTGGCGGAAGGCGTCGGCCGTGGCGAGGGGCATGACCCCCGCCGCGACCGCGCCTTCCAAATCCGTTTCACTGTACATGGCATTCCCTCCTGACGGGATTGCCATACCATAAGTGAGTTAGTGTATCAATACACCAATCCAATCTCCGATCGGCGTCAGCTCTTGGTGGGAGCGTCGATCTTCACGTTGGCGTCGATCGTCTTGCTGTTGCCCATCAGGCCCTGACCGAACACCAGGAACGCCACTACCGCGATCGCGATCAGCACGATCGCGAGCAACGCGACCATCCCCGCGCCGCCGCCGCCATCGGTCTGGATGATCGTGGTCTTGCCGTCGTCCGCCATGTTACGCCTCCTTTTACTTGCGCAGGTGAAACGACGCGCGAGCAAGGGAGGTTCCCGTCCCATTACGGGACGGGAGCGGTGTAAGGCCTTAGCCGGCCATCACTTTCTGCATGATCGTCGCGCCCTGTTCGCTGCCCGATTGCGGCACGATCTCACCGGTACGGTCGATGATTTCCGCCCAGTGCGCGGCGATACCCTCGGGCGACAGGTCGTCGCCGGTGAGCAGCTTGCCTTGGGTGAGGGTGACGTACGCCGCCTGGAACACGCCAGCGCCGGCGCCGACGATCATGTTCGCCGGGGCGTCCTCCGACACCAGATAGAGCGCGGCCGGCGCGACCTTGTCGGGCGAAAACGCCTTGAACGCCTGTTCGGGAAACAGATCCTCGGTCATCCGCGTGCCGGCGGTCGGGGCGATCGTATTGACGCGGATGTTGTACTTCGCGCCTTCGAGGCACAGCGTCTTGGTCAGCCCGGCGAGACCCAGCTTGGCGGCGCCGTAATTGGCCTGGCCGAAATTGCCGTAGAGGCCGGTCGAGGACGAGGTCATCAGGATGCGGCCATAGGCCTGCTCGCGCATCAGGTCCCATACCGCCTTGGTGCAATTGGCCGACCCGTTCAGGTGGACGTCGACGACGAAGCGGAAATCGGCCGGCTCCATCTTGGCGAAGCTCTTGTCGCGCAGGACGCCGGCATTGTTGATGAGGATGTGGACGCCGCCCCAGGCTTCCTTGGCCTTGGCGACCATCTCGACCATCTGCTCGTATTCGGTGACGCTGCCGCCGTTCGACATCGCCTCGCCGCCGGCCGCCTTGATCTCCTCGACGACCTTCAGCGCGGCGTCCGAGTGACCGGTGCCGTCGCGCGAACCGCCCAGGTCGTTGACCACCACCTTCGCCCCGCGCGCCGCCAGCGCGAGCGCATATTCGCGGCCGAGACCGCCGCCGGCACCAGTGACGATCGCTACCTTGTCATCGAAACGGATGGTCATTCACGCGCTCCTCAATATCTTCGGAGCGCTTCCTGACGAGATCGGCCGGTGCACGCAAGCTAGTCGGGCAAAAGAAAACCGGCGCGGAGACACGCTCCGCGCCGGCTTCAGGCTCGTACGGTCGATCAGCGTGCGCGCGGAGTCGAATGCATCCGCTCGCCGCGGCCGTTCGAACGTTCCATGCAGTGATCGGTCACGGTGCGCGAGCACATCGGCACCTTGCCGTCGGCCGGCATCGCCGCGGCGTCGGGCAGGGGCTGCACGACCGGCGACGGCGGCGCCATCGTCATCGTCGCCGGCGGAGTCGCGGCGGGCGCCATCGGCATCGGCGCGGTGGTCGTGGCCGGCGGCATCGGAGCCGGCGTGGCGGTCGCCGGGTCGGCCGGGGGCGGGGTCGTCGGCATCGTCTGCGCCGGGGCGGGCGGAGGGGTGTCCTGCGCGAAAGCCGGCATCGCGATGGCGGCGGCAGCGGCGAGTAGAACGAGCTTCATCCTGATCTCCTGTGTTCGGCACACGTCAAGGCGTGTCGCGGGCCAAACGCGCTAACCGCGATTTGGCTCCCTCGTTTCGCAGGCGATTCTAATCCCGGTCAAGCCCCGGTATCGAGCGCGTAGCCGGCCGAACGCACGGTGCGGATCAGGTCCGGACGGTCGGCGCCGTTGATCGCCTTGCGCAGCCGCCGGATGTGGACGTCCACCGTCCGGCTCTCGATATCGCTGTCATGGCCCCACACCGCGTCGAGCAGGCGCTCGCGGCTGAATACCCAGCCGGGATGCTCGAGGAAATGCTTGAGCAGGCGGAATTCGGTCGGGCCGAGCTGGATCACCTCGCCGCCGCGCCGCACCTTGTGGCCGACCGTGTCCATCTCGATGTCGGCATAGGTCAGCTGCTCCCCGGCCAGCGCCGGGCGGACGCGGCGCAGCACCGCGCCGACACGCGCCACGAGCTCGCGCGGGGAGAACGGCTTGGTCACGTAATCGTCGGCGCCGGTCTCCAGCCCGCGCACGCGATCCTCCTCCTCGCCGCGCGCGGTCAGCATGATGATCGGCACGTTCGCGGTCTCGGGCATGCGGCGCAGGCGCCGGCACACTTCGATCCCCGACAACCCCTCGACCATCCAGTCGAGCAGCACGATGTCCGGCGTCGTCTCCTTCGCCAGCAGCAAGGCTTCCTCGCCGTCGGGCGTGTGCTTGACGTCGAAATCCTCGCGCTTGAAATGATAGACGAGCAATTCCGCGAGGGCGGCGTCGTCCTCGACCAGCAGCATGCGCGCCCGGCTCATATCCTATCCCCCGTCTTGACGCGTTCGGGCATCCGCATGCCCGTCGCGGCGAAATAGACCATTTCGGCGATGTTGGTGGCGTGGTCGCCGATCCGCTCCAGATTCTTGGCGACGAACAACAGGTGCGCGACCTGGCCGACCGTCGCCGGATGCTCGGCCATGTAGGCGACCAGGCGACGGAACAGCCCGTCGTAGAAATCGTCGAGCATGCGGTCGCGTTCGACGACCAGCACGGCGCCGTCGGCATCGCGCGCGGCGAAGGCGTCGAGCACGTCGTGCACCATCTCCGCCGCGATCCGCGCCATCGCCGGTACCGACGCCAGCGGCTCGATCGGCGGCCCGCCGTCGACCAGCGCGACTCGCTTGGCGATGTTCTTGGCATAATCGCCGATGCGTTCGATCACGCCGGCGATCTTCAGCGCGGCGACGACGTCGCGCAGGTCGCCATCGGCCAGCGGGCTGCCGGCGATGACCGCGACCGCCAGCGCCTCGACCTCGGCCTGTAGCGCGTCGATCGACTGGTCGGCGGCGCGCACCTGTGCTGCCAGTTCGCTGTCGGCGCGTGACAGCGCATTGATCGCGTCGTGGATCGCCCGTTCGGCCAGCCCGCCCATCTGGCTGAGCATGCCGCGCAGCTCGCCAATGGCATCGTCGAAAGTATCGGCAAAGATCGGACCGGCGGCCACGGCGTACCCTCATTGAGACTCGGACGCCCGTTCCGGCGCCGCGCCGCCAATGTGACGCCGGCGTTACCCTTTGATGACAGCGGGCAAAAGGATCGTGACGACGGTGCCGCGCCCCTGCTGGCTGGCGATGTCGAGCCGACCGCGATGCCGTTCGACGACGTGCTTGACGATCGACAGGCCGAGCCCGGTGCCGCCGACCGCGCGACTCCGCCCCGAATCGACGCGATAGAAGCGCTCGGTCAGCCGCGGGATGTGCTCTGGCGCGATGCCTTCGCCCTCGTCGCCGACCGACAGCCGCACCATGCCGGCGGGATCGCGCCACAGCCGGACGGAGACGGGGGTGCCGGCGCGGCCGTACTTCATCGCATTGCCGATCAGGTTGTGCAGCGCCTGGCTCAACTGCGCACGGTCGCCGGCGACCGCCGGGACGCCCGGATCGCACGAGCAATGCACGTCGGCGGCGCGCGGATCGTGAGTCTGCACCAGTTCGGCGCAGACTTCGTCGACCAGCCGGGCGAGGTCGACCGACGTATCGGGCGCGCGATATTTCTCCGCCTCGATCCGGCTGAGCGAGATCAGGTCCTCGACCAGCCGCTGCATCCGCCGCGCTTCGTCGGCCATGACCTTCAGGAAACGCTGGCGCATGCCGGGATCGTCGCCGGCATCCTCCCCCAGCGTTTCGGCGAAGCCCAGGATCGAGGCGAGCGGCGTGCGCAATTCGTGGCTGGCATTGGCGACGAAATCGACGCGCATCCGCTCGGCGGCGTAGCTGCCGGTCTGGTCGATAAGGTGGACGACGCGGCGGCCGTCGGGCACGTCGGTGATCCGCATCTCCCAGCGCTGGTCGAGCGTACCGAGCCCGACCAGGTTGATCGGCCCCGACGACCCTTCGCCCTGCGGCGCCGTCAGCCGCTCGGCGGCGGCGGGGTGGCGGATCGCGAGCCGGACGTCCTGCCCGACGATGTGGTTGCCCAGCACCTTGCGCGCGGACGCGTTGGCGACCTCGACCCGGCCGGCGGCGAGGACCAGCACCGGTTCGGCGATCCCCTCCAGGACTGTGGCGATATCGGGCGTTGGCAGGTTGAGTCGCGACATATGGACGTTCCTATCAGCGGGCGGCCAGACGTTCGAGCGTCGGGATCAGGTCGGCATAATCCGTGAACACCGCGTCGGCGTCCGGCACCGCGCCGAACGTCGCGACCGGCACGCCGGCGGCCTTTCCGGCACGCACGTCGTAAGCCGAATCGCCGACGAACGCGGCGGAACCACCGCCGCATCGTCGCACCATGTCACGGATCGGCGCCGGATCTGGCTTCATGATGCCACCCAGGCTGTCGCCGCCGATCACGCAGGCGAACCGGTCGAGCAAGCCCAGCTTGCCGAGCAGCAGCCGCGCTGCGCTCTCGCGCTTGTTGGTAACGACCGCCAGCGTCACGCCGCGCGCCGCCAAGCCCGCCAGCGCCTTCACGACATGCGGATACGGCCGGGTGCGGTCGGCGATGTGCGCGTCGTAATAGGCGGTCTGCACCGGCAGGAGCGTGTCGAGCTCGGCATCGCCGCCGGTCGCCAGCAACGCCCGTTGCAGCATCCGCCGCCCGCCGCCGCCGATCAGTGTGCGAACCGTCCCCACCGTCAGCGGCGCGCGTCCGATCGTCGCCAGCACATGGTTCACCGACGCGGCCAGGTCCGCCGCGCTGTCGACGAGCGTGCCGTCGAGGTCGAACCCGATCAGGGCAAAGGGAAAATCGGCCATCGGTCTGTCGCGTGGCGCTCCGCTCTGGCGTTGGCAAGTCCGTCGTGGCAGGGCCGCGGTATCAGCCAGACGGCCCGAAAAAACAGGAACGCCATGACGACCGATATCGCCGCGATCATCCTCGCCGCCGGCATGGGCACGCGGATGAAGTCCGACCTGCACAAGGTGCTGCACCCGATCGCCGGGCGACCGATGCTGCTCCATCTGGTCGATGCGTTCGACGCGGCGGGCGCGCGCGAGAAGGTCGTGGTGGTCGGCGCACGGCGCGAACAGGTCGAGGCGGCGGTGGCGCCGCTGGGCGCCAGGATCGCGCCGCAGGACGAGCAACTCGGCACCGCGCATGCCGCGCTGATGGCGAAGGATGCGCTGGCCGGGTTCGACGGCGTGGTGGTCGTCGCGTTCGGCGACACGCCGTTCCTAACCGCCGCGACGATCGCGCGGATGGTCGAGCGGCTGGCGGGCGACGACGCCCCCCGGGTCGCGGTGCTCGGCTTCCGCCCGGACGACGCCAAGGCCTATGGGCGGATCATCGCCGACCGCGACGGCGCGATCGCCAAGATGGTCGAGTTCAAGGACGCCTCGGACGACGAGCGCGCGGTGACTCTGTGCAATTCGGGCGTGACGGCGGTTCGCGCCGCCGACCTGTGGCCGCTGCTCGAACGCGTCGGCAACGACAATGCGGCGGGCGAATACTACCTGCCCGATATCGTCATGCTGGCGCTGGCCGATGGCGACCGCGCGGTCGTGGTCGAGACCGATGCCGACGAGGTGATCGGCATCAACAGTCGCGCCGAACTGGCCTACGCCGAGGCCCGCTGGCAGACGGCACGGCGCGACGCGGCGATGGCGGCTGGCGTCACGCTGATCGCGCCGGAGACGGTGTGGTTCGCCTACGACACGGCGATCGGCCGCGACGTGACAATCGAGCCCAACGTCTTCTTCGGCCCCGGCGTGACGATCGCCGATCGCGTCACGATCCATGCTTATTCGCACATCGAGGGCGCGCAGGTGGGCGAGGGGGCCGAGGTCGGTCCCTATGCTCGCCTGCGTCCCGGCGCGGTGCTCGGCGAGAAGTCGAAGGTCGGCAATTTCGTCGAGGTGAAGAAGGCGACACTGGGCAAGGGCGCGAAGGCCAACCACCTGACCTATCTCGGCGATGCCGAGATCGGCGCCGGTGCGAACATCGGCGCGGGCACGATCACCTGCAATTACGACGGCTTCTTCAAGTACCGGACGGTGGTCGGCGAGGGCGCCTTCATCGGATCGAACTCGGCATTGGTCGCGCCGGTGACGATCGGCGCCGGCGCGATCGTCGGTGCCGGCTCGACCGTGACGCAGGACGTCGAGGCCGACGCGCTGCGGCTGGTGCGACCGGATCAGGCGACCAGGCCCGGCTGGGCGAAACGCTTCCGCGAGATGATGGCGGCGAAAAAGGCGGCGAAGTAGCGCTCGGCTTGACATGATATCATGATATGATATCAATATATCATCATGACGCGTATTCTCGCCGATTTGCCGGATGACGACCTCAAGTGGCTCGACCAGCGTGCAGCCGAACTGGGCAAATCGCGTGCGTCGGTGCTGCGTGACGCCGTGGCGACCTACAAGGCGCAACCGCGAGACGACGATATGAGTTGGATCGACCAGGGTTTCGGCTTGTGGGCCCGGCATGGCATTACGATCGATCCACGTGAGTATGAACGGCGTCGGCGGGCCGAATGGACGCGGCCCTGGGACGACGATTATGAAGAGGTCCGCAACGAATCTCCCGACCTGTTCGATGCCGAGGATGATCGTCAGCGACAAATCTATCTAGACATGCTGGCCGGCAAGTATCCCGATCCGAAGCGGCCTTGACTCGGTGAGCGGGTTTACGTTCGATGCGAACATCGTGATCGACGCGCTGGCGGGATATCCGCCGGCCAGGGCCGAAATTCAGCGCGCGGCTGCGGGTTCACGCCCCTGGATCAGTCGGATGGCGTGGATCGAGGTGCTGTCGAAGGGCGACGAGTCGATCGTCCGCGACGCGATGGCGTTTCTGTCGCGCTTCGGGCTCGACGAGATTGACGACGAAGTCTCGCGCCGGGCCGCCGCGCTCCGCCGGGAGCGGCCAAGATTGAAATCGCCGGACGCGATCATCCTGGCGACGGCACAAATTCGCGGCCGCGTGCTTATTACCCGCAATACCAAGGATTTTCCGGCGCAGATGCCGGGTATTCGTGTCCCTTACGTCTTTTAGGAAAGCCCCTCAGTCATGTGCGGAATCATCGGTATCGTCGGTAAGGAAGAGGTCGCGGATCGCCTGGTCGAGGGGCTGCGGCGGATGGAATATCGCGGGTACGATTCCGCCGGCGTCTGCACGGTAAAGGACGGCCAGCTGATCCGCCGCCGCGCCGAGGGCAAGCTCGCCAATCTGGTCGCGGTGCTCGCGACCGATCCCGCGCCGGGGCATACCGGGATCGCGCATACCCGCTGGGCGACCCACGGTGCGCCGACCACGTCGAACGCGCACCCGCATGCGACCGGCGAAGTGGCGCTGGTCCACAACGGCATCATCGAGAATTTCAAGCCGCTGCGCGAGGCGCTGATCGCGCGCGGGCGCGTGTTTCAGAGCGAGACCGACACCGAAGTCGTCGCGCACCTGGTCAGCGGGCATGTCGAGGCCGGCGCGTCGCCCGAGGATGCGGTCAAGGCCGTCCTTCCCGAATTGCGCGGCGCGTTCGCGCTGGCGATCGCGTTTCGCCAGCATGACGACATGCTGATCGGCGCGCGGCTCGGCTCGCCGCTGGTGGTCGGCTATGGCGACGGCGAGACCTATCTCGGCTCCGACGCGCTGGCGCTGGCGGGTCTTACCCAGAACATCGCCTATCTCGAGGAGGGTGACTGGGTCGTCGTCCGCAAGGACGGCGCGCAGATCTACGACGTCGACAACAATCCGGTCACGCGCGAGATCACGCGGTCCGGCGCGACGTCGGCGATGATCGAGAAGGGCACGTACCGCCACTTCATGCAGAAGGAGATCTTCGAGCAGCCGATCGTCGTCGCCCAGACGCTGCGCTCGTACCTGCGCGGGGTGGAGCGCACGGTCGGCCTGCCGCAGATGGATTTCGACCTGTCGGCGGTGAAGCGCATCACGATCGTCGCGTGCGGCACCAGCTTCTATGCCGGCATGGTCGCCAAATACTGGTTCGAGACGTTCGCGCGGATGCCGGTCGACATCGATGTCGCCAGCGAGTTCCGCTATCGCGACCCGGTGCTGGAAGAGGGTGGCCTGGCGCTCTTCATCAGCCAGTCGGGCGAGACCGCCGATACGCTCGCGGCGTTGCGCCACGCCAAGGCGGCGGGGCAGAAGATCGCCGTCGTCGTCAACGTGCCGACCAGCACGATGGCGCGCGAGGCCGACCTGCTGTTGCCGACGCATGCCGGGCCGGAGATCGGCGTCGCCTCGACCAAGGCGTTCACCTGCCAGCTCGCGGTGCTCGCCGCACTCGCCGCGCATCTCGCGCAGGTCAAGGGGCGGCTGACTCGCGCGGAAGAGGAAGCGATCGTCGATCAGCTGACCGAGACGCCGGCCGCGCTCAACGCCGCGCTCGACCACGACGCGGAAATCGCGGCGATGGCGCCGCTGATCGCGCCGGCGCGCGACGTGCTCTATCTCGGGCGCGGTCCCGACTATCCGCTGGCGCTGGAAGGCGCGCTGAAGCTCAAGGAAATCAGCTATATCCACGCCGAAGGCTATGCGGCGGGCGAGATGAAGCACGGCCCGATCGCG
Source organism: Sphingomonas sp. (assembly GCF_017304635.1). Lineage (GTDB taxonomy): Bacteria > Pseudomonadota > Alphaproteobacteria > Sphingomonadales > Sphingomonadaceae > Sphingomonas. The sequence continues at coordinate 531,181 of NZ_JAFKMA010000001.1, forward strand.
CTGATCGACGAGAATGTGCCGGTCATCGTCATCGCCCCATCCGGCCCGCTGTTCGAAAAGACCGTCAGCAACATGCAGGAAACGCAGGCGCGCGGCGGCAAGATCGTGCTGATCTCGGACGCCGAAGGGATCGCGCTGGCGGGCGACGGTTGCCTGGCGACGATCGAGATGCCGAAAGTTCACCCGTTGATCGCGCCGTTGGTGTATGCGGTGCCGGTGCAGTTGCTCGCCTATCATGTGGCGGTAGCGAAGGGGACGGACGTGGATCAGCCGCGCAATCTGGCGAAGTCGGTCACGGTCGAATGATGCACGTCTTCGCCATCGCCGCCATCGTCGTCGCGACGATGGTCGGTCTCAAGATCGCGGGGCGGAACGGCGATCAGCTCGATGACGAGTAACGGGCCGCTCGCGCACACCTTCAAGGCCAACCCGCACTGGCTGCCGCGACAGCCGGAGCGGGGGCTCCATCATATCCCGGGCAGCAAGGGCCTGCCGTTCATCGGCAACACCTTCCCCCTGCTGCGCGACCCGCGCGCGTTCAATCGCCGCATGGTCGAGCATTACGGCATGGTCTATCGCAACCGCGCGCTGGGCAGCACCAGCGTGCAGTTGCTCGGGCCCGACGCCAACGAACTCGTGCTGTTCGACCGCGACAGACTGTTCTCGTCGGAACAAGGCTGGGGGCCGGTACTCAACCTGCTGTTCCCGCGCGGGCTGATGCTGATGGACTTCGACAAGCATCGCGCCGACCGCAAGACGTTGTCGGTCGCGTTCAAGCCGGAGCCGATGCGGCACTATGCGACGCAGCTCGACGCCGGCATCGCCGCGCGGCTGCCGAGCTGGCGGGGCGAGATGAAATTCTACCCGGCGATCAAGAAGCTGGCGCTCGATCTTGCCGCGACCAGTTTTCTCGGCGTCGATCTCGGCGAGGATGCCGATCGCATCAACCAGGCGTTCGTCGACGAGGTGCAGGCGAGCGTGTCGCCGATCCGCTCGCCACTCCCCGGCACGTCGATGCGCAAGGGCGTCCGCGCACGGGCCTATCTGATCGACTGGTTCAATCGCGAGATTCCGGCGCGGCGGCATGGCGCGCGTGGCGGCAACGGCATCGATTTCTTCTCGCAATTCTGCCGCGCGACCGACGAACAGGGCGAGCCGCTGTCGGCCGATGCGATCGCCGACCATATGAACTTCCTGATGATGGCGGCGCACGACACGATCACCTCGTCGGCGACGACGCTGGTTGGACTACTGGCGCGGCATCCCGAGTGGCAGGAGCGGCTGCGCGATGAAGTCCGCGCGCTCGACCCGCAGGTGCCGCTGGTCGATCAGCTCGATCGGCTAACGCTGACCGATTACGCGTTTAAGGAAGCGTTGCGCCTGATGCCGCCGGTGCCGTCGATCCCGCGCCGCGCGCTGCGCGATTTCTCGTTCGGCGGGTTCGACATCCCGGCCGGCACCGGGGTCGGGGTGAACGTGATGTTCACGCACCACATGCCCGACATCTGGCCGGAGCCGCACCGGTTCGACCCGCTGCGCTTCACGCCGGAAGCGTCGAAGGGGCGGCATCGTTTCGCCTGGGTGCCCTATGGCGGCGGCGCGCACATGTGCCTGGGGCTGCACTTCGCGCAGATGCAGGTGAAGCTGCTGATGGCGAACCTGTTGCGCACCTATCGGATCGAGAGCGATCCCGGCGCGGGCGAGGCGTGGCAGATGTTCCCGATCCCACGGCCCAAGGACGGTCTGCCGGTGCGGCTGGTCGCGCTGGCCTAGATCGCCCGCGCGATCACGTCGGCGTAGATGTCGACCAGCATCGCGAGGTCGGGCAATGCGACCGCCTCGTCGGCCTGGTGCATCGTCGCGTTGACCAGGCCGAATTCCACCGTCGGGCAGAGCTGCGACAGGAACCGCGCGTCGCTGGTGCCGCCGGTGGTGGAGAGCATTGGGCGGATGCCGGCGACTCGTTCGATCGCGCCGGCCACCAGATCGGACAGCGCGCCCGGTTCGGTCAGGAACGCCTCGCCCGAAATCCGCGCGGTGACGTGAGCCCCGGGGGCGTGCGCGTGGACCGTCCGCTCGATCAGCGCGACGAGATCGTCCCCGCGTTGCTCGTCGTTGAAACGGATCGACAGGCGCGCCGATGCCTTGGCCGGGATCACATTGGTCGCGGGATTGCCGACCGTCAGGTCCGTCACCTCGATGTTCGACGGCTGAAACCAGTGGTTGCCCGCGTCCAGCACCAGCGCATCGATCGCCGCCAGCGCCGCGACCAGCTTCGGGATCGGATTGTCGGCCAGGTGCGGATAGGCGACATGACCCTGCCGCCCCGGCAGCTCGATCCAGATATTGACCGACCCGCGCCGCCCGATCTTGATCGTGTCGCCGAGCCGCGCGGCCGAGGTCGGCTCGCCGACCAGGCACAAATCGGGCGCGATTCCGCGTTCCGCCATCCGATCGATGATCGCGCGCGTGCCGTAGGTCGCGGGGCCCTCCTCGTCGCCGGTGATAAGCAGGCTGAGCGTCGGGCCGTCCGCCACGTCGGCCGCCGCCGCGGCGAAGGCGGCGATCGCGCCCTTCATGTCGACCGCGCCGCGCCCGTGGAGCAACTCGCCCCGCACCGCCGGCTCGAACGCCCCGCTGGTCCAGCCGTCGCCGGGCGGCACCACGTCGAGATGGCCGGCAAAGGCGAGGTGGCGGCCGGCGCCCCGGCGGAGCGCGATCATGTTCTCGACCGGCCCATCGGGCGCCTCGCCGACGACGAAGCGGTCGATCTCGAACCCGATCACGCTCAGCGCCTGCGCCAGCACGTCGAACACCTGGCCACGCGCCGGGGTCACGCTTTCGGCGGCGAGCAGCGCCTTGGTCAGATCGACGACGTTCATCGCGACCGCCTACGCGGCGGCGACGATTTTTGGTAGAGGGGGCCATGCCCAAGCTCGACCTGACCGCGATTCCCCGGACCAACGCCACCGGCTATCCCGACCCGTTCGACCATGCGGTCGCCGGCCGCTGGTACCGCCGCCTCGCGCCGCCTAGCGGGCTGACCAACATGGGCGTCAGTCATGTGACGCTGGAACCGGGTGCCTGGTCGTCGCAGCGCCACTGGCATGCGGTCGAGGACGAGTTCGTCGTGATCCTGTCGGGGGAGGCGGTGCTGGTCGACGACGACGGCGAAACGGTGATGCGCGCCGGCGACTGCGCGAGCTTTCCGGCGGGGGAGCGCAACGGCCATCACTTGCAGAACCGCACCGACCGGGACTGCGTGTTCATCGCGGTCAGCGCCGGGGACGACGCCACCGATCGCGGCGACTATCCCGATATCGACTTGCAGTTCACGCCCGAGGGTTACGAGCACAAGGACGGCACGCCGTACCCGACGACGCGCTTACCCTAATTCGGGCTGCTCGAACTTCTCGATCACCCAATCCTCTTCCTGCGCGGCGGCGATCCAGTCCTGCAGGAAGGGGTGGTTGAGCACCGCCTCGACATACGGCACCGCGAACCGCGCGATCGGCAACTGGTAGGTGACGATCCGCGTGCACACCGGCGCGAACATGATGTCGACCGCGCCGAACTCGCCGAACAGGAACGAGCCCGCACCGCCGAACCGCGCGCGCGCCTGCGCCCAGATCTCCATCAGCCGGTGCAGCTCCGCCAGCACGTCGTCGTCGGGACGCTTGGGCGGATAGACCTGACGAATGTTCATCCCGCACTTGCTGCGAAGCGCCTGGAAACCCGAATGCATCTCCGCCGCCATCGACCGGGCCATCGCCCGCGCGGCCTCGTCGGCTGGCCAGAACTTCGTATTGCCGGTGCGGTCGTTGAGGAATTCGACGATCGCGAGCGAATCCCAGACGACGACGTCGCCGTCCCACAGGATCGGCACCTTGCCCGACGACGGCGCGAACTCGTCGCCCTGGCGGCGCTTGTCCCAGTCGCCGTCGTACAGCGGCACGACGACTTCCTCGAACGGCAGGCCGGATTGCTTGCACGCCAGCCAGCCGCGAAGCGACCAGCTCGAATACGCCTTGTTGCCGATGATGAGCTTGAGCATGGACCGGCGATAGCCGCCGGCCCGCGCCCTCGCAAACGCTACTTCGACGGGTTGATGAGGTACTTTTCGCCGGTCGCCTTGCGCTGCCAGGCGCGGATCGTGTCGGGTTCGATCGCCTCCGCCAGCGAGATTTCGCGGGTGTAGCCGCTGGCGAAGGTCGTCAGGATCTCGTCGGTCACTCGCTTGCGCAGCCGCGCGACGGTCTCGGCGCCCGCCTTCATCAGGAACGGGGTCAGCAGGAACCCGCCCACGCCCCAGGCGAAGCCCATGTTCGGCGCGAGCGTCGTCGGCGACAGATCGAGCCGGCCGTAGATGTAGACCTGCTTGTGCACCGGCGAACCGTACCCACCGGTCGGCGGCGTCTTGCGCACCAAAGCCGCCTCCATCGCGCCGAGGATATGCCCGGCAAGCGGCCCGCCGCCGATCGCGTCGAACGCGATCGTCGCGCCGGTCTCGAACAAGATGTCGGTCAGGGTCGCGCGGAAGTCCGGCCTGGAGGAATCGACGATATGCTTCGCGCCGATCTCGCGCAGAATCTGCGCCTGGTCGTCGTTGCGGACGATGTTCACCAGATCGACGCCATCGGCGATGCAGATCTTGTTGAGCATCTGGCCCAGGTTGGAGGCGGCGGCGGTGTGGACCAGTGCGGTGTGCCCTTCGGCGCGCATCGTCTCGACCATGGCCAGCGCGGTCAGCGGATTGACGAAGGCCGACGCGCCCTGCGCCGGGGTGACGCCATCGGCATAGACCAGCACGCTCTCGGCCGGGACCTTGCGGAACTGCGTGTACATCATCCCGCCCAGCACGCCGACGACCTTGCCGATCAGATGTTCCGCGCCGTCGCCGGCCGCGACGACGGTGCCGGCGCCTTCGTTACCGGCCGCCAGCGACTTGCCCGCGCGCGCGGCGACCATCGGCATCATCGCCTCCGGGATACGCGCGGTCGTGACGTTGCCGTCGCTCGCCAGCGTCGACACGTCGGCGGGACCAAGTAGCAGCGGCTGGTCGCTCGGGTTGATCGGGCTCGCCTCGATCCGCACGACGATCTCGCCCGGGCCCGGGGTGGGGACCGGCACCGGATCGAGCGACAGGCGCAGTTCGCCCTCCGGCGTAATCAGCGAACGCAGTTCCAGCGCGGTGTCGCTCATGTCGATCCTCTCCGTTTTTTCGAAAGCCGGGTATGCGCTATCGCGACGCCCGGCGATCGGCAAGATCAGTGCGGGCGGCCGTTGGCCGTCCAGCGCGGCGTGAAGTCGCCATCGGCCAGCAGGCGGATCGGCTTGACCAGCGAATTGATCGCCGCGGTCATATACCCGATGTCGAGATTCTCGACCGTGTCGCTGGCGTCGTGATAGGTCGGCACCACCGCCCAGCCGGACAGCGTGTGCGCGACGATCCCTTGCAACGCGAGCGAGTAATTGTCGGACCGCTGGAAGAAATTCTCGTCGGGATAGGGGTCGCGCGCGACCAATGCGCCCTGGCTCTGCATCATGCCGAACAGGGTGGACCGTTCCGCGCCGGTCATCATCAGCGCGCCCTTGGGCAGCTTGGGATCCTGCGCGCCGATCATCTCGAACTCGATATTGGCGACGATGCTGGTCAGCGGCACGGGCGGGTGCATCCCGAACCACGTCGAGCCGAGCCCGCCGATCTCCTCGCTGCCATAGGCGACGAACAGGATGCCGCGCTTGGCCGGCCCCATCGCCGCGAAGGTGCGGGCGAGTTCGATCACCGCGACGGTGCCGGACGCGTCGTCGTTGGCGCCGGGCATGATCGTGCCGTCGGGCTTGACCCCGAGATGATCGAGATGCGCCGACAGCAGGATGATCCCGGCCTTGGGGTCGGTGCCGGGAAGGTAGGCGATCGCGTTGGTCGTGGTGCCCTTCTCCGCGGTGAACGGGACGTCGAGCGTCACCATGTCGCCGGCGTGGATCGCGGCCAGCGCCTGGGCGGGGAGCGTCGCCAGCGCGACACTCGGCGTCCGGCTGCCCCCGGCCAGCGTCGTGCGGATCTGCGGACGGCCACCGATCGCGCTCAGATAGCGGCGAGTCATGTCGCTCTCGCCGGTCAGGATCAGCTTGACCTTGCCCCGCGCCGCGCGGCGCACCTGGCCGAGCTTGTCGGCGGGACCGGTATAGACCAGCACGTCGGCATCGGCGGGCGCGGCGTCGCCGGGGTTGCGCAGGACGGCGGCGGTGCCCCCGACGCGTCCGCCATCGGTCATCAGCACGCCCACGCCGGTGATCTTCGCGCCACCCACCATCAGCACCGGATCGCCGGTCACCGTGCTGCGCCCGAGCGGCGCGATCTGGAGGTAGCCGTCCATTCCGGGGGCAGGCTTCAAGCCCGCCTTGACGAACCGATCGGCGACCCATTGCGCCGCGCGCGCCTCGTCGGCGGTGCCGCTGCCGCGTCCGCGCATCTCCGGCCCGGCCAGCGCCTTTTCGGCCGCAAGGACGTCGGCACCGGTGATCGGCGCGGCGGTCTGCGAGTGGACCGCCGCGAGGGGAACGAGAGCCAGCGCCACACCTGCGAACAACGCGATACGTTTCATGCCTTCGTCACCCCGGATTTGTCCCGGGGTCCACAGCGCCCCGCCAGTTGACGTGTGCGGCACCTTGGATGCCGGAACAAGCCCGGCCCGACGGATAAAATTGGCTAACCGAACGGCTTAGGCTCAGCCGATCGCCTCGATCACGGCGGCGCGGAGCTCGGGGATGCCGACGCCGGTCTCGCTCGACGTCGCCAGGATGTCGGGATGCGCGGCGGGGCGCTTCTTCGCCTCCTCGGCGGTGCGTGCGGTCACCTCGGCGAGCTCGGTCGGCTTGATCTTGTCGCCCTTGGTCAGGACCAGGCGATAGCTGACCGCCGCCTTGTCGAGCATGTCCATGATCTCGCGATCGACGTCCTTCAGCCCGTGCCGCGCATCGATCAGCACCAGCGTCCGCTTGAGCACGTCGCGCCCGCGCAGGTAATCGTTGACCAGGAAGCGCCACTTCCTGACCACATCCTTCGGCGCCTTCGCGAAGCCGTAGCCCGGCATGTCGACCAGCCGGAACGCGAGCGGATCGCCCACGTCGAAGAAGTTGAGCTCCTGCGTCCGTCCCGGCGTGACCGACGTGCGCGCCAGCGCCTTGCGCCCGGTCAACGCGTTGAGCAGCGACGACTTGCCGACGTTCGAGCGGCCGGCGAACGCCACCTCCGGCACGTCCGCGCCGGGCAGGTGTTGCAGCGCTGGTGCCGATTTCAGGAACGCGATCGGCCCCGCGAAGGTCTTGCGCGCCGCCTCGATCGCATCGTCGTCGAACATTGCTATTTCTTCACCGGCTTCATCAGTTCGGGATGGCGCGCGTACAGCACCTTCTGCTGGAGCACGGTCAGCAGGTTGCTGGTGATCCAGTAGACCTGCAAGCCCACCGCGAACGGCGCCATCACGAACATCAGCACCCACGGCATGAACGCGAAGATCTGCTTCTGCGCCTCGTCCATCGGCGCCGGGTTCATGCGGAATTGCAGCCACATCGAGATGCCGAGCAGCACCGGCACGACGCCGATCGCGATGAAGTGCGGCGGCGTGAAGTTGAGCAGGCCGAACAGGTTGAGCGGCGTCAGCGGGTCGGGCGCCGACAGGTCCTTGATCCAGGCGACGAACGGCTGGTGCCGCATTTCGATTGTCAGCATCAGCACCTTGTAGAGCGAATACATGATCGGAATCTGGATCAGGGTCGGCAGGCAGCCCGCGAGCGGATTGACCTTCTCCTCCTTGTACAGCTTCATGATCTCGGTCTGCTGGCGCTGCTTGTCGTCCTTGTAGCGTTCCTGGAGCGCCTTCATCTTCGGCTGGATCGCGCGCATCGCCGCCATCGAGGCGAACTGGCGCTGCGCGATCGGGAAGATCAGCGCGCGGATCGTCAGCGTCAGCAGCATGATCGCCACGCCGAAATTGCCGACCATGTGGAACAGCCAGTCGAGATAGGTGAAGATCGGCTTCTCGATCACCTCGAACCAGCCCCAGTCGATCGCGCGGCCGAACAGCGGCACCTTGGCCTGATCCTCATAATGGTTGAGGACGCGGACTTCCTTCGCGCCGGCGAAGAAACGGCTGGTTTCGCTGAACTCCTTACCGGCCGGCAGCGTCGTGCGATTGCCGACAACGGTCGCGGTGTAATCCTTGCCGCCGCTCGACGTGTAGGAGCCGGTGAACGGCACGCGTTGATCGGGAATGAGGGCCGTAAGCCAATATTTGTCGGTAAAGCCTTCCCACCCACCGGTGGTCGTGACGGCGGGCGTACCCTTGTCGACATCCGACCAGTTGATCGAATAATCGGCGCCGCCGTTGTGCATCCACATCGGGCCGACCTGGATCGTCCAGCTGTCCGGGTCCTTCGACTTGTCGGCGCGCATCACCATGCTTTTGGTCGCGACCTCGACCGGCGCGCCGCCGGCATTGGCGACGGTCTGCTTGACGGTGAACATATACTGGTCGTCGACCGACAGCTCGATCGCGAAACGCTGTCCCTGCGCGTTGGCGGTGGTCAGCGTGATCGGCTTGCCCGGCGCCAGCACCGATCCTTGCGCGGTCCACACCGTATTGTCGTTCGGCACCGCGCCGCCGATCCCGTCCCAGCCGAAGCTCGCGAAATAGGCGTCGGCCGCGCCGGCCGGCGAGAGCAGGCGGATCGGCGGCGAATTCCTGGCGATCGTCTCGTCATACTTCGACAAGACGAGGTCGTCGATCCGCGCGCCCTTCAGGTTGATCGACCCTTTCAGCGTCGGCGTCTGGATCGGCACGCGCTGGCCGGCGCTCTGTTGCAGCACCGTGGTCAGGTTCTGGAGCGTCGCCGCGGTGGTCGGCGCCGGTGCGGTCGTGTTCGGCTGGACCTTGGTCTTGCCGCCCTCGATCTTGGTCACCGGCGGGTTGGCCGGGAAGAACCAATGCGTGACGAACTGCGATCCCAGCAGGATCAGCACCGCCAGGATCGCGAAGGTGATGAAGTTGCGATTGTCGTTGGTCACGCCTGGGCAAACCTTATCGAGGAAATCAGGGCACGGGGTCGGGGCCGAACCCGCCCCAGGGATGGCACCGCCCGATCCGCTTCATCGCCAGCCACCCGCCCTTGAGCGGCCCATAGCGGCGAAGCGCGGTGATTGCATAGGCGGAACATGACGGCTGGTAGCGGCAGCTCGGCGGCAGGATCGCCGACGGGCCGATCTGCCACAGCCGGACGAGCTTGATGAGGAGCCAGGTGACGACGCGGCGAAACATGTCAGCTCGACCTCCCAACCGGCGTCATCCCCGCGAAATCGGGGATCCATCTCGCATCGATGCCAGTCAGCGCAACAGAGGTCTTGTGAACGGCCCGCGCCGGAGCTGGGTCCCCGCTTTCGCGAGGATGACGGTGAGGGGAAAGCATCATCTTTGCGTCTTCGCCAGCGCCTTGGCGAGATCGCGCTTGAGCTGCGCGAACTCGCGGGTCAGGCCGTCGCCGCGCCCGATCAGGACATGGTCGGCCCCGGCCACGCCGCTGACCGGCAGCACCTCGCGCGCCAGCGCACGGAACCGCCGCTTGATGCGGTTGCGCACCACCGCGTTGCCGATCTTCTTGGTCACCGTATAGCCCACGCGCATCGTCGGATCGCCGTCGTCGCGCGGTTTCACCAGCAGCACGAAGCCGGGCATCGGCGCGCGCCGGCCGCTGTTCGCCGCCAGGAAATCCTTGCGCCTGGTCAGCGTCACGACAGCGCCAGAAATGAGACCAGCCCGCGCTCCCGGGGGAGGCGGGCCGGCATCGTCACCCGGCATTGCCGAGTCGGGGGTTACGCCGACAGCTTCTTGCGGCCGCGCGCGCGGCGGGCACGGATCACGTTGCGGCCGCCCACGGTCGCCATCCGCGCGCGGAAGCCGTGCCGGCGCGCCCGCACCAGGTTGCTCGGCTGAAAAGTCCGCTTCATCGCTCATTCCCTGATCGTCTGAATTGAAAAGGGCCGCCACGCGGACGGCCTCGGTCGCGGGGCGCATAAGCGAGGCCGTTGCCGAAGTCAACGCGAGAGCGGTTCCGCGATCCGTCGCGGATGGCCGCCGCCGGGCCGGCTTGCAATGTAGGAAACGAGCTGAAATCGCCGCCGGCGTGTCCTGACGAACCGGACGGGGCGTTTGCTCGCGGGGAACCGCTACCCCCGTCAAGTTTGTCAAGTTTGGGACGGACCGAGATACCTGACGACTGTTCCCAACCCGCGACAAGCTGGTAGGGATAAGCGGGGTTCGGGGGGATTGCATGGCCACGTTGGTCTCGACGGTCGCGTATCTGGGGTTGGAGGCGCGCGGTGTCGAGGTGCAGTGCAGCCTGATCGCCGGGCTGCCCAACTTCACCGTCGTCGGGCTGGCCGACAAGGCGGTGGCGGAAAGCCGCGAGCGGGTGCGCGGCGCGATCGCCGCGATGGGGCTGTCATTGCCGCCCAAACGGATCGTGGTGAACCTGTCGCCGGCCGACCTGCCCAAGGAGGGCACGCATTTCGACCTGCCGATCGCGCTGGCGCTACTGGGTGCGATGGGCGTGGTCGATGCCGAGACGCTGAGCGAGTTCGTCGTGGTCGGTGAGCTTGGACTCGACGGGCGGATCGCGCCGTCGCCGGGCGTGCTCCTTGCGGCGCTGCATGCGGCGGAGGAGGGGAAGGGGCTGGTCTGCCCGGCGGCGCAGGGGGCGGAAGCGGCGTGGGCGGGATCGGTGCAAGTCGTGGCGGCGCCCGATCTCTTGTCGCTGCTCAACCATCTCAAGGGCAACCAGCTGCTCGGCGCGCCGCAGCCGGGCGAGGCGGCGGCGCCGGGATTCGGGCCTGACCTCAAGCAGGTGAAGGGACAGGAAACCGCCAAGCGCGCGCTGGAGATCGCCGCGGCCGGCGCGCACAACCTGTTGATGGTCGGGCCACCGGGGGCGGGCAAGTCGCTGATGGCGTCGTGCCTGCCCGGGATCTTGCCGCCGCTCGATGCGGCCGAGGCGCTCGAAGTGTCGATGGTGCAGTCGGTCGCGGGGACGCTGGAGGGTGGGCGGATCACGCGGACGCGGCCGTATCGCAGCCCGCATCATTCGGCGTCGATGGCGGCATTGGTCGGCGGCGGCCTGCGGGTGCGGCCGGGCGAGGTGAGCATGGCGCATCTCGGCGTGCTGTTCCTCGACGAGCTGCCGGAGTTCCAGCGCGCAGTGCTCGATTCGCTGCGCCAGCCGCTCGAGACCGGTACCGTCAGCGTCGCGCGCGCCAATGCGCACGTCACCTTCCCGGCGCGGGTGCAGCTGGTCGCGGCGATGAACCCGTGCCGCTGCGGGCATCTCGGCGATGCATCTTTGGCCTGCGCGCGGGCACCGAAATGCGCGGCCGATTATCAGGCGAAAGTGTCGGGGCCGTTGCTCGACCGCATCGACCTGCACGTCGAGGTGCAGGCGGTCAGCGCCGCCGACCTCGTCCTGCCGCCGCCGGCCGAGGGCTCGGCGGAGGTGGCGCAACGCGTCGCGGCGGCGCGGGCGATCCAGACGGTGCGGTACGACGGACATGCCGCACGCACCAATGCCGAGGCGGACGGCGACCTGCTGGACGCAGTGGCGATGCCCGACGAGGCCGGCCGCACGTTGCTGGCGCAAGCGTCGGAGGCGATGCGGCTGTCGGCGCGCGGCTATACCCGCATCCTGCGCGTCGCGCGGACGATCGCCGATCTGGCCGGTGCCGACCAGGTCGGGCGTGTGCATATCGCCGAGGCGCTCAGTTATCGCCGGCGCGCGCCGACCAATTAGGGCGTTGCCCGAAGCGGCGGCCTCGTCTAGGCACCGCCGGCTACTGCGCGGGTGTGGTGGAATTGGTAGACGCGCCGGACTCAAAATCCGGTTCCGCAAGGAGTGTCGGTTCGAGCCCGACCACCCGCACCAGTGGCCAAGCGAAGCGACGGGGCAGGCGGCTACATCCCCTTCGTTGCGCTCAACCCCGACACCCCGCTCGCGTTGAATGCCTCCACGGCGACGTAGTAGGGCTGCCCCACGGTCAGCGCGCGCAGGTCGAGCGTGGTCCCCTGGTCGGCCCAGCGCTGGTACGTCTGGACCAGCCGGTCGGGCGCGATGCCCCAGCGAATGTTGTAGCCGACCGCACCGGGCACGGCCGCCCAGCGGATCGTCGCGTCACGCTGGTCGGCGTGACGCTCGGCGCTCGCCAGCATCGGGGTCGCCGGCGCGCGACCATCGGTCGTCCCGAACACGCGCAGGTCGGCGATCGCGAGATACGCCGCGCCGACATGGCTGTGGACATAGCGGACGTAGCGCAGCCGCTCCGGCCGGGCGAGCTCGACATAGGCGTTGGGCCGGTCGCGGCGCGGGGCATCGGTCCCGCCGATCCGCCGCCACGTTTTGCCGTCCGCCGACCCCATCAGGGTGAACTCGGTATAGATGTCGGGCGCGTCGCCGAAGCGGCCAGCCTTGTAGTCGGCGAAGTCGACCTGCACCGCCCGCACCGTCGCGACCGCGCCGAGGTCGACCGTCAACGTCTCGCCCGGGCGATTGGCGGCGGCGACCCAGAAACTGCGCGGATCCTCGTCGGTCGTGCGGCTCGCCGCGAACTCGCCCAGTGTCGAGGAGGCAACCGCCGGCTTGCGATACGACAGCAGCATCCAGCCGGTGAATGCACCGGTCGCGGCGACGTGGGGGAAATCGCCGAACCGCGTGTTGGCCGCCATCTGTCCGTCCGGATAGAAGGTTACCGGCCACAACCCGACGCGCCGCTCGAACGGCCAGTTGTAGCCGATCCACGGCGTGCCCGTCAGCCAGTAGCGGCCGGCATTGTCGCGAAACGTCGAGCCGTGCCCCGCGCCGGTGACGAACCCGCCGGGCTTGTACGCGACGGGGTTCCAGGCGGCATAGGTGAAGTCGCCGAGCGGGCTGGCGCCGACGTAAGCGCCGGTCGCGTAGACGTTATATTCGGTGCCCGGCGCGGCGTACTGCAGATAATATTTGCCGGCGTGGCGCGTCATCCACGCGCCCTCGATGAACGGCTTGATGGCGCTGGTGTGATCTTGGCCGAACCGTTCCCAGCCGTGCCGGGCTGGGTCGAGCGCGATCAGCGGCTTGGCCGTGCCGCGATACGCCATCGCCTGCTTCGGATCGAGTTCGATGCCGTAGAGCGGATAGACGTTCGACGAGTTCCAGTAGAGATACCATTTGCCGTCGTCGTCGCGGAACAGGTCGGGATCCCAGGGCCCGGGGGGCAGGCTGTCGGCCGGCGGATGCGGATCGCCTTCGTACGCACCGTTCGGGATCGGCGGCATCAGCCGCGTGAGAAAGTCGAGCTTGCCGGTATCGGGCGCGTCGCTGACCAGGATAGGCCCCGGACGCATCGTCGACGGCTTGACGTAGAGCCGCTTGCCGTCGCTCTCCACCGCTGGCGCGACGAGTCCGTCGAACGGCCAGCGGCTCGGCTTGATGAAGGTCCAGTGGATCAGGTCGGTCGAGCGCCAATAGCCCTCGGCGAGCGTCAGGAAGAGGTAATAGACACCGCGATGGTTGACGACCGCCGGGTCGGCGCCGGTGCGGTACGAGATGCCCTCGCGTTCCTGCTCGAAATTGTAGCGATAATCGAGATCGACCGGATTGGCATAGGTGGTCTGGCGCGCCGCGGCGGGCATCGCGGCCAGAGCCAGAAGAGCGAGGAGAGGCAGGCGGCGCAGCATCGCCGATGACTATGCCCCCGCCCGCCGCGTCGCGCCAGCGCTTCAGCGCGGCAGGGTGATCGTCGCGGCGAGCCCGCCATCTGGGCGGTTGGCGAGCACGATCTCGCCGCGCGCCTCCCGGACGATGGCGCGGGCAAGCGCCAGGCCGAGGCCGATCCCGCCGGTTTCCTTGTTGCGCGATCCCTCCAGCCGAGTGAACGGCTCGAACACTTCGCCGATCCGCGCTTCGGGGATGCCGGGGCCGCGGTCGGCGACGGTGATCGCCGCTTCGGTCGCGGTCGCGGCCAGCGACACGTCGGCCTCGCCGCCATATTTGACCGCATTCTCTATGAGATTGCGGACCGCGCGCCGCATCAGCGAGGGGCGGATGCGGATCGGCAGGCGGTCGGCCTCGACGAACTCGACCGGGCTGCCCAAGTCGCGGAAGTCCTCGACCACCGCATCGACCAGCGCGGCCAGATCGACCTCGGTCGCCGCCTCGCTCGGCCGCCCGAGCCGCGCCAGCGACAGGATATCGTCGAGCGTGCGGTTCATCTCGTCAATCGTGTCGGCCATCTTTGCTCGGTCGTCCTCGTCGTCGACCGACTCGATGCGCACGCGCAACGCGGCGAGCGGCGTGCGCAGGTCGTGCCCGATCGCGCCGAGCATGCGATCCTTCTCGTCCAGCATTCCGGTCACGTTGGTGCGCAGCGCGTTGAACGCGGAGGTCACGGCGCGCACGTCCTGCGGCCCTTCCTCCCTCACCGCCTGCGAGTCGTCGCCCGGCCGGAACGAACGCGCCGCGCGGGCCAGCGTCCGGAGCGGTTGCGAGATGCGCCGGCCGATCCACAGCACCGGCAACAGGATGACGCCGTACAGGATCAGCGTCTGCGCGATCAGCCGCCAGACGATGAAGCCGTCCATCGTCTGCCACGGCACGCTGGTCGACACCCAGCCGCGCCCCGGCTGCTCGACCGCGATCAGCAGCTCCGAGCCGGCGTTGCGCAGGCGCTCGGCGCGGAAGCGGTTCATATGCGCGAACCGCGGGTCGTTCGCCGGAATCTTGCGGATGCCGGTCAGCACCTGCGCAGGGCGGATGCCGACTTCGGCGAGGTTGTGCTTGAGAGCGTCCTCGATCTCCATCCGACGCTGCATGCCCGCGGTAATCGGATTGTCGCGCAGGATCGCGGTGCGTCCGCGGTCGAGCCGTTCCTGCTGGATGTCGGGTTCGCGCTGGCGCTCGTTCGGCGGGGCGTTGATGACGTCGACGATCCGCGCCGCGATCGGCCCGGTGATCTGGTCCAGCCGACCCTGTCGCCGTTCTCCCAACAGCAGGCCGAAATTGATCGCTTGCGCGACGAACAATGCCGCCGCCAGCAGGATCGCCAGCTGGCCCGCCAGGTTCCGCGGATAGAGCTTGACCGCCACGGCGTTACAGCCGGGTGACTTCGGTCGCCAGCGTGTAGCCGCCGCCCCACACCGTCTTGACGATTTCCGGATTCTTCGGGTCGGCCTCGATCTTGCGACGGAGGCGGCTGACCTGATTGTCGATCGCGCGGTCGAACGCCATCGCCTCGCGGCCCTGCGTCAGGTCGAGCAACTGGTCGCGCGTCAGCACCTGTCGCGGCCGCTGCACCAGCGCGAGCAGCAGATTGTATTCGCCGGTCGACAGCGGCAGCGACACGCCCTCACGATCGATCAGCGCGCGCTCGCCCGATTTCAGGACCCAGCCGGCAAAGGCGTAGCTGCCGCTTTCCGGCGCGTGCTGGCGCGTCCCGCTGGCGGCGGCGCGGCGCAGGATCACCTTGACGCGAGTCGCCAGTTCACGCGGGGAAAAGGGCTTGGTGACATAATCGTCGGCGCCGATCTCCAGCCCGACGATCCGGTCGGTTTCCTCGCTCCGCGCGGTCAGCAGGATGACCGGCGTCTCGCTCGACGCGCGGATGTGGCGGCACAGGCTCAGCCCGTCCTCGCCCGGCATCATGATGTCGAGGATGACGAGGTCGATCGCGTAGGCGGCCAGCCGCGCGCGCGCCGCTTCGGCATCGCCGGCCTGCGTCACGCGGAACCCCTGCTTGGTCAGATACTGCGCCAGCGGCTCGCGAATGGACCGCTCGTCATCGACCAGCAGGAGGTGGGGGATGTTGCTCATGGGTGGATCGCCGCGCACGCGTCAGCCTCTCTCCAAATACGCGCGGAGGCAAGGCGGGAAAGACAAGCCGGGCGGACGAGGAGGGGCGTCCGCCCGGCAACCGGAACAGTAAGGGGGATTACTGCCCGGTATCCGGGGCAGGGGCGGGAGCCGGCGGGGGCGGCGGCGGCATGGCGCCACCATCCGCCGGGGTTCCGCGCCGGCCATGCCTCTGTCCCATTCTGTCACCCATCGCGTCGCGCACCGCCTGGCGTTCCGCGGCGTCGATGACTCCGTCGTGATTCGCATCGACGCGATCGAAGCGTCGTGCCGCCTGCGCGCGGAACTCCGCCCGGTCGACCACGCCGTCGCCATTCGTGTCGAGCCGCGCGAACATGCGGTCGCCCCGATCGGGGCGGCCCGAAGGCGCCGGTGCCGCGCCGTCGGCGGGCGGCGGCGCCATCCGGCGCATCGCGGCAAGCTCGGCGGGCGTCAGTTTGCCGTCGTGATTGATATCGAGCCGGTCGAAACGGGCATCGGCGCGCGCCATCGCCTGGTCGCGAGTCTCGACGCCGGTCGGTTCTGGCGGCATCGGCGCGGTCTGGGCGATGGCCGTGGTGGCGAAGGTCGCGCCGGCCAGCAGCGCAGCAAGAAGGGTGCGGTTCACGGAGATTGGTCCCTCGAACGAAGTGGGCAGGGGCCATCCCCGCCGATGCTGGCTGCTATCGCCGCTCTGTGTCGCCGCGCGGTGTCAGTCCACCGCGATTGTGTCGCAATTTGTCGCGGTTAGGCCGATCGCGGCGCCTCACGCGAAGATCGCGACGCTTTGCATCTGTTCGGCGATCGGCTCGCCGGCGGCGTTCCAGATCCGCATTTCCTGGCTCGAATTGCCGCCCCGGGCATAGGCGCTGTCGGCGCGCAGCAGCCACCAGCCGTCGGTCGTGGTCGGTTGCGGACCGAGGATGTTGAGCTGCCACGTCATCGAACTGACCGGGGCCGGCCCGCCGACCAGTTTCAGCGCGGCCGGCGGCAGACAGTCGGCGACCGCGATCAGCTCGACCATCGGATCGATCCCGTCGCGATCGTTGAGTCGCACCCAGCGCAGCCACTCCGCCGGCCCGACCGTCGCGTCGCGTCGATCGAGCAACTCAAAATTCTGCGCGAACATCACGGCGGAATTGCCTTTGAAGGTGGTGTCTCCGGGCTGCGGCGGGGCGAAGTCGGGCGCGCGACCGACCTGGTGATCGACCTTCGATTCGACGGCGTTCATGAAGACGAACGTGGCACGCAGGCCCAGGCCCGCCCCACTCTCGACATCGGCCTGAACGAACGCCGCGTTACGGCCGCGGCGAAGGCGGCTCGCGCGGATGGTCACCGTGCCCGACAACGGGCCGATGAACGCGACCAGCGCCGACCGCAACGGCGGCAGGTCGGTGTCCGACAGCTGTGCCGCGTGCAACGCCAGCGCCGCGGACAGTCCGCCATAGCTCGTCCGCCCCTGCAGCCAGCTATCCGGGATCGCCCCACGCCAACCACCGTCGATCGGCTCCAGCGCGTCGATGATCTGTTTGAGCCCGGACATCAGTCCCCCTCTTCATGCGGCGCCAGCCGGTCGCGCAGCTCGCGTTTCAGCACTTTGCCGATGGCGCTGCGCGGCAGTTCATCGATCGCGTGCAGCGCCGACAGCCGCTGCGTCTTGCCGAGCTGGCCGTTAGTCCAGGCCATGATGTCGGCGGCCGACGCGTCGATCCCGGTGTGGGGCACGTAGAAGCCGACGGGGGTCTCGCCCCATGCCTTCGACGGAACCCCGATCACGCTGCAATCGGCGACGGCGGGATGGCGGCGCAGCACCGCCTCGAGATCGACGGGGTAGATGTTGAACCCGCCCGAGATGATGAGGTCCTTCTTGCGGTCGAGCAGGGTCAGGAAGCCGTCCGCATCGAACCGCCCGATATCGCCGTGCCGGATATACCGGTTGCCCACCGCATCGTACCATTCGCCATCCGTGGTCGCTTGCCTGCGGCCGTGATAGCCGGTCATCATCGCCGGTGACCGCCCGACCACTTCGCCGACTTCGCCCTGAGCGATTTCGTTGCCGTCCTCGTCGATCAGCCGCATGTCGTGACCGGGCAGGGGCTTGCCGACCGTGTGCAGCTTGTCGGGAAACTCGGTCGCGTTGAGCCCGGTCGAGGCACCGCCCTCGGTCATACCGTAATATTCGACCAGCAGGCCGGGCCAGCGCTTCACGACGTCCGCCTTGAGGGCCGCCGAGAATGGCGCGCTGGTCGAGGTCTTCAGGCGGAAGCTCGACAGGTCGAACCGGTCGAAATCGGGCAGCGCCATGATCCGCTGGTACTGCACCGGCACCAGCATCGCGTGCGTCGCGCGATGGCGCTCGGCGAGTTCGAGGAACGTGCGCGCGTCGAACTTCTTCATCAGGACGGCGGTGCCGCCCCAGCCGAGCGTCGGCAGGAAGCTGACCAATGTCGTGTTGGAGTAAAGCGGGGTAGAGGTCATCGTGACCGCGCTGTCGAATCCGCTCGCGGCGTTGCGGCCGATATGCGCCCAGCGCATTGCGTGGCTCTGGACGATGCCCTTCGGCGCGCCGGTGGTGCCCGACGAATAGATGATGTTGAAGCCATGCTCGGGTGCGATCGTGACGGGGGCCGGCGTCGCGCCCTCGGGTGCCAGCCATGCGGCGAAGTCGTCGCTGTCGAGCCGGACTTGCCGCGCCGCGATCGGCTGGCCGGCGACCGCCGCAGCGTTGTCGGCATCGACGAACACGATCGGCGCGCCGCAATCGGCGATCATCGCCGCCAGCGCGGCCGGCGTCGACGACGGTGCGAGCGGTGTCGCCACGCACCCGGCACGCAACGTGCCCATGAACACCGCAACATATTCGATCGAGGCGGCGGCGACGATCGCGACCGACTGGCCCTGCGCCACACCATCGCGCTGCAACGCCGCGGCGATACGGTCCGTCAGCGTGTCGAGTTCGGCATAGGTCAGGCTCGCGCGCTCGTCGGCGACGGCCACCTTGTCGCCACGCTCGCGGGCATGATCGCGCAGGAGGTCGGGCAGCGTGGCGAAGTCGCTGGTCAGCAGGTCGGTCGCGCTCATGGCAGGGCTGGCTAGGCGAACGTCGCCGCGAATGCCATACGCAATATTCGAAAACGGGAATCGAGAGGGTTTCGATGCTGTTCTACAACGCCCCCAATCCGGCGCCGACCCCGCGCCGCGTGCGCATCTTCCTGGCGGAGAAGGGGATCGCGGTGCCGATGCAGGACATCTCGATCATGGGCGGCGAACTGAAGTCGGACGCGTTCCTGGCGGTCAATCCGCTCGGCCAAGTGCCAGCGCTCAAGCTCGACAGCGGCGAGGTGTTGACCGAGACGGTATCGATCTGCCGGTATTTCGAAGCGCTGCATCCGACGCCGCCGATGTTCGGGACCGATCCGCTGGAGATGGCGCGGATCGACATGTGGATCCGCCGGGTCGAGTTGCGGTTCGGCTCCCCGCTCGCGATGATCTGGGTCCACACACACGCCTTGACCGCCCGCCTGTTCCAGCAATTCACCGAGTTCGGCGAGAGCAATCGACCCAAGGTCGCGGACGCGATGCGCTTCATCGACGATCAGCTGGCGGGACGCGAATACCTGGCGAGCGATGCTTTCTCGATGGCCGATATCTGCCTGCTGACGATCGTCGATTTCGCCGGGTTCGTCGGCACCGCCGTACCCGACGAGCTGACCAACCTGACGGCGTGGCACGCGCGCGTATCGGCGCGTCCGAGTGCCCGGGCATGAGCGCGGCGATGGACGGACGGGTCGCGATCGTGACGGGCGGCGGCACCGGGATCGGCGCGAGCGTCGTGCGGATGCTGGCCGAACGGGGCGTGCGCTGCGTGGTCAACTATGCGTCGAGCAGGGCCGATGCTGAGGCGGTCGCGACCGAAGCGGGTAATGGCTCGATCGCGGTACAGGCGGACATCGTCGAGGATGCCGCGTGCCGCGCGCTGGCCAAAGCAGCGGTCGACGCGTTCGGGCGGATCGACTTCCTGGTCAACAATGCCGGCCGCACCAAGTTCGCCAACCACGAGGATCTCGACGCGCTCGACGCGGAGGACTTCGTCGACATCTACCGCCTCAACACGATCGCCGCGTTCCAGATGGTGCGTGCCTGCGCGCCGGCGATGCGCGAGCGGGACGCGAGCGCCGTCGTCAACGTGGCGAGCGTCGCTGGGCTGTACGGCATGGGGTCGTCGGTCGCCTATGCCGCGTCGAAGGGCGCACTCATCACCCTGACCAAGAGCCTGGCGCGCGTGCTGGCGCCGGCGATCCGGGTCAATGCGGTGGCGCCGGGCTATGTCGGGACCGGCTGGTTCGAGAAGCGGCTGGGGGCGGAGGGGTTCGAGAAGCTCAACGCCACCATCGCCGGCCGCGTGCCGATGGGCTTCGCGACCGGGCCGGACGACGTCGCCGGGCCGATCGTCCAGCTGATCGATCCGATCGCCCGCGCGATCACCGGGGAGGTCACGCTGATCGATGCCGGCGGGCATCTCGACATGGCGCTTACTCGGCGGCCGGGGAAGGAGAGCTAGCGCGCGGCGCGGCGTCGGATGCCGGCACGCGGTCGAGCACTTTCCACACGATCACGCCGAGCGCGATCGTCACCAGCACCGCCGCCAGCAGGAAATTCGCCCCTGGAAAGCCGTGATCGACGCCGGTCGCCAGCGCCTGCGTCAGCAACAGCGGCCCAAGGATCGACGAGATGCTGCCCATGCTGCCGATCCCGCCCTGCAACGCGCCCTGGTGTTTCGCGTCGACCATCCGCGACAGGAGCCCGTTAAACGCGGGAAACACGAAGCCCTGAAACGCGCTGACGGCCATCAGGACGTAAGCCTGCCACCCTGTCGAGGCGAAGGCGAAGAGATAGAAAGCGAGGCCCGCCGAACACATCCCCGCCACCATCGCCCGCCGCTCGCCGAAGCGCCGGATGACGGGGCCGGTCAGCATCCCCTGCACGCACGCCATGATGACGCCGACGAAGGCGAGGCTCCAGCCGATCGCCTTGGCGTCCCAGCCCAGCCGCATCGCCGCCCAGAACGACCAGGTCGACGGATAGACCATATGCGCGAGCTGCCAGACGAACCACGCGGCCAGCAGCGGCGCGGCGTTGCCGGCGTGGAACAACGGGCGGAAAGCGCCGATGATGTGCGCGTCGTGCAGGTGGAACGGGCGGCGATTCTCGACCGCCAGAGTCTCGGGCATCAGGAAATACATCGTCGCGGCGTTGACCAGCGCGAGGACCGCGGCGGCGATGAACGGTGCGCGCGACCCGAACTCGGCCAGCAACCCGCCGATCGCCGGGCCGACGATGAAGCCGATGCCGAACGCCATGCCGATCAGCCCAAACGTCGCGCCGCGCTTCTCGGGCGGGGTCACGTCGGCGATCACCGACCCGGCGGGGCCGTAGACTGCACCCGCCGCCCCCGCGATCGCGCGGCCCAGGAACAGCCAGCCGAGCGTCGGCGCCCATGCCATCAGCGCATAGTCGATGCCGAAGCACAGCATCGACGTCATCAGGATCGGCCGCCGCCCGAACCGGTCGCTGAGGTTACCGAGCACCGGTCCGGCGAAGAACTGCATGACCGAGAACACGACCAGCATGTACCCCGCGACGCGCGTCGCCTGTTCGAGGCCGATGTGACCGAGTTGCGTGATGAGTTGCGGGAAGATCGGCATGACGATGCCGAACCCGATCGTGTCGATCAGCACCGCGGCGAGCGCGATCGGTACCGCGCGATTATCGAACGTCACGAGCCCACATCCCCCGCCCAAAGGTCACGAGAATCGCACCCTTTCACGCGAGGCCGGATGGTGGCGCGGGAAGGGGGGCTCTCGATCACCGTTTCTTTCTTCCGCCGCCGACGGGATGCCGGTGGTGGTGACGGCCCCCTATAGCGGGGTTTGTCGGGCAGGGGAAAATTGGGTGATCGAGCGGGCGATTTCGACCCGTCCCGTCATTGCGAGCGGAGCGAAGCAGTCCAGGGTAGCGGGCGACGCGCTGGATTGCTTCGCTGCGCTCGCAATGACGAGGCTAGGCGACGTGTTTCAACGCCTCGCGCCGACTTAGAGCGCTTATCCGATCGGCGTTGGCGGTGATGTAGCGGGTGACTTCGGCGGGATCGGTGCGGGCGTATTGGCGCAAGGCCCAGCCGATCGCCTTGCGCAGGAAGAACTCGCGACTTTCCAGCGACGGTTCGATGCACGCATAGAGCAAATCGAGGTCGGTCGCCGCCTTGGCCGGCAACTGGCACAGGATCGCGCTCCGCCGCTTCCACAGGTCGGCGTCGTTCGCCCAGTCGCGCATCGCCGCCGTCATCGCCAAGCGGTCGTTGCGCAACAGTCCCCACAGCCGATGCCCGGCGAGTTCGTCGATATAATCCCACCATGCACCGTCGACGATCATCGCCTCGTACAGCGGCAGCGCGGCGATCGTCTGGAACGGCCGCGCCGCGGCGACGCCGGTCAGCGCGATCGCGGCATAGCGTTCCTCGCGGAATGCCGCCTGCCGCCACAGCGTCAGCACGTCGGCCTGCCACGCCGCAATGTCGGGCCAGTCGATCTCGGCGAACACCGCACGCAACGCACCCTGTCGCGGCACCGCCGGCACGCCCAGGAACGGCATCGCCGATTTCATGTAGGCCTGCATCGCCGGTGCCCTTGCAGGCTCGGCGACGGCGGCCAGCGCGTCGCGGACACGTCCGGCGAGGGGCTTTTCGGCGGGGCGGGTTTGTGTCACAGCTTCACCATACCCGACATTCAGATTCGGTGAAGAGGAGAGGATTGCCATGGCGACCGCCGCCGCAATGGAGCGCCCCGCGGACGCGCTCGACGATTTCCGCGCCGAGGTGCGCGACTGGCTCGCCGCCAATTTCCCGCCTTCGCTGAAAGGCAAGGGCAATGCGCTTGCCAGCGTCGAGGGCCCGACCCGGGAAACACCCGATATGACCGCGTGGCGCGAAGCGATGGGCGCGAAGGGCTGGGGCGTGCCGACCTGGCCGAAGGACTATGGCGGCGGCGGCTTGAGCCGCGCGCAGGCCAAGGTGCTGGGCGACGAGATGGCGCGGGTCGGGGCGTGGAACCCGATCGGCGGCATGGGCGTGATGATGTTCGGCCCGACCCTGCTGGAGTATGGCAGCGAAGCGCAGAAGCATGAGCATATCCCGCCGATCGCCAAGGGCGAGATCCGCTGGTGCCAGGGCTATTCGGAGCCGAACGCCGGATCCGACCTCGCCAACCTCCAGACCTTCGCCGAGGACAAAGGCGACTATTATATCGTCAACGGCCAGAAGACCTGGACAAGCGGCGGGCAGTGGGCTGACAAATGCTTCTGCCTCGTCCGCACCGACAAGTCGGACAAGCACAAGGGCATCAGCTTCCTGTTGATCGACATGGATGCGCCGGGCGTCGAGGTGAAGCCGATCAAGATGATCTCCGGCATGTCGCCGTTCTGCGAGACGTTCTTCACCGATGTGAAGGTGCCGAAGGAGAATCTGGTCGGCCAGGAGGGGCAGGGCTGGACGATCGGCAAGCGGTTGCTCCAGCACGAGCGCACCAATTTGTCGGGCGGCGGCGCGCGGTTGCAGATGGCAGGGCCGAGCCTCGCCGACCTGGCGAAGCAGCATGTCGGCACCGACGAATCCGGTGCGATCGCCGACAAGGACCTGCGCGCGCGGATCGCCAAGTGGGAGATGGACTGGCGCACCTTCCAGCTGACCGCAATGCGCGTGATGGCGGAATCGAAGGCGGTCGGCGGAGTCAGCGAAGTGTCGTCGATCCTCAAGACGGTCGGCACCGAGCTGGGCCAGGAACGCGCCGAACTCATCATCGAGATCAAGGGGTTGCAGGGGCTCGGCTGGGAGGGGGAGGGCTTTTCCGACACCGACCTGCACGACGTCCGCGCCTGGTTGTTCGGCAAGGCGACGACGATCTACGGCGGCTCGACCGAGGTGCAGAACAACATCATCGCCAAGCGGATCCTGGGGATGCTGGATCATCAGTGAGGGGTGAGGGAGCAGGGAGCAGATGCCCTGAACACCTGCTCCCTGCCTCCTGCTCCCCCAATCAAATACAACGAGCGCATTGAGTTGCAGCGCTAGCCAACAGGGTAACCAACAATGGCCGTACTCAGCGAAGAACAGACGATGTTGCGCGACATGGCGCGCGAGTGGACGTCGAACGAAAGCCCGGTGACTGCGTGGCGCAAGGTGCGCGATGGCGATGCCGCGGCTGGGTTCGACGCGGCGGTCTATGGCGAGATGGCCGAGATGGGCTGGGCTGGGATCGTCATCCCGGAAGCTTATGGTGGGTCGGACTTCGGCTGGCTCAGCCTGGGGCTGGTGATCGAGGAACTGGGCAAGACGCTGACCGCGAGCCCGCTCGCGGCGAGCGCGATCGCGGCATCGGCGATCGTGCTCGGCGGGAGCGAGGCGCAAAAGGCGGCGTGGCTACCCCGGATCGCGAGCGGCGAACTGGTCGCCACGCTGGCGGTCGATGAAGGCCCGCGCCACGATGGCCGCGCTGGCGGCACAGCGGTCACCGGCGGCAAGCTGAGCGGCACCAAAACGTTCGTCGCGGAGGGCGATGGCGCCGGACTGTTCGTGGTCGCGGCGAGCGACGGCCTCTATCTGGTCGATGGTGCCGATGGCGGCGTGTCGCGCGCGCGCCGCCACCTGACCGATTTCCGCAGCCATGCCGACGTGACCTTCGACGGCGCGGCGGCGGAGAAGCTGGCGAAAGGTGGCGATGGCTTGCTGGACAAGGTGCTCGACCGCGCCCGCGTGCTCGCGGCGGCGGAGATGCTGGGCATGGCGGGGCAGGGGTTCGAGACCACGCTCGCCTACCTCAAGCAGCGGGTGCAGTTCGGCCAGGTGCTGGCGACGTTCCAGGCGCTGCAACATCGTATGGCCAATCTCTACAGCGAGATCGAACTGATGCGCTCGGCGGTGGAAAGCGGGCTCGCCGCGATCGACGGCGGCGGCGACACGCGTCAGGCGGCACTCCTCGCCAAGGTGAAGGCGAACGAGGTCGGCCACATGATGAGCCGCGAGATGATCCAGCTCCATGGCGGGATCGGCATGACCGACGAATATGACGCCGGCTTCTACCTGAAGCGGATGCGCGTGCTGGAGGCGATGTGGGGCAACATCGCCTATCTGCGCGACCGGTTCGCGACGCTCAACGGATATTGAGTACGCGCGATCCGACAACGTTGATGACGTTTTTCGTGGTTCGGGTTTGGTTCGCCCCGGCCCTATAGCGGCATGGCATTTACGCCACAGGTGGCGTCCCGTCTTGTTTTGCAACGCGAACAAGGCTTGACGGTCGCGTCAAGCCTGTGCCTATTCGATGCGTGGGTATGGCGCCGGAGGAAAAGCGCGCCCGCCCGAAGGGGAGATGCAGGATGACCAAGACCCGTTTGCTGTGCGCGTGCGCGCTATCGGCCGTGACGATCGCCGTGGCAACCCCCGCCGTCGCGCAATCGACCCAGAGCGCCCCCACCGCGCCGGTCACGACGCCGACCGAGGAACAGGATACCAGCAACGACATCGTCGTCACCGCCCAGGGCCGCGCGCAGCAGCTGTCCGACGTGCCGGTCGCGGTTTCGGCGGTCAACGCCGATACGCTCGCCAAGTCGGGCGCGACCGACATCCGCGCGCTCAACCAGATCGCGCCGTCGCTGCTCGTGTCGTCGACCGGCAACGAATCGAACGGCTCGGCCCGCCTGCGCGGCATCGGCACGGTCGGCGACAATCCGGGTCTCGAAAGCTCGGTCGCGGTGTTCGTCGACGGCGTCTATCGCTCGCGTTCGGGCATCGGCCTGAACGAACTCGGCGACATCGACCGGATCGAGGTGCTGCGCGGGCCGCAGGGCACGTTGTTCGGGCGCAACGCGTCGGCCGGCATCATCAGCATCTATTCGAAGAAGCCGGCGTTCGATTTCGGCGCGGGTGGCGAAGTCACCTACGGCAATTACAATTACTGGCGGTTCGCGGGCAACGTGAACGTGCCGCTGAGCGAGACGGTCGCGGCGCGCGTCGACGGCGTCTACGTGTCGCGCGACGGCTTCTACAAGAACCTGACCGATGGCTCGCGGGTCAACGACCGCAACCGCTATTTCGTCCGTGGCCAATTGCTGTTCCAGCCGTCGAGCCAATTGTCGTTCCGCCTGATCGGCGACTACACGCACCGCGACGAGGCGTGCTGCACCGCCGTCTATATCAACGAGACGGTGGCGCCGGCGAACCAGAACCTGCTGACCAACGCCAACACGATCATCCCGGTGCTGACCGCGCTGGGCCAGCCGACCGCGGCGTTCAGCAATCCCTATTCGCGCAACGTCTATCTCTCGCCGGGCCGCTCGTCGGCGGGGCGGACGGTCGATTGGGGCGTGTCTGGCGAGCTCAATTACGAGTTCGGTGGAAACACCAAGCTGACCTCGATCACCGCCTATCGCGGGTATGAGAATTACCAGGCGTCGGACACCGACTATTCCTATGTCGACATCCTGTACCGCGCGCCCGGTCGCGACGCCGGCGCGCGCCAGTTCAAGACGTTCAGCCAGGAATTGCGGCTGCAGGGGCAGACGCTCGGCGGCAAGCTCGACTGGCTGATCGGCGGTTATTACGGGCACGAGGACCTGCAAGTCCGCGACAACCTGAAGTTCGGCTCGCAATATGGCCGGTTCGCGACGTGCCGACTGGCCGCAGCGGTGTTCGGATCGTTCAGCGCGGGCAATCCCGATTGCCTCGCGCCGACGACGCTGGCGGCGTTGCGCGCGAACCTGATCCCCACGTTCGGCGCGCTGGGCGCCGTCGTGGCCGGCGGGTTCGATCGCCTCGACAGCGTCAACAATGTCGGCCAGACCGGATCGGTGCTCAATCAGAAGGAGCAGAATTACGCCTTCTTCACGCACAACATCTTCGAGGTTGCGCCGGGCCTGAAGCTGACGGTCGGCCTGCGCTACACGCACGAGAGCAAGAAACTGAACGGTACGTTTGCCAACAACAATACGGCGTGCCCGGCGCAGCAGGCGGCGTTGCTGCCCTATCTCAACCTGTCGCCGGCGTTGTTCGGCGGCCTGCTCGGTCTGACCTGCCAGGGCAATTCGACCAGCGAGCTGAACGGCGTCAGCGTCAACGGCAGCCGGTCCGAAAACCGCCTGACCGGGACCGGGATCCTGTCGTACAAGGTCAACCCGCGCCTGCTGGTCTATGCGAGCTACGCGCGCGGCTACAAGGCGGGCGGCTTCAACCTCGATCCGTCGGCGTTGAAGAACCCGATCCCGACTTTCGCCTCGGTCGGCGGCGCGCAGGCGGTGGCCGGCAACCTGCAATTCGCGCCGGAGACCAACGACGCGCTCGAGCTCGGCGCGAAATATTCGTCGCGTGCGTTCAGCCTGAACATCGCCGCGTTCCGTCAGCTGTTCAGCAATTTCCAGCTGAACACGTTCAATGGGTCGGTCTTCCTGGTGCAGAACATCGATGCGTGCTCGACCAGCCTGAATGGGGCGGATCGCGACACCAGCGCGAGCACCGGCGCCTGCACCGGCAAGACGAAAGCCGGCGTCGTGTCGCAGGGCGTCGAGCTAGAAGCGGTCCTCAATCCCTCGCGCTATTTCAGCGTCAATGCCGGTTTCACGCTGGCCGACACGCGGTACCGCAACAACTTGGTCGGCAACGCCGCCGGGGTGCCGCTCGATCCGGCGCTACGCATGCTGCCGGGGAACCAGATGTCCAACGCGCCGCGCACGGTGACGACGATGGGCGTGTCGTGGACGCCGCCGATCGGCGACACCGGGCTGAGCGCGCTGTTCTACGTCGATGGGCGCCTGACGAGCGATTTTAACACGGGCTCCGACCTGTTCCCGCAAAAGGCGCAGGACGGCTATTTCGTGATGAACGCGCGCGTGGGCCTGCGCGGCAAGGACGATCGCTTCTCGATCGAATTGTGGGCGCAGAACCTGCTCAACACGAACTACACGCAGGTCGCATTCAGCTCGCCGTTCCAGGCGGGGGCCAGCACCGCGACGTTCACGCCCGACTCGCGCTATCCTGGCGGGGCGCAGATCTTCTCGGCGTTCCTGGCGGAGCCGCGGACGTACGGGATTACCTTGAGGGGCAAGTTCTAGGCTAGCGGCCGCGAAATAGCGTCGCTATTCCGCGCCCGGCCACGCCGGGCCGAGAGCCCGGCTGGCGATGCGCAGCATCGGCCGACGGCGCGGATTTACTCCGCGCCGGGCTGGTTCGTGGGTGGGAGCGGCTGTCAAATATGCCCGAAACTCCGGCCTAGAGCCGGAGTTTCGCTCTTTCGTATCGGACGCAGGAAGAAGCGGGACCCGGATCAAGTCCGGGGCGACGAGGGTAATTCAAAAGCGGGTGCTCTGCGGTGACGCTTCGTCGCCCCGGCGAAGGCCGGGGCCGCCGGGTTTTTGTTGGCGAACCCTCGAACCACATATAGCGGCCCCGGCCTCCGCCGGGGCGACGATTTCAGCCGACTATGCCGTCGTCAAAAAGCCCGAATGCCAGCGTCGAGGCGTAATATTTCACCGCGCGGTCCCGCGGCATCGTGCTCGCCCATTTGCGCATGTCGAACGCCGCGTTTTGCAATGCCATCAGCGACTGCGCGACGATCATCGGGTCGACCGGGCGGAGCGATCCCTCGGCCGCACCATCGGACAGCATCCCGGCATAGCGCCGCGCGATCCGGTCCGACCGGTCGATCATCGCGCGCCGCACCGGCGTCGGCAGGCCGTTGAGCGCGGTGGTGCGCAACAGCGGCCCGCGCTCCGAGAATTGCACATCGAGCAAGGTCGCGACGATGCTCGACAGACGGTGCCACCAGTCGCCGCCGGCGGTGTCGCCGGCTTGCTGCACCTCGACGATCATGTCGAAGCTGCGCTTGAAGCACTGGATGATGAGGTCGTCCTTCGCGTCCAGATGGTGGTAGAAGCTGCCCTTGGTGACGTTCAGTTCCGACGCGATCCGCTGCACGCTGGCACCGCGATAGCCGAGTTCGTTGGTCAGCCGGGTGGCCGCGCGCAGGAACGCCTCGCGCCCCGGTTCCGCTTCCTCATGCTCGACGTCGAGCAGGGTCGGCTCCCAGCGCGCGCCCGGTCCGGCGAAACCATGGCGGAACATGTCCATCAGCCGCGCCTCGACTCGGTCGAACTGGTCGAGGTCGTAGCGTTCGATCCAGGCCGGAATCCAGAACGTATTCTCCAGCAGGACGTGCGCGCGCGCGCCGTTCAGATCCTTCTGCCGGCGATCGGCGGGCTCGCCCCACAGCGCGCGCGTGCGGCGGAACACGTCGCGCCAGCCGGCCATCAGCCGGCCGAGCATCGGCTCCTCCATCGCGCGCAGGTCGGACAGCGAGGCGAGCGCGCGCTCGTCATGCTCGCGAATCCGTGCGTACCGCACCATGTTGAGCGCGACGTAGCGGGCGACCCGCGCCTCTGCGGTCGGCTCGGCATGCGCGGCGTCGAGCATCTCGCCCAGCACTTCCAGCGTGTGTTCGAAACACGCCTGCGCCAGATCTTCCTTGCGCTTGAAATAATAGGTCACGCTGGTCGTGTTCAGCCCGACCCGCCGCGCGACGTCGGCGAAGGTCATGCCCTTCGCGCTCTGCTCGTTGATCGCTTCGGACGCGGCGGCGAGGATGGCGTCGCGCTTGGCGCGGAATCGCTTGGTCCGGACTTCTTCGACGTCGGCGATTTCTACGTGCCCCATCGGTCGATCCTAACAGGTTCGAAGGACAGGACCAGCGGTTTCATAATCGTGACGGCTGCATCTTTTCGTTTTTTCGTTCACATATCAAAAGGACGCGAGAACGGCTTTACCGAAAATGCGGTACGGTATACCCGACTCGCCTACAGCCACAGGAGAGCGATGCGATGGACTTCACGTTGAGCGAGCGCGAGACCTATTTCCGCGACCGGGTGAAGGCGTTCATCGACAAGGAAATCGCGCCCCGCAACCACCTCTATCACGAGCAATCGCACGAGGGGGATCGCTGGAAGGTGCTGCCGGTGATCGAAGAGGTGAAGGCGATCGCCAGGGCGCAGGGGCTGTGGAATTTCTTCATGCCGCCGCATTCGGGCCAGACTCACGTCGACGACAGCTTCGAGTTCGAAGGGACGCAGCTCACCAACCTCGAATACGCCCTTTGTGCGGAAGAGATGGGCAGGATCGGCTGGGCGTCCGAATGTTTCAACTGCTCGGCACCCGACACCGGCAACATGGAAGTGTTCCACCGCTACGGCACGCGCGAGCAGAAGGAGCGCTGGCTCAAGCCGCTGATGAATGGCGAGATTCGTTCCGCCTTCCTGATGACCGAGCCGGCGGTCGCCTCGTCCGACGCGACCAATATCGAGACCAGCATGGTCCGCGATGGCGATCACTACGTCATCAACGGGCGCAAATGGTGGTCGTCGGGCGTCGGCGATCCGCGCTGCGCCGTCGCGATCGTGATGGGCAAGACCAATCCCGACAACAAGCGGCACCAGCAGCAGAGCCAGATCCTCGTCCCGATGGACGCGCCCGGCGTGACGATCGAGCGGATGCTGTCGGTCTATGGCTACGACCACGCGCCGCACGGGCATGGTCAGGTGCTGCTGGAGAATGTCCGCGTGCCGGTCGAGAACATCCTGCTCGGCGAGGGGCGCGGCTTCGAGATCGCGCAGGGCCGGCTCGGGCCGGGGCGCATCCATCACTGCATGCGCACGATCGGCACCGCCGAGACCGCGATCGAGGCGATGGCCAAGCGCCTGCTGAGCCGCGTCGCATTCGGCAAGCGGATCGCCGACCATTCGATTTGGGAACAGCGCATCGCGCGCGCGCGGATCGACATCGAGATGACCCGGCTGCTCTGCCTCAAGGCCGCCGACATGATGGATAAGGCCGGCAACAAGTCGGCCCAGCTCGAGATCGCGATGATAAAGGTGCAGGCGCCGACCATGGCGTTGCAGATTCTGGACGATGCGATCCAGGCGCATGGCGGCGGCGGCGTCAGCGACGACTTCCCGCTCGCGCACCAATGGGCGGCGATGCGAACTTTGCGCTTCGCCGACGGGCCGGACGAAGTGCACAACCGCGCGATCGCCCGGAACGAGTTCGGCAAATATGGCGACTATCGCACCGACCTGCCGTCGAGCGGGGATATCGGGGTCAGCCGCTAACGCTTATCCGTCATGCCGGACTTGTTCCGGCATCCACCGCGCAGCAATTTCCACCGAAGCGGATGGCACGGTGGACCCCGACACAAGGCCGGGGTGACGAAGGGAAGAGCAAGTTGAAGGCAGCCGTTTTGTTCGAGGCGAAGCAGCCGCTCGAAATCCGCGACGTCGACGTGGCCAAGCCTGGCCCGCACGAGGTGCTGATCCGGACAGCCGCATGCGGCGTATGCCGCTCCGACCTGCATTTCGTCGATGGCGCCTATCCGACGCCGCTGCCCGCCATCCCCGGCCATGAAGCAGCCGGCATCGTCGAGGCGGTCGGCAGCGAGGTCCACACGGTCAAGCCGGGCGACGCGGTCGTGACCTGCCTGTCGGCCTTCTGCGGCCATTGCGAGTTCTGCGTGTCGGGCCGCATGTCGTTGTGCGTCTCGGCCGAGGTGCGACGGCAGCAGGGCAGCGAGCCGCGCCTGTCGATGGACGGCGCGCCGGTCCATCAGATGCTCAACCTGTCGGCCTATGCCGAGATGATGCTGGTCCACGAACATGCCTGCGTGCGCGTTGATACCGACATGCCGCTCGACCGCGCGGCGCTGCTCGGCTGTGCGGTCACGACGGGGGCGGGGGCAGTGTTCAATTCGAGCCCGGTGACGCCAGGCGAGACCGTCTGCGTGGTTGGCTGCGGCGGGATCGGCCTGGCCGCGGTCAACGCCGCCAAGATCGCGGGCGCGGGCAAGATCATCGCGCTCGACCCGGTGCCGGAGAAACGCGCCCTGGCCGAAAAGCTCGGCGCGACGCACAGCTTCGATGCGACCGCCGACGGTACGGTCGGCGAGGTAGTCGAGCTGACCAAAGGCGGTGTCCATCATGCGATCGAGGCGGTCGGGCGCGAGGCGTCGGCGGAAACCGCGGTCAAGGTGCTGCGGCGCGGCGGCACCGCGACGATCCTCGGCATGATGCCGCTCGGCAGCAAGGTCGGGCTGTCGGCGCTCGACCTGCTCGGCTCGAAGAAATTGCAGGGCGGGCTGATGGGCGGCAACCGCTTCCCGGTCGATATTCCCCGGCTGGTCGATTTCTACCTGCGCGGGCTGCTCGACCTCGACTCGATCATCGCCGAGCGGATGCCGCTGGAGCGGATCAACCATGCGTTCGACGAACTGCGCAAGGGCGATGCTGCGCGTAGCGTGATCGTGTTCGGATGATGCCGACCGGCCCTCGTCATCCCCGCGCAAGCGGGGACCCATCTCCCGACCGTTGCGCTGGGTGGGACGGGCACGAGATGGGCCCCCGCTTGCGCGGGGGTGACGGGAGGGTTTTATGACGACGGCGCATCCCGACGACGCCCCCAAGACGGTTGCGGTCGACGAGAGGAACGCGCTCGACCTCGACCGGCTGGCCGCGTGGATGGCGGCGAACGTTGCCGGGTTCGCCGGCCCGCTCGACTACACCAAGTTCGCCGGCGGCCAATCCAACCCGACCTACAAACTGAGCGCGGCATCGGGCGACTATGTCCTCCGTCGCAAGCCGTTCGGCAATCTGCTCCCCTCGGCGCACGCCGTCGATCGCGAATATCGCGTGATCGCGGGGCTGTACCCGACCGGCTTCCCGGTCGCGCGGCCCTATGGCCTGTGCACCGACCCGGCCGTCATCGGCACCGACTTTTACGTCATGGGTTTCGCCGACGGGCGGAGCCTATGGGACGGGACGCTGCCCGATTACACGCCGGCGGAGCGGACCGGCATCTACAACGCGATGTGCGACACGCTCGCCGCGCTCCACAACACCGATCATGTCGCCGCAGGGCTCGGCGAATATGGCAAACCCGGCAATTATTTCGAACGCCAGGTCGCGCGCTGGACGAAGCAGTACAAGCTGGCCGAAACCGAACACATGCCGGCGGTCGAAAGCCTGATCGAGTATTTGCCGCGCACGATTCCCGAGCAGACACGCAGGTCGATCGTCCATGGCGACTACCGCATCGACAACATGATGTTCCACGCGACCGAACCGCGCGTGATCGCGCTGCTCGACTGGGAACTGTCGACGCTGGGCGATCCGCTGGCCGATTTCAGCTATTTCCTGATGAGCTGGGTGACCGTGCCGGAGGGACGGTCGGGCATCCTGGGCAAGGCCGGCGGCGACAGCGGCATCCCGACGATCGACGACATGGTCGCGCGCTACTGCGCCGCGACGGGGCGCGACGGGGTGCCCGACCTCAACTGGTACTTCGCCTACAACCTGTTCCGGCTGACCGGCATCGTCCAGGGCATCAAGAAGCGCATCGTCGAGGGTACCGCGTCCTCGGCGCAGGCCGGGATCGCTGGCCGCATCGCGCCTTCGCCAACGGCCCCGGCCTTCGCCGGGGTGACGAGATGGGAGGAGAGAAAATGTCGCTGTTCGACCTGACCGGCAAGATCGCGATCGTCACCGGATCGTCGAAGGGGATCGGCAAGGCGTCGGCGTTCGAACTCGCCGAGCATGGCGCGAAGGTCGTCATCTCGAGTCGCAAGCAGGACGCGTGCGACGCGGTCGCGGCGGAGATCAACGCGACATACGGCGACGGCACCGCGATCGCGGTCGCCGCCAACATCTCCGACAAGGCGGCGCTGCAGTATCTCGTCGACAAGA
This sequence comes from Sphingomonas sp., assembly GCF_017304635.1. GTDB lineage: Bacteria > Pseudomonadota > Alphaproteobacteria > Sphingomonadales > Sphingomonadaceae > Sphingomonas. The sequence goes on from NZ_JAFKMA010000001.1 coordinate 564,910, forward strand.
CGCGGGCGGCGTTCGCGCGGATCGATGTGCTGGTCTGCAACGCCGCGTCCAACCCCTATTACGGCCCGCAGGCGGACATCAGCGACGAGCAGTTCCGCAAAATCCTCGACAACAATATCGTGTCGAACCATTGGCTTATATCGATGGTCGCGCCGGAGATGCGCGAGCGCCGCGACGGCGCGATCATCATTGTCTCGTCGATCGGGGGACTTCGCGGATCGCCCCAGATCGGCGCCTATTGCATTTCGAAAGCGGCCGACATGCAACTCGCGCGCAATCTCGCGCACGAATATGGCCCCGACAATGTCCGGGTGAACTGCATCGCGCCGGGCCTGGTCAAGACCGACTTCGCTCGCGCGCTGTGGGAGGATCCGGCGCGGCAGAACGCGGCCAACCGTTCGGTCCCGCTCCGTCGCATCGGCGAGCCGGCGGACATTGCCGGCGGCGTCGTGTTCCTGGCGTCGCGCGCGGCGGCGTTCACCACGGGCCAGACAATCGTGATGGATGTCGGCGTGACGATCTAGATTGTCCGTCATCCCGACCTCGTGCCGGGATCCACCATGCCGCGAGCGTGGGACGAGAGTTTCAACGGCGGGCCAAGCCGCCCGGTAGATGCCGGGACAAGCCCGGCATGACGGAGGATGAAAATGGCAAGGTTTACCGACAAATCGATCATCGTCACCGGCGCGGGCTCGGGTATCGGCCGCGCCACCGCCCTTCTGTTCGCGCGCGAAGGCGGGCGGGTGATCGTCGCCGACCGGACCAAGGGTGCGGAGGAAACCGCGCGGATGATCCTCGACGCCGGCGGCCAGGCGGTCGCGATCGAGATCGACGCAGGGCTTGAGGATGACGTCGTCCGCACCGTCGATCTGGCGGTCGAGCGGTTCGGTGGGCTCGACATCATGTTCGCCAATGCCGGGATTTCGGGCGGCGTGGCCAACATCTTCGACACCGATGTCGAGCTGATCTCGGAGGTGTTGCGCGTCAACCTGATCGGCCCGTACCTCGCGATCAAGCACGCCGCGCCGAAAATCGCGGAGCGGGGCGGCGGCGCGATTGTGCTGACCGCCAGCGTCGCCGGCATCCGTTCCGGCGCAGGCTCGCCGGCCTATTCGGCATCGAAGGCTGGGGTCATCAACCTGGCGATGACCGCGGCGCAGCAGCTGTCGGGATCGAACGTCCGCGTCAACGCGATCTGCCCCGGTTTGACCGAGACCGGCATGACCAAGCCGACCTTCGATTATGCGCGGGATGCTGGCAAGATGGACCGGGTCGGCCGGCTTAACCCACTGCGGCGTGGCGCGCAGCCCGAGGAACTGGCCGAAGTCGCCGCCTTCCTCGCCAGCGACGCCGCGAGCTACGTCAACGGCCAGGCGATCGCGGTCGACGGCGGCCTGTCGTCGAGCCACCCGGTGACCAAGCAGGAATATGGACGGACCGCGGTATGACCTTGCTCATCATGGGAACGGTGCGCATCCCCAACGGCGCGCTCGATGCGGCGCGGCCGGCAATGGTGGCGATGCTGGCGGCGAGCCGCGCGGAGGATGGATGCCTGGCGTACAGCTACGCGCAGGACGTACTCGACCCGCGCGTCATCCATGTCAGCGAGCGGTGGCGCGACCGCGCCGCGCTCGACGCGCATTTCACGACACCGCATATGGCGGCGTGGCGCGCGCAATTCGCGACGCTCGGCATCACCGACCGCGACCTGACGCTATACGAAAGCGACGACGGCGCGCCGATCTGACCGCGCCGCCGGCGGGGATCAGTCGCGTGGCGTGCGCCTGCGGATCAGCCCTTCCTGCGCGGTGCTCGCGATCAGGCGGCCGTCGCGCGTGAAAATGCGCCCGCGGTTGATGCCACGGCCATGCCCGGCCCACGGCGCGTCCATCGCGTAGAGCAGCCACTCGTCGGCGCGGAACGGCTCGTGAAACCACATGGCGTGGTCCAGGCTGGCGGTCTGCATCCCCGGCGTCATCCAGTTGACGCCGTGTGGCATCATGCTCGTCGCCATCAGCCCCATGTCGCTGGCATAGGCCAGGACGGCGCGGTGCATCGCCGGGTCGGCGTCGAGCGGCGCGACCGCACGGATCCAGGTGTAGTTGACCGGCTCGCGCACGTCGGGCGCGACCCAGTTGCGCGGATAGAGTGGGCGCACCTCGATCGGGCTGGACCAGCGCAGGAACCGCTGGCGATGCTCCTCGGGCAAGTCCTTCGCGGCGTCGACGCGCAGTTCGGCGTCCGATTTCAGGCCCTCGGGCGGGGGAATGTTGGCGGGGAACGCGTCCTGGTGATGGAAGCCGTCCTCGGCGACCTGGAAGCTGGCGGCGAGGTTGAGGATGGGCTGGCCGTTCTGGGTCGCGATGACGCGGCGCGTCGCGAAGCTCCGGCCGTCGAAATCGCGCACGACGCGATATACGATCGGCAACGCGTCGTCGCCGGCGCGCATGAAATAGGCGTGGAGCGAGTGCGCCGCCTTGCCCTCGGTCGAACGCTGCGCCGCCTGGAGCGCCTGGCCGATCACCTGCCCGCCGAACACGCGCCCGCGACCACCGGGCAGCCGCGCGCCGCGATACAGGTCGGTATCGAGCTCCTCGACATCGAGCAGGTCGACCAGCCCGGCGACGAGCTGCTCGGGCGTGCGCGGCGGGCGAGGGGTTGGGTCTTCTTCGGCCATGCTGGTTCCTTAGCAGCGTTCCAGCGAAAGCAGGAACCCAGAGCCACAGGCGGCGTCGCTGGTAACCCTGGGCTCCTGCTGTCGCAGGAGAACGGGCGGCTCAATACCCCGCCGCGCGCGCCAATCGGTCGGCGTGGTAGTTCGCGTCGCCGAACATCTCGGCCAGTACGCGCTGGCGCTTCATGTAGAAGCCGATATCATATTCGTCGGTCATGCCGATGCCGCCGTGCATCTGCACGCCTTCCTGCACCCCCAGCATCGCGGCGAGCGACGCCTGCGCCTTGGCGACCGATACCGCCTCGTCGGCCTGGGGCGAACCGGCGTCGAGCAGTTGCTGCGCTTTCAACGTCGCGGCGCGGGCGACCTCGAGCTCGGCATAGAGGTGCGCCGCGCGGTGCTGGAGCGCCTGGAACGTGCCGATGACGACGCCGAACTGCTTGCGCTGTTTCAGGTAATCGACGGTCAGGTCCATCGCGCCGCCGCCGACGCCGAGCAATTCGGCCGCCGCCCCCGTGCGCCCGGCGCGGAGCAGGCGGTCGAGTGGATCGCGGCCGGCATCGACCTCGCCGATCACCGCGTCGGCAGTGACCTCGACATTGTCGAACGCGAGCCGTGCCGCGATGCTCGAATCGGCCAGCCGCTCGGCTTCGGCGGTCAGGCCGGCGGCGCTCTTGTCGATCGCGAACAGCGTCACGCCGTCGCGATCGTCGGCCGACCCAGCGGTGCGCGCGGCGACGATGATGAGGTCGGCGACATGGCCGTGCGTCACGAACTGCTTCTTGCCCGACAGACGGAAGCCGTTGCCCGACCGCTCGGCCGTGAGCGATACGGCGTCGCGGAACTTCGGCCCCTCGTCGATCGCCAGCGCGGCGACGGTCTCACCCGCGACGATGCCGGGGAAGTAGCGCGCCGCCTGCGCGGTGCCCTTCAGCGCTTCGACCGCGGCGACGGCGGTGGCGAGGAACGGGGACGGCGACAGGTTGCGGCCGATCTCCTCCAGCACCACGCCCGCCTCGACATGGCCGAGCCCGAGCCCGCCCTGATCCTCGCCGATCAGGATGCCGGTGAAGCCCATTTCGGCGAACTGCTTCCACAGGTCGCGACTGAACCCGGTGACGTCGTTTGCGTCGCGCAAGTGCCGCATATGCTGCACGGGCGCGTGTTCGGCGACGAAATCCTTCGCAGTATCGCGCAGCATCGCCTGTTCGTCGTTCAAATACAAAGGCATCCATCGTTCCTGTTCGTCGCCCCGGCCTTGGGCCGGGTTCCACCGAGCCTCTCGACCAAAGCACCGGTGGATTGAGTGGACCCCGGCACAAAGTCGGGGTGACGGCTATTGTCTTGATTACCGGTCCGGCAATTCCAGAATCCGCTTCGAGATGATGTTGAGCTGGACCTCGCTGGTTCCGCCCTCGATCGAATTGGCCTTAGTGCGCAGCCATGCACGCGGGGCACGGCCGCCGTCGGAGCGTTCGCTCTCCCATTCGACCGCATCCGATCCGCCGGCCGCCATCTCCAGCTCGTGGCGCGACTTGTTCAGTTCGGTGCCGTAATATTTCATCATGCTGGGCTGCGCGGGATGCGCCTTGCCCGCCTTGAGATCGTCGATGAACTTCTCCGACATCGCGCTGAAGGCCCGCGCGCGAACTTCGTGCAATGCGATCTGGCCGCGCAGGATCGGGTCGGCGAGGCGGCCCTGCGCGTCGAGCCCGAGCCGGTCGAGCGCGGTGCCGACCAGCGTCCCGCCGCTCGACAGGCCCAGCCCCATGCCGGAGATCATCTCGCGCTCGTGCCCGAGCAGGTATTTGGCGACGTCCCAGCCCTTGTTGAGCTCGTGGACCAGGTTCTCCTTGGGCACCGTCACATTGTCGAAGAACGTCTCGCAGAACGGCGAATAGCCACTGATGAGCAGGATCGGCCTGGTCGAGACGCCGGGCGAGGCCATGTCGAACAGCAGGAAGCTGATCCCGGCCTGCTTGACCGACTTGTCGGTGCGGACGAGGCAGAAGATCCAGTCGGCCTTGTCGGCGTAGCTTGTCCAGACCTTCTGCCCGTTGACCAGGAAATGGTCGCCCTTGTCCTCCGCGCTGGTCGCCAGCGCGGCAAGGTCGGACCCGGCATTGGGTTCCGAATAGCCCTGGCACCAGCGGATTTCGCCACGCGCGATCCTGGGCAGATGCTCCTTCTTCTGCGCCTCGTTGCCGTATTTCAGCAACGCCGGGCCGAGCATCGAGATGCCGAAGCTGTTGAGCGGGTTGCGGCATCCCATCGCGCGCATTTCCTCGCGCAGCACCTTGCTTTCGGCCGGGCTCAGCCCGCCGCCGCCATATTCCTTGGGCCAGTCGGGCACGGTCCAGCCGCGCGCGCCCATCGCGTCCATCCACGCTTTCTGCGCCGGGCTCAGCATCGACTGGTCGCGGCCGCCCCACACGGCGTCTTTCTCGCTCCGCATCGGCTCGCGCATCTCCGGCGGGCAGTTCGCCTCCAGCCACGCGCGGGTTTCCTGGCGGAAGGTATCGAGGTCGCTCATCGCATTACTCCATGCGCCAGCCGTGCGACGGCGATGGCGGTGTGGTCCTGATAGGTGTCGGCGATCGCCTGCACGCCGATCGGCAGGCCGTCGGGGTCGGTGGCGATTGGGAAGCTGGTCGCGGGCAGCATCGGGAAGGTCGCGAGCCCGGGAAAGGCGAACTGCGCGCCGAACGGGGTCGGCTCGCCGTTCACCGTGACCATCCGCTCCGGGATCGGGGTTGCGTCGTGCGGAAAGGCGGTGATGCCGAGATTGGGCGCGATCACCGCGTCATACTGCGCGAACAGCCGCGCCCAGGCGCGCTTGTTGCGGGCCTGGCGGTCGCGCAGGTCGAACCACTCGATCAGCGTCGCCGGCGGCGTCCCCTCGGGCGGCTGCCCACGCATGATCGTGATGTTGAGCATCTTCCAGTAATCGCGGTGCTGCGCGACGAGATCGGGCAGCAGGTCGCTGTGCCGGTCGACCATGACGCCCGCCGCGTGGAGCGCATTCGCCAGCCGGTCGATCGCCTCTGCCATCGACGACGCGACGGGGGCGAGCGGATGACCGTCCAGCACCAGCACGCGCCAGCCGCTCGGCGAGCGATCAGCGGCCTGCGCCAGCGGATGATCGGCGAGGATGTCGAGCGCCAGCGCCAGGTCGTCCGGATCGCGCGCCATCGGGCCGATCACCGACAGTTCGCCCGGCGCGCCGTCGGTGCCGGGGAAATAATGCCCGTCGCGGGAGAGGGCACCGAACGTCGGCTTGTGCCCCCAGACGCCGTTGAATGCGGCCGGCACCCGGATCGACCCGCCGATGTCGCTGCCGAGTTCGAGCGGCACCATCCCCGCCGCCAGCGCCGCCGCCGCGCCGCCCGACGACCCGCCCGCGACGCGCTCGGGATGATGCGGGTTGTTGGTGCGGCCATAGATCGGATTGTCCGATTGCAGGTCGGCGAGCAGCGGCGGCACGTTGGTCTTGCCCAGGATGACCGCGCCGGCACGCTTCAAGCGGCGCACCGCCTCGGCATCGGCCTGCGCGACGAAATCGCGCGCGGCCTCCAGTCCCCAGGTGGTCCTGAGCCCGGCGACGTCGAAACTCTCCTTGACCGTCATCGGCACGCCGAGCAGCGGTCCGGTCTCGCCAGCCGCCAGCCGGCGGTCGGCCGCGCGCGCTTGTTCCCGCGCCCGGTCGAAATCGCGCACGACGACCGCGTTGATCGGTCCGTCGCGCGCCTCGATCCGGGCGATCGCGGCCTCCGTCTCGGCGAGCGCGCTGGTCTCGCCGGCGCGGATCGCCGTGGCGATGGCGATGGCGGAGCGTTCGGTCATCGCGACGGTCATCGCACTAATCCCACCGTCACCCCCGCGAAAGCGGGGGCCCAGCTTCTGCGGTCGCGACAGCCACGACCGGTGTTTGCCGGGCGAGCCAGGAAGCTGGGTCCCCGCGTTCGCGGGGATGACGACGTTTGAAGGGCAGGGGGCGTCAAAACCGCTCCCCCGCCTCGGCCTTGCGGCGGAGCAGCGGGGCGACCTCGACGCCGTTCGCTTCCAGCCCGGCGACCACCTTGTCGAGCCCGACCGTGTTCGCCCAGAACATCGGCCCGCCGCGATAGACCGGCCAGCCGTAACCGTAGATCCACACCGTATCGATATCCGACGCGCGCTGCGCCATGCCCTCGTCGAGGATCTTCGCGCCTTCGTTGACCATCGGGTAGAGCGTCGCGGCCAGGATGTCGTCGTCGGTGAAGTCGCGCTTCGCCTGGTTCGATTTCGAGCGGAATTCCTCGATGATCTCGGCGACTTCGGGCGAGGGGGTGGGGTTCCGCTTCTCGTCGTAATCGTAGAAGCCCTTGCCGGTCTTTTGCCCCCAGCGGCCTTTCGCGGCGAGCGCATCGCGGATGCTTTCGATCCGGGTCGGGTCGCGGTGCCAGCCGATATCGACGCCGGCCAGGTCGCTCATCTGGAACGGTCCCATCGGCATGCCGAAGTCGACGATCGCCTTGTCGATCTGGTCGGGCCGCGCACCTTGCATCAGCATCGCGTTGGCCGGGCCTTGGCGCTGCGACAGCATGCGGTTGCCGATGAAGCCGGGGCACACGCCTGACACCACCGCCACCTTGCCGATCGGCTTGGCCAGCGCCATCACCGTGGCCAACACGTCGGGCGCGGTCTTCGCGCCGCGCACGACCTCCAGCAATTTCATGACGTTGGCCGGCGAGAAGAAGTGCATGCCGATCACGTCCGCCGGCCGCTTGGTTGCGGCGGCGATCTCGTCGACATTGAGGTAGGAGGTGTTGGACGCCAGGATCGCGCCCGGCTTGGCGATCGCGTCAAGCTTGCCGAACAGCTCCTTCTTGACGTCCATATTCTCGTAGATCGCCTCGATGATGAGGTCGCAATCCTTGAGCGCGTCGAGGTCGAGCGTCGGGGTCAGCAGGCCCATCAGCTGATCGACCTTGTCAGCGGTAAACCGGCCCTTTTTCGCCGAATTGTCGTAGTTGCGGCGGATCGTCGCGACGCCGCGGTCGAGCGCGTCCGGCGCGGTTTCGACGATCGTCACCGGGATGCCGGCCTGGAGGAAGTTCATGCTGATGCCGCCGCCCATCGTGCCGGCGCCGACCACGCCGACCGACTTGATCGAGCGGAGCTGCGTGCCCTCGGGAATGTCGTCGACCTTCGCCGCCTGCCGCTCGGCGAAGAACATGTAGCGCTGGGCCGCCGATTGCGTACCCATCATCAACTTCATGAACTCGTCGCGCTCGAACACGATGCCTTCCGCGAAGGTCGAGCCGTCGGCGGCCTTTTCGATGCAGCGGATGTTCGCGGCCGGCGCGTCGAAACCGCGGAACTTGCGGGCGTTAGCGGCCTTGAATGCGGTGACCGCGTCCGGGTCGGGCGTCGCGGTCTGCTCCGAGGCGCGGGGCAGGGGGCGCTTGGCCGCTACCTCGCGCGCGAAGGCGACCGCATCCGCTTCCAGCGACTCCTCACCGACGATCCTGTCGATCAGCCCGGCGTCGTGTGCGCGCTTGGCCGAGATCGGATTGCCGATCGCGGTCATCTCCAGCGCCAGCGCGACCCCGGCGATGCGCGGGATGCGCTGCGTGCCGCCGGCGCCGGGCAGCAGGCCGAGCTTCACCTCCGGCGTGCCGATCTTCGCCGACGGCACCGCGACGCGATAGTGGCAGCCGAGCGTGACCTCGCACCCGCCGCCGAGCGCGGTCCCGTGGATCGCGGCGACCACCGGCTTGTCCGACGCCTCGATCATGTCGATCACGGTGCCGAGGCCAGGGCCCTTCATCGGCTTGCCGAACTCGGTGATGTCGGCGCCCGCGAAGAAGGTGCGGCCGTCGCAGCGGATCACCATCGCGGTGATGCTGGCATCGGCGGTACCCTGCTTGATCGCCGCCTCCAGCCCCTCGCGCACCGCCGCGCCCAGCGCGTTGACCGGCGGGTTGTTGGAGATGATGACGAGCACGTCGTCGTGGCGTTCGGTGCGGATGGGGCTGGTCAATGTCATCTCCTGTCATCGTCATCCCCGCGCAGGCGGGGATCCATTTTCGCTCGGCTCGGTAAGAGCCACGCCGTTAGCCAGAATGGATTCCCGCCTGCGCGGGAATGACGGCGTTGTGTATTTCGGTGCTAGGTCAGCGCGGCATAGATCAGGGTCTTCAGCTCGCGGCGGATCGGGTAGAGGCTCGACGGGCTCAGCTGCGTCATGAACACCATGTGCAGCCGCTCGACCGGGTCGATGAAAAACGCGGTCGAGAACATCCCGCCCCAATAATATTCGCCGACCGACCCCGGGATCATCGTCTTCGCCGGATCGAGGTTGACCGCGAAGCCGAGCCCGAAGCCGACGCCGGCATTGGTCGCTTCGCTGAACAGCGACCGCGACAGCGAGGCGAGATCGGCCCCGCCCGGCAGGTGATTGACCGTCATCAGCTCGAGCGTCTTGCGCCCGATCACCCGCGCGCCCTCCAGCTCGCCGCCGTTCAGGCACATGCGGCAGAAGCGGTGATAGTCGAGCGCCGTCGAGACGAGCCCGCCGCCGCCCGACAATTGCGTGGGCTGGCGGGACCACGCGCTCTCGGCGCCGCGATCGTACATCACGCGACCCTTGCCAGGCGCGAAGGTGTAGCAGTCGACCAGCCGGTCGGTCTTGTCGGCGGGGACGACGAAGGCGGTGTCCTCCATCCCCAGCGGCTGGAAGATGTGCTCCGCGAAATAAAGGTCGAGTGGCTGGCCCGACACGCGCTGGACGACGGCGCCGAGCACGTCGGTCGACAGCGAATAGTTCCACGCCTCGCCCGGCGAGAATTCGAGCGGTAGTTCGCCGAGCGCCGCGACCAGCCCGTCGAGGTCGAGATTGCCATGCCACGCATCGATCTTGCCCGCGCGATAGGCGGCGTCGATGTTGCCGCGGTTCTGGAAGCCGTAGGTCAGTCCCGACGTGTGGCGCAGCAGGTCGAGCATCCGCATCGGTTCGGCGGTCGGCTTGGTCGCGAACGGCACGCCGGCCCCGCCGCCATTATAGACGCCGATATTCTTGAATTCGGGCAGGACGTGGTGGACCGGCGTGTCGATTGCGACCTTGCCTTGTTCGACCAGTTGCATGAACGCGATCGAGGTGATCGGCTTGGTCATGCTGGCGATGCGATAGATCGAGCGGTCGTCGACCGGCGCCGGACCGTCCGCGCGCGCCGCGCCCTGGCTGGAGAAATGGACGATCTCGCCATCGCGCGCGACCAGTAGTTGGGCGTTCGCCAGCTTACCCGAATCGAGGTACCGTTCCTTCAGGAACGGGTCGATGCGCGCCAGCCGACCAGCGTCGAAGCCATGCGATTCGGGCGCCGTCATCAGCATCGCGTGTCCATACCCTCGTTTCTAATCCGCGACCTCTATTGCCTTGAGCGCGGCGTGAATCAACTCTAACGTTACGCCAAATCCGGCAAACCGGAATCGCCGAAGAGACGAATGGAGAGGCTGTGTCGACCAACCCCGTGATCGCGCTGGACTCGAGCTGGCCGAAGGTTTCGCTGAAGGACGCGACCGCCGCGCTGACCGCGCCGGGGACGAAGTTCGAGATGGCGACGGTGACGATCCGCGGCGTGCCGACTCGCGTGTGGAAGAATGCGCCGCACGATATCGGCCAGCTCGTCGACCTGTCGCGGATGCATGGCGACCGGGTGTTCGTGGTCCATGACGACGAGCGGGTGACGTACGCGGCGTCGTACCGCGCGATCGCGACGCTGGCGCGTGCGCTGGTCGACATGGGGGTGGGGAAGGGCGACCGCGTCGCGTTCGCGATGCGCAACCTGCCGGAATGGCCGGTGATCTTCTTCGCGATCACCACGATCGGCGCGATCGCGGTGCCGCTGAACGCGTGGTGGACCGGCGGCGAGCTGGAATACGGGATCAACGATTCGGGTGCGAAAGTCCTGCTGGTCGATGCCGAGCGCTACGATCGGATCGCGTCGCATCTGGCGGCGACCCCGGCGGTCGAGCGCGTCATCGTGACCCGCGCGCCACAGCCGATCGCGGGGACGATCGCGCTGGAGGACATCATCGGCGGCCCGAAAGATTGGGCGACGCTCCCCGCCGACGACCGTCCGCGCATTGCGATCGACAGCGATGACGATGCCACGATCTTCTACACCAGCGGGACGACCGGCAATCCGAAGGGCGCGCTGGGCACGCACCGCAATCTGATGACCAACATCCTGTCGGGCGCGTTTTCCGCCGCGCGCAGCTTCATCCGGCGCGGCGAGGCGATCCCCGATCCGACGCCGCGCACGATGCTGACGGTGATCCCGATGTTCCACGTCACGGCGTGCTCGGCCGGGCTGATGGGGATGCTGGCGAGCGGCAGCACCACGATCTTCATGCGCAAATGGGACCCGATCCGCGCGATGGAGATCATCGAGCGCGAGAAGGTCCACTTCACCGGCGGCGTGCCGACGATCGCGTGGCAGCTGCTCGAACATCCCGACCGGCATCTTTACGATCTCTCCTCGATCGAGGCGATCGGCTATGGCGGGGCGCCGTCCGCGCCCGAGCTGGTGAAGAAGATCTACGAGGAATTCGGCGCGTTGCCCTCGAACGGCTGGGGCATGACCGAGACAATGGCGACGGTCACGGGTCATTCGGCGGAGGACTATCTCAACCGCCCGACCAGCGCCGGGCCGCCGGTCGCGGTCGCCGACCTGGAAATCCGCGCCGACGACGGCGTCACCGTGCTGCCGATCGGAGAGGTCGGCGAATTGTGGGCGCGCGGGCCGATGATCGTGAAGGGCTATTGGAACAAGCCGCAGGCGACCGCCGAGACCTTCGTCGACGGCTGGGTCCGCACCGGCGACCTGGCGCGGCTGGACGAGGAGGGGTTCGTCTACATCGTCGATCGCGCCAAGGACATGGTGATCCGCGGCGGGGAGAACATCTATTCGTCCGAGGTCGAGAACGCGCTGTACGAACATCCCGCGGTGACCGACGCCGCGGTGATCGGCGTGCCGCACCGGTCGCTGGGGGAGGAACCGGCGGCGGTCGTCCATCTGGCACCCGGTACCAGCGCCAGCGAGGCGGAACTCCAGGCATGGGTGCGCGAGCGGCTGGCGGCGTTCAAGGTGCCGGTCGCGATCCGCTTCGCGCCCGAAACGCTGCCGCGCAACGCCAATGGCAAGATATTGAAGAAGGACCTGAAGGGCCTGTTCGCCGACCGCGCCGTAGCCGCCTGACGCGCCCAGTTAACCCTCTCTCGGTGACATGGCCCGGAACCATGCTCCGGCGGCCGTCGTTCTGGCGGCGGAACAGTAAGGAGGAGTATCATGTCCGAGATCCGCACCGAGGAAAACGCCAGCGTCGCGCGCACGAGCTTCAACGTGGCCAACGTCATCATCGCGATCGCCATTCTGTTGCTGGTGCTCGGCGTGCTGAAATATTTCGGCGCCTCGCCGTTCTAGCCGCCCGGTCCGCCTAGCGTGAAAAGCATTGCCGCGCGTAACGATTTCGCCGTAGCGTCGCGGCGATGCTGACTGACAATTTCCTGAAGGGCCGCCGTCGTCGCGAGATGAGCGCCGAAGAGCGCGCAGCACTCGAATCGGTGATGGGCGATCCGGTCACGCTGCCGCGTCGCCGGATCGTGGCGCGGCGTGACGAGGTGGTCGCCCAATCGACCTTCCTCGTTTCCGGCTTCATGTGCCGGTACATGGACAGCCTGGACGGGCAGCGGCAGCTCGTCAGCATCCAGACCTCGGGCGATTTCGTCGACCTGCACGGTTACCCGCTGCAACGGCTCGATCACGACGTCGCGACCTTGAGCGAATGCGTCGTCGCCTATGCGCCGCATGACAAGCTGACCGAACTCATCGAGGCGTTTCCCCACCTCGGACGGTTGCTGTGGTTTTCGACGATGGTCGATGCGGCAATGCATCGCGAGTGGATCTTCCGGCTCGGCCGGCTCGACGCGGTCGGGCGAGTCGCGCACATGCTGAGCGAGACCTATTGCCGGCTCCATTCGGTCGGGCTGGTCAAGAACCACAGCTTCGACTGGCCGCTGACGCAGCAGGATTTGGGCGAGGCGTGCGGGCTGACCGGCGTCCACGTCAACCGCACGCTGCGCGTCCTGCGCGAGGCGGGGATGGCGGAAGTGTCGGACCATGTCGTGACGGTGCTCGACTACGACCGGCTGGCATCGGCCGGCGAGTTCGATTCGGACTATCTGTACCTGAACGACCACACGCGGACGCCGTAGCGGGGCTGGCGGCTGGTTCGTCCTAGGCCGCGCGGGAGCACGCTTCTTAGAACATCAGGGGTTGGACGGGCTCTTGTCGCCTAGTCGGCCGCCGCGACTACCGACTTCACCGCTCGCTGCCAGCCGTCGAGGCGCTTCTGCCGCGCCGCCGCGTCCATTGTTGGTGCGAACGTCGTTACCGCGCCGCGCATCGCGCTCGCCGCGTCCAGATCGGCGAACAGACCGCAGCCGACGCCCGCGAGCATCGCCGCGCCCAGTGCCGTCGTCTCGATGAACGCGGGCCGCTCGACGCTAACGTCGAGCAGGTCGGCCAGGTCCTGCGCCATCCAGTCGTTGGCGACCATGCCGCCATCGACTCGCAGCGTCGTCCAGTCGGTGCCGTCGGCGGCGAACGCCGTCTTCAGGTCGTGCGCCTGATGCGCCATCGCCTCCAGCGCCGCCCGTGCGATATGCGCGCGCGTCGCCGAAAAGCTCAGCCCCGACAGCGCCGCGCGCGCATCGGCCTCCCACCACGGCGCCCCGAGTCCGGACAAAGCGGGGACCAGATAGACCCCGGCATTGTCGGCGACCGACCGCGCCAGTTCCTCGGTCTCCGCCGCGGTCGCGATCAGCTTCACCGAATCGCGCAGCCACTGGACCAGGCTGCCGGCGACGAACACCGACCCCTCCAGCGCGTAGTGCCGCTTGCCGCCAAACTGCCACGCCACCGTCGCGAGCAGGCGATGGTCGGAATGGGGCACGTTCTCGCCGCACTGCGCCAGCACGAACGCGCCGGTGCCGAACGTCGCCTTGGTATCGCCGGGCGCGAGGCACGCCTGGCCGATCGTCGCCGCCTGCTGGTCGCCTGCCATGCCGCAGATGGGAATCGCCGCGCCAAACAGGGTGGTTTCGCCATAATGCCCCGCGCAATCGACGATCTCCGGCAGCGCGGCGCGCGAAGCGCCGAATAGCTCGATCAGCTCGTCGTCCCATCCGCCATCGAGCGCCATCAGCGCGGTGCGGCTGGCGTTGGTCGCGTCGGTCACGTGCACGCCGCTGCCGCGCTCGCCCGCGGTCAGCTTCCACACCAGCCAGCTGTCGATCGTACCGACCGCCAGCCGATCGCCCGCCTCGCGCAGCTGCGGCCATTCGCCCATCGCCCAGCCGATCTTCGATCCCGAGAAATAGGGATCGAGCAGCAGCCCGGTGCGCTGCTGCACCATCGCCTCGTGCCCGGCCTGCTTCAGCTGGCGACAGATCGCGGCGGTGCGGCGGTCCTGCCAGACGATCGCGGGCGCCAGCGGCTCGCCGGTCGTCTTGTCCCAGAACACGATCGTCTCGCGCTGGTTGGTGATACCAATCGCGGCGATCCGCTCGGCCCCGCCAGCCTTGTCGACCATCGCCCGCGCACAGGCGAGCGTGCGGTCCCAGATCTCGCTGGCGTCATGCTCGACCAGGCCCGGGCCGGGATAATGCTGCGTCAGGTCGGCGGACTGGCTGCCGAGGCAACGGCCGTCGGGCGTGAACAGCATCGCGCGGGTGGACGTCGTCCCCTCGTCGATGACCAGCAGAATCTCTCCCATCGCGCCACGCTAGCCGGGATTACAAAGCGCGCCAATGTCGCTACCACCGGCAGGATGGACGATACGACGACGACACCGCCGACGACCGACGCCGTGCCGGACGAATTGCCGGTGGTCGACGATCGTCGCGACCGGTTGCTCGCCGGGCTGACGCTGATCGCCGGCGTGGCGCTGGTCGTCGGGTTGCCGTTCGCGTTGAAGGCGGGGGCGGAATTCTTCCTGCCGGTCACGATCTCGCTGGTGATCGCGATCGCGCTGATCCCGGTGCTCGAATGGTTCGAGCGGCGGCGGTTGCCGTCGTGGCTGGCGGCGCTGACCTGCGTGCTCGGCTTCCTGATCGCGGCGAACGTCGCGCTGGCGGCGATCGTCGTCCCGGCGATCGAGTTCTTCCGCAAGCTGCCCGAGCGGATCGACCGCATCCAGACCAACCTGGCGCCGCTGATCGACCTGTACGCGACGCTGCAGAAGTACCTCAATCGCACGATCACGCATCTGGCCAATACCGGCCCGGTCAAGACGCCCGCCACCACTGCCGTGGCGCCGCCCAGCTCGCTGCTCGAACTCGCCGCGACCTCGGCGCCCACCGCGATCGTGCAGGTCATCTTCGGCATCCTGGTCGTGTTCTTCTTTCTGGCCGGGTGGACGCGGGCGCGACGCAAGACGATCACCAGCCGCACCAGCTTCGACGGCGCGATGGCGACGGCGCGCGTGATCCAGGACGTGGTCGACGACGTGTCGGCGTATCTGGGCACGATCACCCTCATCAACCTGGTGCTGGGCGGGATCGTCGCGGCGGCACTGTGGACGATCGGCATGCCGTACCCGCTGATGTGGGGCGGCATCGCGGCGTTGCTCAACTACGTGCCGTATTTCGGGCCGATCGTGGCGGCGTTGCTGCTCGGACTGGGCGGGCTGATGACGTTCAGCGACATCTGGGTCGCGCTGATCCCGGCGGCGATCATGATCGGGTGCCATCTGGTCGAGGCGAACGTGGTGACGCCGCTGATCGTCGGGCACCGGCTGACGATCAATCCGGTGCTGATCCTGATCTCGCTGAGCTTCTGGAGCTGGGTGTGGGGGACGCCGGGCGCGGTGCTCGCGGTGCCGCTGCTCATCATCATCCAGACCGTGATCGGCGCGGCCGGCAAGCCCGACATCGCCGGCTTCCTGTTCGAACGCGGCACGCTGGTCCGCGAGCAGAAAAAGCCGCGGTTCGGGCTGCGGCGGAATTAGGCGAGATTAGTTCCGGAACCGTTGTTGACAGGCCGGCGACCCTCCCGTAGTGGCCGCGCCTCACGCTTCTCAAGCGGGTGTAGCTCAGTTGGTTAGAGCGCCGGCCTGTCACGCCGGAGGTCGCGGGTTCGAGCCCCGTCACTCGCGCCACAGCGTCGTCCGAAAGACGCGCTGGCGAAGCCATCGCGCATTCGGACAAGCTCGGCCGGCCTCGCTGCAAGCGAGGTCCGACGACGCGGCTTCGCCGCGGCGCCGCTAGCGTAACTGGCGTCCGTGCCGAATGCTCGCGATATATGCGACCTCGTCCACGACGAAATACCGCAGCACATATGGCGGCACGCTGACCAGTTCGCGAAACCCGTCGCCCGCCGGGCGCCCACGATTGGGAAAGTCGCACAGGCTCTCGCCGGCAGCATTCAACCGCCGGGCGATGTCGTTCGCGGCGTCCATGTTGAATTGCCCGATATAGGCGCGGATCGCATCGATACTGGCCAGAGCGTCGGCCAGCCAGATTACGCGAGCCATTCGGGCGGGATCGGCGTTTCCTCCGGCGTGCCCCATTTGAGCAGCCATTCGCGAACCAACTCATGCGGAACGCCTTTGCCGGCGGCGATATCGGCCAGCGCCCGGCGATCCGATTCGGCCTGCGCCTGTGCACTCATGCGGAAGATGTCGGGCTCGACCTTCATGCCGGACTTTCTATCATGCGCTCGTCACGATTTCCACCGCCCGGTCTCCATCCAGCTCAGCATCCGCCGCATCGGCAGCAGCCACAGCCACGCCACGCCGGCCGCGACGTAGAACGCCAGTTGCAGCACGCCCGGCCATGTCCCGACCCAGCGCGACAGGCTGGCGACGGCGACGCACCACACCACCAGCATCGCGACGATCGCAAGCATGCCGACCGGCTTCTGCCAGCGGGGCGTCGGCGCGTTCGCATTCATCGAGGGAAGCTCATCGCAGCATCAATCCTTGTTCGGTCACGATCGCGTGGAGCGGCACGTCCCACGCGTCGACGGGCAGCGCATCGACTTCCTGCACGCTCCACGCGACGCCCAGCCGCCATGCGTCGGGAAACAGCGCGAAGGCGCGGTCGTAATGGCCAGCACCCTGGCCGAGCCGGTTGAGCGACGCGTCGAATGCGACCAGCGGGGTCAGGATGATGTCGGGTGCGAGCGCGGGGGCCGCATGGTGCGGCTGGTGCAGCCCGAATGCGCCAGGGACCAGATCGTCCTCCGCGTCCCAGGCGAGGAAGCGCATCGGCTCGGCGCGGCTGACGACGTGGGGGAGGGCGACGGCGCAGCCGGCGGCGACGGCCGCGCGGGCGAGCGGCGACGGGTCGGCCTCGCTGCCGAGCGGGACGTAGGACGCGATCGTGACGCCGTGGCTGAGGCGCTCGCGCAGGGCATCGGGAACGGGGATAGTGGGAGCTTCGATCGCCACGAAGACGTCGCGCGCAGCGCGGATTTGGGCGCGGAGGAGGGACTTGGCGGTGGCGGTGCGGGGGGAAGTCATGCGAGCCGGCCGTATCGAAGAGGCGCGCCGCGGCGAAGCCGCGTCGTCGAAGCTCGGCTGAGGCCGAGCCCGGCCGCGCTAGCGCGTCTTGGCAGCAGCTTCGCTACCGCTCCGCGCGCGGCGCGGTGGCGGGACCACCATGGATCGGTGGCCGGGTTATCCTCTGACGCACGGTACGTCAGGTGGGGACCATGTACGTCGGACCAGGATCCGGGCAGGGACAGCCCCCATGGATGATGAATAGCCTCAGGGATAATAAAGGCTCGTATCGGGCAGTACCCGCCGCCGGACAATCTAGGCGTCCGGCGCCGGTTTCTCAAGGGTGTCGGCGATCCCCTCGAGCCGATCGGCCAGCGTCGCGAGATAGGCGGCGCTCGGCCCGCCGCCAGTCGCGGGGCGGTGTTCGGCCGCATACAGGCTGTCGGCCAGCATCAGCGCGACCAGCAGCATCGTCCGTTCGGCGTTGAGCCCGCCCGACGCGCGATTGGCCGGCGCCCAGCGCTGGTCGAGCATCTCGCCCGCGACAGGTGACGTTGTGGCGGCGGTCCCCGATCGTCAGCGTGACCTCAGCCATGCTTCGCCCCCAGCGCGTCGAGCGCGGCGATCGCTTCGCCGACCCGCCCACGCAACGCGTCGTGGCGTTGCCGCAGTTCCGCGGTCGCACGATCGCGCGCCGCGACCGCTCGCTCGATCCGCGCCAGCGCGGCGTCGATGCGATCGGTGGGGGAAGCGTCTGTCATAATCCTGGAATAGCACGGGGCAGGGGGGCGGCAAGATCGATTCGCCGCGCGCGCGATGCGTCCCGGCGGTTGACGCGATGGCCGCGCATCCCCAAAGGCTCGCGGCGACCGCCGGCCCCCAATCGCGCGCGTGCCGGCAGCAGGAGGAGCACGACACATGGCGGTGAAGGTAGCGATCAACGGGTTCGGGCGGATCGGGCGGCTGGTCGCGCGCGCGATGCTGAAGCAGCAGGACAGCGGGCTGGAGCTCGTCGCGATCAACGACCTGGGCGACGCCAAGTCGAACGCCTTCCTGTTCAAGCGCGACTCGGTCCACGGCAAATGGGACGGCGAGGTGTCGGCCGACGGCAACGACCTGGTGATCGACGGCAAGCGCATCCGCGTGACCGCCGAGCGCGACCCGGCCAAGCTGCCGCACAAGGAACTGGGCGTCGACCTGGTGCTCGAATGCACCGGCTTCTTCACCGATCGCGACGCTTGCCAGAAGCATATCGATGCCGGCGCCAAGAAGGTGCTGATCTCCGCGCCCGGCAAGAATGTCGACCTGACCGTCGTCTACGGCGTCAACCACGACAAGCTGACCGCCGACATGACGATCGTGTCGAACGCGTCGTGCACGACCAACTGCCTGGCGCCGGTCGCCAAGGTGCTGAACGACACGTTCGGGATCGAGCGCGGGCTGATGACGACGGTCCATGCCTACACCAACGACCAGAAGATCCTCGACCAGATCCATTCCGACATGCGTCGCGCGCGCGCCGCCGGCATGTCGATGATCCCGACCACGACGGGCGCCGCGCGCGCCGTCGGCGAAGTGCTGCCGGAGTTGAAGGGCAAGCTCGACGGTTCGGCGATCCGCGTGCCGACCCCCGACGTGTCGCTGATCGACCTGACCTTCACGCCGAAGCGCGACGTGACGAAGGACGAGGTCAACGCCACGCTGAAGGCGGCGGCCGAGGGGCCGCTGAAAGGCGTGCTCGATTACACCGACGAGCCGCTGGTCTCGATCGACCTGATGGGCGCGCCCGCTTCGTCGACCGTCGACAGCCTGGAGACCGCGGTGCTCGAAGGCAAGCTGGTCCGCGTGGTCAGCTGGTACGACAATGAATGGGGCTTCTCCAACCGCATGGTCGACACCGCCAAGGCGATGGCGGCGCTGATCTGATGGCCACATCCGTCGCCCCGGCGCAGGTCGGGGCCGCTAAGTTGGAGGGCGATGCGCTCGGCCACGCAGCGGTCCCGGCCTGTGCCGGGACGACGGGAATAGTGGCCGGCATCGCCCGCCACGCGCGGCCGAAGGCGCCGATGGAGCTGATCGACCATGCGACGATCACCTTCGCCGGCGGCGTCCAGGGCGACTTTCGCGGCGCGATGAAGGGCAAGCCGTACAAGCGGCAAGTCACCCTGATGGAGGCGAGCGACTGGGCGACCGCGCAGGCGCTCGTCGGGCACAACATCCCCTGGCAGGAACGGCGCGCCAATCT
Organism: Sphingomonas sp.; assembly: GCF_017304635.1. GTDB lineage: Bacteria > Pseudomonadota > Alphaproteobacteria > Sphingomonadales > Sphingomonadaceae > Sphingomonas. The sequence continues at coordinate 584,379 of NZ_JAFKMA010000001.1, forward strand.
GCTGGTCGAGGGGCTGGACTTGCCGCAGACCGCCGGTGCCCGGCTGCGCGTCGGCACCGCGTTGCTCGAGGTCACGGTCGAGACCGACCCCTGCGAGCGGATGGAGAAACTGGCCGAAGGATTGCGTGCGGCGCTCACTCCGGACTGGCGCGGCGGCGTCTGCACGAAGGTGGTCGAGGAAGGCGCGATCGCCGTCGGCGACACGATAAGGATCGAGGAATGAGCAGGACTTTTCGGACGCTGGACGATATCGGCGACATCGCCGGCAAGCGTGTGCTGGTGCGCGAGGACCTCAACGTGCCGATGGCCGACGGGGCGGTGACCGACGACACCCGGCTGCGCGCCGCGGTGCCGACCGTCGCCGAACTCGCCGACAAGGGCGCGCGGGTGATCGTGCTCGCGCATTTCGGGCGGCCCAAGGGCCAGCGCAGCCCCGACATGAGCCTGGCGCTCGTCACCAAGCCGTTCGAGCAGGTGCTGGGGCGCCCGGTCCGCTTCATCAACAGCGACGGCGCGGCGGACGCGGTGGCGACGCTGAAGGACGGCGATGTGGCGATCCTGGAGAATACGCGCTTCTTCGCGGGCGAAGAGAAGAACGACCCGGAAGTGATTGATATGCTGGCCGCGCTCGGTGACCTCTATGTCAACGATGCCTTCTCCGCCGCGCACCGCGCGCATGCCTCGACCGAGGGGCTGGCGCGCACGCTGCCGGCCTTTGCCGGGCGGCAGATGGAGGCCGAGCTCGACGCGCTCGACAAGGCGCTGGGTAGTCCGGAGCACCCGGTCGCGGCGGTGGTCGGCGGGGCAAAGGTGTCGTCGAAGCTCGACGTGCTCAAGCATCTGGTCGACAAGGTCGATCACCTCGTCATCGGCGGCGGTATGGCCAACACCTTCCTGGCGGCACGTGGGGTCAATGTCGGCAAGAGCCTGGCGGAGCATGATCTGACCGGCACGGCGGAGGAAATCTTCGACGCCGCCGACCGCGCTGGCTGCACGATCCATCTGCCCTACGACGTGGTGGTCGCAACCGAGTTCCGCCCCAATCCGCCGACGCGCACCGTCAACGTCCACGAAGTCGCGCCCGACGAGATGATCCTCGACATCGGCCCGGCGGCGACCGAAGCGCTGGGCGACGTGCTCAAGAATTGCCGGACCCTGGTGTGGAACGGCCCGCTCGGCGCGTTCGAGACGCCGCCGTTCGACGTCGCCACGATGAGCCTGGCGAAGACCGTCGCCGCGCTGACCCGCGACGGCTCGCTCGTCTCGGTCGCCGGCGGCGGCGACACTGTCGCGGCGCTCAACCAGGCCGGCGTCGCGGGCGACATGACCTTCGTTTCCACCGCCGGGGGTGCGTTCCTGGAATGGATGGAGGGCAAGGAACTGCCGGGGGTGAAGGCGTTGACGCGATAGTGTCCAGCCGTGCGGACCTGGCGTTCGCAGCCCTGCGCGCCGGTGACGATGCACGTGCCCTGTTTACTGCTGCGATAGCGGCCGATCCCAGCAATCCGCAATTGCGGATCGGCGAGGCGGAAGCGCGATTTGCGGCCGGGGAAACTGAGCCATGGGCGTGCCTCGACCCCCTGCTAGCTGCGCAACCGGAGTGGCTGGACGGACAAAATCTCCGCGCGGCGCTTCGTTGGGAAGGCGGGTGGGGACCTGCGTTCGCCGATGGTTTTCGGACGGCTATTGCGCGACGGCCCGATCACGCCGGTCTGTGGAATGCGTATATCACGATACTTGCCGGCGTTGGCGATCATGACGGGGCCGCGAATGCCGCGCACGATGCGCAGGCGCGGTTCGATGCGCCGATCCTGCGCTTGATCGAGGCTTCTCATGCCGGCTTGGCCGGCGATGTGCCAAGGGCCGATCGCCTCCTAATGTCTCTGCCGGAAGACCTGCCGGGACGAGCGCTCGTCGACGTCCGCCAAGCGTTGCGCCACGCGAAGTTCGATACCGCCGAAAGCCTGCTCGCGACCGCGAGAAACGAAAGTCCGGCCGATTTCGGTACATGGGCTTTGTTCGACATCGTATGGCGGCTGCTGGACGATGCGCGTGCGGACTGGCTGTCACGACAGGAAGGCTTGATCGCGACCGTCGAATTGCCCCTGTCGTCGGGCGATATCGAAGAGCTGTCATCGACACTGCGCACGCTCCATCGGCAACGTGCGCAGCCGGTCGGTCAGAGCGTGCGGGGCGGCACGCAGACTCGCGGTCCCCTGTTCGATCGGCGCGATCCTGCCATCCAGCATCTGCATCGCGCAATCCAGGACGGGGTCGATCGTTATCGCGCGAATCTTCCCGGACACGACGACGAACATCCGTTGCTGCGACATCGCGACCGCCGCCTTCTCGCCCGGGGTGGCTGGTCGGTACGGCTGCAGGGTTCGGGACATCACGTTTCGCACATTCATCCCGGCGGTATTCTGAGTTCCGCTTGTTATCTGGTCGTACCCGCGCTCGATGCCGAAACGCAGGAAGGTTGGTTGGAATTGGGTGCGCCGCCGCGTGACCTGATGGTGGATCTACCGCCGCTCGCGATCGTCGAGCCCAAACCCGGTCGCCTCGTCCTCTTTCCGAGTTACCTGTACCACGGCACGCGTCCGTTCGGGGCGGGCGAGCGGTTGACGGTGGCATTCGACGCGGTTGCGGAGGGCCGATCCGCTGTCTAACAGCCCGCCATCACATACGAATGCATGAAAACAAAGGGGAAGCCATGAACACCGCCAAGATCGCCGCCGGGCACGGTTTCATCGCCGCGCTCGACCAGTCGGGCGGGTCGACGCCCAAGGCGCTGAAGGGTTATGGCATCGAGGCGGACGCCTATTCGAACGATGCCGAGATGTTCGACCTGATCCACCAGATGCGCGTACGCATCATTACTTCGCCCAGCTTCACCGGCGACAAGGTGATCGGCGCGATCCTGTTCGAGCGCACGATGGATGGAAATATCGGGGATGGCGACGCGGCGGGCGTTGCCGTGCCGCAGGCGCTGCATGATCGCGGCGTGGTGCCGTTCCTCAAGATCGACAAGGGGCTGGAGGACGAAGCGAACGGCGTCCAGCTGATGAAGCCGATGCCGGGGCTCGACGACCTGCTGGCGCGTGCGGCGAAGCTCGGGATTTTCGGCACCAAGGAGCGCTCGGTCGTCAACGCCGCCAACCGCGACGGCATCGCCGCGATCGTCAAGCAGCAGTTCGAGGTTGCCGAGCAGGTGCTCGGCCACGGCTTGGTCCCGATCATCGAGCCCGAGGTCAATATCAAGAGCCCCGACCGCGCCGACAGCGACGCGATCCTGGCCGACGAGCTGAAGAAGGCGCTCGACGCGATGCCGGGCGACAAACAGGTGATGCTGAAGCTGTCGCTACCCGCGGTGGGCGGGACTTATGAGCCGTTGATCCACCACCCGCGCGTGCTCAAGGTCGTGGCGCTGTCCGGCGGGTTCCACCGCCCCGAGGCGTGCGCCGAACTGGCGAAGAACAAGGGCATGATCGCGAGTTTCAGCCGCGCGTTGCTCGAGGATCTGCGCCACCAGATGACCGACGCCGAGTTCGACGCCGCGCTCGCCGAGGCGATCGACCAAATCTACGTTGCCTCGACCGAGAAGACGCCGGACGCGAAGTGATGGTCGAGCGCACGCAGCCGCAGGATGCCTGCTGGGCGGCGGTCGATGACGATATCGGTGAGCGATTGCTCGGCGCGGATGCCGTGTTGAGCGGGGCGCTTGCCGCCAATGCCGCGGCCGGATTGCCGGACATCGACGTTTCGCCAGCGCAGGGGCGGATGCTGCACCTGTTCGCGCGGATGGCGAGGGCGCGGGCGATCCTGGAGATCGGGACGCTGGGCGGTTATTCGACGATCGAACTGGCGCGGGCGCTGCCCGGCGGTGGGCGGCTGGTGACGCTGGAGATCGATCCGCACCATGCCGAGGTCGCGCGGGCGAACGTCGCGGCCGCAGGGCTGGGCGATCGCGTCGAGGTCGTCACCGGGCCGGCGCTCGACAGCCTGGTCGCGCTCGACGGACCGTTCGATTTCGTGTTCATTGACGCCGACAAGCAGAATAATGCGGCCTATGTCGAGCACGCCATCCGGCTGTCGCGGCCCGGCACGACGATCGTCGTCGACAACGTGATTCGCGAGGGCGGTGTGCTCGATGCGGAGAGCGCCGATGGTCGTATTGTAGGCACGCGCGCGCTGTTCGATCTGGTGGCGGGGCACCCGCGGCTGACCGCGACGGCGGTGCAGACGGTCGGGGTCAAGAAGTGGGACGGGTTCCTACTCGCCATCGTCGACGCCTGACCGCCGGACGCGCCAACTTCCGAAGCGTCTGATGCGGAAATTTTACGTTTTTCGGCCGGAATCGCCGCTCGATTGGGGGCGGCGTCACTTTCGGACCATGGTTGCACACGGCTTTTCGGCATCCGCCGCTATTCGTTTCGGATGCGAAACGTAGACAGCGAGCCCGTGGTTGTGCGTGACAACTTCGCCAACTTTGGCGATGGCGGTGGACGATGACCGACGACGACCAACTCGACCCCCTCGATCCCGATTTCGCGACGTCGTTCAGGCGCGACGATCGCCGGCCGGCCGGCCAGCTCTATCTCATCTCGCCGCTCGACGTCGGCGGCGGGTTCGCCGACCGGCTGGCGCGCGCGCTCGACGCTGGACCGGTCGCGGCGTTCCAGTTCCGGGTGAAGCACATCGACCAGCACGAGGCGGCACGGCTGGCCGAGCCGCTCCAGCGTGTCTGTGCCGACCGCGAAGTCGCCTTCATCGTCAACGACAGCGTCAGTCTCGCCAAGCGGCTCGGCGCCGACGGCGTCCATCTCGGCCAGGGCGACGGCGACCCGCGCGAAGTCCGCCACATCCTCGGTCCCGACGTCCAGATCGGCGTGACGTGCCACGACAGCCGTCACCTCGCGATGGAAGCGGGGGAGGCGGGCGCCGATTACGTCGCGTTCGGCGCTTTCTACCCGACGACGACCAAGGACACGACGCACCGGCCGGACCCGTCGATCCTGAGCTGGTGGGCGACCTTGTTCGAGCTGCCCTCGGTCGCGATCGGCGGGATCACGCCGACGAACGTCGCGCCGCTGGTCGCGGCCGGTGCCGACTTCCTCGCCGTGTCCAACGCCGTGTGGGGCGGGGACGAGGCGGCGGCAGTGCGCGCGTTCGCCGCCGTGCTTGCCGGAACGGGGGCGTCCGGCTAAGGGCCCCGCTTTCCCTATTCGCAGGTACATCGTCATGAAGATCAGCGGCGTGGACATTCGTCCCGGCAATATCATCGAATATGAAGGCGGCATCTGGCGCGCGGTCAAGATCCAGCATACGCAGCCGGGCAAGGGCGGTGCCTACATGCAGGTCGAGATGAAGAACCTGCGCGACGGCCGGAAGAACAACGTCCGCTTCCGCTCGGCGGAGACGGTCGAGCGCGTGCGGCTCGATACCAAGGATTTCCAGTTCCTGTTCGCCGACGGCGACAGCCTGGTGTTCATGGACAAGGAAACCTACGACCAGACGACGCTGCCGCGCGACCTGCTCGGCGACGCCGCCGCGTTCCTGCAGGACGGCATGGACGTGGTGATGGAGCTGTACGACGAGGAGCCGATCAGCGTGCAGTTGCCTGACACGATCGAAGCGACGATCGTCGAGGCCGATGCGGTGGTGAAGGGGCAGACCGCCTCGTCGAGCTACAAGCCCGCGATCCTCGACAACGGCGTCCGCATCATGGTCCCGCCGCATATCGCGAGCGGTACGCGGATCGTCGTCGACGTGTACGAGCAAGCTTATGTCCGCCGCGCGGACTGAATAATTCCCCTCCCGCTTGCGGGAGGGGGTAGGGGTGGGCTCACGCTCACCATCGAGACCACCGCAAGCGGCAGGCCGGGCGCCCACCCCCGACCCCTCCCGCAAGCGGGAGGGGAGTAAGACAATTGCCCAGCCATTCCGGCCTCTTCACCGTCATCGAGCGTGCCGCGCGCAAGGCGGCGCCGCGCCTGCGGCGTGACTTCAACGAGGTCCAGCAGCTCCAGGTGAGCCGCAAGGGGCCGGCCGACTTCGTGTCGATGGCCGACAAGCGGGCCGAGCAGACTCTGGTCGAGGAACTGCGCAAGGCGCGGCCCGACTGGGCGATCCTGGCGGAGGAGGGCGGCGAGACCCCGGGCGATCCGAACAAGCCGCGCTTCATCATCGATCCGCTCGATGGCACGACCAACTTCCTCCACGGCCTGCCGCATTTCGCGATGTCGATCGCGGTCGAGGAGCCGCTGGCGTCGGGCAAGCGCGAGGTGACGACCGCGCTCGTTTACCAGCCGCTGACCGACGAGAGCTTCTGGGCGGAAAAGGGCAAGGGCGCGTGGTTGCAGGACCAGCGCTTGCGCGTGTCCTCGCGGCGCGACCTGTCGGAATCGCTGATCGCGACCGGCATCCCGTTCCTGGGTCATGGCAATTTCGCCGAGTGGAGCCGCATCTTCGGTGCGATCGCGCCCGAAGTCGCCGGCATCCGCCGCTTCGGCTCGGCCGCGCTCGACCTTGCCTGGGTCGCGGCGGGGCGGTTCGACGGATATTGGGAATCGTCGTTGCAACCGTGGGACGTCGCGGCCGGCATGCTGCTGGTCAAGGAAGCGGGCGGGTTCGTGACCGATTTCCGCGGCGGCGACCGCGCCATGGAGCGCAGCGAGTTCCTCGCCGCCAACGACGCGCTGCATTCGCGGTTGCACAAGCTGATCGCCGGCGCGCTGCGCTGATCGTCGGGCATTGGCCCGCGCAATCGGGGTTTTGCGAGCAATAACGCCGTCTTAACCGCGTCGGGTCTATCGCGACCGGATGGCCGCGCGCGCCCCATCCCTGTCCGTCGACGACGCGCCACTTAAAGCGCGGATCGACGCGATCTACGCGATCGTGTTTGCCATGATCGCGATGGATACGCTGGGCTCGGTGATGGTCGCCGACCTGATCTGGCGGATCGACGGGCCGCGATCGACCCTGTTGTGGATGAGCGCGAACGGCGCCGTCATCGCCGCGCGGGTCGTGATGGCCGCCGCCTATCGCCAGGGTCGCTGGCCGTCGATGACGACGGCAATGTGGGCGCGGTCGCTGGTCATCCTCAGCGCACTGTCGGGCATCCTGTGGGGTATCGCCGCCGGGCTCATCATCGCGACCGGCTCCGACAATCAGGTGATGTATGTCGTCTGCGTCGCGCTGTCGGGGCTGACACTGTCGATCGCGCACGTACCGTACTGGCCGGTCTATGCCGTGTTCGAGGCGCCGATCATGGCCGCCGCCAGCCTGGCCTTCGCGATCGGCGAGCGGCCCGGCCACTGGCAGCTGTCGGGTGCCGCCGCATTGCTCGGCATCGTCATGATGTGGACCAGCCGCCGGCTGGCGCGGCAAGTGTTGCAGGCGCACGAACTGGCCACCGCCAACCAGGCGCTGGTTGAATCGCTCGGCCAGCGCGGGCGTGAGCTGGAGCGGGCGTGCGACGCGCTGGAGCGGGTGAGCCGGACCGACCCGCTGACGGGGCTCGCCAATCGCCGGTCGCGCGACGATCGGCTCGCCGACGAATGGGCGCGCGCGGTGCGCAGCGGCGGGTCGCTTGCGGTGGTCGCGATCGACGTCGATCGCTTCAAACGCTTCAACGACACGCACGGCCATGCCGCCGGCGACCAAGCGCTGCGCGCGGTCGCCGAGATGCTGCAATCGGGCATCCGCAGCCCGATCGATCTGGCCGCGCGGCAGGGCGGCGAGGAGTTCATGCTGATCCTGCCCGGTGTCGACCTCGCCGGCGCCACCTCGATCGCCGAGCGGGTGCGTGTGCTGGTCGCGCATTGCCACGACGATCCCGCGTTCGATCTGCCGGAGAAGGTCACGATCAGTCTTGGCGTCGCGGCGATGCACCCGGCGGCGGCGCGATCGGTCCACGAACTGACGATCGCCGCCGACGCCGCGCTGTACCAAGCCAAGCTCGGCGGGCGGAACCGCTACGAGGTCGGCGTCGTCGCCACCACCAACGCCGCCTGACCCCGCCGCGCGGGCGGCGGACGAACCTGCCCAATCGCCTTTAATTGCGAGTCATTCTCACCGCTCTCCACCCTTGCCCCACCGGGGGGTGCGTCCTAGAGACGCGCCAAGCGTTTCGCGCCTCGTGAGAAAGCCATTGGTCGACCTGTCGCAATATCTTCCGATCCTGTTGTTCCTGGGGATCGCGCTCGTTCTGTCGAGCGCCTTCGTGTTCCTGCCGATGATCGCCGCGCGCTTCACCGGGGCGCATCGGCCGAATCCGGAAAAGCTTAGCGAATATGAGTGCGGTTTCCCCGCGTTCGAGGATCCGCGCAGCCAGTTCGACGTACGCTTCTACCTCGTCGCGATCCTGTTCATCGTCTTCGACCTCGAAGCGGCGTTCATCTATCCCTGGGCGGTCAGCGTGTTCTCGCTCGGCTGGACGGCGTGGATCAGCATGATGGTGTTCATCGCCGAACTCGCGCTGGGCCTGGTCTATGCGTGGAAGAAGGGGGCGTTGGATTGGGAATGAGCGACATTCTTCCCCATTCCGGTCCGGTCGAGCTGCCCGTCGGTGGCGGCGGCCAGGCGGTGGTGCCGCCCGATCAGGCGTTCTTCGACGGACTGAACGGCGAACTGACCGACAAGGGCTTCCTGGTCACCTCGACCGAGGAACTGTTCCAGTGGGCGCGGACGGGCTCGCTGTGGTGGATGACGTTCGGGCTCGCGTGCTGCGCGGTCGAGATGATCCACGTCAACATGCCGCGTTACGACCTCGAACGGTTCGGTGCGGCACCGCGCGCATCGCCGCGCCAGTCGGACGTGATGATCGTCGCGGGCACGCTTTGCAACAAGATGGCGCCGGCCTTGCGCAAGGTCTACGACCAGATGTCGGAGCCGAAATACGTCATCTCGATGGGCAGCTGCGCGAACGGTGGCGGCTATTACCATTACAGCTACAGCGTCGTGCGCGGCTGTGACCGCATCGTACCGGTCGACATCTACGTTCCCGGCTGCCCGCCGACCGCCGAGGCGTTGTTGTACGGCATCATGCAGTTGCAGCGGAAGATTCGCCGCGTCGGGACGGTGGAGCGGTGAGCACGCGCGGGCCGATCTGGCGCTCGATCCTGTGGGTCGAGCAATTCCTGCCGAAACCGACGCCGGCTTTGCCCGAATCCGAACGGGCGGCGGCGCGGCGTCGCGCGGCCTTCGTGCCGCTGATCGCCTTTCCTGCGATCTTCGTCCCGAGCCTGCTGCGCAACCGGCATGAGCTCGGCACGCTGCTGCGGCAGAACATGGTGGCGGTGCAGCAGGCGTTCCTGGGTCTGGCCGTCATCTGTGCGCTGGCCGTGATGGTCGCCGCCATAGTGACGTTGCGTCGCGAGCGGCGGCGGGAGCTTGGTCGATGAGGGCGCCGGCCCCTGCCTACGCCTCGAACGATGGCGTGATCGACGCGGCGGGCAAGGCGCTTGGCGCGCGCGTGCTGTCGAGCCTGGAGGCGGTCGGCGAAGTGTCGTTCACCGTCGATCGCGAAAGCCTGATCGAGACGATGACGCTGCTGCGGGATGCGCCCGGTCTCGAATACCAGCAGCTGATGGAGATCGCCGGGGTCGATTACCCGGACCGGCCCGACCGGTTCGACGTAGTCTATTGCCTGCTCAGCCTTACCCGCAATCACCGCATCCGCGTCCATGTCCAGACCGACGAGGTGAAGCCGGTGCCGTCGGTGACGGGTATCTGGCCGGTCGCCGGCTGGCTCGAGCGCGAAGTATACGACATGTACGGCGTGCTGTTCGAGGGCAATCCCGATCTGCGCCGCATCCTGACCGATTACGGCTTCGTCGGGCATCCGCAGCGCAAGGACTTTCCGCTGACCGGCTATGTCGAACTGCGCTATTCGGAGGAGACCAAGCGCGTCGCCTACGAGCCGGTGCAACTGGCGCAGGATTTCCGTACGTTCGATTTCATGAGCCCGTGGGAAGGCGCGGAATACGTGCTGCCGGGCGACGAGAAGGGGCTGGCGCTGCCCGAGGCGAAGGGCGCGCCGACGCCGCTCAAGGCCGACGCGATCCAGAAAGCGGACGCCGCCGAGACCGCGAAGGCGCAGCCCGCGACGCCCAAGACCACCGACAGCCCGGCCCAGACCGGCGCCGGCAAGGACAGCCCCGACGGTGCGCCCACGCCGGCCAAGGCGAAGGCCAAGCCCAAGAAGGGCGGCGACGCCGCGCCGCCGCCGCCGACGGATGGCAAGTCGGCGAACGCCGCGCCCGACAAGAGCGCCGACGTCGCCGCTGCGCCTGCGGCCGGTGAGGCGCCGAAACAACGCAAGGTTGCTGCGAAACCGCGCGTGAAACCCGATGCCGCGACCGCTACCGAACCGGCCAAGCCGGCGCGGGCGCGCAAGAAGCCGGAGCCCAGGAATGGCTGACCAGCTCGACAAATTGCTCGATCGTACCGATGCCGAGGATCCGACCACCGGCGACGTCACGATCCAGAACTACACGATCAACTTCGGCCCGCAGCATCCGGCGGCGCATGGCGTGCTGCGGCTCGTCATGGAGCTCGACGGCGAGATTATCGAGCGGATCGACCCGCATGTCGGCCTGCTCCATCGCGGCACCGAGAAGCTGATCGAGTACAAGACCTACGCACAGGCATTGCCCTATTTCGATCGGCTCGATTATTGCTCGCCATTGTGCATGGAGCACAGCTTCGTGCTCGCGATCGAGAAGCTGCTCGACCTCGAAGTGCCGGTCCGCGCGCAGTACCTCCGCGTGTTCTTCGCCGAACTGACGCGCATCTCGAACCACATGCTCAACCTCGGCAGCCACGTCATGGACGTCGGCGCGATGACGCCCAACCTGTGGCTGTTCGAGATCCGCGAGGATTGCCTCAATTTCTTCGAGCGCATGTCGGGCGCGCGGATGCACCACAATTACCTGCGGCCGGGCGGGGTGCATCAGGATGTGCCGCTCAAGCTGCTGACCGACATCGCCGACTGGCTCGACACACGCCTGCCGCGCCTGTTCGAGGATGCGATCTCGCTGGTCGCCGACAACCGCATCTTCAAGCAGCGCAACGTCGATATCGCGATCGTTGCCCGTGAGGACGCGGTGAAGTGGGGCTTCTCCGGCCCGATGATCCGCGGATCGGGCATTCCGTGGGATCTGCGCAAGTCGCAGCCCTATGATGTCTACGCGAAAATGGACTTCGAGGTGCCGGTCGGCACGCGCGGCGACTGCTACGATCGCTTCATGGTGCGCGTGGAGGAAGTCCGCCAGTCGGCGCGGATCATGCGCCAGTGCCTCAACGAAATGCCCGGCGGCCCGATCGCCAGCGACGACCGCAAGGTGGTGCCGCCGAAGCGCGCCGAGATGAAGCAATCGATGGAAGCGCTGATCCATCACTTCAAGCTCTACACCGAAGGCTTCCATGTCCCCGCCGGCGACGTGTATGTCGCGACCGAAAGCCCCAAGGGCGAGTTTGGCGTGTACCTCGTCGCCGACGGCAGCAACAAGCCGTACCGCTGCAAGATCCGCCCGACCGCGTTCAGCCACCTCCAGGCGATGGATTTCATGTCGAAGGGCCACATGCTCGCGGATACGACCGCGATCCTGGGCGCGATCGACGTGGTGTTTGGGGAGTGCGACCGGTGATCTTCTTCAAATTGAGCGAGCAAGAACGGAAAAACGCGACAATTGCGCTGACGTTCATGGTGGCGCCTGTCGTACTCATCTCCCGCACCATCGCCGCATCGCATGGCACTACCATTGCGACAGTCTTCGTCGCTGCCATGGCCATCGTCGGCGCTTTGATCGGCGTGCAAATCCACCTGTCATCGCGGCAAGATGCGGCGGCCAGTGCGTCAAGCGTGGATCAGGACAGCATCGATGGCTGAGGCCCCTCAAATCCCCGACGAAGCCGAGGTCCGCGCGCGCTGGGGCGATTTCGCGTGGAACGACGCGAGCGGCGTCAAGGCGAAGGAAATCCTCGGCCGCTATCCGCCGGGGCGGGAGCAATCGGCGTCGCTGCCGCTGCTCGATCTCGCCCAGCGCCAGGTCGGGACGGAGACCAACACGCAGGGCTGGCTGCCGGTCCCGGTGATCGAGTTCGTCGCCAAGCAGATCAACGTCGCCTACATGCGCGTCTACGAGGTCGCGACCTTCTACACGATGTTCAACATGGCGCCGGTCGGCCGCTATCACGTTCAGGTGTGCGGCACGACGCCGTGCATGCTGAGCGGGTCCGACGACGTGCTGGCGGCGTGCAAGAACCACGGGCTGGTCAAGGGGCGGACGACGCCGGACGGGCTGTTCACGCTGACCGAGGTCGAGTGCATGGGCACTTGCGCCAATGCGCCGATGGTCCAGATCAACGACGATAATTACGAGGATCTGGATTACGATCGCACGATCACCGTGCTCGAGGCGCTGGCGCGCGGCGAGACGCCGGCCGCCGGCTCGACGATCGGCCGCCGCGCGAGCTGTCCCGAGGGTGGGCCGACCACGCTGAAGGCGATGGTCGATGAGAACCACGATTATCGGGGGCAGTGGTGATCCGGCAACGCGAACTTGGAACGGTGTTGCTCGTCATCGGCCTGGCGATGCTGGGCGTGGCGATCGCGCGCAGTGTGTTGTGGCATACGTCGGTCGGGCGGTCGATCGTGATCGCCAGCCTGTTCGTCGGGCTCGGCTTCGCGGTGCGCCGCGGGCTGCTGGCGAAGACGGAGGCGCGGCGATGACCGGCAATCCGCTCATTACCGTGCTGGCGATCGTCGGCGGGCTCGTCCTGCTCGGCATCGTACTGAAAGTCGCGTTCGCGCTGATCGGGCTCGCGATCACCGTCGGCATCGTGCTGATGCTGGTCTATTTCATCAAGAACATGGTGGGGGGACGGCCATGAGTCCCGCGATCATCGCCGCGCTCGTCTGCTCGTTCTGCGGCGCGTTCGTGTGTATCCTCGCCGCCAAGAAGCGGAGCCGTTGATGCTCGCGGACAAGGATCGCATCTTCACCAACGTCTACGGTTTCCAGCCCTGGGGGTTGGCTGCGGCGCAGGCGCGTGGGGATTGGGACAACACCAAGAAGCTGCTCGAGATCGGCGCCGACACGATCATCGACCGGATCAAGGCGTCGGGCCTGCGCGGGCGCGGCGGGGCGGGGTTCCCGACCGGCACCAAGTGGGGCTTCATGCCCAAGGAGCCGCGGCCGGATCGTCCCAACTTCCTGGTCATCAATGCCGACGAGTCCGAGCCCGGATCGTGCAAGGATCGCGAGATCATCCGTCACGATCCTCACAAGCTGCTCGAAGGGGCGCTGGTCGCCGGTTTCGCGATGCGTGCGCGGGCAGCCTACATCTACATTCGTGGCGAGTATATCCGCGAGGCGGAGACGTTGTTCGCCGCGATCGCCGAGGCGTATGATGCCGGCTTGCTCGGCAAGAATGCGTGCGGGTCGGGCTACGATTTCGACGTGTTCTGCCATCGCGGGGCGGGGGCGTACATCTGCGGCGAAGAAACCGCGATGCTCGAAAGTTTGGAGGGCAAGAAAGGCCAGCCGCGGCTGAAGCCGCCGTTCCCGGCCGGTGCGGGGCTCTATGGTTGCCCGACGACGGTCAACAACGTCGAATCGATCGCGGTCGCCCCGACGATCCTGCGGCGTGGGCCGGAATGGTTCGCGAGCTTCGGCGCGGAGAACAACAAGGGCACCAAGCTCTTCCAGATCAGCGGCCATGTGAATAAGCCGTGCGTGGTCGAGGACGCGATGAGCATCCCGTTCCGCCAACTGATCGAGGAACATTGCGGCGGCATTCGCGGCGGGTGGGACAATCTGCTCGCGGTGATCCCGGGCGGATCATCGGTGCCTCTGGTCCCGGCGGCGCAGATCATGGACTGCCCGATGGATTTCGACGGGCTGAAGGCAGTCGGCTCGGGTCTCGGCACCGCGGCGGTCATCGTCATGGACAAGTCGACCGACATCGTCCGCGCGATCAGCCGCATCAGCTATTTCTACAAGCACGAAAGCTGCGGACAGTGTACCCCGTGCCGCGAAGGCACCGGCTGGATGTGGCGTGTGATGGAGCGGCTGCGCACCGGCGACGCCGACGTGTCGGAAATCGACACTCTGTTCAACGTGACCAAACAGGTCGAAGGTCACACCATCTGCGCGCTGGGTGACGCCGCGGCCTGGCCGATCCAGGGCCTGATCCGCCACTTCCGCCCCGAGATCGAGCGCCGCATCACGGAACGCGCCGGCGGCGATCTGGCGCCGATGCAGGAGGCGGCGGAGTGAATCGACCGATTGTTATGGGTATCCTCCAACTCGCCGCAGGGCTCGCGGGGATGACGGCAGCTAACCCTTCGCTCGGCCAAGACCGGCCGACTGGATCGATGCTGCAAGTACGCCCCGTGGCAATCGCGCCCGAACGACTGGGTGAGATGCAAGTCGAGTTCGGTCGATGCATCTATGGCAGCAATCCCCGCGCCGCCGCAGCCTTGTTGACACACAGCGACGCGTTTGCCGCCGATCTCAAGGCCGCGCGCATCAACGATCCCAGGATATCGTTCGATACGGACCGTTGCCTCCGTCAGGAACGGCGCGACGATGAGCCAAACCTCGATGTCGCGATCACACCGCTCGGCGTACGTGCGATGTTGCTTGAGCCCGCTTATCTCGAGGCGTACCGTCATCCCCCGGTGTTGGCGGCGGGTGCTGTTGAAGCGCTGCCGCGTCAGTTCGTGTCGACCGGCGATCAACTCGTCCGGGCACGCCAGTTAGCCGTTTTTGCCGATTGCGTTGTCTTTCACGATCTGACCGGGGCCGATGCGCTAGTGCGTACGATGCCCGGCACGCCGTCGGAGGTCGCTGCCGCAAGAGCGCTCGCGCCGTCGCTGGGCGCCTGTCTGGCGCAGGGGCAGCGCTTCAGCCTTGCCGCCAAGAATGTTCGCGCCGTCGTTGCCGACGGCCTGTGGACCCGCTTCGTGCGGGCAACCCCGGCGCAATAGGAAGATCGAGCAATGCCCAAGCTCAAAGTAGACGGGATCGAGGTTGAAGTGCCGCAAGGAGCCACCGTGCTCCAGGCGTGCGAGGCGGCGGGGAAGGAAATCCCGCGCTTCTGCTATCACGAACGCCTCAGCATCGCCGGCAATTGCCGGATGTGCCTGGTCGAGGTGAAGCCCGGGCCGCCCAAGCCGCAGGCGTCGTGTGCGCTGCCGGCGGCGGACAATCAGGAAATCTTCACCAACACGCCGATGGTCAAGAACGCGCGCGAAGGCGTGATGGAGTTCCTGCTCATTAACCATCCGCTCGATTGCCCGATCTGCGATCAGGGCGGTGAGTGCGACTTGCAGGATCAGTCGGTCGCCTATGGCCGCGGCGCCACGCGCTATACCGAGAACAAGCGCGCGGTGACCGAGAAATATATGGGGCCGATCGTGAAGACGGTCATGACGCGCTGCATCCAGTGCACGCGCTGCATCCGCTTCGCCGAGGAAGTGGCTGGGGTCGAGGAAATCGGCGCGATCTATCGCGGCGAGGACATGCAGATCACTAGTTACCTCGAACAGGCGGTGACGAGCGAATTGTCGGGCAATGTGGTTGATCTGTGCCCGGTCGGCGCGCTGACCAGCAAGCCGTATGCGTTCGAGGCACGGCCGTGGGAGTTGAAGAAGACGTTGTCGATCGACGTGATGGACGCGGTCGGCACCAACATCCGGCTCGACAGTCGCGGGCGGCAAGTGCTGCGCGCGCTGCCTCGCGTCAACGACGACGTCAACGAGGAGTGGGCGACCGACAAGACGCGGCATGCGGTCGATGGTCTCGTGCGGCGGCGGCTCGACCGGCCGTATGTGCGGCGCGACGGCAAGCTGGTCCCGGCGAGCTGGGACGAGGCGTTCGCAGCGATCGCGGCGGTGAAGGCCGGCGACAGCGTCGCGGCGGTGCACGGCGATCTGGTCGATTGCGAGACGATCTTCGCAGCCAAGGCGCTGGTGCAGGCGATGGGCGGCTCGCTGCTCGAAGGACGCCAGACCGGCATGGACTATGACACGTCCAGCCTCGCGGCGGTCAATTTCAACACGACGATCGCGGGTGCCGAGCAGGCCGACGCGGTCCTATTGGTCGGCACCAACCTGCGCTGGGAAGCGCCGCTGGTGAACACGCGCGTGCGCAAGGCGATCAAGAAGGGCGCGAAGGTCTTCGCGATCGGGCCTGACGTCGACCTGACGTACAAGGTCGAATGGCTGGGCAACGACTTGTCGCTGCTCGGCAAGTTGCCGCAGGTGGCGGCCGACGCGTTCGCGGCGGCCAAACGTCCGATGGTGATTGTCGGCGGCGCGGCGTTGAAGAACGGGCAGGGCGCGAGCCTGGCGCTCGCCAAGTCGCTGAATTTGGTACGCTCGCTCGAGGACGGGAGCGCGTGGAACGGCTATAACGTCCTGCACTTCTCGGCGGCGCGGAACGGCGGGCTGTTGCTCGGCTTCGCGCAGGCGGGCGGGATGGCGGACCTGTACGCCGCGAACCCCAAATTGGTGTTCCTGATGGGCGCCGACGAGGTCGATTTCGGCCAGCTCAAGAAGAGCTTTACGGTCTATGTCGGGCATCACGGCGACCGCGGCGCGCACCATGCCGACATCGTCCTGCCGGGGGCGAGCTATGCCGAGAAATCGGGAACGTTCGTCAATCTCGAAGGGCGTGTGCAGCGGGGCGAGCGCGCGGTGTTCCCACCGGGCGACGCGCGTGAGGACTGGACGATCCTGCGCGCGCTGTCGGACCATCTCGGCGTGACGCTGCCGTTCGACAGCCTGGACGAACTGCGCGCGCAAATGGCGCTCGACACACCGGCGCTGGGGAAGCTCGGGCTGATCGCCCACGACTGGAACCCGCCATCGCTCGACACGGCGGGGTCGGGCGAGATCACCTATCCGATCAAGGACTTCTACCTGACCAACGCGATCTGCCGCGCGAGCCCGACGATGCAGCAATGCTCGGCCGAACTGCTCCACGGCGGTGATCTGGCGGAGGCGGCGGAGTGACCTCTTGGTTCACCTATCTCGGGCTGCCTTATGGCTGGGCGTGGTTCGTCGCGACGATCATCGACATCCTGGTGATCGCGCTGCCGCTGATGCTGGCAGTCGCGATGATAATCTATGCCGATCGCAAGATCTGGGCGGCGATGGCGCTGCGGCGCGGGCCGAACGTGGTCGGGCCGCTCGGCCTGCTGCAATCGTTCGCGGACGGGCTGAAGGTCTTCCTGCAGGAAACGATCATCCCCAGCGCCGCGAACAAAGCGTTGTTCCTGATCGCGCCGATCATAACCTTCACCGTCGCGCTGATCGTGTGGGCGGTGGTGCCGTTCCAGGCGGGTGTGGTGCTGGCGAACATCAATGTCGGGCTGCTTTACGTGCTCGCGGCGTCGAGTCTGGGCGTCTACGGCATCATCATCGCCGGCTGGGCGTCGAACTCGAAATATCCGTTCTATTCGGCGCTCCGCGCTGCGGCACAGATGGTCAGCTACGAAGTGTCGATCGGATTCGTGCTGATCTCGGTCGTATTGTGGTCGGGCAGCTTCAACCTCGGCGCGATCGTCGAAGGGCAGCGGGCGATCTACTCCTGGCTGCCGGTCAACGGCTATGCGTTCAACTGGCTGCTGTTCCCGATGGCGGTGGTGTTCTTCATTTCGTCGCTGGCCGAGACGCAGCGCGCGCCGTTCGACCTGACCGAGGCGGAAAGCGAGCTCGTCGCCGGCTACCAGACCGAATATTCGTCGATGAGCTTCGCCCTCTACTGGCTCGGCGAATATGCCAACGTCATCCTGATGTGCGCGCTCAACGCGATCCTGTTCTGGGGCGGGTATCTGCCGCCGTTCGACTGGGCGCCGCTCTACGTCTTGCCGGGAATCATCTGGCTGTTCATCAAGATGCTCTGTTTCTTCTTCGTGTTTAGCTGGGTGAAAGCGACCGTCCCGCGCTACCGCTACGACCAGCTGATGCGGCTGGGGTGGAAGGTGTTCCTGCCGCTGTCGCTGATCTGGGTGTTTATCGTGTCGGGCTGGCTAATGTGGACCCGCGTGGGAGTCGGTTCATGAGCGTCGGTCAATTCATCAAATCGTTCACGCTGTGGGAATTCGTGAAGGCGCACGCGCTGACCTTCAAGTATTTCTGGAAGCCCAAGGCGACGATCAATTATCCGTTCGAAAAGAACCCGATCTCGCCACGGTTCCGCGGCGAGCATGCGCTGCGGCGTTATCCGAACGGCGAGGAACGCTGCATCGCGTGCAAGCTGTGCGAGGCGATCTGTCCGGCGCTGGCGATCACGATCGAGGCCGAACCGCGCGAGGACGGCAGCCGCCGCACCACGCGCTACGACATCGACATGACCAAGTGCATCTATTGCGGGCTGTGCCAGGAAGCGTGCCCGGTGGATGCCATCGTCGAGGGGCCGAACTTCGAATTCTCGACCGAGACGCGCGAGGAGCTGATCTACGACAAGGCGAAGCTGCTCGATAACGGCGACCGCTGGGAACGCGCGATCGCCGCGAACCTTGCCGCCGATGCACCGTATCGGTAGGCGGGCGGCAACAGTGGGACGTTCGATGATTCACCTTCAATCCGTCATCCCGGCGCCAGCCGGGATCGCTGATGGCAAGGGCGCGGTAGCCAATATGGCGGCCACGGCCTTCGCCGGGGCGACGGTGCGCGCATGATCCAGGCAATCGCCTTCTACCTGTTCGCCGCGATCGTGATCCTGTCGGGGGCGCTGACGATCACGTCGCGCAATCCGGTGCACAGCGTGCTGTGGCTGATTCTGGCGTTCTTCAACGCGGCCGGGCTGATGCTGATCGCGGGGGCCGAGTTCATCGCGATGCTGCTGGTGATCGTCTATGTCGGCGCAGTCGCGGTGCTGTTCCTGTTCGTCGTGATGATGCTCGACATCGATTTCGCCGAATTGCGCGCGGGCTTCGTCCGCTATGCCGCGATCGGACTGGCCTTCGCGGTCGCGTTGGCGTGCGAGATCTTCATCGCGATCGGCGCGTGGTCGGCGGGCGGGCTGAAGCTCGATCAGCGGATCGCGCCGATGCCGGAGGCGCACGTCTCCAACATCCGCGCAATCGGGCAGCTGCTCTATTCCCGCTACCTCTACGTGTTCGAAGGCGCGGGCCTCGTCCTCTTGGTCGCGATGATCGGCGCGATCGTGCTGACCCACCGCCAGCGCGGCGGGGTCAAGGGCCAGAAGATCAGCCGCCAGGTTTCCCGCCGGCCGCAGGACGCGACGCGCAACGTCAAGCCGCCCGTGGGGCAGGGGGTGGAGCTGTGATCGGCCTGACGCACTATCTGGTGGTCGCCGCCATCCTGTTCGGGATGGGGGTGATGGGCCTGATCGCGAACCGCAAGAACCTGATCGTCATGCTGATGGCGATCGAGCTGATCCTGCTCGCGGTGAACCTTAACCTCGTCGCTTTCTCGGCGTACCTGCACGATTTGGTCGGCCAGGTGTTCGCGATGTTCGTGCTGACGGTCGCGGCGGGCGAAGCGGCGATCGGGCTCGCGATCCTGGTCATCTATTTCCGCGGCCGCGGCACGATCGCGGTCGACGACGTCAACCGGATGAAGGGATGATGGTTGTGAGGTTCGTCATCCCGGCGAAGGCCGGGATCGCTGGCGGCAAGCGCGCGCCATCCACCGCGACGGCGCCGGCCTGCGCCTGGTCGATGGTCGTCGCATGATCCAGCTCATCGTCTTCCTGCCGCTGCTCGCGGCCGCCGTCGCCGGGCTCGGCAACCGCACGATCGGCAACGTGCCGGCGAAGGTCGTGACGACCGGCGCGCTGTTCGTGTCGTGCGCGTTGTCCTGGCCGATCTTCATCCATTATCTCGGTGGCGCCGATCCGACGATCGCGCCGGTCCTGACCTGGATGAAGTCCGACGCGCTCGACGTGCAATGGGCGTTGCGCGTCGACAGCCTGACCGCGGTCATGCTGGTCGTCATCACCAGCGTTTCGGCGCTCGTCCACCTCTATTCCTGGGGGTATATGGACGAGGATCCCGACCAGCCGCGCTTCTTCGCGTATCTGTCGTTGTTCACCTTCGCAATGCTGATGCTCGTGACCGCGAACAATCTGGTCCAGATGTTCTTCGGCTGGGAAGGCGTTGGCCTCGCCAGCTACCTGCTGATCGGATTCTGGTTCAGGAAACCCAGCGCCAATGCCGCGGCGATCAAGGCGTTCGTTGTCAATCGCGTCGGCGACCTGGGCTTCATGCTCGGCATGTTCGGCACGTTCCTGGTGTTCGGCACCGTGTCGATCCCGGAAATCCTGGCGGCGGCGCCCAGCCATGCCGGATCGACGATCGGCTTCCTGGGCCATCGTTTCGACACGATGACGGTCTTGTGCCTGTGCCTGTTCGTCGGCGCGATGGGCAAGTCGGCGCAGCTCGGCCTGCACACCTGGTTGCCTGACGCGATGGAGGGTCCGACCCCCGTCTCGGCGCTGATCCACGCCGCGACGATGGTGACCGCCGGCGTGTTCATGGTGTGCCGCCTGTCGCCGATGTTCGAAACCAGCGAGACCGCGTTGACCTTCATCGTCACGATCGGCGCCGCCACCTGCATCTTCGCCGCGACGATCGGCACGGTGCAGAACGACATCAAGCGGGTGATCGCCTATTCGACCTGCTCGCAGCTCGGCTACATGTTCTTCGCGGCGGGCAGCGGCGCGTACGGCGCGGCGATGTTCCACCTGTTCACGCACGCTTTCTTCAAGGCCTTGCTGTTCCTGGGCGCGGGATCGGTGATCCATGCGATGCACCACGAGCAGGACATGCGGTTCTATGGGGGCCTGCGGAAGTCGATCCCGGTGACGTTCTGGGTGATGCTGCTCGGCACGCTGGCGATTACCGGCGTCGGTATTCCCGGCATCTTCGGCCTGCCGCAGATCGGGTTCGCCGGGTTCCATTCGAAGGACGGTATCCTCGAGCTGGCGTTCGCCTCCGGCCGCGGTACCGGGGCGTTCTGGGTCGGCGTGCTCGCGGCGCTGTTGACCAGCTTCTATTCGTGGCGGCTGATGTTCCTGACCTTCTGGGGCAAGCCGCGCTGGGCGCAGTCCGAGCATATCCAGCACGCGCTGCACCATCATGAGGACGAGGCCCACTCGACCCATAGCGACACCGCGCACGAGGATGTGCACGCAACCGATGCGCACGACCTGCCCACCGGCACCGGCGGCTATCACCCGCACGAAAGCCCGGTGTCGATGCTGATCCCGCTGATCCTGCTGAGCGTCGGTGCAGTCGCGGCCGGGTTCGTGTTCCACGGCTTCTTCATCGAGCCGGCATCGGGTGAGGAATATTGGCGCGGCGCGATCGCATTCAACGAACATCTCTATCATGCCGCGCACGGCGTGCCGGTGTGGGTCAAGCTGTCGGCGACGATCGTGATGCTGCTGGGGCTGTGGACCGCGTGGATGAGCTATATTCGCCACCCGAGCTTCCCGGCGAAGTTCACGCAAATGTTCCGCGTGCTCTACGCGTTCCTGCTCAACAAATGGTATTTCGACGAGCTCTACGACAAATTGTTCGTCCGTCCCGCCTTCGCGCTCGGTCGCCTGTTCTGGAAAGCTGGGGATGAGGGCACAATCGACCGGTTCGGGCCGAACGGATCGGCCTGGGTCGTTGGCCTCGGCAGCCGCGTCGCGGCGCGCGTGCAAAGCGGATATCTCTACACTTATGCCTTCGTCATGCTGATCGGCCTGACCGCCGCCGTTACCTGGGCGATCACGCGATGAGCGGCTTCCCGATCCTGTCGGTGATGCTCGCCGTGCCGATGGCGGCGGCGATCGCGTGCCTGTTCACCAGTGCCAGCAACGCGCGCTGGTTGGCGCTGGCGGCAACGTTGGTCGACCTCGCGCTCGGCGTCGTGCTGTGGAGCAATTTCCAGATCGGCGGGCCGCAATGGCAGTTCGTCGAGCACGTGCCGCTGACCGGCACGTTCGGCTGGTCGCTCGGTATCGACGGCTTCGCGCTGCTGCTGATCGAGCTCAGCGTCTTCCTGATGCCGATCTGCATCGGCGCCAGCTGGCAGGCGATCGAGAAACGCGTGCCAGAATACATGGCGGCGTTCCTGCTGACCGAAGTGCTGATGATAGGCACGTTCGCGGCGCAGGATTTGTTCCTGTTCTACATCTTCTTCGAAGGCGGTCTGATTCCGATGTTCCTCATCATCGGCATCTGGGGCGGGGCGAACCGGATCTACGCGAGTTACAAGTTCTTCCTCTACACGTTGTTCGGTTCGGTGCTGATGCTGGTGGCGATGCTGTGGATGGTCCACCAGGCGGGGACGACCAGCATCCCGGTGCTGCTCAACCATGACTTCCCGGTGCAGGCACAGACATGGCTATGGCTCGCCTTCTTCGCGTCGTTCGCGGTGAAGATGCCGATGTGGCCGGTCCATACATGGTTGCCCGACGCGCACGTGCAGGCGCCGACCGCCGGGTCGGTAATCCTGGCCGGCGTGCTGCTGAAGCTCGGCGGCTATGGCTTCCTGCGCTTTTCGGTGCCGATGTTCCCCGAAGCGTCGGCGAGCCTGACCTGGCTGGTGTTCGCGCTGTCGGCGGTGGCCGTGATCTACACCTCGCTGGTCGCGTTGGTGCAATCCGACATGAAGAAGCTGATCGCCTATTCGTCGGTCGCGCATATGGCGATCGTGACGATCGGCCTGTTCGCGTTCAATCGCCAGGGGATCGAGGGCGGAATGATGGTGATGCTGGGCCACGGCCTGGTATCGGGTGCGTTGTTCCTATGCGTCGGTGTGATCTACGACCGGCTGCACACGCGCGAGATCGACCGCTACGGCGGGCTCGCGATCAACATGCCGCGCTATGCCTTGTTCTTCATGCTGTTCACGATGGCCTCGGTCGGGCTGCCCGGCACGAGCAATTTCGTCGGCGAGTTCCTGAGCCTGGCCGGCACCTATCAGGTGTCGACCACCATCACCCTGCTTTGCACCACCGGCATCATCCTGGGCGCGGCCTACATGCTTTACCTCTACCGCCGCGTCGTGTTCGGCGAAATCAAGTCCGACGACGTCGCCGCGATGCCCGACCTGAACGCGCGCGAGCTGTGGCTGCTGGCGCCGATCGCGGTGGCGGCGCTGTGGATGGGCGTCTATCCCGAAAGCTTCCTGGCGCCGATGCGCGGGGACGTGAAGGTGTTGCTCGACCGGATCGATCGCGCGAAGCCCGCGGGCGATGCCGCGCCGACGGCCGGCAAGCCGACCGCGGTCAAGGCCGCGACGGCGCACGCCGCTGAAACCGGCGGGGAGGCCAAGTGATGGGCTGGGCGCTTTCCCTTCAGGCGACGTTGCCCGAACTCGTTCTGTCGGTTGGATCGCTGGCGCTGATGCTGGTGGCCGCCTGGGGCGGACAGGGCGCGACGCGCGCGGTCGGTTGGACCGCGATCGCCGTGCTGATCGGCGCGGGGATTTCGCTGGCCGGGCCGGCGTCGAGCGCAGGATCGGTGTTCGGCGGCCTTTATCGCGCCGATGCGTTCGCGGCGTTCGCCAAGGTATTGATCTACATCGCCGCCGCCGTGTCGATCGTGATCGCACCGCGCTTCTTCGATCGCAACGACGGCGACGCGTTGCATCCCGAATATCCGGTGCTGATCCTGCTGTCGTCGGCGGGCATGGGTATGATGGTGTCGGCGGGCGACATGCTGACGCTGTATGTCGGGCTCGAGTTGCAGAGCCTTGCCGCATACGTGCTCGCGAGCTTCATGCGCCGCGACCAGCGGTCGGCCGAGGCGGGGCTCAAATATTTCGTGCTGGGCGCGCTGGCGAGCGGCATCCTGCTCTACGGGATCAGCCTCGTCTACGGGTTCAGCGGCACGACGCTGTTCCCCGGCATCGCCACCGCCTTCGCCGGCGCGCATTCGCTGGGGCTGACGTTCGGGCTGGTGTTCGTGTTCGCCGGCCTCGCGTTCAAGATGTCGGCGGTGCCGTTCCACATGTGGACGCCCGACGTATATGAGGGCGCGCCGACGCCGGTGACGACCTTCTTCGCCTCGGCGCCCAAAGTCGCGGCGGTAGCGCTCGGCGTACGCGTCGCGATCGAGGCGATGGGACCGGCGGTCGACCAGTGGCGCCAGATCGTGATCTTCGCGAGCCTCGCCTCGATCATCTTCGGCGCAGTCGCTGCCGTCGGACAGCGCAACATCAAGCGGCTGCTGGCTTATTCGTCGATCAACAATGTCGGCTTCCTGCTAGTCGGTCTTGCCGCCGGTACGGCCGAGGGTGTCGCGTCGGTGCTCCTATATCTGACCATTTACGTCGCGATGACGCTGGGCGGGTTCCTCGTCGTGCTGCAGATGCGCGATGGCGACGGCCGCCCGGTCGAGAGCATCGAGAGCATGGCCGGCCTGTCGCAGAACAGCCCGGGGCTGGCAGCGGCAATGGCGATCTTCATGTTCAGCCTCGCCGGCATCCCGCCGCTGCTCGGCTTCTTCGCCAAGCTGGCCGTGTTCCAGGCGGCGGTGAATGCCGGGCTCTATCCGCTCGCGGTGGTCGGCTTCGTCGGCTCGGTGATCGGCGCCTTCTATTATCTGCGCGTCATCAAGGTGATGTATTTCGATCCCGCCGCGCCGGCCTATCAGCGCAGCAACGCGGTGGTCGAATATGCGATCATCGCGGTCATGGCGGTGTTCATTTCGCCGCTCGGCTGGTTTGCATTGCGCCTGATCGGGTTGTGGACGGCGGCGGCGGCGAAGGCGCTGTTCTGATCGCCGACCCGCGCGAAGGCCGCGTCCGCACGGTTGCGGAAACCGGATCGACCAATGCCGATATGATCGCGCTCGCCGCGAACGGGCTGGAGGAAGGCGTATGGCTACGCGCCGAGCGCCAGACGGTCGGGCGCGGGCGGCAGGGGCGAGCGTGGGTGTCGCCGGCCGGCAACCTCTATGCGAGCACATTGGTCCGCGTCCGGCCGAGCGATCCGCCCGCCGCGACGCTGGCGCTGGTCGCCGCCGTGGCACTGCAGGAGGCGGTAAGCGCGTATCTGCCCGGCCTCGCCGCCATCAAATGGCCCAACGACCTGCTGATCGACGGCGCCAAGCTGTCGGGTATCCTGCTCGAACGTGCCGGGACGGCGGTGGCGGTCGGGATCGGCGTCAATCTGGCGCACCATCCGGACGACACCGATCGCCTCGCGACCAGCCTGGCCGCGCAGGGCGCGGCGGTCGGGCCGGCGGATTTCATCGAGACGCTGGCCGACGCCTTCGCACGCTGGGTAGAGCGCTGGCGCGGGGAGGGGATCGACGTCGTCCGCCGCCGCTGGATGGAGCGCGCGCACCCCTCGGGCACCCCGCTGACCGCGCGCCTGCCCGATGGCGCGGTATTCGACGGCTTGTTCGAGGCGCTCGACGTCGAGGGTGCGCTTATCCTGCGCTTGGCGGATGGCACGCGGCGTGTCATTCACGCCGGCGACGTGTTTCTGCTGTGACATCGCTTCCGTTCGTTTCGAGCGACGTCGAGAAACGGCAGCGCGCGCGAACCTCGGCGTGTCTCGACGTCGCTCGACACGAACGGATTGGAGCTTGAGTTCGATGCTGCTTGCGGTCGATGCCGGCAACACCAATATCGTCTTCGCCCTGTTGGATGGGCGTGAGGTCAAGGGCCGCTGGCGGATCGCGACCGATCCGCGACGCACCGCCGACGAATATGCGGTGTGGCTCAGCCAGTTGCTCAGTCTGGAAGGATATGACCGCAGTGACGTGACTGGCGTAGTGATCTCGACCGTTGTCCCGCGCGCGACACACAATTTGCAGGTGCTGGCGGAGAAATATTTCAAGACGACCGCGTCGATTGCCGGCCAGGCGCCGCTCGAATACGGCATGGCGATCGACGTCGCTGAGCCGCAAAGCCTGGGTGCCGACCGCGCGGTCAATGCGATCGCGGCGCACGCTCTGCACCAGGGCGACCTGATCGTGATCGACTTCGGTACCGCGACGACGGTCGACTGGATCGACTATCGCGGTGCCTACAAAGGCGGGATCATCGCGCCGGGCATCAATCTGTCGCTCGACGCGCTGGTCAACGCCGCGGCGAAGCTGCCGCGGATCGCGATCGAGGCGCCGGCCGACCCGACCGTGATCGGCCGCGATACGGTCAGCCAGATGCAGATCGGCATCTATTGGGGCTATATCGCGATGATCGAGGGGTTAGTCGCTCGGATGAAGGCGGAAGTTGCGCGGCCCGTCATGGTCGTCGCGACGGGGGGCTTGGCGGTTCTGTTCGAGAAGCATACCGCGATCTTCGACCATGTGGAGTCGGATCTGACCATCCAGGGGCTCGCGATGATGTGGGAACGCGCCGGGAAATAGGCGCCACCCCGGCGCAGGCTGGGGTCGCTGGCGGCTCTTCCCTCTAATAACTAAGCGGTCCCGGCCTGCGCCGGGACGACGGAATGGAAGATATTTTGATACCCAAGAACGAACTGCTTTTCGTCGCGCTCGGTGGGTCCGGCGAGATCGGCATGAACGTCAACCTGTACGGTTGCCAGGGCAAATGGCTGATCGTCGACATGGGCGTGACCTTCGCCGACCCCGCCTATCCTGGCGTCGACCTGATCCTGCCCGACCTGCAATTCATCGAGGAGCAGCGCGAGAATCTGGTCGGCATCGTCCTGACGCATGGGCATGAGGATCATATCGGCGCGCTGCCGTACCTGGCCGACGAACTCGACGTGCCACTCTATGCGACCAAATTCACCGCCGGGCTGATCCGCGGCAAGCTGGAGGAGGAGGGCATCGCCGATCGCGTGCCGCTCCATGTGATCGAGCCGGGCCGGCCGATCGATCTCGCGCCGTTCAGCGTGCGGTTCGTGCCGCTGGCGCATTCGATCCCCGAAGCGAGCGGGCTCGCGATCGAGACGCCGTTCGGCACCGTGTTCCACACCGGGGACTGGAAGCTCGACGACAGCGACGCGGTGATGGGCCGTCCATCGACTCCGGCCGACCTGACCGCGATCGGCGATGCCGGCGTGCTGGCGCTGGTGTGCGATTCGACCAACGTGTTCAACGCCGACCCGTCGGGCAGCGAGGCTAGCGTGCGCGACGGGCTAGTCGCCGCGATCGGCAAGGCGCGAGGGCGGGTGGTCGTCACCACCTTCGCGTCGAACGCGGCGCGGTTGCAGACGCTGGCGGAGGTCGCGAAGCAGACCAGGCGCAAGCTGTGCGTGACTGGGCGCTCGCTCGACCGCATCGTCACCGTTGCGCGGGCGACCGGCTATTTCCGCAAGTTCCCCGATCCGATCAGTCCGGAAGCGGCGATGGGCCTGCCCGGGCGCGACGTGCTGATCGTCGCGACCGGCGGCCAAGGCGAGCCGCGCGCGGCGCTGGCGCGGATCGCTGAGGGGACGCACACAGTCAAGCTGAGCGCGGGCGACACCGTGATCTTCTCGTCCAAGCAGATTCCGGGCAACGAGCTTGCGATCGGGCGCATCCAGAACCGGCTGGCCGCCGACGGCGTCGAGATGGTGACCGAGCGGCAGGAGCATGTCCACGTCTCCGGTCATCCCGGTCGCCCCGAACTCGCGCAGATGTACGGCTGGATCCGCCCGCAGATCCTGGTGCCGGTGCATGGCGAGATGCGGCACATGATGGAGCAGGCGCGGTTCGGCGTCGCGAGCGGCATCCCGCAGGCGATCGTCCAGAACGATGGCGAAATCGTGCGACTGGCGCCCGGTGCGCCGGAAAAGCTCGGCCATGCCCAGGTCGGGCGATTGATGCTCGATGGCGACGTCATCCTGCCCGCCGACGGCGCGACGATGAACGAGCGCCGGCGACTGGCGAGCTTCGGCCAGATGTCGGTCGCGGTCGCGATCGATCGCGTTGGGCGGCTGGTCGGCACACCGCAGTTCAAGTTCCAGGGCGTGCCGGTCGAGGAGGATCGCGACGCGTTCCGCGACGAGGCGGTCGACGCGGCGGCGGACGCGGTACGCAGCCATCGGGGCGGACGTGATGATCTGCTCGAGAAGTTGCGGCTGGCGGTACGCCGGGTCGCGACGCGCTGGACTGGCAAGAAGCCGGTGGTCGACGTCCTGCTGATCGAGGCGTAGAGCCGTTCCATGCGCTGGACCTCGCTGCTCGCGATCTACTTCCTGTTCTGGTCGTTCTCGGTATTCCTCGTGCTACCGTTCGGCGTGCGCACGACGCATGAGGCGGGCGGCGAGCTAGTCCCAGGACAGGCGGAGAGCGCACCGCACGAGTTCAGCCTGAAGCGAGTCGCGATCCGGGTGACGATCGTCGCAACGATCCTGTGGGGATTGTTCGTGTTGAACTATGTGTTCGGCTGGGTGTCACCGGAGATGCTCGACATGTTCGATCCGGCGAACGCGAGTTGAATGCGTCATTACGAACGTAGTGACGCAATCCAGGATATATCGCTAAACGCTGTATTGCCGCGCGACGCTCGCGATGACGACAGCGATCAGCGCAACCGCTCGATCGCCTGGGCCAGCGCGACGTAGAGTTTACCCATGTCCGACGACAGCAGCACGACGCCCATCGGCGCGCTGTCGCGTTGAGCGAGAACGGCGCGAAGCATCGCTTCGAAATCGTGGATGTAGCGGTTGATCTGCTCGCGCGCGGTGGGATCGCCCTCATAGGCGGTAGTGACTGCGCGGATGTCGCCCGTATCAAGCAGCTTGACCGCGCGCCGGCTGAACGTGCCGCGCTCGCCCTTGAGATACGCGGCCCACGACGAATCGAGCACATCCTTGGCATAGATGCCCGACAGGTCGATTGCCGCCGATTGCAGCGTTTCGGTCAGCTGCGTTACGCGCCGCGCGAAGCCGTCGGCGTCGTGGGTGTCGGCCAGCCGCGCGTCGATCTCGTTCGAGGCATCGGCCAGCGCGAGCATCTGCTGGTTGAGCTGATCGGACGCCTGCACCGCGGATGCAGCGGCGATTTCCTGCGCCTCGGCGATCGCGCTCAGGCTCTCTTCTAGCGCCTGACGGCCGGCCTCCTCGATCGATCCGGTCGCGTCGGGCACGATCTTCGCTATCGCTTCGCGCGCGTGATCGGCGGCGGCGTTGGCGGTGTCGCGGATCCGCATCAGGCTTTCAAGCAGTTGCGGCGCGGCCTCGCCGGCAAAGCGCTGGGCGGCGTCGTTCGAATCGGCGATCGTCTGCGTCATCGTCGCGATCCGCGCCTCGCCCTCGGCGATGGTCGCGGCGACTTGGTTCACCACCGTCTCGATCGCGGTGATCCGCTCCGCCAACGCCGCGGCGCTGTCGGTTGCGGTGCGGTCGAGCGTCGCCTGATTGGTCGCCACCATCGCCTGCATCGCATCGCCCTGCGCGGTGATGCCCTTGCGCGCTTCGTCGACTGCGCTGGCGGTGCGGTCGAGCAGGCCGTCTACCGTGCTCGACATGCCCGCGGTCACACTTTCGAGCCGGGCGGCGGCGGTCTCGCTGGTCGCTTCCATCCGCGCGATATTGGCGGCGAGCCGTTCGGCTGCGCCGCTGGTCAGCGCATCGGCCTCGCGCCCGCGTTCACCGAGCGCGACGATCTGCGAGTCGAGCGCGGCGGCGTGCTGGCTCGCGGTCAGCCCGGTCGCTTCGATCCGCGCGATGAGCGCCTCGGTATCGGTATGCGCGCGAGGCAGCGAGGCCAGCACGACCTGCAGCTTTTCCTCCGCGGTGCGCGCGGCGGCGTCGAGGCTGGCGGCCTGACGCTCGGCATCGGCGATCTGTTCGGCCATGCCGCTGGCGGCGGCCATCATCGTCGTGACTTGCGAGCCGAGCGCGGCGCGGTTTGCGTCGATCGTCCGCGACATCGCCGCGACGACATTTTCCAGATGCTCGGCCTCGACGCGCATCGCCTGCGCGGTCGCCTGGAACCGCCGCGCCGCGACCGCGCTCGACCGGTGTGCGATCAGCCACAGCACGCCGAGCAAGATCAGCGGGATTGTCGCCAGCGCGATCGTCTGCGCCAGCGCGAAGAAACCGGCGCTGAGCGGCGGCGCCACGAACCAGCCGTAGAATCCGACCCAGCCGATCGCGACCAAGATCAGCAGGCCGGCGAACACGCGTTCCCACGGGAAAGTCCGCGGTTCGTCCGCGACGTCGTCGGTCAGGTCGAGCATCGCGGGCTCCGCATACAGTTCCGCGACCGGCGTGGCGACGGGTGGCGCGATGGGCGTGCCGATCGCGGTGGCGGCGGGAAAGACGATCGGATCGCCGTCCGGGATCACGTCGCTGAGACGTAGGTCGATAATGTCCGAAGCCCCCTTCATGACAGCATGTTTACCATGAAATCGCCGAGCGCAAAGCGATTACGCAACGATTGGTTAAGCCGCGCCGGACTAGGGCGGCGGCATGGCCTATGACCCCGGAGCGATCGATGCGACCCTGGCGGCGGCGGTGGGTGACGATGCGTCGCTGATCGCCGAACTCCGTATTGCCTTTGTCGACGGCGCTGAGCGCGCGATCGAGGCACTGGAGACCGCGACCGACACCGATGGCTGGACGTCGTCGGCGACGCGGCTGAAGGGGCTGGCGGCGAGCTTCGGCGCGGTCCGCCTGATGGCGCTGGCCGGACAGGCGGCGGAGCATCCCGGCGACGCCGATGTCGTCGCCAAGCTGCGCCGCGCGGTCGCTCGCCTCTAACCTTTTGCGTTGACGGCCAAGTCGCCCTAACAGCCTCGCGATGATTGCGGGGTTGCTGTTCGCGACGGCTGAGGCGTCGGATCGCCATGATGCGCTGGCGGCGACCTTGCCGATCGGCGGGGTGACGCTGGTCGAGTTCCAGGCGCGATTGCTCATCGCGGCGGGCGCGACGCAAATCGTCGTCGTCGTGTCGCGGATGACGCCCGAACTGCTCGGCGCGGTCAACCGCATCGGGCGGCGCGGCATCGCGATCGATACCGTACGGACGCCGGGCGAGGCGATCGCCAAGCTGCACCCGCTGGCGCGCGTGGTCTGGCTGGCCGACGGACTGGTGACGACAGGTGCGGTGGTCGAGGCGATGGCGGCGCGCGATCACGACACGCTGCTGGTGTCGGCTAAAGGCGAGGGGCTTGAGCGGGTCGGGCCCGACGCGGTATGGGCGGGGATCGCGACGATCGATGCGCAGCGGATCGCCGATGTCGCCCGGCTGCCGACCGATTACGACTTCGCCTCCGCCCTGCTGCGGACGGCGGCGCAGCGCGGTGCCGAGCATGTGACGTTGCCCGACAGCGCGGCGCGCGCCGGGCACGGTATCGAGCGCGATTCGCGGATGCTGGCGGCGAAGGGGCGCGCGGCGTTGATCGCCGCGCTGGGCGAGCGGGCCAACTGGGTCGATCGCTACCTGATCGCGCCACTCGCGAAGGCCGTGCTGCCGCCGCTGATCGCGCGGAGCGTGCCGGCGTTCGTGATGGTCGCGATCGCAACGGCGGCAGCGTTGGTGGGGCTCGTCGCGCTGGCGCTGCGTTGGTCGGTGACGGGTCTGGTGTTCACGATCGTGGCGCTGGCATTGTTCGCGCTGGGCGATACGCTCGGCTGGCTACGCGACGAGGGGCGGTTGCGCACCGCGGTACGCTGGGCGGGACCGGGCGTGGTTGGGGCGAGCGTGCTGGCGTTCGGGTGGCAGGCGAGCGCGGAGGCGACGACCGCGATGGTGCTGGCGATCGCGCTCGTCATCGCCGCCGCGCTGGCCGAGCGGGCGGCGTCGGCGGTCGCACGGCGGCTGTGGTGGGCGGTGCCGGCGGCCTATCCGCTGATCCTGCTGGTGGCGGCGATCCTCGGCCGGCCCGCTATCGGGCTGGTGGCGGCGGGACTATATGCGGCGGCGACGCTGGGCACGGCGATCGAGCGGTTGCGCGCGCGGCTCGCCGGCGCGACTGGCTAACCTCGCCTTAAGGACAGCCAGGCTAACGATAGCGCATGTCGATCGAACGCGACATTGGTGACGGCGTGGAAAGCGCCAGTCCGCTGCTCGCGCGCGCGACGGCCGCGGCGACGCATGGCGCGCACCGGCTGGCCGGATCGATCGACGATTTCTTCACCCCCGATGATGCGCGGCTCGACGAGCGGACGCGGACCTTGGCGGCGAGGTCGCTGGCAGCGATGGTCGGGTTGGTCGAGCGCGACGTGCGGCGGCAGGCGGCACGGGCGTTCGGCGATGGCGGCCCAGGTACGCGCGTTGCGGAGGGGGCGCCTGTCCTTGACCGCCTGATCGCGGCGGGCGTTGTGCGGGACCCGGCACTGATGCACGAGTTGCTCACGCGCGTGCGGCTCGACCTGCTCGGCGACGGACTGACCGATGCCGCCACCGATGAGCGTGGCGCGGCGAGCCTGCTGACGCGATTGGCCGCGAGCGGCGATGCCGCGGTTGCGCAGGCGGCGATGGCGGTGATGGCGAGCGCCGCCCGTCGGCGGGGATTCCTCGACGGCAACCGGCTAGATACGACCGAGCTGCCGGCCGAATTGCACCATCGCCTGGTCTGGTGGATCGCAGCGGCGATCCGCGAGCAACTCGGCGACAGCGGCGCCGACCGGGCGCTGACCGACGCGGCGCTCCGTCACCTCGCGCAGTATGACGAGAGCGACCGGCTCGAAGCGGCGGCGGAGCGGCTGGTCGTGGCGATCGATGCGAAGCCCGCCGAGCTTCCGGTGCTGCTGGTCCACGCGATCGGCGGGCGGCACGTCGTCCTGTTCGCAGCGTTGCTTGGCGCGGCACTTCGGATCGACCTGTCAACGATGCGCGAGATCGTGAGCGAGCGCGACGCCGCCCTGTGGCTGGCCTTGCGTGCGGCGGAGCTCGACCGCACCACCGTTGCGCGGATCGGGCTGGCGCTGGCACCCGACGCCGAGACGTTCGCCGATCAGCTCGACGAGATCATGGCGGTCGATCCGGCGGCCGCGCGGCAGGCGCTGGCCCGCTACGCGCTGCACCCGGATCTGCGCGCGGCGCTGACCGCGATCGAAGCGGCGCGATGAGCGACACCGTTCGCGGCATGGTCGATCCCGCCGGCCGCCTGGTCGGCGCCGAGCCGGCGCTCGAAGCCCTGAACGCGCGTGCGGGCGGTACGCTCGGCGAGGCATTCGCGATCCCGCAGGTCGCGGTGCTCGCGCGATTGGCGCACCGGCTTGGCATCACCGTATCGCGCCACGTCACCGCGGCCGACGGGCCCGACGAGATCGAACTGTGGGTACGCGCGCTGCCCAAAGCGGACGGCGTCGCGCTGGAGATCGCCGGCTGGCGCCTGCGCCCGGCCTGGGTGCCTGCCGAATCGGCGCGGCGCGAGCGCGACCTGTTGCTCGGCGATGCCGACTGGTCGTGGGAGACCGACGCCTCGTTGTCGATCACCGCGATTACGCCGAACGCGGCGCAGCACGGCATCGTCGTCGCCAGCCTGCTCGGCCAGCCGATCGACGCGCTGATGACGCCTGAGGTGGACGAGCATGGCGGCATGCCGCTTTATGCGTTGCTGCTCGGGCATGGGCCGTTCGACGACGAGCCGGCGACGATCCGCATGACCGGCGCTCGCGTGCTGCTGTCGGCGCGGCCACGGCTCGACGCCGGCGGTACCTTTGCCGGCTACATCGGCGCGGCGCGGCATGCCGAAGTCGCGCCGGCAACGCCCGAGCCGGCGGTCCATCGCGGCACCGTCCATCCCGACGCGCTGACCGCGGCGTTCAGCGCACAGCTCGACCGCGCGCTTCGCGGGCCGCTCGATCGCATCATCGCCAATGCCGACAGCATCAACGCGCAGACCGACGGCCCGATTCGCCAGGACTATGCGGACTATGCCGCCGATATCGCGAGCGCCGGGCGGCATCTGCTCGGGCTGGTCGACGACCTCGTCGATCTTCAGGCGATCGAGCGGCTCGACTTTGCGCCGGCGGCGGAGCCGATCGACCTTGTCGATCTCGGCCGCCGCGCCGCCGGATTGCTCGCGGTGCGCGCGGCCGAGCGTGGCGTGCGGATCGACGTACCACAGGATATCGACCGAGCGCCGGCGACGGGCGAGTTCCGCCGCGTGCTTCAGATCCTGCTCAACCTGATCGGCAATGCGGTCCGCTATTCGCCGGAAGGCGGGATGGTCTGGGTCCGCACGCATCGCGATCGCGACAGCGCGGTGGTGATCGTCGCCGACCAGGGTAAGGGCATCGCCGTCGGGGACCAGGCGCGCATCTTCGATAAGTTCGAACGCGTCGATCCGAGCGAGCCGGGCGGTAGCGGGCTAGGCCTGTACATCGCCCGCCGGCTGGCGCGCGCGATGGGCGGCGACCTCACCGTCGATTCGGCGCCGGGGCAGGGCGCGCGGTTCGTCTTGCGATTACCGGCGCAGGCCGGCTGATCCTAACGCCGCCGGCTCCATAGCATCAGCATCGCGCCGAACAGCGCGATCACCGCGCCCCACACCATCCAGATACGCTGGTCGAGCATGAAGCTCGACGCCGGCCAGTGCACCACTCCCGCGCCTTGCAGGAAGAACAGCATACCGAACGCAACGCACAGAATGCCGACGAAGCGAAACGCCCGGCGCATCAGCGCTGGTCGACGGGAACGTAATCGCGCTGGGTCGGGCCGGTGTAGAGCTGGCGCGGGCGACCGATCTTCTGCGCCGGATCGGAGATCATCTCGTTCCACTGCGCGACCCAGCCGACCGTGCGGGCCAGCGCGAACAAAGCGGTGAACATCGTCGTCGGGAAACCGATCGCCGACAGGATCACGCCCGAATAGAAATCGACGTTGGGGAACAGCTTCTTCTCGACGAAATACGGATCGTTGATCGCCATTTCTTCGAGTTGCAGCGCGACGTCGAACACGGGGTCGCTGACGTTCATCGCCTTGAACACCTCACGCACGGTCTGCTGCATTACCGTCGCGCGTGGGTCGTAATTCTTGTAGACTCGGTGGCCGAAGCCCATCAGGCGGAACGGGTCGTTCTTGTCCTTGGCGCGCGCGATGAACTCGGGGATGCGGTCGGGGGTGCCGATCTCGCGCAGCATGTTGAGCGCGGCTTCATTGGCGCCGCCATGCGCCGGGCCCCACAGACAGGCGATGCCGGCCGCGATGCACGCAAACGGATTGGCGCCCGACGAGCCGGCGAGGCGGACGGTGGAGGTCGACGCGTTCTGCTCATGGTCGGCATGGAGGATGAAGATGCGGTCGAGCGCCTTTTCCACCACCGGGTTCACGACATAGGGCTCGGCCGGCACGCCGAACGTCATGCGCAGGAAATTGCCGGTGTAGGACAGGCTGTTGTCGGGATAGAGGAACGGCTGGCCGACGCTGTACTTGTATGCCATCGCCGCGATCGTCGGCATCTTCGCGATCAGCCGGTGCGAGGCGATCATCCGCTGGTGCGGGTCGTTGATGTCGCTCGAATCGTGATAGAAGGCCGAAAGCGCGCCGACCACGCCGCACATCACCGCCATCGGGTGCGCGTCGCGGCGAAACCCGCGATAGAATGTCGCTAGCTGCTCGTGCAGCATCGTGTGGCGCGTGATCGTGGTCGTGAACGACGCGAGCTCCGCCTTCGACGGCAGTTCGCCGTTCAGCAGCAGGTAGCTGACTTCCATGAAGCTCGACTGCTCGGCCAACTGACCGATCGGATAGCCGCGGTGGAGCAGCACGCCCTCGTCGCCGTCGATATAGGTCAGCGCGCTTTCGCAGCTGGCGGTCGAAGTGAAGCCGGGATCGTAGGTGAACTTGCCGCTGTCGGCATAGAGCTTGCGGATATCGATAACGTCGGGTCCGACGGTGCCGGACATGACGGGATAGTCGTGGTCGCCGAGTTTGATGGTCATGTCGGTCATCATACTTTTCCTTCGAAACTCACGCGGTCGCGTCGGCGATCCGGCCCAGGCTTTCCTCGCGGCCCAGCAAGGCGAGCACGTCGAAGATGCCGGGTGAGGTGCGCTTGCCGGTCAATGCCGCGCGTAGCGGCTGTGCGACCTGCCCCAGCTTGATCCCGGCGTCCTCGGCAACCTGCCGAACCGCATTTTCGAGGACCTCCGTATCCCAGTCTTCGACGGCGTCAAGCGCAGTGTGCACCTGCGAAAGGATGGCGCGTGCATCACCCTGCAACAACAGCGCCGCATCCTGGTCCATCGGCAGCGGTCGCGCATGGAAAAGGAAGGCCGCGCCCGTCGCGAGCTCGTTCAGATTCGCCGCGCGCGGCTTCAACACCGGCATGGTGCGTTGCAGCAGGTCAAGGTCGGGCGGGGTCAGGTCGAGCGGGATACGATCGGCTACCAGCCGAGTCAGCCGCGCATCGTCGGCCTCGCGGATGTAATGGCCGTTGAGGTTCTCGAGCTTCTTGAGGTCGAAGCGGCTGGGCGACTTCCCGACGCCGGCCAGGTCGAACCATTCGATCGCCTGGTCGCGACCGATAATCTCGGCATCGCCGTGGCCCCAGCCGAGCCTAAGCAGGTAATTGTCGACCGCCTCCGGCAACAACCCCATCTCGTCGCGATAGGCATCGACGCCCAGCGCGCCGTGCCGCTTCGACAGCTTGGCGCCATCCGATCCGTGGATCAGCGGGATGTGCGCGTAGCTCGGGTCGGGCCAGCCCCCCTCTATTTCATCTAGCGCGCGATAGATCGGCAATTGCCGGAACGCGTTGTTCAGATGGTCGTCGCCGCGGATGACATGCGTGACGCCCATGTCGTGATCGTCGACCACGACCGCGAGCATATAGGTCGGCGTGCCGTCGGAGCGCAGCAGGACGAGGTCGTCGATCTCGCTGTTCTGGACGGTGACTTCGCCTTGGACGAGGTCGTGGATCGTCGTCGCGCCCTCGGTCGGTGCCTTCAGGCGGATGACGTGCGGGGCTTGTGGGTCGTTCGGCACTTGGTCGCGCCATGGCGAGCGGATGCGCAGCGGCTTCTTCGCCGCTTCCGCCTCGGCACGCATCTGGGCAAGCTCGTCCTGCGTCAGGTAGCAGCGATAGGCGGCGCCTTTCGCGACCATCGCCATCGCGACTTCGGCATGGCGGTCCGCCCGCGCGAACTGATACGTCTCCTCGCCGTCCCAGTGCAGGTCGAGCCAGCGCATGCCGTCAAGGATCGCGTCGATCGCCGGCTGGGTCGATCGTGCGCGGTCGGTATCCTCGATCCGCAGCAGGAACTTGCCGCCATGGTGCCGTGCGAACAGCAGGTTGAACAGCGCGGTCCGCGCGCCGCCAATGTGCAGAAACCCGGTCGGCGAGGGCGCGAATCGAGTGACGACCGCTGCTCCGGCGGACGCCGTGGCCGAAGGAACGGGTGCGCCGGCGGGCGACCCGGGATCAGAACTTGCGCTCAACCGCGCGTGCTCCCAAGCTGAAGAACATATGGCGACGATCGCCGAGGGGGGCTCTAGCACGCGCGGTTCGTGGCTTCAAACGCGAGCCGCGGCGGGTCGGCGTGCGTTCGATGCACTCGAACGCTGGCTGGAGGCGGAGCGCGACCAGTTGCCACTGTGGGTGCCGGTAGCGCTGGGGCTGGGGATCGCGGCGTGGTTTGTCCTGCCGCAGCCGGCAAAATGGATCGCGGTGATATGTGCGGCTGGGGCGGTGTCGCTGGCGGCCGTCGCGATGGGGCGGCACGGGCGAGCCGGGCGCGCGCTGGCGATTGGCGGGGCGTTGGCGGCGCTGGGCGTCGGGTTGGCGTGGTGGCGCGCGACGAGCGTCGCCGCGCCGGTGCTAGGGCGGCCGGCGATCGTGCGGCTGACTGCGCGAGTCGAGAGCGTCGAGGCATTGCCGGCGCGGGACATCGTACGGCTGCGGCTAGCGCCGATCAGGGCTGAGGCGATCGGGTCAAGGGTTCCGGGGGTAGCGTCGGGCTCGGCTGCGTTCGATAGGGGCGCGTCGAACGCGAGTGCTTCTCCCAATTCGGACGTTTCAGGTGCTGTTACCACTCCTTTCACCCAGACATTCAATCCCGTCAGCGCATCGAGCCCAGCGGTCACCCCAACCACCACAATACCCCGGCGAACGCCGGGGCCCAGTCGGGACGGCGGATGTGATAAAACGCTGCCCGAGGTCACTGCCGTCCCCCAACTGGGCACCGGCGTTCGCCGGGGTGGGGCATATGCAAGCGGCATCCCGTGCCAATCGTCGGTCACCCCGTTCCCAACGCAACCTGACCCGCGCTCAACGCAAAACGCCACACGCTCCGCTCCCACTACTCCCCGCTCCCCACCCCCGATGCCTCCGCGCGTCCGGCTCAACCTCGCTACCGCCGATGCGCCCGCTGGACTTGGACCCAACGCCGTCATCACGCTCCAGGCCCGGCTGATGCCGCCCAACGCGGCGACCGTGCCCGGAGCGTACGACTTCCGCCGGGTCGCGTGGTTCGACGGGCTTGGCGCGACCGGCAAGGGGATCGCGCCGGTCACGGTGGTCACGCCGGGCGAAAAGTCGAATGGCCTGCGCGCGGCGCTGGCGGCGCATATCGAGGCGAAGTTGCCGGGCAATGCCGGCGGCATCGCCGCGGCGCTGGCGGCGGGCGACGAGGGCGCGATCGACGAGGGCGCGTCGAACGACATGCGCCGGTCGGGCCTCGCGCACCTGTTGTCGGTCAGCGGGTTGCACATCACCGCGGCGGTCGGGTTCACGATCTGGCTGGTGACGCGGTTGCTGGCGTTGTGGCCGTGGCTGGCGTTGCGCACGCGCATCCCGGTGATCGCGGCCGGCGCGGGCGCGTTGGCGGCGATCGGCTACACGCTGCTGACCGGCAGCCAGGTGCCGACCGCGCGGTCGTGCATCGCCGCGCTGCTGGTGCTGACGGCGATGGCGATGGGGCGCCAGGCGATCACGCTGCGGCTGGTCGCGGCCGGCGCGTTCGTCGTGATGCTGCTGTGGCCGGAGGCGATGATCGGGCCGAGTTTCCAGCTCTCCTTCGCCGCCGTCGCCGCGATCGTCGCGCTGCACGAGCAACCGACCGTGAAAGGCTGGTTCGAGAAGCGCGACGAAAATTGGTGGCGAAAGACGGTGCGCGAACTCGCCTCGCTGCTGTTGACCGGGCTCGTGGTCGAAGTCGCGCTGGCGCCGATCGCGCTGTATCATTTCCACAAGGACGGATTGTACGGCGCGGTCGCCAACATCGTCGCGATCCCGCTGACCACCTTCGTCATCATGCCGGCCGAGGCGCTGGCTTTGGTGTTCGACGCGGTCGGGCTGGGGGCGCCGTTCTGGTGGGTGACGGGCAAGGCGCTCGCGCTGTTGCTGTGGATCGCGCATCGAGCGGCGACGGCGCCAGGGTCGCTGGCGATGCTGCCGGCGATGCCGAGCGGGGCCTATGCGCTGATCGTGATCGGCGGAATCTGGGTCGCCTTGTGGCAGACGCGGGTGCGGCTGGCCGGGATCGCGCTCTATTTAGTGGGCGCGGTTTGGGCATTGACCACGCCGCCGCCCGACCTGCTGGTGTCGGGCGACGGCCAGCATCTCGCGGTGCGCACGCCCCAGGATCGCGTCGCGATGCTGCGCGACCGCGCGGGCGATTATGCCAAGCAGGTCATGAGCGACAATGTCGGGATCGACGGCGACGCATTGCCGCTGTCGGAGCAGCCCTTCGCCAGTTGCAGCCGCGACGCATGCCTCGCAACTCTGACCGCCGGCGACCACTCGTTCCGTCTCCTCGCGACTCGCAGCCTCTATCAGCTACCGATCGACCAGCTCGCCACCGCCTGCGCGGCGTCGGACATCGTCGTCAGCGACCGCCGCCTCCCGCGCACTTGCACCCCGCGCTGGCTCAAGCTCGATGCCCCGGTCCTGCGCCGCACCGGTGGCGTCGCGATTAGCCTGGTGAGCGGTCGCATCGTCACCGTTCGCGACCTCGACGACGAGCATCCTTGGATGACCGCCTCAATCGATGCGACGCGGCAAGCCTTTGGTCGGGACGACTCGCGCCGAGGCGGTCGCCGTCGCGACGATCCGACCGTCGCCGTCCCGTAGTTCGCCTTCCAGAAACGCGATCGTCTTGCCGAGTTGCACCAACCGACCGTCGCCAATCAACCGCCCCGGCCGTGCCGGTGCCAGGAACCGCACCGACAGGTCGATCGTCGCGCAATAGGTGGCACCGTCGGTCTTCACCAATACGGTCGGGCCGAGCGTATCGTCGAGCATCGCCGCCACGAACCCACCCTGGACGTTGCCGCCCGGATTGCAGAAAGCGGGCTTGGCATCGAACGCGATCCGAACCGTTCCGTTCGCTCCGTCCGTCGCGATCAGTTCCCAGCCCAGCGTTTCCGCGCATGGTGGCTTGGGAAACCGATCGAAGACGCTCGATCCGTCAATC
Organism: Sphingomonas sp.; assembly: GCF_017304635.1. Taxonomy (GTDB): domain Bacteria; phylum Pseudomonadota; class Alphaproteobacteria; order Sphingomonadales; family Sphingomonadaceae; genus Sphingomonas. Next base: position 624,631 of record NZ_JAFKMA010000001.1, read on the forward strand.
ATACCGCCGCAACAGCCCCGCGAGCCGGCCCTGCACGCGCACCTGTTGCGGGGCGTAGCGTTGGGGGTCGTAGGCGCGGTTGGCGGGGTCGAGGCGGACCATCGCACCTTCGCGGCGGAAATATTTGAGCGTCGCCTCGCTGTCCTCGATCAACGCCACGACGATCTCGCCGTCGCGGGCGGTCTCGGTCCGGCGGATCAGCGCGTAGTCGCCGTCGAGGATACCGGCCTCGACCATCGAATCGCCCGCGACTTCCAGCGCATAATGCTCGCCGCTACCGAGCAGCGCCGCCGGCACCGCCAGCATCGACGACCCCTCGAACGCCTCGATCGGGACGCCCGCCGCGATCCGGCCGTGCAGCGGAATCTCGATCACGTCGTTGGCGGGTTCGGGCAGGGGGCGGAAAATGTCGGGCTTCGGGTTCGGCGGAGCGGCGCGCTTCTCGGCACGCTCCGGCATCTTGAGCACTTCGAGCGCGCGCGCGCGATTGGGCAGGCGGCGCAGGAACTGGCGCTCCTCCAGCGCCGAGATCAGGCGATGCACCCCCGACTTCGACTTGAGGTCGAGCGCCTCCTTCATCTCCTCGAACGATGGCGACACACCGGTTTCGGCGAGGCGATCGTTGATGAAGCAGATCAGCTCGTGCTGCTTCCTGGTAAGCATGCGGTCCTCCCGTCAAGAACAGACGTGGAACCAATATGGAACACGTGTGGATAAGTCAAGCGAGGGGGATGACGGGTACGGTGTCGCCCACGGTGGCGGCCGGGGCGTGCGACGGGCGGACCACCAGGCAGTCGGCGCGGGCCAGCGTCGCGAGCATCGAACTGTCCTGGATGGTGGCGAAAGTTACGCGGCCGTCGGTCATCCGGGCGCGAAGGTAGTCCTCGCGGTGATCGTTGGCGGCGAGCGGCTCGGCGAGGGTCGCCGGAAGTTGGCGGGGTAGGGGATTTTCAGCCCCCGCCATCGCCGAAATCAGCGGAAGTAGGAATAAAATCGCTGTGACATATGCCGAAACGGGGTTGCCGGGCAGGCCGAGCACGACCGCCTCACCGAGCCGTCCGGCGAGCATCGGCTTGCCCGGCCGCAGCGCGATCCGCCAGAAGTCGATGCTGCCCCCGGCGGCCTCCAGGGCCGGGCGGACGAGATCGTGGTCGCCGACCGACGCGCCGCCGGTGGTGACGATGATGTCGGCGCGCGCACTTGCGAACGCGGCGGTCATTGCGTCGAGGCGATCAGGGACGATGCCGAGCTGGACGATATCGACCGGCAGGTCGGCGAGCAAAGCGGCGATCATCGCGCTGTTGCCCTCGGGCAGCGCGAGCGGGTCGGACAGAGGGGCGCCGGCCGCGACGAGCTCGTCCCCGGTCGCGGCGATCGCGACGGTCAGCCGGCGGTTGACGGTCAGCGCGCCGTGTCCGCCGGTCGCCGCCAGCGCGATCCGCGCCGGAGTCAGCCGCTCGCCCGCCGCGATCAGCGTGTCGCCGGCCGAAAAATCGAGCCCCAACCGCCGCACGTTGCGCCCGCGTTGCGCGGGCCTGTCGCCGGCGAGCATCAGGCGCTCTCCGTCGCGCGCCGCTTCTTCCTGCACCAGCACGGTGTCCGCGCCCGCCGGCATGCCCGCGCCGGTGAAGATTCGCGCCGCCTCGCTTGGCCCGATCGGCCCGGCGAAACTGCGCCCAGCCGCGCTTTCGCCGACGACGCGCCACGGCCCGGGCAGGTCCGCGAAGCGGATCGCATAGCCGTCCATCGCCGACACGTCCGCCCCCGGCTGCGACCGCCGCGCGACCACCGCCTCCGCCGCCCAGCGTCCCGCCGCGGCGGCGAGTGGCACGCTTTCGCTCGCCACACGCGGCGCCATCGCGAACAGCCGTGTGCGCGCCTCGGCGACGGAGATCAGGGCGCCAACCATTCGCCCGACTTCCCCCCGCTCTTCGACAGCAGGCGCACGCCGTCGATCGTCATGGCTTTGTCGATCGCCTTGGCCATGTCGTAGATCGTCAGCAACGCGACCGAGACGGCGGTCATCGCTTCCATCTCGACCCCGGTCTTGCCGGTCGTGGTGACGGTCGCGGTCGCGGTCACGCCGGTGTCGTCGGCGGCGAAGTCGAGGCTCGCGCTGGTGATCGGCAAGGGGTGGCAGAGCGGGATCAGGTCGCCGGTGCGCTTGGCCGCCAGGATGCCGGCGATGCGCGCGGCGGCGATCACGTCGCCCTTCACTACCGTGCCGTCGCGGATTGCGGCGGCGGCGTCGCGTGACATGGCGATGCGGCCGGTTGCGACGGCGCGGCGTTGCGTGTCGGGCTTGGCCGAGACGTCGACCATCCGCGCGGCGCCGGTTTCGTCGAGATGGGTGAGGGGCATGGCGACGGCCTTATATACTTCGTGAACTACGCTTCGCCCAACAGCGCCCGCGTCGCCGCCGCGATATCGTCGGCGCGCATCAGTGTTTCGCCGACCAGGAAGCAGTTCACGCCGTGCTGGCGCATCGCGGCGATGTCGGCCGGATCGCTCAGCCCGCTTTCCGCGACCACCGTCGTCCCTAGCGGCATCCGCCCGACCAGCTCGTATGTCCGCTCGAAGCTGACGGTGAAGTCACGCAGATTACGGTTGTTGACCCCGATCAACCGCGATTGCAGCACGCGCAGCGCCCGGTCGAGCTCGTGCGCGTCGTGCACCTCGACCAGCACGTCGAGCGAACAGTCGGTCGCCGCCGCCTCGATCTCCGCCATCCGCGCATCGTCGAGCGCGGCGACGATGATGAGGATCGCATCCGCCCCCAGCGCGCGGCTTTCGTGCGCCTGCCACGGATCGATCATGAAGTCCTTGCGGAGGAGCGGCAGCGGGACGGTGTGATTGACGAGCGTCAGATACTCGTCGTCGCCCTGGAAATATTGCTCGTCGGTCAGCACGGAGAGGCAGGTCGCGCCACCCGCCAGATAGGCGAGGGCGTGCGCGGCGGGGTCGAAATCGGCGCGGATGACGCCCTTGGAGGGACTCGCCTTCTTGATCTCGGCGATCAGCGCGGGGGCGGTTTTCGCCTTCGCGTCGAGCGCCGCCTTGAACCCGCGCGGTGCGTCACGATCGTGAATCGCCGCTTCCAGGCGGGCGAGCGAGGTCGTCGCCTTCTTTGCGGCCACCTCGGCGCGCTTGGTTTCGAGGATACGGGCGAGAATGTCGGTCATCGGTAGGCGATCCAGGCGTCGAGGAGTTGAGCGGCGCGACCGGCATCGATCGTTTCGGCGGCGAGGCTGGCGCCGTCGGTCAGGTCGTCGACCGTGCCGGCGACGACCAGCGCGGCGGCGGCGTTGAGCAGCACCGCGTCGCGATAGGCGCCGGCCTCGCCGTCGAGCAGGCGGCGCAGCGCGGCGGCGTTGTAGGTAGGGTCGCCGCCATGGATCGCGGCGATCGGGTGGCGCGGCACGCCGGCATCCTCCGGCGCGATGCGATCCGGAAAGTCGAGCTGGCCGACCGCGATGGTGATCGTCGCGCCGGCGCCGGACACTTCGTCGAGGCCCTCCTCGCCCGACACGATCAGCCCGGCCTCGGTACCGAGCGCGCCCAGCGCCTCGGCATAGGTCGGGGCGTAATCCGGCCGCGCGATGCCGATCAGCTGGCGGCTGACATGCGCGGGGTTGGCGAGCGGACCCATCAGGTTGAAGATCGTGCGTTTGCCGATGCGGCGGCGGATCGGAGTGATCCGCTTCATCGCCGGGTGATGGTTGGCGGCGAACAGGAAGCAGATGCCGAGATCGTCGAGCGTCGCCTGCGCCAGCGCTCCGGCGCGTTCCATGTCGAGGCCGAGTGCCTCCAGCGTGTCGGCGGCACCGGCCTTGCTGGAGGCGGCGCGGTTGCCGTGCTTGGCGACCGGCACGCCGGCGGCGGCGACCACCAGGCTGACCGCGGTCGAGACGTTGAGCGTGTGGTGCCCGTCGCCGCCGGTCCCGCACACGTCGATCGCATCGGCCGGCGCGTCGATCGGGATCAGGCGTTCGCGCAAGGCGCGCGCGGCTTCGGCGATCTCGATGCTGGTCTCGCCGCGGTCGCTGAGCGCGATCAGAAAATCGGCGATCGCCTCCGCGCTGGTCTTCGCGTCGAGGATGTCGGCGAACGCCTGGCGCGCCGATTCGTGGCTCAGCGGGGTCGACGGATCGGGGAGGAGGGCTATGCTGGTCACGCGACTGCCTTCGCTTCCAGTCCCGCCACCCTCAGGAAATTCGCCAGCATCGCATGGCCATGCTCGGTCGCAATGCTCTCCGGGTGGAACTGCACGCCGTGGATCGGTAGGTTCGCGTGGCGGAAGCCCATGGTGAAGCCGTCGTCCGACCGCGCGTTGACGATCAACTCGGGCGCGGCATCCTCGACCACCAGCGAGTGATAGCGGGTCGCGGCGAAGGGCGAGGGCAGGCCGGCGAACACGCCGCTGCCGTCATGGCTGATCGGCGAGGTCTTGCCGTGCATCAGCCCGCCGCGCACCACACGTCCTCCGAAATGCTGGCCGATCGCCTGATGCCCCAGGCACACGCCGAGCAGCGGCCTGGCGGCATCGGCGCACGCGGCGACCAGGTCGAGGCTGATCCCGGCCTCGCTCGGCGTACAGGGGCCGGGCGAGATCAGCAGTGCGTCGGCACCGCTCGCCAGCGCCTCGCTTGCAGACAGCGCATCGTTGCGCTCGACGCGGACTTGCTGGCCCAGCTCCATCAGGTAATGGACGAGGTTCCAGGTGAAGCTGTCGTAATTGTCGATGACCAGGATCATGGCTCGCGGGCGCTAGCGGTTCCGGCGGGCGACGACAATCGCATTGCGCGCCACGATTTCGCCGGATTGTTGCAGGATCGTTCCTTTCAGAGGGGCGTTGAAGACACGAATCGAAAGGCTCCTTCCGTCATGATACGCACCGCCATTGCCCTCGCGCTGATCGCCCTGCCGGTCGGCGCCATCGCGCAGAGCCAGTCCACGGCCGCGAGCGGTACGTCGGCGCAGAGCCAGACGATGGGCCAGACGGGCCAGCCCAAGCGCATCCGCTCGGTCACGCTGACCTCGCCCGACCAGAAATGCCCGGCGTCGAGCGGTGACGAGGTGGTCGTGTGCACGACGCTCGACAATCCCTATCGCATCCCAAAGGAACTGCGCGATCGCGGGCCGATCCCGAGCAATCGCCAGGCCTGGACCAACCGCGTCGCCGCCGACGAACAGAGCGGGCGCGAGGCGGCCGGGTTGCCTGACACCTGCTCGCCGGTCGGCAGCGGCGGCCAGACCGGCTGCGCGCGTGCGGCGGCGCGGGCGTTCAAGGCAGAAAAGCGCGTGAAAGGGACCGACCAGGATCCCAACGCGCCGGATGGTCAGTGATTTTTATCCTTCCCCACCAGGAGGTGGCGGCAGGCGTAGCCTGACGGGAGGGGGGGATAGCGACCGCTATTGTCGCGTATCCGCCACCTTCGGTCATTTTCAGCGATACCTCACGCCCTGTCGGGGAAGATGTTACTGCCCGTAATGTACTTCGCCCGCGCGCGCGACGGCTTCGCGAGCGGCGGCAAGGAGCGCGCCGGCTTTCGCCTCGCACTCGCGCTGTTCGTAGTCGGGGGTCGAGTCGGCGACGATGCCGGCGCCGGCCTGGACGTGCATCACGCCGTCCTTCACCACTGCGGTCCTGAGCACGATGCAGCTGTCCATGTTGCCGTCGGGCGAGAAATAGCCGACGCCGCCGGCGTACGCGCCGCGCGCTTCCGGTTCCAGTTGCGCGATGATCTCGCACGCGCGGACCTTGGGTGCGCCGGAGACGGTGCCCGCCGGAAACCCCGCGAACAGCGCGTCGAGCGCGTCCTTGCCCGCGTCCAGCCGCGCCGTCACGTTGGAGACGATGTGCATGACGTGGCTGTAGAGCTCGACCATGTAGCTGTCGGTCACTGTCACGCTGCCCGGCGCGGCCACCCGGCCGGCATCGTTGCGGCCGAGGTCGAGCAGCATGAGATGCTCGGCGCGTTCCTTCGGGTCGGCGAGCAGGGCGGTGCGGTTCGACTCGTCCTCGGCCGGGGTCGCGCCACGCGGACGCGTGCCGGCGATGGGACGGATCGTGACCTCGCCGTCGCGCAGGCGAACGAGGATCTCGGGGCTCGAGCCCGCAAGCGCGAAGCCGGGCAGGTCGAGGAAATAGAGGAACGGCGAGGGGTTCACGCGGCGCAGCGCGCGGTACAGCTCGACCGGCGGCAGCGCGAACGGCGCGGTGAAACGCTGCGCCAACACGACCTGAAAGATGTCGCCCGCCGCGATATACTCCTTCGCGCGCAACACCATGTCGCGATAGGCGCCCGCGGGCAGAACGGGGGTGAAGGCGGGCTCGGCGACGTCACTGGCGCGCGGGCCGGGGGGTGCCACCGGTTGCGCCAGCCGCGCGGCGGTCGCGTCGATCCGCTCTTCCGCCAGCGCCAGCGCGCGGTCGGGGTCGAGCCCGCTGTCCGGCCAGAGCGGTGCGACAAGGTAAAGCTGGTCCGTCAACCGGTCGAAGATCACGACGACGGTCGGCCGCACGAACACCATGTCTGGCAGGCCGATGCCGGGCCCGGCGGCGCGCGGCAGGCGCTCGACCAGCCCGATCGTCTCATACCCGAAATAGCCGACCAGGCACGCCAGCGCGCGGGGCAGTTCGGCGGGCACCTCAGGCATTCGGCAGGAAGCGACCAGATCGCGGAACGCCGGCAGCGTCGCCTGCTCGCACGGCACGAACGCGGCTCGATCGGTCAGCCAGTGACGGTTGACCTCGGCGCGCTCCCCCTCGGCACGGAACACCAGGTCGGGGGCCAGCCCGATCAGGCTGTGCCGCCCGCGCACCGCGCCACCCTCGACCGACTCGAGCAGGAAATCGCCGCGTTCGGGCTCGATCAGCTTGAGCGCGGCGCCGACCGGCGTCTCGGTGTCGGCGACCTGCCGCCGCCACACCAGCGCCGGACGCCCGGCGGCGAGCGCGGCGCGGGCCGACGCCGTGCCCTCGGTCATCGCGCCTATTGTCCCGACGCGTCGCCGTTCGCGCCGACCAGCGACGCGCGCACCTTGGCGATCGCGGCGTCGTTGCGCTTGACGCCAACCTGGTCGCGGACAGCGCGGACGAACTGCTGCGAATATTCGTCGCCCAGCGCGCGGGCGAGGTCGCCGCGCATCTTCTCGATCACCGCCGGCTGGCTGCGCGCGTCGCCGCGCGTGAACGAGTCGGCGACGACGACGAACCAGCCGCCCTTGTACGGCGCCTGCAGCATCTTGGCGGTGTGGACCGGCATCGAGAACAGCAGGATCAACGGCTGCGGTGCGCGCTGCGCGGTCAGCAGTTGCGCGCGATTGCCCGTCAGCGGCTTGGTCCCGTCGAGGCTGAGCTTGGTCTCGGCCAGCGCCTGGGCGAGCGGCATGCCCTTGTTGACCTTGTCGGTCACGTCCTGCGCGACGATGCGGCCGTCGCGGACCTGGCGGTCGATGATGAAGTCCTTCTTCACCTGTTCCGCCACCTCGGCGAGCGGCTTGGGCGTCGCCGGGATCACCTTGTCGAGCTTGGCGAGGATGAAACTGCCGTCCTGCGCGGAGGGCACCATCTGCGGGTCGGCGTCGGGCTGGCTCGCAAAGCCTAATGCGGCGAGGCCGGCGAGCTTCTGGTCGGGCTTGGCCGGCGGCGTCGCGGCGGTCGGATCGTTACCCTGCGGGTCGACCGCCGGCGTGGTCGCGAGCGACAGGCCGAGCTGGCGCGCGATATCCTCGATCGGCGTGTTCTTCGCGATCAGGTCGGAAATCTTTTCGTGCAGGTCGTTGATCGCGACGACGGCCTTCTGCGCCGACAGCGTCTTGACCAGTTCCGGCTTGGCCTGGTCGAGCGACTTGCCCGGCACGTGCGTGATCTTGTCGACCCGGACGACCGCCCAGCCGAGCGGAGTCTGGATCGGCCCCAGGATCGCGCCGTCGGCGGCGGCGAAGACCTGGTCGGCGACGGCGGACGACGTCTGCGTCGCGTAGGCCGTCTTGGTCTGCGCGGTCAGCGTCGCGGCATCGAGCCCGATCGCCTTGGCCGCGGCGTCGATCGCGGTGCCCGCCTTGACCTTGGCGGCGAGCGCGTCGGCCCCGGCCTTGTCGGCGACCACCACCTGGCGGATGTCGCGCGTCTCGCTGGGGGCGAACTTGTCCTTCTGCGCGGTATAGGCCTGCGCGACCTCGGCATCGCTCGGCGCGGATTTCGCCTGCGTGCCTGCGAATGTGACCTCGGCATATTTCACCACGCGCCGCTCCGGCACCGTGTAGCGCGCGATGTTGCGGGCGTAATAGTCCTTCGCCTCGGCATCGGTCACCGGCGCGCCCTGCGGGATCGCACGAGTCGAGATGAAGGCGATCGTCCCGGTCCGCTTCTCCAGCAGCATCGAGGCGTAGGGCGTCGCGAAATTGGCCGCGACCGGCGTCGTGCCGAGCGATTGCGGCACCAGTGGGCCGATCACCAGCCGCGCGGTCAGGTCGCGGCCGAGCTGGTCGTGGACGTCGCGGTCGGTTAGCCGCTGTTGCTGGAGCACCTGGAGGTAGGCGTTCTTGTCGAACTTGCCGTCGAGCCCGCGGAACGCCGGGATCTGCGTGATCTCGCTGTCGATCAGGCTCTTGCCGACGCGAATCCCCAGGCTGTCGGCGAACGACACGAGCGCGAGCGCGTTGATCTTCTGCGCCAGCGGCTGGTCGAACCCGCCCTTGGCGATGAACTCCGCCATCTGGAGTTGCGGATATTGCTGGCGATTCTGGTCGTACAGCCGCTGCGTGTCGGTCTTGGCATCGTCGGCGGTGATCGTCTGCTTGCCGACCGTCACCAGCGTGTCGCCGCCGCTGCTGCTGCTCAGCGCGCCGCGGCTGCCGTTGATGTCCGACAGGCCGAACGCCAGCGCGATCACGCCCAACGCGACGAAAGTGATAATCACGCCGACGCGCGATTTGAGGAAGCCGCGAAAGATGCCGAGCATTGAAGGCCGATCGATTGCAAACGGGAACAGGAAGCGCTCGCTTTAGGGGCCGGTTCGCGCGGCATCAAGCGGCAGCGCTTGGCGGGCGGGGGTGGCGCGGCTATCGCGGCCGCAAATCATAAGCGGACGGAGGACGATGTGGCACGGCGCAAGCTGATCGCGGGCAACTGGAAGATGAACGGCACGCTGGCGAGCCTGGCCGAACTGGACGGTATCGCGGCGGCGGCGGTCGCGAATCCCGGCGTCGACGTGTCGGTCGCGGTGCCGGCGACGTTGATCGCGCCGGCGCATGCACGCGTGCCGAACCTCGCGGTCGGCGCGGAGGACGTGCACGAAGCGGACAGCGGCGCGCACACCGGCTGTATCTCCGCGCCGATGGTGCTGGAGGCCGGCGCGAGCTTCACGATCGTCGGCCATAGCGAACGGCGCGGCGACCAGCACGAAACCAGTCACGATGCCTTCATGAAGGCGGCCGCCGCGCACCGCCACGGTCTCGGCGTGATCCTGTGCGTCGGCGAGCTGGAGGCCGAACGCGCCGCCGGCCGCGCCGAACGCGTGGTGCAGGCGCAGATCGAGAAATCGCTGCCCGACGACGCGCATGCTGACTGGTTGACGCTCGCCTACGAACCGCGCTGGGCGATCGGGACGGGGCGGACGCCGACAATGGACGACATCGCCGCGATGCATGCGATCGCGCGCGCCAAGCTGCGCCAGATGATCGGCGACACCGCGCTCGACATGCGGATCCTGTACGGCGGCTCGGTGACGGGCGACAACGCCGCCGAGATTCTCAGCCTCGACAATGTCGACGGCGCCCTGGTCGGCGGTGCGAGCCTGACCGCCGCGAAGTTCGTGCCGATCATTGAGGCGGCGGCGAGGGTGGGCGGCAGGTAGCGACCCAGTTGAAGACGTTGCGGTACTTCGGGCATTACGCGCCCGGAGAGGGTAGCAAAGCGTGACCGACGAGCAGTTGAGCCGAACACTTGCAATGACCATCGCTGAACTTGAGCGCGATGGTGAGTTGGTTGTCACATCCCCGAGCATCGAGCCACTCGCCGACCGTTTAGCAGAGGCAGCGCTTGGGGTTGTCCCTAATACCAGCTTGTCGCTTACCGAAATTTTGGGCGTGCGCAGCTTGATCTTGCATGCCGTGGCCGACAAGTGCTTCTTCGATTGGGAGATGCCCACCTTGACCGGCTTCACGGCGAACGAGTTCGAGCAGATCGCTGCCAAATTGCCGCGCGATTGAGCAAACGTCAGCTTCCCACCCACAAGCAGCCTATCCGAACCGCGCCTTCAGCATCGCCCAGCTTGCTCGCAGGCCGTAGGCTTCGCCGCCCTTCGGTCGGCCGGGCTTGGCGGTGGGGCGCCAGGCGAAGGTGTCGAGGTGGGCCCAAGGGACGCCGGCGGGGGCGAAGCGGCGGAGGAACAGGGCGGCCGTCACCGCGCCGGCGAAGCCGTTGTCGGGCGAATTGACGAGGTCGGCGATGTCGGACTTGAGGTAATCGTCGTACCCGTCCCACAGCGGCAACCGCCACAACGGATCGCGCACCCGCTCGCCCGCCGCGAGCAGGTCCGCCGCCAGCGCTTCGTCGTTGACGAAGGTCGCGGGCAGGTCCGGCCCCAGCGCCACGCGCGCCGCCCCCGTCAGCGTCGCGAAATCGATCACCAGCGCCGGCTTACCCTCTTCCGCTTTGGTCAGCGCATCGCCGAGCACCAACCGCCCTTCGGCATCGGTATTGGTGTTCTCGACCGTCAGGCCCTTGCGCGTCCGCAGCACGTCGCCGGGACGGAAGGCATCGGCCGAGATCGCATTCTCGACCGCGGGAATCAGCAGGTGCAGTCGCACCTTCAATCGCGCGCCCATGACGAGGCTCGCCAGCGCCAGCGCGTGCGCCGCGCCGCCCATGTCCTTCTTCATCAGCCGCATGCCCGATGCCGGTTTGATGTCGAGGCCCCCGCTGTCGAAGCATACGCCCTTGCCGATCACCGCGACGCGCGGATGCTTCGGATCGCCCCATTCGAGCTCGATCAGCCGGGGCGCGCGATGCTTCGCGGCAGCGCGGCCGACCGCGTCGATCATTGGATAGCCCTTGGCGAGCGCATCACCGCGCGTCACGGTCAGCGTGGCATCGTGCGCCTTCGCCAGCTTCTCGGCCTCCACCTCAAGCTCCGCCGGGCCCATGTCGGACGACCCGGTATCGACCAGGTCGCGGACCAACGCGGTCGCCTGCGCCAGCCGCACCGTCTCGTCGATGCTCGCCGGATCGCCGGTCAGCAGGATGCGCGGGGCGGCGTCCTTCGCCTTGGCGTAGCGGTCGAAGCGGTGCTGTGCGAGCAGCCAGCCGAGCCCGGCCGCGCCGACCTCACCCGATTTCAGGCGATAGATGCCTTCGGGCAGTTTCTCCGGCTGCGACGCGATCCGCCACGGCGACGCGATATCCTCGTCGCACACCAGCAACGCCGACCAGTCCTCCGCCGCGTCGCCTGGCACGATCGCCTTGTCGCCCGCCTTGCCGGTCACCTTCTGCGCGGTCAGCAGGCTACGGATGCGCGGCGGCTGCGCCTTCAGCCAGTCGGCGAAAGCGTCGGGATGGACGACCTCGATCGTGCGTGCCGGCTGGCCGCGATCGGGCTGGAGCAGGGCGGCGAAGTCGGTCACTGGCCGCTCGGCGTCACGAGGAACTGCTCGATCTTGCCGGTCGCGGGATCGAAGAAGGTGCTCAGCCGCAGCGTGCGGTCGGGATATTTGATCGCGAATCCGCGAATGACATAGCCGCCGCGCAGGCTGGTCTTGCCCGCCTGAGCGAAGCTCTGCGGCTCGCCGAGCGGGGCCAGGCTGGCTCGGTAGTCGGCGATCGCGGTCGGGGTGAAATAGTAATTGGCGTCGTCGGTCAGCATCGCGCGATCGACCGTGCCGGCGCGGAGTTGGTCGAACACCTGGCGCGCCTTCGCCGCCGCCTGCGCATCGTCGCCCGTCGCCGGCGCGTTGGCCAGCGCGGGCAGGAAGGTGAGCGCCAGCTTGCTCGCGATCTGCGACGCCGCGCCGGCCGACCAGGAATTGGTCAGCACGACGAACGCCGCCTTGTCCTGCGGGAAGACGATGTTCTCCGAGATGAAGCCGACCGCTTCGCCGCTGTGCTCCACATACGGCCGGCCGTTCTGCAGGCCCGAAAACACGCCGAGCCCGTAATGCGTGTCGGTGCCGTCGGTCAGCTTGATCGGGGTTTCCTGGGTCGTCCAGTCGGCGCGCGTCAGCACGGTCCGGTCGATCCTTGCGATATCCCATTTGGCGAGGTCGGCGGCCGACATCGACAGTTCACCGGCGGCATAGAGCCAGCCGGAGGCGGCGGGTTTCTCCGGCCGCACCGGGCCGAGCGCGTAGCGGCCATAGCCTTGCGGGAAGGCCGGGCCGATCGCCTTGTCCTGGTCGATCGCCTTCATGCCCAATGGCTTGAACACCTTGTCCTGAAGGTAGGCGAGCAGCGGCTTGCCCGCAGCCTTCTCCACGATCAGCCCGGCGACGACATAGCCGGTGTTCGAATATTGCCACTGCGTCCCCGGCGCGAAGTCGAGCGGCTTCTTCGCCCAGTGATCGAGGATGCCCTGCGGCGTCACTGGTTTCGCCATCGCGGCGAAGCTGTAATCCTGCGGCCAGTAATCCTGCAGCCCCGACGTGTGGCTGAGCAATTGCCGGATCGTGATCCTGTCGCCGTCGGTGATCCCCGGCACCCATTTGGCGACGTTGTCGTCCAGGCTCAACTTGCCCTCGTCCGCGAGCAGCAGGATGGCGGTGGCGGTGAATTGCTTGGATATGGAGGCGATCTGGTACGGGCGAGCTGCGTCGGGCGTGGCCAGCGTCTCGGACTGCTTGCCGTACGCTTTCGCCAGCACGATCTTGCCGTCGCGCACGATCGCGATCGAGGCGGAGGGGACGCCGGTCTTCGCCAGCACGTCACCGACGATCGCATCGACCCTGGCGGTGTCGGTGGGCGTCAGGTCCTGGGCGAGGGCGGGCGGGGCGACGAACGCGAGCAGCGCGATCAGATGGCGTGGCTTCATGGTGGCGCACCATAGCTGCGCGCGTCGGGGGCGCTAGTCCTCCGACGAAACCTGCCTTTTCACGACTACCCGGGCGAATGCCGGGGCCCAGTTGGGAGGAGCAGAGTAAGTGAGCGATGCACCCACCATCATCGTCTCCCACCTGGGCCCCGGCGTTCGCCGGGGTGGAGTAACTTTTAGCGCCGCTTGCGACCGTGCGGCGGCGGTCGGACAACTCGCTGCAACGTCACGCCCTCGACCGGCGCACAGCGCATCATCGCCAGGTCGATCATCGCCAGCAGCCGCGTCCGCGCATCGCCCAACCCCTCCGGCGTGATGCCGCGCTCCTGCGTCTCGAAGTTGACGTAGGGCAGGCCATGGAACAGCGCATAGTTGGACAGCGACCCGTCGCTCGTCACGACATGCTCGAACTGGATGTTCGCGTCGGCCTCGGCCAGTGCCCGCGCGCAGAAGCCGTCGGCGGGCGATCCTTGCGCCGGGTAGGAGACGATCGCGACGCTGTCGGTATCATCGAACGGCCATCGCGCCGACACCGACGGGCGCGGCGAATAGACGTCGTTGCAGAACAGCACCGAAATCTCGCCCCGCCCGGTATTGCCGGAAGGCGGCGGGCCGCAGCCATATTCGCTCGCGTCGAAGCCCGGCTCGTTGGTGTGCAGCGCGACGATCAGCCGTGGCGGGTGCCCGAGCCCGGCCAGGATCTCGTCGGCATAGGCCGGTGTCGCGTCCCAGAAGTTGCGGTTGGGGTCGACGTCCTTGCCGTAATCGACGTCGCCGTTGCCGCGCGAATCGGGGCCGGCGATCGAACGCGCTTCCTCGATCGCGACGACCTCCCCGCCATAGGCACGCACGGCGTAGATCGCGGCCTGGAACGCGGCATTCTCGTTGTCGTGCGGCACGAACCACAGCGGTCCGGCGGGATGGCGCAGGTTGCGGATACGATAGAATCGCCAGAAGGTCCGCCCGTCGCGGAACTCGATCCGCGTGACGTTCAGGTCGGTCCAGAGTTGAGGATCGGCGAGACGGACGAAATCGGCGTTGGCCATCAACAGCGGATCGATCGCCGACACGATGCGCTGCGCCGGGGCCGCAGCGGGCGCGGTCGCCGCCGTTACCGGAAGCGGCGCGAGGAACCAGGCGAGGATGGTGAGCGCACGCTTCATCACGGCGCGCGACCCTAAAGCAGCGGCGCGCGCTCGGCGAATCCTACGCTCGTCCGAATCCGGGACAGGTCAGGCCGGTACGCCATAGAGGTCATGGTCGTCGGCATCCTCGACCAGTACCGGGGTGATGTCGCCGACCGTGAGGTGCGCGGCGTCGCGCAGGAAGACTTCGCCGTCGATCTCCGGCGCGTCGGCCTGGCTGCGCCCGGTGGCGCCGCCGTCCGCGTCCACCGCGTCGATGATGACGGGCAGGGTGCGGCCGACCTTGGCCTGGAGCTTGGCGGCGCTGATCGCGGCGGTCCGTTCCATGATCCGGGCGTAGCGCTCTTCCTTGACCTCCTCGGGCACCGCGTTCGGCAGGTTGGTGGCCGCCGCGCCTTCCACGGGCTCGAACCGGAACGCGCCGACGCGGTCCAACTGCGCCTCGTCGAGCCAGTCGAGCAGATACTGGAAATCCTCCTCGGTCTCGCCGGGAAAGCCGACGACGAAGGTCGAGCGGATCGCGATGTCGGGGCAGATTTCGCGCCAGCGATGGATGCGCTCGAGCACCTTCGCCTCGTTGGCCGGGCGCTTCATCAGCTTGAGCACGTTGCGGCTGGCATGCTGGAACGGAATGTCGAGATAGGGAAGCAGCAAGCCCTCGGCCATCAGCGGGATGACCTGGTCGACATGCGGGTAGGGGTAGACGTAATGGAGCCGCACCCACGGTGCGATCTTGCCGAGTTCGCGCGCGAGGTCGGTCATGTGCGCGCGAACTTCATGCCCCTTCCACATGCGCGGATGATGCTTGATGTCGACGCCATAGGCCGACGTGTCCTGGCTGATGACGAGCAGTTCGCGCGTCCCCGCCGCGACCAGCTTCTCCGCCTCTCGCAGGATCGCGTCGGGGCGGCGCGAGACGAGGTCGCCGCGCAGCTGCGGGATGATGCAGAAGGCGCAGCGGTGATTGCAGCCCTCCGAAATCTTCAGATAGCTGTAATGGCGCGGGGTGAGCTTGAGCCCGCTCTCGGGCACCAGATTGAGGAACGCGTTGGGCGGCATCGGCGCCGCATCGTGAACCGCGCCGACGACCTGCTCGTATTCGTGCGCGCCGGTGATCGCGAGCACTTGCGGGAAGCGCGTGCGGATGGCGTCGGCTTCCTTGCCCATGCAGCCGGTGACGATGACGCGGCCATTCTCCGCGATCGCCTCGCCGATCGCCTCCAGGCTTTCCTCCTTGGCGGAATCTAGGAAGCCGCAGGTGTTGACCAGCACGACGTCGGCGCCGGCATAATCGGGCGACATCTGATAGCCGTCGTTGCGCAGCTTGGTCAGGATGCGCTCGCTGTCGACCAGGTTTTTGGGACAGCCGAGCGAGACCATGCCCACGCGGGGCGGGGAGGGAAGGACAGTAGCCATGGGGAGCGGCGCACATAGCGCGTTTCGAGAAATTTTCCAGCACTTGCCTTTTGCCGCCCAGCCGCCGAGGCAAGGGATCAGAAGCGGGCCGGTCGCAGCGCGAACTCGGCCGTCGCCGGGGAGACGCGAATGGTGAATTGGCGGCTGAAGCCCCATCCCGATTTTCCGAGCATGGCGCTCGATGCCGTCGGCGTCTCGATCGACCGTCGCGGCGACGTGTTGTCCCTGCGCTATATGATCGAAGGCGATGTCGAACGCGTGCGCTGGCCCGAACCGGCGGCCCCGGCGCGTGCGGACGAATTGTGGCAGCACAGCTGTTTCGAAGCATTCGTTCAGCCGGTCGGGCGCAGCGGATACGTCGAATTGAACTTGTCCCCCTCGGGACGCTGGGCGAGCTATGCGTTCGACGGGCGGCGAGAGGGTATGCGCGATGCCCTCGTCGTTCCCGTCACGGCCTGGGCGATGCCGGTGCTGACGGCGACGGCAGACCTGCGCGAGATTGGCGGCGCGGATTGGCGGATCGGGCTGACGATGGTGGTCGAGGCGATCGACGGAACGAAGAGTTTCTGGGCGTTGACGCACGCGCCCGGGCCGCCCGATTTCCACAACCCAGATTGCTTTATCGCGACGCTCCCGGCACCTGACGGCCCATGAAATTCGGTATCGACCGGCTGCTTGCCGACCCCGACCTGCGCAAGCCGCTCGCCGGCAAGCGCGTGGCGTTGCTCGCGCATCCGGCGTCGGTGACGGCAGACCTGACACACGGCCTAGACGCGCTGGTCGCGGCGGGGCTCAACGTGTCGGCGGTGTTCGGGCCGCAGCATGGCGTGCGCGGCGACTTGCAGGACAACATGATGGAGTCGCCGGACTTCACCGATCCGACCTACGGCATGCCGGTGTTCAGCCTGTATGGCGAGGTGCGGCGGCCGACAGGCCAGTCGATGGGTACGTTCGACGTGATGCTGGTCGACCTCCAGGATGTCGGGTGCCGCATCTATACTTTCGTGACGACCTTGCTCTACGTGCTCGAAGCCGCCGCCGCGCACGGCAAGAGCGTGTGGGTGCTTGATCGCCCCAATCCGGCCGGACGACCGGTCGAGGGGCTGACGCTGCTGCCCGGGTGGGAAAGCTTCGTCGGCGCCGGGCCGATGCCGATGCGGCACGGCATGACGCTGGGCGAGATGGGGCAGTGGTTCATCGAGCAGTTCAAGCTCGACGTCGACTATCGCGTGATCGCGATGGAGGGTTGGGCGCCCGACGCCGCGCCCGGTTTCGGCTGGCCGTCCGAGCGACCGTGGATCAACCCCAGCCCAAACGCCGCCAACGTCAACATGGCGCGCGCCTATGCCGGCACCGTGATGCTCGAGGGCACGACGCTGAGCGAAGCGCGGGGGACGACGCGCCCGCTCGAACTGTTCGGCGCACCCGACATCGATGCGAAGGCGGTGATTGCGGAGATGCGGCGGTTCGCGCCCGACTGGCTGGCGGGGTGCACCCTGCGCGACATCTGGTTCCAGCCGACCTTCCACAAGCATGTCGGCGCGCTTTGCTCGGGCGTGTTCATCCATGCCGAGGGCGCGGCCTACGATCATGCGGCGTTCCGGCCGTGGCGGTTGCAGGCGTTGGCGTTCAAGGCGATCCGCGCGCTGTACCCCGGTTACGACCTGTGGCGCGATTTCCCGTACGAATATGTGTTCGACAAGCTGGCGATCGACGTCATCAATGGCGGGCCGGGCTTGCGCGAATGGGTCGACGATGCCGGCGCGCGACCCGGCGACCTCGACGCGCTGGCGATTCCCGACGAGGCGGCGTGGGTCGAGGCGCGGCGACCGCACTTGCTCTATTGAGCGGGGTTTCTCGCCGTAAAACTCACCTGCATCAACGCTTTGTCGTACGACTCTGGCGACTGGTCCCAAAGCGGGTTCCATTGCGGCGTCATGGTGGCAGGTCGGCCGGGCAGGGGATTCGGGTCGGGGACCGAGCCATGGAATCGGATATTCGTTTTTACGCGCGCCGGCTGGCGCAGGAACAGGTCGCCGCGCGCACCGCGCTGACGTTGGAGGCACGCAACCGCCGGCTGGCGCTCGTCGCCAAGTTCGAGGCGAAGCTGGCGCAGCTTTGCGCGTGAATTCCACCATTTAGGATGTTTCGGCCGGTACGGTCTTAATAAGGTGGTGAGCTTTTCCGGGTAGAAACCCGGGCATGTCCGACGATTCCGCCCCCGAGCGCTCCAAGCGCGACAGCATCTTCCGCATGGCCCGGATCGTGGTGCCGGAAACGGGCGCGACGATCACCAGCCGCATCCGCAACGTCTCCGACACCGGCGCCTGCATCGATGCGGTCGAGGGGATCGCGGTGGGGCAGACGATCGAGGTGACGATCGGCAAGGACGCGCCGGTCATCGCTCGCATCGCCTGGACGTCGGAACGGCAGTTCGGCATCGCCTTCGATCGCGACGACCCGCTCGATCATGTCGTCCAGTTCCAGAGCGGCGGCTTGATCGCCAAGGCCGGATGGATGGCTGGGATGCGCGACCGCTATCGCCCCTGATCGGGGCGCGACATCAGCGCTTGCGCGTCAACTCGCGCATCGCATCGTCCAGGCCACCCAGCGTCAGCGGGTACATGCGGTCGTTCATCAACTCGCGCACGATGCGGATCGACTGCGAATAACCCCATTGCTCTTCCTTGATCGGGTTGAGCCAGATCGCCGCCGGATAGGTCGTCGTCAGCCGGTGCATCCACACCGCGCCCGATTCCTCGTTGAAATGCTCGACCGAGCCGCCGGGATGGGTGATCTCGTACGGGCTCATCGACGCGTCGCCGACGACGACCAGCTTGTAGTCGTGGCCGAACTTGTGGAGCACGTCCCACATCGGCGTCCGCTCGGCGAAACGGCGGCGATTGTCCTTCCACACACCCTCGTACGGGCAATTGTGGAAGTAAAAGAACTCCATGTTCTTAAACTCGGACGTCGCCGCCGAGAACAGTTCCTCGCACAGCTTCACCCAGGGATCCATCGACCCACCGACGTCGAGGAACAGCAGCAGCTTAACGGCGTTGCGTCGCTCCGGCCGCATCCGGACGTCGAGCCAGCCCTGCCGTGCGGTGCCGTCGATCGTGCCGTCGATGTCGAGTTCGTCCGCCGCGCCCTCGCGCGCGAAGCGGCGGAGACGGCGGAGCGCGATCTTGATGTTGCGCGTGCCGAGCTCGCGCGTATTGTCGAGGTTCTTGAACTCGCGCTGGTCCCAGACCTTGATCGCCTTGCCGTGGCGCGATTCGCCGCCGATCCGCACGCCTTCCGGATTGTAGCCCGAATTGCCGTAGGGGCTGGTGCCGCCGGTGCCGATCCACTTGTTACCGCCCTGGTGGCGCTTTTCCTGTTCTTCCAGCCGCTTCTTCAGCGTCTCCATGATCTCGTCCCACGAACCGAGCGATTCGATCTTCGCCATCTCCTCGGGCGTCAGGTATTTCTCGGCGATCGCCTTCAGCCAGTCGGCGGGGATGTCGGCATTCTGCGTGCCGTAGCTCGTCGCGATGCCCTTGAAGACCTTGGCGAAGACCTGGTCGAAACGGTCGAGCAGTCCTTCGTCCTTCACATAGATCGCGCGGGACAGGTAATAGAAATCTTCCGGCGTCCGCGCGATCACGTCGCGGTCGAGCGCTTCGAGCAGCAGCAGATGCTCCTTCATGCTCGCGGCGATGCCGGCGGCGCGAAGCTCGTCGAGGAAGTTGAAGAACATGGCCCGATGCTAAGCGCGCGCGGTCCGAAACGCCAGCCGGCCTGCTATCGCGCGGCCGGCTTTTGTGAGGGCGGCGGGGTGGCGCCGTTCGGCGCGGGCGCGCGTTCGTATAGTGCCCAATGCGTGCCCGACAGCCCTACCGCATAGGCGCTTGCGATCGGACGATAGGCGCCACGGCAACGCGGCGGGGGATCGTCGAACGTCTCCCCCTTGAAGCGATCGACGAACAGGAACGGCGCGGCGGGACATCCGGCCTCGACCACCATCAACGGATAATGCGCGTGAGCCGCGGCGACGCGAAGCATCGCCAGCCCGGTCGACCGATCGAGCAGGACCGTCGTGCCGCCCGGCGCGCGCGCCGCGAGCGCGGTTATCGCCTTCGTGGGATCGCCGCGCTGGTTGCGGATCAGGGCCGCATCCTGCCACAGCCCGCCGCCTAGGATCGCGACGATTGCGCCGGCGCTGGCGATCCGCTGCCACCCGCCACGCGCGATCAGCGTGGCCGTCGTCTCGGCGAGCAGCAGTAACAGCGCGATCGCCGCCAGTAGATAGTAGCGCGGATGCCCGACATTGCCGGCGTGAAGGATGGCCAGCGCCAGGGGAAACGCCACGATGGCGAGCCAGTAGAACGGTGTCAGCCGGGCACCGCCCCTGTGGGCCAGCAGGACGACGACGAGCACGATCGGCAGCAGCCACAGCGACACGATCGGCCAGCCGATCGTATATCCCACCATCTCGATCTGGGCATGAAGGAAGAGCAGCACCGTGAACGGCGCATAGCTGCCGAACTGGAACCCGGTCGGACTGGCCAGCGCCGCCCCGGCGATCACGGCGAGCACCGCCAACAGGGCGATCAATGCCGGGGCGAACAGGCCGAACGTCAGCTTGGCCGCCGTTACCGGGCTCGTCCGCGCGCCTTCCGACAGAAACGCCCAGCCGATTAGTGCGACGCATCCGAACACCATCGTCAGTTGCGACAGTGCGCCCAACGCGAAGCACAGCGCCAACCGCTGGCGCGTGCGATCGAGCGGCGCATCCGACAGCCAGTGCGACACCAGCAGGACCGCGACGAGCAACGCGAGCGACATCGGCGCATAACCGCGCGCCTCCGACCCCATCGTCACGACCATCGGCGAAACCGCGAACAGCAACGCCGCGACCAGCGCCATACCCTTGCTGCGCTGCGCGAAGATCGCGGCCGCAACCACGATCGCCGTCGTTCCGGTCGCGATCGACAGGCCGCGTTGCAGCACCGGCGCCGCGTCGTAGCCGACCAGCAGCAGCCACAGCGAATTGAGGTGATGATTATTGTCGTGATTGATGTTCAGGAACACCCCGAGAGGGGTCCGCGCCTGATGCGCCAGCTCCGCCGACCACGCCTCGTCCAGCCACAAGCCGCCCTGTGCGGCCGCCACGCGCAATGTCAAGCCGAGCAGGACAACCGCCGCAAGCAGCATGCCGTAGCGGCGGTTGATGATCGACCCTCCCACGATCGCGCGGGTCTAGCAGCGCGCTGTCACGTTGGCGATGGGCTCAGCGGGCGTAGGCGTCGATCAACGCGCCGACGTAATCGGGCTGGGTGCCGGTCAGTTCGCGAGCGGCATGAGTCCGGCGGTCGGGGTAGATGAAGCCGTTGACGCGATAGGTCGTGCTGCCCAGTCCGTCGCTGTCGCGATACCAGACGCGGACTTCGCTCCAGTCATTGTCCGAGCTGACGTCGAACAACGTCACGTCCTGTTCGGCATGGCCGCGCTCACCGTTCTGGCGCGACCAGTTGGCGTGGGTCAGCATGACGACGCGGCGTTCGACGATGCGGCTGACGACGGCGACATGGCCGAGCGGCAGGCGCGCCTGCTTGGCGAAGGCGATGACGGCGCCGACCTTCGGCTGATCGCCGCGATCGTAGCGGCCCTCGGCCTGGTCCCACCACGTCCAGGCGTCGCCATAAATCTGGATGCCGGACGCGGCTCGCGCGAACGGCACGCACTGGCCGACATAATCGAGCAGCGAACTCGCCGCCGCCGGCGCGACCGCGACCAGCGCCAGCGCAGCGCCGACGATCCCGCCAAGATGTCGAATGGAATACCTCATGCCCGTCGGCCGTCCTACCGCCGACAGGCTGAGCGAAGCGTGAGCGAATATGGTTAACGCGGCGGTAACCAGCCCGCGTTCGACAGTCGGTGGTCAGTAAAAAGCGTGGTGTCGCAGGCTACCCGCTTCGAGCGAGCGGCCAATTCGTCTCAAAACGGAACAAGATTGAGTCACCATGCTTGCCATGATTAATAATCGATTTATGAATACCTTAACGATCGGCCAGGGTGGGACCGATCGATAATAGGGGAGTTCAGCGATGAGCATTTTTTCGCGCGCGTCGGCGGTGACGGCGTTCGTCATGGCGACTGCCGCCACGCCGGCTTTAGCCGCCACGGTCTACAATACCAGCCTGCAGAACCTGAACGGCGCCGCCGGCACCAGCACCTACACGACGACGACTAATGCCTCGGGCACCACGACCACCGTCGTCGGGCCGGGCCCGAATGCCGACGCCAATCGCGCGCATGGCATGCCGGTGCTCAACAGCTGGTATCAGGACAATGTCGGTGCCGGGACGACGGTCGGGATCACGACCAACTATGCCCGCAACGGCAACGGATCGGCCTATTTCAACCAGACCCAGGCGCAGACCGGCAAGGCCGACCTGCAATATTATTTCGGCTCCAACGGCGCCGTGTCGCCGATCGCGCTGTCGAGCCTGACGAGCTATTCGTATGATTACCTGCGCGATGCGTCGTCGACCGCGACCAATTACCTGACGCCGGTGCTGCGGCTCAACATCCTGAAGGACGGGGTGTTCGCCGGCACGCTGATCTGGGAAGCGGCGTACAACCTCGGCACCGGTCCGTCCGCGACCAACACCTGGCTGACCGGGTCGGGCGACCTGAACACCGGACTGTTCTGGACCAACAATGCCTTGCTCGGGCCGACGAATGCGACTGCGGGCGGGACCAAGACGCTGGCGCAGTGGATCGCCGACAATGCCGGGTCGCAGCTCAGCGTGTACGGCATCCAGGTCGGGTTCGGCTCGGGCTGGGACGGCACCTTCACCGGCGCGGTCGACAATGTGAACGTCGCGTTCGGCCAGACCGCGTACAGCAGCAACTTCGAAGTCGCGACCGCCGCCGTGCCGGAGCCGGCGACCTGGGCGATGATGATGCTGGGCTTCGGCGCGATGGGCGCTGCGCTGCGCAGCCGCCGGCGTGCCAAGGTCGTGTTCGGCTGAGATCGGCCTGATCGAACGAAGAGGGGCCGCCGGGCATGATGTCCGGCGACCCCTTTCTTTTTGCGTGAAACTCCTAAGCGATCAGCGCGGCGCGCCGCCCTGTTGCCGCTTGGCCATGAAGGCGAGGCGTTCGAACAGCATCACGTCCTGCTCGTTCTTGAGCAATGCGCCGTGCAAGGGGGGGATCGCCTTGGTCGGGTCGCGGTTCTGGAGCACGTCGAGCGGCATGTCCTCGTGGAGCAGCAGCTTGAGCCAGTCGAGCAGTTCGCTGGTCGACGGCTTCTTCTTCAGCCCCGGCACCTCGCGCACGTCGTAGAAGATGTCCATTGCCTTGGAGACGAGGATTTTCTGGATACCGGGAAAGTGGACGTCGACGATCGCCTGCATCGTCTCGCGGTCGGGAAACTTGATGTAGTGGAAGAAGCACCGGCGCAAGAACGCGTCGGGCAGTTCCTTTTCGTTGTTCGAGGTGATGACGACGATCGGGCGCTCGGCCGCGCGCACCGTCTCCTTGGTCTCGTAGACATGGAATTCCATACGATCGAGTTCCTGGAGCAGGTCGTTGGGGAACTCGATATCGGCCTTGTCGATCTCGTCGATCAGCAGGACGGGGACCTGGGGGCTCGTGAACGCCTCCCACAATTTGCCCTTACGGATGTAGTTTTTGATGTCGTGGACGCGCTCGTCGCCGAGCTGGCCGTCGCGCAGGCGGGCGACAGCGTCATATTCGTACAGGCCCTGCTGCGCCTTGGTGGTCGATTTGATGTTCCACTCGATCAGCGGCGCGTTCACCGCCTTGGCGATCTCATAGGCCAGCACGGTCTTGCCGGTGCCGGGCTCGCCCTTGACGAGGAGCGGGCGGCGGAGCTGGACGGCGGCGTTGACCGCAACCTTCAGGTCGTCGGTCGCGACATAGCTCTGCGTGCCTTCGAAGCGAATCATTACCGTCCCCGATTTTCGAAACTCGGGTTTGGTTTTGGTCAGCTACTGGATGAAAGGCAAGGGTAGCGGCGCGGCAAAGCCGCGCCATCGGCCGGAAGCGCTGCTCCGCCGCGCCGAACCTTAGTGCCGGTCTCTTGCCGACTTGCGCGCTTCGGCCAGATCCCACAACGCGCGATGCTGGGCGAGCAATTGCTGCGCGCCGAAGCTCATCGCGCGTTCGATCGCCGGGGCGGACGCCAGTTCGGCGGCGAGCGTCGCGGTATCGATATCGCTAGGCAGTGACGATGCCGGGATCGGCGATCCGGCCCGCGTCGCGGCGGCGTCGAGCACGCCGCGCACCGCGCGCCAGTCGAGCACCAGCGCCATCGCCGCGCCGACCGCACAGCCCGTGCGATCGGACTGAGCGAGCATGTCCAACGCATGCTGCTGATGCGTGACGGCGGCTTCCGACTCGGCCTGCCCCGGCGTCGAGGGGATCGGACCGGCGGCGGCGGTCAGCCGGGCGAGCAGCGCGCGTTCCTCCGCGAAGGCGGAGGCGGCTTCCTCCAGCCATGCCTCGGCGGCGGGAGTCGGTCCGTGCGCCAGCGCATGGTCGATCACTCCCGGCTGGCGGCCGTGGAGCGCGCACAGCAGATGGACGGCATCGGCCAAGTCGCGCGTCGGCGCGCTGCGCTCACCCATCATGGCGACGAAGGGATGGCGCGCCGAACCGTCGGCGTCGGCCAGAGCGGTCAGTACGCTCCAACTGGCACTCTGGCGATCGAACTGGGTGTCCACCGGCATGTTTCCTCGACGCGGCTGATGAGTCACGATCCGGGGGATGTAGTCGGGCAGCGTAAAGACCGGGTTTACAGCGGTCCGATTTGCGATACCCCTTTGTTTCAGAACGGGAGAGGAAGCCGATGCGGGGATGGTGGGCGCTGCTGATCGCGGCGGTGGGGGCAATCATCCTGGCGATCGTCGCGACGACTCCGCCGGGGCCGGTCTCCGCGGCTGCGTCGGTCGATGCCTTCTCCGCCGAACGCGCGATGGCCGACATTCGCGCGATCAGCCAGGCGCCGCGGCCGACCGGGAGCGCCGAGAATGCCAAGGCGCGCGACTATCTGGTCGGGCGGTTGCGGTCGATGGGGCTGACGGTCGCGACCACGCAGTCGCAAATGGATGCGGAAGGTGCAGAGCGGCTGGCGGGGTGGAGCAAGTCGTCGGTCATGCCGCCGCTGACCAACATCGTTGCGGTCTTGCCCGGGCGCGAGCGCAGCCTGCCCGCCGTCCTACTGATGGCGCATCACGACAGCGTGTGGGGATCGCCGGGCGCGGCCGACGATGCCGCCGGGGTCGCCTCGGCGCTGGAGACGGTCCGCGCGATCGCGGCGCAGGGCCAGCCGCCGCGCGACCTGATGGTACTGCTGACCGATGGCGAGGAACTGGGGCTGGAGGGGGCCAAGACCTTCTTCGCGAGCGACCCGCGGCGCGGGCATGTTGGCGTGATCGTCAACATGGAGACGCGGGGCGGCGGCGGGCGGACGCAGATGTTCGAGACCGGCGCCGACAATGGCGCGATGATGCGGCTGTTCGGCGAGCATGTCGCGCGCCCGGTCGCGACCTCGCTCAGCGTGTTCATCTACAAGAAACTGCCCAATTCGACCGACTATACCGTCGCGAAGAACCAGGGCGTACCCGGATTCAATTTCGCCTTTATCGGCCGGCCGGCGCTCTATCACTCGCCGATGGCGACGCCGGAGCGGCTCGATCAGGGCGCGGTGCAGGACATGGGGCGGCAAGTGCTCGACCTGACCCGCGCGCTGCTGACGGCGCCGGCGCTGCCGGACAAGGCGCCCGACGCGGTGTTCTTCGACGCGTTCGGTCTCGTGTTCGTAAGCTATGCCGCGCCGATCGGCTGGGTGATCCTGGCGTTCGGTATAGCGGGCTATGCAGCGGCGGTGTGGGGGCGCGGGTCGGCAAGCGACGTCCTGCGCGGGGCGGGAGCGTTGCTGGCGCTGATCGTTATCGCCGGGCTTGCGCTGTACGTCGTCAACCTGGTGTCGGGGGCTGGGGGCAAAACGAATTATTACGACCGGCTGGCGGCGATCCCGCGACTGGAAGCGCAGGCCCTGCTGGTATGTCTGGCCGTGTTCGTCGCGATGCGGCGGTGGTTGCCGTCGCGGATCGGCACGGTCGCGGGAGCGGCGGTGCCGTTGCTGGTGGTTGCCGTGTTCGCGCAGGCGACCGCGCCGACCGCCGCCTATCCGCTGGCGGTGCCGCTGATGTTCGGCGGGATCGCGGTGGCGGTCGAGCGGTTTGCCGGGCGCATGGTCGGCGTCGTCGCGATCGTCGTCGCGGCGATGCTGGGCGTCGGGTACATGCTCGGCTTCGGCTGGTTCCTGCTCGAAGCAGTGGGGCCGAAGACACCGATGATCGCGGCACTGCCGCTTGCGATCAGCGCAGTGCTGTTATTGCCGCTGATCCCAGCGATCGACCGCCGCCGCGCAACGCTGGCAAGCGGGGTGCTGATGGCGGGCGCGGTCGTGATCGCGCTGACGGTGCTGCTCGACCCGATCGCGCCGAGTGTTGCGGTATACAGCAGCGATCATTGAGGCCCGTGCGTCACGGGAATAAATCCCGTGACGTGGAACGGGTCGCTGCGCGCCCGTCCGCCGGACATCGGCGAGTCAGAAATTAGCTCACGCTAATTCCCGCTGCCTCCGTCACTGATCCAGGAACGACCGCATCTTGCGCGACCGGCTCGGGTGCTTGAGCTTGCGTAGCGCCTTGGCCTCGATCTGGCGGATGCGTTCGCGAGTCACGCTGAACTGCTGCCCGACTTCCTCCAGCGTGTGGTCGGTGTTCATCCCGATCCCGAACCGCATGCGCAACACGCGTTCCTCGCGCGGGGTCAGCGACGCCAGCACCCGCGTCACCGTTTCTTTCAGGTTCGCCTGGATCGCGGCGTCGACCGGGATCACCGCATTCTTGTCCTCGATGAAGTCGCCCAGGTGCGAATCCTCTTCGTCGCCGATCGGCGTTTCGAGGGAGATTGGCTCCTTCGCGATCTTCATCACCTTGCGCACCTTTTCGAGCGGCATGCTCAGGCGCTCGGCCATTTCCTCAGGCGTGGGCTCGCGGCCTTGCTCGTGCAGGAACTGGCGGCTGGTGCGGACCAGCTTGTTGATCGTCTCGATCATGTGGACCGGTATGCGGATCGTGCGCGCCTGGTCAGCGATCGAGCGCGTGATCGCCTGGCGGATCCACCACGTCGCATAGGTCGAGAACTTGTAGCCGCGGCGATACTCGAACTTGTCGACCGCCTTCATCAGGCCGATATTGCCTTCCTGGATCAAGTCGAGGAACTGCAAGCCGCGGTTGGTGTACTTCTTCGCGATCGAGATCACGAGGCGGAGATTGGCCTCGACCATTTCCTTCTTCGCGATCCGCGCCTCGCGCTCGCCCTTCTGGACCATGTTGACGATGCGGCGGAATTCGCCGAGCGCCATGCCGGTCTGCTGGCTGATCTCGCTGATCTCGGTACGGATGCGGTCGACCGCCGCGCTCTCGGCGCCGGCGAACGCCGCCCACTTCTTGTCGACGCCGCCGACCGACGCCAGCCACGTATCGTCGAGTTCGTGCCCGACATAGCGGTTGAGGAAGTCGGCGCGGCTGACCTTGTGCCGCTCGGCCAGGCGCAGCATCTGGCCGCCGAGCGCGGTCAGGCGGCGGTTGAACGAATAGAGCTGGTCGACCAGATACTCGATCTTCGCCTGGTGGAACTGAACGCTCTCGACTTCGGCGGTCAGGTCCTCGCGCAGCTTCTGGTACTTGCGCTCGTCCGTCGCCGACAACTCGCCGCCCGCGCCCATCTGGTCGAGGCGCGTGACCTGCATCTTCGAGAACTTCTTGTAGATCGCGGTGATGTTCGCGAACCGCTCCAACGCAATCGGCTTGAGCTGTTCCTCCATCTGCGCGAGGCTCAGCGTGTTGTCCTCGTCGTCGTCGTCCGAGGGACGCGGCGCACGACGTTCGGTCATGTCGTCCTCGTCCTCGTCGGCCGACGCCTCTTCCTTGACGTCTTCCTCTTCCTTGAATGACGGCCCTGCGGCGCTTTCGCTGATCTCGCCCGAATCGTCTTCCTCGGCGCTGGCGACCTGCTCGGCCGACGGACCCTTTGACAGCATCGCGTCGAGATCGAGGATCTCGCGCAGCTGCATCGTGCCTTCGTTCAGCGCGGTCGACCAGTCGATGATCGCGTTGAACGTGATCGGCGACTCGCACAGGCCCAGAATCATCGTGTCGCGACCCGCCTCGATCCGCTTGGCGATGGCGATCTCGCCCTCGCGGCTCAACAGCTCGACGGCACCCATCTCGCGCAGGTACATGCGGACGGGATCGTCGGTGCGATCGACCGTCTCCTTCTTCTTGGTCTCGAGCGCGGGCGCGTTCTCCTCCGACGAATCGACCGGATCGATGTCGTCCTCGTCGGCGCGCTGCTCCTCGCCGTCCTCGCCCGCCTCGTCGTTCTCGACGACGTTGACGCCCATTTCATTGAGCGCCGCCATCACGTCCTCGATCTGCTCCGAGGACATCTGGTCTTGCGGCAGCATCTCGTTGAGCTGGTCGACGGTGATGTAACCGCGCTTCTTGGCGCGCGCGACCAGCTTCTTGATCGACGCATCGTTGAGATCGATCAGCGGAGCGTCGCCCGTCTCGGTCGGTTCAGCCACTTCCGCCATGTTCGTCTTCGCCATCAAAACACCTTTTATGAGCTACACTACCGGCGTTTCGTCTTCCGGAAGTAGCGCGTCTCGAAACAAACGCTCCATGTCCTGCTTGGTTTTCACCAAGCCAACATAGTCGTCAAAATCTTGATCCGACCACTCGTTCAGGCGGCTCTGCGCATCCGCAATGTCAGCCTCAAAAGCCGGCCCATCAACCAACGCGTCGATCGCCAGCGTCAATTCCCTCTCTGCAACAGCTTTATCGCTTTGCGGATTGAGGAATGAAAACGCAAGCGTGAGCGCATCCATCTGATTCAGGACGTCAGCGAGGCCTTCGCCTTTTAAAATGGCTCTAAGTTCGTCGGTTTCAAGGGTTGGCCGCGATAGGACTGCGTCGAGCATCGCTATGCGCGTGAGACGTAGTTTAGTCGCGTTGATCGGGAGTCGTTGAACCGTCTCAGCTTTGGGCGCGATTAGATCCGGATGGAGGATCAACCCTTTGATGACGCTAGGTATCATGGTGACTTGATCGATGCCGAACTGCGCGATGGCACGAACGCGCGGGGCAATTGGTCTGGTTGACGGCCGGCTCTTGAAAGAATGGAAGCTCTCGCTTGGCCGTTCGGGGTGAAAATAATCCCAGACACGACGATTAAAAGTGGCGAGATACTCACTTTTGAGATCTTCGTCCTTGATCTGCCGAGCGTGATCGCGAAGCCTTTTACCCAAGCTTGCGCGTTCCTCTGGCGTGTGAAGAGGGGTCGTTCCCAATTCGTGTTGCCAGACTACGTCAACTAGGGGCTTAGTGTTTTGGAGCACTCGCTCGAAGGCGTCTGCGCCCCGGGCTCGAAGCAAATCGTCCGGATCTTGTCCCTCAGGAAGAGACGCGAAACTCAGGCTTCGACCAGGATGTAAGTCGGGAAGCGCGCGGATCGCAGCGCGGATCGCCGCTTTCTGACCTGCGGCGTCGCCATCGAAGCACAGGATAGGCACGTCCGCCAGCCGCCACATGCGTTCGAGCTGTGCCTCGGTCACTGCGGTGCCGTTCGGCGCGACCACATCGGCGAACCCGGCCTGCGTCAGCGCGATCGCGTCCATATAGCCCTCGACCACGATCAGGCGGTCGGTCTTGCGCGACGCCGGCCCAGCCTTGTCGAGATTGTAGAGCGTGCGCCCCTTGTCGAAGAGCGGCGTGTCGGGAGAGTTGAGATACTTCGGTTCGCCCGCGCCGATGATGCGTCCGCCGAAGGCGATGACGCGGCCACGCGGATCGCGGATCGGGATCATCAGCCGCCCGCGAAAGCGATCGTACGGCTCCTTGCCCTCGACCTTGATGAGCAGTCCGGCCTCGATCAGCAGTTCGTCGCCGAAGTCCTTGAGCGCGGTGCGCAGCTTGCCCCGCGCGTCCGGCGCAAAACCGAAATTGAACGCGCGCCGGGTGGCGTCGGAGATTTGCCGGCGCGTCAGCAGGTCGCGCGCCTCGGCACCGTCCAACCCGCCGAGCTGTACTTCGAACCAGTCCGCCGCCGCCTGCATCGCCTCGTGCAGCCCCTTGGCGCGCTCCGCCCGCACGACCGCCTGGCGATCCTGCGCCGGCATCTCCATGCCCGCAGATTGCGCAAGTTCCTTGACCGCATCGATGAACGGCAAGCCCCGCTGCTCAGTCATCCAACGGATCGCATCACCGTGCGCCGAACAGCCGAAGCAGTGGTAGAAGCCTTTGTCGTCGTTGACGTAGAAGCTCGGCGTCTTCTCGTTGTGAAAGGGGCAGCACCCCTTGAACTCGCGCCCCGCCTTGGTGAGCTTGACCGACTTGCCGACCAGCGCCGACAACAGCGTCCGCGCGCGGAGTTCGTCTAAAAAGGCTGGGGAGAGACTCACGCGTGTAGAGTAACACACATGCACCATGGCATGCGCATTGGCAATCGAGTTGGCTAGCTCAACGCCGCCTTCACCAGACCGCTCGCCTTGCTCATGTCGAGGCTGCTCGCGTGACGGGCCTTCAACTCGGCCATCACGCGGCCCATGTTCTTCATACCGCTCGCGCCGAGGTCGGCCTTGATCGATTCGATCGCGGCTTTCGTCTCGTCCTCGCTCATCTGAGCCGGCAAAAATCTTTCGATCACCGCGACTTCGGCGGCTTCGGCGTCGGCGAGTTCCTGGCGGCCGCCCTTCACGTACATCTCGATCGATTCGCGGCGCTGCTTGACCATCTTCTGCAGCACTTCGACCACCAGCGCGTCGTCGTCTGTTGTGGTCGTCTTCGTCCGCTCCTCGATGTCGCGATTCTTGATCGCCGACTGGATCAGGCTGATCGCGTTGCGGGATTCCTTGTCGCCGGCCTTCATGGCGGCGATCTGGGCGGCTTTGATGTCGTCACGGATCATGATGGAGGGTCACATAGCGACTGACTCCGGTTGACGCGAGGGGGGAGGGGGTCTACCCGCCGCGACTTAGCGACATCGCTGCCCAAACCAACGGAGTGCCCGCCGCATCATGGCCGACGCCACGACTTTTCGCGCGCCTGACGGAGCTACAGGTGTCCTCGTTCTGTCGAGCGGCGAGGTCGTCTGGGGCCGCGGTTTCGGGGCGGAGGGACAGGCGGTCGGCGAGGTCTGCTTTCACACCGCGATGACCGGCTATCAGGAGATCATGACCGACCCGAGCTTCGCCGGGCAGATCATCACCTTCACCTTTCCCCATATCGGCAATGTCGGCGCGAATGCCGACGATATCGAGGCCGACCTGCCCCACGCGCTCGGCATGATCGTGCGCGAGGACGTGACCGCCCCGTCCAACTTCCGTTCGGTTGAGCGGCTCGAGGAATGGATGAAGCGGCACACGCGCATCGGCCTGTCGGGGATCGACACTCGCGCGCTGACGCGGCGGATCCGCAGCGGCGGCGCCCCCAACGGCGTGATCGCACATGCCGCGGACGGCAAGTTCGATGTGCCGCTGTTGCTCGACATGGCGCGGGCGTGGCCGGGGCTGGAGGGCATGGACCTGGCAATCGCAGTCACCGCCGAGGCCGATTACGGTTGGGAAGGCGGCGTCTGGCGGCTGGGTTTCGGCTATGACGGCGCCGGCGCGGAGGCCGATCGCCCCCATGTCGTCGCGATCGATTATGGCGCCAAGCGCAACATCTACCGCAATCTGGTCGAGGCCGGGGCCAAGGTCAGCGTCGTCCCCGCGACTGCGACGTTCGATCAGGTAATGGCGCTCCAACCCGATGGCATCTTCCTGTCGAACGGCCCGGGCGATCCCGCGGCGACCGGCGAATATGCCGTGCCGGTGATCCGCCAGCTGCTGGAGACGGGCAAGCCGCTGTTCGGCATCTGCCTGGGGCACCAACTGCTCGGGCTGGCGGTCGGTGCTAAGACGACCAAGATGTTTCAGGGCCATCGCGGCGCTAACCATCCGGTTAAGCGCCTGAGCGACGGTGCGGTCGAGATCACCAGCATGAACCACGGCTTCGCGGTCGAACGGGACTCGCTGCCCGCCAACGCGCGCGAGACGCACGTGTCGCTATTCGATGGGAGCAATGCGGGGTTGGAGCTGACGGATCGGCCGGCGTTCAGCGTGCAATACCACCCCGAGGCGAGCCCGGGCCCGCAGGACAGCTTCTATCTGTTCGAGCGGTTTGTGGGGTCGCTGGGATGACACTCATTTATCAGCAGTTCGCAGACAAATTGCTTCTAGGAATTCTGCGAAACGAGGACAACGGAATACGAAATGGCTCAGATCTGGAGTTGGTCTGCAAGGCGAACAATCTGCCATTTGACGATAGTTGGCTGACCAAATTCATAAATGAGAGCAATAATCATCTGGGGTCAGGTGCAGGGTGGGATCGGACGTACTCCTTTGAGCTTAACGCTCAAGGCCGGGCAAGGGCTGAACTGATCCGGCAGGATATCGAAAGTAGAACTCTCCGAGGACGATTCAAGTCGATCAGTCGCAGTGACTGGATTGCACTTGGAGCGTTTGTCGTTTCTCTCTTTGCACTGTTCAAAAAGTAATGCCCAAACGCACCGACATCTCCTCGATCCTCGTCATCGGCGCGGGGCCCATCGTCATCGGTCAGGCGTGCGAGTTCGATTATTCGGGCACGCAGGCGATCAAGGCGCTCAAGGAAGAGGGCTATCGCATCGTCCTGGTCAATTCGAACCCGGCGACGATCATGACCGATCCCGACCTGGCCGACGCGACCTATGTCGAGCCGATCACGCCGGCGGTGGTCGCCAAGATCATCGAGAAGGAGCGGCCCGACGCGGTCCTGCCGACGATGGGTGGGCAGACCGCGCTCAACACCGCGCTGGCGCTGTTCAACGACGGCACGCTGGCAAAGTTCGGCGTCCAGATGATCGGCGCCGACGCCGCGGCGATCGACAAGGCCGAGGACCGGCTGAAGTTCAAGGACGCGATGACGAAGATCGGGCTCGAAAGCGCTCGCTCGACGATCGCACATACCGAGGCGGAGGCGCTGGCCGGGCTGGAGAAGGTCGGGTTGCCCGCGATCATCCGGCCGAGCTTCACGCTCGGTGGGACCGGCGGCGGCGTCGCCTATAATCGCGACGAGTTTATCGAGATCGTCCGCAAGGGGCTCGACGCCAGCCCGACCACCGAAGTGCTGATCGAGGAATCGCTGCTCGGCTGGAAGGAATATGAGATGGAGGTGGTCCGCGACCGCGCGGACAATGCCATCATCATCTGCTCGATCGAGAATATCGACCCGATGGGCGTCCATACGGGCGATTCGATCACCGTCGCGCCGGCGCTGACGCTGACCGACAAGGAATACCAGATCATGCGCAACGCATCGATCGCGGTATTGCGCGAAATCGGCGTCGAAACGGGCGGTTCCAACGTCCAGTTCGCGGTCAATCCGAAGGATGGCCGCCTGATCGTCATCGAGATGAACCCGCGCGTCAGCCGGTCGTCGGCGCTGGCGTCGAAGGCGACCGGCTTCCCGATCGCCAAAGTCGCGGCGAAGCTGGCGGTCGGCTATACGCTCGACGAGATCGAGAACGACATCACCGGGGCGACCCCGGCAAGCTTCGAGCCGACGATCGATTATGTCGTGACCAAGATTCCGCGCTTCGCATTCGAGAAGTTCAAAGGCGCGCAGGCCGTGCTGGGCACCGCGATGAAGTCGGTCGGCGAAGTGATGGCGATCGGCCGCAACATCCACGAATCGATGCAGAAGGCACTGCGCGGGCTGGAGACGGGCCTGTCCGGCTTCAACATCGTCGATCGCCTGGTCGGCGCGCCGCGCGACGAGATCGAGGCGGCACTCGCCTCGCCGACGCCCGACCGGCTGCTGGTCGCGGCGCAGGCATTGCGCGAGGGCTTCACCGTCGCCGAAGTGCACGCGATCGCCAAATACGACCCTTGGTTCCTGGAGCGGATCGCCGAGATCATCGCGGCGGAGAACGAGGTGCTGGCGAACGGCCTGCCGCAGGATGCGGCGGGCATGCGGCGGCTGAAATCGATGGGGTTCAGCGACAAGCGGCTCGCGTATCTGGCGGTGACGTCGGTCGGCCTGCGCGATCGCTTCCCGGCGCGATCGGGGCTGATCCACGAAGCGGTCAAGGCGATGGCCGGCGGCGTCAACGAGGAGGAAGTGCGCGCGTTGCGCCACAAGCTCGGCGTGCGGCCGGTGTTCAAGCGGATCGACACCTGCGCGGCGGAGTTCGATGCCCGGACGCCGTACATGTATTCGACCTATGAAGCGCCGAGTTTCGGTGAGCCGGAGAACGAGGCGGGGCCGAGCGATCGCCGCAAGATCGTCATCCTCGGCGGCGGGCCGAACCGGATCGGGCAGGGGATCGAGTTCGACTATTGCTGCTGCCACGCCTGTTTCGCGCTGGCCGATGCCGGGTTCGAGACGATCATGGTCAATTGCAACCCGGAGACGGTGTCGACCGACTACGACACGTCCGACCGGCTCTATTTCGAGCCGCTGACGGCCGAAGACGTGCTCGAGATCCTGCATGTCGAGCAATCGCGGGGCGAGCTGGTCGGCGTGATCGTCCAGTTCGGCGGGCAGACGCCGCTCAACCTCGCCCACGCCCTGGAGAAGGCGGGCATCCCGATCCTGGGCACCAGTCCCGATGCGATCGACCTGGCGGAGGATCGCGAGCGGTTCGCCGCCCTGGTCAACCGGCTCGGTTTGCTCCAGCCCGCCAACGGCATCGCGCGCAGCCGCGACGAGGCGGTCGCGGTGGCGGAGCGGATCGGCTATCCCGTACTGATGCGGCCGAGCTACGTGCTCGGCGGGCGGGCGATGGAGATCGTCGACGGCACGCAGCAGCTCGACGACTATATCCAGACAGCGGTGCAAGTGTCTGGCGATTCACCGGTTTTGATCGACCAGTATCTGCGCGACGCGATCGAGGTCGACGTCGATGCGATCTGCGACGGGACCGACGTGGTAGTCGCCGGCGTGCTCCAGCATATCGAGGAAGCCGGCGTCCATTCGGGCGACAGCGCTTGCTCGATTCCGCCTTATTCGCTGCCGGCCGAGGTGGTCGCCGAGATCGAGCGCCAGGCCGAGGCACTGGCGCGTGCGCTCAACGTCGTCGGGCTGATGAACATCCAGTTCGCGGTCAAGGACGGGCTGGTCTATCTGATCGAGGTCAACCCACGCGCCAGCCGCACGGTGCCGTTCGTCGCCAAGGCGATCGGATCGCCGATCGCGAAGATCGCCGCGCGCGTAATGGCGGGGGAGAAACTCGCCAACCTGCCCGCGATTGATCGCGACATCGGCTATTATGCGGTCAAGGAAGCGGTGTTCCCGTTCAGCCGCTTCCCCGGCATCGATCCGGTCTTGTCACCCGAGATGAAATCGACCGGCGAAGTCATGGGCATCGATCAGGATTTCACCGCGGCGTTCGGCAAGGCCGAGCTCGGCGCGGGCACCGTGCTGCCCGAAGGCGGCACCGTGTTCGTGAGCGTGAAGGACGGCGACAAGCCGGTGATCCTGCCGGCCGCGCGAATGCTCGGCGACTTCGGCTTCACCGTCGTCGCGACCGGCGGCACCGCCGACTTCCTCGAAGCGAACGGCGTCACGGTGGAACGCGTCAACAAGGTCGCGCAGGGGCGTCCGCACATCGTCGACCGGATCATCGACGGCGGCATCGACATGATCTTCAACACCACCGAAGGGTGGCAGTCGCTGAAGGATTCGCAGCCGATCCGTGCCTCGGCTCTCGCGCAGAAGGTACCGTACTTCACCACGGCCCCGGCCAGCGTCGAGGCCGCCCGCGCGATCGTCGGCCTCGCGACGCGCTCTCTTGAAGTCCGTCCGCTGCAGTCTTATCATTCGCACTCGCACAATTGATCCCCACATAGAGCAAGGAAGGTGCGGGCGGCCCGATCTAAGGCCGCTTGGGACAGGGATTTTGACGAAGGATCAGGGGTTATGGCGACCGTCGAGAAGATGCCGATGCTGCAAGTGGGCTATGAAAAGCTCACCGCGGATCTGCGTCGTCTGAAAGAGGAGCGGCCGCAGATCGTCGAGGCGATCGAGGAAGCGCGCGCGCACGGCGATCTGTCGGAAAACGCCGAATATCATGCGGCCAAGGAGCGCCAGGGTCAGATCGAGGCGTCGATCGCCGACATCGAGGACAAGTTGAGCCGCGCACAGATCATCGTGCCGAGCGAATTGTCGGGCGACAAGGTCGTGTTCGGCGCGACCGTGACGCTTATGGAC
Organism: Sphingomonas sp.; assembly: GCF_017304635.1. Lineage (GTDB taxonomy): Bacteria > Pseudomonadota > Alphaproteobacteria > Sphingomonadales > Sphingomonadaceae > Sphingomonas. The sequence continues at coordinate 660,607 of NZ_JAFKMA010000001.1, forward strand.
GAGGACGACAAGGCGATCACCTATCAGATCGTCGGCCAGACCGAGGCGGACGCGAAGACCGGCCGCATCAGCTACAATTCGCCGCTCGGCCGCGCGCTGATCGGGCGGAGCGTCGGTGACGAGGTCGAAGTGACCGTGCCCGCCGGCGACCGCTGGTACGAGGTCAGCAGGATCGAGTTCGTCTGAGCCGCGCAATGGACTGGCGCGACACGCCCGCGACCGTGGCGCTGGTCGCGCTAACTACGATCGTATCGGCAGTGTTGCTGCTGTTCGGTGGCGATCAGGCGGTGGTGGCCGGCGGGTTCATTCCCGCGCATGTCAGCCGCGTGGTGACGCCGGAGCAACTCGGCCCGGTGCCGGTGTTCCTGACCCCGCTGACCGCGACGTTGCTGCATGGCGGCTGGCTGCACCTGTTGTTCAACATGGTGATGCTCGGTTTTTGCGGGCGCGAGACGGAGCGGGCGCTGGGCTGGGCCAACGTGCTGCTGCTGTACCTGCTCGGCGCCTACGCCGCCGCGACGGGGCAGTGGTTGCAGGATTCGAGCAGTCTGGCCCCGATGATCGGTGCGAGCGGTGCGATCTCGGCGTTGGTCGCGTCCTATTCGCTGCTCTACGGTCGTCATCGCGCGAGGGCGCTGGGGCCGGTGCCGGCATGGATCGTCCAGGCGGTTTGGCTCGGTGCGGCGTGGACCGGGATCAACCTGATGCTCGGCTTCACCAACGCGATGGGCCAGCCGATCGCGATCGGCGCGCATATCGGCGGGTTCGTCGTCGGGCTGCTGCTCGCGCGGCCGTTGCTGCAGTGGCGCTACCGGCGGGCGTAATGACGGTCTAGTTGCCGGCCTGCAAATTCGGGTCGGGTTCGAGCAGGCGGTGGAGGTGCACCACCACGAACTTCATCTCGGCATCGTCGACGGTGCGCTGCGCGGCGGCGCGCCATGCTTTCTCCGCGCTGGCGTAATCGGGAAAGATGCCGACTACGTCGATCGACGATTCTTCGAAATCGAGACCCTGGGGATCCTTGACGCGGCCGCCGAACACGAGATGAAGCTTGCTCATGCCCGGCGCCTTAGCCGCGCTTCCGCCGGCGATAAACCCTATTTGGCGGTGCGAGCCGCGGGTTTCGCGGGCACAGTCTCTGTCGCGGCGTCGCGCTGCTTGAGGGCGGCATTGCCGGCAGCGGCCAGCGCCCCGGCCGCCTGATCGACCAGCTTCGACACCTGCGCGCGCGCGGCGTCCTTGCTGAGCGGCAGCGTGGCGAGTTCGGCCTTGGCCGCCTCGCGCGCGGCGCCCACGGCCTCCGAGGCGGCATTGGTCAGCCGGCGTCCGGTCGCACCGAGCAGTTCGTCTTCGCGCTTCGTCTTCGGCAGCAGCGCACCGATCACCAGCCCGATCGCGATCCCAGCACCCACCGCGGCGAGCGGGTTCGCCTCGGCCGCTTTCCGTGTCTCGTGCAGCGCGTCGTTGGCGGCATCGCGCGCCGTGGAGAGGGCGGTTTCCACGCGGCCGGCGGACTTGGCGCCGGCATTCTTTGGATCGGTGTGGCGGGCGTCGAGCGGTTCGGCAGGCATCGTTACTTCCTTCTGCTTCGAATGGGGTCAGGTTTGGCCTTGCCGCGCCCGAACAGGCGAGCGAGCGGCTTGCGCGTGAAGAATGCGGCGATCGCGGCGACCACGCCGATCGCCGGCAAGGGATGCTCCTTGACGGTTTCGACGCTCGAACGCGCGAGGCCGGTCCCGGTGTCCTTCAATTTTTCGGTCGCGGTGCGTGCGAGCGAGCCCGGCGACAGGCGCTCCTTCAACGTGGCGGCCGTCGACAGCAGTCGCCGGCGGGCTAGGTCGGCCTTCGCCTGGGCCGCCGCGACGTCGGGAGTCGGATCGGTCATCGGCCAGCATCCCTATCGCTCGAGAAAGCACGCCGCGCCTCGACGAAGGCGATCCAGCCGAGCAGCGCGACGATCAACAGCCCGACGACGACGACGATCGTCGTCGCCCAGCCGGGCCCGACCCGTGGCGCCAGCGTCATCACCAAGCCGACCAGCAAGGCGACGAGCAACGCCTGCGCCAGTACCAGCGCCGCGATCGCCAGGATCGCCGCGTTGCGCGCCTCACCCAGTCGCGGCGCCAGCTTGGCGCGATAGAGATCGACCTCGGCGCGGGCATATTGCTTGCCCTCGTCGACCAGCCGGCCGACGAGTGAACCGATGCTTTCCTCGGGCGATGGTCCCCCGTCCATGCGCGGCTCCGTCGGGGTCAGGCGGACTTCGATTCCGGGCGATCGGCAGGCTTGGCGGGGGAGGGCGCCTCCAGCCCGGCCTTGACGAGCCGCGCCAGCACGAAGCCGATCGCCGCAGCGGTGCCGATCGCGATCGCCGGGCTCTTCTTCGCCAGCTCGCGCGCCTCGTCGATGATGTCGTCGACCGACTTCGCTTGGAGCGATTGCGAGAAGTTGCCGACCGCCTCCGCCGCCGTGCGGGCATATTGGCCGTATTGCTCGCCGACCTTCTCGTCGACCGTCCCGGCCGCGTCGTGGAGCATCCGGGCCAGATCGTCGAGCGCGTCGCCCGCGCGCGACTTGCCGTCCTCGGCCACGGTCTTCGCCCGGTCGCCGGCATCGTTGGCGAACTTCACGACGTTGTCTTTCAGCGACTGCATGGTGGCGCCGCCATTGGTCGCACTGCCGCCGGTCGCGCCGTCGGTGTTCGAAGTGTCAGTCGTATCGGCCATGTCGCATGATCCTTTTTGTACCTCGGCACGACAACCCGGCGTCGCGTCCTCGGTTCCGTTGCCGCCGCGGGCCGAACCCGATAGAGGCCCGCACGAACCCGCTCCTCCAGCAATCTAGGAAGATCGTTCCATGACCGCAATCATCGACATGCATGCCCGCCAGATCATCGACAGTCGCGGCAATCCGACGGTGGAGGTCGAGGTGATGCTGGAGGACGGCAGCTTCGGCCGTGCGGCGGTGCCCTCGGGCGCTTCGACCGGCGCGCACGAGGCGGTCGAGCTGCGCGACGGCGACAAGAGCCGGTGGTCGGGCAAGGGCGTGCAGAAGGCGGTCGATGCCGTCAACGGCGAGATCGCCGACGCGATCCTGGGCATGGATGCCGAGGACCAGGCCGACGTCGATGCTGCGATGATCGCGCTCGACGGCACGCCGAACAAGGCGAGGCTGGGGGCGAACGCGATCCTGGGTGTGAGTCTGGCGACGGCGAAGGCGGCGGCTGACGCGCGCGGCCTGCCGCTCTATCGCTATGTCGGCGGCGTCAACGCGCACGTCCTGCCGGTGCCGATGATGAACATCATCAACGGCGGCGAGCATGCCGACAATCCGATCGATTTCCAGGAGTTCATGATCGTGCCGGTCGGCGCGTCCAACCTGTTCGAGGCGGTGCGCTGCGGGTCGGAGGTGTTCCACACGCTCAAGAAGATGCTGCACGACAAGGGGCTGTCGACCGGGGTCGGCGACGAGGGCGGGTTCGCGCCCGACATCGCCAGCACCACCGACGCGCTCGATTTCATCATGCGCGCGATCGAGGGGGCGGGGTACACGCCCGGCGACGACGTGATGCTCGCGCTCGACCCCGCCTCGACCGAATTCTTCGAGGACGGCAAGTACAACATCTCGGCCGAGGGCAAGGTTCTGACCCCGCACGAAATGGCCGCTTATTACGGCGACCTCGTCGCCAAATATCCGATCTTCTCGATCGAAGACGGCATGGCCGAGGACGATTTCGAGGGGTGGAAGGCGCTGACAGACCTGATCGGCGAGAAGTGCCAGCTGGTCGGTGACGATCTGTTCGTGACCAACCCCAAGCGGCTGGCGGACGGGATCGAGCGCGGGCTGGGCAATTCGATCCTGGTCAAGGTCAACCAGATCGGCACGCTGACCGAAACTTTGGCGGCGGTCAGCTTGGCACAGCGCTCGGGCTACACCGCGGTCATGTCGCACCGCTCGGGCGAGACCGAGGATGCGACGATCGCCGACCTGGCGGTCGCGACGAACTGCGGTCAGATCAAGACCGGCAGCCTGGCGCGGTCTGACCGGTTGGCGAAATACAACCAGCTGATCCGGATCGAGGAAGAACTCGGTGACATCGCAGTCTACGCCGGACGGAGCGTGTTGCGCGGCTGATCCTGCCGTCCGTCACTGCGAGCGGAGCAAAGTGATCCAGCGTCCCGTGCGCTGCCTTGGATTGCTTCGCTGCGCCTCGCAATGACGATGGTTCCCGATGCCGGACTCGCTTCGGCGCGGAACCGACTCGGCTCGGCGAAACATGGTTAAAAAGCGGTTGATCGCGCAAAAGCCTTCGCCCACAACGACTACCCATAATGACCCGCCGCAGTCAGACTCGCCAGACCACGTTCCAGACCGTGTTTCGTCGTGCGGCGTTCCCGGCGCTGGCGCTCGGCGTGATGACGTTTTTCGGCATTTACGCAGTGGTCGGATCGAACGGCGCACTGGCTTATGGCGACTATCAGCGCGCGTTGAAGAAGCGCGAGGCCGACCTGGCGATGCTCAAGCAGCATCAGGCGGTGCTCGCCAACCGTGTCCAGTTGCTCGACCCGACGAAGGTCGATCCGGACATGGCCGACGAGCTCACCCGCCGTCAGTTAAACGTGGTCAACCCCAACGAGGTTGTCGTTCCCCTGAAATAACGGACGGTCGCCGCGTTCGCCCAGGAATGCGAGCAAGTCCTGCATGAAGCGGTCGCTTTCCGTCACGGTCAGGCCGTGCGGCGCGCCGTCATATTCGATCAATTGCGCATTCGCGATGCCCTTCGCCGCCTGACGCCCGGTCGCATCGATCGGCACGGTCTTGTCGCTGGTGCCGTGCACGACCAGAGTCGGTACGCGGAACGCGCCCAGGTCGCCGTGGAAATCGGTGTGGCCAAACGAATTCGCGCAGGCGAGGATCGGCCGCAATCCGGCCTGCATCGTCGTCCGCCACGCCCATTGCAGCGTCTCGTCGCTGACCGGGCTCGACAGCATCCCGGCGCCGAAGAATTGCTGGAAGAACGTCGTCCAGAATGCGAAGCGATCCTTCTTGATGCCCTCGGCGATCGCCTGAAGCTGCTCTTCGGGGACGCCATCGGGATTGTCGTCGGTCTGGAGCATGTACGGTACGACCGACGAAATCAGCCCGGCGCCGATCACGCCCTTGCCGCCATGGCGGCTCATGTAGCGCGCGACCTCGCCGCCGCCCATCGAGAAGCCGACGATCGTCGCATCCTCGGCACCGGTTTCCTTGAGCACGTCGGCCAGATCGTCGGCGAGCGTGTCGTAATCGTAACCGTTCCACGGCTGGTCCGAGCGCCCGAATCCGCGCCGGTCATAGGCGATCGCGCGATATCCGGCCTCGGCCAGCGCGAGCGACTGCGCATCCCAGCTGTCGGCCGACAGCGGCCAGCCGTGAATCAGAACGACCGGGCGGCCCGATCCCCAATCCTTGACATACAGGCGCGTGTCGTCGCGTGTCGTGACATAGGGCATGGCTTCAGCCTTTCATTGCAGGGGTTTAGGTCTGCCCAGAACGGCTCGCCGCGATGGCCGTTCCGCCGGGCTAGCGCAGACCGTCACGTTATGGCAGCACGTCGTCCGCATTGCCGCTGGAGAGAGTGATGAACGCCAAGCTGTTAAGCGCGGTCGCGCTGGTCGCGCTGACCGCCTGCAACGGGCCCGCCAAGCAGACGACCACGACGACCACGACCAAGTCGACGAGCACGACGGTGACCCCGGCCAAACCGTGGGCGGCGTTCCGCGATGGCTTCATCGATCAGGTATTCAAGCTTGACCCGGCCTTCGCCGTTTATGAGGGGAAGCACGATTATGACGGCGGCATTCCGGACTGGAGCCCGGCCGGGCTGAAGGCGCAGTCCGATTTCTACCACAAGGCGATCACCGACGCGCAAGTCTATGACAAGACGAAGATGTCGAAGCAGGACGCGTTCGAGCGCGATTACCTGATCCAGGTCGCGCGCGGGAAGCTGTTCTGGCTCGACGATGCCGACCAGTCGCACCACAACCCGGCTTATTATGTCGGCGGCGGGCTCGATCCCAACGTCTATATCGCGCGCAACTATGCCGATGCGCCGACGCGGATGAAGGCGATCATCAAATTCTTCCGCCAGATTCCCTCGGCCGCCGCGAACATTCGCACCAATCTGAAGACGCCGATGCCGGCGAGCTTTGTCAAATACGGCGTCGCCGGGTTCAAAGGGTTTGCCGATTACTATACCGGCGACGCGAAGAAGGCGTTTGCGAGCGTCCGCGACAAGGCGCTGCAAAAGGACTTCGCCGACGCGTCGACCGCAGCGTCTAAGGCGATGGCCGACCTCGCGACGTGGTTGGAGGGGCAGCAGGGAAGCGCGACGCAGGACTTCGCGCTGGGCGCCGATCGCTTCCACCGCATGTTGGCGGAAACCGAGGGCGTCGACATCCCGCTCGAGCAACTGGAGGCGGCAGGTCGCGCCGATCTCAAGAAGAACCAGGACTCGCTGAAGGACGCCTGCGCCAAATACGCGCCGGGCAAGTCGATCGAGGCGTGCGTCGCCAAGATGTCGGCCAACAAGCCTCCCAACCTCGATCCCGTCGCCGAGGCGCGGCGCCAGATCCCGATGCTGCGGCAGTTCGTGCTGGCCAACGATATCGTCACGATCCCCGGCACCGAACAGGCGCTGGTCGAGGAAAGCCCGCCGTACAACCGGCAGAACTCCGCCTATATCGATCCGCCGGGACCGTTCGATAAGGGCATTCCGTCGATCTACTACATCTCGCCGCCCGACCCGAGCTGGCCGAAAGCGAAGCAACTCGGCTTCGTGCCGGGCAAGGCCGACCTGATGTTCACCTCGGTCCACGAAGTGATGCCGGGGCATTTCGTCCAGTTCCTCCACGCCAATCGCTCGCCGTCGCTGTTCGGCCAGCTGTTCGTCGGGTACGCCTTTGCCGAGGGCTGGGCGCATTATGCCGAGGAAATGATGTGGGACGCCGGCCTCGGTCATGGAGATCCCGAGACGCATATCGGCGAGCTGTCCAACGCGCTGTTGCGCGACTGCCGCTTCCTGTCGGCGATCGGAATGCATGCGCGCGGGATGAGTCAGGCGGATTCGTTCAAGATGTTCCGCGAGCAATGCTATCAGGACGAGGGCAATGCCGACCAGCAGGCAGCACGCGGGACGTACGATCCGGCGTATCTCAACTACACTCTCGGCAAGCTGATGATCCGCAAGCTGCGCGAGGATTGGGTGGCGACACGCGGCGGGCGCAAGGCGTGGAAGCAGTTCCACGACGCGTTCCTGTCGTTCGGCGGCCCGCCGATCCCGCTGGTCCGCGCGGCGATGATGGGGGGCGAGGCGAAAGCTGTATTCTAAGCTGCGTGCTCCTGCGAAAGCAGGAGCCCAGAGTTATTGACGACATCGCTATTGGCTCTGGGCTCCTGCTTTTGAAGGAGCATGGAACGCGGTTATCGCGCTTGTTTCAATGTCGGAACTTCGTCCTGCACCTCGGCCCGCTGCGGGTTGCGGATCGACGGGCGCAGGCGTGACAGGCTGCAAAGGCCGGCTACCACCGCCAGCCCGACCGACACGAACGGCGGTACGTTGCCCGATCCGATGCCGAGCGCGAGCAGGGCCGCGACGACGGTCGCCCCGGTCGTTTGTCCGCAGAGCCGCACGGTCGAGATCAGCCCGCCCGCCGCTGCCGCCCGCTCACGCGGGGCGCTGCCGATGATGAGGCGGGCGTTGGGCGGCAGGAACGTGCCGAACCCCGACCCGCACAACGCCATCCGCCAGGCGATGTCGAAATAGCTCGGATGCGCCGGCAGCAACGCGATCAGCAGTAATGCGGTGACGCTGATCGTCATCCCGATTCCACCGAGCAGTCCTGCGGGAATGCGGTCGGACAGCCATCCGGCGAGTGGCGCGACGATCATGTTGGTCAGCGGCCACGGCGCGATCGCCGCGCCGACTTGCACCGCGGTGAACCCGAATTCGTGTGTCAGCCGGAACGGCGTCGATAGCAGCAGGGTCATCGACGCGATGAACGCGGTGTAGGCGCCGATCACCGACAGCGCGATGACCGGCCGTGCCAGCAGGTCGAGCGGCAGGATCGGATTGGTGTCACCCTTTTCGCGCCGCACGAAATAATAGCCGACCAGCGCACCGGTCAGCACGATCGCCGCGGAGATCACCGGGCTGTTGCCGTGCACCGCGCTCTCGGTGCCGCCGATGACCAGCCCGAACATCGCCGCGCACATGACCGCGCCGAGCACGTCGAAATGCGCATGACGTGGCGGCGGGTTGGGCAAGGCGCGGCCGAGGATTAGGCTGAGCAACGCGAACGGGATCGCGCAGGCGAATACCCAGGGCCACGGCGCCACGCCGAGCACGAGACCGCCGATCGTCGGCGCGGCGGCCGCCGAACTCGACACGATTACCGAGTTGATGCCGAGCCCACGCCCCAATTGCTTCGCCGGATAGGTCGCGCGGATCAGCGCCGATGATACGCTGAGCGCCCCCGCCGCGCCGATCGCCTGCGCCGCACGCACGATCAGCAGGAACGGAAGGCTCTTGGCGAAGAAGCATAGCAACGTCGCGACCGTGAAGATCATCTGGCCGATCTGGTAGGTGCGCTTGAGCCCGATCCGCTCGCCGAGACCCGCGAACGGCAGCAGCAGCATGACGAGCATCAACTGATAGACGGTGACGATCGCCACCACCGAACTCTGGTCGGTATGCAGGTCGCGCGCGATCGTCGGCAGCGCGACGTTGGCGATGCCGCCGTCGATGATGATGAGCGCGGTCCCGCAGCACAACGCCCCGATCGCTGCATAACGGCGCGGAAGCGGCAAGCCATCGGTCATGCACGTTGCCATGCGCTCGCAATCGCCGTGCTGGCAACCGCCAAAGCGCGTGATTCGTTGACGCAAATCAATCTGATTCCAGCGGAACGTGCCGGACCCTCGCGTGTTGTGTCGCCATCGAAACAAAAAGGGAAAGGACGCGTGATGGGTAAGGGGTGCATCCTGTGGCTGCTGGGCGTGCCGATCCCGGTCATCATCCTGCTTTTGCTGATTTTCCATCATTGATCGACGTGGCTTGGCGACGGCGGAGCGGCGTGCTTTGATGTAGCGATGCTGCCACTCCTTCGCGCCGCCGTCGTCACGGTTTCCGCCGCCGGGCTGATCCTCTCGCCGCTCGCCGCCGCGGCGTCGGCCGACAAGGCGCCGATCGACGCGGTCGATCCGTTCATCGGCACGGCGGGAGAGGGGCACACCTTCCCCGGCGCGGTCGCGCCGTTCGGGATGGTGCAACTGTCCCCCGACACCGACGCCGACTGCGTCATCCGCAAATGTTACGGCCACGCCGCCGGCTATCGCCATGAAGACCCGACGATCGAGGGCTTCAGCGAGACGCACTTCTCCGGCGCGGGCCATTCCGACCTCGGTGATTTCCTGGTCATGCCGGTGTCGGGCGAGAGGGTGCCGACCGATCCCGGCAATCCCGCCAGACCGGGCAGCGGCTATCGTTCCCGGTTCAGCAACGCCAGCGAGGTCGCCAGCCCCGGCTATTACGCCGTCACACTGAGCGATGCCGGCGTCCGCGCGGAAATGACGGCGGGCACGCGGGTCGGTGTGCAGCGCTACACGTTCGGACGCGACAAGGCGGCGCACCTCGTGCTCGACCTGCGGTCGAGCATCTATAATTATCCGGGCAAGGTATCGTGGTCGTCGCTGCGGCTGCGCTCGGACGGCACGCTGACCGGCGGGCGCGAGACGCGCGGCTGGGCGCCGGGGCGGAAACTGTTCTTCGCGATGCGTTTCTCGCGCCCGCTGCTCGCACACGACTTCCGCAATCGCGAGACCGACGTGCCGTATCGCGGGTTCAAGGGGCCGGGCCGGTCGGGCAGCGACATCGCCGAGATCAAGGGCCGCGCCCTGGTCGCGCAACTCGACTTCGGCCGGCTGACGGTGCCACTCGAGGTCAAGGTCGCGCTGTCGAGTGTCGACGAGGACGCGGCGATCGCCAATCTGGCCAGCGAACCGGGCGACTTCGACGCGGTGCACGCCCGCACCCGCGCCGACTGGGCGAAGGCGCTGGGTGCCGTGGAGATCCAAGCACCGGCGCCGATGCGCACGTCGCTCTACACCGCGCTCTATCACGCGTTGATGGCGCCGAGCGTGTTCTCCGACGCCGACGGTCGCTATCGCGGACCCGACGATCAGGTGCACAAAGCGGACGGTTTCACCTTCCGCTCGACCTTCTCGCTATGGGATACGTTTCGCGCCGAGCATCCGCTGCTGACGCTGATCCAGCCGGCGCAGACGACAGTCGACGCGGTCCGCTCGCTGATGGCGAGCCAGGCGGAGAGCCCGTACGGCATCCTGCCGATCTGGCAGTTCGCGGGGCAGGAGACGTGGACGATGATCGGCTATCACGCCGTGCCGGTCATCGCCGATGCGTATCTGAAGGGGATCAAGGGCTTCGACGCCAACGCCGCGCTCGACGCGATGGTGGCGAGCGCGACCTATGCACCCTATGGCGGGCTCGGCGATTATATGAAGCTCGGCTACGTGCCGATCGATCGCGAGCCGGAGGCGGCGTCGAAGACGGTCGAATATGCCTTCGATGACTGGACGATTGCACGGATGGCGCGGAAGCTCGGCCGGGCCGACGTCGCTGCGACGTTCGAGAAGCGCGCCGCCTATTGGCGCAACAGCTTCGACGCGAAAACCGGCTGGCTGCGTGCGCGCAAGGCCGATGGCAGTTTCCGCACGCCGTTCGACCCGACCGCGATCAATTACGGGTCGGATTATACCGAGGGCAATGCCTGGCAATATTCGTGGTTCATGCCGCACGACCAGGGCGGGCTGATCCGCCTGCTCGGCGGCGACGCGCCGACGATCGCCAAGCTCGACGCGATGTTCGATTTCGACAATTCGAAGCTCGACTACAGCCATGCCGAGGATATCGCCGGGCTGATCGGCCAGTACATCCACGGCAACGAGCCCAGCCACCACGTCGCCTATCTCTATGCTTATGCCGGCGCGCCGTGGAAGACGCAGGCACGGCTGAAGCAGATCGTCGACAACCAGTACAAGCCGACGCCGGACGGCCTCGCGGGGAACGATGACCTCGGCCAGACGTCGGCATGGCTGATGTTCACCGCGCTCGGCTTCTATCCGGTCGCGCCGGGGAGCGGGGAATATGTCATCGGCCGTCCGTTCGTGAGTCGCGCGACGCTCAACCTGCCGAATGGCAAGCGCTTCACGGTGATCGCCGACGGAATGAACGACACCAACCGTTATGTCGGTTCGGTCAGTTTGAACGGCAATGCCCTGTCGCGCGTGTTCATCACCCATGACGAGATCATGGCAGGCGGCACGCTGCGCTTCGCGATGGCGGCGAGGCCGAACCTCATGTGGGGCAGGGATAAAAACGCTCGGCCCTATTCGATGAGCGGGTATTGAAACGAAACTCTTGTTGCATTGCAGCAAAAGTCTTACTTATCATCGCATGGATATGGCCGATCATCCCCAAGCCGCGCCCGCCGGGCCGACGCCGACCATTCTGGAGGCGATCGTGACGCGCCGTTGCGTCACCGCTTCGTACAACCGCCAGCCAGTGGTGCTGGCGCCGCACGTGCTGTTCAACAAGCACGACGCGCTCCATGTCGGCGCGGTGACGGTCGAACGCGGCGGGCAACCGCCGCGCGAACCCAAGCTGGGGGTGTTCAAGCTCGACGGACTGGGCGAGATCGCCATCACCGATCGCCCGTTTTCGATCAGCGAATTGTGGCAGCCCGACGACGAGCGCTTCGTCGGCAAGGCGTTGCTCGCGGTCGAGAACTGATCCCGCGGTCGCTCGAGCGATAGCCCGGTATCGCGCCGTCGCGTGCCGTGCCATCATGGCGCGATGAGCGAGGCGGTTTCCACCAATCCCGTATCACGCGGCCTGCGCTGGGCCTGGCCGGCGCTCGGGCTGTTCGTTGTCTCGCTGCTGTTGCTCGGCGGCTGGCTCGCCGATGAACTGATCGAGGGCGAGCATTGGTCGCTCGACACCGCGATCCTGCTGGCGTTGCGCCATCCGCACGATCTCGCGCAGCCGATCGGGCCGGGCTGGCTGTTGCAATCGACGGTCGATATCTCGGCGCTGGGTGGCGACACCTTGCTGTGGTTGTTCGGGCTCGCCGGTGGAGCGTGGCTGTTGTTCGCGGGCAAGCGAGCGGAGGCGGCGTGGATCGCGCTGTCGCTGATCGGGGCGACGGTCCTGAACGGAATGTTGAAAGCATGGATCGCACGACCGCGGCCCGAACTGGTGCCGCACCTGGTCCACGTCACCCATGCCAGCTTCCCGAGCGGGCACGCGATGGTGTCGGCGGCGATCTACCTGACGCTGGGGCTGATGCTGGCGGAAGGGATCGAGCCCAACGGCTGGCGCGATCGCGCGGCGCGAGTCGCGGTGGTCGGGTTCTTCGCGGCGCTGGCGGTGCTGATCGGGATGAGCCGCGTCTATCTGGGCGTGCATTGGCCGAGCGACGTGCTGGCCGGGTGGTGTTTCGGGACGGCATGGGCGCTGCTGGTGTGGGCGGCGAACCGCTGGTGGCACGGGCGGCGCGCCGCACCTAGCTAGGGAAGAGGGCGACCACCGGCCGCCCTCCCGTTATCCGATCAGCGATAGCAGACGCGGACCTGGCGATGATGACGCCACTCCCAATGGCAGCGCGACCTGTAGCCGTGCCCACGCCAGCCACGATGCCAACCGTAATGCCGCCCGCGATCCCAGCCGTAACGGCGTCCGTGGTCCCAGCCGCGATGGCGGTCGTTGTGCCAGCCGTTGTGGCGGCCATTGTCGTGGTGCCAGTCGCGCTGCGGCGCCGGCGCGGCGCTCGCCACGGTCGGCACCGCCGCGCTGGCCAGGCCGACCGCGAGGCCAGCGGCGATCAGAAACGTCTTCATCACATCCTGTCCTTTCGAGCCCGGGGAATGGGCATGCCCCGGCCTACGCCCGCGACCAGGCATGGTTCCTGAACGCGGTTGTAGGGTGGGGTACAGGGAGGATCTGCCGCGCTTTTTACGTCGAAGGATCGCGATGCTTCTTCCATCGCAGGAACAAGATCACGCTGAACGCACATTCGATCGCCCCGACGAGCAGGGCAACGCCAACCGGCAACATGGTCGGATGGAGCATACCTATAGCGGCGGCCAGCGCCAGCGCTCCACCAAGCACCCAATACACCGGCTCGCCATAGACAGATCGGAAAATGAAGTATCGCGCACCGATGGCGACGGCCACGGCGGAAAACACCATCGCGGGAGCCACCTGCAGCAGTGCGTAACCGGTCAGAATGCCAGCGAACAGTATCGCCGTGCTTTCGCTGGCCAGACGTTCGAGGGGGTTACCGTCGAACGCTTTGCCAGCCTTGAACAGCACGCGGCTGATGACGACCGATGCGGGAAATATCAGCATTCCGCCGAGGAACAGCGCGATGAAGGCGGACCGGATGCCATGCGATCTTTCCACCAACCCTGCCACCAGCCAGACCGCGCCAGACACGAAAACGCCAGGTGCGCCACCCACGTAGGAACGTGCCATGTCGCGTTGCGCCGAACCGATGTCCAAGAAAGCCCCCATTTGTAGTTTGCGAAGCCGCAATGCGCATGGCGTGTCGATTTTGCCAGCCCCGCCGGCACTCGACCTCCCCGATTTGAACGCGAGTCACCGTTACCACCTGTCGGGTCGTCAGCCGCCGCTCGTTCCAACGCTCACGAAACTATCCATCACCCGCTTCCGCCCGGCCTGTTCGAAGTCGATCTCGAGCTTGTTGCCCTCGATCTCGGCGATTTCGCCGTAGCCGAACTTCTGGTGGAACACGCGCATGCCCACGACCAAGTCGTCGCGGCCTTTGTTGCCCAGACTGATCGCGCTGGCGCGAGCTTCGACGACACGGGGGGCTTCGCGGGTGAAGGTGCGGCTGGTGAACCCGCCGCCGGGACCGGCGAAATCCACGCCCGCCGCGCGTTGCCAGCCGGGGCCGCGGCCGGTGCCGCGCGCCACGTCGGCGAAAGGGTCGGCGCGTTCGGACCAGTTGGCGCGCCACAGGCTCTCGCCGCCGGCCATGCTGCTCTCGCTCTCGATATGGTCGTTCGGCAATTCGCCGACGAAGCGGCTCGGGATGCTCGACGTCCACTGGCCGTAGATGCGGCGGTTGGCGGCGTGGATGATGATCGCGCGGCGCCGCGCGCGCGTGATCGCCACATACGCCAGCCGGCGCTCCTCTTCCAGGCTGGCGAGCCCACCCTCGTCGAGCGAGCGTTGCGACGGGAACAGTCCTTCCTCCCACCCGACCAGGAACACGGTGTCATATTCCAGTCCCTTGGCGGCGTGGATCGTCATGATCGTGACCTTGGCCTCGTCGGCGGTCGCCTCGTTGTCCATGACGAGGGAGACGTGCTCGAGGAACGCGCCGAGGCTGTCATACTCCTCCATCGCGCGGACGAGTTCGGTCAGGTTCTCCAGCCGCCCGGCGGCCTCGGCCGATTTCTCGGCCTGCCACATTGCGGTGTACCCGCTCTCGTCGAGCACCTGGCGCGCGAGGTCGGGGTGGGGGAGGTCCTGCGCCATCGTCCGCCAGCGCGCGAGGTCGCCGACCAGATTGCCGAGCGCGCGCCGGGCCTGCGGGGTCAGCTCGTCCGTATCGAGGATGCGCGCGGCGGCGACCGTCAGCGGCACCCCCTCGCCGCGCGCAAGCTGGTGGACCTTCGCGACCGCCTTGTCGCCGAGCCCGCGCTTGGGCACGTTCACGATGCGCTCGAACGCGAGATCATCGGCCGGCTGCGCGACGATGCGCAAGTACGCGAGCGCGTCGCGGATTTCCTGCCGCTCGTAAAAACGGAAACCGCCGACGATGCGATAGGGCAGGCCGATCGCGATGAAGCGGTCCTCGAACTCGCGGGTCTGGTGCTGCGCGCGGACCAGGATGGCGATATCGTCGAGCGACTTGCCGGTCCGCTGGCAGCTTTCGATCTCGTCGCCGACGCGGCGTGCTTCCTCCGGCCCGTCCCACACGCCGAGCACCTTGACCTTCTCGCCGGCGTCGAGCTCGGTCCACAATTCCTTGCCCAGCCGCCCGCTATTGTTGGCAATCACCGCACTGGCGGCGGCGAGGATGTGCGGGGTCGAGCGGTAATTCTGTTCGAGCCGGACGATCGTCGCGCCGGGAAAATCCTTCTCGAACTTCAGGATGTTCTCGACCTGCGCGCCGCGCCACGAATAGATCGACTGATCGTCGTCGCCGACGCAACACAGGTTGCGCCGCTCCTGTGCGAGCAGGCGAAGCCACAGGTACTGGACGCTGTTGGTGTCCTGATACTCGTCGACCATGATGTATTTGAAGCGGCGCTGATACTCCGCCAGCACCTCGCGATGCGTGCGCAGGATGACCAGCATGTGGAGCAGCAGGTCGCCGAAATCGCAGGCGTTGAGCGCCTTCAGCCGCTCCTGATAGGCGGCATAGAGTTCGCCCCCGCGCCCGTTGGCATAACGCTCGCTCTCGCCCGCCTGAATGTCGGACGGGACCAGCCCCTTGTTCTTCCACTCGTCGATCAGCCCGCCGAGCTGGCGCGCGGGGAAGCGCTTCTCGTCGATATCGGCGGCGGTGACGAGTTGCTTGAGCAAGCGAAGCTGATCGTCGGTGTCGAGGATGGTGAAATTGGGGTGTAGTCCGACCAGCTCGGCATGCCGGCGCAGCATCTTCGCACCGATCGCGTGGAACGTGCCGAGCCACGGCATGCCCTCGACTGCTTCGCCGACGATCGCGCGGACGCGCTCGCGCATCTCGCGCGCGGCCTTGTTGGTGAAGGTGACGCTCAGGATCTCGGACGGCCAGGCGCGGCGCGTGAACAGCAGGTGCGCGAGCCGCGCGGTCAGCGCGGCGGTCTTGCCGGTGCCCGCGCCGGCGAGGACGAGCACTGGCCCTTCGGTCGTCAGCACGGCCTCGCGCTGCGGCGGATTGAGGCCGCGGAGATAGGGTGGATCGTTGGGCAGGGTGGCGGGGTCGGTCACCGGCGAACAGGTAGGGAACGGAGGCGGTTAGGGCAACCTTTGGCGGGGATTGGCGCGGGTTAGCCGATGGTCAAGCCATCGGCCGGATCGAGCTTCGCTCGTCCGCCGGCTGTGCTCGGTGCTACAGCACCTGCGCAAAAAAACGGGGCGGCTCGGGAAAGCCGCCCCGCAGTTCGGGGAAGACTGGCCGACAGGGGGGAAGGGCCAGTCCCAGGTCGCGGCAAGCAAGGGGAGGATCGCCGCGACGCCTCTGCAGATAGGAAGCGTTTGTATCCGGACAATGCCCGGATTGTTGCAAATTGTCGCAATCGGCGAACGCGCCACTAGGAATTGACGGTCGTGGCGGCGACTGGGTCGGACGTCGCCGCAGGGTCAGTGAAGTACGGGTCGATTGGCGAGCGGTGAAAGACGCATATTGGACGCCTGCTCGGAACCATCGTTGCTCTCGCGCTTTTCCAGCCTCAGCAACGAAAAGTTGCAATGCAGCAAAAATCCGCTTGGCTTGTTCGTTCGAACGAATTAATTGGCGTGTATGGTCCAGCGCCGACTCCTAGAAATCGCCGTCGAGCAATTCGGCCAGCGTGGGCTGGAGGGGGCGAGCACGCGTGACATCGCGGCGGCGGCCGGGACGGCGATGTCGTCGATCACCTATCATTATGGCGGCAAGGACGGCCTGTACCTCGCCGCGGCGGATTTCGTGGCCGATCAGCTCGGCGCGGACGATGACAGCGAGGCGATCGAGGAGCAGACCGCGACCGATGATCCGGCGACGGCGCGCGCAGCGATCCATGCCATCGTCGTGCGTTTCCTCGACCGGATCAAGCAACGCGATGCCGATTCCTGGGCGCTGTTCATCATGCGCGAGCAGATGAACCCGACCGAGGCGTTCGAGCGCATCTACGCCGGCGCGATGGGCCGTCAGTCGCGGGCGATGGTGCAGCTGATCTGCATCGCGACGGGCGTGAAGGATGGCTATGCCGCCCGGCTCGCCGCGATTTCGCTGATCGGGCAGGTATTGGTGGTAAAGGCCGCCCGCGCGACCTGCCGCCGGCTGCTCGAATGCGACCAGCTCAACCCCGCCATCATCGACGACTACGCCGCGCGAGTCGCGGCCAATATCGACGCCATCCTCGATCGGATGATCGCCGAGCGACAGGAGCAAGCATGAGCGACGACAAGCCGCAGGACTGCGATTCGGCCGAGCACAAGGATGCGTCGGCGGGCACCGATCAGCACTCGCAGTCGAAGGACGCCGGGCAGGGTGACGGGCCGCGCGATGGCGAACAGGATTCGGGCAAGGACGCGGACGGTGCCAAGAAGACGCCGATCTTCCGCAAGCCCATCTTCTGGATCATTGCCATCGCGGTGGTCGCCGCGGTCGTGATCGGCGGCACGCTCTATTACCTCCACGCGCATCAGTTCGAATCGACCGACGATGCGTTCGTCGACGCGCACATCGTGCGGATCGCGCCCGAAGTGTCGGGGACGCTCGAACAGGTCGCCGACCTCGACAACCGCCACGTCCAGGCGGGGCAGATGCTCGCGGTGATCCGCCCGACCGGGCCGGAGGCGCAGCTCGCCGAAGCCAATGCCGGCGTCAGCCAGGCCCAGGCACAGGTCCAGCAGGCGCAGGCACAGGTCGTCGCCGCGATCGCCTCGCGCGATCAGGCGCGCTCGCAATCGCTGGCGCCGGTCGCGACGGCCGACAAGGCGGCGCAGGATCTCAGCCGTTATGAAAACCTCGCGCGGATCGATCGTTCGGCGGTCGCGTCGACTCAACTCGATCAGGCGCGGGCCAATTATCGCTCCGCCGCAGCGCAGGCCGCCGCCGCGCGGCGTCAGGTGACGAGCGCCGACGCCCAGATCGCCGTCGCGCGCAAAGCGGTCGATGCCGCCAATTCGGTCGTCTCCGCTCGCCGCGCGCAAGTCGCGCAGGCCAAGGTCACGGTCGGCGACCTCCGCCTGACCGCGCCGGTCTCGGGCCAGGTCGTCAACCGCTCGGTCAATCGCGGGTCGTACGTCGCGCCGGGCACGCAGATCCTGGCGATCGTCCCCGACGCGATGTGGATCACGGCCAACTTCAAGGAAACCCAGCTCCAGCGGATGCGTGTCGGGCAGGATGTCGCGATCAAGGTCGATGCCTTCCCCGATCTGAAGTTCCACGGCCGGGTCGACTCGATCCAGCGTGGCGCGGGGCAAGCCTTCGCGCTGTTGCCGCCGCAGAACGCGACCGGCAATTACGTGAAGGTCGTGCAGCGCGTGCCGGTGCGGATCGTGTTCGTGGTCGGCAAGGACGACCCCGATCCCCGCAACTATCCGATCGGTCCCGGCATGTCGGTCGTCCCGACGGTCAAGGTCCAGTAGGATGGCCAGCGCCGCCGCGAAGGCGGGGGCGGGCGGCTGGGACAACAGCCGCTCGGCCGCCGGGCCGTACAATCCCTGGTTGATCGTGGCGATGATCTCGCTGCCGACGTTCATGGAGGTGCTCGACACCTCGATCGCGAACGTCAGCCTGGACCATATCGCCGGCGGCCTGTCGATCTCGACCGACCAAGCGACGTGGGTGCTCACCAGCTATCTGGTCGCCAACGCCGTCGTCATCCCGATCTCCGGCTGGCTGTCGGACGCGATCGGGCGCAAACGCTATTTCCTGATCTCGATCGCGCTGTTCACCTTGTCGTCGCTGGCGTGCGGGCTCGCGCCCAATATCGGCACGCTGATCCTCGCGCGGGTGTTGCAGGGGGTCGGAGGCGGGGGCCTCGCGCCGGTCGAGCAGGCGATGCTGGTCGATACCTTCCCGCCCGAGAAGCGAGGCATGGCGATCGCGGCCTTCGCGATCGTCGTCGTGGTCGGGCCGGTGCTCGGCCCCACGCTCGGGGGCTACATCACTGAGGTCGCGAGCTGGCACTGGGTATTCCTCATCAACGTGCCGTTCGGCATCGTCGCGTTCTTCCTCGCCGACATCTTCGTCGACGAGCCGGAGCAGGTGAAAAAGGACCGCGCGAAGATGCTGGAGGGCGGTCTCCGGATCGACGTGGTCGGCGTGATCCTGGTCGTGCTCGGCCTCGGCTTCCTCGAACTGACGCTGGATCGCGGCGAACGCGAGGATTGGTTCGCGAGCGGGATGATCGTCACCACCGCGGCGATCTCAGCGATTTCCCTGGTCTCGCTCGGCTTCTGGGAATGGCGGCAGAAGAACCCGGTCGTGGACGTGAAGCTGCTCCGAAACCGCAACTTCTCGGCGACGCTCATCATCATGGCCGTCACCGGCCTGATCCTCTACGGCACGACCCAGCTGATCCCGCAAATGTTGCAGCAGGTGCTCGGCTACAGCTCGTTCGATTCCGGGCTGGCGCTAACCTTCGGCGGAATCGCGACGGTTATCATGGTGCCGTTTGCCGGCGCGATGGCCGGCAAGGTCGACGTGCGGATCCTGCTCGGCGTCGCGCTGCTGATCCAGGCCGGCGCGCTGTGGCACATGACGCATATGAGCGCCGACATCACCTTCTTCGACGCGGCCTTCGCGCGGACGTTGCAGGCGGTCGGATTGCCATTCCTGTTCGTGCCGATCAACGCCGCCGCCTATAACGGGCTTCCGCGCGAGAGTACGGCGCAGGCGTCGAGCATGCTCAACGTCGCGCGCAATGTCGGCGGATCGATCGGCATCTCGATGTCGCAGTCGTGGCTGGTCGGATCGATGCAGACGCGGCAGTCGCAGCTGGTCGAGAACCTCAACCCGCTCAATCCGAACTATACCGACTGGATGGCGCGCGCGAAGAACGTGTTCGCCGGCACCGCTGACCCGAACGCGATCCCGACCGGCGTGCTGTATCAGCAAGTGATGCGGCAGGCGGCGATGATGGGGTTCCTCGACGTGTTCCGCGCGCTGATGATCCTGGTGCTGGTGCTGACCCCGACGGTCCTGCTGCTGCGCGGCGGGCGGAATACGAGCGGAGGAATGGGACATTGATGATGAAGAAGACCGCCGCACTCCTGGCCTTGATGGGAACCGTTGCCGGCTGCACCGTGGGTCCGAACTACACGCCGCCGCAACTGGCGGTGCCGACGGCGTATAGCGGGCCGCAGGCGGCGATGCCGCCGGGCCAGGCGATCGATCCGGCGCGGTGGTGGGATGCGTTCGGCGATCCCGTTCTCGCTGGGTTGATCGATCGCGCGCTCAAGGACAATCCCGACATGGCGACCGCGGCGAGCCGGGTGCGCCAGGCCCGGCTCGGCGAGATCCAGGCGCGGGCGCAGTACAAGCCGCTGGTCAACGCCGACGCCAATGTGACCGACGTGCGGTTCAGCAAGAATGCCGGATTCTCGCAACTGGCGCGCGCGTTCGGCGGCGGCGGTTCAGGGTCGGGCAGCGGCAGCAGCGGCGCGACCGCCGGCGGCATCGCGCTGCCGGGGGACAGCATCAAGACCTTCGCGGTCGGCTTCGACGCCAGTTGGGAGCTGGACGTTTTCGGTGGCGGGCGGCGCGGGGTCGAGGGCGCGCTGGCGCGGACCGAGGCGGCCGAATGGAGCCGGCGCGACGCGGCGGTGACGCTGGCCGCCGAAGTTGCCGACGCCTATTTCGCGCTACGGCTCGATCAGGACCAAGTCGCGGTGCTGAACGGCGAGATCGAGCGACAGGCGCGGGCACTGCAGATTTCGGGCAACATCGCGAAGGTCGGGCTGGTCCCGGCGATCGACGTGACGCGGCAGAACGGCAACATCACCGCGACGCGCGCGCGGCTCGAGCCGCTGAAGGCAGACCTTGACGTGCGCAAGCATGCCTTGGGGACGCTGATCGGGCAGAATCCCGAGGCGTTGCTCGGCGAGTTGTCGACGGCGCTACCGGTCCTCGCGCCGTTGCCGGCGATCCCGACCGGGTTGCCGAGCGACCTGCTACGGCGACGGCCCGACGTGCGCGCGGCAGAGCGCAACCTGGCGGCGGCGACGGCGGATATCGGCGTGGCGGTGGCCGACCTCTATCCGAAGTTCAGCCTGACCGGGCTCGCGCAGTTGATCTCGACCACGCTCGGCAATCTGTTCACCGGCGACAGTCTTCAGTTGACGGGGACGGGGGCGGCGACCTTCCCGCTGCTCGACTGGGGACGACGCAAGGCGACGGTCGGCATGCGCAAGGAACTGCGCGAGCAGGCATATCAGGACTATCGCTCGACCGTGCTGACGGCGTTGCGCGACGTCGAGGATGCATTGTCGCGGATCGATGCCGAACGGCGGCGCAATGCCTTGCTGCGGCAGGCGCTGGGCGACGCCGATCGCTCGGCCACTGCCGACCTGTCGCGCTATCAGGCGGGGCTGGTTGCTCAGGACACCGTGCTCAACACGCAGATCGACGTGTTGCGGGCGCGCGAAAACCTAGCGGCGAGCGATGCCCAACTGCGGCAATATAGCGTTGCCCTGTTCAAGGCGATCGGTGGCGGCTGGTCGGAGACGATGGCAGAGCCGGCGCGCGGCGCGAACTGAGCAGCGTATTGGAACAACGATCGCCGCTAGCGACGTTAACGTTTCCGATTCGAAATGGTTAACAAATAGTTAATTTTGCAGTGCTTTTTCCGGCTGGTCTTACAGTCGCCGCCGCCGAACTGCTCGCGTAATCCAGATAAAGATCGGCCCGCCTCCGCTGGCATCCCGCTGAAAAAACGGAAAAACCGGCGGACGACGGGCCGTCTAATTCGCTTTTACCAGGGACGAACTGCGTCGCCGTGGAGCAGCGCGATGAGGAACGCGATCATTGCTTTTCTCCCGTGCACCCACCCCGGGGCACGCAATTTCCCTAATGGAAACTTAACCAAAAATCAATCGAGCCAGGTGATATCGACGTTGCCAAAACGACACGGAATTAGCGTGCTTAAGAGTTCCTTCAGCGCCTTTGCCTATTGCGGTAGTAATGGTACGCACGATTGATCCCCTGCTGGCCGCGGGCCGCACGGACGCACCGGCTGGTGAGCCGAGCGCGCCATGGAATGCGCAGGCGTTCGTCCAGATCACCAATTTCACCATGCTGCGCCGGCTGGTCGGTGTCGCGCGCGCCAACGATATCGCGGTGGACGTTGCGGCGCGGCTGACCGCGGCAGTACCGGGAGCAGCGGTCAACGTCCTTGGGCGACTGGTGATAGAGATCCAGACGTGCGTCGCTGGTGCGGATGAACTGAACGAACTGGCCAGCAACATCGCCGGCGCGTTCGCGCGGCCGCTCGATCTCGACGGCGAACAACATCTCGTCGAACTCGCGGTGGGCGTCGCGGCGGGGCCTCCCGGCCAGATCGACGACGTGCGCCTGGCAGAGGAAGCCGAGGAAGCGTTGGGCCAGTCGCGCAGCGAAGCAGCACCGGTGGTTCGCGACCTGTCGCAGATCGATCCGGCCAACGATCGCCATACCTTGCGCCGCGACTTGGTCGGTGCGGTCGATCGCGGCGAGATGTTCCTGCAATATCAGCCCAAGGTCCATGTCCGCCGTCAGGAAGTGGCAAGTGCCGAAGCGTTGATCCGCTGGCGTCACCCGACCCGCGGCCTGATGCTGCCGAACGACTTCATCCCGATCGCGGAGAATTCGCGCGCGATCGGACGGCTAACATTATGGGTCATCGAACAGGTCATCGCCGACCAGCAACAGCTGCGCGCCGATGGCGAAGACATCACGATCTTCATCAACATCTCCGGACAGTTGCTGAGCGACGCCGGGTTCGTGAAGCGCGCATGTCAATTGGTGACGGCGAGCAAGATGCCGTTCGGGTTCGAGATCACCGAAACCTCGGTCATCCGCGATCCCGTGAGCGCGATCGCCAATCTCAACACCTTCGCCGACCATGGCATTTCGATCGCGATCGACGATTACGGCGCGGGCCTGTCGAGTTTGGCCTATCTCAAGCAGTTACCGGCGAGCGAACTCAAGATCGACAAGATGTTCGTGCTGCAGCTGACGAGCAGCAACCGCGATCCCCTGATCGTGCGCTCGACCATCGACCTCGCGCATGCGCTGGAGATGGAAGTGACCGCGGAGGGTGTCGAGACGCCAGCGGCGCTGGCTTTGCTCAGCGTGATGGGCTGCGACATGATCCAGGGCTATCTCATCAGCCGTCCGCTCGAGATCGAGGCGTTTCGCCAGTATATGCGCGACCACAAGGATGCCGGACTGGTCGACGCCGCGCGCGCGAGTTTCCGCGCGTCCGCGTTCCGCCGCGCGGGGTAAGCGCTTAGCGCCGTCTTAACCTCGCATCGTGATGATGGTGTCACGATGCCGCGCCGAACGTTCACCTCTCTGATCTTGGCCATGCTCGGCATCGCGGCGTCGTCGGCTCAAATTCACGCGCAATCGGATGCGGCAGCCCGGGCGGACGCACTGATCGCCGCCGCGCGCGCGTCGATGGTCAGCGATCCCAAGGCAACGATCGCAACGGCTCGACAGGCCCGAGCGATCGCGGCGAAAGGCGGCGGCGGGAATGCCGCACAGGATATCGCGACATCGCAATGGCTCGAGGGGGAGGCGGACCTGCGGCTGAACGACCCGGGTGCTGCGAAATCTTTGTTGGAGGCAGCGTATGCAGCGGTCAAGGACCAGCCATCGTCGCGCCTGAAAGGTGACGTCCTGCGTTCGCGGGGCGGATATCATTGGGCGGTGGCGCAAGTCGCTCCGGCCCTGACGGACTATCAGGCAGCGTTCGAGATATATCGTTCCGTTGGCGACACACGTAGCCAAGCCGTCACCTTGCTCCTCATCGCGTTGCTCTATCAGGATGCGACCGATTACGCATCGGCACTCAAATATTATAATCAGGCGCTCGATACGTACCGCGGAGATCCTCAGCTTTTGGTGGGAATGTATAATAATCGCGGCAACATGTTCAAAGAGTTGGGGCGATATGCCGAGGCGCAATCGGATTTCGATGCTGCCCTAAAACTGGCGCGACAGCTGAACAGCGTCGTCATTCAAGGACAAGTGCTTCGGAACTTGGCGTGGATGCAACTTCGTGCCGGTAACGTCGATGCAGCCGATCGTCTGGTTGCCGAAGGCTTCCGGTTGCCGAGTGATCTCGATAGCGACGATTCCCGTCGGCTGTTCTGGTCGGTTGCGGCTCAGATATCGCTGCAACAGGGGCACTTCGATGAAGCGCGCCAACGCATCGAGCGCGCCTTCGATGGCGCGGGTGATACCACATCGACGATGGTCTGGTGGCAGGCGCACAAGACGGCGTTCGAAATCTACAAACGCGTCGGTGAGCCGGGGCTTGCCCTGCAACACCTCGAAGCGCTCAAGCAGATCGACGACAGCAGCAACAAGGTGGCGGCGTCGGCCAACACCGCGCTGATGGCGGCGAAGTTCGATTCGAACAATCAGCAGCTCAAGATCGCCAAGCTCCAGGCGGACGAAGCCAAGCGGACGTTGGAATACGAACGCGCGAAGGCGCGGACGCAGCTATGGATCTTCGTCGGATCGGGCGTGTCGGTCGTGGTGATCTTCGGCATGCTCGGCTTCGGGTTGGTCACGATCCGGCGCAGCCGCGATCAGGTGCGCGCGGCCAACGTCGATCTCGCCGCGACCAACGTGGCGCTGGGTAAAGCGCTGGCGGCGAAGACCGAATTCCTCGCGACCACCAGCCACGAGATTCGCACGCCGCTCAACGGCATTCTGGGCATGACGCAAGTGATGCTGGCCGACCAGAGGCTCGACAGCGCGATGCGCGACCGGATCGGCGTCGTCCACGGCGCCGGCGTGTCGATGCGAGCGCTGGTCGACGACATCCTCGATGTCGCCAAGATGGAGACGGGCAATCTGACGATCGAGCGCGCGCCGGTCGATCTGCCGGCGATGCTGCGTGACGTGTCGCGACTGTGGGAGGAGCAGGCGCGGGCGAAGGGGATTGCGTTCGAGCTCGACGTCGCGCAGGCGCCGGCGCGGATCGAGAGCGACCCGGCGCGGCTCCGTCAGGTCGTGTTCAACCTGCTGTCGAACGCGCTCAAGTTCACGCAGGCCGGCTCGATCCGCCTGACCGCGCAGGTCGTCACGGCCGACGCTGGCGAGCAACTGGCGATCGTGATCTGCGACACCGGCATCGGCATTCCCGCCGACAAGCTGGAGCTGATCTTCGAATCGTTCCGCCAGGCCGATGCCGGGACGACGCGCCAGTTCGGCGGGACCGGTCTCGGCCTGGCGATCTGCCGCAACATCGCGCGGGCGATGGACGGCGACGTCGCGGTCGCCAGTGCGCCGGGTGAGGGATCGACCTTCACGCTGACCGTGCCGCTGGTCCGGCTTGCGGAGGAAGTGTCGACGCCGGCCGACGCGAGTGAGCCGGCGTTGCTCATCATCGACAAGAACCCGATCAGCCGCGCCACGCTGAAGACCCTGTTCGCGTCGAAATTCGCCAATCTGAAGGTCGCCGGGTCGATCGACGAAGCGCGACAGCTGATCGACGGCGGCGGGGTCGGCCGCGTGCTGACCGACGAAGCGACGATCGCGATGGCCGGGTCGGCCGAGGACGGCGTTGCGGCGCTCGACGGCCCGCCGCTATCGCTCCTGTGGAGCCAACCCGATGAGAATACGACGGAACGTTTCGCCGCGCTGGGCGTCGATCAACTGATCGCCAAGCCGATCGCCAGCACCGCGCTCGTCCTCGCGATCGTTACGCGAGCGAAAAAACATGTTATTGCGCAACAGGCTGCTTGAGTTGATAGGGGCAGCAATGCACGATTCTATCCCGGGCTGGGGAGCCGACGGATTATGAACGTTCTCTTCATCGAGGACGATCCAATGAATCGCCGCGTCGTCGGCGATATGCTCGACGTAGCCGGCGCGACCATGGTCGAGGCCGAAAGCGGCGAGGTTGGACTGAAACTGATCGACGAGCGCGATTTCGACATGGCGCTGGTCGATCTCCGCATGCCGGGAATGGACGGCATCACCGCGATCCGTGCTATCCGGGCGCGCACCGATGCCAAGGCCAAGCTGCCGATCATCGTCGTCACCGCCGATACCGCGATCGACCTACGCGAGCGGTGCCTGGCGGCGGGGGCCGACGACGTGCTGTTCAAGCCGGTCGCGATGGACGCGCTGTTCGAGGCGATGGGCCGCATCCTGGCGGGCGGCGAGGGCGACGTCATCCTCTGACCGCGACCGGTGCGGCTTTCGGTCGCACCGCGCTCGTGCCAAGGATGCCGGGATGGTCGGCAAGCTTTCTCGCGAATCCCGCCCGCTCGGCAAGAGCGGCATCCTGGTGTCCCCGATCGCGTGGGGGATGTGGCGATTGGCGGGCGAGCCGGCCGACGCGCGGGCTCTGGCGGAAGCCGCGCTCGACGCCGGTATCACCCTCTTCGACACCGCCGACATCTACGGCGCGCAGGAGCAGGGCGGGTTCGGCGCGGCGGAGACGCTGTTCGGCCGGATACTCGCCGAAACGCCGGGGCTGCGCGACCGGATCGTGCTGGCGACCAAGGGCGGGATCGTCCCCGGCGTGCCTTACAATTCGAGTGCCGGCTATCTCGACCGCGCGATCGAGGCGTCGCTGCGCCGGCTCGGCGTCGAGCAGGTCGATCTGTGGCAAGTGCATCGCCCGGACCTGCTCGCGCATCCGCAGGAGCTCGCCGCGACGCTCGAACGCTTCGTGACCAGCGGCAAGGCGCGGGCGATCGGAGTATCGAACTTCACGCCGGCGCAGGTCGCGGCGCTCGAAAGCTTCCTCACCGTGCCACTCGCGAGCATCCAGCCGGAATTCTCGCCGCTTTACACCGCGCCGCTTTGGGACGGCACGCTCGATGCCGCGATGGCCCGCGACCATGCGGTGCTGGCCTGGTCGCCGCTCGGCGGCGGGCGGATCGCGCAGGGGCAGGGGGATGCCGCCGACCTGCTCGCGGCCAAGGCGGAAGCGTCGGGCGTATCTGTCGCCGCCGCCACTTACGCCTGGGCGATGGCGCATCCGGCGCGGATCATCCCGATCGTCGGCAGCCAGCGGGCCGAACGCATCCGGGAATCCGCCGACGCCTTCCGCGTCGAATGGACGCGCGTCGAATGGTATAAGGTGCTGGAGGCGGCGACGGGGCAGAAGCTGCCTTGACCATCATCACCGCCGCCTTTGGAGGCCCGACCGGGAATCGAACCCGGGTGCAAGGATTTGCAGTCCTCTGCGTCACCACTCCGCCATCGGGCCTCGACGTGCGGCAAGGCGCGGGGCTTTGCGTAAGGCACGCGGCCAAGTCAACCGCCACCGATAATTTCGTCATCGGGTTGGCGTCGGCGACCGCGCGCCATATAGAGGCGCTCGCGATACGAAGTGTATTGCGCAGATAAAACAGTTGTGCGATTGGGCTGGCTATGAACGATCCGGCAGCGGACATCCTTGGATACGACGCGATGCGCCACGCGATGGTGCAGAGCCAGTTGCGGACCAACGCGGTCAACGACCCGCGCGTGGTGACCGCGATGGCGAAAGTGCCGCGCGAGAAATTCGTACCCGCCGGCGTGCGCGCGCTGGCCTATCGCGACACCGCGGTGGCGATCGGCAACGGCCGGTCGATCAACGTGCCGATCGCGACGGGCAAGTTGTTGACCGAAGCGTACCTGACGCCGACCGACCGCGTGCTGCTGATCGGGGCGGCGGGCGGCTATACGGCGGCGGTGCTGGCCGAGCTGGTGGCGTCGGTGGTCGCGGTCGAGAGCGATCCCGATCTCGCGGCGCATGCCCGTACGGCGCTGGCCGGTACGACGGTGACCCTGGTCGAGGGGCCGCTTGAGCGCGGTTATGCCGAGGGTGCGCCGTACGATGTGCTGGTGATCGACGGCGCGATCGAGCAGGTGCCGGCGACGCTGACCACGCAGCTCGCGCCCGATGGCCGGATCGTGACCGGCCTGGTCGAGCGCGGCGTCAAGCGGCTGGCGTCTGGCCGCGCGATCAAGGGGGCGTTCGGCCTGCGCGCGTTCGCCGATATCGATTGTGTCGATTTGCCGGGCTTTGCCAGCCCGCGCGGTTTTTCGTTCTGAATTTGGGGGTTCCGATGCGCGTTTCCGTCCTGCTGGGTTGCGTCGGGCTTGCCGCCCTCGCGGCCGTGCCGGCGACCGCCGACACGCTGCGTGAGGCATTGCTCGCGGCCTATAAGAACAATCCGAGCCTCGCCGCGGCACGCGCCGGTGTTCGCGCGACCGACGAAAACGTGGCGATCGCCGAGGCGGCGGGGCGCCCCGGCGTGTCGGTCAACGGCAATTACACCGAGAATGCGCTCAACAGCGCCAACACCTTCCTGTCGCCGCAGCGCCAGGCGCAGGGTAACGCCCAATTGGTCGTGCCGCTTTATCAGGGCGGGCGCGTCGCTAACTCGATCCGCGGCGCCGAAACACGCGTCGAGGCGAGCCGCGCGCAATTGCGCGGGACCGAATCGGATCTCTTCGTCGGCGTCGTCGGCGCCTATATGGACGTGATCCGCGACGAGGCGATCGTCGGACTCAATCAGGAAAACGTGAAGGTGCTGGAGGTCAACCTCCAGGCGACGCGCGACCGGTTTCAGGTCGGCGACCTGACCCGCACCGACGTCGCCCAGTCGGAAGCGCGCCTGTCGGTCGCGCGCGGCCAGCTGGAAACGGCGCAGGCGCGGCTGATTTCGAGCAAGGAAAGCTATATCCGTCTGGTTGGCACGCCGCCGGGCAAGCTGGAGGATCCGCCCGCGCTGCCCAACCTGCCCGATTCGGCGGATGCAGCGGTCGATGTCGCGCTGAAGAGCAACCCGAACCTGCTGGCCGCCCAACGCAGCAGCGACGCGAGCCGGTTCGACGTCAGCGCCGCGCGGGCGTCGCGCCTGCCGCAAGTGTCGGGCGTCGTCGGCGGCAATTATTTCAACTATCTCGGCTCGTACGGCGCCGGCACCAGCCCGAAGCCGGGCCAGACCGGGTCGGCGGCCACGGTCGGCCTGCAATTCACGCTCCCGATCTATCAGGGCGGTTTGCCCGCCGCGCAGGAACGCCAAGCGCAGGAACGCCGCGCGCAGGCGCTGGAGACGGTGACCGATACCGAGCGCGCGGTGATCGCGCAGACGCGCTCGGCCTATGCGATCTGGAAATCCTCGCTGGAGGTGATCGCCTCGTCGCAGCGCGCGGTGGAGGCCAACAAGCTCAGCCTGGAGGGCGTCCGCGCCGAGAACAGCGTCGGCAACCGCACCATCCTCGACATCCTGAACGCCGAGCAGGAATTGCTCAACAGCCAGGTGACGCTGGTGACGGCGCAGCGCGATGCGTATGTCGCGGGCTTCGCATTGCTGTCGGCGATGGGTGAGGCGGAGGCGCGCGACCTCGGGCTCGACGGCGGCGTGCTCTACGACCCGCTGAGCAACTACAAGCGCACCAAGCGCAGCTGGAGCGATTTCGGCGGCAAATCGACCTACGTCCCGACCGGCACCAGCACGCGCGGCACCCCGGCGCAGGACGCCAGCCAGCAGCGTCCGCTCGACCCGAGCCTCAACGCGCCGGTTGACACGGCCCCCGATGCACCGCCAAGTGGGACGCGGAAATAGCCCGCGACGATCGCAGGCGATCCGGTTTGTCAGGGAAGCAGGCCGTTTATGGGGGACGTGAGCGCGGAACCGTCGATGGAAGATATCTTGGCCTCGATCAAACGCATCATCGCCGAGGATGCGGACGGCGGCGCGCACGTGCGCGCCCGTCGGCGTGCGGCGCCCCCCGTCGTCGATCTCGACGATCGCGACCATGACGAACGGCACGACGTGCTCGACCTGAACGAGCCGGCGCCGAGCCCGGTCCATTTCCAGCCCGAGCCGCCGGCGATTGAACCGATGCCGATGTCGCCCCCCGTTGCCGAAATGACCGACGCCATGCCCGCCGCCCCGACCAAGTCCGAATCGATCGCTCCCGCCGCCGCTGCGCCGGTGAACGAGACGATCGTGTCGCCCGCCACCGCGGAGGCGAGCCGCGCGCCGCTCGACACGCTGTCGAAGCTGGTCGAAAAGCCGGAGGCGCCCGCCGCCGACGGCATCACGCTCGACGCGATGGTGCGCGAGATGCTGCGCCCGATGCTGCGCGAATGGCTCGACAAGAACCTGCCGCCGATGGTCGAGGCGCTGGTCGCCAAGGAAATCGCCCGGATCGTCGCCGGGCGCTAAAGTGTGCGCGAACGGCGGCCGGTTGCCCGGCTCGCCCGCATCTGCTTTACCTCTGGGCCATGAAGAAGCTCCTGTTCCCGGGCGTTGCGCTCGCTTCGCTCGCCGTTCCGGCCGCCGCTCGCCAGTTGACGATTGCCGACGTAACGATGCTCAGCCGCGTGTCGTCGCCGGCGGTGTCGCCCGACGGCCACTGGCTGGTCTATCAGCAGCGCGAGACCGATCTGGAGCGTGATCGCGGCACCACCGACCTCTGGCGGCTGGACCTGACACGCAAGGGCGCGAGCCCCGAGAAGTTCGTCGCCGAGGCGAATGTGAACGAAGGCGCGCCGCAATTCTCCGCGGACGGGCGCTGGGTCTATTTTCAGTCGGACAAGGGCGGCGAGGACAATGTCTGGGTCGTCGCGGCAAGCGGCGGCGCGCCGAGTCAGGTCACCGACCTGAAAGGCGGGATCGGCGGGTTCAAGGTCGCGCCGACCGGCGACAAACTGCTGATCTGGGCCGATCGCTGGCCGGGCGCCGCGACCAGCGAACCGGCGATGGTCAAGAAGGCCGCCGATGCCGGCAACGGCCGCACCTACGATCAGTTGTTCGTCCGGCACTGGGCGAGTTGGTCGGACGGTACGCGCTCGCAGATCTTCGTGCTGCCGCTGGCGAACGGCAAGGCGAGCGGGTTCGGTCGCGCGATCGAAGGCGCGCTGGTCGGCGACACGCCGTCCAAGCCGTTCGGCGGCGGCGAGGAGATCGCCTGGAGCGCAGACGGCAAGACCGTCTTTTTCGCCCTGCGCGAGGCGGGGCGGATCGAGCCGTTGTCGACCAACCTCGACATTTTCGCCGCGCCGGCGGACGGATCGAGCGCGCCGGTCAACCTGACCGCCGCCAACCAGGCGACCGACACGCAGCCGAGCGTCTCGCCCGACGGTAAGTGGCTCGCCTATGCGGCGATGAAGCGGCCGGGCTACGAAAGCGACAAGCTGACGCTGATGATCCGCGATCTGGCGACCGGGCAGGTGCGCGCGCTGACCGACAACTGGGACCGCTCGATCGAGAGTATCGCCTGGTCGCCCGATTCGAAGACGATCTACGTGACCGCCGAGGACGTGCAGGAAAACCCGGTCTGGTCGGTGTCGCCGACGACGGGCAAGGTGACGCGACTGACGAAGCTGGGCAATGTCGGGAACGTCGTGCCGACCGCCAAGGGGCTGGTCTACACGCTGAACTCGCTGACGGCGCCCGACGATTTCTATGCGCTGGCGAGGGGCAAGGCGACGCGGCTGACCGACGTCAATGCCGACAAGCTGGCCGGGATCGAATGGCCGACCGTCACCAAGTTCAGCTTCACCGGTGCGAACAACGACACGGTCTGGGGCTATGCGGTCAAGCCTGCGGGCAGCAGCGGCAAGGTGCCGATCGCGTACATGGTGCATGGCGGGCCGCAGGGATCGAGCAACAACAGTTGGTCGTATCGCTGGAACCCGGCGCTGTTCGCCGGCGCTGGCTACGGCCTTGTCGCGGTCGATTTCCACGGCAGCACCGGCTACGGTCAGGCGTTCACCGACGCGATCCGCGATAATTGGGGCGGCTGGCCGCTTGAGGATCTGAAGAAGGGCCTCGACGCCGCGACCGCGAAGTTCGACTGGCTCGACAAGGACAATGCCTGCGCGCTGGGCGCGTCCTACGGCGGCTACATGATGAACTGGATCGAGGGGAACTGGCCCGATCGCTTCAAGTGCATCGTCCAGCACGACGGTGTGTTCGACGCCCGCGCCATGGCCTACGAGACCGAGGAACTGTGGTTCGACGAATGGGAGCATGGCGGGCATCCGTATTACGACGCGCCCGACGCGTTCGAGAAATGGAACCCGGTCAACCACGTGACCGCGTGGAAGACGCCGCAACTGGTCATCACCAGCGAGGGCGATTACCGCATCCCCTACACGCAGGGGATCGCTGCCTTCACCGCGCTACAGCGGCGCGGTATCCCGTCGCGCCTGATCGTCTTCCCCGGCGGCAGCCACTGGGTCACGGCACCCAAGGAGAGCCGGCAATGGTATCGCGAAGTGTTGGGCTGGCTCGACCAGTGGACCGGGAAGACGCCGGCCAGATAGCCCGCCTTATTCGTTAACTCGATCGCCCTGACTTGGCCGCCCGAGGCGTGCCAAACCGAGACGTTGCGCGCGCGCCACGGTTAACGCGAAAAAGAAACCATCTTTGCGGCTCGACGTTGAATTTAATCTAAAGCAAGCGTTAGGGGCGATGAACGTCATTCCCCATCAGGTTCAGTCATGAACACTCACGCTTTCGTGAACGGCCGGACCGTTTCGGTCGCCGCCGCGCTGCTGACGGCTGTCGCGTTGGGTCTCACCGGCGCGCAGACGCCGACGATGGCGGCTGCGCCCCCGTCCGAGATCGCCAAGCTGGCGGCGGCCGGCGGCGTCCCGGCGCTCGAGGCCATGCTGGATCTGCGATCGCCCGGATTCCGGATGCCGGGTGCGCTGACCCAGACCAAGCTGCGGCGGATCGCGACGATGGAGGAATATTTCGGACCGAAGCAGCGCGTGCTGAGCAAGGTTCGCACGCGCCCGATCGTTCCCGGCCGGGGCATGCCCAACCAACCCGATACGGTGAACACGGTCGATTACGTCACGCCCAACATGTCGCTCGTTCCGACCGAGGGCGTCGGTACGGAAACGCCGCCCGACGATGCGGTCGGAACGCGGTCGACGTTCGCCGGCGGCAGTTTCCAGCCAGGCGGGACGATGATCTTCGGCGGCGGGGGTGGCAGCGGCGTCGGTGGCGGCGGTGGTGTGAGTTCGGGCGGGGGCGGTGATCCCACGCAGGTCGTCACCAGCGCAGTGCCTGAGCCGGCGACGTGGTTGACGCTGATCGTCGGCTTCTTCGCGGTCGGATTTGGGCTGCGCAACGGTCCGGCCCGGCAACCGCGGCGTCGCGTCAGCTTTTCCTAATCATCGTGTCGACGCTCGTCCGGTTCGCGCTGCCGATGATGTTGGCGGCGGCTGCGGGCCTTTTCGTCTGGACCCGCATCGACAGTCCGCAACCGGCGCCATCTCCCGCAGCTTCGCCTGATCGCGCGCGAATCCGCTATCCGGCCGGCCAGCAACCCGTCGTCGCGCTGCCCAACGGCGAAAACCGCAAGATATCGAGCCTTCTCAACATCCGTCAGAAGATGAAGTTCGGCGACTATGTCTGGAACGACAAGGGCGTCGGCGGCGGAACCGTCTGGGTCCGTGTCGACCTGGCCCGGCAGACCATGTCGGTGTTCCGGGCGGGCGAGGAAATCGGCTCCACGGTCATCCTCTACGGCACCGACGGCAAGCCGACCCCGACCGGCGTGTTCCCGATCCTGGCGATGGCGGCACAGCACAGCTCCAACCTCTACGACGCCGAAATGCCGTATATGCTGCGGCTGACCGAAGACGGCGTCGCGATCCACGCCAGCCATGTGCAGTTCGGCGCGGCCACGCATGGCTGTATCGGCGTGCCGATCGATTTCGCGCGATTGCTGTTCGGTCAGGTCAAGCGCGGCGACCTTGTCGTGATCGTGCCGGCGTGACGTGGTTGATCGCCGCCTAACCATTGCCGGCAACCGGCAGGTTATTGCCGGTGTGTACGCCCGTCGCGATGGCGTGGCGTCTTCCTCTCCTCCTCGGGACATTGCTGGCATCGCCGCTGCTGGTCGGCGCGGCGGGTCTGGAGATCGGCTTCGACGCGCGCATTCTGGCCGCGCATAATCGCGAGCGGGCCGCGCTCGGCATCGCGCCGCTGCGGTGGGACCAGTCGCTCGCCGCCGACGCTGCAATCTGGGCGCGTCATCTCGCCGCGACCGGCCAGTTCGAACACGCGCCCGACGGCAAGGGTGCACCCGAAGGCGAGAATCTGTGGGCCGGTACCAAGGGCTATTACTCCGCCGAGGCGATGGTCGACGGCTGGGCCCGCGAGAAGCGCTATTACAAGCCCGGCCGGTTCCCCGACAACAGCACCACCGGCCGCGTCGCCGATGTCGGCCACTACACCCAGCTGATGTGGCGCGGCACCGGTCGCGTCGGCTGCGCGCTGGCGACGGGAGCGGTGGAGGATGTCCTCGTCTGCCGCTACGGTGATGCCGGAAACTATATCGGCGAGACGCCCTTCTAGCGACCGCTTCCGCTCGGGCGGCAGAGTGGCTACAGGCCCTCGCCATGAGCGAACTGCCCCAAGAGCTGCCGAAGACCTTCGACCCCGCCGAGATCGAGACTCGCTGGTACCGGCATTGGGAAACGAGCGGCCGTTTCCGCCCCGATCGCCCGGGCGCGGAGCCGTGGACGATCGTCAACCCGCCGCCCAACGTCACGGGGTCGCTGCACATTGGCCACGCGCTCGACAATACGTTACAGGACGTGCTGGTCCGGCATGCGCGGTTGAAGGGCAAGGACGCGCTGTGGGTGGTCGGCACCGACCATGCCGGCATCGCGACGCAGATGGTGGTCGAGCGGCAACTCAACGAGCGCCAGGACAAGCGCACCAATTACACGCGCGACCAGTTCGTCGATCTGGTGTGGCAGTGGAAGGCGGAGAGCGGCGGCGAGATCACGCAGCAGTTGCGCCGGCTCGGCTGCTCGATGGATTGGGCGAACGAGCGCTTCACGATGGACGAGGGCTTTTCGAAGGCCGTTCTGAAGGTGTTCGTCGACCTCTACAACCAGGGCCTGATCTATCGCGACAAACGGCTGGTGAACTGGGACCCCGGCCTCGGCACCGCGATCAGCGACCTTGAGGTCGAGACGCGCGAGACGAAGGGCAGCTTCTGGCAGATTCGCTATCCGCTGGCCGACGGCTCGGGCGCGATCACGGTGGCGACGACGCGGCCGGAGACGATGCTCGCCGACATGGCGGTCGCGGTGCATCCCGACGATGCGCGCTATAAGGCGATGATCGGGCAGCATGTGCGGCTCCCGATCACGGGCCGGCTGATCCCGGTAATCGGTGACGAACATGCCGATCCGAGCCTGGGCACTGGGGCGGTGAAGATCACGCCGGGCCACGATTTTAACGATTTCGAAGTCGGCAAGCGCGCGGGCATGAAGGCGGGCGAGATGCTCAACATGCTCGACGCCAAGGCGCAGGTGACGCAGACGGCGGACGGGCTGATCCCCGACGATCTGCTCTGCCTCGACCGTTTCGCTGCGCGCAAGCTGGTGGTCGAGCGGTTGAAGGCCGATGGATTCCTCGTGCCCTTCGTCGACAAGGAGGGCGCCGAACACGACGTCGAGCCACGCACGATCCAGACGCCCTATGGTGACCGCTCCGGCGACGTGATCGAGCCGTGGCTGACCGACCAATGGTATGTCGATGCCGCGACGCTGGCCAAGGGGCCGATCGAGGCGGTGCGCGAAGGTCGGATCAAGATCGTGCCGAAGAGCTGGGAAAAAACCTTCTTCAACTGGATGGAGAACATCCAGCCGTGGTGCGTCAGCCGGCAATTGTGGTGGGGGCATCGGATACCGGCTTGGTACTCATTCCTCACCCTCGATGGCGATCAAGCGACATTCAAAATTTCGCTGGGCTCGAACTCGGCGATCGAAGAGGAGACTGTATTCGTTTGCGCCAACGAGGATGAAGCTCGCGCGGCGATTGCGAAGCGATACGAAAGCTACTGCTCGGCTGAGGAAGTCGTATTTTACGATACGCCGGATGAAGCGCTGACCGCCCAACGCAAGGCATTCGACGAGAACCGTAGTGAAGTAGCTGTTTTCCGAGAGACGGACGTCCTCGACACCTGGTTCTCTTCCGCCCTCTGGCCGTTCGCGACGATGGGGTGGCCCAATGACGCCGACCCTACACTCCACGGCCGCTACCCGAACGACGTGCTGATTTCCGGCTTCGACATCCTGTTCTTCTGGGACGCGCGGATGATGATGCAGGGGATGCATTTCATGGGGGACGTGCCGTTCCGCACGCTCTACCTGCACGGCCTGGTCCGCGCTGCCGACGGGCAGAAGATGTCGAAGTCGAAGGGCAATGTCGTCAACCCGCTCGGGCTGATCGACCGCTACGGCGCCGATGCGCTGCGCTTCTTCATGGCGGCGATGGAGAGCCAGGGCCGCGACATCAAGATGGATGAGAAGCGGGTCGAAGGATACCGCAACTTCGCGACCAAGCTGTGGAACGCGGCGCGCTTCTGCCAGGCGAACGGGATCGGCGCGTCCACCACGCTGGAGGCGCCGGCGGCGACGCTGGCGGTCAACAAATGGATCATCGGCGAGACGATCGCCACGGTGCAGGCGGTCGATCTCGCGCTCGCCGACTATCGCTTCGATGGCGCCGCCAACGCGATCTACCAGTTCGCGTGGAGCCGGTTTTGCGACTGGTATCTGGAGCTCATCAAGGGCGCGATCGACGACGAGACCAAGGCGGTCGCGGGCTGGGTGCTCGACCAGATCCTGGTAATGCTCCATCCGTTCATGCCGTTCGTGACCGAGGAATTGTGGTCAAAGCTGGGCGCGCGCGATTACGACTTGATCGTCGCGAAATGGCCCATCGCCGACGCTCGCGCGATCGACCCCGAGGCTGGGCGCGAGATCGACTGGCTGATCCGGCTGGTGAGCGAGGTGCGGTCGAGCCGCACCGAACTTAACGTGCCGCCGGGGGCACGGCTGGCCGTGCATCTGCGCGAGGCGTTGCCCGCCACCGTCGCGCGGTACGACAGGCTGGCGCCGGCCATCGCCCGTCTTGCCCGGATCGATCTTGCCGAGGGGGAGGCGACGGGAGGCGCGGCGCAGGTCGTGATCGATGAGGCGACGTTCGTCCTCCCGCTCGAAGGCGTGATCGACCTCGCCGCCGAACGCATCCGCCTGACCAAGGCGATCGACGTGGCGGCGAAGGAGCGCGATTCGCTCGCCGGCCGGCTCAACAACCCGTCGTTCGTCGAGCGCGCCAAGCCCGATGCGGTCGACAAGGCCCGCGCCGACCACGCCGAACGCGCGGCGGAGGCGGAGCGACTGACGGCGGCGCTGGCTCGGTTGGGCTGAAGCGTCTTCTTCACCCCGGCCTTGAGCCGGGGTCCCGCTTGTTCGCCGAGAAAGAAGCGGGATGCCGGATCAAGTCCGGCATGAGGAAATTGGGGAAGGCTCCGCGCTCAATACGGCCGGTTCGGTAATGTGAGCGGCGGGTCTGTTTTCTCCATCATTCGTCTGCCATGGGACGAACGATGGATGCGCCGGCCGCCTCGACTTCTTCGCACCGCAATCGCCGCGACCTGACCGTCGGGCCGATCGGCAAGACGCTGCTCGCCTTCGCGCTACCGACGCTGGCGTCGAATATCCTTCAGTCGCTCAACGGCTCGGTCAATTCGATCTGGGTCGGGCGGTTCCTCGGCGAAAGCGCGCTGGCGGCGACGAGTAATGCGAACATCATCATGTTCCTGATGTTCAGCGCGGTGTTCGGGTTCGGCATGGCGGCGACGATCCTGATCGGCCAGTCGGTCGGGCGGCACGATATCGAGGCGGCGCGTCGCGCGTTCGGATCGGCGGTCGGGCTAGTGGTCGGCGCGGCGATAGTGATCGCGTTCGTCGGTTGGTTCCTGACGCCGCAGATCCTGCGCGTGTTGGCGACGCCGGGCGCGGCCCAGGGGATGGCGCAGGCGTATCTGCGCGTGATCTTCCTGGGCCTGCCGTTCACGATGCTGGGCGTGCTGATCCAGATGAGCTTGCGCGGCACCGGCGACTCGCTGACGCCGCTGTGGTTCATGGGGCTGAGCGTCGTCATCGACAGCAGCTTCAACCCGCTCCTGATCGACGGAATCGGACCATTCCCGAAGATGGGCATCGCGGGCTCGGCGACCGCTACCCTGCTCGCCGGGATCGTGTCGTCCGCCGGCCTGCTGATCTACGTCTATCGGAAGGACCTGCCGATCCGGTTGCGCGGGCATGAGTTGCGCTATCTGCTGCCGGAGGCGGCGCTGGTGCAGACGATCGTCGCCAAGGGCTTGCCGATGGGTGCGCAGATGCTGGTGATGTCGACCGCGGGGC
Organism: Sphingomonas sp.; assembly: GCF_017304635.1. Classification (GTDB taxonomy): domain Bacteria; phylum Pseudomonadota; class Alphaproteobacteria; order Sphingomonadales; family Sphingomonadaceae; genus Sphingomonas. Next base: position 698,803 of record NZ_JAFKMA010000001.1, read on the forward strand.
TGACGATGGTCGGGCTGGTCAATCGCCAGGGCGTCGACACCGCCGCCGCCTATGCCGTGTCGCAGCAGCTATGGACCTACATCCAGATGCCGGCGATGGCGATCGGCGTCGCGGTGTCGAGCATGGCGGCGCAGAATATTGGTGCGGGCAAGTGGGACCGGGTCGGCGCGATCACGCGGGCGGGCATCCTCTACAACAGCGCGATCACGCTATTCGTCATCGGCGCGATCATCCTCTTCGACCGGCCGGTGATGGCGCTGTTCGTCGGCAGCGACAGCCACGCCATCCCGATCGCGCGGCACATTCAGCTGATCTCGTCCTGGACGTTCGTGATGTTCGGGGCGACGATGGTGCTGTTTTCGACCGTGCGTGCGAACGGGGCGACGGTGCCGCCGCTCATCATCCTGGCGATTTCCTTTTATCCGGTGCGCATCAACTTCGCGATCCTGGGGCAGAAGTGGTTCGGCGTGGATGCGTTGTGGTGGGCGTTTCCGCTCGGGTCAGTGGTGTCGCTGGTGCTGGCGGCGCTGTATTACCGCTATGGGCGGTGGCGCGAGGCGGTGCTGGCGGTGCCGCCCGAGCAGGGGCAGGCCGAAGAGCACGCCCATAGCGACGGCGAGCCGGCCGGACGGCTGCACCCGACCGGTTAGTCAGCGCGCCGGCGCTGAACCGCGCGGCACCATCACCTCGATCACGCCGACCGCCGCCTTCGCGACCACCGGCGTCCGCGCCAGCACCTCGCCGTCGATCGAGATCGGCAGCGGCGGGTCGGTCGCGATGTGCAATTCGCGTGCGTGGAAGTCGATCGTATCGTCGTGCCGCGACTTGTGGCCGGCGATGCTCGCCAGCCAGTTCTTGAGCAGCCGCCGCCGGGCATGGCCGCGCACAGCCTGCACGACGATCTCGCCCGAATCGAGCCGCGCATCGTCGATCAGCTCGGTCCCGCCGTGGAAGCGGCCGTTGGAGATACGCACCTCCACGACCTTGAGCCGCTGCGCTTCCGCACCATCGCCGACCACCAGCGTGAAGGGCCGGAACGCCAGGAACTCCCACGCCGCCCACGCCAGATAGCCGACGCGGCCGAGCCACTTCTTCAATCCGTGCGGGACCGATTGCGCGATCTGCGGCGCCAGCCCGATGGCGGCGCAATTGGCGAAATAGTCGCCATCGATCATGCCGAGGTCGATCCGCTTGCGCTCGCCATGGACGATCGCGTCCACCGCCCCGGCAATGTCGAGCGGCAGCCCGAGCGTGCGCGCGAAACTGTTCGCGGTACCGAGCGGGAGCACGCCGAGCACGGCATCGGTTCCTACCATCACGTCGACCAGCCCGCTGATCGTCCCGTCGCCGCCGCCCAGCACGATCAGTTGATGCCCACGGTCGAGCGCGGTTCGCACCGTCGCCTCGAGCCGCGAGGGGTGCTCGACCGCGAACGCCTCCACCGGGAACGGCGCTGCCGCCAAGGCGGACCGCGCTTTCTCGAACAGTCGTTCGCCGCGACGCGAGCGGGCATTGACGATCAGGGCGGCGGAGCGAAACGACGACATCGGCCCTAATAACTCGGCGAAACGATTTCGGCTCCGCAACGCTTGCGTGGCCGGGCAGGCGAGCGCATGTCGCGGCCATGTCGACCTTCCCCGCGCTTCGCCTGCGTCGTACTCGCGCCACCGGCTGGAGCCGTCGGCTGCATGCCGAAACCGTGTTGACGCCCGCCGACCTGATTTGGCCGCTGTTCATCGCCGAAGGGGAGGGCGTCGAGGAACCGATCGCGAGCTTGCCCGGCGTGTCGCGCTGGTCGGTCGACGGCATCGTCGCGCGCGCGAAGGAAGCACGCGATCTCGGTATTCCCTGTGTCGCGCTGTTCCCCAACACGCAGGCCGACCGCCGCAGCAATCGCGGCGAGGAAGCGCTCAACCCCGACAATCTGATGTGTCGCGCGATCCGCGCGCTGAAGGACGCGGTGCCGGAGGTCGGCGTGCTGACCGACGTCGCGCTCGATCCCTATACCAGCCATGGCCATGACGGCCTGCTCGACGACGGCGGCTACGTGCTCAACGACGAGACGGCGGAAGTGCTGGTCGGCCAGGCGCTCAACCAGGCGGCGGCGGGGGCCGATATCATCGCGCCGAGCGACATGATGGACGGCCGTATCGGCCTGATCCGCGACGCGCTGGAGGCGGAAGGGCACGTCAATGTCCAGATCATGTCCTATGCGGCTAAGTATGCCAGCGGTTTCTACGGTCCGTTCCGCCACGCGGTCGGCAGTAGCGGCCTGCTCAAGGGCGACAAGAAGACCTACCAGATGGATTCGGCCAATGCCGAGGAAGCGCTGCGCGAGGTCGAGCTCGATCTGGCCGAGGGCGCCGACAGCGTAATGGTCAAGCCGGGCCTGCCCTATCTCGATATCATCTGCCGCGTGAAGGCGGCGTTCCCGGTGCCGGTCTTCGCCTATCAGGTTAGCGGCGAATATGCGATGATCGAGGCGGCGGTCGCCGTCGGCGCGGCAGACCGCGACGCGGTGGTGCTGGAAACGCTGATGGCGTTCAAGCGCGCGGGTTGCTCAGGCGTGCTGACCTACCACGCGCTCCACGCGGCGCGGCTGCTGGCGCGATGAGCGGCGTCGTAATCGAGACCGAGCGGCTGATCCTGCGTCTGCCGCGCCCGGATGATCAGGAGGCGCTGTGCCGCATGTTCGCCGATCCGCTGGTGATGGCCGATCTCGGCCCGGTGAAGGACGAGGCCGCGACCGACGTGGCGCTGGCGAAGCATGATGCCGATCGCTGGGAAGGGTTGGGGTTTTGGGTCGTCGAGCATCGGGCGGACGGCGCCTTTCTCGGCTTTTGCGGATTGAAGCGCGGCGACGCGCACAATCCGATCGCCGGCGAAGTCGAGGCAGGCTGGATCATCGATCGGCCGCATTGGCGCAACGGCTATGCGCTGGAGGCGATGCGCGCGGCGATCGACTGGGGGTGGAGCAACACGTCGGCGGAGCGGATCGTGGCGATCACCTCCGCGGTCAACGACAAGAGCCAGCAACTGATGAGCCGGCTCGGCATGGCGCGCCTGCCCGACGGCGATTTCGAACACAGCCTGATCGCGCCGGGCAACCACCTGCGGTCGATGGTCACCTACGCGATCGACCGTCTGGCATGATCGAAACCGACCGCCTGATCCTCCGTCCCTGGCGCGAGGCGGATATCGGGCCGTTTCATGCGATGGGGCAGGATGCGGAGGTGATGCGCTATCTCGGTCCGCCGGTGACCGAGGACGAAGCGCGGCGGACCTATGAGCGGGTGAGCGCCTGTCAGGCCGAGCACGGCATCTGCTTCTGGGCGATCGAGCGGCGCGGCGACGGCGTGTTCCTGGGGTTTTGCGGGCTCAAGCCCGGTGCGCCGGTGCTGGCCGATCCGATCGAGATCGGCTGGCGATTGCGCCGCGAGGCGTGGGGACAGGGTTATGCCCGCGAAGCAGCGGCGGCGAGCATCGCCTGGGGCTGGGCCAATCTCGACGTGCCGACGATCACGGCGATCACCGTGATCGCCAACACGCGTAGCTGGGGATTGATGGAGCGGCTCGGCATGACGCGCTATCCCGACGAGGATTTCGACCATCCGAACGTGCCCGACGGCAACCCGCTCAAGCGGCACATCCTGTACCGCATCGCACGGCCGTAACGCTCACTTCTCGCCGAGCGCCGCCTTGATCGCGGCGATCCGCGCCGATTGCGCATCGAGTTCGGTCTGCGTCGTCGCCTGTGCGGCATCGAGCGTGGGGTAGGGCGGGTCGCCCGCCTGCGCGCGGTCGGTCGCCATCCGCTCGTAATCGCTGGCGAGGCCGAGCAGATCGCCATGCAACGCGTCGAGCTCCGCCAGCCCGGCCTGCGCGTTCAGCCACGCGTCACTGCCCTGTTCGATCGCGCCCCGTGCCTTGGTCGCATTATCGGCCTTGGTCGCGGCGGCGTCGAAGTCGCGTTTGTTCGTCGCCGCGGTCGCCGCCATAGTCGCCAGCTTCGCGTCGAGCGTCGCGTCGGGCGTCGCGGCGACCGGTGTCGTCACCGGCTCCTCGTCGGAGCGCAGTTCGACCGGGCGAACCGCCAGTGACGGATATTTCGACGTCTCCTGCGCGCAGGCAGAGGTGGCGAGCAACAGGGCGAGCGCGAGCGGGCGGTTCATGGCTCTTCGTCTAGGGTGGCGAATTGTGTCACGCAACGCACTTGCGCTCGCCGGATCACCTCTCTAAGGGACGCGCTCCAATGCGCGCCCGTAGCTCAGCTGGATAGAGCATCAGACTACGAATCTGAGGGTCGGACGTTCGAATCGTTCCGGGCGCGCCACTTTTCCCCAATGCGGAATTCGCATCATGCAGGACGACGACAAGTGGATCGCGGCGGAAGCGGCGGTCGGCGAGATCGTCGACGGCATGGCGGTCGGCATCGGTACCGGCACGACGGTCGCCTTCGCGATCGCGGCGATCGGCCGGCGGATCGGCGAATGGCCGGCCGTGCGCTTCTTTGCGACTTCGCAGGCGACAGTGCGAGCGGCGCGGGCGGTAGGAATCGCGATCGCCAGCTTCGCCGACGAATCGCGGCTCGACCTGGCGATCGACGGGGTGGACGAAATCGATCCGGCATTCCGTGCGATCAAGGGCGGCGGCGGTGCCCTGCTGCGCGAGAAGATCGTCGCGAGCGCCGCGCAACGGATGGTCGCGATCGCCGACGGGTCGAAGCGAGTCGCGGTGCTGGGCAAGGCGCCAGTCCCGGTCGAGGTGCTGCCGTTCGCGCGGTCGTTCGTCGCGGCCGAGGTCGAGCGGCTCGGCGGCGAGCCGACCTTACGAATGGGCCGCGACATCGCGTATCGCACCAACCAGGGCAATCTGATCCTCGACTGCCGTTTCGCCGAACTGCCCGATCCGGAACGGCTGGCGGTCGCGCTGCAGGCGATCCCCGGGCTCCTCGGCCACGGTCTGTTCCTCGATCAGATCGACGCCGCCTATGTTGCCACGGACGGGATCGTTACGAAATTGCAACGCCCCGCCGTCTGAGGGTGGAAAGCGTCGGACGCCGGTCATATAGGCTGGCCGCAACCTCCAGGCCCGAGCGGCGTTTCCCTGATCAGCGGGAGCTACCATGTCCGATACCGATACCCAGCAGCGCGACGTCGACCAGCTGAAGGAAGACGGCTCGATCGAGCGTCTCACGATTGACACTATCCGCACGCTATCGATGGACGCGGTGCAGAAGGCCAATTCGGGGCACCCCGGCACGCCGATGGCGCTGGCGCCGGTCGGCTACACGCTCTGGTCGCAGTTCCTGCGCTACGATCCGTCGAAGCCGGACTGGCCCAATCGCGACCGCTTCGTGCTGTCGGTCGGGCATGCGTCGATGCTGCTCTATTCGCTGCTGCATCTGGCGGGGGTCGAAGAGATCGACAAGGACGGCAGGAAGACCGGCAAGGCAGCCGTCAGCCTCCAGGATATCGAGGATTTCCGCCAGCTCGGGTCGAAGACGCCGGGCCATCCCGAATATCGCCACACGACGGGCGTCGAGACCACGACCGGCCCGCTGGGCCAGGGGTGCGGCAATTCGGTCGGGATGGCGATCGCCGAGCGCTGGCTCGCCGCGCGCTACAACAAGCCGGACTTCGACCTGTTCGACCACGACGTCTACGCGCTGTGCGGCGACGGCGACATGATGGAGGGCGTGTCGGCCGAGGCCGCCTCGATCGCCGGCCACCTGAAGCTCAGCAACCTGTGCTGGATCTACGACAGCAACCACATCTCGATCGAGGGTTCGACCGCGCTCGCGTTCGACGAGGATGTCGGCAAGCGCTTCGAGGCCTATGGCTGGAACGTCATCCATGTGAACGACGCCAATGACTGCGAGGCGATGGCGCAGGCGTTGGCGGCGTTCCGCAAGACCGACGACCGCCCGACCTTCATCGTCGTGCACTCGATCATCGGCTGGGGGTCGCCGCGCGCCGGCAGCGAGAAGGCCCATGGCGAGGCGCTGGGCGAAGAGAACGTCAAGTTGACCAAGCAGGCCTATGGCTGGCCCGACGACAAGAGTTTCTACGTGCCCGACGGCGTGGTCGAGCATTTCCACGGCGCCGTCGCCGATCGCGGCACGGCGTTGCGCGAGCAATGGGACAGGAACCTCGCCGGCTATCGCGACACCTGGCCCGATCTCGCCAAGGAGCTCGATCTGGTCATCGCCGACCAGCTGCCCGAGGGCTGGGACGCCGACATCCCGACCTTTGACGCGGACGCGAAGGGGATCGCCAGCCGCGATGCCGGGGGCAAGGTGCTCAACGCGATCGTCAAGAACGTGCCGTGGCTGATCGGCGGCGCGGCCGACCTCGCGCCCTCGACCAAGACCGACATCAAGAATGCCGAATCGTTCGAGGCGGGGAATTACGCCGGCGCCAACTTCCACTTCGGCGTGCGCGAGCATGGCATGGGCGCGATCGTCAACGGCATGGCGCTGTCGCACCTGCGCTCCTACGGTTCCACCTTCCTCGTCTTCCTCGATTACATGCGCGCGCCGGTTCGGTTGTCGGCGATCATGGAGATCGGTGCGACGTGGGTTTACACGCACGATTCGATCGGCGTCGGCGAGGATGGCCCGACGCACCAGCCGATCGAGCATCTCGCGACACTCCGCGCGATCCCCGGTCTCGACACGATCCGGCCGTGCGATGCCAATGAGGTGGCCGCGGCGTGGCGCGCGATCGTCAGCGACAGCAACCATCCGACCGCGCTGATCCTGTCGCGCCAGGCGCTGCCGACGCTCGACCGCAGCAAGTATGCGAGCGCCGAGGGGCTGGCGAAGGGGGGCTACGTGCTCGCCGACAGCGACGATCCGCAGGTCATCCTGATCGCGACCGGCTCCGAAGTATCGCTCGCGATCGCGGCGTACGAGCAGCTGAAGGGCGACGGCATCGCCGCGCGCGTCGTGTCGATGCCGAGCTGGTTCCGCTACGAGAAGCAATCGGACGCCTACAAGGAAAGCGTGCTGCCCAAGCACGTCACCGCGCGGCTGGCGATCGAGATGGCGGGCGAGATCGGCTGGGATCGCTATGTCGGGCTGGAAGGCAGGACGATCACCATGTCGACTTTCGGCGCCTCGGCCCCGCTCGCCAAGTTGCAGGACAAGTTCGGCTTTACGGTCGAGCATGTCGCCAAGGTGGCGAAGGAACTGGCGGCGCAATAGGCCGTCGCCCCGGCGGAGGCCGGGGCCGACGGATTGTCATAAGCGGCCCCGGCCTCCGCCGGGGCGACGAAGAGGAAGATATGGGACGGCTCAACGACCTCGAGGCGCTCGGCCAGGCGATCTGGCTCGATTTCATCGACCGCAAGCTGCTCGCCGAGGGCGGGTTGCAGAAGCTGGTCGACGAGGACGGCGTGACCGGCGTCACCTCCAACCCGTCGATCTTCCAGAAGGCGATGGGCGAGGGCGACGCCTATGACGACGAGCTGGCCCGATATGATGCCACGCATCCGGACGCGTCCGCGATGGCGCGGTACGAGCATCTCGCCGTTCGCGACATCCAGCAGGCCGCCGACGTGCTGCGCCCGGTCTACGACCGGCTCGACGCGAAGGACGGTTACGTCAGCATGGAAGTGTCACCCTACCTCGCCAACGACACCGACGAGACGGCGGCGGAGGCGGAGCGGCTGTGGCATGCGGTCGATCGCCCCAATCTGATGATAAAGATTCCCGGCACGCCCGCCGGCGTCCCCGCGATCGCAGCGACGATCGACAAGGGCATCAACGTCAACGTGACCCTGCTGTTCGGGATCGAGGCGTACAAGGCGGTCGCGATGGCCTATGTCGAGGGGCTGGAGAAGCGCGCCGCGCGCGGCGAGCCGATCGACCGGATCGCGTCGGTCGCGAGCTTCTTCGTCAGCCGGATCGACACCAAGATCGACGACGCGATCGATGCCGGCACCGGCGGCGAGGCGGCGAAGGCGCTCGCCGGCAAGGTCGCGATCGCGAACGCCAAGATGGCCTATCAATGGTATCTGGAGTTCGTCGCGTCCGACCGCTGGCAGCAGCTGGCGGCGAAGGGCGCGATGCCGCAGCGGCTGCTCTGGGCGTCGACCGGCACCAAGAACGCGGCCTATTCGGACGTGCTCTATCTCGACACGCTGATCGGCAAGGACACGGTCAACACCGTGCCGCCCAAGACGCTCGACGCGTATCGCGACCACGGCACGGCGGCAGAGACGCTGACGCAGGACGTGGACGAAGCGCGCAACGTGTTGGCGGAAACCGAACGGCTCGGGCTCGATCTGGACGGCGTGACCGACACGTTGGTCGAGGAAGGCGTCGCCTCCTTCTCCAAGGCGTTCGACGAACTGCTCGGCTCGATCGCGGCCAAGCATCCGGCTGCTGCAACCTAAATCAGCTTTCCTCCGTTCGTGCCGGGCCTGGCGAAGCACAAGCATATTCACTGCCCTTTCCCCGGACGCGATCCGGGGTCGGGGCGAACGGTTGGAAGGGTTGCGACGACATGAAGATCGGCATCATCGGCCTCGGCCGGATGGGCGGCAATATCGCGCGGCGGCTGATGCGCGGCGGCCATATTGTGGTCGGCTATGACCGCGGGCAGCAGGCGGTGGACGACGTCGTCAAGGACGGCATGATCGCGGCGACCGGGCTGGAGGACATGTCAGCGAAGCTCGACACGCCTGCCATCTACTGGGTGATGCTGCCCGCCGGCGACCCGACCGACCAGACGATCCAGGCGCTCTGCCAGCACGCGCGGCCGGGCGACGTCATTATCGACGGCGGCAACACCTTCTACCGCGACGACATCCGCCGCGCGAAGGACCTGACCGAAAAGGGCATCAGCTATATCGACGTCGGCACCTCGGGCGGCGTGTGGGGGCTGGAGCGCGGCTATTGCATGATGATCGGCGGGCCGAAGGACGCGGTTGACGCGCTCGACCCGATCTTCGAGACGCTGGCGCCCGGGCTCGGCACGATCCCGCGCACGCCGGGCCGGATGGCGCAGGAGGGCGAGGATCCGCGCGCCGAAAAGGGCTATATCCATACCGGTCCTGCCGGCTCCGGGCATTTCGTCAAGATGGTGCACAACGGCATCGAATACGGCCTGATGCAGGCCTATGCTGAAGGCTTCGACGTGCTGAAGGGCAAGAATTCGGACAAATTGTCCGAAGACGAGCGCTTCGACCTCAACCTGACCGACATCGCCGAAGTGTGGCGGCGTGGATCGGTGATCTCGTCCTGGTTGCTCGACTTGTGCGCGCAGCAGCTGGCGAAGGACATGGACCTGTCCAAGTTCACCGGCAGCGTCGCCGATTCGGGCGAGGGGCATTGGACGATCGAGGCAGCGATGGAGGAAGCGGTGCCGGCGCACGTGCTGACCGCCGCTTTGTTCGCGCGATATCGCAGCCGGGTCGAGCATACGTTCGGCGACAAATTGCTGTCGGCGATGCGGTTCGGGTTCGGCGGGCATGTCGAGATGCCGCAATGAGGGCGTCGCAATGAGGGCGGCACGATGACGATCCGGCTGGTCGTGTCGGACGTCGACGGCACGCTGGTGCGCAAGGACAAGTCGTTGAGCCCGCAGACCATCGCGGCGGTGCATCGGCTGCGCGCGGCGAACGTGCCGTTCACGCTCATCAGCGCGCGACCGGCGTCGGGCGTGCTGCCGCTGGTCGCGCCGCTCAGCATCGACCTGCCGCTCGCCGCGTTCAACGGCGGCGTGCTGTTCCGTCCCGACGGCAGCGAGATCGCGTCGCATCCGATCGAGCGCGCGGTGGTCGAGGGCATGTTCGCGCTGGCGGACGGCGTTGCGGTCGATCGCTGGGTGTTCGCCGACGGGCAATGGTTCGCCTCGACCGACCAGGGCGACCATGTCGCGCATGAGCGGATCGCGTCCAACCAGGCGCCGGTCGTGCGCCGGGACTTCACCGACCTCTACGACCGCGCCGACAAGATCACCTTCGTCAGCGACGATCGCCCGCTGCTCCGCGATCTCGCCGAGCGCGCCGGGGCGGCGTATGGCGACCGCGCGACGATCGCGCAGAGCCAGGTCTATTATCTCGACGTGACCGGCAAAGCGGCCAACAAGGGCGATGGCGTCGCCGCGTTGGCCGACCTGCTCGGCATCGCGCTCGCCGACACGGTCGTGCTCGGCGACATGGACAATGATCTGCCGATGTTCGCCCGCGCCGGCCTCGCCGTCGCGATGGGGCAGGCGCCCGACGCGGTAAAGGCCAAGGCCGATTTCGTCTCCAGCAGCAACGACGAGGACGGCGTGGCGCGCGCCATCGACACCTACATCCTGCCGAAAGTGACCCCATGAAGAAACTGATCGCGTTCGACCTCGACGGCACGCTGGCCCTATCCAAGCAGCCGCTCGACGACCGCATGGCGAACGCGCTCGCCGACCTGCTCGATGTCGCCAAGGTCGACATCATCTCGGGCGGCGACTGGCCGCAGTTCGAGAAGCAGGTCGTCGGCCGCATGATCGACCGTGCCAACCTGACGAACCTGTTCATCCAGCCGACGACGGGGACGAAGCTCTATCGCTATGTCGACGGCGCGTGGCAGGCGATCTACGCCGAGCTGTTCAGCGACGACGAGCGCAAGCACATCATCGCCGCGTTCGACCAGGCGATGCACGAGGAGGGACTCGACCAGGGCAAGACCTGGGGCGAGCGCGTCGAGGATCGCGGCAGCCAGGTGACCTTCTCCGCGCTCGGCCAGCAAGCGCCGCTGGAGGCCAAGGATGCGTGGGACCCAGACCATGCCAAGCGCAAGAAATTGCAGGCACGGTTGCGCAATCTGCTCCCCGATCTGTCGATCAACATCGGCGGTGCGACCTCGATCGACATCACGCGCAAGGGCGTCGACAAGCAATACGGCCTGCGCAAACTGCTCCCCGAAGCTGGTGTGAGCGCCGACGAGGTGCTGTTCCTGGGTGACGCGATCTTCCCCGGCGGCAACGATTATCCGGCGAAGGAAATGGGGCTCGACACGATCAAGGTCGAGTCGATCGAGGACACGCGCCGCGTGATCGAGACGATCGTGCTGGTGCTGAAGGATTAGGTAGCTTCTCTCTCTCATCGTCACCCCGGGGGTCATGCCCGGGGTGACGGCAGGTCGGGGTGTGCATCGGTGACGGCGGTTGCGCGCGCTCACCCTTTCCCTTCCGCCATTTGCGGCTAGTGTCGCGTTTTGGTGGGAGGAATGCACGAATGAGCGAAGCCGTGGCACGGCCGAAGGGCTGGCGAGTGTTCGCCGCGGCGCTCAGCACGCGCAAGTCGGCGACGATGCTGGCGTTCGGTTTCTCGTCGGGGCTGCCCAATGCGCTGCTGATCGGTACGCTGACCGCCTGGCTGGGCGAGGCGAAGATCAATCTGGCGACGATCGGCGTGCTGGCGTGGATCGGGCTCAGTTATTCGTTCAAGTTCCTGTGGTCGCCGCTGGTCGATCGCACGCGGCCACCGCTGATCGGGCGGATCGGGCGGCGGACGAGCTGGATCGTATTGTGCCAGGCGCTGATGATCCTGGGCCTGATCGGGCTGGCGAGCACCGACCCCGCCGCGCATATCGCGCGGTTCGCGTTGTTCGCATTCGCCGCCGCGATCGGATCGGCGACGCAGGACGTCGCGATCGACGCCTGGCGGATCGATGTCGCCGATGGCGCGACCCCGGTCGAGGTGCTGTCGTCGGTCTATCAGCTCGGCTATCGCACCGCGGCGATCGTCGGCGGGGCGGGGGCGCTGTTCCTGGCGGCGCGGATGCCATGGCCGAGCGTCTATCTGGTGATGGCCGGCCTGATGGCGGCGATGCTGGTGATCGCGCTGACCGCCCCCGACACCGAGCGCCCGGTCGACGACAAGGCCGACCTGCTGAGCGAACCCGGCGAGATCGAGCCGCGCACGCGTGCCGTCGCGCTGCTGGTCGTGGGCGCGAGTTGGGTGTGGGCGATCGTGACGATCGTCACCTTCATGGCGAGCATGCTGGCGCCGGTGCCGAAGGGCGGCAAGCTGCCGTCCGCATCCGATTTCATCAAGACGTTCGGGCCGTGGATCATCGTCGCGACGATCTTCGTGCCATTGGGCGTGGCGGCATTGCTCAACTGGCTGAAGGCGCGGGGCCAGGCGGTGCAGACCGCGCCGGATTCGGTCGTGTCGCCGGCGCGGACGGTCGCCAACCATCTCTATCGCGCGCTGGTCGCGCCGCTCGCCGACCTGACCGAGCGGATGCGCTGGGGCGTGCTGCTGGTGATCGCGCTGATACTCGCCTACCCGTTCTGCTACAATATCTGGGGATCGTTTGCGTACCCGTTCTACCTCGATTTCCTGCATTATTCGAAGGATGAGGTGGCGTTCGCCTCGAAGGTGTTCGGCATCGTGATGTCGATCGTCGGGGTCAGCCTGGGCGGCTATCTGTTCGTCAAGATCGGGCGGTTCCCGACCGTCCTGATCGGCGCAATCCTGCCGATCTTCGGCAATTTCATCTATGCCGACCTGGCCGATGGCGCGCCGCACATCGACGCCGTGCTGAGCATCACCCACCTCGACGCGCTTGCGGCGTGGGCGGGGAGCGACCAGCGAATGGCGCGGTTGCTGCTGACGATCTTCTACGAAAACATCTCGACCGGGCTCGCCGGGGCGGCGTTCGTCGCCTACGTGTCGGGCGTCGTCAGCAAGAAATATGCGGCCGTCCAGTACGCGCTGCTGTCGTCGCTGACCTTCCTGATCGGGTCGCTCGGCAAGGGGCCGGCGGGCGAGATGATCGACCAGTTGGGCTACGCCACGGTGTTCCGCTACGTGTCGATCGGCGGCGCGCTGGCGATCCTGTTCGTATTGCTCGAATGGTGGCGATCGACCCGCGTCGCCGCGGCCGCGGAGCCGGGCCATACCGGCGAGCGCGCCTAGCCGCCGATCGGCAGGCCCAGATCGGCGAACGCGGCCGACAGCGCGGCGGCGCTGGCCAGGATCGCATCGGCACGACGTTCCGCCATGACGTCCGCGAGCAGCAGCCGCGCCGTTTCCGGCCGCCGTTCGGCGTGACCGATCGCGGTCAGGATCGCGGCCTCCGCACTGGTCATTCGCTGGCAGCAGCACGGCGCGATCGGGATCGTCGTCGTGGCGGTGGCGGCGAGCTCGGCCATGAAGGCCCGGGCGAGGACGAGCGGCCGACGAAAGCTGGGGCCGAACGCCATCAGGTAGCGCTGCGCAACCGCGGCGTCCGCCAGGCCATGCGCCCCCATCCGCCGGATCGCGAGCAGCATGAGCCGGTCACCGGTCGCGTCGGGCAGGGCGTGCGGAAGGATCGCCGGAGCGGGGGCGGGGGCAGGCGCGGGCAGGGCGGTCATCGGGCGACTCCGTCGGTGGAGCGCCATCCTCGCATTCCGCTATTGATAGTCAATCGCAATAATGCGTCAGTCGGGGAACTCGTCGTTCGCGGCGAGCACTTCGCCCGCCAGATAGAGCGAGCCGAGGATCAGGACGCGGGCAGGGCCGCCGTCCTGCGCCAGCGCGCGCAGAGCGTCGGGCACGTCGGTCGCGGTGCTCGCACGCAAGTCGAGCGTCGCGGCGATCGCCGCCAGTTCGTCGGGCGCGTGATGCTCGTGATCGGGCACCGGCACGGCTATCAGGCGCTCGGCATACGGCGCGATCGGGGCGAGCAGGCCCAGCGGGTCCTTGTTGGCGAGCATCCCGACCACCAAAGTCCATCCCGCTCGGCCATGGTCGATCGTACCGAGCGTCGCAGCGATCGCACCGCCGGCCGCCGCATTGTGCCCCCCATCGAGCCACACCGCGCTTCCCGCCGGCAGCAATCGCATCAGCGGTCCGTCGCCGAGCCGCTGCATCCGTGCCGGCCAGCGTGCCGCGACGGCCGCCGTGGCCAGCGCCTCGGGCGGGATCGCAAGCGTGCGCTGGTGCCGCAGCATCGCGATCGCGAGCGCCAGGTTGCCCGGCTGGTGCGCGCCCGCCAGCCGCGGCAGCGGCGTCGTCACGCGCCCCGACGCGTCGCGATAGGTGACGTGATCCGCCTCCACCGACCAGAACCAATGCCCGCCCTCGGCGGCGACCGGTGCGCCCGCCGCGCGCGCCGCCGCGACCACGCGCGCCTCGACGCTGGCCGGGTAGCGCATCGTGACGAGCGGCACGTGCGGCTTGGCGATGCCGGCCTTCTCCGTCGCGATCGCTTCGATCGTGTCGCCCAGAAACGCCTGATGGTCGATGCCGAGCTGGGCGATCCCGGTGACGATAGGATCGGGGATGACGTTGGTCGCATCAAGCCGCCCGCCGAGCCCGACCTCGACGATACAGGCATCGGCTGGTGCGCGCGCGAATGCCAGGAACGCCGCCGCTGTCGTCACCTCGAAGAAGCTCGCCCCGATATCGCCACCGGCATCGAGCACCTCGGCCAGCAGCGGCGCGAGCGCGGCATCCTCGATCAGCTGCCCGGCCAGCCGGATCCGCTCGTTGAACCGCACCAGATGTGGGCTCGAATAGACATGGACGCGATACCCCGCCGCCTCGATAGCGGCGCGCAGGAACGCGCAGGTCGAACCCTTGCCGTTGGTTCCGGCGACGTGCAGCACCGGCGGCAAGCGGCGATGCGGATCGCCGACTCGCGCCAGCAACGCCGTGATCCGCTCCAGCCCGAGGATATCCGCCCCCGGCGACAGCGCCCACAGCCGGTCGAGCTGGTGCTGGACCGCGGGGTCGGCGGAGCGGGCGTGGTCGGGCATGGCGTTTAGGGTATCAGGGAGTAGGTAGCAGGGAGCAGGGAATGGGGTTGGGCATCGCCTCTCTTCTCTGCTCCCTGTTCCCTGCTACCTGTTCCCTGCTCCCTCAACTCACGCCGCCTTGCGCCGCTCGCACAGATAGCCGATCAGCCGCGACAGCGTCGCCTTCAGCTCGCCGCGCGCCACCACCATGTCGAGCATGCCGTGGTCGAGCAGATATTCGGCGCGCTGGAACCCCTCGGGCAGTTTCTCGCGGATCGTCTGTTCGATGACGCGTTGGCCGGCGAACCCGATCAGCGCGCCGGGCTCGGCGATCTGGACGTCGCCGAGCATCGCATAGCTCGCGGTCACGCCGCCGGTGGTCGGGTCGGTCAGCACGACGATATAGGGCAACCCGGCATCGTGCAGCATCTCGATCGCCACGGTCGCGCGTGGCATCTGCATCAGCGACAGGATTCCTTCCTGCATCCGCGCGCCGCCGGCCGCGGTGAAGATGATGTAGGGCGCGCGATACTCCATCGCCGCCTCCACCCCGCGCACGAACGCTTCGCCGACCGCCAGGCCCATCGATCCGCCCATGAACGCGAAGTCCTGCACGCCGATCACCGCCTGGCGCCCGTCGATCGTGCCGACCGCGTTGATGAGCGCGTCGTTCTCGCCCGTCGACGCACGTGCGGCCTTGATCCGGTCGACATAGCGCTTCTGGTCGCGGAACTTGAGCGGGTCCTCGGGCACGCGCGGCGCGGGCAGTTCGCGCGCCGATCCTTCGTCGAACAGCTGCGCGAAGCGCTCCGCCGGGCCGATCCGCTCGTGATGCGCGCAATTGGGGCAGACGTAGAGATTGTCGGCCAGTTCCTTAGCGAACACCATCTGCCCGCACCCCTTACACTTGTGCCAGAGGTTGTCGGGCGTCTCGCGCTTGGGGATCACGTAGGAGAGCGCGTTGCGGACGCTCGACAGCCAGCTCATGACAATTCCTTCCTAGCGGCGCGCACCGCGCTCGACAGGGTTTCGATATAGGCGCGAACGTGGCGCGGCGCATCCTCGCCATGGCGGCCGATCAGTTCGACGATCGCCGAGCCGACGACCACGCCGTCGGCGACGCGCGCGACCGCGGCCGCTTGCTCGGGCGTGCGGATGCCGAAGCCGACCGCGACGGGCAGGTCGGTCGCCGCCTTCAGTCGGGCGACCGCGTCCTCGATCGAGCCCTGCGCCGCCTGCTGCTTGCCGGTGATCCCGGCGACCGACACGTAATAGACGAATCCGCTCGCGCCATCGAGCACCTGCGGCAGGCGGGCGGCATCGGTGGTCGGGGTGGCGAGGCGGATGAGGTCGATGCCGGCGCCGCGCAGAGCCGGGCCGAGCGAATCATCCTCCTCGGGCGGGATATCGACGCAGATCACGCCATCGACCCCGGCCTCCTTGCAGCGATCTGCGAACCAGTCGGCCCCGCGCACCGTCATCGGGTTGGCATAGCCCATCAGGACCAGCGGCACGGTCGGATGGCGTTCGCGGAAGGCGGTCGCGATCGCCAGGATGTCGGCGGTGGTCGTGCCGGCCGCGAGACTGCGCAGGTTGGCGGCCTGGATCGCGGGACCGTCCGCCATCGGATCGGTGAACGGCATGCCAAGCTCGAGCACGTCCGCCCCACCCGCGACCAGCGCGTCGAGGATCGGCCCGGTCGCGAACCGGCCGGGATCGCCGGCGGTGACGAACGCGACGAGCGCGGGATGCGGTTTCGCGAAGGCGGCTGACAGGCGGGTCATCGGGCCAATCCCGTCATCCCGGCGAAGGCCGGGATCGCTGGATGACAGGTGTCGGCGCCCGCGACACAGCGGCCCCGGCCTTCGCCGGGGCGACGAGAAATACTCATATCGCCACCCCGAGCGCGTCAGCGACGGTGAAGATGTCCTTGTCGCCGCGCCCGCACAAATTGGCCAGGATCACCTGATCCTCGTCCATTTCCCGTGCCTTCTTCGCGACCGCTGCGATCGCGTGCGAAGGTTCGAGCGCGGGGATGATGCCCTCGGTCCGACACAGCAGCTGGAACGCGTCGAGCGCTTCGGCGTCGGTGACGGCGGTGTAGTCGACCCGGCCGATCTCCTTCAGCCAAGCATGCTCCGGCCCGATCCCCGGATAGTCGAGCCCGGCCGAGATCGAATGCGCCTCCGCGATCTGGCCGTCCGCGTCTTGGAGCAGATACGTCTTGTTGCCGTGGAGGATGCCGGGAAAGCCGCCCGCGAGGCTGGCGGCATGCTTGGCGTCGAGCCCTTCGCCCGCCGCCTCGACCCCCAGCATCTTCACGTCCGCATCGTCGAGAAACGGATGGAACAGCCCGATCGCGTTCGACCCGCCCCCGATCGCCGCGACCAGCAGATCGGGCAGGCGATCGATCCGGCTCAGCATCTGGGCGCGTGCCTCGCGCCCGATCACGCTCTGGAAATCGCGCACCAGCTCCGGATAGGGATGCGGGCCCGCCGCCGTGCCAATGATGTAAAAGGTGTCGTGGACGTTCGCGACCCAGTCGCGCAACGCCTCGTTCATCGCATCCTTCAGCGTGTTCGCGCCGCTGGTGACCGGCACGACCTCGGCACCGAGCAGCTTCATGCGGAACACGTTGGGCTGCTGCCGCTCGACATCCTTCGCGCCCATGTAGATCACGCAGGGCAGGCCGAACCGCGCGCAGACGGTCGCGGTGGCGACGCCGTGCTGGCCGGCGCCGGTCTCGGCGATGATCCGCGTCTTGCCCATGCGGATCGCGAGCAGGATCTGGCCGATGCAGTTGTTGATCTTGTGCGCGCCGGTATGGTTGAGCTCGTCGCGCTTGAACCACACCTGCGCGCCCTTGCCCGTCGGGGCGCTCTCCCGCAGCGCGGCGGTCAGGCGCTCGGCATAATAAAGCGGGCTCGGCCGGCCGACATAATGTTCGAGCAGGTCGTCGAACTGCGCCTGGAACGCCGGGTCGGCTTTCGCGCGGTCATATTCACGCTCCAACTCGAGGATCAGCGGCATCAGCGTCTCGGCGACGTAGCGCCCGCCGAACTGGCCGAAATGCCCGCGCTCGTCAGGTTGCGTGCGGAAGGAATTGGACATGGATTCAATGGTCATGCGATAGAACTTTCGAAAAGGGGCCGGGCGCTGCGACGAATGGTCGAGCGTTCAGCGCCATCGAAAAGCGCGGTCGAAGCGAGAGCTGGCCGGCATCAGCATGTCGCGACCGCTTTAAGGAACGCGGCGATCTTGTCCACATCCTTGACGCCGGGCGCGGTCTCGACGCCGGACGAGACGTCGACCAGGCGCGCGCCGGTGCGCCTGGCGGCATCCGCGACATTATCCGCATCGAGCCCGCCCGAAAGCGCCCAAGGCAGAGGATGGCGGAACCCGTCGAGTAGCGTCCAATCGAACCGCACGCCCATTCCACCGGGCAGCGCGGCCCCGGCCGGCGTCTTGGCGTCGTACAGGATTGCATCGGCGGCGCCGCGATAGGCGGCGGCTCGGTCGAGATCGGCGCGCGTCTTGACTGCGACCACCGCCCAAGCTTCCAGGCCCCGCCTGCGCAGCGCCACCACCCGCTCCGGCGCGGTCTGGTGAAGCTGGATCGCGTCGAGCCGTGCGCTGGCGACCGCCTGATCGACCAGTGCGTTGTCGGGATCGACGAACACTCCGACCCTGGCGATGCCGTCCGGCACGCGCGCCGCCAACCCGCTCGCCACGTCGAACGACACTGCGCGCGGCGAGGGCGGAAAGAAGACGAACCCGACATGGCTCGCCCCGCCGCCGATCGCCGCGTCGAGCGTTTTTGGCGTGGACAGGCCGCAGATCTTGGCGGTGACGCGAGACATGCGCGCGCTATAGCCCGATCCGATACGGGGGGAAGGGATGTCGGTCGATCTTGGCAAGGCGCGGCGGATCGCGGTGATCGGATGTTCGGGCGCGGGCAAGTCGACCCTGGCCGCGCGGCTCGCGGCGCTGACCGGGTTGCCGCCCGTGCATCTCGATCAGGAATATTGGCAGTCCGGGTGGACCGAACCGACGCGTGACGCATGGCTGGATCGGATAACGGCACACGTCGCGGACGATCGCTGGATCAGCGACGGCAATTACGGATCGAGCCTGACCGAACGTGCCCGACGAGCGGACGCCATCGTCTTTCTCGATTTTTCCACCGCGACCTGCCTGTGGGGCGTCGTGCGACGGACGATCCGGTATCGGAGGCACCGTCGCCCGGACATGCCGGAGGGTTGTCCAGAGCGGTGGGACTGGACGTTCCTGCGCTTCGTGCTCGCCTTCCGGCGCCGGCATCGGCCACGTCTTCTCGACTGTCTCGCGGAGGCCGGTGCCTGGGATCGGACGATCGTCTGCCGCACCCGCGCCGATGTGCGCCGGTTGCTGCGCTCGGTAGAGAAACGGATTTAGAGCGTCGCGCCGATTTCCCGCGCGGCGATGTCGGGGTCTTCGGCGGCGGTGATCGGCCGGCCGACGACGAGGATGGAGGCACCGGCGTCGAGCGCGGCGCGGGGGGTGACGACTCGCTTCTGGTCACCGACCGCGCCGTTCGCCGGGCGGACGCCGGGGACGACGAAGAAACCCTTCGGCCAGAGCTTGTGCGCCGCCGCCACTTCCGCGCCCGAACAGACGATGCCGTCGACCCCGGCGCTCATCGCCAATTCGGTCAGCCGCAGGACCTGGTCGTGCGCGCTGCCCGCCACGCCGGTCGCGGCGAGGTCGCTGTCGTCGAGGCTGGTCAACATCGTCACCGCGACCACCTTGGTGTTGAGCGGGGCGGCGGCCTTCGCATCCTCCAGCATCGCGCGCCCGCCACTCGCATGGACGGTCAGCACGGCGGGATCGAGGCCGTAGAGTGCCTGCACCGCCTTGCCCACGGTGTTGGGGATGTCGTGCAGTTTCAGGTCGAGGAAGATCGGCAGGCCGAGTTCGTGCATCTCGCCGACGCCGGGACGGCCGTTCGCCATGAAGAATTCGAGACCGAGTTTGATCCCGCCGACATGGTAGCGGACGCGTTGCGCGATCGCCTTGGCGCGCGCGAGGTCGGGCGTATCGAGCGCCACATACAGCCGGCTGGTCATAAAATCGGCGAGGCTGGCTTCGGATCGACCAAGACCGGCTCGACGGGAACGACGACCGGCGCGGGCTTGAGGTCGGCGATGATCCGCTCCGCCGTCGTCAGCCGCTGCATCAGCCGCCAGCGCTGCGCACGCAGATACAGCCAGGTCGGCACCAGCCCGACCAGGAAGGTCAGCAGCAGCAGGAACGGCAGGTTCACCTCGGCGACGAGCCCGCCCCACAGGTTGATCGTCACCCACGTCCAGTTGCCGAGCGTGAAGATCGCCGCGGCGAACGCCAACAGGCACCAGAGCAGGATCTTGAGGAACTGCATGACGCGAGAGGCTAGCGGGGTGGAGGCGGTTTGACCAGAGCGGGATGGGGCTTGTGGGCCGCGCACGTTTCACGCCGCCACCCCGGCGAAGGCCGGGGCCCAGTTGGGAAGGTTGCGGTAAGGGAGCACAGCGCTTCTTCATCAGCGTTCCCCATCTGGGCCCCGGCCTTCGCCGGGGTGGACTCAAACCGGGGTTTACCCAAGCGTGTCGGCGAGCTGCGCCGTCGTCCTTACCCCACTTCCTTGCGCAAAGCCGCGATCAAGCCCGGCACCGCCGCCAGCCGCGGTTCCTCCTCGTCCAGGATCGTGTGGAACGCGCGGCGCTTGATCGCGGCGACGCGGCCGGGCTTCATGCGGGCGCGGGGCGGGAGGGCGGAGACGATGATGTCGATCAGCCGCTCGACGCCATGGAGCCGCCCCCACAGATAGTCGTTCTCGCGATACGCCCGGCTGAAGAATGCGCCGAAGCTGTTGAACTGGATGCCTTTCAACGTCGCGGCCGCCCCACCGGCGCGGATCGCCTTCGCATCCTCCGGCGCGATGCGGTCGACCTTGATCGGGTCGAACTCGTCGAGCCCCTCACCCTGCAATAGCGGCAACGAGGCGACGTCGAAGAACGGGAAGCCGAGATAGGCGTAGAGCAACGGCCGCTTCACCTCGCGCGGCATCCCGGCAAAGGCGGCGGCGAGGTTGGCGTCGGTCTCGTCGTCGATCCGCTTGAGGTCGAGCGAACGCGCCAGTTTGTGGAGCAGGTCGGTCGCATCGCCGCGCAACGCCCGGACGTCGCGCTTCAGGTCCGCGTGCGTGTCGGTGCGCTTCGCCTCCAGATACGTCGCGAGCGCGTCGTAGACCGCGGTGCGCGCGGCGGCGAGGTCGGTTTCGGCGATCTCGTCCTCCAACTCGGTCAGCCGTCGCGCGACGAGGCGCAGGCGGCGGATGCGGAACCCCAGGTCGAACGAGCGCAGGAACAGGATCGCGCTCGGGCTCGCCTTGCCGGTGAAGGTCATGTCACCCGCCATCCGGTCGACAGCGGTGGTCACGGCGGCGCGGATACGGGCGAGGCGGTCGGCCCCGGTCTCGCCGCCGACCGCGCAGAGCAACGTCGCGATCAGGTCGATCACGCCTGCGATCTTGAGATGGCCGTAGCCGGCATAACCGTAGCCCGCCTTCGCGGCGGCTGCGTTCTGCGCCTTGCTCCGCCAACCGGCGAGGCGCGCGGCGGTCGGCGAATCGAGGAACAGGGTGAAGCCGAACAGTGATTCGATCTCCGCCTCGACCTCGGGCCGCATCGCGCGGGTGATGCCGCGCATCCGCTCGATCCGCGCGCTACGCCCCTGCAACGCCTCCAGATTGTCGCGGATCGGCTGTTGCCGGGGCAGTTCGGAAATCGCGCCGATGATCGTCTGGAAGAAACCGGGATGCTCGTGCGCGGTCGCGCCGGTCTGGAACCCCATGCCGGGCGAGGGGTCGATATAGACGAAGCGGCGGTCGATCTCGCGACGCGCCGGGCGTTCGCGCAAGGCTTCGATCGCCGGACGGAACGGGGCGTTGGCGAGTACCGACCCGTCGATCAGCACCGCCGCTTCCGCCGCGTTCGCCGCATGCTGGCGCGGCAGGATGCGGCGGAGGAAATCGTCGCGCGTCGGCCAGGCGGTCTCGCGATCGGCCAGCACACCGTCGAGTTCGCCGACCGAAAAGGGCGGGAAGGCGCCGGGAAAGCTCGACGTCGCGCGCGCGGCGAAGGTGAGCTCGGCGGTGTCGGCGAACGTGCCGCCGCCATGGTCGCTGAACGGGATGACGAGGCGATGCTCGGTCTCGATCACCTCGGCGGGCGAATTGAGTTCGAGCCGCTCGGGATGGCCGCGGAAATCGGTCACGGTCACGAACAGGTCGAGCGGCTGGCCGCCCGGGAGCAGGCGGCCGTCGGACGGCGTTTCCGCCATCGCGTCGAACGCATCGAGGATCAGGTTGAGGAACTGCGCGCCCCCGAACGGCGGCTCGAACCAGCGCGAACGGACGAAATGCGACAGCTTGCGCGCCACTTCCTCGCGCGCGTCCTGGCCGACCAGTTCGTCGACGCTGGCCGCGCCGCGCCGCTGCGCCATCCACGCGATCGGCAGCGCCCAGGCCTTGGAGAAGCGGTGGCTCGGCGCGGCGTCGGGGTCGATCAGCGCCTCGACATCGGCGGTGTCGAGCCACAGCTTCGTCAGCGGCTCCAGGCTTTGCCCGGTCGCGATCGCCTGCGCCAGGAAGATGCCATTGATCCCGCCAGCGCTGGCGCCGGCGATGATGTCGGGCAGGACGCGGAAGCGCAGGTCGGTCTGTTCGGCGATCTCCTCGAACAGTTCGACGAACACCGCTTCGGTCGAGACGAGCGGCGGGCGATTGTCGGCCCGATCCTCAGCGTTATATGCCCGGCTTGCCCGCGCCAGCCGCCAGATCTCCTTGGTGATGCCGTGCATGTAGACCGCCAGGCTGATCCCGCCGTAGCAGACCAGCGCCAGGCGCAGTTCCTTGTCACGCCTCACGCCGCCTCGACTCGCGCCCAGATCGGCAGATGGTCGGACGCGCTGCGCGAGGCGTGAGTCATGTGGACGCCGCAATCGGCGATGCGCAACTCGTGCGACGCCATGATCCGGTCGAGCCGCCCGACCGGCCGCCGCGCGTGGAAGCTCGGGCCCGTCGCCGCGATGTCGAACCGTTCGGCGAAATCCTTGAGGCACCCCGACCGCCGCGTCCATTCGTTCAGGTCGCCCATCAGGATCGTCGGCAACGCGCGCGCGCTCGCGTCGAGATGCGCGATGATCGCATCGGCCTGTCGCCGCCGCATCAGCCCCGACAGATCGAGGTGCATGCCGACCACGCGGAGCAGCGCGCCGCCGACGCGCAGGTCGGCCATCACCGCGCCGCGCGGCTCCAGCGTCGGCAGGTGGATCGCCTCGCAATCGACGATCTGCGTATCCTTGCGCACCAGCAGGACGTTGCCGTGCCACCCGCTCGAATGCTGGCGGGCGCCGAACGGAACCGCCTTCCACGGGCTGTGTTCGGCGAGGTGGTGCGGGGTCAGGATCGCCGCGCGCCGGCCAAATCTGCGGTCGGCCTCCTGCAGCGCGATCACGTCGGCGTCGATCTCGCGCAGGACTTCTAGGATGCGATCGGGGCTGCGGATGCGGTCGGTGCCGATCCCCTTGCGGATGTTGTAGCTCGCGACCTTTATCATTGAGCGTGCGTAACGCCTCCCGCGTGCTGCGAGTTGCACCGTAGCGCGCTATCGGTGGGCGGCAATGACCGACTCGACGATCGCGGACGTGGCGCGGGTGCGCGGAGTGCTGATCGATGCCGCGCGCGAGGGGCGGGCGGTGAGTTACGCCGAGATGCTGGGGCTGCTCGGCCACCGCTTCACCCGGCCGAAGATGCGGGCGCTGTGCCGGACGCTGGACGCGATCGACGAAGCGGGACGCGTGGCGGGCGAGCCGGAGCTCGCGGTGCTGGTGGTGCGCGAATCGGACCGCTTGCCGGGGCAGGGCTGGTGGGGCGGCGCGCGGGCGTTCGTGGCGGGCTATGACGGACCGTGGACGGGTCCGCGCGCGGCCGACTTCGTGCGCGCGCTGCAACAGGTCGCGTTCGATTACTGGCGGGATCGACAGGTCGTGGTGCCGGCTGCAGGGATCGAACCCGCGACATCCAGTTTACAAAACTGGCGCTCTACCAACTGAGCTAAGCCGGCCCGCGAGCGCTCATGCGTCAGGGAACGCCGAAGGTCCAGCCTTCGGTGCGTGCGATCTCCGCAGTCAGGCCGCTCGGCGACCACAATTCGGGCCGCCCGATCACGCGACGCAGCCACGCCGCCGCCAGCACCGCGTCGGTCGCATGGTCGTCGTAGCGCGCGAGCGGTGCGTGGCGCTGCGAGCCGAGCGCCGCCAGCGCCTCGTCCAGCGCCGCCGCCGTGCGGAGCTTGCTCCGCCCCTTGCGCAACCCCGCCGCCCGCGCCGCGATCGCAGTATAGAGCTCGACGATCAGCATGCCCTCCGGCGGCGGCGGATCGAACGGCCACACCGCCACGCGCCCGTCGAGCCGGTGGAGCAGCCGCATGCCGGCAAAGCTCGCCTTCGCCACCTGCGCCGCGCCGATCGCGTCGTACACCGTGGTCGTCTTGCCGAACCCCATCGCATTGTGCGCGGCCTCCGCCCGGCGGAAATGCAGGAAGTCCGCCTTGGTCCCGTCCGCCGCGCCGAGGTAGAAATGCGTCCCCCGCCGGCTGTCGAGGAACGAGGCGGCGCCCAGATCCTCGTCGGGGCTCTCGGCATCGACATAGGCCCAGAACGCGCGCGCCTCGGTCGCCACGCTCTCGCCCGGCAGATACGAGCCGCGCTCGACGAACGGCGCGCAGAAGCTCATGTCGAACCCGACCAGCATCGGCTCGGCGCGATGCGCGAGCAGCCAGTCGAGGACGCCGGTACGCGACCACACGCCCTCCGGCGGCTCGACCAGCACCGGCGCCGCATCGCCGCGTTCGCATACCGCCAGCGCGATGCCCTTGTGCCGCCGCCCCTTTGCGCCCGACCAGTCGATCGCGGCGAAGCGCGTGAAATGGTCAGGGACGCGGGCCAAACGCGGCTCGCTGCGCCTTCGCCGCACGGTCCCACCAGGCGCGCGTGACGACCGTCTTCACCCGCTCCGGATCGGATGACGCGTAGCGCACCAGCAGCCCGGGCCAGTTCTCATAATGCGGCGTCTGCCAGAAGGTATCCGGGTCGGTTTCGAGCAACACCGCCTTCTCATCATGCGGGCTCGGGACGTGGAAGCTGCCGGGCTCGCGGCCGGGCGAGACGAACGCCTTCTTGTTCACCTTCGGACACGGCGTGCCGTAGAAGCTTTCCATATACGTGTCGGGCAGCGTCAGCGCGAAGGCGACGACGTCGTCCCAGTTATTCAACGCCGAACCCTTCCGACCATGCATCGCGGTCGAGTTCGTAGCTCGCGATATGGAAGCAGTCTGGATGTTCGCGAAATCCTGCAAAAGTTAGCTTGCGATCAATCGCTGCTTTGGCGGCGGCATAGCTGCCATATACCCCGATCAGCTTGTCGTCGGTGTCCCCGCCGCTGATCGGGCGCGAATGCCATAGCAGAAACACATCTGTCATTCGCGACCCTTCCGCAACCCATCCCAATAGTCCAGCCGTTCGCGGATGCGCTTCTCGAACCCGCGGTCGGTGGGGGTGTAGAAGGTTTGCGGCGCCATCTCGTCCGGCCAGTAGTCGTCGCCCGAAAAGCCGTGCTCGGTATCGGGATCGTAGGTGTATCCCTTGCCGTAGCCGATATCCTTCATCAGCCGGGTCGGCGCGTTGAGGATGTTCTGCGGCGGCATCAGTGACCCGGTCTCGCGCGCCGATTTCCACGCCGCGCCCATCGCCTTGTAGCTCGCCACCGACTTAGGCGCCGTCGCGAGGTAGAGACACGCCTGGACCAGCGCCAATTCCCCCTCCGGCGAGCCGAGGAAGTCGTACGTGTCCTTCGCCGCGATGCACTGGACGAGCGCCTGAGGATCGGCCAGCCCGATATCCTCGATCGCCATCCGCACCAGCCGGCGCAGCACGTAGAGCGGTTCCTCGCCCGCCGTCAGCATCCGCGCGAGGTAATAGAGCGCCGCCTGCGGATCGCTCCCGCGTACCGATTTGTGCAGCGCGCTGATGAGGTTGTAATGCCCCTCGCGATCCTTGTCATACACCGCCACCCGGCGTTGCAGGAACGCGCCGAGCCCGGCGGGGTCGAGCGGTTCGGGCAGGTCGACCGCGAACAACGTCTCCGCCTGGTTGAGCAGGAAGCGGCCGTCGCCGTCCGCGCTCGCCACCATCGCGTCGCGCGCGGCGGCGGTGAGGGGAAGGGGGCGGCCCATCAGTTCCTCGGCACGATCGAGCAGCTTGCACAAGGCACCATGGTCGAGCCGGTGGAGGATCAGCACCTGCGCGCGGCTGAGTACCGCGGCATTGAGCTCGAACGACGGATTCTCGGTCGTCGCGCCGACCAAGGTGACGGTGCCGTCCTCGACATAGGGCAGGAAGCCGTCCTGCTGCGCGCGATTGAAGCGGTGGATCTCGTCCACGAACAGCAACGTCCGCTTACCGACGCGCGCATGCTCGCGCGCCTCCGCGAATGCCTTCTTCAGGTCGGCGACGCCCGAGAACACCGCGCTGATCGCGACGAACCGCAACCCGACCGCGTCGGCGAGCAGCCGCGCGATCGTCGTCTTGCCAGTGCCGGGCGGCCCCCACAATATCATCGACGACAGCCGTCCCGCCGCGACCATCCGCCCGATCGCGCCATCGGGTCCGGTCAGGTGCTCCTGTCCGACGACATCCGCCAGTTCCCGCGGCCGCAAGCGATCGGCAAGCGGCGCGTTGTCGTGGATCGGATCGGGCGCGGCGTCGGGTTCGAAGCCGGCGAACAAATCGGGCATACGGGGAAGATAGGGATTGTCGGCCCTACCGTCATCCCCGCGAAAGAGGGGATCCATCTCTTGCGGTAGCGGCAAACGCATCGGCGCGATGGCGAATAGGCCAAAAGATGGATCCCCGCCTTCGCGGGGATGACGGCACGGGAAAATAGATCGAGATATATCTTGACGCAATCGCTTTGCGATATATCTTAGCGCTATCGCGACACAGAAGGGACTCCTACGAATGTTCTATTATTTCGAAAATCGCGGCCGCCACGGCCGCTGCGACGACCGTCTCGCCATGCGCGGCGGCTGGGGTCACCACGCCCGCCATTGGGCTGGACGCGGCGAGCGTGGCCGCGGCGAGGGGCGGGCACGCCGCATGTTCGACGGCGGCGAGCTGCGGCTCGTGCTGCTCAAGCTGATCGCCGACGAGCCGCGCCACGGCTACGACCTGATCCGCGAGATCGAGCGGCTGACCGGCGGCGCTTACGCGCCGAGCCCAGGCGTCGTCTATCCGACGCTGACCCTGCTCGACGAGATGGACCTTATCGCCCAGAGCGCGAGCGAGGGCGCCAAGAAGGCGTTCGCCGTCACTTCGGCCGGCACCGCCGAGCTGGCGGAGAATAGCGAGTTGGTCGAGGCGCTGTTCGCCCGGTTGGCCGCGCTGGGCGCCGAGCGCGAAAAGGTCGACGTCAAGTCGGTCCGCCGCGCGATGGGCAACCTCCGCGAGGTGCTGATGAACCGGCTGAGCGCCGGCGACGCCAGCGACCAGACGCTGCACCAGGTCGTCGCGCTGATCGACGAAGCCGCCCAGAAGATCGAGCGGTTGTGAGCTCCATTCCCCTCTCCCTCGGGGAGAGGGGCAAGCCG
The DNA here is from genome assembly GCF_017304635.1 of Sphingomonas sp. Lineage (GTDB taxonomy): Bacteria > Pseudomonadota > Alphaproteobacteria > Sphingomonadales > Sphingomonadaceae > Sphingomonas. Next base: position 726,248 of record NZ_JAFKMA010000001.1, read on the forward strand.
CGCAGCGGCGCGGGGTGAGGGCTAAGTCGGAACGGCATCGACCCAGCCCTCAACCCCCCCCCCCCCCCCCCCCCCCCCCCCCCCCCCCCCCCCCCCCCCCCCCCCCCCCCCCCCCCCCCCCCCCCCCCCCCCCCCCATTTTCGCATGTCCGTATCCGCCACCGCCCGCGTTCCCACCGCGAGCGCCAGCAAATACCTCCAGCAACTCTGCAAGCACTGGCAGCACAACCTGGCCGTCGAATTCACCCCCGACCACGGCACCGTCATCTTCCCGAAGGACGCTCGCGGCACCGACTGGCCCGGCGACGCGCTGGTCACGTTGGATGCCGGCGATGCCGCCCTCGACGTTCGCATCGACGCCAGCGCCGACGGCCAGCTCGATGCGCTCAAGGGCGCCGTCGCCCGCCACCTCGACCGCTTCGCGTTTCGCGAGGCGCCGCTGACGTTCGATTGGCGGTAGGTGTCGGTAACGACCCAGTTGCGGATGTTCGCTGACGCTGTAACCTCCCGGGCATGCGGGAAACGCGCCTCCTGTCCGCCGAGGAGTTTGAGAGCTATTTTGCAGCTCCCATGCAGAACGTGACAGCCAACGCTGATCCTCAGATCGACATTTGGCCATACGTTGATAGTATAGACTTGGATGCTCTCGGTTTGCCCAGCATCAACGACGTTCATTACGTCTATCGCGATGCACACGATCGGTTCGATCAGGTTCTGATCGGCACAGGTCGTTTTAACACGCTGCTGGCAGTGGTGGTGGATCGTCGGCAATGTTCCATCGCGGGTCACCATCTACTCGACCTAAATGAGAGGTTCGGCGCGCGGGGCGTTCATCTGCGGACTGTCAGCTAACCACCTAATAGCCGCCGCTTGCAAAGTAGGAACTCGCCCGACCCCCCGGTGGGGCTGTTCGATATCGTAGGGGGTGTCGGGCCGGCGTGAAGAAGTTCGCTCGTGCGCGTCAACTTTGTCAACTTTGGACGTTCGCACCGACGCCGGTCGCGGCGGTAGCGATGGCGGTGTCCCGTCGCGCGCGCCTAGGCGTAGCGCTCCGCCGTCGCCTTGATGAGGGCGATCATGTTGGGAATGCCCTGGGTGCGATTCGAGCTGAGCTGGTTCTTGAGGTCGAACGGCGCCAGCGCGGCGTCGATGTCGGTGGCCAGGATCTCGGTGGGTGGGCGGTCCTGCACGGTCAACAGGACGAGGGCGATGATGCCCTTGGTGATTGCGGCATTGCTATCGGCGAGGAAGTGGAGCGTGCCGTCTGCCTGCGCCGTTGGATAGACCCAGACCGAGGCCGAACATCCGCGCACCAGTGTCGCCTCGGTCTTCAGCGCCTCCGGCATCGGCTCCAGCCCGCGGCCGAGGTCGATCAGCAGGCGATAGCGGTCGTCGGCGTCAAGGAAATCATATTCGTTGCGGAGGTCGGCGAGGGTAGTCATGCGGAACGCTATAAAGCGGTATCCGGGCAAACCAACCGCCCGTCACCCTGAACTTGTTGCAGGGTCCATCGTGCAGCCCGCGACGCGGGATATGGGGCACGATGGATGTTGGAAACGAGTTCAGCACGACGGACTGTATGACTACAAATCCACCCCCGACGCGATCGCCTCGAGCTTGCGGATGCGTTCCTTCAGGTCGGCGATCTCGATCCGGGCGCTGGCGTTGGGCAGGCTCGGGGCGTCGTGGCCGTGCTCGGCGGTCGCGATCAGCTCGCGTTCCTTGAGGGTCAGCCAGCCACGCCAGCCGGCCAGCGCCGCGGTGCAGACCATGCCGAGGCCGGCCAGGCTCGCGCCCGCCATGGTCAGATAGAGGTTGGGGTCGGTCATCGTGACGTCTCCGTTCGAAAGTCAGCGGCCGGTCGGGCCGCGGTCGCGGTTGCCGTCGCGCAGGGCCTCGATCTCGCGGTCGAGGTTGCTGGCGCCGTTGGTGTCGGTAATGACGCGCTCCAGGACGGCGATCCGCTCCTTGAGCTGGCGGACCTCTTCCTCGGCGCGGCGGGTTTCGATTTCCTCGGCGGTGTCGCTGCGGTCCTGTTGGTCGTAGCGTGCCTTCAGCACCCTGCCGATCATCACGATCGCGACGATCACCACCGTCATTTCGGCCCAGCCCATGGTCGTGCGCTCCTTATTCGGCCGGGTGGACCTGCGCGTCGCGCATCGCGCGGCGGCGGGGGCGGTCGACCCGTTCGGCCAGCCAGACGGCGATCGCCGCCGGCACCGCGACGATCGCGGCGAAGATAATCAAGCCCATGATGGATTCCCTCAGTTGAGCGGCGACGGTTCGTCGCGCAGCTTTTCGATTTCATCCGCGACGTCGATGCCGCGGTCGGTGACGATGCGTTCGAGGACGCGGACCCGCTGTTCCAGCCGTTCGGTCTGCGCCGCATATTGGGCGGCCTTCTCGGCGACCTTGTCGCCTTCGATCTCCAGCTGGCGGTGGCGGTAGGCGAACCAGGGCTTCACGAAGACGCCGCCGATGATCGCGACCAAGCCGCAGCTGATGCCCAGGACCGGGATGATGAAGGGGCTCATGACGCTTCCTTTCAGTCGCGGGTGCGGAGTTCTTCGATCTCGCGAGCGACGCGCTCGGCGGGATCGGTGGCGATGCGCTCGAGCACCCGGAGGCGTTCCTCGAGCCGGCCGATCTGGCCGGTCAGGCGCTCGTTCTCGCTCGACAGGAGCTCGATCTTGCGCTGCGCTTCCAGGTCGTCGCTGCCGCTGTCGTAGCGGCGGCCGCGGCGATGGTTGCGGTCTTCGAGTGGCAGGCCGTGCTTGGCCCGGATCGCCATCTTGATGATCCCGCCAAAGATACCCATGCCGATGATGGCGAGGACGAAGAGTTGGCCGTCGTGCATTGTCGTTCTCCCTGGCCTGCGCTCGGTTCAGCGCAGGCTGTCGATTTCGTCGGCCAGCCGGGTGTTGCGGCTGGTGTACATCGTCTCGATGTCGGCGAGCCGGCGGTCGAGATCGCGAAACTTCGAGCGGACTTCGGCGGTCGAGCGGCTCGGATTGGTACGCACGCCCTGCCAGAACTTGGCGTCGTCGGCGCTGTCGTAGAGCCCGAGCGGCTTGCACGGCGCGAGCCACGCGGTGATGAAGTAGACCGGGACGATCGTTCCGCCGGCGAACAGGGTCAGCGCGACCATGCCGATGCGGACCATGGTGACGTCGATCCCGGTATAGTCGGCAATACCGGCGCAGACGCCCAGGAACTTGCCGTTCTGCTTGTCGAGGTAGAATTTGGTGCGGCTGGCGGACATCTTAGTTCCTCCTGAGATAGTCGGTCGGGTCGGTCGCGAGCGGGGTGCTCGACTTCCAGTCCGGATGGTCGGCGGCGATGATGCGTTCGACCGTGGTGACGCGATCTTCGAGACGGCGGGCGAGGGTGTAGAGCTCGTCGAGCAGCTTCTCGTCCTCGTTGGTGATGCGCGGCGCTTTCTTCCACTGCGTGACGTAGTGGAGGACGATCCAGGGCAATCCGATGAACAGGATGCCGCAGACCATTACGGGGATGAGTACGTCCTCCATCTCACGACCCCTTGTTCATGCGCGCCTTGAGCGCGGCGAGTTCGGCATCGACCTTTTCGGACGCCTTCAGCTCGGCGATCTCTTCCTCCAGCGTCTTCGGCTGGCCGCCCAGGCTCAGCGCGTCGGCGCGGCCCTCGGCGAGATCGACGCGGCGTTCGAGCACGTCGAAGCGCGAGAACGCGTCCTGCGTGCGGCTGGCCGAGAACACTTCGCGCAAGCGGAACTTGTTGTTCGCGCTTTCCAGTCGCGTCGCGATCGACGCCTGGCGGTTGCGAGCCTCGCTCAGCTTCTTCTGCAGCTTGGCGATGTCCTCTTCCGACCCGCGCAGCGCGTCGTCGAGCACGGTGATCTGCTGGCTCAGCTCGGCGACCATGTCGGTCGCCTTCTGGCGCTCGACCAAGGCCGCCTTGGCCAGATCCTCGCGGTCCTTCGATAGCGCGAGTTCCGCCTTCTCGGTCCAGCTTTCCTCCAGACCGGTCAGCTTGGTGATGTGCCGGCGCATTTCCTTCTGGTCGGCGATGGTGCGCGCGGCGGACGCGCGGACCTCGACCAGCGTCTCCTCCATCTCGAGGATAATCATGCGGATCATCTTCGCCGGGTCTTCCGCCTTTTCGAGCAGGTCGGTGAAGTTGGCGGCAATGATGTCGCGGGTTCGCGAAAAGATGCCCATGGTGATGTCTACTCCTGATTACGCTGACTGGGTGGAAGCCGGGGCGGGCGGCAAGGGGGCGCCCGCCCCGGCCGTGGCCGTCACGCGCGCTGCGTGGCGGCAACCTGAGCCGAAGCGGTCTGCGTCAGGCCGGGGCCGAGTGCCGCCAGCATCAGCGAGGAACCGCTGACCAGCGTTGCCAGGACCACGACGAGCGTGCGACCGAGGTTCGAAACCGACTGCATTGTCTTCACTCCCTGATGCTTCATTCGCGCCGATGTCGGCGTTGTCCCATGCATTGCATCCGGCGTGCCAATTGCGAAAAGCCGCAGAAATCCGCCGTTTCTTGCCATACGCGATAGCGCGACGATGTTTACCGGTTGCCAACGGTTGGTGATCTACGCCAGATGTTGGCAATGGAGCGAACTACTCAAGTCATTGGCCAATCGGGTGCCTTTCTCGACGCGCTCGAACGCGCCAGCCGCGCGGCGGCGCTCGACCGTCCGGTGCTGGTGATCGGTGAGCGTGGGACCGGTAAGGAACTGGTCGCCGAACGCCTGCATCGCCTCAGTCCACGCTGGGACCAGCCGCTGATCGTGATGAACTGCGCCGCGCTGCCCGAAACCCTGATCGAAGCCGAACTGTTCGGGCACGAGGCGGGTGCCTTTACCGGCGCGACCAAGGCAAGGGCGGGGCGGTTCGAGGAGGCCGACGGCGGCACGCTGTTCCTCGACGAGCTCGGCACGCTCAGCATGGCGGCACAGGAGCGGCTGCTCCGCGCGGTCGAATATGGCGAGGTCACGCGGATCGGCGCGTCGCACCCGATCCGCGTCGACGTCCGCATCGTGGCGGCGACCAACGAGCATCTGCCCGACAAGGTCGAGAAGCATCAGTTCCGCGCCGACCTGCTCGACCGGCTGAGCTTCGAGGTGGTGACGTTGCCGCCGCTTCGCGCGCGTCCGGGCGATATCGGCGTGCTCGCCGAACATTTCGGGCGGCGCATGGCGGCGGAGATGGGGCGCGACTGGGAAGGGTTTTCGGCCGAGGTGGCGGCGGCGCTGATCGACTATCCGTGGCCGGGTAACGTGCGCGAACTGCGCAATGTCGTCGAGCGCGCGGTCTATCGCTGGGACCAACCGGGACCGATCGCCGCGATCGAATTCGATCCCTTCCAGTCGCCGCATCGACCGGGCGCGCTCGCCGTCTCCTCGATGCCCGCGCCGCAACGGACCGAGACGCTTGCCCCGCCGCCGCTCGATGCCGAGCCGGGCGATTTCAAGTCGCGCGTCGCTCGGTTCGAGCGCGACGTGCTGGCCAAGGCGCTTGCCGCCAACCGCTTCAACCAGCGCCACACCGCCGATGCGCTGGGCCTGAGCTACGACCAGTTGCGCCATGCGCTACGTCGCCACGACCTGTTGCCGAGTTGACCGACAGAATCGCTTGCGCAACGATACCGCCGGACCCATTTGACGGGGGCCTGCGTTTTGCGACGCGAACCCTTCACCGATGGAGATGCTCCGATGGCCTTCGAACTTCCGCCGCTACCCTATGACTACAACGCGCTGGAGCCGACCATCAACGAAGAGACGATGAAGTTCCACCACGACAAGCATCATAAGGCCTATACCGACAAGCTGAACGAGGGCGTCGCCGCCGATCCGAAGCTGGCGGGCAAGTCGATCGAGGACATCCTCGGCATGATCTCGTCGCTGCCGCCGCTGGTCCGCAACAATGGCGGCGGGTACTGGAACCACGATTTCTTCTGGAAGATCATGGCCCCGGCCGGGTCAAGCCGGCCGTCGGGCAAGTTGGCCGAGGCGGTCGACGCCTATGGCGGGCTCGACAAGCTGAAGGAGGATTTCAACACGAAGGGCGCAGGCCAGTTCGGTTCGGGCTGGGCGTGGGTGATCGCGGATTCGTCGGGCGCGTTGAAGGTAACGTCGACGCCGAACCAGGACAATCCGCTGATGGACGACGCCAAGGACAAGGGCACGCCGGTCCTGGGCAACGACGTGTGGGAGCACGCATATTACCTGACCTATCGCAACGACCGCGCCGCCTATTTGAAGGCGTGGTGGGATGTGGTGAACTGGGACGAGGCCGGGCGCCGCTACGACGAAGCGGTGGGTTGAGCCTCAACCCCTCTCCCATTGGGAGAGGGGCAAGCCGCGTCAGCGGCGCGGGGTAAGGGCAGGTCGACAGCGTTTCGACTTAATCCTCACCCTCGCCGCAGAAGCGGCTCTACCCTCTCCCGTCGGGAGAGGATTTCTCATTCCGGCGGCAGTTCCGTAATCGCGGCATCGCTCCCATTCTCCGCCATCAACCCGTGCCGCAGCATCATCGGCACATTCGCCGCAGCAAACAGCATCGTCAGCGGGATCGCGCCCCAGATTTTGAAGCCCGCCCAGAACGTGATCGGATCGCTCGCATTCGGTGCGGTCGCGCGCCACACTGCTTCGTTGAGCAGCGCCATGACGACGAAGAAGATCGCCCAATTGCGCGTCACCTTGCGCCATCCTTCCTCGCTCAGCCCCGGATACGCCGTGCCCAGCAGTTGCTGGAGCAGCGGGCGCCCGGTCAGCAGCCCGAACGCGAGTACGCCGGCGAACAGCAGGTACACGAAGGTCGGCTTCATCTTGATGAAGCTCGGGTCGTGGAAATGGATTGTCAGACCGCCGAACACGACGACCAGCACGCCCGAAATCCACAGCATCGGCGAGATCGACCCGAGCTTCACCTGCGCGACGATCATCGCGATAACTGTAGCGACGATGAAGCCGGCGGTCGCGCAGATGACGCGGGCGATGACGATCGCCTTCATCCGCTCCATCCCGTCGAGCCCGTTGGTGACGTGCGCGACGAGCTTCATCAGCGGCAGGTCGGGCGCGAAGAAGGTGATCGCGACGAACGTAAGCAGCGGCGCATAGTCGATCGCGAGGCGCAGGCCCGGTGATCCCTTGGGCGAACCCTTGGCGGCCCCGCTCATCGTACCAGCTCCTCGACGCCCGCGATGATCCGCGCGACTTCCTTCGGATCGAACGGGCGCAGGTCGTCGACCTTCTCGCCGACGCCGATCGCGTGGATCGGCAGGCCGTATTGCTCGGCCGCCGCGACCAGCACACCGCCGCGTGCGGTACCGTCGAGCTTGGTCATGACCAGCCCGGTCACGCCGGCCATCTCCTTGAATACCGCGATCTGGTTGAGCGCGTTCTGGCCGGTCGTTGCGTCGAGCACCAGGATCACGTCATGCGGCGCCGCCGGGTTGATGCGGCCGAGCACGCGGCGGATTTTCGCCAGTTCGTCCATCAGCTCGCGCTTGTTCTGCAACCGCCCGGCGGTGTCGACGATCAGCGCGTCGATTCCTTTCTCGGTCGCGCGCTTGACGCCTTCAAACACGATGCCGGCGGCATCGCCGCCCTCGGCACCCTTGACCAGATCGACCCCGACGCGGTCGGCCCAGGTCTGCAACTGCCCGATCGCCGCCGCGCGGAACGTGTCACCGGCTGCCAGCATCACGCCGTAATCCTGCTCCTGTAGAAGGTGCGCGAGCTTGGCGATGGTCGTGGTCTTGCCCGAGCCGTTGACGCCGATTACCAGGATCACCTGCGGGCGCGGAAACGCTTCGATCTCGAGCGGCCTGGCGACCTTGGCGAGGGTCTTCTCGATTTCCTCGGCCACGACCAGGCGGATGCCGAGTTCCTCCATGTTCCGCTCGAAGCTGCCCTCGGCGAGACGGTCGCGAATGCGCGTGGCGATGGCGGGGCCGAGATCGGCGGCGATCAGCGCCTCTTCGATCTCGTCGAGCGTCGCCTCGTCGAGCCGCGCGGTGCCGAGTCCCGCAAGGTTGCCGACCAGACGGTCCGACGTCCGCTTGAAGCCGCCGAGCAGCCGCTGGTGCCAGGAAGGGGAGGTGCTCATGCGGTCGCAGTCACTTCTATTTCATCGTCACCCCCACAAAAGCGGGGACCCATCTCGCTACCGTGTCCCGAAGTTGACGGCGCGGAAGCTGGGTCTCCGCTCTTGCGGGGATGACGGATATTGGCTGAGTCCAGTACGGCCTCAATGATCGAGCCGACGGGATAGGTCTTGTCGAGGGATACGTCGGCGAAGCTAGAGGAATGACCCCGATCGCCGGGCGCCTCGACCAATATTTCCTGTTTCGTGCCGATCAGGTCGTCGCGCCAGGCCGCCTTGCGCCGCCCCGCCGCCTCGCGCAACCGCGCGGCGCGGGCGCGGCGAAGCTCGGATGCGACCTGCGGCATGCGGGCAGCGGGAGTGCCGACGCGGGGCGAATAGGGGAAGATGTGGGCGTGGACGATGTCGCAATCGTCGATCAGCGCTAGGGTGTTGGCGGCCATGCCCTCGTCCTCGGTCGGGAAGCCGGCGATCAGGTCGGCCCCGATGGCGATTTCGGGTCGAATAGCCTTGAGATCTGCGACCAGCCGGACCGCGTCGGCGCGCGAATGGCGGCGTTTCATCCGCTTCAGGATCGTGTCGTCGCCGGCCTGGAGCGACAGGTGCAGATGCGGCATCACGCGCGGCTCGCAGGTCAGCAAGGCGAACAAGCGATCGTCGATCTCCGGCGCGTCGATCGACGACAGGCGCAGCCGCGGCAGCGCCGTGCGCGCGAGAATACGTTCGACCAGACTGCCGAGCGTCGGGCTCCCCGGCAGATCGTGGCCGTAGCTGGTCAGGTCGACCCCGGTCAGCACCACCTCCTGCTTGCCCGCCGCAACCATGCGCTCGATCGCGTCGAGCACCGCGCCCGCGGGGGCCGAGCGGCTCGGTCCGCGCCCGAACGGGATCATGCAGAACGTGCAGCGATGGTCGCAGCCGTTCTGCACCTCGACGAACGCGCGCGACTGGTCGATCGCGACGGCCAGATGCGGCGCGATCTCGGTGACGCGCGCCATGTCGCGGACGATCAATGTGTCGGATGCCGCCCAGGCATCCGCCGACAGCTTGTCGCTGTTGCCGATCACGCGATCGACCTCCGGCATCGCGGCGAACCCGACAGGGTCGATCTGCGCCGCGCATCCCGTCACCGCCAGCATGGCGCCCGGCCGCGCGCGCCGTGCCCGCCGGATCGCCGCGCGGGTCTGCTTGACGGCCGCGTTGGTGACGGCGCAACTGTTGACCACGACGACATCGCGATCCCCGAGCAATCCGCGGATCGTTTCGCTTTCGGCGATGTTGAGGCGGCACCCCAGGCTGATGACCTCGGGCTGCGGAAGGGACGACATGGCGGGTGATCTAGGGGAGGGCGCTGCCCAAGTCCACGATAAGGCGCGGGCGGTGTTGCGCTTCTGGCTGGAGGAGACGCCGGCGGCGAAGCGGTTCGCCAAGGATTCGGCGCTCGACGCGACGATCGCGGAGCGGTTCGGCGCGTGGCGTGACGACGTGCTGGCGAGCGGCGCGGCCGGGTGGACCGACGATCCGGTCGACCTGCTCGGCGCGATCGTCCTGCTCGATCAATTCTCGCGCAACATGCATCGCGGCAGCGCGCGGGCGTTCGAGGGCGATGGCCTTGCGCTCAGGCTCGCCAGGCTGGCGGTGGCGAATGGCTGGGATACCGGGATGAGCGGGCTGGAGCGGCAGTTCCTCTATCTGCCGTTCGAGCATTCGGAGGCACTGGCAGACCAGAACGACAGCGTCCGCCTGATGGCCGAGACCGGCGACGCGGAAGCGCTGCGCTACGCGGTCGATCATCGTGCGGTGATCGAACGCTTCGGCCGGTTCCCCTCGCGCAACGCCGCGCTGGGGCGACGGTCGACGCCGGAGGAGGAAGAGTATCTCAGCCAGCCAGGCGCCGGCTGGTAACGAGCTCGGTCTCGTCGTCGGACGCCGCGGTCAGCAACCGGCGCTCGGCGAGCAGGCGACGCGCATTTCCTTCCGACATCGGCCGCCCGAACACATGGCCCTGCCCGCGGGCGCAGCCCAGCGCGCGCAGCCGTTCCTCGGTCGCCTTGTCCTCGATCCCCTCGGCGGTGATCGACAGGTTGAGGCTGTCGCCCAGCCGCGCGATCGCGTTGACGATCGCCGCGCTTTCCGGGTTATCGGCCAGCGACATGACGAAGCTCTTGTCGATCTTGATCCGGTCGAACGGCAAGGCGCGCAGGTGCGCTAGGCTGGAATAGCCGGTCCCGAAATCATCGAGCGCCAGCTTCACGCCCTGGTTCTTCAGGCTGCCGACGATCGACTGCGCCAGCGCCATGTTCTCGAACAGCGCGCTTTCGGTAATCTCGACCTCGAGCCGATGCGGCGGGAAGCCAGTCTCGGTCAGCAGCTTGATGATCTTCTGCGCCAGCCACGCGTCGCGCAGCTGCCACGGCGACACGTTGACCGCCAGCGTCAGCGTCGGGTGCCAGTCGCGCGCGGCGACGAACGCCTGGCGCATGACCGCGATCGACAGATCGGCGATCATCCCGGTTTCCTCGGCGATCCCGACGAACTGCTCGGCCTCGACCAGCCCGCGCCCGGGATGCTCCCAGCGCGCGAGCACCTCGAATCCCGTCAGCCGCTCTGTGGTCAGGTCGATCTGCTGGTCGAAATAGGGAACGATCTCGCCGCGCGGCACGGCGAGGCGCAGCGCGCTTTCCATCTCGTTGCGCGCCTGCAACTCGCGCTCCATCGACAGGTCGAACCAGGCATGGCGATTGCGACCGCCGTTCTTGGCGGCATAGAGCGCGATGTCGGCCGAGCGCAGCAGCGCGTCGATCGTCGCGCCGTCCGCGCCGCTCTTGGCGATGCCGATCGAGGTGGTGATCGACAGCGTCAGCCCGTCGACCACGAACGGCTGCGCGAGCCGCGACACCAGCAATTCGGCGACTCGCTCGACGCTGTCGGGATGGCCGGCATCGAACAGCATCGCGCAGGCGAACTCGTCGCCGCCGAACCGCGCGGTCAGCGACTGGTCGGGCAGGATCGCCGCGATCTCCACCGCGATCGCGCGCAGCAACGTGTCGCCGACGGTGTGGCCGTGCATGTCGTTGACCGTCTTGAAATGGTCGAGGTCGAGCATCAGCACGGCCAGCGCCTTGTTGCGGCGCTCCGCGTTTAGGACCATCGCCGCGCCCTGCTCGGCGAGGCTGCGGCGGTTGAGCAGCCCCGTCAGCGGATCGGTCGCGGCCAGCACGGTCGCGCGTTCCTCGGTCGCCGACCGTTGCAGCAATTCGCGCGTCAAATCGCGGTGCCGCCGCCATCCGAACAGGATCAGTGCGACGTTGAGCAACATCGCGATGATGAGCGTCTGGTCGGCGTCGCCCTTGCCGGCCATGTAGTTGGAGACGACCATCGACAGCGCCGCGCTGCCGGTGCCGACGAACATCACGATCGCCGCGATCGTGATCGCACCCCCAATCACGTCGCGCCGTGCCGCCACCGGTTCGCTCATCCCCGCTCGTCCCCTTGGTCGCCACCGCGCATGCGGCAGGCCGTGCGGCGATTCTCGCACCGCCAGGGTCAAGAAGGGGTTAAGGCGCCGACCGGTTGCTTTTCGCGGCGAAGGCTGTATTGCGCCCGGCAGCCGTTCCCTTTGCGAACGCGAGATTGGCACCCCATGTGGTGACGCCGGCCGACGAGGTTTCGTCCGCCGGCGTATTTTGCGTTTCGAAGATCGGCAGAGGAGTGATTGGTTTATGTTCGACAGCCTGAGCGATCGTCTTGGCGGCGTCTTCGACCGGTTGCGCGGCCGTGGCGCGCTGACCGAGGCGGACGTGCGGGCGGCGATGCGCGAGGTGCGCGTGGCGCTGCTCGAGGCGGACGTCGCGCTGCCCGTCGCGCGTGATTTCGTCGAGACGGTCACCGAACAGGCGATCGGTCAGAACGTGCTGCGCTCGATCACGCCGGGGCAGCAGGTCGTCAAGATCGTCAACGACGCGCTGGTCGCGATGCTCGGCGCGGACGAGAGCGAGCTCAATCTGGGCGTGACCCCGCCGGCCGTCGTGATGATGGTCGGCCTGCAAGGGTCGGGCAAGACCACCACCACCGCGAAGATAGCCAGGCGCCTGGCGGGCCGCGACCGCAAGAAGGTGCTGATGGCGTCGCTCGACGTCAATCGCCCGGCGGCGCAGGAGCAGCTGGCAGTGCTCGGCACGCAGACCGAGGTCGCGACGCTGCCGATCGTGGCGGGACAGCAGCCGGTCGACATCGCGCGGCGCGCGCTCCAGGCGGCGAAGCTCCAGGGCTATGACGTCCTGATGCTCGATACCGCCGGTCGCCTCCACGTCGACCAGGCCCTGATGGACGAGATGCGCGCGGTCGCCGACATCGCGCAGCCGCAGGAAATCCTGCTCGTCGTCGACAGCCTGACCGGCCAGGACGCGGTCAACGTCGCCAAGTCGTTCACGGAGCAGGTGCCGCTGACCGGCGTCGTGCTGACCCGGATGGATGGCGACGCCCGCGGTGGTGCCGCCCTGTCGATGCGCGCGGTCACCGGCAAGCCGATCAAGTTCGCCGGCACGGGCGAGAAGCTCGACGCGCTGGAGGGCTTCCACCCGTCGCGCGTCGCCAGCCGTATCCTCGGCATGGGCGACGTCGTCTCGCTGGTCGAGCGCGCGGCGGAGGCGATCCAGCAGGAAGACGCCGAGCGCATGGCGCAACGGCTGCAAAAGGGTCAGTTCGACATGAACGACCTGCGCGGCCAGCTTCAGCAGATGAAGAAGATGGGCGGGATCGGCGCGCTGGCCGGGATGATCCCTGGCATGAAGAAGGCGCAGGCCGCGGTCGATCAGGTCGGCGGCGACAAGGTGCTGCTGCGGATGGACGCGATCATCACCTCGATGACGCCCAAGGAGCGCGCCAAGCCCGAACTGCTCAACGCCAAGCGCAAGATTCGCGTCGCCAAGGGCTCCGGCACCACCGTGCAGGACGTCAACAAGCTGCTCAAGATGCATCAGGAAATGGCCACCGCCATGAAGCGCATCAAGAAGATGGGCGGCCTGAAGGGCATGATGGCGATGCTGGGCAAGGGTGGAATGGGCGGTCTCGGCAACGCGATGGGCGGGCCCGAGCTCGGCGATGCGATGAACCAGATGGGCGGCTTGCCCGGCCTGCCCGGCACCGGCGCGAAGATACCGCCGGGGTTCCAGAATTTCATGAACGTGAAGAAGAAATGACGGCGACGCCGTCACCCCGGCGCTGGCCGGGATCCAGTCAACCAACGCTTTGAAGTAAGGAAGAAACTACCATGGCACTCAGCATTCGTCTTTCGCGTGGCGGCTCGAAGAAGCGCCCGTATTACCGCATCGTCGTCGCCGACGCGCGCAGCCCGCGTGACGGCAAGTTCATCGAGAAGATCGGCAACTACAACCCGCTGCTCGCCAAGGATTCGGATCAGCGCGTCCAGCTCGACGCCGACCGCGCCAAGCACTGGCTGAGCGTCGGCGCGCAGCCGACCGACCGCGTCGCGCGCTTCCTCGACGCGGCGGGCGTCCGTGAGCGTGCCGCCAAGAACAACCCGAATAAGGGCAAGCCGGGCGAGAAGGCCACCGAGCGCGCCGAGGAGCGGGCCGAGAAGGCCGCCGCCGCTGCCGCCGCTGCCGAGGAAGCGAAGAACACGCCGGCGCCCGAGCCGGAAGTGACCGCCGAGGAAGCCCCCGCCGAGGGCTCGAACGCGGAAGCCGAAGCGGTCGTCGCCGCCGAGGTCGAGGCCGCCACGGCCGAACCGACGCCGGAAGCCGAGGCCGTCGCCGAAGCGACCGCCGAGGAGACTCCGGCCGCCGAAGCGCCCGCCGCCGAAGCGCCGGTCGCCGACGCCAACGAAGCGACCCCCGACAGCGATGCCGGCGACGCCGCCAAGGCCGCCGAGAGCGAGAGCGCCCAGGCTCCGGCCGAGGGCTGAGCCGAATGTCCGACGCCCCCGTCACGCTCGCCGTCGTCACCGGCGCGCACGGCGTGACGGGGGAGGTCCGGCTCAAGGTGTTCGCCGACGATTTGACGGCGTTCAGGACCTTCAACGGCGGCGCGCTGACCGCCAGGTCGCTACGCATCACGCCGCAAGGTGCGATCGCGCGCTTTGCCGAGATCGCTGACCGCAATTCCGCCGAAGCGCTTCGCGGCACCGAACTCACCGTCCCCCGCTCGGCGCTGCCGCCGCTCGGCGAGGGCGAATATTACCATGCCGACCTGATCGGCCTTGCCGCCGTCAGTGATGCCGGCGAGCCGCTCGGCACCGTCGTCGCGGTCGAGAATTTTGGCGCCGGCGACGTCATCGAGATCGAACGGCCGCCGCTCGACGGTAAGGGCGGCAAACGCTTCATGGTGCCGATGCGCGCCGAGGCGGTTCCCGACTGGGACGCCGATCGGCTGGTCGTGACCGCGGCCTTCGCTACCGCCTGAGCGGCGCGCGTTCCGCCAGCAGGTTGCGGATCGCCGTCGCGGCGACGCCGGCCTCGCCCATCGCGTGGCTGATCTGGTCCAGCCCCTTGACCACGTCCCCCGCCGCGAACAGTCCGGGCACCGACGTGCGCTGGTGGCTGTCGACCTCGAGGCAACCCTCGTCGGTGGCATGAGCGCCGGCCGCTACCGCCAGTTCCGATCGGATCACCGAGCCCAGCGCCGGATAGATCGTGTCGAAGCGGCGCGGACCGGCCGCGGTCACGACGCCGATGCCGTCGTCGTGCGCCGTGATCGGCGTGCAGGGACCGTCGACATGCGCGATTCCCGCCTCGTCGAGCGCGCGGTGGCAGGCATCGTCGAGGTCGTGCGCGGCGCCCGGCGCGACCAGCGTCACATGCTTCGAGAAACCGCGCAGGAACAACGCCTCGCGCATGCCGTGGTCGCCCGTCCCGATCACGCCGATCCGCTGGTCGCTCGCCTCGTAGCCGTCGCAGATCGGGCAATAGCGGATCAGCCCCTTGGCCAGCGCCGCGTCGTGCAGGTCGCGCGGCATGTCGGGGCGGTTGTTGACGACGCCCGTCGCCAACAGCACCGTGCGGGCACGCGCCGTACGGTCGCCGATCCGTACGACGAAGCCGTCGCCATCGCGCTCGACCGCATCGACATGCGCTTCCTCACGCACCGCGCCGAACCGCTCCGCCTGGCGCCGCATCAGCAGCAGCAGGTCGACCCCCGGGATACCGTCGGGATAGCCGGCATGGTTGTTGGTCCGCGGGATCAGCGCGGCGCGGCTCGACCCGTTGTCGAACAGCCGGATGCGCAGGTGGAACCGCGCGAGGTAGATCGCCGCGGTCAGCCCCGCCGGGCCGGCGCCCACGATGATGCAATCGTCGGTCTCGATGCTGTCGGTCCTTGCCATTGCGGCTCCCAACGCCCCAGAGAGCGGGAATGTTCGCCGCGACCGTGCTCACGCTCTATCCCGAGATGTTTCCCGGGCCGCTCGGTCTGTCGCTGGCGGGGCGGGCGCTGGGGGACGGCAGGTGGTCGCTGGAGGCGGTCAACATCCGCGACTTCGCGATCGACAAGCATCGGACGGTCGACGACACGCCGGCCGGGGGCGGGGCGGGGATGGTGCTGCGCGCCGATGTGCTCGCCGCCGCGATCGACAGCGTGAGTGACAACGAACCTGGGGGCCGGCCGATCCTCGCCATGACGCCGCGCGGCAAGCCGTTGACGCAACAGCGGATTCGCGCGCTCGCCGCCGGCCCCGGGGCGATCCTGCTGTGCGGCCGGTTCGAGGGATTCGACGAACGCATCTTCGACGGACGCGACGTCGAGCAGGTGTCGATCGGCGACTATGTCCTGTCGGGCGGGGAGATGGGCGCGCTGGTGCTGCTGGACGCTTGCATTCGGCTGCTTCCCGGCGTAATGGGCGCGCCTTCCAGCGGAGACGAGGAAAGCTTCGAAAGCGGCCTCCTCGAATATCCGCATTATACCCGACCTCAGCAATGGGAAGGGCGCACGATCCCCGAAGTGCTGCGATCGGGGGATCATGCGAGGATCGCGGCCTGGCGTAAAGCGCAGGCCGAGGCAGATACACGGTCACGGAGACCGGATCTTTGGGAGCGCCATGTCGGTGCTCGGGTCCAGCCTCCCTCTGGCGCGCAGGCGAAGAAGGACGAATGACATGAACGTCATCCAGCAGATCGAAGCCGAGAACATCGCCAAGTTCGTTGAGGCGAAGAAGCTTCCCGATTTCCGCCCCGGCGACACGCTGAAGGTCGGCGTGAAGGTGGTCGAAGGCGACCGCACCCGCGTCCAGAATTACGAGGGCGTGTGCATCGCGCGTTCGAACAAGGGCATGGGGTCGAACTTCACCGTTCGCAAGATTTCGTTCGGCGAGGGCGTCGAGCGCGTCTTCCCGCTCTATTCGCCGAACATCGACAGCATCGAAGTCGTCCGCAAGGGCGCGGTGCGTCGCGCCAAGCTCTATTACCTGCGGGGCCGCACCGGCAAGTCGGCGCGCATCGCCGAGCGCCGCGACACGCGTCCGGCCAAGGAAACCGCCGCCGCCGAATAAGCGGCGGTTCGATCCGGTTTGAAGAGGGGCGCCGGCGCGATCCGGCGCCCCTTTTTCGTGGCCAAACTTGACAAACTTGACGGGGGTAGCGCTCGGCGGCGGCGTTGACGAAGGTGTCGCGCCTGCCGATCGTTCGAGGCGCGCGGGAGGCTTCCCGCGCTTCGGCGCGGTGGTCGGGATATCGGCGGGTTCAAAGAGCGCACAGCAAAGCTGGCACACCAAGTCCTACATTGGAAGGATCAGGCAGGATCGAGTGCTCGCCAGGCGACACACGCTACGAGTATCAGCAGCGGCGGCACGGCGGCTGCGATGAGCCGCGGCCGCGGCACGCGTGCACCGTCGAGCAGGTTCGACGCGACGATCAGCGCCGCGATCATCGCCGCGAGGATCGTCCACAGGTGGTACCGAAGTTCGGACGCCACCGAGAAAACCCCGTAGCCTAGCCCGTAGAGCAGCGACGACAGCGCCAATGGCACGAACACACGCGCCGACGGTGACGCCGACCCGGCGATCAGCACGCCCAGCGCGACCGCCATCCACAGGATCGGCCAGCCGAGCGGCGTCGCCGCGCTCCACACCGCCGCCGCATCGATCGCGCCGAGCAGCGGGCCCGGCGTCACGCGATAGCCCCAGTCGTTGGGCGGCGGGTCGATCTGCACCGGGCGTTCGGCCAGGTCGCGTGAGAACAACCGCGCGTTGATGTCGAAATGCGTCAGCCGGTGCTCGGCATAGGCGAAGGGGTGCGCCGCGATCTCGCCCGCCCACCAGCGATAGGGGCTGATGTGCTGCGCGGTGAAGGCATCGTCGACATTGTCGAACCCGATGTCGCACGGGGCCGCGCCCCACCAGGCATAGCGGTCCCATTTCGACGGATCGTAGCACGCGCTGACGATGCCGGCGGGGTCGTCGCTCGCATCGAAATCGGTGATCGGCGGGAACGCGAACTGGCCGCTGAAATGGGTGATCCCGCCCAGGTCGAAGATGACCAGCGACAGGCCGACGCCGCTCGGCTTCGCGCCGATCAGGCGATTGGCGACGGGGAGGGCGGCGACCATCACGGCGGCGCTGACCGCGGTCGCGACCAACAGCCGGCCACGCCCGCGCCACCACGCCCGCGGCAACAATGCGACCGCCAGCGGCACCGTCGCCAGGAAGGCGTTGAACCGCAACGTCGCCGCGAACACCAGCAATGCGAGCCCGGCGATCCGCCACACCGTCGCATGCCGCGACCCCTCGACCTGCGCCAGCGCGCCCGCCGCCGCGAGCAACGCGCCCGCCATCAGGCAATCCTTCAGCACTTCCCCGGTCAGCGCGAGCGGGAACGGCAGGAACCCGCAGGCCAGGATCAGCGCCGCCAACCCGCCACGCCCGCGCGCCCAAGCCCAACCCGCCAGCAAGGCGAGCCCGACCCATTCGAGCGTCAGTTGCACCACCAGCATCGGCGCCGGCCCGGCATGGATCGCGGTCAGTTGCCGCCACAGCCAGCCCA
The DNA here is from genome assembly GCF_017304635.1 of Sphingomonas sp. Classification (GTDB taxonomy): domain Bacteria; phylum Pseudomonadota; class Alphaproteobacteria; order Sphingomonadales; family Sphingomonadaceae; genus Sphingomonas. The sequence continues at coordinate 744,333 of NZ_JAFKMA010000001.1, forward strand.
TCGCCGGCGGATGCCAGTCGTCGAACTCCCCGGTCAGCGCCTGACCGTACTGCCGGATCGCATCCCACGTCATGAACCCGGGCCAGTAAGCGAGCGCGGTCAACGACGCGCCGAGAAGGGCGATGAGCGAGATGGCGAAGGGTGCGGCCGGTGGGGCGGTCCCGGGCTTCGCTGGGGAGACCTCGTCGGAAGTCATGCGGCGCCCCCGCAACTTACCGCCACCCCGGCGAACGCCGGGGCCCAGTCGGGAAGGTGGTCGTGATATGGTGGTTCGCCAGCCACTTAAGTCTCCCACCTGGACCCCGGCGTTCGCCGGGGTGATAACGATCGACGGTGGTGTCGAGTGCCTGGCTATTCGTCAAGCGCGCCGGTGTGTCGCCCCTTTACGGCACCGCGTCGCCTCGCGATAAGCACGCTTCGCCGGCGGTTCCGCGGGCAACGTAACAAGGGCGGGAGAGGATATGCGGACATGGTTGGTCGGGCTGGCGATGGCGGCGGCGCCGGTGGCTCTGACGGTGGTGGGGAGCGGCGCGATGGCCGCTGATGCCGCGGCGCCCGCGCACCTGACGCTCGACCGCATCTTCGGCAGTCCCGATCTGTCCGGGCCGCAGCCGCGCGCGCTGCGGCTGTCGCCGGACGGGCGGTTGCTGACCTTCCTGAAGAACCGCGCCGACGAGAAGGACCGCTTCGACCTGTGGGCGCGCGACACCGCGACCGGCGAGGAACGGATGCTGGTCGATTCGAAGAAGATCGGGTCGGGCGCGGAACTGAGCGAAGCCGAGAAGATGCAGCGCGAACGCGCGCGGATCGGCGCCGACAAAGGCATCGTCGCGTACAACTGGTCGCCCGACGGCAAGTCGATCCTGGTCCCGATCGACGGCGACCTCTACCTCGCGACGCTCGACGGGAAGGTGCGGCGGCTGACCGACACGCCTGGCGGCCAGCTCAACCCCGCGATCAGCCGCGCCGGCGGCTATATCAGCTTCGTCCGCGACCAGAATCTGTGGGTGCAGCCGCTCGCCGGCGGCGCGGCCCGCGCGCTGACGCAGGACGGCGCCGGCACCGTACACTGGGGCGAGGCGGAGTTCGTCGCGCAGGAGGAAATGGATCGCAGCGTCGGCTATTGGTGGTCGCCCGGCGACGCGCGCGTCGCGGTCGAGCGGTTCGACGAGGCACGGGTCGGCGTCGTCACTCGCGCCGCGATCGGTGCCAACGGGACCAAGGTGTTCGACCAGCGCTACCCGGCGGCGGGCACGCCCAACGTCGCGGTCGAATTGTGGGTGATCGACCCCGCGACCGGCGCCCGGGTCAAGGTCGATTTGGGCAGCGACAGCGACATCTACCTCGCCCGCGTCAACTGGACGCCCGACGGCAAGACGCTGCTGGTCCAGCGCGAGAATCGCGAGCAGACCGTGCTCGACGTGCTGGCGGTCGATCCGGCGACCGGCAAGTCGCGGATCTGGTTCAGCGAGAAGGCGCGGCCGAAGAGCTGGATCAACCTGACCGACGATTATCGCGTGCTGAAGGACGGCAGCCTGATCTGGAAGTCGGAGCGGGACGGCTATGCCCATCTCTACCACTTCGTACGCGGCAAGTGGGTGCAACTGACCAAGGGGCCGTGGGTGGTGACCGGGCTGGTCGGCCTCGACGAGGCGCGCGGCAGGATCTATTTCACCGGGACCAAGGACGACGTGCTGGAGAACCAGCTCTACGTTCTCGACATGGCGCATCCGGGGGAGCCGGTGCGGCTGACCGAGCGCGGTTGGGTCAATCGCGCGGTGATGGACGGGGCGGCGTCGCGGCTGATCGTCACGCGCTCCAACCAGAACCAGCCGGCGCAGACCTACCTCGCCGACACGGCCGGCAAGCGGCTGGGCTGGATCAACGAGAATGCGGTGAAGCCGGGGCACCCCTATTATCCGTACCTCGCCAATCATCGCGAGCGGACGTTCGGCACGATTAAGGCCGATGACGGCACATTGCTGTATTACGAGATGATTACCCCCAGGCTGGAGCCGGGCAAGCGCTATCCCGTGTTCTTCCAGCATTATGGCGGCCCGCACAGCCAGACCGTGACGCGCGCGTGGGAAAGTCCGCTCGAGCAATATATCGTCGACCAGGGCTATATCTTCTTCCAGATCGACAATCGCGGCTCGGCCAATCGCGGGACGGCGTACGAGGACCAGATCTATCACGCGATGGGCACGGTCGAGGTCGCCGATCAGCTCGCCGGGGCGAAGTGGCTGAAGGCGCAGCCGTACGTCGATCCGGCGCGGATCGGCATCTACGGCTGGTCGTACGGCGGCTACATGACGCTCAAGATGCTGGAGGCCGATCCGGGCGTCTATGCGGCAGGCGTCGCCGGCGCGCCGGTCACGCGGTGGGAATTGTACGACACCCATTACACCGAACGCTACATGGGCAGCGATCCGAAGGGGCGCGACGCCAAGGCCTATGCCGCGTCGAACGCAATCGACGGCGCGACCCGGATCGCCGATCCGCTGATGCTGATGCACGGCATGGCCGACGACAATGTCGTGCTCGACAATTCGACCGCCTTCGCCGCCCGGATGCAGGCGGCCAACCGCCCGTTCGAGATGATGTTCTATCCCGGCAAGACTCACGCCGCCGTGCGCGACGTCCATGTGTGGACGACGATCATGCGATTCTTCGACCGCACGGTGAAGAACGGCGCGCGGTAATCCACGAGGTCTCCTGCAAGAGCAGGAGCCCGGAGCCAAACAGTGCGCCGCCCGTGATCCTGGGCTCCTGCTTTCGCAGGAGCACGGGAATTAACGACGAATCCGCCCGCGCTAACCATCAATCCGCGCGTCGGACGCCTGGAAAGCGCGTAACTCCCGTCACTTGAAGTCACGTGACGAGGTCGACCATGGTTAACGCACGGCAGGACGGCGCGGGGATCGCCCCGGTGCAGGGGAAAGCGCGGATCGAGGTGCTCGACGTGCTGCGCGGGCTCGCGATCCTGGGCATCCTGTTCATCAACGTGCCGTACATGGCGGCGCCCGTCGCCAAGTTTGCCAGCGACGTCCGTTCGATCGGCTGGACCGGCGCCGACCAGGTCGCGTGGAGCATCCAGTATCTGTTCTGGTCGGGGACGCAGCGGTGCGTGCTGCAATTCCTGTTCGCCGCCGGCATGATGGTGATCGCGCAGAAGGCGATGACGCCCGAGGGGCCGGTCGCCGTTTCCGACCTCTATTATCGCCGCAACCTCTGGCTGCTCGGGTTCGGGCTGGTCGACGTGTTCGTGCTGCTATGGCCGGGCGATATCCTGCACATCTACGCGCTGGCCGCTCTGTTCCTGTTTCCGTTCCGCCGGCTGAGCCCCAAATGGCTGCTCGCGCTCGGTATGATCTGGCCGGTGATGGCGGCGGTGGGCATCCCCGAATACGGCGTGCGCGAATATGCCGAGCGCACCGCGCTGATCCAGCGCGTCGATGGCGTCGCGGCGAAGCTGCACGCTGGCGCCACGCTCCAGCCCGGCGACCGCGCGGCGATCGCCGACTGGCGCGACCAACTCGCGAAGATCGAACCGGGTGCGGCGACAGCACAACGCATCGCCGACGAGCAGCGCGCGCATGCCGGCGGTGTCGTGTCCTACGTCAAGCATCAGTGGAAGGTGTGGGAGGGGCTGGTCTCCGACTGGCTGGTCTGGGCCGTGCTGGAGGCGTGGTGCACAATGATGATCGGCGTCGCCTTGTGGAAATGGGGCGTGATCCAGGGGCGGCGCGACCGCCGCTTCTATCTGGCGCTGCTCGCGGGCGGCTATGGCATCGGCCTGACGCTGCGTGGCATCGGGCTGAGCGAGGAGCTGGCCTTCTCGCCCGGCGCCAAGACGATCTGGTTCACTGGCGAGTTCGCGCGGATCGCGATCGGGCTCGGCCATGTCGGCCTGGTCAATTTCGCGATGCAGACGCGTGCGGGTCGCGCCGTGCTGGAGCCGTTCAAGGCGACCGGGCGCATGGCCTTCTCGCTGTATTTCCTCCAGCAGTTCATCGGCATGTGGCTGCTGTTCTCGCCGTTCGGGCTGCTCAAATGGGGGCAGGTCGGCTGGGCGACGACGACCGGCATCGCGCTGGCGATCATCGCGTTCGAAGTGCTGCTCGCGAACCTGTGGCTGCGCGTCTTCACCAACGGGCTGCTCGAATGGGCGTGGCGCTCGCTGTCGTATCTGCGCTGGATGCCGCTGCGCCGCCCGCGCGCCGCCGACGCGGGCGTGCCCGCCGCCGCCTGATCGACGGTTCCCTTTCGCCGCCCGCTTCTCTACAGGCACTGCGCCGTAGTTAGGGAAGGGCGTGGACATGGGGTATCGGGTGGTCGTCGCGGGCGCGACCGGCAATGTCGGGCGGGAAATGCTCAACATCCTGGCGGAACGCGAGTTTCCGGCCGACGAGATCGCCGTGCTGGCCTCCTCGCGCTCGACCGGCGACGTGATCGACTTCGGCGACTCCGGCAAGACGCTGAAGGTCCAGAACATCGATCATTTCGATCCGGAGGGCTGGGACATCGCCCTGTTCGCGATCGGATCGGACGCGACCAAGGTCCACGCGCCGCGCTTCGCCGCCGCCGGCTGCACCGTGATCGACAATTCGTCGCTCTATCGCATGGACCCCGACGTGCCGCTGATCGTGCCGGAGGTGAACCCGGAGGCGATCGACGACTATCGCGTCAAGAACATCATCGCCAACCCGAACTGCTCGACCGCGCAGATGGTGGTGGCGCTGAAGCCGCTGCACGATGCCGCGACGATCACCCGCGTGGTGGTGGCGACCTACCAATCGGTGTCCGGCGCGGGCAAGGCGGGGATGGACGAGCTGTTCGAGCAATCGCGCAACATCTTCGTCGGCGACCAGGCCGAGCCGAAGAAGTTCACCAAGCAGATCGCGTTCAACGTGATCCCGCACATCGACAGCTTCCTCGACGACGGCTCGACCAAGGAAGAGTGGAAGATGGTGGTCGAGACGAAGAAGATCCTCGATCCGAAGATCAAGGTCACCGCGACCTGCGTCCGCGTGCCGGTGTTCGTCGGGCATTCTGAGGCGATCAACATCGAGTTCGCCGACGAGATCAGCGCCGCTGAGGCCAAGCGCATCCTGCGCGAGGCGCCGGGCGTGATGCTGGTCGATAAGCACGAGGACGGCGGCTACGTGACGCCGGTCGAATGCGTCGGCGAATACGCGACCTTCGTCAGCCGCGTGCGCGAGGATCCGACCGTCGACAACGGGCTGTCGTTGTGGTGCGTCAGCGACAACCTCCGCAAGGGCGCCGCGCTGAACGCGGTGCAGATCGCGGAGTTGCTCGGGCGGCGGCACCTGCAGAAGGCGGCTTGATGCAATGATAGCATAACGCTATCATTTCGACATGGGACAGGTCCTGATCCGCAACCTCGATGACGGACTGATCGCCGATTACAAGCAGGCGGCGGCGAGTCATGGCCGCTCGCTCGAAGCGGAACTTCGCGAGGCGCTGGCGACGATGCGTCCACGCCCGCGGCTGAGCAAGGCGGAACTGATTGCTTTGTCCGAGCGATTGCGGGCGAACACGCCGCTCGCCGCCGCGGCAAGCGACAGCACCCTGTTGATCCGCGAAGACCGTGACAGTCGATGACGGTTTTCGACGCGAGCGTGATCGTCAAGACGCTCACCGAGGAGCCCTTATCGGCCAACGCCATTTTGTCCGTCGCCAGCGAACCCCATGCGGTCGCGCCGGACATCCTGACGTTCGAGGTAGCTAGCGCTTTGTCGAAGAAAGGGCGCTATTTCGATCTTCCGCGGGAAAAGATCGACGATGCGCTCGCGGCTCTTCCCGACATGGTGTCGGAGCAGGTCGCGTCGACCTTCTTGCTCGACAAGGCGATGAGCCTGGCGCTTGAGTTGAAACACGCCTTCTACGACTGCCTTTATCTTGCGCTCGCGGAGGACCGCGACTGCGACCTGGTGACGGCCGACCAAAAGTTCGCTGCCGTCGTGACGGCGTCGCGCTATGCAAAACGCATCAGGCTACTGACCGAATGATCGCCAGTCGAACGAAGATGGAGCCCTCGGTTTGAGCATCACCGGCCGATGCCGCTGCGGCGCATGCACCTACGAAATCGCTGCGGATGATCTGCCGCGGGTCTACGCCTGCCATTGCCATATCTGCCAGCGTGCATCGGGTAGTGCGTTCAGCGTGCAGGCTTTGGTGCGCGAGGACAGGCTGCGCGTCGCCGGCCCAATCGTGATCCGGGAAATCACCACCGAGGATCGCGTTTCGATGCAGCGTTTCTGCGGCGAGTGCCTGGCTCGCGTCTACAATACCAACTCTGCCCGGCCCGGGATCGCGGTGATCCGCGCCGGAACGCTCGACCGGTCGGAGGAGCTCGCCTGCCGCGCGCACATCTTCACCGCGTACAAACAGGCATGGGTCACGCTCCCCGACGATGTGCCTCACTGGCCCGAGGCAGCGCCGCCCGACCAGTTCATCGCCGCGCTGATGCGCTGACGCTTACTCGGCGTGGACCACCGACACTTTGCCCTTGGGCCGACGTAGCAGCAGCACCAGCGGCAGCACCGCGACCGAGATCCACGCCATCAGGTAGAAATCGTCGATATAGGCGATCATCGCCGCCTGCTGGTTGACCATCGCGTCGGCCATCCCGAACACCGCGTCGGACGCCACGCCCAGCTGGTCGAGCTGGCTGACGTTGACGCCGGGGATCGTCTTTTCGGTGATGTGCTGGACCAGGTCGGCATGGCTCGTCTGGATGTTGCGCGCCAGGAACACGGTGACCATCGAGATGCCCGCCGACTGCCCGATCGAGCGGAACAGGTTGAGCAGGCTCGACCCGTCGGTGCGATAGCGCTGGTCGAGCGTCGCGAAGGCCAGGCTGTTGAGCGGCATGAACACCAGGCCCATGCCCAGCCCCTGGACGAAGCCGGCGATGATGACCGGCCAGAAATCCATCTCCAGCGACCACGCCGCCATCTGGCGCAGCGACCAGGCGAAGATGACCAGCCCGACCGCGATCATGATCCGCGTGTCGATCTTGCCCATCAACTGCCCCGCCAGCCACATCGTGAACAGCACGCCGACGCCGCGCGGCGCCATCATCATGCCGGTGTCGACGACCGGATAGCCGAACAATTGCTGGAGCATCGGCGGCAACAGCGCCATCGGCGCCATGGTCGAAATGCCGATGATGACCATGAACAGCATGCCCATGACGAGGTTGCGGTTCTTGAACAGATGGCGGTCGAACAGCGGCTTGCCCGCAGTGGCGAGGTGGACGACGGCGATCCACAAAGCGGCGACGGCGATCAGGCCCTCGATCACGATTTCCCAGCTGCTGAACCAGTCGGCGTTCTGGCCGCGGTCGAGCATCAGCTGGAAACTGGCGACGGCGATGCCGACGAACGCGAAGCCGATGAAGTCGAACTTGCGCTCGCCGCGCGGCCGCGACGGCAACAGGAACCACAGGATCGCGAAGGTCAGGATGCCGACGGGCACGTTGACGTAGAAGCACCACCGCCAGCTGAAATTGTCGGTCAGGTAGCCGCCGATCACCGGCCCCAGGATCGGCCCGACCATCACGCCCATCCCCCATACCGACATCGCCTTCGCCTGTCGCTCGGGCGGGTTGATGTCGATCATCGCGGTCTGCGACAGCGGGTTGATGAACGCGGCGGTGATGCCTTGCAGGATGCGGAACCCTACCATCTCGCCGAGCGACACCGCGGTGCCGCACAGCATCGAGGCGAAGACGAACCCGCCGACCGCGATCAGGAACAGGTTGCGGCTGCCCAGCCGCTCGCTCAGCCAGCCGGTCGCGGGCAACGCGATCGCGGTGGCGATGATGTAGCTGGTCAGGACCCAGGTGATCGTATCGCTGGTCGCGCCCAGCGCGCTGGTCATGTGCGGCAATGCGACGTTGGCGATCGTCGTGTCGAGGATCTGCATCACCATCGCGGCCATGATGCCGACGGTCAGCAGGCCCTTGTTCGATGCGGCGAGCAGCGGCTTGCCCAATGTCGGGGTCGCCGGCACCGCGGCCGGGCCGGCGCTCGACGCGTCACTGGCCGGCGCGGCGGTGCTAGCCATTGGGCTTGGTGTCGACCTTCACGTCGGTCGACAGCCCGGTGATGAGCGCGCGGCCGGTCTTGCAGGTGATCGCGACTCGCACCGGCACGCGCTGCGTCACCTTGACCCAGTTACCGTTCGCGTTCTGCGCCGGCAGGATCGATTCCGACGAGCCGGTGCCCGCGCCGATCGACTGCACGCGCCCGCACAGCTTGAGGCCGGGATAGGCGTCGAAGGTCATCTCGACCGGCTGGCCGACGCGCATGTTGGCGAGGTCGGTCTCCTTGAAATTCGCGGTCACCCACGGATCCTGCGTCACCAGGCTGAGCGCCGGGACACCGGACGGGGTGATGTTGCCGACCTGGAGCCGGCTGGTCTGGCTGACGATGCCGTCGTGCGGCGCGCGAACGACGGTGCGGCTGAGGTTGAGGAGCGCCTTGTCGCGTTCGGCCATGGCGACCTGCACCGCGGCGGGGACGCCCGACCCGGCCGTCCCGCTGCCGACCTGCGCCTCCGCCTTGGCGACCGAGGCCTGCGCCGTCGCCAGTCGCGACTTGGCGGCGGCGACCTGTTGCGCGGCGGCGTCGAACGAGGCGCGCGTCGTGAATCCCTGCTTCATCAGCACGGCCTGGCGGTTGTAGGTCGCCTGGGCGAGTTTGATGTCGGCGTTCGCGCTTGCGACGTCGGCGGCGGCGCCACCGGCATCGGTCGCCAGCGTCGAGACCTGGACGCGCGCGCTGGCGAGCGCGGCGTTCGCCTGCTCGACCGCGTTCTGATACGGTTGCTGGTCGATCACGAACAGCACGTCGCCGGCCTTGACTCGCTGGTTCTCCTTGACCCGCACCGCGACGATGCGGCCCGACACGTCGGGGCTGACCGAGACGACGTCCTGCCCGATATAGGCGTTGTCGGTCGACACGTAGCGGCCGCCGGTCAGGTAGAAATAGGCCGCCACGACGGCGATCAACAGCGGCACGGCGGCCATCAGCGCGAGGCGACCCCAGCGCCGCTTCTTCGGCGCGGGCGCCTCGACTTCCTCGATCACGTTGGCGGCGACGACGGGCGGCGCTTTCACATCGATCTTGCTGGTATCGATCTTGGGATCGGCATCAGCCATGGGCGGCCTCCGGCGTGGCGGGCGTGGGTGCGGCGAGGTTGCCGCGGATGGTGTCGAGCGCGTCGGCCAGCGCGTCGCGCCGGGCTTGCGGCAATCCGTCGAGCATCTGCTCGAACAGATCGTCCGCCATCGAACGCAGATCGGCGAGGATCGGTCCCGCCTTGTCGGTCAGGAACAATTGCCAGGCGCGGCGGTCGGCGGGATCGCGGCGCCGCTCGACCAGCCCCGATTCCTCGAGCCGGTCGATCATCCGGCAGAGCGTGATCGGCTCGACTTCGAGCAATTCGGCGAGCGCGCCCTGATTGACGCCCTCGTGCCGGCTGAGCGTGGTGAGGGTCCGCCATTGCGCACGGGTCGCGCCGACCTGACGCGCGCGCTCGTCGAACCGGCGGCGCATCAGGCGCGAAATGTCGCTGATAAGGAAACCGAGGGAATCGCTCATGGACACGCACATAATAAGCATGCTTATATAATCCAAGACCTGCCGCAGATATTTTTGCGCAGTGCAGCAATCGGGAGCGACCGGATGACCGAGACGATGACCGGCGGATGCCAGTGCGGACGGATCCGCTACAGCGTGGAGGTGGACGATCAGGACGCGTATCTCTGTCATTGCCGGATGTGCCAGCGCGCCACCGGCGGCTTCGCCGGATCGCTCAAGCAGGTGAAGCACGACCGGGTGCGCTGGGAACGCGAGCCCGACCGCTATCGCTCGTCGCCGATCGCGCAGCGCGGGTTCTGCGCGGCATGCGGCACGCCGCTGACCTACGAAGGCGACGGGTCGGACGGGCTCGACCTGACCGTCGGCAGTTTCGACGATCCGTCGCGCTTCCGCCCGGTCGCCCATGCCGGGGTCGAGAGCCGCAACGACAACTGGCTGGAATTGCACGGCCTCCCCGAATATCGCACCGAGGACATTCCCCACATCACGGAAAAGTGGATCGCCGCCTGTGGCAAGCTCCCCGATTAAACCGAACTTCTTCGACAGTTTCGACGGCACGCGGCTGGCGTGGCGGGAAACGGGGGAGGGGCGTCCGGTCGTCCTGATCCACGGCTTCTTCTCCGACGCCGAGACCAACTGGATCCGGTACGGCCATGCCGAGGCGGTCGCAGCGCGGGGCTTTCGCGTCGTCATGCCCGACCTGCGCGCGCACGGATCGAGCGCGAAGCCGCACGATCCCGCCGCCTATCCGCCCGATGCGCTGGCGCGCGACGGGCACGCGCTGGTCGCGCATCTCGGGCTGAGCGACTACGACCTCGGCGGCTATTCGCTGGGCGCGCGGACGACGTGCCGGATGCTCGCGACCGGGGCGACGCCGCGGCGCGTGATCTTCTCCGGCATGGGGCTCGACGGCCTGACCCATGTCGAGCGCCGCGCCGGGCATTTCCGGCACATCCTGACCAACCTCGGCAACCACGAGAAGCACAGCCCGGAATGGTTCGCGGAGGCGTTCCTCAAGACGACCGACGGCGATCCGCAGGCGTTGCTCGGCGTGATCGACACCTTCGTCAGCACCCCGGCCGAGGAGATCGCGCGGTTCGCCTGGCCCGCGCTGTGCGTCAGCGGGGTGCAGGACCACGACAATGGCAGCACCGCCGCGCTCGCCGACGTGCTGCCCGACGCGCGCTATGTCGAAGTGCCGGGCAACCATATGAGCGCGGTGCTGAAGCCCGAACTCGGCCAGGCGATCGCCGACTTCCTCGCCGCTTGACCGCCGCGCCCCCGCGCGCGCACTGTCGCGCCAAAGTTCGAGGGGAGTCGTTCAATGATCCGTACCGCCATGGCGTCGGGCCTTGCGCTCGCGCTCGTCCTGACCGGTGCCGCCGCCCTTGCCGGTGGACCGGCCGCCGGCGCGCCGAGCGTGGCCGATGCCGATGCCTTCGTCGCCAAGGCGGAGAAGGAACTGAGCGACATGTCGATCCAGGGCAATCGCGCCGCGTGGATCAACGCGACCTACATCACCGACGATACCGACGCGCTGGCCGCCGATGTCGGCGCCCGCGCGACCGAATTGTCGGTCAAGCTGGCGAGCGAGGCGGCGAAGTACCAGAACGTCGCCGGCCTGTCGTTCGACACCAGGCGCAAGCTCGACCTGATCCGCAACGGCATCGTCCTGCCGGCGCCCTCGACACCGGGCGCGGCGGACCAGCTCTCCACGATCGCGACGCGGCTGCAATCGTCCTACGGCAAGGGCAAGGGCACGCTGAACGGCCAGCCGATCAACGGATCGGACATCGAGGCGGCGATGGGCACCACCCGCGATCCCGCCAGGCTGAAGGAGATGTGGACCAGCTGGAACGACAATGTCGGCGCGCCGATGAAGGACGATTACGCGCACATGGTCGTGATCGCCAACCAGGGCGCGAAGGAGCTGGGCTATGCCGATGTCGGCGCGATGTGGCGCTCCGGCTACGACATGACGCCCGAACAGTTCGCGGCGATGACCGATCGGCTGTGGAAGCAGGTCGAGCCGCTCTACAAGTCGCTCCACACCTATGTCCGCTGGAAGCTCAACGAAAAATATGGCGACGCCGTCCAACCCAAGACCGGCCCGATCCGCGCCGATCTGCTCGGCAACATGTGGGCGCAGGAATGGGGGAACATCTACGACATCGTCGCGCCGAAGGGGGCGGGCGACATCGGCTACGACACCGGCGAGCTGCTGAAGGCGAAGGGCTACGACCCGCTGCGGATGGTGAAGACGGGCGAAGGGTTCTATTCGTCGCTGGGGTTCGCGCCGTTGCCGGCGACGTTCTGGGAGCGATCGCAGATCGTCAAGCCGCGCGATCGCGAGGTGATCTGCCACGCCTCCGCCTGGGACCTCGACAACAAGACCGACGTGCGGATCAAGATGTGCACGAAGGTTAATGCCGACGACTTCGTGACGATCCACCACGAGCTCGGCCATAACTACTACCAGCGCGCGTACATGAACCAGCCGTTCCTGTACGAAAACGGCGCCAATGACGGCTTCCACGAAGCGATCGGCGATTTCGTCGCGCTGTCGATCACGCCGGACTATCTGGTGAAGATCGGGCTGCTCGACCCGGCCAAGGTGCCGAGCGCGGACAAGGATACCGGGCTGCTGTTGCGCCAGGCGATGGACAAGGTCGCGTTCCTGCCGTTCGGCCTCTTGGTCGATAAATGGCGCTGGGGCGTGTTCGACGGGTCGATCCAGCCGGCCAATTATCAGTCGGCCTGGGACAGATTGCGGCTGCAATATCAGGGCATCGTGCCGCCGGTGGCGCGCGATGCGACGCGGTTCGACGCCGGTGCCAAATATCACGTCCCGGCCAGCGTGCCCTACACCCGGTACTTCCTCGCGCGGTTGCTACAGTTCCAGTTCTACCAGGCGGCGTGCAAGCAGGCGGGATGGACCGGACCGCTCCACCGCTGCTCGTTCTACGGCAACAAGGCGGTCGGCGAGCGGCTGAACGCGATGCTGGCGATGGGCCAGTCGAAGAAGTGGCCGGAGGCGCTGCAAGTGTTCACCGGCACCCGCGAGATTTCGGGGCAGGCGATGGTCGATTATTTCGCGCCGCTCAAGACGTGGCTGGATCAACAGAACAAGGGGAAGCCGAGCGGATGGTGACGGGATCGATCGGGCTGGCGATGCTGCTGGCCGCGCAACCGGCGGCAGCGCCCGTCACGGTGGAGATCGTCGCGATCGGCCATTCGGAGACGCCGGCGACGCGGTTCGTGCTGCCGGTCGAGGTGACCGCGACGGCGGATACCGAGGACAAGGCGAAGGCGGAGGTCGCGCGGATCAAGGCGGCGCTGGTCCAGCAACTCGCGGCGATCGGCGTGACGCCGGTGCCTGAGGATGCGGGCGGTGCTTCGTCCAAATTCTCGGTCCCAAACCTTGGCGTCGCGGAGATCGACGACAAGACTCACAAGCCGCAGTCGAGCGACAGTTTCGGGATGGTCGGCGGGTCGCGGTCGGCGATCGATCGCGCGAAGGCGATCATCGCGCAGACGACGGGCGTCAGCGCCAACCAATCACCGACGACCGCGATCACCGACACTGCCGCCGCCGCCCGCGCCGCCAAGCGCGACGCGATCGCGAAGGCGCGGCTCGACGCGCAGACCTATGCCGAAGCGCTCGGTTATGCCGATGCGACCGTCGTCAGCGTCAGCGAGCGCGGCGATTTCGGCACCGTGTTCTCGTACGCGATGCAGAGCTTCGGCGCGTCGCTCGGCGGACGCATGCGCCCCAACATGTTCGGGGCTTCGCATGGCGACACCGTGCCGATGGATGTGGCCGTGACGGTGATGTTCCGGCTCGACGGGCGGAAGTAGGTCGGTTTACTCGAACCCCACCCCGGCGAACGCCGGGGCCCAGTCGGGGGAGCGCTGATTAGCTGCGTTGCTGGCAGTTACGCTGGCCAGCCCAACTGGACCCCGGCTTTCGCCGGGGAGGCATTGAAGATTCGAATGATACCGCGCTGCCTCAAATGAAACCGTCGTTGAGCGTCGATCTCCGCTTGGACGACGACTACAGATCGATCTCGTCGGTATCGCGCTGGCGGTTGCGGAAGGTGAAGAACGCCGCGACTGCGCCGAGCGCACCGGCGATCCCCGCCGCGATGCCGCCGCGCTTGACGTAGGTCATCGCCGGACTCGCCGATGGCGCAGACGCTGGAGGTGTCGGCTTGCTGGTGGTGGGCTTGGCCGTGGCAGTCTTGGTTGTGGCCGGTTTGCTAGTCGCGGTCGGTGCGGGCTTGGTGGCGGCCGGTTTCGCTGCGGCGGGCTTGGCCGTGGACGGCTTGGTATCCGATGACGCGGCACGCGGACGTTTGGCCGCCGGCTTCGCAGCGGTCGTCTTGGTCGAGGCGGTCGGCTTGGTCGATGCGGGCTTTGCGGTCTTGGCGGCGGCCGCGCGCTTGCGGGCCGGCGCGGGCGCGGGTGCGGCGGCAGCGGTGTCGGTCTTCATATCCTCCGCAGCGCTCACGGCCGGCGCCGCGGGGGCGGTCGATGCCGTCGTCGAGCCCTTCGGCCGGCCGCGCTTGCGCGGCGGTGTCGTCGTGGCGGCGTCGCCGGCGTTCTTCGCGACCGGCTTGGTCGCCGTCTTGCGCGCGGCCGGTTTTGCAGCCGGTGCCTCGGTAGGCGTGTCGACGGCAATGTCGGCGGCCGGCGTTGCAGTCGCGGCCTTGGCGCGAGGCTTGGCCGGCGCCTTGCGCGGCGTGGCGGTGGTCTTTTTGGGCGGCGTGGCCATGGTCATCCCCTGTAGTTCATCGGCCTTGAACGTCCCGACGGTCGTTTCGTTGCCGTGATAGCCCCGCCGCGCCGTCAGCGGAAGGGCGGCTCGTTGAACGCGCGCAGCTTGCGGCTGTGGAGCTTGGCGCCCTCCAGCCGCAATTGCTCGCAGGTCTGGATGCCGATCTGCATATGCTCGGCGATCGCGCGTTCGTAGAAGCGGTTGGCCTGGCCCGGCAGTTTGAGCTCGCCGTGGAGCGGCTTGTCCGACACGCACAGCAGGGTGCCGTAGGGCACGCGGAAGCGATAGCCCTGCGCCGCGATCGTCGCCGATTCCATGTCGATCCCGACCGCGCGGCTGAGCGAGAAGCGCAGGGCCGACTGCGTGTAGCGCAGCTCCCAGTTGCGGTCGTCGGTCGTCACGATCGTGCCGGTGCGCAGCCGGCGCTTGAGTTCCTCGCCCGACTGGCCGCTGATGATCTCCGCCGCGCGCGCCATCGCGACCTGGACTTCGGCAATCGCCGGAACCGGGATCTCGGGCGGCAGCACGTCGTCGAGCACGTGGTCGTCGCGCAGATACGCATGGGCGAGGACATAGTCGCCGATCCGCTGGCTTGGGCGCAGGCCGCCGCAATGCCCGATCATCAGCCACGCCTCGGGCCGCAGCACCGCGAGGTGATCGCAGATCGTCTTCGCGTTGGACGGCCCGACCCCGATATTGACCAGAGTGATGCCGGTATGGTCGTCCGCCATCAGGTGATAGGCCGGCATCTGGTGCCGCCGCCACGCGCCGGTATCGGCCATCGCCGCCTCGACATCGTCGCCCGCTCGCAACAGCACGCCGCCCGCGCCCGACACGGCGGTGAAGCGCGAGGCGTTGCCATGTTCGTCGGGGCCGAGCTGGTCGAACGCCCAGCGGACGAACTCGTCGACATAGCGGTGATAGTTGGTGAACAGGACGTAGCGCTGGACATGCTCCGGCGGCGTGCCGGTGTAATGCCGCAGCCGCGCGAGGCTGAAATCGGTGCGCAGGCCGTCGAACAGCGCCAGCGGCCGCGCCTCGTTGGGCGTCGGCAGGCCGTCGGCGATCTCGTCGCCGATATAGGCGAGCTCGGTCGCCGGGAACCAGCGCGCCAGTTCGACCGCCGACACCTGGTCCAGGCTCAGCGCGTGGCCGGGATCGAGTACGTAGGGGAAGGGGATTTCCTGCCGCCCCGGCACCGCCTCGACGGTGACGTCGTAATCCTCGATCAGCAGCGTCAGCTGTTCGGTGAGATAATCCGCGAAGATCGCCGGCTTGGTCACGCTGATGCGGTAATCGCCCGCCTCGCTCAGCCGCCCGAACGAGCGCAATGGGGCCGGGCGCTCGGCATCGCCGCGATAGGTCAGCCGGATTTCGGGATAGGCGAAGGAACCGTCGGTGCGCGAGGTGGCATCGGGCTTCGCGCCCGTGGTCAGATACGCGGTCAGCGCCTGTTGCAGGCGGTCGACCGAGGCGGAATAGAGCCGATCGAGTTCGGCGACGATATTGGAAGCCAGCGTCATCCACCACGGCTAAGCCACGGGGATGACGCTGGCAAGTCAGGGGGTGGGGGTCGGCCTCAGCCCTTCTTGGCCGCGGCCTTCGCCGGCGGCTTGCGCGGCGCGCGCGGCTTGGCCGGGGGTTTCGGCCCCGACTTCAGCTTGGTCGCGGCGTAGGCGCCGCCCGCGATCGTCGCGGCGGCCCCGGCGGCGATGCCGGCGGCGAGCTTCGGATTGTCCTTCGCCGCCTGGATGGTGCGGCCGAGCAGCGCGGACGCCTCCTCCTGCGCCTTCGCCAGCAGCGACTTCGCTTCCTCCTGCGCGCCTTCGATCAGCGATTTCGCCTGTTCGGCGGCGGCGTCGATCTTGGCATGTGCCTCGGCATGGGCGTCATCGACGGTGGTGTTCAGGTCGGTATCGGCCATCATCGTTCTCCGTAGAGTTGAAACGTCACGGCCACGAAACGCCAGGCTTTGCCCAACCGTTCCGTGGCCGCGACGGTTTGTTACGTTGGCGCGACGATCAGTCGCTTCGGGTGCGGCGCCGGCCCATTCCCCCACCCGACAGCCCACAGGTTAGAATAGCTGGGCGGTCGGGTGGGGGAATGGGCCGGCGCCGCGACCTGTCAGAGCTGCTCGAGCAGATGCTCGGCCGAGCTCACCTTGAATTCGCCGGGTGCTTCGACGTTCAGTTCCTTCACCACGCCGTCGTCGACGATCATCGAGTAACGCTGGCTGCGCTCGCCCATGCCGAACTTGCTGCCGTCGAAGCTCAGCCCGACCGCGCGGGCGAAGTCGCCATTGCCGTCGGCCAGCATCGTCACCTTGCCGCCGGTCTCGTTCGCCTTGCCCCATGCGCCCATCACGAACGAATCGTTGACGCTGGTGAAGGCGATCTCGTCGACGCCCTTCGCCTTCAGCTCCTCGGCCTTGTCGAGGAAGCCGGGCAGGTGGCGGGCGGAACAGGTCGGCGTGAACGCGCCGGGGACGGCGACCAGCGCGACCTTGCGGCCGGCGAAGAACTCGTCCGAGCTGACCGATTCCGGCCCGTTCTCGGTCGCCTTGACGATGGTGGTGGACGGAATCTTGTCGCCGACGGAAACGGTCATCGTGAATTCTCCCTTGGACGCGAAAAATGCGGTCGCCGCCGCACTTGGCACCTGTGCGGGTAATTTCAAGCAGTGACGAACCGCGATTCCGTCCGGTAGAAAGCAAGCCATGGAGAGCGCGCGCTTTTTGGTCGGGCAATTTCTGCTGGCAATGCCCGGCATCGGCGATCCACGCTTCGACCAGGCGGTGATCGCGATGTGCGCGCATGACGAGGAGGGCGCGGTCGGCATCGGGATCGGCGCGGCGATCGACGGGCTCAGCCTCCACGACGTGCTGGCGCAGGTCGAGATCGATCCCGGCGAAGCCCCCGACGCGCCGGTCCATTTCGGTGGCCCGGTCGAGCCGAGCCGCGGCTTCGTGATCCATTCGAACGACTGGGGCGGGCAGGATACGATCGATGTCGCCGGGCGCTGGGCGCTGTCCGGCACGCTCGACGTGCTGAAGGCGATCGCGGACGGGAAGGGGCCGCGCCGCTGGGTCGTGTCGCTCGGCTATGCCGGCTGGGGCGAAGGGCAGCTCGACGGCGAGATGCTGCGCCACGGCTGGTTCAACGTCCCCGGCGACGAGGCTTTGCTCTACGACCTGCCCGCCGCCGAGCGCTGGGCGGCGGGGTTCGCGAGCGCCGGAATCGACCCGCGCATGCTGGCGAGCGAAACCGGTCGGGCGTGAGCGCTGGCGGCTAAAGATGCCGCCACCCCGGCAGAGGCCGGGGTGGCATCAGGAGTTGGGTTGCTCGCCCATCGCGCCGGCCGTCATTTGCATTTCGCCATCGGCGCCTTGTTCATCGCCGTCGCGCCCTTCGCGGTCGCCGTCTTGGTCAGGGTCAGCGTGCTGCCGCTGCTGGCATAGGTGTCGGTGACGTCGCCGTCGGGGCGCGTATAGGTCACCGCCAGCATGCCCCCGCTCAGCGTCGCCGCCTTCAGCGGATAGTCGCGCGCGGTCGGGAAACCGTGCACCGACTTTGCGTCGAACCGCACGTACGGCGCCATGCAATCGGCGCCCCAGCTGCCGAGGAACTGCGCCGGCATGCCGCCGTCGCCACCGGCCCCGTGGCTGCACCCGGCCAGCACGACCGCCGCTAATCCCATCATCGCCATCCGCATCGTATTGCCTTTCCGACGAGCACCGCCCGAGCAGCTCCGTTCACCATATAAAGAAATCTTTATATTGCATTTGCATTCGCCCCGCCGAGCGGGTAGGGCGCGCGTCATCCATTCATCTGCCGGAGATTTTTTGCCGTGGCCAGCGTGCTCGACCGTTCGACCGATTACGTCGTCAAGGATATCAGCCTCGCCGATTTCGGCCGCGCCGAGATCAACATCGCCGAGACCGAGATGCCGGGCCTGATGGCGCTGCGCGAGGAATTCGGCGCGTCGCAGCCACTCAAGGGCGCGCGCATCACCGGCTCGCTGCACATGACGATCCAGACCGCCGTGCTGATCGAGACGCTGACCGCGCTGGGCGCCAAGGTGCGCTGGGCGACGTGCAACATCTTCTCGACCCAGGACCATGCCGCCGCCGCGATCGCCGCGTCGGGGGTGCCGGTGTTCGCGATCAAGGGCGAGAGCCTGGCCGAATATTGGGACTATGTCGGCTCGATCTTCGATTGGGGCACCTCTGAAAATGAGGGGGAGACCTGCAACATGATCCTCGACGATGGCGGCGACGCGACGATGTTCGCGCTGTGGGGCGCCAAGCTCGAGGCCGGCCAGTCGTTCGCCGAACCCGAGAATGACGAGGAAGTCGAGATGCAGCGCGCGGTGAAGGAATTCATCGCTCGCAAGCCCGGCTATCTCACCGAGACGGTCAAGGCCATCAAGGGCGTCTCGGAAGAGACCACCACCGGCGTCCACCGCCTCTACGCGATCGCCAAGAGGGGCGAGCTGCCGTTCCCGGCGATCAACGTCAACGACAGCGTGACCAAGTCGAAGTTCGACAACCTCTACGGCTGCAAGGAATCGCTGGTCGACGCGATCCGCCGCGGCACCGACGTGATGCTGGCCGGCAAGGTCGCCTGCGTCGCGGGCTTCGGCGACGTTGGCAAGGGGTCTGCCGCGTCGCTGCGCAACGGCGGCGCGCGCGTGCTGGTGACCGAGATCGACCCGATCTGCGCGTTGCAGGCGGCGATGGAAGGCTATGAGGTCGTGACGATGGAGGAAGCGGTGACTCGCGCCGACATCTTCTGCACCGCGACCGGCAATGCCGACGTCATCACCGCCGAGCACATGGCCGGCATGAAGAACATGGCGATCGTCTGCAACATCGGTCACTTCGACAGCGAGATCCAGATTTCGGGCCTGTCGAACTACAAGTGGACCGAGGTGAAGCCGCAAGTCGACCTGGTCGAGTTCCCCGACGGCAAGCAGATCATCATCCTGTCGAAGGGCCGCCTGGTGAACCTGGGCAACGCGACCGGCCACCCGTCGTTCGTGATGTCGTCGAGCTTCACCAACCAGACGCTGGCGCAGATCGAGCTCTACACCAAGGCGGACGAGTACAAGAACGACGTCTACGTCCTGCCCAAGCACCTCGACGAGAAGGTCGCCGAACTGCACCTCGAAAAGCTGGGCGTGAAGCTGACCAAGCTGAGCCAGAAGCAGGCGGATTATATCGGCGTACCGGTCGAAGGGCCGTTCAAGCCGGATCATTACCGGTACTGATTAGCGAAGTTCCAGACGACGGCCGCGCCTCCCGTTTTGGAGACGCGGCCGTTGGCGCGCGTAACAGGATCGGTCCTGCGCGCAACATCGTTTTGTGGAACCCCCCCTGAACGCACCGCCAGCCAGCAGCGCCGCAATTTTGCCTCCCGGCGCTAACCTAAATTTTACCTGACCTTGCCATGAGCAGGCAATGTGCGGTGGGGAATCTTCGTCCGACTCCAAGCGAGCCTGGCCGTTTCGCGGCTGGTCGTTGCCGGCGCAGACGCGCGGTAGTGCGGCGATCCAGTTCGCGATGGTCGCCGCGCCGTTCTTCGCGTTGCTGATCGCCGGGCTGGAAGTCAGCCTGGTGTATTTCGTCCAGGAAGGGCTGGAAACCTCGGTCGAAGCCGCGGCCCGCAGCGTGATTACCGGATCGGCGCAGAAAGCCGACAGCACCGGCGCCAGCACCGGCATGACCCAGGCGCAGCTTCAGGCGCGTTTCAAGCAGAACGCCTGCAATGCCCTGCCGGCGTTCATGCAGTGCAGCAACCTGTATGTCGATGTGCGTAGCGCGGGCAGCTTCTCGTCGCTCGACACGTCCATGCCGACCTTCACGTTCGGGTCGAACGGTCAGGTCACCAACACCTTTTCCTACAACCTCGGCGCCTCCGGCTCGATCGTCTTGATCCGGTTGATGTACATCTGGCCCGTCCGCACGGCGCCGCTGGGGTTCGACATCAGTAATCTGTCCAACGGGCAACGGCTGGTCGTGGCGACGTCGGTCGCCAAGATCGAGAATTACTGACGTGCGCAAGTGGCTTGCCTTGCCTTCGTTCGTCGATGATCGCCGCGGCGCTGCGCTCATCGAGTTCGCGCTGCTGCTGCCGTTCCTGGTCCTGGTCTATCTGGGCGGATTCACGCTGTCCGACGGCTTTTCGTGCAGTCGCAAGGTGACCATCGCGAACCGCGCACTGGCCGATCTGGTCGCGCAGAACGTGACCGGGGCGACGAGTGCGAACGAAGTCGACAGCGAGCTGGCGGCGTCGACCCAAGTTCTGGCCCCGTATTCGGCGGCGAACGTGACCCAGCGCGTGACGGAAGTCTATACCGACATAAAGTTGCAGTCGACCGTCGTCTGGAGCCGGGGCCTCAACACCACCGCCTACAAGGCGGGAGCCGCGGTGACGGTGCCGCTCAATTTGCGGGTGCCGGGACTGTACGTGATCTACGCCGAAATCACCTATGCCTACCAGCCGCCGGTGACGTTCAACGTCGTTCAGCCGTTCACCCTGACGAGCAACCTGTTCATGCTTCCGCGGAACTCCAACAGCATCACGTGCGGGGATTGTTGATATGTTTGCGGCACTCAGGAAGGGTCTAAGCGCTAAGCTGCTGCGGAACCGGCGCGGCAATGCGCTGATGATCTTCGGCTTCGCGCTGCCGCCGCTGATGTTCGCGCTTGGCATGGGCATCGACTATGCGCGCGCCATGCAGGCGCAGACGAAGCTGAACGCGATTGCCGACACGTCCGCGCTGCTCGCGGTCAGCAAGAGCATGTTGTCCATTCCGGACTCCACCGCGACGGTCAACGCGACGGCGATGTTCAACAGCCAGTCCCAGACGCTGACGGCGAGCGGCAATATCGTCGTCGACAGCCTGACGGTGACGACTCCGACCGACTCGAACGGGCGTAGAACCGCGACGGTCACCTATACGGGGCATTCGAACAATTTCTTTGCCGGCATTCTCGGCATGGCGTCGCTGAGCATCCACGGTACGTCGCAGACCACCAACGCGGCCGCGCCGAACATCGATTTCTACATGCTGCTCGATGTGTCGGGATCGATGGCGCTGCCGACGACGTCGGCGGGTCTCACGAAGGTCGCGAACAGCAACGGTCAGAGCTGCCAGTTCGCCTGCCATTCGACCAACGACATCAAGGGCACCAATGCGAGTGGTGGACAGAGCGATCTGTACGGCGTCGCGAAGTCCTACGGCTTGACGTTGCGCATCGACGACGAAGGGACCGCGGTTTCCAAGCTGACCGCCGATGCCCAGAGCACGCAGAGCAAGAACGGTGCGAGCTATCGCATGGCGATCTCGACGTTTCGTGGTTCGGGCGGTTTCGCGACGTTGCAGGCATTGACCTCCGACCTGACCACGGCGGCGACCAAGACCACCAACCTGACGCCGTACCTCTATTATTCGAACGGTTGTCCCACCAGCGCGTGCAAGTCGACCGAGGTCGGCTGGAACGACCGCGACAGCGCCAGCAGCGATGCGCTGACGCAGATCAACACGTTGATGCCGAACCCGGGGACCGGCGTGAACGGAAGCGCACCCCAGGCGATCATGTTCATCATCACCGATGGCATGCGCGACGAGTTGCGGTCCAACGGCCGGCCGGAAATCGCGATCGACACCACCAAGTGCGACGCGATCAAGGCTCGCGGCATCAAGATCGCGGTGCTCTACACCGAATATCTCGCGCAATCGCTCGCCAACGACGCGTGGTCGCAATCGAACGTGGCGCCCTATCTGTACCAGGTCGAGCCCGCGTTGCAGGCGTGCGCGTCCAACGGGCTCTACACGAAGGTGTCGACCGACCAGGACATCTACACGGCGTTGGATCAACTGTTCCAGAACGCGGTGGCGACGGCGAAGATCACGCAGTAACTTCGCCAGAGCCGTTTATCGCGACAGAAATCGGAGCAGGTCGTAAGCCACCAATCGTCACCGCCGCCGCGTCGATGCGTGGCGGTGACGATCGGTCGGGATCGTCGCCAAAACATCTTCGCCCGTTGCGTCATGCGCGGTACCAAGCGGCGGTGATGCGTGTCTCTTCTCTCGGACATCTGCCGGTCTGGCGCGCCAACCGTCTGACCATGGTTGGTCGGCCGTTGTGAGCGGCGATCCTCTCCGTAAACTCGCCATCGGCTACGCACCGCCGGAGGCGCGTGCGGGCCTGGCGGCGTTGCTCGCGCTGGACGATGCGCTCGGGCAGGTGTTGCGGACGACGCGGGAGCCGATGGTCGGGCAGATGCGGTTGGCGTGGTGGCGGGAGGCGCTGGCGCGGCTCGACGAAACGGCGGTGCCCGGCGAACCCGTCCTCTCGGCCTTGGCGGCGGCGGTGATCCCACGTGGCGTCTCCGGCGAGCGACTGGCGACGATGGTCGACGGATGGGAGGTTCTGCTGGCCGAACCGGGCGAGGTCGGGTTCGAGCGCCATGCCGTTGCGCGAGGCGCCGGATTGTTTGCCGCCGCGGCGCGCCTGCTTGGGGTCGAGGGGTTCGACGTGGTGGAAGCGGGAAAGGGTTGGGCGCTTGCCGATCTGGCCGGCAATCTGAGCGACCGGGCACTGGCGGCGGTGGCCCGAACGCTGGCGGCGCCGTTGTTGACGAAGGCCACGCGTCGTCGCTGGCCGCGACGCGCCCGGGCGCTCGGCGCGATGGTCCATGCCGCGCGGCTGGGTCTTGCCGGGCCGTTGCGACCGACGAGCGTGCTGCGGCTCGGCTGGCATCGCTTGACCGGGGGCTGACGCGGATTAGGCTGGGACGCAGGCGGCGGGAGAGTGGGGATGTGGCGGTATCTGGCGGGGGCGGGCGCGGCGTTGCTGCTGGTGGCGTCGGGCATGATCCTGCAATCGATGCGGCCCGGATCGCCGGCCGCCCTGGCGGCGATGCCGGCCAACGTCGCCGACCCCGCGTCGCCGGTCGCACAGGACGCGGTCGCCGTTCCCGAAGCCACCGAGGCGACGCGCGAGCAGAAGCGCTTCAACCGCTATGACAAGGATCGCGACGGCTTCATCACGCGCGACGAATATCTGCTCGCGCGGCACAAGGCGTTCGCCAAGCTCGACAAGAACGGCGACGGCGTGCTGCAATTCGACGAGTGGGCCGCGAAGAGCGAAGCCAAGTTCGCCACCGCCGACCGCGACAAGACCGGCAAGCTGAGCCCGGCCGAGTTCGCCACCACCGCGGTCAAACGCAAGCCGCGCAAACCCTGCCCGAAAATCACCGCCGCTCCGGCGCCGGCGGCCGAGGAGGGCAACAAGGACGACGACGGCTGAGGGCGCTTGCCGGGCGGGGATATATAAAAGGAAGTGGCATCGCGGCACACCGTTCCGCGCAAATAGGGGGGAGTTCGAATGCAGACCGACAGGAATATCGCGCTACGGCTCGGCGCCGTGTTGCTGGTGACGACCGCGCTGTTGAGTTGCAGCAAGAGCGGGGGACCGGCCCGGTCGTTCAACGAGCAACCGGCCGCGACGGATTTCTCCATCACGCCCGGCGAATATGAGACGACCTTCCGCGTGACGCAGGCTTCGCTGCAGGGCTTCCCGAAGGAGATGCAGGACGACCTGGCGCGGACGAAGGCCAAGCCCTACACCCAGCGCGGCTGCATGCCGATCGGTATCAGCCTGGAATCGGCATCGATCAAGAACCTGCGCTATGCCATTCCGAAGTTCGGCGGCTGCAACATCGGCGACATCTCGCAGGACGGCAGCTCGTTGCACGGTGCGCTCAATTGCGAGATCGCCAACCTGCCGCAAGGCCGCCCGGACTCGCCGCGCGCCCTGTCGATCAACGCCGACTGGTCCGGCGGCTATTCCGCCAATGCCTGGACGACGAAGTTCCATGCCGACTTCAAGGAGCCCGGCGGCTCGCGTCGGGGCAGCGCCGACGTGGAAATGACGGTGCGTCGCGTGGGTGACTGCCCGGCCGGCACCAATCCGTTCGAGCCGGGCTTTCGGCCGCAATCGATGAACATGACCGAGCAGACGAACGCGACCGACGCGATGTCCGCTCCAGCCGAAGACGCGACGCCCGCGAAATAACGGGCCGGTAGATCGATCGAGAGCGTGCGTCCGCGCCGGTCGTTGGCGAGCTACTTGCCCAGCCAACCGGCCAGCGCGACGCGCGCGCGATCGGTGTACATCTTCTTGCGGTCGGCCTTCTTCGTCCGCCCCGGAATCGGCGGCATCAGCCCGAAATTGACGTTCATCGGCTGATAGGTGTCGGCCGCCGCCGCGCCGGTGATGTGGTGGAGCAGAGCGCCGAGCGCGGTCTCGACCGGCGGCGGCGTCATGGCGTCACCGCGCAATTCGGCGGCGGCGAAGCGTCCTGCAAGCAGGCCGATCGCCGCGCTTTCGACATAGCCCTCGCACCCGGTGATCTGCCCGGCGAAGCGGATATTCGGCCGCGACTTGAGCCGCAGCGTCAAGTCGAGCAGTTCGGGCGAGCGGATGAACGTGTTGCGGTGCAATCCGCCCAGCCGCGCGAATTCGGCGTTCTCCAGTCCAGGGATCGTGCGGAACAACCGGACCTGTTCGGCATGCTTCAGCTTGGTCTGGAACCCGACGATGTTCCACAACGTGCCCGACGCATTGTCCTGGCGCAGCTGCACCGCCGCATAGGGCCAGCGCCCGGTGCGCGGATCGTCGAGCCCGACGCCCTTCATCGGCCCGAACCGCAGCGTCTCCGGCCCGCGCTCCGCCATCACCTCGATCGGCATACAGCCCTCGAAATAGGGCGTGTCCTTTTCCCAGTCGCGGAACTCGGTCTTCTCGCCGTCGACCAACCCCTGGACGAAGGCGTGGTATTGGTCCTTGTCGAGCGCGCAGTTGATGTAATCGTCGCCGCCCTTGCCCCAGCGCGCCTGGCGCCACGCGACGCCCATGTCGATGCTGTCGACATGCACGATCGGCGCGATCGCGTCGAAGAAGGCGAGCGCGTCGCTGCCGGTCGCCGCACCGATGCTCGCGGCGAGACCGGGGCCGGTGAGGGGCCCGGTCGCGACGATCGTCGGTCCCTCGGGCAGCGCATCGACTCGCTCGCGCACGATCGTGACGTTGGGATGCGCCGACAGCCGCGCGGTCACGCCGGCGGAAAAGCCATCGCGATCAACCGCCAGCGCCGACCCGGCCGGCACGCGATGCCGGTCGCCCTCGTCCAGGATCAGCGAGCCCAGCGCGCGCATCTCGGCATGGAGCAGGCCAACCGCATTGTTGTCGGCATCGTCCGAGCGGAAGCTGTTCGAACAGACCAGCTCGGCGAGCCCATCGGTATGATGCGCCGGCGTCGTGTCGCCGCCGCCGCGCATCTCCGACAGCTTCACCGTGAACCCCGCCTCGGCCAACTGCCACGCCGCCTCCGACCCGGCCAGCCCGCCGCCGATGATATGAATGTCGTGCATGCCGCACGGGATGACGGGGCGGGGCGGCAACGTCAATGCGCGGACTTGCCCGCCCGGCCGGATCGCGGCATCCATGACGGATGAACCCCGCGCCGCTCGGTCTGACGCATCGCTGGATCTACGTCCTCGCGCTGTTCGCGGGGGCATCGTACTGGCTGGCGGTTCCGCCCGGTCTGCCGCCGGCGGCCTTGCTGGCGTGGAAGGGGAGTGCCGTCGCGTTGCTGGCGGCGTGGGCGGCGGTGAATACGCAGGGGCGGGACGGGTGGACGATCGCGATCGTGCTCGCATTCGGGGCGATCGGCGACGTGTTGCTCGAGGCGAGCCAGACCGCGGGAGCGCTCGCGTTCCTGGCGGGGCACCTGACCGCGGCGGCGCTCTATTGGCGGTATCGTCGGGCGACGCGCTCGCCGAGTCAGACCGGGTTGGCGCTGGTGTTGCTGATCGCGACGCCGGTGATCGCATTCCTGTTGCCGAGCGATCGCGTCGCGGCGCCGGGCATCGCGATTTACGCGACCGGGCTCGGGCTGATGGCGGCGAGTGCGTGGGCGAGCCGGTTTCCGCGCTACCGCGTCGGGCTGGGCGCGGTGCTGTTCGTGGGGTCGGACCTGTTGATCTTCGCAAAGGCCGGACCACTGGCCGCGTCGCCGCTGCCGCACCTGCTGATCTGGCCGCTTTATGTCGCGGGGCAGGCGCTGATCGCGTTCGGCGTGGTGTCGACGCTGCTCAAATGGAAGAACGATGACGATCTACACCATCGGCTATGAAGGCGCGACGATGGACGATTTCCTGGCGGCGCTACGCCGGGCCGGGGTCGAGCGCGTGATCGACGTGCGCGCGCTGCCGCTGTCGCGGCGGCCGGGGTTCTCGAAGAGCTCGCTGGCGGCGACGTTGCAGGACGCCGGGATCGAGTATGTCCATCTGAAGGCGCTGGGCACGCCCAAGCCGGGGCGCGACGCCGCAAAGAAGGGCGACTGGCGGACGATGGAGGCGGTCTATGCCGGCCAGCTCGAACTGCCCGAGGCGCAGGCACAGGCGGCGCAATTGCGCGCGCTGGCGGCGGAGAAACGCTCGGCCCTGTTGTGTTTCGAGCGCGACCCGCAACATTGCCATCGCACGATGCTGCTGCGCGAGGAAGGCGAGGGGGCACCGGTCGTCGACTTGACGCCGTGAGGCGCGTGGCCGGCGTCGTTGTGAGCAATGCGCGGCGATATGCGCGTGGCTGGATTGCCGCGTCGCTCCGCTCCTCGCAATGACGGGGTGGGTCAGCCCGCGACGGGGAGCTTGACCGTACCGTCATCGTCGCGCTCGAGCGGGCCGTAGGCGATCACCGTTTCGAGCAGCAGCTTGCCGTAGATGTGCGGGAACAGCGCCCCGCCGCGCGATTCCTCCCATTTCAGGCTTGACCCGAACGACGTCAGGTCGATCGCGGCGACCCACAAGTCGCGTTGCCCGGCGAAATGCTTGTCGACCGTTTCGGTCAGTTGCTCGGCGGTCGAGAGGTGGATGTAGCCGTCCGCCTGATCGACCGGCGCGCCCGCGAACGTATCGGCCTCCAGCGCGCGCATCTGGTCGGCGGTCAGCACTTTGTAGGCGGTGGTGGGTCGGTCGGTCATTCGCCGCCCTCGGGTCCCGCCGCGCTGTCGTCGGCGGTGTTCGCCCCCGTATCCGGCGCCACCGCGCGGTCCTCGGCCAATGTCAGGTCGGCCTCGGCATCGCCTTCGGTTTCCTCGATCCGCGCGGCGGAGACGACATGCTCGTTATCGGCCACGTTGAACAGCCGCACGCCAGCCGAGCCGCGCCCGATCACGCGGAGATCGCCGAGCGACATGCGGATCAGCTTGGCCTGATCGGTGACGAGCATCAACTGGTGCCCCTTGGTCGCCGGGAAGCTGGCGACGACGGGACCGTTGCGCTTGATGTTGTCGATGTTGGTGATGCCCTGGCCACCGCGCCCGGTGCGACGATATTCGTAGGCCGAGCTGAGCTTGCCGTAACCGTTGGCGCAGACCGTCAGGATGAACTGCTCGCGCGCCTGCAACTCGGCGAAGCGGTCGACGGCGAGGTCGGGCTCGCCTTCCTTCTCCGCCTTCCACGGGGCGAAGCGGAGATACGCCTCGCGCTCCTCCGCGGTCGTGCCGACGCGGTGGAGGATCGACAGCGAGATGACCGCGTCGTCCCCATCCTTGTTTTGGCCCAGCCGCATGCCGCGCACGCCGGTCGAGGCGCGGCTCTGGAATTCGCGCACCTCGTCGCCGGCGAAGCGGATCGCCTTGCCCGCCCGCGTCGCCAGCAGCACGTCGTCGCCCGCATCGAGCAACGCCACGCCGATCAGCTTGTCGTCGGCATCCTCACCCTCGAACTTCATCGCGATCTTGCCGTTCGACGGCACGTTGGTGAACGCGTCCATGCTGTTGCGGCGGACCGATCCGTTGGCGGTCGCGAACATGACGTGGAGCTTGCCCCATTCCGCCTCGTCCTCGGGCAGCGGCAGCACGGTCGAGATCGTCTCGCCCTCGGCCAGCGGGAGCAGGTTTATCATCGGCCGCCCGCGCGTGTTCGCGCCGCCCTCCGGCAAGCGCCACACCTTCATTCGATACACGCGACCGAGCGTCGAGAAGAACAGCACCGGCGTGTGAGTCGAGGTGACGAACAACTCGGTGATCGCATCCTCGTCCTTGGTCGCCATGCCGGAGCGGCCCTTGCCGCCGCGACCCTGCGCGCGGAACGTGTCGAGGCTGGTGCGCTTGATATAGCCCTGCACGGTCACGGTGACGACCATGTCCTCGCGCTCGATCAGGTCCTCGTCCTCGATCCCGTCGGCGGCGGCGGCGATCTCGGTCCGGCGCGGCGTCGCGAATTGCTCGCGGACGTCGACCAGTTCTTGGCGCAGCACTTCGTAGAGCCGCTCGCGGTCGGCCAGGATCGCGAGCAGTTCGGTGATCGAATCGGCCAGCGTCTTCAGCTCGTCGCCGATCTCGTCGCGGCCGAGCGCCGTCAGGCGATGGAGCCGCAGGTCGAGAATCGCACGGACCTGCAAGTCGGACAGACGATAGGTGTCGCCGGTCACTTCCGCCTCGACCGCCTCGACCAGGCGGATGTACGGTGCGATCTCGGCGATCGGCCATTCGCGCATGAGGAGGGCGTTGCGCGCTTCGGTCGGGCTCGCCGAGCCGCGGATGATCCGCACCACTTCGTCGAGGTTGGTGACCGCGATCACCAGGCCCAGCAACAGGTGCGCCCGCTCGCGCGCCTTCGCCAGTTCGAACTTCGAGCGACGGGTGATGACCTGCTCGCGGAACTGGATGAACGCCTGGATGAAATCGCGCAGGTTGAGCAGCTCGGGCCGCCCGCCGCGGATCGCCAGCATGTTGGCGGGGAACGAGCCTTGCGCCGGAGTATGCCGCCACAGCTGGTTGAGCACGACGTCGGTGGTCGCGTCGCGCTTCAGTTCGACGACGACGCGAACGCCCTCGCGATTCGACTCGTCGCGGACGTCGCTGATCCCCTCGATCCGCTTGTCCTTCGCGGCCTCGGCGATCTTCTCGACCAGCGCGTTCTTGCCCTGCTGGAACGGGATTTCGGTCAGGACGATCGAGCGCTTGTCGCCGCGCCCTTCCTCGATCTTGTATTTCGAGCGGACGATGATCGACCCGCGCCCGCTCTCGTAGGCGGCGCGCGCGCCCGAGCGGCCGAGGATAACCGCACCGGTCGGGAAGTCCGGGCCCGGCACGATCTCCATCAGCTCCTCGGTCGTGATCGCGCCGTTTTCCATATAGGCGAGGCACGCGTCGATCACTTCACCGAGATTGTGCGGCGGGATGTTGGTCGCCATGCCGACCGCGATGCCGCCGGCGCCGTTGACCAAGAGGTTGGGGAAGCGCGCGGGCAGGACCGACGGCTCGTTCTCCGAACCGTCGTAATTGGGGACGAAATCGACCGTGTCCTTGTCGAGATCCTCCATCAGGAACGCGGACGGCTTCGCTAGACGCGCTTCGGTGTAGCGCATCGCGGCGGGCGGATCGGGGTCCATCGAGCCGAAATTGCCCTGGCCGTCGATCAGCGGCAGCCGCATCGACCAGTCCTGCGTCATGCGCGCCAGGGCGTCGTAGATCGCGGTGTCGCCATGCGGATGATATTTGCCGATCACGTCGCCGACGATGCGGGCCGACTTGCGATAGGGGCGGTTGTAGTAGAACCCGCTTTCTTGCGCGGAGAACAGGATGCGGCGATGGACCGGCTTCAGGCCGTCGCGCACGTCGGGCAGCGCACGGGCGACGATCACGCTCATCGCGTAATCGAGGTAACTCGTCTTCATCTCCTCGACGATGGAGATGGGGGAAATATCGCTAGGGTCGGCGAGGAGAGTCTCGTCGGTCAACGGTGACGCTTTCGACAGTGTTACGGGGTCGTGACTATCCTAGCGGAGCCGACCGCCGAAGACCACCCCGCAGACGCGACCGATCGGCGGTTCGCGCGAAGACGGTACGGTTCAGCCGGGCAAGGCCATGCAGGCATCCGCGACGGTCCTGGCGTTGCCGAGCGACGGCAACGTGCGGGCGCGGGCATTCTACGAAAAGCAGGGCTTCGTGCCCGTCGGCCAGCGTCAGTATCAGGTCGGCGCAACCCTGTGCGACGACGTCATCCACGCCCTGACGCTCTAGCTGGCCGGCTTGTCCGTCTTCCACAGCGCATCGATCCGCGTCTGCGAGCCGCCGCGTTCGTGCAGCCGCATGCCGCTGACGTTCAAGTCGCGACCGCGGACGAACGTGCCCAGCACGCCGTGCGCTTCCCACACGATGTCGAACACGCCGGTCGTGCTCATCGGCTTGTCGCCGTCCATATAGTTGACCGTCAGCAGGATCGGCAGCTTGCCGGTCTGGCGGCCGGGGCCGTCCTTCGTCGCCTTCAGCAGCGCCCCGCGATACCAGTCGCCGGCGATCGTCTGCGTCGCGCTCGTCTGCGTGCCGATGCCGAGATCGGTCGGGAACGTGACGCTGATGTCGCCGAGCTGATGGCGATCGTCGGCCGTCAGCACGACATCCTTGCCGCGCATCTTCCAGCGCACGTCGTAGCGCGATCTGTCCTTCGCTTCGGCTGCCTGCGTCGCCTGTTTGTCGGCCTCGTCCGCCTTGCGATCGTGCCAGCTCAGCCACAGGCTGATCGCCGCGATGATAAGTCCCGCGACCGCGACGAACTCGCCGAGGTTGAGCCAGCGACGGCGGGTAGCGGCCGCCTCGGCACGTTCGGCCGGGGTCGGGGGCAGGGGGTCGCTCACCGCCCGCCAGCCTCGAGCAGACGACGCGGCGCGACCATTTCCCAGCTGATCGCGATCCGCTCCTCGATCCGCTCCCAGTCGGTGGCGTCGCCGATCAATTCCATCCCGACCCAGCCGGACGGACCGAGATAGGGCGGCACGTGGTAGAAATCCGGGTCCATCTCGACCAGCATCGCCTGCTCCTCGCGGCCGCTGGTCTTGACTATCACCGCGGTGTGGCCGTCGTTATGATGGTTGTGCCAGACATAGGCATACACCTTGCCCTTCTCGATGAAGAAGGCGGGCGACCCGTGCGACAATTTCTCCGCCGCTTCGGGATAGGCCAGGCAGATCGCGCGGACGCGGGCGAGGTCGGACTCGTAATTGGGGCTCATCGCGCGGCGAACTCTGCCAGAATGCGGGGGTAAAGGCGATGCTCTTCCACGAGCACGCGCGCGGCAAGCGTGTCGGCATCGTCGCCGGGCAGGACGGGTACGCGCGCCTGGCCGAGCACCGCGCCGCCGTCGAGCTCCTCGGTCACGACATGGACCGAGCAGCCCGCCTCGGCATCGCCCGCCGCGATCGCGCGCGCATGCGTATCGAGCCCCTTGTAGAGCGGCAGCAGCGAGGGGTGGATATTGACGATCCGCCCGCGCCATTCGGCGACGAACGCATCAGAAAGCAGGCGCATGTACCCGGCGAGCGCGACGATCTCGACGCCGGCGTCACGCAGAGCGCCGGTCATCGCGGCCTCATAGGCGGGTTTGCCGATACCCTTCGGCGACAACGCGAACGTCGGAATCCCGTGCTCGCGCGCCCAGACGAGGCCGGGGGCGTCGGGTTTGTCGGAGGCGACCACCGCGACCTCGTACGCGTCGCCGGCATGCTCGACGAGCGCCATCATGTTCGACCCGCGGCCCGAAATGAGGATGGCGACCTTCTTCACCGCCACGCTGCCCCGGCTGAGCTACGCATGATGTGTGGACAACCAGTCGGCGCGCGCGCTCCACGTTTCGGTCGAGCCGCTGACGGTGCAGCCGCGCTCGCCGGTGACGATCTCGCCGACCGTGAAGACCGTCTCGCCCGCTGCTTCGAGCGCCGCGCGGACCGCGTCGGCCTGCTCAACCGCCACGATCGCGATCATGCCGATGCCGCAGTTGAAGGTCCGCGCCATCTCCTCCGGCTCGATCGCGCCCTGCGCCTGGAGGAACGCCATCAGCCGCGGCTGCGGCCAGCGATCGGCGTCGATGTTCGCATGCACGCCCGCCGGCAGCACGCGCGGGATATTCTCGAGCAGACCCCCGCCGGTGATGTGCGCGAGGCCCTTGATCTGCCCCGCCGCGATCAGCGGAAGCAGGCTCTTCACGTAAATCCGCGTCGGCGCCATCAGCGCGTCGATCAGGAGCGTGTCGGCGTCGAAGAGCGCCGGGCGGTCGAGCTTCCACCCCTTGTCCGCCGCCAGCCGCCGCACCAGCGAATAGCCGTTCGAATGCACCCCCGACGAGCGGAGGCCGAGGATGACGTCGCCCGGGGCGATGTCCTTCCCCGTCAGCACGCGATCGCGCTCGACCGCGCCGACGCAGAAGCCGGCGAGGTCGTAATCGCCGTCCGCGTACATGCCCGGCATCTCCGCCGTCTCGCCGCCGATCAGCGCGCAGCCGGCCTGGCGGCACCCCTCGGCGATCGACGCCACCACCGTCTCGGCGACGGCGTTGTCGAGCTTGCCCGTCGCGTAGTAATCGAGGAAGAATAGCGGTTCCGCACCCTGCACGATCAGGTCGTTGGCGCACATCGCGACCAGGTCGATGCCGACGCCGTCGTGCCGCCCGCTGTCGATCGCGAGCTTCAGCTTGGTGCCGACGCCGTCGTTTGCCGCGACCAGCAGCGGATCGGTGAACCCCGCCGCCTTCAGGTCGAAGAACCCGCCGAACCCGCCGAGCTCGGCATCGGCGCCCGCGCGCCGCGTCGCCTTCGCCAGCGGGCCGATCGCGCGGACCAGCGCGTTGCCGGCCGCGATCGAGACGCCGGCATCGGCGTAGGTATAGGGGCCGTTCGAGGTGTCGCTGTCGCTCATGCGAGCCGCCTAGCGACAACGTGCTTGGATTTCCACGCCTGCTTCGCCAAAAGGGCGCCCGTCATGCGCCGTGCCCGTCTTTTTTCCGCCTCGGGCGTCCTCGCGATGCTCGCGATCGTCGGCGCCGCCGGGATCGTCTGGGCCCAGGCGAGCGACACGATAGACATCAACGCGCCGAGCGATGTCGGCGGCAGCTTCGAGGTGGACGACGTCGCGGTCGACACGACCGGTCCGACCGCCGACGCCGCGCGTTTTGCGGGCTGGCGGCTGGCGCAGCGCAAGGCGTACATGATGCTCGCGCGCAAGATGGGCGAGGGCGCCGGCGCGCCGTCCGATTCGGTGCTCGACCAGATGGTGACCGGAATCGTCATCCAGGACGAGCGGATCGGCCCCAACCGCTATATCGCCAAGCTCGGCGTGCTGTTCAGCCGCGCCAAGATCGCCGGGCTGCTCGGCGCGAGCGGCGCCGGCATGCGGTCGTCGCCGATGGTGCTGATGCCGGTGATGGTGACGGGCGGTGCGGGCGTCACCTTCGAGCAGGACAATCCGTGGAGCCAGGCCTGGGCACGCTTCCGCGCCGACGACAGCACGGTCGATTACGTGCGGCCGGAGGGCAATGGGATCGACTCGTTGCTGCTCGATGTCGGCCAGGCGGAAAGGCGCGATCGCTATTGGTGGCGCAACGTGCTCGACCATTATGCGGCGGCCGACGTCCTCGTCGCGAGCGTCACGCTGGCGCGGCAGTGGCCGGGCGGGCCGGTGATCGGCACGTTCGAGGCGCGGCATGGGCCGGACAATCGCCTGCTCGGCCGCTTCTCGTTGAGCGTGCAGAGCGCGGACGGCATCACGGCATTGCTCGACACCGGCGTGAAGCGGATCGACGCGATCTATCAGGCGGCATTGCTCGGCGGGTCGCTCGGGATCGATCCGAGCCTCGCCTATATCGCGCCGCCGATGCCGACGCCGACCGCGACGCCGACCCCGGTCGAGACCGCCACCGCCGCCAGCGACACGCCGGTCGCGGGCGCTACCGCGATCATGATCCAGTTCGATACGCCCAGCGCCGCCGCGGTGGCCTCGGCCGAAGCGACGGTGCGCGGCATCCCCGGCGTCAGCGGTGCGTCGACCATCAGCCTGGCGATCGGCGGGGTGTCGGTGATGCGGCTCGATTATGTCGGCGATCCGGATGCCCTGCGATCGGCGTTGCAGGCACGCGGCTATGCGGTCGGGCGGAACGGCACGACGTTGCGGATGCGCCGCGCGAGCCTGCCGCCGCCCAACGTGCCGTCGGACGCCACGACCACCGGATGAGCCAGCTCGGCCTGCCGCTGGCGTGGCCGCCCGGTCCCGGCGACGACGATTTTCTGGTGACCGCATCGAACGCGCAGGCTTTCCACCTGCTCGAACGTTGGGCGACATGGCCGGTCAAGACCGCTTTGCTGGTCGGCCCGCGCAAGTCGGGGCGGAGCCTGCTGGCGCGGCTGTTCGCGACACGGAGCAACGGCAGCGTGATCGACGATGCCGACCGGCGATCGGAAAAGGACCTTTTCCACGCCTGGAACACCGCGCAGGCGGACCGGCGCCCGCAATTGTTCGTGGCGGAGACGGCGCCGCCTGACTGGCGCGTGTCGATCCCCGACCTCCGTTCGCGCCTTGCCGCCAGCCCGGTCGCGACCATTGGCCAGCCCGACGACGACCTGATGCACGCGCTGTTGCAGCGCCAGTTCGATCGCCGCCAGCTCGATGCGCGGCCCGACCTCGTGACGTGGCTGGCGAAGCGGCTCGAACGCAGCTTCGTCGCGATCGAACGCGCGGTCGATGTGCTCGATCAGGACATGCTCGAACGTCGCAAACGCTTGTCGATTCCGCGCGCGCGCGCCACACTGGCCGACGCGGGAATCATCGGTCCCGTCGACGAGCACGGACCCCAATGACTCGCCCCGCCCACCTCACCCGCCTGGCCCATCACGACGAAGACCCGTTCGAAAGCGGGGAGGGGGGCGAGCGCTTCTTCAACCGCGAGTTGAGCTGGCTCGCGTTCAACCGCCGCGTGCTGGAGGAGGCGTGCAATCCCGCGCATCCGCTGCTCGAACGGCTGCGCTTCCTGTCGATCTCGGGATCCAACCTCGACGAATTCTTCATGGTGCGCGTCGCCGGGTTGATGGGGCAGCAGAAGCAGGACGTCGAGCGCCGCTCGCCGGACGGGCTGACCACGCGCGAGCAACTCGCGGCGATAGTCGAGTCGGCCGATTCGCTGGTCGAGGATCAGCGCAGTATCTGGCGCGACTTGCGGCGCCAGCTCGCCGATGCCGGTATCCAGGTGCTCGGCTCGCGCCAGATCGACGACGCGGTGTCGCCGGAAGAGGCGGCGTGGCTGGAAGCGCATTTCCGCGACCAGATCTTCCCGATCCTGACCCCTCAGGCGCTCGACCCCGCGCATCCGTTCCCGTTCATTCCCAACAAGGGGCTGGCGGTGATCTTCGACCTGGTCCGCGCGTCGGACGGGGAGGCGATCCGCGAGCTGGTGATGCTGCCCGCCCCGATGGCGCGGTTCGTGCGGATGCCGGGCGAGAAGGCGCGCTACGTCGCGGTCGAATCGCTGGTGAAACGATTCTCGTCGATCATCTTCCCGGGCTATGCCGTCGCCGGCGCCGCAGAGTTCCGCGTGCTGCGCGACAGCGACATCGAGATCGAGGAGGAGGCGGAGGATCTGGTCCGCTACTTCGCCAACGCGATCAAGCGGCGGCGGCGCGGGCGGGTGATCCGGCTCGAGCTCGAATCGGGCATGCCCGAGGGGCTGGGCGCGGTGCTGCGCGACGAACTGGCCGGGGGCGACGCCTTCGCCACCGAAAGTGGTGCGTTCCTCGGCCTCCACGACCTTGAAGCGGTGATCGACGAGAATCGCCCCGACCTGAAGTTCGTGCCCTTCGCGCCGCGTTTCCCCGAGCGGATCCGCGAGTTCGGCGGCGACTGCTTCGCCGCCATCAAGGCCAAGGACATCGTCGTCCATCACCCGTACGAGACGTTCGAGGTGGTGATCGAATTCCTGAAACAGGCCGCCGCCGATCCCGACGTCGTCGCGATCAAGCAGACGTTGTACCGCGCGGGCAAACAGTCGGCGGTCATCAACGCGCTGATCGCGGCCGCGGAAAGCGGCAAGTCGGTGACGGCGGTGGTCGAGCTGAAGGCGCGGTTCGACGAGGAGCAGAACCTGCTCTGGGCCTCCGCGCTCGAACGCGCCGGCGTGCAGGTGGTCTATGGCTTCTTCGACTGGAAGACGCACGCCAAGGTGTCGCTGGTGGTGCGACGGGAGGCGGGCGAGTATCGCACCTACTGCCATTTCGGCACCGGCAATTATCACCCGATCACCGCGCGCATCTATACCGACCTCAGCTTCTTCACCGCCGATCCGGAGATCGGCCGCGACGCCGCCCAGATCTTCAATTACGTGACCGGCTATGTCGAACCGACGCTGTCGCTGATCGGCATTTCCCCGCGCGACCTGCGCCCGCGCCTGACCGCGTTGATCGATACCGAGATCGACAATGCACGTGCCGGCAAGCCAGCGGCGATCTGGGCGAAGATGAACTCGGTGGTCGATCCCGCGATCATCGAGAAACTGTACGAGGCGTCCAATGCGGGGGTCGAGATCGACCTCATCATCCGGGGCATCTGCTGCCTGCGTCCCGGTGTGCCCGGCATGTCGGAGAACATCCGCGTCAAATCGGTGATCGGCCGCTTCCTCGAACACAGCCGCATCTGGTGCTTCGGCAACGGCAAGGCGCTGCCCAACGATGGCGCGAAGATCTTCATCTCCTCGGCCGACTGGATGCCGCGCAATTTCGACCGCCGCGTCGAATACATGCTGCCGATCCTCAACCCGACCGTCCACGACCAAATCCTCGATCAGGTGATGGTCGCCAACCTGATCGACAACGAACAGAGCTGGGTACTCAATCCCGATGGCAGCTACGACCGGCTCGAGCCGGAGGGCAAGCCGTTCAACCTGCATCGCTATTTCATGACCAACCCGTCGCTCAGCGGGCGCGGCGCGTCGCTGGAGGGCAAGGCGGTGCCCAAGCTGTCGCTGGCGCGGCGGTCCTAGCGCGACATGGCGATGCTCCTGTTCAGCAAGCCGCGCAGCGAGGCGGCCATTGCCGAGCCGCGCACCGCGATCATCGACATCGGGTCGAACTCGATCCGCCTGGTCGTCTATCAGGGGCCGGCGCGGTTGCCGGCGACCTTGTTCAACGAAAAGGTGATGGCGGGGCTCGGCAAGGGACTTGCCGAAAGTGGACGGCTGAGCGACGAATCCATCGCCATCGCGGTCGCGACGCTCGACCGTTTCGCCGCTTTGGCGCGCGAGATCGAGGTGACCAGCCTGCGCACTGTCGCCACCGCGGCCGTCCGCGAGGCGGCGAACGGGCGCGTGTTGCTCGACGCGGCGGCGAAGATCGGCCTGCCGGTCGAGCTGATGTCGGGCGAGAAGGAAGCGATCGCCGCGGGCATGGGCGTGCTGTCGGCGATCCCGGAGGCGGACGGCATCGTCGGCGACCTGGGCGGCGGCAGTCTCGAACTGGTGCGCGTGAAGAAGGGCGAATTGCGCGACCGCGTGTCGTTCCCACTCGGCGTGCTGCGCGTTGCGGCTTTGCGCCAGAAGGGTAAGGGCGCGATCGATCGCCGCGTCGCCAAGCTGCTCGACCAGTCGGGCTGGGCGGGGAAGGGGAAGGGCCTGCCGCTCTACCTCGTCGGCGGTTCGTGGCGCAGCCTGGCGCGGCTCGACATGCATGCGACTCGCTATCCGCTGCCGATCATCCAGCAATATGCGATGACGCCCGACACGATCGCGCGGCTGGTGCGGACAGTCAGCCATGTCGGGAAGGGCGTGTTGAAGGAAGTGCCCGGCGTGTCGTCGCAGCGCGCGCCGATGCTCAACGATGCGGCGGCGGTGCTGGCGGCATTGCTCCGTCACCTAAAGAGCGAGCGGACGGTGGTGTCGAGCTTCGGTCTGCGCGAAGGACTGCTCTACGAAGCGCTCGACGCCGAGACGCGCGCGCAGGACCCGCTGATCGTCGCGGCGCGCGCCGATGGCCAACGGCTGGGCCGCTTTCCCGAACATGGCGACCTGCTCGACCGCTGGATCGCGCCGCTGTTCGAGGATACGCCGGCGATGAAGCGCTTGCGGCTGGCGGCGTGCCTGCTCGCCGATGTCGGCTGGCATGCCAATCCCGAGTTCCGGGCCGAACGCGGGATCGAGATCGCGCTGCACGGCAATTGGGTGGCGATCGACGCGCGCGGCCGGGCGATCGTGGCGCAGGCGCTGTGGACGTCGCTCGGCGGCGGCAACGACTCGCCGCCGGCCATCGCCGCACTGGCCACGCCCACCGATCTCAAGCGCGCGGTGCAATGGGGGCTGGCGATGCGGCTCGGCCAGCGGCTGTCGGGCGGGGTCGCCGGCCCGCTCGAACGCGCGCGACTGGGGGAGGACGGGTCGGCGCTGACGCTGCACCTGCCGGGCGACGACGCCGCGCTGTATGGCGAGACCGTGCAGCGCCGCCACGTCGCGCTGGCCACCGCCTGCGACCGAACGCCGGTGCTGACGCGCTAGGGTCTGACCCTAGGCTTCGGTCCGCGTCATCTTGAGCTTGCCGCCCTTGACCGCGAACGCCAGCCGACCCTCGACGAGGTCGAGCGCGTCGTGGCCGAACTGGTCGTAGCGCCAGCCCTCCAGGATCGAGAGACCCTGGCGTTGTCCGGCGGCCAGCGCCTCCAGTTCCTCCGACCGGGCGAGCAGCCGCGAGGCGACGTCGATGTCGCGGCTCCTGATCTTGAGCAGCAGCTTGAGCAGGTCGGCGACCAGCGCGCCGTCCTTGCCCAGTCCCGGCTTGCGGTCGTCGCGCGGCGGCAGTTCGGCATCGGTCATCGGCTTGGCATCGGCGATCGCCGCCATCAGCCGCCCGCCGATATCGTTCCCCGCCCACGTCGCCGACAGTCCGCGTACCTTCGCCAGATCGCCCTGTTTCTTCGGCGGGTGGCTGGCGAGATCGGCCAGCGTCTCGTCCTTGACGATGCGACCACGCGGCAGGTTCTTGCCCCGCGCCTCCGCCTCGCGCCACCGCGCCAGCGCCTTCAACCGGCCGAGCACCTCTGGCTTGCGCCCCGCGATCCGCACGCGCTTCCACGCCAGATCGGGATCGTTGGCGTAATTGGCGGGGTCGGCGATCCGCTCCATCTCCTGATCGAGCCAGGCGCCGCGCCCGGTCTTCTTCAATCGCGCCAGCATCTTGGGGAAGATCCGCGCGAGATGCGTGACGTCGCCGATCGCGTAATCGACCTGCCGCGCCTCGAGCGGGCGCCGCGCCCAGTCGGTGAACCGCGCGCCCTTGTCGATCGGGATCCCCAGCCAGCTGTCGACCAGGTTCGAATAGCCGATCTGCTCGCCTTGCCCCAGCGCCATCGCCGCGATCTGCGTGTCGAACAACGGGTGCGGCGTCTTGCCGGTCAGGTTGTAGATGATCTCGATGTCCTGCCCGCCGGCATGAAAGACCTTCAACACCTCTTCATTGTCGACCAGCAGGTCGAGCAGCGGCTGAAGATCGATACCCGGCGCCAGCGGATCGATCGCCGCCGCCTCGTTCTCGTCGGCGACCTGGATCAGGCAGAGTTCGGGCCAATAGGTCGATTCCCGCATGAACTCAGTATCTACCGCGACGAAATCGGCTTGCGACAGCCGGGCGCACAGGTTGGCAAGCGCGGAACTGTCGGTGATGAGCGGCAAGATGTGCATCGCGCAGCCTTAGCGGGAAAACCGGGCGGGGCAAGAATGTCGGAAGACTGCTCGCTGAGTCCAGAATTGACACATGGCGGCGGGTTTTTTTCTCAAGCGGGGGGATACATTTACGGCTGATTAACGTATTGGACTCGGCGGAGGGCTGGCCCGGATTCGTCCGGACAGGCCTTTAACATGGGTTCGCATCCAACACCCGGCGGCCAGCGGGAACAATCTGCCGATTGATGTAACCTTGTAAAAGGGGAATGAAAATGAAGCGTATTGGACTTCTGGCGCTGGCTTCGAGCTTCGCCATCGCTGCGGCGGCTCCGGCCCACGCGGGTATCTTTATCGCCTACTCGACCAATGGCGGCACGACCTGGAACCTCCTGGCGTCGGACGGTGGCACGCAGACCTCGACGGGTTCGGGTGCGGCGGGCTCGACCACCGTTGCGGCCGGCTATCAGTTCAACGTCGGTGCAACGGGCTATCCGTTCTCGGCGCAGCCGGACTTCCTGACCAACTCGATCAACGTCCAGTCGGCGGGCAACGGCGCGTCGACCCTGCTGGTCGCGTTCACGCAGACCAACATGAACTCGTTCACCGGCACGCTGGGGAGCTCGTTCACCGCGAACTCGCTGATGGGTTCGGCGCAGAACGTGACGATCTCTTCGTACTACAGCGCCAGCAACGCGCTGTACGGCGGCACGCTGCTGCAGTCGAAGAACTTCACCACGGGCCCGAGCACGTTCGTCGGTACCAACGCCCTCGCGCTGACGGGTCCGTTCTCGGAGACGACGCTGTACACGCTGAACTTCGGCGCGGGCAACGGCACGTTCAACTCGACCGCGCAGCTGACCGCGGTGCCGGAGCCGGCCACCTGGGGCATGATGATCATGGGCTTCGGCCTGATGGGTGCGGCTCTCCGCAGCCGCAAGACCAAGGTTGCTTTCGCCTAATAGCGACGAGCTTCTTCAAGGAGGGTGTCGGCCGAAAGGCCGGCACCCTTTTTTGTTGCGCCGACGATGTCGCATGGATTTCCGTCGCGGCGATGGCCCGCGCGTCGTTTCACCGCCCATTTCAATACTTTGAGCAGCGCCGTCCCGCGATGAGACACGTGTCATCGTAATGCAGGAAAACTTGCCGCGCTCCGGCGGGAGCGTTTACCTTTTGTAAACGTATCCCCTTCGGCGACGCCCGATCTCGATCGACGGCGACGCCTGGGTTCGACGAGCGGCGGGGACTGGCCCCGGTTGCGGTCGGGTTCGAACAAGGGGAAAGTAATGAAGCGTATCCTGCTCGCATCGTTGACGTCGAGCATCGCCATCGCGGCGGCCATGCCGGCCGACGCGACGATCTTCATCGGCTATTCGCTGAACGGCGGCGCCATCACGCAGCTGGCCAGCGATACTGCGACACCGGGCGCCACGCGCTACACGGGCGTCGTCGGCAATTATCTGTTCAACCTCGGCGTTCTCGGCACGCCGATGCTGACTCAGCCATCGCTCATGACTCAGGCGATGGTCACGCAGATCGACAATGGTCAGACCGGCCAGAACAACGTCGTCAGCATCTATTTCAGCAATACCGACCTCAGCGCCTTCAGCGGCGGCCTGATGAGTTCGTTCACGTCGAACCTGCTGTCGGGTTCGGCGCAATCGGTGATGATGTCGACCTATTACAATGCCGCCAACGCCGCCTATTCCGGCACGCTGATGAAGATGTCGACCTTCACCGGCCTCGGCGTTGCCCAAGGCGGACCGGCGATCAACGTGGCCGGTCCGTTTTCGACGACGGTCCGCTACGACGTGACGTTCGGTTCCGGCGCCGGCACGACCAACGATACCGTCAATCTCGTCGCGGTTCCCGAACCGGCCAGCTGGGCGCTGATGATCGTCGGTTTCGGGCTGATGGGCGGCGCGTTGCGTAGCCGCAAGACCAAGGTCGCGTTCGCGTAAACGGCGAGCGCGATCGTGTACGGGGAGGGCGCGGCCACGGCCGTCGCCCTCCCTTTTTCATGTCCCGAAGCCGAGCCGGATCGGCGCCGCGGTCGGCGCCACGGGTTGACAAATCGGGAGGGGCTGGGGAGAGCGCGCGCATCTGGGCCTCGTGCGAGCGACGGCCGATCGCGCGCGATGCGGCTTCGCTCGGGCGCAAGCACACGGAAATGTACGAGCCATGCACGCCTATCGCACCCACACTTGCGCCGCGCTGACCGCGGGAGATGTCGGCCAGGACGTCCGCCTGTCGGGCTGGGTGCATCGCAAGCGCGATCATGGCGGCGTGCTGTTCGTCGACTTGCGCGACCATTACGGCATCACCCAGGTCGTCGCCGACAGCGACAGCCCGGCGCTGCCGATCCTCGAATCGCTGCGCGCGGAATCGGTGGTGACGATCGACGGCACCGTGAAGGCGCGCGCGGAGGGCACGGCAAACGCCAACCTCGCCACCGGCGCGATCGAGGTGTTCGCGAAAAGCGTCACCGTGCAGTCGCCGGCCGCCGAACTGCCGCTGCCGGTCGCGGGCGAGGCCGACTATCCCGAGGACATCCGCCTCCGCTACCGTTTCCTCGACCTGCGGCGCGAGCGGTTGCACGCCAACATCATGCTGCGCAGCCACGTCATCTCGTCGCTGCGTCGGCGGATGATCGACCAGGGTTTCACCGAGTTCCAGACCCCGATCCTGACCGCCTCCAGCCCGGAGGGCGCGCGCGACTATCTAGTCCCGAGCCGCGTCCATCCCGGCAAGTTCTACGCGCTTCCCCAGGCGCCGCAGATGTTCAAGCAATTGCTGATGGTCGCCGGCTTCGACCGCTACTTCCAGATCGCGCCCTGTTTCCGCGACGAGGATGCTCGTGCCGATCGCAGTCCGGGCGAGTTCTACCAGCTCGATTTCGAGATGAGCTACGTGACCCAGGACGACGTGTTCGCCGCGATCGAGCCGGTGCTGCACGGCGTGTTCGAGGAATTTGCCGACTGGCAGGGCAAGGGCCGCACCGTGTCGCCGCTACCGTTCAAGCGCATCCCCTATCGTGAATCGATGCTGAAATACGGCAACGACAAGCCCGACCTGCGCAACCCGATCGTCATCACCGACGTGTCGGACCACTTCACCGGCTCCGGCTTTGGCCGTTTCGCGTCGATGGTCGAGGCCGGCGACGTCGTCCGCGCGCTGCCCGCGCCCGCGACGCATGACAAGAGCCGCAAGTTCTTCGACGACATGAACAGCTGGGCGCAGAGCGAAGGCTTCCCTGGCTTGGGCTATGCCACGCAGAAGGACGGCGTGTTCGGCGGCCCGATCGCCAACAACCACGGGCAGGAGGGGATGAAGGCGATCGCCGACGCGATGGGCCTGGGCCCCAACGACGGCATCTTCTTCGCCGCCGGCAAGGAAGCGCAGGCTGCCAAGCTTGCCGGGCTGGCGCGAACGCGCGTCGCCGAGCAACTCGGGCTGATCGACGACAAAAGGTTCGAGTTCTGCTGGATCGTCGATTTCCCGATGTTCGAATATGACGAGGATGCGAAGAAGGTCGACTTCAGCCACAACCCGTTCTCGATGCCGCAGGGCGAACTGGAAGCGCTGGAGAGCAAGGATCCGCTCGATATCCTGGCGTATCAGTATGACATCGTCTGCAACGGCGTGGAGCTGTCGTCGGGCGCGATCCGCAACCATCGGCCGGAGATCATGTACAAGGCGTTCGAGATCGCCGGATACAGCCAGGCGGACGTCGACACCAACTTCGCCGGCATGATTAACGCCTTCAAGTTCGGCGCGCCGCCGCACGGCGGGTCGGCACCGGGGGTCGATCGCATCGTCATGCTGCTCGCCGACGAGCCCAACATCCGTGAGGTCATCGTCTTCCCGATGACGCAGAAGGCGGAGGACCTGATGATGGGCGCGCCGAACTTCGCCACCAACAAGCAGTTGCGCGAGCTCAACATCCGATTGATCGAGCAAGACGATACGTTGAAGGCAAAAGCAGTAACGGGTTCAGTCGATCCCGCCGCGGGCTGAGGCTTGAGCATGGCGCGATCCGGGCTAGGGTCGCGCCATGACGATCGACCTCTCCGATTACGAAGCCGGCGCCACGTACGACGGCGATTACGACCACGACCTCGCCCATTTGCAGAAGCGGCTGGCGCACATCCAGGTCGCGCACATCGTTCATCAGCGGCGCGCGGTGGTCCTGTTCGAGGGCTGGGACGCCGCCGGCAAGGGCGGGATCATCCAGCGGATGACCGCCGAATGGGACCCGCGCAACTACAAGGTCTGGCCGATCAAGGCGCCGACCGAGGAGGAGCGCGCCCACCAGTTCCTGTGGCGCTTCTGGCAACGCCTGCCGGCGAACGGACATATCAGCGTGTTCGACCGCTCGTGGTACGGGCGCGTGCTGGTGGAACGCGTCGAGGAACTGACCCCCGAGACGGCATGGCGTCGCGGCTATGACGAGATCAACGAGTTCGAGGCGCAGCAGGCCGATTGGGGCACGACGATCGTCAAGCTGTTCGTCCA
Source organism: Sphingomonas sp. (assembly GCF_017304635.1). Classification (GTDB taxonomy): domain Bacteria; phylum Pseudomonadota; class Alphaproteobacteria; order Sphingomonadales; family Sphingomonadaceae; genus Sphingomonas. The sequence continues at coordinate 788,793 of NZ_JAFKMA010000001.1, forward strand.
TGCGACGCAGGCGGAGCAGGACGACCGGCTGAAGGCACGGCTCGACCATCCGTGGAAACGCTGGAAGACCGGCCTCGAAGACTATCGCAACCGCGCCAGACGTGCCGATTATCTCGAGGCGATGGACGAGATGTTCCGCCGCACCGACACGCGCTGGGCACCGTGGATCGCGATCGACGGCAATGACAAGAAGGCCGCGCGGATCGCCGCGCTGACGGCGATCGCCGATCGACTGGAAGCCCATGTCGACATGACCCCGCCGCCGCTCGACCCCGAATTGGAGAAGGTGGCGAAGAAGGCGCTGGGGTTGTAGGAAGGCGGCATGTTGGATCGCTATTTCCTTCGCCATCCGCGCAGCGTCGGCGAAAGCTATGGCGAGCATGCGGCCACGGCGTTCGGATTCGGCATCCGGATGATCGGCGGCGGCCTCGCGGCGATGGTGCACGCGGTCATCCCGGCACTGTGCACCCGGACCGCGTCGGCGACGGTCAAGCGGCTGTACGACCAGATGCGCGCGCGCCAGCCGGCCTTCGCCGAACAGCCGCCGGCGCATCGCGCGCCCGAATGGCAACTCGAATACGAAATCTGACGCGACCATGATGATCCGGCACGTCGCGATCGTCGGCGCGGGCTTTTCCGGCACGCTCCAGGCGATCAACCTGCTCCGCCACGACGGTCCGCGCGCGACCCTGATCGAACGAGCGGCGGAGCCGGGCAAGGGGCTCGCATACGGGGCGGCGCACCCCAGCCACGTGCTCAACGTCCGCGCCGGCAACATGAGCGCGCTGCCCGACGATCCCGGTCACTTCGTCCGCTGGCTGACCGAGCATGGCAAGGGCGATACGACCAGCTTCGCCGAGCGCGTGACCTACGGCGCATATCTCCGCGACATGCTCGACCAAGCGATCGCCGCGAGCGGCAACCGGCTCGAGGTGCGGCGCGGCGACGTCACCGACATCGCCTGCGACGACGGCGGCGCGCGGCTCACGCTGGCCGACGGCACGACGCTCGCCGCCGATGCCGCCGTGCTGGCGGTCGGCAACCTGCCGCCACACGATCCGCCGGGGTTCGGCGGCGCGCTGTCGCCCGACCGCTACAAGAGCGATCCGTGGGATCCCAGCGTGGCGACGGGGCTGGACGATGGGGATACCGTGCTGCTGATCGGTACCGGGCTGACGATGGTCGATATCGCCCTGATGCTGGAGGCGAGCGGCTATCGCGGCAGGATCGTCGCGCTGTCGCGGCGCGGGCTGCTGCCGCGCCGGCACGACGCGCCCGCGCCGGGGCCGGGCCTGCCCGAGCGTCCGACCGAGTCGCCCGCCGATCTGCTCCGCCGCGTGCGGGCGCGGGGCGAGGCGATCGGCTGGCGGGCGGCGGTCGACGAACTGCGCCCCTACACGCAGGCGATGTGGGCCAATGCCAGCGAAGCGGAGCGTGAGCGCTTCCTGCGCCACCTGCGCCCGTGGTGGGACGTGCACCGCCACCGCCTCGCCCCGCAAGTCGCCGACCGGCTCGAGGCGATGCGAGACCGCGGACAACTCGAAGCGGTGGCGGGCAAGACCATCGCCGCCGAGGAGACGCCGGACGGTATCGCCGTCACCTGGCGCCGGCGCGGGAGCGAGACGGTCGAGCGCACAATGTTCCGCCGGATCGTCAACTGCACCGGGCCGCAGGGCGACCTCACGCGGACGACCGAGCCTTTGCTCGCGACGCTGCGCGATCGCGGCGTGATCCGCGCCGATCCGGCGCGGCTGGGGATCGATGTCGATGGCTGCGCCCGGACGATCGCGGCGGACGGCCTGCCCAACGAGCGACTCTACGCGCTCGGTCCGATGACTCGCGGCGCGTTCTGGGAAATCGTCGCGGTGCCCGACATCCGCCAGCAGACGTGGAACCTCGCGCGGCGCCTGTCGAACGCGCAATGGGTGGGCGGCGAGGGGCTGTGAGGCGAGTCGCGGTGCCGCTCGCCATGTAGGATTTCGTCTGTCACGGCGCGTCGGATGACGGCGACGCCAGCGGATATCCAGGACCGATCGAGGTGGGGCGGCTCTGCTACCCTTCCTTTCCGTCATCCCCGCGCAGGCGGGGATCCATTAACGCTGACCGCGCCCGGTCGATCGCCACGGCATCGCATCTGGATCCCCGCCTGCGCGGGGATGACGAGAGGACTGAAACTGACGGCATTGATGAATGTCGATCCGGCCCAGGCGATGCGGTCCGGCCGCTACCCTCGTCAATTTCGTCAACTTTGGCGGCGCGCGATGACGCGCGAGGCCGATCCTTACCCCCGTCAATTTCGTCAAGTTTGGCCGGTCAGACCGGCGCGAACTCGCCCGATTCGTCCATCACGTGCAGCACGCCGTCGCGGATCGCGAAATACGCCCCGCGCAGCGCCAGCTCCCCCGCCGCCTCGCGTTCGGCGACGAACGGAAAGGTGCGCAGGTTGGCGATCGACACGCGCACTGTCTCCAGTTCCAGCGCGCGCGTCGCTTCGGGGCCGGTGCCGTGCTCGCAGACCACCTTGGCGCGGGCATCGTGCAGCATGTCGACCCAGTGCGCGACGAACCCGCCTTCGCCCGGGGGAGCGCCGTCGAACACGCCGGTCAGCGACGCCTGGACGCCGCCGCACGAGCCGTGGCCCATCACGACGATCTCCGGCACTTCAAGCTGGGTGACGGCGAACTCGACCGCCGCCGACACGCCGTGCCGCCCGCCGCCGGTCTCGAACGGCGGCACCAGGTTGGCGATGTTGCGCACCGTGAAGATCTCGCCGGGCACGGTGTCGAAGATCTGCGCGGGATCGACTCGGCTGTCGGAGCAGGCGATCACCATCACGCGCGGGTTCTGGCCTTCGCGCAAATCGGACCAGCGGTCGTGGTGCCGGCGATACTCGCTGGTGCGGAAGCGGTGATAGCCGTCGATGAGGTCGTTGAAGTCGGTCATGGCGCGGCTTTGCCAAGTGGCGAGGGGGGTGGCAAGGCGCGCTGCGCATCGCTATCTGCGGCGGCATGAACGAAATATCGCCCGTCCTGCGCGAACCGCGCGTCCGCAAGCCCGACTGGATTCGCGTGAAGGCGCCCGGTGGCAGCGCGTTCGCCGAGACGAAATCGCTGATGCGCCGGCTCAATCTGGCGACGGTGTGCGAGGAAGCGGCCTGCCCGAACATCGGCGAGTGCTGGACCAAGAAGCACGCGACGGTGATGATCCTGGGCGACACGTGCACGCGGGCCTGCGCGTTCTGCAACGTGAAGACCGGCATGCCACGCGCGGTCGACCCGCTGGAGCCCGAGCATGTCGCGGTCGCGGCGGCCGAGCTCGGGCTGGAGCATATCGTGGTGACGTCGGTCGATCGCGACGACTTGCCCGACGGCGGTGCGGCGCAGTTCGTCAAGGTGATCGAGGCGCTCCGCCGCAACACACCCTCGACCACGATCGAGATCCTGACGCCCGATTTCCGCAACAAGAGCGTGGCGGCAGTCGAGGCGATCGTCACGGCGCGGCCCGACGTCTACAACCACAATCTGGAGACCGTCCCGCGGCTCTATCCGACGATCCGGCCGGGCGCGCGCTACTACGCGTCGCTGCGTCTGCTGGAGAGCGTCAAGCGGCACGATCCGTCGATCTTCACCAAGTCGGGCGTGATGCTCGGCCTGGGCGAGGAGCGGCTGGAGGTGCATCAGGTGATGGACGACATGCGCTCGGCCGATGTCGATTTCCTGACGATGGGGCAGTATCTCCAGCCGACCCCGCGCCACGCCAAGGTGCAGGACTTCGTGACGCCGCAGGCGTTCGACGCCTATGCCGCGATCGCGCGTGCGAAAGGCTTCCTGCTGGTCGCGGCCTCGCCGCTGACGCGGTCGAGCTATCACGCGGGCGACGATTTCGCCAAGATGAAGGCGGCGCGAGAGGCCCAGCTCGCGCGTCGCGGCTGATGCCGCGCCACGCCGAAACGCGCCGGCTGCCCTACGCGCCGGAGCAGATGTTCGACCTGGTCGCCGACGTCGCGCGCTATCCGGAGTTCCTGCCCTGGGTCAGCGCGATCCGGGTGCGGTCGAATTCGACGACCGAGATGGTCGCCGACATGATCGTCGGCTTCAAGGGGCTGCGCGAGACCTTCACGTCGAAGGTGCGCAAGAGCCGGTCGGACAGCATTCATGTCGACTATCTCGACGGACCGCTCAAATACCTGACCAATGACTGGCAGTTCCGCGCGGCGCCGGGCGGGTGCGAGGTCGATTTCGCGGTCGACTTCGCCTTCAAGAACCGCGTGTTCGAGATGATGGCCGGGCAATTGTTCGGCCAGGCGCTGCGCAAGATGATCGGCGCGTTCGAGGAACGCGCGGCGATACTCTACGGCGCGGACGCCTCGGGCGGCATCAGAAGCTCCAGCGCGCACAGCGCCGCCTGAAGCCGCACTCCGCCGCGGCCGAGATCGCCGAAATCCCTGCGATCGGCGACCACTTCGGACGGATCGGCATCCCGCTCGGCGCGGGCGAAGACGACGGTCCCGACCGGCTTCTTGTCGCTGCCGCCTGCCGGCCCGGCAACGCCGGTGATCGCCACGGCCACGTCGGCCTGCGTTGCCTCCAGCGCACCCTGCGCCATCGACCAGGCCGTCGCGATCGACACCGCGCCGAACGTATCGAGCACGTCGCTGCTGACGTTGAGCAGGTCGCGCTTCGCCTCGTTCGAATAGGTCACGAGCCCGCCCAGCAGCACCTCGGACGATCCCGGTATCTCGGTGATCGCCGCCGCGACCAGCCCGCCGGTGCAGCTTTCGGCCAGCGCGACGCGGCGACCGATGGCGCGATTGCCCTCGACCACGCGGCGCGCGGCCTCGACGAGTTCGGCAGGGAGGATGGTATCGGTCACTTCGCCGCCGATATAGGGACGGCGGGGCAGATCGTGAACGGGGCGTCGTTGGCCTTGCCCTTGTCGCGCATCGCTTCCTGCGCGATCACGACGATCAGACTGGCGGTATTGGCCGGCGGCAACGGCGCGAGCTGAGTCGCGAGGCGATCGACCAGCACGCAATCGGCGGGCTTCATCTTGTCGGTCGCCATCTGCGCGATCATGGGCCCGATCATCGGTCGCAGCATCGCCGGGTCCACGCCCTTCATGTCGGCGCTACCGATCTTGGCGATCGCCAGGCTCGCCTGCGGCCACGCCGCGTCCGCCGCGACGCGATAGCGCCCGACCAGCGCGCCGAGGCCACCGCGCAGCGTCGCGTTCGGCGCGAGTTGCGCGGCGCACTTCTGACCCACCGCGTCGATCGCGTCGGGCGCCACGGCCAGGAACAAGGATTGCGCCTCGCTTTCGGTCAGGCACGGCGCCGTCGCCGCCTGCGCCGTCGTCGCGGCGATGCCGAGCCACAGCGTGGCAACTGTCGCGATCGTCTTCGTCCTCATCTGTTTCCCTCTCAAATCCGTATCGTCACGATGGCTTGTGCCGCGATTCCTTCGCCGCGACCGGTGAAGCCCAGCCGCTCGGTCGTCGTCGCCTTCACGCTAATTTGGTCGATGCTCAGCCGCAACAACGCGGCGATACGCTGGCGGATCGGCTCGCGCCACGGGCCGATCTTGGGCGCCTCGCAAATGATCGTCAGGTCGACGAAATCGATGATGCCACCCGCAGCCGTGACCAGCGACGCGGCATGTCGCAGGAACTGGCCCGATTCGGCGCCGCGCCACTGCGGATCGCTCGGCGGGAAATGCGTCCCGATATCGCCCGCCGCGATCGTGCCCAGCACGGCATCGGTGACGGCGTGGAGCGCGACGTCGGCGTCGCTATGCCCCGACAGACCCTTGTCGTGCGGAATCCGTACTCCGCCGAGCCACAATTCCTCACCCGCGACCAGGCGATGGACGTCGTACCCGCTGGCCGTGCGAACGCGCATCCTTGTCCCCAATCGAACCTCGGCGAGCGCAAGGTCGCCGGGATAGGTGATCTTGTCGAGCAACGGGTCGCCTGCCACCATCGCCACGGCCTGTCCGGCGTGGCGGAGAATCTGGGCGTCGTCGGTCGCCTCCTCATGCGACGGCCACGCATCGTGAGCCGCGACGATGGCGGCATAATCGAACGCCTGCGGCGTCTGCACGCGAGCCAGTGAAGAGCGATCGACGATGTCGCCGAGCGTATCGCCGGCCATCGCCAGCGTGTCGGCGACGGGGAGTACCGGGACTGCGCCGGGCGAACCGTCGAGGGCGTCGAGCAGCCGATCGATCACCGCCGTCGGCACCAACGGCCGCGCCGCATCGTGGATCAACACGCGCGCCGCGGTGCCGATCGCGACAAGGCCGTTCCGGACCGACTCGCGCCGGCTCGCGCCGCCGACCGCGGTTTCGCCGACGACCAGGGCTTCGTCGCCCGGCGCGACGACCGTCAGGACGCGGTCGATCCGCGGATGATCGGCGAGCGCACGCCGGCTGTGTTCGACAAGGGATAACCCGTTGAGCAACTGGAACTGCTTGGGCACATCGCCGCCCGCGCGCCTGCCCTTGCCGGCGGCGACGATCAACGCGACGGTATCGGTGGACCCCATGCCGCCGCGCCTAGCCAAGTCGCGCGCGCCTTGCCAGCGACAACGTCAACCGCTATGCGCTGCCCGATTTTTAGGCACATGACGAAACTCGCGCCCATTCAGGTCGGTCCGGTCCGGATCGAGACCCCCGTGATCCTCGCGCCGATGACCGGCGTGAGCGACCTGCCGTTCCGCCGGCTCGTCCGCCGCTTCGGCTCGGGACTCAACGTGACCGAGATGATCGCGAGCCAGGCCGCCATCCGCGAGACTCGCCAGTCGATCCAGAAGGCGATGTGGGACGCGATCGAGGAGCCGGTCTCGATGCAGCTCGTCGGCTGCACGCCCTACGAAATGGGCGAGGCGGCGAAGCTGGCCGAGGACAAGGGCGCGGCGATCGTCGACATCAATATGGGCTGCCCGGTACGCAAAGTGACGAACGGCGACGCCGGGTCGGCCCTGATGCGCGACCTGAAGCTCGCTGCGGCGATCATCGAGGCGTGCGTGAAGGCGGTGCGCGCGCCGGTGACGCTGAAGATGCGGATGGGCTGGGACCACGACCGCCTCAACGCACCCGAGCTCGCGCGGATCGCCGAGGATCTCGGCGTCCGGATGGTCACCGTCCACGGCCGCACCCGCAACCAGATGTACAAGGGTTCGGCCGACTGGGCGTTCGTCCGCTCGGTCAAGCAGGCGGTGAGCGTGCCGGTCATCGTCAACGGCGACATCTGCTCGGCCGTGGATGCGGTGTCGGCGCTCGAGCAATCGGGTGCGGACGGCGTGATGATCGGCCGCGGATCGTACGGCAAGCCGTGGCTGCTCGCGCAGGTGATGGCGTACCTGCAATCCGGCCGCGACGTCACCGAGCCGTCGATCGGCGAGCAATATGACGTGATCGCAGGGCATTACGCCGAGATGTTGGCGCATTACGGTAACGAGATCGGCGTCAACATGATGCGCAAGCATATCGGCTGGTACACCAAGGGCCTGCCCGGGTCGGCCGAGTTCCGCAACACGGTGAACCAGGAACCCGACCCGCGCCGCGTGCAGGCGATGCTCGCCGAATTCTATGCGCCCTGGCGAGCCCGCGCTGCTGCCTGAGGCGCTGACCGCGCCCAGTTTCGGCGAGTTGTTCGCCGGACTGCCGATCGCGATCCTGGTGGTCGATCCCGACGGCCTGGTCCGCAACGCCAACGGCGAATGCGAGCTGCTGCTCAACCTGTCGGAGCGGGCGATGCGCGGCCTGCCGCTGACGCACGTGCTGACGCCGCCGCCGGGCGCGGGCAGCGATGGCGAGGGGCGCGGGGTGTCGGCGTTCGATTACGATATCGGCACCGATCGGACCGGGCGGCTGCGCGTCGATTATATCGAGACCGCGATCGTCGATCGCCCCGGCTGGCGCGCGATCACGCTGCATCCCGCGGGCGGCGCGCGGCGCGTCGGGCAATCGGCGGAGCGCGGCGGCGCGCGCGCGGCGATCGGCGCGGCGGCGATGCTGGCGCACGAGATCAAGAATCCGCTGTCGGGCATTCGCGGCGCGGCGCAACTGCTGGCGGCGGAGGGGGCGGGGCACGAACTCACCTCGCTCATCACGACCGAGGTCGATCGCATCGCCGCGCTGATCGACAAGATGCAGGACTTCACCGGCCGCGCACTCGCGCCGCAGCCGCACAACATCCACGCTCTGCTCGACCACGCGCGCCGCGTGGCGGCGACCGGATTCGCCAGCGGTGTCGCGATCGAGGAGAGTTTCGACCCCTCGCTACCCCGCGTGCTGGTCGATGGCGATGCGCTGTTGCAGATCGTCATCAACCTGTTGAAAAACGCCGCGGAAGCGCTCGATGGCGTCACGGCGCCACGCATCCAGCTGCGTACCGCTTATCGTCACGGTCTCGCGGTCGATGCCGGTCCGGGCCAGCCGCGCCGTGCGCTGCCGATCGAGCTTTGCGTCGCCGACAACGGTCCCGGCGCGCCGGCCGACATCGCCGATCACCTATTCGAGCCGTTCGTATCGGGCAAGCCGGAGGGGCAGGGGCTCGGTCTCGCGCTGGTCGACAAACTGGTCCGCGATATGGGCGGCGTGGTGCAATATGCGCGGGAGGGCGTGCCGGAGATGACCGTGTTCCGTATCCTGCTGGCACGCGGCGAATGAGCCGCGGAGGCAACATTCTGATGCTGGACGACGATGCGGCGATCCGCACCGTCGTCGCCCATGCATTGCGCCGGGCGGGCCATCAGGTGATGTCGACCGCGAGTCTCGCCGAGTTCGACCGCGCGCTGCGCGACGTCACCCCGGACGTGGTGGTGACCGACGTCGTCCTGCCCGACGGCAACGGGCTCGACATGGTCGCGGGGCTCGCCGAAGCCTATCCGCAGTTGCCGGTGATCGTGCTGTCGGCGCAGAACACGCTGACCACGGCGGTACGCGCGACCGAGGCGGGGGCGTACGAATACCTGCCCAAGCCGTTCGACCTCGACGACCTAACGCGCGCGGTCACAGGAGCGCTGGCACGGCGCGGGAACGACGATGCGGTTGCGCTCGACGATGCCGATGCCGATGCCGCACTGCCGCTGATCGGCCGCTCGCCGGCGATGCAGGATGTGTACCGGGTGATCGCGCGCGTGATCTCGAACGACCTGACGGTGCTGGTCTCGGGCGAGTCGGGGACCGGCAAGGAACTGGTCGCGCGCGCGATCCACGACCTTGGCCGACGCGCCAAGGCGCCGTTCGTCGCGATCAACATGGCCGCGATCCCGCGCGAGCTGATCGAGGCGGAGCTGTTCGGTTACGAGCGCGGCGCCTTCACCGGCGCGCAGGCGCGGACCGCCGGACGGTTCGAGCAAGCGGCGGGCGGCACGCTCTTCTTGGACGAAATCGGCGACATGCCGATCGAAGCGCAGACCCGGCTGCTTCGTGTGCTGCAATCGGGCGAGTTCACCACGGTCGGCGGCGCCCGCACGATCAGTGCCGATGTCCGCATCGTCGCCGCAACCAACAAGGACCTGACGGCGCTGGTCCGCGGCGGACAGTTCCGCGAGGACCTGTTCTATCGCCTCAACGTCGTGCCGCTGACGCTGCCGGCGTTGCGCGAGCGGCGGCAGGATGTGACGTTGCTCGCACGCCACTTCCTAGACCGCGCCGTCGAGCAGGGATTGCCGCGCAAGGCACTGAGCACCGATGCGATCGCCGCGCTCGAGGCCCATGACTGGCCCGGCAACGTTCGTGAGCTCGAGAACATCATGCGACGCCTCGCCGTCCTGACGCGCGACGAGACGATCACGGCGAGCGACCTGCGCGACGTGTTGATGCCCGGTGCTGGCGGCACGATAGCCAGTGAGCCGGGCCTCGCCGCGGCGGTCCACGCGCGCATCGATCAGTTGGCGCGCGAGCATCCGGCCGGGATCGATGACGGTACGCTCTACGATCGCATCATCGCCGAGGTCGAGCGCCCGCTGATCGAAGCGATGCTCGCCCGCCATGGCGGCAACCAGTTGCGGGCAGCGCGAGCGATGGGGATCAACCGCAATACGTTGCGCAAACGGCTCGATACGCTGGGCATCCTGCCCGACGGCGCGCCGGACGGGGGCTGAGTCGCGACGACTTTCGCAATTATGTGTTTTCCTGGACACGCCGGCGTTGTAATCGTGCAACGATGAGCGGCGTGCCGACCCTTGGCGAGCGAACGGCGTGGCGCCGTTTGCGTGTCACACCGGCGGTCGAACTGTTTGTGCTGGCGGTGGCGATCGGTATCGGGATCGTCACCTATTTTGCGGTACGGGGCGGGGCAACGCGGCAGCAGCTGTTGACGCCGCCGCTGGTCGCGCTGCTGCTGATCGCCAACCTTGCGCCGCTGGTCGCAATCATCATCCTGGTCGGGCGGCGGATCGCGCGGCATCGCGCAGCGCGATCGGATGCGCGGGGCGAGGGTCGCTTGCACGTCCGCCTGGTCGCATTGTTCTCGATCATCGCGACCGTTCCGACCATTCTGGCCGTGCTCTTCGCGTCGGTGATGTTCCAGTACGGCGTCGAGTTCTGGTTGTCGGACCGCGTCGCCGCGGTGTTGACCAATGCGCGCGATCTCGCCCGCGAGTCTTACGAACAATCGCTGTCGCGATGGAGCAACGAGGCGGTCGCGACGGCAGGTGACATAGCGGGAAACTTCGGCTCCACCCTCAGTAAGACGACCGACCCCGCCGCTCTCGTCAAGGCGCACGAGGCCCAATATGGCCTGACGCTGCCCGACTACCTGCTGCAACAACTCTACAATCGCAATCTGTCCGAAGGCGCGCTGTTCACCGTCGATGGCAGCAACGTGCAATTCATCGCGCGCGTCGATCCCTATGGTGACGCCGCGCAGCAGATCGATCCGGTCGGGGTGTCGTCGGTGCTTCACGACGGCAAGCCCGTCATCACCGTGAAGGGCAATCGCATCCGGATGCTGAGCCTGGTCCCCGGCAGCAAGCAGGTCCTGCTATACGTCGGCAAGGTCAGCGACGGCAGCATCAGCGATCGCCAGACCAAACGTTTCACCGACGTCGTGACCGACTTCAAGGCGTTGCAGGCGCGCGCGCGCGCGCTGCAGTTGCAGTTCAATGCCGCCCTGCTCGTCGTCGCGCTGTTGATCGTCATCATCGCGGTGTGGATCGCGCTGGTCGTGGCGGATCGCCTGGTACGGCCGGTGGGCGAGATGGTCGGCGCGGCGCGACGCGTGGCGGCGGGCGACCTGACGGCGCGTGTGCCCGACCGGCATACCAATGACGAGATCGGCACGCTGGCCAGCGCGTTCAACGCGATGACCGGGAGGCTGGAACAGCAGACCGGAGCCCTCGAAAGCCGGCGCGCGCTGATCGAGGCAGTGATGTCGGGCGTGTCGGCGGGCGTCATCTCGGTCGGTGGCGACGGCGCGATCCGGCTCATCAACGCGTCGGCGGCGGAGTTGCTGCGGCTCGACGCGACGCAGGCGGTTGGCGCGACACTCGACGTCGTGTCGCCCGACCTTGCCGAAGCGATGGCGAGCGGCACGCGCGATTCGATCGTCCAACTCACCGCCGGCGGCGAGGCGCGCACGCTGGCGGTGCGGATCACCGGCGACGAGGACGGCCGCGTGCTCACGTTCGACGACATCACGCAGCAACTGCTCGACCAGCGCCGCGCCGCCTGGTCGGACGTCGCGCGGCGCATCGCGCACGAGATCAAGAACCCGCTGACCCCGATCCAGCTCGCCGCCGAACGCCTCCAGCGCCGCTACGGCAAGACGGTGGCGCCGGAGGATACCATCTTCGGCCAGTTGACCGACACGATCGTCCGCCAGGTCGGCGACCTGCGGCGGATGGTCGACGAATTCTCTTCGTTCGCGCGCATGCCCAAGCCGGTGTTCCACGAGGAATCGTTGATCGACCTCGCGCGCCAGGCACTGTTCCTGCACGAAGTCGCGCACCCGGCGATCCGCTTCACGCTCGACACGCCCGACAGCGCGCCGCTGGTCTGCGATCGCCGCCAGATCGGGCAGGCGCTGACCAACATCGTCAAGAATGCGGTCGAGGCGATCGAGGCGCGCGACGATGCCGCGGATGGCGAGATCGCCGTCACGCTGCGCACCGACACGCCCGACGCCAATCACCTGACGCTCGAGATCGCCGACAACGGCATCGGCCTGCCCGTCGAGCGCGACCGCATCGTCGAGCCGTACATGACCACGCGCGCCCGCGGCACCGGGCTCGGCCTCGCGATCGTGAAGAAGATCATCGAGGAACATTGCGGCACGATCGCCTTTGCCGATCGCCCGGGCGGGGGCACGGTCGTGACGATTGTGTTCGACACCGCCGCGCTGACCGCTTTGCTCGACACCGCGCCCGAGCCCGCCGCCGGAACCGGCGACGGCGCACTCGCCATTCTTACCAGGACAAGATCATGAGCCTCGACATCCTCGTCGTCGACGACGAGCAGGACATCCGCGAACTCGTCGCCGGCGTGTTGCAGGACGAAGGCTATGAGACGCGTGCGGCGGGCGACAGCGACGCCGCGCTCGACGCGATCGCGACGCGGCGGCCAAGCCTGGTGCTGCTCGATGTCTGGCTGCAAGGGTCGCGATTGGACGGCCTCGACCTGCTCGACGAGATCAAGCGGCGCGATCCGTCGATCCCGGTGCTAGTGATCTCGGGTCACGGCAATATCGACACTGCGGTCGCAGCGATTCGACGCGGCGCGGTCGATTTCATCGAGAAGCCGTTCAACGCCGACCGCCTGCTGCTGATGGTCGCCCGCGCGACCGAGACCGAGCGGTTGCGACAGGAGGTAGCGACGCTGCGCGCGGCGACCGGCCGCGACACCGACCTGACCGGGAGTTCGGCCGCGATCAACACTGTCCGCGCGACGCTGAAGCGCGTGGCGGGGACCGGCAGCCGCGTGATGATCGTCGGATCGGCGGGCGTCGGCAAGGAAGTCGCCGCGCGTCTGCTGCATAGCTGGTCGACTCGCGCGCAGGGGCCGTTCATCGTCGTTAGCGCCGCGCGGATGACGCCGGAACGCGTCGAAGAGGAGTTGTTCGGAATCGAGGAAGCGGGCGACCTCGTCCGTCCCGGCCTGCTCGAACAGGCGCATGGCGGGACGCTGTTCCTCGACGAGATCGCCGACATGCCGATTGCGACGCAGGGCCGTATCCTACGCGTCCTGACCGACCAGAGCTTCACTCGCGTCGGCGGCCAGCGCACGGTCAAGGTCGATGTCCGCGTCGTCTCGGCGACCGCGCGCGACCTGATGGCGGAGATCGCGGAGGGGCGGTTCCGCGAGGACCTCTATTACCGCCTCAACGTCGTGCCGGTGCTGATCCCGCCGCTGACCGACCGGCGTGAGGACATTCCGGCGCTGGTCGAGCATTTCGTCGCGCACTACGCCAACGAACGCCGCGTACCGACCCCCGAAGTCGCCGACGACGCACTGGTCGCGCTGCAAAGCTACGAATGGCCGGGGAACGTCCGCCAGCTGCGCAACGTCGTCGAACGCACCATCATCCTCGCGCCCGGCGATCGCATCGGCCGGATCGACGTCGACCTGCTGCCGTCCGAAGTGTTGGGCGGGGCGGGCGAGGGGGCGGGAGCCTCGGCGATGATGGGGGCGCCGTTGCGAGAGGCGCGCGAGACGTTCGAGCGCGAATATCTTCGCGTCCAGATCCGCCGCTTCTCGGGCAATATCTCGCGAACCGCGACCTTCATCGGGATGGAACGCTCGGCGCTGCATCGCAAACTCAAGCTGCTCGGCATCACCGATACGCGCGACGAGTGATTCGCGCCGCTGGACGTAACGGTACCGACATCATACATTGCCACGGCACGTACCAAGTGGGTGCGCGTTCGGACGCCGGGAACCGGCGCCGTGCGGGGCACGTCCCGCCAAGAGCAAGGACCGATAATGGCCGAAAAGCAGACTTCCCTCCAAGACCTCTTCCTCAACGCGCTGCGCAAGTCGAAAACTCCTGTCACGATGTTCCTCGTGAAGGGCGTCAAGTTGCAGGGCATCGTCACGTGGTTCGACAATTTCAGCGTGCTGCTGCGCCGCGACGGGCAGAGCCAGCTGATCTACAAGCACGCCATCTCGACCATCATGCCGTCGAACCCGATCGATATCGACGCGATCGTCGATGCGGTGGGCGAAGCGCAGAAGAAGACGCCGCTGTTGCAGGAGATTTTCCTCAACGCGGTGCGCAAGTCGGACGACAGCGTGACCATGTTCCTGGTCAACGGCGTCATGTTGCAGGGGCATATCGCCTCGTTCGACCTGTTCTGCATGCTGCTCGAGCGCGAGGGCATGGCGCAACTGGTTTACAAGCATGCGGTGTCGACCATCCAGCCCGCGCGTCCGCTGAATCTGGCTGAAGACTCAAGCGATTCAGACGATCATTGACCACCGGATTTGAACGCGATCGCGACGATTTCGCGCGGGGCGCCCGCGCGATCGTCGTCCTGCCCGACCAGGGCAATGCTCGCCGCGACGCCGATGCGCGACTGGAGGAGACCGCCGGTCTCGCCGCCGCGATCGGCGTCACGGTAGCAGAAAAGCTCGCCTTTCGCGTCCGCGCACCCAAGCCGGCGACGTTGATCGGCTCGGGCCAGGTCGAGCAACTCGCCGCGCAGGTGCGGATGGAGGAGGCGGGGCTGGTCGTGTTCGACGCCAGTCTGACGCCGGTGCAGCAGCGCAACCTCGAAACCGCGCTCGAAGCAAAGGTGATCGACCGTACCGGGCTGATCCTCGAAATCTTCGGCGAGCGCGCGGCGACCGCGGAAGGGCGGTTGCAGGTCGAATTGGCGCATCTCGATTATCAGGCCGGGCGGCTGGTGCGCAGTTGGACTCACCTCGAACGCCAGCGTGGTGGCTTCGGCTTCCTGGGCGGCCCCGGTGAAACGCAGATCGAGGCCGACCGCCGACTGATCCGCGACCGCATGGCACGGTTGCGCAAGGAACTCGACCAAGTCAGCCGCACGCGTGGCCTGCATCGCGATCGCCGCCAGCGCGCGCCATGGCCGGTGATCGCGCTGGTCGGCTATACCAACGCCGGAAAGTCGACGCTTTTCAATCGCCTGACCGGATCCGACGTCATGGCGGAAGACCTGCTGTTCGCGACCCTCGACCCGACGCTCCGCCAGATTTCGCTGCCCGGCATCGACAAGGCGATCCTGTCCGACACGGTCGGCTTCGTCTCCGAACTGCCGACTCAACTGGTCGCGGCGTTCAAGGCGACGCTGGAGGAAGTGGTGTCGGCCGACCTGCTGATCCACGTCCGTGATATCGCGCATCCCGACAGCGAAGCGCAGCGCGCCGACGTCGAGGCGGTGCTGGCGGAGATCGGCGTCGCCGAGACGACCCCGCGGTTCGAGGCGTGGAACAAGCTCGACCTGCTCCACGGCGAAGCGCGCGACGACGCGCTGACCGATGCCGCGCGGCGCGACGACGTCGTCCCCATTTCGGCGATCAGCGGGGAGGGGGTCGAGGACCTCCGCCGCAAGGTCGCCGCCAAGCTGACCGCCGGCCACCGCCGCTACACGATCACGCTCGATGCATCGGACGGGGCGGGGGCGGCTTGGCTGCACCAGCATGGCGAGGTGCTGGGACAGGATGTCGAGGGCGACCGCGCGACCTACGACGTCCGCATGGCCGAGCGCGACTGGGATCGATTCCAGCAGCGCGACTGAACAACCGCTTCAGGCGATGCGAAGGTGCCGTGCCATCTTCGCGCGGAGCAATCGCACCAGGTCCGGGTCCATGAACGCGTAATCGTCTGGTATGTCGAGGCAGACGATCCGCCGATCGCCGATCGCATCGCGGAAACGCGCCTGCACCTTGGTGCGATGCGCACGCTCCATCACGTAGATCGCATCCGCCCATTCGACGAGGTCCGCGGTCAGCGGTGTGTCCGCGTCGCGATTGGTGTCGGCGGACATGACCTCGATACCGGATGATCGGCAAAGACATGCTCGGCGGTCGGGCTGCGCGGCTTGTTCTGACTGCAAACGAAGAGAAGGCGTCTCACGCGGAAAGGGCGCCGGCTCGTTTCACACGCTGCCACAACGCTTCCTGCTCCTCGAGCGTGCGCGTGGCGAATGCCGTGTCGGCGGCTTCCATCGCGCGAAAACGGCGCTCGAACTTGTCGTTCGCGCCGCGCAATGCCGTTTCGGGATCGACGCCCAGCTTGCGCGCCCAATTGACGACGGCGAACAGCAGGTCGCCGATCTCCTCCTCACGCTCGGCATCGGTATGGGCGCCTTCGACTTCAACGACTTCCTCGTCGATCTTCCCACGCGGACCATCGGCATCGGGCCAGTCGAACCCGGTCCGTGCGGCGCGCTTCTGCAGCTTTTCCGCGCGCATCAGCGCCGGGAGGCCGACCGCCACACCAGCGAGCGCACTGACCGGCTGCGGATCGGCCGAGCCCTTTACGGCGCGCTCGTCCGCCTTGATCTGTTCCCACAGATGATGGCCGCCCTCGACCGCGTCGCCGAAGATGTGCGGGTGGCGACGCTCCATCTTGTCGCTGATCGCGGCGATCACGTCGCCGAGCGCGAACGCGCCGGCTTCCTCGGCCATGCGGCTGTGAAACACGACCTGAAGCAGCAAGTCGCCGAGTTCGTCCTTCAGGTTGTCCATGTCGTCGCGCGCGATCGCGTCGGCGACCTCGTACGCTTCCTCGATCGTGTACGGCGCGATCGTCGCGAACGTCTGCACCGTGTCCCATTCGCAGCCGCGCTCCGGGTCGCGCAGCCGCGCCATGATCGCAACGAGGCGGCCGATATCGACAGGGTGGTCCCCGCTCACCGTGCATCTCCTGGAACGATAATATACATTATGTAAAACTCATTGTGGATTAGGAGTGAGGATGAGCGTGCCCCCCTCGACCCGCCACGATTTGAGCTTGGACAGGAAACTCATACCCAACACGTCGGTATTGCCGAACTCGCTCGCGACCGCGGCCGGCGCATCGCGCGCGGTGATCGATCCGATCGTCAGCGTCGCGATCCGTGCCGGTTGCGCCGTGACCATGCCGTTGGCCGTGTCGAGCACCAGGGGCGGCCCGGATGCGTCGACCGCGACTTTCGCCGCGGCGGCGGTGTCGGTCGACAAACTGGTGTAGCTCGCGCCGCTGTCGACCATCAGCGATCGCTCGACGCCGTTGATGCCGGCGCGGACGTAGAAATGCCCGTCCTCCGCGATCGGGACGCGGACTTCGCCGCCGACGACCGACTGGTCGCGACCGAAGAACAATTCGTGCGCGCCCGACACCAGCCAGTCGTTGCGGTTGACCAGCGCGATCACGCCGAGTCCGATCGCGAAGATCCCGATCCAGGCCGCCGCCATCACGCCGATCCGCCCGATCGGCAATCGTCGCGCGAGCAACGCCGACAGCGGCAGGACCAGCAGCATGACGTAGAAGATCGCGTTCTCGGTCTGATCGTTCATCGGCCGACCTCGATTTCCAGTCCGTCATGCCCCGGCACGACGCCGGGCGGCAGCTCGGCGAGCAGCGTCGCATAGTCCATCGACTGGTCGAGATGCGTCAACACCGTCTGTCGGGGCGCGAGTTCGGCAATCCACGGCAAGGCCTGGGCGAGGTGCGGATGGCTGGGATGCGGTGCGCGGCGCAGGACGTCGACGATCCACACGTCGAGACCTTGATAAAGTGCATGCATGTCGGCTGTTAAATCATGGAAATCCGTCGCATATCCGATCACGCCGCCATCGGCCATGAACCGCAGCCCGGCCGAGGTGATGTTCGCATGCGGCTGATCGACCACCGTCAGCGCGATATCGCCGATCGTCAGCCGGTCCGGCAGCAAATCGAGCGTCGCGGTCGGCGGATAGCCATCCTTGCCTTCGAACACGTAGGCGAAGCGATCGCGCAACACCGCCGCCGTCTCCGCGCGCGCGAACCCACGGACGGGCGCTCGCATCGCGTGATAGATTTGCCGCAAGTCGTCGATGCCATGCGTGTGGTCGGCATGGTCGTGCGTCCAGATCACCGCGTCGACCTGATCGATTTCCGCGGCCAGCAATTGCTCGCGCATGTCCGGCCCGGTGTCGACCAGGATACGCGTCGTCGCGGTCTCGACCAGGATCGACGCGCGCGTTCGGCGATTGCGGGAATCCGCAGGGTCGCAGGCGCCCCAATCGTTACCGATCCGCGGCACGCCGGAGGATGTCCCGCAGCCGAGAATGCGGACCTTCACGCCAGCGTTTTCGCGAACAATCGGTGGAAATTGGCGCGCGTCGCCTCAGCCAGCGCCTCGGGCTCCTCCCCCCGAAGCGCGGCCAGAAAACGACACGTGTCGGCCACGAAGGCGGGCTCCCCCGTCTTCCCCCGGTTGGGCACCGGCGCTAGGAACGGCGCGTCGGTTTCGATCAGCAAGCGATCGAGCGGCAGGCGCTTGGCGGTCGCTTGCAGATCGGTCGCGTTCTTGAACGTCACGATACCGGAAATGGATATATAAAGTCCTAATTCCAATGCCTTGTCGGCAAACTCTCCACTCGCGGTGAAGCAATGGATGACACCCGGATAGGCGCCCTGCTCCATTTCGTCGCGCAGGATCGCGATCGTGTCGTCCTCGGCGTCGCGGGTGTGGACGACGATCGGCAGCCTGGTCTCGCGGCACGCAGCGATGTGCGCGCGAAAGCTCGCCTGCTGGCGGTCGCGGTCGGAATGGTCGTAATAATAATCGAGCCCGGACTCGCCGATCCCGACCACGCGCGGATGCGCCGCTCGCGCGATCAGCTTTGCCGTATCGATATGCGGATGCTGGTCCGCCTCGTGCGGATGGATGCCGACCGTCGCCCAGACATCCGGCTCGCGCTCGGCGACGGCGACGACGTCGTCCCATTCGCGTTCGCGGGTCGAGATGTTGAGCATCGCGACCACCCCGCGCTCCCGCGCACGGGCGAGCACGGTATCCTGCTGCTCGGCCAACCCTTTGTAATTCATATGACAATGGCTGTCGGCAAGCTTCACACCGCCATCTCCAGCCGCGGGAACACGCCGCTCGGCACCGGCAGCGCGATGCCGCTTTCGATCGGGCGATCGAGCGCGGCGAAGTCGCGAACGTCCGTCCCCTGCCCCAACAGGTCGAGCAGCTTGTCGGCACTCTCCGGCATCACCCAGCGGGTCATCAGCGCTAGGCGGCGGATCGCTTCGGCGGTGTAATAGAGGATCGTGTCGGCGCGCGCCGGATCGGTCTTGCGCACCGCCCAGGGCGCCTGGTCGGCGAAATACTGGTTGGCGTCGCGCGCCGCGGCCCAGATCGCCTCGAGCGCGGTATGGATCGCAAGCTCGCCCATCGCGGCGTGCATTCCGGCTTCGGCCGCCTTCACGCTCTCGACCAGTGCTTCCTCGGCCGCGGTCGGCTCCCCCGCCGCCGGCACCGCCGCGCCGTTCTTGGCGATGATCGACAGGCAGCGCTGGGCGAGGTTGCCGAGGTTATTGGCCAGGTCGGCATTACACCGCGTGACGATCGCCTCTTCCGAATAGCTGCCGTCCTGCCCGAACGACACTTCGCGCAGCAGGAAGTAGCGCAGCGGATCGACGCCGAAGCGATCGGCCAGTTCGATCGGGTCGGTGACGTTGCCCAGACTCTTCGACATCTTCTCCCCGCGGTTGAGCAGGAAGCCGTGTCCGAACACCTGCCGCGGCAGCGCGATCTTCGCACTCATCAGGAAAGCCGGCCAGTAAACCGCATGAAATCGCACGATATCCTTGCCGATCAGGTGCAGATCGGCCGGCCAGTATTTGCCGAGCGGACCGTCGAAATCGGGATAGCCGATGCCGGTCAGGTAATTGGTCAGCGCGTCGACCCATACGTACATGACGTGTCCGTCGCTGCCGGGCACCTTGACCCCCCAGTCGAAACTGGTGCGCGACACCGACAGGTCGCTGAGGCCACCCTCGACGAAACGCAGCACTTCGTTGTGCCGCGCTTCGGGCCGGATGAAGTCCGGGTTGGCGGCGTAATGGTCGAGCAGCGGCTGTTGGTATTTCGACAGGCGGAAGAACCACGTCTCCTCCGCAGTCCACTCGACCGGCGTGCCCTGCGGCGACAGCTTTGCGCCGCCCTCGCCCGCGACCAGTTCCTTCTCGTCGTAGAACGCTTCGTCGCGAACCGAATACCAGCCTTCGTAGCGATCGAGATAGAGGTCGCCGGCATCGGCCATCGCCTGCCACAGCGCCTGGCTGGCGGCATGGTGATCGGGCTCGACGGTACGAATGAAACGATCGTACGAGATGTTCAGACGATCATCCATCACCTTGAAATAGCCCGACATCTCATCGGCCAGCGCGCGCGTTTCGACACCGCGGTCTCGCGCGGCCTGGACCATCTTGAGCCCATGCTCGTCGGTGCCGGTCTGGAACCGCACGTCGCGGCCCGACAGCCGGTGGTAGCGCGCGATGGCATCGGCGGCGATCGCTTCATAGGCGTGACCGATATGCGGGCGACCGTTGGGGTAGCTGATCGCGGTGGTGATGTAATAGGGCTCGGCCATCGCCCTGCCCTAGCGGCGTCAGCCGGGATTCGCCAGCGATGCGACGATCCCGCTCATCTCGAACACCGTCCCCTGCGCATCGAGCGACAGGCCGAGCGCCGCGGCGGCGAGGTTGCGCGCGGCGTCGTGCGCGTCGAGCGCCTGGCGCAGCGCCGGCCCGCTACGTTCGCGCGCGCGGGCGGCGATGAAACGCGGGGCTCGGTCGAGGAACGCTTCGTAGCGCGTCTGCGCGGCCTTGAGCGCCAGCGAACTCGCCAGCTTCGAACGCACCGCGTTGCTCGCGTCGCCGCGCGCGAGGTCGGCCAGCGATCCGTCGATGCCGGCGATGTCGAGCCCGGCCATCGCCAGCGCCGCCGCCGGCGACCCCTCCCCCACGCGCACTAGCTCGGCGATCTCGCTCGGCACCGCGCCGGCGCCGGCCAGCGCCATCCGCATGTCGTCTTCGTCCAGCGGCTCGAACCGCAGCATCCGGCAGCGCGAGCGGATCGTCGGCAGCAACCGCGACGGCGCGTGGCTGACGAGCAGGAACACCGTGCCGGCGGGCGGTTCCTCGAGGTTCTTGAGCAACGCGTTCGAGGCGCCGGGGCGTTCGAGATCGTCGGCGGTGTCGATCAGGACGACCCGGCGATCCGAATAGGTCGGCTTGATCCCGAGGAAATGGTCGAGTTCGCGGACCTGATCGACCTTGATGCTGCGCGCGAGGCCCTGGTCGGGCTTCTTCTCGTCCTTGGGCAAGCGTTCGAGCAGCTTGAAGTCGGGATGCGCGCCGGCCTCCATCAACTGCCAGGTCCGGTCGCCCTCGAGCACGGCGAAGTCGCCGCGGCCGGCCAGCAATCGGCGCGCGGCGAGGCGCGCGAAACTCGCCTTGCCGATCCCCTCCGGTCCCGCGAAAATCCACGCATGATGCATCGCGCCGCTCGCGATCGCCTCGGAAAGAGCGTCCCGCGCTCGATCGTTACCGTACAATGGCGTCATGGCAGCAGGTCGGCGACCGCATCCCAGACTGCCTCGGCGACGGCATCGACCGACCCGCCGGCATCGACCAGCCGCACCCGATCCGGCTCGGCTTTTGCGAAGCGGCGGAAGGCGGCGGCGACATCATCGTGGAACGCGCGACCGCGCGCGGCGAAGCGATCGGCGGCGGCGCCGTCGCGTTGCGCGGCGCGCTCGGCCCCCACTTCCGGCGAAACTTCCAGCACCAGCGTCCGGTCGGGCAGCAGTCCGCGCGACCCGAAGCCGTGCAGCGCCAGCACCGCGGCATCGTCGATCCCGCCGGCCACACCCTGATACGCGCGCGACGAATCGATGAAGCGGTCGCACAGCACCCAGGTGCCGGCGCCGATCGCCGGGCGGATCGTCTTTTCGACATGATCGGCGCGCGCCGCGGCGAACAGCAGCGCCTCGCTATGCGCGCTCCAGCGTTCGATCGCGCCGTGCATCAGCAGTTCGCGGATCGCCTCCGCCCCGGGACTGCCACCGGGCTCGCGCGTCGTCAGCACCTCGACGCCAGCCGCGCGCAGACGATCGGCGAGCAGCCGGATCTGAGTCGACTTGCCCGCGCCCTCGCCGCCTTCAATCGACAGGAACCGTCCCGGCGCCATCGCCCGCGCGAGTCCTCAGCCGCCGAACAGCTGCTTCAGCCCCGCCCAGGCGCGTCCGAAGAACCCGGCCTGGCCGACGTCGCTCGCCGCCACCAGCGGAAAGCGCTGGTCGCTCTGGCCCGGCACCTTGACGATCAGGTCGGCGACGTGATCGCCCGCCTTGATCGGCGCCTTGAGCGGGCCGTCATAGACGACCGATGCGGTCATCGATGGGTTGCTGCCTGACGGCACCGTCACCGCCAGATTGTCCTGCGCGACCAGGCCGACATTGCTCGCCGAGCCGAGCTGGACGTCGGCGGTGGCGACCTGCCGCCCCTTCCCCACCACCGGCTTGCTGCTCCACGCGCCGAAACCCCATTTCATGAAGTTGATCGACTGTTCCTTGCGGCCGTTGAAACTGTCGAGCCCGGCCAGCACCATCACCAGCCGGCGCCCGTTCTGGATCGCCGATCCGGTGAAGCTGTAGCCGGCCTCCTCGGTATGGCCGGTCTTCAAGCCATCGGCGCCGGCGACATTGCCGAGCAGCGGGTCGCGATTGTCCTGCGTGATGTTGCTGCCGTTGCCGAGCTGCTTGCCCCAGGTGAAGTTCGGCAGCGAGTAATAGCGCCGATAGAGGTCCGGAAAGTCGCGGATCGTCGCCGACGCCAGCGTCGTGAGGTCGCGCGCGGTGACGTAGGTGACGCCGCCGTCGGGCCAGCCGTTCGAGGTGCCGAAATGGCTGTTGGTCATGCCCAGCTTCTTCGCGGCATCGTTCATCCGCTCGGTGAACGCCTGTTCGTTGCCCGACAGCCCCTCGGCCAGCACTACGCAGGCATCGTTGCCCGACAGCGTGACGATACCCTTCAGCAGATTGTCGACGCTGACATTCTCGCCCGCCGACAGGAACATGGTCGACCCCTGGCTGTGCCACTTGCGCCAGGTCTCGGGCTGGACGGTAATCATCTTCTGCGCGTTCAGCTCGCCGCGCTTTATCATGTCGAACACGACATAGACCGTCATCATCTTCGCCATCGACGCCGGCGGCATGCGGCGATCGGCATCCTTGGCGAACAGCACCGCGTTCGAGCTCAGGTCGACCATATAGGCGATCGGCGCCGGCGTCTGGAATTCGGGCGCGGCGAAGGCGGGGACGGTCAGCGACGCGGCGGCGAGGAGGAGGGCGAGCTTTTTCATCGAATCGAGTGGCTTCCGTGAGTGGAGTCGGATCAATTGTCGCGAACGACGCGGGCCTGGGCATAGCCCCGCTTGACGGCGGCGTCACGCGCTCGTGCGGCTTGCGCGGCGGTGACGTAGGGGCCGGTGCGGACGCGGTAGAGAGCGCCGGCGGGCGAGACGCTGCCGCCGATGCTGCGCGCGAGGGCATTGGCGCGGTCGGCGGTGCTGAACGCGGCGAGCTGGACGTAGAGGTGCGCGTTGGCGGTGGGTGGCGGTGACGGCGCGGCCGCTGGCTTGCGGACCATCGGCGGCCTGGCCGACGCGAGTGCCGGGCGTGCCGATGGCGTCGGCGCGACCACCGCTTTGGCGCCCTTCCCCGACCGTGTCGTCGCCGCGACCGGCTTGGCGGGCAGGCGCGTGCGCAGCCCCGCGAGCAACGCCGCCGGGGCGTCGAGCCGCGGCGATGGCGGGCGTCCATTGGCCAGGGCGTTCTGGTCGGCCGGCGACGGCGTGACGCGACGGATGCGTACCGCGCCGCGCCCCTCCAGCCCGATCGCGGCGGCGGCGGCCGGGGACAGCCATGCCAGCGTCCCGACCGGCGCATCCTCGCCGTCCGATCGCACCAGCGTCGTCCGCCCGCTGTCGAGCATCGTCACCTCGGCATAGCCACCGGCCGGGATACCGCGCAGCTTGGCGACGTAGGTGGCGGGCGCATCGGTCGCGACGGCGGCATAGCCGACCTCGTCGAGACGATCCGCGCCGCGATCGGACGTGGCGCTCGGCCCGGTCGACGGCGGCGGCCCGTCGCGCGCGTCGTCGGGACGCGGCGCGGTCTGGGCCGCGGCACTACCCGCGACCAGCACCGCCAGCGCGGCGACCCACATCCTATTGTTCGACGGCATCGGCCAGCAACCCCACGCTAATGGCGTAGAAATTGGAGCAATTGTAATCGAGAATCACGCGGTAATTGCCGGTCAGCAGATAGGCGGTCTGGCCCGGCCCGTCGGGCTCGATCAGCGTCGCCTGCACCGAATCCGCCGGCAGCGGCCGGCCGGCGGGCATCACGCCCAGCGCGCGCCATTCGGCGATCGAGCGCCAGCCGCTCGCGCGGGCGAACACGCGGGGACACCGCGGCGAGATCAGCCGGTTGGTCACCATGCTGCGGTCGAACCCGGCGGGCAGCGTCACCGCGACGCCCCAGGGCTGGCCGCGCCGCCAGCCAGCATTGTAGAAATAATTGCCGATCGACGCGAGCGTATCGGCATCGCTCGACCAGATGTCGGCGCGACCGTCGCCGTCGCCGTCCCGCGCCAGCCGCAGATAGACCGAAGGCAGGAATTGCGGCCCGCCCATCGCGCCGGCCCAGCTGCCGACCAGTTTCTCGCGCGGGATACCGCGATCGACGATCTTCAGCGTCGCGATGAACTCGTTGGCGAACAGGTCGCGGCGGCGCCCCTCATAGGCCAAAGTCGCCAGCGCGCGCGGCAGGTCGAACGTGCCCATCACCTTGCCGTAGCTGGTCTCGTGCCCCCAGATCGCGACCATGATCGATTCGGGGACGCCGGTCTCCGCCTCGATCCGCGCCAACCGCGGGCGCTGCGCGAGATATTTGTCGCGACCCTGCGCGATCAGCGCGGCGCCGAGATGCTGGCGGAGATAGGGCGCGAGCGGCGGGTTGGCGTTCGACGGATTGGCCGGATTGCCGCCGGGTTGCGCGCGGTCGAGCTCGATCACGCGCGGATTGAGCGTCAGGCCGGCAATGACCGAATCGGCCGTGGCGGGGCGCACACCCTGCGCGATCGCCTGCGCGCGCAAGGTCTGGAGATAGGACTGGAAACCGACCTCGTCGCTGCTTTGACCATGCGCACTTGCGCTCAGCCCGACCAGCAGGAGCGCGCCCGCCATTCCCTTGATACCGCCACAACCCCGCATCGTGCGACCGTGCCACAGCGACGCCGCCGCGGGAATCCCCGATCGTCGTACGGCTTGCACAAATCACCGCCCTTGCCCAAAGCGGGCCCGCGCGGAGAGGTGGCCGAGTGGTTTAAGGCAGCGGTCTTGAAAACCGCCGTGGGTTCACGCCCACCGTGGGTTCGAATCCCACCCTCTCCGCCAGCGCAGTGCGCACGTCGGCTAAAGCCGACGAGACGCGCCAGCGCGGCCGGCTTGGCACCGCCAAGTCCGACGGCGTGGCTTCGCCACGCTGCGCTCTCAACTCAGATAGCCCCCAACCCCACCAGTTCCTCGAACTGGTCCATCGTCAGCGGCGACACGAACTGGCACCCGGCCTGGAAATCGTCGGCCCAGCGCACCACCGCCGCGACCTGACCGATCCCGGGCAGCGTCAGCGAGATGGTGGTGTCTTTCTTGAGCGCCGAATAGCTGCTCAACCGCGCGCCTTCGGGCGACAGGTCGGTGATCCGGCAGGCCGTCCGGTCGAGCCCGCCGCGCACCAGCTTGGCGTCGAGCGACACCGTCGCGCGCGCGCTCTTGCGGAGTGGATGAGCGTCGGCTGGCGCGTAATCGGCACGGATATTGGTGGGCCTGGCTTCGATCATGTCGGCCAGCCTAAGCCGAACAAGCCTAACGCCGCGTTAAGCACGCAAAACCGCCGCGCGCCGGGGTCGGCGCGCGGCGGTCGTGGTGCCGATCGGCTTACTTCTTGGTGAGGTTGAGGCCGCCGAAACGCTTGTTGAAGCGCGCCACCTGGCCGCCCGCATCCAGCATCTGGCCGCGACCGCCGGTCCAGGCCGGGTGCGACAGCGGGTCGATCTCGAGCGTCATCGTGTCGCCTTCCTTGCCCCAGGTGGAGCGAGTCTGGTACTCGGTGCCGTCGGTCATCTTGACCGTAATCATGTGATAATCGGGATGCGTATCGGCCTTCACGGGTAATTCCTTTGATGTGCCGCCGGTTTCCGACCGGCCGCGAAGGGCGCGCGCCTAGCAGGCACGCGAGATATTTTCAACAGCATGGTGCAATCGTCAGTCGCTCGGCGGATCGGCGATCATCGCGGTGAATTCGCATTCGGTCGCGACCTCGCCGTCGAGCAGCGCCTTGCCGGCGAACTTGCATACGCGGCTGCGCTTCTGGACGAACTCGACCTCGAGCCGCAGCAGCACGCCGGGCTCGACCGGCTTGCGGAACTTCACCCCGTCGATCGACATGAAATAGACGAGCTTGCCGGAGCCGGCGAGGCCCAGGCTCTCGACCGCGAGCACGCCGGCGGCCTGTGCCAGCGCTTCGACCTGGAGCACACCCGGCATGATCGGCCTTTCCGGGAAATGCCCCTGGAAGAATTCCTCGTTCATGCTGACCGCCTTGATCGCGGCGATCGACCGGTCGGGGATCAACTCCTCGACCCGGTCGACCAACAGCATCGGATAGCGATGCGGCAGCGCCGCCATCACGCGCTTGATGTCAAGCGGGGCCCCCGCGGAAGCGGGGGTGGACGTCGCTGCCGGGGTGTCGTCGCTCACCGGGTGCGACGCGTGCCGGTCGGCGCCGGCGTCGGCGTGGTGACGGGCGCGGCGGGCGCCGCCGCCTGGCCAGCCTGGCCCGGCTGCCAGTTGGCGGGCGGGGTGATGCTGACCGCGGCGGTGTTCTTGTTCATCTCCGCCGTGATGTCGTCGGTGATATTGGCGGTGTTATCGGCCGTCAGCACCGCTTCCGGACGCACGACCAGCGAGATGCGCTTGGCGGCGAGCACATTCTTGAACGCGGTCTGCAGGCGCGGGCTGAGTTGCTCGATGACATAGGCACGAGCGCGCAGCGCGGGCAGTTCGGCGGTCGCGGCCTGCTGTTCCTGCTGCTGGATCGACGCGAAGTTCGGCGCGGCGCGCATGCGAGCGAGCTCCTGCTCGTCGAGCTGGCCGTCCTTGTTGGTGTCGAACACCTGCTCCTGCGGCCCCAGCGCCTTGCGGATCGATTCGGCCTGGTCGAGCTGCGTCTTGTAGGTCGTGCGGATCTGGTTGATCGCGTTGGTGAAGGCGACCGACTGCGTCAGCGCAGCCTGCGGATCGGCGACCGCGGCGGTCTGCGCCGAAGCCGACGACGCGGCGAGCATGCCGGTCAGCGCGATGGCGCCGAGGCCGAGCGAGGTGATCTTGATGGTCATCAGAATTGGGTTCCTACGTTGAAGGTCACAAGTTTGGTGTCGTCGCCCTTGTCGTGGAGCAACGCTTTCGCGATATCGATGCGCAACGGCCCGAACGGCGAATTCCAGTTCACCCCGAAACCGATCGAGATGCGCGGCCGCGGCGAGTCGCCGACGAACCGCTCCAGGTACGGGCCGTACGGCACCGAGTAATTGCTGTTGGCCGACGACCCGGCGCACGCGCCGCCGTACGTCGCCGAATAACCGGTCGCGCAGGTCGTCAACAGGCTGGGGTTCGTCGCGTCGGTCGACGGCACCTGGTACAACGGCACCTGCGTCCCGTTCACGGTCGCATATTGCTGCTGCTGGTACGGCTGAACGATGCCGTTGACGACCGGATAGCATGGCGTGGTCTGGCCGGTCGTGCAGGTCGTCGTCAGCTGCGGCCGACGCACGCCGAACACGGCGCCGACGTCCATGAAGATGCTCGGCCGCAAGCCCAGCTCGCGCACGCCGCCGCCGAGCGGCGGTTCGAGTTCGAACCGGACCAGGTAATAGGCCCGGCCGCCCAGCGCATCGTCGATGATCGAGTTCTTGTCGGTCGACAGCGTCTGCGTCGTGACGCCGGTCGTCGCGTCGGTGTTGGTGACGTACGGGATGCGCTGAACGCGCGGGCCGACGCCGCGGATGTCGAAGCCGCGAATCTGCGGCTCGCCCAAGTAGAAGCGGTCGGTGATGCGGATCGGATCGCTGCCGTCGGCCGGCGTGCTTTGCAGGCTCTTGATGTAGCCGGCCTCGCCATTGACCGAGAAGATCCAGCCCTTGCCGAGGTTCATGTACTTGCTCGCCTCGATACGCGAGCGGATGTAGCGGACGTCGCCGCCCAACCCGGCGACATCCTGGCTCAGCACCAGCCGCTTGCCGGCGGTCGGACGCAGGCGGCTGTTCAGGCTGTCATAGACCAGCGAATAGCCGATCATCGACGTCACGCGGTTGCCGATCGCGTCGCAGAGGTAGCGTCCGGCGACGAACGGGTTGCAGACGCCGTTGGTGAAATAGGTCGCCTGGTCCAGCCCGACCTTGTCGAACGTCAGCCCGTAGCGGCCGGACAGCGACCAATATTCGGTCAGCGGCACGCCGGTGCGCACCTGGAACCCGGTCGAGACCTGCGAATAGGTCGTCTGACGCTGGTCGCCGATATAGTTGAACGAGTTATAGTCGCGGCGGAAGATGTCGACGCCGACGGCGACGTTCTTGTCGAACAGATACGGCTCGGTGAAGCCCAGGCTGACCGACTTCGAATAGACCGAATAGTCGACGTTGGCGCGCAGTTCCTGGCCCTTGCCGCGGAAGTTGCGCTGGGTGATGCCGGCCTGGATGATGAACCGCTCGAGGCTCGAATAACCCGCCGACAGCGACAGTTCGCCGGTCGGCTTTTCCTCGACGTTCGCGTTGAGCACGACGCGGTCGGCGGCCGAGCCCTGCTCGTTCTTGATCTCGAACTTGTCCTGAAAGAAGCCGAGCGAATTGATGCGGTCGGTCGAGCGCTTGACCTGGAAGCTGTTGAAGGCGTCACCCTCCGCCAGACGGATTTCGCGGCGGATCACCTTGTCCTGGGTCTGGCGGTTGCCGGTGATCTCGATCCGCTCGACATAGGTCCGCTTGGCCTCGGCGATGTGGAAGTTGATCGCCATCGTCAGGTTTTCTTTGTTCGGCACGAACTCCGGGTTCACTTCGGTGAACGCGTAGCCGAACAGCCCGGCGGTCTGGCTGAGGCTGTCGACCGTGTCCTCGACCTTCTTGGCGTTGTACCAGTCGCCCTTCGTGATGCCGAGCGACGAGGCGAGCTTCTTGTTGTCGAAGTCGCGGATGTCGCTGTCGACGGTCACGTCGCCGAACTTGTAGCGCGGCCCTTCCTCGACCACGTAGGTGATGATGAAATCACGCTTGTCAGGCGTCAGTTCGGCCACCGCGGAGGTCACGCGGAAATCGGCATAGCCCTGCGTCAGATAGAACTTGCGCAGCTGCTGCTGATCGTAGGCCAGGCGATCCTGGTCGTACGACGTGTTCGACGAGAAGAAGCGGAAGAAGCGCGCCTGCTTCGTCACCATCTGCTGGCGCAGCTTGTCGTCGGAGAAGACCTGGTTGCCGATGATGTTGATCGCTCGGACCTTCGACTTCGGCCCCTCGTCGATCTCGAACACCACGTCGACGCGGTTCTGGTCGAGGCTGACCATCTTCGGCTCGATCCGCGCGGCGAAGCGGCCCTGGCGGCGATAGAGCTCGACGATGCGGCCGACGTCCTGACGGACGGCCGTGCGCGTGAAGATCTGGCGCGGCGCGAGCTTGATTTCCTTCGTGATCTTGTCCGACTTGAGGGTCGAATTGCCCTCCAGGATCACGCGGTTGATGATCGGGTTCTCGCGGATGCGCAGCGTGATGTCGCCGGTCTCCGCGCCGGCGATCGACACGTCGGCGAACAGGTCGCTCGCGTAGAGATCGCGGATCGCCTGGTCGAGCGTCTCGTTCGAATAGGCCTGGCCGACGCGCAGCTTTGTGTAGCTCAGCACCGTCTCGGGCTCGATCCGCTGCGATCCCTCGACGCGCAGCGAGTGGATCACGCGCTGCGGCGCGACCGCCGCCGGCACCGGCGCGGGAGTCGCCGGCGCGGCCGGGGTCGGCGCGGCCGCCGGCGCCTTGCGCGGCGCGGTCTGCGCCATCGCCACCGGCGACAGGATCGTCCCCGCCATCAACACCGCGGCGGCGCGCGTCCCGAACTTCGAAGCCTTGATAATCACCATTCCACCCCAGCCGGATAGCCACTTGCCGTCGCGTATGAACCGGCGCGCCCGCCCTGCCCCACTTGGGTCAACCGATCAACCCGGCCCTCACCCGATCAATCCCTTAAGGTGCTGCCAAAGCCCGACCTTGCCGAGATCGTTGAACGTCACGACTAGGAACAGCGCCAGGATCACCGCCAGTCCACCGCGGAACGCCCATTCCTGGATCTGCGGCGTCACCGGACGCCGCCGCACCGCCTCGATTGCATAGAACAGCAAATGTCCACCATCTAGCATCGGAACTGGCAACAGGTTGATGAACCCCAAATTAATCGAAATGAACGCGATCAGGCTGACGAAGTCGATCCAGCCCAGGCTCAATTGTTCGCCCGATACTTTCGCCATGCTGACGATACCGGACATGTCCTTGACCGAGCGCTCGCCGATCAGCAGCTGGCCCAGCGTCTCGCCGGTCATGCGGATCAGGTCGCCGACCTGGCCGATCGCCACGATCGGCGCCTCCAGCACGCCGACCCGCGCGAACCGTACTTCGCCCGGATGGACGCCGAGCACGCCGATATCCTGCGCGTTGCCGAACTTGTCGGTCTGGCGCGCGGTTCCGATGACGCCGTCCGCCGACAAATGCCGGCCGCCGCGATCGTAATCGACGCGGACCGGCTGGCCGGCGCGGATCACGACGTACATGCGCAGTTCGTCGAAGGTATCGACGGGGCGTCCGCCGATCGCGGTGATGCGGTCGCCGGGCTGCAAACCGATGCTCGCCGCCATCGTCCCCTGCTCGACCGAGCCGACCTGCGTCGTCGTCGTGCTGACGCCATAGGCCAGCGCGAACCCGGTCAGGATCAGCACCGCCAGCAGGAAATTGGTCACCGGCCCGGCCAGCACGACGATCGCGCGCTGCCACACCTTCTTCGACTGGAACGTCCTGGCGCGCTCTTCGGGCGGGAGCGCGAGCCACGCCGGATCGGTCAGCCCGGCCGGGCTCATGTCGCCGGCGAAGCGGACATAGCCGCCGAGCGGCAGCACCGACAGCTTCCACCGCGTGCCGCGCTTGTCGGTCCAGCCGGCGATCTCCGGCCCGAACCCGATCGAGAAGGCGTCCGCCTTGATCCCGAACCAACGCCCGGCGAAATAATGGCCGAGCTCGTGAAAGAAGACGAGCGGCCCCAGCATCAGCACGAAGGCGACGAGCGTGAGGATGATTCCGGGGCTCTGCATCAGGTCACGCAATCCTCTACACGTTCACCTGCGATCCTGCGTGCCCCCGCGTCGATCGCCAGGACCTCGTCCAGCGTTTCCGGCGCCGGCGGGTCGTACCGGTCGAGCGTATCGCCGACGATTGCGGCAATTTCGAGGAAGCCGATGCGACGATCGAGGAAAGCCGCCACCGCGACTTCGTTGGCGGCGTTCAGGATGGCGGGACGCGCGCCGCTTGCCTCCAATGCCTGACGCGCGAGGGCCAGCGCCGGGAACCGCTCGGCATCGGGTGCGGCGAAATCGAGGCGGCCGATCGCGACCAGATCCAGCGGTGCCATCGGCGTCGCGATCCGGTCCGGCCAGGCCAGGCAATGCGCGATCGGCACCCGCATGTCGGGCGGGCCGAGCTGCGCCAGCGTCGAGCCGTCGACATATTCGACCAGCGAGTGGATCACCGATTGCGGATGGATGACGATCTCGATCCGCTCGGGCGGCACCGGGAACAGCCGCGCCGCCTCGATCAGCTCCAACCCCTTGTTCATCAGGGTCGCCGAATCGACCGAGATCTTGGCCCCCATCGACCAATTGGGGTGCGCGACCGCCTGCTCCGGCGTGACGTCGCGCATCGCGTCGCAAGTCCAGTCGCGGAACGGGCCGCCGCTCGCGGTCAGGATGATGCGGCGGACGCGGTCGATCTGTCTGGGGTCGAGGCACTGGAAGATGGCGTTGTGCTCGGAATCGGCCGGCAGCAGCGTCGCGCCCGATCGCCGCGCCGCCGCCAGGATCACGTCGCCGGCCGACACCAGCGGCTCCTTGTTGGCGAGTACCACCGTGCCGCCCGCCTCGATCGCCGCCATCACCGGACCGAGCCCGGCGACTCCGACGATCGCCGCCATCGTCAGGTCGGCACCCGATCGCGCGGCCTCGCAGACCGCCCGCGCGCCACCGGCCGTGCCGATATTGGTGCCGCGCAACGCCTCGCGCAGCGCCGGCAGGCAGCTCTCGTCGGCGACCACCGCCAGTTCCGCGCGCGTCCGGATCGCCGCTGCCGCCAGTCGCTCGACGTCGCAATTGGCGGTCAGCGCCATGACGCGGAACCGGTCGGGCGAGCGCTCGATCAGGTCGAGCGTCGAGGTGCCGACCGATCCGGTCGCGCCCAGGACGGTGATCGATTTCATCGAACCAGCAGGACCAGCAACGCCGCGACCGGAGCCACCGGGACCAGCCCATCGAGCCGATCGAGCACGCCGCCATGGCCGGGCAGCAGATTGCCGCTGTCCTTCTTCCCCGCGCGCCGCTTCAGCCAGCTTTCGAACAGGTCGCCGCCCTGCGCAAGCGTGGCGAGCACCGGCGTCGTCAGCGCGAGCAGCAGGGGCAGGCCGGCGAACCCGTGCAGGAAAAAGGCGAACAATGTCGCCGCCGCCATCCCGCCGATCAGCCCCGCCCAGGTCTTGTTCGGGCTGACGCGTGGCGCGAGCTTCGGCCCGCCGATGAAGCGCCCGGCGAAATAGGCGCCGATATCGGTCGACCACACCAGCGCCAGCGTCCAGATCGTGTAGAGCAGGCCGATATGCCCCAGCCGGACGGTGTTCTCCTGCCGGATCAGCAGCAGCGCCAGCACCGGCACCCCGACATAGACCACGCCCCACGCCAGCCACGCCCGCCGCGTTACCGCGCCGACGAAGAAGAACGCCGCGAAGATCAGCCCGAGCGCCAGAAACCCCGGCCCCGCCGCGACCCCGGGCGTCATGATCGCCAGCGGCACGAACAGCGCGTAGAGCGCCAGCCGCTTCGGCCAAGACGGCGTGTCGAACAGGTCGGCCCACTCCGCCATCATCGCCAGCGCGATTACCGTCAGCAACGCCCAGAACACGATCCCGCCCAGGATCACCGCAACCAGCGCGACCGTGATGAGCGCCAGCCCGGTGACGACGCGTAGCACCAGTTCGGACGGTTGTCTGGGCTTGGCGGGATCTCTCACCGGCGGCTCACAACCCGCCGAAGCGGCGCTGGCGCTGGCCGAACGCCGCGACCGCCTCGCCCAGCGCGGCTTCGTCGAAATCGGGCCACAGCGTGTCGACGAACAGCAGTTCGGCATAGGCCGCCTGCCACAACAGGAAATTGGACAGCCGCTGCTCGCCCGAGGTGCGGATCAGCAGGTCGAGCGGCGGCAGGTCGGACGTTTCGAGCAGGCCCTCGATCGCCGCAGCGTCGATCTCCGCCGCCGCCATCGCGCCATCACGGACTCGCTCGGCCAGCACGCGCGTGGCCTTGGCCAATTCCGCCTGCGACCCGTAATTGAGCGCGATCACCAGCAGCGGACCCGTGTTGCTCGCCGTCCGCGCCATCGCGTCGTCGATCATCGCCACCGTGTCGGGCGAGAAGCGGCGGTAGTCGCCGATGATCCGCAGCCGCACGTTGTCACGGATGATCTCCGCCAGGTCGTTGCGGATGAACCAGCGCAACAGGCCCATCAGGTCGCCGACTTCCTCGGCCGGGCGGCGCCAGTTCTCCGACGAGAAGGCATAGAGCGTCAGCGCCTCGACCCCCAGCCGCCGCGCCTCGCGCGACACGCGGCGGACCGCCTCGACGCCCTGCTTGTGCCCGGCGAGCCGCGGCAGATGCCGCTTCTTCGCCCAGCGCCCGTTGCCGTCCATGATGATCGCGACGTGGCGCGGCAGCACGCCGCCGCCGATCGCGATCGCGGGATCCGCCGCCATGACCCTGCCCATCCGTCATTCCCGCAAAAGCGGGGACCCATCTCCGGCGGCGGTCCGACACGGCAACGGCCGTTGCAGGGCGGGCAAGCTCGGAAGCTGGGTCCCCGCTTTCGCGGGGCTGACGTTGATGGAGAGGGCGAACGCGCCGCGCGTCACTGGCCCAGGATTTCCTTTTCCTTCGACTGCGCGGCGGCGTCGATGTCGGCGATGGTGCTATCGGTCAGCTTCTGCACCTCGGTCTCGTGGCGCTTGCGCTCGTCTTCCGAATAGACGCCCTTCTTCTCGTCGGTCTTCAGGCTGTCCATTCCGTCCCGGCGGACGTTGCGGGCGGCGATGCGCGCCTTCTCCGCATAGCTGCCGGCGAGCTTCGCCAGTTCCTTGCGGCGTTCCTCGGTCAGATCGGGTATCGGCAGGCGCAGCGTGTTGCCGTCGTTGATCGGGTTGAGCCCGAGCCCGGCCGAACGGATCGCCTTTTCCACCGGGCCGATGTTCGACTTGTCCCACACCTGCACCGACAGCATGCGCGGCTCCGGCGCCGATACCGTCGCGACCTGGTTGAGCGGCATGTGTGCGCCGTACACCTCGACCGTGATCGGATCGAGCAACGCGGTCGACGCGCGACCGGTGCGCAAGCCGCCCAGGTCATGCTTCAGCGCCTCGACGCTGCCCGCCATGCGGCGCTCC
Organism: Sphingomonas sp.; assembly: GCF_017304635.1. Taxonomy (GTDB): domain Bacteria; phylum Pseudomonadota; class Alphaproteobacteria; order Sphingomonadales; family Sphingomonadaceae; genus Sphingomonas. Next base: position 823,579 of record NZ_JAFKMA010000001.1, read on the forward strand.
AGGTCGGCCTTGTCGTAAGCGGCCATCGTCTCTCTCCTATCCGTTCCGTACCACCGTCGAAACGCCTTCGCCGCGCAGCACCGAGGCGAGGTTGCCCGGTTCGCGGATATTGAAGACGACGATCGGAATATCGTTGTCGCGGCACAACGCGATCGCGCTCGCGTCCATGACCTTGAGGTTGTCGGCGAGCACCGTGTCGTAGCTCACCGTGTCGTAGCGCTTGGCCGACGCATCCTGCTTCGGGTCGGCATCGTACACGCCGTCGACCGAGGTGCCCTTGAACAGCGCGTCGCACTTCATTTCCGCCGCGCGCAGGGCGGCGCCACTGTCGGTCGTGAAGAACGGCGAGCCGACGCCGGCGGCGAAGATCACGATCCGCCCCTTTTCCAGGTGCCGCATCGCGCGGCGGCGGATGAAGGGTTCGCACACGCTCGCCATCGGGATCGCCGACTGGACGCGAGTCTCGACGCCGATCTGCTCGAGCGCGTTCTGCACGGCCAGCGCGTTCATCACGGTCGCCAGCATGCCCATGTAATCGCCGGTCGCACGATCCATCCCGCGCGCCGCGCCCGCCATTCCACGGAAGATGTTGCCGCCGCCGACCACCACGCACAGCTCGTGCCCGGCATCGCGCGCATCCTTGATCTCGCCGGCGACGCGTGCGGTGACGGTCGGATCGATCGCCAGACCACCGCCCTCGCCCATCAGGACCTCGCCCGAGAGTTTCAGGAGGATGCGTTTATAGGCTGGCGCGGTCACATGATTCTCAAGCGGCTGAAGGGAGCGGCGCGGACCTTAGGCGGGGTGCGATTTTCGCACAACCAATTCCCTCTCCCATCGGGAGAGGGACGAGCGCCAGAGGCGCGGAAGGGTGAGGGCTAAGTCGAAACGCTTTCGACCCTTCCCTCACCCTGCGGCGCTACGCGCCTTGCCCCTCTCCCGACGGGAGAGGGGAAGAGCAGGTCGCCCCGCCCCTTCATCCGTTCGACGGCAGCCTTACGCCGGCTGCTTGACGCCCGAGGCGGCGGCGACTTCGGCGGCGAAGTCGCTCTCTTCCTTCTCGATCCCCTCGCCGAGCTGGAAGCGGACATAGTCGGTCAGCACGATCGGCGAACCGGCTTCCTTGGCGGCGGCGGCGATCACGTCCTGCACCGGGGTCTTGCCGTCCATCACGAACGCCTGCGTCAGCAGCGCGTTTTCCTTCAGGAACTTGTCGACCGGGCCGTTCAGGATCTTCTCGGCGATCTCCGGCGGCTTGCCGACGATCTTGTCGGCGTTCTTCTCGCGCAGCACCGCGCGCTCGCGCTCGACGATCGCGGGGTCGATGCCGTCCGCGTTCAGCGCCAGCGGGAAAGCGGCGGCGACGTGCATCGCGATCTGCTTGCCCAGCGCTTCGAGCTTGTCGGCGGGCGCGGCGCTTTCCAGCGCGACGAGCACGCCGATCTTGCCGAGGCCCGGCGCCTGCGCGTTGTGCACGTACGGCACGACCACGCCCTGGCTCACTTCGAGCTGGCGGGCGCGGCGCAGGTTCTGGTTCTCGCCGATCGTCGCGATGTTGTTGGTCAGCACTTCCTCGACGGTCTTGCCGTTCAGGTCGGCCGCCTTGATCGTCGCGATGTCGTCGCCCTTCGCCAGCGCGACCTGAGTCACGTCGCGGACGAACGACTGGAACTGGTCGTTCTTGGCGACGAAGTCGGTTTCCGAATTGACTTCGACCGCCGCACCCTTGGTGCCGCTGACGGCGACGCCGACCAAGCCCTCGGCCGCGGTGCGGCTCGACTTCTTGGCGGCGGCCGCGAGGCCCTTGGTGCGCAGCCAGTCCATCGCCGCGTCCATGTCGCCGGCGGTTTCGTTAAGCGCCTTCTTGCAATCCATCATGCCGGCGCCGCTCTTCTCGCGCAGGTCCTTGACCATCGCTGCCGTGATATCGGCCATCTCAAATTCCTCTATTTTGCATATGAACGCGGCGGGACAGAGCCGAATGCGCCCTGCCCCGCCGATGTTTCATTCCGGCGACGCTCAGGCGTCGAGCTGGCGCTCGGCCTCGGCGGCCATCTCGGCCTGCTGCGGCTCTTCCACGGTCAGCGCTTCCTCGACCGGCGCTTCGACCTGGGCGCCCAAGTCGACGCCACGGCGCGACTGCTGCTCCTGGCCGCCACGCGTCGCGGCGATCGCGACCGCCTCGCAATACAGGCGGATGGCGCGGGCCGCGTCGTCGTTCGCCGGCACCGGGAACGCGATGCCGTCCGGCGACACGTTCGAATCGAGGATCGCGACGACCGGGATGCCCAGCGTGTTGGCTTCCTTGATCGCCAGCTCTTCCTTGTTGGCGTCGATCACGAACATCACGTCGGGCACGCCGCCCATGTCGCGGATGCCGCCCAGCGACAGTTCGAGCTTGTCGCGCTCGCGGGTGAGTTGCAGCACTTCCTTCTTGGTCAGGCCGTGCGTGTCGCCCGATAGCTGCTCTTCCAGGCTCTTCAGCCGGCGGATCGAGTTCGAGATCGTCTTCCAGTTGGTGAGCATGCCGCCCAGCCAGCGGTGGTTGACGAAATGCTGGCCGGCCTTGCGCGCGGCTTCCGCGATCGGCTCCTGCGCCTGGCGCTTGGTGCCGACGAACAGCACCTTGCCGCCCGACGCGACCGACGACGACACGAATTCGAGCGCGCGCGCGAACAGCGGCACGGTCTGCGACAGATCGAGGATGTGAACGCCGTTGCGATCGCCGAAGATGTAGGGTTTCATCTTCGGGTTCCAGCGATGGGTCTGGTGTCCGAAGTGCGCACCAGTCTCGACGAGCTGCTGCATGGAGACGACGGGTGCCGCCATAGGGATAACTCCTTCCGGTTGAGCCTCTGGGAAGCGGATGACGCGAACGGCCGGTCGGCCGGTTGCGCACCGGGCTATGATGCTTCCCATGCGGTGTTGAGGGCGCGCCGTTAGCGGAGGTGCCGACGAAAGGCAAGTGAGGGCGATTTCGCGTGTTGAAACACCATCCGCTGCGGTGGGCGACCTCAACAGCTCGTCTCAACGGCTATTTGTTGCTCGGTTCGTCGTCATAATAGCACGCTTTATCGTTACGTTTATGTGACAATCCTTTGGTCAACGTTCGCATATGCTGCTGACCCACCCCCATACGGCCAACTTATTCCCGGTATGTTCTCGTTTTTCGCTTGACGGATAGAACATCAACAGAACATACAGCGATCATCAACAGGACACGGAACCAAGGGAAACGACAGGCCGTTGATTTCCCATCGGATGTCGTCCGATCGAAGGGGATTAACGCGATGATGATGCTGGCCATCCTGACATTCGCCGGTGCTTTTGCCGCCGCGGCTTTCGTCATCTACGCGACGGTGACGCCTTCGCTCGACAAGATCCGCCTGGCGCTGAGCGGCCAGGGCGTCGCGTCGATCCTGCCGCCGCTGCCTCCGCGCCGCGCCTCGACCCTGCGGGTTACGCCGAGCCGCCCGGCGCTGGCGCCGTCATACTGGCGCGCTGCCGCCTGACCTTCGCATAGCCCCGCACGCTGAGCGGGATGAGCGCGAGGTAGAAGACGCAGACCGCCGCCAGCGTATGCCAGGGCATCGAGATCAGCGCCGCGCCGACCGCGACGATTACCACCAGCGCCTCGAATCGGATCCGCCGCCGCAGCTTGATCGACGACCAGCCGTAGGTCGGCAGGCTCGACACCATCAGGATCGCGACGAACGCCACCCACGGCGCGACCAGCCAAGGCGAGCGCAGCCACTCGGCGCCGCTGATGAACCACAGATACATCGGCAGCATCGCCCCGATTGCGCCGGCCGGCGCGGGGATACCGGTCAGGTAGCCGGCCGCCTTGCGCGGCTGGTCGCTGGCATCGATCGCAGCGTTGAACCGGGCCAGGCGGAGCGCGGCGAACACCGCGAACAGCAAGGCGCAGACCCAGCCGAAGCGCGGCGAATCGGTCAGCGACCAAAGGTAGAGGATCAGCGACGGCGCGACCCCGAACGAGATCGCATCGCTTAGCGAATCGAGCTCCGCCCCGAACCGGCTGGTCCCGCGCAGCAACCGCGCGACGCGCCCGTCGACGCCGTCGAGCACGCCTGCGACCAGGATCATCGTCACCGCCAGTTCCCACCGGCTGGTGTCGATCGGCAGGCCGGAGCCGCCGGTCGGCACGCTCGCCGCCGCGATCGCGAACCGCACCCCGGTCAAGCCGGAACACAGCGCCAGCGCGGTCAGCGCGTTCGGCGTGATCGTACGCAGCGGCAGGCCCTGCTGCGCCCGCCGCCGCAACGTGCGCGGCGGCCTCATTGGGTGACGCCGCTCACCGCCTCGCCGCCGACGCGGCCGATGATCGTCTCGCCGGCGATGGTGCGCTGGCCCAGCGCGACCTGGCACGCCGTATCGGGCGGCAGGAATACGTCGACGCGGCTGCCGAAGCGGATCAGGCCGACACGCTGCCCGGCGGCGATCATGTCGCCCTCCTTCACGAACGCCAGGATCCGCCGCGCGACGAGACCCGCGATCTGGGTGAAGCCGATCAGGCGGCCGTCCTTCCCTTCGACGACGATGTGCTGCCGCTCATTCTCCTCGCTCGCCTTGTCGAGATCGGCGTTGAGGAACTTGCCGGAGATGTAGACGACCCGCCGGATCGTCCCCGCGATCGGCGTGCGGTTCACGTGGACGTCGAACACGCTCATGAAGATCGACACGCGCACCAGCGGCGCCTCGCCCAGGATGGCGAGTTCGGGCGGCGGCATCACCGGCTGGATCATCGTGACCAGCCCGTCGGCCGGCGCGATCACCAGATCGTCGCCGCGCGGCGTCACCCGGATCGGATCGCGAAAGAACGCCGCAACGAAGACGGTCAGGAAGACGAGCGGCCAGAACAGGACGTTCCAGATCAGCAGCGACAGCAACGCCGCCACCCCGACGATGACGACGTAGCGCGTCCCCTCGGGGTGCATGCTGGGGAATCGCCACTTGACGGTGGTCGTGCCGGTACCCGGCGGATCGATCGAAGGCATCGCCGGTCTCTACCCCCCTCGCCGCGGCGAGACAATGCGCTGTCCTACAGGCGCCGCGCTGGGATAGGATGCGCACGAACCGCTCTTTGACATCGCCGACACCGCTCCACGCCGCCGACGCTCGCGTTGTCACGGTATCGGCAACGCTCCTCGACCTCGCCGTCGAGCGTGACCTCATCGACCGCGCTACCCCCGTCAAGTTTGTCAAGTTTGGCCATGGTGCGCCCCGCTTGACCCCCCTCCCCGCTTCCTCCTAGAGCCACCGGCAAACCTCCCTTTCAGGAAAGCGAACATGGCCAAGATCAAGGTGAAGACGCCCGTCGTGGAGATCGACGGCGACGAAATGACGCGGATCATCTGGGAATGGATCCGCGAGCGCCTTATCAAGCCGTATCTCGACATCGAACTCGATTATTACGACCTCGGCATCGAACATCGCGACGCGACCGACGACCAGGTAACGATCGACGCCGCGCACGCGACGCAGAAATACGGCGTCGCGGTCAAGTGCGCGACGATCACCCCGGACGAGGCGCGCGTCGAGGAATTCAACCTGAAGGCGATGTGGAAGTCGCCCAACGGCACGATCCGCAACATCCTGGGCGGCACCATCTTCCGCGAGCCGATCGTGATCTCGAACGTGCCGCGCCTGATCCCCGGCTGGACCAAGCCGATCGTGGTCGGGCGCCACGCGTTCGGCGACCAGTATCGCGCGACCGACTTCCGCGTGCCCGGCCCCGGCAAGCTGTCGATCAGCTGGGTCGGCACCAACGGCGAGCGGATCGACAAGGACGTGTTCGACTTCCCGTCGTCGGGCGTCGCGATGGCGATGTACAACCTCGACGATTCGATCCGCGACTTCGCGCGCGCCTCGATGCACTACGGCCTCAACCTAAAGTGGCCGGTTTACCTGTCGACCAAGAACACCATCCTCAAGGCGTATGACGGCCGCTTCAAGGACCTGTTCCAGGAAGTGTTCGACGCCGAGTTCGCCGACAAGTTCAAGGCGGCGAACATCGTCTATGAGCATCGCCTGATCGACGACATGGTCGCCAGCGCGCTCAAGTGGAGCGGCGAGTTCGTCTGGGCCTGCAAGAACTATGACGGCGACGTCCAGTCGGATCAGGTCGCGCAGGGGTTCGGCTCGCTCGGCCTGATGACCTCGGTCCTGCTGTCGCCCGACGGCAAGACGGTCGAGGCGGAAGCCGCGCACGGCACCGTCACGCGGCACTATCGCCAGCACCAGCAGGGCAAGGCGACCTCGACCAACCCGATCGCGTCGATCTTCGCCTGGACCGGCGGCCTTAAGTATCGCGGCAAGTTCGACGACACGCCCGACGTCACCCGCTTCGCCGAGGAGCTTGAGAAGGTCTGCATCGAGACCGTCGAGAGCGGCAAGATGACCAAGGACCTCGCGCTGCTGATCGGCCCCGACCAGGCGTGGATGACCACCGAGCAGTTCTTCGAGGCGATCCGCGAGAACCTCGAAGCCAAGATGGCGAACTGGGGTTGATCCGCACAATGTTGCTCGCGGCAGCGTCGATGCTGCCGCAGGTATCCGCCGCCGCCCCCCCGGCGATGCAGGCTCCGAAGGCGCAGATGACAGCGCCGGGGCCTGGCGGTATACAGATCGAGCAACAGGGCGTGATCGGTAACTGGTACGCACCAGCCGTCGGTCAGGTGATGCCTGCGATCCTGCTGCTCGGCGGGTCGGAGGGAGGATTGAGCAGCGGAACCGACCGCATGGCGCAAGCCCTTCACACGGCTGGGTTCGCTGTCCTCCAATTGGCTTATTATCGCGCGCCGGGACAAAGCGACGCGCTGGCGCTGATCCCGCTCGAAACCTTCGACCACGCGTTGCACTGGATTGCCCATCAACCGGGCGTGGATGCCAAGCGGATCGGAATGGTCGGCGGCTCCAAGGGCGCGGAAGCCGCGTTGCTGGTCGCGGCGCGCCATCCGGAAGTTCGCGCCGTCGTCGCCGGCATGCCCTCGAGTGTCGCGTGGCCGGGCATCAATTGGACCGGCATCGAGAATCGCGCGTCGTGGACGGCCGCCGGCAATCCCGTACCCACATTGCCCTATGGTATGCCCGGTCCGAATGGGGTGCTGGACGTCTATGCCAACGGGCTGAAGAGCTTGGCAGCACACGCCGCTGCACGCATCCAGGTCGAAAGGATCGCGGGAAAAGTCCTTCTGGTGTGCGGGGAGAAAGACAAACTCTGGCCATCGTGCCCGATGGCTCAGCAAATCCGTGCCAGGCAACCGAGGGCGCAGGTTCTTGCCTATGCCGATGCTGGCCACGCGGTATTTGGCGTTCCGCTAGCACCGGACAGTCCAGCTCTGCCGTCGCTTGCACAATTAGGTGGAACAGCGGCGGGCAATCAGGCCGCGCGCATCGACGGCTGGCCGCGCGTGATTGCTTTCCTCCACGCGGCATTGGTGCGGTGACGGCGCGAAAAAACTAGCCTTCTGACCTGACAAACCCGCCCCGGCCTGCTTTGATGCAACCATGTCGGTCGGACTCGAAAACAAGGGCTTCAGCGACGCGCTGGTCATCCTGGGCGCGGCGGGGATCGTGATCCCGACCTTCGCGCGATTCCGGATCAGCCCGGTAATCGGCTTCATCCTGGTCGGCATGCTGGTCGGCCCGGCCGGGCTCGGCGCGCTGGTCGGGCAGTATCCGTGGCTCTACCACGTTACCATTTCCGACCCGCACGCGATCGAGCCATTCGCCGAGTTCGGCATCACGCTGTTGCTGTTCTCGATCGGGCTGGAACTGTCGCTGAAGCGGCTGTGGGCGATGCGCGGATCGGTGTTCGGAATCGGCGCGTCGGAACTGTTCGGGTGCGCCGCGGTGATCGGCGCGGCGTTGCTCGCGACCGGGAGCAGCTGGGGCGCCGGGCTCGGGCTCGGACTGGCGCTGGCCTTGTCGTCGACGGCTTTGGTCCTGCCGATCGCCGGCACCAGCAGTCCGGTCGGGCGTGCTGCCTTCGCGATGCTGCTGTTCGAGGATCTGGCGCTGGTCCCGATCATCTTCGCATTGAGTGCGCTCGGCGGGCGCGGCGGCAATATCGGATCGGTGCTGCTATGGGGCGCCGTTGCGATCGTCGCGATCTTCCTGGTCGGGCGCTTCCTGCTGCCGCGCCTGTTCGCGCAGGCTGCACGGACCAAGAGCCCGGAATTGTTCTTGGCGATCTCGCTACTGGTGGTGATCGTCGCCAGTCTCGCGACCACCGCCGCGGGCCTGTCGCCGATCGTCGGCGCGCTGCTCGCAGGCGTGCTGATCGCCGAGACCGAATATCACAGCGAGGTCGAGGTCATCACGGCACCGTTCAAGGGCCTCGCGCTCGGCGTGTTCCTCATCACCGTTGGCATGAGTCTCAACCTCGAGACGCTGCTCGCGCGCTGGGTCGATTTCGTCGGTGCGCTGGCGGGGGTGATCGCGGTCAAGGCGCTGGTCACCTTCCTGCTGTTGCGCGTGTCGGGCGCGCGGGCCGGCACGTCGGCGGAGACCAGCCTGCTGATGTCGAGCCCGTCCGAGACGACGCTGATCGTGCTCGGCACGGCGGCGGCGGCGGGGTTGATCGCCGGTGAAGATGCCGCATTCTGGCAGACGGTCACGGCGCTCGGCCTGACAATCACGCCCGCGCTCGCCGAGATCGGTCGCCTCGTATCGCGCCGGATCGAAGCACGCGACGAATCCGCCCCCGACCTGCAACTGACCGAGGAAGGCCCCGGCACCGTCGTGATCGGATTCGGGCGGGTCGGTCGGATGGTCGCCGACATGCTGATGGAGCACGGCCAGCGCTATGTCGCGGTCGAGGCGGACATCGATGCCGCCGCCGCCGCCCGACGTGAGGGCTATTCGGTGATCTTCGGCGACGTCGCACGAGTCGAGCTGGTCGACCGGCTTAACCTGGGCCGGGCGAAGGCGCTGGTGCTAACGATGGACGATCCCGTGTTGACCGTGCGGCTGACCAAGCGGGTGCGCGGTTGGGTGCCAACGTTGCCGATCATCGCCCGCGCACGGGACGCGAGCCACGCCGCGGAACTCTACCGGGCCGGCGTGACGGACGCGGTGCCCGAGACGCTCGAAAGTTCGCTGCAACTGTCAGAGGCGGTATTGGTCGACCTCGGCGTCGCGATGGGGCCGGTGATCGCCTCGATCCACGAAAAGCGCGACGAACTGCGCAAGGCGATCAAGGACGAGGCTGACCTCGACCGCGAGCCACGCATCCGGCGGGTGCGGCGCGCCGACGCCTAGCCGCCGAGCGCCGAGCGCACGGCCGCGACCGCCTCCGCGCCCTTCGATCCGTCCGGCCCACCGCCCTGTGCCATGTCGGGCCGGCCGCCGCCGCCTTGGCCACCGAGCGCCGCGACTGCCGTCCGCAGCAGGTCGACCGCGTTGAGCGTGCCGATCAAGTCGTCGGTCACGCCGACCGCGACCGACGCGCGGCCGTCATTGACCGCGACGATCACCGCCACGCCTGAACCGATCCGTTGCTTGGCGTCGTCGACCGCGCCGCGCAGGCCCTTCGGATCGAGCCCCTCGACCACTTGCGCGGCGAAGGCTATGCCATTGACCTGTTCCGGCCCGGCCGGAGCCGCGCCGCCTCCGCCACCCAGCGCGAGCGCCTTCTTCGCTTCGGCCAGTTCGCGTTCGAGCCGGCGCCGATCCTCGACCAGCGCCGCGACCCGTGCCGGCACCTCGTCGGGCGACGCCTTCAACGCCGCCGCCGCCTCGCGCAACTTTTCGTCTCTGCTGGCGAGATAGGCGCGCGCCGCCTCGCCGGTCAGCGCCTCGACACGGCGCACGCCCGACGACACCGCGCCTTCGTTCACCAGCTTGAACAGCCCGATCTCGCCGGTTGCGCGGACATGCGTGCCGCCGCACAGTTCGAGGCTGTAGGTGGCGTCGCCGTCGCGACCCATCGACACCACGCGGACCTCGTCGCCATATTTCTCGCCAAACAGCGCCATCGCACCTTCGGCGATCGCTTCGTCCGGGGTCATCAGCCGCGTCGCGATCGCGTCATTCTGGCGGATATAGGCGTTGACGTCGGCCTCGACCTCGGCGAGCCGCGCCGGATCGACCGCGGTCGGTTGCGAGAAGTCGAAGCGCAGCCGCTCGGGCGCGACCAGCGATCCCTTCTGCGCGACGTGCGTCCCCAACCGCTCGCGCAACGCGGCGTGCAGCAGGTGCGTCGCCGAATGGTTGGCGCGGATCGCGTTGCGGCGCTCGCCATCGACCGTCAGGTGCAGCGCATCGCCCAGCCTGATCGTGCCCTGCTCGATCTTGGCGCGGTGCGCCCACAGCCGGCCGAGATGCTTCTGCGTGTCGAAGATGCGGGCTTTCACGCTCCCGTTGCTGGCGATACCGGCATCGCCGACCTGGCCGCCGCTTTCGGCATAGAACGGCGTCTGGTTGAGGATGATGTCGACCTCGTCGCCCGCCGTCGCACTGTCGACCCGCGCGCCGTCCTTGACCAGCGCGATGACCTCGCCCTCGCCCTCTTCCGACGTATAGCCCTGAAACTCGGTCCCGCCCTGTTCCTCGACGAGGTCGTACCAGAGCTCGTCGGACGCCTTCTCGCCCGACCCTTTCCAGGCGGCGCGGGCGGCGCGCTTCTGCTCGGCCATCGCGGCGTCGAAGCCCTCGCGGTCGACCTGATAGCCCTGGCTGCGCAGTGCATCCTCGGTCAGGTCGTAGGGGAAGCCATAGGTGTCGTAGAGTCGGAACGCCGTTTCACCGGCCAGCGTGCCACCCTCGGCCAGTCCCGCCGTCGCCTCGTCGAGCAGCTTGAGCCCGCGGTCGAGCGTCTTGCGGAACTGCGTTTCCTCCTGTTGCAACGTCGCCTCGATCAGCGGCTGCGCCCGGACGAGTTCCGGATAGGCCGCGCCCATCTCCGCGACCAGTGCCGGAACCAGCCGCGCCATCAACGGCTCCTTCGCGCCGAGCAGGTGCGCATGCCGCATCGCGCGGCGCATGATGCGGCGAAGCACGTAGCCGCGCCCCTCGTTCGCCGGCAGCACGCCGTCCGCGACCAGGAAGCCAGACGACCGCAGATGGTCGGCGATCACGCGATGGCTTGCCATCTCGTCGCCGACCGCCTTGGTGTGCGTCAGCGCTTCCGACGCGGCAATGAGCGCCTTGAACGTGTCGGTGTCGTAATTGTCGTGGACGCCCTGCAACACCGCAGCGATCCGTTCGAGGCCCATGCCGGTATCGATCGACGGCTTGGGCAGGTTACCGACGATCTCGTTCGCCTCCTGCTCGAACTGCATGAAGACCAGGTTCCAAACCTCGACGAAACGATCGCCGTCCTCGTCCGGCGATCCCGGCGGACCGCCCGGGATATGGTCGCCATGGTCGTAGAAGATTTCCGAACACGGCCCGCACGGACCGTTGTCGCCCATCGCCCAGAAATTGTCCTTGGTCGGGATGCGGATGATGCGATGGTCGGGCAGGCTGGCGATCTTCTTCCACAGATCGAACGCCTCGTCGTCGGTATGATAGACGGTCGCGGTCAGCCGGTCCGGGTCGATCCCCCATTCCTGCGTCAGCAACCCCCAGGCGAGCCCGATCGCGCGCTCCTTGAAATAATCGCCGAACGAGAAATTGCCGAGCATTTCGAAGAAGGTGTGGTGCCGCGCGGTGTAGCCGACATTGTCGAGGTCATTATGCTTGCCGCCGGCGCGCACGCATTTCTGGCTCGACGTCGCGGTCGAATAGGGGCGCGTCTCCAGCCCCGTGAAGACGTTCTTGAACGGCACCATGCCCGCGTTGACGAACATCAGCGTCGGGTCGTTCTGCGGCACCAGCGGCGCCGACGGAACGATGGCGTGACCGTTGGCGGCAAAGTAATCGAGGAAGCTGCGGCGGATGTCGTTGGTCGAGGTCATGGTGGCGACTTAGGCGAGCCGCCTCCGCGGCTCAAGCTGTCAACCGCCGATCCGGACATCCGCCCCCTAAGTATCAAATATCGCCAAATCCGCATGCCGTCGCTGTGGTCGAAGGGGATCAGATTACTCAACCCCATGCCGATCGACACCAACATGAATGCTATCGCCATCGAGATGCCGACTGGTTCGTCATAGCGCCCGTACGACGATTGGTAAGTCGATGTATAAGCGAACATACCCACTACAACCGCCGTCGCGACATTAGCCACGGGGCCGGCCGCAGCGATCAGCGCATGCCTGACATTCGCGGAAATACGATCGAGATTGTAAGTCACACAACCACCGATGTCGCCATGTCCCGCACGTCTAACAATGCGCAGCCGGCGTGAGCGGACAGAAAACTCGAAGGGAAGCACGACAATTTTGTGGATCGTAGCGCCAAGCCGCCACGCCATGGCGGCATGGGCGAGTTCGTGGATCAGCACGGCCAGAAAGGTAACCAGGCTGGCGGCCATAACCCCGCCGACCCAGCCGAACGCCCAGCGATGCCCCTGCAACGCGCCGAGCGCGGCGAATGCCGTCAGCACGAGAACCGCCTTAGCGACCAAACGAAGACCGGCTCTCATCCGAACGGACGATCGATCGACGGCGGCGGCGCGCTGAACCATTGCGGCCCGGTCGCGGTCATGTGGAAGCAGTCCTCCAGCCGCACGCCGAACTTCCCCGGAATGTAGATGCCGGGCTCGTTGGAAAAGCACATGCCCTGCGCAAGCGGCGTAGTCTCGCCGCGCACCAGATTGACCGGCTCGTGCCCGTCGAGCCCGATGCCGTGCCCGGTACGATGCGAGCAGCCGGGCAGCTTGTAGCCGGGGCCGTAGCCGAAACTCTCGTACAATTTGCGGATCGCGACATCCACGCTGCCGGCCGGCGCGCCGAGCTTCGCCGCGGCGAAGACGGTCTGCTGACCCCGATGCACCTGGTCCCACACGGTGCGCTGCTCCTTGCTGGGGCTGCCTAACACGAACGTGCGCGAGACGTCCGACTGATACCCCTCGACCGTGCAGCCGCAATCCATCAACACGATCTCGCCCGCGGCGACCTTGTGCACCGCCTTCGTGCCGTGCGGATACGCTGCCGCTTCGCCGATCAGGACGAGGCTGAATTCGGGATCGCCGCCCAGTTTGCCGGTCGCCGCGTCCATCATCGCGCTGATGTCGCGCCCGGTCATGCCCGCCTCGACTCGCGGATGCACCCAGCGATAGGCGGCGATGGTGACGTCGGTCGCCAGCTGCATCAGCGCGAGTTCGGCCGGCGTCTTTATCATCCGGCACCCGCGCACGACGGGATTGGCCGATACGATCCGCGCGCCTGGCATGGCATGCGCCAGCATGTCGGGGATGAAGAATCGCACGGTCTCCTCGATCCCAACCGGACGACCAGCCAGCTTGCGATCGCGCAGGAACCCGGCGACCACCTTGAGCGGGTCCTCGTCCTCCTGCCACACGCGTACCTCGACCGGGATGGCGAGCGTCTCGCGCATCCGCAGTTCCTCGAAATAGGGCGAGACGATGCATGGCTCGCCCTCGACCGGCAGCACGGTGAGCATCGCGCGTTCGCTCCGCCCCCAACGGATACCGGTGAAATATACAAGCGAAGAGCCCGGCTCGATCAACACCGCCCCGATACCGTTCGCCTTCATCAACGCCTGCGCGCGATCGAGCCGGCGACGACGCTCGTCCGGGCCGATCGGGACCGCGCCTCTGGTCATGTCGCTCAAGGCGGCGAGATCGGGTTCAGCCGCTCGCGCTACAGCGGGGATCAACGGCACGGCGACGGCGGCCGCGAGCAAGGCGCGGCGGTTCAGGGCAGTCGACGGATCGGGCATCGCGGCACGATAGGGTGCTTGACCTGACGCTCGCAATCCCCTTCGCTCGCGCGCACTTGCGGGGAGAGCATGTGTGGCCAAGCGACTGACGACCTTCATCCTGATCGGGCTGGTGCTCGGCATCGCGATCGGCTGGGCGGTCAACGCGCATTACGACGACGGCACTCCGGCGGCAGCCGCGCACCTGAAGGCGATCGCCGGGTACATCACCATCGTCACGACGATTTTCCTCCAGCTTATCAAGATGATTATCGCGCCCCTCGTCTTCTCGACGCTGGTGGTCGGCATCGCGCACATGGGCGACACGGCGGCGCTCGGCCGGGTCGGACTCAAGTCGTTCGGCTGGTTTGTCGGGGCGAGCCTGTTGTCGCTGACGCTCGGCCTCATCCTCGTCCACCTGTTGCAACCCGGCCTCGGGCTGAACCTGCCGGTGCCGCCGGTCACGGAGAAAGCCGGCCTCGATACGGCAGGATTCGACCCGACCAAGATCGTCAAGCATATCTTCCCGGCCTCGATCGTCGACGTGATGGCGACCAACGAGATCCTGCCGATCGTGGTCTTCTCGCTGTTCTTCGGCGTCGCGATCACGGCAGTCGGCGAGAAGGCGAAGCCGATCGTGCGTGGACTGGAAGGCGTCGCGGCGGTGATGTTGCAAATCACCGATTACGTGATGCGGTTCGCGCCGTTCGCCGTATTCGCGGCGGTGTGCGCAGCGCTGGTCGAGCATGGACCGCGGGTGATCGGCAAACTCGCCTACTTCATGGGCAGCGTCTATGTCGGGCTCGGCACGCTGTGGCTGCTGCTCGGCATGATCGCGTTCCTGTTCCTGGGACGGCGCGTCCTCGACCTGTTGCGCTACATTCGCGAGCCGGCGTTGCTCGCTTTCTCGACTGCATCGTCTGAAGCGGCGTTCCCGCGCACGCTGGAGGCGCTCGACCGGTTCGGCGTGCCGCGGCGCATCTCCAGCTTCGTCCTCCCGCTCGGCTATTCGTTCAACCTCGACGGGTCGATGATGTACATGACGTTCGCGTCGCTGTTCATCGCGCAGGCCTATGGCATCCAGCTTACGCTTGGCACGCAGATCGGCATGCTGCTGATGCTGATGATTACGTCGAAGGGGATCGCCGGCGTGCCGCGCGCCAGCCTGGTCGTGATCGCCGCGAACCTATCCAACTTCGGTATTCCGGAGGCCGGCCTGCTGCTGGTGCTGGCGATCGACAATTTCCTCGACATGGGACGGTCGGCGACCAACGTGCTGGGCAATGCGATCGCCGCCAGCGTCGTCGCGCGCTGGGAGGGGCAGCTCGGTCCTGAGACCGCGCCCGAGGTCGAGCCGCCGCATGCGCCGAGCCACGGGCTTGCGGGCGACGCGCGTCCTCAAGCGTAGGCGTACGGCCCGCCCCGTTCCAGCGCGTGCTGGTAGGCGGGGCGAGCATGAATCTTCGCCAGCCACGCCATCGTCGCCGGCCGTGACGCGCCGAGCCCCGCCCGGCTGACCGCCGCTTCGAGCGGGAAGCTCATCATGATGTCCGCCGCCGACATCGCGTCGCCGGCGAACCATGGCCGCTGCGCGAGCTCGCTTTCGACATAATCGAGGTGGCGGTCGATCATCGGCTGGATTCGCCTGATCGCGGCCTTGCCCATCAGCGGAATGCGCGAGACCACCAGCATCACGAGCAAGGGCGGCATCAGCGACCCTTCGGCGTAATGCAGGAACTGACGATAGCGCAGCACGGCGTCGCGATGCGTCGGCGGGCCGAGCCGGCCGTCGGCCTTCTCGACCAGATACTCGCAGATCGCGCCGGTCTCGACGATCATCCTGCTGTCGTCTTCCAGCACCGGCGACTTGCCGAGCGGGTGAACGGCGCGCAATGCCGCCGGGGCCAGCATCGTCTTGGCGTCGCGCTGATAGTGTTTGATCTCGTACGGCAGGTCGAGCTCTTCGAGCATCCACAGGATACGTTGCGAGCGCGAATTGTTGAGGTGATGGACGATCAGCGTCATGCGGTGCCTCCCTGCTCGACGGCGTGACACGTCCAGACCCAGGCCGCCGCGGGAAAATCGACGGCGCCGTTCACCTCGCGACTGGCGAGAAAAGCGCGCAGCCGATCGCGGCCGGCCGCGCGCGCGTCGTCGTCGAGCGACGCGAGATGCATCGCGGACGGACCGATGCGGCTGAACAGCGCGAGTGCTTCTTCCACCGCATCCGGCCCCTCGCCCGCGCGGTAGCGATAGTCGACCGCCTGCGGCTCACCGCGCCAGCCGCTGGCCGTGAGGATTCGTTCGACTCGCGTCGGATCGGCGAAGGCAAACGGGCCCGGCGGCGGCTCGCTGCCGGCCGGCGGTGGCGGCGGTGGCGACCCACCGGCTGCGGCGACGGTCTCCGCCGCCCAGGGGTTGAGCGCGGGCGAGCGAAAACAGGAAAAGACGAATGCCGCATCCGGCGCAGCGGCGCGGCGGAACGCGCCGAACGCGGCGACCGGATCGTCGAAGAACATGACGCCGTGGCGTGAGCAGAACAGGTCGACACCGCGTTCGGTCAGGTCGGTCGCGTCGCCAGCCTCGAACCGCAGATTGGCGTGTCCGGCGCCGCGCGCGCGTGCGGCCTCTACCAGTTGCGGCGATATGTCGCGTCCGATCACCGTCAGCGACGGCCGCGCTTCGGCGAGCGCGATCGCCGTCGCCCCGGCTCCGCATCCGATGTCGATCGCCGTCCCCGACTTCGGCGCAACAGCGAGGATCGCCGCATCAAGCTTGGTCGCCAGGTTCGAAAAGCTCAGATCGGTCCGTCGCCATTCGCTTGCCCAGCTATCGCCAGTGCGGCCTGCCCAATCGCGCATTTCGGTCATCGCGTCCCTCCTGTCGCAGCCGGCATAGCATGGCGTAGCGGTGGAGCCCACGGCGACGCGATGGTGTGGACAACGTGCTACAACATGAAAGGCCCGCGACGCACGCGGGCCTTTCCGGGGATATGCGGCGGAAACGGGGGCTCGCCGCAGGACTTGAAAGCGTTAACGTGGATCAAGCCGGTTGGTTGCATTGCAGCAATATGACAACCGGCGTCGGCGATCAGAGGTCGTCATCCTCCGACGGACCCGCCATCATCTCCTCGGCGACGGCTTCTGTCCGGCTGCGGATCGCCTTTTCCAGGCGATCGGCCATGTCGGGATTTTCCCTGAGGAACGTCTTGGCGTTCTCACGACCCTGGCCGATGCGTACGCTGTCGTAGCTGAACCACGCGCCCGACTTCTCGACCAGCCCGGCCTTGACACCGAGGTCGAGAATCTCGCCGATCTTCGAGATACCTTCGCCGTACATGATGTCGAACTCGACCTGCTTGAACGGCGGGGCGACCTTGTTCTTGACCACCTTCACGCGAGTCGTGTTGCCGGTCACCTCGTCACGATCCTTGATCGCACCGGTGCGGCGGATATCGAGGCGGACCGAGGCGTAGAATTTGAGCGCGTTACCGCCGGTCGTCGTCTCCGGATTGCCGTACATCACGCCGATCTTCATGCGCAGCTGGTTGATGAAGATCACCATGCAGCGCGAACGACTGATCGAGCCGGTCAGCTTGCGGAGGGACTGCGACATCAGCCGCGCCTGCAGGCCGACATGACTGTCGCCCATCTCGCCCTCGATTTCCGCGCGCGGCACCAGCGCGGCGACCGAGTCCACCACCAACACGTCGATCGCGTTCGAGCGGACCAAGGTATCGGTGATTTCCAGCGCCTGCTCGCCCGTATCCGGCTGCGATACGATCAGTTCGTCGATGTTGACGCCCAGTTTCTTGGCATAGACCGGATCGAGCGCGTGCTCAGCATCGACGAACGCGGCGGTGCCGCCATGTTTCTGCGCCTCGGCGATGACGTGGAGCGCCAGCGTCGTCTTGCCCGAGCTTTCCGGGCCATAGACCTCGATCACGCGCCCGCGCGGCAGGCCGCCGACGCCGAGCGCGATGTCGAGCCCGAGCGACCCGGTCGAGATCGCCTCGACCTGCATCGTCTCCTTCGAACCCAGCTTCATCGCCGAGCCCTTGCCGAATGCGCGGTCGATCTGCGCGAGCGCGGCTTCGAGCGCCTTCGCGCGCTCGCCGGATGTCTTGTCGGAGCTCAATGCCATGGGAGAGTCGATGACCTTCAAAGATGCCGCCACTAGTTGCCTCCATCGCCTACCGCGAACCACGTCCGCGTCAATCACGTTCGATTGTGTATCGCGTTTGTTCTCTTGGAACAAGAGGCGAACGAAATATTTTCTGCTTTTGTTCTTTTGCTGTGCGCTGGCGTCACGAAGGGCCTTGCCCCCGACCCACGCTCACGCGATGCTCGGCCCATGACGGCCGACCTCGCCACCTTCATCACCGGTCTGCCCAAGGCCGAACTCCACCTTCATATCGAGGGTAGTCTCGAGCCCGAATTGATGTTCGCGCTGGCCGAGCGCAACGGTATCGCGATTCCGTTCGCGTCGGTCGAGGAGGTTCGCGCGGCCTATTCCTTCGCCAACCTCCAGGATTTCCTCGACATCTATTATGCAGGCGCGAGCGTGCTAGTTACCGAGGCCGATTTCCGCGACATGGCGATCGCCTATTTCGATCGCGCCGCCGCCGACGGCGTCGTCCATGCCGAAATCTTCTTCGACCCGCAGACTCACACCGATCGCGGCGTCGCGTTCGACACGGTGATGCGCGGGCTGCTGGCGGGCATGGCGGCGGCCGAGGCGACGCACGGCCTGACGTCGAAGCTGATCCTGTGTTTCCTCCGCCACCTGAGCGAGGAGGCAGCGTTCGCGACGCTGCGTCAGGCAGAGCCGTGGCTCGATCGCATCGCCGGGGTCGGCCTCGATTCGTCGGAGGTCGGGCATCCGCCGGAAAAGTTCGCCCGCGTGTTCGCCGCCGCGCGCGCCAAGGGGCTGCGGCTGGTCGCGCATGCCGGCGAGGAAGGACCGCCCGACTATGTCCACCAGGCGCTCGACCTGCTCGGCATCGACCGGCTCGACCACGGCAATCGCAGCCTGGAGGATCCGGTGCTGACCGCGCGGCTGGCACGGACGGGGATGACGCTGACAGTGTGCCCGCTGTCCAACGTCAAGCTGTGCAACGTTGCCTCGATCGACGCGCACCCGATCGACCGCATGCTGAAGCTCGGCTTGCGCGCGACGATCAACTCGGACGATCCGGCCTATTTCGGCGGCTATATCGGGGAGAATTTCCGTGCGGCGGCCGAAGCGCGCGGGCTCGACCGCGACGATCTGGCGACGCTGGCGCGCAATTCGTTCCTGGGCTCGTTCCTGAGCGACGACGAGGTCGCCGTGCACCTCGCCCGACTCGACACCTATATGGAGGGTCACGCCTGATGCCGGTCTTCACCCCGATCGCGCACGATACGTTCGTCGGACAGGTGCACAAGTTGGCCGCCGCGCTGGCCGAGAGCGAATGGACGCCGAGCTTCATCATCGGCATCGGTCGCGGCGGGCTCGCGCCGGCGGTCTATCTCAGCCACGCGACCGGTCTGCCGATGCTGTCGGTCGATCATTCGAGCCAGGTCGAGGATTTCTCCGACGCGCCGCTGGTGCGGCTGGCGGCGCGGACGCGCGACGGCGAGCGACTGCTGTTCGTCGACGACATCAACGATACCGGCGCGACGATCGGCAAGCTGCGCGCGGCGCTGGCGACGGCGGGAGCGGCGGGCGATCATGTCCGGTTCGCGACGTTGCTCGACAATGTCCGTTCGCAGGAGGTGGTCGAGTATCGCGCCGAGACGATCGACCGGCAGGTGCAGAAGGACTGGTTCGTGTTCCCGTGGGAAGCGGTCGCCCCGCAGGCGTCGCTGGATGCCGACGCGGCGGCCGTGCCGGAGCGGATCGCCTAGCCCAGCGCGGCCAGCGCCTTTTCCATGCCGTCCATCGTGAACGGCTTCGACAGCCGCGGTCGGTCGGCATGGCCGTCCACCACTTCGTCGCCGCCGCTCGACAGCACGAACGGAATGCCCTTTTCGGCGAGCGCATCGGCGACCGGCCAGCTCTTCTCGCCGCCCGACAGGTTGACATCGAGGATCACCGCATCTGGCGTCTCGTCGGCGATCGTCGCCAGCGCGGATTGCACGGTGTCGCAGGTGCCCACGCAGGTCTTGCCCAGGGCATCGACGAAATCCTCCAGCATCATGGCGATAAGGGGTTCGTCCTCGACGATCAGGATACGCTGTACTGTCATGCCGCGCTTCTGTCAGGCGGCGCGCGCGGCGGCAAGCACATCCCGTGCCGCTTCGGCAAGTTGCTGTACCGAAAAGGGCTTGGGCAGGAAGGCGACGTTGTCGAGGTCGATCGACTTGCGCAATTGCTCCTCGGCATAGCCCGACATGAACAGGATCGGCAAGTCCGGATGCTGCGCCCGCGCGTGGCGAACCATCGTCGGCCCGTCCATCGTCGGCATGACCACGTCGGAAATGAGTAGATCGGGCCGCTCGCCCGCCGCCAGCAATTCCAGCGCCGCCTCGCCATGTTCGGCGGTCAGCACCTTGTAGCCCTGTCGCGCCAGCGCGCGTTCGGCGACGGCGCGGACCATGTCCTCGTCCTCGACCAGCAGGATCGTGCCACTTCCCCACAGGTCGCTCGATTTCTCAGACCGCGCGGCGGTCGGCGCCTTGGCGGCGGGCGCGTCGGCGGTGTGGACCGGCAGGTAGATGGTGAAGGTCGCCCCCTGCCCCGGCTTCGAATCAGCGAAGATGTAGCCGCCCGATTGCTTGACGATGCCGTACACGGTCGACAGGCCGAGCCCGGTGCCTTTTCCCACTTCCTTGGTGGTGAAGAACGGCTCGAAGATCTTGCCGACGATCTCCGGCGGGATGCCAATGCCGGTGTCGCTGATCTCCAGCACCGAATAATCGGCGACGGGCAGGATGTCGTTGCCCATCTTGCGCACCTGCGCGGCGGAGACCGCACGGCAGGCGATGGTGAGCGTGCCGCCGCTCGCATCCTTCGCCAGCATCGCGTCGCGCGCGTTGACCGCCAAGTTGACGACGACCTGTTCGAGCTGCCCCGGATCGGCGCGGACCGGTCCCAGGTCGCGTCCGTGGCGGACCTCCAGCTTCACCGTTTCGCCCATCAGCCGTTTGAGCAGTTGCGACACTTCGGAGATCACGTCAGGTAGTTGCAGCACTTGCGGGCGCAGCGTCTGCTGGCGCGAGAAGGCAAGCAACTGGCGGGTCAGGCTGGCGGCGCGGTTCGAGTTGGCCTTGACCTGCTGGATATCGTCATAATCGCTGTCGCCGGGCGAGTGGCGCATCAGCATCAGGTCGCAATGGCCGATGATCGCGGTCAGGATGTTGTTGAAATCGTGCGCGACGCCACCCGCCAGCTGGCCGACCGCCTGCATCTTGGTCGCCTGCGCCACTTCGCGCTTCAGCCGCGTCTCCTCGCCATTGTCTTTGAGGCTGAGCAGCACCGCGGCGTCGCCGAGCCCACGCGCGCCGGCGATCGTGAGCGCGACCGGTTCGTCGGGATGATCCTTCAGGCGGATGGCCATATCGGTGGTGTGCGTAGCGCCGTTGGCGAAGCGGCGGATGGCGTCGGCCACCGCCGCCTTGTCCTCGCGCACGACGAGGTCGCCGGGATAGAGCGGCGGGTGTAGCGGATCGACTTGCGCGGCGCGGACGAACGGATCGTTCATCTGCACGAACCGCCCGTCGCGATCCACGAGAGCGAGCCCGACCGGCAGCAGCGAGATCAGGCTTTTCACGTGCGCCGCCGCCGACGCGCCGATCGCCGGCCGCCCGCTATCCTCGTCGTCGAGCAACGCGACCAGGATCGGCGCGTCATCGCCTTCGAGGAACGGAATCTGGAGGATGCGCAGCGGATTGCCCTTGGTGCCCTCGCGCTCGAACCGGACCTGGCCGCTGGCGTCGGCGGTCAGAAACCGCGCGAAGTCGCGCCCGACGACGACGCTCTCCTCATGCCCCATCGACCGCTCGCGCAGTACGCGGTTGGCGGCGAGCAGCTTGCCGTCATGCGCGATCAGCGCCGCCATGATCCCGGCGGCGGCAAGGCGATCGCCGATCTGGCCCGCGATCATCGCCTGTACCTCGGTTGCGAGATCGAGGCCCTGCGCAGCATGGAACCGCCACACCAGCATGTCCTCGCTCTCGCCCGCCCGCTCGATCGCGACCGCCAGCGCGGCGCCGCGGCTGGACATGCGCGGCAATTCGGCCGAGCCGTCGCGCCACGCGGTGCGGCCGGCACTCGCCAGTTCCGCAGCGCCATTGCCGTCGAGCGGCAGGCCGGGCGGGGTCGGATATCCGCCGAACTGCTGTCGATAGCGATCGTTGGCGCAGATCAGGCGGCCGGCGCGATCGGTGACCGCGAGCGCGTCGTCGCTGGCGGCGGCAAGTGCCCGCGCGACGCTCCAGTCGGTGTCGGGGATCGCGTCATGGCCCGATCGCGTGAAACGCGACCAGGCGAACGCCGCCCCGACCAGCACCAGCATCGCCGCGGCGAACCCCGCCGCGACCGCCGCGCTGTGCAGCACCAGCAACGCCACCGCCGCCGCGCCGAGCCCGCAGGCACCGGCGACCACCAGCGCTTGGCGCTGGCCGGCATCGAGATCGGTGTTCAGGGGACGCGATGCCATCGGGGCATCCTTGGGGGCGGTCGTGCGATCAGGTCAAGCGCAACGAGGAAACGGCCGGGATCGGGAGTAAATCCCGATCCCGTCGGACGCGCCTGCGGCGCGCCGGCCGGCCGGGCGCGGTCTCGCCAGCAGCTACGCTGCCGGCGTGCCGCACCGGCTTACCAAATCCTGACCCGCGCGTCCGGCGCCAGATACAGCTTGCCCTGCGGCCCGACGCTGAACGCCGCGTACCACGGGTCCATGTTCCGGACGATGTCGGCACGGTACGGGTTCGGCGAGTGCGGATCGGTCAGCAACCGCTGGATCCGCGTCTTTTCGCGCATGTTCTGCCGCCACACCTGCGCCCAGCCGAGATAGAAACGCTGGTCGCCGGTCAGACCGCCGATCACCGGCGCCGGCTTGCCGCCAAGGGCCGCATGATAGGCGTCGTACGCGGTGCTGAGGCCGGCGAGGTCGGCGGAATTCTCGCCCAGCGTCAGCCGCCCTTTCACATGATAGCCCGGCAGCGGCTCGTACGCGTCGTACTGCGCCGCCAGCTTGTCCTCGAGCGCGTTGAAGCGCTTCACGTCCTCGTCGGTCCACCACTGGCCGAGCTTGCCGTGCAGGTCGTATTTCGCGCCCTGGTCGTCGAAATGATGGCTCATCTCGTGCCCGATCACCGCGCCGATGCCGCCATAATTGACCGCCATGTCGGCCTTCGGATCGAAGAAGGGCGGCTGCAGGATCGAGGCCGGGAACACGATCTCGACCATGCCGAAATTGGCATAGGCGTTGACCGTCATCGGGGTCATCCCCCACTCCCACCGCTGCAACGGCTTGCCGAGGTGCGACACGTCGTAGTCGTGATCCCACTGCTCGGCGCGGACCTTGTTGCCGAATGCGTCGCCGGCCGTGATCGTCAGGTTGGCGTAGCTGCGCCAGCGCGACGGATAACCGATCTTGGGCGTGAACGCGGCGAGCTTCGCATGCGCCTTCGCCTTCGTTTCGGGCGCCATCCAGGTCAGGTTATCGATCCGCCGGTTCATCGCGGTGATGATGTTCTTGACCAGCTTGTCGGCTGCCGCCTTCGTCTCGGGCGGGAAGTATTTCGCGACGTAGAGCTGCGACACGTCGTCGGACAACGCGCCGCTGGTGAACGAGACCGCGCGCTTCCACCGCACCTCCTGCTGCGGCGTGCCCGACAGTGTGGTGCCGTAGAACGCGAAGCGCTCCTGGTCGAACATCTGCGGCAGGACGTCGGCATAGCTGTCGAGCGTCCGTACCATCAACTGGTCCTTCAGCACCTCGATCGGCGTGTCGGCGACCAGCTTGGCGATGCCGGTGACCGCGCTCGGCTGGGCGACGATGAGACTGTCGACCGGCGTGCCGTTCGCGCGCAGATAGGCGGCGAAGTCGTAGCCCGGCGCCGATTGCTGCAACTGCGCGACAGTCATCTTGTTGTAGGTCTTGTCGGCATCGCGGCTGTCGATGCGCGTCCAGCTGACCTGCGCGATCTGCGTCTCGAACGCGACGATCGCGTCGGCGCGTGCATCGGCATTGGGTTCGCCGGCCAGCGTGAACAGCTTCGCCAGATGCTGCTGATACGCCGCCTTCACCGACGCCAGCTTGGGATCGGCGCTGAGATAATAGTCGCGGTCGGGCAGGCCCAGGCCGGACTGGCGCAGCCCGACGACATAGACTTCCGGGTTCTTCTCGTCCTGACCGACGCCCCAGCCGAGCGGGCCGCCGACGCCCATCCGGTTCGCCTGGGCGAGCAACGCGGGATAGCTAGCCTTGTCCGACAGCGCCTTCACCTTGCTCAGCCACGGCATCGCCGGCGCCAATCCCTTGGCGTCGATCGCGGCGGTGTCGAGATAGGTGGAATAGGCGGTGCCCATCTTCGATCCCGACACCTTCGCCTGGGCCTCCAGGATGCCGCGGGTCCGGTCGCGCGACAGGTCGGCGAGCATGTCGAAGGTGCCGTACGACGACTTGTCGGCGGGAATCGCGGTGTCCTTCGCCCAGGTACCGTTGGCGAAACCGTAGAAGTCGTCGCCGGGCGCGACCGACTTGTCCATTCCGGCATCGTCGAAGCCGAACGTGCCGATCTGGGGCCGGCCGGCCGATTGGGCGAGAGCGCCGCTGGCCAGAGCAGAGGCAGCGAGCAGGGCAAAGAATGCAGGTTTCATGGATGGACAGCCTTTCGCGGAACTGACGGCGTTCTACGCAGGCGACACGCCGAGTCAAACCGGTCGGCGGCGATTTTTCCGGTGTCGGGTTAGAGCCTTAGCGATTTTCGCGCAGGATACGACCGGCTTCCTTCTTCCAGTCGCGTTCCTTGATATGCTCGCGCTTGTCGTGCGCCTTGCGACCCTTCGCCAGCGCCAGCTCGACCTTCGCCCGCCCCTGCCCGTTGAAGTAGATCATCAATGGCACCAGCGTCATGCCCTCGCGCGCGACCGCGCCGTGCAGCTTGTTGATCTCGCGCGCGTGGAGCAACAGCTTGCGCGGCCGCTTGGGCTCGTGGTTGAAGCGGTTGCCGTGGCTGAACTCGGGAATGTTCGAATTGACCAGCCACACGCCGCCATCGGCCGACACCTCGGCATAGCTCTCCGCGATCGACCCCTCGCCGAAGCGGAGCGACTTCACCTCGGTCCCCGTGAGCGCGATCCCGGCCTCGTAGGTCGTGTCGATCGCATAATCGAACCGCGCACGCCGGTTCTCGGCGACGACCTTCTTCTTGTCGAACGTGGCAGGCTTGGGACGCGGCATCAGGCGGCGGGATGTAGTGGGCTGATGGCGGTTATGCCAGCCCTGCCCCCGCCATCGCCGCGTCGATCGCCGCACGGCTCGCCTCGCCGGGTTCAGTCATCGGCAGGCGGAGGTGGAGCGGCCAATCGGGTTTGACCTTGCCCAGCGCGTACTTGACCGGGCCGGGCGAGGCGTCGGTGAACATCGCGACGTGAAGCGCGAACAGGCGGTCGTGGAGCGCGAGTGCGGCCGCCGTATCGCCCTTCGCCCAGGCCGCCTGGAACTCGGCGCACAGCCGCGGCGCGACGTTGGCGGTGACCGAGATGCACCCCGTCCCGCCCATCGCGTTGAACGCCAGTGCGGTCTCGTCATTTCCCGACAACTGGACGAAATCGGCGCCGCAGCCGAGCCGCTGCTCCGTCACGCGTGCGAGCGATCCGGTCGCATCCTTCACCCCGATGAAGCGATCCGGGAACGCCTTGACGATCCGCGCCATCGTCGCTGGCTGGATGTCGGTCACCGTACGGCCTGGCACGTTGTAGAGCACGATCGGCAGGCTGGTCGCCGCCGCCACCGCGGCGAAGTGGCGGAAAATGCCCTCCTGGCTCGGGCGATTGTAATAGGGCGGCACCATCAGCGCGGCGTCGGCGCCGGCGGCCTGGGCGGCCTCGACGTTGCCGATGGCGACGCGGGTGTCGTTCGATCCCGCGCCGGCCAGGACCGGTACGCGTCCCTTCGCCTGTTCGACGCAGATGCGGACGATCGTGAAATGCTCGTCGAAGGTCAGCGTCGCCGCTTCGCCCGTCGTCCCGCACGGCACCAGTCCGGCCGACCCCTGCTCGATCTGCCAGTCGACCAGCGCGCGGAACGCGTCCTCGACGAACGCGCCGTCCGCCGCGAACGGCGTCACCAAGGCCGGGATCGATCCCGAAAACATCTGCTCACTCCTGCGACGCGGCGGGCATGGTTGACGCTTGTTGCCGCTTTACCGGCCTGACAGATAGGGCGCGATGTCCTATCCTGTCCACATGATCGCTCCCTGGATCAAGGCCGGCCTGCTCGCGGTCGGCGCGTCGGGCGTCGCCGCCGGCGTCGCGTTGCAGAATCAGGCGCCCGCTACCTGGGGCCAGTCGGTCGGCGCGGTGCCGAGCGACCCGGCCAACGCCACGCTGTCGGCGGCGATCACCGAATGGCGCTCGCTGCTGCAAACCAGCAACGGGCCGTTCGACAGTTATGCCCGGTTCCTGGTCGCGCATCCCGGCTGGCCCAACGATAGCCAGCTACGCCGCGCGGCGGAGGCGGCGCTGGCGAAACCGGGCTGGTCGCCGAGCCTCGCGGTCGCATTCTTCCGCCGCTACCCGCCGCAGAATGCGACGGCCTGGGTGCGGTTCGCGCAAGGACTGGCGGCGACGGGGGCGACAAGCGAGGCGAAGAATGCCGCGCGCACCGGCTGGACGATGGGTGCGCTGTCGCCCGACGACGAGGCGCTGGTACTGGCCAACTGGTCGGACGCGTTGAGCCCGGCGGACCACGACCTGCGGATGGACCAGTTGCTCTGGCAGGGGCAGACCAGCGCCGCGGCCCGCCAAATCCTGCTGACCAGCGCCGGCCGGCGGCCGCTGTTCCAGGCGCGGCTCGATCTGCGCACGTCCGGGTCGATGGCGGGGAGCGCGGATGCGATCGGCGCGGGTGATCCGGGCTATCTCGCCGACAAGGTTGCATGGCTGACGTCGTCGGGTGCCGCGCCGTCAGCGCGCGCATTGCTGGCGCAACCGCACCGCTTCACCAGCCGGCCGCTCGACGTCGATCGCTGGTACGACCTGTTGCTTCGCCAGGCGCGGGCGGCGGGGACGGCGGGCGACTACACCACGGCCTACGCCATCGCGAGCCAGGTCGATGACGCCTATCCCGCCGGCACCGACGTGTCGCTCCGGCCCTATGGCGAGCGCGATCCTTACACCGACCTCGTCTGGCTGGCGGGACAGACAGCATACAAGCGGCTGGCGCGGCCGGCCGACGCGGCGGCGATGTTCGTGCGCTATACCGGCGGCTCGCGCTCGACCGCGCTGAAGGCGAAGGGTTTCTACTGGGCGGGCCGCGCGGCGGAAGCGGCGGGTCAGGCGAACCAGGCGCGCGACTATCTCGCCCGCGCCGCCACGTATCGCGACCAGTTCTACGGCCAGCTCGCGTCGGAACGCCTCGGCCTGCCGCTGACCGCGCCGACCGACGCGATCGACCGCCCGGTCGATCCGGCGCAGCGCCAGGCGTTCTACGCCAGCGAAGTCGTGCGGGCGGCGCAGTTCCTCGGCGCGATCGGCGATCACGAGGGGCAGTCGGCGTTCGTCCGCCGCATCGCCGACGACGCGACCAGCCCGAGCGACCACGCGCTCGCCGCCGAGCTGGCCAAGAAGATACAGCGTCCCGACCTCGCCGTGATGGTCGGGCGCAGCGCGCTGCTCAACGGCGTCAGCGACTATACGCTGACCGGCTTCCCTACGTTCAACGTGCCGCCCAGCGTCGTCACCGGATGGAGCGTCGCGCATGGCATCATGCGGCAGGAAAGCCAGTTCGACCGCGCTCTCATCAGCCGCGTCGGCGCGCGCGGCGTGATGCAGCTGATGCCCGGCACCGCGCGCGAACAGGCGACGAAGCTCGGCCTGCCCTGGGACCAGGGGATGCTGCTGACCAGCACCGACTACAACATCCAGCTCGGCACCGCCTATTTCCAGCGGCTCTACAACCTCTACGGCAGTTATCCGCTGGCGATCGCGGCGTACAATGCCGGCGGCGGCAACGTGAACAAGTGGCTGGCGGCGAACGGCGATCCGCGCACCGGTGCGGTCGACTGGATCGACTGGATCGAGGCGATCCCGTTTGATGAGACCAAGCGCTACGTCCAGCACGTGCTCGAGAATGCGGTGGTCTACGACCTCATCAACCCGGCGCGCGCGACCTCGGTCGGGCCGGCGCGGCTGAGCTGGTATATCGGCAACAAGCAGCCGGGGTGACTTTCCGGCGTCATCCCCGCGAAAGCGGGGACCCATCTCCCGTGTGCGCCGGCCGGATATGACGGGTGATGGGTTCCCGCTTTCGCGGGAATGACGATAAGGGAAAGACGTGAGCAACGACCGCCCCAATTACATCACGCCCGCTGGCTATGCGACGCTGCGGGCCGAGTACGAGCAACTGCTGTCAGAGGAGCGGCCGAAGCTGGTCGAGGTCATCAGCTGGGCGGCCGGCAACGGCGACCGGTCGGAGAATGGCGACTATATCTACGGTCGCCAGCGGCTGCGCCAGATCGACCGGCGGCTGGGCTGGCTGGCGAAGCGGATGAAGGCGGCGAAGGTGGTCGATCCCGCCGCCGCGCCGGACCGGACGCGCGTTTTCTTCGGCGCGACCGTGACGATCGCCGACGAGGACGACAACAATCGCACGCTGCAACTGGTCGGCGACGACGAGGCGAACGCCGGGCAAGGCCGCGTCGGCTGGGGATCGCCACTCGCTCGCGCGCTGCGTGGGGCCGCGGTCGGCGACGTACGGCGGGTTGCACTACCCGCCGGTGAGCGCGAATATGAGGTCATGACGATTACCTACCCGGCGCCGCGATGACCGACGCCGTCCCGACCCGCAACATCGCGCTCCTGATCGATGCCGACAACGCCTCGTCGACGACGTTCGACCCGGTGCTGACCGTCCTCGCCGAGCTCGGGACGGTCACCGTGCGGCGTGTCTATGGCAACTGGTCGAAGCCCGCGTTGAAGGGTTGGGTCGACATGTCGCTGAAGCACGGCATCGAGCCGCAGCAGCAGTTCGACCTCACCAAGGGCAAGAACGCGACCGACATGAAGATGACGATCGACGCGATGGACCTGCTCTATCGCGGCAACGTCCAGGGATTCGGCATCATGTCGTCGGACAGCGACTTCATGCCGCTGGCGACGCGCATCCGGCAGCAGGGTCTGCCAGTCTATGGCTTCGGCACGTCGCGCACTCCCGCACCGTTCCAGCAGGCCTGTACCCGCTTCATCGACACCGGCGTGCTGCCGACGGAAGTAAACGCGCCGGTCGTTTCGCTCGAGGTTCCGCTCGCCGAATCGCTGCCGCCGCCGGTCGGTTCCACGTCGAGCGCGAAGACGGTCGATTCCGACCTGCTCAAGCTGCTGATCGACAGCTACGACAACGTGAAGCGGGACGAGCGTGGCTTCGTCAATCTGTCGACCATGGGCCAGCTCGCCGCGAACCGGTCCAGCTTCGACGCGCGCAACTATGGGTTCAAGCGGCTGTCCGATTTGATCGAGGCGGTGCCCAACTTCACGACCGAGCGGCGTGAGGGCGGACAGATGTTCGTGAAACGCATCCGTTGAACCGGCGTCCCTTACGGTAACGCGGTAACGGAGCGTTTCGTGTTCCGCTCTGGTGACGGCGCAACGCATCCGTTACGCCTGTAACGAACAGGAGAAATCGATGCCCATTCCCGCCAGCTGGTCGCCCCGTCTGCTCTCGCTGCTCCGCATCGTCGTCGGGCTCGGGTTCCTGTCGCACGGCGTGTCGAAGTTCTTCGGCATCCCGCCCTTTCCGATGCCGCTCAACCCGCTGCTGACCGCGGCCGGCGCGCTCGAACTCGTGGGCGGCGCATTGATCCTCATCGGCCTGTTCACGCGACCGGTTGCGTTTCTCCTCTCGGGGCAGATGGCGGTCGCCTATTTCATGGCGCATGCGCCCAAGGGCTTCTTTCCCGCCGCGAACGGCGGCGAGGCGGCGATGCTATACTGCTTCGTGTTCCTGTATCTCGCCGCGGCCGGGGCTGGACCGTGGAGCATCGACGCGATCCGCGATCGGGGTTGACGCGCTTTTCGCCGGCGCGACCGATCCGCGACGCAGACCGCCGCTCGGTTCATCGTATTTGCCGCTCCGCTCCCGCTAAGCCGCTCCGCCGGCGCGATAAACCGCGCGCGGTCGATCTCCGTCCCTACCGCGCCGCGATGCTAGCGTCGCACGCGACAGGGCGGGTCATGGTTTTGGGGATGGAAGATGGGGATCATGCAGCGGGTGGTGGTGACCGGTAAGGTCCATCAGGTGGGATTTCGCGACTTCACGGTGCGCCGCGCGCAGTCGCTCGGCGTGACCGGCTGGGTCCGCAACCGGCAGGACGGATCGGTCGAAATTCTGGCGTCGGGCGAGGACGAGGCGGTCGCCGCTTTGGTCGACGCCTGCCGCCAGGGACCGCCGCTCGCCCGGGTCGATCACGTCGAGGCGTATAACGAGGACGGGCAGACGGTGAAGGGGTTCACGAAGCGGTTCACGGCCTAATCGGCTTGACGAACTTCAGCGCATACTGGTCGGTATGGCCCTGCACCTTCTTGTCGAAAATTGGGAGCGTGTGATCGTCCGATGGACGCCGCAGGAAATTGCCCTCATCGACCAGTTTGAAGCCGACCGACGTCACTTCGCGGATCACCTTGATGCGCTCGATCCGGTGCAGCTTGGCGATCGCTGCATCGTCGGTTCCCGGCAGCGCTTCGTGATCGAGGATGAAGAAGATGCCTCCCGGCTTGAGCGCCGCGAAGACGCCGCGGTCGAACGCGATCGTGTCGACGACGCCGAACTGGGCGATCTTGAGGTCGTGATAGTTTTGCGTGACCCAGGCGAGGTCGAGTGGCTTGGGAAAATCCACCGTCCCGAACGGTCGGGCAGCGATCGAGACGTTAGCGTACTT
This sequence comes from Sphingomonas sp., assembly GCF_017304635.1. Taxonomy (GTDB): domain Bacteria; phylum Pseudomonadota; class Alphaproteobacteria; order Sphingomonadales; family Sphingomonadaceae; genus Sphingomonas. The sequence goes on from NZ_JAFKMA010000001.1 coordinate 854,454, forward strand.
ACCGTCGGCGAGCAGCGCATCGTCGGCCTTGACCGCACCCTTCCAACGGTCGTTCTCGATGCCGTAGACATGGCCGCGCGGACCGACCACGCGGCTCAACATGCGAGTGAAATAGCCGCCGCCGGGGTAGAACTCGCCCACGGTCATTCCGGGCTTCACCCCCGCGAACACCAGCGTTTCAGCGGGTTTTCGGTTAGCGTCGGTGTCTCGCTCCGCCGCCGGCCTGGCCGGGTCGGCGACGGCGGTGGTGACGTAGGATCGTATCGCGGACGGTGCGGCATGGATCGCGACCGGCGCCGCGATCCCGAGCGCGAGAATGACGATCGGCAAACGGACCATGATGCCTCTCCTTCAGTGTGTTAGGAGATCATCACAGCCCGTGCCGGTTGTCAAAGCGATTGTCGGGCGCGGCTGACCGCGCCTCAGCGCGTCAGCTTCTTGTACGCCAGCGCGGTCGGGCGGTCGGCCGCATCGCCCAAACGACGGCGCTTGTCTTCCTCGTACGATTCGAAATTGCCCTCGAACCACTCGACATGGCTGTTGCCCTCGAACGCCAGGATGTGCGTGCACAGGCGGTCGAGGAAGAAGCGGTCGTGGCTGATGACCACGGCGCAGCCCGCGAAATTCTCGATCGCTTCTTCCAGCGCACCGAGCGTCTCGACGTCGAGGTCGTTGGTCGGCTCGTCGAGCAGCAGCACGTTGCCGCCGCGTTTCAGCATCTTGGCGATGTTGACGCGATTGCGTTCGCCGCCCGACAGTTTGCCGACATTCTTCTGCTGGTCGGCGCCCTTGAAGTTGAACGCGCCGACATAGGCGCGGGTCGACTGGTCGTGTCCGTTGACCTTCATGTAGTCGAGCCCGTCCGAGATTTCCTGCCAGACGTTCTTCGACGGATCGAGATGGTCACGGCTCTGGTCGACATAGCCGAGGCGGACGGTGGTCCCCTTCTCGATCGTGCCCTCGTCGGGCGTCTCGCTGCCGATGATGAGCTTGAACAGGGTCGACTTGCCTGCGCCGTTCGGCCCGATCACGCCGACGATGCCGCCGGCGGGCAGCGTGAACGACAGGTTCTCGAACAGCAGTTTGTCGCCATACGCCTTCGACAGGTTCTCGACCTCGATCACCTTGCCGCCCAGCCGCTCGGGCACCTGGATGACGATCTGCGCCTTGCCGGGCGTGCGGTTCTGTTGCGCTTCGACCAGTTGCTCGAACTTAGCGATACGCGCCTTCGACTTGGTCTGGCGCGCCTTGGCGCCCTGCCGGATCCACTCCAGCTCGTCCTTGATCGCCTTCTGGCGACCGGATTCCTCGCGATCCTCCTGCTCGAGCCGCTTCGACTTCTTCTCGAGATAGGTCGAGTAATTGCCCTCGTAGGGGAAATATTTGCCGCGATCGATCTCGAGGATCCAGTCGACCACGTTGTCGAGGAAATAGCGGTCGTGCGTAATCATCAGCACGGCGCCGGCATATTCCTTGAGGTGATTTTCGAGCCACTCGACGCTTTCGGCATCGAGATGGTTGGTCGGTTCGTCGAGCAGCAGGATCGACGGCTTCTGGATCAGCAGCCGCGTCAGCGCGACGCGGCGCTTCTCACCGCCCGACAGATTGTCGACCGGCGAATCCGACGGCGGACAGCGCAGCGCTTCCATCGCCAGTTCGAGCTGGCTGTCGAGGCTCCAGCCGTCGACCGCGTCGATCTTGCCCTGAAGCTCGCCCATCTCCTCCATCAGCGCGTCGAAGTCGGTATCGTCCTTCGGGTCGCCCATCTCGGCCGAGATCGCGTTGAAGCGATCGACCATGTCGGCGACGCCGCGCGCGCCGTCCTTCACGTTCTCCAACACCGTCTTGGTCGGATCGAGCTCGGGCTCCTGCTCCAGATAGCCGACGGTGATGTTCTCGCCCGGCCATGCCTCGCCGCTGAAATCCTTGTCGACGCCGGCCATGATCTTCATCAGCGTCGACTTGCCGGCGCCGTTCGGGCCGACGATGCCGATCTTGGCACCCTGATAGAATTGCAGGTTGATGTTGTTCAGCACCGGCTTTTGAGCACCGGGGAAGGACTTCGTCATGTCCTTCATGACGAATGCGTATTGGGCGGCCATAAGGGCGCGAAGCTCCGATTTGTGAGGCTGTGGGAAACGGTAGCCGCGATGTAGCGACGGGGCCGCCCGATGGCAATTGCCGCACAGGCGGCGCTTGTCCGGTCGCTAACGCGCCGGCCCGACGTCCCACCGCGAGACGGTCTCCAAACGCAACGGAAATTAAGCTTTACAGCAGATTAACAAGCGCCCATGCCGGCCGCCAAGCGGTAGTGGGCGTAACCTGAAAGGGGTTTTGTATGAAGGCGTTGATGATGGCTGCGGCGGCAGCGATTGCGGTGGCGAGTGCGGCACCGGCCTCGGCGGATATCGCCGATGGCAGCTTCGAGACTCAGGGTGCGGCGATGGCCGGCTCGAACTACTGCTATTTCGGACAGAGCTGCGCGGTGAACTCGCCGTGGACCGGCAATGCCAATGCCGGCCTGCAGAACGAGAATAACGGCGCCTGGCCCGGTGCGCCGACTCCGTCGGGCACCTATTACGCGTTCATCCAGAACACCGGCTCGTTCGGGCAGACCTTCTCGCTCAACGCCGGCACCTATGCGCTCAGCTGGCTGGCGGCGGGGCGCCCGGCGGGCTGCTGCCAGGGCAACCAGCAGTACAACGTGCTGTTCGACGGCAACGTGATCTATACCGGCTCGACCACGACCGGCCAGGCGTTCACGAACATCGGCAGCAACCCGTTCGTCGTCACGACGAGCGGCAATCACACGCTGACGTTCCAGGGCCTGTCGGCTGGTCCCGACAACACCGCGTTCATCGACAATGTCAGCCTGGCGGCGGTTCCCGAGCCGGCGACCTGGGCGATGATGATGCTGGGCTTCGGCATGGTTGGCTATGGCCTGCGCCGCCGTTCGGCGAAGGTCGCGTTCGCCTGATATCGACCCGGCGGGGGTGAGAGAGGCGGTGCGGGGCAACCCGCGCCGCCTTTTTCGTGGGCGCCCGATTGGCATCGCTGCATCGCGCGCTTAGGGTGGCGTGATGCAAAAAGTCCTCCTGGCCGGCGCACTTGGCGCCCTGCTCGCTTCCCCTGTCGTGGCCCAGCGCGCCATCCCGGATCCGGTCAAGGTCGACCCCGCCGTCGCCAAGGCCCGGGATGCGGCGCTGAAGGACGACGTCGCCTACGCCATCGTCGGCGACCTCACGACCGAAGTCGGCCAGCGTCTGGCGGCGACCGAGGCGGAGGCGCGCGCCCGTGCCTGGGCGGTCGTGCGGCTGAAGGCACTCGGCTTCAAGAACGTCCATATCGAGACGTACACGATGCCGGTCTGGGTGCGCGGTGAAGAGAAAGCGGAGATCGTCGCCCCCTATCCGCAGAAGCTGGTGATCGCCGCCCTCGGCCGCTCGGGCGCGACCCCGCTGGCCGGAATCACTGCACCGGTGGTCTATTTCCCGACCTTCGCCGATCTGGTCGCGGCGCCGGAGGGCAGCCTGCGCGGCAAGATCGCCTTCGTCTCCAACCAGATGCGCGCGACGCAGGACGGCAGCGGGTACGGCGCCTATGGCTCCGCGCGCTTCGTCGGCGCCGATGTCGCCGCGAAGAAGGGCGCGGCGGCGATCCTGATCCGCTCGATCGGCAGCGACCATGGCCGCTGGCCACACACCGGCGGGACCAACTGGTCGCCGGGCACGACGCCGATCCCCGCCGCCGCGCTGTCGGTCGCCGATGCCGAGCAGCTCGAACGCATCTTCGCGCGCACCCACAAGGTGTCGCTGCACCTGACGCTGACGCCGCGCAGCTTGCCCGACGCCGAATCGGGCAACGTCGTCGCCGAAGTCCCGGGCACTGACCCGAAGGCGGGCGCGATCGTGATCGGCGGGCATCTCGACAGTTGGGACCTCGCGACCGGGGCGATCGACGACGGCGCCGGCGTCGCGATCACGACGGCGGCGGCCAAGCGACTGCTCGACGCCCCCCGCCCCCGCCGCACGATCCGCGTCGTCTGGTTCGGGGCGGAAGAGCCGGGCGGGTTCGGCGGCGAGGCCTACGCCAAGGTGCACGCGAGCGAGAAATTCGCGATGGCCGCCGAATCGGACTTCGGCGCCGACAATGTCTGGCGGTTCAGCACCAATTTCCCCGACAGCGCGAAGGCGGTCGGCGACCGGCTGGCGGCGGCGCTCGCCCCGCTGGGGATCGTGCGCAGCCGCGAGGTCGCCGGCGACGGCACCGATGTCGGGCCGCTGTTCAAGCTGGGTACGCCGGCGGTCGACCTCAACCAGGACGGCACGCGCTATTTCGACTGGCACCACACGCCGGAGGACACGCTCGACAAGATCGATCCCGAGCAATTGCGCCAGAACGTCGCCGCCTGGACGACGATGTTGTGGATCGTCGCCAATGCGCGAGAGGATTGGGGCACCGTTACGCCCAAGGGTCGCTGAGATCACCATGGCACGATCGTCGCCCTTGATCGCACTGGCCGGACTGGCGCTGGCCGCCTGTTCGTCGAGCACGCCGCCGACCACCGAAAACGCCGCCAGGTCGGTCGAAGCCGATCTGGTCAACCAGGCCGCCGCGCTCGACGCCAACGTCAATGCCGAAGCCAACCGCGCCGCGGCCGCCGCCATCGCCGAGGCGACCGCGCAAGCGGCGGCGGCGGGGAACAGCAGCGACGCAGTAGTCAACGCGCAGTAGCACCCGCCACCATCGCGGTTGCGAGTTCGCGGCGGCTCCGCTATCGCCCCGCCTCCGGTCGGGGAGTGGCGCAGCCTGGTAGCGCATCTGGTTTGGGACCAGAGGGTCGCAGGTTCGAATCCTGTCTCCCCGACCAAGTCCGATCTCGATCGGATCGCCGAACGATGCGTTGCGTCCTAGGGTGGGGCCTGTAGCTCAATTGGTTAGAGCTGGCCGCTCATAACGGCTAGGTTGCGGGTTCAAGTCCTGCCGGGCCCACCAACTCCTCGCCTATCCCGCCGCGATCAGCGCATCGAGCCCGATCGGTTCGACACCCAGCCGGGCGAGTTCGGCGAGGACACCGTCCCACCACGACCAGAACCGGCGAAGATCCTCCGCATCCCGGACGTAGGATGTATGCCCCGGCACCAACGACGGCGAGTGGAACGCGAAGCTGAGGACGCGATCCCCCTCGCCCACGGCGATCCGGATCGCCGCGACGGCATCGCGCAGCGGAATGCCCTCTGGCGTCAGCGGGATACGCTGGAGCAGGTGCGTCCGCGCGAGCAGCGCGCGGCCCTTCGGTACCACACTCGCCGCGCGGTACAGCGCGTTGCCGCCCCGCCGCGCGGCGCCGGTGAACACCGTCGTCAACGGCAGTTCGATCACGCCCTCGCGCCGCCACGCCGCATTACCGATCGCGCGGAAATCCGGCCCGCTTTCGCGGCGATAGTCGAACCGGGGCCGCATCGAACTGTCGAGACGATAACCGCGCGACGCCAGCAGGCCGAAGCTGGCCGGCCCCAGCCCGTAGCGACCGGCGCGATACGCGGTCGGTCGCGCGCCGAACGCGCGTGCGATGGTATCGGTCAAAACGTCGAGCTTGGCCGCGTCCAACGCCGGCGGTAGGTTGCCGACGAAACTGTTGGGTGGCGTCAATGCTTCGTCGAACGGCGGGTTGACCCAGGGGTGAAGCTGCGTTCCGACGCTCGTGCCCCCGCCCAGCAACGGTCCGACCGTGTCGATCGCGCGCGCATCGGTCGCAACCGGGTAGTCTACCATCAGCGCCAGCGGGACACCGGCTGCGGCGAACCTAGCGTGCGCATCCGGCAGCGCGGCGATCGCGGACACCGATCGGTTGTCGCGCGACAACGGCCTGGCCCAGTCGAACTCCTCCTCAACGTCGACGAACACGATGAAGCGGGTGCCGAAATCGGGTCCCCACGCGATCAGCTCGGCCGGCGACGGCGGCCGGGGACGGAAGGGCGCGATCGCCATGTTAGATCGAGGAAAGCTGCCCCACTTCCCGATCCAACGCCGCCGGCAGGCGCAAAGTCAAGCGTTCGCCGCCGATCGCGAGCCCGCCGCCGAGCTCGCTCGCGAGGTTGCGCGCCAGCCGCAACGCGAAACCGACGCCCAGCGTCGTTCCGTCGTCGGGCTCGCTGGCGCTGGACGACAGCAACTCGTCCTCGCTCCGCCCAAGGAACGCGCGCGGCCGGTCGATCGCGATCGTCACCGCCTCGCCGTCGATACCGGCATCGACTGCCAGCCGCTCGCCACGCGCGCAGGCGCCGACGCTGAGCGACAGCAACCGGCTGACGATCCGCGACACGGCGATGGTGTCGCCATGCACCGCCAGCGGCTCCGTCCCGTCATCGACGTCGAGCGTCGCGCCACGCAGGCGCAGCAACGGCTCGAGATCGCCGGCCAGCCGCGCCAATAGCGGGCCGACAGCAACGGTATCGGGTCGCAGCTCGAGAGCACCCTGCTCGATCCGGGCGACGGTATCGACATCGTCGATCGCGTTGAGCAGATCGCGCGTATTGGTGCGAATGATCCCGGCCCGCTCGCGATAGACCGCCGGTGCCGGGCCGAGCACCTGGCCCTCGATCATCTCGGCGAAACCCGAAATCGCGTTGGTCGGGGTGCGCAGTTCATGAACCAGCGCGCGCAGCGCCTCGGCCGCCGGCGGGATCGGCCCGGCGCGCTCGTCGGATCGCGGGCGGCGGGCGACGCCGCGATAGCCGGTGAAGCGACCGTTGGCGGGATCGAACCCGGGGGTCGCCGAAATCTGCCAGTCACCCGCCGCCGCCGACACGCCCGGCACGACCAGCCGCGCATCGGCAAACGAGGCGCGGTGGCGGAATGCGCCGGCAACGACGCCGTCCGTCCGCGCGCCGATGCCGCCGAGCACGACGCCGATCAACGGCTCGCGCGGCGCCCCGTCGACCCAGCGGATCATGCCGCGCTCGTCGGTCTCGAAGCAGAAATGTCCGATCGGTTGCGCCGCCGCCAGAGCGGACGGGCCGCGATCGAGATCGCCGTGATCGCGCTGATACGCGTCGATCCGCGCCACCAAGTCGGCGATGGCGAACGCACCGGTCGGTTCGACCTCGACATCGTTGGCAGGTTCGGCGGGCAGCGTCGGGGTCAGATCGATCGTGACGCCTTCGGGCTGCGGCAGCGCGAAGTCGACCGCGCCATAGCTGTCGAGTGCGCGTCCGACCGATGCCGGCAAGTCGCGACGATGCCGCAACAGCCCACGCGACGTCGGGGACAGGCCGGGGATCAACGACAGCCACTCGGCCTCGCTCAGCCGCGCGACCGCGATGACCGGCGCGGCGATGGCGGGCGAATCTTCGGCGAACAGGGCGACCAGCGCGAGCGGCGGGTCACCGAAGGCGACGCTGCGCGCGCTCGCCGACCGGACGCCGGCGGGAATCTGCGACCGGATCGCCCGCAGCCGTTCGATCGCTGCGGCCGAATCGACGCGGCGCCGCGCGATCAGGTCGGTCAGCTGGCGCCACGCCGACTGCGCACCGAACGGAGTCGACGCATCGGCGGCCAGGACCGTGTCGAGACTATCGTCGAACCGCAACTTACCCCCTACTGGCGACGCACTCTGCACCGTCGCGTAACGATTCCTTAACCGTGGCAAACCGCGATTCAACGGTCCATTTTGGAGCGTCGCATAGTGGGACGATTGCGCGGCGATGAAATTATCTTATGACGGACCGTGCTGGCGCTGCGCCAAAATAACTGAAGGACGAAGAGGTTGGATCAGATCGATCGACGTATCCTGGAATTGCTGCAGGACGACGGCCGGATGACCAATGTCGAACTGGCCGAACGGGTCGGGCTGACCGCGCCGCCGTGCCTGCGCCGCGTCCGCGCGCTGGAGGAAGCGGGCGCGATCACCGGATATCATGCCGAACTCGACGCCGCGACGCTGGGCTATCCGATCACCGTCTTCGCGATGGTCAGCCTGCGCAGCCAGGCGGAGGCCGACCTCGCCGCGTTCGAACGCCATGTCGCGACCACTCCCGAAATCCGCGAATGCCACATGCTGAACGGCGAGATCGACTTCATCCTGAAGATCGTCGCCCGCGACCTGCGCGCGTTTCAGGACATCCTGACCACGCACCTGACCCCAGCGCCGAACGTCGCCAGCGTCAAGACGTCGCTGACGATCCGCACGTCGAAGCACCTGCCCGGCATTCCGGTCAACGCCGACTGACGAAAAGGGCGGCCGTCACCGGCCGCCCCATCGCTTGCCCCGAAGCGCGACTCAGCTCGTCGGCGGGTGGTCGAGCCAGGTCGACCAGAAGCCGGCGATGTCGCTGCGCGGTGCCGTCTTCACCAGATCGAACGCGGCCTTGGCGCCCACCTTGTCGCCCGACAGGGCCAACGCGATGCCCAGGTCGGTGTTCACCTGATCGGCGTTGACGCCGCCCTTGGTCAGCGACTGGCGATACAGTTCGACCGCCTTCGCATAGTCGCCGCGACCGAGATAGACGTCGGCGGTCTGCTGCGACAGCTGGCCGTTGGCGCTCGCGCCGGCCTTGGTCGCCAGCGCGGCCAGCGCCGAAGCCGACGAGATCTGGTTGGCCGCCGCCGTGCCCGTGGCGATCGCCGGCGAGCCCGCCGGGATCTTACCGTTGGCGCGCCCCTCGTCGACCACCGCCTTGGCCTCGTCGGGCAGGCCGCTGTTGAACAGCCGCTGGGCGAACGCCTCGTAGGTGTATTGGTCGGCCAGCGCGTGCGTCTGACGCATCAGTCGCAGCAGGTCGATCGTCTGATACTTGTCGAGCGTCACCACCGGCTTCTGCGAATAGCCGTAATAGGACAAGGCATCGCGCCACGACTTCGACGTCGGGATGCCGGCGACCCACCGTTGCAGCCACTTCACCGTGTCGCCGCGTAAATTTGCCTGGGCCGCATGCGCGAAGGCGTATTTGTACTGATCCTCGGTCATCGGCTTGCCCGAGGCGTAATATGCGTCGAGCTCTGAGAGCGCGCCCGAATTGTCGCCGGCATGCTGCTTCGCATCGACCAGCAGCAGCGGCAGGTTGGGATCGACCGAGCCGGCCGCCTTGGCGCGGTTCAGATTGTCGATCGCGACCTTGTACTGCTTCTGCAGATAGGCGAGCCGGCCGCGCTCATAGGCATACCCCGCGACCTTGTCCGCCGGCAGCTTGGGGTTCGCGAGCAGCGCGTCGAGCGGCCCGACCACGGTGCTCGGATCGTACACGCCGTTGGTGCCCTGCGCCTTGGCCGCGGCGCGGTTGGCGTTGAGTTCGTACCGCGCCAGCTGGGCGTAATATTTCTCGTCGTCGCTTTTCGCGAGCGACTCCATCTGGACCACGGCGACTTCCGACGCCGTGTCGTCCTTGGCGACGAAAGCGGCCTTTGCGCTGTTCAGCGCAGCACCGAACGCCGCGCTGACCTGCGGCCCGGCAGGCGCCTCTTCCTTCTTCTTGGCGAAGGCGGGCGGCGCGGCGACGACCGCTGCACCACCGGCCAGCATCGCCGCGGCGAGGGCGGCGGTCGAAATCCTCTTCATCGCAAAAACTCTCCGTAAAAGGGCAAGGGGGAAGCCCGTCGCAGCCCCTCTAATCGGCACGCAACGGACGTTCAAGGCGCGACCGCGGCGATGCCCGCCAACCGCTGAACGCCGATTGAACGGCGCGGTTGCGTATGGTGCCCCACCAGCGGAGGCGACATCATTACAAGCCGTCGTGCAGGCCCCGGTCTTTGCGTCCTGGACTCTGGCGCGGGAATGTCTCGTTTTCTACGATGATCGCAAAACATGGGGAAGATTCGTCGTGCTCGCTGTCTACCGGTTCTTGCTGCCTTTGCCGCTTCTACGGGGAGCGACGGCGCTGTCGTTGAACCCAATGGCGGCCGCAGCTATGCGGTGCGCGGCGGTGACGGTCACGACAGCTGCCAAGACGACGGAGATGCTCACGTTAAGGTTCAGGCGGGCGATTTCCTGCTGATCGCCGCGCACGCCGTTCCCGCTGGCCAGAACCTGACGAGCCGGACCAACGACCTGTCGGTGATGATGGCCGCTCATGCCGTGTCGGCGGCCGAACAGCCGGCGCTGCGCGCATCCTGCGAACGCGACTACACCTAGGCCGCTTGTCGGCCGATCCGTTCGCGCGCAACCGGTGTTGTCGTCGACGCGACGACCGGAGTCGCAGAAGGGCAGCAAGACGTCCGATGCCGCCAGCTACAAGCAATGGATCGACCGAATCGACGCGCGAATGACCGACAAGATGGTGCGCGATCGCGGTTTCGCGAACAATGACGCCTAATCAAGGCTATGTCGGCGATCAACTTTACGCAATGCCGGCATAGCCCCGAACATCCTCGACCGCTTGCCGCATCAGCGTCGGTCCCAGCCCGCCGCCATGCGTGAGCGACAGCGTGTAGATGCGGCGTAGTTCGATATCGTCCGGCCGAGTCTCGACGGACGGCAGGTCCGGCGTCGTCAGGACGGAATAGCCGACCGGCGCGGCACCACGATCGGCGACGGCGAGCGCCACCCGGCTCGCAGCGTCGGCGATCCAGGCGCGAAAGACGTCGGGCGCATTCGCCTTCGCACAATGCGCGACGATGTCGGCTCCCTCCAGGATGCCGGCAAACGTTTCGAGGAAACAGGCCGAGGCGACCAGCGCGAGCGATGCGGCATCCGCCGCGCCCGCTCGCGTCAGGTGCCAGCCGGGATCAGCCGACAATTTCTTCCGGCTTGAAGAAGTACGCGATCTCGATCGCCGCATTCTCGTCCGAATCCGACCCGTGGACGGTGTTCGCCTCGATCGATTCGGCCAGTTCCTTGCGGATCGTGCCGGGCTCGGCATTGGCCGGGTTGGTCGCGCCCATCACGTCGCGGTTGCGCTGCATGGCGTTCTCGCCCTCCAGCACCTGCACCACCACCGGGCCGGAGATCATGAAGTCGACCAGCTCGCCGAAGAACGGACGCTCCTTGTGCACCGCGTAGAAGCCCTCGGCCTGCTCGCGGGTCATGTGGATGCGCTTCGACGCGACGACGCGCAGCCCCGCCTCCTCCAGCATCTTGGTGACCGCGCCGGTCAGGTTGCGGCGGGTGGCGTCGGGCTTGATGATCGAAAACGTGCGTGAGACGGCCATGGCGGTCGCTCGCTCCTCTTGGTTGTGCTGGTGGAAAACTGGCGGCTCCCTAGGCGGGCCGGGCGCCGCGCGCAACCCTCACGCCGCCTTGGACCAGCGGCCGTTCTCGTCCTGCTTCCAGTAATTGCGCCGGGTATCGGCGCGATCGGCCAGCCCTTTCCACGCCTCGCGTGCCGCGGCGATGTGATCGGCGTCGAAGAAGTGGAAGGCACGGTCGAAACCCAGCGCCGCGTCGCGCCACTCACCGTCGATCAGCGCGACGTTGCGCGCGGCGTTGGCCGGTTCGGGTGTGGCGGCGATCAGCACGGGTTGCAGGTCGTCCTCCTCCCCGCCCGCCTGGGCATGCGGCAGAAAACTGTCGGGGGCGTAGCTCCACAACAGTCGATCGATCGCCGCCCGCTGTGCCGCGTCGCCGCTGACGATCAGCAGCCGACCGCCCCCCGCCACCACCTTCTCGGCGATCTGCGGCAGCGCACGCTCGAGCGGGGTGGCGGTCAGGTGGTAGAAATCGACCTGCATGTTGTTCCTGGCCCGTCGTCCCGGCGAAGGCCGGGGCGACTGGATTATCACATAGCGGCCACGGCCTATGCCGGGGTGAAGCTACGCTTCAAAATTATCCGCGACGAAACGGTCGAGCAGCCGTACGCCATAACCGGTCGCGCCCTTGTCGTGCGTCGCGCCGGGCTTGTCGGCCCAGACCACGCCGGCGATGTCGAGATGCGCCCATTTCACGCCCGCATCGACGAAGCGGCCGATGAACTGCGCCGCCGTGATCGACCCGGCGCCGCGCGGCCCGACATTCTTCATGTCGGCGATCGGCGAGTCGATCAGCTTGTTGTAGGTGTCCGACAGCGGGAAGCGCCACAACAGGTCACCCGTCGCCTTGCCCGCCACCAGCAGTTCGTCGGCCAGTCCGTCGTCGTTCGAAAACAGTCCGGCATGCTCGCTGCCCAGGCTGATAATCATAGCACCGGTCAGCGTCGCCAGATCGACGATCGTCTTCGGGCGATGCGTCTGCTGCACCCACGTCACGCAGTCGCACAGCACCAGCCGCCCCTCGGCATCGGTATTGAGCACTTCGATCGTCTGGCCCGACATGCTGGTCAGGACGTCGCCGGGGCGGATGGCATTACCATCCGGCATGTTTTCCACGAGGCCACAGACGCCGATGACGTTGGCCCTGGCCTTGCGGGTGGCGAGCGCCTTCATCGCGCCGACGACGGCGCCGGCGCCGCCCATGTCCCACTTCATGTCCTCCATGCCGGCGGCCGGCTTGATCGAGATGCCGCCGGTGTCGAAGGTCACGCCCTTGCCGACCAGCGCCAGGTCGGGATCGCCCGCGCTTTTTCCGTTCCATTTCAACGCCAGGAGGCGCGCTTCCCTGGCCGAACCCTGCGCCACGCCGAGCAACGCGCCCATGCCGAGCTTCGTCATGTCGTCCGGGCCGAGCACCGTGATCTCGAGCCCCAGCCTCTCGACCGACGCCGTCACGCGCTCCACGAAGGTCGCCGGATAGACGATGTTGGGTGGTTCCGAGACCAATGTACGGGTCAGGTCGAGCCCCGCCGTGACCGCTTCCTGTTGGATCCAGGAATCCTTCGCGTCGTCGGTTTGTGCGAGAATCGACACGTTTTCGAGCGTTCGCTTCTGCTTTTCGGGCAGTTTGGTGCGATACGTGTCGATCCGCCATGCCCGCTGCGCCAGCGCTCCGGCGAAGCGCGCGAGCGCCGCCGGCGCGGGGCTCGCATGGGTCACGTCGACCGCCGCATTCTTCGCCGTCGTCAGTAGCCGCGCGGTGACCGCGCCGCCCGCTTTCTCCCACTCCGCCTCGCTGCCGTCGCCGACACCGGTCAGCACGATACGGCGGATCGCGTCGCCGGCACCGGCGAAGGCCTCGACCGTCGCGCCGGCCTCGCCGTCGAACCGCGCGGCGGCGGCGGCCGCCTTCAGCACCGCAGCACCGCCTTGCGCGGACACGGCGGCGTCGAGCGCGCCCTTCGCGACGGGGAGGACGAGGACCTCGGCATCCTGGGGCAGCGTGGTGGAAAACTCGATCTTCATGAAATGCGAACCTCGGTTGATTAGCGCCAGACAATGGCTGGACGCTTCCTCCTAGGCCGCTATTGGCCGGGCTGCAAAGCGTTGCGGATGCCGCGCGGCGATGCGATACGGGTCAATGGGCGTCCCAACGTAGGGCGCCCGCGCAAAGGGTGGTTGGTGATCTTCACGCGTTCCGCATGTCTGGCCGGCTCCGCGATGCTGTTCGCGCTGGCGGCACGGCCGGCCCTGGCGCAGGACCTGCAGGATCGCCCGGTTCCGCCACCGCCGCCGTCCGACGCGCCGGCCCCGGCCAATTCGGACCAGGTGCAATTCTCCGCCGCCGCGCTGCAATACGACAACAACACCGACATCGTGACCGCGACCGGCGACGTCCGCATGTACCGCGAGGGGCAGAAGCTGCGCTCCGACCAGGTCGTGTGGAACCGCAAGACCGGCCAGGTCGTCGCGACCGGCAACGTCGCCGTCACCAACCCGCAGGGCGACATCGCCTATGGCGACAAGATCGAGCTGACCGATTCGCTGAAGGACGGCGTGGTCGACAACCTGCTGATCGTGCTCGAACAGGGCGGCCGGCTCGCCGCGGTCGAGGGCAAGCGCGACGAGGACGGCGTCGTGACGTTGAAGCGCGCGTCCTACACCGCCTGCTCGGTCACCGACTCGAACGGGTGCCCCAAGGAACCGTCGTGGAAGATCACCGCGATCCGCGTGGTGTACCGCCCCGATCGCCGCCGCATCTATTATACCGGTGCGCGCGTCCATCTGTTCGGTTTCGCGAGCATCCCGCTGCCGCGGCTGTCCAACCCGGTCGGCGACAATGCCGAGAGCGGGCTGCTGAGCCCGATCATCCGCTACACCGCCGCCAACGGTTTCGAGGTCGCCGATCCCTATTACATCCGGCTCGCGCCCAATCGCGGGCTGATCGTCGCGCCGCATATCTACAGCAAGGTCGCGCCGATGCTGCAGGGCAGCTTCGAGGCGCTGACCGACAAGGGCGCGTATCGCATCATCGGCTATGCGACGGTGTCGCCGCGTAACGATTTCCTCAATCCGACCGGGCCGAACACGACGGCGTTCCGCGGTTACATCGACGGCATCGGCAAGTTCCAGCTCGACCCGAACTGGTCGATCACCGGATCGTTGCGGCTGACCACCGACCGCACCTTCCTGCGCCGGTACGACATCTCCAACGACGATCGGCTGCGCTCGACCGCCAGTCTCGAGCGGATCGACGCCAACAGCTATCTCGGCATCACCGGGTGGTACGTCGAATCGCTGCGGCTGGGCGACAACCAGCGGTTGCAGCCGATCGCCCTGCCCGAGATCGACTATCGCCGCCGGATCGACGACGTGCTGGGCGGCCGCGTCGCCTTGCAGCTCAACACGCTCGCGATCACGCGTCCGGCGGGCCAGGACACGCAGCGCGCCTTCGCCAGCGCGCGCTGGGACTTGCGGCGGATTACGCCGTGGGGCCAGGAAGTCACGCTGACCGCCTATGCGCGCGGCGACGTCTATAATGCGAGCGACACGGCGGCGACGACGGTGGTCGCCTATCGTGGGCTGGAGGGCGTGCACGCGCGCGCGATCGGCGCGTTGGCGCTCGACATCAAATGGCCGCTGATCGGCGAGTTCCTGGGCGGTACGCAGCGGGTGACCCCACGCTTCCAGATCGTCGCCTCGCCCGGCACGCCCAACCTCAGCGTCCCCAACGAGGATGCCCGCGCGGTCGACCTGGAGGATTCGAACCTCTTCGCGCTCAACCGCTTTCCGGGATACGACCGGTGGGAGGATTCGACCCGCTTCACCTACGGCGTCGACTATGCGCTCGACCTGCCGGGCGTCGCGGTCGACGCCAATATCGGCCAGAGCTATCGCCTGACCTCGCGGCCGTCGATCTTCCCCAACGGTACCGGCTTGAGCGAGCGCGTGTCGGACATCGTCGGGCGGACGGAAGTGCGCATCCGCGACTTCGTGTCGGTCATCCACCGCTACCGGCTCGACAAGGATAATTTCGCGGTCCGCCGCAACGAGATCGACGCGACGATCGGGTCGAAGCAGACGTACGTCCTGCTCGGCTACCTCCGGCTGAACCGCAACATCGACCCGACGCTGGAGGATCTGCGCGACCGCGAGGAAGCCCGCGTCGGTGCGCGGGTCGGCTTCGGGCGGTTCTGGTCGATCTTCGGGTCGGCGACGATCGACCTGACCGACAAGGCGGAGGACCCGACCTCGATCGCCAACGGCTTCTCGCCGGTGCGGCACCGCCTGGGCGTGCAGTACGAGGACGACTGCCTCCGCCTGGGCGTGACGTGGCGGCGCGACTATCAGGATACCGGCGACGCCAGGGCGGGCAACTCGTTCCTGTTGACGCTGGCGTTCAAGAACCTGGGTCGCTAAGCAGGGGTTCATCCGGGATCGGGCAAGCGCGGGGCAGTTCGCTGGGGATGCGCCCATGCGCCATTGGGGTTTTTGACCACGTGACCAAGTTTTCGTTTCGATCGCGCGCGGCGCGAGTTGCTGCCGCCGCTGCGCTGATCGGCCTGTCGGTTCAGACCTGGGCGCAGACCGTCCCCGATGGCGAGGTGCCGCAGGCGGGGCTCGACATCCCGGCCAATCTGACGATCTTCGGCAAGCTCGACCCGAACATCCGCAAGCCGACCGCGATCGTCAACGGCACCGTCATTACCGGCACCGACGTCGATCAGCGCATGGCGTTCGTGTCGGCGATCAACAATTACCAGCTGAACGATGCCGAGCGCGACCAGTTCAAGCTCAGCGTGCTGCGCCTCCTGATCGACGAGACGCTGGAGATCCAGCAGGCGCAGAGCGAGAAGATCACGATCAGCCGCGAGAAGATCGACCTGGCCTTCGCGCGCATCGCGCAGCAACTGGGCAAGGACCCGGCGACCTTCGCCAGCTACCTCCGCTCGATCGGCTCGTCGGAGCGCAGCGTGCGCCGCCAGATCGAAGGCGAGCTCGCCTGGCAGTCGTACCTCCGCCGCACCGTCGACATCAACGTCAGCGATGATGAGGTGAAGGCGGTGATCGACCGCATGGCCGCGGCCAAGGGTACCGAGGAATATCACCTCCGCGAGATCTACATGTCGGCGACGCCCGAAAGCGCGGCAGCCGTCAACGCGAAGCTGCGCCAAGCGATGGAAGAGATGAAGGCGGGCAAGGCGCCGTTCGGCTATTATGCCCGCACTCTGTCGGAAACGACGACCGCACCGCAGGAAGGCGAATTGGGCTGGGTGCGTCCCGCCTCGCTGCCGCCCGAACTGGCGCAGGCGGCCGCCGAGATGCAGGTCGGCCAGTTGGCCGGGCCGATCCCGGTGTCCGGCGGTTTCTCGGTCATCTACATGGTCGACAAGCGGACCGTGATGGGCGCCGATCCGCGCGGCGCGAAGCTCAGCCTCAAACAGATCAAGATCGCCTTCCCCGCCGGCACGACCGAGGCGCAGGCGCAGTTGCGCGCCGCCGATTTCGGCAAGGCGATCCAGGGCATCAATGGCTGCGGCGCCGCCAACAAGGCGGCGGCGGCGATCGGCGCGCAAGTCGTCGACAACGACCAGCTGACGGTGCGCGACCTGCCGCCGCCGCTGCAGGACATGCTCCTGAAGATGCAGGTCGGCCAGGTCAGCCCGCCGTTCGGCTCGCCGACTGAGGGGATCAGCGCGCTGGTCCTGTGCGGTCGCGACGACGCACCGGCCGCGATGCTGCCCAGCGCCGAACAGGTGCAGGACCAGATGGTGCAGCAGCGCACCAACCTGCGCGCGACCAAGATCCTGCGCGACCTGCGCCGCGACGCGATCATCGAATATCGTTGAGGGTAGACGTTCCGTGACCTCGCTCCTGCCGCTGGCCGTCGCGATGGGCGACCCGGCGGGGATCGGCCCGGAGATCATTGCCAAGGCGTGGAATCGCCGCCGCGAGGAAAAGCTGCCGGCGTTCTTCGCGGTCGGCGACACGCGCGCGGTCGCGGCGGTGTGGGACGGCCCGGTCGTGCGGATCGGCTCGCCCGACGAAGCGGCGGCGGCGTTCGACGAGGCGCTCCCCGTGCTGACGACCGCAGATGCCGGCGAGATCGCCCCCGGCCAGCCCGATCTGGAGGGCGCCCGGTGTGCGCTCCATTCGCTCGAGCTCGCGATCGGGCTGACCCGCTCGGGTGCGACCGCGGCGCTGGTGACGGGGCCGGTGTCGAAGGCGCAGCTCTACGATATCGGCTTCACCCATCCCGGCCAGACCGAGTTCGTCGCCGAGCGCGTCGGCGTGTCATCGTCGGCGACGGTGATGATGCTGGCCGGCCCGACGCTGCGCGTGGTGCCGGCGACGACGCATGTCGCGCTGCACCGCGTGCCGGAGTTGCTGACGTCGGCGCTGCTGGTCGCGAAAGCGCGCGTGACCGAACGCGCGCTGGTTCGCGACTTCGGCATCGCGACGCCTCGTCTGGCCTTTGCCGGGCTCAACCCGCATGCCGGCGAGCAAGGCGCGATCGGTCGCGAAGAGATCGACATCATCGCTCCGGCGATCGAGACGCTGCGGGCCGAGGGCATCGACGCGACCGGTCCGCTGGCGGCCGACACGATGTTCCACGCCCGCGCCCGTGCGACCTATGACGCGGCGATCTGCTGCTACCACGACCAAGCGCTGGTGCCGCTCAAGACGCTGCATTTCGACGAGGGCGTCAACGTGACGCTCGGCCTGCCGATCGTGCGCACCTCGCCCGACCACGGCACCGCGTTCGGCATCGCTGGCCGGAACGTCGCCGAGCCCGGCGCGATGATCGCCGCGATCCGGCTGGCGGCGGAGTCAGCCGCGCGCCGCGCCGCGCTCAGCGCGTGACCCCGCCCGCTTTGCCGCCGCTGCGCGAGGTGATCGCGCGCCACGGCCTGTCCGCGTCGAAGGCGCTCGGCCAGAACTTCCTGTTCGACGGCCAGTTGCTCGCGCGGATCGCCGCGATCCCGGGCGATCTGACCGACGCCGAGGTGCTGGAGATCGGTCCCGGCCCCGGCGGCCTGACGCGGGCTTTGCTCGCGGCCGGCGCGCGCGTGACCGCGATCGAGCGCGACCGCCGCTGCATTCCGGCGCTCGCCGAACTCGGCGACGCCTATCCGGGACGGCTGCGCGTGATCGAGGACGATGCGCTCGCGGTCGACGCGCCAAGCCTGTTCGACGGCCGGCCGCACATCGTCGCCAACCTGCCGTACAATGTCGGGACCGCTCTGCTCGTCGCCTGGCTGACGACCGCCTGGCCACCCTGGTGGCGGAGCCTGACGTTGATGTTCCAGCGCGAAGTGGCGGAGCGGATCGTCGCGAGCGCCGGCGACGACGCCTATGGCCGGCTCGCGGTGCTGGCGCAGTGGCGGACGGCGGCGCGGATCGCGATGAACGTCCACCGCTCGGCCTTCACCCCGCCGCCCAAGGTCATGTCGGCGGTGGTCCATATCGAGCCGCGCGAGGCGCCGGCGGGAGTCGCCGTCGCGACGCTCGAACGCGTCACCGCCGCGGCATTCGGCCAGCGTCGCAAGATGCTGCGCCAGAGCCTGAAGGGCGTGCCAGGCGCGCTCGACGCGCTGGCGGCGCTCGGCATCGACGCGTCGCGTCGGGCGGAGACCGTCTCGGTCGCCGAGTTCGTCGCGATCGCCCGCGCGCTTACTTAGCGTCGCTGTCGGGCTTCTCCGGCACCTTGGTCGCGGGTTCGGCCGCGGGCGGCGGGCCCTTGGCGATGGTCGCGGTCAGCGAGGTGGCATCGGGACACGCCTTCTTTCCGCACAGCGTCTTGATGCGATCGAGATTCTCGCGTGCCGGACCCATCGCGCCCTTCGCGACCAGCGCCTCGCCCTGTCCGCGTAACGCGGCGGTGTCGTTGGGCTCGATCAACAGCGCCTCGCGATAGAGCCGGATCGCCTTGCCCGGCAGGCCCTGCCGCGTCGCCACCCCGGCCAGCGTTACGAAACCGGCGCGGTTGCGCGGATCGACCGCGAGCGCGGTCTCGATCAGGTCGGTCGCGCCCTCCAGATTGCCGGCCGCCGCAGCCGCCTGCCCCTGGCGGAGCAGCGCCATCGACCGCGGGTCGATTTCGGTATCGGCGCGCTGGCTATGGAGCGAGGTCGATACGCTCAGCGCGGCCAACGCGACGGCAAGGGCGGCGGGCGATAGGCGCATGATGGTCTCCACTCGGGGCACGGCCCAGCCGCCTATCATGGCCGGATCAGGCGTGCGACAAAAAAGCCGTCGGTGCCGTCGTGGCGCGGGGTGAGGCGACGGCCCGCGCCGCGCTCGAGCCCGGCCGCGATCGGCGCGTCGGCGTGCCAGTCGGGATGCCGCGCCAGGAAGTCATCGACTTGCCCCGCCCCCTCCTCGTCGAGCAGCGAGCAGACGATATAGACGAGCGCCCCGCCCGGCCGGACGAGCGTTGCCGCCAGATCGAGCAGGCGCCGCTGGATCGCGACCAGACGATCGATCCGGACCGGTGTCAGCCGCCAGCGCGCCTCCGGATTGCGCCGCCAGGTGCCGGTGCCGGAGCACGGGGCATCGACCAGCACGACGTCCGCCCGATCCTGCCAGTCGGCCAGCGCCGGCGCCTCGCGCTCCGGGTCGAGCAGCCGCGTCTCGACGATCGTCGCGCCGGCGCGGTCGGCGCGAGGGGCGAGCCGTGAGAGGCGCGCGCGATCGGTGTCGGTGGCGAGGATCATGCCCCCGTTGCGCATCGCGGCGGCCAGCGCGAGTGACTTGCCCCCCGCTCCAGCGCAAAGGTCGATCACCGCCATGCCCGGTGCGGCGTGCGCTGCGAGCGTCACCATCTGGCTGCCGGCGTCCTGCACCTCGACCAGTCCTTCACGGAATGCCGCGCTCTGCTCGATCGCGGTGCCGGACGGGAAGCGGAGCGCATCGGGCGCTCCCGGCACGCGAGCAGCACCTTCCGCGACGAACAGATCGTCACCGCCGCCGCGCAAGCGGTTCAGGCGCAGGTCGAGCGGCGCGCGGTCGATCAGCGCGGCGGCCTCGTCGGCGTCGATCCCGGATGCGGCCAGCCGATCGATCAGCCAGCTTGGCGCGACGCCCGTCGCGCTCCCCACTTCGTCGCCGGCGATCGGCGCCGGTCCGTGCGTCGATCCATCGAACGTCGCGGCGATCGCCGCGTCCTCGCGCGCCAGCCCGACCAGTGCGGCGCGGCCGGTATCGGGCATGTCGCCGGCACGCCGGATCGCGGCATAGACCAGCTCGCGCACCGCGCGCCGATCCTTCGATCCGGCATAGCGCCGCGTTGCGAAATAGCGGGCGATCAGCGTGTCCGCCGCCGCCCCACCTTCGCGCGCCGCCGCGATCACCTGGTCGAGGATCTCGATCGCCGCCTGCGTGCGCGCTGCCGGAGTCATCGTTCCGCGCTCATCGCGTCGGGTAGTTCGGCGCCTCGCGCGTGATCGTCACGTCGTGGACGTGGCTTTCCTGCAAGCCCGCGCCGGTGATCTGCACGAACCGCGCGCGCTCGCGCAGATCGGCGAGCGTGCGGGCGCCGGTATAGCCCATCGACGCGCGAATGCCGCCGACGAGCTGATGGATGACGTCCTTGGCCGGCCCCTTGTACGCGACCTGGCCCTCGATCCCCTCCGGCACCAGCTTCATCTGGTCCTTGATGTCGCCCTGGAAATACCGATCCGCCGAGCCGCGGCCCATCGCCCCGACCGAGCCCATGCCGCGATACGATTTGTACGCACGGCCCTGATACAGGAAGGTCTCGCCCGGCGCCTCGTCGGTGCCGGCGAGCAGCGAGCCGATCATGCAGGTCGAGGCGCCGGCGGCCAGCGCCTTCGCCATGTCGCCCGAGGTGCGGATGCCACCGTCGGCAATCACCGGCACGCCCGACTTCATCGCTTCCTCGGCGCAGTCCATCACCGCGGTCAGCTGCGGCACGCCGACGCCGGCGACGACGCGCGTGGTGCAGATCGAGCCCGGTCCGATCCCGACCTTGATCCCGTCCGCCCCGGCATCGATCAGTGCGCGCGCCGCTTCGGCGGTCGCGATATTGCCGGCGATCACCTGGACCGAATTGGACAGCCGCTTGGCGCGTTCGACCGCGCGGGCGACGTCGCGGTTGTGGCCGTGCGCGGTGTCGATCACGATCAGGTCGACCTCGGCATCGATCAGTTGTTCGCTCCGCGCGAATCCCTTGTCGCCGACCGTGGTCGCGGCGGCGACGCGCAGGCGCCCGGCGGCGTCCTTGGTCGCGTCGGGATAGTTGACCGCCTTCTCGATGTCCTTGACCGTGATAAGCCCGACGCAGCAATAGGCATCGTCCACCACCAGCAATTTCTCGATCCGCCGCTGGTGCAGGATCTTGCGCGCATCCTCGTGTCCGACGCCGCTGGTCACCGTCGCGAGGTTGTCGCGCGTCATCAGCTCGCTGACCGGCTGGCTGGGATTGCCGGCGAAGCGGACATCGCGATTGGTCAGGATGCCGACCAGCCTGCCGTCCGCCTCGGTCACCGGGATACCGCTGATCCGGTGGTGCGCCATCAGCGCCTGCGCCTCCCCCAGCGTCGCGGTCGGCGCGATCGTGATCGGGTTGACCACCATGCCGCTTTCGTAGCGCTTGACCGCGCGAACGGCGGCGACCTGCTCCTCGACCGACAGGTTGCGGTGCAGCACGCCGATCCCGCCCAGCTGGGCCATTGCGATCGCCATGTCGGCCTCGGTCACGGTGTCCATCGCCGACGACACGATCGGGATGGCGAGCCCGATGTCGCGCGTCAGCCGAGTCTCGGTTCGGGCCTCGCTCGGCAGCACGTCCGATTCCGCCGGAACCAGCAGGACGTCGTCGAAGGTCAGCCCGAGGCGGATGTTCATGGGGAGTGCCAATCTTGTCGAATCGAAGGTTGGCGAGCCATGTAACCAACACCCCCGCGCCGCGCCAGCCCGTGTCGCATTTCGCTATAACGGCGGCGGCGTTCTGCTAGGATGACGGCGACAATCCAGGGGGAGTTCGATGGGTCTCGTCATTGCCGCATTGCTCGCGTTCATCGTGCTGATCTACCTGCTCAGCAGCGTGAAGGTCGTGCGCCAGGGCTATCAATACACGATCGAGCGGTTCGGCAAGTTCACTTCGGTCGCGCATCCCGGCCTGACCATCATCATCCCGTTCTTCGACCGGATCGGCCGGCGCGTGAACATGATGGAACAGGTCCTCGACATTCCGGGGCAGGAGATCATCACCAAGGACAATGCGATGGTCGCGGTCGACGGCGTCGTGTTCTTTCAGGTGCTCGACGCGGCGAAGGCGGCGTACGAGGTCAGCGACCTGTACGTCGCGATCATGCAGCTTTCGACCACCAACCTGCGCACCGTGATGGGCTCGATGGACCTGGACGAGACGCTGTCGAAGCGCGACGAGATCAACACGCGGCTGCTCCAGGTGGTCGATCATGCGACCGAAGCGTGGGGCGTCAAGATCACGCGCGTCGAGTTGAAGGACATCCGTCCGCCCGCCGACATCGTCAATGCGATGACCCGGCAGATGAAGGCCGAGCGCGAGAAGCGCGCGACGATCCTCGAATCGGAAGCCGCCCGTCAGAACGAGATCAACCGTGCCGAGGGCCAGAAGCAGGCGCAGATCCTGGAGGCCGAGGGTCGCAAGGAAGCCGCCTTCCGCGACGCCGAGGCGCGCGAGCGCTCCGCCCAGGCCGAGGCGGCAGCGACCAAGATGGTGTCGGACGCGATCGAGGCCGGCAGCAGCCAGTCGCTCAATTACTTCATCGCGCAGAAATATGTCGACGCGGTCAGCCAGTTCGCCACCTCGCCCAATGCCAAGACGATCCTGTTCCCGGTCGAGGCGACTCAGTTGATCGGCACGCTCGGCGGGATCGGCGAACTGGCGAGGGATGCGCTGGCGGGCGGCGGCGGCGGCAATCGCCCCGCGCCCCCCGCTCCGCCGCGCGGCACAGTGCCGGTCACGCGGGGGCAGTCGTGACGCTCGCCGGCGTGGGGTTCAGCGTCGCGGCGCTGTGGCTGATCGCGGCGATGGTACTCGCGATCCTGGAACTGATCGCACCGGGCTTCTTCCTGATCTTCGCCGCGGCCGGCGCCGCGCTGACCGGGCTGGTGCTGCTGGCGACGCCCGACCTGCACGCCATCACCCAGGCGCTCCTGTTCGCCGGGTTCGCCGCGCTGGCGCTGGCGGTCGGCCGGCGCTGGTATCACCGCAGTCGATCCGTGCGCGTCGCGGCGCAGCTCAACGATCGTACCGCCAGGCTGATCGGCCGAACGGTCGAGGTGTGCGAACCGATCGTCGCCGGCGAAGGTCGCGTGAGGGTCGGCGACGGCGCCTGGAATGCCCGCGGCCCGGACATGCCGGCGGGCGCGCTGGTGCGGATCGTCGGCGCCAGCGGCAGCGTGCTGGCGGTCGAGCCGGCCTGAATACTTCCATATCGGAGGAAAGCGGCGTAGACCTTCCGGTCGTTAAAGGGTTCTTTTCGTACCCGGGCGCTAACCAAGGTGATTGCACCGGTGCGCCCGCAAGGGGGACGTGGGGGCATGGGAGGAATAATCACGTGGCTGGCCGCGCTATGGCGCCGCTTGATGGGGACGCCGCGCTGCGACAATCCGGGTTGCACGCCGGATCGGCCCTGCGACGATTGCCTATGGTACTGGTCGATCAAATGAGCGCCACGCCGTAGCGCTCATTCTCATCCATTTTGGCGGTAATCCGCCGGCGGACGAGCCGCCTATTCCTTGCCGCCGAACAGCCCGCCGAGCTTGCCCATCAGGCCGCCCTCGCCGCCTGCTTCGCCACCGCCGAACATGCCGCCCAGCTTGCCGAGGAAGCCGCCATTCTCGCCGTTGTTGAGGATCGACGAGAATTGCCCGAGCGCGCCTTCGCCGCCGATATGGCTCATGATCTGGCCGACCACCCCCGAATCGAGGCCGGTCTGCGCCGCCGCGGTATCGACCGTATCGCCCGGCTGGGCATGCGCCTGCGCCAGCGCGCCGACCGCCTGCTCCGCCTGTTCGGGCGAGATGCCGACCTTCTCCGCCAGATTCTTGATATCGACGTTCGAGCCGATCTGACCGAGGATTCCATCGAGCAACGACATGGTGCGATCCTTTGCGGGTGAGTTCGAGGGGCTGCTTAGACCGAAGCCGGCCTGCTAGGAAGGGCGATCGGGCGCGATATACCCCAAGCGGGCATCGACCGAGAACAGGCGATCGCGCGAGTAGAGCGACAGCGGCCAGTCGCGCCGGCCTTCCGGTGCGGCGAGCAGCGCATTGACCGTCGCGGCCAGCGGCAGGGCGGTGTCCAAGCGCGCAAGAAACGACCGCACCCCCGCCAGGTACGTCAGCGTGATCGTGTGATGATAGCCCTGGGTCGCGTCGTTCACACCGCCGACGGCTTCATTGTAGCGCGAGATGATTTCGCGAATCTCGTTATCGAGGTCGATGTCGGGGCGCTCGACGAGCAGCCAGGTGCATGCGGCGAGGTGCGCCTCGTGCGTCCATTCCTCGCGCGGCAGCGTGCGGGCGAGCAGACCCTCGCCGACGCGGCGGACGGCGTGGTCGTCGGTGAAGAAGCGAATGGCGTGGTCGGTCATCGGTCGGGCTTTCGGTGGAGAAGCCCGACCTTGAGGACCGGGCAGTTCAGGCGGCGGTGGCGGTCCGCGGCGCGGATTGTCGCACGCCTTCGTCGACATGGTCGGCGAATTGGGCGAAGTTCTCGACGAACTGATCGACCAGCCCCGCGGCCGTTTCGTCATAGGCCGCCTTGTCGGCCCACGCCTCGCGCGGATCGAGCAGCGCGCTGTCGACCCCCGGCACCGACACCGGCACCGCGAACCCGAAATAGGGGTCGGTGCGGTACTCGCCGTCCTTGAGACTCCCGTCGAGCGCCGCGTTGAGCAACGCGCGGGTCGCCTTGATCGGCATGCGCTTGATCCCCGGCATCGTCGCCTTGCCGCCCGACCAGCCGGTATTGACCAGCCAGCAATCGACCCCGCCCTTGGCGATCCGCTCCTTCAGCAGATTGCCGTAGACCGAGGGATGACGCGGCATGAACGGCGCGCCGAAGCAGGTCGAGAAGGTCGCGTCGGGCTCGGTCACGCCGATCTCCGTACCCGCGACGCGCGCGGTATAGCCCGACAGGAAATGGTACATCGCCTGGTCCGGGGTGAGCTTCGCAATCGGCGGCATCACGCCATAGGCGTCCGCGGTCAGGAAGATGATGTTGGTGGGGACCGGCCCCATATTCTCGGCGCTGGTGTTCGGGATGAAATCGAGCGGATAGGCGCCGCGCGAGTTTTCCGCGAGACTGGCGTCGTCCAGGTCGAGCTGGCGCGTGACCTGGTCCATCACGACATTCTCGAGCACCGTGCCGAACCGCTTGGTCGTCGCGAAGATCTCCGGCTCGGCCTCGGCCGACAGGCGGATCATCTTGGCGTAGCAGCCGCCCTCGAAGTTGAACACGGCGGTGTCCGACCAGCCATGCTCGTCGTCGCCGATCAGCGTGCGGCTGGCATCGGCCGACAACGTGGTCTTGCCGGTGCCCGACAGGCCGAAGAACACGGCGGTGTTGCTGCCGTCATGCGCCATGTTGGCCGAACAGTGCATCGGCATCACGCCCTTGGGCGGGAGCAGATAGTTGAGCAGGCCGAACACCGACTTCTTCATCTCGCCGGCGTAGCGCGTGCCGCCGATCAGGATCAGCTTCTCGGTGAAGTTGACCGCGATCACCGTCTCGGTCCGCGTACCGTGGCGTGCGGGGTCGGCCTGGAACGTCGGCAGGTCGATGATGGTGTAGTCGGCGACGAACCCCTTCAGGTCGGCCTCGTCCGGGCGCACCAGCATCGTACGGATGAACAGGTTGTGCCAGGCGAACTCGTTGACGATGCGGACGCGGACGCGATGGTCCGGCTGCGACCCGCCGTACAGGTCCTGGACGTAGAGCGTTTCCTTCTCGTGCAGCGCGGCGAGGAAATCGGCCTTCAGCGCGGCGAAATGCTCGGGCTTCATGCCGCGGTTGGTCTTGCCCCACCACACGGTGTCCTCGGTCTCGGCATCGCGGACGATGAACTTGTCCTGCGCGGAGCGGCCGGTGTGCTTGCCGGTCTCCACCACCAGCGGACCGTCGGCGCTCAGCTTGCCCTCGCCGCGTGCGACCGCGGCCTCGACCAGCCGTGCCGTCACCAGGTTCCAGTGCAGCGTCGCGCGGGTCTCGATACCCTGCGACTCGAGGCCGGCGTCCGGAATACGCTCGTTCAAACTCGCTCTCCCACTATCGTTATATGGCGCGCATACGTATGCGCCGTTGATTTTGCGCGCATAACCGGCCGCCGGGAGTCGGTCAAACACCCGAGATGGTTAGCGAGTTGAGCCTGTCCCATTCTTGCATTAGGCCGGTCGCCGCATGACCCGGGCCCCCTGCCGATGACCGCTTCGATCGCGCTGGTCGATGACGACCGCAACATCCTGACCTCGCTGTCGATCGCGTTGCAGGCGGAAGGCTTCCTGACGCGCGTCTATTCGGACGGCGAAAGCGCGCTGAAGGCGTTGATCGACAATCCGCCCGACCTCGCCATCTTCGACGTGAAGATGCCGCGGATGGACGGGCTCGAACTGCTGCGGCGGTTGCGCGAGAAGAGCCAGGTCCCGGTCATCTTCCTGACCAGCAAGGATGACGAGCTCGACGAGGCGCTGGGCCTGGCGATGGGCGCCGACGATTACATCGCCAAGCCGTTCAGCCAGCGCCTGCTGATCGCCCGGATCCGCGCCATCCTCCGCCGTACGGAAGCGCGCGTGGCCTCGCCCGAAGATGCGGTGTCGCCGGCAGAGGCGCTGATCGATCGCGGTCGGCTGCAAATGGACCCGGCGCGGCATCGGGTGACGTGGAACGGCGACAACGTCACGCTGACCGTCACCGAATTCCTGATCCTGGAGACGCTGGCGCAACGGCCCGGTGTCGTGAAGACGCGCAACCAGTTGATGGACGCGGCGTACCAGGACGACATCTACGTCGACGATCGCACGATCGACAGCCACATCAAGCGCGTCCGCCGCAAGTTCCGCGAGGTCGATAACGACTTCGACGCCATCGAAACGCTCTATGGCGCTGGCTACCGTTTTTCGGAGGAGTAGGAGCGAGCGCGACCCCGGCGACCTGTCGCTGCGCTGGTCGGGCAACGTATCGCTGACGACGCGCATTCTGGCGGTCAACATCTTCGCGCTGGCGATGCTGGCGGGCGGGTTCTTCTACCTCGATTCCTATCGCAGCCGCATCCTCGACAACCGGTCGGAGCAGGCCGGGCGCGAGGCGCGGCTGATCGCCGCCGCGATCAGCGCCGCCCCCGCCGCGGCGCGCGACGAAGTGGCCCTGCAACTGGCGCGCGACACCGGCACGCGTGTCCGGCTGTTCCGGACGGACGGCAGAGTCGCGATCGACACACGGGCGATGGGGTTGCGCAACGTGACCTTCCTCGACCCCGACAAGCAGGACTGGACCCAGCAATGGGCGCGCTACATCGACGTTGCGATCGACGCGGTGGTCGGCGCGCCGCGCCCGCCGCTCTATCGGGAACGGGCCGTCGGCGACGAGTGGCCCGACGTGCGCAACGCGCATCGCACCGACACCACCTCGACCACCGTCTGGCGCGCGCCCGACCGTACGCCGGTCATCACCGCCGCGGCGGGACTCGGCGACGGCGAGATCGTGATGACCACGGTCAACGCCCGCGACATCACCCAGACCGTCCGCAACGAACGATTGCGGTTGAGCATCCTGCTCGCGGCGGTCAGCCTGGTCTCGGTGTTCCTGTCGCTGTTCCTGGCGCGGACGATCGTGCGGCCGCTCCGCCGGCTGGCGCGCGCGGCGGTGCGGGTGCGGCTGGGGCGCGCGCGCGAAGTGGTGGTCCCCCGCCTGCCCTCGCGCCGCGACGAGATCGGGAGTCTCGCCCGGGCGCTGTCCGACATGAGCCAGGCGTTGCGCGCGCGGATCGACGCGACCGAGGCGTTCGCCGCCGACGTGACGCACGAGATGAAGAACCCCCTCGCCTCGCTGCGCTCCGCGGTCGAAGGGCTGGCGAACGTCAAGGACCCCGCCTTACAGGAGCGGCTGCTGGCGATCGTGCGCGACGACGTGCAGCGGCTCGACCGGCTCATCACCGACATTTCGGAGGCATCGCGGCTCGACGCCCAGCTCAGCCGCGCCAAGTTCGACGCGGTCGATATCCTCGGAATGCTGGCATGGCTGATCGCGCAGCGTACCGATCGCGGGGTCGAACGCGGTATCCGCTTCCGCTTCGACAACCGTATCCGCAGCGACGTGCAGGTGATGGGCGAGGCGACCCGGCTGGAACGCGTGTTCGAGAACCTGTTCGACAATGCCGTGTCCTTCTCCCCCGACGACGGCCTGATCGCGGTCAGCGCGGCGATCGAGCAGGAGATGCTGGTGGTGCGCGTCGACGACGAAGGACCCGGCGTCCCGACCGAGCAGCGCGAGGCGGTGTTCAGCCGCTTCCAGTCGATCCGGCCCGAGGGCGAGGCGTTCGGCAAGCATTCCGGGCTCGGCCTCGCGATCGGCCGGACCATCATCGAGGGACATCAGGGGACGATCATCGCCGAGTCGCGCGACGACCGCATCGCCGGCGCGCGCTTCGTCGTTCGCCTGCCGCTGGCGCAAGGCACGGCCGGATGAGCGAGACGCTGCATTTCAGCTGCGTCGCGATCGGCGGGCGCGGCGTGTTGATCGGCGGAGCGTCGGGCGCCGGCAAGTCGGACCTGGCGCTGCGGCTGATCGATCGCGGCGCGATGCTGGTGAGCGACGATTACACGACGCTAACCGCTTGCGACGGCACGCTGATCGCGAGCGCGCCGCCAAACATCGCCGGACGGATCGAGGTGCGCGGGATCGGGATCGTGTCCCTGCCGTATCTGGCCGAGGCGCCGGCTGCGTTGCTGGTGACGCTGGACGATGTGCCCGAGCGGCTACCCATGCCGGCGGTTCGTCCCATCGCCGGGCTGGACATTCGCGAAGTGGCGGTGGATGCGCGATCCGCGTCGGCACCGATCAAGGTCGAGCTGGCGCTGGCCGGTCTCGTCGAGGAACCATGACGCAAGCCAAGGAAATCCTGCTGGTCACCGGCCTGTCGGGCGCGGGCAAGTCGACCGTGTTGCGCACGCTGGAGGATCTCGGCTGGGAGACGGTCGACAATTTGCCGCTGCGCCTGCTCGACCGCCTGCTCAGTTCGCCGCCGCCGGAGGGGAGCGAGGACGGGCAGCGGCCGCTCGCGCTCGGCATCGGGGCGCGTACCCGCGACTTCGACCCCAACCGGATCGTGAAGCGTATCAAGCAACTGCGCGACGAGCATGGTTATGACATCGGCACGCTCTACCTCGATTGCGGCGGGGCCGAGCTGGAACGCCGCTATTCGGAGACGCGGCGGCGGCATCCGCTGGCGCTCGACCGCCCGGCCGGGGACGGCATCGCGCGCGAGCGCGAATTGCTCGAGCCGCTACGGCGCTGGGCCAACCGCCTGATCGACACGACCGACTTGACCGCCAACGAGCTCGCGCAGCAGGTGCGTTCGACCTTCGGTGGCGACGGGACAGGCGGGCCGACGCTCGCGGTGATGTCGTTCGGCTTTGCCCGCGGGGTGCCGCGCAACGCCGACCTGGTGTTCGACATGCGGTTCCTGCGCAACCCGCATTGGGAGCCGGCGCTGCGCCCCGGCACCGGGCTCGACCCCGACGTCTCCGCCTATATCGCGGACGACCCCGCCTATGAGGCCGCGGTCAGTCGGATCGAGGACCTGCTCCTGCTGCTGCTCCCCCGCTATCGCGCCGAGGGCAAGTCGTATGTGACGGTCGCGTTCGGGTGTACCGGGGGGAGACACCGCTCCGTCCACGTCGCCGAACGCGTCGCTCGACGGTTGCGCGACGCCGGGTTTTCGCCCACGGTCGCGCATCGCGATTTGGGCGCGGCGCCGCAGGACTCGCTGGAGGGTGCGCCGCGGACGGCTTTGGGGTAACAAGCAAGCGTATGATCGGCCTGGTATTGGTGACGCACGGGCGGCTGGCGTTCGAGTTCGTGACCGCGATGGAGCATGTCGTCGGCGCGCAGGCGCAGGTCGTGTCGATCGCGATCGGCCCGGAAGACGACATGGAGGCGCGCCGCGCGGACATCGCCAAGGCGATCGCCGACGTGGACGCCGGCAAGGGCGTGATCCTGCTGACCGACCTGTTCGGGGGCACGCCGTCGAACCTCGCCATCTCGTTGCTCGAGCGCGGGCGAGTCGAGGTGATCGCGGGGATCAACCTGCCGATGCTGATCCGGTTGGCGTCGGCGCGCAAGACGATGAACGTGGTCGACGCGGTGTCAGCCGCGCGCGAGGCGGGGCGCAAATATATCTCGGTCGCGTCCGAAGTGCTCGGCGCGGCGGCCGCCTGATGCCGGTCAGCCGCCAGGTTCAAATCACCAACAAGCGCGGCCTGCACGCGCGCGCCTCCGCCAAGTTCGTCACCCTCGCCTCGTCGCTGCCGGTTGAGGTGATCGTCGTGAAGGACGGCCCCGGGGTCACCGGCACGTCGATCATGGGGCTGATGATGCTCGGCGCGGCGATGGGCGACACGATCACGATCAGTGCCGATGGCGACGGTGCCGACGGCGCGGTCGGGGCGCTGTGCGAACTGGTCGAGGCGAAGTTCGGCGAGGACTGAGCGAGCGCAGGCGACATAGCGGAGCTATGTCGCCGATCAGCGCCGCTCCGGCCGGCATCATGCAACGATGGCCGACGGCGTGGCTTTGCCACGCCGACTTGCGCTAGGGGCGAGACATGGTTCGCCAAGTTACTGCCTTCTCGAACACGACCGTAAAGCGCGCCCGCTCGCTGCGCGACAAGAAGCATCGCCGTGCCGAAGGCCGCTTCCTCGCCGAGGGCCTGCGCATCCTGACGGAGGCGCGCGAGGCCGGCCACCTGCCGGAGCAGCTGTTCTTCACCGCCGATGGCGCGCGGCATCCGTTGGCGGCGGCGCTGATCGAGGCGACCGAGGCGGCGGGCGGCGAGGCGATCGAGACGAACCACGACATCCTGTCCAAGCTGTCGGGCAAGGACAATGCCCAGGCGCTGGTCGGCGTCTTCCCGGAGTTCACGACGCCGCTCGACGCGCTCCGCCGCACCGCCTCGCCGATCTGGCTGGTGGCTGAGCGGCTGCGCGATCCGGGCAATCTCGGCACGATTCTGCGGACCGGCGACGCGGTCGGCGCCGGTGGCCTGATCCTGATCGACGACTGCGTCGATCCGTTCTCGGTCGAGGCCGTGCGGGCGAGCATGGGCGCGTTGTTCACGGTGCCGATCGCACAGGCGCGTTGGGAGGAGTTCCTGCCGTGGTTGCGGTCGGGGCCGGGCCAGTTGGTCGGCCTGAGCCTCCAGACCGATGCGAGCTATCGCGAGGCGCCCTACACCTCGCCGACCTTCCTGCTGACCGGCAACGAAGCGCAGGGCCTGCCCGAGGCGTACGAAGCGGAATGCGATCTACTCGTGAAGCTGCCGATGCTGGGCAAGGCGGACAGCCTGAACGCCGCGGTGGCGACGGCAGTCATGGCGTACGAGGTACTCGCGCGCTACCGCTGACGTCAGCCCAGCGTTCCGCTCTCTTCGGCGCTCGCCGCCAGCTTTACCAGCGGGCGCGGGATCTGTTCGACGACCGGCGGCGATTCGATTGAACGACCAGCAGTGTCGATATTATAGTCCTCGAACCGCTTTGCTTGCGTGAGCACTTGCGTTTCCAGACTGCCGACGAAGGCGTTGTAAGCGTCGTTCGCCAGCCCGAGGTTGCGGCCGAGTTTAGCGACGTGGCCGCCCATCACCGACAATCGCGCGTAAAGCTCCTTGCCCAGTTCGGCGATCGCCCGCGCCTCGCCCGCCAGCTTCTCCTGTCGCCACACCGCCGCCACCGTCCGCGCGATCGCGATCAGGTTGGTCGGAGTCGCCAGCAGCACGCGGCGGTCGAACGCGAAGTCCCACAATGTCGGGTCCTGCTCCAGCGCGGCCGACAGGAAATGCTCGCCTGGCACGAACATGATGACGTAATCGGGCGCGTCGGCGAACTGGCTCCAATACGCCTTGGCGCCCAGCGTGTTGACGTGCGCGCGCATCGCCGCGGCGTGGCGCTGTAGCCCGATCGCGCGCTCGGCATCGTCGATCGCGCCGAACGCGTCTTGGTAATCGTTGAGCGACACCTTGGCGTCGACCACCAGCGCGTTGCCGCCGGGTACGCGAATGATGACGTCGGGGCGCAGTCGCGCGCCCTCGCCGATATCGACCGACACCTCGGCCTGGAAATCGGCATGCTCGCTGAGGCCGCAGCTTTCGAGCACGTTCCGCAACTGCTGCTCGCCCCAGCGACCGCGCGCTTTCGGCGCATTGCGCAACGCATTGACCAGCTTCGATGCTTCCGCGCGCACCGACTCCTGGCCGGTCCGCATCGCCTCGATCTGGCCGTGCAGCGCACCGAACGCATCGCGGCGCTCCGACTCGACCTTGGCGACGCCCTCCTCGTAGCGCTGGAGACGATCGTGGACCGGTTGCAGCAGCGCGCGCAGGTTCTGGCCGCTGGTCGCCTCCGATTCCCTGAAGCGCTGGTCGGCGCGTTGCAGGAACTTGGTCTGGGCATCGTCGAGCAGTCGCTGCCCGACTTCGGCGAACTGGCTGGCGAGCGCGTTCTTCGCTGCCAGCAGCTCGGTCTGGCGCGCCTCGAACGCCTTTTCGCGTTCCGCCGCCGTTGCTCGTTCGGCATCGAGCAGCCGCATCGCCGAGTCGCGCTCGGTCGTCACTTCGGCGAGTAGCCGCCGCGTCATATCGTGCTGATCGGCATGGACCTTCGCCGCCGCGAGCTCGGCGACACCATGGCGCGACGCGAACAGCCAGCCGATCGCGACGCCGGCCGCGAGTGCGACGATGATCGCGAGGATACCCGCGACGCTCATCGCCCCGCCCCGAAGTTGGCAAAAGTTGCGCGCAGGGGAGCGGCGGGAACGGCGGCAAATGGCATCGTCATGGCAGGGAACATAGATCGAACGCGCGGCCGGGGACAACCCCAATCGACCAAAGGCCGGATCGGGCCGTTACCTCTTGCTAACGATTGCAGCGTTATGATGCGCGACCATGAAGCTGTTCGTGCTCGCCCTGCTGTTCGTCGGCGTGATGTATGACGTGACCTATTGTCACGGCCAGCACATCACCGACATCCTGCGCCCGCTCGCCGGGATCGCGCAGGGTATCCGGACGGGCGGCAACATCTGGGGTGACGGCACCTAAGCCGGATCAGGCGGCCTTGCGCGCCTTGGCCAGCTTCTTCATCAGCATGTCGCGCTTCAATTTCGAGATGTGATCGGTGAACAGCACGCCGTTCAGGTGATCGATCTCGTGCTGGATGCACGTCGCCATCAGGCCGTCCATCTCCTCCTCGTGGTCCGCGCCGTCACCGTCGCGCCACTTGACCCGGCAGCGCGCCGGACGCTCGACCTCAGCATATTGCTCGGGGATCGACAGGCAGCCTTCGTTGTAGGTCGCGGTCTCGTCGCTGACCCAGAGCAGCTCGGGGTTCACGAACGCGACGGGCTTGCGTACCGGATCGCCGTCTTCCTCCTCGGGCTCCTGCAGATCGATCACCACCAGCCGCCGTTCGATGCCGACCTGAGTCGCGGCGAGGCCGATGCCGCGCGCGTCGTACATCGTCTCGAACATGTCGGCGAGCGTCGCACGGACGGCGTCGTCGATCGTGGCGACGGGTTCGGCGACGGCGCGCAGGCCGGGATCGGGCACTTCCAGGATGGTCAGGATGGTCATGGCCGCGCGCTATGGGAGGCGCGGCGGACCGTCAACCTCCCCCGACCGCGCGTGTCGTCACGCGACCGGCCGCCGCGCACGCAACGCCTGGGCCAGCGTGCCCTCGTCGAGATAGTCGAGTTCGCCGCCGACCGGCAGGCCGTGGGCGAGCTGGGTCAGCCGCACCGGGAACCGCTCGATCCGTTCGGCGATGTAATGCGCCGTCGTCTGCCCCTCCAGCGTGGCGTTCATCGCCAGCACGACCTCGTCGATCCCGCCGCCCTCGACTCGCTGGATCAGCCGGGCGATCGACAGATCCTCCGGCCGCACGCCGTCGAGCGCCGACAGCCGGCCGCCCAGCACATGGTAGCGGCCGGGGAACAGCCGCGAGCGTTCGAGCGCCCAGAGGTCGGCGACTTCCTCGACCACGCACAGGCTGCGCTGGTCGCGGCGCGGGTCGGCGCAGACGCTGCACGGATCGCTGGTGTCGATGTTGCCGCAGGTCGAGCAGGTCGCGAGCCGGCGGTCGACCGCCTCCAGCGCCGACAGCAGCGGCATCAGCGCGCCTTCGCGCTTCTTCAGCAGGTGTAGCACCGCGCGCCGCGCCGATCGCGGGCCCAGCCCCGGGAGCCGCGCCAGCGCCTGCGTCAGCGCGTCGATTTCCTGCGATGCCATGCGGAACAGATAGGGGGTTGCACCGCCCCCTGCCAAGCGGCGATGAGCGCGGCATGCGGATCATATTCATGGGAACGCCCGACTTCGCGGTGCCGACGCTCGATGCGCTGGTCGCGGCGGGGCATCGGGTCGTCGCCGCGTACAGCCAGCCGCCGCGCCCGGGCGGACGGCGCGGGCGCGAGTTGACGCCGTCGCCGGTGCAGGCGCGCGCGGAGGCGCTGGGCATCGCGGTGCGCACGCCGGTGTCGTTGCGCAATGCCGAGGCGCAGGCGGCGTTCGCGGCGCTCGGGGCCGACGTGGCGGTGGTTGCGGCCTATGGCCTGATCCTGCCGCAGGCGGTGCTGGATGCGCCGACGCACGGCTGCCTCAACGTCCACGGTTCGCTGCTGCCGCGCTGGCGGGGGGCGGCGCCGATCCAGCGGGCGATCCTGGCCGGCGATGCCGAGACCGGCGTCGGGATCATGCAGATGGAGGCTGGGCTCGATACCGGGCCGGTTCTGCTGGAGGGACGGACGCCGATCGCGAACAAGACGGCAGGTGAGCTGACCGTGGAACTGGCGCAGATGGGTGCTCGGCTGATGGTCGAGGTGCTGGCTGACCTCCCCGCGTTTCCGCCCCAGCCGCAACCCGACGACGGCGTCACTTATGCCGGCAAGATCGACAAGGCCGAACTTCGCCTCGATTTCTCGCAACCGAGCGAGCAGGTCGAGCGCCAGGTCCGCGCGTTCAATCCGCCGGGGGCGTTCTTCGAACTGAACGGCGAGCGTATCCGTGTGCTGTCTGCAGAGCCATATTCCCGCGAGAGCGGGAACCCAGGATTGCAAGCAACGCCGCCCGAGGCTCTGGACCCCCGCCTTCGCCGGGGAACGGTGGTGGACGATCGACTGACGATCCGATGCGGCGACGGCAGTAATTTGCGCCCCACCCTCGTCCAGCGCGCCGGGCGTGGCGTCATGACGCCAGACGATCTGCTCCGTGGTTTCCCCATCCCGCCCGGCACGCGGCTGTGACTCGGTTCGCGCTGACGGTGGAATATGACGGCCGCCCGTTCATGGGCTGGCAGCGGCAGGATCACGGCCCCAGCGTCCAGGGCGCGATCGAGCGCGCCGCGTTCGAGATCACCGGCGAGACCGTCACCGTCCATGCCGCCGGCCGCACCGACGCCGGCGTCCATGCGCTCGGCATGCGCGCGCACCTCGACGTGGCGCGTGCGATCACGCCGTTCCGGTTGATGGAGGCGCTCAATGCCCGGCTGCGGCCCGATCCGGTCGCGGTGCTGGCGTGCGAAGCGGTCGCGGAAGACTGGCATGCGCGTTTCTCGGCGCTGGCGCGGCATTACGAATATCGCATGGTCACGCGCCGCGCGCCGCTGACGTGGGAGAAGGGGTTGGCGTGGCGGATCGCCCGCGAGCTCGACGCCGGTGCGATGCAAGACGCCGCGCAGGTGCTGGTCGGGCGGCACGATTTCACGACGTTCCGCTCGGTGCATTGCCAGTCGGACAGCCCGGTCAAGACGCTCGACCGGCTCGATGTGGTGCGCGACGGCGACCGGCTGAGCGTGTTCGCGTCGGCGCGGTCGTTCCTGCATCACCAGGTGCGATCGATGGTCGGCTGCCTCGCGCTCGTCGGCGAGGGCAAGTGGTCTAAGCAGGACCTGCGCGCCGCGTTGGTGGCGGCCGATCGCACGGCATTGGGCTTCAACGCGCCGTCGGACGGGCTCTATTTCCTCCGCGCCGATTACCCTTAGCTTCTAGCCCTACCGGCTGAATCGCGCCGCCAGTTCGACATGCGTCGACCAGCGGAACTGGCCGACTGGTTGCACCCAGTCGAGGCGATAGCCACCTTCGCATAACATGCGAGCATCACGCGCAAAACTGCTGGGATTGCACGAGACATAGGCGATGACCGGCGTCTGCGAGGCGGCCAGCGCCGCCGCCTGCTCGCGCGCGCCGGCGCGGGGCGGGTCGAGCACGATCGCGGCGAACCGGTCGAGCTCGGCGGTGGTCAGCGGGCGGCGATAGAGGTCGCGATGCTCGGCGAACACCGCGCGTCCCGCCCGCGCGCTCGCCGCCTTGAGCGACAGGATCGCGTCGCGCGCCGCCTCCGCCGCATAGACCTTCGCATCCAGCGCCAGCGCGAACGTGCCGAGCCCGGCGAACAGGTCGGCGACCATGCCCGCGCCGCCCACCGCCTCGCGCACCGCGGCGACCAGCGCCGCCTCGCCATCCGCGGTCGCTTGCAGGAAGCTGCCCGGCGGCAACGGCACCGCGACGCCGCCCAACGTGATCGTGACCGGCTCGGGTTCCCACCGCGTCTCCGCACCCAGCCCGTCGTCGATCGCGAACCGGGCGACCGCATGCTGTTGGCAGAACGCGATGATCGCCTCCGCCGCCGCCAGCCCCTCCGCGCGTGCCGTCACCAGCAGGTCGGCGCCCTGGTCGCTCCACGTCATGTGGACGTCGCCGCGTCGCTTCAGTCCCAGCCGCGCCAGCAGCTTGCGAAGCGGCGCGACCAGCGCGAACAGTTCGGGGCGCAGGATGTGGCACTCGCGGATATCGACCAGCGCGTGGCTCTGCGCGGCGCTGAACCCGATGCGGATCGCGCCGCCGCCCGGCTCGGCGTGCAGCGTGGCGCGGCGGCGGGTACGCGGCGGCGACAGGATCGGCGCGCGGATGTCGGCGGTCAGGTCCTGCGCGGCCAGCGCGCCGGCGATGCGGTCGGTGACGAACTGCGCATAGGCGGCATCGTCGAGATGCTGGAGCTGACACCCGCCGCAAGTCGGGAAGTGCCGGCAGGGCGGCGTCTGGTGGTGCGGCCCGGGGATGACGTCGCCGCTGGTGGTGAGGGTATCGCCCGGTGCGGCCAGCGCGGCATGGCGGCCGTCCGCCGTCACGCCCTCGCCCCGCGCGGCGACGCGAACGATCGTGTCCCCACTCACAGCGCGGCTCGCACAGGCGACAGTTCGCGCGCAAGGTCATCGGCCAGGAATGCGCCACCCAGCCGCCGCGCCGCCTCGGCATGCATCCAGACGGCGGCGGCGGCGGGGTCACCGATCGCGATGCTCACCATCGCGGCGGCGACGGTGCCGGCCAGCACGTCGCCGGTACCGGCGGTCGACAGCCAGCGCCGGCGGTCGGCCGACACGAACGCCTCGCCATGTCGCGTCGCGACGACGGTATCAGGCCCCTT
Organism: Sphingomonas sp.; assembly: GCF_017304635.1. Classification (GTDB taxonomy): domain Bacteria; phylum Pseudomonadota; class Alphaproteobacteria; order Sphingomonadales; family Sphingomonadaceae; genus Sphingomonas. The sequence goes on from NZ_JAFKMA010000001.1 coordinate 892,328, forward strand.
GAACACCACCGTCGCCCCGGCGCGCTTCGCCGCCGCCAGCGCCGCGTCGATCTTGCTGCCACGCCAGTCGCCGAACAGCGCCTGGAACTCGCCGGCATGCGGTGTCAACACGACATCGTCGTCGTCCCGCGCGGCGAACGCGGCGAACGCCGTGTCGTCGAGCAGGTGCAGCGCATCGCCATCGACCACCAGCCGCTCGCCGCTGGCGATCGCCGCCGCCAGCCGCTCGCGCGCTGTCTCGTCGCGACCGAGCCCGGGTCCGACCACCACCACATTGTTGCGCTTGCCGTGGATCACATCGCGCAGCGCGTGCGACGACCACGGCCGCCCTACGATCGCATGCGGCACGGCATCGGCATCGTCGTCGCCCAGTAGCGTGACATAGCCCGCCCCGCCATGCGCCGCCGCTGCCGCCGCCAGCCGCGCGGCACCGGGCATCCCGCCACCGATCACGACGACTAGCCCGCGCGAATATTTGTGATCGTCGACCTGCGGGCGGAGGAACCCCGGCCGCGCCATCACGTGCGCGATCGGATCGTCCAGCGTCAGGCCGAGGTCGATCACGCGAACCTCGCCACCATAGGGCGCCGCCGGCATCAGCAGGTGCGAGGGCTTCACCGCGCCCAGCGCCAGCGTGACGTCGACCGCACCGATCTGCTCCTCGGCGAACACGGCGCCGGTGTCGGTATCGACGCGGCTCGGCAGATCGACCGCGATCGACAGGCGGGCGGCAGCGATCGCCGTGCCGAGCGCGGCGGCCGTCGCGGCATCGGGCGCTCGCGACAGTCCGGTGCCGAACAGCGCATCGACCATGACGGGGGCCGGTTCGGCGTCGGCGAGGGCGGCGACCGGGCCGTCCCACGCCGCGCAGGCAGCACTCGCCGCTGCGCTCTTGGGCTCGCCCGTCGCCGCGACGCGTACCTCGACACCGTTCGCGCGTAGCACCCGCGCCGCGACATAGCCGTCGCCGCCATTGTTGCCGGGCCCGCACAGTATCTGCACCGCGGAACCCGCCGCGAGCCGCCGTACCGCCTCCGCCACCCCGGTGCCGGCGCGTTCCATCAACGTCTCGACGCTCGTACCGGCCGCGATCGCGCGCGCTTCGGCCGCGCGCACCTGCGCGGCAGTCAAGATCGGCTGGCCGTCGATCGGGATCACGGCTTGCCTTGCCCCTTGATCGTCGCGGGCAGGCGATAGCGGTCGCCGCCGATCGCGACTTCGATCTCGCCGTTGCCGACCACCGTGACCTTGGCGGCTTCCGCGCCATCGGCGGCCACCAGCCCGCGTCCGTCCTTGACCGCGAGCAGGCGGTGGAACCCGCCATCGGGATTGTGCACCGTCAGCACGAGGCCCTGCGCCGACTGGATACGGTCGAGCGTGCAGCTTCGCGATAACGCCTCGCTGCCCGCGACCGCGCAGACGATGCGGCCGTCATCCACAGCGGTCGCGTTGGATTCGGCCATGACGCGCGTGAACGCGGCGTTGTTGGCCGATTGGCGGTCGCACGCCGATACGAGCAGCAGCATGGCGGCACAGGAAAGGTATCGCATTTCCGGGCATCTAGCCGCTCATGCGCGGCCGGGATAGCGGCTCGGCATGTCGCGTTCGTCCGACCCCTCAGGTCAGCGTGGACGCGAGATACCACCAGTCCGGCCGATCCCGCGCGATCGCGGCGTGAGCGGCGTTACACGTGGCGGCATCGGCGAACAGAGCAAAGCACGTCGCGCCCGAGCCCGACATTCGCGCGAGCGTCACGCCCGGCTGCGCCTCCAGCCGCTCGACCACCTCGCCGATCACCGGGGCCAGCGTCCTCGCCGGCGCTTCGAGGTCGTTGCGCCCGCTCGCGACATCGTCGAGCGCGCCGCGATCCCGGCCGTCCCAGCATGCGAACACCGCCGCGGTCGAGACGCCGACGCGCGGGTTGACGAGCAGCACCGGGGTCCCGGCAAGGTCGGATGCCGGCCGCAGCACCTCGCCGCGCCCGCTGCCATAGGCGCTCCGCCCGATCAGGCAGGCGGGAACGTCGGAACCGAGGTCGGCCGCGAGCGCGATCAGTTCCGGCGCATCGGGCGCCACACCGCTCAGCCGCGCCAGTGCGCGGAGCGTCGCGGCGGCGTCGGCCGACCCTCCGCCGATCCCGGAGGCGACCGGCAGATGCTTGTCGAGGCCGATCGCCAGCGGCGGCAACGGCGCGATCCGCGCGGCGAACACATCGCGCGCGGCGAGGACGAGGTTACCGCCCTGCCCCGCCAGATCGCCGGCGAACGGTCCGGTGATCGTGAAGCCGTCGGCGGCGGCCGGCGCGACCGTCACGCTGTCGCCGTCGCGCAGCAAGGCGAACAACGTCTCGATGTCGTGATATCCGTCCGCGCGACGCCGCCGGACATGGAGTGCGAGGTTGATCTTGGCCGGCGCCGGCTCGACGATCGTCGTCACGATGCGAGACCGTCGCGCAGCTTCGTCTCGATCCGCAGCACCGCCGCGCCGTCGGCCACCACCAGCGCCGCGCGCCAGGCATAGCGCGCCTCGTACCGCCGCCCCGCCGCCCAATAGGCGTCGCCGAGATGCTCGGCGATCGACGAGTCGGCCGGCGCCTGCCGCGATGCCGTCTCCAGCAACGGCAGCGCGCGGGCACCGTCGCCCTGTCGCAGATACGCCCACGCCAGCGCGCCCGAAATCTCGGGCTTGTCGGGGGTCAGGGTGTTGGCGCGCTCGAGCATCGCGACGGCGCGGGGCAAATCCTCGCCGCGCGCGACCAGCGCCGCGCCGTAGGATGTCAGCGCCACTGCCTCGTTGCCGCCGAGCTTCACCGCGCGGTCGAACGCCGCGCGCGCCTGTCGCCAGTCTCCGGCGCTGTCGTTGGCGGTCGCGATCTGCAACCATATTTCCCACCCCGCATCCTTGCCCATGCGATCCCGCGCGCGGTCATAGGCAGCAATTGCCTCGCGCGGGTGGCCGTTATCGGCGAGCAGGTCGGCATAGACCTGCGCCGCGGTCGCGCTCGCCCCGGGCGCTTCGGCCAGCGCCTTGGCCGCCGCGAGCGATCCGGCATCGTCGCCGCTCGCGCGGAGCAGCCCGATATGGAGCTGCGCCGCCGGCCCGCGAAACGCGCTCGTCGGCGCCACCTCGCCCAGCACCGCCAGCGCGCGGCGGTACGCCTTCATCCGCCCGAGCGCGCGCGCCAATACCAGCCGCGCGCGATCGTCGCTCGGGTCGAGCAGCAGCGCGCTGCGCGTCAGCGCCACCGCCAGCGGGGCGGTGCGAGCATCGTCGAGGTCGGCGGCGACGCGGGTGAACAGGCGCGAGACGCCGAACGCGGCCGACGGTTTCGCGACCGGGATCGCGGCACGAAAGCCCGCGACCTCGACATCGTTCCCCGCGACCAGCTTCATCGCGATGTCGCTTTTGCCCTGCCCCGCCAGCAGTTCGGCGGCGGCATAGCGCAGGTCGAGTTCGCCGCTGCTGTCCGCCAGCAATGCCTGAAGGTCGGGCACCGCCACGTCGAAGCGGTTGGTCGCGATCAGCAGGAGGGCGCGGTTTTCGCGGACGACGCGCGCGAAGGCGCCGGTCTGTTTCGTCGCCACGAGCGTTCCGGCCGGGTCGACGGCGTTGCCCAGACTGCCCCACGCGGCGATCACCGGGGTCAGGAAATCGAGCGGGCCGTCCTTCATCGCCGCGAGTGCGCGGGCCAAAGCAGCGGTGTCGCCGCCATGGATCGCATCGGCGACGCGGAGCAGCGACACCTCGGCCGCGATCGCGCCATTCCCCGGCCGGCTCGTATCGAGCGCGGTCGTCGCCGCGCGCCGCGCCAGCGCCAGATCGCCCGCCGCCATCGCCTCGCGCCATGTCCGGGCCGCGATCGCGGGATCGTCGGGGGTGGCCGCCAACACGCGCGCATAGTCGCTCGCCGCCGCGCCGACTTCGCCCCGCGCTTCGGCCGCGCGAGCGCGTACGTACGCCGCGAAGCGCTCGATCTGTGCGACAGCGGGCAGCGACGCGACGGCCAGCGCCAGCGTCGCGGCGCTCAGCGCCAGGCGGCTACATGTTGGGATAGTTCGGTCCCCCGCCACCCTCGGGCACGACCCAGACGATGTTCTGCGTCGGATCCTTGATGTCGCACGTCTTGCAATGGACGCAGTTCTGCGCGTTGATGACAAACTTCGGATCGCCGGTTTCCTGACCGACGATCTCGTACACGCCGGCCGGGCAATAACGCTGCGCCGGCTCGTCATACATCGGCAGGTCGTAGGCGACCGGAATATCCGGGTCCTTCAGCGTCAGGTGGACCGGCTGGTCTTCCTCGTGATTGGTGTTCGACAGGAACACCGACGACAGCCGGTCGAAGGTCAGCACGCCGTCCGGCTTGGGATAGGCGATCGGCTGGACCTGGTCCTTGCGCCACAGGCTCTTGTGGTCGGGATGGTGCTTCATCGTGAAGGGCATGCGGATGCCCCAGCTTTCCAGCCACATGTTGATACCCGCCAGTACCGTCCCGAATCCCTCGCCGAACTTCTCGACCAGCGGCAGCACGTTGCGGACGACCGACAGTTCCTTCTTCACCCAACTCGCGTCGTACGCCTCGGTGTAGGCGGTCAGTTCGTCGCCTTCACGCCCCGCCTGGACGGCGGCGTAAGCGGCGTCGGCGGCCATCATGCCGGACTTCATCGCCGTATGCGTGCCCTTGATCCGCGGCACGTTGAGGAAACCGGCGGTGTCGCCGATCAGCGCGGCGCCCGGCATCACCAGCTTCGGCACCGACTGATAGCCGCCGTCGCTGATCGCGCGCGCACCGTACGACACGCGCTTGCCGCCCTCCAGGATCTCGGCGATCGCCGGATGCGTCTTCCAGCGCTGCATCTCTTGGAACGGCGAGAGATATGGGTTCGAATAATTGAGCCACGTCACGAAGCCGAGCGCGACCTGCCCGTTGGCCTGGTGATAGAGGAAACCGCCACCGTTCGATCCCGTCTCGCTGAGCGGCCAGCCCTGGGTGTGGATGACGCGGCCGGCGGCATGTTTCTCCGGCGCGATGTCCCACAATTCCTTGATGCCGAGGCCATAGACCTGCGGCTCGCAATCGGCGCGCAGGTCGAAGCGATCGACCAGTTGCCGCGTCAGATGCCCCCGCGCGCCCTCCGCGAAGAAGGTGTATTTGGCGTGGAGCTCCAGCCCCGGCTGGTAATCGGGCTTGTGATGCCCGTCGCGCGCGACGCCCATGTCGCCGGTCGCGACGCCTTTTACCGTCCCGTCCTCGGCATAGAGGATCTCGGCGGCGGCGAAGCCCGGGAATATCTCGACGCCCAGCTCCTCGGCCTTGCCCGCCAGCCAGCGGCATAGGTTGCCCAGGCTGCCGGTATAGGTGCCCTTGTTGTGCATGAAACCCGGCGTGAAGACGTGCGGCATGCCGAACTTGCGTTTCTTCGACAGCATCCAGTGCTGGTTGTCGTTGACCGGCACCTCGGCCATCGGACAGCCCTGCTCGCGCCAGTCGGGGATCAGTTCGTCGAGGCTGCGCGGATCGATCACCGCACCCGACAGGATGTGCGCGCCGACCTCCGACCCTTTTTCCAGCACGCACACGGACAGCTCGCCGCCCTGTTCGGTGGCCAGCTGCTTCAGCCGGATCGCCGCCGACAGGCCCGCCGGCCCGGCGCCGACGATCACCACGTCGTACGGCATCGACTCGCGTTCGCTCATCCCACTCTCTCCCCATCGCGTCGGCCGGACCGATCATCGCACGATGACAACGGTTTGTCGGAACATGCGGTGCCCGTGAATTGACCCCGCCGTCAACCTCGGCTGCTATGCAAAACGGGTATGGGGGCTGACCAGAATCACGATTGGCGGGCGAGCATCGCCAGTGCACTCGAATGGTGGCGGGATGCCGGCGTCGATTGCGAGCTCGATGAGGTGCCGCGCGACTGGCTGGCGCGCGCGCCGATCGCCGCGCCCGTTACCCCGGCGATCGCTGCCGCTGCTGTACCCGCATTGCCCGACACACTCGATGCCTTCGTCGCCTGGCGGATCGGCGAGGCCGCGCCCGAGGGTCGCTGGCCGGGCCGGCCGATGGCGCCGCAAGGCTCAGCCGCGAGCGGGCTGATGGTCGTGGTCGACATGCCCGATCGCGAGGACGAGGCGGCGGGTGCGCTGCTGTCGGGTGCGGCCGGGCGGCTGTTCGACCGGATGCTCGCCGCGATCGGGCGCGACCGGCAATCGATCCATCTCGCCAGCGTCGCGGTGAAGCGTCCGCCGGCCGGTCGGCTGGCTGACGATGTCGCGCAGGATCTCGCCGCGTTGCTCCGCCATCACCTCGCCCTTGCCCGGCCGAAACGCATCCTCGCTCTCGGCAATGCGGCGAGCCGTGCGATCGCGGGGTTGGATGTCGCCAGCGCCCGCGGAAATTTACACGCCGTTAACCATGACGGTGGGACAAGCGACGTCGTGGCGAGCTTCCATCCGCGCTTCCTGCTGGAACGTCCCGCCGCCAAGGCCGACGCCTGGAAAGACCTGAGACTGTTGATCGGGGGGTTCGAGTGAAGGTGACGAAATTGCTGGCCGCGACCGCGCTGGCCCTGACCCCGTTGCTTCCCGCCGCGGCGCATGCCGGCGAACCGGCCCCCAATCTGACCACCGGCGTAATGAGCCGCGGCATCCCTGCCTTGCTCGATGGCGAGCAGCGCGACGGCTATCGCGCGGTATTCAAATCGATCCACGACAGGAACTGGACCGACGCGCAGCTGCAACTGGCGCAGATGAAGCCCGGCCCGCTCCATTCGGTCGCGGAGGCCGAACTCTACATCGCCAAGGGCTCTCCCAAGGTGGACGACGCGGCGTTGCTCGCCGTGCTGACCGCCGCCCCCGAACTGCCGGAAGCGCCGGCGATCGCCCGCATCCTGACGACGCGCGGGGTCGCCGTGCCGACCCTGCCGACGCAGCAGCGACTGATCTGGCGCAACGGCGCCTCGGTTCGCACGCGCGCCAAGGCGACGAAGCTCGACCTTGCCGCCGCCGATCTGACGCTCAAGATGCAGCCTTATATCAAGGGTGACATGGGCCCCGAGGCGCAGGCGCTGCTGGAGGCGACCCCCAACCTCACCCCCGACGCGCAGACCGAATGGCAGCAGCGCATCGCGTGGATCTATTTCCTGCAGGGCGACAATGCGAACGCGCGGTCGATGGCGGCGAAGGCGCGCGTTGGCAGCGGCGACTGGGCCGTTCAGGGCGACTGGGTCGGCGCGCTCGCCGCGTGGCGCCAGCATGACTGCGCCGCCGCCGGGGCCGGCTTCGTCGACGTCGCCGCCCGGGCGAGCGACGTCGAACTGCGCGCGGCCGGGCTATATTGGGCATCGCGCGCCGACATGCAGTGCGGCCATCCCGAGCGGGTCGAGGCGCGGCTCAAGAACGCCGCCCAGCTCGACGAAACCTTCTACGGCATGCTCGCGCGCCAGCAGCTCGGCATCCAGGATCGCCCGCGCGGCGGCGACGAGCTGATGCTCGCCGATTGGGACAAACTGTCGAACCGCCCGAACGTCCGTGTGGCGGCTGCCCTGGTCGAGATCGGCGAGACCGACCTGGCCGATGACGTGCTGCGCCAGCAGGCGAAGATCGGCCCGGCGACCGAATATTCGTCGCTGGTCCGCCTGACCGAAAGCCTCGACCTGCCCGAGACGCTGATGTGGCTGGGCAACAATTGCCCGCAAGGGACGACGCCGCCGACGATCGCGCGCTTCCCCGCGCCGAAATGGGCGCCGGACGGCGGCTGGCGCGTCGACAAGGCACTGATCTACGCCCACGCGCTCCAGGAATCGCGGTTCCGCCGCAACGTCATCAGCCCGGCCGGCGCCTATGGCGTGATGCAGATCGTGCCGGCGGCGGCGACCGATTATGCGCGCGAGCGTGGTATCACGATCGATCGCGGCGCCCTCGCCCAGCCCTCGGTCAACATGGCGGTCGGCCAGCGCACGCTCGAACGGCTGAGCACCCAGAGCTTCAGCGGCGGCCTGCTGCCCAAGGTGATCGCCGCCTACAATGCCGGCCCGCTGCCGGTGACCGAGTGGAACACGATCGTGCGCGACGGCGGCGATCCGCTGCTGTGGATCGAATCGATCCCCTATTGGGAAACGCGCGGGTACGTGACCACGGTGCTGCGCAATTACTGGATGTACGAGAAAAAGGACGGCCGCACAACCTCCGCCAGCCGTGCGGCGCTGGCGCAGGGGATGTGGCCGAAATTCCCGGGCCTGCCGGGGCCGAGCGCGGTGCGGTTGATCAAATAGGATTTCGTATTCCCGCGAAAGCGGGAATCCAGAGTCGCGTCCGATCCGCTTAGAGACCCTGGGCTCCTGCTTTCGCAGGAGCACTGAACGATGATAAGGCAGATTAGCATGCCCATCGATGAAACCCGCATCTTCCAGCCTGTCGCCATCGCCGTCCTGACCGTCTCCGACACGCGCGGACCCGACGACGATCGGTCCGGCGACACGCTGGTCGAGCGGCTGACGAGCGCCGGCCACACCCTCGCCGCCCGTGCGATCGAACGCGACGACCTCGACGCGATCGTGGATCGGCTGGCGCACTGGATCGACGAACCGGCGATCGACGTGATCCTGACGACCGGCGGCACCGGCGTCACTGGCCGCGACGTGACGCCCGAAGCGATCGAGGCGGTTGCGGAGAAGATGATCCCCGGCTTCGGCGAACTGTTCCGCTGGCAGAGCTATGCGACCATCGGCACCTCTACCATCCAGTCGCGCGCGACCGCCTGCGTCGCCGGCGGCACCTACATCTTCGCGCTGCCCGGCTCGACCGGCGCGGTGAAGGACGCGTGGGACGGCATCCTCCGCGACCAGCTCGACAGCCGCTTCCGTCCCTGCAACTTCGTCGAACTGATGCCGCGCCTGACCGAGCGGTAGGCCGCGTCAGCTCTTGGCCGGCAGAGCGCCGAGATACTGATCGACATCGCCGATCGTCGACCCCAGCCACTCGATCAGGTCGAGGAAATTCGCCTTGTTGAGGCCGCCGATCGTCGAGACGTCATGATCGAAGATCATCCGACCGTCGTCCAGCACATACGCGCGAAAGAGCCGCTTTTCGACGTTCCATTTGTTGGCGACCGCGAGCGAGAAAGTGGGATCGGTCTTGAACGTGATGCGAAACTGGATCGCCTTGCACTGCTTGTGCTCGGTACAGTCATAGAACAGGATCGCGACGTTGCGGCCCTTGATAAGGCTGTCGATCTCCGGATCGCCGTCACGGTCAACGGTCAATGCCGGCTTGTATCCCGCCGATTGCAGTGCCGCCACGATCGTTCCCGGATCACTTGCGCAGATCATGCCGGTCGGACACGTCGCGGTATCGCTAGCCGTCGCCGAACCAGCATTGCTCGCCGCCAGCGTCATCGCCAGCAGCGCGAATCGATATTTCCGTCGCATGATCCCCCCTCGATGCCGTGCCCCAACCTATCGGCAATGGAGACGACGGCAAGCGTTCCGCTAGCGCGCCGCCTGCATCGCCGCCAGTTCGTTGCCGCTCGGGTCGCGGAAGTGGAAGCGGCGGCCGCCGGGAAAGGCGAAGATCGGCTGCGTCACCGTGCCGCCCGCCGACGTCACCGCGGTCAGCGTCGTGTCGAGATCCTCGACCTCGATCACCGGCAACGGCGCCGTGGTCCATTCGGCGCGATCGCCTTGCAGCCCGAGATCGGCGGGACCGCCGCCGGTCGCGGCATAGGTCGGGCCGTAATCGGTGAAGTCCCAGCCAAACGCGCTCGCATAGAAATCCTTGGCCGTCGCGGTGCTCTGCACCGGCAGTTCGACGTAATTGAGCTTTGCCATCCTTGCCTCCCGATGTTCTTGCTATGTTCTAGAGATGCGACTAGCCTTGGGCAATGGTAAAATTCCGTCCCGTTCGCGGCGCGACCGTCAATCGCGAAAGCACGCGGTTCGGCCTGGCCGAGCGGCTGGCGGACGGCGACTGGCTCGATGCGGTCGCGGATATCGACGGCGCCCCACCGCCGCTGCGCACGACGGTGACGGTCGAGACGCCGCGCACGATCATCGCGCGGAACCAGTCGCCCGACGTGCCGTTCGATCGCTCGGTCAATCCCTATCGCGGCTGCGAGCATGGCTGCATCTATTGCTTCGCGCGGCCGAGCCACGCCTATCACGACCTCTCGCCCGGTCTCGATTTCGAGAGCAAGCTGTTCGCCAAGCCGACCGCGCCCGATCTGCTGCGCGAGGAACTGGCCAAGCCCGGCTATGTCTGCCGCCCGATCGCGTTCGGGACGAACACCGATCCCTATCAGCCGATCGAATCGCACTGGCGGATCACGCGTAATTGCCTGAAGGTACTGGCGGAGACCGATCATCCGCTGACCATCACGACCAAGTCCGATCGGGTCACGCGCGACATCGACCTGCTCGCGCCGATGGCGGCGAAGGGGCTGGTGGCGGTCGCGCTGTCGGTGACGTCGCTCGACAGCCAGATCGCGCGAACGGTCGAGCCGCGCGCGCCACATCCGGAGCGGCGGTTGACCGCGGTGCGGCGGCTGACCGATGCCGGTATCCCGACCTTCGTGTCGATCGCTCCGGTCATCCCGGCGATCACCGACCACGAGATCGAGCATATCGTCGAGCGCGCGGCCGAAAGCGGCGCGCGCGGCGTGTTCTTCCTGCCGGTGCGTCTGCCGCACGAAGTCGCGCCGCTGTTCCGCGCGTGGCTCGACGCGCATTTCCCCGATCGCGCTGGCAAGGTGATGGCGATCATCCGCTCGATCCGCGGTGGGCGGGACAACGACCCCGATTTCTTCTCGCGGATGAAGGGGCAAGGACCGTGGGCGGAACTGCTGCGGACCCGGTTCCAGATCGCGATGCGCAAGCACGGTCTCGGCAACGAGCGGATCGCGGTGCGCACCGACCTGTTCCGTTCGCCGCGCGGCGCGCAGGGCGAACTATTCTGACGGATCGAAAGACAAGTCCGCTCGTTCTGCCAAAGTCCGGACATTTCAGATACTAACCGAGATCAGGAGACCAACGTGGCTGACGACAATCAGGCCGGCGGTGCCGGCGCGCGCAACGACGACGATATGACCAACGCCGGCACGACCGGTGCGGACCAGGGCGGCCAAGGTGGTGCCGGCGGCATGGGCAGCGGTGGCGCGACGGGCAACGATTTCGGCCAAAGCAGCGGGATCGGTTCGTCGGGCGGCCAGGGTGGCGCGGACACCGGTGCCGGCAACGACATGGACGATGACGACGAGTCGAACGACGGCGACCGGGACGACATGGTCACCGGCGGCGATGGAGACAATCCCGGCGGAACGTCGGGTAGCGCCGCCGGCCAACCGGGAACCGACCGATAACGAAAGATCGGGAGCCGCCGCGCGGCGGTGGCTCCCCTTCCCCTCAAGCGGCGGTCGCCAACTTGTAATCCTTGTACCGCGCGCGCAGTTCGGTCTTGAGCAACTTGCCCGTCGCCGTGTGCGGCAAATCGTCCACGAACACGATCTCGTCGGGCAACCACCATTTGGCGACATGCTTGGCGAGGTGCGCGGTGACTTCCTGCGCCGTCACGTTGCTACCTGGCTTGCGCACGATCAGCAGCAGCGGCCGTTCGTCCCACTTCGGGTGCTGCACGCCGATCGCCGCCGCCTCCCCGACGCCAGGACAGCCGACCGCGGCATTTTCGAGATCGACCGAGCTGATCCATTCACCGCCCGACTTGATGACGTCCTTGGCGCGATCGGTGATCTGCATCGTGCCGTCCGGATGCAACAGCGCGACATCGCCGGTGTCGAACCACTGATCGGCATCGACTGCCTCGCGCTCCGCTTTGAAATAGCGCTTCACCACCCACGGGCCGCGGACCTGCAACCGGCCCGAGGTAATACCGTCGCGCGGCAGGACGGCATCGGCGTCGTCGACGATCCGAAGCTCGATGCCGAACGGAATCTGTCCCTGCTTCGACACGTGATCGAGCTGCTCGTCGCGGCTGAGATCGTCCCAGTGCGGCGGTGGCGCGCCGGCGGTGCCGATCGGCGAGGTTTCGGTCATCCCCCACAGATGCTTGACCGTTGCGCCCATTCCCATGATCCGCTCGATCATCGCGCGCGGTGCCGCCGATCCGCCGATCACGACCTGTTGGATATGCTCAGGGCGCTGGCCGGTCGCGTCGATATGCTGGAACATTGCCAGCCACACGGTCGGCACCCCGGCCGAATGCGTCACCTTCTCCTGGTTCATCAGCCGGCACAGCACTGCGGCGTCGTTGGTCGCGGCATAAACTAGCTTCGCTCCCGACAGCGCGCACGCGAACGGCAAGCCCCAGGCGGCGGCGTGGAACAGCGGCACCACCGGCAGCACCACCGCACGCGACGACAGGTTGAGGAGGTCGGGCGCCACCGCGGCCATCGCGTGGATGACGGTCGAGCGATGTTCGTATTGCACACCCTTCGGATTGCCGGTCGTCCCGCTGGTGTAACAGATCATGCACGGATCGCGCTCCGGCCCCTCGTGCCAGCGGTAGTCTCCATCCTCACCGTCGAGGATCGCCTGGAACCCCGCCGGCCCTTCATCGTCGAACGCGACATAATGCTCGATCGAGGTCCATTGCGGCTTGAGCCGATCGACCAGCGGCTGGAACTGCCTGTCGTAGAACAGCACCCGGTCCTCGGCATGATTGGCGATATAGACCAGTTGCTCGTCGAACAGCCGCGGGTTGATCGTGTGGATGACGCCGCCCATGCCGATCGTGCCGTACCAGGCGGTCAGGTGGTGGTGATGGTTCATCGCCAGCGTGGCGACGCGATCGCCCGGCACCAGGCCCTGTTTCTCCAGCCATTGCGCGAGCTTGCGCGCGTCGTGGTGGATGCCGGCCCAGTCCGTCCGCGTCTCGCGCCCGTCCGCCCAATAACTGACGAGCTCGCGTCCCCCATGTTCGCGCGCGGCGTGATCGAGCAGCCGCATCACGCGCAGCTCGAAATCCTGCATCGCCCCCAGGGTCATCGTCACTCTCCGCTCCGTGCTTATCCCGCGCACTATTCCGTGACGGCCGAGCGGTGTCTACCCTACCAGTGCGAGACGCTGTGGCGGAGCGATCGACACCTCGGCGCCGGTGACGCCGGGGATCGTGGCGAGCCGGTCGGCAAGTTCGACGTCGAGCAGGAAGTCGCGTCCCAGCAGGATCGTCGCGTGGCCACCATCCGGCAACGTCGCGGTCAGCCGCGCCTCGCCCCGCGCACCACGCGCCTCGGCCAGCAGCGCGGCGATGCCGCCGATCGCCGCAATGTCGTCGATCGCGATGGCGAGCGTCATGCGAGTCGAGGTGGCGAGGCTCTCGAACGGCTGGATTCGCTTGACCGTGACGCGCGGCGTCTCCTCACCCGCCCGGCGATCGAGCTCGACCGTCAGCAGCCCGCAGCCGCCGTTGCGCGCCGCTTCCTCCAGGTCCCCCGCGACCATGTCGTCGAAGCAGGTCACGATGAACTGGCCCGACGGATCGGACATCGTCGCCATCATGTATCGCCGCCCCTTGGCGGAGGTGCGCCAGCGCGCTTCCTCGACCAAAGCCGCCATCACCGCGCCGGCGCGCCCGCCCTCCGGGATCGGCACATCGCCCAGATCGGCGAAGCGCCGCGCGCCGTGCATCTTCGCCAGTTGCGCGAAACGATCGACCGGATGGGCGGAGAAATAGAAACCGAACGCCTCCTTCTCCTGCTCCATCCGCTCGGCCAGCGTCCAGCGCGCCGACAGCGGCAGCTTGATGTGCGTGCCCGAAGCCTCGCTCTCGCCGAACAGGCCGCCCTGCCCGCTCGTCTTCTGCTCGTGGACGCGCGCCGCCGTCGCCAGCACGGTTTCGGCACACGCGTAGATGCCGGCGCGATTGGCGTCGATCGCATCGAACGCGCCGGCCGCAGCCAGCGTCTCCAGCTGGCGCTTGTTGAGCAGGCGCGGATCGACCCGATGCGCGAAATCGTCGAGGCTGGCGAACGTGCCGCGCCCCTCGCGCTCCTCGACCAGCTTCTCCATCGCCCCTTCGCCGACCGACTTGAGGCCGGCGAGCGCATAGCGAACCGCCAATTTCTGCCCGTGCTCCTGCGGAAGCAGGAGCCCAGGGTCACTAGCGCTACGCTCCTGGCTCTGGATTCCTGCTTGCGCAGGAATACTGGCTATCTCCTGCACGTCGAACTCGGCCAGGCTGGCATTCACGTCGGGCGGTAGGATTTCGACCCCCAGCCGGCGCATGTCGTCGACGAACACCGCCAGTTTGTCGGTCAGGTGGATGTCGTAACACATGGACGCGGCAAAGAATTCCCCCGGATGATGCGCCTTCAGCCACGCCGTCTGGTACGCGAGTAGCGCGTAGGCCGCGGCGTGGCTCTTGTTGAAGCCATAGCCGGCGAACTTGTCGATCAAGTCGAACAGCTCGTTGGCCTTCGCCTTGTCGATGCCGTGCGCTTCCTTGCAGCCGGCGACGAACGTGTCGCGCTGCGCGTCCATCTCCGCCTTGATCTTCTTGCCCATCGCGCGACGCAGCAGGTCGGCGCCGCCGAGCGAATAGCCCGCCAGCACCTGCGCCGCCTGCATCACCTGTTCCTGATAGACGAAGATGCCGTAGGTCTCGGCCAGGATCGGTTCGAGCAAGGGATGCGGGTAGGTGATCGGCTCCTGCCCGTTCTTGCGCCGGCCGAAGCTCGGGATGTTGTCCATCGGGCCGGGGCGGTAAAGCGAGACGAGCGCGATGATGTCGCCGAAATTGGACGGGCGCACCGCCGACAGCGTGCGCCGCATCCCTTCCGATTCGAGCTGAAACACGCCGACCGTATCGCCGCGCTGGAGCAGCTTGTAGACGCCCTCGTCGTCCCAGGTCAGCGCGTCGAGGTCGAGCGCGATGCCGCGCTTCGCCAGCAAAGCGACCGCCTTCTTCAGCACCGACAGCGTCTTGAGGCCGAGGAAGTCGAACTTCACGAGGCCGGCGCCTTCGACATATTTCATGTCGAACTGCGTGACCGGCATATCGGAGCGCGGGTCGCGATAGAGCGGGACCAGCTCGGCGAGTGGACGGTCGCCGATCACCACGCCGGCGGCGTGGGTCGAGCTGTGTCGCGGCAGCCCCTCCAGCTTCATCGCCAGGTCGAGCAGGTGGCGTACGTCCTTGTCGCCGCGATATTCGGCGGCGAGCTCGGTCACGCCGTTGAGCGCGCGGTCGAGCGTCCACGGATCGGTCGGATGGTTGGGCACCAGCTTGGCGAGGCGATCGACCTGGCCGTAGCTCATCTGGAGCACGCGGCCGGTATCCTTGAGCACCGCGCGCGCCTTCATCGTCCCGAAGGTGATGATCTGCGCGACCTGATCGCGGCCGTACTTCGCCTGGACGTAGCGGATCACCTCGCCACGCCGGGTTTCGCAGAAATCGATGTCGAAGTCGGGCATCGACACGCGTTCCGGATTGAGGAAGCGTTCGAACAGCAGGCCGAGCTTGATCGGATCGAGATCGGTGATCGTCAGCGCCCAGGCGACCACGCTGCCGGCACCCGACCCGCGCCCCGGCCCGACCGGGATGTCGTTCGCCTTCGCCCATTGGATGAAGTCGGCGACGATCAGGAAATAGCCGGGGAAGCCCATGCTGATGATGACGTCGAGTTCGAATTCGAGGCGGTCGCGGTATTCCTGCTCCCAGCCGGGCTCACCGCCCGTGCCGAGTTCGAGGATGCGGTCGAGCCGCGCCCGTAAGCCCGCGCGTCCGGCCTCGCGCAACGCCTCGGCTTCGGCGCTCGGATCGCCGGCGAGGCTCGGCAGAATCGGCTTGCGCTTGGGTGCCGCGACCGCGCAGCGCTGTGCCACAACCAGGGTATTGGCGATCGCCTCGGGCAGGTCGGCGAACAGCGCGCGCATGTCCTTGGCTGGCTTCATCCACGCATCGGGCGAGCTTTTCGGGCGATCGTCGCTGGCGACGTAGCTTGACGAGGCGATGCACAGCATCGTGTCGTGCGCCTCGCGGAAATCCTCTTCCGCGAAGCAGCACGGATTGGTCGCGACGATCGGCAGGTTGCGCGCATAGGCTAGGTCGAGCAACTCGCCTTCCGCCTTGCCCTCGACCGGATCGAACCGCCGCGCGATCTCGATATAGAGCCGGTCGCCGAAGATCGCCTGCAACCGGTCGGCATAGGCGTGCGCCCGATCGGGCTGGTCCTCTGCGAACAGTCGCGCGAGCGCGCCCTCCCCGCCCGCGGTCAGCGCGATCAGCCCGTCCGAATGTGCGGCGAGCTTGTCGATATCCACATGCGGAGCCTGCTCGACCGGGCGGCCGAGATGCGCGTCGCTGACCAGCCGGCACAGGTTGAGATACCCCGCCTCGTCCTGCGCATAGAGCGCGAGCCAGTCGGTCTGCACCGCCGCCCCCTCGGGCAGATCAGGCCGCGCGACCCCTAGCATCGTGCCGATGACCGGTTGCACCCCGGCATCGCTCGCCGCGCCGGAGAATTGCATGGCGGCGTAGAGCCCGTTGCGGTCGGTCAGGGCGGCGGCGGGAAAGCCCAGTTCGCGCGCGCGCTTGGCGATCGCCTTCGGCTCGATCGCGCCGTCGAGCATCGTATAGGACGAAAAGATACGCAGGGGCACGAAGCCGGAATGGGGCATGCGCCGATGTTAGGGAGTGGCCGGCCCCAAGGGAAGCACCGGGGCGGCGTTATCCACAGCGTTCCGCCGGTCCGCGCCACGCTTCGGCGCGGTGAGCGACAGCCGGTCGGCCAGCCCGCCGACCGCCACGATCGCCGGCCAGAAGATGAAGCTGTTGAGCGCGGCATCGATCGCCGCGAGCAGGACAATCAGCGCGACGATGCCGACGTTGATCTTCAGGCTCCCGCGCACCAGCGCCAGCACCGGCGCCACCAGCATCGCCGCCATCATCAGCGCGAGCCCCGCCAGACCGTATTGCCCGACCGTCAGCATCGGCACACCCCACGGCCGATACCCGACCGGCATCCACCAGTCCCACCGTCCCCAGCCGAGCAGCAGATGCTGGTGGATCAGCGGCATGACCTTCTGGTCTTGCGAGATGCGCCAAAGGAACGAGCCGCGCCCGGTACTGCGGACGATCGCCAGGATGTGCTCGCCGACCGCGGTGTGACGCGCGATCCGCTCGAACGGCACGATGCCGGACACGTACAGCGCCGCCAGCGCGATCAGTCCGCCGCCCGCCAGCTTCCACCAGCGCGCCGGCACCCGGACGCGCCCGCTCCACGCCAGCACGCCGACCGCCAGCAACGCGATCGCGCCGACCGACTGGCTGGCGACCGCTGCGATCGCCAGCACGATCGCACCCGGACGCCACTTGATGTCACGCCGCACCAGCACGATCGCCGCCAGCGCCGCCATCGCGATCCAGATGCCGTACTGGTTGCCGTCCTCGAACATCGCCAGCGGACGGTGGCCGAGATAGCGCTCGACACCGTCCTTCTGGTATGGATGCCGGCCGTAGAACATCTCGTAGACGAGCGGGCCGTGGACCAGCTCGACCATCGCGACGAGCAACAGCGCCATCCCGCTCCACGCCATCCCTTCGAGCAGCGCGACCGCGCCGTCCTCGCCGGCGAAATAGAGTTTGCCGAGCAGCCAGCTCCCGCCCCATGCCGCCAGTAGATAAGCCGATTGCGTCGCGCCACCTGCGATGTCGCCCGCCACGATCGCGCGCAGCAACGGCCACGCGCACCACGCCAGGATCGCCGCGTCGAGCGGACGCCAGCGTAGCGCCAGCCAGCGGCGATGGTCGCGGACCAGGCTGACGATGCAGGTGACCATTGCGACCACCGCCGCCTTGCTGACCAGCATGTTGGCCGGCAGCACCAGCCCCATGATCTCGATCGGCGTCGCCGGCCCATGGGTGTATGGCGGGTAGGCCCCGACCGGCAGCAGCAGCCAGCCGCCGAAATAGCACCACGCCGCCGTGGCGCGCCCCGGACGCAGCACGAACCCCGCCAGCGCGAGCAGCGCGAAGGCGCCATAGACCCAGGCTATACGGTGCGTGTCGATCACCCTATTCCCCCGCCGTCCCTTTGGAGCAGTCATGAACCCCACGCAACTCGTCGGTACGATCGGCTGTGCCATGGCGGCACTCGCCTGCCTGTCGCGACGCGACCGCCGCTGGATCGCGCCGGCCTCGGTATTCATGGGCATGCTGGTCGATTTGCAACTGAACACGCGGTACGCGGTGCGGACCGCGGCGGAGAATTTCCTGTTCGCCCACGGCTTGCCGTTCGCGGAGAAGCGGCCGTTCCAGGTCGTCGTACTGATCGTCGCGGCGATCGTGCTGGTATTGGCGATCCGCTGGTTCGCGCGCGGCAAGAATGGGCTGCGCGAGGCGCGGCTCGGGGCGATCCTGATCGCGGCGCTGTGGATGATCGAGGCGATCTCGCTCCACGCGACCGATCACATCATGTGGGCGCCGGCCGGCCCGATCCTGCTCGGCGCGTGGCTCTGGCTGGCCGCCTGCGCGCTGGCGATCTGGGGCGCGCTGTTCGGGCGGCGGCGCTAGAGCAGCTTCTCGATGTCGGCGGCGATATCCTCGGGCTTGGTCGTCGGCGCATAGCGTTCGACCACCTGCCCGTCGCGCCCGACCAGGAACTTGGTGAAGTTCCACTTGATCCCCGTCGTACCCAGGAACCCCGGCGCCTGCTTCTTCAGCTCGGCAAAGAGCGGGTCGGCATCCGATCCGTTGACCTCGATCTTGGCGAAGACCGGAAAGGTCACGTCGTAGGTCGTCGAACAGAAATTCGCGATCTCCGCCGCATCGCCCGGCTCCTGAGCGCCGAACTGGTTGCACGGAAAGCCCAGCACTTCGAACCCGCGATCGGCGAAGCGGCGATGCAATGCCTCCAGCCCCTCATATTGCGGCGTGAACCCGCATTTCGACGCGACGTTGACCACCAGCAGCACCTTGCCGGCGTAAGTGCCAAGATCGGTATCGCC
The DNA here is from genome assembly GCF_017304635.1 of Sphingomonas sp. GTDB lineage: Bacteria > Pseudomonadota > Alphaproteobacteria > Sphingomonadales > Sphingomonadaceae > Sphingomonas. The sequence goes on from NZ_JAFKMA010000001.1 coordinate 911,287, forward strand.
ACCATCGGCGGCCTTCACGTGGAGGTCGGTGATCGCGGTCATGCGGCGTCTCCCTGCAACTGCCCTTCGTGCAGCCGTACCACGCGATCCATCCGCGCCGCCATCCGCTCGTTATGCGTCGCGACCAAGGCGGCCGAGCCTTCCTGCCGCACCAACCGCAGGAACTCGGCCAACACGATATCGGCGGTCGCTTCGTCGAGGTTGCCGGTGGGCTCGTCGGCCAGGATCAGCGGCGGGCGATTGGCGAGCGCGCGGGCGACCGCGACTCGCTGTTGCTCGCCGCCCGACAGCTGGGCCGGCTTGTGCGTCAGCCGCGGACCGAGACCGAGCGCGGTGAGCAATTCGTCGGCACGCGCGTCGGCCACATCCCGCTCGGCGCCGTGGATCAACTGGGGCAGCACGACATTCTCGCGCGCGGTGAAGTCGGGCAGCAGATGGTGGAACTGATAGACGAAGCCGAGCGCGTCACGACGCAACGTCGTCCGCGCGGCGGCATCGAGTTGCGACGCTTCGGTCCCGGCGATGCGGATCGACCCACCGAACCCGCCTTCGAGCAGGCCGACCGCCTGGAGCAAGGTGGACTTGCCCGAGCCCGACGGGCCGAGCAACGCGACGATCTCACCGCTCGCCACTTGCAGGTCGACGCCGCGCAGGACGTGGATCGTCGCCCCGCCTTGTTCGAACGACCGCGTGAGCCCGGTCGTCTGGAGTACCGCGCCGCCGTCGGACGCGGCCAAGCCGCGCCGGCCGTGCGTCGCTTCGCTTGCATCACTCATAACGCAACACCTGCACCGGATCGGTCCCGGCCGCCTTGAACGCCGGATACAGCGTCGCGAGGAACGTCAGCAGCAGCGCGACCAGAATGATCGCGACGATCTCGACCGGGTTGGGCTTCGATGGGAGTTCAGTCAGGAAACGGATCGACGGGTCCCACAAATTCTGCCCCGTGATCCTGCCGACCAGCGCCAGCACCTGATGCCGCACCGCCAGCGTCGCAAAGCCCAGGATCGTCCCCGCCGCCGTGCCGAGCACGCCGATCGTCGTCCCTACCGTCATGAAGATCCGCACCAGCGACCCGCGCGTCGCTCCCATCGTGCGCAGGATCGCGATATCGCGAGTCTTCGCGCGCACCAGCATGATGAGCGACGAGGCGATGTTGAACGCCGCGACCAGAATGATGATGCAGCCGATCACGAACATCACGACCTGCTCGACCGCCAGCGCCTGGAACAATTCGGTGTTCATCTCGCGCCAGTCGCGGATCACCGCGCGGCCCTGCACCTTCGGGCGCAGCGATGCGAGGATCTCGCCGACCTTGTCGGGGTTGGCCGTCTTGACCTCGATCATCCCGACCGTGTCGCTGGGCAGCAGCAGCAGTTGCTGTGCATCCTCCATCGGCATCACGACATAGGCCTTGTCGTAATCGTACACGCCGACCGTGAAGATCGCGCCGACCGTGTAGGAGATCATCCGCGGCACGGTGCCCATCGGGGTGGACTGGCCGGACGGGTTCCAGATCGTGATGTCGTCGCCGATATCGATGCCCAGCGCCTCCGCCAGGCGCGATCCGATCGCGACTCGCCCGCTGCCCGGGGTGACGCTCGCCAAGCTGCCGACGACGACGTTCTTCGCGATCGTCGGATTGGCGCGCATGTCCGCCGCGCGCATCCCGCGCAACAGGACAAATTCGACGCGACCGTTGTGCGTCGCCATAAGAGGCTGTTCGATCAGCGGCGTCGCGCTGGTGACGCCCGGCGTCGCATTGGTGTCGGCCAGCACCGACTGCCAATCGCGCAATTGCCCGCTATAGCCCTGAACGATGGCATGGCCGTTCAGTCCGACGATCTTGTCGAACAGCTCCGCGCGAAACCCGTTCATCACGCTCATCACGATGACCAGCGCCCAGACGCCGAGCAGCACCGCACCCAGGCTGAACCCGGCGACCACCGCGATGAACCGCTCGCCCTTGCCGGGCAGCAGGTAGCGCCGCGCGATCATCCGTTCGTAGCGTGACAGGAGTATGGCCCAAGTCCTTCGATCGCGTTCGCCGCCGCTCTAGGGGGCGCGGCGGCGTCAGGCAACCGAGCGGTTGCTGTGGCGGAATCGTCACAGGGTTGGGGCAATCGGAGTCGCGCCCGGCGTTTGCCGGTGACAAACCGACTGGCGATACCGTAACACCATCACATCGAAACGCAGGTCAGAGGCCGTGGTTCGGGGAATCGCTTCCAGCTCCGCTCTAAAGGGCGCGCGGGCGGAGGCACCAAGGGGGCTGACGAGCAATCGTCACGCAGGCGACCGGGTCGGGAACGATCCGGTCGTTTGCATTTGGGCGGATTAGCGACGCTAATCCGCGGTGCGCGCAGCGCATCGCCCAAATCGGCTACCGGATTGGCGTAGTCGCTCCGAGACGGCGGCTTAGCCGCCGGCGGCCTTTTCGTCCCTTCGTCATTCTCAACCGTTCCGCATGCGGGTCGACGAGTTGGTCCTCCGCTCTCAAGGAGGTGACCGGCGGTGACGGTCGATGCCGCCATCTTGAAACCCTTCGAAACCCTCCCAAATCAGTCGTGTCGCGATGCCCACATGGGGTCGCGGCGCAACCGTCATCGCTCTTCTGGAGGATTACATATGCGACAGTTCGACCTGACTCCCTATCGCCGATCGACGATCGGCTTCGACCGCCTGTTCGACATGCTCGAAGCGTCGGCGCGGCAGAGCGGGGACAATTATCCGCCGTTCAACCTCGAGCGCACCGCCGAGGATCAGTATCGCATCACGCTCGCCGTCGCCGGCTTTCGCCGCGACGAAATCGAGATCGTCGCGCAGCAGAACCTGCTGACGGTCAAGGGCAAGAAGGACAAGGATGCCGACCAGTCGGCGTTCCTGCACCTGGGCATCGCGACGCGCAGTTTCGAGCGGCGTTTCGAACTCGCCGACTTCATCCGCGTCGACGACGCGCGGCTCAACGACGGTCTCTTGACCATCGACCTGATCCGCGAAGTGCCCGAGGCGATGAAGCCCAAGAGCATCGCGATCAAGACCGGCGCACCGCTGGCCGCGATCGATACCGCGGCCGACGAAAGCAAGGCCGCGTAACCGCTACGGCGCTTTCTCCCTCCCTTGGTGAGCGCCGACGAGGCGTCCGGATCGCGAGGTCCGGGCGCCTTTATCATTGAGTGCGCGATCTTTGTGTGCGCATCACGGGGCATGACTCGCCTCCCCGTCATCGTGAACCGCAACGGCGGCACTGCCAGCAAGCTCGGCGACAAGCTGGAGGCGAGGTTGCGCGACGCGTTCGCGCCGACTGGTGCAGACGCCGACATCCAGTTGCTGGATGGCAAGGACATGCCCGACGCGATCGCCACGGGCGCGCGGCAGGGCCGCGTCGTGGTGGCGGGCGGCGACGGGACGGCGGCGTGCGCGGCGGGGCAGCTGGCGGGCGAGGATGCGGAGCTCGGGCTGCTGCCGCTCGGGACGCTCAACCATCTCGCACGCGATCTCGGCCTGCCGGACACGCTGGAGGACGCCGCGCGACTGGCCGCGACCGGCACGGCGACCGCGATCGACGTCGCCGAGGTCAACGGCCACGTCTTCGTCAACAACGCCTCGGTCGGGCTCTATCCGATGATGGTGCGCGAGCGCGAAGGGCATCAGGACGAGAAGGGCTGGCCGAAATGGCTGGCGGCGCTCCCCGCGGCGTGGGCGGCGCTGGAGCGGTTGCCGCATCATCGCCTGACGCTCGATCTCGGCAAGGGCGAGCGGACGATCGTGACCCCGCTGCTGTTCGTCGGCAACAACGTCTATTCGCTGGCGGCGGGCCGGGTCGGGCAGCGGAAGACGCTGACCGGCGGCAAGCTGTCAGTTTATGCCGTGTCGCGGCGCGGGAGGCTGGCGCTGATCTGGTTCGCGTTGCGGACCTTGGTCGGGCGGGCCGAACGCCGACTCGACTTCGAGACGCTGGGCGAATGCGAGACGCTGACGGTGCGGTCGGCCGGCGAGTCGATCGAGATCGCGCTCGACGGCGAGGTCGAGCGCCTGGAGTCGCCGCTCGAATTCCGCATCCGGCCGGGCGCGCTCAAGGTCGTGACGACACAGCCCTGACCGGCCGAACGGCGGACGCCCGAAGACACCCACCGCCAGCTATTCCATATTTCTAAAGCGGTCGCTCGGCCGAAGCGTCAGGCGATCGCCGTGCTCGTCGCCGCGGCCCGGCGGCGTAGGCTCGCGCCGACCATGCCGAAGCCCAGGATCATCATCGCCCAGGTCGCCGGCTCCGGCACTGCCGGGATCTGGCGAGTCACCGCCAGGCCGGCGAGCTTGAACCCGTCGTCGCGGCTGGTGCTGAGCACCGACGCGCTGACCAGCCAGACCTGTGAGAAGCCGGTCGAGCTGAGATCGCGATAGCCCGAGTTCGAATTGCCCAGCGTCGTCGACCAGTTGGTCGTCGGCATCGACGACAGCGCGACCGCGCCGTTCCACGTCGACGGCGTCAGCGCCGATCCGTTCCATACGCTGGCGTCGCTGTCGTCCGCATAGCCGTCGAGGCCGTACAAGTTCAGCGTGCCGCCATCGATGTGGACGGCGCTGTTGAACTGGAGGAGCACGAAATCGGTGTAGCCGCCGGTATTGTCGATCTGGTGCTGGCCGCCGCCGCCCGCGACCCACTGGTAGTTGGACCAGCCCATGTCGCCCGAGCCGGTGACGCCGAACCCGCCGGTATAGGCACCGAGATACGCCGAGGTGATCGCGCCGGTCGACTGGTTCGCCTGCCACGCGCTGATCTTGACCTTCAGGGTCGCATCGTTCTGCGCGTTCAGCGTGACCGAATTGCCGGCGGTACCGCTCAGCGACGAACTGCACGCCGCCTGTGTCGTCGAACCGCCATTCACGCAGATACCGTTGAAGGTGACACCGGCATGAGCACTGATCGGAACGAGCAGCGGCGCCATCCAAGCCACGAGCCGCGACAACTTCATCTCTTATACCCCCGTTGCCGCCTGCTTCCCCCGCAGGCCGGCGAATCGAGGACTATATTTACGATTCGTTCAGCTTTTAAAAGAGCTTCGCGAAATCGACGCTGTGCGGAAACGGGACTCGGCCGTCAGACCAGCCGGCTCTGGCGCACCGCCGCGGCGATGAAGCTGGCGAACAGCGGGTGCGGGTCGAACGGTTTCGACTTCAGTTCGGGATGGAACTGCACGCCGACGAACCAGGGATGGTCGGGCCGCTCGACGATTTCGGGCAGCATGCCGTCGGGCGACATCCCGCTGAACACGAGCCCGCCCTGCTCCAGCCGCTCGCGATAGCCGGTGTTCACCTCGTAGCGGTGGCGGTGCCGCTCGCTGATATCGGTCCCGCCATAGATCGAGGCGACGACGCTGTTCCCCGCCAGTTTCGCGTCATAGGCGCCCAGCCGCATCGTCCCGCCCAGGTCGCCCCCCGCCTCGCGCTTCTGCACGCCCTCGGCCGACATCCATTCGGTGATGATGCCGACCACCGGCTCGGGTGTCGGGCCGAACTCGGTCGAGCTCGCCTCGGCCACACCGGCCAGGTTCCGCGCGCCTTCGATACACGCCATCTGCATCCCGAAGCAGATGCCGAAATAGGGCACGTTGCGTTCGCGCGCGAACTTCACGCTGGCGATCTTGCCCTCCGCGCCGCGCTCGCCGAACGCGCCGGGGACCAGGATCGCGTGGCACGGTTCGAGCGCGGCGGCGACGTCGGCCTCGTCATGCTCGAACACTTCGGCGTCGATCCAGCGGACGTTGACCTTCACCCGGTTGGCGATGCCGCCATGGACCAGCGCCTCGTTGAGCGATTTGTAGGCATCCTGCAACCCGACATATTTGCCGACGACGCCGACCGTAACCTCGCCTTCCGGATTGGTCAGCCGGTCGGTGATGTCGGCCCAGCTCGAGAGATCGGGCTTGCCCTCGGCCGCGATGCCGAAGGCGTCGAGCACGGCCTCGTCGAGGCCCTCGGCATGGTACTGCGCCGGCACCGCATAGATGCTCTTCGCGTCGAGTGCCGGAATGACCGCGGCGGCAGGGACGTTGCAGAACAGGGCGATCTTGGCGCGCTCGCTCGCGGGCAACGGCTGCTCGCACCGGCAGACCAGCACGTCGGGCGCGACGCCCAGCGCGGCGAGTTCGCGGACCGAATGCTGGGTCGGCTTGGTCTTCAATTCGCCCGCGGCCGCGATGTACGGCACCAGGGTCACGTGGACGCTGATCGAATTGCCGCGGCCGAGGTCGTTGCGCAACTGGCGGATCGCCTCGATGAACGGCAGCGACTCGATGTCGCCGACCGTCCCGCCGATCTCGCACAGGACGAAGTCGAGGTCGTCGGTCTCGGCCAGCGCGAACGCCTTGATCGCATCGGTCACGTGCGGGATCACCTGCACCGTCGCGCCGAGATAGTCGCCGCGCCGTTCGCGCTGGATGATCTGCTGATAGATTCGGCCCGAGGTCACATTGTCCGACTGCCGCGCCGCGACGCCGGTGAAGCGCTCGTAGTGCCCCAGATCGAGGTCGGTCTCCGCCCCGTCGTCGGTCACGTAGACCTCGCCATGCTGATACGGGCTCATCGTGCCCGGATCGACGTTGAGATAGGGATCGAACTTGCGGATGCGCACGCGATAGCCGCGCGCCTGCAGCAACGCCGCGAGCGATGCCGCCATGAGACCCTTGCCAAGCGAGGAAACCACGCCGCCGGTAATGAAAATGAACCGCGCCATGGGAGGAAACGCCTAGCTTGGAAATGGGAGGGACGGCAAGCACGCGACTCCGCCGGCGCCGACAAAAATTGCCGCCGCCCGCGAGGGTCGCGCGGACCGGTTACTTCTTGGGTGCGGTGCCCTGCGGGTTGGCGGCATTTTCCTGCGGCGTCAGCGAACTGCCGAAGCTCAGGTTGCCGGTCCCCGCCGTATTGCCTGCCGCCGCATTGGCCGCATCGCCGAACGCGCCGCCCGGCGCCTGCTGCTGCGGCGCGGGTGCACGAGCCGCGGCCGGCGCAGTGCGGTTGATCGAGGTGTCGATCGACGTCGCATGCCGCGTCGCCGCCAGCACCGCGAGCACGATCGACAGCGCGACGAACGCCGTCGCCAGGATCGCCGTCATCCGCGTCAGGAAATCGGCCGCGCCGCGCGCCGACATCAGCCCGGCCGGGCTGCCGCCGCCGGTCAGTCCGCCACCTTCCGACCGCTGCACGAGAATCACCACGACCAGCCCGGCCGCGATGACGAAGTGAACGACGAGCAGGAAGGTGAACAGCATGAAGAAAGCGGCGCCTGTGATTGCGGGAGAAGGCGCGCACATAAGCGAGGCTCGGCGCGCGATCAACCTGTGCCGCCCGGCCGTCGCGGACCGCACGATCCCGAAAGCGTGGCTATTCTGTAACAATTGCCGCCAAAAACGAAACAAACCGCGACCTGCGCACGTTGTTACGGCACCGACCCGCCCCTGTTTCAGCAATGGATGCGAGCCAGACCATGAACGTCGCCGCCACTTTCGCCACTCCCCCGCTGACGAAATGGATGAACACGCTGGTCGACTATGTTCGCTCCGGCGAACCCGACCTGACCAATCGCCAGATGGCGCTGTTGCTCGTCGTGTATCTCAGTCCGGGCCCGCACACGGTGCGTGGGCTGGCGCGGGCGCTGAATGTCTCGAAACCAGTCGTCACGCGCGCCTTGAACAGACTGGGTGGCCTCGGCTATCTGCGCCGCCAGCGCGACGACAGCGACAAACGCAACATATTCGTCGCCCGCACCACCGAAGGGGCAGATTTTCTTGAAGGATTCGGACATTTTGTGGGAGAAGGCGAGTCAAGCCGAATCCGCCGCGCCACCGCATAAGAGTTTTGCGCTGACCGGACGATCGGTCGCGATCGACCCGCTGCACAACGCCGTCCGTCCCGATCTAGCCGATATCCGGCTGGCCGAATATGTCTTCGCGCCGCATTATGCTGCGCCGATGCCGTGCACACTGACGACGGCGGCAACGCTCCGCGCCGCGACGTCATCCGATTCGGAGGCGTTGGTCGAATTGCAAGCGGGCGAGCCGTTCGAATGCCTGGAGGTACTGCGCGAAGTCGCGTGGGGCGTCGCGCCCGATCGTCGGCTGGCAGGCTATGTCGATCGGCGGGCGTTGGACCGGCTGTCGTGAGCGTCCATGTCTTCATCGACGGCGGCCACGGCACGACCGGGCTGGAGATCGCCGAGCGGCTGGCCGGCCGTGACGACATCACCCTGATCGCGCTGGACGACGCGCGCCGCAAGGATGCCGGCGCGCGCGCAGAAGCACTCAACAGTTCCGATATCGCGATCCTCTGCCTGCCCGACGATGCGGCGCGCGAGGCGGTGGCGATGATCGCGAACGACCGCACGCGCGTGATCGACGCATCGAGCGCCCATCGCGTCGCCGATGGATGGACGTATGGCTTTCCAGAGCTTGGCTTCGACGTGGCGAGTGCGCGATTCGTGTCGAATCCCGGCTGCTACCCGACCGGCTTCCTCGCTCTGGTTGCGCCGCTGGTGCGCGCGGGCATCGTTCCGCGGGATTGGCCGCTGACGGTCAACGCCGTGTCGGGTTATTCCGGCGGCGGCAAGGCGCTGATCGAGCGGTTCGAAAGCGACGCGACGCTGGCCTTCCGCGATTACGGGCTCGGCCTGGAGCACAAGCATGTGCCGGAAATGCAGCGCCACGCTGGATTGGAACACGCACCGATCTTCGCGCCGACGGTCGCACGCGCCTTTCGGGGTATGATCGTTGAGGTGCCGCTGCCTCTCGCCGCCCTCCCGGATGCGCCGAGCTCGGCGGCTGTGCTCGACGCATTGGCCGTCGCCTTCGACGGCACTGCGGCGGTGAAAGTTCATGCCGACCGACCCGACGAATTGCTGTTGGCGGTCAACGAGCATCCGAACGATCGACTCGACCTCTACGTTTTCGCCGGGCCGGACGATCGGCAAGTGAGACTGGTCGCCACATTGGACAATCTCGGCAAGGGCGCGACGGGTGCGGCGGTGCAGAACCTCAACATCATGGCGGGGTTCGATCCCACCGCGGGCTTGACGCTCTGATCCTGCCGTCTAGGGCCTGTCGCCGGCCCCGTTGACCGAACGAAGGACGATCGCATGCAGACCCGCCAGCCGCTCGACAAACTGCTGCTGTTCGGGGCGACCGGCGACCTGTCGCAACGGATGCTGCTGCCGTCGCTCTACGGGCTGGACGAGGACGGGCTGCTGCCGGCCGACATGACGATCACCGGCACCGCGCGGACGGTGTTCGAGGACGACGCGTTCCGCAAGTTCGCGAAGGCGGCGCTGGAAAAATTCCTGCCCGAGGACCGCAAGGACAAGGACAAGATCGCGTCCTTCCTGAAGCGCCTCAACTACCAGGCGCTCGACGCGACCCAGCCCGATCATTTCAAGGACCTGTCCGACGAACTCGGCGACACGTCGAAGGGTCTGGCAATCTTCCTGTCGACCGCGCCCAGCTTGTTCGAGCCGACCATCAAGGGGCTGGAAAAGGCCGGCCTGGCGCATGGCAACGTCCGGATCGGGCTGGAAAAACCGCTCGGCTACGACCTCGCCTCCAGCCGTGAGATCAACGACGCGGTCGCGCGCGTCTTCCCCGAGGACCGCATCTTCCGGATCGACCATTATCTGGGCAAGGAAACCGTCCAGAACATCCTGGCGCTGCGCTTCGGCAACTCGTTCTTCGAACCGGTGTGGAACTCGCAAGGGATCGATAACATCCAGATCACGATCGCCGAGACGGTCGGGCTGGAGGAACGCGCGGGCTATTATGACGGCGCGGGCGCCCTGCGCGACATGATTACCAATCACGCGCTCCAGCTGCTCGCGCTGATCGCGATGGAGCCGCCGGCGCGCTACGACAAGGACGCGATCCGCGACGAAAAGGCCAAGGTCTTCCGCAGCCTGCACATCATGGCGCCGGAGGAAGTGCCGCATCTGACGGTCACCGGCCAGTATGGCGCCGGCGCGGTCGACGGCCAGATCGTGAAGTCGTATCAGGACGAACTCGGCAAGCCGTCCACCACCGAGACCTTCGTCGCGATCAAGGCGCAGATCGAGAATTGGCGCTGGCAGGGCGTGCCCTTCTACCTCCGCACCGGCAAGCGCATGGCGGTCCGGCGCAGCGAGATCGCGATCCAGTTCAAGCCGGTCCCGCACTCGATGTTCGCGGGGCGCGGCGGGCTGCTCCAGCCCAACGTGCTGACGATCCGGTTGCAGCCGGAGGAATATATCCAGATGCTCATCATGGCGAAGGAGCCGGGTCTGGACCGCGACGGCGTGCATCTGCGCGAAGTGCCGCTCAACCTCAGCCTCGACGCCGAATTCGCCGGCAAGCGCCGCCGAATCGCCTATGAGCGCCTGCTGCTCGACCTGATCGAGGGCGACCAGACGCTGTTCGTCCGCCGCGACGAGGTCGAGGCCCAATGGGCCTGGACCGACGCTATCCGCGCCGGCTGGGCGGCGAACGACATGAAGCCCAAGAGCTACGCCTCAGGCAGCTGGGGCCCGTCGACCTCGATCGCGCTGACCGAACGCGACGGCGTGACCTGGCAGGACGACTAACGGTCTTGTGCTCCTGCGAAAGCAGGAGCCTAGAGCCAAAAGCGAGGGCCTCCGTGGCCCTGGGCTCCTGCTTTCGCAGGAGCACGACGAGGAACCGATAATGCCGATCAACGAAGAAATCGAATGGTGGGATTATGAAGATGCCGACGAGATGGCCGAGGCCGTCGCCGGCGACATCCAGTTCATCATCGAAAGCGCGATCGACGCGCGCGGCGCGGCGGTCATCGCGCTCGCCGGGGGCAAGACGCCCCTGCCGGCCTATGCCAGGCTCAGCGAGGCCAAGCTCGACTGGAAACGGGTGACGATCATTCCCGGTGACGAGCGCATCGTGCCGCTCGGCGACCCGCTGTCGAACGTGACCTCGCTCGCGAAGACGTTCCTGCCCAAGGGCGCGCGGGTGATGCCGATCGTGCCGGCCGCGACTCCGGACTACAAGGCGGCGGGACGGTCGGCCGACGCGCTGATGCAGGACCTGCACTGGCCGCTCGACCTCTGCCTGCTCGGCGTCGGCGGTGACGGGCATACTGCGTCCATCTTCCCTGGTCCCGATTTCGACGAGGCGCTTAACGGCCCGAAGGAACGTCGCGCGCTCGGTGTGATGCCCGATCCGCTGCCGCCCGAAGCGCCGGTCGCCCGCGTGACGCTCAGCCGCGCGGCGATCGTCTCGTCAGCCGCAGTGATGATCGCCGTGACGGGCGCCGCGAAGAAGAAGGTGATCGAGGACGCGATCGCGCAGGGGCCGAGCTCACCCTACCCGATCGGCCGCGTGCTGGCGGATACCGAACTGCCGGTCGATATCCACTGGGCGCCGTAGAGCATACGTATTTGGCGCGCGGATCGTCACCCCGGGCTTGTCCCGGGGTCCACCGTGCCGCAAAGCGTGCACCCATGGGGTGTTCGGCGCAGTGGATGCCGGGACAAGCCCGGCATGACGAGGTGGGTCTATGAATCCCGCAGTTTCCAAGGTCACCGATCGCGTTGTCGAACGCTCGCGCTCGAGCCGCCGCGCCTATCTCGACCTGATCGCGCGCGAACGCGACGCCGGGCTCAAGCGGCCGATGCTCGGCTGCGCCAACCTGGCGCATGGTTATGCCGGGACCGAGGAAGACCGTGAGGCAATGAAGGCCGATCGCGGCATGAACATCGGCATCGTCAGCGCCTACAACGACATGCTGTCGGCGCATGCGGTGTACTACCGCTATCCCGAACAGATGAAGGTCTGGGCGCGCGAGGTCGGCGCGACGGCGCAGGTCGCAGGCGGCGTGCCGGCGATGTGCGATGGCGTGACGCAGGGCTATCCGGGAATGGAACTGTCGCTGTTCAGCCGCGACACGATCGCGCTGTCGACCGCGGTCGCGTTGAGCCACGGCATGTTCGAAGGAGCCGCGCTGCTCGGCATCTGCGACAAGATCGTGCCGGGCCTGCTGATGGGCGCGTTGCGGTTCGGGCATCTGCCGATGATCCTGATCCCAGGCGGGCCGATGCGGACCGGCCTCGCCAACAAGGCGAAGGCGGCGGTGCGCGAGGCGTTCGCGGAAGGGAAGGTCGGCCGCGAGGAACTGCTCGACGCCGAGATCGGCGCCTATCATTCGAAGGGCACCTGCACCTTCTACGGCACCGCCAACACCAACCAGATGATGATGGAGGTGATGGGCCTGCACATGCCGGGCGCCGCCTTCGCCAATCCGGGCACAAAGCTTCGCCAGGAACTGACCCGCGCGGCGACGCATCGGCTGGCGGCAATCGGCTGGGACGGCGACGATTACCGCCCACTCGGCCAGTGCGTCGATGAAAAGGCGATCGTCAATGCGGCGGTCGGCCTGCTCGCGACCGGGGGCTCGACCAATCACCTGATCCATCTGCCGGCGATCGCGCGCGCGGCCGGGATCGTGATCGACTGGGACGATGTCGACGCGCTCAGCCGCGCGGTGCCCTTGGTCGCCCGCGTTTATCCCAACGGATCGGCCGACGTGAACGGGTTCGAGGATGCCGGCGGCATGCCGTTCGTGATCCGCGAACTGCTCGATGCGGGACTGCTGCACGGCGACATCCTGACCGTGGCGGGTGAGTTCGCGGATTACGGCAAGCGCCCGGTGGTCGAGGATGACGGGCTGCGCTGGGAGGATCCGGGCGCGAGCGGCGACGAAACCATCCTGCGCCCCGCCGCATCGCCCTTCTCGTCCGAGGGCGGTTTTCGCATCCTGTCCGGCAATCTCGGCCGCGCCTGCATCAAAGTGTCGGCGGTGGAGCGCGAGCGCTGGGTGATCGAAGCGCCGGCCCGCGTGTTCGACGACCAGGGGCAGGTGCAGGCGGCGTTCAAGGCCGGCGAGCTCGACCGCGACGTCATCGTGGTCGTCCGCTTCCAAGGTCCACGCGCCAACGGCATGCCCGAACTTCACAAGCTGACCCCGCCGCTCGGCGTGCTCCAGAATCGCGGGTTCAAGGTGGCGCTCGTCACCGACGGCCGCATGTCGGGCGCGTCGGGCAAGGTACCGGCGGCGATCCATTGCTCGCCCGAAGTGCTCGGCGGCGGCCCGCTGGGCAAGCTGCGCGACGGCGACGTGGTGCGGCTCGACGCCGAGCGCGGGACGCTCGACGCACTGGTCGCGACCGAGGATTGGGCCGCGCGGCCGATGGCCGGCGCCCCGCCCGCGGCCGAGGGCATGGGCCGCGAACTGTTCGGCCTGTTTCGCGGTGCCGCCGACGAAGCGGAAAAGGGCGCATCGGCGATCTTTGCGGGAGCGGGTTTGTGATGGAAGTCGTTGCGGTCGATATCGGGGGCACGCATGCCCGCTTCGCCATCGCCGAGGTGGCGGACGGCAAGATCGTGTCACTCGGCGACGTCGTCACGCAGAAGACCGCCGAGCATGCCAGTTTGCAGACCGCGTGGCAGGATTTCGGGCGTCAGGCCGGCCGCCCCCTGCCCCGCGCCGCCGCGCTGTCGGTCGCCTCGCCGATCGGCGGCGAGGTCATCAAGCTGACCAACAATCCCTGGATCATCCGCCCCGCGCTGATCCCGGAACGGCTCGGCGCCGATACCTACGTCATCGTCAACGATTTCGCCGCGGTGGCGCATGCCGTGGCGCAACTGCCCGATGCGGATTTCCTCCACATCTGCGGTCCCGATCGTCCGCTGGCGCGCGACGGCGTGACGTCGATCTGCGGCCCTGGCACCGGGCTCGGCGTGGCGGGCGTGCTGCATACCGGCGGCACCTATCATGTGCTGCCGACCGAGGGCGGGCATGTCGATTTTGCTCCGCTCGATGCGTTCGAGGATGCGATGATCGCGCGGTTGCGCAAGACCTTCACGCGCGTGTCGGCCGAGCGCGTGTGCGCCGGGCCGGCGATCGTCGCGATCTACGAGACGCTGGCGGAGATCGAGGGCAAGGCGGTCCGCCACCTCGACGACAAGGCGATCTGGGGGCTGGCGTTCGACGGCAGCGATACGCTGGCGCTCGCCGCGCTCGACCGGTTTGTGCTCGCGCTCGGCGCGTTCGCGGGCGACCTGGCGCTCAGCCACGGCGCGAAGGACGTCGTTATCGCCGGCGGTCTCGGGCTCAAGCTCAAGGATCACTTTTCGCGGTCGGGTTTCGCCGAGCGCTTCACCGCCAAGGGCCGCTTCCAGCAATTGATGGCTGCGATTCCGGTCCGCCTCATCACCCATCCGCAGCCCGGCCTCTACGGCGCCGCGGCGGCGTTCGCGCAGGAGCATGCTCAATGACCGGTATCGAACAGATCATGCGCGCGGCGCCGGTGATCCCTGTGATCGTGATCGAGGACCTGGCGCGAGCGCGACCGCTGGCCGAGGCGCTGGTCGCCGGCGGCCTGCCCGCGCTCGAAGTAACGTTGCGCACGCCGGTCGCGCTGGAAGCGATCCGCGCGATGAAGGAAGTGCCCGGCGCGATCGTCGGCGCCGGCACGGTCGTCAACACCGAGCAGTTCGAACAGGTGATGGACGCCGGCGCCGAGTTCATCGTCTCCCCCGGTCTCACCGAACGGCTGGCCGATCCGATCATCGCGAGCGGCGTTCCGTACCTGCCCGGCATCGCCAATTCGGCCGACATCATGCGCGGGCTCGACCTCGGCCTCACCCATTTCAAGTTCTTCCCGGCCGAGGCCAATGGCGGGCTGAAAGCGCTCAAGATGCTCGCCGCGCCGTTCTACCAGTGCCGCTTCTGCCCGACCGGCGGCATCAGCGAGGCGAACGCAGCGGAATGGCTGGCATTCGACCCGATCCTGTGCGTCGGCGGCAGCTGGGTATGCATCGGCGCTCCGCAAGAAGTCGAGGCGAAGGCGCGGGCAGCGAGTTCGCTCAAACGGTGATGTCGCCTTGCAGCGGATGCGGCGGTGGCTTCCCCGAAAGTGATGGACCGACGCACCCGTATATGCTGTCGTCGCCCGGTTGTTGGGCCGCCTATGGCGCCTTGCTTGAACGGGAATATAGCGACCCGGAACTGTTCGCCGCGTCGCATCGGCTGACGGTCGATGCCTATGCCGTACAGCATCCCGGGCTCGCGACCGATCGTCGCGCGGTTCAGTCGGTGACGATCCACTTCGCGTCGTTGCACGCCATCCTCGAACTCGGCTGGAGCCACGCCGATGCTCGCGCTCATTTGCAACGCCTTGCCGGCCGTGACTATGCTTCGCTACCCGCGGCGCTGCGCTTCGACCTGACGCTGGCCGACCTCGACGGCTTGCCGGTCGGCCAACATCGCGAGCGGGTCGAACAATGGGCCATCTCCGCTTATCGAGCGTGGCGCCCGCTTCTATTGTCAGTCGTCGAGCCGCTCTTCGCCTAGATCCCGTGCTCCGCGCGATACGCGCGCCACTTGGCGACGTTGGCGTTGTGCTGTTCCAGCGTGTCGGCGAAGACGTGGCCGCCCGATCCGTCCGCGACGAAATACAGCGCCTGCGAATCCGCCGGGTGCAGCACCGCATCGATGCTCGCGCGGCCCGGATTGGCGATCGGTCCGACCGGAAGCCCGGTCATCGCATAGGTGTTGTAGCCGTTCTTCGCCTCGATCTCCGACTTCAGGATGCGTCGGCCAAGCGGCTTGCCCTTGGTGATCGGGTAGATGATCGTCGGGTCGGCCTGGAGCATCATCCCCTTCTTCAGCCGGTTCGAATAGACCGCCGCGACCATCGCACGCTCGCTCGGCTTGCCGGTTTCCTTCTCGACGATCGACGCGAGGATCAGTGCCTCGCGCGGGGTGTGGACGACCAACCCCGGCGCGCGCTTGGCCCAGGCGGCGGCGAGGTACGCGTCCATCGCCTGCTGCATGCGATCGACGATCGACTGGCGCGTGGCTTCGCGATCATAGCTGTAGCTGTCGGGCAGCAGCGAGCCTTCCGCGGGGACGTCGATGCTGCCGGTCAGTTCGGGTGCCGCCATGATCCGCTCCTGCGCCAGGATCGACGGCCACCCCTCTGGGATCATCACGAACCGCTGCAACGTCCGTCCGCCCTGCAACAGCTTCAGGATGTCCGACTGGCTCAGGTGTGCGGGGATGCGATATTCGCCCGCCTTGATCCCCTCGCCGCCGCCCAGCAACTTGGCGAGCAATGTGAAGCGGCCGGCCGAGCGAATCGCGCCGATCTTCTGGAGTTGCTCGGCCGTCTTCGCCAGCGTCGCACCGGGTTGGACGCTAACCGTCAGGTTCTTCGACGCGGGGCCGGGGCCGCCCCAATCGTGCACGCCCCACGCCGCGATCGCGACGAGCGCGGCCAAGACGACCACCCCGAGACAGCCGAAGCGGCGCATGTCAGGCGTCGACCGCCTTCATCACCAGGCTGGCGTTGGTCCCGCCAAAGCCGAACGAATTGTTGAGCACAGCGCGGACCTTACGCTTCTTGGCGGTGTGCGGCACCAGGTCGACGCCGGCACAATTGTCGCTCGGATTGTCGAGGTTGAGAGTCGGCGGGACGATCTGGTCGCGCATCGCCAGGATGCAGAAGATCGATTCGACCGCGCCCGCACCACCCAGCAGATGCCCGATCGCCGACTTGGTCGACGACATCGAGATATCGCCCAGCGCATCGCCGAACAGCCGCCGCACCGCACCCAGTTCCAGCTCGTCGCCGAGCGGAGTCGAGGTGCCGTGCGCATTGATATAGTCGATGTCGGTCAGGGCGAGGCCCGACTTCCGCATCGCCATTTCCATCGATCGGAACGCACCCGACCCTTCGGGATGCGGCGCGGTCACGTGATAGGCGTCGCCCGACAGGCCGTAGCCGACGACTTCGGCGTAGATCTTTGCGCCGCGCGCCTTGGCATGCTCATATTCCTCGAGCACGAGGACGCCCGCGCCCTCGCCCATCACGAAGCCGTCGCGATCCTTGTCGTACGGCCGGCTGGCGCGCCACGGCTCGTCGCGGAAACCCGTCGACAGCGCGCGCGCCTGGCCGAATCCGGCGATCCCGATCGGACAGATCGCGCTTTCGGCGCCGCCCGCCAGCATCACGTCGGCATCGTCCATCGCGATCATCCGCGCGGCATCGCCGATCGAGTGAGCGCCGGTCGAGCAGGCGGTGACGACGGCATGGTTCGGACCCATCAGCCCGTACTTGATCGAGACCTGGCCCGAGATCAGGTTGATGAGGCGGCCATGGACGAAGTGCGGCGACACGCGCTTCGGCCCCTTCTCAGCCAGCACCAGCGATTCGCTTTCTATGCCCGGCAGGCCACCGATGCCCGATCCGATCGAGCAACCCGCGCGATACCGCTCCACCTCGTTCATCTCGGTCAGGCCGGCATCCTCGAGCGCCTGGCCCGCGGCGTCGATGCCGAACACGATGAAGGGATCGACCTGGCGCTGGATCTTGTGATCGACGCGCTTGTTCGCATCGAAGCCGTATTCGTGGTCGGCCGGTTTGACCTCGCAGGCGTAATTGCTCTGGAAATCGGTCGCGTCGAAGCGCGTGATCGTGCCGGCGCCCGATTTGGCGGCGATCAGATTGGCCCATGCCGTTTCGACATCGGCGCCCAACGGGGTCACCAGGCCCAGGCCGGTCACGACTACGCGCCGCATGGCAAGCTCCACTTCCTTGGTCGTCAGTTGCAGGTCGTCAGAATGCGAAACGGCCCCCCGCCCTGGATCGTCCGGGGAACGGGGAGCCGCTCTTCAGTCAAGCCGCGGCGGACCGCCACGGCGGGGCTCAGCCCTTGTTCGCGTCGATATAGGTGATCGCGTCGTTCACGGTGGTGATCTTCTCCGCCGCATCGTCGGGGATCTCGACCCCGAACTCTTCCTCGAACGCCATCACCAGCTCGACGATGTCGAGGCTGTCGGCACCCAGATCGTCGATGAAGCTCGCCTCGGGCGTGACCGCGCTGGCCTCGACGCCCAAGTGCTCGACCACGATCTTCGTCACCCGGTCGGCAGTATCGCTCATTCGTCAGCTTCCCTCTATTGTCGGGGGCGCCCCCCGGTAATTCCTGAACGCACGTAGAACGCGGTTGGAGCCCGCGCAAGGGGGCGAGCGGTGGGACAGGCACGCCATGCCGTTCACGCGGCGGCGAATTCGCTCATGCTGGTTTCGAGCCCGGCCAGCGCGGCCAGGAACATCCAGACGCGCAGCCGCACCGCCTTGTCTGCCGACGCGGTGTCGACGACCGCCATCGCCGCCGGGCTCATCTGTGCGAGGTAGCTGCGGCGATCCGCCGGAGCCAGTCTGGCCAACCCGATCGCGAGCCGTGCGGAATCAATGCCGTCGCGGCGCAACGCCGCCTCCGCGCCCATTCGCGTCGCGCGGGCCTGGACGTAATCCGTGGCCGCGCTGACCGCGGCGGGCGACCAATGGTTGGCCGAACGACACGCCTCGCGCGCCGCGAGCAGCGCGTCGCGGTCGGTATCGAGCGAGCGCGCCGGGTTGCCGGCGTGCTCCAATTGCACGATCACGCCGTCGCCGATCCGCTGGAGGACGGTCGAGCCCAGTTTCGTCGCGATACAATCGACCGACCCGCTCGCCGCCAGCGCCGGTGCCGGCGTCAGCAGGGCCAACAGCGCGAGCGCGCGCCTCACAGCATCGCCATCCCGCCATTCACGTGCAGCGTCTGGCCAGTGACGTAACCCGCTTCCCTCGAGGCGAGATAGACGACCGCCGCGCCGATGTCCTCGCCGCTGCCCAGGTCGCCCGCGGGGATTCGAGTCAGCAGCGCGGTCTTCTGCGCTTCGGGCAGCACGTCGGTCATCGCCGAGCGGATGAACCCCGGCGCGACGCAATTGACGGTGATGTTGCGGCTGGCGAGTTCCTGCGCCAGCGCCTTCGACATGCCGACCAGCCCGGCCTTTGACGCGGCGTAATTGGCCTGCCCCGGATTGCCCGTCGCGCCGACCACGCTGGTGATCGAGATCACCCGCCCGAACCGTGCCTTCATCATCGGCTTGGCGGCGGCGCGGATCAGGCGGAAGGCGGCCTCCAAATTGACGCGGATGACCTGGTCCCACTCCTCGTCCTTCATCCGCATCGCG
Organism: Sphingomonas sp.; assembly: GCF_017304635.1. Classification (GTDB taxonomy): domain Bacteria; phylum Pseudomonadota; class Alphaproteobacteria; order Sphingomonadales; family Sphingomonadaceae; genus Sphingomonas. The sequence goes on from NZ_JAFKMA010000001.1 coordinate 930,355, forward strand.
AGGTTGTCGCGCGTGACCCCGGCATTGTTGACCAGGATGTCGAGCTTGCCGCCCAGCGCCTCGACCGCCTGCGGCACCAACGCATCGACCGCGGCGCCATCGGACAGATTGCAGGGCAACGCGACATGATCGCCGCCGAGCGAGGCGCGGAACGACCCCAGCTTTTCCGCATTCGACCCCGAGACCGCCAGCCGAGCCCCCTGCCCCGCCAGCGCCTGCGCGATTGCCGAACCGATGCCGCCGGAAGCACCAGTCACCAGCGCGGTCATGCCTGTCAGGTCGAACATCTGTTTGGTCTCGCTCGTTGGATCGTGAGCGAGCGCCTTATCGGAGTGGGTGCGCGCCCGTCACGAAAAAATCGGCAGATAGAGCGGCGCGGTCAGCTTCGCCGCGTCGACCGACAAATGGTTGTGGTCGAAGAACATCGGCCGCCCGCGCGACTCGATCGGACATAGGTCGCGCTGGCAGAGCGTATCGGTCGGCCAGACGAACGTCACGCCGGGACGACGGATGCGGGCGAAGATCGCCAGGATATTCTGATGACGGCGGCGATAGTCGGCCAGCTTGATCGGGCTCGCGCTGCCGGCCATGCCGAACTGCTCGACGAACAGGCGCTGCGGCACGTTGAAGGCGGGTTCGGGCAGCGGGCCGACGATCGTCACGCGCTTGCCGGCCGCGACCAGCGTATCGACCAGCTTGCGGAAGCCGCGCTCGAAGATCGTCGCGTTGCCGGCGACCGAGGTCGCGACGCCGGTGTCGTCACGCAACCGGATGTCGACCTTCGACTCGGCCGGATTGGCCGGCTCGCCGATCCGCCAGTTGGTCCAGCGCGACGACAACACGACGTCGCGGATCGACGGTGTCGCCAGCGCGATCCGCAGCATCTCGGCATTGTATCGCGCGCAGAAGCGGTAGGACGGCGTCTCGGTCAGCGCCTTCTCGGTCCCGGTATCGATCGCGAAGCCGATCCCGACCGGGCAGTCGGCGGTGGCGGCGAACAGGAACGCGCCATGCCGCGCCTGCGCCGCCGCCTCCAGCGCGGTCGCGGTGACCATCGCGTGCGAATCGCCCCAGAGCAACGCGGTCGGCGTGACACCCGGCGTGCCGAGGCGACAGGCATTGGCGGGCTCGACGATCGTGTCACCGACGCTCAGGCACTCGCGATGGACGCGATCCTTGTCGCGCGCAGCATCGACCAGCATCGCCCCGCGCGGCCCCAGCCGCGACGGCAACCCATGCGTCGTCGCGACCACGCCCGAGACCGCCAGCACCACCGCCATGCCGATCAATCCGGCCGTGACCGGGCTCCAGCGCCGCTCGGCGCGGGCGATCCGGAACGGCATCTCGATCCAGCGATAGCTCGCCCAGGCCAGCACGAAGCTGAGCGCGATCATGCCCGCCGCCAGCCCGAGGCCCATCTCCGCACCGGTCAGGTACACCGCGAACGCGAAGACCGGCACGTGCCACAGATAGAGCGAATAGGAGATGCGTCCGATGAAGGTCATCGGCGCAGTGCCGAGCAGCCGGGCGACCGTGGGTACATGCTCGGCCGCTCCGCTCCAGATGATGAGTGCCGCGCCGAGCACCGGCGGCAGGGCACTGACGCCGGGAAAGACGGTATGCGACGTGAAGAGGAATACCGGCACCAGGATCAGCAGCAGCCCGACCATGCCCGCAAGGCTGCGCGTCCGCCGGCCGCCGATCGTCGGCGGCGCGATCGCCAGCAACGACCCCAGCATGAGTTCCCACGTCCGCGTGACCGGCAGGTAGAACGCCGCGCTCGGCTTACGATAGACCAGCACCGCGGCGATCGCGAGCGACGCGACGGCGATCGTCGCGAGTACCGGCACCACCCACGTCCGTCGCTTCTTCGCCAGCAGCGCGAACAGCGGCGGGAAGAAGATGTAGAACTGTTCCTCGACCGCCAGCGACCAGGTGTGCAGCAACGGCCGGATCGCCTGCGCATTGTCGAAATAGTCGGCCGATTTCCAGAAATAGAAATTCGACACGAACGCCGCGACCGCGACCGCGCTCAGGCCGAGCTTCTCATATTCCTCCGGCGTCAGCACCAGCCAGCCGAGCACGAGGCAGGTCAGGACGACGGCCACCAGCGCCGGGAAGATGCGCCGGATTCGCCGCCGGTAGAAATTCGCGATGCTGTAGCTGTCGCGGTCGATATCCCTGAGCAGGATACCGGTAATGAGAAAGCCGGAGATGACGAAGAACACGTCGACGCCGACATAGCCGCCGCCGAATCCGGCCAGCCCGGCGTGGAACAGCACCACCGGCAGCACCGCGATCGTGCGCAGTCCGTCGATATCCGGCCGATAGCCGGGTGCGCGTGCCGTCATTCGTTCCCCCGATCGCATCCTCGACGGCTGCGAAGTCCCCTTGATCGCCATCGCCCCGAACGTGAACGGGCATCGCCACGACCTCTGGTGAAAGAACGCGCGAGACCCCAGTCCAGCCGGGCGACGGTGATCCAGGGCGTCGTTACAGCGACTTGGTTAATGCTTCGATGTCGTCCATCGAGATCACGCTGACCGCGTCGACGTCGGGGGCGATGCGCTTGACCATCGGCGCCAGCACCTTGCCGCCGAACTCGACGAAGCGCTCGACGCCGGTGTCGGCCATGTTGATGACCGACTCCCGCCAGCGGACCATGCCGGTGACCTGCTCGACCAGCAGGCGGCGGATCGTATCGACGTCGCTGACGGGCTGCGCGGTGACGTTGGCGAAGACCGGCACCAGCGGCGTGTCGATCCGCGCCTCGGCCAGCGCCTTTTCCATCGCGTCGGCGGCCGGCTGCATCATCGGGCAATGAAACGGCGCCGATACCGGTAGCGCGATCGCGCGCTTGGCGCCATGATCCTTGGCAATGACGATCGCGCGATCGATCGCCGCCTTGGCGCCCGAGATTACGACCTGCGACGGATCGTTGTCGTTGGCGACGGTGCACACTTCTCCCTCGGCCGCCGCGTCGGCGATCCTCTGTGCCGTCGCGAGATCGGCGCCGAGCAACGCCGCCATGCCGCCCTCGCCCACCGGCACCGCCGCCTGCATCGCTTCGCCGCGATGGCGCAGCAGCAGCGCGGTGGTCGCGAGGTCGAGCGCGCCCGCCGCGCACAAGGCGGTATATTCCCCAAGCGAGTGGCCCGCCACGTAATCGGCCTTGTCGGCGAGCGAAATGCCGCCCTCCTTCTCCAGCACGCGCAACGTCGCGATCGCGTTCGCCATGATCGCCGGTTGCGCATTGGCGGTCAGCATCAGCTCGTCCGCCGGCCCCTCGAACATCAATCGCGACAGATGCTGGCCGAGCGCTTCGTCCACTTCCTCGAACACCGCCCGCGCGACCGCGCTGGCATCGGCCAGCGCCTTCCCCATGCCGACCGCCTGGCTGCCCTGCCCCGGGAAGATGAATGCGCGCATCGTGATGACCTCGATTGTCGAAAAACGAGGCGGCGTACCGTCGCTATGTCACCGCTGGCAAGGGTGCTCGCCGGATTTCGCTATTTGCGACCAAACGCGCGACCAGGATCCCGAACATCCCGAAATGAGACACTTTATATCAAATTATTTGATAGATTCGATATATTGCAAATTAACGATGTTTTCAGGCATGCAGGGGTTGCGGTTAACGAGGGCAATCCAACTCGACCGCGCAGAGGGGGTGACATGAAAAACGCAATGCTTCTCGCGCTCGCCGGTGCGACGTTCCTGTCGACGACGGCGCCGGCCTTCGCCGGCGAAATCTACTATAACGCCCAGAGCCAGATCATCGGCCAGACGTCGACCAACAGCTCCACGCTGGGTGGTGACTCGCGCTATTTCGCGACCGATTCCAAATATAGCAGCGTCGTGTCGCTCATCATGAAATATGCCGACGGCACCGGTGCGATCTGTTCGGGGTCGCTGCTGTCGGATCGGCAGTCGGTGCTGACGGCGGCGCATTGCGTCAGCCATGGCCAGGGCACCGCCGCGCCGGTCAAGACCACCGCTTATTTCTACAACGGCACCGACCCGGACAAGATCCCGAGCTTCGGCGGCGACGGCGTGACGGCCATCGACGTGTCGAAATACTTCGTCAATTCGGGATATACCGGCGAAATCATCGATCAGAACGACATCGCCGTACTCCGCCTGGGCGATCTCGCGCCGAGCTATGCCACGGGATACGACCTCTATACCGGGCCGATGAGCGGCCAGACGTTCAATGTCACCGGGTATGGCGGGCGGTCGTCGGTCGGCGGCGCGGTCGGCACCAACGTCGGGACGGGCGTGCGCCGTCAGGGCTACAACACCTACGATTATCAGATCGGTGATTCCGCGTTCAACGGCGGACTGGAGTCGTTGCTGCGCGGCACGACGAAGACCGCGCAGACGTCGTCGATCTGGCTCGCCGACTTCGACAACGGCACGACGCTGAACGATGGCGGGTGCAAGCTCGCCGGCTATTACGGCGTCACCGGCAGCCCCTATTGCGGCACTGGCCTGGGCGCGAGTGAAGTCATCACCGCTCCCGGCGATTCGGGCGGGTCGAGCTTCATCGACGGCAAGATTTCGAGCGTCACGTCGTTCGGCATCACGTTCGGCATCAATTACGGCGACTTCGACAACAAGCAGGACCAGAGCTGGGGCGAGTTCAGCGGCCTGGTGCCGGTCAACATCCATTCGCAGTTCATCCTGAGCTCGATGGTGGCGTCGGTGCCCGAGCCGCAGAGCTGGGCGATGATGATCGTCGGGTTCGGCCTGATGGGCGGTTCGATCCGGCGCTCGCGGCGCCTGCGGACGGCTGCGGCCGCCTGACGCGGACGATTCGGGAGAGGCCGGCGCTACCCAGCGCCGGCCTTTTCGCGTGATCGGCGATACAGAGTTTCGCGCGAGACTTGCCTTTCGCGGGGTTTTCCGCCAAAGGCCAGCGCTTCCGAACAACGGAAAAGACGATAGCCGGAGGGGCGTCGCACGGTGCGGCGTCAGCGATCGGCCAACAGTGAGACAGACGCATGGCTCTTTACGAGCACGTGTTCCTTGCGCGCCAGGACCTGGCACAGGCGCAAGTGGACGCCCTGGCGGAAGCCGCCACCAAGATCGTCGAGGACAACAATGGCAAGGTCGTCAAGACCGAGACCTGGGGTCTTCGTTCGCTCGCCTATCGCATCGCGAAGAACCGCAAGGCGCATTACGTGATGCTCGAGATCGACGCGCCGGGCGCCGTCGTCGCCGAGCTGGAGCGCCAGACCCAGATCAACGAGGACGTGATCCGCTACATGACCGTCAAGGTCGACGAGCACGAGGCCGGCCCGTCGGTGATGATGCGCAAGGGCGAGCGCGACCGTGAGCGCAGCCGTGACCGGGGCGACCGTCCCGATCGTGACAACCGCGGTCCCCGCGGCGGCTTCGACGGCGAGTAAGGAGTTTTAGACATGGCACGACCCTTTTTCCGCCGCCGCAAGAGCTGCCCCTTCTCTGCGAAGGACGCCCCCCGGATCGACTATAAGGACGTCCGGCTGCTGCAGGGCTTCGTTTCGGAGCGTGGCAAGATCGTCCCGTCGCGCATCACCTCGGTGAGCGCGAAGAAGCAGCGCGAGCTCGCCCAGGCGATCAAGCGCGCGCGTCACCTGGGCCTGCTGCCCTACCTCGTGAAGTAAGGAGCAGACACGATGGATGTCATTCTGCTGGAACGCGTCGAGAAGCTCGGCGCCATCGGCGATGTCGTGAAGGTCAAGGACGGGTTCGCCCGCAACTTCCTTCTGCCGAACAAGAAGGCGCTGCGCGCCAACGAGGCAAACCGCAAGGTCTTCGAAGCCAACCGCGCCAAGATCGAGGCGGACAACGCCAATCGTCGCGGCGAGGCCGAGAAGGAAGCCACGTCGTACAAGGACGTGTCGGTGACCCTGATCCGCCAGGCGTCGAACACCGGCCAGCTCTACGGCTCGGTCGCGGTGCGTGACCTGGTCGAGGCGCTGGAAGCGGACGGCCACAAGGTCGCCAAGAGCCAAATCGTGCTCGACAAGCCGATCAAGGCGATCGGCCTGTACGAAGTCCGCGTGCAGCTGCACCCCGAAGTGTCGATAACCGTCAAGGTGAACGTCGCGCGTTCGCCCGAGGAAGCCGAGATGCAGAGCCAGGGCGTCGACGTCATGGCGCAGATGTTCGAGGAAGGCCGCGATACCGCCGGCTTCACCGAAGATTACGATCCGAACGCCGAGCCGGGCGCGACCGCCGAGGTCCAGGCTCCGGCCGCCGAGGCATCGAACGCCTGATCGGGTCGACCGACGTTATGAAAAAGGGCCGTCCGGCGACATGCCGGGCGGCCCTTTTTTCATGCCTCTGCGTCCCTTCAGTAAGTCGAGACGCAGGCGCTGACGACGGCGACGAGCGGTATCAGCGCGAAGATGACGGGCATGGCTTTCATGACGGCCTCCTCAAGATGTTGTCGATCACTTCACCGCTATAAATGCGCACGCTGCCGCATTGTTTCCAGAAGATGAACGAATTTATTTGCAATCCGTACCGGAACGGGATCGGCATTCCCGCTCGCGTGATTCGAATTGTCGCAAGAATCAGCGACGACCGAACAGTTTTTCGATATCGCCGTGCGCCAGTTTCACCCAGGTCGGGCGGCCGTGGTTGCACTGGCCCGATCGCGGCGTGATCTCCATCTCGCGGAGCAGCGCGTTCATCTCTGCGACCGACAACACGCGACCGGCGCGGACCGAGCCATGGCACGCCATCGTCACGGCGACATGGTCGATCCGTTCCCTGAGGCTGAGCGTATCGTCGAACGCCGCGAGTTCGTCGGCCAGGTCGGTGACGAGTCCGGCGACGTCGCCCGCCCCCAGCATCGCCGGCGTCGCGCGGACCAGCATCGCGCGCGGGCCGAAGCGTTCGAGTTCCAGCCCGAAATCGGCCAGTTCGGCGAGACGCGCTTCGAGCCGGTCGCAGGCGGGTTCGTCGAGCTCGACCACGTCGGGCAGCAACAGCGCCTGGCTGGCGACCCGTCCCCCCGCCAGTGCCGCACGCATCCGTTCGAGCACCAGTCGCTCGTGCGCGGCATGCTGGTCGACCAACACCAGTCCGTCCTCGGCCTCGGCGACGATATAGGTCTTCGCCACCTGCCCTCGCGCTACGCCGAGCGGGTGCGCGACGGTGTCCGGTGGCGGCGCGTATGCCGGTTCGGCTCTAGCTTGCGGTGGCGGCGTGAAGAAGACCGGACGGCGCTCGTGCACCGTCGCCCCGGCGAAGGCCGGGGCCGCTGGCGTGTCGAATAACGGCCAGCGATCCCGGCCTTCGCCGGGATGAAGATCTTGCGTCGGCTCGCTCTGCCACCCCGCCATCGCCGCTTGGTCCGGCCGCTGTGCGCTGCGATGACCGGCCTCTTCCAGCGCGCGCCGTAAGCCACTGACGATCATTCCGCGGATCAGTTGCGGCTCGCGGAAGCGGACCTCGGTCTTGGCCGGGTGAACGTTGACGTCGACCTCGCTCGCCGGCAGGTCGAGGAACAGCGCTACCACTGGATGGCGGTCGCGCGCCAGCATCTCGGCATAGGCGCCGCGGATCGCGCCAATCAGCAGGCGGTCCTTAACCGGCCGCCCGTTGACGAACAGATATTGGTGATCGGCGACCCCGCGACTGAAGGTCGGCAACCCCGCCACCCCGCCCAGCCGCACGCCCTCGCGCACGAAATCGACCGCGACGCTGTTCTCGGCCAGCGCGCGATCGGTCAGCGCGGCGACCCGCGCCGGACGATCCTCGCCGCCGGTGGTGGACAGCGCACGGCGGCCGTCATGCTCGACCGAAAAGGCGATGTCCGGCCGCGCCATCGCCAACCGTCGGACGATATCGAGGCTGGCGCCATATTCCGCTCGCGCCGAGCGCAGGAACTTGCGCCGCGCCGGCACTCGCGCGAACAGTTGTTCGACCAGCACCCGCGTCCCGGGGGGCAGCGCTGCCGGTCCCTCCTCGACCAGCGCGCCGTTATCGACCACCCGTCGCCAGCCGTCACTCCCGCGCACCCGGCTTTCCAGCGTCAGCCTCGCGACGCTGGCGATCGACGGCAGCGCCTCGCCGCGAAAGCCAAGCGTCGCGACCTCGTCGATCGCCTCGTCGGGGAGTTTCGAGGTCGCATGCCGCTCCAACGCCAGCGCCATGTCGGCCGGCGTCATGCCGCAGCCGTCGTCGACCACTTCGATAAGGTTAATGCCGCCGCCCGCCAGCCGCACCGCGATCCGCGAGGCCCCCGCGTCGATCGCGTTTTCGACCAGTTCCTTCAACGCGCTGGCGGGTCTTTCCACCACTTCACCGGCGGCGATGCGATTGACCAGATGCTCGGGCAGACGCCGTATTGACATGGATGTGACTCTAGCCCAAGCGGCCCCATCCCGCGACCGCTAATGCCAAGCAAACCGGAGCCCGGATTTGGCTTTGGCGAGGGGGGACAGCAACCTTGGCGTGCCGCGTTCGGCGGCGAATTTCGGAAAACGGTCTCTATGGTCTTCGGGCGTTTCTTCAAGCTGATGTCGCATGACATGGCGATCGATCTCGGGACGGCGAACACCGTCGTCTACCTGCGCGGGCGCGGCGTCGTGCTCAACGAGCCGTCGGTGGTGGCGGTCGAGACGATCAACGGCCAGAAGAAGGTGAAGGCGGTCGGCGACGACGCCAAGCTGATGATGGGCAAGACCCCCGACAACATCCAGGCGATTCGCCCCTTGCGCGACGGCGTAATCGCCGACATCGACGTGGCCGAGCAGATGATCTCGCACTTCATCCGCAAGGTGCATGGCGGCCAGCGCCGCTTCATGCGTTGGCCCCAGATCGTGATCTGCGTGCCGTCGGGCTCGACCAGCGTCGAGCGCCGTGCGATCCGCGACGCCGCGCAGAATGCCGGCGCGTCGCAGGTCTGGCTGATCGAGGAGCCGATGGCCGCCGCGATCGGTGCCGACATGCCGGTGACCGAACCGATCGGCAGCATGGTCGTCGATATCGGCGGTGGCACGACCGAAGTCGCGGTGCTCTCGTTGCGCGGCCTCGCCTACACCACGTCGGTCCGCGTCGGCGGCGACAAGATGGACGAGGCGATCGTCTCCTACGTGCGCCGCAACCACAACCTGCTGATCGGCGAAGCGACCGCCGAGCGGATCAAGCAGGAGGTCGGCACCGCCAAGCCGCCCGCGGACGGCATCGGCCTGACCATCCACATCAAGGGTCGCGACCTGGTCAATGGCGTGCCCAAGGAAATCCAGATCAACCAGGGCCAGATCGCCGAGGCGCTGAGCGAACCGGTCGGCACGATCGTCGAGGGCGTGCGTATCGCGCTGGAAAACACGGCGCCGGAACTCGCGGCGGACATCGTCGATCAGGGCATCGTCCTGACCGGCGGCGGCGCGCTGCTCCACGGCATCGACGAAGTGCTGCGCGACGAGACCGGCCTGCCGGTCACGATCGCCGAGGATCCGCTGACCTGCGTCGCGCTCGGCACCGGACGCGCGCTGGAGGATCCGATGTTCAAGGGCGTGCTGCACACGGCGTGATGCCGGGCGGCTCCCGCGAGGAATAATATCGGCCCGCGCCTTTCGACCGGCTTGCCCGGCGGAAAGCGCGGGCCGATGGTGCGAATGGAGTGTTAGGGACACAGGATGGCGGCGCCACGCAACCGGCGCCCGGGTTTTTCGCGGCGGGCGCAATATAGTCAGTTCCTGGCCTACGTGATTGCGGTCGCGGGGGGCTTGGTCGGTGCTGTACTGTTGCTGCTCGCCCGGTTCGACCCGCCGGCCTTCTCCGCCTTCCGCTCGGGCGTCGCCGAGATTACCGCGCCGGTCAGTTGGGCAGCGGGCGGAGCGTGGAGCACGATCGCCTCGATTCCCGTATCGATCGGCAGCTATTTCGGAGTCCATGCGGAAAATGCCCGGCTGAAGGATCAGGCGGCGGCTGATCGCAAGCAGTTGCTGCGGGCCCGCGCAATCGCGTTCGAGAATGTCCGGTTGAAGAAACTGCTCGGCGTGCGCGAGCCGGCCGCCGACGTGATCGCCACCGCTCGCCTGGTCAGTTCGACCGCATCGAGCAGCCGGCGGATCGCCCTGCTCTACGGCGGCCTCGCCCAGGGGGTGCATGCCGGCATGCCGGTGCTGGCGCCGGACGGGCTGGTCGGGCGCATCCTGGAGGCTGGACCAGACACCGCGCGCGTGCTGATGCTGATCGATCCGGACAGCATCGTCCCCGTCCGCCGCACGCGCGACGGCGCCGCGGGGTTCGTCACCGGACGCGGCGACGGCCTGCTGGACGTCAAGCCGATCGCGCTCAACGCCGATTTCGCGGTCGGCGACGTGCTGGTGACGTCGGGTGCGGGTGGCATCTTCCCGCCCAACATCCCGGTCGGCAAGGTCACCAGCCGCGACAGCGCGAGCACGCTCGCGACGCCGTTCGCCGCGCCGGATGCGTTCGATTACGCGCAGGTGCTGCGCGCCTACCTGCCGACGCCGCCCGCCGTCGCGCCGGACACGCGGCCATGAGCCCGGCGAACAGCGGCCCCTTTGCCGAGGACGTGCCCGAGCTGCGCACGCGCGCCATCCCGATCGTGTCGGTGATGGCCGGCTCGCTCGTCACGATCATCCCGCTGATCGCGACGTTTCCGGTGCTGCCGCCGTTCGGGCTGATGGTGCTGCTGGCGTGGCGGTTGCAGCGGCCGGAGACGGTGCGGATCTGGGCGCCGGTCTTGTTCGGCCTGTTCGACGATCTCATCAGCGGCCAGCCGATGGGCAGCGCGATCCTGCTCTGGACGATGGGTTTCGTCGCAGTCGACATGCTCGACCAGCGGCTCGTGTCGCGCGATTTCTGGCAGGACTGGATGCTCGCGATCGGCGCTATCGTGCTGGCCCTGGTCGGCGGACGCTTGATCGCGACGCCGCTCCGGGCGCATGTCGACGTGCTGATCGTATTCCAGGGAATCGCCGCCGTGCTGCTCTACCCCTTCGTCGCCCGGCTGGTGGCATGGCTCGACGCGAAACGGGGCCACGCTTGACCAAGCCCCCGCGCCTGACGACCGAGGCGACGCAGTCCTACAGCTTTTCGCGTCGGGCGATGATGGTCGGCGCGATCCAAGGCACCGTGGGGCTGGCGCTCGCCGGCCGGATGACGTGGCTCGCGGTGTTCGAGAACGAGCATTACAAGCTGTTGTCGGAGAGCAATCGCGTCAATTTGACGATGATCCCGCCGCGCCGTGGCTGGATCATCGATCGGTACGGCCGGCCGATCGCCAACAACCGCACCGATTTCCGCGTCGACATCATCCCCGACCGCTTGCCCGAGGCCGAGCGACCGCGCGTCTTCGCGTTGCTCCAGAAGCTGCTCGCTCTCCCGCCCGAGCAGATCACGCGAATCCAGAACGACCTCAAGCGCGCACCCGGCTTCCAGCCGGTACAGGTGGCGGAGAATATCGACGCCGATCGCTTCGCCGCCGTTCAGCTCCGCGTGCCCGAACTGCCCGGCGTCGCGCCGACCGCGGGCTATTCGCGCAATTACCCGACCGCGCAGGCCGTCGCGCATTTGACCGGCTATGTCGGCGCCGCCTCGGCCGAACAGTATCAGAAGACCAAGGACCCGCTGCTCATCACGCCAGGGTTCAAGATCGGCAAGGACGGCCTGGAAAAGACGCTGGAGAACGAACTCCGCGGCCAGGCCGGTGCCAAGCGAGTCGAGGTCACCGCGCACGGCAAGCTGGTCCGCGAGCTCGCGACTCGTCCGGACATCGCCGGCAAGCCCGCGCGGTTGACGATCGACGTCGGCTTGCAGGAATATGCCGCGCGCCGGCTCGGCACCAATTCGGGCTCGGCCGTCGTCATCGACATCACCAACGGCGACGTGCTCGCGTTCGTGTCGATGCCCGCCTACGATCCCAACAGCTTCTCCGACGGGATCAGCCATCTCGAATGGAAGATGCTCAGCGACAACGACCACGTGCCGCTGATGAACAAGATCCTGCAGGGGCTGTACCCGCCGGGATCGACGGTCAAGCCGATGAACGGCCTCGCGTTGCTGTCGAACGGAATCGGCGCGAACGACCGCGTCGTGTGCACCGGTGCGCTGAAGGTCGGGACTGGCGTGTTCCACTGCCACAAGCGCGGCGGGCACGGTGCGCTCGACCTCAAGCACGCCATCATGCAGAGCTGCGACATCTATTTCTACGAGATGATCCGCCGGCTCGGCTACGATCACGTCGCCCCGGTGGCGCGGACGATGGGGCTCGGTCAGAAGTTCGACATCCCTTTCCCCACCCAGCGCTTCGGCACCGTGCCCGACAGTGCGTGGAAGAAGCGCCGCTACAAGGCCGACTGGACCGTCGCCGATTCGCTCAACGCGTCGATCGGCCAGGGATACGTCCTTGCCAATCCGCTCCAGCTGGCGATGATGGCGGCGCGGATCGGGTCGGGCCGGTCGCTGGTGCCGCGCCTGCTGATGAACAAGCCGGCCGTCGCTGCCGCCCCCCTGCCCTTCGCCGCCGACCAGCTCGCGCTGATCCGCGACGCGATGTACGGCGTCGTCAATGAGGGCGGCACCGGCGGCGCGGCGCGGCTCAACATCCCCGGCATGTCGATCGGCGCCAAGACCGGCACCGCGCAGGTCCGCCGCATCACCATGGCCGAGCGCGCCCGCGGCGTGCTCAAGAACGCCGCCCTTCCCTTCAAGATGCGCGACCACGCGCTGTTCGTGTGCTTCGCGCCGGTCGAGAATCCGCGCTACGCCGCCGGCATCGTGCTCGAACATGGCGGGCACACCGTCCGCAACCTCGACACGCCGGGAATCGGTCGCGACATCATGACGTACCTGCTCGACCGTGAGCGTGCGCTGAAGTCGCTCGCCGAGCTCGAGCCTACCTGGGGCGGCGACATCGCGACTCGCGCCGCCGCCGAGGAGGCCGCCTATCGCGGCCAGATATCCGCGGTGCAGGCGGTGCAGACCGAGACCGACGCCACCGCGCCGACCGAAGCCCCGGCGGTCGAGGCCGCGACCGACGCCGCCAACAGCTCGGCCGCCGCGATCGCCAACACCGCCCTCCCCGCCGAACAGGGCTCGCACGAGGTCGAACAATGAGCCGCCGCCCGCAGCGTGGCTCCGCCATGTCGCTTGGTTTCGTGCCCGAGCCGCTGGCGCAGCTGCCGTGGCTCATCATCCTGCTGCTGATCGGGATCGGCTGTTTCGACCTGCTCGTCCTCTATTCGGCGGCAGGCGGCAGCATGCGCTGGGCGATGAAGCAGGGCATTCTGTTCTTCGTGTTTCTGGGCGCGGCGATGGGCCTGTCGCGCGTCCGGGCTGAGACGTGGGGCATGATAAGCCTGCCCGCCTACACGGTCACGCTGGTGATGCTGGTCGCGGTCGAGGTGCTGGGCAAGATTGCCGGCGGCGGTCAGCGCTGGATCGAGCTGGGTTTCATCCGGTTGCAGCCGTCCGAGCTGATGAAGCCGTTCATCGTGCTGGCGTGCGCGCGCTTCTACGAATTGCTGCCGCTCAGCGAGATCCGCAAGTTCGTCGCGATCTGGCCGGCGCTGCTGCTGATCGGCCTGCCCGCGGGACTGGTGATGAAGCAGCCCGATTTGGGCACCGCGCTGATGATTACCGCGGGGGGCATCGTCGTGATGTTCCTGGCCGGCATCCCGCTCCGCCTGTTCATCGGCGCGGCGCTGGCCGCACCGGTACTCGGCACGATCGCGTACAATTACGTGCTGCACGATTACCAGCGCCACCGCATCTCGATCTTCCTCGACCCCGAAAGCGACCCGCTCGGCACCGGCTATCACATCAGCCAGTCGAAGATCGCGATCGGCTCCGGCGGTTTCTGGGGCAAGGGATTCCTGAACGGGACGCAGAGCCACCTCGATTACCTCCCCGAAGGCCATACCGACTTCGCGCTGGCCACGATGATGGAGGAATGGGGACTGGCCGGCGGCATCGCGCTGGTGCTGGCGTGGGGGGCGATCATCTGGTGGGCGATCCGCGTCGCACTGGCGGCGGAGGGGCGGTTCGCGCGGCTGACCGCGGCCGGCCTCGCCGCGACCCTGTTCTTCTATGTATCGATCAACATGGCGATGGTGATGGGCCTGGCGCCGGTGGTCGGCGTGCCGCTCCCCCTCATCAGCTATGGCGGATCGTCGCAGATGACCGTGATGCTGTGCCTCGGCATCCTGATGTCGATCGACCGCCAGAATCGCCAGAAATCGCGCTGGTAGGTTTCGGCGCGCCGCCGCACAAAAAGTGTTTGCAAAGCGCGGCCACGATGCTAACCGCCGCGCTCCCCGATCGGGGACGCCGCTTTCGAGCGGCACGCCGCCCAGCCGGCATGGACGCATAGCTCAGTTGGTAGAGCAGCTGACTCTTAATCAGCGGGTCCTAGGTTCGAGCCCTAGTGCGTCCACCATTCCTCTTGTGGATCACCCGACCGGCGGGCAGGACGGCGCGATGAGGCTGTTGATCGTCGAGGACAATGTCGAACTGGCCGAAGCGGTGCGGTCGGCGTTCGAGCGCAAGCACATCCGGTGCGACGTCGCGCATATCGCCGAGGATGCGGCGATCCTGATCGAGACCACGACCTACGCGCTCGTCATCCTCGACCTCGGGCTGCCCGACGAGGACGGCATCGCGCTGCTGCGCCGGTTGCGGGGGGCGCAGCGGCGGGAGCCGATCCTGATCCTTACCGCCCGCGGTGCGGTCGAAAGCCGGATCGACGGCCTGAGCGCCGGCGCCGACGATTACATGACCAAGCCGTTCCATTTCGACGAACTACACGCCCGGGTGCAGGCCGTGTTGCGGCGCGGATCGACCTATCAGGAGCATGTGCTGCGTGCCGCCGGGCTCGAACTCGATATCGAGACGCGGCAAGTGACGATCGACGGCAAGGCCGCCGACATGTCGTTGCGCGAGGTCGAATTGCTCGAACTGCTGCTGCGGCGGATCGACCATGTCGTCCCCAAGCGGCTGCTCGAGGATCAGTTGTTCGGGGCCGGCGACACGCTGGGGTCGAACGCGGTCGAGGTCTATATCCATCGCATCCGCCGCCGGTTGCAATCGACCGGCCTGCCGCTGACCGTGCAGACCGTGCGCGGGGTCGGTTACATGCTGATGCAGGCGTGAGGCGGCTCTGGCCGCGTTCGCTGTTCGGACAGCTGGTGCTGTCGCAGCTGACGTTGCTGTTGATCCTGGCGCTGCTGCTGCCGGTGCTGGTGCTGGTGATCCTGCACCGGACGGCGAACGAGTATGACGCCGCCCAGCTGCGCCACGACGCCGATGTCGTCGCCGTCGCCGCGGTCGCCGGACCGAGCGGAACGGACGTCGCCGCGGGGCAGCTCGGGCCGCTTTATGGCGAGCGCGGCAGTCGCGCCTATCGCGTTTCCAGCGCGTCGGGGCGGATCATCGCGCAGGGTGGCGCGACCGGTGCGTTGCCGCCCAGCCGGGACCGGGACGCTGAGCTCGGTTACTCCCAAACCGGCAAGTACGATACCTACCGGCGCGCGGTGGACTTGCCCGGCGGCCGCGCGATCGTCGAAACGGCGCAGGACCGCACCCGGCCGGAGGTGATCGTCGACGACGTCGTCGCCGCGTTCCTGGAGCGTGCGTTCTGGATCATCCCGGTCATCCTGGTCGCGTCGGCCGCGCTGACGCTGCTGCTGGTCGCGCGGGTGACACGACAGCTACGCGGCGTGTCGCGACAGGCCGACCGCATCCGCCCGGCGACCTTGGGGACGAGGCTCGACACCACCGGCCTGCCGATGGAAGCGCAGGGACTGGCCGCGGCGACCAACCGTGCGCTCGACCGGGTCGAGGCCGGGTATCGCCGTCAGAGCGAGTTCGTCTCGAGCGTCGCGCACGAACTGCGCACGCCGCTGACGCTGGTGGCACTGCGCTGCGACGCGTTGCCCCCCTCCCCCGAGCGCGACGCCTTGCGCCAGGCGATCGACCAGGCGTCGCATGTGGTCGCGCAGCTGATGGAACTGGCGTCGATCGAGGGACTTCCGCCGACGATAGAACCGATCGACCTGCAAGCGGTCGCGGAAGCCGCGGTCGCGGCGATGGCACCGATCGTCTTCCGCTCGGGCCGATCGATCGAGATGAGCGATCGTCGCGCGCCCGTGCCCGTGCTCGGCCATGCGGGGCTGCTTCACATCGCGATCGCCAACCTGATCGACAACGCCGTGCGCCACACGCCGCCGGGGACCGCGATCACCGTCGAGACCGGGCGCAGCGACGTCACCATCGTCGATGACGGCCCCGGCATCGTCATCGAACGCAAGGAGGACAGCGCGCGCTATCGCAGCGCTGGGCAGCAGCGCAGCGACAGCGCGGGGCTCGGCCTGTCGATCGTCGCGCGGATCATGGAAGCGATGGGCGGGCGGCTGGACGTGGCGTCCAATGCTCCCGGCGCGCGCGTCGTCCTGCACGTCGCAGCGGCGGACTAGCTGCCCGTCGCCCCGACCGGCGTGCCGCACGCCTGATACAAGGCGACCGTATCGACCAGACGCGCTGCGCTCGCCTGCAGCCGCTGGAGACGGGCCTGCGAGGCGGCGGCCGAGGCGTTGAGCAAGGCAAGCGTGCCGACTCCGCCGAGCTGGACCTGCCGCCGTGTCATCGTCAGCGTGCGTTGCGCAGCATCGTCGGCGCGCGCCGCCGCCGCCAGCGCGTCGCCATCGGTGCGCAGGCCCGACAGCGCATCGTCGACGTCGAGGAACGCCTGGATCGCGGCGGCGCGATATTGCGCCTCGGCCTGCTGCAACGCCGCTTCGGCCGCGTGCTGCTGATGGCGGAGCTGACCCGAATGGAACAGCGGCTGGGTGACGCCGCCGATCAGTGAGAAGAACGGATTGCCCGTCGCGAACATGTCGAGGAAATGGCTGGCTGCGCCGCCCGCCGTGCCGCTCAGCTGGAACGACGGCAAACGAGCGGCGATCGCGCTGCCGAGGTCAGCGGCGGCGCCCCGCATCTGCGCTTCGGCCGCGCGCACGTCGGGCCGCGCCGCGACGATCGCGGCGGGTAGCGCGACCGGCACGGTACCGGGCAGGACGAGTTCGCTCATCGCCGGCAGGTCGGGGACGACCCCGCCCGCCGGCCGTCCGAGCAACGACACGATCAGCGCCGCCTGATGATCGCGCTGTCGTTCGAGCGGGGGCAGCGCGGCCTGCGCGGTGGCGAGCACGGTCTGCTGCGCGGCGACGTCCGCCTCGCCGACATCGCCCAGCGCGCGGCGGCGTTCGAGCAGGGTGACGAGATCGGCGTCGTCGCGGATCGTCGCCTGCGCCGCCTCGATCTGCGCCGACAGCGCGGCATGCTGGATGACCGCCACGACCAGATTGGCGACGACCGTCGAGCGCGCGGCATCGCGCCGGGCCGCCGCCGCGTCCGCCGCAGCACGCGCCGAGCGCACTTTCGCGCGTCCCCCACCGAACACGTCGAGCGGATAGGCCACGGTCAATTGCGCGGTGTGGAGCGTGTAGAGATAGTCGCTGGGGTCGGCGAGCGGGGTCGACAGCGCGGCCGAGACACGCGCGCGCTGCGCTTGGTAACTGGCGTCGAGCTGCGGCCCCTGCCCGCCCGCCGCGGCGCGGGCCAGTTCCCGCGACTGGCGCAATGCCGCATCGGCGGCGGCGATGTCGTTGTTCGTCGCCAGCGCCTGCGCGACCAGCGCGTCGAGCTTCGCGCTGCCGAAGGCATGCCACCATGCCGCCTGCACCGGTGCGCCGACCACAAGTTGCTGCGCGGGGGCGTCGGGCGGCGTGACGGTTGTCGAGGTCCGCGCCGGCGGCAATGTCAGGTTCGGGTGCGGCTGCGGCGTGGTGGCGCAGCCGGCGAGCAGCAGCAACGGCGCGAAGCGAAGACGTCTCACAGCGGGGACTCCATCGGCGTGCCGTCGGCGTGATGACGGCGCAGCGCATGGCGATGCCCGCCGCGATGGCGCGAGAAGCGCGCGATCAACACGGGCAGCACCAGCAGGATCAACACCGGCGCCAGCGTCATGCCCCCGACCACGACCAGCGCGAGCGGCTTCTGCACCTGGCTGCCGATCCCGCTCGACACCGCCGCGGGCAGCAGACCGATCGCCGCCGCCAGACAGGTCATCACCACCGGCCGTAGGCAATGCCGCACCGTCACTGCCAGCGCCGCCTCCGGCTCCAGGTCGTCGTTCACCTGCTGGTTGAACGTCGCGACCATCAGGATACCGTCCATCACCGCGATCCCGAACAAGGCGACGAAACCGATCGCGGCAGAGATGCTGAACGGCGTTCCCGTCACCGCCAGCGCGATCACCCCGCCGATCAGCGCCATCGGGATCACGCTGAACGCCAACAACGTGTCGCGGATCGACCCGAAATTGGCGAACAGCAGCACTAGGATCAGCAACAGGCTGACCGGCACTACGACCTCCAGCCGCGCGACCGCGTTGGTCAGATTGCCGAGCTCGCCCGCCCATTCGAGGTGGTAGCCCGGCGGCAACGCGACGTTGCGCGCGATCCGTGCCTTCGCCTCGTCCACCGTGCTGCCCAGATCGCGCCCGCGCACGCTGAACTTGATCGGCACGTAGCGTTCCTGGTGCTCGCGATAGATGAACGACGCGCCCGAGGTGAGCCGGATCTTCGCGACCTGCGACAGCGGCACCTGGATCGTGCCGTTGCCGGTCGGCGACGGCGCGCCGATCGTGATGCGCGAAATCTGCTCGATGCCGTTGCGCTGGTCGGGGTTGAGCCGGACCATGATCGGGAAGTGGCGGTCGGTGCCCTGTTCGTAGAGGTCGCCGGTCGATTGCCCGCCGATCGCGGCGGCGACGGTCTGGTTGACGTCGTCGGGCGTCAGGCCGTAGCGCGCCGCCGCCAGCCGATCGACGTCGATCCGCACTGTCGGCTGACCGAGCGAATTGGACACGCCGAGGTCGGCGATCCCCTGCACCTGCGCCATCTGCGCCTTGATCGCCGCCGCCAGCCGTTCGAGCGTCGCGAGGTCGCTGCCGAAGATCTTGAGCGAATTGGCGCCCTTCACGCCCGACGAAGCCTCGTCGACATTGTCCTCGATATATTGCGAGAATTCGAAATCGACGCCGGGGAAGCGCGCCTGCAACCGCCCCTGCAATTCGGCGGTCAGCTTTTCCTTGTCGACGCCGGCCGGCCATTGCTCGGCGGGTTTGAGCGGCGCGTAGAATTCGGCGTTGAAGAAGCCGGTGGCATCGGTGCCGTCGTCGGGCCGGCCATGCGTCGACACCACCCGCTCGACCTCCGGATAGCTCGCCAGGATGCGACGGATCGCGTTGACGGTCGGTTGCCCCGCCTCCAGCGAGATCGACGCCGGCAGGGTCGCGCGGACGTAGAGGTTGCCTTCCTCCAGATGCGGCAGGAACTCGACGCCGAGCGAACGCACCGCGACCATCGACACGACCAGCATCACTGTCGCGATCCCGACCGTCAGCACGCGATTGGCGAGCGCGAAGGCGACCGCCGGCTCGACCGCGCGGCGCAGGTGGCGGACCACCCACGTATCGACCTCCGCGAGCTTGTCGGGAAGCAGCAGCGCCGACAGCACCGGCGCGACGGTGAACGCCGCGACCAGCCCGCCGGCGATCGCATAGGCATAGGTCTTAGCCATCGGCCCGAAGATGTGCCCCTCGACACCGGTCAGCGTGAACAGCGGCAGGAAGCTGGCGATGATGATCGCAGCGGCGAAGAAGATGCCGCGGCTGACGTCGCTCGACGCGTGCAGGATCGCCGAGAAGCGATTGGCGTGGCTGGCATGGATGCGCCCGCTCGCAATGTCGTGCGATCGATCGACCATCCGCCGGAACACCGCCTCGACCATGATGACGCTGGCATCGACGATCAGCCCGAAATCGAGCGCGCCCAGCGACAGCAGATTGGCGGACTCGCCCTGCAACGTCAGCACCAGCACCGCGACCGCCAGCGCGAACGGAATCGTGACCGCGACGATCAGCGCGCTGCGCAGATTGCCGAGGAACAGCCATTGCAGCGCGAAGATCAGCAGCACGCCGACGATCAGATTGTGCATGACGGTATGCGTCGTCACCCCGATCAAATCCGACCGGTCGTAGATCCGCTCGAGCCGGACGCCGGGGGGCAGCACGCCGCCGGCGTTGATCTCCGCCACTTCCTGCTCGACGCCCTTGATCGCGGGCATCGACTGCGCGCCGCGCTGCATCAGCACGATGCCCATGACGATGTCGTCGTCGGCGCCCCCGCCCGCGATGCCAAGCCGCGGCATGTTGCCGATCGTCACCGCGCCGACGTCGCGCAGCAGGATCGGCATGCCGCCCGCCGTCCCGACCATCACGTCGCGAATCGCATCGACCGACTGGATCAGCCCGACGCCGCGCACGATCGCCGCCTGCGCGCCGAAATTGACCGTCTGGCCGCCGACATTGCCGTCGCTCTTGCCGATCGCGGCGAGCACTTGCGGCACCGTCACGTTATGCGCGGCCAGCTTGTCGCGGTCGAGATGGACTTCGTAGGTACGCAGCTTGCCGCCCCAGCCGGTCACGTCGACCACGCCCGGAATGCGCTTGAACCGGCGTTGCAGCACCCAGTCCTGCAACGTTTTCAGGTCCATCGGCGAGTAACCCGGCGGACCCGTGAGGCGATAGCGATAGATCTCGCCGATCGGGCTGGTCGGGGAAATGACCGGCTGCGCGTTGTTCGGCATCGGCGGAATCTGCGACAGGCGGCTCAGCACCAGTTGTTCGGCTTCGCGGAAGCTGACGTCGTAGCTGAACTGGATGCGGACGTCGGACAGGCCGAACAGCGAGATCGAGCGCACCGCGGTCAGATGCGGCAGCCCGGCGATCGCCACCTCGATCGGGGTCGTGACGTTGCGCTCCATCTCCTCGGCGGAGACGCCGTTGCTCTGGGTCAGCACTTCGACCATCGGCGGCACCGGGTCGGGATAGGCTTCGATGTTGAGCCCGGCGAACGCGACCGCACCCGCCAGCACGACGCCGACCAGCAGCGTCAGCACCAGCATGCGCTGGCGCAGCGCCAGTTCGACCAGCCGGTTCACTGCTCTAGGCCCGCCTCGTTGACGAACAGCGCGCCCGACGTGACGACTCGGTCGCCGGAGCGCAGGCCGGCGGTGACGTGCGTCATCCCGCCTTCGGTATCGCCCACCTGCACCGCGCGCGCGTAGAGCAGGCCGTCGGGCGCGAGCACCCAGACGCGGGCGGTGTCGCCCTCATGGATCACCGCCTGGGCCGGGACCAGCAGGCTGTTGCCGCCAGTCGTGAGCCGGCGGCGGATATCGAACGACGCGAACATCTGCGGCTTCAAGGCGCCGTCGGGATTGTCGATCGTCGCGCGCACCGGCAGGCGGTGCGTCGCCGGATCGAGCGCCGCGCCGACATAGTCGATCCGCGCGGTGAAGCGCCGGCCGGGCAGCGCGGGCGTCGTCACCGTCACCTGGTCCCCGACCCGCGCGTCGGCCGCCTCGCTTTCCGCCAGTTGGGCGACCAGCCAGACCCGCGACGGGTCGGTGATCGTCATCAGCGGCGTGCCGTTGCCGGCGGCGATGAACTGGCCGGGCGCGACGCTGCGATCGGCGATCAGGCCGCCCACGGGCGCGCGGAACACGGTCGTCGGCGTACCGCCGCCGCTGGTCCCCGCCCCGGGCCCGAAGATCGCGAGCCGGCCGCGCGCCGCCTGCACCGCCGACTGCGCCGAGCGGACGGCCGATTGCGCCGCGACCAGATCGTTCTGCGCTTGCGCGTAATCCTTGAACGCGCCGCCGGCGGTCTCGTAGATCGCCTTCTGCCGCGCGGCATTCTGTTGCGCGAGGGTCAGTGCCTGGGCGGCGGTACGCGCCTGCGCGGTCGCCGTCGTCAGTGCGTTGCGCGCATCGACCACGTCGGGCGAGGCGATGCGGAACAGGGGCTGACCCTTGGCGACGCCCTGGCCTGCGACCACCATAACGTCGGTGACTTGCCCCGCGAACGGCAGCAGGATCGGCGTCGAGTGATCCGCATCCGCCGCGATCGACCCACTGGCCTGCAACAGATCGGCATCGGCACCGTAGCGCACCGGCGAGATCGTCAGTTGGCGTAGCTGCTCGGCGGTCGGGCGGAACGCGCCGGGCGGCAGCTTTTCGGGCGCCGCCGGCGCGGCGGCGAACAATCCGCTTATTAGCCATGCCAGCATGGCGACGGCGACGATGCCGATCCCGACCAGCCCGACGATGCGATATTGCGCGGCGACCGGCAGGGCGCGCGCGGGAGGCAGCGCCGCCACGGAAGAATCGTGCTCGTTCACGTAACCACGTCGCCTTGTGAAAACCCCTGTCCGCCGTCCCGGACGCTGGCCCGCTACCCGCCCCCGCTTACGGTAACATTACACCTGCGCGTGTCCCGGTGTCGAGCACATCGCCTCTTGCCAATCGATTGCCGGGAAGCGCTAGATGGGCCGATGCGGTACAAGGATGGCATAGCGGGTCTGTGCGTCGCCGGGCTGATGTTGCCGGAGGGCGTCGCCTATGCCGGTATCGCCGGCCTGCCGCCGCAGCGCGCGATCATGGCGGGGATCGCCGGGTGCATCGCCTATGCGATTGTCGGGCGCAGCCGGTTCGCGATCGTATCGGCGACATCCTCCTCGGCCGTCATCCTGGCGGCGACGCTGGCCGCCATGCCGGGCACGGTCGCGGACAAGGCGATGCTGGCGACGATCGTCGTCGCGATGACCGGCGCGATGTTCCTGGTCGCGGCGATCGCGCGGCTGGGCGCGCTGACCGGGTTCATTTCCCGCCCGGTACTGCGCGGGTTCGCGCTCGGCATCGCGATCACCATCATCGTCCACCAGTTGCCGATCGTGACCGGAGTCGCGGCGCACGGCGGCAACATCGCGAGCTTCGTCGCCGACCTGATCGGTATGGCATCGCGCTGGCATCCGGCAAGCATCGCGACGGGCGCGGTCGCGCTGGGCGTGCTGCTGGCCTTGCGGCGCTTTCCCGCGTTGCCGGGAGCGCTGGTCGTCCTGGTGGCCGGTATCGCCGCAACGCAATTGCTCGGCCTGCCGCAGCGCGGGGTCGCGGTGGTCGGCCGAATCGACACCGCGATCGCCTGGCCCAGCCTGCCGCAGCTCGGGTGGGGCGACTATTCGCGGCTGGCGCAATTCACCGTGCCATTGGTGCTGATCCTGTTCGCCGAATCGTGGGGTACGATCCGCACGCTGGCGTTGCGGCACGGCGACATCGTCGAGCCGAACCGCGAGCTCGGCGCGCTCGGCCTCGCCAATCTCGCCGCGGCGGCGGTGCAGGGCATGCCGGTCGGCGCCGGCTTCTCGGCCGGGTCGGCGAGCGAGGCGGCCGGCGCGACGTCGCGTGCGACCGGTCTGGTCGCCGCCGCGGGCCTGATCCTGTTGCTGCTGTTCGCGATGCCGCTGGTCGCGCTGGTGCCGGAGTCGGTGCTCGCCGCCGTCGTGATCGCCGCGTTGGTCCACGCGCTCGATCCCTCGCCGTTCGTCCGACTGTGGCGGCTCGACCGCGACCAGTATGTCGCGATCGGCGCGGCGGTCGGCGTGCTGGCGTTCGGCGTGCTCGACGGCATGCTGATCGCGATCCTGCTGTCGCTGGCGGCGTTGGTGCAGCGGCTGGCTGCGCCACGCGTCGCCCGGCTCGGACGGCTGGCTGGCGGGCACGATTATGTCGATATCGCGCGGCACGGCGACGCGGTGGCGCCGCCGCACATCGCGATCTGGCGACCGACCGCCCCGTTGTTTTTCGCCAATGCCGACCGCATGCTCGCGCTGGTCGCGACCGGATCGCGCGCCGATCCGGCGATCCATGGAATCGTCCTGAGCCTCGAGGAAAGCTACGACCTCGACAGCACGGCGCTCGACGCCCTGATCGCGTTCGACCAGGCGATGACCAAAGCCGGCCTGCGCGTACAACTCGCCCGCCTCCACGACCGCGCGCGCGACCTGCTCGCAGCCGCCGGGGAAACCGACCTCGACCAGCGCAGCAGCTACAGCGTCGACGACGCCGTCATCGCGCTCGACCAATTCCTGTCCGACGGAAAGAACCGCTCATGAAAGAAGACTTCGCCCCGGTGCTCCATCCGATCGCGATCGCCGACCTGCGCCCGACCCAGATGACGGTCGGCTACCGCGAGGTCGCGCGCAAGCGCGCCGAGTGGCGAAGCCGGGCCGAACGCGACGGCGGCGAGTTTCTGGGCCACCACATGATTCCCGCGGTGCTCGGCCCCGACGCGACGCCCTACATCATCGATCATCATCACCTCGCCCGCGCGCTGTACGACGAAGGGGTGACGCAGGTGCTGGTCAGCGTGATCGCCAACCTCGGCCTCCTGAAGAAGTCGCAATTCTGGACCTTCCTCGACAATCGCAACTGGGTGCATCCGTTCGATGCCGAGGGCGAGCGCCGGACACACCGCGACCTGCCCCGGCATGTCGGCGGAATGGCGGACGATCCGTATCGTTCGCTTGCCGGCGAGCTGCGCCGGGCGGGCGGCTATGCCAAGGACAACACGCCCTACTCGGAGTTCCTGTGGGCCGATTTCCTGCGGCGGCGGGTGCGGGCGAAGCTGGTCGAGCAGCATTTCGAACGCGCCGTCGTCAAGGCGCTCGACCTCGCCAGGGGGCATGACGCCTCGTACCTGCCCGGCTGGTGCGGTCGGTCGGACGACACCAATCGCTAGGCGTTACAGCCAGGCGAGCGTCGCGAGCAACACCCCGCCCGCCGCCGCCAGCCCGGCCGCCCCGAACAGCCAGCGCCGCCGCGTCAGCGCGGTGATCGACGCCAGCGCGATCGCGATCTGAAGGAAGGTCATCGCGATCGACAGCTTCAGGTGCGGGCGCATCGCATGCCCGGACTCGGCGTCGGCGGCCTCCGACTGACGATCCAGCGCTTCGGCCTGGTTGCGCAACGCGGCGCTCTTCGTCGCGTAATCGGCCGCACGCTTTACCGCCGCCGGATCGTTCCCGCCGGTCGCGAGATAGATGTGCCGCTTCACCTCTTCGGCCTGGTAATAGGACCATTGGTCCGACGCGCGCGCCTTCAACAGCACCGCTTCGTTCTTGTAATAGAGCGCGTCATGCTCGGTATGTCCGCCGAGCAGGCTGACCACGGCGCCCAGCGTCGCCAGGATGGCGGAGAACAAGGCGATCTTCTGCGCCAGCGGCTCGCCATGTTCGGCGTGATGATCGACCGCATCCTCGTGCGCGCCGCGAACCTCGAACTCTTCCGCCATATCCCGCTCTCTCACCCCGTCGACCACAAAAAAAGGCCAGCACGACGGCATGTACGCCGGCGCGCTGGCCAAAGATACCGGATGCAGCCGAGGGGGCCCGGCGCTCCGTCAATCACGCAGGCTCCAATATCGTGGTGGCCGAACACGCGGGGAACGGCCTGAAAGGCCACCGCTTCGAATGCGACTGAAGGAGGATTACAGCCGCTGCCGCCAAGATGTCCGAGGACTCCCGCGTAAATACTCAGTGCAAAGGGGGTTGCACGCGACTCTACATGCGCTCGCAAGCTGACGCGAACCTTACAGGGGAGCGGCCTATGCGTATTTCGTGCGCGTAATGCCCGTGTAAGCCGCCGGCCATAGTCGGACGACGGGCCGTACCATCGGTGGGCGGCCCGGTCCGATTCTGGGGAACCTCGTCATGCCCGTGTGGGGAACCGTATCCGGCAAGATCGCGCTCCATGCCGGGCTGCTGATCGCGACCGGACGGATCGATCTGGATACGGTCAGGATGACGCTCGATCCGTCGCTGCCGGTCTCCGCCGTCGATGTCCCGGTCGCGCGCAAGCTCGGCGTATCGGTCGACGTGCGGACGCCCCAGGATCTGCCGCGCGATCGCGAGATCGGGCTCGGCACGCATGCCGCTCGGCTGCGGCGCGTGGTGGTCGACCCGGCGCTGGCCAGCGGGATGGCGGTCGGTACTGACATCCTGCGCCTGATGCCGGTCGCGATCGATCTGCGCGGGTGGCGGATGACGAGCGGGTCGTGGCGCGACCTTCCGGTCCTGACGGCGCGGATGCACCCGGTCCATGCGACGGTGACCGACGACCATTGCCTCGCGATCGACGCGACCGATGCGAACGGCCAGCCGTTGCGTGTGGCGCTGGTGGGCAAGCCGCTCGGCACCTCGCCGCGAGTCGCGATCCGGCTGGGCGACGTCGCCATGGCCGCCACGACCGGTTCGCCGACCTGCCCGTCGAGCCAGGCGCAGATCGACTGGTCGTCGCTGACAGGTCACCGCATCGTATTCGACTTGAAGGACGAGAGGGTCTGGATCGACTGACTTTACCAGCCAGCGGGGGCATACCGGGTTCGCGGTCGGTAGGCCGATACGGGAGTTGCCCCCGTATCACGTCCGGTCGGCAAAGCCGGCCATCCCGCTCATGGTTAACGCCGGAACGGGCAAAAGCGGCCAAATTCTTCCCATTTCGGGCATAACGGCGCAAGAAGCCGGCCTGATGACCACCCCCCTTTCCCCGTCAGCCCGCGATCTGGTCGCCGATGCCGACCTGGCCGCGCGATTGGCCGAGGCGGCGGGCAAGGTGCTGGTGGAGGTGCGCGACTCGCAGGAATGGCACCCGGCCGAGCTGGGCAAGGCGGGCGACGCCGCCGCCAACGAACTGCTTTGCCGCGCGATCGCCGCCGAACGTCCCGACGACGGCCTGCTGTCCGAAGAACATCCCTGCGACGGCACTCGTTTGCGGCGATCGCGCGTGTGGATCGTCGATCCGGTCGACGGCACGCGCGAATATGGCGAAGCGCGCGACGATTGGGCGGTGCACGTCGCATTGTGCATCGATGGCGCTCCCGTGGTCGGGGCGGTCGCGCTGCCCGATACCGGGCTGGTGCTGCGCTCCGACGCGCCGCCTGCGCTCGGACCGCTCAACCGGCCGCCACGCATGGTGGTCAGCCGGACCCGCCCTGCACCCGAGGCCGTCGCTGTCGCCGATGCGATCGGGGCCGAGCTCGTGCCGATGGGGTCGGCCGGGGCCAAGGCGATGGCGGTGGTGCGCGGGATCGCCGACCTCTATCTCCATTCGGGCGGGCAGCATGAGTGGGATTCGGCGGCGCCCGTCGCCGTCGCGCTGGCCGCCGGGCTGTATTGCGCGCGGCTCGACGGAACGCCGCTCCTCTACAATTGCGCCGACACCTATGTGCACGACCTGCTGATCTGCCGCCGCGAGCTGGTTCCGTCCGTGACCGCCGCTTTGGCCCGAGGAGTTGCGAATGCCGGTCTATGAACTCGACGGCAAACGGCCCGTCATCGGCGCCGACGTCTGGATCGCGCCCGACGCGCATGTGATCGGCGAGGTCGTGTTGGGCGACGCGGTCGGCGTGTGGTTCGGCAGCGTGATCCGCGGTGACACCTCGCTCATCACCGTCGGCGATCGTACCAATGTGCAGGACGGCGCGATGCTGCATTCGGATCACGGCGTCTCGCTGACGATCGGCGCTGAATGCACGATCGGGCACCATGCGATTCTGCACGGCTGCACGGTCGGCGATCGCGTGCTGGTGGGCATAGGCGCGACCGTGCTCAACCAGGCGGTAATCGGCGACGAATGCGTGATCGGCGCCAACGCGCTGGTGACCGAGGGCAAGAGTTTCGATGCCGGGAGCCTGATCGTCGGCAGTCCCGCGCGCGCGATCAAGGCGCTGGGGCCGGAACAGCGCGGGTTCCTGAAGGCGTCGGCGGCGCACTACGTCGCCAACGCCCAGCGCTTCACCAAGGGATTGAAACGGATCGACTAGGCCCGATCGACATTCAGCTATGATGTAGCATTTCGAGCCACCTATTGCCCGTCATCCCCGCGAAGGCGGGGATCCAGAGTCGCGAGAATGGCGGTTTCAAGCTGTAGATATAACCAGTCTGGATCCCCGCCTGCGCGGGGATGACGAACATGGAAGTGACGTTCACCGGTTAGCTGAATGTCGATCCTTCCTAGCGCGCCGCCCCGGCACTGGCCGGGGCGACGATGGCGTCAGTTCGCGCCCCCGACCCACGCCGCGACGCCGGGCCGCAACCGGTCGGCGACCGCCTTGCGCACCGCCATTAGCGCGATCGTCCGCCGCGCGCCACCGCGCGCCGCCTCGGGCAGGTACTTCTCGGCATAGGCCGTGATCTTGCCGGGCATCGCCGGATCGTTCGACCCCATTCCCAGGCTGACCAGGAAACCGGCGCGCGAGCTCTGTTCGATGAAGCCGTTGACGAGGTCGGCATTGGCCACCGCCCAGTCGAACGCCATGTCGGGATGCCCGCCCGACACCGCCCGCAGCAGGTTCGGCTTCTGCTGCGCGGTGAGCGTATCGCCCTTGAGCAGTACAAGCGCGCGCGCCGCCAGTGCGTCGTCCCGCGCCGCGCCGAGCAGGCGGACATAGCCGTTCTTCGCGACCGGATTGGTCTCCGCCGTCGTCAGCGCGAGCAGTTGCTCCCACTCCGCCGGCGTCGCGTTGCGCGCGAAGGTGTTGAGGATGGGGGTACGAATCGCCGGCGGGATCGCGTTCCTGTCGGTGCGGAGCTTGGCGAAATAGGATCGCGCATTGGCCAGCACCTCCGGGTCGCCCGCCGCCCCCAGCCGTCCGACCAGATCCTCGCGCAGGTTGGTGACCAGCGGCGATTCATCCGGCTTCGCTTCGTATCCGATCCGCGCCAGCACCGGCCCGAGCTTGCGCACGGTCAGCGCGTTCACCTGGTCGCGCAACGCCCCCTCGCCGACGATGCCCGAGATCGAGCCGAGTTCGTTCGACATCAGGCCCCATTCGAGTGGGCTGGCATCGTCCGGCACCGCGGCGAACGTCCTGGTGTAGACCGCGAACGCCTGATCGTCCGACAGCGCCAGCGCGAAATCGTCGGCCAGCGTGCCGAGCCGGTCGGCCGTGCTCAGCTGGCGGTATTGCGCGATCAGCGGCGCGTGCGTGTCGCCGCCGTAGCGTGCGCGGAAATAGCTGCCCTTGCCGACGTTCAGCAGCACCGGGCCGCAGCCCGGCACCGTCACTTGCGTCGCGGGGCCGGTCGCGATCGTGCTGACCGGCTGGCCGCCGACCGTCACGATACGCAGCGGCACGCGCCACGTCTGCGGCTTCTTCGATGCGGCATCGAGCCCGAACCGGCCCTGCGCCAGCGTCGCCTGGGTCTGCCCGCCGACGCACTTCGCGCCGGTCAGCGTGATGAGCGGCACCCCGCCCTGCAAGGTGAAGTCGTGCGCGAAACCGGTCACCGGCTTGCCCGATGCGGCCTCGAGCTCGGCCCAGAGCTGGTCGGTCTCGGTGTTGTTATAGCGATATTTCGCCATGTAGCGGCGGATGCCAGCGCGGAAGGAATCGGGGCCGAGCACCGACTCGATCATGCCGATGACCGCCTGGCCCTTTTGATAGGTGATGCCGTCGAACGCCTCGCCGATCTGGTCGACCGTCTCGACATGGCGGATGATCGGATGCGTCGCGGCGGTCGCATCGGCGTTGAGCGCCGCTTCGCGGTCCGATCCGACGGCGGCGTCACGCGCGTCCCAGGCGGGATTGAGGTCGGCCGACGACTTGTTCTCCATCCACGAGGCGAAGCCTTCGTTGAGCCAGAGGTCGTCCCACCACTTCATCGTGACGAGGTCGCCGAACCACTGGTGCGCCATTTCGTGCGCGACGACGGTGAAGATGCGCTGCTTGCCGCTGACGGTCGCGCGCTTGGGATCGAACAGCAGTTCGGGCTCGAAATAGAAGATCGCGCCCCAATTCTCCATCGCGCCGAAGAATTGCGACGAGCCCGGCCCGGCGATCATGTCCAGCTTGGGCAGCGGATAGGGCTGGCCGAAATAGTCGTTGTAATAGGTCAGCAGCCGCTTGGCGGAGGCGAGCGCATAGTTGCCCTGGCTCGACACGCCGCGCCGGGTGATGACGCCGATCTCGGTCTTGCCCGACATCACCGTCTTGCGCTCCATGTCGCCCATGCCGAAGAACAGCAGGTAGCTCGACATGACCGGCGACTGACGGAAGCGATAGACCTGACTGCCGTCGGCGCGCTTGGTCACGACGGCGGGCATGTTGGAAAAGCCGAGCTGCCCCTTCGGCACCACCGCCGACAGCGTGAAGCGCGCCTTGAAGCTCGGCTCGTCCCACATCGGCGCGAACCGGCGCGCGTCGGGCGCCTCGAACTGAGTCGCCAGCATCCGCGCCTTCGACCCGTCGTTGTTGGTGTAATCGATCGCGAACAGGCCGGCGGCCGACTGGTTGATCTTGCCGCTCCACGCGAAAGCGACGGTGTGCGGGCCGGCGGCGATCGGCCCCGGCAGCGTGAGCGTCAGCCGCTGATTGTCCTTGTCGATCGTGTACGGCACGACGCGCCCGTCGACCCGCGCATCGTTGATCGTCAGGTCCGCCGCGTTCAGCACGATGGTCCGCGTC
Source organism: Sphingomonas sp. (assembly GCF_017304635.1). GTDB lineage: Bacteria > Pseudomonadota > Alphaproteobacteria > Sphingomonadales > Sphingomonadaceae > Sphingomonas. The sequence goes on from NZ_JAFKMA010000001.1 coordinate 960,755, forward strand.
GGCTTGCGGACGTTGACGGTCACCTTCTCCTCACCGGTGAAGGTCATCGCCGTCGCGTTCGGCGCGATCGAGATCGCATAGTCGATCGGCGCGACGTCGGTCGGCAACCGGCCATTGTCCGCGGCGAGCGCCGGGGCCGATACGGCGGACAGCAGGGCGGCGGCGACGGCGAACTTCATGGGTGACCTCTTCTTCGGTGTATTGCCCCGCCATAACGCGATTGGTTGCAATGGCAACGATCCTGTCGCGTTTGCCGCGCTGGACAGCCATTTCGGTTGCGCTATGAAATCCATATGTCGTTGCCGCCGCTGTTCGACCGCCTGCGCCTGCCCGTGATCGGGTCGCCGCTCTTCATCATCTCCGGGCCCGATCTGGTGATCGCGCAATGCAAGGCGGGGATCGTCGGGTCGTTCCCGGCGCTCAACGCCAGACCGCAGGCGCAGCTCGACGAATGGCTGCATCGCATCACCGAGGAGTTGGCGGCCTGGAACCGCGACAACCCGGATCGCCCGGCCGCGCCGTTCGCGGTCAACCAGATCGTTCACAAGTCGAACGACCGGCTGGAGGCCGACCTCGCGACCTGCGCCAAGTGGCAGGTGCCAATCGTCATCACGTCGCTCGGCGCGCGGCCGGAGCTCAACGAGGCGGTCCACGGCTGGGGCGGCATCACGCTGCACGACGTGATCGACGATCGTTTCGCGCGGAAGGCGATCGAAAAGGGCGCGGACGGGCTGATCGCGGTCGCGGCGGGGGCCGGCGGCCATGCCGGGCGGCTGTCGCCCTTCGCGATCGTCCAGGAAATCCGCCAGTGGTTCGACGGCCCGCTCGCTTTGTCGGGCGCGATCGCCAATGGCGGCGCGGTGTTGGCGGCGCAGGCGATGGGCGCCGACCTCGCCTATATCGGCTCGCCGTTCATCGCGACCGACGAGGCCAATGCGGTCGCCGGCTACAAGCAGGGCATCGTTGAGGGGCGCGCCGCCGACATCGTCTATTCGAACCTCTTCACCGGCGTGCACGGCAATTACCTGCGCGGGTCGATCGTCGCGGCGGGGATGGACCCGGACAATCTGCCCGAGGGCGACCTGTCGACGATGAACTTCGGCGGCAACCGCGAGGCGAAGGCGTGGAAGGACATCTGGGGATCGGGCCAGGGCATCGGCGCGGTCGACAAGGTCGAACCGGTCGCGGCGCGAGTCGAGCGGCTGGCGGCGGAATATCGGGCGGCAAGAGCGAGGATCACGGCATGACCATTTCTCGACGCGAGGCAGTGATGGCGGGCGGCGCGGCATTGCTGTTGCCGGCGGCGACGCGCGGCAGCGATCCACGGGCGAAGTTCATCGCCGGCGTCCGCAAGCTGGAAGCCGGGCTCGGACGCGGCGCGCGGATCGGCGTGCAACTGATCGACCCGGTCAGCGGCCGCAATGCGAGTTGGCGCGCGACCGAGCGTTTCCCGATGTGCAGCACGTTCAAGCTGCTGCTTGCCGGCCAGATGCTGTGGCGGGTGGATCACGGGCAGGAGAAGCTGGCGCGCGAACTGGCGGTGCCGGCGACCACCCTGCCCAACTCGCCGACCACGCGAGCGCATGCCGGCGGCCGGCTGAGCATCGCCGATCTGTGCAAGGCGGCGGTGACGCAAAGCGACAACACCGCCGCCAACCTGCTGCTCGGCACCGTCGGCGGGCCCGCCGGGCTGACCGCCTTCCTGCGGACGACCGGCGATCGCGTGACTCGGCTCGACCGTACCGAGCCCAGTCTCAACGAGGCGACGCCCGGCGACCCGCGCGATACGACCACGCCGGGGGCGATGCTGGAGACGCTGCGGCGGCTGACCTATGGCGCGGTGTTGAGCGCAGCGTCGCGGCAGCAGCTCGTCGCGTGGCTGCGCGCCAACACGACCGGTGGCGAGCGGCTGGCGAAGGGCCTGCCGGCCGGCTGGGCGATCGGCGACAAGACCGGAACCGGCACGCACATGAGCAACAACGACGTCGCGCTGATCTGGCCGGCCGGACGCGCGACGGAGAGGCCGATCTTCGCGACGGTGCTCTTGACCGGCGGCGCGGGCGACGATGCGCTCGCGCGCAATCCGGTGCACGCGAAGATCGGAGCGATGATCGGGGAATTGCTGGGGGCGGGCTGAACGCTTCGCCGTTCCCTACGTCATTGCGGCCGCGCCGCGGCGAAGCCGCGTCGTCGGTCGTGGCTCGCGCCACGCCGGCCGGGCTTCGCGCTCGACGGGATTTAGCTGCGCTGAATTCCGGCGCGAAACCTAGAACGCCATCGCCAGTCGGGCCTGCAACAACTGCGCCGGACTGTCCGCCGGCGGTTCCGGGTCGGCCTGCGCCCCGTCGAGCCGGGCGACGCGGCGGTGGAGATCGATGCTCGCGACGATCAGCGCCTGCGCATCCTCCGGCATTTGCGCGAGGATATCGTCCTCGGTCACCGGCGCCTCGCCGAGCCGCCGCGACGGGTCGAGCGCATCGCGCGGCGACAGTTCGCCGGCGTCGACCGCGCGCTGCGTCAGCAGCCAGGCGATGATGTGCATCAGCCGCGTCGTGACCTTCAGCGACTCGCACGAGAACGTCACCCGGCCGAACGGGTCGAGCTGGTCTCGCGCCGTCCGCGCGCCCTGGTCGAAATACCCGCGCGCCTCGTCGGCCAGCAGCATCGCCTCAACATAGAACGAGTCGATCAGCCGGCGATGCACGCCGACGCCGATCCTGTCTGTACGCTCCAACTCCATCCTGCGACCGTCGCCCGAAACGCGCCGTTGCGCAACGCAAGATGGCTCCTCGCCCGTCCCAATATCGATCAGGCGATGATGTCGGGGATCAGCTGATCCTGCAACTTGGCGATCTCGTCCTTCAGCATCAGCTTGCGCTTCTTCAGTCGCGCGATCTGCAACTGGTCGCCCCCGCCCATCACGATCAGCGCGTCGATCGCCGCGTCGAGATCGCGGTGTTCGGTCTTGAGCAGCCCGAGCCGCTGGATGATCTGTGCTTCGTCCATCAGGCCATCGGCAAAACGATGCGGCGCATCGATTCGCAAGCGAAATCGATGGCGACAATTAACGTCTTTCGTGTTCTACTTTCCTCCCCCACCTGAACGAAGGAGGTTGCTTTCCATGCAAAACCCGCATCTCTCGGCCCTCGAGACGAAGCACAACGTGCTGGACCAGCAGATTGTCGCGGAGAGCCATCGACCGCTCCCCGACTCGCAATTGCTTGCGGACCTCAAGAAGCAGAAGCTGCGGGTAAAGGAAGCCATCGCCGCCTTGTAGGCGACACCCGCGCGGTCGGCCCGGCCACGGCGCCGGGCGGCCGCAATCATCGCAGGATTGGTTTGATCGGCTTGTCGAGCGTCGCCGGTTCGACCTTCGCGACGACCGGCTTGCGCGCCGCCGCCGGATCGATCTCGCGGTCGAGCGATACGCCGATCCGTCCTTGCGTTGCCCATGCCACCTTGCCGCCGACCTTGCCGATGCCGCGCAGGTCGATCTTGACCGCCGTACCGATCGCGACCGGCCGGTCGAATTCGGCCATCAGGCCGCCCGGCGACAGGTTGCGGACGCGGACCTGATGCTGGCCCGCTCGTCCCTCGATTTCCAGCCCGGCGCTCAACAGCATGCTGTCGCGCGATTTCCCGCGCTTCGCTGTCGACAGCTCGACGACGTCAGGCGTGAACGAATCGTGCGGAAGATGCTTCATTGTACGCGCCCAACAGAAAGGTTCGGGCGCACGGATACGGCGCAAACTTGTCCAAAGTGTTAAACGTCGGAAAGGTGCTTCCGGCCGCCGCCGGACGGAAACTCAGTCCTCGCGCGAGACCTTCTCGTTGCGCTCGTGCCGCTCCTGCGCCTCGACCGTCATCGTCGCGATCGGCCGCGCTTCCAGCCGGCCGAGCGAGATCGGCTCGCCGGTCACTTCGCAATAACCGTATTCGCCTTCCTCGATCCGGCGCAGCGCCGCATCGATCTTGGAAATCAGCTTGCGCTGGCGATCGCGCGTGCGCAGTTCGATCGACCAGTCGGTTTCCGACGACGCGCGGTCGGTCAGGTCCGCCTCGCGCAAAGGCTCGACCTGAAGCTGCGACAGCGTGACCTCCGCCTCGCGCAGGATCGCGTCTTTCCAATTCTGTAGCTTGTTTCGGAAATAGGCCTGCTGGCGCGGCCCCATGAACGGTTCGTCCGGCCCCGGTCGATAGCCGTCATCGGCATCGTTGGCCGGCATGCCGAACCCGGAATTATCCACGCGATTGAACGCCGTAGCCATCCCCACTCTCCCGCATGGCTCGTGGCGACCTTACCTTGCCTATCGAACCAACCCCCATGGGGCGGGCCTATAGCGACGCGGTGACGGCTCCACAAGCGGGCGTCGCGACGAATACCTTACGCATCGCAACAGCTTGGGCGCGACCTCTACGCCGACCGGCGTTGCCGGGTCATGAACCGGGCGTGCAGCAACGCGACAGCATCGCGCGGACCGACTTCGCCGTTAACGCCGCGCGGTTCCACAATGGAACATTAACCATGTTCCGGTCCGGCTCACGCGACAACTTCACTCAAATCAGCCGTTATTCTTGGTTAACGTCGTTGCACTTAAGGATTTGTTCGACGTTTATCCGGATAGCGGCGCATCAGCTGCAACGAACCTTTGTCGTTCCTGTGGGGGCAGGCACGGTGAGAACGAGAGAGTGACGCGATGTCTGTTCGGATGGCCATGGCAAAACTTTGCGCCTGCGCATGCGGCGGCGCCATCCTGGGCGGCGGCGCCGTCAAGGTGGTCGAGCACCGCTCCACCGGGTCGGGCTATGTCAAGACGGTCAAGAAGCGCGTCGTCACGACTCGCGTCGCCGCGACGCGCGGATCGCGCGTTCGCCGCGTCGTGTCCACCACGACGACCTGCCCGCCCTCGGTCGTGACCGTCGCGGGCGGCGCCCCGCTTCCGGTACCGCCGCCGTTCGGCGGGTCGAGCGGCGAAGCGCCGGTGATGGTCGGCGGCTCGGGCGGCGGCGGTGGTGGCGGTGGATTCTTTGCCGGCGGCTTCTTCGGCGGCGGCGGTGGCGGCGGCGGGTCGGGCGGCATCGTCGTCTCGTCCACCTCGTCGAGCGGCAAGATCGATATCGACAATTCGAACTCGAACCAGAGCCAGAACAACAACGACAACAGCTCGAAGAACACGAGCAATTCGAACGCCAACGCGAACAGCAACAGCTCAAGCGAGAGCACCAGCAACGCGAACAACAGCAACACGAACAACAACGAGGCCAACGCCAACAGCAGCAACACGAACAACAATAACAACAACAATTCGAACGAGCAGAGCCAGAACCAGGGCCAAAACCAGAATCAAGGTCAGAACCAAGGGCAAGGCCAGGGTCAGGGACAAGGTCAGGGCCAGTCGAGCACGACGTCCTCGTCCAGCTACGGCTCGTCGTCGAAGGGCTGGAGCTCGTCGAGCAGCTGGGGGTCGAGCGGCTGGCACGGCAGCAGCGGGTCGAGCGGATCGACCGGCGGCCCGCCCGCCCCTGTTCCGGCGCCGCCGATGGTGTTCCTGTTCGGCGGTGCCGCCGCCGCGCTGGTCGCGCGTAAGCGCTTCGCCGGCAAGCAGACTACCGTGACCGCCTGATCTCCTGCGGGGGAGGCCAAAGACGGCCCGCGCTCGACAGGAGCGCGGGCCGTTTCTATTTTCGGAGTATGCGGTTCCTTTAGGCCGCGCTGAGCAGCTTCTCGATCTCCGGGATCGGATGCCCGGTCAGGTCCTTGGCCAGTTCGCCGGCCAGCCGGTTCTCCACCTCGACATGATAATGCTTGCGCAGTTCGCCCAACGTCTTGGCCGGGGCGGCGATGATGAGCTTCTCGAACTCGTTGGCGAGCGCACGTTTCTTCAGCATCGCGCCCACTTCGGCGGCGAAGCGATCCTCCTCCTGCTGGTGGAAATCCACTTCGTCCATCGACGATTGGCGCCCGCCGATCCCGCCCGACGCGCGGCCCGGTGCGTCGGTCTTCTGGTCGCGGTCGGCCGGATTGACCTGCTCCTCGGCATGTTCGACGATCAGATTGGGATGCGTCGCATCGCCCTCGTTGCGCAGGAACAGCGCCTTGCGGCCGTCCGCGACGACGACGAGGGTGTTGTTGGCGATCTGCATGGGGATTCTCCTTCTGGTTTGACCAGAGAACGCGGCAACCGCGCGGCGGGTTGCGCCGCCCGCGCGGCGTCGCCATAGCCTGCCGCGCATGCACGATATCCGCCTGATCCGGGACGATCCCGCCGCTTTCGACGCCGGCCTCGCGCGGCGCGGGCTCGCGCCGCTGGCCGCCGAGCTGGTCGCGCTCGACGAGCGTCGCCGCGCCGTCGTCACCGAATTGCAGGCCGGCCAGACTCGCCGCAACGAAGCGTCGAAGGCGATCGGCGCGGCGAAAGCGGCCAGGGACGAGGCGACCGCGCAAGGCTTGATGGCCGAGGTCGCGACGTTGAAGACGCGCCTGCCCGAGCTTGAGGAGCAGGAAAAGGCGCTCGACGCCGAGTTGAACGGCCAGTTGGCCGCCATCCCCAACCTGCCGCTCGCCGACGTGCCGGAAGGGTCCGACGAGGACGACAACCAGCTCGTCGCCGAGCATGGCCGCAAGCCCGACTTCGGCTTCGCGATCCGCGAGCATGACGCGATCGGCCCGGCGCTCGGCCTCGATTTCGAGACCGGCGCGGCGATGGCGGGTGCGCGGTTCACGCTGGTCCGTGGCGCGGCGGCCCGGCTCAACCGCGCGCTGGGCCAGTTCGGGCTCGACGTGCTGACCCGCGACCATGGCTATGAGGAAGTCGTGCCCCCGCTGATGGTGCGCGACGAAGCGATGTTCGGCACCGGGCAACTGCCCAAGTTCGCCGAGGATCTGTTCCAGACCACCGACGGCCGCTGGCTGATCCCCACCGCCGAGGTGAGCCTGACCAACATCGTCCGCGAGAAGATCCTGAGCGAGGCCGAGCTCCCGCTCCGCTTCACCGCGCTGACCCCCTGTTTCCGCTCCGAAGCGGGGGCGGCGGGACGCGATACGCGCGGCTTCATCCGCCAGCACCAGTTCGAAAAGGCGGAGATGGTCTCGATCGTCACCCCCGACCAGTCGGAGGTCGAGCACGAGCGGATGACCGCGGCGGCGGAGGACGTGCTCACCCGGCTCGGCTTGCCGTTCCGCCGGATGAAGCTGTGCACCGGCGACATGGGCTTCACCGCGGCACGTACCTACGACCTCGAAGTATGGCTGCCCGGCCAGGGACGGTATCGCGAGATTTCCAGCTGTTCGACCTGCACCGATTTCCAGGCGCGCCGCATGAACGCGCGGTACCGGTCGGAGGGCGAGAAGGGCACGCGGTTCGTCCACACGCTCAACGGGTCGGGGCTGGTGGTCGGCCGCATGATGGTCGCGATCCTGGAGAATTATCAGCAGGCGGACGGATCGGTCGCGATCCCCGACGTGCTGCAACCGTATCTGCGCGGGCTCAACCGGCTCGAACCGGCAGCGTAGCGGACTTTCCGAACGGCCCGCAGCCGCTATGCTGGCACGACGACGGGAGGGCGCGATGCGGACGAAGCTGTGGATCGTGATGGCGTTGCCGCTGAGCGCGTGCATCCCGGCCGGCCGCTACGATCCCGCCGACGCCGCGCCGCCGCCCCCGCCCGCGCCACGCGCCGTGGACGAGCAACCGGCGCCGATGCCGGATTATCGCGATCCGGCGCCCGCGCAGGACTATCCGGCCGAGCGGTACGATCCCGATCGCATCGATCCGCGCATCCCCGCCCCGCCCTCCGCGCCGCCGGCCTGGGTCGCGCGACCCGTCACCCCCGATGCGCGGACGATCCCCGACCAGACCTACACGGTCGAGCCCGGCGACAGCCTGCGCCGGATCGCCGAACGCGTCGGCGCGAGCGCGGACGTGATCGCGGCGGCGAACGATCTCGCGCCGCCCTTCGCGATCCGCGCCGGGCAGGAACTGCGCATCCCCGGCGGCCGCTACCACCTGATCCGGCCCGGCGAGTCGGGCATCGCGATCGCGCGAGCGTACGGCGTCAAATGGGCGGATATCGTCGACGCCAACCGGCTGGAAGAGCCCTATACGCTACGTGCCGGCCAGCGCGTGCTGATCCCCGGCGGCGGAGCCCCTGCTCGCCCGCCGCAGACGCTGGCAGAGCGCGCGGCGGCGTTCAGGATCGACCTCGGCGATATCGCGACCGGCGGCGGCGAGCCCGCCATCGCCGAGAACGACCGGCCGCCGCCGGCACCGACCAAGGTCCGTGCGCCGCTCCCCTCCTCGGTCCCGATCGACGCGCCGCTCACGCTCAACGGCCCGTTCCAGTGGCCGACCACCGGCGGACAGGTCGTCAAGCGGTTCGGCGCCGGCGCCAGCGGGGAGCGCAACGACGGCATCAAGATCGCTGTCCCGCTCGGCACCCCGGTCAAGGCGGCGGCGGACGGCACCGTCATCTATACCGCGACGGGTATCGCGGGGCTCGGCGGTCTCGTCATGGTCAAGCATGGCGACGGCTGGACCAGCGTTTACGGCTATCTCGGCCGCATCCTTGTCCAGCGCGGCCAGGCGGTGCGCCGCGGCCAGCAGATCGCGCAGTCCGGCCAGACCGGCTTCGCCGACCGCCCCGAACTCCATTTCGAACTGCGCAAGGGCCGCGCCCCGGTCGATCCGCTGACCAAGCTGTCGCGCCGATAGCGCGAGGGTTTGCCGCGCCGGGTCGCCATGCTACCGGCGCGCGCATCATGAGCACCTATCAGTCCGACCTGCTCCGCCTGCTCGACGAGCGCGGCTACATCCATCAGATGACCGACGCGGCGGGCCTCGATGCGCTCGCGGCGAAGCAGATCGTGCCCGGCTATATCGGGTTCGATCCGACCGCGCCGTCGCTCCATGTCGGGTCGATGGTCCAGATCATGCTGCTCCGTCGCCTCCAGCAGGCGGGTCACAAGCCGATCGTGCTGATGGGCGGCGGCACCGGCAAGGTCGGCGATCCAAGCTTCAAGGACGAAGCGCGCAAGCTTATGACCGAGGAGACGATCGCGGCCAACATCGCCTCGATCAAGCGCGTATTCGAACGCTTCCTGACGTTCGGCGACGGCCCGACCGACGCAGTGATGGTCGACAATGCCGAGTGGCTCGATCGCCTCGAATATCTGCCGTTCCTGCGCGACATCGGGCGGTATTTCTCGGTCAACCGCATGCTGAGCTTCGACTCGGTGAAGCTGCGGCTCGATCGCGAGCAATCGCTGTCGTTCCTCGAGTTCAACTACATGATCCTGCAAGGGTACGATTTCCTCGAACTGTCGCGTCGGCTGGGCGTACGGTTGCAAATGGGCGGGTCGGACCAGTGGGGGAACATCGTCAACGGCATCGACCTGGGGCGTCGCGCCGACGGCGTCGAGCTCTATGCGGTCACCACGCCGCTCATCACCACAGCGGACGGCGGCAAGATGGGCAAGACCGCGTCGGGCGCGGTATGGCTGAACGAGGATGCGCTGCCGGCGTACGATTACTGGCAGTTCTGGCGCAACACCGACGACCGCGACGTCGGCAAGTTCCTGCGGCTGTTCACCGACCTGCCGCTCGACGAGATCGCACGGCTGGAGGCATTGCCGGGCGCCGAGATCAACCAGGCGAAAATCGTGCTGGCGAACGAAGCCACGGTCATGTGCCGGGGACGCGCGGCGGCGGAGCAGGCGGCGGAAACCGCGCGGCGGACGTTCGAGGAGGGCGCCAGCGGCGACGCGCTGCCGACATTGTCCGTCAGCGGCTCGATCGCCGTCGTCGACGCGCTGATCGGGCTCGGCTTCTGTTCGTCGAAGGGCGAGGCGCGGCGGCTGATCGCCGGCGGCGGCGCGCGGATCGACGGCGAGAAGGTGACCGACGAGGCGCATGCGATCACGGTCGGCGCCGATACCGTGCGCATCTCCGCCGGTAAGAAGCATCACGGGCTGCTGACCGGGGTCTGAGCGTTCGATCGTTTATCGCTAACGCGCGTTAAATAGATTTCTTTTCAGGCCCTTCATGTCCTCGCCCTTACCCAGAACGGGTTACAGGGGCGTACGGACGATGGCGGCAACCGCATTGGCCTATTCAGAAAAGCGCGAACTCCCGCGCGACGAGGTCGATTACCGCGCGCGCGCCTGTGGCGGGGACGCGCAGACGGTGTGGCTGCAAGTCGTCAACCTGTCGGCGCAGGGACTGATGGCGCGCGTGAGCGGCGACCGGCCGATCGGCGAGCGGCTGCGCGTGACGTTGCCGGTCGTCGGCACCATCGTCGCCGAAGTGCGCTGGTCGCTGGGCGGCCGGATCGGCTGCGAGCTCGACCGGCCGATCGGCATGGCGGATTATTACGAACTGCTCGCGGCGCTGCTCAGGGGCGTGCGCTAGGCGCGGCGGACGCGCTGTCCTCAGCCCGACCGCAACAATTGCACTCCGGCGTCCCGCTCGAACAGGTAGAGCGCGATCCGCGCCGCCGTGCCACGCGGCGTCGCCAGCGCGCGGTCCTGATGCTCCAGCAGCCGGGCATCGTCGTTGGCGGCGGTCATCAACTCCTTCAGGTTCTCGGGCATCGGCAGGCGGAATCCCTGCTGCCCCGACTGTCGAGTCCCCAGCCATTCGCCGCCGCCGCGCAGGTCGAGATCGCGCTCGGCGATCAGGAAGCCGTCGGTCGTGTCGCGCATCAGCGCCAGCCGCTCGCGCGCGGTTTCGTTGAGCCGCTCGCTCCGCAACAAAATGCAGTGCGATACGCCGCCGCCCCGCCCGACCCGGCCACGGAGCTGGTGGAGCTGCGCCAGGCCGAAGCGATCGGCATGCTCGATCACGATCAGTGTCGCGTTGGGCACGTCGACCCCGACTTCGATCACCGTGGTCGCGACCAGCACGCCGAGCGCGCCGCTGGCGAAGCGCGCCATCACCGCATCCTTTTCCGCCGGCTTCATCCGGCCATGGACCAGCCCGATGCGATCGCCGAACCGTGCGCTCAGCGCCGCGGCACGCGCCTCCGCCGCGGCGAGGTCGGTCTTCTCGCTCTCCTCGACCAGCGGGCAGACCCAATAGGATTGCTTTCCCGCCGCCAGATGACGCCCCAGCCCCTCGACCACGTCGCCCAGGCGATCCTCGGCGATGACCGTCGTCCGGATCGGCTCGCGGCCGGGCGGCATCTCGTCGAGCCGGCTGACGTCCATTTCACCGTGCGTCGCCAGTTGCAGCGTGCGCGGGATCGGGGTCGCGGTCATCACCAGCAGATGCGGCGGCACCTGCCCCTTGGCCTGGAGCATCAGCCGTTCGGCCACGCCGAAGCGATGCTGCTCGTCCACCACGACCAGTCCGAGGTCGCGATAGCCGACGCCCTCCTGAAAGATCGCGTGCGTGCCGATCAGGATATCGATCTCGCCCGATGCCAGCCCCATCAGCGTCGCCTCACGCACCCGACCCTTGTCGCGACCGGTCAGCGCCGCCACTCGGACGCCGAGCGAGCCGAGCATCCGGCCGAGCGTGTCGAAATGCTGGCGGGCGAGGATTTCGGTCGGGGCGAGCAGCGCCCCTTGCGCCCCGGCCTCCACCGCGATCAGCAACGCCATCGTCGCGACCAGGGTCTTGCCCGAGCCGACATCGCCTTGCAGCAATCGCAGCATCGGGCGCGACTGCGCCATGTCGCCGGCGATCTCGCCGATCGTCCGCGTCTGCGCGCCGGTCGGCGTGTAGGGCAGCTTCAACGCGTCGCGCAGCCGCCCGTCGCCCTGCAACGCCCGCCCGCGCTTGGCCCGCGCCTCGCCGCGCACCAGCATCAGCGCGAGCTGGTTGGCGAACAGCTCGTCATAGGCCAGCCGCTCGCGCGCCTTGCCATCCTGCGGATCGGCGTGCGCGCGAGCCAGCGCCTCCCGCCAGCCCGGCCAGTCGTGCTTCGCCTTCAGCCCCGGCTCGATCCATTCGGGCAGATCGGGAGCGCGCTCGATCGCCTGATGCGCGAAATCGCTGAGCCGGCGCGAGGTCAGTCCTTCGGACAGCGGATAGATCGCCTCGCGCTCGCGGAACCCCTCGCCGGCCTCGATCAGGTCGGGATGGACGATCTGCAATTCCTGCCCGTACAGTTCGAGCTTGCCCGACACGCGCTTCGCCTCGCTTAGCGGGAGCAGCTTGCGCACCCAGCCCGACGATCCGCCGAAATAGACCAGGCTGACATAATTGCCCTTCGCGTCCGTCGCATGCACGCGAGTCGGCCCGCGCGGGCTGCTGCTGGTCTTGTAGTCGACCGGAGTCAGCGTGATCGCGATCGTTCGCCCGGCATCGGCCATGTCGAGTTCGTCGCGCGGAATCCGATCGACGAACCCGCTCGGCAGATGGAACGCGACGTCCAGCACGCGGTGCAGCCCGAGCTTGTCGAGCGGTTTGGCCAGCCCCGGGCCGACGCCCTTCAGCGACGTCACCTCGGCGAACAGCGGGTTGAGGATATCGGGGCGCATGATTATCTGCGGCTTATCGCGTTTCGGCTCGCGCCGGAACCGTGACAATCTCACCGCCGACGGCGCATTCCCGCGCTGCCGGCCAATCGCCGTTGGAGCAAGATGGACCGCGACACCCGCCTGAAACGTCTGCGCTTTCGCGCGTGGCATCGCGGCACCAAGGAGGCCGACCTGATGATCGGCGGCTTCTTCGATCGCCACGGCGCAACGTGGGACGCGGCGCAGCTCGACTGGTTCGAAGCGCTGCTGGAGGAACAGGATGTCGACATCATGGCCTGGGCGATCGGCACCCAGGACGTGCCCGTGCGTTGGCAGGGGCCGATGATGACCGACCTGAAGCAACTGAATTTCGTGCCGATCGCACGCTGACCATCCTTCACCGTTCGGTTCGAGCGAAGTCGAGAACCGGGACTGGGCGACCGCCCCGACAGGTGTCTCGACTTCGCTCGACACGAACGGACGCAGTTTGACCGACCCCCGCAAGATCCTCTCTGCCAAATCCCCCCTGACCCTCGCCGGCGTTCCGGCCGGGTTCCTGCCCGTGCTGCTCGCCGACCTCGCCCGCGCCGCCCCCGGCCGAGTCGTGCTGATCGCGCCGGACGAAGCGGAAATGCGCAGCATCGCGGCGACCGCGCCGTTCTTCGCGCCCGAGCTCGAGGTGATCGCCTATCCGGCATGGGATTGCCTCCCCTACGATCGCGCCTCGCCGACCTTGCGCGTGATGGCGGAGCGGCTGGCGGCGCTGCATCGGTTGCAGGCCAGGGCCAAGGGGCCGCAACTGCTCATCACCACCGCCAATGCGGCGACGCAGCGCACGCTGACGCCGTTCCGCATCCGCCAGCTGGTCGCGCGGCTGGCGGCCGGCGAGCGGATCGGGCGCGATCGGCTCGCGGCGCTGCTGGCGGCGAACGGCTATATGCGGACCGATACCGTCCACGACCAGGGCGAGTTCGCGGTGCGCGGCGGGCTGGTCGACCTGTTCCCGAGCGGCGAGGAACAGGCGCTGCGGCTCGATTTCTTCGGCGACGAGATCGAGAGCGTGCGCAGCTTCGATCCCGCCGACCAGCGCACCACGGGCCGGATCGAGGGCTTCACTCTGCTCCCTGCGTCCGAAGCGTTGCTCGACGACGAATCGATCAAGCGGTTCCGCGCCCGCTATCGCGAGACGTTCGGCGCGACCGCGACCGGCGACCCGCTGTACCAGGCGATCAGCGAGGGGCGTCGCCTCGCCGGCATGGAGCATTGGCTGCCGCTGTTCGAGGATCGGCTGGAGACATTGTTCGACCATATCGGCGACGACGCGATCGTCGTGCGCGAGGCGGGCGTGCCGGCAGCGGCGGAACAGCGGCTGGAGGCGGTCGCCGATTATCAGGCGAACCGTGTCAAGGCGCAGTCGGGCGATCCCGGCAGCTATCGCCCCCTGCCCGCCGACGCGCTGTACCTGACCCCCGACGAGTGGGCGAAGCGGCTCGACGCGGCGACGGCGCACCTGACGACGCCGTTCCACGAGCCGGAAAGCGCCAGCGTCATCGACTTCACTGTCGATGGCCCGCGCGACTTTGCGCCGGAGCGGTCGAGCGGCGTCAACATCTACGAAGCGGTGGTCGATCACCTCGCCAGGCTGCGGAAGGACAAAAAGAAACCCGTTCTCGCCAGCTATTCCGCCGGCTCGCGCGATCGCCTCGCCGGGTTGCTGCGCGACCATGGCGCCGAGCGGCTGGCGCTCGCCGATACGTGGCAGGAAGCGCTGGGCAAGGCCGATGGCGGCATCGCGCTCACCGTCCTGCCGCTCGACCACGGCTTCACCGCGCCAGACATCGCGCTGCTGACCGAACAAGACATGCTCGGCGACCGGCTGGTCCGGCGCAACCGGCGCAAGAAGTCGGCCGATGCGTTCCTGGCGGAACTCGCCACGCTGTCGCCGGGCGATCTCGTCGTCCATGCCGATCACGGTATCGGCCGCTACGAAGGGCTGACCCAGATCCCGGTGCAGAAGGCGCCGCACGATTGCGTCGCGCTGACCTATGCCGGCGGCGACAAGCTCTACGTGCCGGTCGAGAATCTCGAGGTCCTCAGCCGCTACGGTTCGGAGGAAGGCGCCGCGCTCGACAAGCTCGGCGGCGAGGCGTGGCAGCGGCGCAAGAGCCGCATGAAGGAGCGCATCCGCGAGATCGCCGGCGAGTTGATCGCGACGGCGGCCGAACGCGCGCTCCACCCCGGCGACGTGATCGAGCCCGACGAGGCCGGCTACCCCGCCTTCGTCGATCGCTTCCCCTACGAGGAAACCGACGACCAGGATCGCGCGATCGACGACGTGCTCGGCGATCTGGCGGCGGGCAAGCCGATGGACCGGCTGGTGGTCGGCGACGTCGGCTTCGGCAAGACCGAGGTCGCGTTGCGCGCCGCGTTCGCTGCGGCGATGGCGGGGAAACAGGTCGCGATCGTCTGCCCGACCACGCTGCTCGCGCGCCAGCATTACAACAATTTCGCCGCGCGCTTCGACGGTTTCCCGCTCAAGGTCGGGCGGCTGTCGCGGCTGGTCGGTACCGCCGAGGCCAAGGCGACGCGCGAGGGGCTCGCGGCGGGTACGATCGACGTCGTCGTCGGCACCCATGCGATCCTGGCCAAGGGCGTCGAGTTCAAGCGGCTCGGGCTCGTCGTCGTCGATGAGGAGCAGCGCTTCGGCGTCACTCACAAGGAACGGCTGAAGACGCTGCGCGCCGACGTCCATGTCCTGACCCTGACCGCCACCCCGATCCCGCGCACGTTGCAGATGGCGATGTCGGGCATCCGCGAGTTGTCGGTGATCCAGACCCCGCCGGTCGATCGCCTGGCGGTGCGCACCTACGTCATGCCGTGGGACCCGGTCGTGCTGCGCGAGGCGTTGCTGCGCGAGCATTATCGCGGCGGGCAGAGCTTCTTCGTCACCCCGCGGATCAAGGACCTGCCCGCGATCGAGGAATTCCTGCGCGAGAGCGTGCCCGAGATCCGCTACGTCGTCGCCCACGGCCAGATGTCGGCGGGCGAGGTCGAGGAGCGGATGTCCGCCTTCTACGACAAGAAGTTCGAGGTGCTGGTCTCGACCACCATCGTCGAAAGCGGGCTCGACATCCCGAGCGCCAACACGATGATCGTCCACCGCGCCGATATGTTTGGACTTGCCCAACTGTATCAACTTCGGGGCCGTGTTGGACGATCGAAGACGCGTGCTTATGCCTACATGACCACGCCGCCGAACCGAATCGTGACCGAAACCGCCGATAAGCGGCTCAAGGTGCTGAGCGATCTCGACACGATCGGCGCGGGATTCCAGCTCGCGAGCTACGACCTCGATATCCGGGGGGCGGGCAACTTGCTCGGCGACGAGCAATCGGGGCACATCCGCGAGGTCGGCTACGAACTCTACCAGTCGATGCTGGAGGAGGCGATCCTCGACGCGAAGGCCGGCGGTTTGGCCAAGCGCCCGCGCGATTTCTCGCCCCAGATCACGGTCGATGCGCCGATCATGATCCCGGAGGATTACGTCCCCGATCTCGACCTGCGCATGGGCCTCTATCGCCGCCTCAACGAGCTGGAGGATCAGGACGGGATCGAGGCGTTCGCCGCCGAACTGATCGACCGCTTCGGCAAGCTGCCCGAGGCGACCGCGAATCTCATCAAGCTCATCGAGATCAAGCAGAACGCGAAGACCGCCTGCGTCGCCAAGATCGACGTCGGGCCGAAGGGTGCGCTGGTCGCGTTCCACGACGATACGCCGCCCAACATCGCCGGCCTGCTTGCCTATGTCGAGCGGCTGAAGGGTGTCGCCAAGCTGCGCCCCGATTCGAAGCTGGTGATCGCGCGGGAGTGGACCGACCCGCAGGCACGGCTGAACGGCGCGCTGCAATTGTCGAAGGGGCTGGCGAAGGCGGCCGGCTGACCAACATATGTTGCTGAAACACGTGGATTTTTCGTAACGCGTTGTTATCCCGGCCGTGCGATACCCGAAATGGGTATGACGACGATCCGATTTCAACGATGGCGCCTGATGCGCGCGGCAACCGAACGGTTGGCCGATGCCCGATCGCTCGAGGATATCCTCGAAGTGCTGCGGTCGAGCGCGCGGTCGATCGTGCGTGCCGACGGCGTCACCGTCGTGCGGCGAGAAGGCGAGATGGTCCATTATGTCGGCGAGGATGCGATCGCGCCGCTATGGACCGGGCAGCGCTTTCCGCTCCGCTCGTGCGTGTCGGAGGTCGCGATGATCGACCGCGCGATGGTGGTTATCCCCGATATCCGGGTCGATGCGCGCGTGCCGCTCAACGCCTACCTCTCGACGTTCGTTACCGGGATGGCCGTCGCGCCGATCGGCCATGGCGAGCCGGTCGCGGCGGTCGGCGCCTACTGGCGCGCGCGGCATGCGATCGACGAGGACGCGCTGGCGCTGCTCGACATGCTGGCGAAGGCCGCCGGCGCGCAACTCGAACGCATCGCCGCCGAGCGCGAGGCCGGCCGCCACGGTCCGCGCGACGCGGCGTGACATTTTGCGCTGGCAATGTTGGATTTAGCGCGTCAGCCTAGCCGAGTTCCGCGGCGTTCGAGACGGTAACGAAAAAACACCGCGTCCGCGCAAACTTCGTCAACTTCGCCCGCCGGCGACCAGCCCGGCCAGCGCCTCGCTCGTCAACGGCTCGGCACACAGGAAGCCTTGGTAATACTGGCACCCCTCCTTCGCGAGCAGGTCGAGTTGCTCGCCGGTTTCGACTCCTTCGGCGATCACCGCCAGGCCCAGCGAGCGCGCCATGTCGATCACCCCGCGCACGACGACGCGATCGCGATGCGACCCGCCGATGTCCTGCGCCAACTTCTTGTCGAGCTTGAGATAATCGAGCGGCAACGCCTTCAGGTAGGCAAGGCTCGAATAGCCCGTTCCGAAATCGTCGATCGCCACCCGGCACCCGGCATGGCGCAACGCGGCGAGCAACTGGCCCGCCCCGCTCAAATCCTCGATCAGTCCGCTCTCGGTGATTTCGACCGTCAGCCGCGTCCGCGCGAACCCCGACGCATCGACGCGATCGAGGAACCGGTCGACGAACCCCGCTCGCGCAATGTCCGCCGCAGTCAGGTTGAGCGACAGGCGCAACCCGCCCAGCGGCATCGGCCACCGCGCCGCGCCGGCCAGCGTCAGCTGTTGCAGATGGTCCGACAACGCCAGGCCCAAGTCGGCGCGATCGGCGGCGGCGAACAATTGCTCCGCCCCAACGGCGCCGAACACGCCATGCTCCCACCGCGCCAGCGCCTCGACCCCGACGATCCGCCCGGTCGCGACCTCGACCTGCGGCTGGAACAGTACCGCGATCTCGCCGGTGTCGATCGCGCGGCGCAGGTCCACCGACAGCGCCTCGGCGATCGGCGGCTGGTCGGCGAGCCGGATCGTCGCGCCGCCCGACGCGCGTGCGTCGTCGAGCGCGTCGGCGGCGCGGCGCAGCAGCGTGTCGGGCGCCTCCCCCGCCTCCGCCACGCCGACGCCGAACCGCGCACCGACCGTGACCAGCGCGCCCTCGATCGCGAACGGTCGCGACAGCGCCGCGGCCAGTCGCTCGGCGAGCGCCTCGGCCTGATCCGGCGCGTCGAACACCACCAGGAATTCCGGTCCCTTGGCCCGCGCGACGAGTTGGTGCTCGCCGAGCACGTCCCATGCCGCCCCGGCCAGCCGTCGCGCCGCCGCCTCGATCAGGGCATCGCCGACGTCACGGCCATAGCCGCTGTTGACCAGGTCGAACCGGCTGATCGCCACGCGCACGGCGGCGGTCGCTCCCTCGGGCAACCGCGCCGCCAGCCAGCGCCGTGCGCCATCGTCGTCGGCCGGCTGCGCCATCGCGCCGGCCGCGCCGCCGGCGAAGCGCAATGCCGCCCGCACCTCGTCGTCGCCGAACGGCGCCACCAGGAAGTGGGTCGCGCCCGCCGCGTGGAAGCGGTCGAGCAGAGCGACATCGCCCGCCGCGACCAGCACCACCATACCGACGCGCCCGCTCCGCGATCGCAGCGCCTCCGCATCGGCCAGCGCCGCCTCGCCATCGTCGCGGGCATCGAGCAACAGCACGTCACCCAGCTCGCCATCCTCGGCCAGCGGCCACCCGCCCCCGCGCACCACGCCCGCCAACTCGGCGTGCCGCATGGCCGAACGGATCAGGACGGAGCGTTGCGAGGACGTGGCGGCGGACATCGCGATCGCCCCTAGCCTCACCTCGGTTAACATCGCCACCCCTAGCCCGTGTATCAGCCTTGCCGCCGCGCCAGCGAGCGCCTAGCTCTGCGGGCCATGGCGTCGTTGCCCGCCTTGCCGCCCGAACCGGGGCTGATCGACCGCCACGGCCGCGCGATCCGCTATCTCCGCGTGTCGGTGACCGATCGCTGCGACCTGCGCTGCCGCTATTGCATGGCCGAGCAGATGACGTTCCTGCCGCGCCGCGCGTTGTTGGCGCTGGAGGAGATCGCGATCATCGCCGCACGCTTCATTGCGCGCGGCGTGACCAAGGTCCGGCTGAGCGGCGGCGAACCGCTGGTGCGGCGCGACGTGATCGACTTGGTCGAGCGGCTCGGGCGGCGGCTCGGCGACGGGCTCGACGAACTGACGATGACGACCAACGGCACGCGGCTGGCGGAATTCGCCGGACGGCTGGCGGATGCCGGCATCCGTCGCGTCAACGTCAGCCTCGACAGCCGCGATCCGGCGCGCTTCCGCCACATCACACGGCACGGCGACGTGGCGCAAGTGCTCGGCGGCATCGCGGCGGCCCGGGCGGCCGGGTTGCGGGTGAAGATCAACATGGTGGCGCTCAAGGGCCTCAACCAGGACGAAATCGCCGACATGCTCGCCTGGGCGGTCGATCAGGGCCACGACCTCAGCTTGATCGAAACGATGCCGCTTGGCGCGATCGACGAGGATCGGGTGGATCGTTTCCTGCCGCTGACGGCGGTGTTCGAGGATCTGGCGCACCGCTTCGACCTGACCCGTGACAGCCATTCGAGTGGCGGTCCTGCCCGCTACTGGCGGGTCGGTGACAGCGAGACGCGGCTCGGGATGATCTCGCCGCTCACCGCCAATTTCTGCGACGGCTGCAACCGCGTGCGGCTGACGACCGAGGGCAAGCTCTATGCCTGCCTTGGCCATGACGACCAGGTCGACCTGAAGACGGCGTTGCGCACCGGCGGGATCGCCGCGCTGGATGCCGCGATCGACGACGCGCTCGCGATCAAACCCGCCCGCCACGATTTCCGGATCGCCGCCGGCGCCGCCCCGGCGGTCGCCCGCCACATGAGCGTGACCGGCGGATGAAGCGTGCGCTGGTCGCGTCGCCGACCCCTCCCGCCGAAGCCGCCGAGCGCGAACTGCGCGCGGCATATGACTGGGTGCCGGTCGAAGCGGCGGAAATGATCGTCGCGCTGGGCGGCGACGGCTTCATGCTGCAGACCCTGCACGCGCAGCTGGAGAGCGATGGCGCGCCGGTACCGGTGTTCGGCATGAACCTCGGCACGGTCGGTTTCCTGCTCAACGAATGGCGCTGCGCCGGGCTCGATGCCCGCATCGCACGGACCAAGCCGTTCAAGGTCACCCCGCTCCGGATGACGGCGCGGACCATCGCCGGCGAGGAACTCACGCTGCCGGCGATCAACGAAGTGTCGCTGCTGCGCGAGACGCGCCAGACCGCGAAGCTGGAAGTGACGGTCAACGATCGTGTCGTCCTGCCCGAACTCGCCTGCGACGGCATCCTGGCGGCGACCCCGGCCGGATCGACCGCGTACAATTTGTCCGCCAACGGCCCGATCCTGCCGCTCGGCTCGGCCTTGATCGCGCTGACGCCGATCTCCGCTTTCCGCCCGCGGCGCTGGCGCGGGGCGATCCTGCCCGACAAGGCGAGGATCAGCCTCAATGTGCTCGAACCGGACAAGCGCCCGGTATCCGCCGTCGCCGACCAGCGCGAGGTTCGTGACGTCGCGCGAGTCGATATCGCGGTCGATCATGCGCGCGAGCTGACCTTGCTGTTCGATCCCGAGCACGCGCTCGACGACCGCATTACGATGGAGCAGTTCGTCGCGTAGCGCGGCTTGCCGCATCCTGCGGCAAGACTCGCGCGAGCGCGGCCGGCATCGCGAAAGCGACGTCCGACGACGCGGCTTCGCCGCGGTGCTGCGTTGTTGGGGTTGCATCACGAAATCTGCCGGTTATAGAGCGCGCCTTCAACGCTGTTCCCTGATAGCTCAGCGGTAGAGCTCTCGACTGTTAATCGAGCGGCCGTAGGTTCGAATCCTACTCAGGGAGCCAGCGCTGACCGTGCCCGATCGTGGCACCCGCCCCCCTTACAAACTGCGACAATATTAGACCTTGCGGCGCGGGAGCCTTTTCCGTTCATGCGGCGTTCCATCTTGCGATGGCAGGATGGGGCGTTGCGGACCATCGACGAACGGAGAGTTATCATGGCGTTTTCCTGGCGACGCGCATCGGCCCTCGGGCTGATCGCCGCTTCCTCGCTGGCCCTGGCCGGCTGCATGACCGAGACCACCTATCGCCCGGCGACCGGCCGGGGGTTCGAGCGCGAGGGGTATAGCGAGCGGCAGATCGAGCCGAACCGCTTCCTGGTGATGTTCGCCGGCAATTCGGTGACCAGCCGCGAAACCGTGGAACGCTACCTGCTGTTCCGCGCGGCCGAACTGACCGTGCAGCAGGGCTTCGACTATTTCGTGATGGCCGATCGCGACACCGACAAGCGGACCCGCACTTACGTGACCGAGCCGTTCGGGCCGGGGCCGTGGGGCTATTGGGGGCCGCGCTGGCGCTATTACGGGCGCGGATTCGGCTGGCGGTCGTGGGATCCGTTCTGGGGCGATCCGTTCTGGGGTGACCGCGTCGACGTGAACACGGTCGACAAGTTCGAGGCGAGCGCCGAGATCGTCATGGGCCATGGCCCCAAGCCCGCCGGCAACGTTCGCGCGTTCGACGCGCGCGCGGTGATGGCGAATATCGGCCCGTCGGTGGTGATGCCGAAATAAGCCGGCCATCGGCTTGACCAGACGAAAAGGCCGGGGATCGCTCCCCGGCCTTTTTGCTGTCCGACGCTGTCCCCGAAAGGACAAACCAGGCGATCACCCCACCTGGCCGTGGCAATGCTTGTATTTCAGCCCGGAGCCGCACGGGCATGGCGCGTTGCGGCTGACCTTGCCTTCCCATTCCGCCGGATCCTCGCCGAGATCGGCCGCCTGCGGCTTCGGAATCGACAGCGTCGGCAGCGCGGCCGTGACCGTGCCGAGCGTCCCGCCGTCGATGTCGCGCGTGTCGTCGGTGCCGGTGAACGGATCGAAATGCTGGGTGATGAAGTCCGGCAGTTCGGGCAGCTCGGGCGGCGGCTGGAACCGGAACTCGGCATGCGCGAGCGTGCGCGTCACGTCCTCGCGGATCGCGCCGAGCATGCGTTCGAACAGCGCGAACGCTTCCTGCTTGTATTCGTTGATCGGCGTCTTCTGGGCATAGGCGCGCAGGTGAATGACCTGGCGCAGCGCGTCGAGCGTCGCAAGATGCTCCTTCCAATGATGGTCGAGGTTCTGGAGCAGGATCGACTTCTCGATGCTCGTCCAGGTCTCGGCGTCGATCTCGCCGCCCTTGGTGGCGACCAGCGCATCGGCCGCTTCCTTCAGTCGCTCCTCGACCATCTCGACATCGACCGATTCCTCGGTCAGCCAGTCGTCGATCGGCGGCTGGATGCCGAGCAAGTCGCTGGTCCGCTGCTTCAGCCCCTCGATATCCCATTGCTCGGGATAGGAGGCCGGCGGGCAATGTTCGCCGACGACGGCGTTGACCGTCTCCGTCCGCATGTCCTCGACCACGTCGCCGACCGCTTCCGCGTCCATGATGTCGGCGCGCTGCTCGTACACGACCTTGCGCTGGTCGTTCATGACGTCGTCATATTCGACGACCTGCTTGCGGATGTCGTAGTTGCGCGCCTCGACCTTCTTCTGCGCGGTCTCGATCGCCTTCGACATCCACTTCGACGGCGGCAGCGCCTCGCCGTCCTCCAGGCTGGAGCGCATCATCTTCGCGAACAGCGTATTGGGTCCGAAAATGCGGAGCAGGTCGTCGTCGAGGCTGAGGTAGAAACGCGACAGGCCGGGATCGCCCTGCCGCCCCGACCGACCGCGCAGCTGATTGTCGATGCGCCGGCTCTCATGGCGTTCGGTGCCGAGCACGAACAGGCCGCCGGCGGCCAGCACTTCCTGCTTCTCCGCGGCGATCTCCGTCTTGATCCGTTCGATCGCGACATCGCGCTCCGGCCCTTCCGGCATTTCCGCCAGTTCGTCCTCGACGCGGAATTCGAGGTTGCCGCCGAGCTGGATGTCGGTGCCACGGCCCGCCATGTTGGTCGCGATCGTGACGGCGCCCTTGCGCCCCGCTTGGGCCACGATGTGCGCTTCCATCTCGTGATAGCGCGCGTTCAGCACCTTGTGCGCGACCTTCTCCTCGTTGAGGAATTCGGACAGCATCTCCGACTTCTCGATCGAGACGGTGCCGACCAGGATCGGCTGGCCCTTCTGCTGGTGTTCCTTGATCGTCTTGGCGATGCCGCGGAACTTGTCTTCCAGGCTCTTGTAGAACGAATCTTCCTCGTCGACCCGCTGGACCGCGACGTTGGTCGGGATCGAGACGACGTTCATCTTGTAAATGTCGAAGAATTCGGCAGCTTCGGTCGCGGCGGTGCCGGTCATCCCCGACAGCTTCGGATACATGCGGAAATAGTTCTGGAACGTGATCGAGGCCATCGTCTGGTTCTCGGGCTCGATCTCGACGCCCTCCTTCGCCTCGACCGCCTGGTGCAGGCCGTCCGACCAGCGCCGGCCGTCCATCATGCGGCCGGTGAACTCGTCAATGATGATGACCTTGCCGTCCTTGACGATGTAGTCGATGTCGCGCTTGAACATCTTGTTCGCGCGCAGCGCCTGGTTGAGGTGGTGCACCACCTGCGTATTCTCGAAATCGTAGAGGTTCGCGCCTTCGAGCAGCCCCGCCGCCTCCAGTGCGCGTTCGACCGTCTCGGTGCCTTCCTCGGTCAGGATGATGGACTTCTGCTTCTCGTCCTTTTCGTACGTCTCGGGAGCGAGCTGCTTCACCACGGCGTCGACCTGACGATACAACTCCGACTTGTCATCGGTCGGACCGGAAATGATGAGCGGCGTGCGCGCCTCGTCGATCAGCACCGAATCGACCTCGTCGACGATCGCCATCGCGAACGGGCGCTGGACCATCTGGTCGCGCTCGTACTTCATGTTGTCGCGCAGGTAATCGAAGCCGAACTCGTTGTTCGTGCCGTACGTTATGTCCGACCCATACGCTTCCTTGCGCTGGTGATCGGTCAGGTTGGGGATGATGACGCCGACGGTCAGCCCCAGGAATTTGTAGATCCGCCCCATCCATTCGGCGTCGCGCGCCGCCAGATAGTCGTTGACCGTGATGACGTGGACGCCCTGCCCCGTCAGCGCGTTGAGATAGACCGCCAGCGTCGCGACCAGCGTCTTGCCCTCGCCCGTCCGCATCTCCGCGATCTCGCCGCGGTGAAGGACGATGCCGCCGATCATCTGCACGTCGAAATGGCGCATGCCGAGCACACGCATCGCCGCCTCGCGCACCGTCGCGAACGCTTCGGGGAGCAGGTCGTCGAGCGTCTCGCCCGCCGCCAGCCGCTCGCGGAACTTGACCGTCTGCGCGGCGAGCGTGGCGTCGTCCATCGCCTTCAGCGTCGGCTCGAACCCGGCGATCGTGTTGATCGTCGGCTGTAGCGACTTGACGTAACGGTCGTTCGACGACCCGAAAATGGCCTTGGCGATTCCGCCCAGCATGGTGATTTCCCCGTATGTAAATGATGCGCGGCGCCATCGCGGCGCTCGCGTCGGTTATCGGTCGGATGGAATGGCCGCGCGTATGGGCGGCCGGGCGCTCACTCGCGCCGGCGGCTCGCGAAGGCCGGGATCGCGGCGTGCAGTCCGAGTGCTTCGGGCAGCGCCATTACAGCCTGCGCCGGACCGGCGATCGGCTGGGCGGGCCGTGCCGCCACCTGCGCGCGCGCTGCGGCACTGGCTTGCGCCGCCTGCGCGACGCTCCGGCTGAGCGCGACCGGCGCCGGCGTCGCTCGCACGCCACCCGCGCCGCCGAGAGCGGACAGCAGGGCAGAGAGGAGCAGCAGCAAATTCAAGACGCGGCGTTACCTAGTGACGGCGAACGACGCTGCATAGGGGCGCGACTGGTTAACGTCCATCAAAACCGCGTCAGCGCTTGACGGGCGCCGATGCGGGAACGGCGACGGGTGCCGCCGGCGCCGACGGCGGTATCTCGAGCTTCCACCGCACCGACGAACTCCATCGGCTTTCGGTCGGTTTGCCCTTCTTGTCGCGCGCTGGCGTGAAGCGCGCGTTCGCCAGCATCAGGTTGCAGGTCGTCTCGTCAAGCAACGGCGATTCGGAGGTCGCGGTGACCTTGCAATCGGAGGCA
This sequence comes from Sphingomonas sp., assembly GCF_017304635.1. Classification (GTDB taxonomy): domain Bacteria; phylum Pseudomonadota; class Alphaproteobacteria; order Sphingomonadales; family Sphingomonadaceae; genus Sphingomonas. The sequence goes on from NZ_JAFKMA010000001.1 coordinate 985,750, forward strand.
TGACCGGTCTCGTCGACGGTCAGCGTGAATGCGACGCGGCCTTCCTCCGCCGATGCCTTGGCCGCGGCCGGGTAGCTGTTCTCCGGAATCCACGCGCCCGGACTGCCGATCGGCTTGGCGGTCGGCAGCACATCCTGCGCCATCACGCCCGACGCAGCCGTCATTGCGGCCACCGCTAGAAAAACCCGAAACATACGATCCTCCCAGCCCCGCGCTCTACCGCAAGCGATCGCGCGACGCCACGCCCCGTTGTGTGCGAAGCAACACGCACTATGACGGCGCGGATGACCGCTCGCTCGCCCCTCGCCCCGCCGCCGTTGACCGACATTCCCGAGATCGCCGGCGTGACTCGCCGCGTGGCGCGGGCGCGGTACAAGACCTGGGATCGCTGCGACCTGACCTATGTCGAGCTCGCGCCCGGCACCGCCGTCGCCGGGGTCACGACCAGGAGCAAGTGCGCTTCGCCGGAGGTCGATTGGTGCCGCGCCGCGCTCGTCCTCGGCCGCGCCCGCGCGCTGGTGGTCAATGCCGGCAATTCGAACGCTTTCACCGGCGATCGCGGCCGGCATGCGGTCGAGGGGCTGGTCGCGCGCGTGGCGCATCATCTCGGCTGCGAGCCGTCCGACGTGTTCGTCGCCTCGACCGGCGTGATCGGGGTGCCGCTCCCGCTCGACAAGGCCGAGGCCGGGCTCGACGCCGCCTTCGCCGCCCAGCCGTGCGACTGGATCGCAGCGGCGGAAACGATCATGACCACCGACACCTTCGCCAAGGTCGCGGTGGCCGAAGCCGCGATCGGCGACCGCATCGTCAAGCTCGTGGGCATCATCAAGGGATCGGGGATGATCGCCCCCGACATGGCGACGATGCTGGGCTTCGTGTTCACCGACGCCGCGGTCGATCCGGCCTGGCTCCAGACGGCGTTGAGCGAGGCGAACGCCAGGAGCTTCTCGTGCATCACGGTCGATAGCGACACCTCGACCAGCGACACCGTACTGGCCTTCGCGACCGGCGCGGCGGGCAACGTCGCGTTGGCGAGCGACGAGGACGAGGGCGCTCTCGCGTTCCGCGCCGCGCTCGACGACCTCTGCCTGCAACTGGCGCATCTGGTGATTCGCGACGGCGAGGGCGCGACGAAGTTCATCCGCATCGACGTGACCGGCGCCGACAGCGACGCCAGCGCGCACCGCATCGGGCTCAGCATCGCCAACTCGCCGCTGGTCAAGACCGCGATCGCCGGCGAGGACGCCAATTGGGGCCGCGTCGTGATGGCGGTCGGCAAGGCGGGGGAGCCGGCCGAGCGCGACCGGCTCGCGATCCGCTTCGGCGACACGCAGGTCGCGCGCGATGGCCTGGCGGTAGCGGGCTATGACGAAGCGCCGGTCGCCGCGCACCTGAAGGGCCAGGAGATCGACATCGGCGTCGACATCGGCCTGGGCGACGGCAAGGCGACCGTGTGGACCTGCGACCTGACCCACGGCTACATCTCGATCAACGCCGATTACCGGAGTTGAAATTAAGAGGGCCGCGCCCGGCGGGACGCGGTCACTCATTTCAGGTCGGGGCTTGTGGCGTTACGCCAGTTCACCCTCGAGCCACGCCTTGATCCGGCCCTTGGGCTCGGCGCCGACCTTGGTCGCGGCGGGCGCGCCGCCCTTAAACAGGATCATCGTCGGGATGCCGCGCACGCCGTAGCGCGCCGGGGCGTCGGGATGGTCGTCGATGTTGAGCTTGGCGATCGTCACCTGCTCGCCGAGTTCGTCCGAAATCTCCTCCAAGCTCGGGCCGATCATCTTGCACGGGCCGCACCATTCGGCCCAGAAATCGACCAGCACCGGTTTGTCGGACTGGAGGACGTCGGTCTGAAAGCTGTCGTCGGTGATCGCTACGGTGGCCATCGGGAATCTCCTTCGCGGTCGCATGTAGGAAGGGTGCGCGGCCGGCTCAACTCCCATCCAGCGAATGTCGCTCGGCGCCGGGGCGGTGCCGCGCGAGCATATCGGCGGGCAGGTCGAACAGCCGCGGTGCGGACGTGTAGAGCAACGCCGCCTCGATCGCGCGGCCGGGAAAGATGACTTCGAGCGCGGAGGCATAGGCCGCCATCTGGCGCAGGTGAAACTCGGGCACCTCGTCGAGCGTCAGCGGGGTACGGCGCCCGGTCTTGAAGTCGACCACGCGCACGCGGTTCGGCTCGACCAGCAGGCGGTCGACCGTACCGGCGATGACCTGGCCCCCGGGCAGCACCGCCGAAATCGGCGCCTCGCCCAGCGAATCGGGGCCGAACAACGCCGCATGCGCCGGATCGGCGAGGATGCTGCACACCGTGCGGACGATATCCGCGCGGGCAGCGGCATCGCTCACCGCGCCGACCGTCGCCAGCCAGCGATCGGCCGCCGCCGGGCGCTGGTCCGGTGCGACCGCCGGCAAGCGCTCGAACAGCGCGTGGATCAGTCGACCGCGTTCGGCGCTGGCGCGCATCGCCGGCGTCGGTGGCGGATCGGCGACGTCGTCCTCGCCGATCGCGGACGGCGCCAGCGGACGCGGCGGACTTGCCTCCCTGGGCGCCGGCTGGCGAACCCATGCCGGCAAGTCATGGCACGGCTCGGGTGGCCGCGCCGTCGCTTTCGCCGCGACCGGGGCGGGCGGTGCATGGCCGAAGAAGCTGCGTCGTGCCGTGTCGCTCGGCTCGGCGGCGAGATTCGCCAGCGCCACATCCGCCAGCGCGTACCAGCTGAGATCGGGCGGAGCGCCATTGCTCCGCGCGCCCAACGCGCCCGCAATCTCCAGCCGTTCCTCGGCGCGAGTCGCGGCGACGTAGAACAGCCGCCAATGCTCGGCGAGGTCGCGCGCGTCGGCCTCCTCGATCACCGCCGCCAGCGGGCCGGACCGCTGCTCCTTCTTCGGCCGGAAGATCGGCAGGTCGATCCCGTCCTCGACCTTCCACACCAGGTCGCGCTGGAACGTCGCCTGCGGATCGGCGGTGGCGTCGGCCAGGATCACCAGCGGCGCCTGCAACCCCTTGGCGCCGTGCACGGTCATCACGCGAACCGCATCGAGCGGCGCGGACGGGTCGCGCTTGATCTCGACATCGCCGCGATCGAACCAGTCGAGGAACGCCTGCAAGGACGGCGTCGCGACGCGCTCGAACTCCAGCGCGGCGTTGAGCAATTCGTCGATCGGATCGCGCACCTCGCTGCCCAGCCGGCGCAACAGCTTGCGACGACCGTCCAGCGACCCCGTCAGCAGTTCCTCGAGAAATACGTACGGCGTGGTGAAATCGGCCCGGTTGAACATCGTGCGCAGCGGTTCGAGCCGCTCCGCCGGCTGCGTCTCGGTCAAGTGCAGCCACAACCCCTTGCGCCGATGCAGCGTCGCCGCCATCAATTCGTCCTGACTCCACCCGATCAGCGGCGACACCAGCAGGCTGGCGAGCGACAGATCGTCCTGCGGCTGCAACACGAACCGGATCGCGGCGAGCAGGTCCTGCACGCCGAGCGGCGCGGTCAGCCGCAGGCGGTCGACGCCCGCCACCGGCACCCCCTCGGCATAAAGCCGCGCGACGATCAGCGAGGCGAGCTCGCCGCGGCGCTTGACCAGAATCATCACGTCCTCGGGCCGGAGCGCCCGGCCCTTGCTCGCCAGCATCAATGGGTGCGCAGGGTCGAGCCATTCCTTGACCTGTCGCGCGACGCGCGCGGCATGGGCGCGGATCGCGTCGGGAATCCAGCCTTCCTCGGCATCGTCGGGCTCGTCCGCCAGCGTCGGCGACCACAGGTTGACGGCGCCCGGCCCCGCGACCTTGCTGGCATGCGCCTCCAGCGCGACCGCGCCCATCCCTTCGCCCGGCATCGCGTCGATCGCGGCATCGACGAATGCAAGGATCGGCGCGGTCGAGCGGAACGACGCGGTCAGGTTCAGGTTCCGGAACGGCGGCGGCGCGATATCAACCAGCTCGCTGTCGACCTCCGCTAGCGCACGAAACAGCTTCTCCGCCGCGCTGAAATAGATCGGGTCGGTGCCCTGAAACCCGAAGATCGCCTGTTTGTGGTCGCCGACGGTAAACAGCGTCCGGACGCGCAGGCTCTTGCTCCCGGCCCCGGCGAAGAAGTCGTCCGCGACCGACCGGACGATCGCCCATTGGTTGGCGTTGGTGTCCTGCGCCTCGTCGATCAGGATGTGGTCGGTCGCCTGGTCGAGCTTGAACCGCACCCATTCGCCCATGCCGGGCTGCGCGAGCAGATCGACCGTCGCGCGGATCAAGTCGTCGAAATCGACCGCGCCGGCATGGCGCTTCGCCGCGCGATAGGCGGCGGCATAGTCGCGCCCGACGCTCAGGCCCTGCGCGAGCAGGTCGGCGTAATCGGCCCGCGCACGAAGGGCCAGCAACGCGGAACATTGGTCGTAGAACCAGGTCGCGGTCGGCGGGTAGTCCGGGTCCTGCGGCGCCTGCGCCTTGGCAAACGAGCGGATGTCGCCGTCGCGCTTGGCCCAGACCTGGTGCAGCACGTCGAGCCCCGCCGCCCGCTCGGCCGGCGCCAGTTCGAGCCAGTCGCGGATCAACCCCGCCCGCTCGATCCCACTCTTCGTGCCCCAGGCAAGGTTCAAATCGTGGAGGACACGCAGCCCCTCTTCATCGAGCTCGCCGCACCCTTGCGCGATGGCCGCCTCGATATCGCCGTTCGGCAGGTCGAGCGCGCGGCGGACGAACGGTTGCACGCCCTCGCCCATCGGCAGCGCCGCCAAGGCGTCGGGCGCCCGCGCGCACGCCGTCAGGAAACTTTCCGCGCCGTTTTCGCCCAGCACCTTGCTCAGCGCGCCGATCGCCCGGGTCGGACCGTCGCGCCCATCGCGCTCGGCCTCGACCAGCATCCCGGCCAGCGCCTCGCGCGCCAGTTGCGACTCCTCCCGACCCTCCAGCGGGCGGAACCCGGGGACCAGCCCCGCCTCGACCGGAAACGCCGCCAGCAACGACTGGCAGAAGCCGTGAATCGTCTGAATACGCAGGCCGCCGCCGGGCGCGTCGAGCACCTTGGCGAACAGGGTCCGGGCATAGGCGATCTGGGCCGGGCCGCCCTCCTCGCCCAGCGCCTGCAAGTCGAGGAACAGCTTGTCCGGCGGCATCCGCACCCACGCCGCCAGCCGCGCGTTGATCCGCCCCGCCATCTCGGCCGCGCCCGCCTTGGTGAAGGTCAAGCACAGGATCGCGCCGGGATCGGTCCCGCCGAGCAACAGGCGATAGACGCGCGCCGCCAGCACCTGCGTCTTGCCCGTCCCCGCCGACGCAGCCAGCCAGACATGCGCGGTCGGATCGCTCGCCTGCGCCTGCGCGTCCACCAACGGCGGCAAGTTGCCGGCGCCCTCACTCACGGCCGTACCATTCGTCGCGCCGCATCAATTGGTCGTATTCGCCATAGGGCGCGTATTCGGGTCGCAGCTTGGCGGTAAACGGTTCGCCACCGGTCAGCCATCTGGCGGCGGCGCCTTCGAAGTTGCGCGCCGCGCGCGCGACGAACTCGTCGGCGGGGATCGGATCGCGCCCCTTGCACGGGGACGCGACATAGCCGAACTCGCCGCCCCGTTTCGCCAGCGACCAATATTCGAACCCGGTCGCAGTGCCAACCACCCCGGCGAACTTGCCGCGCTCGGCGATCAGCCCGAGCAGGCCGAGTTGCAGGCTGAACCCCTCGCGCACCGCGGCGACCGACGGCGGCTGGCCGGTCTTGTAGTCGATCACGACCAGCGTCCCGTCGGCGTTGCGGTCGATCCGGTCAAACCGGCCCGACAGCTCGACGCCGTGCAGGTCCAGAATCCCCTTCCCCTCGACCGCCAGGATCGTGCGGTCGCCGGCCTGCTCGCTCACCTTGCCCGCGATCCAGTCGATCGCCTCGATCAGGCGCGGTCCCCACAAAGCACGGATCATCGGATGCGTACGGACGTCGCCGATCAGCGCCTCCGCGCGCGGCCGCAGCGTCGCGGGGTCGGCGCCGTCTTGGTTGAACCAGTCCTCCAGGATCGTGTGCACCTGGTTGCCGCGCCACGCCGGGCTGGGCTCGGCATCGACCGGGTCGAGCGGCGTCAGTCGGAGCATGCGCCGCGCGTAGAAGGCGTAAGGGTCGGCATTCAGGCGATCGACCTCGGTCACGGAGATCTTGCGCGGCCGGTCGGCGAGCGGCGGGGTCGGCGCCGGGCGCAAGGCCGGTGCGAAGTCGGCCGGCGTGTCGATCGCCGTCGCCCAATCGGCCAGTTCCGGCGCGCGCTCGAACCGCTCCCCCGCCAGCGCTTCGAGCCGCAGCCAGAACCGCGACGCCAGCGTCGGCGAGCGCCCGTCGCGCCGCGCCCGCGTGATGAGCGCCTTGGGCGAGCCCAGCGCGTTGGCGAAATCGTGCGCGGCGATGCCGATGTTGCGCTCCAGCGCCGGCAGGCCGAGCTCGACCCGGACGCGCGGTGCCAGCCACGGATCGGGCTGCGCGATCGCCGGCCACACGCCCTCGTTGAGCCCGCCCAGGATCATCAGGTCGGCGGTCTGCAACCGCGCCTCGATCAAGCCGTAGATCGCCAGCCGCGGATGCCCGCCCTGTGGTGGACGCACCGCGACTTCGTCCATCAGCGTGCGTAGCATCGGCGCGACGCTGGCGGGATCGGCGATCGGTGGGCCAGCGACCGCCTGTAGCTCCAGCTCGGTCAGCAGTTCGGCCGCCGCTCGCCCCGCGGGCCCCGCCCATGGCGCGTCGCCACACAATGCCTGCGCCGTCTCGCGCAGCGTCGCGATCATCGCCGCCAGCGGCTGCGGCCCGTCGCCGAAACAGCGCGCGAGCGGCTCGAGCAACCCGCGCATCACCGGCCAGACCTGCCGCGCCGCCGCGCGCTGCTCGGCATCGAACGCGTCGCCGTCGCGCAGGTGGGTATCGATCCCGTCGAGCCCCGGCGCCGGTCGCGGACCGCGCAGCGCGCGATCGAGCTTGCGGACATCCTCCAGCCACAGCGCACGCGGCGGACCGCTCTGCACGAGCGGATGCTTGAGCAGCGCCAGCAACGCGAGCGGCGCGAAGTCCTGCGCCGCCGCTTCGGCCAGCAAGGTCAGCAACGTGCCCGGCGCGCGTGTCGACAGCGGACGCCCGGCGGTGTCGTCGATCGCGATGTCCCAGCGCCGGCAATGGGCCGCGACGCGTTCGGCCAGCGCGCGATCGGGGGTGACCAAAGCCGCGGTGCGGCCCGGCGTCTCCAGCGCCTCGCGCAACGCCAGCGCGATCACCTGCGCCTCGTCGACCGGTGTCGCCACCGCCACCGCGCGGATGCCCGCGAGCCGCCGGCGATCGGCGTCGAGCTCGGTCCATTTGCCGGTGAAGTCGGCCGGTGCCAGCGCATTGGCGATCGCCCGGCCGCGCGCGAGCGAGGCGTCGTGGTCCGACCCTGCCGGCCATTGCCGCACCTCCGCCCGCCCGGCGCCGATGCGGTCGAGCAGCAGCTTGGGCTGGAATTGCGGATGCGTCTCGATCGATCGCCGGCGCAGGCCCGTCGCGGGATCGGGCGCGTGGGGGCCGAGCGCGTCCCACTCCTCCGCCGGCATCTCCAGCGCGAGATCGCGAAACACCACGCTACTCTCGGGCAATTCGGCCACGCAGCGCAGCAGTCGCGCGACGGCGGGCGCCGGGTCGGAAATGCCGGCCGCACAGACGAAACCCGGCGGCGGCGCGGCGCGCCAGCGCTTCGCCAGCCGCTCCAGCATGCGGTTGCGCCGATCCGCCGCGTCGACCATGCCGAGCGTCGCCAGTTCCTGCGGCCAGCGCGCGATCACCAGCTCGAACAGGTCGAGCGCCCTCCGCCAATGCTGCGACAATTCCTCGCCGAGGTCGATCTCGCGCAGCCGGCGCGGCGCGACGTCCTCGACCAGCAACTGGTCGAGCGTCCGCGCCAGCGCGCCGGCCAGCCGCACCGCTTCGTCCGCCGTCACCGGCTCGCCGACCGCCGCGCGCGCTTCCGCGACCAACCGCGAGAGGATCATGCGGCGTTGCAGCGGCGGCACTGCGGACGGTAGCGGCTCCGCCTCGTCCACCGGATCGAGCAGGACGCCCGCCCCTTCGTCGAGCGCCGGATCGCCGATCGTCGCCAGTCGCGGCAACAGCAGGCCGCCGCCGCTCGCGCGCACGAACGCATCCTGGACGGCGCGCCGCCCGCGATTGTTGGGCAGCAGGACGATCCCGCGCGCCAGCCGCAGCGGATCGTCGCCATATCGCTTCATCAATCCCGCGACGAGCGAGTCGGCGAACGCGCGCTGGGCGGGAATGGTATAGAGCGCGAGCCCGCGCTCAGGCATCGGCGAGCGCCGCCTCGGTCTTGGCGATGGCCGGCGGGCTGCCGACGTCGAACCACAGGCCCTGATGGACGAAGCCATAGGCCCGGCCCGCCTCGATCGCGCGGTTCCAGAACAGATTGGTCGAAAACGGACCCTCGGGCCAATCGCGGATCACGCGCGGCGACAGGATCTGGACGCCAGTATAGACGAACGGCGCAACACGGCCGGGCCGGCGCCGCCCGATGATTCGGCCTTGCGCATCGAGGTGAAAGTCGCCCCGCCCGGGATGATTGTGCGCGCGGGCGTAGGGCACGACCAGCAACAGCGCATCCATCGTCACATCGTCCCAGCGCGACGCGAGCAGCTTGATCGTGTCGGCCGGCCCGTCGACCCACAGATTGTCGGCGTTGACGACCAGGAACGGCTGCTCCCCGATCATATCGCGCGCCTGGACCAGTCCGCCGCCGGTCTCCATCAGCCGCCCGCGCTCGTCGGATATCTCGACGTCGATGCCGTCGACATGGCTCTTGAGATGGGCTTCGAGCGCGTCGGCCAGATAATGGACGTTGACGATCGCGCGCTTGACCCCCGCCGCGCGCAGCCGATCGAACGCATGGTCGAGCAACGCGCGACCGGCGACCGGGATCAGCGGCTTGGGCCGGGTCGCGGTCAGCGGGCGCATCCGCTTGCCGAGTCCCGCGGCCATCACCATCGCCGTCTCCGGCACCGGTGCGCCGGGATCGGGCCGGATCGCGAGCGTCCGTTTCGCGCTCATGCGCTCGTCGTCTCCGCGCCGATCTCCATCGGGTCGCCGCGCTGCTCCGGCGGAATATTGGCGTCGAACCACGCCTTCACCGGCGCCAGCGCCGGATGGTCGAGATCGGCGTTGAGGTAGCGCCAGACACGCGGGCACAAGGCCGGGTAACGCGGCTTGCCGTCACGCTGCCACAGCCGGGTGAAGATGCCGACGATCTTGGCGTTCCGTTGCGCGCCGAGCACATGATAGGCGGCGTCGAACGCCTCCCCCACACCCGTCGTGCGACGATAACGGTCGAGCATCGCCGCCTCGATCGCCGGTTCGACATCGCGGCGCGCGTCCTGCAACAGCGAAACGAGATCGTACGCCGGATGCCCCGCCAGCGCGTCCTGGAAGTCGAGCAGGCCGAGCGACTCGCTGCCCCCGACCAGCATCAGGTTCTCGGCATGATAATCGCGCAGCACCGTCACCGGCGCGTCCGCCAGCGCATGGTCGAACACTGCGTCCCACGCCGCGCGATAGCTGCCCGCATCGACGTCGAGCCCGATCGCCGGACAATACCATTCGACCAGCAGGTCGGCCTCGCGATGCAGTTCGGCACGGTCGTACGCTCGCCACGGCCCCGCCGGCTCGCCATGCAGGCGGATCAGGATATCGACCGCCGCCTCGTACAGCCGCAACAGCGATTCGGGCGCGGCATCGACCGTCTCGCGCATCCGCGCGTCGCCGAAATCCTCCAGCAGCACGAGCCCCTGGTCGAGATCGGTTCCCAGGATCGCCGGCGCCGAAAATCCGCGCTCGGCCAGCCAGCCGGCCACGTCGAGGAACGGTCTGGCGTCCTCGTGCAGCGGCGGCGCATCCATCAGGATCGCGCTGCGGCCATGCCCGGCCACGCGGAAATAGCGGCGGAACGACGCGTCGCCGGCCAGCGGCAGCACGTCGGCGTCTCCCCAGCCCAGGCGGTCGAGGAAGTCGGCGGCGCCCGCCGGCGGGTTCATGTCAGGGGCCATCGCCCCTTCCATGCCGCGGGCACGGTCGCTGTCAAGCAGCGCCCGCCATCGGGTGCGAAGTCCAGGACGAGCGCCAGCGCGTCGGGCCAGCGACCCGGCGCGCGCTCGGCCCATTCGACCAGCAGCAATCCGTCGCGGCGCGCTTCGTCGAGCCCGAGTTCGTCGATCTCGGCCGGATCGTCGAGGCGATAGAGATCGACGTGCATCACCGGCATCCGCGTCTCCGGCGGTTCGTACGGCTGGACGATCGCGAAAGTCGGCGACGGCGCCTCCCCCGCGAGCCCGAGCGCCGCAAGCAGCCCGCGCGCGATGCTGGTCTTCCCCGCGCCCAGCGGGCCGGACAGGGTGATGACGTCACCCGGGCGGACGAGGGCGGCAAGCCGTCTTCCGACATCCTCGCTGTCTTGCGCATTCGATAACCGCATCAGAACCCGCTCAACAGCATGTCAATGGCGTTCATGATGACATCTTGTCGATCGCGAAGACTGATGAAACGGCGCCGCAGGATCTCGATCGGAACCGCCGCCATCAACGGCGTCATCATGACAAGGTCTTCATCGTCGATCCGAAAGACCGGATTCAAGCGTTCGATCCGACGTCGCACGGCGGCAAGAGGAATCAGGGGAACGACCAGCCGCGTTTCGACATAGTCCAGCAAGTCCGTCTGGCAATCCAGCAGCCATGGCTCGCCAGGAAAACGATAGACATCGAACCGGGCCATCAGAACATGCGATATTTGGCGAGCGGCAATCCGTGCTCGCGGACGTACTCGTTATATGCGTCCATCGCCTCGCGATTTTCTTCCTGGAATCGCCGCTTGCGCTCGGCCAACACTTCGCGCGCCAACCCTTCCTCGCTGGCGCGCGACACGTTGATGCCGAGTTGCTTGGCTTCGGCGACGAGCCGCGAATCGAGCGAGAGATTGGTCGGACGACGAAACGGCGCGCGATCTTCACGAACTCGGGTCATATCGCCCTCCTATGCGCATATGATATGCGCATACCTCTCGCGCCACAACCTATCGCGGCAGTTCGACCGTAATCAGCGTCCCATCCCCCGGCTCGGACAGCAACTGGATCGTCCCGCCATGCGCTTCGGCGAACTGCTTCGCGATCGGCAGGCCGAGACCGAGCGCGCGGTCGTCGCCATGCACTTCATGCGCGGCGAAGGTATCGAACGCCTGCGCGGCTTCCTCGGGCATCATGCCGGCGCCGTCGTCGGACACGACGATCCTTGCGCCTTTCGCATTGCCGTCGGTGTGGAGCAGCACGCGCCCGCCGTCGCCGGTCCCGGCGACCGCCTGGCGCAGCAGGTGCTCGATCATCTGGCGCAGCTTCTTGGCATCGCCGCGGACGTTGCCGGTCGAGGCCATGACCTCGATCGCGAAGTCGATCGACTTGCGCTTGGCGGCTGGCGCGATCGCCTCGGCGGCGGCATGCGCGACGCTCTCCAGGTCGACAGGCCGGCGCTCGACCTTCTGCTCGCTCTCGGTCAGGTCGAGCACGTCGTCGACCAGCGCCGACAGCCGCGCGACCGACTCCAAGATGGCATCGACATAGCCGTCGGCCTGTTTGGGCAGCTTGCCGGCATAGCCTTCGCCCATCATCTCGGCGAAACCCTGGATCGAGGTCAGCGGCGTGCGCAGTTCGTAGCTCATGTTGGCGACGAACGCGGTCTTGACGCGATCGGCCGCCTCCAGCGCCTCGGCACGGTCGCGCAACGCCTGTTCGGCGCGACGGCTGTCGGAGATGTCGAGCATCGTGAACAGCGCGTTGCCGTCGGGCAACGGCACGCCGGCAAATTCGAAATGACGGCCGTCGGCGAAGGCGACGCGGCCGGCGCGCTGCGTCCGCCCGACTGCGGCCGATCGGACCAGTTCGGCGATGATCGTGGCCCGCTCCGGCCGCGCCAGACGTCCGGCGCCTTCCGCGACCAGCGCGTCGACGCGCGGATGCGTCGCCAGGAACTCGTCCGTGAACCCCCACAATTTGCGAAACTTGTCGTTCCAAATCTGCAAGCGTCCGTCGCCCGCGAACACACCCAGCGCCTCGAACAGATTGTCGAACGTCGCAGTCCGCACGCGCAGCAGCGTGTCGCGCGCGCTCGCCAGTTGCACCTGCTCGGTGCGATCCTCGAAGATCAGCAGCAGCCCGCCATCGGGCAGCGGGTGCGCGACGACGCGCAGATGCGTGCCGCCCGACAGCGCCCAGCTTTCCTCGATCGTGCCCGTCGCCGCCACGAACCAGTCGCGCCGCTCCGCCTTCCAGCCGGGGAAATCACGCACTTCGGGCAGTCGCTTCGCCTCGCGCATGCGTTCGAGCACGCGGTCGAATTCGGGGCGATCGGCGAGCCATTCGCCGCGCATCGCGAACATGCGCTGGAACGGCTGGTTGCAGAAGATCAGGCTGCGATCCGGCCCGAATTGCGCGACGCCGGCGGACAGCCGGTCGAGCATCTCGCGCTGCGCCTCAGCGAAGCGCTTGGTCGCACCGCGCGCCTGTTCCAGTTCGTCGACATCGACCGCAAACCCGGCGACGCCGCCGGGCGGGCTCGGCAGCGGCACATCGTGGACGCGCAGCATCCGCCGCGCCCCGCCGATCGTCGCGGGCAGCGTCACCATCGCCGGCTTGTCGCTGTCGCGTGCCTTGACCGCGCTGGCGAGCGGGCCACCGGCCCCCGCGCCCTCGACCAGTTCGACCCCGCGCGACACCACGTCCTGTGCGTCGCGGCCTTCCACGGCGCGGACATAGGCGGTGTTGACCATCGCCAGCCGCAGGTCGGGTCCGCGATACCACATCGGCAGCGGCGCCGCCTCGATCAGCCCCTTCAGCGCGGCGAAGGCGTGCGCGAGCTCATCGGCCTGCGTGCGTAGCGTGCCGATCTCCGCCACCGCGTCGGTCGCATCGAAGAACCAGATCACCACCCCGCCGGCACCGATCTCGCGCGGGGCGCGCTGACCACGGGCGGTCAACACGCGCGCCGAGCCCTGCGGGCGGATCGACAGCGCGAAGGGCTCGCCGGCGCGCTGCGCCGCCGTCACCGCCTCGCCGAGCGCGGCGGCATCGTCGCTCGACAGCCCCGCGCCGGGGCTCGCGAGATCGGCCAGGAAGCGCGGCGGCGGCGCCAGGCCGAGCCAGTCGGCCAACCGGTCGGGCAGTTCGAGCCGCCCATCGGCGCGCACCACCATCGCCAGCGCCGGTCCCACGCCGAGCAGCGCCGCCAGCCGGTCGTTCCCCGCCGCGATCGCCGCCGCCGCCGCCTTCGCGCGCAGGCCGGTGTAGAGGATCCAGCACGCGGCGACGATCGCCACCGCCAGCGCCGCCCCGACCAGTCCCAATGCGCCCGTGGACAGCGCCGCCTCCCTATCCGATCCGTCGAAGGATCAGCGGTAGCATACCTTCTTGACCGTGCTCACCACCTTGTCGGCGGAAATCAGCGCGAGCTTTTCCAGATTGGCGGCATAGGGCAGCGGCACGTCCTCGTCGGCGACGCGGAGCACCGGCGCGTCGAGGTCGTCGAACCCCTCCTCCATCACGAACGCCGCGATTTCGCTGGCGATCGAACAGGTCGGCCAGCCTTCCTCGACCACCACGATGCGGTTGGTCTTGGCCAGGCTCTTGAGCACCGTCTTGCGATCGAGCGGGCGGAGCGTGCGCAGGTCGATGACCTCGGCCTCGATCCCGTCCTTCGCCAGTTCGTCGGCCGCTTCCAGGCTGACGCCGACGCCGATCGAATAGCTGACGATCGTCACGTCCTTGCCCTCGCGCATCACGCGGGCCTTGCCGATCGGCAGCACCCAGTCGTCGAGCTTGGGCACGTCGAACGAGCGACCGTAGAGCAGTTCGTTTTCGAGGAAGACCACCGGGTCCTCGCTGCGGATCGCCGCCTTCATCAGGCCTTTGGCATCGGCCGCGTCGTACGGCGCGATCACGATCAGACCGGGGACGCTGGCGTACCAGGGGCCGTAATTCTGCGAGTGCTGCGCGCCGACGCGGCTGGCCGCGCCGTTGGGACCGCGGAACACGATCGGGCATCGCATCTGGCCGCCCGACATGTAGTTGGTCTTGGCCGCCGAGTTGATGATGTGGTCGATCGCCTGCATCGCGAAGTTGAACGTCATGAACTCGACGATCGGGCGCAGGCCACCCATCGCCGCGCCCGTGCCGACGCCGGCAAAGCCGTATTCGGTGATCGGCGTGTCGATTACGCGCTGGTCGCCGAACTCGTCGAGCAGGCCCTGCGTCACCTTGTACGCGCCCTGATACTGCGCAACTTCCTCGCCCATCACGAAGACGCGGTCGTCCTTGCGCATTTCCTCGGCCATCGCGTCGCGCAACGCCTCGCGGACGGTCTTCTTGACCATCTCGGTGCCCGCGGGGATCGCCGGATCGGCGACCTCGGCGTCGTGCCTGGCCGCTTCGAACATCTGACGCGCGCCGGTCTCGACCTGGTGCGGCTCGGGGGCCTGTTCCCCTTTCCCGTCCGGAGAGGGGGCGGACGATGCGTCAGCATCGGCGCGGGGTGCGGGCTGGGTCGAGACGCTGGCCGTTTCGACCGAGCCCTCACCCCGCGCGCCTTGCGGCGCTTGCCCCTCTCCCGATAGGAGAGGGGATTCACCCTCGGCGGCGAGCGTTGCGATGACGGTGCCGACCTTCACGTTGTCGGTCCCTTCCGGCACCGCGATGCTGACGATCGTGCCCTCGTCGACCGCCTCGAACTCCATCGTCGCCTTGTCGGTCTCGATCTCGGCCATGATGTCGCCGGAGCGGACGGTGTCGCCCTCCTTCACCAGCCACTTGGCGAGCGTGCCCTCTTCCATCGTGGGCGAGAGCGCCGGCATCTTGATCTCGATCGGCATCTCAGTAGCTCTCCACCAGCACGTCGGTATACAGTTCGGCCGGTTCCGGCTCGGAGGTCTGTTCGGCGAAGTCGGCCGCTTCGTTGACCTGCTTGCGGATCGCCGCCTCGGCCGCCTTCAGGTCGGCTTCGGTCACGCCCATTCCCTCCAGCAGCGCCTTGGCGTGCTCGATCGGGTCGGACTTGTCGCGCACCGCCTGCACTTCCTCACGGCTGCGATACTTGGCCGGGTCGGACATCGAGTGGCCGCGATAGCGATACGTCTTCATCTCGAGGATCAGCGGTCCCTTGCCGGCGCGGACCCAGGCCAGCGCTTCCTCGGCCGCGCCCCGGCAGGCCAGCACGTCCATGCCGTCGACCTGGATGCCGGGAATGCGGAAGCTCTCGCCGCGACGATAGAGCTGATCCTCGGAACTGGCGCGATTGACGCTGGTGCCCATGGCGTACTGGTTGTTCTCGATCACGTAGATGATCGGCAGCTTCCACAGCTCGGCCATGTTGAACGATTCGTAGACCTGGCCCTGGTTGGCCGCGCCGTCGCCGAAATACGCCAGGCACACGCCGCCGTCGCCGCTATATTTGTGCTTGAACGCGAGGCCGGTGCCCAGCGACACCTGCGCGCCGACGATGCCGTGCCCGCCGTAGAACTTCTTCTCGGTCGAGAACATGTGCATCGACCCGCCCTTGCCCTTCGAGATGCCGGCGGCGCGGCCGGTTAGCTCGGCCATGATGACCTTGGGATCGATGCCGTAGGCGAGCATGTGGCCGTGGTCGCGATACCCGGTGATGACCGAGTCCTTCTCGCCGTCCAGCGCCGATTGCAGCCCGACCGCGACCGCTTCCTGGCCGATATACAGGTGGCAGAACCCGCCGATGAAGCCGAGCCCGTAGAGCTGCCCGGCCTTTTCCTCGAACCGGCGGATCAGCAGCATCTGCTTGTAGAATTCGAGCAGCTCCTCCTTCGACGCATCGTACGGCTGCGGCTCGTCCGGCCGCGGGCGGTTGGTCGCGGCGGGCGGTGCGGAAGGCTTCTTGGCGGGCGCTTTGGACAAGAGGAAACCTCGTTTCCGTAAGGGAGGAAGCGCGGCCTATAGGCCGGTTGCGCGCGCGGTTTCAATCGTGCGGTGCGGCATGGGTGCATCCGCACCGCAATTCGCGCGATCGCATGGTTGCGAAACGCGGCTCGCACGGTCAAAGGCTGGCGCGTGCTGCTGCCCGCCGACCATCCGCTACGCATCGCCAATTTCCGGGCGTATTTCATTTCCCGCTTCCTCGGCACGATCGCGATGAGCGCGCAGGGGATCGTGATCGGCTGGGAAGTCTATCGCCTGGCGCGCGAGCAACTGCATTACAGCATCGAGCGCGCCGCCGCGCTGCTCGGGGTGATCGGGCTGGTGCAGTTCGTGCCGCTGTTCCTGCTGACCCCGCTGGTGGGCCTCGCTGCCGACACGTTCGACCGGCGCTGGATCGTCCGTGTGACGACCGCGCTGCTGACGCTGAATGCCGTGATCCTGGCGATGCTCAGCCATTCGGGCGCGCTCAGCCTGCCGTTCCTGTTCGGCGCCGCCGCGATGGTCGGCATCGCGCGGGCGTTTTCCGGCCCGGCCTATTCGGCGCTCGCCCCCAATCTGGTCCCGCGCGAGGTCCTGCCGACCGCGATCGCGGTGTCGTCGATCGCGTGGCAGACCGGCACGATCGCGGGCCCCAGCGTCGGCGGCGTACTCTACGCGATCCACCCGGACGTCGCGTACGGCGCGGTCGGGGCGATGCTCGCTTTGGCGCTCGGCACGATCTTCCTGATCGGCAAGGTGCCGCAACCGCCCGCGCAGAAGGATCGCCACCCGATCCAGCGGATCGTCGACGGGTTCGTCTACGTCCGGCGCAACCGGCTGGTACTGGCGGCGATCACGCTCGACCTGTTCGTCGTGCTGCTGGCGGGGGCGACCGCGCTGTTGCCGGTCTATGCGCGCGACATCCTGCATGTCGGCCCGAGCGGGCTTGGCCTGCTGGCGGCCGGCATGGGGATCGGCGCGGCGGCGGGGTCGATCTACTTCTCGGTGCGGCCGATGAAGGCGAATGTCGGGGTGAAGATGCTCGCGGCGGTCGTCGTGTTCGCCATCGCCATCCTGACCTTCGGCGTCTCGACGTGGTTCCCCCTGAGCGTCGCCGCGCTGATGGTGGCGGGCGCCGCCGACATGGTGTCGGTCTATGTCCGCTCCTCGCTGATCCAGTTGCATACCCCGGACGAGATGCGCGGGCGGGTCAGCGCGGTCAGCCAGCTCACCATTTCCGCCTCCAACGAGCTCGGCGAGGCGGAGACCGGATTGATGGCCTCGCTGCTCGGCCCGGTCGGCGCCGTCGCGTTCGGCGGCATCGCCGCGATCGTCATCACGCTCGCCTGGTCGCGACTGTTTCCGGAACTCAGGCTTGCAAAGACGTTCGACCCTCCCGAGATGGTCGATCTCACGCCGGACAAGGGAGTCACGCAACCATGAAGGCCACCACGATCCTGGAAACGATCGGCAACACCCCGCACATCCGTATCCAGCGGCTGTTCCCGGGTGCCGAGGTGTGGATCAAGTCGGAACGGTCCAATCCCGGCGGATCGATCAAGGACCGCATCGCGCTGGCGATGATCGAGGCGGCGGAGAAGGACGGCAGCCTGAAGCCCGGCGGCACGATCGTCGAGCCGACCAGCGGCAATACCGGGGTCGGCCTGGCGATGGTCGCCGCGGTCAAGGGCTACAAGCTGATCCTGGTGATGCCCGAGAGCATGAGCCTCGAACGCCGCCGCCTGATGCTCGCCTATGGCGCGACGTTCGACCTGACGCCCAAGGAAAAGGGCATGAAGGGCGCGATCGCCCGCGCGCAGGAGATCGTCGAGCAGACGCCCGGCGCCTGGATGCCGCAGCAGTTCGAGAATCCGGCGAATATCGACGTCCATGTGCGCACGACGGCCGAGGAAATCCTGAAGGATTTCGCCGACGCACCGATCGACGTACTCATCACCGGGGTCGGCACCGGCGGTCACATCACCGGGGTCGCGGAAACGCTCAAGAAGAGCTGGCCGAACCTGAAGGTCTTCGCGGTCGAGCCCGAACTGTCGCCGGTCATTTCTGGCGGCGATCCGGGCCCGCACCCGATCCAGGGGATCGGTGCCGGCTTCATCCCCGCCAACCTGCATACGTCGGTGCTCGACGGCACGATCAAGGTCGATGCCGGCGTGGCGAAGGACATGGCGCGACGCTCGGCCAGCGAAGAGGGCATTCTCGTCGGGATCAGTTCCGGCGCGACGCTGGCGGCGATCCTGCAGAAGCTGCCCGACCTGCCCGACGGCGTGCGCGTGCTCGGCTTCAACTACGATACCGGCGAGCGGTATTTGTCGGTGCCGGATTTCCTGCCGGAGAGTTGAAGCGAGCGGATCGCGGATGGTCGCCGTTCCCAATAGAGGCTGGGGGGGGCGATCGGCCCGATGCTCGACCACGGCCTGCGCGGAAGACCGAGTCCAGGCCATATCCTTAAATTTCCCGTCACCCCGGCCTTGTGCCGGGGTCCACCAAGCCGCTTGCACATCTCTCGATCCTGTCGCGCCACGGAAGCCGCACAATGGACCCCGGCACAGGGCCGGGGTGACGGTAGTGAGGATGGGAGTGTACAGGATCGCGCCGAACGCCGCTCCGCTCCGGTCATGCGAGACATCGTCGGCCCCCTTTTGGCAAGCGGCGCGTAATCGGCTAAAGGCGCGCGTCGGTCGCGTGCCGGCCTCTTTTCCGACAGGTACACCTTGCCCCTCGCCCGCTTTCGTTCGCCATCGCTCGCCCTGCGCCTGATCCTGGTCGCGGTCGGGGTGGTGCTGATCGTGGTGCCGGCGTGGTTCGCGCTGCACCACCAGCATGGCGGTCGGCCAGCGGTGAAGGTCGCGCAGCGCGTCGTGCCCAAGACCGAACTGCCGCCGGTCGAGCCGGTCGAGTTCCAGTCGCTCGACCCCGACGATGCACGCAGCTTCAACGCATCGGTGCCGTTCTCGACCGCGCCCAATCCGGCGGCGCGGCCGTTCCGTTTCTCGGGCGGATCGGCCGATCGCGCGCGGGCGATCGACTGCCTGGCGGTCGGGCAGTTGTACGAGGCGGGCGACGATGTCGACGGCGAGCGCGCGGTGGCGCAGGTCGTGCTCAACCGCGTGCGGCACCCGGCCTTCCCGAAATCGGTGTGCGGCGTGGTGTTCCAGGGATCGGAGCGCTCGACCGGGTGCCAGTTCAGCTTCACCTGCGACGGCGCGCTCGACCGCTGGCACCCCAGCCCCGCCGCGTGGAGCCGCGCCCGCGACGTCGCGATCGCCGCGCTGAACGGCCACGTCTATGCCCCGGTCGGCTACGCGACGCACTATCACACCGACTGGGTCGTGCCCTATTGGAGCGCCAGCCTCGACAAGATCGCGCAGGTCAAGACACACCTGTTCTTCCGCTGGACCGGCTGGTGGGGCACGCCCGCCGCTTTCGTGCACAGCGTGTCGGGCAACGAACCCGGCATCGCCGCGCTGGCGGCGCTGTTCGACTCGCACAAGGACGCCGCCGAAGCGCTGGCCGAGGTAAAGCCGGCCGAGGTCGAGGCGGCAGGGGTCGCGGGCGCGCCGGGCCAGGCGCTGTCGATCGACCCCAACAGTTTCCTCGTCACCCTCGATCCGCACGCGGCGCCCGATTCCTTCGTCGCGATCGCCACGAAAACGTGCGGAACGCGCGATTATTGCAAGCTGATGGCCTGGAACGACCGCAGCAAGACCCCCGCCGGCCTTCCCCTCGGCCAGGCGCAGATCGCCGCGATGTCCTTCAGTTACCTGCGCGACAAAAGCCGCGGCTACGAGAAGTCGTTGTGGAATTGCAGCCAGTTCCAGCGCGCGTCGAAGGGCGAGTGCATGAAGCTGCAAGTGCTGGGGACGCCGGCGGGAACGTTGCCGACGACGACCTCGACGCTGCGTACGACGCCCGGTACGTTGACGGCAGCGCCCGGCACCATCGCGACGGCCAAGCCGATGCCGCCGGCCGCCGACGGGCTGGACGGCGTCCGCCGCAAGCCGGCCGACGCGCCGAAACCCGTGGCAACGGCGACGCCCAAGCCCGAGCATCCCTAGCCCTTCCGTCATGCCGGGCTCGTCCCGGCATCCACCGGGCCGCACGCCTCTTCGTTCAAACATTGAGCGTCGAGCAAGCCGCCCGGTGGACCCCGGCACCAGGCCGGGGTGACGATTATTGTCTTACGCCGCCGCGAACATCTCCGGCGGCAGGGCCATGACGGCTTCCGCCCCGCCCTCGATCTTGCGGCGCAACGCGCCGGCATCGGGCAGCACGCGCTCCGCATAGAAGCGCGCAGTCGTCAGCTTGGCATCGAGGAACGCGGCATCCCCCTCGCCCGCCGCTTTCAGCAGGGCCGCGGCGGCGGCCATGCGCAACCACATCAGCCCGACCGCGACCACGCCCATCAGCGTCATGTAGCTGTACGCCCCCGCGCCGACATTGTTGGGGTTGGTCATGCCGTTCTGCAGGAACCACATCGTCGCGGCCTGCAACTCGTTATTGGCCTTCTCCAGCCGCGCGGCGAAATCGGCGGTCGCTTCGACACCCTTCGCCGCGGCAACTTCGTCACCGACCACCTTGAACAGCGCCTGCACCGCACGCCCACCGTTCGACGCCAGCTTGCGCCCGACCAGGTCCATCGCCTGCACGCCGTTGGTGCCTTCGTAGATCATCGCGATCCGGGCATCGCGGACATACTGCTCCATCCCCCATTCCTGGATGTAGCCGTGCCCGCCATAGACCTGCTGCGCGTTGGTCGCGGTGGCGTAGCCGATATCGGTGCCGTAGCCCTTGATGACCGGGGTCAGCAGCCCGACCAGATCCTCGGCCAGCTGCCGCTCCGTCTCGTCGCTCGCGGCATGTTCGAGATCGACCTGGAGCGCGCCCCACAGGCACAATGCGCGCAACCCCTCGGTCATCGCCTTCGCTTCCATCAGCATGCGGCGGACGTCGGGGTGGACGAACAGCGTGTCGGCCTTTTCCTGCGGCTCGGCGGGGCCGGTCAGCGCGCGGCCCTGGCGGCGATCATGCGCGTACTGAACGGCGTTCTGGTAGGCGGTCTCGGCGACCCCCAGCCCTTGCAGCCCCACGCCCAGCCGCGCCGCGTTCATCATGATGAACATCGCGGCGAGACCCTTCATCTCCTCGCCGACCAGCCAGCCGGTCGCGCCGTCATAGTTCATGACGCAGGTCGCGTTGCCGTGGATGCCCATCTTGTGCTCGATCGAGCCGCACTGGACGGCGTTGCGCGCGCCGAGCGAGCCGTCGTCGTTCACCAGCACCTTCGGCACCACGAACAGCGAGATGCCCTTCGAACTGTCCGGCGCGCCGGGCGTCTTCGCCAGGACGAGGTGGATGATATTGTCGGTCAAGTCGTGCTCGCCCGCCGAGATGAAGATCTTGGTGCCGGTGATCGCGTAGGAGCCGTCGGCCTGCGGTTCGGCCTTGGTGCGGATCAGGCCGAGGTCGGTGCCGCATTGCGGCTCGGTCAGGTTCATGGTGCCGCCCCACTCGCCCGAGATCATCCTGGGCAGGTATTTCGCCTGCTGCTCCGGCGAGCCCTTGGCGATCAGCGCGGCGATCGCGCCGTGGGTCAGACCCGGATACATAGCGAATGCCATGTTCGAGGAGATCATATATTCCTGAAATGCCGTCGACACGACGTGCGGCATCCCCTGCCCGCCGAACTGCTCGGGCGCCGACAACGTACCCCAGCCCGACGCGACGAACTGGTCGTATGCCTGCTTAAACCCCTTGGGCGTCGTCACGCTGCCATCGTCATGGCGCGTGCAGCCCTCCTGATCGCCCGACTGGTTGATCGGGAACAGCACCTCGGCGACGAACTTGCCGCCTTCTTCCAGCACCGCGTCGATCGTGTCGGGCGTCGCATTCTCGAACCCCGGCAGATTGGCGTAGCGCGACAGGCCGAGCACATGGTCTAGGATGAAGCGCGTATCGCGGACGGGCGGCGTGTAGTGGGGCATGGTTAGGGTCCTAGTCCTTCCGGTCGGCGCGTGCGCCCGCTTCGAGCAGCGCGGTGAATTCGGTGAGTTCGGCGATGGCGGCGTCGATGTCGCGCTTCTGCGCGGTCAGCGTCTCGATCCGGTTGTGGCAGCGGTCGATGGTCCGCTGACGCTGGGTCCGGCGACCGTCGCCGACATCGTACAGGTCGATCAGTTCGCGGATGTCGGTCAGCGAGAAGCCGACGCGCTTGCCGCGCAGGATCCACGCCAGCCGCGCGCGATCGCGATGCGAATAGATGCGCTGCGTGCCCCGCCGTTCGGGCGCGATGAGCCCCTCGTCCTCGTAGAAGCGCAACGCGCGTGCCGTCACACCGAATTCGGCGGAGAGATCGGAAATCGAGAAGGCATCGCGGTCGGCGAGCGGCTCGATTGGCGCATAGGACGGCACCCAGGGCATGCCGCCATCCTACCGCAGCTTTACGTTTACGTCAAAGGGAAGCGGCGCTCAGTCGCCGGCGCATAACGGCTGCCCACGTCGGTCGCGCAAGCCACCGGCCTCGTCGGACGAATCGCTCAGCCGCTCGACGCCCAGCCCCGCCAGCGATGCGCGTTCGGTACACGCCTTCTGGCATGCATCGGGCAACGCGCCGGGCAGGTTGATGCGGTCGCCCTCGAACCGCGCATCGAACGAGCAACCCGGCGCCGATGTCAGCGCGACGTGCAGCGCCTCCCCGGCACGAGTCGCGGTACCGCGCCCCGTGCAATAATATTGATCCCCGTACGTGACGGTGATGCCGATCCGATAGCCCGTCGCCCCCGGCACCAGGCACAATTTGTCGTTGTCGCGGGCATACAGTCCCGTCGGGTCGCCGGCCGCCGGGTCGGCGACGATCCCGGCCGCGACCGCCGCCGCTTCCAAGCTGGTCGGCGCCGGCTGCGTTGCGTTCGCCGACTCGCGCTGGCACCCACCGAGCAGAAGCAGCGCGACCAGCGCCCGCTTCACGCGATGCGCTCCAGTCCGGTTCTCGTCACGCGCCGATAGAAACAGGATCGCTCGCCGGTGTGACAGGCCGGCCCGGCCGGATCGACGATCAGCCACACCGCATCCTGGTCGCAATCGATCCGGATCTCGCGCACCGCCATCGTGTTGCCGGACGTCGCGCCCTTGCGCCACAACTCGCCCCGGCTGCGCGACCAGAACGTCGCATGGCCGCTCGTGATCGTCGCGTTCAGCGCCTGGCGGTTCATGTGCGCGACCATCAGCAAATTGCCGTCCGGATCGCTCACCACCGCGGTGATGAGTCCGTTGGCGTCCCATTTCGGATCGAGCGTCAGCCCGGAATCGCGCGAGTCGGTCATGCGGCTTCCTTACCCGCCTCGCAAACACGACAAAATGCACGATCGGTCGATGACAAATGCGCGACAAAGCCGATCCCCGTCACTATATGGCCCTCGCGCCACGGCATCCGGGAAGCCCATGCTGACGACCAATCCCTTCGATGACGATAAACTCCGCGAGGAGTGCGGTGTGTTCGGCGTGTCCGGCGCCGACGGCGCGGCCGCGCTGGTCGCACTCGGTCTCCATGCGTTGCAGCATCGCGGCCAGGAAGCGGCCGGCATCACCAGCTGGGACGGTGCGCATTTCCACAGCCATCGCGCGATGGGGCACGTGGCGGGCAATTTCGACCGCGACGAGATCATGGGCGCGTTGCGCGGCAACGTCGCCTGCGGCCATGTCCGCTATTCGACCACCGGCGAAACGGCGCTGCGCAACGTCCAGCCGCTGTTCGCCGACCTGGCCAGCGGCGGCTTCGCGGTTGCGCATAACGGCAACATTTCCAACGCGATGTTCCTGCGCGACGACCTCGTCGCACGCGGCGCGATCTTCCAGTCGACCAGCGATACCGAGGTCATCCTGCACCTCGTCGCGACCAGTTCGTATCGCGATCCGCTCGACAAGTTCATCGACGCGCTGCGCCGGGTCGAGGGCGCCTATTCGCTGATCGTGATGACGTCGCAGGGGATGATCGCCTGCCGCGACCCGCTCGGCATCCGGCCGCTGGTGATGGGCAAGCTGGGCGACGCCTATATCTTCGCGTCGGAGACGGTGGCGCTCGACGTGGTCGGCGCCGATTATGTCCGCTCGATCGAGCCGGGCGAACTGGTGCTGGTCGAGGACGGCAAGCTCCGTTCGCTGCGCCCGTTCGGCGATCATCGCCCGCGCCCGTGCATCTTCGAATGGGTCTATTTCTCGCGCCCCGATTCGATCGCCGGCGACCAGTCGGTCTATTCAGTGCGCAAGGCGATCGGTGCGCAACTGGCGATCGAGGCGCCGGTCGAGGCCGACCTCGTCATCCCCGTCCCCGATTCGGGCGTGCCCGCCGCGATCGGCTATGCCCAGCAGAGCGGCATCCCGTTCGAACTCGGCATCATTCGCTCGCATTATGTCGGTCGCACGTTCATCCAGCCCTCGGCGGAGGTGCGGCGGCTCGGCGTCAAGCTGAAGCACAACGCCAACCGCGCGCTCATCAAGGGCAAGTCGATCGTGCTGGTCGACGATTCGATCGTCCGTGGCACCACCAGCTTAAAGATCGTCGAGATGATGCGCGAGGCCGGCGCGCGCGAGGTCCATATGCGGATCGCCAGCCCGCCGACGACCAATTCGTGCTTCTACGGCGTCGACACGCCCGAGCGTGAGAAGCTGCTCGCGTCTCGTCTGAGTCTCGCCGGCATGACCGATTTCATCCACGCCGACAGCCTGGCGTTCGTCAGCATCGACGGCTTGTACAAGGCGCTGGGCGAAGCGGGCCGCGACGACCTGACGCCGCGCTATTGCGATGCGTGTTTCACCGGCGACTATCCGACTCGCCTGACCGATCACGATGCGATGGACGCCGAACTCGCGCTGCACGAAGCCGCTGAATAGGGATTCATGACCAGGAAATTCGAAGGACAACTCGCGCTGGTGACCGGCGCGAGCCGGGGGATCGGCGCGGCGATCGCACATAAGCTGGCGGCGGAGGGCGCGCACGTCGTCCTGACCGCGCGGTCGGCCGGCGCATTGGAGCAGGTCGAGGAAGCGATCCACGCTGCCGGCGGCACCGCGACGATCGCGCCACTCGACCTCGCCGAAAGCGACAGCATCGCCAAGCTGGCGACCGCGATCGGCGAGCGGTGGCCGGCGCTCGACATGCTGGTGCTCAATGCGGCGACCTTGGGCTCGCTGTCGGCGGTCCCGGCGATCGATCCGGGCGAGTTCGCGCGCGTGATGACGCTCAACGTATCGGCGCAGGCCGCGCTGATCGCGGCGTTCGATCCGCTGTTGCGCAAGTCGACCGACGCCCGCGTCGTGGCGATGACCTCCAGCGTCGGCCGCCAGCCGCGCGCTTATTGGGGCGGGTACGGCGCGTCGAAAGCGGCGATGGAGACGCTCGTGTTGGCCTATGGCGAGGAAGTGTCGGGGGTCAGCAAAGTCCGCGTCGCGGTGATCGACCCCGGCGCCACGCGCACCCGCATGCGCGAGCGCGCCTATCCCGGCGAGGATCCGGCGAGCGTCAAGCCACCCGAGGCCGTGGCGGAACGCATCGCGGCGCTGCTCGGCGAGGATTTCGTGTCGGGACATTGCGAGCGGGTCGGCTGATCCACTGGCGATGTTGGGTTTAGCATGCCAAGCCGCGGCATGCTTTTCGAACGTGTTTCAGGCCGGTCGGCGGTCGCATGCTTGGGGCCGCTACCCCCGTCAATTTTGTCAAGTTTGGCGCTGACCGGCCAGGCGGACGTCAGCGCGCCTTCACCAGCGTCACCTGCGCGACATCGATCGCCCCGCCGCGGAACCCGCCTTCGCAATACATCAGATAATAGCGCCACAAGTCGATGAAATATCTGTCGAACCGCGCCGGCAAAAGCCCTTCTGCGACCGCCGCGTCGAATGCCACGCGCCAGCGCCGCAGCGTCTCGGCATAATCGAGCCCGAAGGCGTGACGGTCCTGCCAGGCCAGTCCGTGCCGCTCGGCGATGGCGCGGAAGCGACTTTCGGACAGCAGCATCCCACCGGGAAAGACGTAACGCTGAATGAAATCGACGTTGCGAGCGTAACCGTCGAAGATCGCATCGTCGATCGCGATATACTGGATCGCCGCGCGGCCACCGGGCTTCAAGGCGCGGGCGATGGCGGCGAGGTAGTCGGGCCAATATTCCTCGCCCACCGCCTCGACCATCTCGATGCTGACGATGCCATCGTACGTATCACCGACGTCGCGATAGTCGATCAGGTCGATCGTCACGCTGTCGAGCCCTAGCCGCGCCATCCGCGCTTCGGCAAAGGCGCGCTGGTCGGTGGAAAGCGTGATGCCGTGGACGCCGACCCCGGCCCTCGCCGCGGTCTCGGCGAACGACCCCCAGCCGCACCCGATCTCCAGGATGCGATTACCCGTGCCGCATCCGGTCCGTGCCAGCATCGCCGCCAGTTTGGTGTCCTGCGCCGCCGTCAGATCCTGTCCCGGCGCCGCGAACACCGCGCTCGAATAAGTCATCCCCGGATCGAGCCACAGGGCGTAGAAATCGTTGCCCAGATCGTAATGCTCGTGGATGTTCCGAAGCGCCCCCGCTCGGTCGTTGCGTCGCGCCCGGTGCCATTGCCGCCGCAGCCATCGACCCAGCCCCTGCGCCCGCCCGGCCGGCGCCAGCGTGCGGCGATTGCGCGTGAACAGTTCGAACAGGGCGACCGGATCGGGGCTTTCCCATTCCCCCGCCGCCCACGCCTCGTACCAGCCCGCCGATCCGCCGGTCGCCAGCCGCCATAACGACCACCACGAACGCAAGATGACGATCGCTTCCGGCCCCGGCGCTCGTCCACCGAGTCGCATCGGCTCGCCGCCGGGAAGCGATGTCAGGATAGCCCCCTCGACGATGCCGCGATCGATCCGGGCGAGCACGCGCCGGCCGAACCAGCCGAGCGGGCTGGGGCGGCGGCGTTTGGTTCGGGTCACGGCGACGTCCATCGCGCGGCGTCATGCCAAAGCGGCGGCGCTCCGCCAAGGCACTTGGGTTAGCGAACCGCGCGTCCGGCGGCCAAGGCGCGCTCGCGGGCCTCACGATGCCCGATCAGCTTGGCGGGATAGGCATCGGGCTTGCACCCGGATGCCTCGGGATCGTGGATCGCCGCATCGGACAGGCCGCGCAGTTCGGACACCCATTCGCGGATATAATCGGCGGCGTCGAACTTCTCCGATTGCGCGAGCGGCGCCATGATCCGGCCCCACATATTGGCGTCGATCCCGGTGCCCGCGACCCACTGCCAGTTCACCGAGTTGTTGCCGTAATCGCCGTCGACCAGGCAGTCCCAAAACCACCGCTCGCCCTCGCGCCAGTCGATCAGCAGATGCTTGATGAGGAAGGAGGCGGCGATCATCCGGACGCGGTTGTGCATCCAGCCGCTCGTCCACAACTGGCGCATGCCGGCGTCGACGATGGGGTAGCCAGTGAGCCCGCGCTGCCACGCCCGGAAATCGGCCTTCGCCGCCTTGCCCGTCCGCCACGGGAGCTTGTCGAAGCGGTCGCGGCCATTTTTCGCGCCGTATTTCGGCAGCTGGAGGATCACGTTCTGCGCATAATCGCGCCACGCCAACTCGCCGAGGAATACGCGGACCGAACCGCCCTTCCCCGCCAGCCGGTGCCAGACCTGCGCCGCCGATACTTCACCGAAGTGAAGATGCGGCGATAGCCGTGAACTGCCTTCGACCGAGGGCAGATTGCGGGTGTGATCGTAGTCGGCGACCGCATCGACGAAATCGTCGAGCCGGTCGTGCGCTCCGGCTTCGCCCGGCGTCCACTCCTTGCCGAACCCGGTCGACCAGTCGGGCTTGGTCGGGAGCAAATCCCAATCCGCCAACACATCGCTCGCGGGCCATGTAGTAGGTGCCGGGATCGCTCGCGGTCGATTGTGCGGATGCGGCGGCGGCATGACGCCATCGAGCGCGCGGCGGAACGGCGTGTAGATCTTGTACGGCGTCCCGCTACCGGTCATGATCGATCCGGGCGACGCGAGATAATTGCCGTCGTGAAGGATCAGGTCGAGCTGCTTGGCGACCGCATCCTCAGCCGCCCGCCACCACGGCTCGTAATGGCTGATCGCATGAACGGCCTGCGCGCCGACCGCCTTGGCAACCTTCGTCAGTTCCTCGGCGCAATCGCCCCGGCGCAGGACCAGTCGCGATCCGCGCGCGCGCAAATCCTTGTCGAGGCTGGCGAGACTATGATGCAACCACCAGCGCGACGCACCGCCCATCCGCCATTGCCCGGCGACATCATCGTCGAGCACGAAGACCGGCACCACCGGCCCCTCCGCGATCGCCGCGGCCAGCGCGGGCTGGTCGGCGAGGCGCAGATCACGGCGGAACCAAAGGAGGTCAGGATCAGGCATTCATCGACGGTACGGTCGGCGCGCCCGTCGGTTCCCTACTCCGCGCGCGGCTCCTTCTCGACCATCCAGGTCTGGCCCTGGCTGAGCAATTTCTGGAGGTTCGCTGCCTTGCCCTCGCTTGCTGCCGTGTTCTGCGCGACGACGGCGCTGTCGAAGGTCGGCGCGGGGTCGTCGTACAGCACGCCGAGCGCCATCGGGAACGACCCGAACGGCATCTCGACCAGCATGTGCGCGAGGCCGCGGTTGGTCTGGTCGTGCACCGCGACCCCCGCCGCCTGCCAGTCGCCGCCCGCCACGTCGACGACCTTCAGCACCAGCCGCTCGACGTCCATCGCCAGCCCCTTGGTGCCGCCGTCGAACAGCAGCGGCTTGCCGTGCTCGACCCACATCTGGTTGCCGGCATTGGGCTTGGCCGTGAACGACGCGAAGACGTCGTCGTTATAGACGATGCAGTTCTGGAAAATCTCGACGAACGCCGCGCCCTGGTGGGCATAGGCCGCCTTCAACACCATCGGCAGGTTCTTGTGCACGTCGATCCCGCGCGCAACGAACCGCGCGCCCGAGCCAAGCGCGAACGCACACGGCGTTGCCGGGCGATCGACCGAGCCGAACGGGGTCGACGGGCTGCGTGTGCCGACCCGCGACGTGGGCGAATATTGCCCTTTGGTCAGGCCGTAGATCTCGTTGTTGAACAACAGCACTTGGCAGTTCAGGTTCCGCCGCAGCAAGTGCATCGTATGGTTGCCGCCGATCGACAGCGCGTCGCCGTCGCCGGTGATGATCCACACGTCGAGATCCGGATTGGCGAGCTTGACCCCCGTCGCCACCGCCGGCGCGCGGCCGTGGATGGTGTGGAAGCCGTACGTCTCCATGTAATAAGGGAAGCGCGACGAGCAGCCGATGCCGCTGACGAACACGGTATTTTCGGGCCGCGCGCCGATTTCCGGCATGGTCCGCTGCACCGCCTTCAGGATGGCATAGTCACCGCAGCCGGGGCACCAGCGCACCTCCTGGTCGGTCTCCCAGTCCTTGGGCAGCGACTTCGCGGACGGGGTCATGTCGTTCATGGATTGACGGCCTTGATCGAGGGCAGTTCGGTGCGATCGGCGGCGACCTCGCCGCCTTCCCCACCCGCCAGCATCGCGTCGATCGCGGCTTCGATCTCGGCGATGCGGAAGGGCTGGCCCGACACCTTGTTGAGCGGCTTCGCGTCGACCAGGAACTGATCGCGGAGCACGGTCTTTAGCTGGCCGGTGTTCATCTCCGGCACCAGAACATGGTCGAACCGCTTGAGCAAGGAGCCCAGGTTCTGCGGCATCGGCCAGATGTGGCGGATATGGATGTGGCTGACGTCGAGCCCTTTGCGCCGCGCGCGTCGCACCGCCTGGTGGATCGGCCCGAAGGTCGAGCCCCAGCCGACCACCACGAGCTTCCCGCTATCCTCGCCGAGCTCCACCGCCTGGTCTGGCACCTTGATCCCCGCTACCTTGTCGCGGCGCGTGTCGGTCATCGCCTGGTGGTTGCCGGGCGAATAATCGATGTTGCCCGTCCCTTGCGCCTTCTCGATCCCGCCGATGCGGTGGAGCAGGCCGGGGGTGCCGGGCTTGACCCATGGCCGCGCGAGCTTGGCGTCGCGGGCATAGGGCTTGAACCCCTCGGCCGGCGCTTCCTCGAGGAACTGGACCGGGAACGGCTCGTACGTGCTCACGTCGGGCACCTTCCACGGCTCGGCGGCGTTGGCGATATAGCCGTCGGTCAGCAGCATCACCGGCGTCATGTACTGCGTCGCGATGCGGCACGCTTCGATCGCCACCTCGAACGCGTCGGCGGGCGAGCGCGCGGCGATCACCGGCATCGGCGCGTCGCCGTTTCGCCCGTAAACCGCTTGGTATAGGTCGCTTTGCTCGGTTTTGGTGGGAAGTCCGGTCGACGGTCCGCCGCGCTGCGAATTGACCACCACCAGCGGCAATTCGGTCATGATCGCGAGCCCGATCGCCTCGCCCTTCAGCGCAATTCCGGGCCCCGACGACGAGGTGACGCCGAGCTGTCCGGCATAGCTCGCGCCGATCGCCGAGGCAACCGCGGCGATCTCGTCCTCCGCCTGGAAGGTGGTGACGCCGAACTCCTTGAGGCGGCTCAGATGATGCAAGATCGCCGACGCCGGCGTGATCGGATAGCCGCCGAAGAACATCGGCAGGCCCGCGAGTTGCGCGCCTGCGACTAGCCCCATCGACACCGCTTCCGCACCCGTCACGGTGCGATAGAGCCCGGGCTCGGCGGGCGCGGCCGGCACGCTGTGCTGCTTGAGCGGGCCCGAAATCTCCGCCGTCTCGCCATAAGCATGGCCGGCGTTGATCGCGGCGATGTTCGCCTCGGCCAGCGTCGGGTTCTTCGCGAACTTCGCCTTCAGCCAGTCGATCAGCGGCTGGCGGTCGCGATCGAACATCCACAGCGCGAGCCCCAGCGTCCACATGTTCTTGCAGCGGAGCGCTTCCTTGTTGCCCAGCCCGAACGGCTTCACCGCGTCGAGCGTCAGCTGCGAGATGTCGAACGCCAGCAATTGCCACTTCGCCAGGCTGCCGTCCTCCAGCGGGTTGGCGTCGTACTTGGCCTTGGCGAGGTTGCGCTCGGTGAACTCGCCGCTGTCGGCGATGATGAGCCTGCCGAGCTTCAGCGCCTCCACATTGGTCTTGAGCGCGGCCGGGTTCATCGCGACCAGCACGTCGAGCGCGTCGCCCGCCGTCTCGATCGAGGTCGAGCCGAAATTGATCTGGAAGGCGCTGACCCCGAACAAGGTGCCGAGCGGTGCGCGGATCTCCGCCGGAAAATCGGGGAAGGTCGACAGGTCGTTGCCGGCCAGCGCGGTCGACAGCGTGAACTGGCCGCCGGTCAGCTGCATGCCGTCACCGGAGTCCCCGGCGAAACGGACGACGATCGATTCAGCGGACGGATGCGCCGACGCCTCGGCGGGGGTGATTTCGTGTGTGGCAGTCGCCATGCCTGTTCCTAGCGAGATAATCGCGACATGCTCTAGGCCGTCCCGCGACGGTGGCCAACCAAAGTTTGCGCCCGCCCTCAGTGTAGCAGTTTTTCACCCCAATCGACGCTAATCACGCGATAGCGTTGCGGCTCGGCCTGCCGCGACGACGCCATCGTTGCGCCCCAGCGTCAGGATCGTCGCGACGTGGCGGCGGGCGATGGCGAGGACGTCGTCGCCATAGCCGCCGCCGACGGTGCTCACGAGGGGGATGCGGCGGGTGCGTGCGAGGTCGGCGATCAGGCGATCGCGGCGGATCAGCCCCTCCTCGCTCAGCGCGAGACGGCCGAGGCGGTCGCCGACAAAGGGATCGACGCCGCCCTGGTACAGGATCAGATCGGGCCGTTCGGCATCGAGCAGCGGGGTCAGCGTCGTGCCCAGCGTCTCAAGATAGGCGTCGTCGCCGATCCCGTCCGCCAGCGGCACGTCGAGCGTCGAGCGGGCCTTGCGCGCCGGGAAGTTTTTCTCGGCATGGATCGAATAGGTCGCGATGCCGGGCCGGCCGGCGGTGAGCGCGGCGGTGCCGTCGCCCTGGTGCACGTCGCAATCAACGATCAGCACGCGGCCAACGACGCGCTCCTCGGTCAGGCGGATCGCCGCGATCGCGAGGTCGTTGAACACGCAATAGCCGGCGCCGGTGTCGTACAGCGCATGGTGGCTGCCCCCTGCCCCGTTCGCCGCATAGCCGCGCTCCAGCGCCAGCCTGGCTGCAAGGTATGTACCACCGGGCACCACCTGCGCCCGGCGCGCGACGATCTCGTTGACTGGAAAGCCGATCCGCCGCTCCTTCTCGCGCGGGACCTGGGCGGCCAGCACCTGCGCCACGTAATCGGGGTCGTGCGCCGCCTCCAGCCAGCGCAGCGGCATCGGCTCGGGGACATGCCACTCGATCACAGCGTCCGACTCGCGCAGCAGATCGCGGATCGCGCCGTTCTTGTTCCACGGATAGCCCGAACGCGGCAGGCCCGGCGCGACGTAATCCGGATGATGGACGACCGCGATCATCCTGCCTAGGTACGGTGGAAAGCCGAGAGAGGATAGCGATGACCGACCCGTACGTGCGCCCCGACGTCCGCCAGTTCCTGCAATTCCTGGCCAACATTCCGGGGCCGAAGATGCACGAGCTCGATGCCCCGGCGGCGCGCGCGCAATACTTCGCGATGAAGGATATCGCTGACCCGCCGGCCGGGCAGCTCGGCACGATGCTCGACCTGACCGTTCCGGGGCCGGCGGGCGATATCCCCGCGACCCTGTTCGATCCGCGCGCCAGCCGCGAGCCGGGGCCGGCAGTGGTGTTCTATCATGGCGGTGGGTTCGTGATCGGCAACGTCGCGACGCACGCCAGCTTCTGCGCGGAGATGGCGCGCACGCTCGATCTGCCAGTGATCTCGGTCGATTATCGCCTCGCGCCGGAGGCGCCGTGGCCCGCCGCGCCCGACGACTGCGAGGCGGCGGCGCGTTGGGTGGCAGAGAGCCCGGCGGCGCTGGATCGCGCGGTGACGGCGCTGATCCTGGCGGGCGACAGCGCGGGGGGTAATTTGGCGGTGGTGACGGCGATGGCGCTCCGCGATGTACCCGCCAAGGTGCCGGTGATCGCGCAACTGCCCTTCTATCCGGCGACCGATATGGCGACCGAGTATCCGTCGTACAGCGAGTTCGCCGACGGCTATCTGCTGACTCGCGACGCGATGGAGTGGTTTGGCGCGGCCTATGCGGCGGAAGCGGAGCATGTCCGCACGTCGCCGCTCCGCGGTGACCTCGCCGGACTGCCGCCCGCAGTGGTGCTGACGGCGAGCCTCGACCCGATCCGCGACCAGGGGCGCGCCTATGCCGCCGCGCTCGCCAAAGCCGGCGTGCCGGTCGTGTTCCGCGAGGCGAAGGGGCAGATCCACGGCTTCATCACGCTGCGCCAGGCGATCCCATCGGCGGTCGGGGACGTGGCGGGCGCGCTCGCCGCGCTCAAGGATCTGGTGGTCGAGGCCGAGGGCGAGCGCGTCATGGCCCAGGCCGCCGCATGACCGATCTCGCCGACCTTCCCTACCGCCCCTGCGCCGGGGTAATGCTGGTCAACCACGCCGGCAAGGCGTTCGTCGGCCAGCGGCTCGATGCCACGACCGAAGCGTGGCAGATGCCGCAGGGCGGGATCGATCCCGGCGAGGACGCGCGGACCGCCGCCGTGCGCGAGCTGGGCGAGGAGATCGGCGTCGGGCCGAAGCATATCGACTTCGTGGCGCAGGCGCCGGGCGAATTCACCTACGACCTGCCCGCCGAGCTGATCGGCAAGGTGTGGAAGGGCAAGTATCGCGGCCAGCGCCAGACGTGGTTCCTCTATCGCTTCACCGGCGAGGATACCGACATCAACCTCGCGACCGCGCATCCGGAAT
This sequence comes from Sphingomonas sp., assembly GCF_017304635.1. GTDB lineage: Bacteria > Pseudomonadota > Alphaproteobacteria > Sphingomonadales > Sphingomonadaceae > Sphingomonas. Next base: position 1,019,539 of record NZ_JAFKMA010000001.1, read on the forward strand.
TCATGTCGTGGCGCTGGGTCGATCCGGCGGAACTGCCGTCGCTGATCGTCCCGTTCAAGCGCAAGCTGTACGAGGACGTGCTGGCGGCGTTCGCTGGGGAGTTGGGCGAAAAGATCGGCAACTAATACCCAACCTTCACTCCAGCCAATCGAGCGGGTAGAGCGTCGGGATGACGCTTCCGACCGACAGCGCCGCGATCCTCGACCGGGTCGGTGCCGAACCGATGCTGGCGAACACGCGAGCCTGGGCGGCGGTCAATAGCGGGACGCGAAACCTGGGCGGGCTGGCGACGATGGCGGGGCTGCTCGCCGATGCCTTCGCCGCGCTGCCGGGTGACATCGCGCTCCATGAACCAGCGCCGGCGAGCGCGGTCGGCGCCGACGGCACCACCAGCGCGATCGAGCATGGCCGCCACCTCGTCCTGCGCGTGCGGCCCGACGCGCCGGTGCGGATGCTGTTCACCGGGCATATGGACACGGTCTATCCCGCCGATCATCCCTTCCAGACGCTGACCACAATCGACGCCAACACGCTGAACGGCCCCGGCGTCGCCGACATGAAGGGCGGCCTCGCGCTGCTGCTCGCCGCTTTGAAGACCATCGAGGAAACCCCGCTCGCCGCGCGGATCGGCTATGATGTACTCATCAACTCGGACGAGGAAACGGGTTCCTTCTCCTCCGCCGCGCTGATTGCCGAACTGGCGCGCGGTAAGGTCGCGGCGCTGACCTACGAGCCGGCGCTGGCCGACGGGACGCTGGCGGGCGCGCGTAGCGGCACCGGCAATTTCTCGCTCGTCGTACATGGCAAGAGCGCGCATGCCGGGCGCAATCCGGACGAAGGTCGCAACGCGATCGTCGCAGCGAGCGACCTGGCGGTCCACCTGTTCGCGGCACGGCGCGAAGGGCTAGCGGTCAATCCGGCGCGGATCGAGGGCGGCGGGCCGAATAATGTCGTGCCCGATCTGGCGGTCCTGCGCGTCAACTTCCGCCCCGCCTCGCCAGAGGCCATCGTAGCCGCCCAGGCCGCGCTCGACGACGCCGTCGCCGGAGTCGCGAGCAACCACGACGTCCGCATCGAGCTTCACGGCAGCTTCAACCGCCCGCCCAAGCCGATCGACCCCGCCGCCGCGCGCCTGTTCGAGCTGGTCCGTGGCGCCGGCCACGACCTCGGTCTCACGATCGGATGGAAAGAGACCGGCGGCGTGTGCGACGGCAACAACATCGCGGCGTGTGGCGTGCCGGTGGTCGACACGATGGGCGCACGAGGCGGCGCGATCCATTCAACGGACGAGTTTCTGCTGGTCGACTCGCTGCCCGAACGTGCCGCCTTGTCGGCGCTGACCATCCTCAAGATCGCCGAACAGGGGGGCGTGTGAGCTTTCGAATCCGCGCGGCGCAGGACGCCGACATCGACCATCTCTACGAAATGGCCAAGCTGACCGGGGGCGGGTTCACCAACCTGCCGGCCGATCGCCCCGCGCTGAAGCGACGGCTTGACCAGAGCGGCGCGGCATTCGCGCGAGGCGACGATAAGCTCGACGACGACGTATTCGTGTTGATGCTGGAGAATATCGACACCGGCGACGTCCGCGGTACCTGCCAGCTGTTCAGCCAGGTCGGCCAGAAGCACCCGTTTTATTCGTACCGCATGGGCACGCTGACGCAGCAGAGCGAGGTGCTCGACCGCACGTTCCGCGCCGAACTGCTGAGCCTGACCACCGACCTGGAAGGGTCGAGCGAGGTCGGCGGGCTGTTCCTTCATCCGGGAGAGCGGGCCGGCGGGCTCGGCATGCTGCTCGCGCGCAGCCGCTACCTGTTCATCGCGATGCATCGCGCGCGCTTCGCCGACCGCGTGCTGGCAGAGCTGCGCGGGATCATCGATGAGGCCGGCGGCTCGCCGTTCTGGGACGGGCTGGCGGGGCGGTTCTTCGGGATGAATTTCCAGGACGCCGATCGCTTCAACGCAATGCATGGACACCAGTTCATCGCCGATCTGTTCCCCAGGCACCCGATCTACGTCGCGATGCTGACCGAAAGCGCGCGCAGCGTCATCGGCCTGCCCCACCCCTCCGGCCGGGCCGCGATGCGGATGCTGGAAAGCGAGGGGTTCGCGTTCGAGAAATATATCGACATCTTCGACGGCGGCCCGACCATGACCGCGCGGACCGACCGCGTGACCAGCATCGCCAACGCGACGACCGCAACGATCGTGGCGATCGACGAGGATGGCGGCGATCGCGCGCTGGCGGCGTGCGGGCAACTCACCGATTTCCGCTGCACCTTCACGCGTATCCGCCCGGCGGCGGGCGGGGTCGTGATCGACCGCACGGCGGCGGCGGCGCTGGGCGTCGGCGAGGGAGACGCGATCACCTATGTGGCGCGGGCGTGAGCGTGCTCGTCGAGATCAATTTCGACGGTATCGTCGGGCCGAGCCACAATTACGCCGGGCTGAGCCACGGCAATCTCGCTGCCACCGCCAATGCCGGCCGGGTGTCGCGCCCACGCGAAGCAGCGCTGGAGGGCGTGACGAAGATGCGCGCGAACCTGGCGCTGGGGCTGACGCAAGGGACCCTGTTGCCGCACGACCGGCCCAATGACGCCTGGCTTGCGGCGCTGGCGACCGAGTACGACGCGGCGCCCGCGTACCTAAGGGCGCAGGCGCTGTCGGCGTCGGCGATGTGGGCGGCGAACGCGGCGACGGTCTCCCCTGCCCCCGATACCGGCGACGGCGCGTGCCACCTGACCGTCGCCAATCTGATGACGATGCCGCACCGCAGCCACGAATGGCCGCAGACGCTGGCGCAACTTCGCCTCGCCTTCACCGACCCGGCGTTCTCGGTGCACGGTCCCGTCCCCGCCCCGTTCGGCGACGAGGGCGCCGCCAACCACATGCGGCTGTGCGAGCAGCACGGTGCGCCGGGTGTCGAACTGTTCGTCTATGGCGAGCCCGGTGGTCGCTTTCCGGCACGGCAGCGGCGCGAGGCGTGCGAGGCGGTCGCGCGGGCGCATCGGCTCGATCCGGTGCGAACGATCTTTGCCCAGCAATCTAATGAGGCGATCGCGGCCGGCGCGTTCCATAACGACGTCGTCGCGGTCGCCAACGAACGCGTGCTGTTTGCACACGAACAGGCGTTTGAGGACAAGGCGGCGCTCTATGCCGAGATCGCCGCCGTGGCACCCTGGGCGGAGATCGTCGAAGTGCCCGCCGCGCGGGTCAGCTTGGCCGACGCGATCGCCTCGTACCTCTTCAACGCACAGCTCGTGACACCGCCCGATGACGCGATGACGCTGATCGTGCCGGGCGAAGCGCGCGACAATGCGGCGGTGTGGGGCTGGTTGCAGGACATGCTGGCGGGCAATGGCCCGATCCGCCGGGTCGAGGTGGTCGACGTGCGCCAGTCGATGGCGAATGGCGGCGGCCCAGCGTGCCTGCGACTGCGCGTGGTGTGCGATCCGGCGACGGTCGATCCGCGCTTCCTGGTCGATGCCGCAAAGCTCGACCGCATCGCCGCGGTGATCGAGGCGCACTGGCCAATCGAGATCGCCGCCGACTCGATTGCCGACCCGACGCTGATCGCGCGCATCCGGGCGGCGCGCGCGGCGCTGCTCGACGCGCTCGATCTGTCGGATTTACTGACAGTTAACCCTGTTGCTTAATCCGAAGCCACGGATTTCCGCCGTTGGCACGGTGCATGCGTTAACGCAGGCATGTGGACCAAGCTCGCGCGCCTGTTCGTCATCAAGACCAAGTTCGAAGCGTTCGCGGTGATCTACGCGCTCGGCCTGGGCGCGGTGGAGCGTGGGATGCATTACCTTCAGCAATATCCTGGCGTCGGCGGCTGGCTGCTGTTCGCGTGCTGCCCGGTCGCCGTGTTCATGGCCGGCGCGCGGATCCTCGATTCGGTGGAGCGGTCACACGGGTGAGATGCGCGGAAGGCGCCGCGGCGAAGCCGCGTCGTCGGTCGGGAGCGTTGCCCCACCTGCCGGACTCGTCGCCGAGCCGCAAAATAGCTTCCGCTATTTCGCTGCGGCGAGCCTCACCACCACTGATCCGGCCGCGCGACGAACCCGGCCCGCTCTTCCAGCGCCAGCCCCGCGTTCAGCACGCTTTGCTCGTCCAGCGCCTTGCCGATCACCTGCAACCCCAGCGGCAGGCCGGCCGCGTCTAGCCCGCCCGGCACCGACATCGCGGGCAGGCCCGCAAGGCTCGACGGCACGGTGAAGACGTCGTTCAAATACATCGCGATCGGATCGGCCGACTTTTCGCCCAACGCGAACGCCGCCGATGGCGCTGTCGGCGTGAGCAGCAGGTCGCATGACTTCCACGCTTCGTCAAAATCGCGGGCGATCAGCGCGCGGACCTTCGACGCCTGCGTGAAATACGCATCGTAGAAGCCGGCCGACAGCACGTACGTCCCGATGAGGATGCGGCGCTTGACCTCCGGCCCGAACCCGACGGCACGCGTGGCGGCGTACATCTCCTGGAGATTCGCGCCCTCGGGCAAGTCACGCAGGCCGTAGCGCACGCCATCGTAGCGCGCGAGGTTCGACGACGCCTCCGCCGGGGCGATGATGTAATAGGCCGGCAGCGCGTATTTGGTGTGCGGCAGCGAGACATCGACGATCGCCGCCCCGGCATCGCGCACCCAGTCGATGCCCTGCTGCCACAGCGCCTCGATCTCCGCCGGCATGCCGTCGACACGATATTCCCTGGGGATGCCGATCCGCTTGCCGGCCAGGCTGGCGTTCAGCCCCGCCTCCCACTTCGGCACGTCGAGTTGCAGGCTGGTCGCATCCTTGGCGTCGAACCCGGCCATCGCCTCCAGCATGATCGCGCAGTCGCGGACGTCGCGCGCCATCGGCCCGGCCTGGTCGAGGCTGGATGCGAACGCGACCACGCCCCAGCGCGAGCAGCGGCCATAGGTCGGCTTGATCCCGGCGATCCCGGTGAACGCGGCGGGCTGGCGGATCGAGCCGCCGGTGTCGGTGCCGGTCGCCGCCGGGCACAGCCGCGCGGCGATGGCGGCGGAGCTGCCGCCCGACGATCCGCCCGGCGCGAGCGCGGCGTTGCCGCCGTCATTGCGCCGCCACGGCGAGATGACGTTGCCGAAATAGCTGGTCTCGTTCGACGACCCCATCGCGAACTGATCCATGTTGAGCTTGCCCAACATGCCCACGCCCGCGTTCCACAAATTCTGGCTGACGGTCGATTCGTATTCGGGCGTGAACCCTTCGAGGATGTGGCTCGCCGCGGTCGAGGCGACGCCCTTGGTGCAGAACAGGTCCTTCATCCCGATCGGCACGCCGGCAAGCGGCTTGAGCTCCTCGCCCTTGGCGCGCGAGTCGTCAGCGGCCCGGGCGGCGGCGAGCGCGTGATCGGGGGTTTCGACCAGGAAGGCGTTGAGCGTCTTCGCGGCGGCGACCCGCGCGGTGAACGCCTCCGCCACCTCGGTCGCGGAGAAGGTGCCGGCACGCACGCCATCGCGGATGGCGGCGACGCCGAGATCGGTGAGGTCGGTCACTTCAAATACTCCGTCATCCCCGCGAAAGCGGGGACCCGACTCCTGAGGGAGCCGCAAGGTGCAACAGTCGAGTGATGGGCCCCCGCTTTCGCGGGGGTGACGATCGAAGGCATCACTCGATCACCTTCGGCACGGTGAAGAAGCCATGTTCCGCTTGCGGCGCATTCGCCAGCACGGCGTCGCGCTTGCCGCCGGCGGTCGCGGGATCGGCATCGACTACGTCGTCGCGCAGGCGCAGATGGTTGGAGATCACTGCGGTCATCGGCGCGACGCCCGACGTGTCGACCTCGCCCAATTGCTCGATCCAGCCCAGGATGTTGTCGAGTTCGGGCGCGATCCTCGCGACTTCCTCGTCGGTGATCGCGATGCGGGCAAGGCTCGCGATCTTCTTCACGGTGGCGGTGTTGACGGACATAGAGGCGCGGCTAGCCAGCGGCGCCCGAGATTGCAACCGCCGCCGCCTTCAGGCACGGGCGCGGCGTGGCTCGCAAGTTCCTTTACGTCATCGTCGTCCTGATCCTGCTGGCGATCGCGGGAGCATTCGCCTACCGCTTCTTCGGCAAGCAGTTGATGCGGATGGCGCTGGTGCCGAGCGAAGCGTTCGTCGCCGCCCCGCCCGAGCCCGCCGCCGCCTACGCCGACAGGAAGATGTGGATCGCGCGGCCTGATCTGCCTGGCAATCCAGCCATGTGGACGCCGCCCGGCTACGGCGTGCCGGCGGCGGCGCCGGTCGCGGTGTTCTACATCCACCCGACCTCCTACATCGATCGCGCGCACTGGAACGCGCCGGCAGACGACGAGCGCGCCAATTCCTATGCCGACCTGTTCACCAAGGGGCAGGCGTCGGCGTTCAACCAGGTCGGCCAGATCTGGGCGCCGCGCTATCGCCAGGCGACGTTCGGCGCGTTCCTGACCGGGCAGAAGGAAGCGGGCCAAGCGCTCGACCTCGCCTATCGCGACGTGCTCGCAGCGTTCGACGCGTTCGTGCAGCAGATCGGGCCGGATCGCCCGATCATCCTGGCCGGGCATAGCCAAGGGTCGCTCCACCTGACACGCCTGCTCCGCGACCGGATCGCGGGGACGCCGCTCGCGCAGCGGATCGTCGCCGTCTACGCGATCGGCTGGCCGATCTCGCGCACCGCCGATTTGTCCGCGCTCGGCCTGCCCGAATGCCGGGCGGCGGATCAGAGCGGCTGCATCCTGTCATGGCAGAGCTTCGCCGAGCCCGCCGATCCCAGCCAGGTCCTCGACCTGTTCGATCAGACGACGGGGCCGACCAGCATAGCCCGGCGCGGCACTGCGCTGGTCTGCACCAACCCGCTGACCGGGACCGCAGACGCAACCGCGCCGGCGAGCGCCAATCTCGGCACGCTAACCTCGTCGGCCGATTTCCAGACCGCGACGATGGTCGCGAACACGGTGCCGGCGGCCTGCATTGGGCGCGGTATCCTGAGCATCGGCGCGCCAATCGACATGGGCAAGTATGTGCTGCCGGGCAACAACTACCATGTGTACGACTACTCGCTGTTCTGGGCGAACATCCGGGCCGATGCGGCGCGGCGGTTCGCGGCTTTCAGCAAACGATGATTACCGCCGATCGCTCCGTCTTCCGCGACGCTTTGCCGTCGGGCGGGCGGCTGCTCGGGCTCGATGTGGGGACGAAAACGATCGGCACCGCCTTGTGCGACGCCGGGTGGAGCTTCGCGAGCCCCGCCGAGTTGATCCGCCGCACCAAGTTCACCGCCGACAAGGCCGCGCTCGCCACGCTGATCGCCGCGCAGGGCGTGAAGGGGCTGGTCGTCGGCCTCCCCCTCAACCTCGACGGCAGCGATTCCCCGCGCACGCAATCGACTCGCGCCTTCGCCCGCAATCTCGCCGATCTCAGCCTGCCCATCCTGCTGTGGGACGAACGTTGGTCGACCCAGGCGGTCGAGCGCCAGATGATCGCCGAGGACCTGTCCCGCGCCAAACGCGCCGAACGCGTCGACAAGCTGGCGGCGAGCTACATCCTGCAAGGCGCGATCGATGGCCTGACCGCGAGCTGACCGCAACCGGTCGTTGCGCGATCGGCGGGCAGCGGCTAGGCGATGGCTTTAATGTCATCCTCGGACCACCGCCCCGCCGCCCTGATCGCAGGCGGCGCCGTTTTCCCGCACCGTCACCTGACCGGTATCGCCGATCTGCTGCCGCACGAGATCACGTTCCTGCTCGACGAAGCGGAACAGTGGATCGCGGCCAATCGCGCGCATGCCAAGCCCGACAAAAGGCTGGCCGGACTCACCCAGATCAACGCCTTCTTCGAAAATTCGACGCGCACGCTGCTGAGCTTCGAGATCGCCGGCAAGCGGCTCGGCGCCGATGTCGTCAACATGCATGCCGGGCAATCGAGCGTGAAGAAGGGCGAGACGCTGATCGACACCGCCCAGACGCTGAACGCGATGCGCGCCGACATGATCGTCATCCGCCACGCCAGTTCGGGCGCGGTGCGGCTGATCGCCGGTAAGGTCGATTGCCCGGTACTCAACGCCGGCGACGGCAGTCACGAGCATCCGACCCAGGCATTGCTCGACGCACTGACGATCCGGCGGCGGCGCGGGAGCATCGCGGGGCAGCGTGTGGTGATCTGTGGCGATATCCTTCACAGCCGGGTCGCGCGGTCAAACATCCTGGCGCTGACCGCGCTCGCCGCCGAAGTCCGCGTGGTCGCGCCGGCGACGCTGATGCCGGCGGCGATCGAGCGGATGGGGGTGACGCCTTTCGCCGATTTCGATGCTGCACTGGACGGCGCCGACGTGGTGATGATGCTGCGGTTGCAGAACGAGCGGATGGACGGCGCCTTCATCCCGTCGACGCGCGAGTTCCACCTACGTTACGGCCTGACGGTCGAGCGGCTGAAACGGGCCAAACCCGGCGCACTGGTAATGCACCCGGGGCCGATGAACCGCGGGGTCGAGATCGATTCGATCGTCGCCGACGGCGTGCAATCGGCGATCACCGAACAAGTCGAGATGGGCGTCGCGGTGCGCATGGCGTGCCTGGACGTGCTGACCCGGCGGGCGCGCGGCGTGGAGAGCTGGGCATGACCGCGCTTCGCTTCGTCAACGCGCGGATCGTCGGCGCCGAGGGCGTGACTGACGGCGAACTCGCGGTGCGTGAAGGCATGATCGTCGATGCCCCCTCCCCCGACGCGGCCACGATCGATTGCGGCGGCAAGCTGCTGGCGCCGGGGATTGTCGATCTCGGCGTGTTCGCGATCGATCGCGCGGCGTTTCGCGCGGGCGGCATCGTTCGAGTCGGGCTTATGCCCGACCAGTCACCGGTGCTCGACGATCCGGGCATCGTCCAGCGCGCGTCGCTGGTCGGCAAGCCGCATCTGTGGATCCACCCGATCGCCGCCGCGACCAAGGGCCTGAAGGGCGTCGACCTCGCCGAGATGGCGATCATGAAGGGAGCCGGCGCGCGCGCGGTCGCGACCGGACGGCGCTGGATCGCCGATTCGGGGGTGATGGCTAAAGTCTTCGCCTATGCCCGCGAGCTCGACTTGACCGTCATCACCCATGCCGAGGACGCTGGGCTGACCGCCGGCAAGGTCGCGACCGCCGGGGAGACCGCGACACGGCTCGGCCTGCCCGCTGCGCCCGCGCTGGCCGAGCCGCTGGCAATCGCGCGCGACCTTGCGCTGGCGGAGGAGACTGGCGCGCGGCTTCATATCCGGCAGGTCACGACGGCGGCCGGGTTCGACTTGGTGCGCAGCGCCAAGCGGCGCGGCGTCGCCGTGACGTGCGGGATCACCCCGGCGCACTTGCTGCTGTCGGACATCGCGATGAGCGACTTCCGTACCTTCGCGCATCTGTCGCCGCCCTTGCGCGACGAGAGCGACCGCCGCGCGGCGCTGGCGGCGCTCAAGGACGGGACGATCGACGTGCTGTGCTCGGGCCACGATCCGCGCGGGCCGGAAGAAAAGCGCCTGCCCTTCGCCGATGCGACCGCGGGCGCGTCGGGGGCGGAGACGTTGCTGGCCCTAGCGCTATCGCTGCAACTGCCGCTCGAGCGCCTGTTCGCGCTTCTCGCCGCCAATCCGGCAAAGGTGCTCGGGCTCGATACGGGGGCGTTGGCGCCGGGCCAGTCGGCCGACCTGATGCTGCTCGATCCGAACGCACCGTGGCAGGTCAAGGGCGACGCGCTACTCGCCCGCGCCGGCAATACGCCGTTCGACGGCCTGCCGGTGCAAGGCAAGGTGTTGCGCTTGTGGAAGGGCGGGAAGGAAATTCCGGCCTAGCGCGCCGCCTACTGCACCGTCATCCCCGCGAAAGCGGAGACCCATCTTCCGATATCGCCGATCACGCCCGTCGCGCCCAGTGCATCATCCGGGAGATGGGTCTCCGCTTTCGCGGGGGTGACGACGTAAGTAAGGCGAAGCTTACTTCTTGCTCCAATCCGCCGACTTCTCGCCGGCGCCGGTGCGCACGAAGCACTTGCCGCCATGCGCGCGGTATCCGGCGCACAGGCGCTTGGCGCCCGCTTCGTCGAACCCGCCGACCGACAGGCGGTAGAAGCTCTTGCCGCCGGCGGTGAAGTTCATGCCTTGCGGCGTCTGGCCGGCAAAGGCGGAATAGCGGCGTGAGGCGCGGCTCCAATCGTCGCGGGCGACGCCCACGCTGTCATAGGCGCCGAGCTGGACGAAGAAATTGCCCTTCCCGACCACCGGCCTCACGCTGACCTTGACTGCCCCCGGGGTGGGTGTGGCGACGGCCTCGGTCTTGACGACGTTGTTCTTGACCGGCGCTGCGACCGGCTTGGCGAGCTTGCCAGGGGTCGCGACGACGCGACCGGGGAGTGCCTGGACGACTTCGGCGCGCGGGCCGAACACGATGCGGGGCGTCGCGGCGACGGCCACGACCGACGCGGGCGCCTGAGCGGCGACGATGACCGGCGCGGGGGCCGGCGGTGCAGTTTCGACTGGTGCGGACGCGACCGCGACCGGAGCGACCGGCACCGCGGCGTTCAGCGCGAGCGCGACCGGCTGGCCGGGATCGCTCGCGGGGCTCACGCCCAGCAGCGAGGCGACCTGATCGGCGCGGCCCGTCGGACGCGCGAAGGCGGCCCATTGCTCGATCCGCTTGTCGAGATCGGCCGGCGACAGGTCCATGCTCGCGACGAGGCGCGCATCCTGCCAGCGACCCGCCAGCGCCAGGCTGAGCGCGAGGTTCTGGCGCAGCTTGGCATTGGCGCCCGGCTGGCGCGCGATCGGCAACAGCAGGTCGACCGCACCGGCGGGATCGCCCGCCAGCGCCATCGCGAGGCCGCGGTCGGCAACCGGGATCGTGCCCGAGTGGCGATCGAGCGTCGCCCGCGCCCCGGACCAGTCACCATCGGCGATCTGCGCCAGCGACAGGTTGAGTGCGACGCGCGGATCGCCCGGCGACAGCGTCAGCGAGTCGGTGAACGCGGCCTTCGCCGACGCGAACCGCCCGGCGGCGAGATACGCCTGGCCGAGCAACGAGCGATATCCGGCGTCCTGTGGCTGCAGCGACACGGCATACTCGGCATATTGCACCGCCGCCGCGCCGTCGCGCTTGGCGATCGCCTTGGTTGCCTTCACCGCATCCTCGCGCGCCTCGCGCTCAATCTGCGCGGCGGTCCGGCTACCGGCATAGGCGACGCCGGCGGCACATAGCGCCAGCGCCGACAGCCCCAGGGTCAAACCGTTCTTCATCGCAAAGTCCCCCCAACTTACCGCGACGCCCGCGCCGGAACCTGGCGTGCCAGGTCGTCGACTTCGGGCAAGGATGTCAGAAACGCGTCCAGCGCCTCGGTCACCAGCATCTGGGCCGAGTGCCCGCTCACCGCGCTGGCGAGACGGAGCCGCAGGTGGCGATCCTGATCGAGGCGGAGCGTGAACGCCGCCTTGTTCTTGTGCTGCGTCTCGCGCGCCAGCCGTTTGGCGGTGGCGACCGAGACAGAGCGGCGCGGCATCGCGACGACGGCGGGCGCCGGCACGGGCGTTTCGGCGACCGCGAGCTCTTCGATCACCGGTGCCGCCAGTTCCTCATGGAGCTGGCGACGCTGCGCGAGCACCGGCGGCACGCCTTCGGGCGGCGGCACGATGTCGGTCTGCGGCTCGATCGGGTGGACGTCGCCGGCATATTCGGGCGCATGGCCCATGTCATTCCAGCCGAGATCGTCGAGATTGCCGGCCAGCGACGCATAGCCGCCAGTGAACGCCTGCGGGCGCATCGCCGGGCGCGCCTGGCCCTTGCGGGCGAGCAGGCCGGACGACAGCGAGGCGAAGGGCTTGGGTTCGCTCATGGCCACCCCCTCAGCCGATCACGCGCCGGCCGAAGCCGCCGCCGGCCGCAGGCCGCTGCATGCCGAAGGTCGAGGGCACCGAAGTCGGCGCCGCGAACACCGTTCGGCGGAAATTCTTTTCGAGGCGATCGGCGATGTAGCTCCACAGCTCACGAACCTCGCCGGCCGAACGACCGTTGGGATCGACCTCCATCACTGTGCGGCCGTCGATCATCGAGGCGGCGAAGTCGGTGCGATGGTGGATGGTGATCGGGGCAACGGTGCCGTGCTGCGACAGCGCGACCGCGGCCTCGCTGGTGATCTTGGCCTTGGGCGTCGCCGCGTTGACGACGAAGATCAGCGGCTTGCCGGCGCGTTCGCACAGATCGACGGTGGCGCCGACTGCGCGCAGGTCATGCGGGCTCGGCCGCGTCGGGATGACGATCAGCTCGGCGACCTGGATGACGCTGGAGATCGCCATGGTGATCGCGGGCGGCGTGTCGATCACCGCCATCTTGAAACCCTGCTGGCGCAGCACCTCGAGGTCGGCGGCGAGCCGCGCGACGGTGGTCTGGGCGAACGCCGGATATTCGTCCTGCCGCTCGTTCCACCAGTCCGCCAGCGACCCCTGCGGGTCGATATCGATCAGCACGACGGGGCCGGCGCCGGCGAGCTGTGCCTGCACCGCAAGGTGCCCCGACAGCGTCGTCTTGCCCGATCCGCCCTTCTGCGATGCCATCGCGAGAACGCGCATTGATCCCCACACTCCCCTTATTGGTCGGGAGCGAGGTGCCATGGGCGGCACTAAGAACAGGTTAATGACGAAGTTATTGGTTGGATTGGGTTCCTTTATCGCGGTGCCGGCCCGCTCCCCCGTCCGACCACCCATAGGATGGAATATCTGGGTGGTCGCGCGGGGGAGCGGGCCGGCACCGCCTTACCCAACGAAATCTTTGCCTTTCGCCCGAGCGCGCGCGATAGGTCGGGCGAGGAACGACGAGGGGCGGATGATGGGACGAACGCTGATCGGTGCGATCGCGCTGTCACTGGCGGCGACGGCATGGGCGCCGGCGCTGGCCGATACCAAGGCGGGGGTCGATGCGTGGAACCGCGGCGATTATGTCGGCGCGGTCACCGAATGGCGCAAGGCGGCGATCGCCGGCGATCCCGACGCGCAGTTCAACCTGGGCCAGGCGTACAAGCTCGGCCGCGGCGTGCCGGTCGATCTCGCCATGGCGGAAGGCTGGTACCGCAAGGCGGCGGCGCAGGGGCATCCGCAGGCGATCGACAATTACGGGCTCGCCTTGTTTCAGGACGGCAAGCGCACCGAGGCGGTGCCGTGGCTGGAGAAGTCGGTCGCTCGCGGCGAACCGCGCGCGCAGCTGGTGCTCGGCACGATGCTGTTCAACGGCGACGGGATCCAACGCGACTGGGTGCGGGCCTATGCGCTGATGGTGCGGTCGTCGGCGGCCGGGTTGCCGCAAGGATCGCAGACGCTCGCCGACATGGACAAGCTCATTCCCGAGGATCAGCGCCGCCAGGGCTTGCAACTCGCGCGGACGTACGAGGAGCAGGCGGCGCGACCGGCGCTGGGCGGCGAACTGGCGAGCGGCGACATGCCCCCGCCGACGATCTATCGCCCGGCGCCGGATCGTGGTCACGGGCGCGGCCGACCGAGCGGGGCGCCGACCATCGCGACGATCGACGTGCCGCCCTCGGCCGATACCGGTCCGATCTACGCACCCCCTGCCCCGCCCGCGCCGCCGCCGCCAAAGGCGCCCAGGCCGGGCAAGGCCAAGCCGGTCGTCGTGGCGGACGCCGCTCCGCCCAAACCCGCACCCGTCGTCGCCAAGGCCACCCTGCCCCGCGCCCAGCCGGTCGCGACCGGCGGCAATTGGCGCGTCCAGCTCGGCGCGTTCAAGGACGAGGGCAACGCGCGCGCCTTGTGGGAACGCCTCCGCGCACAACTTCCCGCGATGGCAAGCTACCAACCCTATCTCCGCCACGTCGGCCCGCTGACCAAGCTGCAAGCCGGCCCGGTTCGGTCGAAAGCGGACGCCGAACGCCTGTGCCAGAGCGTCGCGCGGACGGGCACCCCGTGCGTGCCGGTGGCGCCTTAGTCTAATCCGTCATCCCGGCGAAGGCCGGGAGCGCTGGACGATCGGGCGGAACAAAAGCCGCCAGCGGCCCCGGCCTCCGCCGGGGCGACGATCAGAGGACCCACTCGCTCCGCTTATACCCTTGCGCATAGAGCAGCGCGGACAGGTCGCCATGGTCGATCCGTGCGCCGGCGGCCTGGGCGACGATCGGCTTGGCGTGATAGGCGACGCCCAGGCCGGCCTGCGTTATCATCGCCAGATCGTTGGCGCCGTCACCGACCGCCAGCGTCTCCTCGCGCATCAGACCGAACTCCAGCATCGCCTCCGACAGCGTCGCCAGCTTGGTCGCGGAATCGACGATCGGCTTGGTCACGGTGCCGGTGAGCTTGCCGTCGGCCACCTCCAGCACGTTGGCGATCGCGCGGTCGAAGCGGATCTCCCGCGCGACCGGCTCGGCGAACCGGGTGAAGCCGCCCGATACCAGGATCGCGGTCACACCGTGTGCGCGCATCGTCCGCACCAGCGCCCTAGCGCCCGGCATGATCGTCACGCGTTCGGCGAGGCAGCGGTCGATGACGCTTTCGTCCAGTCCCTTCAATAGCGCGACGCGGGCATCGAGCGCCTGCTCGAAATCGAGTTCGCCGCGCATCGCCGCCTCGGTCACGGCGGCGACCTCCGCTTTGATCCCGGCATAGTCGGCAAGCTCGTCGATGCATTCGACGGTAATCATCGTCGAATCCATGTCGGCGACGATCAGCTTCTTGCGGCGATGTTCGGCGGGTTGGACGACGACGTCGATCCCCTGCCCCTCCAGCGCCGCGCGCGCCGCGGCCGGATCGCGCGCGAAAGTCAGGTCGCACGCCACGCCGGGCTCGAGCCAGTCGGTCGCGACCGGCACGCACCCCGCCGCATCGAGGCGATCACGCGTGGCGGACACCTCGCCCTGCGGCAAGTCGGCGGCTATCAGGGTGGCGATGTACAACGCATTCCTCCTCGCACCGTCCCCTGCCGTTCGTGTCGAGCGAAGTCGAGACACGTTGTCGCAGCGACTGCTTCTCGACGTCGCTCGAAGCGAACGGTGAGGTGGTAGCCTCCCTCCCCAAAGTCGCGCTCATCGCAGGGCCGACCGCGAGCGGCAAGTCCGCGCTCGCACTGGCGCTGGCCGAGCGGACTGGCGGGACGATCGTCAATGCCGACAGCGCGCAAGTCTATCGCGACCTCCGCACCGTCACCGCGCGCCCGCCGGCCGAAGAGGAAGCCCGCGCACCGCACCGGCTGTTCGGGCACGTCGATGGCGGCGACACCGGTTATTCGGCGGCGCGCTGGGCAGCGGAAGCGCGGGGGACGATCGACGCGGCGGTGGCCGCTGGCAGCCTGCCGATCCTGGTCGGCGGTACCGGCCTCTACCTCCGCACGCTGATCGACGGCATCGCGCCGGTGCCACCGATCGATCCTGCCATCCGTGCCGAGGTTCGCGCGATGGCGGTCGGCGATGCCTATGCCGCATTGCGCGAGGCCGATCCGGCACAGGCCGCCCTGCTCAATCCCGCCGACACGACCCGCATCGCGCGCGCACTCGAAGTGGTGCGATCGACCGGCCGCTCGATCGCCGAATGGCGGCGCGAGCGGGTCGGCGGCATCGGCGATCGCATCGCCCTGACCGCGCTGATCCTGCTCCCGCCGCGCGACTGGCTGTACGAGCGGATCGACCGCCGCTTCGCCGCGATGGTCGATGCCGGCGCCATGGCCGAGGTCGCGGCCCTGATCGCGCGCGAGGACGTGCCGCTCGACGCGCCGATCCGCCGTGCGATCGGCCTGCCCGAACTCGCCGCCGCCGCACTCGGCACGCTGACCGTCGAGGAAGCGATCACGCGCGCCAGCCTCGCCACCCGCCAATATGCCAAGCGGCAATATACCTGGTTCCGCAATCAGCCGCCCGCGGACTGGCAGCGCAGCGACGCGACCGCTACCGACGAGTTGCTCGCCCAGATCGAATCCCGCCTGAAAGCAGATTGATGCGCACCTTCTTCGACGCCGACGCCGACTTGTCGATCATCCGCGGCCGGAAAGTCGCGATCCTGGGCTATGGCAGCCAGGGACACGCCCACGCGCTCAACCTGCGCGACAGCGGCGTCGAACAGATCGTCGTCGCCTGCCGCGAGGGCTCGCCGACCGGCGCGGCGGCCGAGGCGGCCGGGTTCAGGACGATGCGCAATGCCGGCGCCGCCGCCTGGGCCGACCTGGTGATGATGATGGCGCCCGACGAGCACCAGGCGGCGATCTGGCACGCCGACGTGGCACCGCACCTGCGCCCGGGCAGCGCCCTTGCCTTCGCGCACGGCCTCGCGATCCACTTCAAGCTGATCGTCCCCCCGCCCGGCATCGACGTCGTCATGATCGCGCCGAAGGGCCAAGGCCATGGCGTGCGCGCCGAGTTCGTGAAAGGCGGCGGCATGCCCTGCCTGATCGCGGTCGAGCAGGATGCGACCGGACGAGCGCTCCCGCTCGCCGTCTCCTACGCGGCGGCAATCGGCGGCGGGCGATCGGCGATTCTCGAGACGAGCTTCCGCGAGGAATGCGAGACCGACCTGTTCAGCGAACAGGCGGTGCTGTGCGGCGGGCTCACACACCTCATCACCGCCGGGTTCGAAACGCTGACCGAGGCGGGCTATGCGCCCGAGCTCGCCTATTTCGAATGTCTGCACGAGATGAAGCTGATCGTCGACCTGCTCTACGCGCGCGGCATCGCCGAGATGCGGACGAAGATTTCCAACACCGCCGAATATGGCGACATCACCGCGGGCCCGCGCATCATCACGCCCGAGGTTCGCGCCGAGATGAAGCGCATCCTGGCCGACATCCAGTCCGGCGACTTCACGCGGAAGTTCGTCGCCGAGAGCGCGGCGGGCTATCCCGAACTGACGGCGGCGCGCACGGCGGCGGCGGCGCATCCAATCGAGGCGATGGGCAGGAAGCTCCGTATGCTGATGCCGTGGCTGGCGAAATAGTCGTCGTCCCGGCGCCGGGGAACGGACGTTTGACGCCGAAGCCCTGGTCGGTGCAGCGTGGGCACGAAGGGGGAAGCGAATGAGTGAACGACGCGACGGCCGGCCCGAAATCGGGCGAGTCGAGGCGTTTTCCGACGGCGTGATCGCGATCATCATCACGATCATGGTGCTGGAACTGAAGGCGCCGGAGGATCCCGGCTGGGATCACCTGCTGCGGCTGTGGCCGGTCGCGCTCGCCTACATCATCAGCTTCGCCTATGTCGGCGTCTATTGGGTCAACCATCATCGTCTGTTCAGCCACGCGCAGCGGGTGACCAACGCGCTGGTCTGGCTCAACCTCGGGCTGCTGTTCGCGCTCAGCATCGTGCCCTTCTCGACCGCCTATCTCGGCGGCCAGCATTTCAGCCGCGACGCGACGTTGGTTTATCTCGCGACGATGCTGCTCCCGGCGTTGTTCTATTACCCGTTGCAGCAAGTGATCCGCGCGACCGGGGCGACTGGCACCGATGCCGACACCTATCACCGCCAGACCAGCCGCAAGGGGGCGACGGCGACGATCATCTACCTGCTCGGCATCCCGTTGGCGTTCGTGTCGCCGTGGCTCGGGATCGGTGCGGCGGCGCTGGTCGCGATCCTGTGGTTCCTGCCCGACAGTCCGTTCGATGGCCTGTTCGGCGACTAGACCTCGAAATGCCGCGCAATGTCGGGTGAAACGCCCGACAGCAATCCGCGCAGGCGCTGGGCGAAGTCGGCGGCATGTTCTCCCCGCTCGCGGCAGGCCATCGACCATCCGCCGAAATCGCGCACGGTGATGATGCGGTCAATCAGCACATCGAGTTCGCCGTGCCGCGGATCGACTTTCAGCCGCGCGACGAGCGCCTCGACCGCGCCGTCCTCACCCTCGATCGCCTGGACGAAGGTGTCGCCATCCGCGAACAGCAGCCCGCTGATCCCGTCGATACCATTGCGGACATAGGCGCCCTTCGCGATCGCCGCGCAATCGTCGGCCGCTAGCCCACTCGATGCCGTCGTGATGCTGCGATAGACTAGCTGTCGCATGTTCCCCCCGGAAGGACAGAAGGGGAACGGTATCAGGCCGGTCCGGCCAAGTCCTTGCGCTCGATCAAGGTTCGCTCAATCGCGACGACGGACGATCTCGCACCCGATCTGGGCGTCTGGATAGATGTCGGGCTTGGTCGAGCGGACCGTGACCGCGACGACGCGCGGGTCGGCGAGACACAGAACCGCGATTCGCTCGCACAGCACTTCCTGCAGCATGACGTGCCCGGCGGCGGCGATCGCGTGAATGCCCTCGCGCACGCGGTCGTAATCGACCACCGCTTCGATCCGATCGGCCGGCATATCTGGATAGGCGCAGGTCATCGCCACCGACACCAGCACGCGCTGCGGCGCCTGCTCGTGCGCGTGGATGCCCAGCCCCATCGTCACCTCGAGCGCGTCGAGCCGGATCGTGTAGACCGCCTCAGCCATCGCGGCGGCCGGGGGTCGAGAACATCACGTCGCCGTCGCGCTTCAGGAAACGCTGGCCATTATCGACGAACAGCGTCTGCCCGGTGACAGCCGGGGTCGCGAGCAGATAGGTGACGGCCTGCGCGATCACCTCCGCGCCGACCGGACGGCGGAGCAGGTTCTCGCTTGCGACCGCGGCGAACTCCGCCTCGCTCTGGTCGCCGCTCGGCAGCGTCAGGCCGGGGGCGACCGCGTTGACGCGCACCCGGGGGGCGAGCGCCTGCGCCAGCATCGTCGTCGCGCCCTCCAGCGCGACCTTGGTCAGCGTGTAGCTGAAGAAATCGGGATTGAGGTTGTCGACCTTTTGATCGAGCAGGTTGACGACGGCGCCGTCGGTCAGATCGTCCTGCTGTGCCAGCGCACAGGCCAGTGCGACCGGAGCGGCGAGGTTTACGGGGGCGAGCTTCGCCAACAGCGTGGCGTCGAAAGCAGGCGGGCGGTCGAACTCGAACAAGGATGCGCTGTTGACGAGGCCGTCGATCGGTCCCCGCATCGCCTCGCGCGCCGCACGCAGGATCACCGGCGGCGCGGCGGGATCGGCCAGGTCGCCGACCACCGTCGCGACGCGCTCCCCGCTCGGATCGAGTTCGCGCGCCAGCGCCGCCGCTTCGTCGTCATGCGGCTGGTGGTGGTGGATCACGACGCGATGTCCGCCCTGCGCCAACGCGCGCACGATCGCCGCGCCGAGACGACGCCCGCCGCCCGTGACCAGAACGGTACGACTCACGCGCGCCCCTGCATGTCCATCAGCGCCAGCACCTCGCGGCGGCTGCGATCGTCGTCGCGGAACACGCCCATCATCCGGCTGGTCACCATGCCGACGCCGGGCGTGCGCACGCCGCGCGCGGTCATACAGGCGTGCGTCGCCTCGATCACCACCGCGACGCCCTGCGGCTTCAAGTGATTCCAGATGCAATCGGCGACCTCGGCGGTCAGACGCTCCTGCACCTGCAACCGCCGTGCGAAGCCGTGTAGCACGCGCGCCAGCTTGGAGATGCCGACGACATGGTCCTTGGGCAGGTACGCGATGTGCGCGTGGCCGATGATCGGCGCCATGTGATGCTCGCAATGCGACTGGAACGGAATGTCCTTCAGCAGCACGATGTCGTCATAGCCGCCGACTTCCTCGAACACCCGCGCCAGGTGCCGCGCGGGATCGTCGTCGTATCCCGCGCAATATTCCTTCCACGCCCGCGCGACGCGGAGCGGAGTATCGAGCAACCCCTCCCGCCCCGGATCGTCTCCCGCCCAGCGAATCAATGTCTTGACCGCTTCCGCCACCTCGGCCGGCACGGGGATTTTGGGAGCCGACGCTACCAGGTCGCCATCGTTCAGGTCGTCGTCGTGATCGTGCATCGCGGATGGTCGCCTTCGCTCGGGATCGGGTGACGCTACGGCAAGGCCGATCGCATCACGGGAAAGGGGTAACCACTGTTCCCTTTCGGCAACAGAAGCGTGTCCCTGCAACTTTCGGTACGTGTAGCCCATTGACGGCGCAAGTTTAAGCCTCGTAAGTTTGGAATGTTGGGTATGATCCACAGCGCCATCCGGCAAAAAGATCGGGGCGTCGTCCAGAGGGGATGTCATCATGAAGAAGTTCGAGCTGCTTGCTGCATCGGCCATCGCGATGCTGGCCGCGACCCCAGCGCTGGCGCAGACCGCCCCGCAGGATGCGCCGGCGACCACCGCCACCACCACGCCGCAGGATACGAGCACACCCGACGACATCGTCATCACCGCCCAGCGCCAGTCGGAAACGCTGCAATCGGTGCCGATCGCGGTGTCGGCGTTCAGCGCCGCCAACCTGGCGCAGCAGCAGATCAAGACGACCAGCGACCTGCAACTGTCGCTGCCCAACGTGACCTTCACCAAGTCGAACTTCACCTCGTCGTCGTCGTTCAACATCCGCGGCATCGGCGACCTGTGCGTCGGCGTGACCTGCGACGCGGCGACCGCGATCCACGTCAACGACGTGCCGGTGATCGGCTCGCCGATCTTCCAGAACGAATATTTCGACGTCGAGCGGATCGAAGTCCTGCGCGGGCCGCAGGGCACGCTGTTCGGCCGCAACGCGACCGGCGGCGTCATCAACTTCATCACTGCCAAGCCCGACCTCACCGGCATCCATGCCGCGGGCGAGGCCGAATACGGCAATTACAAGAGCATTCGCGTCAAGGGTATGCTCAACATCCCGCTCGGCGACGTGTTCGGCGTGCGCATCGCGGGCTATTATCTCAACCGCGACGGCTTCACCCACAACCTGTTCACGAACACCAATATCGACGGCCGCAACCAATACGACATCCGCGCCTCGATCCGCTTCCAGCCGTCGTCGAGCACGACGCTCGACATTGTCGGCCATTATTTCCACGAGAATGACGACCGCTCGCGCGTGCAGAAGCAACTCTGCCATCGCGATCCGACCGGCATACTTGGCTGCCTGCCCGACCGTCTGGCGAACGAGCAGGTGAATGGCGACTCGACGCTGGCCGCGGTGCTGACGTCGAAGGAGTTCTTCATCGCTCGCGGCATTCCAGGCGCGCTGGCCCTGGGCAGCGTCTATCCGACGGACGGCGACGTCTATTCGGGCTTCACCAACCCGCCGGGTCTGCGCACCGTCAACATCGACTCGCTGCCGACCTTCAAAACGAATGAGAAGCAGATCCTCGCCACCCTCAGCCAGGATTTCGGCCCCAAGTTCAACCTCAAGCTGGACGGCGGCTATACCGAGGGCGGCACCGATTCGTCGGTCGACTACAATATCGGCATCGAACGCTCGCTCGCCGGCAACTCCGGGTTGAATACGCTAGCCTTCCTGGCCGCCGGTGGCGGTGGCGCCGGGCTCGCCGCCATCCTCGGCCCTGTCGCGGCCAAGCTCATCCCCAACGGCCCGAACGGCAACGTCTGCCAGTCGCTGGCCGAACCGACTGGCACCGGCGTCTATGGCGGCCACGCGGTCTGCGCGCCGACCAGCCTCGATTTCGATCGCTCGACGGCCTATGGAAGCCAGTACTTCGCGGAAGGCATCTTCAGCTCGAAGCTTGACGGTCCGTTCAACTTCCTGGTGGGCGCGGGTTATCTTAACTACACCGTCCGCGACAACAGCTACTATGTCAATTCGTTCGCGCTGGACTATGCGTCGGGTATCCTGGGTTCGCTGTCGACCAGCAGTCCGTCGTATCTGGCGACGCCATTCTATCGCAACGATTCCGAATATTATCGGCTCAAGAGCTACGGTCTGTTCGGCGAAGCCTATCTGAACCTCGCGAGCAACCTGAAGTTGACCGCCGGCCTGCGCTACAACCACGACGCGAAGCATATCGAGGCGCGCACGACCTTCGCGAACTGCCCGGTTCCGATCGGCACGGCCAACGCCTACAATGCTGCCAACTTCGCATGCTTCGATGCCGACGGGAATGCGGCGAACGGCAACCAGCCGCTGGCGATCAACGATGTCAGCTTCGGCCGCCTGACCGGTCGCGCCGTGCTCGACTGGCAGATCACCTCGCGCAACCTGCTCTATGCTTCGTACTCGCGCGGGTACAAGTCCGGCGGCATCAACCCGCCGATCTCGCCGACCTTGGCGATCGTGCCGACCACGTTCGGTCCCGAGACGGTGAACGCGTTCGAGGTCGGGTCGAAGAACACCTTCCTCGACGGGCAGCTCCGGCTGAACCTGACGGCGTTCTATTATCAGTACAAGTCGTTGCAGCTCAGCCGCATCGTCGCGCGCACCTCGGTCAACGACAATGTCGACGCCGACATTTACGGCCTCGAAGCGGAAGCGGTGATCCGGCCGATCCCGGCGCTGACTATCAACCTCAACGCCAGCTATCTCCACACCAAGATCGCCACGGACAAGTTCCTCGGCAATCCGCAGGATCCGTCGGGCGGACGCGCGGACGCCGTCATCATCAAGGACATCAGCAACGGTTCGAACTGCGCGGTCGTTTCGAATGCGGGCAGCGCTGCTGTGTCCAACGGCTTCGTCAACGCCGCGAACGCGGCCATCAACGCCGGCGTGTTCAAGGCGCAGGGCTTCGGCGGCGGGTCGGGACTTCAGGGTACCACCGCGATCCCCGGCACGAACACGACCGGCGCTTTCAGCGTCTGCGCCATTCTCGCCGGCTTCCAGGCCGCGACGGCGTCGCCGGTCACCGTTCTACAATCGGGCGTGGCGGTGAATGTCCGCGGCAACGAGTTGCCGCAGTCGCCGCACGCCAAGTTCTCGGCCGGCGTGCAATATGTCGCCAAATTCGACGACTGGAACCTGACGCCGCGCGTCGACCTGTCGTATACCGGCGGCTATTACGGCAGCGTGTTCAACGGCAACATCAGTCGGATTCAGGGCTATGCCGTCGTCAACGCGCAGATCCAGCTGAACGCGCCGAGCGACAAGTTCTACCTTCGCGGGTTCATCCAGAACCTGACCAACAACAACGCGATCACCGGCCTGTACGTGACCGACCAGTCGTCGGGTCTGTTCACCAACGCGTTTACGCTGGAGCCGCGCCGCTACGGCATCGCGGCTGGGTTCAAGTTCTGATGCGGGCGGCCTCGGCTAGCATGAGCTAGCCGGGGACTCGCCGCGTCGAGCGGTGAGGTCGCATAGCCACCTCGTCCGACGGCGGCGCGAAAATATCGACTTCACCAAACCCCGGCCTCACCGCCGGGGTTTTCGTCAGCGCAGCCGCTCGGCGTGCCAGCGGAGGTGATCGGCGATGAAGCTGGCGATGAAATAATAGCCGTGGTCGTATCCCGGCTGCATGCGCAGCGTCAGGTCGATCCCCGCCGCACGGCAGGCGTCGGCCAGCAATTCCGGCTTCAACTGCTCGGTCAAAAAGGCGTCGGCGTCGCCCTGATCGACCAGAATGCTGCGCACCCGTGCGCCGTCCTCGATCAGCGCGCAGGCGTCGTACGCGCGCCACATCGCTCGATCGGGCCCAAGATACCCGCCCAGCGCCTTCTCGCCCCACGGACAGCGCATCGGCGCGACGATCGGCGCGAACACCGACACGCTGGCGAACCGGCCGGGATCGCGTAGTGCCATCGTCAGCGCGCCGTGGCCGCCCATCGAATGGCCCATGATACCCTGCCGCGCCATATCCGCTTGCGGGAACCACGCGGCGATCAGCGCCGGCAACTCGTCTTCGAGATACGACCGCATCCGAAAATTCGCCGCCCACGGCGCTTCGGTCGCATCGAGATAGAAGCCCGCGCCCTGCCCGAAATCGTAGGCGGGATCGTCGGGCACACCCTCGCCGCGCGGGCTGGTATCGGGCGCGATCAGCATCACGCCGAGCTCCGCCGCGACGCGCTGGGCGCCGGCTTTGGTGATGAAATTCTGCTCGGTGCAGGTCAGCCCGGCAAGGAACCACAGGACCGGAAACGGCCCCTCCCCCGGCGGCACGAACACGCCGAAATTCATCGGCGTGCCCGTCATGGCCGCGGCGTGACGATAGACGCCCTGCACGCCGCCGAAGCATCGTTGCTCCGACAGCGTCTCGACCGCCACCGTCACCGCCGCGTCCGTCGTCACGCCGACATGCGGTGCAGCGCGCACAATTTATTGCCGTCCGGATCGCGTAGATAGGCGAGATACAGGGTCATCGTCGCGCCGTTGCGCACGCCCGGCGGATCCTCGATCGCGGTGCCGCCGTGCGCGATCCCGGCCTCGTGCCAGGCATCGGCCTGTTCGGGGCTCATCGCGAAGCCGATCGTGCTGCCGTTGCCGTGCGTCGCGGCCTCACCGTCGATCGGCTTGGTCACCAGGAACAGGCTGCCGTTGTGCGCGTAGATCAACCGGCCCTTGTCGTCCTTCACCCCTGGCTTGCCGCCCATCGCGGCGAAGGTCGCGTCGTAGAATTGCTTGCTGCGATCGATGTCGTTCGATCCGACCATCATATGGCTGTACATCGGCGTCTCCCTCTTCGTGGTGCCGAAAGCGCTATGCGGGCAACCTTCGGCGCAATCAAACGCTGATACGCCCGGACGAAGGAGAGCGACGATGAGCGATCTGAAGAAGGGCGACGACGTGACCTGGCAATCGCACGGCGGCACCGCCCACGGCACGGTCGAGAAGAAGCAGACCAGCGACACCAAGATCAAGGGCCACCAGGTCCGCGCCTCAAAAGATGATCCGCAATACATCGTAAGGAGTGACAATGGCGGAAAGGCAGCGCACAAGAGGGGCGCGCTGACCAAGGCGTAACGAGTCCACGGCCGCAAAGGCCGATACGAACAGGAAGGAATGCAATGGCAACTGCACCCAAGACCGGCGGCATCCATGCCCCCGTCACCCCCTCGCCCGAGCTGGCCGCCGTCGTCGGCAGTGAGAAGCTCCCGCGCAGCCAGGTGATCAGCAAGGTGTGGGACCACATCAAGAAGAACAATCTGCAGAACCCGCAGAACAAGCGCGAGATCCTGGCCGACGACAAGCTGAAGAAGGTGTTCGGCACCGACAAGGTGACGATGTTCGAAATGAACAAGCACATCGCCAAGCACGTCAAGGCGTAACGTTTCTTATTATGCGACGGGGCGGCCGTGAGAAATCGCGGTTGCCCCGTTTATGTTAAGCGAAGTCACGAAGCGATATACGTCCAATGGTTATATCGGAAGACCTCTATGTCTTCCGCACCTCGCACATCGGTTTCTGAACCCTAATCTGGAGACTGGTACTCAATCCATCGGGAAGCAATCGATGCAGGATTTTGAGTAAACCGACGATTACAACCGAACCCATGGAATAAGCTGGTTCAGCATGATCGTAAAAAACGTCGACGCCAAAACCGCTAAACCATCGCATTAAGCTTCGACGATCGTTCATGCGATAAAACGCTGGAAAGACGTCATGCTCTTTGCGCCAAGGCTGGACGCGACGCAGCACCGCGGTGTGAAAAGCTTGAGGTATCAAGCGTGCCGCCATCGCGGGGTAGCCCCATTTATTCGGCGTGCGCGCAAAAATGATACCCCCTGGACGCAGGACGCGCGACAACTCAGCGGCGAACGATTGAGGATATTCGACATGCTCAAACGTCACGTCGCTTACAATTAAGTCGAACAGATCATCGTCGAAAGGCAAGCGCGCATCGTCTAGAATGACCTGATAATCTGAACATGGATGGGTTTGCACGACCGGGTCGACGTCGACAGCCCAAACCTTCCCAAGATCGCGGAGATCACGAAGCGGTCGGATTTCAGGGCTTTGCTCCCAAAAGGAGCCCGCGCCGGCTCCTATATCCATGATGTTTAGCCTGCTTTTGCCAGCAACGGCGTCGCGTATTCGTTGATAGAACACGACGGTACTATTAGGCCTCGCTCGCCCGTTCGACATTCCTGCGCCCCCCCGGGCTCCATCTCGTGCGTGGCCTCGAAATTATCCCCCTCGACCCTGCGCAACGTGTAGCGATACCCGGCGAGCAATTCACGGACAAGGTCAAAATTAGCAGCAGCGATTTCGACGATGATACGGGGGCGAACCTCGCGCAGTAATCGGTCCGCTCCACGTAACGCGTCCAATTCTCCACCTTCAATATCGATTTTGACCAAGCTTGGTGCGGCCCGGTTCCGTAACAGGCCATCAAGTGTTTCCACCCGCACAGCCCGAACTTCACGCGCGCCACCCGTCTGCGTCGATAGAACTCCGCTAATCAATCCGTTCGCGGAACGGCCGCGGGATGCGACCGCGAATTCACCGACCCCGGGTCGGGCGCCGATGGCGACGGACACGATTGACAGTTGGCGGTCTGCATTCGCGCGCGCGGTGCGCTCGATCAATCCCGCCAGCCACTTATCGGCCTCGATGGCCAAAACCGGCTGCTGGGATTGATGTGCAGCAATAAGAGAGAATAGGCCGACATTTGCTCCGATGTCCCAGACGATGTCGTCAGGCCGTACATCTCGACCAATGTCGAGAAGATGGGCATCGAACGCACGGGCCGAAACACGCAGCCAACGTAGCGCAGCATCGGGCGAAGCCATTATTGGTCGGCGGCCGAATTCCGCAGGTAATCGGCGCCAAAAGGAAATCTTACGACAGGCGAGTTCCACAAGGCGTCTGAACAACATTTACGGAGCCTCACACGTGGCAATCGACCGAGCAAGGCATTACCATGTTCACCGAAAATTTAACTAATCGAGCCAGCAGTCTATCGTTCTTAAACGACGACTGAGCCTGTCCTGAGGAAGTTGGTGGTCCCGGAGGGACTCGAACCCCCGACGCCCACTTTAGGAAAGTGGCGCTCTATCCGGCTGAGCTACGGGACCACGCGGGCGCCTAGGTATCGACGCCGCCGGACCTGGTCAATTGCAGGCGTCGGGCGGAACCACCGGAAACGGCAGCGGCGCGACCGGCACGCCGTCTTCGGCCAGCGCCTTCGCCTCCGCGATCGTCACTTGGCCGTGGATCGGCGCATGGTCTTCTGTGCCGTCGTGCATCGCGCGGGCTCGCGTGGCGAAGGTCCCGCCGACCCATTGCGAGCCCTCCAGCGCCTTCGCCTGCGCCGCCGCCAGCGCGGCCATCGCCGCCTTCATCGCCGCCGGCGCGACCTCGGCCTGGCGGTTGGACTTGGCCGCGACCGCCGGCGCCATCACCGCCTTTCCGATATGCTTGTCGCCGCACAGCGGGCACTCGACCAGTCCGCGCGCCTGCTGATCGTCATAATCGGTCGACGAGCCGAACCACACCTCGAACACATGGCCGCTGCCGCATTTGAGGTCGAAGACGATCACGCCTGCCCAACGTCCGGAATCGGCCGGCGGTGCCGCAGCGCCGGGATGCGCTGGCGAATGTCGGCCAGCCGCGTCGGATCGATCGTCGCGAACCCCAGCCCCGCCGCCTCGCCCATATCGAGCAGCACCTCGCCCCATGGATCGACCACCAGCGAATGGCCATAGGTCGTGCGACCGTCGGCATGCTCGCCGGTCTGCGCCGCCGCGACGACGAACGCCGCGCCCTCGATCGCGCGGGCTCGCAGGAGGACGTGCCAGTGCGCCGCGCCGGTCGGCCGCGTGAAGGCGGCCGGCACGCTCAGGATCCTCGCACCGGCATCGGTCAGCGCGCGGTAGAGGTCGGGAAACCGCAGGTCGTAGCAAATCGTCGGGCCGAGCCTGCCTGCGGGCGTATCGACCACCACCGCCGCCTCGCCCGCCGTGTAGGCCGCCGACTCACGCCAGCTTTCGCCATTCGGCAAGTCGACGTCGAACAAATGCAGCTTGTCGTATCGCGCCTGGATCGCGCCTGCATCGTCGATCACGAACCCGCGATTGGCGAACTTGCCGTCCTCCCTTCGGATCATCAGCGAACCGAGATGGACCCACAGGCGATGCTCGGCCGCCGCCGCGCGCACCGCCGCCAGTACCGGATCGTCACACTCTTCGCGGACATGCGCGGCCGCACGCTGGCGATCGCGATCGACCAGCCCCGACATTTCCGGCGTGAACAGCATCACCGCGCCTGCCGCCGCGGCATCGGCAACCGCCTGAACGATCGTGACGGCGTTGGCGGCGGGATCGATCCCGCTCTTCATCTGCAGGACAGCGAGCTTCGTCACGCTCACGCGCTCAGCAGCGGATCGAGCCCCCCGCGGTCATCCAGCGCGGCCAGGTCGTCCGACCCGCCGATGTGCTTCCCGTCGATGAACACCTGCGGCATCGTCATGCGGCCGCCAGACCGCTCGACCATCTCGGCCTTTTTCGGGCCGCCCATGGTCACGTCATATTCGATCGGCTCGACGCCCTTCGACGCGAGCAGCTTCATCGCGCGGGTGCAGTACGGACACCACGCCTTGGTGTAGATTTCGACCTTTGCCATGGTGCGAGAGGTGGCGAGCGGTCCGGTGCTTGTCAATCGGCGGCGTCGCCGACCACCCGTGCCCAGCACAGGATCGTGACTCTGGCCGCGCCGCCTTTCAGCAACGCGCGGGTACAGGCATCGGCGGTTGCGCCGCTGGTATAGACGTCGTCGATCAGCACGACATGGCGGCCGGCGATGGCGGCGGCCCATGCCGGATCGAGTGCGAAGGCCGCACGAACGGCGGCGGCGCGCTGACGCGGGTTCATGTTGCGGAGCGGCGGGGTGCGACGCGGACGGCGGAGTACCAGCGGATCGCAGTCAAGGCCGCTCGTCGCCGACAGCGCCCGCGCGATCAGCACCGCCTGATTGAACCCGCGCGTCCACAGTCGCCAGCGGTGGAGCGGCACCGGCACCAACACCTCCGCATCCGCCGGGATATGCCGCGCCATCAGTCGCGCCGCGGTGGTCGCGAACGCCAGTCGCCCGCCATATTTGAGCCGCAGCGCCAGCGTCTTCGCGACCGGGCCGTACGCGACCGCCGCGCGTACGCCCGCATGGCGCGGCGGATTGGTCAGGCACGCGGCGCACTGTGCATCCGCCCCGCGATCGATCGCGAACGGCACGCCGCAACTCGCGCAGCACGGCTCGCCCAGGAAATCGAGCGAGCCCCAGCACGTCGTGCAGAAGCGATGATCGCCGCGCACCACCGCGCCACAGCCGGGACAGCGCGACGGCAACGCCAGCGCGAGCGCCTCCGCGATCAATCCCGCCGCGCCCGTCCGACGCCACCTCATCCGGCGCTTGTCGCGCGACGACAAGGGCGGCACAAGCGCCGCCGCGATGGATGCCCCCGAAATCTTCGACCGCCACGCCCGCCGCCGCGCGCGCGACCGCGCCGCGCGCGATTATGCGGCGCACGACTTCCTGCGCGCCGCCATGCTCGACGGCATCGCCGATCGGCTGGCGAGCGTGAAGCGCGACTTTGCCGACGTGCTCGACCTCGGCGCGTTCGACGGCGCGTTCGTGGCACCGCCGGGCGCTCGCGTGACGCGAGTCGATGCGGGTGAAGCGTTCGCCGCGCAGACCGGCGGGATGCAGGCGGAGGAGGACCGCCTGCCCTTCGCACCCGGCAGCTTCGACCTGGTCGTGTCGGCCGGCGTGCTCGACAGCGTGGGTGACGTGCCGGGCGCGCTGATTCAGTTTCGCCGGGCGTTGCGGCCGGATGGGCTCTTTCTCGGTGCGTTCGTCGGCGGCAACTCGCTCGCCACCGCGCGCGGCGCCTTTCGCACGGCGGAAGCGGAGCGGCCGGCGGCACGGTTCCACCCGATGATCGACGTCCGTGCGGCAGGCGACCTGCTCGTCCGCGCCGGTTTCGCGCTGCCCGTCGCCGACAGCGAGACGCTGACGGTGCGCTATCCCGATCTGTTGCGGCTGATCGGCGACCTGCGCGGGATGGGCGCGAACAACGTGCTGACCGGGCGGACGGCACTGACCCGCGGCGCGTTGGCGCGAGCGGTCGAAGCGTTTGCCGCCCAGGCCGATGCCGATGGCCGCGTCGCCGAGCGCTTCGACCTGATCTTCCTGACCGGATGGGCCCCCGCCCCCGGCCAGCCGCAACCGGCGCGACGCGGCAGCGCGACGGCGTCGTTATCGGCCGCTCTCGGCCAGCGCGAGCGCGGCGAGTAGCTGACGGTCGAGCGGCGGCATCGGCAGAGCGTCGAGCTCATCGATGGCCGCCCACGTAATCGCCGCCGCCTCGATCGCCACGGCCTCGCCCCGCCATTCGGTACAGCGATAGAGCAACAGCACCATCGGTCGCTCCCCTGCCGATTCGGCGAAAGCCACCGGCTCGACCGCCCCGATCGCGATGCCGAGCTCTTCCGCCAGTTCGCGCGCCAGCGCAGCCGTCGCCGTTTCGCCCGGCTCGACCTTGCCGCCGGGAAACTCCCACAACCCGCCGTGCTGCTTGTCCACCGGCCGCTGCGCGACCAGAACGCGGCCAGCGTTATCGATCAACGCAGCGGCGACGACGATCAGCAACGACATTCCCGTTTCCTTATAGGCATTTCGTTAATCCTCCCGAGGTACGCCGATAGTCGGGATCGGGAGATGTGGCAGCCATGCCATGGAAATCTATGCTTAGCCGCCTGTGGTCGTGTCGTCGCGCCGCGACTGCGATCGAATACGGGCTGATCGTCGCGTTGATCGTGATAGCGATGATCGGCGCGCTGCAATTCTTCGCCAATACCAACACCGGCATCTGGAACAACGTGTCCAGCAAGGTGCAAGCTGCCAGCTAGGGCGACTTGTCGCCGCGATCGTTTCGGATGCGCACCGATCCGCCGTAGCTTGGCGAAGGGACGTGGCGAGGGATCCCGCCCTTAAGACTTTCTCAACCCGCGAGGCTTAATGATTCGGGCTGCTGGTTCGGGGGGCATCTTCCGGTCCAGCCGGGTGACTGAAGTTCGAACTCACTGGAGACCGGAAAATGAAGACCATTCGCAAGTTTGTCGGCAACAAGAAGGGCGCGACCGCCATCGAGTACGGCCTGATCGCCGCGCTGATCGCCGTCGCCGCGATCGCCGCGATGCAGGGCCTCGGCAACAAGCTGCAGACCACGTTTAACAACGTGTCGTCGAACATGAAGGCCACCTAGGCTTTACGCCTTTTGGCCAAGAAGGCGGTGGGACTTCGGTTCCGCCGCCTTTTTCGATTCCAGCACAGCTGAAATGAGACGGTACCGGTTCTCGCCGTGAGGCGAGCCGAATCTAAATCCGCCCCATCTCCAGAAACTTGTCGCGACGGTCGCGCTTCAGCTGATCCGGCGACAAATTGTGCAGGCTGGCGAGCGAGCTTTCCATCGCGTCGCCCAGTGCGGAGATCGCCGCATCCGGATCGCGATGCGCGCCGCCCAGCGGCTCGTTCACGATCGTGTCGATCACGCCCAGCCGTTTCAAATCCTGCGCCGTGATCTTCATCGCGTCCGCCGCCTCGGACGCCTTGTCGGCGGTGCGCCACAGGATCGAGGCCGAGCCTTCGGGCGAGATCACCGAATAGACGGCGTGCTCGAACATCAGCACGCGGTTGCCCGCCGCCAGCGCGATCGCGCCGCCCGAGCCGCCCTCGCCGACCACTGCCGCGATCATCGGCACTTTCAGTTTCAGGCACGCTTCGGTCGAGCGCGCGATCGCCTCGGCCTGGCCGCGCTCCTCCGCCTGCACGCCGGGGAACGCGCCTGACGTGTCGACCAGCGTCAGCACCGGCAAGCCGAAGCGGTCGGCCAGTTCCATCAGCCGGATCGCCTTGCGATACCCCTCCGGCTTGCCCATGCCGAAATTGTGGCGGAGCCGGCTGGCGGTGTCGTCGCCCTTTTCGTGGCCGATCACCATCACACGGCGACCGCGAAACGTCGCGAAGCCGCCCAGGATCGCCTGATCGTCGGCGAAAGCGCGGTCGCCCGCCAACGGCATGAACTCCTCGAACAACCCGGCGACGTAGTTCTTGAAGTGCGGCCGGTCGGGATGCCGCGCGACCTGCGTCTTCTGCCACGGCGACAGCTTGGCATAGGTCGTCTTGAGCAGCGCATCGGACTTGGCCTGCAACCGCGCGACATCGGCGTCGATGTCGATCGCACCGTCGGCCGCCGTCTCGCGCAGTTCGTCGATCCGCCCCTGCAATTCGGCGATCGGCTTTTCGAAATCCAGGAAAGTTGCCATGCGTGCTTGTTATCCGTCCGACGACGGCGGCACCAGCCCGCTCCCCCACCCGACCTCCCAACGGCAGTATCATCTGGGAGGTCGGGTGGGGTAGCGGGCTGGTGCCGCGATCCAACGCGCCTAAGCCCGCCGCTTTACCTCGTCAACGAGCGGGTGGCGGGTGTTGACCAGCTCGACCAGCCGTTTGGCATCGACATGGGTGTAGATCTCGGTGGTGGCGATGTCGGCATGGCCCAGCATCGCTTGCAATGCGCGCAGGTCGGCGCCGCCCTCCAACAGATGCGTGGCGAAAGCGTGGCGCAGCACGTGTGGGCTGACGCGATCCGGCGGGATGCCGGCCTTCGCCGCCAGCGCCTTGACGAGCTGATAAAGCCGCACCCGCGACAGATGCTTGCGGCCCGAAGGGAACAGCCACGCACGATCGCTCGCGACGTGCGTGCGCCACACCGCTACCGCCGCGCGGGCACGGTCGGAGATCGGCACCAACCGCTCCCGCCCGCCCTTGCCGCACAGGATCAGGTACGGCCGATCGACCTGGATCGCGTTGCGCGGGAGCGAGACGAGCTCGGTCGCGCGCAGTCCGGAGCCGTAGAGCAGTTCGATCAACGCCGCGATGCGGAGGTCGTTGGGGTTGGGCGGTACGTGCGCCAGCCGCTCAGCGATGGCGGCGAACAGGCGATCGACATCGGCATGGCTCAGCACCTTGGGCAGGCCGCGCTGCGCGCCGGGTCGCGGCAATGCTACACCGGGATCGTCGGCCCGATGCCCCTCGTCCGCCAGGAAAGCGAAGAAGCGCCGCAGCGCCGCCGACTTGCGCGCGACGGTGGCGCGCGACAGTGTGGCCCACTCCCCGCCGAGCCGCGTCAGAGCGGCCGCATCCGCTGCCGCCAGCCGCCCGCCCAGCGCCGCCGACGCCAGCCGCAAGTCGCTAGCATAAGCCGCCACCGTGTTGCCGGCGGCTCCGGCGGTCGCGGTCAGCATCTCCAGAAAGCGCTCGATCAGCGCAGTGTCGTCGAGGCCGCCGGCGGCGCTCAAGCGCGCGTCACCGCCTCGGTCGCCACCATTCGCGCCATCGCGCCCAACCCGACGACGCGGAGCGCGTTGACGATATGGAACAGCCCCTGCGCGGGTACCGCGCGCCAGTCGTTGGTCTGCATGCCGGTCGCGCACAGGATCAACACTTCGCCCGGGCGCCCTTCGGCGGCGGCGCGGTCGATCGCTTTGGTCCAGGCATTCTCTCCCGCGACATCGACGCCATAGCTCTGCGCGACGGACGCATCGAGCCGGCCGAGCCCGGCCAACCCCGCCGCGAACATCCGTTGCTTGCGCGCATCGCTGCCGAACGCGCCGACATCGCTGCTCGAGTAGCGTTGCTGGCTCTCCGGATCGGACAGCGCGATCAGCGCCCAGCCCAGGCTCCCGCGCCCGACGCTTCCACGCCATTCCGCCGCGCGGCCGTCGAACCCGGCGCTCAGCATCGCGGCGATCAGCGTGTCGCTGTCGTCGGTCTTGTCGGCCAGCGGGATGCGCGATGCGGCGCGCGCGGTCAGGACGTAGCGGCCGTAATGCGCCGCCTCGCCGGCATCGGCACCCTTCCACAATGTCCGCAGCGCGTCGAGCCGGCCATCGCGCGAATTCGCGACATAGGCGTTGCGCACGTCGTTTGCGACGGCGTTGGCGGTGACGCCGGTCTCGTCGCCGGCATCGACCGCACCGTACAGATCGACCAAAGCCGCGTTCGACAGCACGCCCTGCGCCGCCGCCAGTTCCGCGAACGGCGCGCGTGCGACCGGGGTCAGCCGCGGCGACAGCGCGCGCCAGTACGCGACCTGCGGCCCCAGCCCCGCAAACAGCTCGTCGGGGATCGTCTCGCCCAGCGCCGTCGCCAGGCCGTAGCGCCACATCGTCAGGCTCGGCACGCTTTGCCACTCGATCGTGATGTCCTGGCGGTTGCTCGCGCGCCCGGCGATCTTCTGCGCGAGCAACAGGTCGACCCCGCCCGCGATTCGTTTCGCCTGGTTCATCAGCGGCGGCGCGGTGGTCGGCGACGAGCCAAGCCCCGCGCACATCGCGCGTGCCAGCACCCAGCTGGGATCGTCGGTCACGGTGACGGCGGTCGTCGCCAGCGGGCACATCGCGCCGATATCGCCGGTCGCCAGCGCCGCCTGCATCGCCACATCGTACAGCCGCGGCGAGTAATTGTCGGGATCGACCGCCTGCACGATCGCGCGCGCCAGATCCGATTCGCCCATCCGCAGCAACAGCCATGCACGCTCCGCGGCGAAATCGGCGCCGCCCACGTTGCGCGGCGTCGCGAGCGGCTGCGCGAGCATCCGCCGCAGCGCGATCGACACCCAACGCGAGGCGACCGGCGCGCGCGTCGCCTGCATCAATCCGGCGATATAGCGGCCATCCGCGCTGCCGAACGCGGCCGGGTTCATCATCCGATCGGGCGGCACGATGCCGATCAGGTCGAGCGAGCGGCGCGACCCGGCGGGCAGCACGTAATGCACCGGCCCCGCCGCCGGCTGGCCGATCGGCAGTCCGGTCAGCGGATCGGTCGCGACCGGCGACGGCGTCGCACTGGGCAGCGGCGTCGACGTGGCAGCGAGCGGCGTGCCGGGCACGGTCGCCGGACTCGCGGGCGTGGCGCTCGCGGTCGCCACCGGTACGGGTCGGCTGGGCGTCGCACGCGGGCGGCTCGGCGTCGGCGCGCTGGTCGGCTGGTCGAACCCGGGCGGCAGGATCGATTCGGGCTTCTGCTGGCCCAGCGCCGGCCAGCCCGCGATCAGTCCGCCGCCGCCGAGCGCGACCGCCAGCGCTATGCCCGCGCGATCAGCCCTGAAGATTCGCAAGCGACACCGGCTGCTCGACGCGGGTCTGCGGCTTTTCGTGCGCGCGCGACGACAGCAGGAACAACGCCCCGATCAGCACCACCACGACCACCCCTGCGACAACGACCATCCGCGACATGCACCAAACCTCTACCAAATCAGGGTCTTTTCAGACCATGCGCTCATCGCTTGTGCGCAAGCGCCGGGTGCGCTGTATAGCGCCTTCGTCATGTTGCAAAGCGCCCTCTCTCCGCGTGCCTGGACGGGCAAGCCGATCGTGCTGGTCGGGTTGATGGGCGTGGGCAAGTCCACGGTCGGCCGCCGGCTGGCGGCGCGGCTCAAGCTGCCGTTCGTCGATGCCGATACCGAGATCGAGACGGCCGCCGGCATGAGCGTCAGCGAGATCTTCGAGAAATTCGGCGAGCCGTATTTCCGCGACGGTGAACGGCGGGTGATCGCGCGGCTGGTCGATGGCACGCCCAAGGTCATCGCGACCGGCGGCGGCGCGTTCGTCAACGACGAGACGCGCGCGCTGATCCTGGCGCAGGCGATCGCGGTCTGGCTCGATGCCTCGCCCAGGGTGCTGGCCGAGCGCGTGCGGCGGCGGGACACCCGGCCGCTGCTGCGCGGGCGCGACCCGCACGCGGTGCTCAGCGACCTCGCCGCCAAGCGCAATCCGCTCTACGCCCAGGCGCCGATCCGTATCGCCAGCGACCAGGCACCCCACGAAACCGCGGTCTCCGCCATTCTGAAAGCCATCGGACTTTGAAACGTATCGACGTGTCGCTCGGTGAGCGGTCCTATCCGATCCTGATCGAACGCGAGTTGCTGGCGGATGCCGCGACCCATCTCGGTCCGCTGGCGCGCGGGCGGTCGATGGCGATCGTCGCGGACGCCAACGTGACGCCGCATCTGGAACGGTTGCAGGGCGCGCTCGGCGCCGCGGGGATCGCCAGCGAGGCGATCGTGCTGCCGTCGGGCGAATCGACCAAGAGTTGGGAGCATCTCGCGTCGCTCACCGACCGCCTGCTCGCGCACGGGGTGGAGCGCGGCGATTGCGTCGTCGCGCTGGGCGGCGGCGTGATCGGCGACCTGGTCGGGTTCGCCGCGTCGATCCTCAAGCGCGGCTGCGGGTTCGTGCAGGTGCCGACGACGTTGCTCGCGCAGGTCGACAGTTCGGTCGGCGGCAAGACCGCGATCAACACGCCCGCCGGCAAGAATCTGGTCGGCGCGTTCCACCAGCCCAATCTGGTGCTGATCGACCCGCAGGTGCTCGACACGCTGCCGCCGCGCGAATTGCGCGCCGGTTATGCCGAGGTCGTCAAATACGGGCTGATCGACGATGTCGCCTTTTTTGAATGGTGCGAGGCGAACGGCGCGGCACTGCTGGCGGGCGATGCCGAAGCGCGCGAATACGCCATCGCCCATTCGGTCGCCGCCAAGGCGCGGATCGTCGGCGAGGACGAGCGCGAGACCAGCGGCCGCCGCGCCCTCCTTAACCTCGGCCATACCTTCGGCCACGCACTGGAGGCGGAGGCGGGTTTCTCGGACAAGCTGCTCCACGGCGAAGCGGTCGCCGCCGGCATGGCGCTCGCCTTCGCCTATTCGGCTCGACGCGTTCTCTGCCTAGGCCGGGACGCGGAGCGCGTCGCCGCCCACCTCCGCGCGGTCGGCCTGCCCGACAGCTTCGCCGCCGCGGGCATCACTGCTAGCGGCACGACCCTGGTCGACCATATGCGCCATGACAAGAAGATGGATGCCGGCACCCTGCCCTTCCTCCTCGCCCGCGGCATCGGCCAGACCTTCGTCGATCATTCGGTGGATCTGACGGACGTCGCGAGCTTTCTCGACGATCGCTAGCCCCGCACGCTCCACGCCAGCCACAACCACCCCGCGATCAGCATCGCACCGCCGATCGGCGTCACCGCGCCCAGCCAGCGTGGCGCGCCGAGCGCCATCGCGTAGAGCGTGATCGCGAAGATCGCGCCGCCGGCGACGAACAGCCAGGCCGGCCCGCGCGTCTCCATCCGGAGCGCGATCAGCGCGGCGACGGCATGCACGAGTTGATACTGCCCGCCGGTCTTCAGCCACTCCGCCGCCTGCCCGCTCGCGCCATGCGCCCCGAACGCCCCCGCCGCGACCGCCAGTGCGCCGGACAGCCCCGCCAGAATCGCCAGAACATTCATCGGACGGCACCCCATTCGCGTAGCACGGCCGGCCCGCGATCGACCATCAGCGCGCCAGCCGTCACCACCGCCGCTGCGCTGATTGCGAGTACGGCACCGGCGACCATGTCCTTCGCCGCCTTGATCTCGTCGTGCAGGCCGGGATGCAGCAGGTCGATCACGGCTTCGATCGCGCTGTTCAGCAGTTCGAGCGCGAGCACCAGCGCCACCAGGATCGCGACGTTCGCCCACCAAGCCGGTGCCGGCCGCAATATGAGCAGCGCGACCAGCGCTCCGATGCCGGTCAGCGTCTGGGCGCGAAAGCTGCGTTCGCGCCGCCAGCCGGCTCGCCACCCGGCCAGTGCAAAGCCGAGCCGCTCACGGAATCGCCGGTTCTTCACGGCTCCTGTCCCCGTCCGACGTCAGTGGCCGTGTCGCGGCTGGTCGCGGCGCCCAGCGCTTCGCGTTCGTCGGCGGTGATGATGCGCTCGCGGGCGGCGCGCAGATCGCCGGCTTCGTATTGCGCGCGCAGGCGTTCCTTGTCGCGGGCGCGATACATATCCTCGGCGCGGTCGATCTGTTCGTGGTCGACGTCGATCGCCTCGAGCGCCATGCGACCCATCTTGACCGCCGACTCCATGACTTCGCGGACCACGCCCGATACCGGCGAGCCCTTGAGCTTGATGAGCGCGCGACGATCATAGGTCCGCGCAAAGATCGCGGCCGCCGGGAACGCCTCGTGCACGCCCTCGATCAGATCACCGTCCAGCTGGTCGCCATCGATGCAGAAGAGGATGAGCTCGGCCTCATGCGCGCCGGCCTGGCGGAGCAGGTCGAGCCGGGTGCCGTCGCCGTAATAGACCTTCGCGCCGAATTCGCCGGCAATGTCGATCATCTCGATATCGGTGTCGATCAGCGTCACCGGCACGCCGGCCGCGATCAGCAGCTGCGCGACCGTCTGTCCGAACCGGCCATAGCCGATGATGAGAGCGTTGGCGCCGTCGGCGCGCGGCCCCTCGCGCTCGCCGGTCACTTCGGGTGCGCGGCGGATGCGCGCGGTCGCCATCATCAGGAACGGCGTCGTCGCCATCGACAGCGTGACGATCGCGGAGAACAGGCTGACCGCCGCCGGGTCGATCAGGTAGGCGCCCCGCGCCTGGGCGAAGATGACGAACCCGAACTCGCCGCCCTGACTGAGCAACAGCCCTAGCGCGAGCGCGGCGCGCCAATTCATCCGGAACGCGAGGCCGATCACCATGACGACCGCCGCCTTCACCGCGATCAAGGTCGCCGCCATGCCGATCACGAACACCGGCCGCTCGGCGATGACGTGGAGGTCGAGCATCATGCCGACCGCCAGGAAGAACAGCCCGAGCAGGATCGAGCGGAACGGCTCGACATCGGCCTCCAGCTCGTGGCGATAGGGCGAATCGGCCAGCATCACGCCGGCGACGAACGCGCCCAGCGCGGTCGACAGATGGAGATATTCCATCAACGCCGCCGCCGCGATCACGGTGAACAATGCGGCGAAGATGAACATCTCGCGCTCGCCGAGATTGCCGATCACGCGGAACAGCGGGCGCAGCAGATAGCGTCCCGCCAGCACCAGCCCGACCACCGCCGCGACCGTATAGGCGAACAGCAGGAACCCCGACGGCCCCTGCTTGTCCGCCGCATTGCGCGACAGGATCGTGACGAGCGTGATGAGCGGGACGATCGACAGGTCCTGGAACAGCAGGATCGCGAACGCGCGCTCGCCGAACGGGGTGCGTAGTCGCCCGGCCGATTGCAGCATCGGCAGCACCTGCGCGGTCGACGACAGCGCGAGCGGGAAGCCGAGCACCACCGCCGCCTGCCACGAAAAACCCACCGCGACGTGCAGGATCGCCGAGATCGCCGCGCCGCACGCCATCACTTGGAGCGCGCCGAGCGCGAAGATGTCCTGCTTCATCTTCCACAGGCGCGAGGGATTGAGTTCGAGCCCGACGATGAACAACAGGAGGGTGATGCCGAGCTCGGCGACACCGATCTTGCCCTCGGCGTCACCGATCAGGTGCAGTGCCTGCGGCCCGATCACCGCGCCGGCGACGAGATAGCCCAGCGTGGCCCCCAGCCCGAGGCGACGGAACAGGAGCACGAAGACGAGCCCGGCGCCGAGCATGACGACGCCGTCGCGAAGCATCGATTCGCCCATCAGGCGGCGGCTCGAGTCGATGCGGCGGCGGCGGCCTCCGCTCCCGCCTCGAACGCCAGGCGGATCGAGGGGTGGCGGGCGGTGACGGCGAGGGCGGGCGTGAACACGTCGATCCCCGGCCAGTCGGGCATCGCGCCCTCCCCGGCCAGCCACGCGGTCAGCGAGTCACGCGCCGCCGCCAGTTCCGCCGGGGTGCGCCCCACCGCATGCGCGGCGAACAGCGACGAGGATGCCTGGCCGAGCGCACAGGCGCGGACCAACATGCCGAGCGCATCGATGCGGCCATCCGCCATCGCGACATCGACCGTCACCCGGCTGCCGCAGATCGGCGAGCGCTTCTCGCTGGTCGCCATCGCCTCGGTCAATCGCTCGTGATGGGGGATCGTCGCCGCCAGCCGCAGGATGTCGGTGTTGTAGAGCGGCGCGTTCATCGCTGCGGCATGTAGGGCAGGAGACGGCAAAGCGCGACCCCCTCCCATACCGCCGTGCTCCTGCGAACGCGGGAGCCCAGGGTTACTCGGCGTGACGCTTCCGGCTCTGCGCTTCTGATTTCGTAGGAGAACGGGTAGGTTTGGGCGTCGGCTCCGCGTCTGCAGCGGTCGCGGCGGTCTCGTTGCTCGTCGCATAGCTCGCATTGTCACTACCGAACATCGACCGGCCGGCCCGGCGCTTGCCGATCACGTCGGCGACATAGGCGCTGGTCGAATTAAGCAGCGGATAGGTCCGCGCATGCGTCAGCCACGCCGGGCGCTGGCGCGGGCCGCCGCCTGCCGTATCGGTCACCAGCACCAGCAGCAGGAAGGCGAGGCTCGCGAGGATCAGGCCCTTGAGCGCGCCGAACCCAAACCCCATCGCGCGGTCGAGCGGCCCCAGGATCGACGCCTTCGTCCGGCGCCCCATCGCGCGGGCGAACAGCCGCCCGCCGAACCACGCCGCCCCGGCGATCAGCGCGAACGCCAGCACCGCCGCCCCGGTCGGCGTCGCGACCATGCCGGCCAGCGCCTGCGTCAGCGGCGCGTGGAGCAGCTTGAGCGCGAACACCACCAGCACCCAGGCGAACAGCGCCAGCACCTCGTGGACGAAGCCACGCCACGCCCCTAGCACCGCCGCCGCCGCGACGCCGAGCAGGACGAGGATGTCGAGCGTGTGCAGATTCATCGATTGGAGGAGCTAGCCGCGCCCCAGCATGTGGTCAACGAGGCTGCCGAGCGTACGGAAGCCGCTGACCCGCATGCCGTCGCCGGTCAGGCCCGCGGGACCCAGCGCGCGCTCGAACCCCAATTTCGCCGCTTCCTTCAGCCGCAACGCCGCGTGGGCGACCGGGCGCACTTCGCCCGACAACGCGATCTCGCCGAACGCGACGGCATCCGCCGGCACCGGCCGCTCGCTGAGCGCCGAGATCAAAGCCGCCGCCACCGCCAGATCGGCGGCCGGATCCTGCACGCGATAGCCGCCGGCGATGTTGAGATAGACTTCGCAGGTCGAGAAGCTGAGCCCGCACCGCGCCTCCAGCACCGCCAGGATCATCGCCAGCCGCCCGCTGTCCCAGCCGACCACCGCCCGCCGCGGGGTCGCGCCCGACGCCAGCCGCACGACCAGCGCCTGCACCTCGACCAGCACCGGCCGCGTTCCCTCCAGCGCCGGGAACACCGTCGTGCCGGTCACGCCCTCCTCGCGATGCGTCAGGAACAGCGCCGAGGGGTTGGCGACTTCGCTCAGCCCCGCCGTCTCCATCGCGAACACGCCGATCTCGTCGGTGCCGCCGAAGCGGTTCTTGATCGCGCGCAGGATGCGATATTGGTGGCTGCGTTCGCCCTCGAAGCTCAGCACGGTGTCGACCATATGCTCCAGCACGCGCGGACCGGCGATCGTGCCGTCCTTGGTGACGTGGCCGACCAGCACCAGCGCGGTGCCGCGCTCCTTGGCGAAGCGGATCAATTCCTGCGCCGACGCGCGAACCTGGCTGACCGTGCCGGGCGCTCCCTCGATCAGGTCGGAATGCATCGTCTGGATCGAATCGATCACCAGCAGCGCGGGCGGTCGCCCCTGACCCAGCGTCGTCAGGATATCGCGCACGCTGGTCGCCGCCGCCAGCTGCACCGGCGCCTCGCCCAGCCCCAGCCGCCGCGCCCGCAACCGCACCTGATCGGCGGCTTCCTCGCCCGAGACATAGGCGACCGACTGCCCGCCCAGCGCCATCCTCGCCGCCGCCTGGAGCAACAGGGTCGACTTGCCGATCCCCGGATCGCCGCCGATCAGCGTCGCCGACCCCTCGACGAACCCGCCGCCCAGCGCGCGGTCGAGCTCGGCAATCCCGCTCGCCAGCCGCGCCGGCAGCGCGACCTCGGCATCCAGCCCGACCAGCGAGATCGCGCGCCCCCCGCCCTGCAGGTTGTGCTTGGCCTGGAACGGCGTGACCACCGCGCCGGCCTCCTCGACCAACGTATTCCATTCCGAACAATCGACGCACTGCCCCTGCCAGCGATGGCTGACCGAGCCGCACGATTGGCAGACATAGCGCTTCTGGGGTTTGGCCATGAGCGCGCAAATATCAGCGGAACGAGACGGGAACAAGCACTGCCGCGTCAACGCTTCGGCAACTCGCGCCGAGTTATACGGACGACATGCTACCCACCGAGCCCCTGCCGCTTCACCATAGCTGGCCGCTCGACGCTCCGGCCGGGGGGATGGCGCAGGGGATGTCGTTCGATCCGGGTC
Source organism: Sphingomonas sp. (assembly GCF_017304635.1). Classification (GTDB taxonomy): domain Bacteria; phylum Pseudomonadota; class Alphaproteobacteria; order Sphingomonadales; family Sphingomonadaceae; genus Sphingomonas. The sequence goes on from NZ_JAFKMA010000001.1 coordinate 1,061,405, forward strand.
GTCTGCCTGACGCCAGCGGTCGGTGGCAGTGCGATCTGGCGAGCGACACGCTGATCTGGGACGCGACGGTTCGGGCACTGTTCGGCCTGCCGCCCGGCACGGCACCGACACGCGACTATGCCCTGCGCTGTTACGCGGAAGACTCGCGGGCGGCGATGGAGCGCCTGCGTGCGCATGCGATCAGGCATCGTCGCGGCTTTACCCTCGACGTCGAGATCGGCCCACCCGCTTGCGCGCGACAATGGGTCCGCCTGATGGCGATGCCGATCCTGGACGGCGGCCGCGTCGTCGCGCTGGCAGGCGTGAAGCGGCGGCTGGACGCCTGAGCCCTCACTCGGCGCAGACGGCAAGTCCGCGCTGCACCGCCGGCCGCGCCAAGCCACGCTCCAACCAAGCCTGGACGTTCTTGAAGGCATCGAATCCCACGATGTCGCCGGCGCCGTAGAAGCCGGTCAGGTTGCGCACCATGCCGAGCATCGAGATGTCGGCGATGCTGAAGTCGTCGCCCAGAAACCACGTCCGCCCGTCGAGCTGCCGGTCCATCACGCCGAGCAGCCGCTTCGCCTCCGCAACGTAGCGGTCGCGCGATTGCGGCTCGTTCCAGTCTTTGCCTGCGAACTTCACGTAGAAGCCGACCTGGCCGAACATCGGGCCGACGCCGCCCATCTGGAACATCAGCCACTGGATCGCACGCCACCGCCCGGCGGGATCTGACGGAATGAACCGCCCGGTCTTGTCGGCGAGATAGAGCAGGATCGCGCCGCTTTCGAAGAGCGCCAGCGGCTGGCCGCCCGGTCCGTCGGGGTCGAGGATCGCCGGGATCTTGCCGTTGGGGTTGAGGCTCAGGAATTCGGGCGACTTCTGCTCGTCCTTCGCGAAATCGACCTTGTGCGCTTCGTACGGCAACCCGGTTTCCTCGAGCATGATCGACACCTTGACGCCGTTGGGTGTCGGCAGGCCGTAATATTGCAGCCGGTCGGGATGCTGCGCGGGCCATTTGCGGGTGATGGGAAATGTCGAGAGGTCGGTCATCGATGGGCTCCTTTCGGATGCGGGACGCGCTCGCTATGGCGCGGGGCATGGTGGACAAGCAACGATCGGCGGTGGTGATCGGTGCCGGCGGCGCGATCGGTGCGGCGCTGGCGGAGGTGATCGCGGAGGAGGATACCTTCGCGACCGTCCACCGTTTCGCGCGCTCGGCAAGCGGGGCGGCGCACCTCGACCTCGACGACGAATCGAGTATCGCGAGTGCGGTCGCGCATGTCGCAGGCGGCCCGCCGCCGACGCTGGTGATCGTCGCGACCGGCCTGCTGCATGACGACGCGGGGAACGGTCCGGAAAAAGCGTTGCGCGACCTCGACCCGGCCTGGCTTGCCCGCACGTTCGCGGTGAACGCGATCGGGCCGGCGATCGTCGCCAAGCATTTCCTGCCGCTGATGCCGCGCGGCGAACGCACCGTGTTCGCTGCTTTGTCGGCGCGGGTCGGCAGCATCACCGACAACCGGCTGGGCGGGTGGTATGGCTATCGCGCGGCGAAGGCGGCGCTCAACCAGCTCATCCGCACGATCGCGATCGAGGATCGCCGCCGCAACGAACGCGGGATCGTCGTCGGGCTACACCCCGGTACGGTCGACACGCCGCTGTCGCGCCCGTTCCAGGGCAATGTCGCGCCCGGCCAGCTATTCGCGCCCGATCGCGCGGCGGTACAATTGCTCGACGTGATCGACGGCCTCCGCCCGGCCGATAGCGGCAAGCTGTTCGCGTGGGACGGCGTCGAGATCGCGCCCTGATCCCGCGCGCGTAACGATGCGATAGGCAAGCGCGACGCGGCCCGCTATGGCGCGTGACCATGCAACCCGGGGATCTTCGCGTCGCGCTGTTTTCGGGCAACTACAATTACGTCCGCGACGGGGCGAACCAGGCGCTCAACAAGCTGGTCGGGCATCTGTTGTCGCGCGGGGTCACCGTCCGGGTCTATTCGCCGACGACGAACACGCCGGCTTTCCCACCGGTCGGCGATCTGGTCAGCGTCCCCGGCCTGCCGGTCCCGGGTGGGCGCGAGGAATACAAGTTCGCCATCGGCCTGCCGAGAAAGACGCGCAAGGATCTGGAGGGGTTCGCGCCCAATATCGTGCATCTGTCCGCGCCCGAATTTCTCTGCCACGGCGCGCTGAAATGGGCGCGCCGCAACGACGTCGCGGCGTTCGCCTCCTTCCACACGCGCCTGGAAACCTATCCGGCCTATTATCATCTCGGTTTCCTGGAAAAGCCGCTGACGCGCCTGTTCGCCCGGTTCTACAACCGGACCGAGCAAGTGGTGGTGCCGGCACCGTCGTCCGAGGAATTGCTGCGGCAATGGGGCGTCACCGCGCCGATCGACATCTGGTCGCGCGGGGTCGATCATCAGCGTTTCCATCCGCGCCAGCGCAGCCTGGACTGGCGCCGGTCGCTCGGCATCGGCGACGACGAAGTGGCGATCGGCTTTCTCGGCCGGCTGGTGCTGGAAAAGGGCCTCGACATCTTCGCCGACGTGGTGACGCGATTGAGCGAGCGTGGCGTCAAGCACCGTGTGATGGTGATCGGCGAAGGACCCGCGCGCGACTGGTTCGCCGACCGCGTGCCACAGGCGGTCTTCACCGGCTTCCAGTCGGGTGACGCGCTCGGCCGCGCGGTCGCGTCGATGGACGTGTTCTTCAACCCCAGCGTGACCGAGACGTTCGGCAACGTAACCGCGGAAGCGATGGCGGCCGGCGTACCGGTGGTCGCCGCGCGCGCGACCGGCGCGGTCGACCTGGTCAGCGACGGCGTGACCGGCTTCCTGGTGCCGCCGCGCGACGTCGACGCCTATGCCGACGCGATCGCCCGGCTGGCGCAGAACGACGAACTCCGCCGCCGGGCCGGGCTGGCCGGGCACGCCGCCGCCGAGCAGTACGAATGGGAGCCGGTCAACGAGACCGTGCTGCAGAACTATTTGTCGTTGATCGCTCGCCGCGGCGGCTGATCGCTCGCGCCGAGCCCGAGGTCGCGGCCGAGCGCCGCGATATCCGCACCCACCGGCACGACGCGCCACATATCGGGATGCGCGGTGTCGATCAGCGTCACGGCGTTGCGCGGGCAAATGCCGAGGCATCGCGTCTCGATCACCCCGAACGGCGCCTTGCGGCCCTTCTTGAGCCCGAATGCCTTGCGCAGCGCCTTGGCGAGCGACCAGCGCCGTTTCGGCCCGAACCCGCCGTCGAGCTTTTTCGAGCATTTGCCGCACACCAGCACCGCGCCGTTCCACCGACTGGCGACGCCGCGTCCCAGTCCGCCGATCGGCGTTACGCGGTCGGCTTCCACGTCCGCTCTTCCTCGGCGACGCGCAGCACGTCGTAGGCAGCTTGGATCGCCTGGAACCGTTTGGCGGCGTCGGCGTCGCCGGGGCGCACGTCAGGGTGGCATTCCTTGGCGAGCTTGCGCCACGCGCTGCGGACTTCGTCGAAGCTCGCATCGGGGTCGAGCTCGAACAGTTCGAGCGCGCGCATCTCGTCGCGCGAGCGGCTACCGTCGCCGGGGCCGGCCCACGCATTGTGCTTCGACTGGGCATAGCCGTTGGCGGTACGCGTCTCGTCCGCCTCACGCGCGGCGGCTTCCTCGGCGGTCAAGCCCTCGAAATAATTCCAGCCGCGATTGTATTCGGCGGCATGCTCCTGGCAGAAATACCAGCGGTCCGGGCTGTTGGGCGATTTCGGCGCGGGACAGTCGCCCTTTTCCTCGCAGCCGTGGCGGTCGCAGATACGCACCCGCGCCGCTTCGCGCGACGAACCGTATCCGCCCCAGCGGGGAAAGCCCCAATTGTCCGAACGGGTCGCGCGCGCCATCCGGGGGCATCTAGGCGGCAAGGCGGGGATTTGCCACCCGTGGGAAGGTAGTCGCGGCAATTTCGAGGATCGTATTCCTGCGAAGGCAGGAATCCATGGTCGCGAGCGATGCGGCCCGTGGCTCTGGGCTCCCGCCTTCGCGGGAGCATGGTGCGCGTGGGAACCGGCGCGGCGCTGCCGCGCGACCGGGATTAGCTTTCGCTAATCCCGGCGCACGAGCGCCACAGGATCTATAAGCCGGGTTCTGTCCTCCCCCGGACCATCATCCGGGGGATGGGCGACCATTCCTCTAGGACGACGCTCGCACGCCGCCTCCAGCAACCAACCCGGGCGACGAGCTGAAACGAAGCCCATGCGCCGCCCCTATTCGGTCTTGCTCCCGGTGGGGTTTGCCGTGCCGCGACCGTTACCGGCCCCGCGGTGCGCTCTTACCGCACCCTTTCAGCCTTACCGTGTCCGAAGACGTTGGCGGTCTACTCTCTGTGGCACTTTCCCTGGGCCAAAAATCGCTTTCTGGCCCGGCGGGCGTTACCCGCCACCGTCGTTTCGCGGAGCCCGGACTTTCCTCGCGTGCTTGCGCACCCGCGGCCGCCCGATCCTCTGGCCGTCACCTTGTATAGCCGTCTGCTCAATTGTCCAATATTGACAGCTAGATCCAATTGCCCGTCACCTGCATTGCCGCAACGAAGGTCGCGCCCATCGTCAGGCCAAGCATCGCAATCGCGATCGATGCTCCAAAAATGCGACGGTCTTTCATGAGGAGCGGCATGACCACGATCATCGCTGCACTAATCAACAGCAGAGAACACAAAAAGAAAACGACGATCGACGCGGGATGCAGATCGCCCGGCCGCACGCGAAAAAGCCATCCCAACCCAAGGGCGACCAACGGCGGCACAATCGGTGCAGCCGCCCACGCCCGGCCTCGGCCCAATCGAAAGCTGCTCCATGGAAAGGTCGCTGACGCAGTACCCACGCCAATCACGAATAGAATCGGGATCAACAGCAGCGGGTCCATTCACTCATCCCCCTGCGGCTTTGGCAACAGCAGCGCCAGCAGCAGGCTACGGCATTCGCCGTCGATCTCGCCGTCGATCAGTTCGGGGCGGAAGCGGCGCTGGAAGGCGACGACGGCGGCGAGCCGGTCGGTGACGTCGTAGCCGAACCGTTCGAGCGCAAGCAAGAAGCCGGCGTCGCTCCACAACGGGTCCATCAGATTGCGCGTCGGTCGCGGCATCGCCAGCCGGAGCCGCGCGAGCTTCCCCCAGGGAAAGCGCTCGCCCGGGTCCTGCTTGCGGGTCGGCGCGATATCCGAATGGCCGACGATGTTGCCCCGGGTGATGCCGTGGCGGTCCTTGATCGCCTGCATCAGCGGGACCAGCGCGTCGATCTGCGCGTCCGGAAAGTCGCGATAGCCGTATTCGTGCCCCGGATTGACCAGTTCGATCCCGATCGAGGCCGAGTTGACGTCGGTGATCCCCCGCCAGTGCGACGCTCCGGCGTGCCAGGCGCGCTGGTCCTCCGGCACGAGCGCGTGGACGGCGCCGTCCTCATCGATCAGGTAATGCGCGGACACTTGGGCCACCGGATCGGTCAGCCGCGCGATCGCCGCCGCGGCGCTTTCCATGCCCGTATAATGCAGCACGATCATCGTGACCGGCAGCTGCCGCTCGTTGAAATTGGGCGACGGGGTCTCGACGATGCTCACGAGGCCGAGGATTGCGGCGAACTGCGGCGAAAGTAAACCTGAAGCAATCAGGCCGCCGCAGCGGCGCTCCAGTTGGGCTCGTACAGGCCGCGATAGCGGCTGCTCGGGCGGAACGCCTCGCTATAGCCGATCACGGTCTCGCCCGCGCCCAGCACCAGCACGCCATCGGGCCGCAACACTTGCGCCAGCCGTTCCAGCACCGCGCGGCGCAACTCCGGCGCGAAGTAGAACAGCACGTTGCGGCACAGGATGACGTCGAACCGCCCGATCGGCAGCGGATCGCCGACCAGGTTCATGCGGCGGAACGCGATATTTCGCACCAGTTCCGGATGCGCGACCCAATCATTGTCGACCTGATCGAACCAGCGCACCATCCGCCGCACCGGCAGGCCACGCTGGATCTCGAACTGGCTGTAGCGGCCGGCGCGGGCACGGCGGAGTGCCGCATCGGACACGTCGGTGGCGACGATCTCCGGTACCGGGCCCTCGCCTTCCGCGAACATCATGGCCAGGCTGAGCGGCTCCTGCCCGGTCGAACAGCCCGCCGACCAGATGCGCGGGCGGCGTTCGGCGGAGACCGTGCGGACCGCTTCGGCGACGAGGTCGAACACCGCGGCGTCACGGAAGAACGAGCTTTCCTGGTTGAGCAGTTCGTCGATCACCCGGTCGGCGATCGCACTGTCGGGTGCGCGATGGACGGCGTCGGCCAGCGCGTCCAGGTCGCGGTGGCCGGTGTCGCGCGCAACGACCTGGAGCGCGGTCTCGATCCGCCAGGCGCGGCTGCTGCCGACCTGTTGCCCGGTGCGCGCCTCCAGCACGTTCAGCAGGCGTTCAATCGCGCCGGGCGGCAAGGCGTTCAGCATGACGGCCGGCGCCGGCCCGCCATCAGCGCGCCTATCCTGTCGGGGGGCAGGATCGCTGCGCCGGGACAGGACTGGACCGCGGCGCCCGGCATGCCCCAGATCACCGACGACGCGCGATCCTGCACGACGACGCTGCCGCCCGCCGCCGCCAGCGCCGCGGCACCGATCGCGCCGTCGCGACCCATGCCGCTCAGCACCACCGCGAGCCCGCGCGCGCCGTACACATCGGCCAGCGACTCGAGCATCGGATCGACCGACGGCAAGCATCCGCTCGCCGCCGGCGCGGTCGACAGCCGGATCGCGGCGCCGTCGCCCATCGAGACGATCCGCATGTGCGCGCGGCCGGGCGCGACAAGGATACGGCCGGGACGGATTCGCGAATGATCTTCGGCGACTTCGCAGGGCCGCCCGGCTAGCACCGCGACCTGCGCGGCGAAATACGGCATGAACGATTCGGGCAGGTGCTGGGTGATGAGCATCGGCAAACGGAACTCGGCGGGCAGCGCGCGGAGCAACTGGCTGAGCGCGTGGATGCCGCCGGTCGAGGCACCGATCGCGACCACATCGAAATCGTCCCCCGGCACCACCACCGTCGTCGGTGTCGGCGGCAGCGGCACCTCCTCGGCGGCGACCAGCCGGTTGAGGCGCTCATTGAGCAAGTCCGCGAACCGCCCGGCGAATGCGCCGACGGTCGGCTTGACCAAGGTATCGGCCGCCCCCAGCGCCAGCGCCTGCACGGTCGCCGCACCGCCGTCCGCCGCGCTGGACGAGACGATCAGGACGCGGGCTCCCTGCCCCGCCGCGATCAGGTCGGGCAGCGCGGTCAGCCCGTCGACGCCGGGCATCTCGATATCGAGCAGGATGACGTCGACGCGGTGGCGCGCCAGAAACGCCAGCGCCGCGTTCGCATCGGATACGGCGCCGGCGACGACGCAGCGGTCGCCACTGTCGATCGCGCGCGCCATCACCGCGCGCGCGACCGCCGAATCATCGACGATCAGGACCGAGCGTGGTTGGTCGGGATCCGGGGAAGGCGCCTTGCTGGCCATGACGGCGCGGACCGAGTCCGGCTCAGGCCATGCCGACGATTTGCAGCTTCGATTCCAGCGCCTCGCGGTCGAACGGCTTCATGACATACTCGTCGGCGCCCGCCTCGATCGCGGCACGGATATAGGCCATGCCGTTCTCGGTCGTGCAGAACACCACCTTGGGCCGGCTGGCGAGCGCGGTCTCGCGTAGCGCGCGCAGGAAATCCATGCCGCTCATGACCGGCATGTTCCAGTCGAGCAGGATGACGTCGGGCGTGCTGGCGATGCAGGCGTCGAGCGCTTCGCGGCCGTCAGCGGCCTCGCGGACGTCGAAATCGAGCGTTTCGAGGATGTGGCGGGCGACCTTGCGGATCACCTTCGAGTCATCGACTACCAGACACGTCTTCATCACCCAACAACCCCTTTACCCGACCCGTTTTCGGGCGATCCCCGCGTGTTAACGCGAAACCGTTAATTGACCGTCATCGTGGCGGCACCGACACCCGGTCCGGCGACCAGCGCGGCGAGGTCGATCGCCAGGATCGGCTCGCCGTCGCGTTCCACTTCGCCGCAACCGGCGCTGCGCCAGCCGTTGTCGAGCGCGATCCCCGGGGTCAGCGGCGCGACCGCGAACGGCGCGACATCCTCCAGCGCATCGACCAACACGGCATAGTGATGCCCGTCGATCACCGTGATGACCGCGCGGTCGCCGACGATCCCCGCCGCGCGCAGCCCGAGCGCGGCATGCGCGTCGATCACCGTCACCACGCGGCTGCGCAGGGCGGCGAGCCCGCGAATGTGCGGCGCCACGCGCGGCGTCGGCGTCACCCGGCCGATATCGACCACCGATTCGACCTGCGCCGAATCGATCGCGACGCCACGTCCGGCAATCGTCGCGATCAGGAAAAGCCGTTCGTTCATGCCGCTGCCCCCACTCGCTCGGCGACCGCGGCGAGCAGCCCCGCGCGATCGTATCGATAGACGGATCCGCGCGCGGTGCGATCGTTGCTCAGCCGCACGACGCGGGCATCGCCGCCCTCCGCCGCCGTTGTCAGGATCACCGCGGGCTGCTCGCCGGCCGCGCTCGTCGCGACACGATACCCCGCGCTTTCGAGCACCGGAGTCAGGAACGTCGCGAGCCACGCATCCGCCGCGCAATCGAGCAGGCAGAGCGGCGCCGCGCTCGTCGCGCCATCCGCCGCCTCGATCCCGAGCAGCCATTGCGGATCGATCAGTTCGACCTGATCGTCGTCCAGCGTGATGACGCCCAGGATCGGCCCCGGCGCCGCGACGGGCGCGATGTCGGCTGGCATCGCCACGATGTCGAGCGGCTCGGCGATCGCGTAAGCGACCTCGGCCGCGCCGTCCTTGATCCGCAGCACCGCGAATTCCGCGCCGCCGGGCAGGTCGCCCAGTGCCGCAAGCGGCAGGATGCGGCCGTCCGCGAGCAGGCGCCAGCGCCCGCCGGTCAGCGCCGCGGCATCGCGCGCCACGGTCTCGACGCGATCGATGATCGCCAGCGGGATCGCGCGGCGGCGCCCGTCGAGATCGGCGAACAACAGGGCGTCGACCACCGGCATCGCGCTCGCGGCGGCCTCGTCGACGTCACGCGCCGTCTCAGTCTCGAACGCGATTCCGGCGGCTTCGGCGATTCCGCCGCAATCGAGCAGCAGCATCGGCGACCCGCTGTCAGGCAGGGTCTGCCCGGCATAGATGCCCGCCGCCATCACGGCCGGCGCCGCCGGCTTGATGACCAGTTCCTCGTGATCGAGCACCGAATCGACCGCGACGGCGAAGCTGCCCCCGCTCGCGGTGATGATCGCCAGCATGTCGACCCGCGCCGGATCGGCCACGCTCAACGCCAGCAGCGCGCCGAGATCGACCAGCGGCATGCGGCGATCGCGCACCGTCACCGCGATGCTGTCGCCGATGCGATCGAGCCGGATCGAGCCGTCGCCGCCGGTCCCGCCGACATGGACGATCTCCTCGATCGCCTGACGCGTGACGGCGAAGCGCTGGCCGCCGACGCCGATCACGATCGCCGGGATGATCGACAGCGTCAGCGGCACGTGGATTTGGAGGCGCAAGCCCCGACCCGGATGGTTGGTGAGCTCGATCCGCCCGCCGATCTGCTCGACGTTCGCGCGGACCACGTCCATCCCGACGCCGCGGCCGGAAATCGCGGTGACCTCGGTCTTGGTCGAAAGGCCGGGTTCGAAGATCAGGTCGAGCTTGGCGCGCTCGCTCAGGGCGGCCAGGTCGCGGCCCCGCGTCTGGCCGGCGGCGGTCAGCTTGCGGACCAGCCGGTCGGTATCGATGCCGCGCCCGTCGTCGGCGACCTCGATGATGATCTGGTTGCCCGATTGCCGGGCGGAAACGGCGAGCCGGCCGCTCTCGCGCTTGCCGGCGGCGCGGCGTTCGTCGGGACTTTCGATGCCGTGGTCGATCGCGTTGCGGATGATGTGCACCATCGGGTCGCGCATCACCTCGATCATCTCGCGGTCGAGCTCGACATCGGCGCCATCGACGCTGAGCTGCACCGCCTTGCCGAGTTCGCCGGCGGTATCGCGCACGATCCGCGGCAGCGCCGAGAACAGGGCATCGACCTTCTGCATGCGCGTGCGGCTGACGGTGTCGCGCAGTTCGGCGACGGTCAGCGAGAGGCGATCGAGCGCCGCCTCCACCGCGGGGTCGGCGTCGCTGTCGCGCATCCGCCGCGCCAGTTCGTTGCGCGCCAGCACCATGTCGGACATGCCGCTCATCATGCGATCGAGCAGGTCGGTCGACAGGCGGACGCTGCGCTGGACGCCGCGCCCGGCGGGCGCCACGATCGCGACGGGGCTCGCGAGTTCGACCGGATCGGCGCTGCCGTCGAGCGCGGCGATCAGCAAGTCCTCGCCGGCATCGTCCAGCGCGGCCCCGGCATCGATCGCCTCGACCAGCGCGCCGATGCGATCGACGATCGCCAGCACCGCATTGACGAGCATCGGGTCGGGCACGCGCTCGCCCGAGCGGACCGCTGACAGCACGTCCTCAGCGGCATGGCTCAGCCGTTCGAGCCGCGGCAGATCGAGGAACCCGCAGCTGCCCTTCACCGTGTGCACGAAACGGAAGATCGCGTCCAACCGCGCGCGATCGGCCGGATCGGCTTCCCACGCGATGATTTCCCCCGCGAGCGCTTCGAGCGTCTCGCGCGTCTCGGCAATGAATTCCTGGAGCAGGTCGTCCATGGGTCCCCGGGGCGTTGGCGCGCGGCGATCCATGGACCAGCACTGGTTAAATACTGCTTTACCGGGGGGTTACAGAGAACCCAATCCTGCCGTGCTCCTGCGCAAGCAGAAGCCCAGAGCCACCAACGATACCGCCTGAAATCCTGGACTCCTGCTTCCGCAGGAGTACGGAAGCGTTCGTTAACCCACCAGGATCGTCGCGCCGAACAGCAGCACCGGCGCGTCGGGCGGGGAGATCTGGATGCTGCCGCCGCCTTCGGTCACCAGCGAGTGGACGAGGTAGGCGGCCGCGCCGCGCGGGGTCACCACGTCGTCGTCGAGCTGGCCCATCAGCGTCGTGCGCAGTTCCTGGTCGAGCACCAGCCGCGATCCCTCGGCACGGACGACGATCTCGACGCGGCCCTCGGCCTGTTCCGCGCCGATGTCGAGCTGGCCGCCGCGAACCAGCGCATCGGCGGCGATCAGCGACAGGTTGAGCAGTACCTTCACCGCCGACTTGGGCAGCGCGCCGTCATCGACCATCCAGCCGATCGTCACCTTGCCGCCCTCACCGAACAGCCCCTCGATCGCCGCCTTCGCCTCGCGCGTGTCGACCGTCTCGCCGAAGCCGCCGGCCGCGCCGAACGCCAGGCGGAAGAATTTCAGCTTGTTGGCCGACGCTCGCGCGCTTTCGTTGAGCAGGTCGAGGCAGCGCTGGCGCATGTCCGGATCGTTCTCGTCCGCCAGCAGCTCGAGCCCGTTGTTGAGCGCGCCGACCGGCGACAGCAGGTCATGACACAGCCGCGAGCACAACAGGCTGGCGAAATCGACCGGGGAAATGGACATGGAGCGCGTTCCTTTGTTGCCCGCCTTCTGGCCAAGCCGCGACCAAGGTTCAAGCCGCGATTGCCGGGTGCACCACCTTGAAATCCAACGCCGCGACCCCATTTCAGACCTGAATGGGATCGGGGGTTTCCATCTTGCAGGCAGAGATCGCGGCGACCGCCGATGGCTGGCGCGTGGACCGCGCGCTGGCCGACGCGCTGCCCACCCTGTCGCGCGAGCGGCTGAAGGTGCTGATCGCCGGCGGGCAGGTTTCACGCCCCGACGGCGCACTGATGCGCGACCCTGCCAGGAAGGCGGTGGCGGGCGAGACCTACGCGGTCGCGGTGCCCGATCCGACTCCGGCGCATAACGAAGCGCAGGACATCCCGCTCGTCGTCGCGTTCGAGGACGAACATCTGATCGTGATCGACAAGCCCGCTGGCCTCGTCGTGCATCCGGCCGCGGGCAATCTCGACGGGACCTTGGTCAATGCCCTGCTCCACCATTGCGGCGGTTCCCTGAGCGGGATCGGCGGGGTGGCGCGGCCCGGCATCGTCCATCGCATCGACAAGGACACGTCGGGACTGATGGTCGCGGCCAAGACCGACCGCGCGCATGAGGGGCTGGCGAAGCAGTTCGCCGATCACTCGATCGACCGCCGCTACAAGGCGATCGTCGGCGGCCGCCCGATCCCGCCAACGGGCAGCGTCGATGCGCCGCTCGCGCGGAGCCCGCACGACCGCAAGAAGGTCGCGATCGTCAGGACCGGCAAGCGCGCCGTGACACATTACCGGATGCTGGAACCGCTCGCCGACGCCGCCTTGCTCGAATGCCGGCTCGAGACCGGGCGCACGCATCAGGTTCGCGTGCACATGGCATCGATCGGCCACGCCTTGCTGGGCGACCCCGTTTATGGTAGAACAAAACCGGCCCACAGGAAGGTTCTGGAAACCCTGAATTTCCGCCGTCAAGCCTTGCATGCCGCCCGGCTCGGGTTCATCCACCCGATATCCAAGCACGCTTTGTCGTTCGACAGCGACATGCCTGCCGACATGCAGGAACTCTTCGTACACCTCGCTCATTGATTTTTTTGCAGCGCGGCATGTCGCCTCTTCTGGGGCATGCCGGCTGGACTAAGGGAGACACGATCATGGCAAACCGCAGCAACGTCCCGGCGACGATACCTGCCCTCGGCGGCGAGGCGAGCCTCAACCGCTACCTGGCCGAGATCAAGAAATTCCCGATCCTGACGCCCGAGCAGGAATATATGCTCGCCAAACGGTTCGAGGAGCATGGCGACACCGACGCCGCGCACCAGCTGGTGACGTCGCACCTGCGCCTCGTCGCCAAGATCGCGATGGGCTATCGCGGCTATGGCCTGCCCGTCAGCGAGCTTATCAGCGAGGGCAATATCGGCCTGATGCAGGGCGTGAAGAAGTTCGAGGCCGATCGCGGCTTCCGCCTCGCGACCTATGCGATGTGGTGGATCCGCGCGTCGATCCAGGAATTCATCCTGCGTTCGTGGAGCCTGGTGAAGATGGGCACCACCGCCGCGCAGAAGAAACTGTTCTTCAACCTGCGCCGGATGAAGTCGAAGCTCGACGCGTTCGAGGACGGCGACCTTTCTCCGGAGAACCTCGCCAAGATCGCCAAGGACCTGGGCGTGACCCAGGACGAGGTCACCAGCATGAACCGCCGCATGGCGATGGGCGGCGACACGTCGCTCAACGTCTCGATGCGCGAGGACGGCGAGGGCCAGTGGCAGGACTGGCTGGTCGACGATGCGCCGTTGCAGGACAAGGTCGTCGCCGACACGCAGGAGGCGGACGTCCGCCACAGCCTGTTGATGGAGGCGATGGACGACCTCAACGACCGCGAGAAGCATATCCTGACCGAGCGTCGCCTGACCGACGATCCCAAGACGCTCGAGGAACTGAGCCAGGTCTATGGCGTGTCGCGTGAGCGCGTCCGCCAGATCGAGGTGCGCGCGTTCGAGAAACTGCAGAAGGTGATGATGCGGCTGGCCGGCGAAAAGCGCCTGATCGCCGCATGATAGGATGCGCGGCGGCGGTGGACATGCCCCGCCGCGCTGGCTAGCCTTCGCGACGGGGCGAGCCGAGGAAACGACCATGTGGCGCTATGTGAAGATTCCGCTGGTGGTCGCCTTGCTGGCGTTCGTGCTGCCGTGGCTGTCGATCTCGCTGTTCGGGCAGCATCTCCTGTCGGCGACCGGCTGGCAGTTGGCGAGCGGGCATGCGCAGGCGCAAGTCGGCGATCTCACCGTCCGGAGCAGCGGCGATCAGATCAATTATTACATGACGGTCGCTCTCGCCTTGACCGCCGCCGCGCTGATCGCGTCGTTTCTCCGCCGAAGCGTCGCGGTCGTCGTGGCGATCCTGTCGGTGCTGGCGATGGCGCTGATCTGGGCGGGATCGAACCAGTATAACCAGTCGCGGATCGATGCGGCGGCGGCAAAGGCCGGCGGCATCTTCGGGTCGCTTGCCGCAACCGGCGTGCAGGTCGAATGGCAGATCGGTTACTGGGTGGCGCTGATCGCGCTCGCCATCGCCGCGGTCGTAGCATTCCTGGCGATCCGCGACCCTTCGTGATCGCGTGAGCTACGACGTCGTCGTGGTCGGAGCCGGTGCAGCCGGCATCGCCGCCGCGCGCCGGCTCCACGACGCCGGCTGCAACGTCCTGCTGGTCGAGGCGAGCGAGCGGATCGGCGGGCGCGCCCACACGATCCGCGTGCGTGGCGAGACGCTCGATCTCGGTTGTGCTTGGCTCCACTCGGCCAATCGCAACCCGTGGACGCGGATCGCGCTCGCCGAGGAATTCGCGATCGACCGCGGCGACGCGCACTGGCGCGAGCAATGGCGCGACCTCGGCTTCCCGCCCGAGGAACGCCGCGCGTTCGAGGCCGCCTATGCCGAATGGCACGATCGCGCCGAAGCCTATGTTGCCGGACTCGACCGCCCGCTGAGCGATTTCATTGCCGCCGATGCGCCGTGGCGACCGCTGATCGACGCGATCTCCGGCTATGCCAACGGTGCGAACCTGCGCGACGTGTCGCTGCACGACTGGGCGGCGTACGAGAATGCGGCGGGCGAGGACAATTGGCGGCTGCGCGACGGCTATGGCGCGCTGGTCGCGCGGCATGCGAAGGGTGTGCCGCTCCGGCTCGCGACCCCGGTCACGCGGATCGATCATCGCGGCGCGACGATCCGCCTGACGACGCCGAGCGGCACGATCGAGACCGATCGCGTGATCGTCGCCGTGCCGACCCCGGTGCTAGCCGACGGCGACATCATCTTCGACCCGCCGCTCCCCGACAAGCGTGACGCGGCAGCCGCCCTGCCGCTCGGCCTCGCCGACAAGATCTTCCTCGGCATCGCCGGTAGCGACTATCCGCACAACGCGCACCTGATCGGCAACCCGCATTCGGCGCACACCGCGAGCTATCAGGTCGGCTGGCTCGGCGCACCGGTGGTCGAGGCGTTCTTCGGCGGCGACTGCGCGGAGGCGATCGAGCGCGCCGACGATCGCGCCGCCGCCGACTTCGCGATCGGCGAACTAGCCGCATTGCTCGGCAACGACTGGCGGTTGCGGTTGCAGCCGATGGCGCGAACGCGGTGGCGCGCGGAACGCTTCATCCGCGGCAGCTATTCGCATGCGCGCGTCGGCCAGGCCGGGCAGCGCGGCGTTCTCGCCCGGCCGCACGACGATCGCCTGTTCTTCGCCGGCGAAGCCTGCCACGCCAGCGACTTCTCGACCGCGCATGGCGCCTACGAGACCGGCATCGCCGCTGCCGACGCCGTACTTGCGGCCAGGCCCCGTCCGCGCGTATCGGCGGCACCGCCGCTCGCCGCGGCATCCGCCCCTGACCCGACCCCAGCCCCCACCGAGCCCTCGCCCGATCCAATGCCCGCCCGCCCGACCAAGCCACGCCGTTCCTGGGGCCGCCGCCTGTTCAGCTGGCTGTGGAAAACATTGCTCGGGTTCGTCGTGCTCAGCGTGCTGTGGGTGCTCGCGCTCAAGGTCGTAAACCCGCCGATCACCTTCACGATGATCGGCGACCAGTTACGCGGCAACGGCGTGGTCAAGCAGTGGATGGGGCTCGACCGGATGGACCCCGACATGCCGCGCGCCGCGATCGCCGGCGAGGATGCACGCTTCTGCCTGCACAACGGCTTCGACCTGCGCGCGATCGAGCAGGCGTACGATCGCAACCAGAAGGGCGGCCGCATCCGCGGCGGCTCGACGATCAGCCAGCAGACCGCGAAGAACGTCTTCCTGATCCAGGGCGGTGGCTATGTCCGTAAAGGCTTCGAAGCGTACTTCACCTTCCTGATCGAGCACCTCTGGGGGAAGCGGCGAATCATGGAGGTGTACCTGAACGTGGCGGAGACGGGGATCGGCACCTATGGCGCGAATGCCGGCGCGATCCGCTATTTCGGGCACGACGCGTCGCACCTGACCCCGGTCGAGGCCGGCCGCATCGCGGCGGTGCTGCCCCAGCCGAAGCGGCGCGATGCCGTCGACCCGACCGGGTTCGTGCGGCGGCACGGGAATGCGATCGCCCGCTATGTCGGCGTGGTGCGGACGAGCGGGTTAGATGGATGCTTGCGGTAAAATCCCTCTCCCACCGGGAGAGGGAGGATGCGCCGAAGGCGCGGAAGGGTGAGGGATAGGTCGAAAGCGTTTCGACCTATCCCTCACCCCGCGGCGCTGCGCGCCTTGCCCCTCTCCCCGAGGGAGAGGGGGATAAGAGACAGTTCAAACTTCGACGGCAGCGGCGAGCCCTCGCGTGTCTCGGCAACATGGCGACGGCGAAGCCGCCGCCGTCGGCCGGGCGCGAGCGCCCGCCGGCCGGCCTGGCGCGAGGTGGCCGGGCGTAGCCGGCCCCCGCGCTTCGGCTCAGAACGGCAGTTTGAAACCCGGCGGCAAAGGCAGGCCCTGAGTCATCTTCGCCATTTCCGTGTTCGAGGCGGCGTCCGCCTTCGCCCGCGCATCGTTGAACGCCGCGACGACGAGATCCTCGAGCATTTCCTTGCCCGACGGCACGATCAGCGAATCGTCGATCGAGATGCCGATGATCCGACCCTTGGCCGACGCCGTCACCTTGACCAGCCCGCCGCCCGCGACGCCCTGGACTTCGATCTTGTCGAGCCCGTCCTGCGCCTTCGCTAGCTCGGCCTGGACGTTCTGCGCCATGGCCATGATGTCTTCGAGATTGTTCACGCGTTCGCTTCCTTCGGTTCCTTGGTCCAGTTTTCCAGCACGGCGTCCGGGAATGCCTCGAACGCCGCCTGGACGACCGGGGTTGCGAGGATCGCGGCGCGATCCGCTTCCTCGGCGGCCTTGCGGCGTTCGGCGATCGTCGCCTCGCCCTCGGCATCCTGCGTCGTGACTTTCCAGCGAGTCGCGGTCAACTCGCTCAACCGCGCGGCGAGTTGCGCCGGCAGGTCGGCCGGCAGCGGCCGTTGCGTGCTCAGCACGAGTTCGGGCGGGTCGTAGCGGACCGGCCGCGCATTTGCGTTGAGGTGCGACAGCAGCGAGCCGCCACCGTTCCGCTCGATCAACGCGACCATCGCCTCGAACGAAGCCGGCAATGTCGGAGCGGCAGGCGCCGCCGGAGCAAGCGAAGGTGCAGCCGACGGCGCCGCGATCGGCGCACCGCTCGCGATCTGCCGCGCCAGTTCACCCGGATCGGGCAGACTGGAAGCATGGACGACACGCAGCAGCGCCATCTCCCCCGCCTCGATCGGCAGCGTCGCCTTCGCGACCTCGTCATGCCCCTTCAGCATCAACTGCCACAGCCGATGCAGCGCCGCGAACGACAGCGCCGTCGCCCAGCCGGCATAGGCGGCGCGCTCGTCGGCGGATTGCGACGGATCGGCCTCCCCGCCCAGCTTGGCGAGCGTCACCGCATGGACCGTCTCCAGCAGCCCGCGCAGCACCGCCTGCGGATCGACGCCGAGATCATATTGCCCGCGCAATGCCGCCAGCGCAGCGGGCGCATCGCCGTCGAGCAACAGCCCGAACAAATCGCGGATCGCGGCGCGGTCGCTCAAGCCGAGCATCGCGCGGACCGCCGGCGCCGTGACGCCACCGCCCTCCATCCCGGCATGCGCGATCGCCTGGTCGAGGATCGAGAGGCCGTCGCGCGCCGACCCGTCCGCCGCCCGCGCGATCAGCGCCAGCGCCTCCGGCTCGGCCTCAGCCCCTTCGAGGGCCGCCACCTTCGCGAAATGCGCGGCCAGCTTGTCGGCGGGGATGCGTCGCAGGTCGAACCGCTGGCACCGCGAGAGCACCGTCACCGGCACCTTCTGCACCTCGGTCGTGGCGAGCAGGAACTTCACATGCTCGGGCGGTTCCTCCAGCGTCTTCAGGAGCGCGTTGAACGCGTTCTTCGACAGCATGTGGACTTCGTCGATGATGTAGATCTTGAACCGCGCGCCGAACGCCGCCAGCCGCGCCGCATCGATCACCGCGCGCATGTCGTCGACGCCGGTATGCGACGCGGCGTCCATCTCGATCACGTCGATGTTGCGCCCTTCCGCGATCGACACGCACGGCTCGCACACGCCGCAGGGGTCGATCGTCGGACCGCCCTGCCCGTCCGGGCCGATGCAGTTGAGCGCCTTAGCGATCAGCCGCGCGGTGCTGGTCTTGCCGACGCCGCGCACTCCGGTCAGCAGGAAGGCATGCGCCAGCCGCCCGCGCCGGATCGCGTTGGCCAGCGTCTGCACCATCGCATCCTGACCGATCAGCTGGTCGAAATTCTGCGGCCGGTACTTGCGCGCCAGGACGCGGTACGCGGTGTCCTTGGGCTGCGGCGGCTCACCGAGATCGAGGAAGGAGTCGTCGGACATCCCGCCTATCTAGGGCCCGGACCAAGGACCGGCAACGGTCGTGACGGAGCGGATTTTGGTGCCCAGGCAGGAGCAAGGAGGGAGCGATCTGAAAGCATCGTGACCGACGCACGACGCACATGGGTGCCAAAATCCGCCCGCGCAGCGGTCGCCGTGAGAAGCCCGCCGAGCGGCGTCGCTCGTTTGCGCGTAGCTTCAGCTACGCGTCTGCACCACGCCCCTTGTCAGCGGGCTTCTCACGGCGATCACGGCCATTGCCGGCCATTGGTCCGGGCCCTCGGCACGGCGCGCCGCGACGTCGAAGCCTCTGTCAGCGCCAGCGGCGGTAATAGGGCCGCCGGTAATAGCGCGAGCGATAGTATGGGCGATGGCGCCAGGACCGGTACGGCCGGTACGTATAGCGCGGACCCCAGCGGCGGAAGCCGTAGCGACGATAGCCGTAGCGCGGACCGTACCGATATCGGTCGCGGTAACGATATTGCTCGGCCTTGACCGGCGTGATCGCCGCCGGCGTGGCGGGCAGGACGCGGACGGTGGTGGTCTCCGCAGCGGCGGGGTTCGCGGCGAGCGACAGGCCGGTGAAGGTCAGCGCGGCGGCCAGGATCGTGAGCAGGCGCATGGTTCATCCTCTCGACGTTGGGCCGGGATGGTATCAGCTTGGCGGGCGGATGGAAGGGCGATCCGGTGGGCGGGTCGGCGTTCGGGATGGGTCGGGACTGGTTGTGGCGTCGCGGCGGAGCCGCGTCGTCGGACGGGCCGCTGGCTCGCCGGCCGCGCTTGCGCGACTTGGCATCAGCTTCGCTGCTGCCATGCGCGCTGCGCGGTGGGAGCCGGAACGACCCGCGGCGAAATCGTTGTGGCTGCTTCCGTCAGGATCTGACCAGGTTGGCGACGACCACGTCCGCCCGACTCCCGCGGCGCATATGGCGGGGTCGGGCGGTGGTTTCAAGCGCTTACCAGCGCACGCGCACCTTCTTGCAGGTGCGGTACTTGTGACCGTGCTTCCACCAGGTCCGGCACTGCGTCTTCCAGCGGGTGCGGCCATGCCAGCCGTTATGGTGATCGCGCACCGTGGTGCGGCTCGTGACCTGACCATGGTCGCTGGTCGTGACGGTCCGCGTCGTCGTGGTCTGCGGCGCGGCCGTCGCGGCGCCCGGCACCATCATGGCGCCGGCGACGAACGCGGCGCTCAGACAAGCTGCTATTTTCATTGTCACTCCTTTCACTCTCCCCTGATCCAGGGCAAACGACTTGGCGGCGAGGTCGTTCCATGAGCGCAATGGCCGGAGCGGGCGTTGTCGGGTCCGTAGTCGTCTGGCACGAGGATCGTGATTGTCAGCAGAAGGCCGCCGACGAGGAGTGCCGCGCCGTCGCGCAGCCGAAGCTGCGCGCAAGCAAGCGACGACGCTCGGCGGCCTTCTGCGGAAAACCGCATGGCGGCGGCCCGATTTGGCGCCCGGCGGCGGCGCTACGTCAGTTTCGATGCCTTCAGCATCGCGCCTTCCTTGCTTCTTGCCCGACACCAAAATCAGCTCCGTCACGACCTCGTGCCAGATGAGTACAGACCCTAGCGCCCCTGCATGTTGCGCGCCTCGGGCGGAATGCGGACGGTGAGGCCGTCGAGCGTGTCGTCGAGCACGATCTGGCAGGCCAGCCGGCTGTGTCGCGTCGCGCTCGCCGCGAGGTCGAGCATGTCCTCCTCCTCCTCGACCGCCGGCGGCAATCGCGCGAAGTCGGTGGCGTCGACGATCACATGGCAGGTCGAGCAGGCCATCTGTCCCTCGCACGTTCCTTCCAGCGGTTCGCCGGCGTTCTGCGCGACCGACAGCAAGGTGTCGCCCAGCGCCGCCATCACGTCACGCACCCCGCCGTTGCGTTCGATGAAACGGATGCGGATCATGCCGCCGCTCGCTGCGCGCGTGCCGCCGCGTCGATCCGCGTCAGCGCCTCGCACAGCTCGTCCTCGCGCGTGTAGCGACCGAACCCGATCCGGATGCTGGAGCGCGCCTCCGCCTCGCTCAGCCCGATCGCGCGGAGCACATGGCTCGATCGACCCGACCCGCTTGCGCAGGCCGACCCGGCGGAAAAGGCGATGTCGCGCAGGTCGGACATCAGCCGCGCCACGTCGAGCCCCGGAAAGCGCACGTTGAGATTGCCGCGATAACGATGCTCGGTCGATCCGTTGACGATCCACCCGTCGCCCAGCGTAGCGATCGCCGCATCCCACAAGCGATCGACATGCGCCGCGTCCTGCCCGGCGCGATCCTGCATCAGTTGGGCAGCAACACCGAACCCGGCGCACAAGGCTGGCGACAGCGTGCCCGATCGTCCCGCCGCCTCCTGCCCGCCGCCATGCAGCAGCGGCGCCAGCGCCGCCTTCTCGCCGATCCACAACGCGCCGATCCCCTTGGGGCCGTAAATCTTGTGTGCCGAGACGGCCACCATGTGGTCGGTCATCCCGACCGGCAGCGGCACGCGCCCATAGCCCTGCACCGCGTCGCATAGGAGCGCCGAGCCGACCTGCCGTGCAAGGCCGAGCAGTTCGGCCAGCGGCTGGATCACCCCGATCTCGTTATTGACCAGCATCGCCGCGACCAGTCCGACCCCCGGCCGGATCGCTGCGCGCGCCGCGTCGAGATCGACCAGGCCGTCGCGCCCGACCGGCAGGATCGTGATCGCCCGCCCGCGCCGCGCCTCCGCCGCGACCGTATCGAGGACGGCGGCATGCTCGGTCGCGATCGTGACGATCGGGCCGTCGGTGCCCTGGATCGCCCAGTTGATCGCCTCCGTCGCGCCCGAGGTGAAAGATAGCGCGCCGTCGCCCGCTCCGAACCCGCGCGCCACACGTTCGCGCGCCACCTCGACCGCCGCCTTCGCCGCGCGCCCCGGCCCGTGCGCCGAATGCGGATTGGCGTGTTGGTCGCGCAGCCAGGGCAGCATCGCGTCCAGCGCCTCTGGCGCGAGCGGCGTCGTCGCCTGATAGTCGAGATAGGTCACGCCGCGCGCGCTCGTCCGGCAGCGATCGCGCGCCACTCGGCCAGGAACGCGTCGAGATCGGCCCGCGTCGTCGATCGCCCGAAACTTACCCGCACCACTTCCTGCGACGCCGTGCGATCCCAGCCCATCGCGGTCAGCACATGGCTCGGCTTCATGCTCCCGCTCGCGCAGGCACTCCCCGCCGATACCGCGATCCCGGCCATGTCGAAGCGGATCAGCTGCGTGGTCGCGGCCGTGCCCGGCATGCGATACGCGCCGATCGCCGGATACCGGCTCGCGTCGGCCAGGACCGGCTCGCCCCCCGCCGCCATGACGCCGGCGTCGAAATAGTCGCGTAACTCCTGATACTTGGCGATATCCTCGGGCTCGGCCAGCGCGGCGGCATAGCCGAGGATCGCGGGCATGTTCTCGGTCCCCGGGCGATAGCCGCGCTCCTGCCCGCCGGTCGGATCGAGCGTCGCGAGATTGCGGACCAGCAGCGCCCCCACCCCGATCGGCCCGCCGCGCTTGTGCGCCGACAGCGCGACGAAATCGGCGTGCCGCGCAACCTCGCGATCGGCACCCGCCGGCATCTGCGCGGCATCGACCAGCAGCAGGTGGCCCGCCGCATGGATGCGCTCGGCCAGTGCGGCGATCGGCTGGCGCACCCCGGTCTCGGAATTGCACCATTGGATCGCGACGATCGCCTGCCCATCTCCTATCAGCATCGCATCGAGCGCCGCCATGTCGACCAGCCCGTCCGCGCCGACCGGCACCAAGGCGATATCGTAGGCCGCGCGCAGCACCGCATCGTGTTCGACCGCACTCGCCAGCCGCCGCGCGACCGCGCTCCGTGTCAATGCGATCCGCAGCGACTCGCTCGCCCCGCTCGTGAACAGCACCTCGCCCGCCCAGCCATAGGCCGCCGCGACGCTCGCCCGCGCCTGCTCCAGCGCCGCCTTCGCCGCGCGCCCCTCCGCATGCGGCGACGACGGATTGGCCCAACGCGCGAACCCTTCCGCCATCGCCTCGCGCGCGGCGGGCAGCAGCGGGGTCGTCGCGGCATGGTCCAGATAGATACGGTCGGCCATGATGCGGCGATTCGTTCCAATTGCGTGGGCGGGCGTCCTGCCTATATAGCGCGCAACCTTTCGCGCCACATCGGCGCGCGCACCAGTTTCGTCAGGATACCATGCCCGAAGTCATCTTTCCAGGCCCCGAAGGCCGCCTCGAAGGGCGTTTCGCCCCCGCTCCCAAGCCCCGCGCGCCGGTCGCCATGATCCTGCATCCGCACCCGCAGGCGATGGGCACGATGAACAACCGCATCGTGATGGAGCTCTACAAGACGTTCCAGCGGCGCGGTTTCGCGACCTTGCGTTTCAATTTCCGCGGCGTCGGCAAGAGCCAGGGGACGTTCGACAACGGCATCGGCGAGCTGAGCGATGCGGCCTCGGCGCTCGACTGGGTGCAGAGCTTCCATCCGGAAGCGTCGACCACATGGATCGCCGGAGTCAGCTTCGGGGCGTGGATCGGCATGCAGTTGTTGATGCGCCGGCCGGAGATTCGCGGCTTCATCTCGGTCGCGCCGCCGGCCAACCTCTACGACTTCACCTTCCTCGCCCCCTGCCCGGCGAGCGGCATCCTGATCGCCGGCGAGAATGACGAGGTCGCGACTCCGCCCGCGATCCAGAAGCTGGTCGACAAGCTTCGGACGCAACGCCACATCACGATCCACCACGACACGATCCCGAAGGCGAACCACTTCTTTGAACACGAAATGCCCGAGCTGATGGGCAGCGTGGACAAGTATCTGGATATGCGCCTCGACCCCAATTCACCGATCCGGTGAGCCGGTCGCCGATTTAGCGTCAGCTAAATCGCGACTTCAGGCTCACCCGGCCGACGGCGCTCAAGCGCCGGCCGACGGCAGCGGCTTTGCCGCTGCCCGCCCTAATGCTTTACCCGCGCCGCAAGATCTTCCGCGCCTCCCGCGGCCCCGCCATCGCGCAGGCGACGAGGAAGAACGCGACCGCCAGCGGCGCGATGGCGATGCTCAGCAGGATGCGTTCGATCGGGTTCTTCATCGCCTGCCCCTCATAGCGTCCAGATCACCACGTTCGCGATCAGCACGATGGCCATCACCACCATCAATACGCCCTTGGTCCGCGTGTCCGGGCGAAGCGCCAGGCGGATGCCGAACCAGGTCAGGATGAACGCCGCGATCATCGCGATCGCGGGAGCGGCTTGTTCGAGGCCGGTCATGCGGTCTCGCTGAGCGCGGCGATGGCGGGGATGTCCACGGTGTCGGGCGCGATCACACTTGCATAAGCGTCGACGTCGACGTTGCCGCCCGACAGGATCACGAGCAGCCCCGGCTCGGCCGCGACCTTGCCGGCGAGCAACGCGGCGAGTGCGACCGCGCCGCCCGGCTCGATCACTAGATGCAGCTTCGCCGCCGCCCAGCGTTGCGCGGCGCGGACTTCCGCCTCGCTCACCGCCACGCCGGTCGCATCCCGCCGGGCGAGCACGTCGAACGTCAGCGGTGATACCTCAGGAGTCTGCAACGCGTCGCAGGCAGTCGGCGGCGGATTGGGACCGACCGGCTCGATCCAGCTCGCGTCGAGACTGCGGCGCATGTCGTCCCAGCCCTCGGGCTCGACCACGGTGATTCGCGCCTCGCCCAGACCCAGCGCGATCCCGGCCGCCAGACCACCGCCGCCGCACGGTACGACGACGTGAGTCGGCTCGCCCAGCCCCGCCGCCTCCATCTGCCGCCGCGCTTCGATCCCGACGCTGCCCTGTCCCTCGATCACCCATGGATCGTCGAAGCTCGGCACCAACGTCGCGCCGCGCGCCTCGGCCAGTTCGGCGGCGATGCGGATGCGATCCTCGGTCATGCGATCGTAGGGCACGACCTCCGCCCCCAGCGCCAACGTCCCGTCGCGCTTCGCCCGCGGTGCGTCGGCGGGCATCACGATCGTCGCGGGAATGCCGAGCCGCTTCGCCGCCCAGGCGACGCCCTGCGCGTGGTTGCCGGACGAGAAGGCGACGACGCCCCGCGCCCGCTGATGCTCGTCCAGCGCGGTCAGCCGATGCCACGCCCCACGCAGCTTGAACGCGCCCATCGGCTGGAGCGACTCGGCCTTGAACGCGACCGCCACCCCGTTGATTTCGTGGCTGAAAAGCGGGGTCGGTGGCAGGATCGCCGCGATCTTCGCGGCGGCATCGCGCACCCCGGCGCGGGTCGGCTGTCGCACTATCGTCACTATTCGTCTCCGTCCCGCAATGACGCGGATCAAAACGCTTTACTTGGCCGTTTCGCGTCCCTAAGTCCGCCCTCCGCTGCCCCATGGGACTTCCAACCGCAAGGCAGCTTTTTGTCACCGTCGGCGAAAGCCACTTGGAGGTCCCTTGAATTGCACAAGCATCATAGCGCGCTGGGGCTAGTTGCCTCCCGACCGGTTCAGCCGGTCACGCTCATTCGTCCGCACGCCGCTGCGCGCGCCGCTCGTTACTTCGTGGAGAAGTTTCCGGGCCGGTCGCTCTATGCGGTAAAGGCGAACCCCTCGCCGGCGCTGATCCGGACGCTGTGGGAGAGCGGAATCACGCATTACGACGTCGCGTCGATCGCCGAGGTGCGGCTGGTCCGGCGCACGCTGCCCCAGGCGACCCTGTGCTTCATGCACCCGGTCAAGGCCGAAGAAGCGATCGCCGAGGCGTATTTCAAGCATGGCGTGAAGACGTTCAGTCTCGATTCGATCGAGGAACTGGACAAGATCGTCCGCGCGACTCGCAGTGCCAGCGACCTGACCTTGTGCGTGCGGCTGCGCGTGTCGTCGGAGCATTCCAAGCTCAGCCTGGCGTCGAAGTTCGGCGTCGCGCCCGGCGAATCGAAGGAATTGCTGTTCCGCGCCCGCCAGGTCGCCGACGCGCTCGGCATCTGCTTCCATGTCGGCAGCCAGGCGATGACGCCCGAAGCCTATGGCAACGCCATGGAGCGCGTGCGCCAGGCGATCGTCGAGGCGGCGGTGACGGTCGACGTCGTCGATGTCGGCGGCGGTTTCCCCTCGACCTATCCGGGCATGGAGCCGCCCCCGCTGGAGGCGTATTTCGAGACGATCCACCGCGCGTTCGAATCGCTGCCGATCAGCTATTCGGCGGAACTGTGGGCCGAACCGGGCCGGGCTTTGTGCGCCGAATACAGCTCGATCATCGTCCGCGTCGAACGCCGCCGCGGCGACGAGCTGTACATCAATGACGGCGCGTACGGCGCGCTGTTCGACGCCGCGCATATCGGCTGGCGCTTCCCGGTCACGCTGCTGCGCGAACCGGAGTCGAACGCGCGTGAGATGGCGTTCTCCTTCTACGGCCCGACCTGCGACGATCTCGACCATATGACGGGGCCGTTCCTGCTGCCGGCCGACGTGCAGGTGGGCGACTATCTCGAGATCGGGATGCTCGGTGCTTACGGTTCGGCGATGCGAACCGCGTTCAACGGCTTCGGATCGGACGAGACGGTGACCGTCGACGACGAACCGATGGCGTCGCTCTACACGCACGTGGAGCGCGAGGTCGCGTCGAACGTCGTCAAGCTGTAACAGCGCAATCCTAGCGAATTGGCGGCGGCGCGCTTCGGTGCGCCGCCCCTTACGGGTTTCCGCGTCCCCATAACGACGGCGGCATGAGAGAAAGACGACCCATGACCGACACCCTGACCAAGACCGCCGCGGCCAACGCGCCGATCAACGACACGCGCAAGGCCGAATTGCTGGCGAAGACGGTCAAGCATATCGACATCACCAGCTTCGACGCGCGCCCGATCGTCGATGCGATGGCCGACATGAGCTTCACCAGCCGCGACCTCGGCCGCGCGACCAAGATCTACAACCAGATGCTCGCCGACAAGGATTGCACGGTGGTGCTGGTCATCGCCGGCTCGACCTCGGCCGGCGGGTGCATGGACCTCTATGCCGAGCTGATCCGCAACAACATGGTCGATTGCGTCGTCGCGACCGGTGCCACCATCGTGGATATGGATTTCTTCGAAGGTCTTGGCCACAAGCATTACCAAGCGCTTGAAATCCCTGACGACGACACGCTGCGCTCGCTCTACATCGACCGTATCTACGACACCTATATCGACGAGGAGCAGCTCCAGGACTGCGACTTCACGATCAACAAGATCGCGAACGAGCTGGAGCCCAAGGCGTACAGCAGCCGCGCCTTCATACGCGCGATGGGCAAGTATCTGTCGGAGCACGGCAAGAAGGACAACAGCCTGGTCAAGCTCGCCTACGAGCATGACGTGCCGATCTTCTGCCCGGCGTTCGTCGACTCGTCGGCCGGCTTCGGCCTGGTCAAGCACCAGGTCGACCAGATGAAGGCGGGCAAGCCCTACCTGATGATCGACGCGGTCGCCGATTTCCGCGAACTGACCGAGATCAAGATCAAGGCGGGCACCACCGGGCTCCTGATGATCGGCGGCGGCGTGCCGAAGAACTTCGTCCAGGACACGGTCGTCTGCGCCGAGATCCTGGGCCACGAGGACGTCGAGGTGCACAAGTACGCGGTGCAGATCACCGTCGCCGATGTCCGCGACGGCGCCTGCTCGTCCTCGACGCTGCAGGAGGCGGCGAGCTGGGGCAAGGTCAACACCGGCATCGAACAGATGGTGTTCGCCGAGGCCGGCAGCGTGATGCCGCTGCTCGCCAGCGACGCCTATCATCGTGGCCACTGGAAGGATCGCGCCAAGCGCGCCTGGGCCACGCTGTTCGCCGACTGACCGCACGCCGATCAACATCCGCTGATCGCGAGACGGTCGAGGCCGGGCGGCGCGGTGTAACTGCGTCCGACGTCGCGGGATTTATTCCCGTGACGGCACTCAGCCGATTGCGCCCGCGACCCGATTGATGCAGCCTCCCCCGATCAAATTCGGGGGAGGCTTTTTCATGCACAGCGAAATCCTGAAGCCCGTCGTCGTGCTGATCGCGTGGACGCTCGTGATGCTGGTCTGGCTGGTCGCGACGCGGTTGCCGGCGATGAAGTCGGCCGGGGTCGACATCAACAAGCTGGTCGGCGGCAAGGGCGGCGATGCGGACGGGGTGCTGCCCGCCAAGGCGCAGTGGAAAGCGCACAATTACAATCACCTGCTGGAGCAACCGACGTTGTTCTATGCGGTCGCTTTGGTGATCGCGTTTACCGGCACAGGGGACGGCCTCAACGCGACGATCGCCTGGGCCTATGTCGCGTTGCGCATCGCCCACAGCCTGTGGCAGGCGACCGTCAACAAGGTGAACGTCCGCTTCCTGTTGTTTGCGCTCGCAACGCTCTGCCTCGTCGCGCTGACGTTGCACGCCGCGATGGCGGTGTTCGGCTGGCACCATGGCTAAGGGCGAAGGGTTCGAGCGCCACAAGCAACCGTGGCGACAAGACGAGGTGCAGAAGCTGCACACGCTGGCGAAGAAAGGCATGGCGCTGAAGGCGATCGCCAAGGCGCTGACCCGCAGCGAGGAATCGGTGAAGGCACGGGCGAAGGAAGACGGGCTGAGTATCGCGAAATTGCGGTAACCGGTCCGTCATTGCGAGCGTAGCGAAGCAATCCAGCGCGTCGCGCGGAACACTGGATTGCTTCGCTACGCTCGCAATGACGACGTTATCCGAACAACCGAGCGAGACTGCGGTCGAGCGTCACGAGCTGCCACAATGTCCGGCCATGTTCCGCCCGTCCCGACCGATGCTCGGTCGCCAGCCGCTCGATCGCCGGCCCGTCGAACCATTCGAGCAACCGCGGCGACCGCGCCAGCGCCGCCGCCTCCCCGGCCAGTTCGCCGCGGAACCACGCGCTGACCGGCGTCACGAACCCCATTTTCGGCCGGTACAGGATGTCGCGCGGCAGATAGCGCTCCATCGCTTTCTTCATCAGCCATTTGCCCTGCCCGCCGCGCAGCCGCATCGACACCGGCAGCGACGCCGCGAACTCCATCAGGCGATAGTCGAGCAACGGCTCGCGCGCTTCCAGGCTGACCGCCATGCTGGTGCGATCGACTTTGGTCAGGATGTCGCCGGGCAGATAATGGCGAATGTCGGCATATTGCGCGCGGTCGAGCGCGTCGCGCGCCGGGGCCTCGCGCATCGTCGCGACATAACGGTCCTCGGCCCGATGGCCGCCGAGTTGCCGCCATGCCGCCGGCGTGAACAGCCGTTCGCGCACCGCCGATGTCGTCACGCCGACCGATCTCGCATAGGCGGTCGCGCCATCGTCGGCGAGCGCGAGCAGGGTCGTCTTCGCGCGCAACGGCCGCGGCGCCCAGTCGGCCTTCGGATACCACCGCCCCAGCGTCCCGAACACGCGCGACGACAGCGTGCCGGGCAGTAGCGCCCGCACCCGCTCCTCCGCCGCCTGGAACTTGTAGCGGCGATACCCCGCCAACGCCTCGTCCGCGCCATCCCCCGACAGCGCCACCGTCACCTGCTCGCGCGCCAACTCGCACACGCGATAGGTGGCGAGCGCCGAAGCGTCGGCGAACGGCTCGTCGAACGCCGTCGTCAGCCGGTCGAGCAACGCGAAATCGTCCGCCGCGATCAGCCGCTGGCGGTGGTCGGTATGGTAACGCTCGGCGATCGCGTCGGCGTAGCGGCGTTCGTCGTGGCTCGCCTCGCCGAAGCCGATCGTGCAGGTCTTGATCGCGCCGGCCGACGCTTCCGCCATCAGCGCGACGACCGCCGAACTGTCGACTCCACCCGACAGGAACGCCCCGAGCGGCACGTCCGACACCATCCGCAAGCGCACCGCCGCGCGCATCCGCTCGACCAGTTCGGCCTTGAGGTCGCGGACCGATCCGCTGGCGCGCGCGGTGAAGTCGAGGTCCCACCAGCGCCGTGGCGGCGGCACCGGCCGCCCGCGCTCGATCAGCAGGGAATGGGCGGCGGGCAGCTTCCTGACGCCAGCGACGATGCACGCGTCATCGGGGACGTAGCCGAGCCCCATGAAGTCCTCGATCGCGCGCGGATCGGGCGCGCGGCGGAGCAACGGGTGCGCGAGCAGGCCCTTCAGTTCCGATGCGAACGCCAGCGACCCGTCGCTCAATTCGACATAATGGAGCGGCTTCACCCCCAGCCGGTCGCGCGCCAGGAACAGGTTCTGCCGCCCGGCATCGTGCAGCGCGAAGGCAAACATGCCGTTCAGCCGGTCGAGCATCGCCGGCCCCCAGGCGCGCCAGCCGTGGAGCAGCACCTCGGTATCGCCCTCGGTCTGGAAGCGGGCGCCCATCGCCTGCAACTCGCGGCGGACCTCGGCGAAGTTGTAGATTTCGCCATTGTACGTGACGGTCAGGTCGCCGTCCTGCATCGGCTGCGGACTGCCGGCAACGTCGATGATCGCGAGCCGGCGATGCGCCAGGCCCACGCCGGGCGCCGTCCACACCCCTGCCCCGTCGGGTCCGCGATGCGCCTGCGCGTCGGCCATCGCCAGCACGCGGGCACGCTCGACAGGCTTGGGCGTTCCGGGGTGGAAGACCCCGGCGATCCCGCACATCCTAGCGCACCATCCCGGCGCTGCGGTCGGCCAGGGCGTCGATCGGTCCCAGCGCGGCGAGGAACCGCGTCATGACGGCATGCGGGTCGCGCCCGGGCAGGACTTCGGCGGATACGTGGATCGCGACGGCGCGCTGCGGCCCGCCGAACAGCTTCGCCTTCAGGGTCTGGAGCTTCACGATCTTCCCGCTTGCCGTGGTCACGTCGCCGACGCGGTACCACGTCGCGACCAGCCGCTCCACCGGTCCGGCGGCAGTGATCTCCATCAGCGACCCGCCGTCGAGCGGGGCCAGGTCCTTCACGCGCACCCAGCGATCATCCTGCTGCAACACGCCGATGCCGAAGCCGACCAGCTCGCGGCCCTCGCTCTGACTGCCATAGACGGTGATCGACAGGTCGACCGCATCGCCCTGCGCGTCGACATAGCGGCCGAACAGTTGATGGTCGGGATTCGTATAGTGCGGCTGCCACGGCGCGCGCGTGCTGAGCGGCGCGCGAGTCCAGCCCACCACCTCGGGCAGGTCGATATGCGCGGGCAGCGGCTGGGTGCGGCCGGCGATCGCCTGGCTCCATGCCGGAAAGACGGCCGCGCTCGCCAGCACCAGCAGCGCCGCCGCCAGCGGATCGAGCCGCCAGCGGATCGGCGCGCGCAGCGTCGCGGGGTCGAACGCCGGTGCGTCGGGCGCGCGATCGAACCACCTCCACCCGATCGCCAGCACTGCCGCCATGACAACGCCGAAGAACACCCAGCCGAACACGATATGGTCGTATCCCGTCGCAGCCTCGACGCTGGTCAGCACCGCGGCATAG
The DNA here is from genome assembly GCF_017304635.1 of Sphingomonas sp. Classification (GTDB taxonomy): domain Bacteria; phylum Pseudomonadota; class Alphaproteobacteria; order Sphingomonadales; family Sphingomonadaceae; genus Sphingomonas. Next base: position 1,092,091 of record NZ_JAFKMA010000001.1, read on the forward strand.
ATCGTCCCGAACGCGCGCAGACCGTTCGCGAGCACCGGCACTACCAACGCGACGCCCAGGAACGCCGCGCGCCGCCGCCACGTCCGGTAGCAGAGGTTGGCCACCAGCACGCCGTACGCCACCATCGCGATGACGAACTTGGAGCCAGAGCACGCCTCCGCCACTTCGAAATATTTCTCGCCGGCGGTGATGAGCACGCCGTTCACGGTCGCGGTCACCCCGACGAGGTGGAGCAGGTGCATCGTGATCCAGACCGTGACCGTCTGCAACGGTGGCTCGAGGAAATCGCCGAACGGCACCAGGAACCACGCATAGGCAATCGGAAACGCCAGACCGCGCGCGACGTTCGGGCCGAGCAGCGTCAGCACGCTCCCCTGGAGCATCGTCACCAGTCCCAGATGCCGTGCGAACGACACCCCCGCCGCCTCGCCGACCAGCCAGCAGAGTCCGCCCCCCGCCACGACCGCAACGCCCGGCGCCCAGCCCTGCGGCGTCAACTGGGCAAGCTCGTGCCGCCGGATCCACACCAGCCAGGCGATCACCGGCGCGATGAACAGGCAATGTCCGAACGTGGTGTTGGTCCAGTAGAGCGTCGCCAGCGCCGCGGCGTCATGGCGGAACATCGCCAGCAGCAGCGCCGCCGTCACGGCGAGCGCGGCCAGCGGACGACGCCATGCCGGCGCAATCGGCCAATCGCGCGGCGATGCCTTCGCGACGCTGGTCATGCCGCGTCCCGCGTGGCCGACGCCGAGCAACGGATCGAGCGGCGCCAGCCTCGCGTCCCAGCCATAGCGGCGGATCACCTGCGCGCGGGCACGCTTCCCCCTCGTTTCCGCCTCGGCCGTGTCGCGCAGAACTGCACCCACCGCGTCGGCGATACCGGCAGCGTTGCCGGCCGCGACGATCGTACCGGCATGGTCGATCCCCTCGGCCGCCGCGCCGCTCGTCACCACCGGGCGCGCCATCGCCATGGCTTCGAGCACCTTGTTCTGCACCCCGCGCGCGATCCGGAGCGGGGCGACGACGCACGCCGCCGCCGCGAGCCAGCCGCGCACGTCGGCGACCTCGCCGGTGACGATGACATGTTCGCCGGCCAGCGCCTGCACCGCCGTGGTCGGATTGCGCCCGACGATCGCGAAGCGCGCATCGGGATGGCGGGCGCGGATCGCCGGCAGGATATCCCGCGCGAACCACGTCACCGCCTCGACATTGGGGCGATAGTCCATCTGGCCGGTGAAGACGATCAGCCGGCCGGGCTCATCGACCCGCACGAACGTCGCGGCCGGGTCGAAGAACGTCGTGTCGATGCCGTTCTCGACCACGTGGATGCCGTCGGCGGCGCTCGCCTGCCGGAACAGCCCTGCCTCCGCCTCGCTCACGAACAGGCTCGCATCGACGCGCCGCGCCACGTCGCACTCGAACTGCCCCAACAACCGCGCCTCGCGTCGCATCAGCCAGGACATCGGCCAGCGCGCAGCGGCGGCGTAATCGGCGAACTTCAGCGAATCCACGTCGCAGAAGTCCATCACCACGCGCGCTGGCGTGTCGGCCGGAAGATACTGCGCCATCTGGCCGGAAAAGACGTAGATCGCGTCGATCGATCGCGTCGCCAGCACGTCGGCAATCGCGCGCGCCATCCGCCGATCGGCAAAGGCGGTGAGCGATGCCGGCTTGCCCCGCGCCAGCGCCGCCAGCGTCGCCACCACCCGCCCCTTGCCGCGCCAGATCAGCGACCGGCTCGCCGTCAGCCTATCGAGCCCTTCCGCCGCCGCCAGATCGCGCGGATCGTCGACGAAGGCGAGCAGGTGAACCGGCCGCCGCACCGCGATATGCTTCAGGACGTGGTACGCGCGGATCTTGTCGCCGCGATCGGGCGGGAACGGCGAGCGATGCGCCAGGAACAGGACGTCGCCCATCCGCCGCTCAACCCAGGCCCTTGGCGATCGCCGGCCCCATCGTGTTGGCGAGCCACAGCGGCAGCTTCTTCCACACCGCGACCTGGAGCCGGTATTTCGGGCTCATCGGGTTCATCTCGCGCGGCGCCGCGCCGTCGGCGACGCGCTTGGCATAACGCAGCGGCACTGGATCGAACCCCCAATTCTTCTTGAACGCGGCAACGCCGGTCCCAACCTTCGACCGCCCGAAATCGAACCGCGTGCAGCCACGCCGCCGCGCATGGAGCATCAGTTCATAATAAAGCCGGTCGTTCGCCTTCAGCGCGCGCGCCGCCCGCGTGCCGCCGCCCCAGAACGGATAGACGGTGCCATTGAGGTAGAGGCTGAACACGCTCGCATGCGGCGTGTCGTCGTACCGCACGGTCATGACGTCGCACGCGTCGCCGAGCTCGGCGGCGACTTCGCGGAACAGAGCGGCGGGAAACACCGGCGTGCCGAGGTTGCGGACGCTTTCGGAGAAGACGGCGTAGTGCTCGGCGAGATCGCGCGGGGTGGTGCCGACCGTCACTTCGAGGTCGGCGTCGAGCGACTTGCGCACCTCGGCGCGCTGCTTGCGGGGAATCGCGCGCAACTGCGCCTCGTCGTCCGCCGCGAGATCGCGCGCGAAACCGAGATAGGTGGTCTCGTCGACGATCCAGCCGTCCCCCGGTGCCGGCCCGCCGCGCAGTTCGAGGCCGGGACACCGCAACTCGCGCGCGAGCGCCCAGCCCGCCGCCGCCAGCGCCTCGGCCACGGCATCGCGCCGGGTCAGGATACCGCCATCGACCGCGAACCCGCTCGACACCAGCGCCTTGCCGAACAGCGGCGAGCGGATTTCGGTCAGCGGCAGGATGCCAACGATCGCGCCGTCGGCCTGTTCGGCGACCAGGCAATGCGCGCGTTGCCCGCACGCCCGCGCCACCGCGACGTTCCAGCCGGTCAGGTGAAACGGCGTCGCATCCGGCTGCGCGCGCACGAACGCATCGATCCGCACGCGCGCCGCGCGATCGCGCAAGTCGGCGCGGCCGACCGCGAACAGGGTCGGGAGCTGGACCGTCATTGCAACCGCTCCGCCTCGCGCGCGACGACGGCGTCGACGCGGCCCCACTCGTGCCGCGCGACGAGCCCACGCAGCTTGCCCGCCATCGCGCCCAGCCGGCTATAGTGCCGCAGCTTCGACTTGAGCGGCGCGTCGGCCACGTGCGGCTGGCCCGGGTCGATCTCCCACGGATGGAAATAGAAGACCGCCGGGCGGCCGTCGGCGTCGTTCGCGCGTGCGACGGCGCGGTGCGTGATCGCCGCCGGGAACAGCCGGAAGAACCCGCCCCCTGTCGCGATCGGCCGTCCCGCGACGTCGGCGAGCGTGATCGGCAGCTCGATCAGGTCCGACCCGGCGACAGGCCGCCAGGCGTGGCGCGGCGAGCCGGCCCAGCCGTAATGGTCGTGCTTCAGCGGCGCAACGCTCGACGAATAGAGATAGCCTTCCTCGGCCAGTACCTGATGCGCCCATGGCGTGCGCTGGTCGATCGAGAAGCTCGGCGCGCGATAGCCGGTGATGCGCTGGCCCGACGCATCCTCCAGCGCAGCGCGCGCGCGGGCGAGATCGGCGCGGAAGCCGGCGGCGTCCATCGTGAACACACGATCATGGTCCCAGCCGTGACTGGCGACCTCGTGCCCCGCGTCGGCGATCCGCTGCACCAGCTTCGGGTAGCGCGCCGCGACCCAGCCCAATGTGAAGAAGGTCGCCTTGACGCCGCTTTCCGCGAACAGGTCGAGCACCGCGCCGGTATTCGCCTCGACCCGGCTGTCGAGCGAATCCCAGTCGGACTTGGCGATCACGCGTTCGAACGCGCCGACCTGGAACCATTCCTCGACATCGACCGACAGGCCGTTGAGCATGATCCTGCCTCCGTCAGGCGGCGCGGCCGCCGCGCGACGCGGCTTCGTTACCCTCGACCCAATCGACCAGCAAGGCGAGCACGCGGCGCAGCGCGGCGTCCTGCTCCTCCAGCCTCGCCTCGATCGCGGCGAAGCGATCGACCGGGGTCGGCTCGACGATCACGGCTTCGGGAACGGGCGCCGGCTCTGGCTCCGGTTCGAGTTCTGGCGCCGCATCGTTGGCGGGGGTCGACATCGGCAGCGGCGCGAAGTCCGGCTCCCATAACGGTGGCGCCGGCGGTGCGAGCGCGACTGGCGCTTCGATCGGCGCGGCGGGCGGTTCGACGGGAGCTGGCGCGGGCGTCGGCTGGGGTTCCGCTTCGAACGGGACTTTGGTGGCGGCCGGGGCAATGGCCGGCGCGTCCGGCGCGTCGCCGTTGATGTCCGCCGCGACCAGATCGACGGTTTCGGCATCGATCACGTCGAGCCCTTCGATCGCGCCCTGCAACATAACGCGCCCGGCGAGCTGGTTGAGCCGGCGCGGAATGCCGTCCGACCCGCGATACAGAGCGGCGATCGCCGCCGGGGTGAAATCGGGCGTGCCGGTCCAGCCGACCAGCGCGAGCCGATGCGAGATATAGCCCGCGACCTCATCCTCGCCCATCGGATCGAGGTGATGGAGCGCGATGACGCGCTGGCGCAGTTGCTCCAGCCGCTCCGATCCGTTGAGCGCGGCGCGGAACTCGGGCTGGCCGAGCAGGAAGATCTGCAACAGCGCATGCCCGCCCGCCTGGAAGTTGGACAGCATGCGGAGCTCTTCGAGCGCGCCGGTGTGCAGCGCCTGCGCCTCGTCGACGATCAGCAGGGTCCGCCGTCCGCCGCGTGCGACCGCATGCAGCCCGCGCTCGATCGCGACGAGCAGTTGCGCCTTCATCATCCCGGCCGTGTCGACGTCGAGCCCCTGCGCGACCAGCCGCAACAGGTCGTCGGCCTCGATCTGGGTCGAGACCAGCTTGACGACGTGCAGCCGCTCGCGATCGATCGTCGCCATCAAATGGCCGACGAGCGTGGTCTTGCCCGCGCCGACCTCGCCGGTGATGACAATGAACCCCTCGCTCTGGCTCAGGCCATAGCCGAGATACGCCATCGCCTTGCGGTGGGTGGCGGTATCGAACCAGAATTTCGGATCGGGCGTCAGCGCGAAGGGGCGGCCGCTCAGTCCGTAATGGTCGTCGTACATCGTCATCGTCTCCACGGCGGATGGACCGCCGGCGTTGATCGTCAGAACCGGTATTGCGCGCTCACCTGCGCTTGGGCCGAGGTCTCGTCCTGCTGGCCCTTGGCGCTGATGTTGTAGATGCCGAGCGACGCGGTCGTGCCGAGCCGCCCGAAGCTGCGCGACAGCGATCCGGTCGCGCCCAGGCTGTAGACACCCGACACGGTGCCGAAGCCCGGGTCGTAATAATTGGCGAAGACGTCGGCGTTGAACGTCGTGCGGCCGCCGATCGGCGCCGAATAGAACAGCTGCGCGTAATAGCTCTCGTCGGTCACGCCATAGACCGTGATGCCCGGCGTGTTGGCGGCATAGGTCCGCCGCGTCGAATAGCCCGCGCCGAAGCCGATCGTCGACGCGCCGCGTGATGCGGTGATCGTCCCGTCGACGCCGCGCGCGCGATAGGTCGCCGACGACACCGCCTGGAACACCGAATTGAGGCATGCGCCCGATGCTCCGCCCCCGGTCGTGCCGAAGGTGCAGCCGCTGAACTGCTGCGCGAGCAGGTCGCGCGTCGTGGTGAATTCGGTCGGCAGGCCGCGCAGGCCGCGCTGCAACTGGCCGCCGAACGTCTCGACCGTGTCGTACACGCTCACCTGCACCCCGACGCTGCGCGACGGCGCGTAGCTGAGCGCGCCGGTATAGCTCCACGAGCCGTAGCGTCGCCCGACATGCGCCCATAGCGACGTGCGCGGGCTCGGCCGCCAGGCGACGCCGGCATCCCAATAGATACCGTCGGTGCGATAGGCGATGCGCCGCGGCGACGCCGGGTCGGTGACGTAGCGGCCATGGCTGTCGACCACGGCATTGCCGTTCGCGTCGAGCAGCGGGTCCTTCGAACTCGAGGTGATCTTCTCGTATCCTGCGCCGCCTTCGACCGCGAAGGTGCCGCTCAGCGGCAGCACGAGGTCGCCGCGGCCGTACAGCCCGTCGAAGCGACTGCTCAACTGGCTCTGGTCGTCACGCGTCCAGCCGGCGCTCAGCGTCGCGCCGAACGGCGCGATCACGCCCGACTTGAACCCGGTCGAGACGGTCGCCGTCTGGTATTTCGAATCGTCGAAATAATCCTGCCGCGCCGGGCCGACCGCGGTGAAGCCGTAATTCGGCAAGGTCAGCTTGGTATAGGCGAAGCGATAGCCGGCGTTGAGGAAGATCGGCCCGCTGCCGGTGTTCAGCGTCGGCCCGACATAGGCCGAATAGAGGTTGCTGACGTCGCGGCGCTCGTAATCGTTGAACAACGGCCCGCCGAGCCCGCTGCGCGTCCGCGTCGCGATGCCGCCGCCGTCGAGCGTCAGCCCGCGGGCGACGCGGACCTGCGCATTGGCCAGGCCCGACACGACATCGGCGTCGCCAGTGCGCTTGTCCCAGGCGAACTGATGCTCGTAACGGACGTTGGCGTTGACCTTGACGCGGCGAGTCTGGATCGACGCATCGACCCCCGCCGCCGCCGACGTGTAGGTCAGCACGTCGTCGTTCTGCAGGTCGGCCACCGCGACCTGGCTCAGTTCGATATAGGGCGAGATCGACACTTGCCGTCGCCCGTCCCCGTCGCGCGCCATCGCCGGCGTCGCCGCCAGCAGCGCGCCGAGCGCCACAGCGCCCAGCCCGAAATATCGCATCACTGGCCCCCCTCCTGGCCGTAATAGCTGCCGAACCGCGCACCGCCCGGGGCGAACGCGACCTGGTTAAGCAGCAACTGGATATGCTCGCAGCCTTCGAGCCGCTGTACCGACTCGCGAATCTCGTTCTCCGACGTGCGATCGGCGCGGACCACCAGCATGACTTGCCCGACATGCAGCGCGAGCACTGCCGCCGGCGATGCGGCGAGTGCGGGCGGCGAATCGAACACGATCACGCGCTCCGGGTCGGCGGCGAGCAGTTGCGCGATCAGCGCCGACGTGCGGTCGCTCGCGACCAGTTCGGTATCCTCGATCGACCCGGTGCCGGCGGGCAGCAGGCTGAGGTTCGGGATGTCGGTCGCCACCACGCAGCGTTCGACGTCGAGGCTCGGATCGCCCAGCGCATCGAGCAACCCCGGGCCATCCTCGACCCCCAGCCGCGCCACGACGTCGGGCTTGGCGAAATCGGCATCGACCAGCAGCACGCGCAAGTCGCGCTCGGCGGCCAGGCTGATCGCCAGGTTGACCGCGCAATAGGTCTTGCCCTCGTCCGGCTTGGCCGAACAGACCAGGATCGTCCGCGCCTTGGCGTCGTGGCCCAACTGACGCGCGGTCAGCAGCAGATGGCGCTTCGCGAGCCGGAACTCCTCCGCCAGGACGCCGATCGGCGCGCCGGGGACGAGCAGCCCGTTCTCGGCCAGCATCGCACGGTCGATGGCGGCATGGCGGCCGGCGACCGGCGGCGCGACGACGACGGGCGCCGTCGCCTGCGGCGCTGCCGGAGCAGGTGCGGCGGGCGCGGGCGTTGGCGCCGGCGCGGCGGCCGGCTGCAACGCCTCGACCGGGATCTGGCTCGCACGCAAATGCGCCGAGAAATCATACACCTCGGCGGCGCGCTCGAGCAGCGAGTCACCGCGCCGGATCAATGGCTTGTTCATGCCGCCAGCCCCCGCATCAGCATCTCGACCCCCAGCAGCCCGACAAAGGCAATTGCGAGCCCGCCCCCCGCGCCTGCGAAGATCATCAACTTGCGCCGACGCAGTGCGGCATCGGCGCGCGACACGCGCTCGCTGATCGACCCGATCACCGGCAGGCCGCTGGCACGTTCGAGCCGCGCCGCGGTCGCGAAGGTCGCCTTAAGTTGCGACAACGCGAACGCCGCCCCGACCCCTGCGAGTACCGCGAAGATCAGCACCCCGGTCAGCAACAGCGGCCGGTTCGGCGCGGTCGGCGCGCGCGGCGCGACCGGCGGGTCGATCGTGCGGAACTTGATCGCGTCGGTCTGCGCCTGCGCCTGCGCACGCACGCGGACCTCCTCGCGGCTGGCGAGCAGCTGGTCGTATTGCGTCTTGAGCACGAGATAGTCGCGCTCGATCTGGCTCTGCTCGTTGGCGACCGCCGGGTCGCCGTTCAGCTTGGCCATGATCGCGTCCATGTCGTGCTGGAGCTGTTGCTTGCGCGCGGCGAGCGAGGCGGCCTGCGCCTGCTTGTCCGCCTGCATCGACTTGAGCGACAGATAGACCGGGTTGGCCGCGCCGCCGCCCGCACCCAGCGGCTCGCGCGCCGCCGCCGCGCGCGCCGCCGCGAGCTGGCCGTTCAGCGCAATCACGTCCGGATGGCTGTCGGTATAGCCCCGCGCCCGCGCATCGGCGAGCTGGCCCTCGATCGCCGCGAGCCGCGCCCGCGCCGGACCCGGCGCCACCGCGACGCCGCCGCCGGAGGTGGCCGATTGCCCCGCCATCTGGCCGTTGATCGCCGCCAGGCTGGTCTGCGCCGCCGCCAGGTCGCTGTCGATCGCCTGCATCTGCGTGCGCGCCGCCGACATGCGATCCTGGAGCGAGCCGGTCCCGGGCAGCGCGCCGAGATACTGCGTCTGGAACTGCGTCCGCTTGGCATCCGCATCGGCCAGCCGGTTCTGCAACTGCTCGACCTGGTTATCGAGGAAGCGCAGCGTCTGCGTCGTGTCGTTGCGATCGTCCGACAGGTTCTGGTCGACGAAGATCGAGATCAGCTTCGCCACGATCTGCTGCGCCAGCTTTGGGCTCGACGCCGAGGCGGTGATCTCGAACAGGTTGTTCTGCTGCGCGATGACCTTGATCCCGGCCTGCAATCCGGCGATGCGGTCGGTCAGGTCCTGCGGCGTCGCGACCGTGTTGGCCAGGTCGGTGCCACGCACCACCTTCTCCAGGTTCACCGAGCTGGTCAGCGTCTGGCGGATGGTATCGACGTCGTTCTGCTGGTCGGCGGCGGTGATGCCGATCTTGGCCGGCAGCACGCTACTCATCTGGACGAAGACGCGTGCCTTCGCCTCGTAGCGGTTGGGCATCTGGCTGACCACCAGCCAGCCGAGGAGCGCCACGCCCCACGCCACGCCAAGCGCCAGCCAGCGCCGTGTCCACACCGCGTGGGCCGCCAGCCGCAATTCGTCGTACAGACCGTTCACGAGTGCATCGCCCCTTAGAACATTGATTCGGGGATGATGATGACGTCGCCCGGTTCCAGCCGGACGTTCGCCGACGGGTCGCCGTTCTTCAGCAGGCGCCCGATCTTGATGTTGTAGTCGGTCTGCTTGCCCGTCGCGCGGTCGTAACGGATCAGGCGCGCGCGGTTGCCCGCGGCATATTGGTTCAGCCCGCCGACCGCGATCATCGCGTCGAGCAGGGTCATGTTGGCGCGGTACGGGATCGACGCCGGCTTCTCGGTCGCGCCGACGACGCGGATTTGCTGGCTGAACGTACTCTGCGCCGACTTGACGATGACCGAGACGATCGGATCCTTGATGTAGGTCGACAGCGCGATCTTCATGTCGTCGGCCAGCATCGCCGGGGTCTTGCCGACCGCGGGCATGTCGCTGACCAGCGGCGTCGTGATGCGCCCGTCCGGCCGCACCGACACGTCGGCCGACAGTTCGGGATTGCGCCAGACGAAGATGCTCAGCTGGTCGCTCGGCCCGATGACATATTCCTCGCCCGCCTGCTCGCGCTGGCCGACGAACGGCGCGGGCGACAGCTGCTGGCCGCCGCCGCCACCGACGCAGCCGCCGAGCGCGCTCGCCGCCGCGCCCGTCAGGACGAATGCCCGGGAAAGTTTCAGGAATCGCATCGACCGGCCTCCCGTCATGCGCGGGTTGATGCCGGTGACGTCAAACCGGCGCGCGCAGACTTTCGAGCGCCGCTATGGGCGAAGGGAGGTAAAGATCGGGTTAGTGCTATGCGCCGACCAGGATCTCAGCCGGTGCGGGATGGCCCAGGAACGCCTGCGGGCTGGCGGTCAGACCGTAGGCGCCGGCCATGAACACGGCGATGACGTCGCCGGGATGCGCGACCGGCAACTCGACCTGATCGCCGAGCCGGTCGAGCGGCGTGCACAGCGGGCCGACCACGCTAACGACCTCGCGCGGAGCATCGGGCGCGGCGGTGGCGATCGCGATCGGATAGTTGCGGCGGACGACGGTCCCGAGGTTGCCGGACGCCGCCAGTTGATGGTTCATGCCCCCGTCACAGACCAGGAAGGTCTCGCCCTTGCTCTCCTTGCGATCGATCACGCGGGTCAGGTACACGCCCGCCTCGCCGACCAGCCAGCGACCGAGTTCGATCGCGAAACGAGTGCCCACGAGGCTGGCGGGCAATGCCGCCAGCCGCTCGCGCAAAGCTTGGCCGATCGCGGCAATATCGATCAGCAACTCGTTGGGAAAATACGGAATCCCGAACCCGCCGCCGAGGTTGACGAGCGGCGGCGTCCCGACGTCGTCCGCCAGCCGCGCGGCGAGGTCGAGGGTCCGCGCCTGGCTATCGATGATCGCCGCGGCATCGAGCGCCTGCGATCCCGCGAAGATGTGGAAACCGCGCCAGTCGGCCCCGGCGGCGACGATCCGCCGGACCAAAGCCGCCGCGCGATCGGCATCGACCCCGAACGGCGACGCGCGCCCGCCCATCCGCATCCCCGATCCGCGCAACTCGAAGTCGGGGTTTACCCGCACCGCCAGCCGTGGCCTGACGCCGGCCCGATCGGCAATCGCAAGGGCGCGGTCGGCCTCACTTTCGCTTTCGAGATTGATCGTCACCGCGGCCCGGATGGCGGCGTCGAGTTCCGCATCGGTCTTGCCCGGCCCGGCGAAACTCACCGCCCGTCGCAAGCCCGCCACCATCGCCAATTCACCCGCCGAAGCGATGTCGAACCCGTCGACCAGCGGCGCCATCGCCGCGAGCAACGGACCATATGGATTGGCCTTCACGGCATAATGCAGATCGACGCCCGTAAACGCTCCCCGAAACCGTGCGATGCGGTCGGCGACAATACCGAAATCGTAGACGAAGACCGGGGTATGCTCGGTCAGTTCCGCAATCGACCGTCCGCCGATCGTCAGCGGCAAGCCACGAAAATCGCTGGGGATCGCGCCCATCGGCTTCATGATGTCATCCCCCTCATCCCGGCACGGTCGAGCTTGCCGTTGGCATTGCGCGGCAGTGACGTCAGCCACACGTAGCGCACCGGTTGCATGAAGCCGGGTAGATCGCGCCGCAGCCGCTCGCGCAAGCCCGCTTCCACCGAGCCGTCGCCCGCCGCGACCACCACGATCGCCTGGCCCAGCCGCTCGTCGGGCACGCCGAACGCGGCTGCCTCGCGCACCTCGCCGTCCGCCGTCACCGCGTCCTCGATCTCGGTCGGGCTGATGCGGTTGCCGGCCGATTTTATCATCTCGTCATCGCGCGCGACGAAGCGGAGCAGTCCGTCCGCGCCGATCGTGCCCAGATCGCCCGAATAGACCGCCGTCCCGCGATCGTCGAACCAGTCGGGCGCGGGGTGATAGCGTTCCGGCATCCGTGCCGCGTCGTGCCAATAGCCGAGCGACACGAGCGGCCCGGCATGGACGATCTCCCCCGTTTCGCCCGGCGCGGCCCGGCTACCATCGGGGCGCACCACCGCGACCTCGGCGAAGGGGATCGCGGTGCCCACCGCATCGGGGTGCGCGTCGATCAACGCCGGGTCGAGATAGGTCGAGCGGAACGCTTCGGTGATGCCGTACATCGCGTAGATATCGGCGGACGCGAACCGCGACCGCAGCCCGTCGATCAGCCGTCGAGTCAGTGCACCGCCTGAGTTCGTCAACCGTTTCAGACTACTTATGTCACTTTCCTGATCCACGACGTCAAGCAATTGCGCCCATAACGGCGGCACACCGGCCAGCGTCGTGATCCGCTCGCGCGCGATCGCGCGATAGACGTCGCGGGGCAGCAGATAGTCGAACGGCACCACGCACCCGCCCGCCGCCCAGGTCGAGAACAACTGGTTCTGCCCGTAATCAAAACTGAGCGGCAGCACGCCGAGCACGCGGTCCGCCGGCGCGAGCTTCAGGTAATGCGCCACGCTGATCGCGCCCAGCCACAGGTTCGCATGGCTGAGCATCACGCCCTTCGGCTGCCCGGTCGATCCCGACGTATACAGCAACGCGGCCAGCGCCTGCGGATCGGCCGCGGACGGCGGCAAACGGTCACCGTCGAGCGGCGGCTCGGCGGTTGCCACCGCGCAATCCGCCAGCGTCAAGGTTGCGGCGCGCTCGGGCTGGGTCAGCAGCAGCCGCGCGCCGCTGTCGCGCAGAATATGCTCGACTTGCAGGTGCTTGAGCAACGGATTGACCGGCACATGGACGAAGCCGGCGCGCGCCGCCGCCAGCGGCATCAGGCACGCAACGCGAGTCTTCGGCAACCACGTCGCCAGGCGATCACCCGGCGCCAGCCCCCGCTCCGCCAGCCATGCCGCCAGCGCGCCGACCGCCGCCTCCAGCCCGGCATAATCGAGCATACCCTCGCGTGTCTGCAACGCCGCGTCGCCGAACCGCCCGCGTGACGTCAGGTGGTCGATCGGGTGCGGCACGGGATCGAGCGGGATCATGCCGCCGCTGATAGCGCCGCCGTGCGCTTCCCCCAAGCACCCTTCCCAACACCGCGCCCGGACGGTAACGCGCGAGGCGCATGACCCAGCCGATCCAGCATACCTCCCGCCCCCAGATCGCCGACACCGATCGCATCGTCCGCGCGGTGCTGCGCGACGTGCTGGCGCTCGACCAGGCGCGGGTCGATGGCTTCGACAGCGCGACGCCGCTGTTCGGTGCGCTGCCCGAGCTCGATTCGATGGCGGTGGCCGGCGTGCTGACCGAGATCGAGGATCGGCTCGGCATCCTGATCGAGGATGACGAGGTCGACGGCGCCATGCTGGAGACGTTCGGCGCGCTGACCGCGTTCGCGCAGGCCAAGGTCGCCGCCAGGACGCGCGATTGACCGAATATTACGACTGGGCCGGCGGGCGCGAGGCGCTGCTGCGCTGCGGTCCGGCGCAAGGCCCGGTCGCCGTGCTCGCCTTGCCGCTGTTCGAGGAAGCCAATCGCACGCGCACCTTCGCGGTCGGACTGATGCGGCGGCTGGTCGATCGCGGCGTCGCGAGCGCGCTGCCCGATCTGCCGGGCCAGAACGAGAGCGTCGTGCCGACCGAGCAGGCGATGCTGGCGGGGTGGCGCGCCGCCTTCGCCGCAGCCGCCATGGCGGCGGGACGCGGACGCACGGTGCATGGCGTGGCGTTCCGCGGCGGCGCACTGGTCGATCATGACGCCGCGCTCGCCAGCCGCTGGCAACTGGCGCCGGCCAATGGCGACGCGCTGGTCCGCGAGCTGTTCCGCATCGCGCAGGCGGCGGGAGAGCCGCTCGGCATCGATCTCGACGCCTATAGCGACGAGGGCGGCCCGGTGACGATCGCCGGCAACCGCATCGCGCGCCCTTTGCTCCGCGACCTCGCCGCCGCCGATTGCGTGCGCGACGGTGCCGTCCGCGTCGTCCGGCTGGAGACCGACCCGGCGGTCGCCGACCGCAAGCTGTCCGGCACGCCGTTGTGGCGGCAGAGCGAGCCGGGCGACGACCCCGCGCTCGCCGACGCGCTGGCCGACGACATCGCCGGATGGATTGCCCGATGCGCGAGTTGATCGCGTTTCCCTGCGACGGCGACACGCTGGCCGGCACGCTCGACGATGCCGGTGGCGCGACCGGGCTGCTGATCGTGTCGGGCGGCAACGAGATTCGCTGCGGTGCGCATCGCGGGATGGCGTTGCTGGCGGCGGAGCTCGCGGCGCGGGGGGCGCCCGTGTTCCGGTTCGATCGCCGCGGGATCGGCGATTCGGAGGGCGCCAATCATGGCTGGGCCGATAGTGGCCCCGACATCGCCGCCGCCACGCAGGCGTTCCGCGCCGTCGCGCCGGGTGTGCGGCGGATCGTCGGGTTCGGCAATTGCGACGCCGCGACCGCGCTGGCGCTGTTCCATGCTGAGGCCGGGATCGACGCGCTGGCGCTCGCCAATCCCTGGGTCGGCGACGAGGACGACGACCTGCCCCCCGCCGAGGCGATCCGCGCGCATTATGCCGATCGCGTGCGAGACCCTCGCCAATGGCTGCGCGTGCTGCGCGGCGGCGTCGATATCGGCAAGGCGATCAAGGGGTTACGAAAGGCTTCCGACACGTCGTCGCAAACGGTCAACCCTATCGTCGAACGGATGGCGACGGCGCTTGCCGGCACCCCGCACCGCTTCCTGCTGGCGGGCGGGGACAACACCGCGATCCGCTTCGCGTCGGCCTGGAGCGGCGGCGGCGACATCCGCCGACTCGACAGCAACAGCCATAGCTTCGCCAAGCCCGGCGACGGCGCGTGGCTGCGCGACCAGTTGGTCGACGCGCTGCGCTGACGATCACTCCGCCGCTTCGGCGACCTGTTCGAAATCGGCCTCGGCCAGGAAGCGCTCGGCATCCAGCGCGGCCATGCATCCCGTCCCCGCCGCCGTCACCGCCTGGCGATAGACCTTGTCCATCACGTCGCCGCACGCGAAAACGCCGGGCACGCTGGTCCGGGTCGAGCCGACCTCGACCTGGATGTAATGATCCGCATCCAACGCCAAGTGACCGCGGAACAATTCGGTCGCCGGATGGTGCCCGATCGCGACGAACCCGCCCTCGACGTCGAGCCGCGACAGTTCGCCCGTCACCGTATCCCGCAGTTCGAGCGCGACCAGCCCGGCGGTGCCGCCGCCGTCGACGAAGGTCTCGACCTCCTTGTTCCACAGCACGTTGATCTTGTCGCTCGCGTGGAGCCGTTCCTGCAGGATCTTCTCCGCCCGCAGCGAGTCGCGGCGGTGGATCAGCGTGACGTCGGGCGAATGGTTGGTGAGGTACAGCGCTTCCTCGACCGCGGTGTTGCCGCCGCCGATCACCGCCACCCTCTTGCCGCGATAGAAGAAGCCGTCGCACGTCGCGCAGGCGCTGACGCCCTTCCCCTTCAACGCTTCCTCGCTGTCGAGCCCCAGCCATTTGGCCTGCGCGCCGGTCGCGATCACCAGCACGTCGCCCTCGTACACGTCGCCGCCATCGCCGATCAGGCGGAACGGGCGGCGGGTCAGGTCGACCTCGACGATCGAATCCCACATCATCCGCGTGCCGACATGCTCGGCCTGCGCCTGCATTTCCTGCATCAGCCACGGCCCCTGGATGACGTCGCGGAAGCCGGGATAATTCTCGACATCGGTGGTCGTCGTGAGCTGGCCGCCGGGCTGGATGCCCTGCACCACGATCGGCGCGAGTCCGGCGCGCGCGCCGTAGATCGCGGCGCTGAGCCCCGCCGGGCCGGAACCGAGGATGAGCATGCGAGTGGTATGCGTGGTCATGCGCAAAGTCCTAGGGGCGAAGCGCCCGTCCACGCAAATGTGGGGTGCCGCTTATCCACAACAAGCTGTGGCGGCGAGCGGAAACGCTTGCGCGACCCCGAGGCGCGCCGGATGCTCCGACGATCGGATCGAACGGAGAATCGCTATGCGCCAGTTGCGGTGGGTTCTGCTTGGCGCGCTGGCGCTGACCGGCATGGCGTGCCGCGCGGCGCCAGCGCCCCAACCGCAAGACAAGCCGTCGCCGGTGCCGGCCAAGAAACCCGACGTGTTCACGGTCGGTGTCTGGCAACCAGCGGCCGGACTGCGGCAGGCTCCGATCTGGCCCGGCCCCGCGCCCGACGGAACGCTCCGACCGCAGGGACCCGAAACGATCCAGACCTACGATGATCCGCCTGCGACCGGCGGCACGTCGCAGGCGGTGCTCAACGTCGCGATCCCGACGATGACGATCATTCCTGCGAAGGGCCGCACTACCGGTACCGCGGTCATCGTCTTCCCGGGTGGCGGGTTCCAGAAGGTGTTCATGGGGCTGGAAGGTACCGAAATCTGTGACTGGCTGGTCGCGAAGGGCATCACCTGCATCGTCTCCAAATATCGCGCGCCGGGCGGCAACGATTACTGGGACGACAACCTAAAGCGCCACATCACGCCCAAGATCATGCGCGCGCTCCAGGATGCGCAGCGGACGATCCGGCTGGTCCGCTCGAAGGCCGGTGAACTCGGGATCGATCCGCACAAGATCGGCGTCATCGGCTTTTCGGCCGGCGGCTATCTGGTCGCGCAGACCAGCAATATCCTGACTCCCGCGTACAAGCCGGTCGACGCGATCGACCAGGTGAGCAGCCGCCCGGACTTCGCCGTAGCGCTCTATCCGGGCCATATCTGCCGCGACGACGGCAAGACCTTCGACCCGACGCTCCCCATCAGCAAGACCGCCCCGCCGACCTTTATCGCGCAGTCGTGGGATGATCCGGTCGATCCGATCTGCAACAGCCTGATGTATGCCGCTGCGCTCGACAAGGCCGGCGTCTCGACCGAAATCCACCTGTTCGCGCATGGCGGCCACGCCTTCGGCCTGCGCAAGAAGGATCAGCCGGTCGGCGTCTGGCCGACGCTGGTCGAGGCGTGGTTGAAGCAGCTCGGCATGTTATAGCTCACGGAATCTCGAACAACCCTGCCGCGCCCATCCCGCCGGCGGTGCACATCGAAACGACGACATACCTCACCCCACGCTTGCGCCCCTCGATCAGCGCGTGTCCGACCAGCCGGCTGCCGGTCATGCCGAACGGATGACCGACCGCGATCGCGCCGCCATTGACGTTAAACCTGGCCGGATCGATGCCGAGCGCGTCGCGACAATAGAGGCATTGCGACGCGAACGCTTCGTTGATCTCCCACAGGCCGATATCGCCGACCGAGAGCCCGGCGCGATTGAGCAGCTTGGGGATCGCGAAGACCGGACCGATCCCCATCTCGTCCGGCTCGCAGCCCGCGACCTGAAACCCGCGATAGATGCCGAGGATGTCCTTGCCCTCCGCCTCCGCCGCCCTGCGCTCCATCAGCACCTGCGCCGCCGCGCCGTCCGACAGTTGCGACGCGTTGCCGGCGGTGACGTTCCGGCCCTCGCGAATCACCAGCCCGTCCTTCAACACGGTGCGTAGGCCCGACAGGATCTCGGCGGTGGTGCCGCCGCGAATGCCCTCGTCCTGAGTCACGGTGATTTGCTCGGTGCCGGTCGCGTTGCCTTCCTTGTCGAACGTCGCCTTCTCGACCGTGATCGGCGCGATCTCCTCGGCGAAGGCGCCGTTCCGGAGGCCGTCGAACGCGTGCTGCTGGCTCATCGCGGCGAACTCGTCCTGCGCCGCGCGCGAAATACCGTAGCGGTCGGCGACCACCTCCGCGGTCTCGATCATCGACATATAGGCGAGCGGTTTGCGCGCCAGCACCGACTGGTTCTGGACCGGCCCGGGCGCCTGTTTCGCGGTCAGCGTGATCGACTCCATCCCGCCGGCCAGCGCCACGTCGAGCTCGTCGCACATGATCCCGCGCGCGGCATGCGCGATCGCGGTCAGGCCGGAGCCGCATTTGCGGTCGAGCGTGAACGCCGGCACCGTGATCGGCAGGCCGGCGGCGAACACGCACATCCGCGCGAGGTTGCCCCCTTGCGTCCCCCATTCGTTGCCCGCGCCGTAGAAGACGTCGTCGATCCGCGCCGGGTCGATCCCGGCCCGCTCGACCGCGGCGTTCATCACGTGCGCACCGAGCACGGGTGCTTCGGTCGCGTTGAAATAGCCGCGATTGGCCTTGCCGATGCCGGTGCGGGCGGTGGAGACGATGACGGCTTCGCGCATGACAATCCTCTCGATTTATCGAATATCGGGTACGGCCTGTATCGGCAAGCCGCCGCGAAATCGAGAGGGACTGGCGCAGGTCATGGCGGCAGGGCTAGATGCCGCGATGACGACCAGCCCCCTCGCCGCCCGCTCGCTCCTGTTCGCGCCGGGCGATTCGCCGCGCAAGCTCGAGAAGGCGGGGCTGAGCGCGGCCGATCTCGTCATCGTCGACCTGGAAGATGCCGTCGCCGAGGGCGCCAAGCCGGACGCGCGCCACGCCGTAGCCGCGCACCTGACGGCGACGCATCGCCGCCAGCCGCATTGGGTGCGGATCAACCCGCTCGACACGCCGCACGCATTGCCCGACCTCGCCGCGATCGTCCCGGCACGGCCCGACGGCATCGTCCTGCCGAAAGCGACGCGGGCCGATGCGGAGACGCTGCACCGCTATCTGGAGGCGCTGGAGGCGGCGGCGGGGTTGCCGGTCGGCGGCATCCCGATGTTCGTGCTGGCGACCGAGACCGCCGCCGGCGTGTTCGACGTCGGCAATTATGCCGGCTGCCCCCGCCTCGCGGCGCTGAGCTGGGGGGCGGAGGACAGCGCGACCGCGCTCGGCGCGACCAGCAATCGCGACGACGACGGCGAGTACGACTTCCCCTATCAGATGTTTCGCGCACTCTGCCTGACCGGTGCCGCCGCCGCCGGGGTCAGCGCGATCGAGACGATCCATGGCGATTTCCGCGACGCCGCCGGGCTGGATCGGATGGCGCGCCGGGCGCGGCGGGCAGGCTTCCGCGGGATGCTCGCGATCCACCCCGACCAGGTGCCGGTCATCAACGCCGCTTTCTCCCCGAGCGCGGACGAAGTCGCGCACGCCGAAGCCGTCGTCGCCGCCTTCGCCGCCCATCCGAGCGCGGGCACGGTCGGCCTGAACGGCGCGATGCTCGATCTGCCGCACCTGAAGCGCGCGCAGGCGTTGCTGGCGATGAAACGGTAAGCCCAAACGGTCGCTGCTACCCGAATGGTAGCGGAGGAGGGACTTGAACCCCCGACCCCAGGATTATGATTCCCGTGCTCTAACCAGCTGAGCTACTCCGCCCAACCGTTTGGAAGGCGCGCCTATAGGTGCGGGCGCGGCGCTCGGTCAAGCGCACATGTGGCGCGACAGCAATTCCCACGGGCCGCCGCGATACCACCACGCGGCATAGCCGGCGATCGCGAGCGGACGCGGCCGGAAATCGGGGGTGAGGTCGGCGAGCAGGGCGCGGGCGGTCGTGGGGTCGACCTTGTTCTGGATCGTGACGTGCGGGCGCCAGCCGCTCGCGTCCTGCGGCGTCAGCAGCGACGCCCAGCGCTCGGCGAGGTGCGCGCGAACGGCGGCGAGGTCAGGGCTGTCGATCCGATACGCGACACCGCGGCCGAGCGAGATCAGGCCGGCCAGCCGCGTCGCCGGCCGCCCCTCGCGCGCCGCGGCGGCCAGTTGCTCGCGCACTTCGTCGGCGATCGACGGCGGCAGATGGTGGAACATCGTCAGATGCGCGGCCAGGAAATTGCGCTCGGGCGGGAAATGCGCCTGCCGCTGGCGGTCGAACCACGCCTGGTCTTCGCGGCCGAACAGTGCGGTTACGATGATCGGCGCCGGCGTCATCCCGCCCCTCTACGTCATCCCCGCGAAAGCGGGGACCCATCTCGAGGACTTTCAGCAGACACGACCGCAGTGATCGAGGCTATCGCGGGAGATGGGTCCCCGCTGTCGCGGGGATGACGGCGGAGGTTCAAATCTCCACCTGGCTCCCCAGTTCGACCACGCGATTGGTCGGCAGGCGGAAGAATTCCATCGCGCTTTCGGCGTTGCGCAGCATCCACGCGAACAGCTTCTCGCGCCAGATCGCCATCCCCGGCTTGGCCGACGGCAACAGCGTCTGCCGCGCGAGGAAGAAGCTGGTGTCCATCATCTTGAACTTCTCACCGCAATTGCCGACCAGCTTCAGCGCGGCGGGCACGTCCGGCTCCTCCATGAAGCCGTAGCGCAGCACCAGCCGATGGAAGCCGTGGCCGAGATGATCGAGCGCGAAGCGGTCACCCGGCGGCACGTATGGCACGTCGGCGATCTTTACCGTCAGCAGCATGATCCGCTCGTGCAGCACCTTGTTGTGCTTGAGGTTGTGGAGCAGCGCGTGCGGCACGCCGTCGGCCGACGATGTCATGAACACGGCGGTCCCCGGCACGCGGCTGGCGTGAGTCGCGGCGGACTGGATGAAGACCTTGATCGGCATCGCCCCCTCGCGCATCCGCGCCATCATCAGCTGCCGCCCCTTCGACCAGGTCGTGAGGATGGTGAAGACGACGAACCCGACCAGCAGCGGGAACCAGCCGCCATCGGGGATTTTGGTCAGGTTGGCGGTCAGGTAGGCGCCGTCGACCAGGAAGAACAGGCCGAGCAGCGGCGCCGCCGCCCATTTCGGCCAGTGCCACAGCCGGAACAGCACTACGCCGAGCAGGCAGGTGTCGATCGTCATCGCGCCCGTCACCGCGATCCCGTACGCGCTGGTCAGGTTCGACGAGGTGCGGAAGAACGCGACCAGGATCAGCACCATCGCCAGCAGCATCCAGTTGATGAGCGGGATGTAGATCTGCCCGGCGGTGGACGCGCTGGTATGCTCGATGCGGAGCCGCGGCACGAAGCCGAGCTGGATCGCCTGTTGCGTGACCGAGAACGCGCCCGAGATCACCGCCTGCGACGCGATCACCGCCGCCGCCGTCGCCAGGAACACCAACGGCAATTGCAGCATGTCCGGCGCGAGCAGGTAGAACGGGCTGCGCAGCGCCGCCGCCCCGTCGCGGGTCAGCAACGCCGCCTGCCCCATATAATTGAGGATCAGCGCCGGCAGGACGAAGAACAGCCACGAAATCCCGATCGGCCGCCGCCCGAAATGGCCCATGTCGGCATAGAGCGCCTCCGCCCCCGTCACCGCCAGCACCACCGAACCCAGCGCCAGGAACGCGCGGTGCGGCCCGGCGATGAAGAACTCGATCGCATGGTGCGGCGACAGCGCGCCGAGCACGCCGGGCGTCTTGACGATGCTCAGGATGCCGAGCGTCGCGATCGTCGCGAAGTAGAACAGCATCACCGGTCCGAAGAACAACCCGACCTTCGCCGTCCCCTGCTTCTGGATCGTGAACAGGAAGATCAGGATCGCGAACACGATCGGCAGCACCCAATGGCCCAGGCTCGGCTGCGCGACCGCCAGGCCCTCGACCGCCGACAGCACCGACACCGCTGGGGTAATCATGCTGTCGCCGTAGAACAGCGACGTCGCGAACACGCCGAGCAGGATGATCCCCGCGGTCCAGCGCTTGGTCTTGGTCCGCCCCGACACGAGCGCGAGCAGCGCGAGGCTGCCCCCCTCGCCCCTGTTGTCGGCGCGCATGATGATCGCGACGTACTTGATCGTCACCACGATCATCATCGACCAGAACATCAGGCTGGTGACACCGAGGATATGGGTCTGGTCGAGCGGCAGTTGGTGGTGCTCGTTCGCGAACGTCTCGCGGAACGCGTAGAGCGGGCTGGTGCCGATATCGCCGAACACGATGCCGACCGCGCCGATCGCCAGCTTGACCAGACCGTCATTGCCGTGGCCGTGCGGATGCCCGGCGGGAATCGCATCCTCCCGCCCCGCCGGCAACGCATTGTCTGGGTGAGTCGCCGCGCTCATCGCACGGCCGCAAGGAAGGTCATGACGACCGTATTAAGCCCCTGTTCAAATTGGCGGCGCGGTAGCACTCCGCACGAACGCCCGCAACGACCATTGGATGCATCGGTACGCTCTCGATCACGGCCGCCTAATCACCTCGCGGATGACGAAATGCGACGCCAGCCGCG
This sequence comes from Sphingomonas sp., assembly GCF_017304635.1. GTDB lineage: Bacteria > Pseudomonadota > Alphaproteobacteria > Sphingomonadales > Sphingomonadaceae > Sphingomonas. Next base: position 1,113,711 of record NZ_JAFKMA010000001.1, read on the forward strand.
TGACGCCGGGCAGCCGCGACAGCGTTTCGCGGTGGATGCGTTCGAAACTGTCGTCGCGCGTCACCTCGACGTGGAGCATGTAGTCCGCCTCCCCGCTCATCAGGAAACAGTCGCGAATCTCCGGCACGTCGAGAATCTCGCGCTCGAATGCGGCCATCGTCTCCTGCCGCTGATCCTTCAGCGTCACGTTGACCATCACCACGGTGGGGCTTCCGCGCGCCTCGCGCGACAGCACGGCGCGGAACCCGGCGATCAGCCCGCGTTCGCGCAGGGAACCGACCCGGCGATGCGCGGCGCTGGCGGACAGGCCGACCTTCTCACCCAGTTCGGCGCTGGTCAGGTCCGAATTGGCGATCAGCTGGCCGAGGATCCTGCGGTCGAGCGCGTCGAGCATCGCATCGCGTTAGCAGAGCAACCGACGCGATAAAATCCCGATCGAGCGCCGCCAGGCGGATATTTTCGCACACCTCTCCCGCCCGATCGGCGGTATTTGCTCGGACAATTCACAGGAGAGCGAAAATGCGAGTCGGTGTCCCCAAGGAAATCAAGAACCACGAATATCGCGTCGGGCTGACCCCCGCCTCGGTCGCCGAGCTGGTCCATGCCGGCCATGAAGTAATCGTCGAGACCAACGCCGGCACCGGCATCGACTTCGACGACAGCGCCTATACCGACGTCGGCGCGCGCATCGTCGCGACCGCCGCCGACGTGTTCGACCAGGCCGAGATGATCGTGAAGGTGAAGGAGCCGCAGGCGAGCGAGATCGCGATGCTCAAAGGCCACCACCTGCTGTTCACCTACCTCCACCTCGCCGCCGACAAGCCGCAGGCGGAGGGCCTCATGAAGTCGGGCGCGACCTGCATCGCGTACGAGACGGTGACGGATCGAAAGGGCGGCCTCCCGCTGCTCAAACCGATGAGCGAAGTCGCCGGCCGCATGTCGGTCCAGGTTGGCGCGCATTATCTGGAAAAGGAACAGGGCGGCCGCGGCGTCCTGCTCGGCGGCGTGCCGGGCGTGGCCCCGGCCAAGGTCGCGATCCTGGGCGGCGGCATTTCCGGCGTGAACGCCGCGCAGATGGCGGTCGGCATGCGCGCCGACGTCACGATCTACGACATCTCGAACGATCGCCTGGCCGAGCTCGACATGTTCTTTTCGAGCCAGATCAAGACCGAATATGCGTCGAAGGCGGCGATCGCGGCGGCGGTCAAGGACGCCAGCCTGGTGATCGGCGCGGTGCTGGTGCCGGGAGCGGCGGCACCGAAGCTCGTCACGCGCGAGATGGTCAAGACGATGAAGCGCGGATCGGTGCTGGTCGATATCGCGATCGACCAGGGCGGCTGTTTCGAGACCAGCCACGCGACGACGCACGAGGACCCGGTGTTCCTGGTCGACGACGTGATCCACTATTGCGTCGCCAACATGCCGGGCGCGGTCGCGCGCACCTCGGCGTTTGCGCTCAACAACGCGACGCTGCCGTTCGCGTTGCAACTCGCCAATCTGGGTGCGGAAGCGGCGATGAAGGCGAACCCGCACCTCGCGGCGGGGCTCAACGTCTACAAGGGCAAGATCGCGTACAAGGCGGTCGCCGACGATCTCGACCTGCCCTACCAAGCCTGGAACGGATAAGGAACAAAGGCGTTGGTCGCCGGAAAGGAATGTCCCGTGACCGACGTCAATCCGAAAGACCATCCGACCGGCAATGCCGAGAAGGATCCTGACGACTGGACCACCGGCGATGAGCCGATGACCGGCGCGCAGGCGAGCTATCTCAAGACGCTGAGCGAGGAAGCCGGCGAGGATTTCGACGAGTCTCTGACCAAGGCCGATGCGTCGAAACGGATCGACGCCTTGCAGGTGAAGACCGGGCGCGGGGTGGATTGAGGCGCCCTCGGGTTCGATCGGCCCGGATTATTGCTGGCTGAAGCGCGGGTCGGCCAGGATGCGGTCGAGCAGCGCCAGCCGCGCCGCGATCGCGATGCGATAGCTCGCCTTGGCCGGTGTCAACGCCAGCGCCCGCGCCCAATACGGCCGCGCCTTCGCGAACTCCCCGGCGCGCAGATAGGCGTTGCCGAGGAAATAGGGCGGCCCGGGATGCTGCGGCGCGATCGTCATCGCACGCTGGAACGCGAACAGCGCCGCCGGCGACACCATCGCGTGGTCGTGCAGCGCGATGACGTTGCCGAGCTCGCTCCACAGCCCGAAATCGTTCGGCAACGCGCGCAACGCGCCCGCCAACACGCCGGCCGCGAAGGTCGTGTCGCCCTCGCTCAACTGCGCGTCGGCGATCGCGAAATAGGCCGATTCGGTGCTGAAGCGGCCGTACAGATCGTCGCGCATCTGCGTGTAGGCGGGCGGCGGCGGCAGCTTGACCGCGTCCGCCTCCGCCGGATGCGCGGCGAGGTCCGGCTCGCCCTGCCACGCATAGCCCGCCGCCCCCAGCATCAGGAACGTCGCCACCAGCGTCCACAACGTCCGCGGCACGCGCAACACCAGCAACAGCGCCGCGACCGTCGCGATCAGCAGCACCAGCGTCAGCCAGCCCATCACCGCACCCTCCGCCGAAAGCTCGACCGTGCAATCCACGCTCCCACGACCAGCAGCGCGATCGGCGCGAGCCACAGCGGCCAGGTCGCGCCGTCGAGCGGCGGGTCGTAGCTGATATAATCGCCGTAGCGGCCGATCAGCCAGTGACGCACCTGCCCCGGCGTCTCGCCCCCGGCGATCCGTTCGCGGATCAGGCTGCGCATCGTCCCGGCGATCGGCGCCTGGCTATCGGCGATCGACTGGCCCTGGCACTCGACGCAGCGGATCGTCGTCATCAGCGCTCGCGCCTGCGCTTCCTGCGCGCGGTCGGGAAGCTGGGTATCGGCGAGCGAAGTTTGCGCCAGCGCCGGCGTCGCGAACGCCATCAGCGCCCCAACCCAAACCGTCACCCCGGCCTTGTGCCGGGGTCCACTACGCCGCACGCTCTTCGCTGGAGCTTCTTGCCACGTCTCTTGCCGCTTGGTGGATGCCGGGACGAGCCCGGCATGACGGAGCAGGAAACCCGTCACTTCGCCGCCTTCCATGCGCGGAGGATGTCGGCGACCTGATCGTCCTGCAGGTTGCTGACATACTGGCGCACGATCCGGCCCTTGCCGTCGACCAGGAACGTCTCGGGCACCCCGGCCGAGCCCAGCGTGACCTGAACCCGGCCGCCGGCATCGTTGCCGATCCGCTGGAACGGATCGCCGTAGCGCGCCAGGAAATCGCGCACACCGTCGGGCGTGTCGTTGATCGCGATTCCATCGATCGGCACGCCGGCGGCGGCCAGCTTCGCCAGCGCCGGCGCTTCCGCCCGGCACGGCACGCACCAGCTGCCGAACACGTTGATGAGCCGCGGTTGCCCCCCGCCATAGGCCGTCCGCGCGACGCCGGGCTTGGTCGGCAACATCGCGGGCAACGCGAAATCGGGCAGCGGCTTGTCGGTCAGCGCCGAATGCACCGTGCGGCTCGCTGGCCGCAGCAGCCCGAACCCGACCAGCGCGAACAGCCCGGCGAACAGCACCAGCGGAAGCCACAGCAACGCGCGCCTCATGCATAGCCCTCCTCGTCCGCCAGCCGCCGCCGCGTCCGCCGCGCGCGCCACCACCGCCCGAGGATCGACAGCGCCCCGCCCAGCGCGACCAGCCCGCCGCCGGCCCAGATCAACGTCACGAACGGCTTCCACCACAATCGCAACTGGTATCCGCCTTGCCCGTCCGCCTGGCCGAGCACGGTGTAGAGCTGGCCGTCGAGCATCGTGCGGATCGCCGATTCGTTGGTGGTGGTCGGCGGGTTGGCGAAGAAGTGCTGTTCGGGCGACAGCGTGAACGCGTCACCCTCGCCCCGCGTCACCGTCAGGTCGGCGGCCAACCCGGAGAAGTTCTGCGCCACCACCGGGCGCAGTCCGGCCAGCCGGACGCGGAACGGCCCGACCGCGACGGGATCGCCCGGCCGCACGACCACCAGCCGCTCCTCCGTGAACGCGCTGTCGCAGGCGATCCCGGCCAGGCTGACCGCAATGCCGACATGCGCCACGACCATGCCCCAGATCGTCAGCGGGGTGCGACGCCAACTGCGCCCCCACAACGGCGCGACGCTCGCCACCGCCAGCCCCGCCGCCAGCGCCAGCCCGAGCAGCGGCAGCACGCCCGCGCCCCAGGCGAACGGCACCAACACGATCAGCGCGATCCCGAACGCCGCGACCGGCGGCGTCATCCGCCTGAGCAGCGCGCTCGCCTCGTCGCGCCGCCACCGCAGCAGCGGCCCCGCCGCCATCACCGCGACCAGCACCAGCGCGACCGGCCCGATCGTCTTGTCGAAGAACGGCTTGCCGACCGACAGCTGCACCCCGAACCCCGCCGCGACCAGCGGGTAGAGCGTCCCGATCAGCACGATCCCCAGGATCACCGTCAGCAACAGGTTGTTGACCACCAACGCGCCTTCGCGGCTGAGCGGCGCGAACAATTTGCCCTGCCGCACCGTGCCGATGCGCAGCGCGAACAGCGCCAGCGCCCCGCCGATATAGATCGCCAGCAACGCCAGGATGAACGCCCCGCGTTCCGGGTCGACCGCGAAGGCGTGGACGCTGGTCAGGATGCCCGATCGCACCAGAAACGTGCCGATCATGCTCATGCTGAACGCGACCACCGCCAGCATGATCGTCCACGCGCGCAACCCGTCGCGCGTCGCCAGCACGCTGACCGAATGGAGCAACGCGGTCGCCGCCAGCCACGGCATCAGCGAGGCGTTCTCGACCGGATCCCAGAACCACCAGCCACCCCAGCCGAGCTCGTAATAGGCCCAGTAACTGCCCGCGGTGATCCCCAATGTCAGGAACACCCACGCCCCCAGCACCCAGGGCCGCATCGCCCGCGCGAAGGCCGGTCCGACGTCGCGCGTCACCAGCGCGCCGACCGCGAAGCTGAACGCGATCGAGATACCGACATAACCGACGTAGAGCGTCGGCGGATGGAAGGCGAGGCCGGGATCCTGGAGCAGCGGGTTGAGCCCCTCGCCGTCCGGCGGTGCCGGGAACATGCGGGCGAACGGGTTGGAGGCGACCAGCAGGAACGCGTAGAAGCCCGCCGCGATCGCCGCCTGCGCGCCGATCGTCGCGATCAGCGTGCGCTCGGCCAGTTGCCGCTCGAACAAAGCGACGCCCGCCCCGGCCAGCCCTAGGATCGTCACCCAGAGCAGCATCGACCCCTCGTGATTGCCCCACGCGCCGGCGAGCTTGTAGATCAGCGGCTTGGCCGAATGGCTGTTCTCGACCACCAGCTTGACCGACATGTCGCTGTTCGCGAACACCAGGATCAGGCACAGCATCGCCAGCGCGACGAGGAACCCCTGCGCGATCGCGACCGGGCGGACGGCGCGGGCGAGGTTTGCGCCCAGGGGCGAACGCGAGGATCGCACCGCCCCCACCGCCAGCACGGCCTGCAACGCCGCCATCGCCGCCGCCAGCCACAGCGCCGCCAGACCCAGTTCCGCGATCATCGCTCGAGCGTCTTCGTTTCGTGCATCTTGCCCGCCATTTCGGGCGGACGGTATTTCTCGTCATGCTTGGCGAGCAGATTGTCGGCGACGAAGCTGCCGTCGCGCTGGAACTGCCCCTCGGCGACGACGCCCGATCCTTCGCGGAACAGATCGGGCGGGATGCCCTTGAACGTGACCGGCGTGGTCGCCGCGCCATCGGTCACGACGAAGCTGAGCGTGACGCCGTCCGCCGCTTTCCTGAGCGAGCCGCGCTCCACCATCCCGCCGAGCCGCACGCCCCGCCCGAGCGGTAGGCCGTCCTTCTTCACGTCGCCTGGCGAATAGAAATAGGCGGCCTGATCCTTCAGCGCCGACAGCGCGAGCAGGCTCGCCGCAATGACCGCCAGCACGGCCAGGCCGACCAGCCACATCCGTTGGTGCTTCGGTTTCACTTCGGATCGCGCTCCGCCGCGCGCATCGCCCGCCACGCGCCCAGCACGAGCGCCGCCGTCGCCGCCAGTGTCAGGCCATAGGCGGCCCCCACGAACCACCAATGATTCATGCCGGCACGTCCGCCGCCATCCGCCGCAGCCGCGCCTCGCGCTTCTCGGTTGCCAGCACGCTCCGCATCCGCATCAGCACGACGGCGGCGAAGATCAGCGTGAACCCGGCCAGCGTGAACCACAGCGGCCACAGCATCGACCCGTCGATCGTCGAGCTGGTCAGCCCGATCGACTCGCCCTGATGGAGCGAATTCCACCACACCACCGAATAGCGGATGATCGGCAGCAGCACGCTTCCCGCGATGCCGTAGATCGCCGGGATGCGCCCGTCGCCGCCCTGGTCGGCGTCCGCCCGCGCCAGCGCGATATAGGCGAGATAGACGAAGAACAGCAGCAGCATCGAGGTCAGCCGCCCGTCCCATTGCCACCACGTCCCCCAGGTCGGCCTCCCCCAGATCGATCCGGTCGCCAGGCACAGCAACGCGAACAGCGCCCCGGGTGCCGCGATCGCGCGCGCCGCGACCCGCGCCAGCGGGTGACGCCAGATCAGGTACACGATGCTCGACGCCGCGATCCCGCTCCATCCCGCCATGCCGAGCCATGCGGTCGGGACGTGGATGTAGAGGATGCGGACGCTGTCGCCCTGGAGATAATCGGGCGGCGTCTGGGTCAGCCCGGCCCAGCATCCGAACAGCGCCAGCACGATCCCCGGCCACAGCAACGCCGGCGTCAACGGACGCGCGAGCCGCAGGAACCGGGCGGGATTGGCGAGGGCGTGGAGGCTGGGCACGATTGCAGGCCGCGATAAGCTAAAGTCGCGGCGGCGTCACGCCCACGATGACGATGTCACGCGCTTTCAATGTAGGACTTGGCGTGACACCGTGCCGGCCGCTCTTTCTCATCGTCGGTCGCCATCGTCACGGATCCGAGACGTACGGACAGGAAGCCGCTTGCGGCGGGGCGGGCTCTCGGACGGATCGGCGTGACGGATCGGCCAAACCGAACGTCACCCCGGCCTTGTGCCGGGGTCCACCAGGCGGCTTTCCACGGCGCGAGAAGATCCAGAGATGCGCGAGCGGCTCGGTGGACCCCGGCACGAGGCCGGGGTGACGGTATCATCCACGCAACCGCCGATGAATGTCGATCGGCCCTGGCTGCGTCGCGACGAGCCGCCCGGTCACGGCCGTCGATTTCGTCAAGCCTGGCCTGCGCGGGACGCCGCTACCCTCGTCAACTTCGTCAAGTTTGGCCCGTGCCGGACGCCGCTACCCTCGTCAATTTCGTCAAGTTTGGCGCGCTCAGCCGCGCCCGATCAGCCGCCGCGCCATCGCGTCGGCGACGTCGGACGACGGCTGGCCGGTGCGGTCGCTCTCGTCCCACACCGCGACCAGCCGCTCGGGAATCCGCGCGATCCGTGCCTCGACCTCGGCGCGGTCGCCCTGGCCGAGATATTCGAGCCCGACATTGATGATCCCGCCCGCGTTGATGACGTAGTCGGGCGCGTACAGGATGCCCCGCGCGTGCAGCGTCGCGCCGTCGGCCTTCGTCGCCAGCTGGTTGTTCGCGCCGCCCGCCACGACCCTGGTGTCGAGCGCGGCGATCGATTCGGCGGTCAGGATCGCGCCGAGCGCGTTGGGGCTGACGATGTCGGCCTTGCGCGCCAGGATTTCCTCGGTCGGCGCGGTGTCCGCGCCCAGCTCGGCGGCGAGCGCCTTCGCCTTGTCCCCATTGACGTCGGCGAGAGTCAGCTTGGCGCCGTCCTTCGCCAGCAACCGCGCGAGCCCGCCGCCGACGCTGCCGACGCCCTGGATCGCGACGTGCACGCCGGCCATCGTGTCGGCGCCCAGCGCGCGCTTAGCCGCCGCCTTGACGCCCTGATACACGCCGCTCGCGGTGAACGGACCGGGATCGCCGCCCGCCCCGCCGGCCGCGACCGGCAGGCCGGAGACGTAGCGCGTCCTGGTCGCGATCACCTTCATGCTCGCCTCGGACATGCCGACATCCTCGGCCGTCACGTAGCGTCCGCCGAGCGAATCGACCGCGGCGCCGAACGCCTCGAGCTGCGCGGGGCTGATCGCCTCGCCCGGCCGCGACGCCAGCACGACGCCCTTGCCGCCGCCCAGCGGCAGGTCGGCCATCGCATTCTTGTAGCTCATCCCCCGCGACAGCCGCAGCGCATCGGTGATCGCGCCGTTGGCGTCGGCATAGTGCCAGAAGCGCACCCCGCCCGCCGCCGGCCCCAGCGCGGTCGAATGCACCGCGATCACCGCTGTCAGCCCGCTGGCGGGATCACGAAACAGGTGTACCCCTTCGTGATCATCGAAATCGGGCAAATCCCACACCGCGGCCATCGTCGTTTCGTCCTCAAAAGGAAATTACGAGGACGCGTATTATTGTTTCGCGACCGCGAAGGCCAGCCCGGAAAACGCAAGGATGGGAAAATGGGGCGACCGACGGGACTTGAACCCGCAACTTCCGGCATCACAAGCCGGCGCTCTAACCAATTGAACTACGGTCGCCGCGAAGTGCCGGCCCCTAGCGGGCGTCGGGGTGGCCGGTCAAGATGGTGAGCATGGATCGGCGTAGCCCGTTGGCGGTGCCGGCCCGCTCCCCCACCCGACCGCCCATATGATACTGCCGTTGGGCGGTCGGGTGGGGGAGCGGCCGGCACCGCCCATCAGAAGCGCCCTTCGATCCGCAGGCTGTAGCCGCCCCCGCTGGGCTGGAACCCGGCCCCGGCCAGCGCCGCCGCGGCGGCGGCATCGGCGGGGCGCGCGGTCAGCGTCGCGCGATACTTGCCGTCAGCCTCGATCGACACGGCGATCGATTCGGTCTGCGCCTGGCTGGCGAGCGGCACCAGCAGCGTCCCGCCCGAACACCGCGCCGTACCGCTCAGCGACGGCGGCAGGGTCAGTTGCGGCATGGTGCTGGCGATCAGCGCGGTCACCTTGCCCTCCGCGCTCGCGCAATTGCCGTCGCGGAAATGGACGCTGACGTCGTCGAACCGCAACGCCGCGATCGGCAGCGGCGCGAACGCGCTGCTGGCGGGGAGCGTCGCGGTCACGTCGTCGACGCCGAAGGTCGACCGGCTGACGCTCAGCGCCCCGCGCAACGCCTGGTCGCCGCTGGTTCCCGCGCCCGCCACGTCAATCCGCGCGCGGCCGATGGCGAGCTGGAGCGGCGACAGCCCGGCGTCGAGATCGCCCAGCGCGATGTCGCCGTAATGCGCGTCGTTGAGCCCGCCCGCCCAGACCGGTCCGGTGACCTCGCGGGCGCTCAGCCCCTGCGCCCCCATGTCGATCAGCCCCAGCGCCAGCCGCAGCGGGAACAGCACGATCAGCGCGACGACGACCATCGCGAGGAACAGGACGGGGCGCCGGGTCGTCAGCCGGATCATGCGACCGTCGTCCGGAACGTGATATCGGCGGCGACCGTGCGATTGCCGCTGTCGGTGATCGCCAGCCGATCGACCAGCACCCCCTGCCCCTCCAGCCCGCCGATCCAGGCGAGCAAGGCGCCACCGCGCGCGGAATTGATGTGGACGTGCAGCTTCGCCCCTTCCGGCGCGACGCTGTCGAGCGTCAGCCCGGCGGCGCCGGCCGATTGCCGCACGATCGCCTCGATCGGGCCGGCCGCCGCTTCCGGGCGCGTCCGGCGCAGCGCTCGCACGGCATCGACCTGCGCACGCGTCTGCGCCAGCCGGATCGCCGCATCGGCGTTACGCTGCCGCGCCGACGACAGCGCCTCGGCGATCGGCCGCGACAGGCCCCAGACGAGCGTCACCGCGGCCAGCCCGATCATCGCGAGGATCAGCCATTTCTCGCGCCGGCTGCGGCCGTCGAACCAGGGACGGAACGTGGCGATCATCGCGGGCTCACCGTCAGCACGCCGGTGATCCGCCCGGCACTGCCGGTGAAGGTGCCGGCGTCGGCGACGAAACCGACCGCGGCCAGCCGGTTCTGGACATCGGCGATCTGGCCCTGGCTCTGCACCGCGAGATTGACACGCAACCGGCCGCTCGCATCGAACGCCATCCCCGTGACCTCCGCTCCCGGCACCGCCGCGACGGCGGCGGCGACGCTGGCGGCGGTCTGGCTGAACCCCGCGCCGCCACCGCGCAGCCGCGTCAGGCGATCGGTCAGCTGCTGCCCGGCATCGGTCACCGTCACGCCACGCGGCAGGCCCTGTTCCGCCAGCGCGTCGGCCTGCGCCTCCAGCGACGAAGCCGACAAATTGTAGCGCAGGATCTGCACCAGCGTGATCGCCAGCGTCACGCACAGGATCGCCGCGCCCAGCCACGCCAGCCGCCGCACCAGCAGCCATTCGATCGCCGCGCGCTGTTGCAATGCGAATGCGCCCTGCCGCAGGTCGAGCGCCGGGTCGGCGACGGCCGCCGCCACCGACGCCTCCAGCGCGGCCCGGTCGAGCGTCGCGACCGGGGCATCGCCGACGATCATGTCGGTCAGCCCCGGCTCCTCGGCGAACCCGCTCGACGTGCCGCGCAGCACGCGGCCATCGCCCAGGTCGCCGACGACATAGCCCTCGTCGGGGCGCGGCAGGAGCATCGGCGCGGGGATGATCGACCGCGCCACGAAACCGGCATTCGCCAGCAGCGCCAGCCATTCGACCATGCGAACGTTGGCGACGACGCCGATCGGCGACGCGACCACGCCTTCCTCCCGCCCAACCGCGACGTGCAGGTCGCCGAGCGGCGTGACGCTCGCTTCCGCCACCAACAGCCGGGCGGCGGCGATCGCCTGTGCCAGCGAGCGATCGGGCAAGTCGGCCCAGTGCAGCGTCACCGCGTCGGCGGGCGCGATCGCGACGATGCGCGTCTCCGCCGGCTGGTCCGGGCTCGGCAACCCCTCTCCACTGGCGGCGAGGGCGCTGTCCCGCGCGAGCAGCCAGCGCCACGGCGCATCCGGCGCGGCGGGCAGGAACAAAGCAAGCGTGTCGCTCATTCGCCGTCGCTCCACACGCGCCGCACGATTCGCGTCGGCAGGCGGCGGGCATCGACCAACGCGATCTGGCGCAGAGCGATGCGGCCGAGCGAGACGTCGCTGGTCACCCGAAACCACTTCGTCGTGACCGACGTGGTGGCGGCGGCATCGCCGGCATTGGCGCTGGCGAGCGGACCGCGGCTCCAGAACTCGCCCGCGCTGCTCCAGCCGAGCGGCGGTCGCGCCGCCAGCGCCTGGCGAACCTGATCGATCGAGACGCCACCCGGAGCCATCGCCGCGATCAGCGCGGCACGCTCGGGTTCGATCGTGTTCACGTTGATCGGTGCGGGATCGGTGTTGGGCAGCGCGCAGACATATCGGCGCAACCGGGTGTAAGCGTCGGGCGTGACCCCGGCAACGGCGCGGATCTCGCTCGCATCGACCATCATCGTGTTGGCGGTGCGATAGGCGGGCGTGCGGCCGGCATAGACCGCATCCTCCGCACCGCCGGGATTGGGGCTGCCGTCGCTGTCGATCCAGTCGGCGGTCGCCGCGGCGATACCGTCGCTGCCGGGGACGCCGATCAGAGTGAGCAGCCGCGCGAACTGCATCACCGCAGCGGGGCGCGTCACGTAATTGCCGTTCGGGTCCACCGTGACCAGGCTGTTGAGGTTGAAGCAATTGCCGGCATCGCGCACGCGTGCCGTCGCGATGCCGTCGGGGATCGGCAGCGGAAACGGCGTGTCGCTCCATCCGCCCGCCAGCGACACGCGCGACGGGTTCTGCTTGAGCACGGTATCGATCTTGACCAGCGCCATCGTGCCAGCGGCATCCGCCCAGGCGCGCGCCTGCGCCATCGACACGGCATTCGCGCCTTGCCGCGTCGCCAGATTGAGCCGCTCGAGCGTCGCCGCCGCGACCGCGCCGACCACCGCGACCAGCAACAGCACGGTCAGCAGCGCCGCGCCGCGCTCGCCTGGGCGATCAGCCCGCATTGATCGCCCCCGCGTTCACCGGATTGCCCGTACCAACCGCGAACATTTCGCGAAAGACCGTCCCGTCGCTTCGCGTGATCGTCAGTTCGATCGCGTCGGGCAGCTGCGTCCCCGGCTTGCCCTGCCAATTGTCGGTCCAGGCACCGCGCAGGCGATAGCGCAACGCGACGCTGGCGACGCGCGACAGCATCGCCGCCGGCGGCAACGGTCGTGCCCCGTCGAGCATCGGATAGGCGATCCGCCCGACCGTGCCGTCGTCGCCCAGCACATATTCGACCTTCTGCACGTCGGCCCGCGCCGCGCCGTCGATATTGTCCCAGCCGCCCCGCACCAGCCGCAGGAACGACGCGCCGTTGCCACCCTCCAGCGCGGGACGGACGTTACCGCCCATGTCGCGTGTCGTGCGCGGCATCGCCTGGGCAAGATCGCCCGCCAGGACGTTGTCGAACCGGTAGAGCGCGGCGATATCGTCGAGCTTGCGATTGGCCACGCCCTGCGCCCGCACGCTGAACGCGAGCAACGACGCCCCGGCCGCCGCGAGCAGACCGAAGATCAGCAGCGCGATCAGCATCTCGACCAGCGTGAAGCCGTTGTGGGCGGGGCTACCGTCGATCACCGTCCCGCTCCTGGCGTCGCGGTCGGCAGAGGAGCCGGCGTCGGCACGGGCATCGGCGGGCTGTCGCGCACCATGGTCAGCTTGGCGGCGGTGCCGGCGGCATCGGCGACCGCGACGTCGATCCGATAGACGCGATCGCCGTCGCCGAGCGGCGACACGATCCGTGTCCAGCGCCAGGAACGCCCGCCATTGGTCTCGCTGCCCTGTTCCGTCCCCAGCACCGGCACCCGGGCCGAGGTCATCGCCTCGACCGCGACGTTGCGCGCGACGATCCCGGCGAGTTGCGACCGGTCGAGCGCCGCCGCCCCGCGAAAGCTCGCCCCTTCCAGCCGGATCAGCGCCAGCGCCGCCAGGCTGAACACCGCCAGCGCCACCATCATCTCGACCAGCGTGAAGCCGCCGCTGCGCTCAGCCATCGACGCGCACCACGCCGTTCGCACCGATCGACACGCGCACCGACTGTCCTTCGCGGCGCAGTTCGATCCGAAGCGGGCGGTCGGCCATGCCGGTCGCGTCGAACACCACCCGGTCGCGGCCGTCGCTCGTCGTCGGCACCGCCGCGACGCCGTTCGACCATTGCGCGACCCGCAGCGGCTTGTCGTCGATCGGTTGCCAGCGTCCCGCCACGCGCTCGTCGAAGCCATAGCCGGCGGGGGTCACCCACACGCTGACCGGACGCGCGCCGACGATCGCGGCGTCGTGCGCTGCTTGCGTACGTGCCGCGAACCGCTCGGCATTGTCGCGGATGCGCCCGCGCGGATCGGGCATCGCGAGCACGACCGCGCCCGCCGCCAGCGCGACGATCACCAGCACGATCATCAGTTCGACCAACGTGAAGCCGCGTTGCGCGAAACGGCGCGTCGATTCGACCGAGGCGCCGACGCGCGTCACCTACTGCCAGCTACCGATATCGGCATTGGGCCCCTCGCCGCCTTCCTTGCCGTCGGCGCCGAGCGACCAGACGTCGAACGCGCCGTGCTGGCCCGGTGAGGCGTAAAGGTAGGGGTGACCCCACGGATCCTTCTCGATCTTCTTGATATAGCCGCCGCGCTGATACGCCGAGGGATCGGCGAGCCCGGCCGGCGGCGACACCAGCGCCTGCAACCCCTGGTCCGTCGTCGGATAGCTGCCGATCTGTAGCTGATAGGCGTTCAGCGCGCTTTCCATGGTCGAGATGTCGGCCTTCGCCTTGGTCACCTTCGCCTTGTCGCCGAACGGCACGACGTTGATGACGACGATCGCCGCGAGCAGGCCGATGATGACGATCACCACCATCAGTTCGACCAGTGTGAAGCCGCGTTCGGCGGAACGCCCAAAAGACGTGAAGCCGTGTTCGGCGGAACGCCCAAACGACCTGAAGCCCTCCTCATCGCCTCGATTTTTTCGATTACGCATGGTCACCTCATTGTCCGGCAAGGGTTTCGAGTTGCAGGATCGGCAGCAGGATCGACAGCACGATCGACGCGACGATGCCGCCCATCACGACGATGATGATCGGTTCGAGCAGCGACAGCGCGGTCGCGGTGAAGCGGTCGAACTCGCGCTCGAGATAATCGGCGGCGCGTTCGAGCATTTCGTCGAGCCGCCCCGACGCCTCGCCGGATGCCGCCATATAGGTCAATAGCGGCGGGAACACGTCCGACCGCCGCATCGCCGCCGACAGGCTGCCGCCGCCACGGATCGAATCGACGATCTCGTCGGTCGCGGCGCGCAGGCGCAAATTGTTGATCGTCCCCGCCGTCAGCGCCAGGCCGTCGAGCAGCGGCAGGCGGCTCGCCACCATCGTCGCCAGCGTCCGCGCCATCCGCGCGGCATGGAGGTCGCGGATCAGCCGGCCCAGGAACGGCAGGCGCAGCAACGCGCTGTCGAACGTCAGCTTGACCGCGGGATTCCTGAGCGACCGCCAGATCGCGACGCCGATCGCGGCGATCAGCAACAGCATCAGCCACCAGTAATGCGCCATCACCCACGACACGCCCATCACCGCGCGCGTCAGGAACGGCAATTGCTGGCCGACATTGTCGAACTGTTCGACCACCTGCGGCACGACGAAGATCATCAGCGAAGCGACGACCAGCACCGCGACCAGCGCCAGCACGGTCGGATAAGCGAGCGCGGTCAGGATCTTGCCGCGAATCTCCGCCTGACGTTCGAGCAGGACCGACAGCCGTTCGAGGATCGTCGGCAGCGTCCCCGACCCCTCGCCCGCCGCGACCATCGCGCGGTAGAGCGGCGGGAAGCTCTTGGGCTCGCGCGCCATCGCCTCCGACAGGCGCCGGCCCTCGACGACGCCGGCATGGACCTTCTCGACCACCGTGCGGACATTGGCCTGTTCGGTCTGGCGCGTGATCGTCCGCAGCGACTCTTCGAGCGGCGCCACGCGGTTGAGCGTCGCCAATTGGCGCGTGAACAGCGTCAGCGCCTTGCCGTTCATCCGCGGCGCACCGCCCATCTCGAGCCGGAACGCCGTGCGCGTGCGCGGCGGCGGGCCGACACCCGGCTCGATCCGCACCACGTACATCCGCCGCCGGTCGAGCGTGTCGCGCGCCGCGTCGATGTCCGGCGCGGCGATATGCCCCTTCTGCTCGCGGCCGCCAGTGTCGATCGCGATATAGTCGAAGTCAGCCATCGCCCACCAGGTCGGCGACCTCGACGCGGGACACGCGCACGGCTTCCTCGGGCGTGGTGAGCCCGTCGCGCACCAGCCGCCGCGCCGCACTCGCCAGATTGTCGCTGCGCGCGAAGGCGTGTCGCGCGATCGCGACTTCGTCGCCGCCTTCGTTGATGAGCCGCCGGATCGTCTCGTCGACCCGCACCGCCTCGAACACGCCGATCCGGCCCTTGAACCCGGTCTGCGCGCACTGCTCGCACCCGCGCGGCTCATAGACGAGCGAGCCGATTTCGATCCCCAGCAGCGTCGCCAGCGCCTCGTCCGCCGCGACGGGGCGTCGGCAATGTTCGCACAATTTGCGCACCAGCCGCTGCGCGATCACCGCGCGCAGCGTCGAGGCGAGCAGGAACGGCTCGACCTTCATGTCGCGCATCCGCGTGATCGCGCCGACCGCGTCGTTGGTATGGACGGTGGACAGCACGAGATGCCCGGTCAGCGACGCCTGCACCGCGATCTCCGCCGTCTCGCGGTCGCGGATTTCGCCGACCATCACGACCTCCGGATCCTGGCGCAGGATCGCGCGCAGCCCGGCGGCGAAGGTCAGCCCGACCTTCGGGTTGACCTGCGTCTGGCTGACCCCCTCGATCGCATATTCGACCGGGTCCTCGATCGTCAGGATGTTGCGCGTGCCGTCGTTGAGCAGGCGCAGGGCGGCATAGAGCGTGGTGGTCTTGCCCGATCCGGTCGGTCCGGTGACCAGGACGATGCCGTTCGGTTCGGCGAGCGCGCCGCGCAACAGCCGATCGCTCGCGCTCGCCATGCCGAGCTGTTCGAGGTCGATCCCGGCATTGTCCTTGTCGAGGATGCGCAGCACCACGCGCTCACCCGCCCGGCTCGGCAGGGTCGAGACGCGCACGTCGAGCAGCTTGCCACCCAGCGTCAGGCCGATCCGGCCGTCCTGCGGCACGCGGCGCTCGGCGATGTCGAGCCGCGCCATCACCTTGATGCGGCTGACCACGACGGGCGCGACGTGCGGCGGCATGCGCAGCGTCTCGCGCAGCACGCCGTCGATCCGCATGCGGACGATCAGGCCGGTCTCGTAGGGCTCGATATGGATATCCGACACGCCGTTGCGCGCGGCATCGGCGATGATGCCGTTGATGAGCCGGATCGCCGGCGCGTCGTCGGCGGTGTCGAGCAGATCGTCCGCGGTCGGCAGGTCGCTCGCCAGCATGTCGAGCTCGCCGATGCCCAGCGACCCCGCCGCCATCGCCGCCGCCTGCCCGTCCATCGCGTAGAAATCGCCGAGCAGCCGGTCGAACGCGTCGGCCGGCACCGTTTCGACCCTGAACGACCGCCCGAGCGCACGGCGCAGTTCGAGCAGCACTTTCGGATCGGCGCCGTCGCGCAACGAGACGATAGGCTCGCCCTGGCCGGGATCGAGCACCACGCCGAACCGCCGCGCGAACAGGTATGGCACGCCGACCATCTCGGTCATCGGCAATGGCGGGTCGGACGGCGCCGGCGCTGGCGCTACCTCCGCCTCGACCACGTCGCCGATCCGGATCACGTTCATTGGCGCCGGATCCGCGTGGTGGTCGTCTTGACGGTCGGCACCGAGATGCGCGGATTCTCGATATTGCCGGGGATCGGCGCCGACGGGATCGGTGCGGCCGCGCCCATGTAATCGCGCACCAGCTGGTCGATCGACGGCTCCTCGTCGGGCCGCTGCCCGGCCTCCTGCAACCGCAGATAGCCGTAGCGCTGCTCGGTCGTGCGGCGCAGATCCTCGGGCGTCTTCATGATGCTGGCGCGGATGAAGACCATCAGGTTGGTCTTGCTGCGCGACTTGCCCTTCGACTTGAACAGATTGCCGAGCACCGGAATGTCGCCAAGCAGCGGGATCTTCTCGATCGTGTTGCGCTCCTCGTCGCTCAACAGCCCGCCGATCACGGCAATGCGGCCGTCGTCGACGATCTGCACGGTCTCGAGCTCGCGCTTGTTGAGGATCAGGTCCGAATTGTCGCTGCTGACCGGCCCGGCGATCGAACTGACCTGGAGCCGGAGATAGAGCTTCACCGATCCGCCCGAATTGACCTGCGGCCGGACGTCGAGCGAGATGCCGACATTCTCGCGCTGGGTCGTGCGGAACGTGTTGTCGAAATTGCTCGACAGCGCCTGCCCGGTGGTGATCGGGATTTCCTGCCCGACCAGGCTGTGCGCCTGCTGGTTGTCGATCGTGATGAGGTGCGGCACCTGCAACAGGTTCGACGTGGTGTCGCTCTTCACCGCATTGATGATCGTGCCGAAGATCGTGTCGCCGATCTTCCCGCCGAACCCGCCGAACCCGCCCGACGAACTGAGGATCGAGCTGATCGCCGATTGCGCGAGCGTGTCGCTGGCGGTGTTGTTGGTGGTCGTGACGGTCGTCGTGCCGTTGACCGTCGTGGTTGTCGTCGCCAGCTGGCGCGCGCCGATGGCGCCGGCGATCTGGAGGATGTTGGGCGCGGAGTTGGAGAAGGTCGACGCCGCGAACGCCCCGCCGGTGATGTTGCCGAGCACGAACTGCGTGCCCAGCCGCGAGGCGGTCGTGTCGGACACTTCGGCGACGATCGCCTCGATCAGTACCTGTTCGCGGCGCGTGTCGAGCTTGGCGATGACGTCGCTCAACTGCCGCTGGACGTCGGCCGGCGCCGCGATGACGATCGCGTTGGCGCCGGTGAAGCGCGTGATGACCGCGGCGCTGCGTCCGCCCAGGCCGGTGATCGCGGGGGTGCCGCCGGCCGTGGTGGTCGCCTGCGCGACTTGCGTGGCCGCCGCGATCGGCGCGGTGACGGTGGTGCCGGCGGTGGCGCCGTTCCCCGACTGGTTGCCGTTGAGCGTGTTGGTCGAGGGGGTCAGCCCCTGCGATTCAGGCGGCTGCGTGACCGGCTGGCCGACCAGTTGCTGCAACACCGGCAGCAGCTGCGCGGCATCGGCATTCTCCAGGAACACGACGCGGATTTCCTGGCCCTGGCTCGCCTTGCGGTCGAGGTCGAGCGCGATCGCCGACAGCCGCGCGACGGTCTTCGCATCGCCGCGGATAAGGACGGAGTTCGAGCTTTCGACCGCGACCACGCTGGCGTTGAACGTGCCGGTGCTGGGCACGCCCGCGCTGCCGCCGCCGCCGAGCAACGAGGTCAGGACGGTCGCGATCTCCTTGGCGCTCGCATGCTGCAACGGCACGATTCGCGTCGCCGCCCCGTCTGTGTCGAGCCGGCGCAGCACCTCGCGCACGCGGCGAACGTTGTCGGCGAAATCGACCACGACCAGCGAGTTGCTGCCCCGATTGGCGCTGACCGACCCTTGCGCGCTGACCAGCCCGCGCACGCTGTCGAGCGCTTGCGTCGCGTCGATCGAGCGCAGGCGGATGATCTCGGTCACGAAGGCATTGCGATTGGCACCCGCCGACCCGACCCGGGTCGGCTGCGCCGCTGCGCCTTCGACCGGCTGGATGCGGAAGGCGCCGTTGCTCGTCGGCACCGCGACATAGCCGTTGGCGCGCATCGTCGAGAGGAAGGTCTCGAAATATTCCGACTTGCTCAGTGGCCGTTCGCTGACGACGGTCACCTTGCCCTGGACGCGGCTGTCGATGATGAAGGTGCGACCGGTGACGCGAGCGGCATCGGCGATGTACGCGCGGATGTCCGCATCGCGCACGTTGACCGTCGTCTGCGCGACCAGCGGCTCGGCAAGGGCCAGCGCCATCAGCGCGGCGGCAAGGATCGGCTTTCTCATTGGCCCCTTATCGTGACGGCGAGCGGCAGCGTCTGCTGGCCGCGCTCGACGGTAATCATCAGATCGCTACCCGGTTTGAGACCCGCCAGCGCGCGCTCGACATCGGCCGGGCCGTTGAGCTGGACCCCGCCCGCCACGGTGATGACGTCGCCGTCGCGCAAGCCGATCGAATGGAATGCGGTGCCGTTACCCTGGGGGTGAACGATCAGTCCGGCAATCCGGCCATCGGCGATCCGTGGCGAGAATGCGATGTCCGATCGGACCTGGCTGGCCGTGACGGTGCCCGGGTCGACCGCGCGGGTGTTCGGCACGCCCGGCGCCGGGGCCGACGCGGGGTTGGCCGAGGCGGGACCGCCCGATTGATCGATATAGAGTTCCTCGGGCACGCCGCCGCGCTCGATCGTGACGTGGTCGAACGCCACTGCCTTCAACCGCACGCCCGGCACGATCTCCTCGCCGACGCCGACGCTGTTCTGGACGCCGTCCGGCCCGGCGATGATCGCCGACGCCTGGCCCGACGCATCGTCGAGGCGCGTGCCGTAGAGCGTCAGTTGCAGCGACGTCACCGTCGTCGCCGGCGCGCCTGCGCCCGACACGCGGAAGAACGGATCGATCGTCGACAGGATCGAGCCGGGCGCCCCCCCGACCCCTGCCGGCGCGATCCGCCAGTCGCCGAGCGGACCGAGCGGCGTCACCATCGCATAGAACAGCCGCGCGCACTGCACTGCCAGCACCGCGAGCAGCACCAGTTCGCCCAGCGAATAGACGTTCACGGCCGGCAACCGGCGGAGCAGAGCCCGCGCGCGAGGATTGAATTTCAATCGCATGATGCGCTCGCCATCCCTCCGGCTAGCCCCGCAACGTATCCGAAGTGTGTCATCGTGGTACGTTTAGCCGAACGAGCGGCGCTGGCGACAACCATTTTTACCCCAGCGCGAAATCGGTTTTCGTGTCGAGTCTCAAAAGAGTCATCGAACCGTTACCCAACCGTCACCGTCCTTTCGCCGACCTGTCGCAATCCCGGCCTAACCGCCGCGACAGACGCACCGCGCCGGGACCGATTCCGGACGTGACGGTCGTCGCAAACGGGTTGTCGAGCGCAATGACGCGCCGACCGGGGAGATACAAAATGACGTTCGACCGAGGCTTTCGCCGTTATCTGCTGCTGGGCGGCGCCGCGCTGGCGCTGACCGCATCGCCGGCCATGGCACAGGAGGCCGCGAGCGGCCCGGCCGCGCCGACCACCGCTCCCGCCGCCGACGCGCCGCAGGAAGCCGGCGCGTTGCAGGACATCGTGGTCACCGCGACCAAGGTCGCGACCAACCTGCAGAAGACGCCGATCTCGATCAGCGTGCTGAGCACCGAGGCGTTGCAGGATCGCCACGTGCAGAGCCTGTTCAACCTGGCCGACGGCACCGTCCCGTCGCTGCGCGTCGCCACGTTCGAAGCTCGCCAGTCGGCGCTGACCATCGGTATCCGCGGCATCGTCCCCTACGACCAGAACCAGACCGCGCGTGACGGCGGTGTCAGCGTCTATATCGACGGGGTCGCGCTGGGTAAGACGCAAGGCCTCAACGCCGCGCTGTTCGACATCGAGCGGATCGAAGTGCTGAAGGGTCCGCAGGGCACGCTGTTCGGCCGCAACACCGAAGGCGGCGCGCTGTCGCTGGTCACCCGCGCGCCGACCGGCGAGTTCGACGGCCGCATCTCGGCCGGCCTGGGCAATTACGGCAGCCGCAGCAGCGAGGTCCATATCGACCTGCCGGCGTTCGCCAATGTCGCGATCAAGCTCGACGGCGTCTATCAGCACCAGGATCCGACCGTGAAGGACCCACTCGCGGGCTCGACCGGCTGGAACTATTACGACCGCAAGGGCGGCCGCATCGCCGCGCGCTGGAAGCCGGTCGACGGCTTCACCGCCGACATCGCGTACGACTATGCCAAGGACGACAACACGCCGCAGTTCAGCCAGCTGCTGAGCTACAACCCGAACGGCTATCAGGTCGGCACCTACACCAACCCGGTGAGCGGCGCCGTCGGGACGCAGCTATACCTGCCGACCGCCGTGAACGGCGCGGCAGTCACGTGCGGCGGCACCAGCGCCACGGTCTGCATCGCGCCGAAGGGCCCGCTGGTCAACGTCCACACCCAGCGTCAGACCAGCGCCGATATCGGCGTGCCGCAGCAGCCGAGCGTCGACATCACGCACGGCGTCTCCGCCAACCTGCGCTACACCGCGGCGCCGTGGCTCGAACTGCGCTCGATCACCGCATGGCGCGGCGTTTCGACCGACCAGTGGGACAATTCGGGCGGTCCGGCTCGCGTGACCTTCCAGCCGTCGGTGTCGGCGACGACCGGCCTGTTCAGCCGCTACAGCCTCTCGTTCCTGCGCCAGCACCAGTTCAGCCAGGAATTCCAGGCGGTCGGCAGCTCGAACGGCTTCAACTACGTGCTCGGCGCCTATTACTATACCGAGCACGCCACCGAATACGCCGCGACGCCGTCGAGCAACCAATGGAATGGCGACGGCACCGGCTACGTCATCCGCAGCCCGATCGTGACGGGCACGGTGACCTCGGGCAATTCGGGCTACCAGCCCTACGCGCCGTCGTGCAGCAACACGCTGGCATCCACCGTTCCGCAGTTCACCAACAGCTGCCAGTTCATCACGCGCGCCAGCGAAGCGTACGATCACAACTACTCGGTGTTCGGCAACCTGACCTACACGCCGGACGGAATGGACTCGCTCCACTTCACGGCCGGCGGTCGCTGGACCAAGGACAAGCGCCGCGGCCGGCTCTACGTGGTCAACAATACGCCGCAGGGGTTCACCTTCTCGAACAGCATCAGCCGGTTCGACCCGATGTTCAACGTCGCGATCGATGCGACGCAGGACGTCCATCTCTACGCCAAGTACTCGACCGGCTTCCGCGCCGGCGGCGCCAACGACCGCTCGCAGAGCTTCAACCAGTTCGGGCCGGAATCGGTCAAGTCGTACGAAGTCGGCGCCAAGATGGACTTCTGGGATCACAAGGGTCGTCTGAACCTTGCCGGCTACATCATGGACCGCAAGAACACGCAGTTCGACTTCGATATCTATGATACGCAGGCGGGCAGCCCGACGTTCAACAGCCACATCGAGCAGACGGTGAATGCGGGCAACACCAAGATCCGGGGTATCGAAGCGGATCTGACGTTGCGCCCGGTTCCGGAACTGACGCTGAGTGCCTCGTACGCCTACACCTACTGGAAGGCACCGTCGGCGGTGAACCCGACCTTGGGCGGCCCGGCGCAGCAGCTGTACATCGTCTACACGCCGAACAATGCGGCGTCGGGCGCGATCGATTACGAGGTGCCGGTAGCCGCTGGCGATACCAAGGTGCGCTTCCACCTCGACGCCAACTATGCGAGCAGCCAGTACAGCTTCCAGCTCGAGCCGACCAAGACCGACCCGAGCTTCGTGATGAACGGCCGCATCGCGCTCACCGACATCAATGTCGGCGACCGCAACAAGGTGACGCTGGCGTTCTGGGTGCGCAACCTGCTCGACCATACGTACATCTATCGCCGCTCGGCCGCGAACTCGTCGCCGGTGCTCAACTATTGCGGCAGCAACGGCCTGAACGGCACGGCGGCCTGCACGCCGAACACGCTGATTTCGACCAACTATGGCGGTATCCTCGGCGATTACGGCAACCTCAACCCGCCGCGGACCTGGGGTTTCGAGCTCAGCGCAAAGTTCTGATCTTCGGATCGGAGCCCAAAAGGGGGAAAGGCGGTGCGCGCAAGCGCGCCGCCTTTTTTGCGCAGTCGGCGAGACGAACTAGCAACGCTAGTTCGCACACCGACCAGCACGGCCGACGGCGCCAAAGGCGCCGGTCGACGACGCGGCTTCGCCGCGGCGCCAGGCGAGATGACGCCGTAACGGCGCTCACGATTGCCGACGGCCTCGCGGTCCCGCTACGCAGCCTTCCCCGGACGGCATACGATATCGGCCACACGGAAACGCGCCGCGGCAGAGCCGCGTCGTCGGACCTCGACAGAGCCGAGGCCGGCCGCGCTGGCGAACGTGCGGATCAGCTACGCTCATCCGTCTCACTCGTTGCGCGATGGTGGGCGCGACAGGGATTGAACCTGTGACCCCACCCGTGTGAAGGGTGTGCTCTACCGCTGAGCTACGCGCCCGATCGCCTGCCCCATTGCGGAGCCGCAAAAGGAAGGGGCGACGTCCAGCGTCGCCCCGATGTCGTCGCCTTAGGACGATCGGCGGGCCGTTGTCCAGCCCGTAAATGGGACCCATGACGGGGACTCGAACCCCGCAAACGATGCGTCGCCGAGACGCCCCGCCCCCGCCGACCGGGTCAGGGTCGCAAGCTCAGTTGACCGAGTCCTTCAGCCCCTTGCCCGCCTTGAACTTCGGCTGGCTCGACGCCTTGATTGTCATCGGCTCGCCGGTGCGCGGATTGCGGCCGGTCGAGGCCTTGCGCTTCGACACCGAGAACGTGCCGAACCCGACCAGGCGAACCTCGTCGCCCTTCTTGAGCGCGCCGCCGATCACGTCGAACACGGCCTCCACGGCCTTGGATGCATCGCCCTTGCTCAGGCCCGCCGTGTCGGCGACCGAAGCGATCAGCTCCTGCTTGTTCATCGGACTCGAAACCCCCGTTTTGAGTTTGTTGTTCTGAAAGAGACTCGCCTCCTTCCGGAGACAGGCGGCGCAGTAAGGCGATGGACTCGGGTCGAGTCAAACCGTTTCCATCGCGCCATCGTCTCGTCGCAGGATTATGCGGCAGACCGTTTCGGCCCTATTCCGGTCGATCTGCCGCCTGATCGAGATCAGTGATGCATTTCACCCGCGGGTGCGATCGGCGCCGGCGGTTGCGCCGCCAGCTCGTCCGCCTCGGTCCAGTCGATCGCTTCGAGCGGACCGGTCAGCGCCAGCCGCAGCACCTCGTCGACATGCTCGACCGGCACGATCGTAAGACCCTCGCGGATGTTGGCCGGGATTTCGGCGAGGTCCTTCTCGTTCTCCTTGGGGATCAGCACCGTCTCGATCCCGCCGCGCAACGCCGCGAGCAGCTTCTCCTTCAGCCCGCCGATCGGCAGCACCCGCCCACGCAGCGTCACCTCGCCGGTCATCGCCACCTCGCGCCGCACCGGCACGCCGGTCAGCGTCGAGACGATCGACGTCACCAAACCGATCCCGGCCGACGGCCCGTCCTTCGGCACCGCGCCTTCGGGCAGGTGGACGTGGATGTCCTTGCGCGCGAACAGGCTCGGCTTGATGCCGTAGGACGGCGAGCGTGCCTTGATGAAGCTCATCGCCGTCTCGGCGCTTTCCTTCATTACGTCGCCCAGCTTGCCGGTCAGCTTGATCGCGCCCTTGCCCGGCACGGTGACACTCTCGATCGTCAGCAATTCGCCGCCGACCTCGGTCCACGCCAGGCCCGTCACCGCGCCGATCTGGTGCTCGGTTTCCGACAGACCGTGACGGTACTTCTGCACACCGGCATATTCATGAAGGTTGTCGGGCGTGATCGTCACGCTGGTCGCCTTGCCCTCCAGGATCTGGCGCAGCGCCTTGCGTGCCAGCTTCGCGATCTCGCGCTCCAGCGTGCGCACGCCGGCCTCGCGCGTATAGCGCTGGATCAGCGCGCGCAGGCCCGCATTGGTCAGGACGAACTCGCCGTCCTTCAACCCGTGCGTCTCGATCTGCTTGGCGATCAGGTGGCGTTCGGCGATCTCGACCTTCTCGTCCTCGGTGTAGCCTTCGAGCCGGATGATCTCCATGCGGTCGAGCAACGGCTGCGGCAGGTTGAGCGTGTTCGCCGTCGTCACGAACATCACGTCCGACAGGTCGATGTCGATTTCGAGATAATGGTCGTTGAACTTGTTGTTCTGCTCCGGATCGAGCACCTCGAGCAGGGCCGACGCAGGATCGCCACGGAAATCCTGGCCCAGCTTGTCGATCTCATCGAGCAGGAACAGCGGGTTCGACGCGCCGGCCTTCTTCAGGTTGGTGACGATCTTGCCCGGCAGCGAGCCGATATAGGTACGGCGATGGCCGCGAATCTCGGCCTCGTCGCGCACGCCGCCCAGCGACTGGCGGATGAACTCGCGCCCCGTCGCCTTGGCGATCGACTTGCCGAGGCTGGTCTTGCCCACGCCCGGCGGGCCGACCAGGCACAGGATCGGGCCCTTCAGCTTGTTGGTCCGCGCCTGCACCGCCAGATATTCGACGATCCGGTCCTTGACCTTCTCCAGCGCGTAATGGTCCTCGTCGAGCACCGCCTGCGCCGCCGCGATGTCCTTCTTCAGCTTCGACTTCTTGCCCCACGGCAGTCCGAGCAGCACGTCGAGATAGTTGCGCACGACGGTCGCCTCGGCCGACATCGGCGCCATCGTCTTCAGCTTCTTCAGCTCGGCGGTCGCCTTGGTCCGCGCTTCCTTCGACAGCTTGAGCGTCGCGATCTTCTGGGTCAGCTCGGCGATCTCGTCGCCGTCGCCTTCCTCACCCTCGTTGCCGAGTTCGCGCTGGATCGCCTTCAACTGTTCGTTGAGGTAATATTCGCGCTGAGTCTTCTCCATCTGGCGCTTGACCCGCGACTTGATCTTCTTCTCGACCTGCAAGACGCCGAGCTCGCCTTCCATGAAGGCATAGACCATTTCGAGCCGCTTGGAGAGGTCGAGCTCGACCAGCAGCGCCTGCTTCTCGGCGACCTTGATCGCGATGTTGCCGGCGATCGAATCGGCCAGCCGCGACGCGTCGTCGATCTCGCCCATCTGTACCGCCGTCTCGGCCGGCAGCTTGCGGTTGAGCTTCGAATAATTCTCGAACTGCTCGACCACCGACCGCATCAGCGCGGTGACTTCCATGGTCGGCGCGACGTCCTGGTCGATCCGCTCGACCTCGGCGGTCAGATGATCGCCCGTCCCTTCCAGCGCCACCAGGTTGGCGCGCGCCTTGCCCTCGACCAGCACGCGCACGGTGCCGTCGGGCAGCTTCAGCAATTGCAGGATCGTCGCGATCACGCCCATGTCGTAGACGTCGTCGCGACCGGGATCGTCCTGACCGGGATCGAGCTGCGCCACCAGGAAGATTTCCTTGTCGGCGGCCATCGCGGTTTCCAGCGCGGCAACCGACTTGTCGCGGCCGACGAACAGCGGCACGATCATGTGCGGAAACACCACGATGTCGCGCAACGGCAGAACGGGGAAGGATTGGGTCGTCATGAACACTCCGGGAGCGCCGGACAGCGGCGCGTTTGCCCATCTATATGGGAAGCGTAAGCGTTCCATCAATCGCTGGCTGATCGCGGCGGCCGGTGGCGCGCTGGCGGCATCCGCGAGCGCGCAAGTCGCGTTGCCCAGGAAGGGCGAGCCGCCGCTGACCGCGCAGACGCAGCGGTCCGGCGGACCGATCGATCCCGATCAGGCCAAGCTCCAGTTCGACACCGCCGATCTGTCGTTCGAAATCCTGCCGACGACCGAGCAGTTGCGCGGCAAGGCGGTGCTGACCTTCACCGCCAGGGCGCCGCTCGATGTGCTGGTGATAGACCTCGACCGCAATCTGGGACCGCAAGCGATCGCGATCGACGGCAAGCCCCTGCCCCGCGCCGCGTTCGCCAATCCGGAAGGACGGCTGACGATCAAGCTGCCACGCCGCTATGCGACCGGGCAGAAGGTGGTGGCGACGATCACCTATGGCGGCACGCCGCACGTCGCGGTGAAGGCGCCGTGGGACGACGGCGTCGTCTGGTCGAAGACGCCCGACGGCCAATTGTTCTTCGCCACCACGACCGAGGGCTATGGCTGCGACATCCTGTGGCCGTGCCTCGACTTCCCGCAGGGCGAGCCCGGCCGCGTCGACCTCCACATTACCGTGCCCAAGGGGCTGAAGGCGCCGTCCAACGGCGTGCTGCGCGGCGTCGACACGCTGCCCGACGGGCGGACCATCTGGAACTGGTCGGTCAAGCACCCCAACACCTACGCGATCGCGCTCAATGTCGCGCCCTACGAGGTGATTTCGGGCGAGTATAAGAGCCGCTTCGGCAACACGATCCCGATGTATTACTGGTATCTGCCGGGCGAGGAGGCGAAGGCGAAGGCGCTGTTCGCCGAATTCGCGCCGACGCTCGATTTCTACGAGGCGAATGTCGGCCCCTATCCCTTCGGCGACGAGAAGATGGGCGTGGTCGAGACCCCGCACATGGGCATGGAGCACCAGACCATCAACGCCTATGGCAACGGCTACAAGAAGGCGCCGGAGGGGTTCGACTGGCTGTTCCAGCACGAATTCGGCCACGAATGGTTCGGCAACCAGCTCACCGCGGCCAATTGGGACGATTACTGGCTGCACGAGGGATATGAGGAATATATGCAGCCGGCCTACGGGCTGTGGCGCGAAGGCTTCGCTCGCTACGCCACGATGATGGACAGCCAGCGCAACAAGATCGAGAACAAGGTGCCGATCGTCCGCGGCCGCTGGATCACCGAGGAGGAAGTGTACGAGGCCGACAAGGGCGGCCCGGGACAGGACATCTATTACAAGGGCGCGTGGATGCTCCACACGCTGCGCTGGCTGCTCGGCGACAAGGATTTCTGGGACGTCACCCGGCTGGAAGTCTATGGCCGCCCCGACCCCCGCCCCGGCAATTTCGCGCCGCGCTACGGCTCGACCGCGGAATATGAGGGGTTCGTGAAACGCGTCACCGGCAAGGACTATCGCTGGTTCTTCGACGTCTATCTGCGCCGCGCGGCGCTGCCCGATCTGGTCGAAGCGCGCACCGGAACCACGCTGACCCTGATCTGGATGACACCCGACGACCTCCCCTTCCCGATGCCGATCGAGGTGATGGTCGACAACAAGCTACGCCGCATCGACATGCCGGGCGGCACCGCGACGATCGCCGTCCCCGCCGACGCGCACGTCGTAGTCGATCCCTATGCTCGCGTGCTGCGGCGATCGAAGGCGGTCGAGGATTATCAGGCCGGGTTGCGCAAGCCGTCTTAGGCTGCATGATCGCAGTGATGCACGATCGCTAGAGAGGCGCCGATGATCGCTCAAATCCCGCAAGATCCGGTCGGCTGGCCCAGCCTGCTGGTCATCGCCCTCGGTTTCGCGGCGTTTTTCGTCGCGCTCCTGGTCGCGCGATCGCGCGTCAGGGCGGCTCCTGCGGCCAACGTTGCGCAGATGGCGCCGATGACGCGGCTGTGGATCATTGTGCAGGGCGTTGGGATCGGCATTGCCGGGTTCGGCCGGATCGACGCGGCGCTCGACCCCGCCTCGCCGCGGGCGATCGCCGAAGCGATCGTCGTCGCGACCCTGATGTTCGGCGCGGTCGCACTGTTCAACGCCTCGTCCCGCGCGATGGGCAAGAACTGGGCGATCGTCGCCCAGACCCGCAGCGACCATCTGCTCGTCGAAAGCGGCCCGTTCAAATGGGTGCGCAACCCGATCTACGTCGCGATGTCGTTCTTCATGTTCGCGATGGCGATCGCGTTCGGCCACACTCGCAACCTGATCGTCGCGATACCGGTATTCGCGCTCGGCACCTGGATGCGCGTGGCGCGCGAGGAATATCTGCTTCGCACGCAATTCGGCGCGGCTTACGACGCCTATGCCAACCGCGTGAAGCGGTTCGTGCCAGGGGTTTTTTGAGGTTGTCGAGCGACCGGTTGGTTGCCTAATCGGGCGGTCGCAGCATCGACCAGAATTTCGGGCCGCCCTTCGGCACGTGCCACTCGCCGGTGACCGCGAAGCCGAGCGATTGATAGAGGCCGACATTGCTTTCGGTCGCGGTCTCCAGATAGGCGGGCATGCCATCGACCGCCACGCGGGCGAGACCTTCGCGGATCGAGCCCTTGCCGAGCCCCTGCCCCTGCGAACCCGGATCGACCCCGGCGATGTGGAGGTACCAGTGCCGCTGCGGCGGGGCATGCTCGTCGATCGCATCGGCGACGCGCAACGCGCGCGGGATCGCGGTGCCGAGCGCGCCGATCAGCGGCAGAGCATGGCGGAGCATGTAAACGAGGCTCGGCGGCGTGCGGCCCGGCGCCTGCCACAGGGTCGCCGCCTGCGAGTGGCCGGTGACGAGGCGCATCCCGGCCGAATCTTCATCTAACAACAGCGCGAACAGCCGCGGCAGGCGTTTCGTACGCACCACGGGATCGGGAAAGACGTACGACATCGCCGGATCGTCGGCGAACGCCCGCCCGAGCATCGCGGCGATGGCGGTGCGGTCGGCGGCGGTTGCCTCTCGGATCGCCGCCGCCGTCACGGATCAGGCCGCGTCGCCCGCCTTCTTCTTCTCGGCATAGACGCGGATCGGTTCCTTCGACCCGAGCACCACGTCCTTGTCGATCATCACCTCGTCGACCCCGTCCATGCCGGGCAGGTCGAACATCGTGTCGAGTAGAATGCCCTCCAGGATCGACCGGAGCCCGCGCGCGCCGGTCTTGCGATCGATCGCCTTCTTGGCGACGGTCGATAGCGCGTCGTCGGTGAAGCCGAGCTTCACGTCCTCCATGTCGAACAACTTCTGGTACTGCTTGACCAACGCGTTCTTCGGCTCGCTCAAGATCTTGACCAGCGCCGTCGTGTCGAGGTCTTCCAGCGTCGCGATCACCGGCAAACGGCCGACGAATTCGGGGATCAGGCCGAACTTCAGCAGATCCTCGGGCTCGACGTTCTTGAGCACTTCGCCGGTACGCCGCTCCTCGGGGCTCGCGACGAACGCGCCGAAACCGATCGACTTGCCCTGCTGGCGATCGGCGATGATCTTCTCGAGGCCACTGAACGCACCGCCGCAGATGAACAGGATGTTGGTGGTGTCGACCTGCAGGAACTCCTGCTGCGGATGCTTGCGGCCACCCTGCGGCGGCACGGAAGCGGTGGTGCCTTCCATCAGCTTGAGCAGCGCCTGCTGCACGCCCTCACCCGACACGTCGCGGGTGATAGAGGGGTTCTCGGCCTTGCGCGAAATCTTGTCGATCTCGTCGATATAGACGATCCCGCGCTGTGCCCGCTCGACGTTGTAGTCCGAGGCCTGGAGCAGCTTGAGGATGATGTTCTCGACGTCCTCGCCGACGTAACCGGCCTCGGTCAGCGTCGTCGCATCGGCCATCGTGAACGGCACGTCGAGGATGCGCGCTAGCGTCTGCGCGAGCAACGTCTTGCCGCAGCCGGTCGGACCGACCAGCAGGATGTTCGACTTGGCGAGCTCGACATCGGCGCCCTTGGCGCCGTGGTTGAGCCGCTTGTAATGGTTGTGCACTGCCACCGACAGCACGCGCTTGGCGCGGCGCTGGCCGATCACGTAATCGTCGAGCACGTCGCAGATTTCCTGCGGGGTCGGCACCCCGCCGTCCTTCTTGCTGACCAGCGCGGACTTGGTTTCCTCGCGGATGATGTCGTTGCACAGCTCGACGCATTCGTCGCAGATGAACACGGTCGGGCCGGCGATGAGCTTGCGGACTTCGTGCTGCGACTTGCCGCAGAACGAGCAATAGAGCGTGCTCTTGGAATCGCCGCCGCTGAGTTTCGTCATTCAAACTTTCCTTCGCCCCGACGGGGGCTTGAGCGTCGGGCAGTGTAACCCGACGCTCTTCATTACCACAATCACCAAAATAAGGCGTTTACGACGATCGCCTTTCGCCAGCGTTTACGCCGCCTGCGCTTCGTCCGCGGGCGCCGGGCGCTTGTCGAACACCTCGTCGACCAGCCCGAACGCCTTCGCTTCCTCGGCCTCGAGGAAATTGTCGCGGTCCATCGCGCGTTCGATCACCTCGATCGGCTGGCCGGTATATTTCGCATAGAGCGTGTTCATGCGGTGCCGGATACGCAGGATTTCCTTCGCCTGGATCTCGATGTCCGACGCCATGCCCTGCGCGCCGCCCGACGGCTGGTGGATCATGATCCGAGCATTGGTCAGCGCGACGCGCATGCCCGGCTCGCCCGCCGCCAGCAGGAAGCTGCCCATCGACGCCGCCTGGCCGATGCACACCGTGCCGACGCGCGGACGGATGTATTGCATGGTGTCGTGGATCGCCATGCCCGCCGTGACGACGCCGCCCGGCGAGTTGATGTACATGAAGATGTCCTTCTTCGGGTTCTCGGACTCGAGGAAGAGCAGCTGCGCGGTGATGAGCGAGGCCATATGGTCCTCGACCGGTCCGACGACGAAGATGATCCGCTCGCGCAGCAGCCGCGAATAGATGTCGAAGCTGCGCTCGCCGCGGTTGGACTGTTCGATGACGATCGGCACCAGCCCGCCGGTCACGGGATCGATCTGGAAGCCGGGAGGCGTGAACTGGCCGGTTTCGAACGGATTCATCATGGGAAGTCTCTTGGTCCTTATGCCCTGGTCCGCCCTACATCGGCGCTCGGGATGCGGGGCGCAAGGGGGCGGCTTGGTGAACGGAAGTTGGCGAAGGTGACGCGGCGCGGCCGGTCGACGCGCCGCCGGATGCAAGCCGTGCCGGCGGAGCATGACAGGGCAAGTCCAACATTGCCAGCCCGCTTGCGCCGGGACGCGGCCGTCGCCACCTTGTCGGAAAGGGAGAACGGTCATGAGCACAGTTCTGGTCACCGGCGGGTCGGGGTTCGTCGGCGGGCACGTCATCCTGCAATTGCTGGCGGACGGCCACATCGTGCGGACGACGGTGCGCAGCCTGGCGAAGGAAGCCGCGGTCCGCGACGCGCTGGCACAGGCGGGGGCGAGCGGTCTCGACCGGCTGAGCTTCTTCGCCGCCGACCTCGAACAGGATGCCGGCTGGGCGGAGGCGGTCGCGGGATGCGACTATGTCCAGCACGTCGCCTCTCCCTTCCCGATCGCCCAGCCCAAGGACGAGAACGAACTGATCCGCCCCGCCGTCGACGGCACGCTCCGCGTGCTCCGCGCGGCGCGCGACGCGGGCGTGAAGCGAGTCGTGCTGACCTCGTCGTTCGCCGCGATCGGCTATGGCCATGGCGACCGCGATGCCGACTATACCGAGGCCGACTGGACTGATGTCCAACAGCCCGCGGTTCAGCCCTATATGAAGTCGAAAACGCTCGCCGAACGCGCGGCGTGGGACTTTATCGGCTCGGAAGTTGGCGCCCCCGAGCTCGCGGTGGTGAATCCGGTCGGCATCTTCGGCCCGGCGTTGAATGGCGACCTGTCTACCTCGGTCGAACTGGTGAAGCGCGTGATCGAGGGCAAGCTGCCCGGCGTGCCCAGGCTCTACATGGGGGCGGTCGACGTGCGCGACGTGGCGGGGATGCAGGTCAAGGCGATGACCGCGCCGGAGGCGGCGGGCCAGCGGTTCCTGGCGGTCGCCGGCCCGGCGCTGTCGTTCCACGAAATGGCGGAGATACTGCGGCAGGGCCTGGGTCCGCGCGGCGCCAAGGCGAAGCTGCGGGAATTGCCCGACTGGCTGGTGCGGCTGGTCGCGATCGTCAATCCGCTGGCGCGCGAGGCGATCCCACGGCTCGGCATCCGCGCCAATGCCAGCAATGCCAAGGCGCGCGAAGTGCTGGGCTGGCGCTTCCGCTCGAGCGAGGAAGCGATCGTGGCGAGCGGGGAGAGTTTGTTCGCGCTCGGGCTGGTCGCCGAATGACTGCGTCCCTCCCCAACCGCCTCCCCGGCGAAGGCCGGGGTCCAGTTGCGACTGGCCTGATACTGGGCCCCGGCCTTCGCCGGGGTGGGATGAGCTGTCGATGAGCAGTCCGGACTCACCTTGGCACGCCCACATCTATTACGAGGCCGATGAACGCGCCGCTGCGATGACGCTGCACGACAAATTCGAGGAGATGACGGCGCAACCGGCCTCGCCGATCCTCTTCACCGGTAGCCTGACGGATCGCTCGGTCGGCCCGCATCCGATCCCGCAGTTCGAGATTCATTTCCGAGCGCGCGACCGCGATGCGATCGCGGCGACGATCGAACAATCGGGCCTGCGCGCGCTGATCCATCCGCTGACCGACGACGACCTCGCCGACCATACCAGCCTGGCACAGTGGATCGGCGAGCCGATCGCGCTCGACACCAGCGTGCTCGACCCGCCCGGGGTCAACCAAGGTGTCGCGCGGTTCGGGAAGAGCGACTTCTGACGGCGCGGGCGTCCGCGCCGACGCATCAATGCACCGTTTCGTGCAGGATTTCCCGCGCCCGCGCCGCGATCTCGTCCATCCGTTCAGCCGGAATCGCGAAATAGTTCATCGACCGGCGCGGATATTCGTGGCTGTCGATGAACACGTCGAGCGTCGCGGCGCGCGCCGCGCGCGAGATGCGGTCGGGGAAATAGATGCGGTAATCGCGCTCGTCGAACCAGCGCCACATCGCTTCCTTGGTGTAGCCGAGCACGTCGCCCGGGCCGCTTTCGAACATCACCACCGGGCGACAGCGGGCGATCACGCCCTCCGCCCCGCGCAGCACGCCGAGTTCGGCGCCCTCGACGTCGATCTTGATGACGTCGACATCGTCCTCGGTGATAAACGCGTCCATCCGCGCGACCGGCACGACGATCTCGGTCACGTCACCCTGCCGCTGCGACAGCGAACTGTACCCGCTCTGCGCATTGTCGATGAAGAAGCGCGTCTCGCCGTCACGGTCGAGCAGCGCGACGTTGTGCACCGTCACGGTCGGGAATTTCCTGCGCAGGTGCACGGCCTTGGCCGGGATCGCCTCGAACGCGATCACCTTGCCGCGCGAATTGCGCGCGACTTCGCCCAGCACCGATCCGATATGCGCGCCGACGTCGACGAACGTCTTGCCCGGCGTGCGCAGGTGCGTGATGAGTTGACTGGCGATCGAATTGTTGCGGCGATCGCCGATTTCCAGCGACCCGTCGAACGCGGATCGCACGAGTTCCCAGCGATCCCGCAGCCGTACCGCCGCACTGCCGAGTCCGGTACCGGCCAGCATTCGTTTCAGCATCCGGCCCCCACTAGCCTCCCGACGGCGCGGCCCTCCCCCAGGGCCTGGTCAACGGCGCCTATGCTTTATCTTATGTTAACCGCAAGTTAAACTCAGGCGAGCGGATCGAATACTTTCACGCACCCGGCGCGACATGCGCGAGATACGCCAGTCGCCGCACCTCGCGTCGCCCGCGCACCACCGTGTCGAGGATCAGCCCGGCGAACCCGTTGAGCGCCGCCAGCAGGACGAGGCCCATCGCCAGGATCGCGGTCGGGAAGCGCGGCACCAGATGCGTGTGGTAATAGGTGATCGCGAGCGGGATGCCGAGCATGACAGCGACCAGCGCGAGCAACCCGCCGATGATGCCGAAGAACAGCAACGGCCGCTCGATGCGATAGAGCGTCGCGATCGTCTTCATGATCCGCCAGCCGTCGCGATAGGTGCTGAGCTTCGACTCCGACCCTTCCGGCCGCGCGAAATAGCGCGTCTCGACCTCGCCGACCGGCATGCGCAGCTCGAGCGCGTGGACGCTGATCTCGGTCTCGATCTCGAACCCGCCTGACAGTACCGGAAAACTCTTCACGAACCGCCGCGAGAATACGCGATAGCCCGAGAAGATGTCGGTGAAGCTGCGCCCAAACAGGCCGGCGAGCAGCCCGGTCATCGCGCGATTGCCCATCACGTGCCCGCGCCGGTACGCCTCCGCCGCCTCGTGCACGCGGGTGCCGACGATCATGTCGAGCTTTTCGTCGATCAGCTTCGCAACCATCGCGGGGGCGGCGACGGGATCATAGGTCGCATCGCCGTCGGCCATGACGTAGATGTCGGCATCGACGTCGGCGAACATGCGACGGACGACGTTGCCCTTGCCCTGCATCCGCTCGCCGCGAACGATCGCCCCGGCCTCGCGCGCGACCGCGACCGTGCCGTCGCGGCTGTTGTTGTCGTACACGTAGATCGCCGCGCCCGGCAACGCGGCACGGAACCCCGCGACCGTCTGCGCGATCGCCGCCTCCTCGTTGTAGCAGGGCAGCAGGACTGCGATGCGTGGTTCGGACACGACAACCCCCAATCGTCACCCCGGACTCGTGCCGGGGTCCACCGGGAGGATCAGCGCAAGGCTAGCACCTCTTGCGCCCAGCTTGCGGCACCGTCGACCCCGGCACAAGGCCGGGGTGACGGATCGGCGTTATTTCTTCGCCGGCGCCTTCTTCGCGGCCGGCTTCTTGGCGGGCGCGTCGTCGAGCTTGGCGGCGTCGGCCTTGGCGGGCGCCTTCTTGGTCGCGGCTTTCTTCACCGGCTCGGCTTCGACCAGCTTGTCGTCGGTCGCGGCGGGCTCGGCGGCGGGCTTGTCGGCCTTTTTCGCCTTGGCGGCCGGCTTCTTCGCCGGCTCGGCGGTGTCGGCCTTCGCTTCGCCCGCATCCTTCTTGGCCGCGGCCTTCTTCGCCTTCGGCTTGTGGTTGTCGTGGTCGTGCGTGTGGGTGCCGGTCGCGAAGCCGTCGTCGCTCTCGATCGCGGCCTCCAGTTCCGCACGCGTCACGTCGCGATCGCTGATCGCGGCCTTGTCGAACAGGAAGTCGACGACCTTGTCCTCATAGAGCGGCGCGCGCAGCTGGGCGGCGGCCATCGGCTCCTGCTGGATGTACTGGATGAAGCGCTTCTGGTCCTCGGGACCGTATTGCTGCGCGGCCTGCGCGATCAGGCGGTTCATTTCCTGCTGGCTGACCTCGACGCCGTTCGCCTGACCGATCTCCGACAGCAGCAGGCCCAGCCGCACGCGACGCTCGGCGATCGCGTGATAGTCGTCGCGCTCCTTCTCCATCTCCGCCAGCGCGGCGGCGGGATCGGGCTCGTGCGTCGCTTCGTGCTTCAGCTGTTCCCAGATCTGATTGAACTCGGCCTCGACCATCGACGGCGGCACCGGGAAATCGTGGCCGGCGGCGAGCTGGTCGAGCAGCTTGCGCTTCATGTACGTCCGCGTCAGGCCGTTGAGCTCCTGCTCCACCTGCCCCTTGAGCAGGCCGGTCAGCTGCTCCAGGTCCTTGAGCCCGAGCGACGTCGCCAGCGCGTCGTCGATCTTAGTCTCGCCCGCGGTCTTCACCGACTTGACGGTCAGGTCGAACGTCGCCGGCTGGCCCTTCAGGTTCTCGGCCGGGTAATCGTCGGGGAAGGTGACGTTGATCGTCTTTTCGTCGCCCGTCTTAACGCCGATGACCTGGTCCTCGAACCCGGGGATCAGGCGACCGCTACCGATCTCGACGCCCATGTCGGTGCCGGTGCCGCCCTCGAACGCGACGCCGTCGGCGGTCTTGCCGACGAAATCGACCGTGACGAGGTCGCCCGACTTGGCCTTGTAGCCGTCCTTGGCGTCGTTCCACGTCTTCTGCTGCTCGGCGAACTTCTGGAGCTGCGCCTGGACCGCGGCGTCATCGGCCGGCACCGTCAGCCGCTCGAGCTTCAGGTCGTCGATCGACGGCGTCGGCACGTCGGGCAGGACTTCCATCTCGATCGTCAGGCTGGCGTCCTTGCCGGCCGCATATTCGTCCTCGAGCGCGACCGACGGCTGCATCGCGGGACGCAGGCGGTTGTCGGCGATCAGCTTCTGGATGCCTTCCTGGATCGCCGAGTTCAGCGCGTCCTGCGCCAGCGATTCGCCGTGCATCTTGCGGATCAGGTTGGCGGGCACCTTGCCGGGGCGGAAGCCGGGCATGCGCACTTGCGGCGCGACCTTCTTCACCTCGGCATCGACCTTCGCGTCGATCTCCTTGGCGGTGATGGTCAGGGTGTAGGCGCGCTTGAGGCCCTCGTTCAACGTCTCGACAGTCTGCATCTCTGGCCTTTTCAAATTTCGTAGAGAGCGCGGCGACCCCTTCGCTTGCGCTCGGGAGTTGCGTTGCCGAAAGCGTGCCCCGCACGCTTTCGAGTCAACGCAACTGGTGCGGGCGAAGGGACTCGAACCCCCACATCTTGCGATGGCAGGACCTAAACCTGCTGCGTCTACCAGTTCCGCCACGCCCGCATGGGACACCGCCGGTGTGGCGCGCGCTCTAGCCAATGCAAGGGGCCGGGGCAACCCGCATCGCGCGGATGCGTTGAAGCGGCTGAAAGGAAACCGAAATGGCCACCCAGCCGCCCCCCGAACTGCCGCCCCAGCCCAGCCAGCCCGGCCAACCCGACGCGCCCCCGCCGGAGATCAGCCCGCCCGGCCCCGACATCGACATCCCCTCCCCCGGCGAACAACCGACCGGCCCCGCCAACCCGCAAGGATGACCGACATGACCGACCGCGACCAACATCCCGACAGTCCGCCGCGGGATGAGAAACGTGACAAGCAGGGCAGCGTCGAGCAGGCGCTAGATAATGCCGACAACGCCTCCCGCGGCGAGGTGCGAAACCAGAACGACGACGCGCAATGACCGATCGCCCGCGACGCACTTGCTGCGTCGCGGGCGATCACCCTATCGCTTGCGCAAATCCACGATCCGGTCGCGGTCATATTCCAGTACGCCCGGGATCGGCGCCATCCGGCTGATCGTGACACCGTAATAGTTCGGCAATTTACCGACCGCATAGAAGTCGGCGGGTACGACCGGCAATGCCGCCACGCGCATATCCGGCTTCATGTCGGCGGATGGCGCGGAGAAGAATGCCGCGTCGCTGACCTGCATGGGTGCGGACGAATCGCCGTCAGGCCGCCTGCCCGGCAGATTTTCCCGGGCCCGCACGATGCCGAGATCGACGATCTCGCCCGCCTTTGCGGTAAAGCCGACGCTCCCCATGCAGAAGCATGTCCCCGCCACGCCCTGCCCCGGATTGACCATCAGCGGGCCGTACACGCGGTAATCCCCCGGCGCGACCGCCTCCAGATAGGTCGATGCACCCCCGTCGCCCTTGGCAAAGCGATTCAGCGGCCCCATCGCGACATCGGCCATCAATCCGAAGGGCGTGAACTCGAAATTGGCCTCGGTCGGCTCGACCGGCTTGTCGGGCAGCACCATGCCGGCCTGACCGTTGCGGCCGGACTTCGCATCCTGCACCGCCCGCTCATACGATGCCTGTTTCCGAACATATTTGTCATGGGCCTTGGCGAAGGCGTCGGCGCGAAGCTTGTCGTACGCCGCCTGATCCTCCGCACTGGGAATCCTCATCAGATACAGCGACATCGGCATGTCGGACCGCAGCATGATGTAGGCCTTGGTCTTGTCGAACGCGACCGTCGGGCTGTCCTTGACGACGGCGGCGCCGACGAACACGGGCGGCTTGTCCTTCGCCAGCGCCGGCAACGCGAGCGCGCAGGCGGCGAGCGCCGCGATGACGGTCATCTTCACAGCCCCAGATCCTTTCCCTGGACGACACCGGTCGATGCGACAGCGGCCTGTTGCCGAAGATAGACTTGGCGCTTCTCCTCGCTCACGCTGCCCAGCCCCTCCTCGAAGTTGAACGGCTCCCACACCGCCTTCGGCAGGCCGTAGCGGCCATAGCCCTTGAAATGCATGCAGGTGCGCATGTTGGTGCGGCGCGCCCGCCGCTTCTCACCCGACCCGAAGATCGCCGCCACCATCACGTTGGCGAGTGCGCCGCCGACCGCGCCGGCCATCGTGTATGTGTAGGGATAGGGCGCCTGCTGATACGCGATGCCGCTCTGCAATCCTCGCGCATAGCCGTCGCATTCGGCGAGATCGGCATAGGCCGTCGCGAAGGTCGTATTGTCACGGTGAAAGACGTAATATTTGTCGAAGTCCGCCGCTTCCGTCCCGTCTCCCTTGAAATCGAGCTTGGGCATCGTCACGGCGCTGCCGTCGCCCGCGGCGTCACCGCCCTTGGGCAGGCCGAACGGCGAGACGCTGTCCGGCAGATATGTGCGCGTGCCCGCGACCGCCGCATCCTGCGCGAACGCCGGCGACGCGCACAGCATCGTGGCCGCCGCGATCGCGGCGCAGTCTGGCGCTTTCATGTGCTTCCCCCTTTGCGTCATCGGCGAATCGCGATGACGTGCCCTCAGCCTATCGTGGCCGGTGGCCGAGGCAAGCGCGCGGGTTCAGGGCGTCCTCACCCGCCGCGCCGTCATCAGCTTCACCGGCGCGACCGGTACCTCGCCCTTGAACGATCCGCGCAGCGTCTTGGTCGGGCTGTCAGGGGCGTCGAAGATCTTGAGGACGACGTCCTGCCCTTCGACGACATGGCCCCAGGCGGCATAGCCGAGCTTGTCGGCGGGGTCGGCGCTGCCGGCGTCCATGCCGGGCTGGTCGCCGAGCATGATCGTGAACTCGCCGCGCGCGGTGCCGGGGGCGTTGCGCGGCGAGGACAGGGTGAAGTCGGTATGCTTGATCCCGGTCTGCGAGGTCGGCTCGTGCTTGATCGGCGGCAGCATCCGCTTGAAGTCGCCGTCGACGCCGAACTGGACGAAGCCGAAATGGTCGGCGACCTTCGACACCCGGTAGAACGTCACGCCGTCGAGCCGCTTCTGCTCGACATAGCGCAGGAAATTGCCAGCGGAGACGGGCGCCCGGCGCGTGTCGGCCTCGATCACGAAGCGGCCGACGCTCGTCTCGACCGCGACGCGCGGCAATGGCGGGGCCGGCGTGGTGGGGAGCGGCGTGGGCGACGTCTGCGCCAACGCCGGCAATGCCAACAACCCGGCAAGTATCGCCACCATCCTCGTCATTCGCGAACTCCTCTCGCGGCGAAGCCTAGGCCGCGGCGAGCAGGACCGCAACGATCAGACCGGGCGCCATTCGTAGTGCACGACGACCTGTCCGGGTTTGTCGGCGCGGGGGCCGATCGAGATCAAAGCCATCCCCTGCCGCTCGTAGAAGCGTCGCGCGCGGATATTGTCGGGTTGCGTCCAGAGCGTGAAGCCGCCGGGCATCCGGTGCCGGGCCTCGGCGAATAGCGCCCGGCCGACACCCCTGCCCTGCCACGCCGGTGCGACGAACAACTGGTCGAGCATGGGCGGGCGGATGGCCAGCATTCCCGCAATATGCCCGTCGATGGTCGCGATGGTGAGCATCCACCCGCGCGCGAGTTCCTCGTCGATCCGCGCACGCAGTTGCGGCACGTCGGGACCATCAGCATCGCTCAGCCCCGTCGAAAGCCAGCTCGCATGCCAGATCCGGGCGACCTCGTCATGGTCGCCGGGTGCGGCCGCGCGGATGGCGATGGAGGTCAGCCCAGCGCCTTCTTCAGCAGCTCGTTGACCACCTGTGGGTTGGCCTTGCCCTGCATCGCCTTCATCGTCTGGCCGACGAAGAAGCCGAACAGCGCTTCCTTGCCGCCGCGATATTGTTCGAGCTGGCCGGGATTCTTCGCCAGCACGTCGGCGATCACCGCCTCGATCGCACCGGTGTCGCTGGTCTGCTTCAGGCCGCGTTCCGCGACGATCTTGCCCGGCGCATCGCCGGTTTCCAGCATCACCTCGAACACCTGTTTGGCGAGGCTCCCCGACAGCGTGCCGTCGGCGACCAATGCGAGCAGCTCCGCCGCCTGACCCGGGCCGACCGGCGACTCGCCGATATCCTTGCCCAGCCGGTTGAGCGCACCGAACAGTTCAGACGACACCCAGTTCGCCGCCGCGACCGGCTTCGCGCCTTCGTCCAGCAGCGCGTCGAACCAGCGCGCCGTCTCGACCTCGGCGGTCAGCACGTTCGCCTGATACGGCGTGATCCCCGCCGCTTCGTACCGCGCGAGCTTGGCATCGGGCAGTTCGGGCAGGCTCGCCCGGCAGTCGGCCAGGAACGCCTCGTCGAGTTCCAGCGGCAACAGATCGGGGTCAGGGAAGTAACGGTAATCCTGCGCATCCTCCTTCGACCGCATCGACCGCGTGGTGCCGGTGTCGGGATTGAACAGCCGCGTTTCCTGAACGATCGCCCCGCCGCCCTCAAGCACGTCGACCTGGCGCGACGCCTCGTGCTCGATCGCCTGCATCACGAAGCGGATCGAGTTGACGTTCTTTGTCTCGGTTCGCGTGCCGAACGCTTCACCGGGGCGACGCACCGACACGTTGACGTCGGCGCGCATCGATCCCTGGTCCATGTTGCCGTCGCACGACCCGACATAGCGCAGGATCGAGCGCAACTTGGTGAGATAGGCGCCA
This sequence comes from Sphingomonas sp., assembly GCF_017304635.1. Classification (GTDB taxonomy): domain Bacteria; phylum Pseudomonadota; class Alphaproteobacteria; order Sphingomonadales; family Sphingomonadaceae; genus Sphingomonas. The sequence goes on from NZ_JAFKMA010000001.1 coordinate 1,154,645, forward strand.
GCCTCCGCCGGCGAGCGCATGTCGGGCTTCGACACGATCTCCATCAGCGCGACGCCCGATCGGTTGAGGTCCACGTACGACCGCGTCGGATGCTGGTCGTGCATCAGCTTGCCGGCGTCCTGCTCGACATGGATGCGTTCGACGCCGATCCGTTTGGTCGGCTCCGCCTCGCCCTCCAGCGCGATCTCGATCGCGCCCTCGCCGACCAGCGGGTGGTAGAGCTGGCTGATCTGGTAACCCTGCGGCAGGTCGGCATAGAAATAGTTCTTGCGGTCGAACCGCGACCAGGTGTTGATCTTCGCGTCGATCGCCATGCCGGTGCGCACCGCCTGGCGGATGCATTCGCGGTTCGGCACCGGCAGCATGCCGGGCATCGCCGCGTCGACCAGCGACACTTGCGTGTTGGGTTCGGCACCGAACGCGGTCGCCGCGCCCGAGAACAATTTGGCGTTCGAGGTGACCTGCGCGTGGACCTCCAGCCCGATGATGATTTCCCACTCGCCCGTGGCGCCACGGATGCGGTAGGTCGAGGGAGCAGCGGTGCTGAGAACGTCGGTCATGGCCGCGCAGATAGACACTGACGCCGTCGCTCTTCAAGCATTGTAGCTCGGGCCTCGCGGCTCACGCTGCCGCGGGCTGCTCGAACAGCGAGAACCCGCGCGGCAGGCGACGGGGTCGCTCGCCCTGCATCTGGCCGTCGACCGCGGCGATCGCGGCGATCAGGTCGGCGGGGCGATAGGGCTTGGCGAGGCAGCCGTGCGCGAAGGCGCGCCCGCCATCGGGGCATTCGCCGGTCGCGAAGATCACCGGGACGCCGCGTTGATGGGCGTGCCGCGCGAGATCGATGCCGCTGCCGTCGGCCAGGTTGACGTCGGCGAGCACCAGGTCGATCGCCTCGCCCTCCAGCACTTCGAGCGCCAGCGCCAGCCGATCGACCGTCGCGACCACTTCATAGCCGCCGTCGCTCAGCACATATTCGTTGTCGAACGCGATCAGCGGCTCGTCCTCGACGATCAGCAGCCGGGTGATGAGCTTCTTCCTGCGACCGAACACCATCGCCTCGTCCATCCCTGCCGGACAATCACCTTGCCGGTCTTGTCGTTACGCTACCGTCGCTTAACGCGCGGCAACGAGTCCGGGTGCAATTTTTCGCGTCACCCATGACGAAAAGGTATATTGGCGCGGCGATGCCCGGACCCAAGACCCCAGCCAACGCCCCCGCCGCAAAAAATTCCGACGATCAGCGGATCGCCAAGATGCTGGCGCGTGCCGGCGTCGCGTCGCGGCGCGAGATCGAACGGATGATCGCGGAGGGGCGCATCGCGCTGAACGGCGTCGTGATCGAAACGCCCGCGACGCTGCTGCCATCGCTCGACGGCGTGACCGTGGACGGCAATCCGGTGCAAGCGGCCGAAGCGGCGCGGCTGTTTCTCTATCACAAACCGGCCGGACTGCTGGTGACCGAGCGCGATCCGCACGGACGGCCGACGATCTACGACCGCTTGCCCAAGGGCTTGCCGCGCGTGGTGCCGGTCGGGCGGCTGGATTTGAATACCGAGGGGTTGTTGCTGCTGACCACCGACGGCGGGTTGAAACGGCAGCTCGAATTGCCCGCGACCGGGGTGGAGCGGGCCTATCGCGCGCGCGCCTATGGCAACGTGACACAGGCACAGCTGGAGGAGCTGATCGAGGGCGTCGAGATCGACGGCGTCCGCTATGGCTCGATCGACGCCAATATGGAGCGGCGGACCGGCGCCAACGTCTGGATCGAGCTCGTGCTGACCGAGGGCAAGAATCGCGAGGTGCGGCGCGTGCTCGAATATCTCGGGCTACAAGTCAGCCGGTTGATCCGCACGCGCTACGGCCCCTTCGTGCTGGGCGACCTGCCCCCCGGCACGGTCGGCGAGGTGCGCGGGCACGACATCGACTCGTTCCGGGCGAACCCGACACGCAAGGACCTGCCGCAACCGGCGCGCAAGCGTGAGCACGCGATAAGGCCGGTGGCGCCCCGCGCCGCTACGCCCAGGCGCGAACCGGAGCGGCCCTCGGTACGCCCCGCCAAGCCAGCCCGCCCAGTCAAGGCGAAGGAGCCGCGCCAACGGGCGGACGGCACGCTCGCGGTGCGCTCGACCGGCGCGCGCGCCGACCGTGCGCGCAGCCATCGCGCGACGAGCGGCGACGCATCCGCCAGACCGGCCGGTCGTCCCACGCGCGGCCCCGCCGGCGGGCGCGGCAAGCCCGGCGCGCGACCGCCACGGTCTCGCAAGTAATGCGCATCGTCGCCGGTCAGTGGCGTGGGCGGCCGCTGGTCGCGCCGAAGGGCGACGCGACTCGCCCGACCGCGGATCGGACGCGCGAGGCGCTGTTCTCGATGCTCACCAGCCGGATCGGCAGTTTCGAGGGGCTCGCCGTTGCCGACCTGTTCGCAGGGTCAGGCGCGCTAGGGCTGGAAGCTTTGTCGCGCGGTGCGGCGACCTGCACCTTCGTGGAGCAGGACAAGGCCGCGCTCGACGCGTTGCGCGCGAACGTCGCCAAGCTCGGCGCGACCGCGGATATCCGGGCGCAGTCGGTGCTGTCGCTCGGTCCGGCGACCAAGCCGCTCGACCTCGTGATGATGGACCCGCCCTACGGCACCGGCGCCGGCGCGGTGGCGCTCGACAAGCTGGCGCGGCTCGGCTGGATCGGCCCGGCGACCTGGGTGAGCATCGAAACGGCGCGCGACGAGCATGTCGAGGTGACGGACTTCGCGATCGATGCCGACAAGCTCTACGGCAAGGCGCGGGTGACGGTGCTGCGGATGGCGGTCGGTAACGACGCCTAAAATCTAGCCGCCTCCCCGGCGAAAGTCGGGGTCCAGCATCGGCGTCCAGGCAATGGCGCGATGCGCTCTATTACAATCGCCATCCCAACTGGGCCCCGGCTTTCGCCGGGGTGAGCGCTCCTATACTGGCGGTGTTCTAGGCCGCCGCCTTAACCTTCTTCGGCACGGGGTTCGAGAACACCATCTCGTTATCGACCGACCCGAACTTCAGCGCCATCAGGTCCTTGGCGTAGTTCTGGTGGACCTTCCACGGCTTGCGCGTGCCTTGCTTGGGCAGGACGTCGCGGGCGCGCTGGACGTAGCCGGAGGTGAAGTCGAGGAACGGCTCCTCCCCCACCGCACCGTGCGGGGTCGGCGTCGCCTGGCGCAGCCCGCGCTTCTTCATCGTGTTGAGCAGACGGCAGACATAGCCGCAGGTCAGGTCGGCCTTCAGCGTCCACGACGCGTTGGTATAGCCGAACGACGACGCCAGGTTCGGGATGCCCGAATACATCATGCCCTTGTAATTGGTCGTTTTCGACAGATCCTTCGCCTCGCCGTCGACCGTGAACTGCACCCCGCTCAGCAATTGCAGCTCGAGCCCGGTCGCGGTCACGATCACGTCGGCGGGCAGCGTCTTGCCCGACGTCAGCCTGATGCCGTCCGGCACGAAGCGGTCGATCGTGTCGGTGACGATCTCCGCCTTGCCGTCGCGGATGCTCGTGAACAGGTCGCCGTCCGGCACCAGGCACAGCCGCTGGTCCCACGGATTGTAGCGCGGCGTGAAATGCGTCTCGATATCGGCGTCGGGCAGCTGTTCGCGCACCATGCCGAGCAGGCGTTCCTTCGCCTTGTCCGGATGCTTGCGCATGCGGTTGAAGAAGAACATGCCGAGCAGGACGTTGCGCCACCGCACGATGCCGTAGGCGAGCTTCGCCGGGAGCTTGGTGCGGAGCCAGTTGGCCATCGCGTCCTCCGCCGGGCGCGCGACGATATAGGTCGGCGAGCGTTGCAGCATCGTGACGTGCGCCGCCTCCCCCGCCATCGCCGGGACCAGGGTCACCGCGGTCGCGCCGCTGCCGATGACGACCACTTCCTTGCCGGTATAATCCAGGTCCTGCGGCCAGAATTGCGGGTGGACGATGCGCCCGGCGAAATCCGCCGCACCGGCGAATTCCGGCGAATGGCCCTTGGCGTAATTGTAATAGCCCGAGCACATGAAGAGGAAGTTGCAGGTCAGCGTCACCGGCCCGCCGGGCGTCTCCGCCTCGACCGTCCACGTCGCGTCCGCGGTCGACCAGGCAGCGCGCTTGACCTGGTGGTCGTAGCGGATCTTGCGATCGATGCCGTGGTCGTGGGCGACCTGTTGCAGATAGGTGAGGATATTCGGCCCATCCGCGATCGCCTTGGGCTCGGTCCACGGCCGGAAGTGATAGCCGAGCGTGTACATGTCCGAATCGGAGCGGATACCCGGATAGCGAAACAGGTCCCACGTCCCGCCCAGCGCGGCGCGTCCCTCCAGGATCGCGTAGCTGCGGTCAGGGCACAGGGTTTGCAGGTGGTACCCCGCGCCGATGCCGGAAATCCCCGCGCCGACCACCAGGACGTCGAAATGCTCCATGCGCCTCACCTCTCCGCCATACCGGATATTCGATTGCGGCGCGGAAGGCAACTTACAGGCATGTCAGTAATCTCATCCGTCATCCCGGCGTAGGCCGGGATCGCCGGCGGTGGCGCAACGCGGCCAGCGGCCCCGGCCTTCGCCGGGGCGACGCCGGCATAATCAGAAATTCTTCTGATACTTCACGCTCGCGCCCGACCCGCCGAACGAGCTCATCTGCGACAGCACGCTCAGGCTCTTGGTCAGCGAAATCTCCAACTGCGTCGCGGTGAAGCCGCGGGCGTCGGTGATGATCTCGATATAGATGTTGCGCGTAATGTACTTGCCCGCGGCGAGCGCCGTCCCGCGCCCGGTGGCGTCGTCGGCGCCGAGGATGCGCAGGCGGTCGATCCCGACCGCGCCGCGCAGCTTGCCGAGCGGATTGACGCCCCCGCCCGACCCGCGCAGCGAATTGAGCGCGGCGGCGAGCTGAATCGCCTCGGTCGCCGACAGATTCTCCGGGCTCGATCCGAACAGCAGCCGGCTGAGCACCTCGTCCTGCGGCAGTTGCGGCGTCGAGGTGAAGGTGATCTGCGGATGCTGGCCGGTGCCGGCGATGTCGATGACGGCGGTGATGCCGTTGGTATCGGTCGTCGCCTCGATATCGAGATCGGGATCGGACAGCGCGTTGCCGCTGAAGCGGATGACGCCGCGCGCCAGGTCGAAACGCTTGCCGGCGAAGCTGTAGGTGCCACGCACCTCGTCCGCCCGGCCGTAGACGGTCGGCGCCGCGGTCGTTCCGCCGACGCGCAGGTCGATGCCCCATTCGGACTCGAGCCCCATGCCGCTGACGAACAGCTGGTTGGGCGCGTGGACGTGGAGGTCGAGCTTGAAGTTGCTCGGCGGCGCGGGGACGGTGTGCGGGCGCGGCAGGTCGCTCTTGCGGCGGACACCCTTCAGCTCAGGCACCTCGCCCTGCCCCTGATACACGACTTCGTAGCGTGCATCGGGGATGAGGATATCGCCCTTGATGAGACCGCCATTGGCGCCGTTGGTGACGCTGATCGTGCCGGTCGCGCTGGCGGCCAGCGCATCGCTGTCGGCAAGCGCGGCGTTGTTGAAGCTCGCCTGAAGGTCGATCGGGAAGCCGCTGTCCGCCGCCAGCCCGATCGAGCCGTGCGCGTCGACCGTGCCCTTGCCGGCCCGCGCATGCAGTTGCGTCAGTTCGAGCCGATCGTCGGTGAAGCGCCCGGCGATCTGCATGTTGGTCAGCTTCGTGCCGAACGCGGTGTTGATGTAGGTCAGGTCGTCCGCGCGGACGATACCGCTAAAATGCGGCGAGCCGAGCGTGCCGGAGAAGTCGGCCGCCACCGCAATCCCGCCCGACGCCTGCTGGTTCGCCAGCCCCGCGAGCGAGAACAGCACGCCGGCCGGACCGTTATACCGCACCCCGCCGGTCAGCGGCGAGGCGTAGAGGCGATCGGTCAGGCTCGCCCCCGCGCCGAGCGGCGCCAGCGTCGCCTGGAACCGGCCGACGGTATTCGCACCGCGCTTGACCAGCGCGCGGGCATCGCCCCCCGCCGCGGTCAACCGCGCGAGCAGGACGATGTCGACCGGCTGCGACACGACCGACGCGCTCGACCGGGTGAAGCCGGTGATCGTGAGCCGGGCGTCGACGTCGGGCACGGTCGCGGTCGGCGACTGGACGTAATCGACGCTGCCGGTCGCCGCACCGTCGATGTAGAGCCCGTTGGAGAAGGCGCTAACGATCGACAGATCGAGCTGGTCGAGCCGCGCCTGGATCGCGGTGGTGCGGCCGAACGTGCCGGCGATCCGCGCGCTGCCCTTGTCGAATACGATCTGGGTGGGGTTCAGCCGGTACTCGCCCGCCAGCGGCTCGATCCGCGCCGGGCTGGCGGTGTGGAACGCGATGCCGTTGGCCTTGCCCTGCAACGCGACCAGCCATTGCCTGGGCGACAGCCGCGCGTTCATCGCCAGGTTGAACGGCACCCCGCTCGACCCGTTGGCGACCGCCTGCGCGGTGCCAGCGCCATTCGCATAGTCGATCTTGGCGCGCGCCGAGGTGACCACGGTGTCGCCGTAGCGCAGGTTGGCGACCTGCACGTCGCCCAGCACGCGCGGCGCGTTGGGATAGAGGATGACGGTCGCGGTCGCGATCGCCCGGCCGATCGTGAAATCGGCCGCTCCCGGGATGCGCGCGTTATAGGCGTGCGCGGCGATGTCGGCCCGCTGCACGTCGCCCTGCGCCGCCAGAGTTGCGGTGCCGTTGACGCCCGATCCGCTGAACGCGAGCTTGCCCGCGAACGGCCCGGCGGCGGTCTGCTGCAACGTGCCGAGCAGGTTGACGCCGGCGACCTGCGTGCCCTGCCGCACCTCGACCGTCATCGTCTTGCCGACCTTGAGCAGCACGTTGGCGCCGAACGGCCCGTAATCGGTGCCGCCTTTCGCGACGATGGCATAGCCGTCGGCATTGCCGCGAATCGTCGCTTGCAGGTTGGCGAGCCCGATACCGACGCCGGGGCGCGGCGCGTTGACGACGATGACCGGCGCGGCGGCGCTGCCGGTGACGCGCGCGGTGATCGGACCGTACGCTTTCGAATAGCCGTCCGCGGTCACCGCCAGCGTGCCGTTGGGCAGGTACCGCCCGCCACCGCGATAGATGCTGAACTGCGGCGCGGTCAGTTTCAGGTTCTGGAAGGTGATGACGCCGTTCGTGTCGTAGCCGACGTCGCTCGACACCAATGCCTGCCCGCCGAGGAAGTTCTGCACGCCGTCGCTGAAGATGCGCCGCGTCTTCGCGACGACATGGCCCTTGATCCCGAAACCGCCCCTGGGCTCGGTCACCAGCTTCGCGTTGGTGGTCAGGTCGACGATGCCGACACCGTCGATGACATAGTCGTTGACCCGGCCCTTCAGCGCGCCGGTGTAGCGCCCGCTCGGCAAATCGGCGACGACGATCGCGGTGGCGTCGATCCGGTCCGACTTGATGCGCAGATTGTCGGACAGCAGCTTGCCCTTCGAATAAGCGAGGCTGCCGCCGATCGAGACGTTGTCGAGCAAGCCGCCGGTCGCCGCGTTCAGCCCGGTCACGCGACGCGCGCGAGCGTTGATCGGGACCATCACATGGTCGGCATCGACCGTCGCCTTGCCCGATGCGCTCAGCCCCTCGACGCCGGTCCCGTTGAACGACAGTACGGCGGCGGTCAGGCTGTAGCCGACCGTCGGCGTGACGAACGGGCCGTCGAGCGCCAGATGCAACGCGACGTCGCGGCCGGCCAGATTGGGCAGCATCGCGCCCGGCGTGAGCAGCCGAGCATCAAGCGTAAAATTGCCGAAACTGTTGGTGCCGAGGTCGATCAATCCGTTCGCCGCCACCGCCAGCGCCTGCGACGTCAACGTCATCCGCGTGTTCGCCTTGCGCTGGTCGAGCGTCGAATCGATATCGACCATCATCCCGCCCGCGGTCAGCCGCTCGACCGGTCCGGCCATGTACAGCCCCGGATGCGTCAGCCCGCGGATCGTGAAGCGCCCGTTCTGCGCGCCGAGATCGAGGTTGGCGAGGCTTTGCCCGCCCAGCGTCGCGAGACCCTTGCCGCGCCAGGATTTCCAGTCGCCCTGCCCACCGATCCGCACCTGGAGCGACGCCTTCACCCCGCTCATCGCCGCGACGACGCCGTCGCCCGGCGCATCGAGCACGACGTTGATGCCCAACCGATCCTTGTCGGGCACCGCATCGAGCCTCAGCCGCAGCTTGTCGCCGCCCAGGATGCCGGGCCCGCGCAGGGCGTCGGCATTCGCCACGATCTGCGCGCGGCGCTCGGCGATATGGACGCTGCCGTCGAACCGGATCAGGTGCGGATCGCCGGTCACCGACTTGGCCAGCACCAGCCGGTCGACGCGTAATTTGCCGATGTCGACGTTGATGTCGGGCAGGATCGGCGCGTTCGGATCGCCGGGCTTCAGCGCCGGCGCGCGCGTCATCGTCACCGTCTGCGCGCTCAGTTCGTTGATGTCGATGTGATTGCCGAAGAAGCGGAACGGGTTCCAGTCGAGCGTCGCCGAGGGCGAGGTCACGAACACGCCGTTGGGATCGCTGACGCGCAGGTCGAGCAGTTCCATCCGGCCATAGATCGACCCGCGGATTCGCCCGACCTTGATGTTCAGCCCGGTCTCGGTCGTGTAGCGCGCCAACTGCGACACGATGAAGCGGTGCCCCGGCGCGGTGTCGAGCACGACATAGACCAACGTCAGCAGCGCGAGCAGGCCGGCGAGCACGATCGCCAGCCAGCGCAGCACGCTTTGCCACCATGGCCGGCGGACGATCACGATCGTCTCGCCGGCGTCGTCGGCGGTCGCCTCGCCGGCCATCAGAACGCTTGCCCGATCGAGATGTAGAGCGCGATGCGGCTATCGCCCGGACGGCGGTTGAGCGGGGTCGCGACGTCGATGCGGATCGGCCCGAAATTGGTGTAGAAGCGCCCGCCGATGCCGGCGCCCAGCCGCCAGTCGTTGAACTTCGGCATGCTCGACGCATACGAATTGCCGCCGTCGAGGAACGGGACGATCCCGAAATTGCCGAAGCGATAGCGCGCCTCGAGCGCGAATTCGTTGAGGCTGCGCCCGCCGACCGGATCCCCGTTGGGATCGAACGGTCCCAGCCGCTGATAGCCGTAGCCGCGCACCGACCCGCCGCCGCCGCCATAATAACGCCGCGACGGCGCGAGGTCGTCGCGCTCGATCCCGACGATCGACCCAACCCGCACGCGTCCGGCGAGCACCAGGCTGGTGCTGACGGGGTAATACGCGCTCGCCTCCGCCAGGCTGCGCAGATACGGCCGCGCCGCGCCGCGCACCGACGTTTCCGGGCTCAGCGACAGCTTCACGCGATATCCGCGAGTCGGGTTGAGCAGGTCGTCCGACGTGTCGAACTGCCCCATCACCGGCAGGGCGGCGATGAAGTACGTCCCCCGCTGCCGGTCCATCGTCGCGAAATCGTAGGCGGTCTCGTTCGTCCCGGTCAGCTCGAAGCCGTAATAATAGGTGAACTTCTTCTGCCAGATCGGGGTCGAATCGTACGATACCCGCCCAATCAGCTGGATCGTGTTGGCGTTGAACGCATCGTAATTGGAGTGTCCGGCCGCCAGCGACAGCGTCAGCGTGCGGTCGCGTTGCAGCCAGTTGGAGCGGCGGAAGGTGACGCTCGCGCCCTGTTCCTGCGTGCCGCCGATCAGCGTACCGACGAACGCGCCCTCGGGCGGGAAAGCGTTACGCGCGGTGAACGTCCCCTCGGCGCGGAACCCCTGCCCTGTGCTGTAGCCGGCGGTGCCGGAGACCGAGCGCGTCTTGCCGATCGTCTGGTCGACCGCGATGTCGACGATCCGCGTGCCGTCGGGATTGTTGCGGCCGGTATCGACCGGCGCGACCGACACGGTCGAATACATGCTCGTCGCGACCAGCGCCTTGCGCAGGTCGTCGGTCAGGCGGGTGTCATAGAGGTCGCCCGGCTTGAACCGGCGCAGCACGCGGACATGCTTGGCGTTGAACGGCCGCCCGGTCACGACGACGTCGCCGAAGCGCGAGCGCGGGCCGAGATCGACCGGCAGCGTATAGTCGCCGGTGAAGGTCTTGTCGTCGAGCAGGATGTCGCGCGTGCCCAGCCGTGAGAAGGGATAGCCGGTCTGGCCGAGTTGCAGGCTGACGTTCGCCTCCGCCCCCTGGACGCGATCGGCCTCGATCGGATCGCCGGGGTTGAGGTTGAGGTTCTTGACGATCAGGTCGGTCGGCACGACCGGCCCGCTGTCGATCGTCACCGTGCCGAAGCGATAGAGCGGCCCCGGCGTCGCGTTGACCGTCACGCGCAGGCGGGTCTTGTCGGTCGGCACCGGCTCGATCGTCGAGATCGCGCTGCCGTCATAATAGCCCTGCGCCTTCATCAGGCGGATCGCGAGCGCTTCGTCCTCGCGCGCCCGGGCGCTGACCATCGCCTTGTTCGCCGCCTTGCCGCCTCCCTTCTTGAGCGACGACAGCGACTTGAAGCTGCCTTCCAGCCCCAGTTTGTCGAGCCCGACGACCGCGGTGTCGTAGCGGACCTCGGCAGCCTTGTCGGCGACGGTGTCGGCGACATCGTTGGGCTTCACATTGGGGTCGAGCGGCGGCAGCGGCTGGGCGAGTTCGGCGGGCGGCTCCGCGACCGGCGGCAAGGTGCCGGGTGCCACGTTCGGGGCGGGCGTCACCGGCGGCACCGTGCTCGCCGGCGGCGTGGCAGCGGTCTGCGGGGTGAACGGCGCTTCCTGCGGGATCGGTTCGAGCGGCGCGTTGATGTCGTTCGACAGCTTGGGCAGCGCGGCGTTGAAATCCTTGTCGTCGATTACCGGCGTGCTGCCCTGCGGATCGGTCGCCGGCGTCGGGATCGCGACGGGCTTTGATTGCTGCGGAGCGGCCTCCGTCGACGTGGGAGTCGGGGTCGGCGCGGCCTGCCCGGTCGCGGGCACGGCCATCTGCTGCGCGATGACGACGCCGGGGACCAGCGCGCCGATGGCCACCGCGACACAACGACTGGTAACGAAACGCGTCAACACGGCCCCTTTTCGGGGCTCTGGTTGCACGACCCCTCCAACACCGCCAACGCGCGACCGCGCATCGGGTTCATTCGAATTTTCCTGCCGCCTGCTCGATCCGGTCGAGCATCGCCGACAAGGCCGCGCGTTCCTCCGCCGCCAGCACGCCGAAGATCACCTTTTCGAACTCCAGCGCCTTGGGCGCGACCTGCTCGTAGAGCGCGCGCCCGGTCTCGGTCAGCGCCAGCAGGTGCGAGCGACGATCCCCGGCGTTGGGCGCCCGTACGACCAGCCCGCGATCGACCAGGGCCTGCGCCGCGCGGCTGACCGTCACCTTGTCCATCCGCGTCGCCATACCCAGCGCCTGCTGCGTCAGCGCACGCCCTTCCGCAATAACGGCGATCAGTCGCCATTCGGGAATCTTAAGTCCGAACATCCGGTCGTACGCGGTCGCGATCGCCGCCGACACGCGGTTGGACACGATCGACAGGCGGTACGGCAGGAAGGCGTCGAGCTTCAGGTCGGACATTCCCACCACGCTAGCGCCGCCCGCACGCTTCGTCACCCCGTCAAGGAACGAGCGGCGCGGTATCGTATTGAGGGTGGACCACCCCGTCGATCCGCGATATAGTTTCACCTGAAACCACTTCGGAGCGCAATCATGACCGACCGCCACGACAATCCGATGGGCCTCGACGGCTTCGCCTTCGTCGAATTCACCTCGCCCGATCCGGAGGCGATGGCGGGCTGGTTCGAGAAGCTGGGCTTCACGCATGTCGGCACGCACAAGTCGAAGAATGTCCGCCGCTACGCACAGGGCGAGATCAACTTCCTGCTCAACATGGACATGCAGGGTCAGGTCGCCGGTTTCCGCGAGGCGCACGGCCCTAGCGCCAACGCGATGGCGTTCAAGGTCGCGGACGACGAACAGGCGCTGAAGCTCGCGGTCGAGCGCGGCGCGGTCGCGGTGACGGGCAGCAACGGCCCCGGCGAACTCGATATCCCGGCGATCGAGGGGATCGGCGGCGCCAACCTGTATCTCGTCGATAGCAAGGACGACATCTGGGGTACCGACTTCGTGCCGACCGGCAAGGGCGTGGACGACAATTCGGTCGGGCTCGAGATCCTCGACCACCTGACTCACAACCTGCAACGCGGTCGGATGGATTACTGGGCGGACTATTACGAGCGCATCTTCAACTTCCGCCAAATCCGCTATTTCGACATCGAGGGGCAGGCGACCGGCCTGTTCTCGAAGGCGATGACCGCGCCCGACGACAAGATCCGCATCCCGCTGAACGAAAGCCAGGACGAGCATTCGCAGATCGAGGAGTTCATCAAGGACTATAAGGGCGAAGGCATCCAGCACCTCGCGCTGACCACCGACGACATCTTCGCGACGGTCGACAGGCTGCGCGCCAACGGCATCGTGTTCCAGGACACGCCCGACACCTATTTCGACCTGATCGACAAGCGCCTGCCGGGGCATAACCACGACGTCCAGGAAATGCGCAAGCGCAAGATCCTGATCGACGGCGCGCCGGAGACCGGCGGCGGACTGCTGCTGCAGATCTTCACCGCCAACATGGTCGGCCCGATCTTCTTCGAGATCATCCAGCGCAAGGGCAATGACGGCTTCGGCGAGGGCAATTTCAAAGCGTTGTTCGAAAGCATCGAACTCGATCAGATCAAGCGCGGCGTCGTGCCGGGCAAGGTCGAAGCGTAAAATCCTTCTCCCGCTGGGAGAAGGTGGCGCGAAGCGCCGGATGAGGGCAGCGATAGCGACCTGCCCTCACCCTTCCGCCGACTTCGTCGGCTCCCTCCCTCTCCCGACGGGAGAGGGAGTTTAGGCGAGGCACCATGGCTGACGCGAACTACATGACCGGCTTCGGCAACCACTTCGCCACCGAGGCCGTGCCCGGGGCCCTCCCCATCGGCCGCAATTCGCCGCAGCAGCCCGCCTTCGGTCTCTACACCGAGCAACTGAGCGGCACCGCCTTCACTGCGCCGCGCCACGAGAACCGGCGCACCTGGATGTACCGCTTGCGCCCGAGCGCCGCGCATCCCGCTTTCACGCCCTATGACGGCGCGCCGCGGTTCGCGCCGGGCGTGTCGAGGAAACCGCCCGCCCCCAACCGCCTGCGCTGGAAACCGCTGGCGGAGGCCGCCGACGCCGACTGGCTCGACAGCCTGACGACGATGCTGGTTGCGGGCCCCGACATCAGCAACGCTCCGCGCACGCAGGCCGGCGTCGCGATGCACCTCTATCACGCGACCCGCGACATGACCGATCGCGTGTTCGCGAGCGCGGACGGCGAATTGCTGATCCTGCCCGAACAGGGCGCACTACGACTGCTGACCGAGATGGGGCGGATCGACATCGCCCCCGGCCAGGTCGCAGTGATCCCGCGCGGCGTGCGCTTCCGCGTCGAGCTGAGCGACGGCCAGGCGCGCGGCTATGTCGCCGAGAACCACGGCCAGCCCTTCCGCCTCCCCGACCTCGGTCCGATCGGCTCGAACGGCCTCGCCAACCCGCGCGATTTCGAGACGCCGGTCGCCTGGTTCGAAGATGTCGAGCGCGACTATGCGCTGGTGCAGAAGTTCGAGGGGTCGCTGTGGACCACCAATCTCGGCCGCAGCCCGCTCGACGTCGTCGCGTGGCACGGCAATTACGCGCCGTATCGCTACGATCTCGCGAAGTTCAACACGATCGGCACGGTCAGTTTCGACCATCCCGATCCGTCGATCTTCACCGTGCTGACCTCGCCCAGCGACGTAGCCGGGACCGCCAATGCCGACTTCGTGATCTTTCCGCCGCGCTGGATGGTCGCCGAGGACACGTTCCGCCCGCCCTGGTTCCACCGCAACGTGATGAGCGAGTGCATGGGGCTGCTCTACGGCGCCTACGACGCCAAGGCCGACGGCTTCCGCCCCGGCGCGATGAGCCTGCACAACATGATGAGCGGCCACGGGCCCGACGTCGCGAGCTGGAAGGGCGCGAGCGAAGCCGACCTCAAGCCGCACAAGATCGACGGCACGATGGCCTTCATGATCGAAAGCCGCTGGGTGTTCCACTGCACCGACTACGCGCTGGAAACGAGCGCGCTGGACGAGGATTATGACGAAGTGTGGTCGGGGTTCCCGAAGGCGGAGGTGCCGTGAATTGGCGTTGGTATGCGCCCAGCCCCAAGCTTGGAAAGCTCAGGTTCATCCGACATCGATAGGCATGTCCGACACGAAATCGGGAGGTATTCATGCTGCCGTTGATTATGCTCGCCGCAACACATGCCGCTAGTTCCATACCGACATGCAGCAATCCCTCTCCAACAGCAGCTTTCGCGGTCAAGAAACTTCCGCAAGCCGTGCAAAAAGCTCTACCTTATCGCCTTGCCGATCCGGGCCAACCGTTCAATGTTTCCGATGCTATTGCCAAAGGCGATGAAGCTCGGCCATTTGCTCGTTTGATTTGCGGCTACCCCACTAAAGAGGGATATGTGATCGAGCGCGAACGGGGCGGTCGAGGATATAGTGTTGGTTCCATCCGGCTCGTCAAAACCGCGAGCGGTTACAAGGGCGTGTCCGGCTAGACGATACGGGCGCCAGCAATGCGGTGGATGTTCGATGTTCGCCACTGGCGTCGTCACTTCATCTGCCGCCGCGCACTCGCCATCGTCGCCTTCCCATACGGCGGCATGATCCCCGCGAGTTTCGCGACGTTGATCTTCGGCTGGCGATATACCGCCTTCGCATGGCTGAACGTCTTGAATCCGTCCTGCCCGTGATACGCGCCCATCCCCGACGGGCCGATGCCGCCGAACGGCAGTTCCTCGTTGGTGATGTGGAAGATCACGTCGTTGAGCGTCACCCCGCCCGAGATCGTGCGGTCGAGCACGCGGCGGCGCTCGGCATCGTCATGGCCGAAATAGTACAGCCCCAGCGGCCGGTCGCGGCGATTTACCTCGGCGATCGCGTCGTCGATGCCGCCGGCGTAGCGGCGCACCGGCAGGATCGGGCCGAAAATCTCCTCCTGCATGACCGTCATGTCGTCGGTCGCATCGCGAATGATGTGGAGCGGCATCTTGCGGCTGTTCGATCCGGCGAAGTCCTCATTGGCCGGGTTGACCGTCTCGATCGTCGCGCCCTTGGCGCGGGCGTCCGCCAGCCAGTCCTGCAACCGCTGATGATGCCGATCGTTGACGATCGACGTGTAGTCGGGATTCGCCAGCAGGGTCGGGTACATCGCCGACACCGCCGCCTTCAGGCCGTCGACCACCGCCTGCTCCTGGCCCTCCGGCACCAGCATATAATCGGGCGCGAGGCAGATCTGGCCAGCGTTCATCATCTTGCCGAGCGCGACCCGCTCGGTTGCCTGCGCGATGTCGGCGCCCTTGCCCACGATCACCGGCGACTTGCCGCCGAGTTCGAGCGTCACCGGCGTCAGGTTGTCGGCGGCGGCGTGGAGGATGTGGCGGCCGATCCCGGTTGCGCCGGTGAAGATCAGATGGTCGAACGGCAGTTCGGCGAATGCCTTCCCGACTTCCGGCCCACCGGAGAAGAAGACCAGTTCCTCCGCCGCGAAATAATCGGGGCAGACCTGCTCGAACAACGCGGCGGTACGCGGCGTGTATTCGCTCGACTTTACCATCGCGCGGTTACCCGCGGCCAGGATGTTGGCGAGCGGCGCCATCACCAGCTGCACCGGGAAGTTCCACGGCGCGATCACGCCGACCACGCCCTTGGGCTGATACTCGATCCAGCCCTTGCCGCCGAGCAGCCCGAGCGGAAACGTCACCGGCCGCCGCTCGGGTCGCATCCAGCGGTCGAGATGCTTGATGGCGTGCTTGATCGGCGCGATCGAAGCGGCGATGTCGGTGACCATCGACTGTTCGCGGCTGCGGTGACCGAAATCCTCGCTCAGCGCGTCGCAGAAGGCGTCGGCATGGTCGCGGATCATCGCGGCGGCCCGCGTCAGGCGATCCTTGCGGATCGTGGCGGAGACGGGGAGTTCGTCCTGAAACGCGGCACGCTGTGCGGCCAGAATCTGCTTCATTTCCATCCCCTGCCTCCCCGACTTATGACGCCCTCACGCGCACCCGATCATCCCGCCGACCGACACGACGATCGTATCCTGCCCCGCCCGGTCGATCCGCAGCGTCGAGTCCCCGACTCGCGCGCCGCCCGGCACGTCGTCGGCCGCCGCGACCTGGAGATCGAGCGTCGCGGTGACGTCGCCGCCGCGATACTCGTTGCTTTGCGAGAAGCCGTAGCCGCCGGTGCCGTGCTGCGCGGTCAGCGCGAAATCCTGCACCTTGCCGCCGATCGACAGACGCAGCACCGACGGATCGGCGACCGCCATCGCCACCAGCGCATGGCTTGGCCCGCGCGTCCACAGGAACGCGGCACAACCGCGCGCGGGCAGCTGCTGCGTCGGGATCGCGCCGATCGGCAGGCCGTCGACGCTGGTCGGCAGCGGCGGCGCGGCTGGCGCCTTCTTGTCCCGGGCGAGCGCGGGCGCGGCGACGAGCAGCAAGGCGAGCGGGATCAGCTTCATGCGCCATACGCTACCATGACGAGCCACACCGGGTAAGCCGCGATCGCGAGCAGCGCGCCGAGCGGGTAGCGATCGCTCGCCCCGACCGCCCGCCCGCGCAACCGGTCGATCGCGACGGCGCCCAGCCCCGCCACGCACGCGAGCAGCAACACGAACGGCAGCATCGCCCAGCCGACCCACAACCCGATCGCGCCGAACAGCTTGGGATCGCCACCCCCCATCCCTTCGCGCCCGCGCATGCGACGATAGGCGAACGCGATCGCCCAGAGCGACGCGAAACCGGCGACACCGCCGATCAACCGATCGCTCCAACCGGGCGGCACGATCGCGCCGGCCGCGAGGCCCGCCAGCGCCAGCGGCAGGACGAGCGCATCGGGCAACCACAACGCCAAGACATCGAGCGCGCCGAGCGTGAGGAGCAGCCAGCCGAACACCGCCCCCGCGACTCCCGCCCAGCCCGGCAGCGCGAATCCGCTGATGATGCCGAGGACCGCGCAGCCCAGCTCGATCTGCCAATGCATCGCCGCGATGCTCGCGCCACAACTCCGGCACCGGCCGCGCAGGATCGCCGCGCTCGCCAGCGGCACCAACTCCCACGCCGCCAGCCGCCGCCCGCACGCGTCGCACGCCGACCGGCCGCCGATCACCGACCGCTCCTGCGGCCAGCGGATCACCACCGTCGCCAGGAAACTCCCGACGATCGCGCCGAGGATGCCGAGCCCGACCGGCCAGCCCCACTCAGCCATCCGGCTTCTGGCGGATCAGGTAGCGGTAGACGCCGAACAGGTTGACCGCGAACAGCACGGCGTTCTGCGTACCCAGCGCGGCATCCTTCGACAACAGCGCGCCGACGATCCAGCAGATCGACGAGCCGACGAAGATGACGAACCCCCACCCCGTCACACGTCGCCCGGAATCGAGCGACGCCATCAGCGCGGCGACGATGCCGCTGATCGAGGCGGTCCATTTGAGGATGGTGATGATCGTCTGCATGCGACCGCACCTACGCGAAGCCGCCGCTCGCCGGCTTGACGCAGGGCAAATTGAATTGAGCGTCGCGCGCGCCTAGATCGCCACCAACCTGATGGGAGCCCCTGCCGCCATGAACGCCGATCCGATCGTCATCCTTTCCTACGCCCGCACGCCGATGGGCAGTTTCCAGGGCAGCCTGACCGGCGCCTCGGCGACGCAGCTCGGCGCGACCGCGGTCAAGGGCGCGGTCGAGCGCGCCGGGGTCGATCCCAAGGATATCGAACGCATCTACATGGGCTGCGTGCTCCCCGCCGGGCTCGGCCAGGCGCCGGCGCGGCAGGCGGCGATCCACGCCGGGCTCGGCGATCATGTCGAGGCGACGACGGTCAACAAAATGTGCGGATCGGGCATGCAGGCGACGATCATGGGGGCGGAGGCGCTGGCGGCCGGGTCGGTCGACCTGATCGTGGTCGGCGGCATGGAGAGCATGACCAACGCGCCGTATCTGTCGATGCGTCATCGCGGCGGCGCGCGGATCGGGCACGACGTGATGAAGGATCATATGTACCTCGACGGGCTCGAGGATGCGTACGAGCCCGGCAAGCTGATGGGCAGCTTCGCCGAGGATACCGCGCAGGAATATCAGTTCACGCGGCGGGCGCAGGACGATTACGCCATCGCCTCGCTGGAGCGCGCGCAAGCCGCCCAAGCCTCGGGCGCGTTCGATCGCGAGATCGTCGCGGTCGAAGTGGTGGGGCGCAAGGGTACCGACACGGTCTCGAAGGACGAGCAGCCGGCCAAGGGCGACGCGACCAAGATCCCGACGCTCAAGCCCGCATTCTCGAAGGACGGCACGATCACCGCGGCCAACGCCTCGTCGATCTCCGATGGTGCCGCGGCGCTGGTCCTGACGCGGCAGTCGGTCGCCGACACGCTGGGCAAGAAGCCCGTCGCGCGGATCGTCGCGCAGGCGGCGCATGCCCACGCACCGGCCAAGTTCACGACCGCGCCGGTCGCGGCGATGCAGAAGGCGCTCGACAAGGCCGGCTGGAGCGTCGCCGATGTCGACCTGTTCGAGGTTAATGAAGCGTTCGCGGTCGTCGCGATGATCGCGATGCACGACCTCGGCATCCCGCACGACAAGATCAACGTCCATGGCGGCGCGACCGCGCTCGGCCATCCGATCGGCGCGAGCGGCGCGCGCATCCTGACGACGCTGGTGTCGGCGCTCCAGACGCGCGGGCTGAAGCGCGGCCTCGCCTCGCTCTGCATCGGCGGCGGCGAAGCGACGGCGGTCGCGGTGGAACTGATCGACTAGTCGATCGTCTCGGTCGGATCGACGCCCCACAAGCGGCTGACCTCGACGAATCCGCCGCGGCCCATCACGTCGAGGTAGCACCAGCCGTTGCCGCACTTGCTGATGCGGCCGACCACCCCCGGCGCCGCGCGCCAGTTGACCTTGCCGGCGAAGCGGGGTGTGTCGCGCAGTTCGGCGATCTCGCCCTTGACCATCGCCGCGCGAGACTCGCTGACCAGGTTCGCCTGCATCCAGCCTTGCGTGCCGTCGGGATCCTCGACCTTGCGCCACTGCGCGCCCGACCCCTTTTCCTTGAACAGCTCGATCACCCGCACCGGCAGGCCTGGCCGAACATAGGACCAGCTGACCGGATAGGTGCGCCCCGGTCCGGTCCGCATCCGCACTTCCTTCGCCTGTAACGACGCGAAATACGGCGGTTTCTTGTCCACCAGCGCGGCGATCGCCGGCACCGCCAGCCCCGCCGCCGCCATCATCGTCACCACGCGCGCGATACGCTGCCGCATGTCTAATCCCCTGTTGACCAATCGAACGGCACCCTACCGTGTCCCACCGCCGCGCATCAACCGAGTTGACCTGCGTCGAAACGCTCGCCAAGCCTCGATCATGCCCAATTCGAGACGAAAACCGCGTGTGATCGTGACTCGCGAATTGAGCGATGCCGTGATGGATCGCATGGCCGAGCTGTTCGACACGCAGTTGAACCGCGAGGACGTACCGATGACGCGCGACGAGCTGATCGCCGCGCTGTGGGATGCCGACGTGCTGGTCCCGACCGTGACCGACGCGATCGACGACGAGGTGATCGAGGCGGCGGGCGAGCGGCTGAAGCTGATCGCCAATTTCGGCAACGGCGTCGACCATATCGACCTGAAGGCAGCGCGCGCGCGCGGTATCCTCGTGACCAACACGCCGGGCGTGCTGACCGACGATACCGCCGACATGACGATGGCGCTGATCCTGTCGGTGCCGCGCCGGCTGGCCGAGGGCGAGAAGCTGGCGCGGTCGGGCCAGTGGCGCGGGTGGAGCCCCGGCGCGATGCTCGGCCACCGGATCGGCGGCAAGACGCTAGGGATCGTCGGCATGGGCCGGATCGGCCAGGCGGTCGCGGCCCGCGCGCGGGCTTTCGGGCTGGCGATCCACTATCACAACCGCCACCGCCTGCCGGCGGCGCTGGAGGATGAACTCGGCGCGACCTGGCACGCTGACCTCGATGCGATGCTGGCGACGTCGGACTTCGTCACCATCCACACGCCGCACACCGACCAGACCGAGCAATTGATCGATGCGCGCCGCCTCGCCTTGCTCAAGCCCGACGCCTACCTCATCAACACCTCGCGCGGCACCGCGATCGACGAAGCCGCGCTGATCGACGCGCTGGAAGCCGGCCGCATCGCCGGGGCCGGTCTCGACGTGTTCGAGCACGAACCCGCGATCGACCCGCGCCTGCTCGCGCTGTCGAACGTCGTGCTGCTCCCGCATATGGGCTCGGCGACATACGAAGCGCGCATCGCGACCGGCGAGCGCGTCATTCGCAACATCCAGCACTGGTCCGACGGCCACCGCCCACCCGACCAGGTGCTTGAGGGCTGGGTCTGAGCGATTTCGTTCTCGTCGGCGCGCGGTTGCGCTTTCGCCCGTTTGCCGCCGACGAATTGCCCTTGCTGCAAGACCTCCACGCCGACCGCGCGGTGCAGCGTTACATCGAACCCGACGGCGTCGCATGGACGAACGAGGCTCTGGCGGCAAAACTCGCCTCCTATCGAGCGGATTTCCACGCGCATGGCTGGTCGAAATTCGCCGTCTTTGATGAACGTGCCACCTTCGTCGGACGCGCCGGATTCGCGCGCTTCGAGACGGGGGAACTCGAGCTCGGCTACACGTTTCGGCGCGATTGCTGGGGACGTGGCTACGCGACCGAAGCCGCGACGGCCCTGCTCACCTGGATTCGCGCCACCGCACCGAAGGAGCCGATCGTCGCGTTCGCGATGGTGGACAACGCCGCTTCGATCGCCGTGCTAACCAAGATCGGTCTGAGGCGCGAAGCCGACCGATTCGTCCACGGCGCGCCGCACGCATGGTTTCGGGACGTTAGGGCCTAGCTCAGCCCCGCCAGCCAGTCGGCGATCATCGCGCGGCCGGCGGCGACGGCGGGTGGGCCGAGGCGGTCGTGATCGGCGCGAAGGGCGTCGGGCGTCTTGCCGACTTCCGCGATGTCGGCGGCGTCGTTGGTCAGCCAATGGTCGAAGCGCTCGTCCTCGCCCATTTCGGCGTGGAACTGGAGCGCGAGCAGGTTACGGCCGCGCGCGAAGGCCTGCGCGTAGAGCGGCGTCGTCGCCAGCAGGTCCGCGCCGGCGGGAATGTCGAACGTGTCGCCGTGCCAGTGCAGCACATCGGTCCCCGCCAGATGACGGAGCGGCCCCGCCGTCCCGGCCGCGGTCAACGTCAGCGGCGCGAAACCGATCTCGCGCGCCGGCCCCTTACGCACACGCGCGCCCATCGCCGCCGCGATCAGCTGGCTGCCGAGGCAGACGCCGAGCGTGGGACGATCCGCCGCGATCCGCCGCCGCAGCACCGCGATCTCGTCGTCCAGCCACGGAAAGCGGTCGTTGTCGTACACGCCCATCGGCCCGCCCATCACGACGACCAGATCGGGCGCGAGGATATCGAGCTTCGCACACCCCGCATGATGCGCCGCGACGCGTTCGATTTCGTAGCCGGCCGCCTCGACCGGCTCGCGGTATCCGGCAATGCCTTCGTGATCGACGTGGCGAATGACCAGCGCGCGTTTCATTCGCGTGAAGCTAACCCGTGATGGTTAGCGCGCCATTAACCGCCATGCCCGCGCTCAGTCCCCGGTCAGGATACGATCGATCAACTGCCCGACGGTGGGCACGAAGCCGTTCGAATAGAACGGGTCCTTCTTGAAATTATACGCGCCGTGGCCGGCGAACATCAGGTTCTGGTCGGTCGGGCCGCCATGGGCGATGTCCTGCAACGTCTTCTGGATGCAGAAGCTGCGCGGGTCGGCGAGGCGACCGGTCGAGTTGGTCTCGCTGTCCGCCCAGCTCGAGAACAGGCATTGCGACAGGCAGCCCATGCAGTCGGCCTGGTCCTTGCGGATTTCCGCTTTCTCCGGCGGCGTCACGAAGACGAGCGTGTTGTCGGGCGTCTTCAGCGCATCGGTGAAGCCGTGCCCGAACCATTCGCGCGCGCGCAGCAGGTCGTTGCGCGTCACCCAGAAGTTCTTGCCCTTCACGCCCACGTCGAGCTGGAAGGTATGGTCGCCCGCTTCCTGTGTCGAGAAGGCGATCTGCCGCTCCGACCGCGCCTCCAGCGCGCGCAGGAACGGATTCTTGACGGCGCTCGAATAGAAACCGGTCGGCGAGAAACGGTGCAGCAGCACCTCGCCCGGCTCGATATCCATCAGCTTGGCCTTCCAGCCGTCCGGGATCGGGCTTTCCCGGGTCAGCAGCGGTCGCGTGCCGAACTGGAAGGCGATCGCGCCGAGCTCCGGATTGTCGATCCAGTCGTTCCAGTCGCGCAGATACCAAACGCCGCCGGCCATCACGATCGGCACCTCGTCCGGAATACCGCCCTCGCGCATCGTCTCGCGCAGTTCCTTGACGCGCGGATACGGATCCTGAGGCTTCAGCGGGTCCTCGGCGTTGGACAGGCCGTTATGCCCGCCCGCGAGCCACGGATCCTCGTACACCACGGCGCCGAGCAGTTCGGCGACCTTCGAATAGGCGCGCTTCCACAGCGCGCGGAACGCGCGCGCCGACGAGACGATCGGCAGGTAGTTGACGTTGTAGGAGGCCGCGATCTCGCTGAGCTTGTACGGCATGCCGGCGCCGCACGTCACGCCCGCGACGAGGCCCCGCGTCCGCTCCAGCACGCCGTGCAGCACGCGTTGCGCGCCACCCATTTCCCACAGCACGTTGATGTTGATCGCGCCCTTGCCGCCGGCGATGTCGAACGCCTTTTTGACCTGCTGCACCGCGCCTTCGATCGCATAGTCGATCAGTTCTTCGTGACGCTGGCGGCGCGTCAAAGCGTGATAGACCTGCGGGATGATCTTGCCCTCGGGATCGTAGCTGTCGGCATTGACCGCGCTGACCGTGCCGATCCCGCCGGCCGCCGCCCACGCACCGGCCGAGGCGTGGTTCGTCGCCGCCACGCCCTTGCCGCCTTCGACCAACGGCCACACCTCGCGGCCGTTGTAGAGCATGGGCTTCAGGCCTTTGAACACTTCGATCTCCTGGGACGATAACGCGCAGCTATAGCGGATGACGCCGGCTAAGCGAGCAAATACGACTTAGGCCAGCACGCCCGGACGACCCATCGCGGTTTCGTACAGGTCGCGATAGGCGGCGATCATCACCTTCTCGTCATAGTCGGCGACGGCCTTCGCGCGATTGGCCTTGCCGACGGCGCTGCGCGCGGCCGGATCGACGGCGAGCGCCTGCAACGCGTCGCGCAGCGTCACTTCGTTTTCGAACGGCTGGACGTACGGCCAGTTCTCGCGCGAGATCATGTGCGCGATGTCGCCGACCTGCGGCGCGACGATGGGCAGGCCCGCCGCCATCCCCTCGACCACCGAGATCGGGAACTGCTCGCTCAGCGACGACAGCGCCATGATGTCGAACAGCCCGACGAAGCGATGCGGATCGGGCAGGAAGCCGGGCATGACGAGTTGGTCGGTCAGCCCCATCTGGCGCGCCGCGAATTCGATCGCCGCACGTTCCGGCCCCTCGCCGACGATGACCAGCCGGATGCGCGCCGAACAGCCGCCGACCGCGCGGACCAATGCGGGCAGGTTCTTGACCGCACGCAGCCCGGCCAGCGCGCCGACCACGACTTCGCCCGGCTTGCGCTGGAAACCGGGGATCGCCTTCGGGTCGGGCTGTCGCGCGTAGAGCGCGGTCGCGATGCCGTTCGAGATGCGGTGGAGCTTGGGCGGGGTCAGCTTCCACCGTTGCCGCGCGATCTGCTCCAGCGTCAGCGAGGGCACGACGACCGCATCGACCGCACCGAACGCGATCCGGCGATAAAGCGTGCGCCGCGGCTTCAGGCGGGCCGCCTCGTCCACGTTGAAGCCGTCCTCGTGATGGACGATCGGCGGCGCGCCTTTGGCGAAGGCGCGTTTCGCCATCACCGCGTCGATCGCCCCCCAATTGTAGCTGAGCACCAAGTCGAAGCGGCGCATGAACTTCGCGATCGTCTCGAACCGGCCGACCGAGGGGCCACCGGTCAGCGGCGGCGGGTCCTGCGCGATCTCGTATTTGATACCCTTCGCGATCGCATCGCGGGCCGACAAGGCACCGGGCACGCCGGACACGATCGTGTGCCGCGCCCGGTCGCCGAACGCGTTCATCAACCGGACCGCGCGCGCTTCCTTGCCGCCGAGATCGAACGACGAATGCATGTGCAGAATGTTGATCGGCTGGGGCATGGATCGGCCCTACCCAGCTTGGCGCGCCGGGATCAAGTCGCGGCGAAGACGCTCTTGGGCACATGCGTTATCCGGCACGCCAGATCGGCCTCGCCGCTCGCCACGACATAATGGTCGCCGGCGTCCGCGATGCCGGTCGTGAACACGACGTTCTTCAGATACATCAGGTCGTCAATCGGCTGCGTCAAATCGGGTCGCGCTTCGAGCAGCGGGTCGTGGCTGGTGTCGATCACCGTCGACGGATCGTCGCGGTCGAGGATCGACCAATAGGTGCGATAGATGCCGACCATCTCCGACGGCTCGACCCCGTGCCACAGCGTCAGCCAGCCGCGGTCGGTCGCGACCGGCGGCGCTCCCCCGCCCATCCGCGCGGTCGCCAGCGTCGCCGCATGCGGGCGGATGCCGGGCTTGTCATACGGTTTCCAGTGCAGCGCATCGGGCGAAGTCGACAGGTTGATCGACGGCCCCGCGCGCCACTCGCTGCCCGGCGGATAGGCGAAATAGAGATCGCCGAGCGGCCGCGTCTGCGCCCAGTATTTGTCGCCGATCTGTCCTTCGAAGATCAGCATGTCCTTGTTCTGGTGGTCGAGCACGATCCCCTTGAGCCGCCAGTCGAGCGCGTCGTCGGAGGTGTAGAGCGTGGTCGAATGCCGCTCCGGGCTGACCGAACAGGTGGTCATGAACCAGCGCTCGCCGACCTTGCTGATCCGCGCATCCTCGACGCCATAGCATTGGTATGGCGCGGCCGGCGCGATCGCGCGGTCGTAATGGATGTCCGCCACCTTGCGCCCATCGGCAGTCAGCTCGACCGGCAGCAGCCATGATAGGCTGGTCAGCGCCATCACCCGCCAGCCGCCGGTGCGCATCATGAACTTGCGCGGATCGGCGGTGTCGACCATCTCGATCGGCCAGGGATCGAGCACATAGCCGCCGTCATGCCAGCGGATCGCGTGGATATGCTGGTCGACGATCGGCTGACGCAGCGCCTCCGCCACCCGCACCATCAGCAGCAGATTGCCGTTGGGCAACCGCGTCATCCCGGGATTGAACGCGCCCAGGCAATAGGTCTCGGCATCGATCTGTCCGGCCAGCGGGCCGCGCGACAGATCGACGTCGCGCGGGTCGAACACCAGTTCGTCGAAGGGATAGGTCATTCCTGATCCTGCTCGCGCGGGGCGATCGTCAGTTGTTGCACGACCGCGCGACGCGGTTGCGTCAGCACGTAATGGACGCCGACCGCGATGTCCTCGGCGCGGAGCATCGTCTCCTCGCGGATCATCGCGCGCTGCTTGTCGGCCGGGATGTCGGGATACTGGAAGTCGGCGCCGGTCTTGCCGGGCTCGACCAGCGCGACCTTGATCCCCTGTGGCCCCAATTCCTTGCGCAACGCCTCCGCGAACCCGGCGATGCCGGCCTTCATCCCGGCATAGACGGTCGAGCCCGCTCCCAGCACGTGCGCGGACATCGATCCGATCAACACGATGTCGCCGCGATCGCCTATCGCATCGGCGGCGGCGTGGGCGCTCAGCAGATAGGCGGTGAAATCGGTGGCGATGGCATAGCGTAGCGACGCGTCGTCCATGTCGGTCAGCCCCTCCGCCGGGATCGCGGCGTTGACCACCGCGACGTCGAGACCGCCGAGAAACGCGGTCGCCTTGTCGACGAACACCTTGCTGTTCTTCGGGTCAGCGAGGTCGAGGTTGATGCCGTCACCCTCCCCCACCTCGCGGATCCGCGCCAGCGCATCCTCCAGATGATCGGCGTCGCGCCCGCAGACGAACACCTTCGCGCCCTCGCTCGCCAGCAGCACAGCGATCGCTCGCCCGATGCCGGTCGTGCCGCCGGTGATCGCGACTCGCCTGCCCGACAGGCTGGGCATCGCGGTATGCGCGTCGGCACGATCGGCGGTGGGGCGGTCGAGGGTGTCGGCTGCGTCGGTCATGATACCTCTCTGTTGGATGAGCCAACGAGACGCGTCAGGCGATGGCGGGTTCCTTCGCCACGCGCTTCAACAGGCGATCGACCGCAGCGATTGCAACGGGTTCGCTCAGGGTCGGGGCGTGGCCGACGCGCGGTACGGTCACCAGTTCGGCCTGGTCGAGCCGCTCCGCCATCCGCGCGGCGACGCTCGCGCCCAGCACGTCCGACCGCTCGCCGCGCACGATCAGCGTCGGCACGCCCTGCAACGCGTCGAGCGCCGGCCACATGTCGGCGCCGGTCTCGTTACCCGGCACGCGGAACGGCTCGGCGATCTTCATGTCGTAATCGAGCACGACGCGCCCGGCACTGTTGAGCCGGTACAGCCGCTTGGCCATCGCCAGCCAGTCCTCGATCCCGTAATCGGGATAGACGTCGGCGTTCCCCTCCTGCGCCGCCCGCGCGGCATGCATCCAGGTCGGCCAGGTCTGCGGCTTGCCGACATAGGAGCGGATGCGCGACAGCCCCGCCGCCTCGATCTGCGGCCCGACATCGTTGAGCAGCGCCCCCGCCAGCCGCCCCGGCGCGACGTTGGCGAGCAGCATCGTGACCAGCCCGCCGAGCGAGGTGCCGACCGCGACGAACCGATCGATCCGCAACGTGTCGAGCAGCGCCAGCAC
Organism: Sphingomonas sp.; assembly: GCF_017304635.1. Taxonomy (GTDB): domain Bacteria; phylum Pseudomonadota; class Alphaproteobacteria; order Sphingomonadales; family Sphingomonadaceae; genus Sphingomonas. Next base: position 1,181,513 of record NZ_JAFKMA010000001.1, read on the forward strand.
GTCGGCGACGTACGTCATCGGCAAATACGACATCGGATCCTTCGCCGCCGCGCTGCCGCCGCGACCGCGGAAATTGACCGCCAGCACGTGCCACTCGTCCGACAGTCGCTCGGCCAGTTCGGCGAAATCGCGCGCGTTGCGGGTCAGGCCCGGAAAGCACAGGATCGGCGGCCGGCCATCGTCCGTGCCGCTGCGCTTCGCATAGTCGCGATAGTGCAGCTTGAGATCGTCGACCTCCCAGTAGCAATTTTCATAGGCTGGCATGGTCGTCTCTGGTTGCGTCCTCGGCCCGGGCGCACCCATATCGCCGCATGTCCGCTCGCCCGCAAGCATATCGCCCCGAAACCGCGATCCTCGACCTGGGCGATGCGTTCTACGATCCGGTCGCGGCGGCCGATTTTCCGCAAACGATCCTGCGCTTCCGCAACGATCGCGCGGCGGCGGAGGTCGGGCTCGACGGCTTGAGCGATGCCGAATGGATCGCGCATTTCGGGCGGTTCGCGCCGCTCGACGGGTCGCTGCCGCGGCCGCTGGCGCTGCGCTATCACGGGCATCAGTTCCGCGTGTACAATCCCGACATCGGCGACGGGCGCGGGTTCCTGTTCGCGCAGTTGCGCGATCGGGCCGGGCGACTGATGGACCTGGGGTCCAAGGGATCGGGAAAGACGCCGTACAGCCGCTTCGGCGACGGTCGGCTGACGCTGAAGGGCGGCGTGCGCGAGATCCTGGCGACCGAGATGCTGGAGGCGCTGGGCGTGCCGACCTCGCGCACCTTCTCGCTGATCGAGACCGGCGAGGCGCTTGAGCGCGGCGACGAACCCTCGCCGACGCGCTCGGCGGTGCTGGTGCGGCTGAGCCACGGCCATATCCGGATCGGCACGTTCCAGCGGCTCGCCTATCTGCGCGACAATGCCGGGCTGGCGGCGCTCACGGCCTATGTGCTGCGCCATTATTACGGCGAGGAAGCGGGCGACGACGCGGCCGTTCGCCTGCTCGACCATGTCGTCGATCGCACCGCGACGCTCGCCGCGCGCTACATGGCGGCGGGATTCGTCCATGGCGTGCTCAATTCCGACAACATCAACGTCACCGGGGAAAGCTTCGATTACGGCCCGTGGCGATTCGTCCCGAATTGGGACCCGGGCTTCACCGCGGCCTATTTCGACCACGCCGGGCTCTACGCCTTCGGTCGCCAGCCGGAAGCGATCCATTGGGACGCGATGCAACTGGCGGTGTCGCTCCGCCCGATCGCCGAGGCCGAACCGATGATCGCAATGCTCGACACGTTCGGCGAGCGCTACCAGCGCGCGGTCGGCGAGGCGCCGGTGTGGCGGCTGGGACTGATCCCGCGCGACCCCGCCGAGAATCGCGCACTGGTGCAGGCGATCGAGGGCCCGCTCCGCGCGACGGCGACTCCGATCGACCGCTTCTTCTTCGACGCGTTCGGCGGCGATCTGCCCGCCGGCTATGGTGCCGAGTGGGATACGGCCCGCGCAGCCCTCGCGCCGTACCGACCGCGCAAGGATCGCTCGCATCCCTATTGGTCTGACGCACCCTGTTCGATGCTGATCGACGAGGTCGAGGCGATCTGGGCGGCGATCGACCGTCACGACGATTGGGCGCCGCTCTACGCCAAGATCGCCGCGATCCGCGAAATGGGCGACGCCCTGCGCTAAGGCGTGGCGCTCGCGCGAAAAATCGGTCAGACAGGCGATCGCATGCCCGACACGATCATTTCCCACGAACCCGCGACCGGTGCCGAACTGTGGCGGGGAGCGATCGGCGATGTCGAGACCGAGGTCGCCACCGCGCGCGCCAGCTGGGCCGACTGGGCCGCCAAGCCCGTCACCTTCCGCATCGAGACGCTGCGCCGCTACGCCAATGTCGTCCGTGCCAACGCCGACACGCTGGCCGACACGATCGCGCGCGAGACCGGCAAGCCGTTGTGGGAAGCGAAGACCGAGGTCGAATCGGTCGTCGCCAAAGTCGATATCTCGGTCAGCGCCTATTCGGAGCGGACCAGCCAGCGCCGGCTCGATTCGCCGATGGGCAGCCGCATGGCGCTGCGCCACAAGCCACACGGCGTGCTCGCGGTGCTCGGGCCGTACAATTTCCCGGCGCACCTGCCCAACGGCCACATCGTTCCCGCGCTGATCGCGGGTAACGCCGTGGTGTTCAAGCCGTCGGAGAAGACCCCGGCGTCGGGCGCGATGCTGGTCGGCTTCCTGCGCGAGGCCGGCGTGCCCGAGGGGTGCGTGCGGCTGCTGATCGGCGGCCCCGACGAGGGCAAGGCGCTGGCGGCGCATGACGGGATCGACGGGCTGCTCTTCACCGGCTCGGCCCCGACCGGCATCGCGCTCAACCGCCAGTTCGCGACGCGGCCCGAAAAGATTCTGGCGCTGGAGATGGGCGGCAACAACCCGATCGTGGTGTGGGACACGCCCGACCTGCAACAGGCCGCGGTGCTGGTGGTGCAATCGGCCTTCACCTCGGCTGGTCAGCGCTGCACCGCCGGCCGCCGGCTGATCGTCGACGAGAAGCTGGCCGACGCGCTGATCGGCGAGATCGAGCGGATCGTCGATCGCATCATCGTGGGCGCCCCGCACGACGAGCCGGCGCCGTTCATGGGGCCGGTGATCGACAACCACACCGCCGACATGTTGGGCGAGAGCTTCCTCGAACTGATGCTGCGCGGAGCCAAACCGATCCGGCACTTGCAGCGGCCCGATCCCGATCGCCCGTTCCTGCGCCCCGGCATCCTCGACGTGACGATGCTCGACGAGCGGCCCGACATCGAATTGTTCGGCCCGATCCTGCAAGTCGTCCGCTGCGACCATTTCGACGCCGCGATCGCGGAGGCGAACAACACCCGCTATGGCCTGTCGGCGAGCCTCGTCAGCCAGGAACCGGACCTCTATAACCGCTTCTGGGCGAACATCCGCGCCGGCATCGTCAACTGGAACAAGCCGACCAACGGCGCCAGTTCCTCCGCTCCGTTCGGTGGGGTCGGCTGGTCGGGCAACCACCGCCCGAGCGCCTATTACGCGGCGGATTATTGCGCGTACCCGGTCGTGTCGAACGAAGCCGACGCCGCGCGTGCCGCGATCGGGGTGGGATTGCGGGATATCTAGCTTGAGGGGCGATTTAAACCTCGGCCCCGTCGACGCCGCCTGCGGCGTCACTCAGGACAGGCTCGTGCCGGGATTCACGGGCCGCGCGTCCAGCGCAAGAACATCGACGCTCCGCTGGCGGCTTGGTGGATGCCGGGACAAGCCCGGCATGACGACGACTACTCGTAATTCGACGGCCCGAACCCATCGCCCGCGTAATCGCTGAACCGCGTGATCTCCGGCTCGAACTTCAGCGTCACCTTGCCAGTCGAGCCGTGGCGCTGCTTGGCGACGATCAGCTCCGCGAGGCCGTACACGCGCTCCATGTCCATCTGCCACTTGGCATGGTCCTCGAAGACCTTGCTGTCGTCACCCTCGACCGGTCGCTTTGGCTCCTTGGCCGCGACGTAATAATCCTCGCGATAGACGAACAGCACGACGTCGGCGTCTTGCTCGATCGAGCCCGATTCGCGCAGGTCCGACAGCTGCGGGCGCTTGTCCTCGCGGCTTTCGACCTGGCGGCTGAGCTGCGACAGCGCCAGCACCGGGACGTTCAAGTCCTTCGCCAGCGTCTTCAGCCCACGGCTGATCTCGGAGATTTCCTGCACACGGTTGTCGCTCGCGCGGTTGCCGCTGCCCTGGAGCAGCTGGAGGTAATCGACCACCACCATGCCGATACCGTGTTCGCCGTGCCGCCGCTGCAACCGCCGCATCCGGGTGTGCAGCTGGCCGATCGTCAGGCCGGCGGTGTCGTCGATCACGAACGGCAGGTTCTGGAGCTCGCCGGCAGTCACCACCAGCCGGTCCATCTCCGACTGGCTGATCTTGCCCATGCGCAGGTCCTGGCTCGAAATCCGCGCCTGTTCCGCCAGCACGCGAGTCGCGAGCTGGTCGGCCGACATTTCGAGACTGAAAAACGCGACCTTGGCGCCGATCCGCTGCTTCGGGTCGATCCCGTCCATCTCGTCCTGCATGAACCGCTGTGCCGCGTTGAACGCGATGTTGGTCGCGAGGCTGGTCTTGCCCATGCCCGGACGCCCGGCGAGGATGATGAGGTCGGAGCGGTGGAACCCGCCCATCTTGGCGTTGACCGACGACAGGCCGGTGGTGACGCCCGACACGCCGCCGCCCGAATTGAGCGCGCGGTCGGCCATCGCGATCGCGGCGGTGGTCGCCTGGGCGAAGGTCTTGACCGACGATTCGGCGCCGCCGTCGGCCGCGACCTTGAACAATTCCTCCTCGGCCGCCTCGATCTGCGCGCGCGGATTGACCTCCTTGGAGGTGTCCATCGCCTTGTCGACCAGGTCGCGCCCGACCTCGATCAGCGTGCGGAGCATCGCCAGGTCGTAGATCTGCTGCGCGAACTGGCGCGCGCCGATCAGGCCGGCGCCCGACCCGGTCAGCCGCGCGAGATAGCCCGGCCCGCCGAGCTCCTTCATCGCCGGATCGGCCTCGAACATCGGGCGCAGCGTGACCGGAGTCGCGGTCATCTCGTGCTCGCGCAGCGACTTGATCGCCTTGAAGATGCGGCCGTGCAGCGGCTCGAAGAAATGGTCGGGAACCAGCTTGTCGATCTCGTCGGCGATGCGATTGTCGATCATCATCGCGCCGAGCAACGCCGCCTCCGCCTCCACGTTCTGCGGCAGGGTCGGCGTGTCTGTCGGGGGTACGGATTGAATCGCGGTCGCCATGCTTGCGCTTCTACGCCCCTCCCCGATCCGCTCAACTGTGGATAATCCAAATGGATGGGGATAAGCGCCGGATCGTGGCCGACCAGCGCATCAAGGGGATCACGCTCGACGAGCGGACGATCATGTGGCGCAACGCCGATGTCGAGCAGGAACGCCGCATCGCGATCTACGACCTGATCGAGGACAATTCGTTCGCGCCGGCGCGCGACTATCCGGACGGCTATGCCGGGCCGTATTTGCTGAACCTGGCGGTCGAGGAAGGGCGGCTGGTGCTGGCGTTGTCGCGCGAGGACGGGACCGCGCTGGAGACGTTCATCCTGTCGCTCGGCACGCTGCGGCGCCCGATCCGCGACTATTTCGCGATCTGCGACAGTTATTACGACGCGATCCGCACCGCGACGCCCGACCGGATCGAGACCGTCGACATGGCCCGGCGCGGTATCCACAACCAGGCGGCCGAACTGCTGATGACGCGGCTGGAGGGCAAGATCGCGGTCGATTTCGACACGGCGCGGCGGCTGTTCACGTTGATCTGCGTGCTGCACATTCGGGGATGACGATGACGGATGACACGAGCCCGACCGGGCGACTGATCGTGGCGGCACGGGCGGCAGCGGCGAACGCCTGGGCACCCTATTCGCGCTTCTCGGTCGGGGCGGCGCTGCTGATGCGCGACGGCTCGCTGGTGACCGGCGCGAACGTCGAGAATGCCAGCTACGGCCTGTCGCTCTGCGCCGAGACGGTCGCGGTCGCCAGCGCCGCCGCCGCGGGGCGGATACGCGAGGTGGTCGCGGTCGGCATCGTCGGCGGAATGACGGGCAAGGATGCGATCGAGCCGGTACTGCCATGCGGGCGCTGCCGCCAGGTGCTCAACGAAGCCGCCCAGGCCGGCGGTCGCGACCTCACGGTCTATTGCTCGGGCCTGACCGGCGGTCCGATCGTCGAGCATCGGCTCAGCGACCTCCTCCCCCACGCCTTCGGCCCGGCCAGCCTGGGCATACTGTAGTGCCGCGGCGAGCGGTCGTGCTGGGCGCCGGCATTGCCGGGCTGACCGCCGCGATCGCCTTGCGGCGCGCGGGCTATGCGGTGACGGTCCACGATCGCGCACCGACGCTCGACCCGGCCGGTGCCGCGCTGAGCCTGTGGCCCAATGCGATGCAGGCCCTGTCACTGATCGGTGCGGCGGATCGCATCGGCACGGAGGCGGCCCCGATCGCAAGCATATCGTCGGCTCGCCGTGACGGCCGGCCGATCTTCGGTCCCCTGCGGATCGACGCCGTCATCGCTGGCGGCGAGGCATACCTCCCGACCCGCACCTTCCTGCAAAATTGCCTGCTCGATGCGCTCGGCGATGTGCCGATCCAGCTCGGGCAGGAACTCGATACGATCGAGGACATCGACACTCGCCCGGTCGTCCGGCTGGCCGACGGCACCCGCATCGTCGCCGACTTGGTGATCGACGCGACCGGCATCTGGTCGGCGACCGCGACGCGTTTGATCGGCAATCCGCCGACCTATCGCGGATATGGCGGCGTCATCGCCCTGTCCGACGCGCTGCCGCCGCTGCCTCCCGGTTGCTCGTCCGAGTTCTGGGGCGAGGGCGAACGGTTCGGTCTGTTCGATGCCGGCGGCGGGCGGCGATACTGGTTCTACATGCGCAACCAGCCGGCCAATGCGACGATCGGTCTGTCCGACGTCAGGGCTCGCACGAGCGGCTGGCCCGCGGTCGTGACCGATTCGGTGGCGGGCACGGCGGCGGCGGCGCTGATCCCGTTCGCGATCCATGCGCGCGGTCTGCCCCGTCGTCTCGGCGCCGGCCGCGTGATCTGCGTCGGTGACGCGGTGCATGCGATGGAGCCCAATCTGGGCCAGGGCGCCTGTCAGGCGATCGAGGACGCGGCGGCGCTCGCCATGCTGGCGCCCCGATGCGAGCCCGACGCGTTGCTGCCCGCGTTCGAGACGGCGCGGCTGGCCCGGATCCGGCGCTTCATGCGGCGTTCCCGCAGCGGCGGCTATGGCGCGCATGGCGGCGCGCTGACGCGAACGGCGACGCGCCTGGTTTTCGGGATGATCCCGCCGGCCGTCCAGCGCCGGATGATGGCCGGCATGTTGACGCTGCCCGATTATGCGCCATGACGCCCGATAGCCTCGTTCCGCCCGGTCGTGCCCGGCGGCGGGGAGATGACGCAGGGAGTGGTAGCATGTCGATCTTGTCGGACCGCTGGATTCGCGAAGCGGCGCAGACCCGCGGCATGATCGAGCCGTTCGTCGAGGCGCAGCGGCGCGAGGGCTGCATCAGCTACGGCCTGTCGTCCTACGGCTACGACGCGCGCGTGGCGAACGAGTTCAAGATCTTCACCAACGTCGATTCGGCGACGGTCGATCCGAAGGATTTCGCCGCCAACAGCTTCGTCGACCGCAAGACCGACGTCTGCATCATCCCACCCAACAGCTTCGCGCTGGCGCGGACCGTGGAGTATTTCCGCGTGCCGCGCGACGTGCTGGTCATCTGCCTCGGCAAGTCGACCTATGCGCGATGCGGGATCATCGTGAACGTGACCCCGCTCGAACCCGAATGGGAGGGGCACGTGACGCTCGAATTCTCGAACACGACGCCGCTGCCGGCCAAGATCTACGCCAACGAGGGAGCGTGCCAGTTCCTGTTCCTGCAAGGCAACGAACCGTGCGAGACCAGCTACGCCGACCGCGCGGGTAAATATATGGGCCAGCGCGGGGTGACCCTGCCGCGACTCTAGGTTCGGGTCGGCGGCCAAAGTTGACAAACTTGACGGGGGTACGGGCGTGATCGCCGCGCGGATCGGTCACGATCTCGTCTGGCGTGACGGTGGCTCTGTCGACGCAACCCGGCCCCCGTGCCATGCGGCAGATGACGGAGAATCATCCCGCCGTTTGCCGTCGCAGGCGTACGCCGCCATGGTTTCGCGAAGTCTAGCCATCTCGGCCAGCCTGGCGAACGAAAACCTACATTGAAAGCCGGCGTTCGGACGCTCTAACGAACAGGGGCGGCCGCTCGCGCGACCGCCCCCGATTTGGTGCCGTCCGTTACCGAAGCGTCAGAAGGCGCTGCCGTATTGCTCGTTGCCGATGAAGCCGAGCTTGCTGACGCCCGAGCGCTTGATGATCGCCAAGACCTTGTCGACCGTCTCGTAGCGCGCTTCCGGGTCGGGCTGGAAGTGCAGCTCGGGCTCCGGCGTCTTCTGCAGGCTGGCCTGAAGATAATCGGGCAGCTGCTGCTCGGTCACCGGCTGGCCGTTCCACGTCATCTGATCGTTCGGATAGATGATGAGCTTGTTCTTGTCGGGCTCGACCGGGGGCGCCGGGTTGTTGGTGTTGACCGGCAGGTCCACCTTCACCGCGTGCGTCTGGATCGGAATGGTCATGATGAACAGGATGAGGAGCACGAGCAGGACGTCGATCATCGGCGTCATGTTCATGTCCATCATCGGCGAGCCGTCATCCTTGCCGCCACTCATTGCCATGTCGAATTAACTCCTGATTCTGGGGCGACTTAGGACTGGATCTGGTCCTTGGGCGGCGGCTCGGAAATGAAGCCGACCTTGATGAACCCGGCCGACTGCATCGTGTAGATCGCCGCGCCGATGCACTTGTACGGCGTGTTGACGTCGCCGCGGATGTGCACTTCCGGGATCTTGTCCGGATCGATCGGGCCCGCCGCCTTCAACCGCTCGATGTCCGCCTTCATCTTCTTCGACGCGAAGTCGTAGAGTTCCTGGTGGGTCATCTTGGTCATGTTGCGATAGACGCCGCAGCTGCCGTCATCCTCGCGCCGGATCGACAGCGAGACGTTCTCCGGCTTGGTCGTGGTCGGTTCGTTGACGACCTTCGGCAGCTTGAGCTTGATGTTCTGCACCACCGCCGGGACGGTGATGATGAAGATGATGAGCATGACCAGCATGACGTCGACGAGCGGCGTCGTGTTGATATCGGACATCGGGGCATCGCTTGATCCACCGGTGCTGATCGCCATTGAGCTATCCTATCCTTACTTCGATTTCGCCCCGGCCGCGTTGCCGGGGCGAAGCGGCGGACGAGCCGTTCCCGTCCGCCGTGACGGTGCTTACGCCTTGGTGGCGGGGTTGGCGGCCGTCGTGTTGGTGGTCGTCACCGGCTTCGCCGTGGTCGAGGCCGGCGCGGTCTGCGCCTTGCGCTGCGCCGGGGTCGGCTTCACCGCGCCGTTCGACGCCAGGTAGCCCAGCACGTCGGTCGAGAAGGCCGACAGATGCTCGGCGATGCCCTTGTTACGGCGCTGCAGCCAGTTGTAGGCAAGCACCGCGGGAACCGCGACGACCAGACCGAAGGCGGTCATGATTAGCGCTTCACCGACCGGACCGGCGACCTTGTCGACCGACGCCTGACCCGAGGCGCCGATGTTCAGCAGCGCCTTGTAGATGCCGACGACGGTGCCGAACAGACCGATGAACGGCGCGGTCGCGCCGACCGTCGCCAGGAACGACAGGCCGTTGCCGAGCTGCGAGTTAATCATGTCCTCCGAGCGCGACAGCGAGCCATGGAGCCAGTCGTGCGCCTCAACCGGATCGGTCAGGCGGCTGTGCTGCTCCTGCGCGGCCAAGCCGTCGTCGACCAGCTGCTTGTAGGCCGAGTTCTTCTCGAGCTTGGCGGCGCCTTCGCGCAGCGAGTTCGAGTTCCAGAAGGTCGCGCGGACGCGGCGGCCCTGGTTGATGACCTTCTGCTGCTCGAACACCTTCGTGAAGAGGATGTAGAGCGTGAAGAACAGCATCACGGCCAGGATGACCGCGACCGCCCACGAGATGAAACCGCCCGTCTGGAGCGCGTTCAGGACGCCGAACTGTTCTGCGCCGCCGCCCGAGGCACCGGCATTAAGGATGGAGATGCTCATCGATGTCGTTCCTTACCAAAAGATCAAAAGCGTTTCGTAACCTCTCGACGGAGCGGGCCGCGACCGCGACCCGCCCGCCTGCATTCAATCACTCGCTCGGCAGCACCCAGCGGACCGGCAGCGTGTAGCTGGACGCGATCGGGTTGCCCGCCTCGTCCTGCGCCGGAGTGAAGCGCACACGGCTCTTCGAGATGCGGCAGACCGCCGAATCCAGCGCGCTGTTGCCGCTCGACGACGTGATCGAGCAGTCCGTCACGCGGCCGTCGGTGCCGATCGACAAGCGAGCGACCACGCGACCCTGCGCACCGGCACGGATCGCCTCCGGCGGATAATTGTCCGGACCGAAGAAGTTGGCCGGGTTACCGCGCAGACCGGCAGCCTTCGACTGGCGCGGCGCGGGCGGCGGAGCCGGCGGCATCGGCGGCACGGGCGGAGCCGGCGGCGCGACCGTCGGCGGCATCGGCGGAGCCGGCGGCAGTGCCATCGGCGCCGGCACCGGCACGGGCGGCGGGAATGCCGTCGGCACGGTCGGCGGCGGCGGTAGGTTCGGCTGGTCGGGCGGCGGGGGCGGCGGCTTGTCCGGCGGCGGCGGCGGCGGCGGCGGCGCCACGTCGAACGTATTAAGCTTCTTCTGGACCTGCTCGACGACGTTCATCGCCAGGCCGGTCACGAACGCGTAGCCGAACGCCGCAACGATGATCGACACGACGACGATCGCTACGATGCGGCTGCCACTGGTATCACGATCAGCGTATGCCATTCAGAAAATCAACTCCTTCTTCCCCGCCCTGCTGCGTCACGTTAACCTTTGCCGGTGTAACCGGTTCGGTGGCGTCAGGCCGGGTAGAGCCCAAGTCTCTATCGCCAGCCACGGAACGACGCAAACGCTTTGTCGGACGCAACAAACGTACAATCGTGGCATGGCAGAATTATTTCTGTTGCCGTTCATGTTGGATCGTTAACGTCGCCGGGATGACCCGCGTTCCGCTGCCCCCCCCCGCTGCCCTGATCCTCGCCCTCGCCGTTCCGGCCGTCGCGCAGACGCCGCCGCCCGCGCCGAGCTACGCCTATGCCGACCTGGCCGACCTGGCGATCAAGGCGCCGATGGTGATCGACGGCGCGGTGCGCAGCGTGGCGCGGATCAAGCCGGCCGAGGCGGCCGGGCTCGCGCCTGGAATGTCGCGATATTACATTACCTTAGATGTGGCGGCGCTGATCCGTGGCGGCGACGCGATCCCGCCCCGCGTCGGCTATGTGCTGGACGCGCCGGCCAATGCCGTACCGCGCAAGAAACAGCGCGTGCTGGTCTTCGCCCGGCCCGTCGCGACGATGCCCGACCAGGTGCAGCTGGTCGAGAATAACGGCCAGCTCGCGTGGAGCCCGACGACCGAGGCCACCGTTCGCAGTCTTGCGCAAGACGTCGCCTCGACCAAATCGCCGCCCGCGATCACCGGAATCGGCAATGCCTTCCATTCGCCCGGCACATTGCCTGGCGAGGGCGAGACCCAGATTTTCCTGACGACGCGCGGCGGACCCGTCTCGCTCAGCATCACGCGGCGGCAGAACGAATCGCCAACATGGACCGTGGCGCTGAGCGAGGTGGTCGGCGACGCGCTCCCGCCGCCCCGGCGCAACACCTTCCTGTGGTATCGCCTGGCGTGCGGCCTGCCCGCGGCCGTGCCGAACAGCCTGCTCGCCCAGCTCGAACCCGGCGACGCGGCGGCGGTGCGCGAGGATTACGCCTTCGTGCAGAGCCAGCTGGGCCCTTGCCACGCCTCTTGATGAAACGGCGGCGGCCCGCTTCCCCACCCGACCGCCCAGACATTCTACCTTATGGGCGGTCGGGTGGGGGAGCGGGCCGGCGCCGCATCGCGTTGTGAAACGCGAAACCTACTTCCGGTGTCGGACCAGGCTGATCCCGATCGATTCGCCGGCTTCGGCGATCGCGAGCTTGACGATCTTCACCTCGACCCGCGCGACGCGCCTGTCGCCGAGGAACAGCGTCTCGCAGATATGCTCGGCGACCGCCTCGACCAGCTTGAAATGGACGCCGGCCGGCAACGCAGTCGTCGCGGCATGTTTCAGGTCGAGATAATTCTTCGATTCGCTCAACGGCGAATCAGGATCGAATCGCCCCGGCAGGTCGAGATCGACCGTCACCGAGATCCGCAGCGGCTGCGGCAGGTGCGTCTCCTCGGAATAGATGCCGGTCAGCACCATTACCTCGAGATCGTGGACATGCAGTTGCAGGCGGTCGGTCATGGTGCGCGCCCCTGCCCGCCCGACGCCCGACGATCAACCCCGCCGGTGACGGAGTTCGCTTGTAAACGCCGCCGTTCGGCGTAAAGCGCCGCGCCTTTGGGTCGTCTTTGGCCGAATGTAGGAAGAACGTTGCCCGAATTCGTGCCGATCGTTGACGCCGACCCCGCCGCCGTCGAGGCGTTGCTGGACCGTGCGTTCGGCCGCGACCGGCACCAGCGGACCGCCTATCGCCTGCGCGCCGGCGTGTCGGCGATCCCCGAGCTGAGCTTCGCCGCGATCGAGGACGGCGTCCTGATCGGCACGATCCAGTGCTGGCCGGTGACGCTGACCGCCGATGACGGGATGCACCATCCGCTGGTGCTGGTCGGCCCGGTCGCGGTCGCGCCGGAGCGCCAGCGCGGCGGGCTGGGCAAGGAGCTGATGCACCTGGCGCTCGATACCGCGCTCGAACTCGGGCTGGACGACGCGATGACGCTGGTCGGCGACCCCGAATATTACGGCCGGTTCTGGGGCTTTTCCGCCGAGGCGACCGGCAGCTGGCGCCTGCCCGGTCCGGTCGAGGCGCGCCGCCTGCTCGCGCGCGGGACGAACGTGCCGGCGGTGGCGGGCGCGCTGGGGCCGCGAGTGGTCGTGGCGGCCTAACGAGCCGTGCTCCTGCGAAAGCAGGAGCCTAGGGCCAGGAACGGCACAGCGCGTGGCCCTGGATTCCTGCTTTCGCAGGAATATGGGTGGCGCCTTTACCTCCGCCCCCGCCTGCCCTAGCCGATTCCCATGCCGATGGAGCCGCCGCCCGACCTCGCCAGCCTGTCGCTCGCCGACATCGCGCGGGCGGCGGCCGAGCATCGCCTGCCACCGGTCGAGCGCTGGCACCCGACCCATTGCGGCGACAGCGAGATGCGGATCGCGCGCGACGGCACGTGGTATCACCAGGGCTCGCCGATCGGGCGGGTGGAGATGGTGCGGCTGTTCTCCACGATCCTGCGCCGCGAGCCCGACGGATCGTTCGTGCTGGTGACTCCGGTCGAGAAGCTGGACATCGCGGTCGAGGATGCGCCGTTCGTCGCGGTCGAGATGAAGGCCGAGGGCGACGGCCGCGACGGCCGCCTCGCCTTCCGGCTGAACACCGGCGAGCTGGTCGCGGCCGGCCCGGCGCATCCGTTGCGGTTCGATCAGGGCGAGGACGGCCCCCGCCCGTATCTCCATGTCCGCGGCGGGCTGGAGGCATTGGTCGCGCGATCGGTCTATTACGAGATCGCCGAACGCGCGCTGATCGGTGACGACGAGCCGCCCGGCGTGTGGAGCGACGGCGCCTTCTTCGCGCTGGCGACGGCATGACGTGGGTCCTGTCGCTGGCCGAGCGGTTGCGCGCCGCGCTCGATCATCCGCATCTGCCCGAGCTGCTGCCCGGCGACATGGGCGACGTGCCGGCGGACATGCGGCACACGCCCGCGGCCGTGCTGGTCGCGGTGACCGATCGCGCCGAACCCGGGCTGATCCTGACCCAGCGGACCGATACGCTGCGCCGTCATGCCGGGCAGATCGCCTTTCCCGGCGGCCGGATCGACCCCGGCGATGCCGATGCCGCCGCCGCCGCCTTGCGCGAGGCCGAGGAGGAGATCGCCCTGCCCCGCCACGCCGTCGCCGTCGTCGGTGCAGCCGATCCCTACGTCACCGTTACCGGATTCGCGATCACGCCGATCGTCGGCGTGATCCCGCCCGATCTGCCCTACCGTCCCAACGAAGCCGAGGTCGCCGACGTGTTCGAAGTGCCGCTCGCGTTCGTGCTCGACACCGTCAACCAGGTCCGCGCGAGCGCCGAGTGGCAGGGGCGGACGCGGCATTATTACGAGATTCGCTGGGGCGAGCGGCGCATCTGGGGCGCGACGGCGGCGATGCTGGTCAACCTGTCGCGGCGGCTGCGATGGGCGGCGTGATCCTGCCCCCCGCTGCGTGGCGCGAGCGGCCGGGGCTCGCCCGGCTGATCGCGGCGCTCGGCCCCGGCACCGCGCGGATCGTCGGCGGCGCGGTGCGCGACACGCTGCTGGGACAGGACACCGCCGACATCGATCTCGCGACGACGCACGATCCGCAGGCGGTGATCGCGTTGCTGGAGGCCGCGCGGATCAAGGCAGTGCCGACCGGCATCAAGCACGGCACGATCACGGCGGTCGCCAACGACGAAGTGTACGAGGTCACGACGCTCCGCCGCGACGTCGAGACCGACGGCCGCCACGCGACGGTCGCCTTCACCGACGATTGGCGCGAGGATGCGGCGCGGCGCGACTTCACGATCAACGCGCTCTACGCCGACCCCGCGACCGGCGCGGTGTTCGATTATTTCGGCGGGCTCGGCGATCTGGAGCGGCGCCACATCCGCTTCATCGGCGACCCGCTGGTGCGGATCGCCGAGGATCACCTGCGCATCCTGCGCTTCTTCCGGTTCCTGGCGCGATTCGGCGATTCGCCCGATCCGGTGGGGCTGGCCGCGTGCACCGCTCGCGCCAACGACCTGATGGCATTGTCGCGCGAGCGGATCGCCAACGAGTTGTTGCGCCTGTTGGTCGCGCCGCGCGCGGTCGAGGTCGTCGCGCTGATGCTCGCGCACGGCATCCTGACGCCGGTGCTGCCGGAGATCGTTGACACGAGTTTGTTGGCCCGCGTCGTGGAGCTTGAGGAAGCGGCCGAGTTGCCGCCTGATCCGATACGACGGCTTGCCGCACTCATGTCTCGGAATGCCAAGGCGGCCGAAGATGTAGGATCGCGCCTCAAGCTGTCGAACGCGCAACGTAAGCAATTGTCGTCGGCCATGATCCCGTCGTTCGGATCACCGCATGAGTTGGCCTATCGTTTCGGCCGGCAGGCTGCGACCGATCGCTGGCTTCTAACGATCGAGGAAAACTTCGATGCCGTTATCGGAGCGCGGCATCTTCAGAACATGAAAATACCCGTCTTTCCGCTAACGGGCGGCCAGCTCGTCGCGCGCGGGATCACCGCGGGGCCGGACGTCGCACGCACGCTGCGCGCGATCGAGGATCGCTGGATCGCCGAAGGCTTCCCCGATGCGGTCCGCGTCGGCGTCATTGCCGACGACGCGGTCGCTCAG
Source organism: Sphingomonas sp. (assembly GCF_017304635.1). GTDB lineage: Bacteria > Pseudomonadota > Alphaproteobacteria > Sphingomonadales > Sphingomonadaceae > Sphingomonas. The sequence continues at coordinate 1,196,579 of NZ_JAFKMA010000001.1, forward strand.
ACGTTGGCGGCCATCAGGAAGGCATAGGCCGCGTCGGCCTCGAGCGGCTTCGCATAGGCATAGCCTTGGCCGTAGGTGCACCCCAGCGCCGCCAGCGTCTGGCCGAGCTCGTTGGTCTCGATCCCCTCCGCCGTCGTCTGCATGCCGAGCGCCTGGGCCAGGCTCAGGATGGCGCGGACGATCGCGATCTTGTCGCGATCAGCGAGCATGCCGGTCACGAAGCTGCGGTCGATCTTGAGCACGTCGATCGGCAGCTTCTGCAGGTAGGCGAGGTTCGAATAGCCGGTGCCGAAATCGTCCATCGCCAGCGTCGTGCCGAGCTGCTTCAGCGCCTGCATCGTGTCGGCGACGCGCGCCGGATCGGCGATCAGCGCGCTTTCGGTGAGTTCGAGCGTGAAGCGGCTGCCCGGCAGGCGGTGCGCCATCAGCGCGCGCTCTACCGCCGGCGCGATGTCGTCGCGGTGGAGCTGGATCGCCGACAGGTTGACCGCGAACTTGACCCCGCACCCGCCGCCCGCGCGCACGTCCCACGCGCGCAGCGTCTTCGCCGCCTCGTCCAGCGCCCAGCGACCGAGCGGGACGATCAGCCCCGATTCCTCGGCGACCGGAATGAACTGGTTGGGCGAGATTTCCTCGCCGCTCTCATTGGCCCAGCGCGCCAGCGATTCGAACGCGACGACACGCCCCGACGACAGGTCGCAGATCGGCTGGTAGGTCAGCCGCAGCGCGCCGTTCTCGATCGCGCGGCGCAGCTCGGTCTCGATCCCGAATTGCGTGCGCGCCGCGTCGAACGCCTGGGTCTGGTACCATTCGGCATGGCCCGAACTCTTCGACCGCTTCACCGCGAACTGGGCGTGGCGAATCAGGTCCTCGGGATCGGCCAGGTCGTCGGTGCCGAACGCGATGCCGATCGCGCAATCGACCCGGATCTCGAAGTCCGACATGCGGAACGGCGTCGCCAGCGCGCGTTCGATCCGGCGCGCGACCTGATCGGCCTCGGCCGGCCCGTCGTCGATCTTCATCAGGATGCCGAATTCGTTGCCGCCGGTGCGCGCCAGCGTGTCGGTCGCCCGCAACGCCCCCTTCAGCCGCCGCGCGACGGTGATAAGCAGCTCGTCGCCCGCCAGACTGCCGAGGCAGGCATTGACGCGGCTGAACCGGCTGAGGTCGATGATGAGGACGGCGTGGCGGGTCGGATCGTCGGAGAGGTTTTCCTCGATCAGCTCGGCGAACCCCGTGCGGTTGGGCATGCCGGTCAGCGAATCGGTGACCATCTCGCGCCGAAGATTGCGTTCGGTCCGCAGTTCGCCGGTATAGTCGACCAGGGTCACGAGCGCTTCGCCCGGCGCGGTGGTTCGTCGGGCCAGCGTGACCTGGAAGTATCGCCGGTCGACCGCTTCGCCGACTTCCCACGGGAATTGCTCGCGCTCGCTATCGCCGGTGACCAGCGCGACGATCCGCTTGCGCTGGTCGGCGACCAGCCGCGATGGCTCGCCCGGCGCGCCGAGCCCGGCGGCGCGGAACGGCCGGTTGGCGGCGGTGATCGCGATATCGCCGTCGATCAGCTTGAGCAGCGCGACCGGCATCGGGAACATCTCGATCGCGCTGATCGCGTCCGACACGTGGCGCGGGTGCGGGGCATCGTCCGCGGGCGCGATCTCGGCCAGCGGGGGCAGTTCGATGCGGGCAGGTCCAAGCGCCATCGCCATTCTGGGTAGCGGACACTGGTTAAGGCGAGATAAAGCGCGTTACCGGCGCAAACCGATTTTACCGTGATGTCAGAAGCGGTTGTCGCGCGGGAAACCATTCGGCGGCATGCGGCCGGCGGCACCGCGCGCGGTGCGCCACGGTTGCAGGTCCGCCTCCGTCCGCACCCGCCCGCTATCGCCGCCCATCGCCCAGCTCAGCCCGTCGGCGAAGCGGAACGTGATCGCATCGGACAGCCCGCCGTCGCGATAGCGTTGCAACTGCACCCCCTGCCCCTTCGCCAGTTCCGCGACCTCGGCCATCGGGAACACCAGCAGCTTGCGATTGTCGCCGATCGCCGCGACGTAGTCGTGTTCGGGACGGATCGGCTTGACCAGCTTGAGCCGGGCCCCGGCGCGCGGGTTGACCACGCTCTTGCCCTTGCGCGTCTCGGCAATGGCGTCGGCGGCCTTCAGGATGAACCCGCGCCCGTCCGATGCCGCGACCAGCAGCCGCTCCGCCTCGCTCGCGCGGAACAGTGCGACGATCGGCACGTCGCCGTCCAGGTCGATCATCAGCCGCACCGGCTCGCCGAACCCGCGCCCGCCCGGCAGCTTGTCCGCCGCCAGCGTGTAGAACCGCCCGGTCTCCGCCGCGAGCAGCAGCTTGTCGGTGGTCTGTGCGTGGAACGCGAAGCGCGGGCCGTCGCCTTCCTTGAATTTCATCGCGTCGGCCGAGGCGAGTTCGACATGCCCCTTCATCGCGCGAATCCAGCCGCGCTGCGACAGGATGACGGTGATCGGCTCGCGCTCGATCATCGCTTCCAGCGGAATCTCGCGCGCCGGCGCCGCTTCCTCGATCGTCGTGCGCCGCTTGCCGAGCACGGTCTCGGGGCCGTAGCGGTCGCGGATCTTGCCCAGGTCGCGCTTCAGCCGCGTGCGCTGGCGGGCGTCGCTCGACAGCAGCAGCTCGAGCTCGCCTTTCTCCTTCTCCAGCCCGTCGCGCTCCCTGCGCAGCTCCATTTCCTCGAGCCGCCGCAACGACCGCAGCCGCATGTTCAGGATTGCCTCTGCCTGGCGATCGGTCAGGTCGAACTCGGCGATCATCACCGGCTTCGGCTCGTCCTCGGTACGGATGATCTCGATCACGCGGTCGAGGTTGAGGTACGCGATGATGTAGCCCGCCAGCAGCTCCAGCCGGTCGGCGATCTTGTCGAGCCGGTGCTGCGACCGCCGCCGCAGCACGACGAACTGGTGATCGACCCACGCCTGCAACGCTTCGGTCAGGCTCATGACGCGCGGCGTGCGGTCCTTGTCGAGCACGTTGAGGTTGAGCGGCACCCGCGTTTCGAGGTCGGACAGCCGGAACAGGCTCTCCATCAGCGTGTCCGGATCGACCGTGCGGGTGCGCGGTTCGAGCACGATGCGGATGTCCTCCGCGCTTTCGTCGCGGACGTCGGCCAGGATCGGCAGTTTCTTGTCGTTGACCAAAGCGGCGATGTTCTCGATCAGTTTGCCCTTCGACACGCCGTACGGGATTTCGCTGACCACCAGGTGCCAGCCGCCACCCTTTTCGGTCACGCGTTCGATCCGCGCGCGGGTGCGGAAACTCCCCCGGCCGGTGGCATAGGCTTCGGCGATCGCCGCCGGGCTGTCGACGATCACGCCGCCGGTCGGCAGATCGGGGCCCTTCACGTAATCGAGCACGTTGGCCTGGGCGTTGTCGATCAGCGCGATCGCCGCGTCGAGCAGTTCGGCGGCGTTGTGCGGCGGAATGCTCGTCGCCATGCCGACCGCGATCCCCGCCGCGCCGTTCGCGAGCAGGTTGGGGAACGCGCCCGGCATCAGCTCGGGTTCCTGTTCCTCGCCGTTATAGGTCGGGCGGAAGCCGGTCGCGTCCTCGTCCAGCCCGTCCATCAGGTCGATCGCGACCTGCGTCAGCCGCGCCTCGGTGTAGCGATAGGCGGCGGCGTTATCGCCGTCGATATTGCCGAAATTGCCCTGCCCGTCGACGAGCGGATAGCGCAACGCGAAGTCCTGCGCGAGCCGCACCATCGCGTCATAGACCGACGCGTCGCCGTGCGGGTGGTACTTGCCGATCACGTCGCCGACCACGCGCGCCGACTTCTTGTACGCCCCCGCCGGGTCCATCCGCAGCAACCGCATCGCCCACAGCAGGCGACGGTGCACCGGCTTCAACCCATCGCGCACGTCGGGCAGCGACCGCGCGGTGATCGTCGACAGCGCATAGACGAGGTACCGCTCCGACAGCGCGCTGTCGAACGGCGCGTCGAGCACGCCCACCGGAGGATTGTCGGGAAGGTCGGTCGTGGAAGCCATCGCTCGCGATTAGAGGGTAACGCGGCGCATCGCTAGACCGGGCTCGGCACGTCGCGGGCGAGTTCGGCGATCAGCCAGTCGCGGAAGCGTTTGATCTTGGCCACCCCGCGCCGCGCCTCGGGATAGACCAGCCAATAGGCATAGCCGCGCGTCGATACCTGATCGAACGGCCGGATCAGCTTCCCCTGCGCCAGGTCGTTGCGCCAGAAGAACGGCGTCAGCATCGCCACCCCCTGCCCCGCCATCGCCGCATTGCCCTCATGCGCCTGGCTGTCGAGCCGCACGCCGACGCGCGGCGGTCCGTCGGGCACGCCGACCCCCGCCTCGCGCAGCCAGTGCGCCCACCACGGATCGTGCGGGCTGAGCTGCGGCACGCGCAGTAGGTCGTACGGCGCGCGCAGCCGATGGCGCTCGGCGAAATCGGCGCTGCACATCGGGGTGAAGTCGATCGCCAGGATCTTTTCCGCCGCCAGCCCCTCCCAATCGCCACGGCCGGAGCGGATGCCGACATCGGCCTCGTCGCTGGCGAAATCGGCCATCGCCTCGTTGGTCAGCAGCCGCACCGCCATTTCCGGGTGCGCCATCTGGAAGCTGCCCAGCCGCCACACCAGCCATGTGTTGGCAAAGGTGTTGGTGGTCGAGACATTGAGCACACTGGCATCGTCGGCGCGCACCGCGGCGAAGGCGGCGTCGATCGCGTCGAACGCGCGCGTGACGGGGGCGGCGGCGCGGCGCCCCGCCTCGGTCAGCACCACACGCCGCTTCTCGCGCCGGAACAGCGGGGCGCCGAGCCGCTCCTCCAGCACCTTGATCTGATAGCTGACCGCCGCCTGGGTCATGCCGAGCTCGGCAGCGGCGCTGGTGAAATTCTCGTACCGCGCGGCGGCCTCGAACACACGGACGGCGGCAAGGGGCGGCAGGCGACGCATAAGGCATCGATAAGCTCGCCTTGTCGATCCTGTCCAACGATTTGTTGGCGCCGCGCAACGATCATCGGCATATCACGATGGCTAGCGACACCCCATGACCGAAGAAGGAACCGACCATGCGCGACGATTTCCTGCGCGGCGACTGGGCCGCCGACCACCGTCACCTGACTGTCACGATCGATAAGCTGGTGCGTGATATCGCTCGCTTCGTCGGCGACACGTTCGATGCGCTGACTCGCCAGCAATTCGACGCGCCGTGGCAGCGCCGCTGGCGGCAGGTGCGGATCAAGCCGGTCCGTTGATTCCCGGCGCGGTCGGGCCGCCGCGACGATCGAGCTTGCGCTCGGCCCCGTCCTGGCGTCTGACCCGACGATGCCGAGCACGACCAGCTTCGTCCCCCTGACCTGGGCTGACCTGACGTCGCGCCCACGCCCTATGCCGCAGGCGACGATCGCTTATGGCCCCGACGATTATCAGAAGGTCGACCTCTGGCTCCCGGACTCGCCGGGCCCGTTCCGCACCGTCGTGATGGTGCATGGCGGCTGCTGGACGACGAGCATAGCCGACCGCCACCTGATGGACTGGGCCGCCGACGACCTCCGCCGGGCCGGCTATGCCGTGTGGAACATCGACTATCGCGGGGTCGATCGCCCGGGCGGCGGCTATCCGGGGACGTTCCTGGATGCGGCGGCCGCGACCGACGCCTTGCGCGGTGAGGCGGCGCGCCATCATCTCGACCTCCGCCACGTCGTCGCGGTCGGGCACAGCGCCGGCGGGCACCTCGTCTTGTGGCTGGCGGCGCGCCATCGCCTTCCGGAGACCAGCCCGCTCCGCACACCCGCCCCGCTGCCGATCGCCCATGTCGTCAGCCTCGGCGGTCTGCCCGATCTCGAAGCGACCGCGGCGAGCCCTGACAATGGCTGCGGCACCGACGTCATCGCCCGCCTGGTCGGCGACCCCGGCCCCGCAAGGCCCGACGTCTACGCCGACACCTCCGTCCCGCGCCTCCTCCCGATCGGCATCCCGCAAGACCTGGTCAACGGCCGCGAGGACGCCATCATCCCCTACCGACTCGCCACCGACTACATCGCGAAAGCGGGCGCAGAAGCAACGCTCCACACCGTCTCCGACACCGGCCACGTCGAACTCATCACACCCGGCACCGCCGCCTGGAGTACGGCAAAGCGTCTGATCGCCACCGCCTTCGCATGCTGAATCCCTCTTTCGTTGCGCAGCCGCGCGCTTTCCTGTAACCGCGCGGCTTCCCGCCCCGGCGCGCTCCCTTGCGTGGCCGGGGCCGCTCATTTTTGATGAAGGGTAGCGCCACGATGGCACGCCGCCGCCAGATCTACGAGGGCAAGGCCAAGATCCTGTACGAGGGTCCCGAACCCGGCACGCTGATCCAGTATTTCAAGGACGACGCCACCGCGTTCAACGCCCAGAAGAAGGGCACGATCAACGGCAAGGGCGTGCTCAACAACCGCATTTCCGAGCACATTTACACCCTGCTCGGCATGATCGGCGTGCCGACCCACTTCATCCGCCGCCTCAACATGCGCGAGCAGTTGATCCGCCAGGTCGAGATCGTGCCGGTCGAGGTGATGGTGCGCAACGTCGCGGCGGGATCGCTGTCGAAGCGCTTGGGGATCGAGGAAGGCACGCAGCTTCCCCGCACGATCATCGAATATGCCTACAAGTCGGACGAGTTGGGCGATCCGATGATTACCGACGAGCATATCGCCGCGTTCGGCTGGGCGAGCCAGGAGGAGATGCACGACATCGCCGACCTGGCGATTCGGGTGAACGATTTCCTGTGCGGCCTGTTCGCCGGGATCGGCATCCGCCTCGTGGACTTCAAGCTCGAATTCGGGCGGATCTGGGACAATGATTACGGTCGCATCATCCTGGCCGACGAGATCAGCCCCGATTGCTGCCGGCTATGGGACATGAAGACCAACGAGAAGCTCGACAAGGACCGCTTCCGCCGCGACCTGGGCGGCGAGGTCGAAGCGTATCAGGAGGTCGCGCGACGGCTCGGCCTGTTGCCAGATGGCGGCGAGAATGCCGTGCTCGACATGGAAACGCACCGGCTGAACCGGGGAAAGTGACGACGCCGCTTAAAGCCGACCGACATTTAGCTCGTCATCCGCGCAGGCGGGGATCCATATTTGGCCATACTCACGGCTTTGAGCCGCACATCCGCCAACTCTGGGTCCCCGCCTGCGCGGGGATGACGCTTCAGGGATTGGGTCGCCCCTTAGTCCTTCACGCGATACCCGCAGATGATGCCGAAGATGAAAGCGCTGGCCAGCGACAGCTTCACCCAGCCTTGCGGATCGCTCCACCCGAAATAGTCGCCGCCATAGGCAAACAAGGCGACGAACATGACCATCGCCAGACCGGCCATGTCCCCACTCCCCACCGTCGGCGCACGACCAGCCGCCCGCCCGCACCCGAAAGGCTGCGCCCGGCGCGTTAACGAAGCGTGAAGCTTGCGACGAACCGCGCCTGCCGCCATAGGGGCGGCGTTCCCGCCAGCCCTCCAGCGAAAGCGATTCCATGAAGGTCCGCCCATGAAGGTCCGCATCGTCGTCACCCTCAAGCCCGGCGTGCTCGACCCGCAGGGCAAGGCGATCCACAAGTCGCTCGACGGGCTCGGCTTCACCGGCATCAACGACGTCCGCGCCGGCAAGGTGATCGAGCTCGACGTGGCCGACGGCACCAGCGACGCCGACCTGGACGGCATGTGCCGCAAGCTGATCGCCAACACCGTGATCGAGAATTACCGGATCGAGCGGCCGGAAACCGCGGCATGAAGCCCGCGGTCGTCGTCTTTCCCGGCTCCAATTGCGACCGCGACCTGGCGGTGGCGATCGCGGCGGTCGGCGGGCGCAAGCCCGCGATGGTGTGGCATGCCGATAGCGAGTTACCCGACGGCACCGACCTGATCGCCCTGCCCGGCGGCTTTTCCTATGGCGACTATCTGCGCTCGGGCGCGATGGCGGCGCGGTCGCCGGTGATGCGCGCGGTCGTCGAGGCGGCGGGACGCGGCGTCCCCGTGCTCGGCGTGTGCAACGGCTTCCAGGTGCTGACCGAGGCGGGATTGCTGCCGGGAGCGCTGATGCGCAATGCCGGGCTCGACTTCGTCTGCCGCGACGTCGCGCTGACGGTCGAGAACGCCCAGAGCGCCTTCACCAGCCGCTATGCCGCCGGCGAGACGATCCGCATTCCGGTCGCGCACCATGACGGCAATTACAATGCCGACGCCGACACGCTCGACCGGCTCGAGGGCCAGGGCCGCGTCGCGTTCCGTTATGTGGGACAGGTCAACGGCTCGGCACGCGACATCGCCGGCGTGCTCAACGACGCCGGCAACGTGCTCGGCATGATGCCTCACCCCGAACGCAAGATCGAGTCGGCACATGGCGGCGACGACGGCCGCCGGCTGTTCGAGGGGCTGCTCGAACTGGTCGGGGCCTAGCCTCGGCCTACACCCGCGCGCGAAACGGCGAGAAGTCGGTGCCGCGATCGTACACGTCGATCCCCTCGCGCCGCTTCAGGAAATTGACGACGAGATAGGTGAACGGGGTCAGCAGGACTTCCCAGCCCACCTTGAGCAGAAACTGGCTGAGCATCACCGCCAGCATCGCAGCCACCGGCCAGTCGGGCGCGCCGTAAAAGGCCAGCGGGTAGAAGATCAGGCTGTCGAACGCCTGCGCGACCACGGTACTGCCGATCGTCCGCGTCCACAGCATCCGCCCCCGCGTCAGGATCTTGAGCTTCGCCAGCACGAAGCTGTTGGCGAACTCGCCGACCCAGAATGCGGTCAGCGAGGCCAGGATGATACGCAGCCCCGTCGCGCCCGCCGCGCTGACGAACACCGACTGGCCGAACACATGTTCGTACGCCGCCTGCCCCTTCCAGTCGCTTGCGGGGGGCAGTGCCACCACCACCTGCTCCATCACCGCCATGAAGATCAGCGCGCCGAACCCCGCCCACACGCACCGCCGCGCCCGGGCATAGCCGTACACTTCGGTCAGAATGTCGCCGATCACATAGCTGACCGGAAAGAACAGGATCCCCGCCCCGAACGGCCATGGGCCGATCACCGGCAGGTCGATCACCGCCCGCTTGCCCGCGCCGATCACGTTCGACAGCAGCAGGATGACGACGAACGCGACCATCACGAAATCGAAATAGCGGAAGTGATTGCCCGCCAGCGCGCCGGCATCGACGGCACGCGGCCGATCCTGATCCCCCTCGGTCATGGCCGCGGTTATGATCGCTGTTCCGCCCGCCCGCAATCCGCGCTAGGCGCATCCGCGACGCGCCCGTAGTTCAACTGGATAGAGCACGAGCCTTCTAAGCTTGGAGTTGCAGGTTCGAGTCCTGCCGGGCGCGCCACTTTTCAATTACTTAGCTGGGATGCCGTCGATTTCTGGCTCAGAGCTGGCACATTTTTCCTTCTGGCCGAACGTGCGCTCTCAATGGCAGTTGGAACCTACCACGTCACACTTGGCGATTTCCAGCTCTAGTTTCCGGAAGCTGTCCACTCGCGAGAGCTCAGCGATCGCGAGTGAGACGAGCCCGTTTGGCGTAACTCTAAATCTTGCTAAATGAGCGACAGGGCTATGTTGAACTCGGGGGAGCATCTTGCGGCTGAATATGTGGGCGCGGTTGGGGATCGTCGCAACGGGCCTCTGGCTCATTGGCGGGACAGCGTATTTTCATGTGACGACGATGGACCAGCGGTACGATTTCTCGATGAAGCTGGAGAAGCTGTGCCTGGACGGCTACGATCGGCTGGAGAGGCAATACCCTTCAATGGACTACTCCAAGGAACAGGGAAACTGCGTTACCGATGCCGAGCAATACCTGCGCTCAGAGACCCCCGCGTCAGAAGTTCTGAAGCAATCTTTTTTCGGAACGGCCATAATCGGTGCAATAGCGTGGGTGCTGATCGGGATAGCAATCGCGTTGACGCGCTGGGTATTGCGCGGGCGGCAGACGCAAGGAGGATCGCGTGGGACCTAAGAAGGGGACGAAAGCGTACCGCGAAGAGTATATCCAGGTCGTTTATGGCATCAGTCGGGAAACGAAGACCGTTCGATCCGTGTACGTGCAGCGCAATGGCGTTCTTTCCAGCATGAACCGGGACGGCACCTCGATACGGCACCCCATCAAGCCCGGTTGGACAGCCGAGCGAGAGGCCGGATTGATCTTTGGTCTCACTGACACTTTCATGACCCCGGTCGGTCTGAGCTCAGACGAATTTACGAAGAGGCGGCTCGCCGAACTAGAAGCCAAGGCACACGCGATGCGAGACGAAGAGCTGTCAGGATAGAGGCCACACCTTCATTTCGACGCGAGGGTGATTGCGATCGACGCCCTTCATCAAATGCAGGTCCGTGATCTGCCCGTCATCAAGCCACAGGATGCCCGTGAGAGCGTCTAGAAGCGCTTTAACGTTGTCGATGTCGCGGTTGCGCCTGTCGGGCCACCAGAGCTCAATTTCGACGGCTAGCGCGCCTTCTAGGGGTCTTCCCCTATGCTGCTGGCGGGCTTCCCACCCGATCGCTTCTTTCGCCCGCTTGGCGCGCGGGTCCATGAAGCGGCGACCCTGCCCCTGAATGTAGAGGTGGTTCGTCGTTGGCGGCAGCGTTTGGAGGGTGAGCTTCAAGCTCCCCTAAGCGTACCATGCCGGTCGGGCGGCTCCGACGTTCTCAAACCGCCAGAGCCGCCCTCACCGCGGCGCGTTTCTCAAGCCACGCCGCGGCTGCCATTACATATGCGCGTCATCGCTGGCTGGGGTATTCCCCTTTTCGGGTATAGCCAGATCAGCCTTTTTCGCCGATCCTCGGAGACGGGGACGCCTCTACCGGCTCCGGTCGCAAGAGTTCGGTCTGCTGGCGTAGAATATTGGCGATGTCCGCCATGGCAATCTGCGATGCCACGAGGATGTTGTCCCTCATGATATAGGCGTCGGCCGCGTAGCCGCTGGTCTGGATGTCAGTTTCCGCGAGCTTGAAGCCGGCCTCCTTCATCGCTTCGAAGATGAGCTTCGTCTGCTTGGCGCCGTGCAGCTTTTCGTGCGCCTCCTTGTTTTCCTCGCTGGGCTTGAAGCGAACATGCTCGATGTAGTCGTGCCACGCTGCCATGACGGCCTTGCTGCTATTGAACTCAGCGGGGATTAAATTGATCGCAGTGGAGTAGGTGGCATCGCCCACCAGATGCCGAGAAGCAAGCAGCATACGGATGATCTGGTGTCGCGCGTCGTGGCGCTTTCGCTTGCCGTCAACGATCAGCGTGATGACGACAGCGACGATCGGTCCAATGAGGATACCGGCTAAGCTGATCCATTCACTAAACTTCAGGCCCCAGTAGAGCGTTTCCGGCACAGTGGCTGGCGGCATTTACCCCTGATCCTTCCGCAATTTGTAAGTGAGCATCGCCCCGAAGCTCTTCACGTTCGGATCGTCGCACTCATTGAAGAGCTGGTAAAGGCGCGGGTTGGTCAAGCCGTCGAAGCGCTTGGCGAGACGTGCGTATGAAAATGTCGGTCGCCCGTCGCGCTTCTGCTCATCGTTGAGGCGTGAACGGAACCGCTCGACAAGCTCTTCTCGTTCATTACGCGGCAGGCCGATTTTTCGATCGCGCGGCCGGAATTTCTCACTGTAGCTAGGCGGTAAATCCATAGGTCAGGAGAGGTTTGCTACGAATTGCAGTAAGGCTTCCGATCCTTCGTCCGGGCTCCACTTCAGAAAGGGTATGCCGAACCGGCCGCACATATCGCGAAAGAGCTTCTGCCCGTCTCGAAGTGCCCTCGTGGTCGTAGGCTTCACCTCGACGAAACCCGCGATCTCTCCATCGCGAAGGATCGCATAGTCCGGATAACCTCGACGTGAAAATTCGATGCCGGCGGATTTTAATAAATGAGCAGCTTCAAACTCTGCGATATTGAGAGCGTATCCTGCTCTCCTGAGCTCTTTTCGATTAGCTCGATCTAATTGCATGTTTTCTTTGTTAGATTTTGGGTTGCGTCCCCTACCCCACGTCGGCGCAAGGTAGGAAACGCAGTCTTCTCCGTTGAGTTTTGGTCCTGATGACGCCTCGGACAGGCTGCGCGAGAACGACCGTTTTAATGTCCTGTCGTTACATCCCCGGACAAAAGCAAAAGCCCCGCAACTGTCGTAGCAGCGGCGGGACTTTTGCCCGCGATGCGCTACGACGCATCACGAAACTTATTGCTCTTCCATGATGATACCAGAGCGCCGCGAAGCGCGTGCTACTCGTCGGTGTGGACAACCTGGTCAGGCATCGGGCCTTCACCTGCAAGATACAGGTTCGGGAACTCTTCCCGGAATTTGAAGAATGGATTCACCTCGCCGGCAAGCGTGTAATTCATCATCGACGAGTACGGCAGCCCGTGGAGGATGCCCGGAACGAGGCGCTTCATGCCGAGCTGCTCGCGATAGGTGTCTTCTTCCCAAGTCATCTGCGCTTCGACGAGAGGGATGTACCAATCCTTCTTCGGGTCGGTGTCGCCGATCGCGATGCGCGCCATGTTGAAGCCGTTGCAGTAGTACAGCATCACGGCGCTGCGGCTGTTAGCGAATTGCTTCAAATCTGCCGCGGTCAGTTCGCTTTCCTCGTTCCAGACGAACCGTTTCATCTCCTCGTTGTGGTCGGCTGCCCGCGCTGCGGATTGTTGGCTAGACGCCCAGGATCACTTCGAGCTGCTTGATGATCGTGCGGCCATCGCTGATCGCGCGTCGCAGTAATTCCTTATGCGCCTTCTTGCTGAGCTTCAGCGGCGAAAAAGCGACCGGCATTAGTGTGAAGCTGCGGCCGAATATCGCCATCTCCGGCGAGCTCGTGCTGTTCGAAGCGCGGGAAGAAAATCGCCAGTGACATTCAAGGCCCTCGGGACAACCGAGGGCCTTTCTGCTACGATGATCTCGGAAGCTCGCAAAGCGCCGCCACCCCATTGGCGGCGCTTTGCTATATCTCCTTCGCCGATGCGAGAAGCGCCTTGGGCATACGCCAGTTGAGCCCGAACGTCGGCTCGACGAGGAAGCGCCAGCGATCGGCGTAGCGGCTGTTCGCCTTCACATACGCGGCGATATTCTCGGCGTGCGTAGCGTTCGTCGTGACGACTAGGATCGTCGCCGTGGGGATGCCGTAGGCGCGCTTCAATCCGCCCGATAGCGCGGCGTCATAGTCAGCGACCTTCTTCTTCCAGGTGTTGTACGTTCCGGTGTTACGCTCGATACTTTCCGTATTGCGGTCGATCTCCACCACGAAAAACTGCTTTTTGCCGCTCGGTAGCCGGAGCGCGAACACATCGTCAGGGATTAGTTTCGAGCCGTCGAGCTCTATGGTCAGGTTGTTCCGATCGAGGAGCTCTTCGCGGTGGATGAAGTCATCGCCCTTCGCGAGCTCCAGAGATGCGGTGAAGCAGGCTTGCATGAGCTGGTGGACGAATGACGCAGTACGCGCTGGCGGCATCGGACAAGCCTTGTCGCCGAGCATCGCCCTCGCCTTCGGGGTCAGGTCGTACACGATCGACGAATAGCGGGAGTGAAAACTCTCGAACTGACGCGGCGGACGGGACAGGAAGCCGTTGTGATAGAAGCGCGTGAACCGACGCTGGAGCTTCGCGAAATTCTTGCGTGACGTGAAATGCGCCAGATACGTCAGCGGGAGCGGACCGTGACGCGAGATTGCCGCCCACTGTCGCAGGTCTTCCTCCTGCGGGATGATGGCGTCCCGGTCGATCGGATCAGGGTCGTCGAACCGGAGCCGCCTAGAAAGAGCATCGGTAGCCATGCACACAGCATAACCTGCCGAAAATGGCTGAAAACGGCCGGTATGCGTGGGTGTGAGTAGCGGTGCCGCGCCATGGTGCGCGATGCTAAATCTAACTTTCTTATACCCATTCGCTATCGTTGCTGTCGGCGGCGGGCGTGCTCACGATCGGCTGTCCCGGGGCGTTCGATCGTCCAAGCGAGACGCGCTCCCGGTTCTTCCATTTGAATACCTCGCGCGTAGCAGCCGATAGCTGAGGATGTCTCGGGACTGCGAGCTTGACCGACATGGCGTGCGGGGTCGTGCCGTGAATGAAAAGGCCGAAATGATGCTTTGGAAGCGTCGAGAAAAACTCGGGTGTCGTCTTCATTTCCCTTGCGATGCGTGTTGCGTCGGCGCTCGAAGGATGAGCGAACCGGATAGCCGGCTGGGAAAGGATCGCAGCCTCTAGCGCTGCGCTGCGCTTCGTCGCCTGGGCTAGATCGTGATGCGCCAGCACGAGCCCGCAGTTGAACTTCCGCAGCTCGGTCAGCATCTCGGCGATGTCGTCGGACATGTAATTCGCGCACTCGTCCACGTACACGAACGTCGGTCGCCATAGCCGGCGATCGTGATCGTCGCGGCCGAGCATCGCTTGAAAGATAAGGGCCAGGACCATGCCGCCGAACACGGTTGAGGCTGAACCTATGCTGCTTTTGGCGGTATCGACGAGAATGACGGAGCCTCGATTGAGCTCGTCGAAAAAATCGATCTTCGTTTCCTGCGCGGACAGCACGTCATACGCGGCCTCGTTGAAAAGCACGTTGCGCAGCCGGTAGCCGATCTCCTCGCGAGTAGCGTCGAATGTGGTCTTGGCTACCTTGCCGCTGTCGCCTCCGGACGGCACGATCGCCTCGTAGAAGTATTCCCGGTCATGCGAAGGAAGCTGGTCGATAACGTCGGTGTACGATGCCGGCTTCTGCAGAAACTGCATGATGTCGATGATCGTCGCGTTGCGACCGCGCGCTTTGGGCATCGCGAGCAACATGCGTACCGTGTAGTTCCAGAGCGTCGATTGCTTTGCCGTCAGCTCAAGGTCGAGCGAGGCGAGCACGTAGTTGAATGTCTCGATGACATGGTTCGCGCGAACCGGCCGTTTCGAATGGAATGGGTTGATCGCGGGCGGGAATTTCTCGTCGGACGGATCGACGACCACGAGGCGCTGCCCGATAGTGCCGGCGTACGCTTTGAGGTTCTGCACGAGCTCGCGGTGCGGCGTGATGATGACAAGCGACGGCTGGTTTGCTGATCGAATGTCCTGGGCGACCATGGCTTCGATGAGGGTCGTTTTGCCTGATCCGGTTCGCCCGATGATGTGCGTGTGCGCGAAGCGGTCGCTATCCCTCCATGCGATCGGCACGCTGGCACGGAAGAATTCGAGGATAGGCGTGTCCTTGAACATTCGCTCGATAAGCTCGTGGTCGCCAAGCGCGACCTGCGACGGTCGCGTCCGTTCCCAATTCAGGTGATATTCGTCGCACAAGAAGAAGAAATTGCTGCGTATTTTGCAGCTCGTATCGTACGTCGGCAGGAAGGACAGCGCGGAGAATTCGTACTCGTCCTTCTCGCGGAAATGGAACAGCCAACCGGACGTAAAGAGACGGTATAGGGCGTCCACAGTCGCCCGTGCGTCTTTGAGCAAGGTCCAAGCTGGGACCGACACGAGCGAGTGCCCGCTTTCTGCTTCGATCTTCCGGGCCTCAGCGAAGTGATCCATAACGTAGCGCGCGATCTCGTTGAAGGACCGCTCGATATTGCTGCCATGCTCCATCAGGTGCGCGGCTGCTTTCAGGTCCCGCTCGTACCGCTGGAACAGCTCGCGATTGTCGTGGTACGCGTTCTCCGGCCACTGGAGCGCCACAGCCTCCGCAACGGCCCTCCGATCAGGCATGTCCTTTTCGCCGGCTTCGGCCATTGCCGCAAGCGCGCGTCCGAACAGCTCGTCCGATACGTCGAGCGCGATGCGCGGAAATTTTTGCTTCTCACGGATTACCCCTAGGTACTCCATGACGTTGCGATACAGGTCCTCATAGTAATTCTCGCCATGCTCGGTCGTGCTGACCCACATGCGCGGTATGTTTCTCGGCTCCTGCATCGTGCCTCCGGACCGGAAGCTATCACAGCCTGAGCTAATGGCGAGGGCGTATCGCGTTCTGAACGAACGTCGTGTGTCCATCCGTTCCCGGTATGAGACCCGCGTATATGCCGAGAATTTCTGCATCCTCTGGCGTTGCTTGGCTCGCGATTTTTTTCGGAATGGTGAGGAACTGATCGCGCAACACCGACACGCCTTCGAACGATGTGATGCCGGCGATGAGGCGATTTTGACGGATAAGCGCTGCGTGCTCCTTGTGCGCATAGAAGGAAAAGTCCGGCACGATAATGGCTCCGCGGAACTGGCTGATGAGCATATTGCCGAGCACGAACGCATCGAAATCGCCGATCTCTGCTCGCGGTAGCTGTGCGGTGATGGTGCCCTTGGTTGAGAAATTCGACGGCCGATTAAGGACACGCTTTAGGACAGGAGATAGTAAAAGACGCTCGATGCGCTCCGATGCGTCCCGTTCGTAGGGGTCTTTCGACCGGACAATCATATCGGACAGACGGTCTGGCTTTTCGAGAAGCTGCTTAAACAGGATGTGATTGGAATAGCGACGCGTGAGAGTTGCGCTTCCCTCGGGGAAAATGGCGTCAAGGACAGCGATGAATTCCGCTGCCCGAATATGGTTCATGTCCTTGAGCGGATTGAAGCTGTCGGTTTTGAAATCGAACGCGGTCGCACGGCGCGCAACCGGGATCGGATCGTCGTCGATAAAAAGGAAACCCTGCCGCGGAATATGTTCGACGATGGCGGTGCTGTCGAAGCCGACGACTAGGGTATTTGTTGGTTCTCTCATGGCCGGGGAAGGTAGAGCCTTGCGCCTGGCAGGATGCCTTCGCCGGCACGAAAAGGTGCAGGTCCATGGTCATTGTACCTTCCCGCCGCGGGGTTGGACGGGCTGGCCGCGGCGGGAAGTGTATAGGACACGGTATCGGACACGCGACGCGTTGGGACGGTGCCGCTCACTGTCCGTCGTTGTGCCGAAGGCCACGACCCCACACTAAAGCTAGGGGCCGTGATGTCCGATAGGACTAGGCCCCGACCGTCCGATTAGGAGGGGAGTTTTAGTGTGGGGTCGTGGCGTGAGCCCGACGGACATGTGATGCGGGAATGTAGGAAATCCGCCGTTTCTCGGCGGGATAGTACCGTATCGTAGGGGCATACAGGATAGCCCAGTCTATAGCCCTAAAAGAAAGAGCCCGGACCTTTCGATCCGGGCTCCCTGGCGTCCGTTAGGAGGCCGTGCCTGCGTCGCGTTGGGCGATGCGTTGGTAAATCCAATCGTCTACTTCCTCGTCCACCCAGCCGACCCGTCCGGCGCCTAGCTGTACCCGTTTGGGAAAGAGCCCTGACGCTTCAAGGCGAGCTAAGTGGGCGGGGCTGTATAGGACCTTCTCGCGCACGTCCTTCTTCGATAGCAGCTTCATCGCGGATCACTCCCATAAGGGAGCCATCCGGATGGCTCAGGTTATTCGCCCGAGCCCGACAGCTTTACCATGAACGCCTCGTACTTCGATAGTGCCTGTCGTTTCTCTTTGAGACGGTCGTACCGATCATAGATTTCGTCGAGCACTGCCGGCGCATGGTTGATGAGTACCTCGCATAGTTCGCGAGGAACCTTCAGCCGTGCCATGTTCGATCGGAACGTGCGACGGATGTCTCGTGTCGTGAAGCCAGATAGACCGGCTTCCTCCTGTACGGTGCGGATGAGCTTAACGAGCGAATGGCCGGTGATCGCCTTGTCCCCTTTGACGTTCGGGAAAAAGTAGGTGTCATTGCCTTTGCACTCAGCGAGCACAGCCTTAGCGAGCGGCAAGAGCGGTATCGCATGATCGCGGCCGTTCTTCGTGATCCGCTTGCCGTCTTCAAAGCCGGGTATAGTGAGCACGTTCCCTTCGGCCCATGATCGCTTGATAGCGGTCGTTTCGGAGCTCCGGGTGCCCCACAGTACCAGTAGACGGAATACGCGAGACTGAGGGCCATCTGCTGCCTTCCAGAGAGCTTTGAGTTCTGCATCTGACAGCGTCCGGGTGCCCTTCGTGTCGGCGCCGGGTGCTTCGTAGCCTTCCATGGGGCTATGCACGACGTACCGGCGCGGTGGCCGGGTCGTCCAACGGAAGAACGCGCGAGCTGCTCGGAAGGCGTGAAGCCGAGCGGATGGCCCTTCGATGGCGTCGAGCGCTTCCTCGATCTCTTCAAACGTGATCGAGGCGAGCTGTTTGCTGCCTAAACCCGGAAAATGCTTATTGAACAGCAGGGTCAGGTGGTACTTGTGGGCCGTGTCCGGAAAGGTGGCAAGGTATTCCTCCTTCGCTTCCTTGAACGTCTTCCGCGGTGCGCGCTTGGTGTCCGGCTCGGCTAGAAGCCGCTTCGCTTCCTTTCGCGCGTCGGCGAGGGAAATGTCCGGGTATCTGCCGATCGACACGCGCTCCCGCTTCGTACCGCGAAGAACGATGAAGGTCTTGGATCGTAGCCCGCAACGGATGCCAAAGTTGGGCGTCTTGGTATCAAAGAACGTTTCGTATTTTTCCGAGCCGGTCAGGGCGCGGATGGCGATGTCGGTGAAAAGCATCTGCGCCATAGCGGTCTCCTTTCTGGCTCAAATCTGGCTCAAGTATCGCACGGTTACGGGTGCGACGGTATGGTCAGTATGAGTAGCCGAAACGGCGGAAAACCTGGGCGCGTGCGGCTTCGTGTTTCGCATGCGCAGCTATGAGAAACGTTCGTATCAGCCTTCTAAGCTTGGAGTTGCAGGTTCGAATCCTGCCGGGCGCGCCATTCCCGTTCGATGTTGGGCACCGGCATACCGGGTGCCGCATCAAACCGTCCGACCGCATGTTCGAGCGCCTTGGTCGCACCGCGAATACGGATCTGCGTATCGCCGACCTCGATACGGTCGACGATCGCTCGCACGTAGTATTGGCGCAGCGCAACGTTCTCGCCGCGCAGCCGCTCGCGCATCAGCCCGGCGAACGCTTCAAGCCTTGCCGGCGTGATCCGCCGCTCCGAGGTCGCGAGCTGCCGCTCCAGCATGACGATGTCAGTCTTCACCTCGTTGAGCTGCGCGGTCTGCTCGGCATATTTGCGCGAGAATCGATCGTCGTGCGCGGTCAGGTGCCCTTCCGCGACCAGGTCGAGCAGCCGATCGAGGCCGGCCTCGATCGCGGTCTGGCGTGCGCGAAGCTGCCGGAGCGCCTCACGCCGAGCGGCGGTCGCGTCAGCAGACAGGTCGAGCCAGCCTGACAGCAGTTCCTTGAGCCGATTGGGCTGCAGCACGCGCTCCTCAATCGCCGAAGTGACGATGTCGTCGAGTTTCGGCATCGAGATGCGCCGACCCTTGCAGACGCTGAGGCCCGCACGCGCCCGGTTCGAGCAGGCATAATATTTGTAGCGGCCCGACTTGCCGGTCGAGGTCGTCATGCCGCCGCCGCAGCCATCGTCGCCACACCCACAGCGGACGAGCCCGATCAGCAGGTTATCGGTCGTAGTTACTCGCGCTGGCCTGTTGAGCGCGCGACGATCAACCAACCGCGCCTGGACGATCTCGAAGGTCTCGGCGTCGATGATCGGGGGCACGGGGATCGGCACCCATTCGCTCTCGGGCCGCACCTCGCCGGTCCTGGAGTCACGCTTGTTGTATAAGGCGACGCCGACATAGGCGATGTTGCGCAACAGCGCCTGCACGTTCGAGACGTGGAACTTCGCCCCCCGGTATTTGTAGCCGTGGGCGTTGAGCCACGCCGCCAGCCGGGTGATGCCGAGCGGCAGCGCGCCGGGCGGACCGTTGAGATAGAGGTCGAACACCTTGCGGACGATGAACGCCTCGTCCTCGTCTATCTCGAGCTTGCGCTTGGATTTTCCCTCCCGGCGCTCGGCTTCGTAGGTGCGATAGCCTAAGGGCGGGGTTTGGCCATTCCAGAATCCGAGCCGGGCATTGGCAAGCATCGCACGCTGGGTGTGCTTGGCATTTTCGACCGAATGATATTCGTCGAACAGCGCCAGCATGCCGATCGCCAATTCGGCAGCCGGGTCGTCGCCGAACCCTTGCGTGATCGAGACGATCGCCACCTTCGATCGCTTGAGCAGGTGGCGATACTGCATGAAGTGCAGCGCGTTGCGGAAAAGGCGCGACAGCGAGTGGATCAGGATTACGTCATACGGATGGTCCTCACTGGTCGCCCGCGCGATCATCTCCTGGAAGCGCGGCCGGTCGTCGTCGGTGGCGCTGGCGCCGGGCTCGACGACGGTATCGACCAGCACCGCGCCGCTCTGCTCGCACCATTGCTTGCCACGATCAATCTGGTCGGGAATCGATAGGTCGTTCTTCGCCTGGCGCGTGGTGGACACGCGGCCATAGATACATACCCGCGCGCCCACGTAGCTCGGCATCTTTCATTCCCCTGGAGGATGTTCACGAACGATCACGTCACCGATACGATCGCGACGTTTGCCTCCCCGAGGGTCTGTCCGTATTGCCCGAACAACGCGGCGTTCCGAAACAGACGCGAGGGTGAGGAGACGAGGATTACGTCGTAGGGGTGGCCGTTGCCCGTCGCCCGCGCGATCATCTCGTGCAACTGCCGACGATCGGCGATGCTGGCGCCGGCGTCCATTACGGTATCGACCAGAATCGCGCCGTTCTGCGCGCACCATTGCTTGCCGCGTTCGATCTGGTCGGCGACCGACACCCCGTTGTTCACCTGATCGGTCGCCGATACGCGGGCATATATGCACGCTCTCGTGTTGTGATAATTCTGCATTTTCATTCCTCGATGAACAGTTTTGCGATCTCATCGCCCAGCACCTGATCCAGAATCCGGATCTCGTCCGGCAGGATCGACAGCGATCGGGGTAAGCGATCCAGGACCGACCTGTCCTGAGCGGACACGTCATGTCTCGCGCTGGCGGAACCAGCGGCTTTCCGCTTGGGACAAGGCAGATCGCGAGACACGCGTAGGATATGTTTCGCGCGCCCGCGTCAGGCGTCCAACCTACCCTAACAGCAGTGACATCTTCCGCGCGGCAAGCCGCGATCAGCTTTCGTCCAGCCGTGCCAATCCACTCTCGACCATATCAAGCAGTGTGGTTTCGTGATCGTGCGCGCGTTTCAGCACGCTGATTAGCCACCCGAGCATCTCAGGCTGTGCCATGAGGCGGAGGAAACCGCGTTCATCACCACTCATGGCGCGGAAGCGTTCGATCAAAGCGATCTCATCGTCATCGAGTTGATAGAGACCGGCGTGATCCTCGACATCTTCCCGTTCGCGACGCACGTCCGCGTGTGCCGGGACGTGTTCCCGCTCCCAGGTCCAGCGATCCTCCAGTGGGATTTGCGCATGCTGGATCACCAGGGGCATCCAATACATCCAGTCTGGGATGGCCGCTCCTTCCTGCTCGAAGCGGGCGATGCGTTTTTCCGTGGGACGATCGAACAGGGCACCGCCGCCCGTCCCGATATAGAGATCACTCTTGTAGGCGCAGTCCAAGAACGCGTTCGCGATTTGCTTGTGCGTCCAGCCGAGCAGGCGGCGTTGCTCGATCAGCCATGTTCGGGCCTGAAGCGGGTTCTCCCAACGCGCGCCAGGCAGCATGGCCCAACGATCATCGCGTGCGTCGCTGGTCACCGCAACATCTCCCGATCGAAACTCGCCCCCTCTACAGGGTGCGACGATGTCGCCCAAGCGGTCGTCGCGCCTATCGCCCGAGAAATTGGGGATTACGGATGCCGCCCTTGAAAAACGGCTTGTAGCTGCGCGGTCGTTTTTCGAGTGCTACTGCGACCACACTCGACCAGATCAGGTCACAGCCTGTTGGCGGTGCCGTGCCGCGTCCCACGTTGCAGGCACGGTGTTTGAGCAGGCCGTTCGATAAATGCCGTAGCCCACCAAGGCTGCGAAGCTCTAGATGGTCGAACGTCGGATAGGCTGGATCGTTGTAATGAACCTTGCGGAAGCTCGGGACCGGCTTGCCGCAACCCGCACAGATCGAGCGCTGCGCCGCCCGTAGCGCCCGCAACTGTCGCCTGGAATGCTTTTCCGCCACGAACGCCAGATTGCGCGGGCCGGAGCAAATAATCCATTAACGGCCTAGGCGGGGATTTTCGGCATCGATTCCTTGACGCTCGGACTAGCCGTCGCCCTTCGCCGGCGTATTGGCGATCATGGTTGCGAGCACTTCTTCAGCGACGCGCTACTTATCCTTGCTCTCGGACATCAGGTTACGCCGCAGCCATTCCGCCGCGTGTGCCACGATCGCGGCAGTCTTTGCATTGTCGGTCATCATTGCGTCATCGGCACGACCTGTGTTGTCATGCAATCGGTCCGGCGCGGCATATCGCGCCGGACCGATATATGGATCACGCCACACGTGGGACGGTGTAGAGATCGATTTGCCCAGCGGTATCGACCTCTTGCTCGACCAGATCGCGCAACCGGCGCTCGGCGCGATCGATGCCCTCCTCCCAGCCATCGGGCTTGTGGGGCCGGTGGATAAGTTCGCGCGGTGTCAATTCGAAATGCCCCCGGCCACCCTTGGGCGGTATGATGATGGCGTGCTTGCCGACGAGTGACAGCCGGCACTCGGGGTAGGTGTAGACCGCGATATCCCTTGGTGCACAGATATGGATGCCGGTCATGCGGTAATCGCCATCGACATGGTCGAGCGTCAGGTGGATCAGGTCGCAGTCGCTTTGCTTCGCCACTTGGGCGAGGTGGATCCTCTTGGCCATGTCGATCGGACCACCCGCGAGCAGCGCCAGGCCGGATTTGAGCATCTTGTGGCCCAGGGTCATCCGGGTCACCGCATGGACGTAACGCCCGGCGATCTCGACTTCGTTCAGCATACACACCTCCTTTTTCTCCCCACCAGGGGATCGTCACCTCCATTCCTCATTGTCATTGGCCGGATCTCCGCCGCGCAAGGCGGGCGATCTCGGCGGCGGCCCGGCACAAGCCGGCCGAACGCTCGTCGGCGTCGAGCCAGGGCGACAGCATCTCGAGCCTGAGCCCTGCACGGGTCAGTTCGATGAACGGGCCGCGCGCGCCCGGCACCAGCCACAGTCCTCGGTCGGTATGCCGGAAGAACAGCAGATCCGTGACGACCAGTGCGTCCCCCCCGAAGCGGAGCGCGATATCGACCATCACCTCATCAATCACCTCGGGGTGTCGTCCGCTGCGGATCAACAGCACATCATGGTCATGATCGCGCGACACCTGTTCGAGCGTGGCGGCGAACGCCGGCGCCGATTGCGGCGTCATCGCCACCAGAAGCTTGGCCGCCGGGACATGCAGAGTGCAGGCCGGCATATGGGCGATCGGATGGGGCGGGATCGCCGCCACCGTGTTCATCGCGGCGAGCGGCAAGGAGAGAAGGCGCGCGGCGAGGTCCGCGCCGGCGGGGAAATTGATATCGGTCATGGGAATCTTTCGCAGGCGAGCGACACCGCCCGGCGCAGCCGGGTCGGTGTCGTCGAGTTGAGACAGGTAGATTTGCCAGCGACAGGCCAGGCAATCAAACGATCTTCGGGTTACGTCCGGCGATGCTCGTCCCACAGGCGCGCCAGTTCTTTCTGGCCCCGCGCGAAGCAGAACAGGTGCTGGTATTTGCCGAGGCCCAACGCATTGAGCACGCGAGGCACGATCAGCAGATGGGCGTGCACCGGATTGGACGAGCCCGCGCGATGCGGCGCGTGCAGCGCGACGATGGTCGCGACCTCATGATCATCGGCAAGCCGTTCGGCGAACGAGCGCGCATCGTGCCACGCGTGGTGCAGCCGGGTGGCTTGAGGATAGTACAGTGTCACGTAGCATAGCAGCGCCGGCTTGCCCGCGACAGCCATACGATCGACCTCGGCGGCCAGCACGAACGGATCGCCGAACCGGTCGTCGGCATCCGCCGGCAACAGCACCTCGGCACGCTCGGCGGTGATCAGCGGCCCGCCGATCACTGGCGGCACCGGCTGTAGTTTGACGGTCGCGAACTCGGTCGCGCTGTTGAGGCGGCCATTATAATTCCTCTCCAGCACGCCGAACATAAAGTGATCGGCAGCATGCTTGTCATCGGGATTGAGATCGAGCCACGTGTGCGGGTTGGCGGTGATGCTCGATGCGGTCTTGGTCTTGGGCAAGGTAACTTCCTTGAGGCTGGGTGGATCGGCCGGTTGACCGATCAAGCCTCGCGCAGGCGTTTTCACACCCTTGGAGGCTCGTGCCTCCGCTCTCTCTATACCGCGCCGATCGGCGCCCATTCTCTTCAATGCTTCTCGAATTCCGGTTTCACCAATTGTGTCGTGCCGCATCAGGTCATGGCTCTACGGCTTGGTTTCGCCGGCGGAGCGCTTATCTCCGGCGCTTGATATTTCGAGGAAATTCCATGGCCATGCCGACACGCGTCGTTGTTCCGATCGACGATTCCGACCCGCAGTCGCTTAAGATCGCGCTCGGCTATGCGCAGATTCTAGCCGACAACGCATCGCCCAAAGCCGGCAAGGTCATCCTACTGACCCACACCAAGGCGCAGATGCAATCTTCATCGCTTGCCAGTCATCTCGGTGCGCAAGCGACAAAAGCGCTGTCGGGCGGCAAGCCGGTGCGGTTGAATGGCGACCTCATGTTGCAGCACGAGACGATGCAAACCTTGCGCTATGGGGCCAACAATGCGGTCATCGTCGTGTTTTACGCCGAGGACAAGATCCTGGATTTCGTCGATGGACTTGCAGGCGTCGCCGGCGTTGTGGCGGTGCCGTGGCCGCTCGATGGCGCGAAAGGCTGGACCGACCGCTGGACACCAAGGGTCCACGGGCAGCCAGTTCAGGCGCCCGCGCCCTTGCTCACCGATCCGGTCATCGAGCAGGCACTGCGCTCGCTCTCGCGGATGGTGAACCTCTCGCATGGCGTGATGAACCCCCGCGACAAGCAGCATGCCGAAGAGACCCTGCGCATCTTGCGCGCCAAGGGCCATTCTGCGCCTGGGGATCGCATCAAGTCATGGGCCGTGCGGGAGGGGTGGAAGCCCGGTGCCGCTGAGGAACTTGCCAAACTGGCCGGCCGGATTTTTGCCTTGAAGACCAAGCCAAGCCTCGCCGCATTTCATGAGCCGGACGCGCGCTACGCACGCTGGAAAGGCGGCGGCGACTGACCGGCGTCGCGATTACCCCCATCTTACTGTCGCGTGATGCCGCCATCCCGGAACGCGTGCTGGATAGCCATATCGATGTCGTCTTGGCCGATCGCAGGCGTTTCCGCCTCGGCGGACACAGGTTCGGTTTGCTCGGCAAACAGATCCCGCAACCTGCGCTGCAGGTCGTCCGCGAACCCGGGCCTGAGTAACAGCGCCCGCTCGGTATCGGTGAGCATAGCCATGTCGATGTCATAGCTGGTGCCATCATAGGTCACGATGGCGCGGCTTTTCACGAGCCGTTTCCAGGCGGCTTCGCGATCAATCCGTTCACGCTCCACCGCAGCCGCTCGCGCCAGTTCACGATCGCTGGTCGCCCCGATGGTCTCGGCAGCCTGGGTAATCGCCGGCACCGCGTCGGGCTGCGACGGCGAGGCGACCTCGGGCCGGCGTTCGACGCTCTCCTCCCTGGCAGGAACAGGCGGTGCCGTATGGTCGCGGATCATCCGCATGGCAGCCGATTCCGATCTCGCTTCGGCCCTGCCCATTTTCGCCGCGTAGAGACGCGTCACGATGCGCCGGCCGTCCGCCGATCGGGGATCGATTGCCGCCACGATCGTGCGAAGGCGATCCCGCACATCGGATCGCACCGCCGGTATCCGGTTGTCGGCATGCCGTAGTTGCCCAACGATCACCTCCAACCGGCGGCCAAGTGCGGTTCCTGCCGCAGCCAGACGTGTTTGACCATAGGTCGTCACGCCCAGAAGCGACACGCGGATATCGTCGCGCGCCCTTGCGCGCTCGATCCGCCGCGAAGCGTCGGCGAGCCGGGATGCGCCATCGGCCCTAACATGATCGATGTCGTCAACGACCGAACGCAGTCGTGTATCGGCTTGGTGTCCCTGGCTCTGGATCGCCGAGCCACCGCCCGCGACAACCGTGGCGACGGATATCCGGCCGAAGCGATCGCCGATGTCGCGACGTAGACCGAGCCGGGCCTGGTGGCCGTGTTGTCGCACCTGATCGATGCCTTCGCGCATGGTATTGAGGCGCCGCGCGATCAGCACGCCGATGTCGCCGACACCACCATCCTCCGCCCACACCCCGACCCGGTGCGCCATCACCTCAACCTTCCGCCGCACCGCCGTCCGCACGCGATCGATGTCGCCCGGCAATTCGACGATACGCTCCGCCATACCGGTCAGTGCGACAGCAAGCCGCGGCCGCATATCGTCGATGCCGCTCCCCTCCGACCATATGGCGGTAGCGCGCCCCATCGTCTCGACCTTGCGGATGGTCTTGATCCGTGCCGCCTCCACGCGCGCTGCTCCATCGACCGCCGCATCGCGCAGATTCGCCACGATACCGGCGAGTGCTTCGAGTCTGCCCTGCCGCCGGGTCATCGCTTCGAGCCGGCGCCGCGTCCAGGTCGCCTGCTGCCCGACTTTGCCTTGCTCGGGCGGCAGCATATTGCGGGCCTTGTTACTCAAGTGGGTGTAGCGCTTGTTGATACCGGCCGCGTGCAACGTGGCGTTGATCGCACGCACCACCGCCAACCGCCGAGCGCGGATGCCGTCGGGCGTGTTGATGTCGTTCTGCTTTCCCGTCGCAAACTCCCATTCATACGGGGCCACACGTCGGGATTGTCGCAGCGAATAGACGATGTGGCAGTGGAAGTTGCGCTGGTCGCCCGACGCGTCGGGCAGGTGAATGCCGACCGAATACGCCATTCCGCGTGCCTCGAACCAGCGGCAGATCCGTCGCACCGCGCGGCGGCGCTGCCGCGCGGTCAATTCGGCGGGCAGCGCGATCACCTCAACGCAATAGACGTTGGCATTGGCGCGGTCGTGCTTTTCGAGCGCTTCCGACGCGCGGTAATGCGCGGCAAGCTCGTTCCTGTCCTCTGCAATGTTCGACCACCAGCCGCGCTCGCCGCCCTCCAGCGCATCCTCGCGAACGCCATACAACGCGGCGCGTTCGGCCTCGCCGGAGCGCCAGCGTCGGCCCTTGCGCGACGCAAACCCGCGGGCTGTGAACGCATAGTGGATGGAATACAGCCGGTCAGGGCCTCGGCTGTCGCTGAGCCCGATCGTGCCAGCGAGCATCGCTTGCACCTGACGATGGTAGAGCCGACGCGGAGTAGACCCGCGATAGCGCGGCCTGTCGGGCTGCGCGACCCGCACCCGGATCCGCCGCCGCCGTGCGACGTCGGCCGCGCGATCGTCACGGCGCTTTTTGTCGAGTTGGTCGCGGGTCTTGGCGCGCTCATCGGCCCGCTCGACCGCTTTGCGCCGGCTGGCGAAGTTGCGCGCGCTGCGCTCGGCGGCGATGGCCTGCGCCACCCCCTCCGATCGTTGTTTCAGCGCGGCGTAGCCGACCTCCATCCTACCCTTCCAACATCATGAGAGGGGGTGGCCAAAGCGGTGTGTTGTGGGCTTTGCCCCAAACAACACTTTATCGCGCACCACCCCCTCTCACCCTTATCTGGGATTTCTACGGCCGATGGTGGGCCAACCTACCCCGGCGCTAGTGCTGGCACCTATTCGGTGAAAGGCGCTCTTTGGGGTAGGTTGGACATGCCATGCCGCAGGCGTGGCCACATCCTAACCATGACCTACGATACCGATTTTGCGGCCATCATGGCCGCCATCGACTGCACAGCTGACATGATCCGCGCCGACCTGGGCGTCATCACGGAGAAGCTCCCTGAATTGCGTCGCCAGGCGCTGGCGGATCCACGGCGGCGCAACCGCGATGCTAAGCGCTATGCGTTGGGCGGAGCGCTCACGGTGCTCGGGTTCGAGCGAATCGATCCGATCGCGATTACCGGCCTGCTCGGCAATCCTCGACGGATGCTGACATGGCTGGTCGACGCGCGCGCCGTCATCGGCGATGCGCCGCTGGCTGATCTCGTCGACGCGGTATTCGAGCACGCCGATCGCTACGATTGGTGCAGGCAGTGGGGTGTCCATATCGACTGGCTGCACGGCAAGGCGTTATACGACGCTGCTGTGACCTCCTTTGTCACCTCGGGTCGCACTGGCGCGAACGAGCGCTGGCGCCGAGACACCATCACGGCTGACCAGGAGCAACTGATCTCACGAATCTGTACATGGCGTCAGATCACCGAGCCTAAGGTCACGACCCGGGGCGAAGCGTTCGACTGGATCTATGCAGCCGGTGGCAATCCGACTTGGTGGGGGCCGCCGGCCACGCCGGCTGATTGGATCGACTGATGGACGATTTCACCGACATCGACGCGGCTTATACCGCCTTCCTGCAACTCGCAAAGCAGCGCGATGACGCGCTTGACGATTGCGCCGCCGAGCAGGTGGCTGGCAGGACGGGACTTCTTGCCTATCGCCGCGCCGCTGCGTTGCAAGGCGAAGTTAATGTTTTTGCCGCCAAGTTGGCCGCCGCAATCGAGCGGGAGCGGCAGACGCTATGAACATGGACGTCAAGCTCGGCCGCAAGGAAGCTAAGCGCCAGCGCACTGCACGAGAACAACAGACCTATTTCCAACAGAAGTCAGCGTCGCGCCAGCGCAACGCTGTCGTCAGCGACTTCACCGAGTTTACGCGACTGTTCGAAGAAGAAGGGTTACCGGTCGCGGACGACCTGACGTCGTTTATTGACCGCCTAATTATAGAATACCGCGAAGGCTCAGGCGAACGCAGCGATCACGATCTGCTGATCTTCGATCCCGGCCTTACCGACCTGTCGACCTTGCCCATCGGGGTGCTCGATCACAAGGAACTGGCGCTACCCGATGCGCTGATCCCCCGGTCGCGCGACGATCTGCTCTCCTTGTGCGAATGCATGATCGTGCGCAGTCGCGACCGCGAACTTATCGCCTATGTGGTCGCGGGCTGGCCCGACTGCACGGTGTCCCGCCGCGACATTCGTAACGGCAGTTCTGATGCGATCGATGCGGCGATTGCGTATCTACATCGCCATGTCGATCGGCTGTGGCACCTTTATGGCTCTGCGCCAGCAATGTATGAAGCGATCGTCGCTGGGCGGCATGGCCATGCGCTCAAGCGCCTGCGCAACAAGGGTGCACCTGGGAACTTCTCCCGCGAGATCATCTTCGATCTGATCGCACGCCAAGGCCTGATCTGGTGCTGCAACGATCTTCAGTTGACCTTCGCGCGAAGTCGGATCGCCGCCGCCAATCCATTCGGCGCGCTGGTCAGCGCCGGTCAGATCGAGCTCAAGCCCGAGCGGATCACCAACGACTTCAAGCCGTATCTGCTTCTCCTGCGCGTGGCACTGCAACTCTATGCCACCCTGCGCGAGGAGCATGACCCGGTTCGGCCCAAGGCCGTGCCGGAGGGCTTGCCCGACAACCCTCAGGCGCGCCTGCTCGGCGCGGCGGTAAAGCACGACCTCGATCTCCTCGTGCTTGGACTCGGCCTCGATCGCACCCCGCTCGATAGCCTGGTCGAGCGAATCCGGTCGCTCCAGACGTACGGCAACAAGCGGCTATGGCGCATCCTCGATAGGCCGCTGACCCAGAATGAACTGACGGCGCACTTCTCGGGCATATGGTTCGCGGGGCTATCGCACGTGCAGATCGCCGGAGTCGGCGTCCTTCGCTACCTGCAAGCCGAAGCATACATCGAACACATGGTCCAAGAATGGTATCCGCAGAAAGGGACATCTCGCGCGATACCACGGGATGGCATCGCCATGCCGCCGTTCGATGCGAACTACTTGGGCGCGGCGTGGAACGGCCATGCCAAGGATCTGCTACATCTCTATCGACGAGAGACACTACGCGACAAAATGGCACCAGAACCCGGGGTGTCGCTGACACATCGCTCGAAGAACGCCGGGGATGCCTCGCTGGACATTGCGTGTGCGTTTCTTAGTGGGCGATCGCAGCGACGGATTGGTGACCATGCTGGTCATATCAACTCGGTAGAACGAACTTTCTATCTGATCGACATCATTCCCGAGGCGCGGCTCGCGCGAGGCTAACGCGGTTGGGTGAGTGACGCACCTTTGGGATAGCTAGCCAGAGAGTCGGATATCAGGCGAAGGCCTCACTCAATCGAACGCGACCATTTTTGAATGCCTGGCGCACCAGCGCCTCGAAGAAATGGATGTTGTCTATTTCGCGATAGCCCATCGTCTCCGACGCTTTGGAGCCCTTCGGGCCTTCCACAATGAACGAACCGTCGGCCGTCCTGACCGTCACGTCACCCCAGCCGAACTCCACTCGTTCGCTGCTGAACATCTTGCGCTGCGTGAGGACCACGGTTTCGTTCCTGACGACCATCTTGCCGAATGTGAGCTCGCCGCCAGCGCCGAGCGCGGCCATCATCTCGTTCATGAGGCGGAAGCCGACGCCCTGCCATAACCTTGGCACGAAGGCCTCGAAGATCGCGCCGTTCCTGAATTCGGCTGTCGTTGTGGCAACCCCGTCGTTCCAAGCGATCAAATAATCTGTCCCGGTCGGAACGCCGTTGACGGACTTTCTGATAGCGCCCCAGCGCACGCCTCGGATCGCAGATAGCCTGGTGCGCCTACCTCGCCACTCTACGCCATCCCGATCGATCGAGAGGCGGGTCTTGCTGAACGTTCCAACATCGGCAGCATAGGCCAGCTCCGCATCCTCCTGCGCGGCTTGCGCTGACAGATTGTCGAGGGCCTGCGCGTCTTCGGCGATCTTGGACGCAACGCGTGGCAATGCCGAGAAACTACTACCTACCAGGACGGACACCTGCTGAGATTCTTCCAGCAGGCTATGGTCGTTGTACAGGTCAATCGAGAGGCTACGGACGGTGAACGCTAGCTTCTCGCTTTCCTCGTCACGCTGACCACGCAGTGTCGCGCTTATCTGGACCGGGTGCGTCAGTTCGTCCCAGGTCACGAGCAGCTTTTTAAGCGCGTCGATGATTGGCGGCAGCGCATCAGGTCGCGTCGCCGCCAGCTCGCGCGCCTTCTCAACTAAGCGTTCCGCGCCTGCGATCTCGCGCGCCAAGAACGACTGCGACCTCACCGCGTAATCATCGATCACTTCATGAAGGAAACGAGGAAAGCGCTGTTCATCGGCGACCTTATCAACCAACGTGAACATCGCCTCGGCCATTTCCACCGTCGGCACGCGCTCGAATGTCGCCATGACCGCTCGTCGCCAAGCCTGCCGGCGATCACGCAGCGATTCCGCTGCCACGTCCATGGACGTGACCATTGGGAAACCGGCAATCTCGCGGTCCTCATTCACCTCGCGGATTACCCGCTCGACATCGACTTGATCGGCGGCACTGGTCAGCGCGTCCAGGAAGTCGCGGAGCTCAACGACCGTCTGTGCGGTCCAACCCGACGAGGCGGCAACCAAGGCGTTGGCCATGGCTAGCCCGCCCAGCGGCAATTCCGACAGTTGAGATACCGTTGATGAAGCAGCCTGCTCAGCAACCTTTGGCGATGTCCCGGGGAACCAACTAAGCTCTGCTTCCAGCCGGCGTCGCGGGTTTGTGAGGATGGCCTGTGCCTGCTGACATAGGTCTGAATCTGCGATCAGCGACCTTTCCTCGGCCGCCTCCATGATACGCCCACGATCGTCTCGGGTCGTCACGCCAAGGATGGCGAATGGATTCGTGGGCTGCTTTTCAGGATCACTGGACACGGGCGCGGCCCTCGGTTTCCAATTGATACCGCTTCGCCTCCACCTGCGAGGTCGCCGTTGGACGATCACTCGCCAGAATGGATCGATTGGAGCAGCGGCTGTTATAGTCGCTCACGGCGTCGTTGAACCCATCGACGTTCCGATTGAATTTGTCGGTGTCGCTGTATTGCAGTCCGTCGATCTCGGTCTTCTGCGCGGCAATACGGATGTCTTCGGCCAGGCAGTAGCGGATCTCTGCCAAGCCAAGGGAGGCATAGCCCGGCGTAGGCTTTGATTCCGCCCCATCGTCCTCAGAGGCGGCGGCCTCGCCCGTCGCTGTCCCGTCGCTGCCAGTCGATGTGTCTACGGCGTCACCAATCGTCATGTTGTCGGTCGACGTGCCGCTGGAGCCGGCAGTCGTATCATAGGCGGTCGATTGATCGCTTGGTGCGACATACGTGCTGCTGCTGTCACTGACGGCATGGACACCGCCCCAGATGCAAGCCTTTATCGCTAGTAGGATTCCGATTCCTAGCACCCAGCCGCCAATCTTTTTGACGCCGGCAGGGATTGCGCCGCCATCTTTATGAACGGGCGCTGTCGGTGCTGTCGCTGTCGTTCCTGCTCGTGGAGGCGCCGGTTGCGGTGCGGCCGATGCTATCCGATTAGCAGCGGCGATCGCTTCATCGACGTCCGTGGCAAGCCCAGCCAGACCCTCAAAACCTATATCTTTCGGCGTGACCATGGTCAGAAACCGATCCGCCGCTGCTCGTCGCTATTGCGGGAGGGACTCTTGGCGAGGGCGCTCGCTATCTCGTCCGGACCGATCCGTTCCTTCTTGCCGCGAGCCGTAAGCCGCGCGGCCTCGCGAACAACGAACGACACATCGGATAGCGGCCGGCCGGCAAGCGCCGCCGCCAAGCCAGCCAAGTCGGGCACGTCGTTGGGAATCTCCGACAGGAGCGAGCTTAACAGCGCGGCGACCTCATCTCGGCCGGCGTGATCGACGTGGATTACATGGTCAAAGCGGCCACGTCGCAGGATGGCCGGATCGATGGCATCGACCTGATTGGTCATGCCGATGACCAGCACCCGATTTTTCGCAGCCTCCGGAATGCGCCGGAGAAATTCGGCGACCTCCTCTACGTGATGCTGTTGCGATCCGGTGTCGCGGCTCGCAAGAAAAGCATCCATCTCGTCAATGACGATAACCGCCGGTGCTGCTTTCGTTGCCTCGGCGAAGACCTGCGCGACCTTGCGCGAAGTTTCGTGGATATATGGGCTGGCGACGCTCGATGCCTCGATGTGGAACGACGGCCAGCCAAGATGCTCTATCAGTCGCTCAACGGCGAACGTCTTGCCACAACCAGTCGGACCCTCGAGGACGATCCCACCGGGAAAGCCGATGCCCAGCGATGCGTAGCGCTCCTCATCCGCGACAATGTCGATAACATGCTCGTTGAAGAAGTCGGCGAGAGCTGGGCGGCCGGGCAATTCGAACGGCCCGATAGCCGCCGAACCGACGTTGGCACGGATATCCGCGGCCTTCTTTTTCTGCTTGCCACCCCGGACCGTCGATTTGAGCTCCAGACCCGCGGCGATGACGATCGCCTCTAAATCGTCGACATCGAACTTGGGCAAGATCTGCTCAAGAGCAACCACATCGTCTGCGCGCACTTCAATGCCCCCGGTCAGGAACAGGCCCAGCACTTCGGCCTTGTCGCGTGATTGAAGCGATGGGTCGGAATATGGCAGCAGCAGCTTCCCCGCCTCGTCGTATATCGCGCCCTGGACGGTCTTGTCCGTGCGGCGCAATGCGGTCGCGAACGCTAGGGCCTGATCAACCGTCGTCGGGCGAGGCAGATGCCCCACGATATCGAGCGTGCCGTCGGTGACCATGACTCGGTATTCGCCGCCAGCGAAGGACAGAACGTCGAGATCTGGCAACGCCGCAGTGCCGACTGCAGGAACCTTTGCGAACTCGGCGGCCATGAGAAGCGCTCGCCTGCGACTCTTGGTCGCATGGATCCAGAACATTGGATCTACGGCGCGCACGAGCCGTCCAAGCTCTTCACCGTTGGGCAGCACCGTGCCTTGAGGAAATGGCGATGCCGGCATCAACCCCTCATGATGTTGGTCATGGCGAGCATCTCCTCCTCGCCACCTCGCGTAAAGCGAAGGTCGTCAAGGTGGATCAGGATATCACGGAGCGAGCCCAGGTCTGTCTGGGCCAATGCGGCGCGCCCTTGCTGTATCAGCGCGGCGTAGCGATTTTGATCCATGAATTGCTCCGGGCTTCGCGAGAGCCAATGGAAGCGTTCGACGACGAATTCATCCGATCGCCATAGCGCCGCGATGTTCTTCGACCGAAGTTCTGCAAGGTGGGTTTCGAAATCGCTGGCGCCGGCGTCGATCGAATGTTGCGCCGTTCGCACAAGGGCATCGAACGCCGCTGCCTCTTCGGGCAACGCGAATTCCCGCCCCCAGCCATCGAAGCTCGAAACTATCCCGTCGAGATCGAGTTGCCGGATGACTTTCAAATGGTCTTTGCGAACATTTGAGATGTCGCGGCGGGCGGCTCGTATCTCATCAAGGGCATGCTTCGTCTCTTCGGGCTCCGCCCGATCGACGTCCAGCGATGACGCCTTCTCGATCCGATCCATGATCGCCTCCACACGCGGATCATCGATATGCTTGGAGAACTCGTCCAGCCGGGACATGGTCGATTGGGCCTCGACAGCCACAAGGCCAGCGGCTTGGGCGTAATCGAGCTGGGCGTCCTGGCGGGCGTAATAATTATGGCCGCTGGTAAACGAACCGCCGATCTCGGGAACTGAAACGTCAAGTCGGATCGTGCCGCCGTCTGTGATTTCATACTCGCAGCGGATCTCCGATCCGATCGAGATCATGCCCTCATCGAAATCCGATCCGGACACCCGGAAGGTGCCGATGGGCATATTGTCCTCGACGGGTTCGCGGATGTCACCTTCCCACAGCTTGAAGTTGAGTGCGCCCGGACTCCCGGCTCGAAGGGCCTCGCCTGATCTGAACGTGACGACGCCCTTTTTCGGAAGTGGGTCGCCCGCGCGAACGAGTGGCTCCAGGCCTTTGGCGCCGCCGCGCCCTTCGAGCACCTCGATGCTAATGGTGTGCGATGCAGGGATCGCGTCGATCGAGGCTGCCGTCCTGCTGATGATGATGCGATCGTTTGCGATCCCGATCGGCCCGCCGCCCGCATCGAACACGAAAACCCGGAAGGCATTCTCGCCAGGTTTCGCAAGCGGCAGGTCGATCGTGGCGCCGTCCTTGAGTTCTTTGCGGCCTGAAGACCAACCGGTGTCGAGGCTATCGACTTGAAACTCGCCGTTTGCGGTGCCGACCTTCTTGGCGACGATCCGCGCCGATGCGTCGGGCGTTCGCGCGACATACGCAAATTCAAGGCCCGTGGAGGACAAAGAGCTCCGCGCCGCCTTGCGGCCACGGCTCTGGGTCGACCAGTCGATCGACTCCGCGAAGATAGCGGCGCCTTCGGCGACCGCCGTCATCGGATTCACGTCGGTGGAAGCGGCGATCCCGAGCTCGAACGCCACCCTATCGCGCAGCGGTTTGTATTGGGTAGGGCCGCCGACGAACACGACGCGATCGACGTCGTGGGCGCTGATCCCGGCCTGATCGAGGGACGCCCTTGCTGCCTTAATCGCTTGCTCGAGGATGGGGTCGATCAGTCGATCGAGTTGTGAGCGGTCGATTGGGATATCCAAATAGATTTCTTCATCTGCATTATCGCGCACACCGATTTCGGTTTCGGACAATGCGATTACCGCTTCGTCGCTACGAGAGAGCTCGATCTTGGCCCGCTCGGCGGCCCAGGTCGCGAGTCGAGTCAGCGATCTGAAGCGCTTGTCGGCAACGAAATCGTCGCTGAGATCAAAGGTATCGACCAGCCAAGGCTTGACCACCTCATTCATGAGCGCCCGATCGATTTCGCGGCCGCCACACATCTCGACGCCACCGTGCGCTAGCAGGCTCACGCGACCCTTCATGCTCTGGGCGATCGCGATGTCCAGCGTGCCGCCCCCTAGGTCGAACACCAAGAACGTGCCGTCGCGGTTGCGCTGACGCATGACGCTCATGACCGCAGCGACCGGCTCCTGCATCAGCGCCACGCGACCGATACCAGCCGACTCCGCTGCCGCGAGCGTCGCGTCCTTCTGCATCTGGTTGAAGGCCGCCGGCACGGTGATGACGGTTCCGGTATCGCCATCACGCCGCATGGTCTCGGGGAGATAGCCAAACACCGTCCGCAGCACCTCGGCCGAGCATTCCTCGGGCGTCATGACCTTGTCGACTGCCGGCAGCTGGATGGGGGTATTCGTCCCCATCATGCGCTTGAAGAGGGTTGCGGCGTTATCAGGATTTCGCGCCGCATTTGTATAAGCCCGCGAGCCGACGAATTTGTTGCCTCGGCGGTCGATGAAGATCGCTGACGGCGTCACGTCGTGCTGTTCCGGACTCTTGTAGAGCGCGACATTCTCTCCATCGTAACTCGCGATGGCGCTGTTCGTCGTGCCGAGGTCGATACCGACATATTCCACTGGCTTAATTCCTGAGCATCATGGTGCCGGTGCGACGGACGCCATTGGGTCCCATCACAATCGGCTCCATCATCTGATCGACGTAGAGCGTGTCTTCGGGACCGAAGTCCGCTGCGTTTAGTGCGGTAGCCGCCATGCCGGTATCGTAAGCCTGACCGTCCAACACGACGAGCTTCAGGCCCAACGGTGCCAAGCTATCATCCAGCTTGCGCTGAAAATAGCGGACCTGATTGGATTGTCGCCCAGCAGCCCTGATATCGCGCGCGTCTATCGATCGCTGGAACATCCGGCACAGCCGCCAGCTCTCGACCGCGAGATCGATAAGCAGATCCTCAGCGCTAGCCGAATCGTCCATTTCCATCCCCCGAACAGCCCCCAAGGGGCCAACGACTGTGTAGAATCGCCGCTAATTTTTTCCAAACATTTCCAATGACGGCGAGCGACCAAGCGTGGAGGCGGTGAGCGAGGCCTCAACCATAGTCTCTGAGCGATTGTCGATTCGGAGTGAATTGCTTTTGCACAGCGAAGACAGCGCCCTATGTTCGTAGGCTAGGGGAGAGCCGATGCAACTGAGCAAGGTCTACGCGCGCTTCTATAAGTCGTTTAATTATGATCATCACCGCAAGGCTCACCGCGATGCGGAAACCCGTACGTGGGAGATGATCGGCGACCTGTGGTATCCGTATATCGAGGTGCCAATCGACTCACGCATCACCACGATCGTCGGTGCGAACGAGTCTGGTAAGAGCCATTTGCTCGGGGCAATCGAAAAGGCGATCAGCGGCGAAGGGTTCAAGCATCAGGATCTGTGTCGATATTGCGATTTCTTCAATGTCGAGCGCGGTAACGAATTCTGGCCGCACTTGGGCGTTGCATGGAGTAACGTCGATCAAGTTGAGGTAGATAAGATACGGGTCGATGCGCCTGCCGCGCCCGAAACTTTCGATAGCTTCCTGATGTTTCGCCAAGGCCCCGATCGCCTCGATCTTTACTTTCCTGATGGCGCTGGCGGGTATCAGCATTTGCCGCTCGTTGATAGCGACGCGCACAACTTCGGGAAGCTGGTGCTCCCGCGCGTGTTTACGATCCAGTCGAACGTCGCGTTACCTGGCGCGCTACCCACATCTGAACTGGTTGAGGCTCGATCGGGGCCGGTTCGTGACCGACGGACGCGCCGTCGCTCTCTTGATGTCTTGGACATTTTGCGGCGCATTTTTACGACCGATCAAGGCCTCTTCTCTCAGAATCTGACGGCAACGGTAGGTGAATTATCTCCAATTATATCCGAGCTGGAAGAAACTCCGGCGACGCGAGAAGAGATTGCCAAGTCCTATGCGCTTGCGCGACGGCTACTGCTCCAGTTGGCGAATGTAGAACCTGAACGGCTCGTAGAACTCGCTCATTTCATCGACGCGGGCGAAAACGGTCATGCCACCGCGCTTGTAGAAAGCATAAACCAACAACTCGAGAAGCGATTAAATTTTCCCAAATACTGGGTTCAGGATCGTGATTTTCAGCTCCGCGTCACCGCCCTGGAATCCGACCTTGTCTTCACCATACGCGACCGCACCGGCACGCAATATACCTTCGACGAACGAAGTGCGGGCCTCAAATACTTCCTGTCATATTTCATTCAGTCGCAAACGCACGAGCCGGATCCGGACCGCCCCGAGATTTTGCTAATGGATGAACCCGACGCTTATCTTTCCGCAGAGGCGCAACAGGATTTACTAAAGATTTTCCGTGGCTTCGCCGAACCTGACGATGGTGCTGCACCCGTTCAGGTGGTCTACGTAACTCATTCACCATTCCTGCTCGACAAGAACCGCGCCGAGCGCATTCGCGTCCTACAGAAAGGAAAGGGCGCCGACGGCACCCGCGTGATCAAGAACGCTTCGCAAAACCACTACGAGCCTCTGCGTTCAGCGTTTGGCGCCTATGTTGGCGAGACCGCCTTTATCGGTGCGTGCAACCTCTTAGTCGAAGGGGTTGCCGACCAAGTGCTTCTCGCAGGCATCTCGCGTGCAATCCTGCGTCGTGGAGTTTCGAGCGAAACCGAATTGCTCGATTTGAACCGGATCGTCTTGGTGCCGTGCGGCTCAGCCAGCCACGTGCCGTATATGCTCTACCTGATCCGCGGTCGCGACAGCGATGCGCCAGCGGTCATCGTTCTATTGGATTCGGACAAGAGCGGAAACGAAGCAGCAGCTGTGTTACGCAAGGATGACAAAGCCTCCCGGCGCCTCATCAATCCGGACTACGTTATGCAGTTCGCCGAATTCGATATCGCGTCCGGCATCACACATCTAGTTGCTGAGCCTGAGGACCTGTTACCCCTCCCGCTCGCCCTGGTTGCTGCCAATTTGTATTTCAAAGAAGTCGCGGAGTTCCGCGAGGGCGAAGCGATTGTCCTGACCGAAGCCGATGTTGCTTCCAAGCTCAGCGCCACCGTAGGGATTTTTGACGCACTTAAGGCTGCCGCTAACGCCCAAGGCGGTCACATCGACAAGATTGGATTGGCCCGTTCGATCGTTACTCTATGCGAGGTTTCGTCTGCGGATAGCGCAATCGAGGAAAGCATTGCGCAGTTCCTCGGAAGAATGAAAGCACTGTTCAAAGGCCTCAATCGAAAGCGCCGTGCGGCGGACGAGGAGCGGCAGCGCCATAGGGTCAAGGCCTTGGTCGAACAACAGCGCAAAATCTTCCTTCAAGACTTCCCAGAATCTGCGACCCGCGAACAAGGACTATTTCTCTTCGAACGGATAGCCGATGGCCTCGACCATTCCCTCGAGGCCAAAGCCATTCGCGATCAGATGCTGACACTGACCGTCGAATTCGGGCTTGATGGAGAAGCGAATGAGCGAATTGCCGACTACGACGGGTTTAAGGCACGGCTCAAGGTTCTGAAGGACACGCTCTCAATGGGTCAAGAAGGGAGAACCGTCGCTAAGTTGAGCGAAGTAGTCCAGGGTGCAAAATCGTCAGCCAACAACGTCATCGCCAGATCAACTTCCCGCAGGTCACGCGCAGCGAAGAATGCGTCATCAGCGGTGAATAAGTCATAAGTCCACAGCATCGACATTAGTCATCATAGCCGCCTCTGTGAAAGACGACCGAGTGATATAGAACCGTCCCG
The DNA here is from genome assembly GCF_017304635.1 of Sphingomonas sp. Taxonomy (GTDB): domain Bacteria; phylum Pseudomonadota; class Alphaproteobacteria; order Sphingomonadales; family Sphingomonadaceae; genus Sphingomonas. The sequence continues at coordinate 1,235,939 of NZ_JAFKMA010000001.1, forward strand.
TGATCTTATTTGCATCGCCGCCAGTAGAGGCAGCCGATAGGCCGTAGAATCGCGCTAGGGAAGATCCTGCGAATACCTTATCTCGAAGACTGACTGACCCGATTTCATCTCGCGACAAATTGCATGCATCAAGGCACTGGCGGGCTGAGACTCAATGAAGTTTTGCACGAAATTCTGCGTCATCTCTGTCGTCATCTTCCGCGTTATCTTCGTGCCGGGCATGTTGATATTTGTCCGCCCCTTCTTCGGCTCACCGTCGCCATCGTCGTCAACGTAAATGTAGTCGATCCTGAGCACGATTATCGCTCCCGATTTCGTGGCTTCCGCAAAATGCCGTGAACCAAGGTTCTCGGCAAACATCGGCGCCGAATATTCTTCCGATAGATAAAAGCATATCATTGAGCACAGCCATGACAGGTCGCGAGCCTCGTCCTGCTTGTCTGGGCTCCACGCCCCAGGCTTGCGCCGGTTGTTGTGAAAGTAGTGGCCCCGCCGCTCAACTAGGTGTTCGGCGATCTCATCCGGGGTAGGCGAACCGCGCAAAAACGTCCCGGTCGGCGTAGCGGGCCGAGTCCGATCCTCTCGAAAATCGGCCTGCGCCGACTTGATGGCGTCCATGAGCACGGCGTTGCCCTTAAACGCCTTTTCGAGACCGGCCTTCTTGAATTGCCCGTCGCTGAAGAAGGCGTCGAGGATCAGGAAATAGTAGCGAAAGGCGTCGATATATCGCGCTTCCTTTGACGCCTCGCGGGCGTAGCCGGTCAGCGTGGCAAATAGCCGGTATCGTTCGTCATACGGCTTTTCGGCAGCCATCATGGCCCTGGTGAAGTAGTCATATGTCAGGGCGAGCGGACGGTCATCGGCCTCGCCATATGTGAAGCGGCTAATAGCTATCGCATCGTTCTCCGCCGGCGTTTCCCCTTCATATTCCGCGTCTGTCCGATCGAAAGCGACTTGAACGGGAAAGAGTGCCTGGATGAAGCTAAAGCCATTCCGAACCTGCTGACGCAACAAGGATTGCAGCGGATCGTTGACGGTGATCGTCGGTGGCTGCCCCGGCTTTTTAGGGTCCGTCATTGTCGGCGCAAGAGATGTGGGCTGGCCGGTGAAAGTGAACAGCAATGCACTGACCATATCGCCGTCAGCCACCAGCGTCATGCGCGCGCCCAACACGTCAATGGGCCAATGATCCAGCATACGGATGGGCTGCTTCAAATGAACCGTATAGCGAGCTATCATCCTCGAAAAGCTACGGTGCGACCGTTGAAACGCAACCTTTCATACTAAAAGATATGATAGCAATTAGCAGATAGCCAACTACCGGTTTCAGAAGTTAGCCGGCGGCACAGGATGACCAGCTGGGCATCAATCTGCCTTTAAGCCACCCTCTGAACGAAAATTTCCCAATGATCTGAGTGCCCATCTCTTTCATGTCGGGTGCGCCACACATCATCCTCCCAGCCGCCGGGCCGCTTCCGTCCTAATCCACCGCCACCACGGCGATCGACTTGGGCGGCAGGTCGAACTGGAGCGTGCTGCCCGACACGCGGCCGGCGAAGGGTTGCGGCGTCACGGCGTTGGGCGTGTCGAAGCTGTTGTGGCTGTCCACGGCGGGCGCGGTCAGGACGTGGCCGGTCGCGGCGCGCGGCGTCACGCCGGCGATGGCCGTCGCGATGTGCACCGAACGGTCCGGATCGACGTTGACCAGCGACAGCCACAGCTTGCCGCTCGTATCGCGCGCCGCGACCGCATCCACGCGCGGCAGGCGAATGTCGCCATGGGTGTAGCTGCCCGCGTCGAACCGCACCGGCACCAGCGTCGCATCGTGGAACGGCACGTACAGGCGATAGACGTGGTAGGTCGGCGTCAGCACCATCTTCGGTCCGCTCGTCAGGATCACCGACTGGAGCACGTTGACCATCTGCGCGATGTTGGTGCCGCGCACACGATCCGCGTGGCGCATGAAGATGTTGAGGTTGAGCGCCGCGATCACCGCGTCGCGGATCGTGTTCTGCTGTTGCAGGAAGCCCGGATTGGTGCCCGGCATCGGGTCGGCCCACAGCCCCCATTCGTCGACGAACAGCGCGATCTTCTTGCCCGGATCGTAGCGGTCCATGATCGCGCTCTGGGTGTCGATCCAGCGGTTCATCTGGAGCGTCGCCTTCAGCGCCTTGGCATATTCGTCGACGCCGAACCCGACGCTCGGCCCCTTCTTCTCCCACGTATTGGGGATGGTGTAGGCGTGGAGCGACAGGCCCTCGATATCCCAGCTCCAGGTCTTGTTCTTCCACGCCTTCATGACGGCGTCGGTATAATCGCTGCTGCCGCTGTCCCAGCCGACCGCGATGCGGCGCATGGCGGTGGCGCCGGTCTGCGCCGCGTTGAAGTTGTGCGCGTAGTGCGCGAACTGCTTCATGCTCTCGACATAATGGTCGGGCGACATCGCGCCGCCGCACCCCCAATTCTCGTTGCCGAGGCCCAGGAACGTGATCTTGTACGGCGCCGGGTGACCGTTGGCGGCGCGTTCCTTCGCCAGCGTGGTCGGGACGTCGGCAGTCATGTATTCGAGCCAGTCCGCCGCTTCCTGCACCGTGCCCGAGCCCAGGTTGACCGACACGAACACGTCGGCGCCGACCTGGTCGGCGAAGTCCATGAACTCGTCGGTACCGAAGCTGTTGGGCTCGATCGCGTTGCCCCAGTTCGAGTTGATCCGGCTGTGGCGCTGCGCCGCCGGCCCGACGCCGTCGCGCCAGTGATATTCGTCGCCGAAACAGCCGCCGGGCCAGCGGACATTGGGCACGCGGATCGCGCGCAGGGCCTGCACGACGTCGGTGCGGATGCCGCGCACGTTGGGGATGGCCGAGCCTCGCCCGACCCAGACGCCACCATAGATGCCGGTGCCGAGATGTTCGGCGAACTGGCCGAAGATGTTGCGATCGATCTTCGGGCCGGCGCTGCCAGCGTCGACGCTGACCGACACGCTGCCCGCGTCAGCGTGCTGCGCGCGAACGCTCGCCGCGGGAGCCAGCGCGATCGCCGCCGCCGCGACACCCAGACGTGCCCCTGCCATCCCCAGTTTCATGGTGCCCCCTCGCAATCCCGATGCTGCAGCTCACTCACCCGCAACCGGCCGCTCCGACCGATTGCCTGTCCCCGTCAGACGATCCGGTTCTGGCGGATGACTTCCTTGTACCACGCCGCGCTCAGCTTGGGCGTGCGCGTCTGCGTCTTGAAGTCGACGTAATGGATGCCGAACCGCTTGGTATAGCCGTCCGCCCATTCGAAATTGTCCATCAGGCTCCACAGGAAATAGCCCTTGAGCGGATAGCCCTCGGCGACCGCGCGGCGGAACTGGCCGACATAGTTGCGCAGGTACATGACGCGATCGACGTCATCGATACGGCCGTTGGTCACCGGATCGTCGGCCGATGCGCCGTTTTCGGAGATGTAGAGCTCCTTGGGCCTCCACAATTCGCTGACGTGGCGCACGCCCCAATAGGCGACCTCCGGCCCGACCACGAGCCACGGCGAGGCCATGCGCGGCGACGATCCGATGTGCGGGACGACGGCATAGCCCTTGGCACTGTCGTCGGCACGGACCCATTCCGGTGCGTAGATGTTGAGCGCGACGAAATCGAGCGGACTGCCGATCGCGGCCATGTCACCCGGCTGCACCTTAGGCGCGTTCGCCCCCTCCTGTTGCAGATATTCGTCGATGTAGCGGCCTTCCATGATCGCGGTCAGGAACATCGCGTTCATCTCGCGCGTCGCCTTGCGCGCGGCGGCGATGTGCTCGGCCGTCTCGATCGCCGGGGTGTAGATCGTCGTATTGTCGGCCAGCCCGACCTTGGCCCCCGCCTTCGCGTGCGCGCGGATCGCCTGGACGCCGAGGCCGTGCGCCAGCACGCCGTGGTGCCGCACCTGGTTGACCTGGGCCGGCGGCAAGCGAAGACCCGGCGCGTGCAGACCCTGCATGTAGCTGAGGTCGGTGAAGCAGCGCAGTTCGTTCACGGTCATGAAATGGCGGACGCGATCCGACAGCTTGCCTGCCATGAACCCGGCATAATCGGCGAAGGCGAGCGCGGTGTCGCGGTTCTGCCATCCGCCCGCCAGCGCGACCGGGTAATCCCAGTGGAACATCGTGACGTACGGGTCGATGCCCGCCGCCAGCAACGCGTCGATCACGCGGTTGTAATAGTCGATCCCCTTCTGGTTGGGCTTGCCGCGTCCTTCCGGGAAGATCCGCGACCAGGCGATCGACATGCGATAGGTGCCGACGCCCAAGTCCTTCAGCAGCTGGATGTCGCGCGGATAGAGGTGATAGCTGTCGCACGCGACGTCGCCGGTATCGCCGTTGGCGACCTTGCCGGGCGTCTTGCAGAACACGTCCCAATTGGTCGGGCCGCGACCGTCCTCGTTCACGGCGCCCTCGATCTGGTAGGCGGCGGTGGCGCACCCCCAGCGGAATCCGTTGGGGAAACTCTGGTCGATCGGTGCGGCGACGGCGTTGCCGGCGCTCAGCACGTCGCCGGCCAGTACGGTCGCGGCCACGCCGAGGCCCTTGGCCAGGTCACGCCGATTGATCTCACGCATATCCGTCTCCCATGGCTGCGGTGTCCGCAGTCGCCCGCCGCGCTCGTTGGTCGCGTCCCGGAGAGAACGGTACATCGACATGATAACGCTAACAAGACGGTTTCTGGCGACCGTCGATCGGCGTGGCGGCAGCGTGAAATCTCGCTTATGATCGAGTGTCGCGAACGTTGGCGGAGGCGAAGATGGATCGGTTGGCGATCACATTATTGATGCTCGCTGTGAGCAATCCGGCGCTGGCCGGGCCCAAGTCCAAGCCGACCCCGCAAAGCTGGGGCCGCGCCGGCGTGTCGCTGGAGCAATACCGGCGGGACGCGATCGAATGCGGCCGCCAGGGCTATTATCTCGACATCGCCCAGACCGACGACGCCAAGGCGTTCGTGCGGGCGTCGCGCCAGCTCGACGATGCCAGCCAGAGCGTTTCGACCGCGCTGCCGGGCGACAATCCGGTGGATTCGGCGGTGAACCAGGCCAACCGGCTCGAACGCATCCGCGCCAGCATCCAGCCCGATCGCCGCATCGCGCATCTGCAAACCGTCATGCAGTCGGCGGTCGATCAGTGCCTCGTCAGCCGCGGCTATGCGCGGTTCCAGCTGACCGAAGATCAGTCCCGTCGGCTCGCCAAGCTGCCGCAAGGGTCGCCGGAACGGCGGTCATTCCTGTACGCGCTCGCCAGCGACCCGGCGGTCCTGAAGGCCCAGGCCCTCTAGACCGCCGGCGCGCCTCGCACCGTCAACTCACGTAGCGTGGCAGGTCGAGCGGGTTCGCGTCGCGCAGCATGTCGGGCAACAGCGCGTCCGGGATATCCTGATAGCAGACCGGCCGCAGGAAACGGTCGATTGCCGTGGCGCCGACCGACGTCGTCCGCGCGTCCGACGTCGCCGGGAACGGCCCGCCATGGACCATGGCATGACTGACCTCGACCCCGGTCGGCCAGCCATTGGCGAGGATCCGCCCCGCCTTGCGCTCGGCGATCGGCAGCAGGCGTCGCGCGGCGTCGTGGTCGGCCGCGTCGATCTGCAACGTGATGGTCAACTGCCCTTCGATGACTTCGAGCAAATTCGCGATCTCGTCGAGCGAGGCGCATCGCACGATGATCGACGCCGCGCCGAACAGTTCCTCGGCCAGCGTCGGGTCCGCCGCGAACGCAGCGCCGGTGGTCGAGAACAGCGCCGCGCGGCCGCAATTGGCCCCGCCCGCGGCCACGCCTTCGGCCAGTAGTTCGACCGCCGCATGGTTGCTCCGCCCGTTGACGCCCTCGCTATAGGCACGATGGATGCCGGGGGTCAGCATCACCTGCGGCTGCGCTCCCCCCAGGGCCTGCGCCGCTGCCGCCGCAAACCGATCGAGATCGGGGCCGTCGACCGCCAGCACTACGCCCGGATTGGTGCAGAACTGCCCTGCCCCCATCGTCAGCGACGCGATATACCCGGTGCCCAGCGCTTCGGCGCGATCGGCCAGCGCCGCCGGGAACAGGATCACCGGGTTGACGCTCGACATCTCGGCATAGACCGGGATCGGCTCGGGGCGAGCCTGAGCGATGTTGACAAGGGCCAGCCCGCCCGACCGGCTGCCGGTGAAGCCGACCGCCTTGATCCGGGGATCGCGCACCAACGCCTCGCCGAGTGTGTAGGACGGCCCCTGGAGGATCGAGAACACGCCCTCGGGCAGGCCGCACGCCGCCACGGCCTCGCGAATGGCATCGCCGACGAGTGCGGAGGTGCCGGGATGCGCCGGATGCGCCTTGACCACGACCGGGCACCCCGCCGCCAGCGCCGACGCCGTGTCGCCGCCCGCGACCGAGAAGGCGAGCGGGAAGTTCGACGCGCCGAACACGGCGACCGGTCCAAGCGGGATGCGGCGCTGGCGCAGGTCGGCCCGCGGTAGCGGCTGGCGCTCGGGCAGCGGCGGATCGAGCACGACGCCCGCCCAATGCCCCTCGCGCAACACGCGTGCGAACAGCCGCAACTGCCCTGTGGTCCGCCCGCGCTCGCCGGTCAGGCGGGCCTGCGGCAGGCCGCTTTCCGCCATTGCGCGCTCGATCAGCGCATCGCCGATCGCGTCGATCCGCTCGGCGATCGTCTTAAGGAAACGGGCGCGATCCTCCGGCGTCGTGGCACGAAACGAATCGAACGCGGCCTCAGCCTGGGCACAGGCGTCCGCGACGTCGGCCGTGGTCGCGATCGAGAAGGCCGGGGCGATTTCCTGCCCCGTCGCGGGGTTGATCGCCTGAAAGGTTTCGGGCCGGACGACGGCACGCGACCCGACGAGAAAATGACCGTCATTCATCGACATATGAAGCTAGTCCTGAGGCTTGGAGAGAAGAGTGGGAAGCGGTTACGGCGCCGGGCGAACGACCCGGACCAGCGGCGCCAGCGGCTGACGCGTCGGCAACGCCCCATCCGCCCGCAGCCGCTGCCCGCGCTCGTCCCAGCGCAGCGTCGTACCGCCGGTTCCCGCCGAGCGATAGGCGTTGGAGACGCCATCGTCGTCATACAGCGCGAACGTCGCGTCGCGGCCGGGATAGACGCGGATCTCGGCCAGATCCTGTTTCTCGGACGTGTTCTGGATCGGCTTGCCCAGCGGCACGATCGACCCGGCGCGCACGAACAAGGGGATCCGGTCGATCGGCGCCGCCGAGGTAATCGTCTGGCCGCCGGCATAGCGACGCTCGGTCCAGTAATCGTACCAGTCGGTCCCGGCCGGCAGATAGACCTGCCGCGCGGTCGTCCCCTGGTCGGTCACTGGCGCGACCAGGAAGGCCGGTCCGAACATATATTCGTCGCCGATCGTCGCGACGCGCGGATCGTCGGGAAAATCCATGAACAGCGCGCGCATGAACGGCGCGCCGGTCTCGTACGTCTGGCGGCCGAGTGAATAGAGGTAGGGCATCAGCGCGTAGCGGAAGCGTAGCCATTGCGCGAGGATCGGCTCCGCCGCCGCGCCATATTGCCAGATCGCGGTCGCCGGGCGCTGGCCGTGGATGCGCAGCGTCGGCGTCAGCGTATTGTATTCGAACCAGCGCACGAACAGCTCGGGATAGTCGCGATAGCTGGGCGCCATCGCGGTCGCGCCCGCCGGATCGACCAGCACCGGGTGCGCCGCCGCCGGCCCGTTCGGCCATTGCCAGCCACCGGTGTCGCTGCTCCAATACGCCATGCCGGACGCAGTGAAGCCAAGCCCCGCCGGAACCTGTCGCCGCAGCGCCTCCCACGTCGACTGCACGTCGGACGACCAGAAGATCGCGCCGTTCGCCTGCGCACCCAGATAGGCGGCGCGCGCGAGGATCAGGTTGCGCTTGGCCGGCCGGTCGCGCGCCGACCCTTCCGCCACGCCTTGCGTGTGCACCAGCGGATAGAGGTTGTGGAACCGGTCGCCGCTGCCGATCGAATAGAAATGGCCGTCTGGCACGAGGTCCGGCTCCGTCTCGTCGAGCCAGAACCAGTCGAAGCCGCGGCTCGCGATATTGTCGCGAATGCGATCCCAGAACCACGCACGCGCATCGGGGTTGGTCGAATCGATCAGCGCGCCGGCCCGGTCGGACCGTACCGGCAGGCCGTCGACCGGCGCGCCATCGGAATCGTGGAGCAGCCAGCCCTTGCTCGCCAGCCAGTCGTGATAGCGCGATTCGCGCTCGAACCGCGGCCACACGCTGATGATCGAGTGCATGCCCCAATCGTGCAACTGCCGGTTCATCGCGTCGGGATCGGGGAAGGCGGCGGGATCGATGTCGATCTGCCCCATCCGCGTCCAGTAGAACCAGTCGAGCACCATCACGTCGAGCGGATAGCCGCGCTTGCGATATTCGGCGGCGATGCCCAGCAACTCGGCCTGCGTCTCGTAGCGCGCCTTGCTCTGGATGAAGCCGAACGCGGCCTTGGGCGGCAGCGGCGTGACGCCGGTCAGGCGACGATAGCCGGCATAGAGCTCGTCCGCCGTCCGGCCGACGATCACGAAGAACGAGACGCGCTCGCCGACTTCCGACTGGAAGCGAGTCGCATTGTGCAGCCCGGGCGACACCGTCGTGGCCGATGGATTGTCCCACACGATCGCATAGCCCTGGTTGGTCACCAGGAACGGCACGCACACCGTCTCGCCCGCCGGCGCATCGTAATTGTGGCGGCAGTCGATCGTGCGCCCGCGCAGGTCGAGCACGCCCTCCTGATTCTGGCCGAGCCCGTAATAATGCGTGGCGGGGGTGTCGGCGAACGCCGCGCCGGTCTGGAAGGTGCGCTCGCCGGCGACGACGTGCGGCGCCAGGTCCCAGCCGTTCATCCGCGTGATCGCCGAGCCATCGGCGCGTGCGAACGCGATCGACACCGGCGGCAGCGAGGGCGCGAAATAGCGATCCATCTGGCTCGGCGGCTTGGGCTTGGGTTGCGCAGCGACGCTGACGGTCAGCGCGGACGAGGCGAAGACGTCGCCGCTGGCGTCGCCGCGATGCTCCCACCCAGTCTGGTCGGGCGTGCCGCTGATGCCGTAGCCCGCCGCCCGCTCCACCTCGCTCCGATCGAGCGCGATCGTGACGCGGACGATGTTGGGGCCATAGGGCTCGATCGCGACCAGCGCGCCGTTGCGATCGACCGTCGCGAACCGTGCCGCCGGCCACGCGCCGGCAATCCCAGCGGCCACCGCGCCGAGCACCCCGACGACGATCGTCAGCCAACGCCTCATGCCCGGCCGATTCACAGGCTCACCACGAACATGGCGACGCCGTGCGGTGCGACCGTCGCCGACAGCCGGCCGCGCATCGACCCGAGCTCGCGATGCGCCCACAGGTCGCGCACGCGCAACGACAGCGCCGGCGCCAGGTCGAGCATCGCCCAGTCCGCCGCGATCGTCGCCGGCGCCACACCGCGATTGAACAGCAGCACCGCCCGCCGCCCGCCCGACAGCGGCTTCACCCACACTTCGCGGTCGCCGTCCTTCGCGACGCGATGGCCCTGGACACCAAGCGGATCCTGATCGACCGCGATGACGTCGCGGTTGAGCAGGATGTCGCGCGTCGCCGCATCCATGCTCGCCACGTCGTTGCCGGCGATCAGCGGCGCCGCCATCATCGCCCAGAGCGAGAAATGGCTGCGATACTCGGTATCGGTCAGCCCGCCATTGCCGACCTCCAGCATGTCGGGATCGTTCCAGTGCCCCGGTCCGGCGAACGGCCAGAGCGGCTCGTTCAGGTCGGCGATCACGGTGAACCCCTTCCCCCATTCGGGATTGCCGCCCCATTTGTCGCCGATATCGCCGGTGGTGCGCCACATCTGGCCGACGCCCGCCGCCCATAGCCACGGCTTGCTGGTGCCCCATTCGCAGATCGACAGCAGGATCGGCCGCCCGGTCGCCTTCAGCGCCGCGGCCATGGTGCGATACGCTTCCTCCGCGTTGCGGGTGCCCGTCTCGCACCAGTCATACTTAAGGTAGTCGACGCCCCAGCGCGCATAGGCGAGCGCGTCCTGATATTCGTGCCCCTGGCTGCCGGGCCGCCCGCCGCACGTCCTGGCGCCGGCGTCCGAATAGATACCGAACGACAGGCCCCGCGCGTGAACATAGTCGGCCAGCGCCTTGATCCCGCTGGGAAACTTCGTGGCGTCGGCGGTGATGACGCCGTTCGCGTCGCGTGGACCCTGCCAGCAATCATCGATCACGACGTAGCGATAGCCGGCATCGCGCATTCCCGAGGCGACCATCGCATCGGCGACGCGGCGCACCTTGGCCTCGTCGACCGAGCAGGCGAACTTGTTCCAGCTGTTCCACCCCATCGGCGGGGTCGGCGCAAGACGATCGACCGCCACGGCCGGCGCGGGGTCGGCTGCGGCCATCGAAGCGGCAAGCATGGCGGCGATCCCGAGCAACGCCCGCCACCAATGCGCCCCATTTCGTTGCAGGGTGGCGATCATCCTTGTTCTCCCCTCCGTGTTACCGCTACCTTATGCCGACTCGCTAACGAGCGAAAGGGGTGGGATGACCGATCGGCGAAGCGTCATCGCGGGGGCCGCCGCGACCTTGGCAGCGAGCGCGGCACGGCCGGTGCTGGCCGCGATGCCGGCATCGCGCGACGAGCGACCGTTCGTACGCCGCGACGCTTCACACCTGATGATCGGCCGCGACCGCTATCGCTATGCCGGCGCCAATATGTGGTACGCCGCCTATCTCGGCGCGGAGGCGCCGATCGGCGACCGCGCGCGATTGCGCCGCGAACTCGACGCGCTCACCGGGATGGGGATCGGCAACCTCCGCATCCTGGCGTCGTCGGAAGCCTCGCCGCTCAGGAACGCGGTCAAGCCGAGCTTTCGCGACCAGGGCACCGCGTACAACGAAACGCTGCTGCGCGGGCTCGACGTGGCGCTCGCCGAAATGGGCAAGCGCGGCATGCGCGCGGTGCTCTACCTGACCAACTTCTGGGACTGGTCGGGCGGCATGATGACCTATCTGTCCTGGACCAATGGCGGTCGCTACATCGAGCCGAACGACCCGGCGCATCCCTGGCCGGCGTTCGCCGACATGACCGCGCAATTCTACCGCAGCCCGGCGGCGATCGCGCTGTATCACGAGTATGTGCGAGCGGTGGTCGGGCGGACCAATAGCGTGACCGGCATGCGCTATATCGACGATCCGACGATCATGGCGTGGCAGTTGGCGAACGAGCCCCGCCCGGGCGGCAGCGCCGAGGTCGCCCATGCCGGCCTGCCGCCGTTCCTCGACTGGGTTCGCGGCACGGCGCGGCTCATCAAGTCGATCGATCCGAACCATCTCGTCTCGACCGGCAGCGAGGGGTTGCAGGGCGGCGTCGACGATCCCGCGATCGTGCTGGCCGAGCATGCGATTCCGGAGATCGACTATCTGACCGCGCACATCTGGCCACTCAACTGGAGCTGGGTCGACGACAAGGATCTGGCGGGAACGTGGGAAAGCGGTGCGGCGAAAGTGCGCGACTATGTCCGCCGCCACGTCGCGTTGGCCAACCAGTTGAACAAGCCGTTGGTGATCGAGGAATTCGGCTTTCCGCGCGACCATGGCTACGATCCCGGCTCGCCGACCGTCTGGAAGGATCGCTTCTACCGCCTGATCTACGGCATGGCGGAGGCGGACGTCGCCGATGGCGGCCCGACCGCCGGCACGAATTTCTGGGCATGGGGCGGCAGCGGACGGAGCGCGACCGCCGACCATCGCTACCGCCCCGGCCCCGCCCATCTGGTCGGCGACCCGCCGCACGAGCCGCAGGGATGGTACAGCGTGTTTGACGTCGACGTCTCCACGCGCTGCGTGATCGCCGCCCATGCGAGCGCGATGCGCCGCGCCGGCCGGGCGGCGGCGTGATGCGCATCGCCACCCTCGCCGCAGCACTGGCTCTGACCGCGGCGGCACCGGCCCCGCAAAAGGCGCCGTTGCCGCTGAAGATCGGCGGTCGCATCGTGCCGGAAGCGGACGGCAGCGTCAGCTTCGGCTGGCCCGGCACGTATTTCGAGGGCCGTTTTCGCGGGACGGCGGTGCGCGTGCGCTTCGTCGCCGCCACCGATTTCTTCCGCCTACTGATCGACGGGCATGAGATGCGGCGGTTCGAAAAGCCGGGTGCGGTGGACGCCGTCATCGACGGGCTGACCGCCGGCGATCACGTCGTCCGGCTGGCGAAACTGACCGAGAACCAACACGGCGAAGCGCGCTTCATCGGATTCTATCCGGCTGCTGGCAGCATACCGCTCCCAATCGTGCGCGCGCCGCGAGCGATCGAATTCGTCGGCGATTCCTACACGGTCGGCTACGGCAACACATCGACGACGCGGACCTGCACGCAGGATGCCGTCCACGACACCACCGACACGCAGGCCGCGTTTGGCCCGATCGTCGCGCGGCATTACGACGCGGACTATCGCATCAACGCCTATTCGGGGATCGGCGTGGTGCGCAATTACAACGGGATCACGCCCGATATCGCGATGCCCCTGCTCTATCGGCGGTTGAAGCCGAGCGATGCCGCGCGATGGGAGAGTTCGGTCGGTGACTGGCGGCCGCAAATGATCGTCGTCAATCTGGGCACCAACGACTTCTCCACCCGGCTGCATGCCGGCGAGCGCTGGGCCGACGATGCCGCGTTGCGCGCCGATTATCGCCGGCAATATGTCACGTTCGTCACCCGGCTGGCGGCGACGCAGCCGCAGGCGCGGTTCGTGCTGATGGGCTCGCCGGATTTCTATGCGGATGTCGAGGCGGTTGCCGCGACGATCGACGCCCGGTGGCTAGGCCGTGCGACGCCACTGCTGTTCGACGGTCTCGCGCGCGACGGATGCGACAGCCATCCCTCGCTCGCCGACGACCGCCTGCTCGCCCGGCTGATCGAGGGCGCCATCGACCGGATCGAGCCCGGCTGGGCCACCACGCAAGACGGAGAACCCTCACGATGATGCGGCATGTCCTGGCGGCGACACCGCTGCTACTGGCGATCCCGGCGTCCGCCGCGCCCAGGCTCGACCCGCAGTTCGACGATCATGCCGTCATTCAGCGAGGCCAGCCGATCCTCGTCACCGGCACCGCCGATCCCGGCGAGACTCTGACCGTTGCGCTGGGCGACGAGCATACGACGGCGCGGGTCGGCACGGACGGTCGTTTCGCCGTCGCGTTCGCCCCGCGCGAGGCGGGCGGCTCGGCGCTCACGCTGACGGTGGTGGGCACCTCCGGCACCGCGACCGCCACCGACATCCTGATCGGCGACGTGTTCCTGTGTTCCGGCCAGTCGAACATGGAGTTGCAAGTCAGCCGCGCGCAGGACAGTTGGGGGACGGTGCCGGCGTCGGGCGACGCGATGCTGCGAGTGATGACGATCGACAAGACGACCGCGCTGCAACCGCAGACCGCCTTCGCGCATGTCCCGGCCTGGAAGATCGCCGGTCCCGACAGCATCGCCGACTTCTCCGCCGCCTGCTATTTCACGGTCAAGACGCTGCGGCAAAGCATGCACGTGCCGATCGGCGCGATCGCGTCGAGCTGGGGCGGCACCGCGATCAGCGCGTGGATGGGCGATCGTGCGCTGAAGGCGGGCGGACGCGCCGCCGACGCCGCTCTGCTACAACTCTACACCCACGATCCGGCGGCGGCGGCCCGGCAGGCCGGCAAGACATGGGAGTCGTGGTGGCGTCAGCAGACCGGCGTCGCCCCCGGCCGTGAACCGTGGCAGCCGGCGACGACGCTCGACTGGCGCCCCGTGCCGACGATCGAAGCCTGGGGTCGATGGGGCGTCCCGGCGCTCGTCGACCATCAGGGCATGGTCTGGTACCGTCGCGAGGTCACGCTGACCGCGGCGCAGGCGCGCGGCGCGGCAACGCTCGGCATCGGCGTCGCCGACGACATGGACCAGACTTGGGTCAACGGCATCGCGGTCGGCGCCAACGGCAACCCCGGTGCGCAGCGGCATTATCCGCTGGCGGCCGGCACGCTGCATGCCGGGCGCAACGTCATCGTGGTCAATGTCGACAACGTCTATGCGGACGGCGGCCTGCTCGGTCCGGTCGACGCGATGAAGCTGGAGCTGGCGGACGGCGGCACGGTTCCGATCGGTGACGGCTGGCGCTACGCGGCCGCCGAGACGACCCCGCCGAACGTGCCCCGCGTGCCGTGGGACGACATCGCCGGCGCCGGCGTCATCTACAATGCGATGATCGCGCCGCTGGGCACGTTCAAGTTCGCCGGCGTCGCCTGGTACCAGGGCGAGACCGACGCCGGCAGCACCGGTTACGCCGATCGGCTGACGGCGATGATGAGCGACTGGCGCCGCCAATTCGGACAGCCGACGCTGCCGTTCGTGGTCGTCCAACTCTCGGCCTATGGCAAGCCGGCGACGGCGCCCGAGCAGAGCGGCTGGGCGGCGTTGCGCGAGGAGCAGCGGCAAGCGACGATCCGCGACGGCCACGCCGCGCTGGCGGTGACGATCGACCTTGGCGATCCGCTCGACATCCATCCGGGCGAGAAGCACGAAGTCGGCCGCCGGATCGCACGCGCGATGGCGACGATGACCTATCGCAATCCGCGCTCGCCGCCGACGCCGGCGATCGCCGGCGTCGGCGCGCAGCCCGACGGCGGCGTGGTGCTGCATTTCACCGGCGTCACCGGCGGTCTGCATATGCGGAGCAGCGACCGTGCGATCGGCTTCGAATTGTGCGGCGCCGGCGGGAAGGACTGCCGATACGCGCTCGGAGCAGTTACCGGGGACGACGTGCGGCTGGCGGGCGATGGTCGGCCGGTCGCGGAAGTGCGGTACGCCTGGGCCGACGCGCCCGTGGTCAATCTGTTCGACGCGTCGCCGCTGCCCGTTGGACCTTTCCGTATCGCCGTCCCGACGCCCGATCACGGCTTGACGACGGCGGGCCAACCAATACGGTAGCGCTATCATGAGCCCCGATATGACACCTGCCGCGTTCGACGCCGCCGAGAACCTGCCCGACGATTGGCGCGACGCCCTGCTGCTGGGGCGGATCGATTTCGGCGATGGCCCCTCTCCCGTGATCGTGGCCGGCGGCATCGTCCACGACATGTCGCGCGTCGCCCCGACCGTGTCGTTGCTGATCGAGGCCGGTGCTTTCGACCCGTCGCAAGGCGTGGCGGTCGGCACGCTCGATACGCTGGAATTGTCGGTCACGGGCGCGCATCCCCGGCTGCTCAGTCCGATCGACCTGCAATGCGTGAAGGCGAGCGGCGTGACCTTCGCGGTTTCCGCGGTCGAGCGCGTCATCGAGGAACGCGCGCGCGGCGATGCGATGGCAGCGCGGGACATGCGCGACCGGCTCGAGACGAGCATCGGCGGCAGCATCCGGAGCGTGACGCCCGGCTCGACAGAAGCGGCGGCGTTGAAGGCGGTGCTGATCGCCGAGGGCCTGTGGTCGCAATATCTCGAAGTGGCGATCGGCCCCGACGCGGAAATCTTCACCAAGTCCCCCGTTCTGTCGACGGTCGGCTGGGGCGCGGCGGTCGGCGTGCGGTCGGATTCGGACTGGAACAATCCCGAGCCGGAGGTCGTCGTCATCGCCGATCCGCACGGCAAGGCGGTCGGCGCGACGCTGGGCAACGACGTCAATCTGCGCGATTTCGAGGGACGCTCGGCGCTGCTGCTGGGCAAGGCCAAGGACAACAACGCATCGTGTGCGCTGGGGCCGTTCATCCGGCTGTTCGATGACGGTTTCACGATCGACGACGTCCGTGCGGCCGAGGTCGCGCTGACGATCGAGGGCAACGATGGTTACGTGCTGCGCGGATCGAGTTCGATGCGCGAGATCAGCCGCGATCCGCTCGAACTGCTGCGCCAGGCGATGAGCGAGCATCACTTCCCGGACGGTTTCGCGCTGTTCTGCGGCACGATGTTCGCGCCGACCCAGGATCGCGACCATCCGGGGCGCGGTTTCACGCACAAGGTCGGCGATGTCGTCACCATAGCCAGCGATCGGCTGGGGCGGCTGGTCAATCCGGTGATGCACGCGTGCGACGCACCAGCCTGGGTCGATGGAATTGGTGCGACGATGCGCAACCTGGCCGCGCGGGGATTGATCGGGACCGGACGATGATCGCGAACCGCGCCGTCTATCCGTCGCTCCGCGACAAGCGAGTCATCGTCACCGGCGGCGGGTCGGGTATCGGCGCTGCGCTGGTCGAGGGATTCGTCGATCAGGGCGCGCGCGTCGTCTTTGTCGATCGATCGGAAGAGCCGTCGCGCGAACTGGTCGATCGGCTGTCGGCGGACGCCGCCGTGCCGCCGGTCTTCTACCAGCTCGATCTGCGCGACCTCGATGTCTTGGCCGAGACGATGCGCGCAGCGATCGCGACGCTCGGCGGGGTCGACGTCCTCGTCAACAATGCGGCGAGCGACGATCGCCATTCGCCGCACGACGTCACGCCTGATTATTGGGACGATCGCATCGCGGTGAACCTGCGCCACCTGTTCTTCGCCGCGCAGGCGGTGATCCCGAGCATGCAGGCGCAGTCGTCGGGCGCGATCGTCAATTTCGGATCGATCAGCTGGCATCTCGGCCTGCCCGAACTGACGCTCTACCAGACCGCCAAGGCCGGGATCGAGGGTATGACCCGCGCGCTGGCGCGCGAGCTCGGCGGCGACGGCATCCGCGTCAACACGATCGTGCCCGGCAACGTCGACACGCCCCGCCAGCGCCAATGGTACACGCCCGAGGGCGAGGCGGGGATCGTCGCGGCGCAATGCCTGACGGGGCGTATCCAGCCAGCCGACGTGGCGGCGATGGCGTTGTTTCTCGCCTCGGACGATGCGCGTATGTGCACCGGGCACAATTATTGGGTGGATGCCGGATGGCGGTGACGATGATCGAGGCGAAACCGGTACTTTCGGTCGGCGCGGAACTCGGCGAGGGGCCGGTTTGGATCGAACGCGATCGCGCCCTATGGTTCGTCGATATCAAGGCGCCACGCATCCATCGCTTCGATCCGGCCACTGGCGCGCACGACAGTTGGCCCGCCCCAACGCATGTCGGCTGGATCCTGCCGGCGAGCGATGGCGGCCTCGTCGTGGGCTTGTCCGACGGCCTGCATCGTTTCGACCCGGCGACGGGCGCGTTCGCTCCGCTGGCGACGATCGAGCCCGACCTGCCCGACAATCGCCTGAACGACGCGACGGTGGATCGCGCCGGCCGTATCTGGTTCGGGTCGATGGACAATCGTGAAGCCGCCGCCAGCGGACGGTTCTACCGCCTTGCCGGGGGCATGGTGCAGGACACCGGCATCGCGCCGACCGAGATCACCAACGGCCCCGCCGTCTCGCCCGACGGGACGACCTTGTACGCGGTCGATACGCTAGCGCGCACGATCGATGCTTACGAGGTGACGGCCGATGGTGAACTCGCCCGCCAGCGACGCTTCCTGACGATCGACCCGGCACAGGGCCATCCCGACGGCGTCTCGACCGATGCCGAGGGCGGCGTGTGGGTCGGATTCTACGGCGGATGGGCGGCGCGGCGATACGACGCGAGCGGCACGCTGACTCACGAGGTGCGCTTTCCCGCCGCCAACGTGACCAAGGTGGCGCTGGGCGGCGCGGACGGCCGCACCGCCTTCGCCACGACCGCGCGCCAGGGGCTCGATGCCGCCGCCCTCGCTGCGCAACCGCTGGCCGGCGACCTGTTCACCTTTCCAGTCGACATTTCCGCTGCGCCGGCTTGCGAAGCTCGCTTGTGACCAGCGCCTTCACCCGGCGGGAAACCTTGCTGCTCGGCGCGAGCGCGGCGCTGGTCGGGAACGCTCCTGCTCTCGCCGCGTCCGAAGACTCGCTCCATGCGATCGCGCGGAGCCGGGGACTGCGGTTCGGGTCGGCCTTGGCATGGGGACCACCCGGCGCCGACCGCGCGTCGTTCGCCAACCCGCGCTATGCCGCGTTGCTCGAACGCGATTGCGGATTGCTCGTCGCCGAAAATGAAATGAAGTGGCCGTCGCTCCACTATGCCCCGGCGACGTTCGACTTCACGCGAGCCGACGCGATCGTCCGCTACGCCGAGCGGCACGGTATGGCGATGCGCGGGCACAATCTGCTGTGGCATCAGCCCAAGTGGCTGCCGAAATGGGTGAATGATTATGATTTCGGCCATCGCCCGCGCGATGCCGCGGCGGAACTGCTGACCCGACATATCGAGACGGTGTGCCGCCACTTCGGCACTCGCGTCACGGCGTGGGACGTCGTCAACGAGGCAGTGCGCCCATCGGACGGCCAGTTGTACGACACAGTCCTGTCGCGTGCCTATGGCGGGACCGAGCCGTTGCTCGATCTCGCCTTCCACACGGCGCGGGCGGCAGCGCCCGGCGCGCAACTCGTCTATAACGATTACATGGGCTGGGAGCCCGGCAATGCCGAGCATCGCGCGGGCGTGTTGCGCCTGCTCGAAGGATTCCGCCGCCGTGGCACGCCGGTCGACGCGCTCGGGCTGCAATCGCATCTCATTACGCAGGGTCGCGATGCGAGCCTCCAGGGAATGGAGGCCGACTGGCGCCATTTCCTCGATGCCGTCACCGCAATGGGATTCGGGCTAGTGGTGACCGAACTCGACGTGCGCGACGACAATCTGCCGGCCGACCCGGCGGCTCGCGACCGTGCCGTCGCCGACTGCACCAAGGCCTATCTCGACCTCACGCTCGACTATCGACAGGTCCGCGACGTGCTCGTCTGGGGGATGTGCGACCGCTATAGCTGGATCGAGGGGTTCAAGCCCCGCCCGGACGGTGCCCGGCGGCGTCCCTGCCCCTATGACGACGCGTTCCGGCCCAAGCCGATGCGGCAGGCGATCGCCGCCGCGCTCGCCGCGGCCCCGACCAGATAAGGATGAAGACCAGGAGGAGACGCCAGATGAAAGTATCGCTCATTCTATTGCCTGCCTGCGTCGCGATCAGCGCCGCCGTCGCGGCGCAGACCCAGCCGCCCGCTCCGGCCGCCGCGCCCCGGGCCGATCCCAATTCGAAGCTCGTCAATTTCCCGACCGCACCGTGGGTGACCTACGGCCCCGACCAGGTCAGCAAATATGACGACAAGGGTGGGCCGCAGGGCTATCCGATGACTCGCGTCACGGTCAGCGCGGCGGGGAAGAACGCATGGGACGCGGGCGGCAACGCGCCGCTCAGCAAGGCGCTCGCGGCCGGCGACGTGGTGTTCGTCGCGGTCTATCTGCGCGCCCCGCAGCTCAAGGACGGCGAAACGGCGACCCTGCCCTTCATCGGCGTGAACGGCGCGACGCCCCCGTACGAAACGATCGCCGCCGGATCCGCGACGATTACCAATCAATGGAAGCAATATTACGCAGTCGGCAAGGCACCGCGCGCCTTCCCCGCCGGTGGCGCGCAAGCCGCGATCCATCTCGCCGGCGAGAAGCACGTGATCGATCTCGGACCGATCCGCGTGTTCGATTTCGGCCCCAACGCCGACATGACGCGCTTGCCCCATAATTGAAAAAACCGGCCCGCGTTTGGCGGGCCGGTCCTTCCGGAACGGTCGCTGCCGATTTGGCAGCGACCGTGTTTTTTGAAGCGCTAGAAACTGCCGCGCAGGATGAACGAAAAGCGGCGGTCGTTGATGAAGTACGACCGGGGCGCGAGCAAATTCGGATCACCCGTATATGCCTGCTCGGTCTTGGTGACCGTGTCCGTCAGGTTCACGCCCTGCACGCCGATCTTGATCTGCTTCGTGATGTTGATGAATGCCGAAGCATCGAGGTAACCGGCCGGCGCATTGAAAATCGGCGCGTATGGGAAGATCACGTCGGCCGCGGTCAATAGGAAGCGCGATCGCCAGTTATAAGCGACCCGCAACGAGATCGGTCCCTTCTCGTAAAAGCCTTCGACGTTCACCGTATGCTTCGACAATTGTTCGAGCGGCAGATTACCGTCAACCTTGGCGAAATTGCCGGTGTTCGACGCCGACCCGCCATTGAGGAACGAGTTGGGCAGGCCCGAGCTTTCGAGATAGGTGTAGCTCGCATTGAGCCCGAACCCGCTCAGCAGGCCCGGCAGGAAATCGAACGTCTGCTGATAGGCGACCTCGAATCCCTTGATCTTCCCGTGACCGGAATAATTGTCGGCAATCCGCACGGCCACCGGAACCGTCACGCCGTTTTGCGTGAAGTTACGCTGCACCGTACTGGCATAGAAGAAGTTATTGATATCCTTATAAAAGGCATCGAACGTCAGCGACCCGACCCGCGCAAAGTACCATTCGACCGTCGCGTCGAACTGAGTCGCCGTCGCCGGCTTCAAATACGGATTGCCGAGGTTGAACGTGACGACATTGTCCGAACCATAACTTGCGGAGAACGAATTACGGATAGATGCCATGTCAGGCAGCGTCATGACGCGCGAAGCGGCGAAGCGCGCGATCAGCTTCGACGACAGCTCGAACTTCAGGTTGAGGCTGGGCAGAAAATGATTGTCGGTCGTGAATGCCGTGTTCGGTGTTACGGTCTGCGCGCCGGAGATAGGCGTGACACCATCGGCCTGAACCCCCGTAAACGTCTGCAATTGCGAGTAACCGGTTGGCCCCAACAGACAGATTCCGCTGGGTTGCCCAATCGCGACGCCGGGCGGCACTCCTTGAGGCGGTGCACCCGCGTTGGGGCAACGCGACGAATAGGATTGGTTGACGCCCAAACCTGCTGCATTGATGTTCACGGCCCCCGCCGAACGTACGAACGTATGCACGTACCGCAGGCCGAGGTTACCCGACATCCGCACACCGAAAACGTTGTTGCTGCGGAAATTGAGCTGAGCGTACAGGTCGGTATTGCGCTGCTGAACATCCTGGATTTCGTTCGGCAGATAGCCTCCCGATCCGGGCACGACACCGGCGCGTTGCGCCGCTGGCACCCAGCCCGAGCCGTTGCCCTGTGCCAGCCATTGCTGGTTGACCGACTGGAGGAACTGCGACGCTCCCTGATAATTATTAATCAGGTCACCGGTGTAATAAAGGGCGCTGGGCGGAGCATTCGTCTGCCCGCGGAAGAAATTGGGGAAGTTGTAGAGCGCATATTGCGAGCTGTTGGTCTGTGAGAACGAGATTGGGTTGCCATTACCCCACACCTCACTCAACGCGCCCCAATTGTAGGTACTGTATTTGATCGACTGGCGGCGATCGGCGTAGCGCGCGCCGAACTTGATATCCGTCAGGAAGCCCGAATCGAACTTGCGATCCAGATCCATCTTGAACGCATATTCCTTGCCGACGCTGTCCTCGATATGATCCATCGCGGCGCGCCAGAATTGGACCCGGGGATCGGAAAAATACTGCGAGTCCGATTCGGCCAGCACGGCCGGATTGGCCGAAGCCCAGCTATAGGCGGTATTGAGCGGCTTGTGCGCGACGACCTGCGGCAGGTTGCCGGTCAGATCGAGGTTTTCATCCGCCCAGGTCGAGCCGAAGGTGCTGACATCGAGCTGCGTATGGTGCGACCGCGTGTAATCCGCATCGATATTGAAATACAGATGATCGGTCGGCTGCGCCTTAAGGTTCAGGCCGTAGTCGGTGTTGGTGTTGGTTTCCCTGACCTGACGCCGCGACAATGACTGCTGAATGCCACCAGCGGAAACGAAGCTGCTGCCCGACCCTGGCCCCGCACCGCGCCAGCCGCCGCCCGGATAGGTGACGTAGCCCTTTTGGAACAGGCCATTGGAGGCATAGGTGTAATTCTGGGTCGATCCTGCCGGGCATTCCGCACGCGTAGTGCCGCCGGGACCATCAGTGTTCTGAAGACATCCCGCCGGATAGGTATTGTATTCCGACAGATCGGGACCGGACTCGAACGTATGCTCGCCCCAATCCAACTCGGTATGGCTGCGGAGATATTGAGCAGTCAGCAGCGTCTTGCTGTCGTTGCTCTGCCACTGGAAAGCGAATGCCTGGCCTTCACGCTTGCGATCGAAGTCCTGCGTGCGGTACGATCCGCCGAGCGGCGCATATCGCGTCCCGGCGTTATCCAGCAATCCGTCGCTTCCGCTGGTCGACGCCGTGCCGCAGGCGGACCCGGCGGCCGGAAGCGTCATCGTGTCGCCGGTACCGGGCAGCGGGTTGCGGCAGACTAGGGTCGCCTGCGTGTTCGACGCGATGGCAAGCGTGTTGTCGCGCGTCTGGAAATTGGTGACCTGGATACCGTCCGAGCGATATTTCAACCGCGAATAGGAAATGTCGCCAAGGAAACCGATCGTGCCGATATTCGTGTTGAAGGTGTCACTGACCAACAGCGACCCGGTCGGCGTCCACTTTTTCTCGAAGTCGCCATAATTGGCTTCGGCGTCGAACGCGATGTGAAGCCCTTTGTTGTCGAAGGGCTTGCGGGTGTTGAGGTTGACGGTGCCGGCAAGGCCGCCCTCGATATTCTCCGCCGTCGCATTCTTGTAGATTTCCACCGAGCCGAGCAGTTCGGCGGGGACGTCGGCAAAATTCAATGCCTGGCCGCCGATGCCGGCGGAAAACGCGTCGCGACCGTTGAATTCGGACCGGACGAAATTGAGGCCGCGGACCGTGACGCCCGAGCCTTCGGCCGAGAAGTGATCGGGATCGTTCGATCCGGCGAAGCGGTTGATCGCGACGCCGGGCACGCGCTGCAGTGCCTCGGTCACGGACCGGTCGGGCAGTGCGCCGATGTCCGTCGCCGTGATCGCGTCGACGACCGTGTCGGAGTTGCGCTTGATGTTCTGCGCGTTCGCCAGCGAAGCGCGGATGCCGGTCACGACGATGTCGGACTTCGAATCACCTTGGTCGGTAGAGGTCGTGCTCTGCCCCGGGTCGGCCGCCGGCTGCGCGGGAGCCGTTTGCGCCAGCGCCGGCACCGCGAACAGCGCGGCACACAGCGCCGTTGCGGACGCACCGCCACGCAAGGCACCAACAAGAGCATGGATGTCGCGGACTCGGCGAGTGGAATACGCCATCAATTCCTCCCCTGATGAACGCACCCCGCGCGTTCAAACGATTGTTAGCGGCTGGTTCGACCGCCTGATTGTTTCCCATGGTTGCGATAACATTTTGGTTTTGGCAAGACCTCAAATGCAGTTTGGTGTTGCGCGATCGCAACATGCGGCGAGCTTTGTGTATGGCGATGATACCGCTATGCAGGACGAAAAGACGCAAGGGTGAGGATCGGCAGCGGGAATGGCGGACGAAGCCAAGGTCAGGGTCGTGGTCGTCGGCGGTGGCACCGCCGGTTGGATGACCGCCGCGGCGCTGGCCAAGTTGTTGCCCACGGTCTGCTCGGTGCACCTGGTCGAGTCCGAGGCGATCGGCGTGGTGGGTGTCGGCGAAGCCACCCTGCCCCACATCCGCGCGTTCAACGAAAAGCTCGGCATCGCCGAGGCCGACTTCATGCGGTGGACGCGCGCGACCTTCAAGCTCGGCATCGAATTTCGCGACTGGGGCCGGATCGGCGACAGCTACATCCACCCGTTCGGCACGTTCGGCCGCGGTCACGGCGAGGTCGATTTCCACCATTACTGGACGCGGATGCGTGCGGCGGGCCAGCCGGTGCCGCCGCTCGAGCACTTTTCCTATGCCTGCATGCTCGCGCGCCAGAACCGGTTCCGCTTGCCGGGAACCGAGCCGCGCGACCTCGCCTCTACCTTCGGCTATGCGTACCAGTTCGATGCGCTGCTGTTCGCGCCCTATTTGCGCCAGCTTGCCGAGGGGCTCGGCGCGCAACGTAGCGAGGGCATCGTGGTTGCCGTCGATCGCGACGGGGAAAGCGGCGATATCCGTGCCGTGACGCTGCAAGGTGGCGAGCGGATCGAGGGGGACCTGTTCGTCGATTGCTCCGGATTCCGCTCGCTCCTGCTCGGCGAGGCGATGGGCGAGCCGTTCCAGGACTGGTCGCGCTGGCTGCCGACGGACCGCGCGGTGGCGATGCCGTGCCGGACCGCGACCGACGTGACGCCCTATACCGGCGCGATCGCGATGCCCGCCGGCTGGCGCTGGCGGATCCCGCTCCAGCACCGCACCGGCAACGGCTATGTCTACGCCAGCGCGTTCGTCGACGACGACACGGCGGCGACGGCACTGGCAGCGGCGGTCGAGGGCGAGGCGATCGCGCAACCCCGCCTGCTCAGGTTCCGCGCCGGTCGCCGCGAGCGTAGCTGGGTCGGCAATTGCATCGCGATCGGGCTCGCCAGCGGCTTCCTCGAACCGCTCGAATCGACCAGCATCTACCTCGTCCAGGCGGCGATCACCGCGTTGGTCGAACTGTTTCCCGAACGCCGCGTCTCGCCGGTCGATCGCGACGAATTCAACCGGCTGATCGACCTGGAATATGACCGTATCCGCGATTTCCTGATCCTGCACTACCACGCCACGACCCGCGACGATTCGCCGTTCTGGGACTATGTCCGCACGATGCCGATCCCGGACAGCCTGGCCGAGAAGATCGAGCTGTTTCGCCGGCGCGGGCGCGTCGTGAAGTACCGCGAGGGCGTGTTCCTCGATGCCAGCTGGATCGCGGTGTATGTGGGCCAGGGGATCGTGCCGGACGGTCACGACCCGCGCGCCGACCTGCCGCCGCTCGACGCGCTGGCCGCGGGATTGCGCAACTTGCGGACGGAGATCGACGCGACCGTCGCGCAAGCGCCGGCCCATATCGATTTCATCGACCGCTATTGCCCGATGGCCGAGGCGGCGTGACGACGGGGCCGATCCGTCAGATCGTGGTGGTCGGCGGCGGGCTGGCCGGCTGGTCGGCGGCCGTCGCGCTCAAACGACGCGTGCCGTCGCTCGATGTCACGATCCTGCCGCTCGCCCCGGCACCGGATGCGCTGGCCGACCGCATCGGCGCGACCCTGCCGTCGATCCTGGGCTTCCACGCCGATCTCGGCATCGGCGAGGACGATGCCGTGTTGCGCACCGGGAGCAGCTATCGCCTGGGGAGTCGCTTCGTCGGCTGGTCGTTCGACGCGCCTCCCTACATCCACGCTTACGGGCAGCATGGCCGGCCCTTGCCCGGCGGCTCGTTCCATCTGCATTGGGCGCGCGCCACGACGCAGGCGAGCGCACCGCCGTATGACCTGTTCTCGGCCGCCGCCGCAATGGCGAGCGACGGGCGGTTCGCGCCGCCGCCGGACGACCCCGCCGACCCGTTCGCCGGGTACGAATACGGACTGTACCTCGACCTTCCGCGGTACACGGCGATGCTGCACGCCTTCGCGCGGCATTGCGGCGTGCGGGAGCAGACGGTCCCGCTGCGCGAGGTGCGGCTGCGCGGCGACGGCTGGATCGATGCGCTCGTGCTGGCGGACGGGTCGGAACAGCGCGGCGACCTGTTTCTCGATTGCACCGGACCGGCGGCGATGCTGCGCAGCAAAATCGATGACCGGCGCGACGATTGGTCGCAATGGCTGCCGTGCGACCGCATCCTGTTCGCGACGGAAGAAGCGACGACGCACCCCTGCCCGCTCGACGAGGTGACGGCCTGGGCCGCCGGGTGGCGCTGGTCAGCGACGACGCCGCGCAGTCGGTCGACCGGGATCGTCTATGCATCGGCTGGCGCCAGCGACGATCAAGCGGCGCGCATCCTGGAGACGATGGGCACCGCCCCTGCCGATGTTCCGGTCGCGATCGCAGCCGGCAATCGCGCCGAGCCCTGGCGCGGCAATTGCGTCGCGATCGGCGAAGCGGCGACGCAGGTCGAGCCGCTCGAATGGACCAACCTGCACCTCGCCCACAGCGCGATCGACCGGCTGATCGCGATGCTGCCCGACCGCGAGTGCGCGACGGTCGAGGCGGCGGACTATAATCGCCAGACGGAGGCCGAAGCCGAACGCGTCCGCGATTTCCTGGTGCTGCATTACGCGGCCGCACGGCGCGACGAACCGTTCTGGCGCGACCGCGCCGTAGCGTTGCTGCCCGAATCGCTGGCGCACACGCTGGCGCTGTTCCGCGAGCGCGGCCGCCTGCCGATCTACGAGGAGGAAACCTTTGCGCGCGATAGCTGGCTGGCCGTGCTGTTCGGCCAAGGCGTGCGCCCGCGCCGGATCGACCCGTTGATCGCCGCGACGCCGATCGCCGAATCGCAGGCGCTGATGAACCGCTGGCGCCAGGCGATCGCCGCCGGCGTCGCCGCTCGCCCGACCCTGTCGACCTATCTCTCCCACCAGATGAGCCAGCTATCCCGATGAACGAACATTCGATCCGCGACGTCGTCATCGTCGGCGGCGGCACCGCCGGCTGGATGGCGGCGGCCGGCCTCTCGCGTTTCCTCAACAACGGCTACACTCGCATCACGCTGGTGGAATCGGAGGAGATCGGCACGATCGGCGTCGGCGAGGCGACGATCCCGCCGCTCATCAACTTCAACCGCATGCTCGGGCTGAACGAGAACGAATTCCTGGCGGCGACCGGGGGCACGTTCAAGCTTGGCATCGAGTTCGTCGACTGGGGCGGCCTCGGCGAGCGGTATTTCCACCCGTTCGGCCATTACGGCCAGGATTTGCAGGGCATCCACTTTCACCAATTGTACCTGCGCGAGCGCAAGCGCCGGGTGATGCCCGACATCTCGGCCTGGTCGATGAGCTCGGTCGCCGCCTCGCTCGGCCGGTTCGGGCGCGCGGCGGAAGGCGCGCAGTCGCCGGTGCGCGAATTGTTCTACGCGTTCCATTTCGACGCCGGGCGCTATGCGCGCTACCTGCGCGATTATGCCGAGCGCGCCGGGGTCATGCGCGTGGAAGGCCGCATCGTCGATGTCGGCCTGCGCGCCGGAGACGGGTTCGTCGAGGGGGTGACGCTGGCCAATGGCGAGCGCGTCACGGGCGACCTGTTCATCGACTGCTCCGGCTTTCGCGGGCTGTTGATCGAGCAGGCGCTGGAGACCGGTTACGAGAGCTGGCAGCACTGGCTGCCGTGCGATCGCGCGGTCGCGGTGCCATCGGCGCTGACCGGCGATCCCGATCCGTACACGCGGTCGACCGCGCGCACGGCCGGCTGGCAATGGCGCATCCCGTTGCAGCATCGCATGGGCAACGGGAACGTCTATGCCAGCGATCATCTCGACGACGCGACGGCGGAACGCATGCTGCTCGAGTCGATCGAGGGCGAGCCGCTGGCCGAACCGCGTCGGGTTGCGTTCACGACCGGCCGGCGCAAGGCCGCGTGGAACCGCAACGTGGTGGCGCTCGGCCTGTCGAGCGGGTTCATCGAGCCACTCGAATCGACCAGCATCCATTTCATCCAGGCCGGCATCTCGCGCCTGATCTCGCTGTTCCCCGACAAGCGCTTCGATCCCACCGAACGCGACGAATATAATCGCCAGATCGACGAGATTTACGCCGACGTGCGCGACTTCATCATCCTGCATTACAAGGCGACGACGCGCGACGACACGCCGTTCTGGCGCCAGTGCCGCGATATGACGATCCCCGACTCGCTGGCGCGCAAGATCGAACTGTTCCGCAGCAAGGGCCGGCTGTTCCGCGAAGGGCGCGAGCTGTTCGCCAACGCGAGCTGGGTCGCGGTCTGTCTCGGCCAGCACATCGTCCCGCGCGAGTACGAACCCGCGGTCGATGCCCTCGACGAGGACAAGGTCGCCGCGGCACTCGAACAGATTCGGCTCGGCTATTGGGAAACCGCGCAGCATCTGCCGTCACACGGCGATTTCCTGCGTCGCGTCGCCCCCGCCCCGTTCGCCGCCCCGCCGTCGGCAGCGACTGCCGCCGCCGCACCGGAGGGCGACGTGCCGTTCTTCTCGTTCACCGCCGAATCGCCCTTCCCGACCGGCTCCGGTTCCCCGGTATGAGGGCGGATGCGATGCGGCGCATCGTCATCGTCGGCGGCGGGACGGCGGGATGGATGGCGGCCGCAGGGATCGCGCGCGCCGTGGGCGAATTGCCGGGCCTGACGATCGAACTGATCGAATCCGACGAGATCGGCACGGTCGGCGTCGGCGAGGCGACGATCCCGCAGATCGTCCTGTTCAACCAATTGCTCGGGATCGACGAAGCCGACTTCGTCCGCGCGACCAACGCCACCTACAAGCTCGGGATCGAGTTCGTCGACTGGACGCGGATCGGGCATCGCTACGTCCATCCGTTCGGTTTCTACGGCCTCGACATGAAGGGGGTGGAGTTCCACCATTTCTGGCTGAAAGGTCGCGGGCTCGGCGATCCGACGCCGCTCGATGCCTATTCGCTCGGCGTGGTGGGCGGGATGCAGGGCCGCTTCGCGCATCCCCGCCCCGACCAGCCCAATTCGCCATTGTCGAAGCTCGGCTACGCCTTCCAGTTCGATGCCGCGCTGTATGCGCGCTACCTGCGCGGGCTGGCCGAACGCTGGGGCGTCAGGCGGACCGAGGGGCGGATCGTCGACATGGCCCGTAATGGCGACAACGGCCTGGTCGACGCGGTCGTGCTGCAATCGGGCGCGCGGATCGCGGGCGATCTGTTCATCGACTGCTCGGGGTTTCGCGGGCTGCTGATCGAGGGCGTCATGCAGGCCGGGTTCGAGGACTGGTCGGCGTGGCTTCCCTGCGATCGCGCGTTCGCCGTGCCGTGCGAGCTCGGCGGCGACCGCCTGCCGATGACGCGCGCGACCGCGCGACCGGCGGGATGGCAATGGCGCATCCCGCAGCAGCATCGCATCGGCAACGGCTATGTCTATTCGAGCGCGCACGTCTCCGACGACGAAGCCGCGGCGACGTTGCTCGCCAATCTCGACGGCGCTCCGTTGGCCGATCCCAAGCCGCTCCGCTTCACCGCCGGGCACCGCAAGCAGGCATGGGTCGGCAACGTCGTCGCGCTCGGCCTGGCCGGCGGATTCCTCGAACCGCTCGAATCGACCAGCATCCACCTCGTCCAGTCGGGGATCGCGCGATTGATGGCGCTGTTCCCGCATCGCGGGCTGGAGCCGGTCGAGATCGCGCGGTTCAACGCCGACAGCGCGCGGGAATATGAGGATATCCGCGACTTCCTGGTACTCCATTACAATGCGACCGAGCGCGACGACACGCCGTTCTGGGACTATTGCCGCACGCTGGCGCCGCCGCCCGGTTTGGCCGACAAGCTGGCGATGTTCCGGCGCAACGGCCGCATCTTCCGCGAGCATGAGGAATTGTTTACCGAGACGAGCTGGCTGTCGGTGATGGCCGGCCAGGGCGTCGAGCCGGCGGGCTATCATCCGGTCGCCGACCTGCTGTCGGATGACGAGACGCTGCATCGGCTCGCGCATATTCGCGACGTGATAGCAAAGACCGCGGCGGCGATGCCGCACCAGGCCGATTATCTGCGCCAGATCGGGTGTGGCGAGCCGCCGCTCCGCCGCGCGTCATGACACCCCTGCCCCGACCCAGGCCGATCGCCGAAATCACCGGGATCGACCGCCGACGGTTCGATGCCGAGATACGGCCGGCCGGACAGCCGGTGGTCTTGCACGGACTCGCCGCCGAGTGGCCGGCGGTCCGTGCCGCTCGGTCCGGTGCCGAGGAGGCGGTCGCCTATCTCAAGCGCTTCAGCCATGCCGAACCGGTCGCCGCGATCGTCGGCGCGCCGGAGATCGAGGGGCGGTTCTTCTACACACCGGATCTGACGGCGCTGAACTTCACCCGCGGGCAATCGCCGCTCGATCCCTTTCTCGACCGATTGCTGCGCGATCGCGATGCGGCGCGGCCCTATGCGATGGCGGTGCAGTCGATCCCCGCGCCCCAGCTATTGCCCGGCTTCATCGAAGAGAACCGGATCGACATCGTCGCCGATGCGGTCACGCCGCGGCTATGGCTCGGCAATGCGATCCGCGTCGCCGCACATTTCGACCTGATGGAGAATATCGGGATCGTGGTCGCGGGCCGGCGCCGCTTCACGCTGTTTCCGCCCGACCAAATGGCGAACCTGTATATGGGTCCGATCGAGTTGACCCCCGCCGGCACCCCGGTCAGTCTGGTCGACCTCGCCGCGCCCGACCTCGACCGCTTTCCGCGCTTCGCCGAGGCGATGGCCCACGCACAGGAGGCGACGCTCGAGCCGGGCGATGCGATCTACATCCCGTATCATTGGTGGCACGGCGTCGCGTCGCTCGACCCGGTCAATCTGTTCGTCAATTACTGGTGGAACGACGCGCGGCAGGATCTCGGCAATCCGTACGACACGCTGCTCCACGCCTTGTTCGCGCTCCGCACCCTGCCCGCGGACCAGCGCGAAGCTTGGCGGATCATGTTCGACCAACTCATCTTCCGGCCGGATGGCGACGCCTTCGCCCACATCCCGCCCGAGGCGCAGGGCGTGTTCGGCCCGGCCGATGCCGATAATTACCAGCGGATGCGCGCGACATTGCTGCGCAACCTGGCCTAGCTTCGCTGCAGCATTCGGACGAGAAAATCGCGCAGGCGATGCGTGCGGGCCGGGCTCGACGGTCCCAGCACGCTGCGCGCGGCGGGTGGCAGATGATCGGCCGCGCGATCGGCATCCTGCGCGAATACCATATGGTCGAACCACGCCCGCCACGTCGCCTTCTCGGCCGGCGGCAAGTCGCGGATCGCCAGCACCGCGTGGATCAGGGCGGGGAACGCCGCCCCGGATTCGTGTCCCCACCAGTAGTTGACCAACACGTTGAGCGGATCGAACGCGCGAACGTGGTGCCACCACAAGGGCGGGATGAAGATCGCATCGCCGGGGCCGAGTTCGGCGGTCTCGGCATGGGTCAGGGCGTCCGTGAAGCGCGGATATCGATCGACATCCGGCGCCTCCGGATCGACCATGCTGACGGGCTGGCCGGCCAGCGTGTGGTCGAGCGGCCCGACATACAGATTGGCGAGCTGGTCGGGCGGGAACAGCGTGAAACGCCGCCGCCCGGCGACGACGCAGGCGATGTTGCTCGACATGTCGTAATGCGTCGCGACTTGCGTGGCGTTGCCGATCCACAGCCGCGCGGGTGCGTCGATCGCAAGACCCAGCGGATTGGCCGCCTCCCATCCCGGCAGGTGCTCCGGCGCGGTCGCGGAATTGGCGTACAGAGCGTGCGGCCGCGCGACGCCTTCCTCGGCAAAGCGCAGCAACTCGCCGAGCAGGGCGCCGAGCGCTACCGACTGGCGATGGAAGTTGAGCCCGGTGACGCTGTCGTCGGCGTAGAAGAACCGTCCGCCGATCTCTGGCGGGCCGATCATCACGTCGAGCGGTCGGCCACCGCCGAAGCCGGCGAGATATTCGGCGATCGCACGGGCGCCCTGCTTAGCCGCTCCGACCGCCGGCCAATCGGCGACCTGCCCGCGCAGAACGACCGGGCGTGACGCCGTCACGATCTCGCGCGCGAACGTATCGGCGTCGACGGCCCGACGTTCGGTGATGGGCTTCAGGTCGCGCAGGTCGATCGACATGGCGCCACGCTAGCCGCACCCCCGTCCGGCCGCCAGCGAAACGCGTTGCGCGGCTCCGATGCGCGACGCATGATAGCGCTAACCGGGAGGGGTGAGCATGCGACGGTCACGGCAGGTTTTGGCGGCATTGTGCGGCGTGCTGTTGGCGCACAGCGAGGAAACGAGCGCATCGTCGCGCAAGCCGGCGCCCCAACCGCTTAGGCTGGCGATCACCTTCGACGACTTGCCGTTACACGGCCTGTTGCCGCCCGGCGCGACGCCGTTGAGCGTGATTTCGGCGATCATCGCCGCGTTGCGGTCGGCCGGTGCGCCGGCGACCTACGGTTTCGTCAATGCCGGCAATCCGGCGGACGGCCAGAACGACGCGGTCCTCAATGCCTGGCGCTCGGCCGGTTTCCCGCTCGGCAACCACGGCTGGAGCCACGCCAACCTCGCCCAGATCGACCCGGCGGCCGCCAGCGCCGAGATCACGCGCGGCGAGGCCGTCATCGCCGGCAAGATGGGCAGCCGGGACTGGCGCTGGTTCCGCTATCCGTTTCTGTCGGAGGGGCAGACGCCCGATCAGGTCGCGGCGCTGCGTGGCATGCTCGCCGCCGGGCGTTACAAGGTCGCCGCCGTCACGATGTCGTTCGGTGACTATGCCTGGAACGGCCCCTATGCCCGTTGCGTCGCCAGGAACGATACGGCCGCGATCGCGGCACTGGAGGCGCGCTACCTCGCCGCTGCCCGCGCTGAAGCCGACCGCGCACGATCGATGAGCCGGGCCGCGACCGGTCGCGATATCCCCTACGTCCTGCTGATGCATGTCGGCGCGTTCGACGCGCGGATGCTGCCGCGCTTGCTGGCGCTGTATCGCGAGATGGGCTTTCGGCTGGTCGGGTTGCCCGAGGCCGAGGCCGACTCGTTCTATGCCAATGCGCGCGACCTGACGCTGCCCGGCCCGAGCGCGACGCTGGAAAGCGCGCTCCGTGCCAAGGGGCTGCCGATCCCGGCAGCGGCCCCTGCTGCCGCCCTGCCCGGCCCGGAAGTCTGCGCCTGACACGAAAAAGGGACGCCGACTCGCGCCGACGCCCCCTTTCCTCCTGACGCAGGACGATCAGCCCTGCATCGCTTCCAGTTCCTTGCCCTTGGTCTCATGAATGAACTTCTGGACCAGGAAGAAGCTGATGAGCGCGCAGCCGCCATACAGGCTGTAGCTGACCGCCAGGCCCAGTCCGGCCGCCATGATCGGGAAGCTCTGCGCGATCAGATAGTTGGAGAACCACTGCGCGAACCCGCACACCGCGAGCGCCGATCCGCGGATCTGGTTGGGGAACATCTCGCCCAGCATCACCCACATCACCGGCCCCCAACTGACGTTGAAGAACACGACGTAGAGGTTGGCCGCGACCACCGCGACGATGCCCAGATCCTTCGACAGGACCAGCTTGCCGTCCGGGTCGAGCGTCCCGTGGCTGAAGGCGTAGACCATCACGAACAACGTGACGGTCATCCCGGCCGACCCGATCAGCAGTAACGGCTTGCGACCGATCCGGTCGATCACCGCGATGGTGATGAGGCAGGCACCGATCGACACGGCGCCCGATACGATGTTGATGAGCAGCGAGTCCGCCTCGCTGAACCCGGCGAGCTGCCACAACGTCGCGCCATAATAGAAAATGACGTTGATGCCGACGAGCTGCTGGAACACGGCCAGCAACAGCCCCGCCCAGACGATCGCCCGGATGCCGAGGAATCCGCGCCCGCCGGCCGGCGTCAGCACGTCGGCCAGGCGTGGACGGTGGTCGGCCGAAAAACTCGCGCGGATCTCGTCGAGCTTGGTGCGTGCGGCACTTTCTCCGAACAGGCGCGCGAGCACGCCCGCGGCTTCGTCATGCCGCCCCTTCGCCACCAGGTATCGCGGGCTCTCGGGAATGAACATCAACGCGATCAGGAAGACCGCGGCCGGGATCGCCTGCATCAGGTACATCCAGCGCCAAGCCTCGATTCCGCCCCAGAACGCGTTGGTCGAAACGCCGGCGGCCTTGGCCAGGAAGAAATTGATGACGAACGCGGCGGTCAGGCCGCTGATAATCATGATCTGCTGCACCGTGGTCATTCGCCCGCGGACGTTGGCGGGCGCCACTTCGGAGATATAAGCGGGCGACAGCACGCTCGCCGCGCCGACCGCGATCCCGCCGCAAATCCGCGCGAGCACGAAGAGCGGCTGGGCATGCGCAAAACCCTGGGTCAGCGCCCCGGCGAGGAACAGCACCGCGGCCAGCCGCATGACGTTGCGACGACCCATCGCATCGGCCAGCGTGCCGGCGAAGAACGCACCGATGAAGCATCCGATCAGCAGCGATCCGACCGTGAATCCCAGCCCGCCTTCGCTCAGATGGAATGCCGCTTTCAGGCCATCCTGCGTGCCGTTCACCGCGCCGCTGTCATAGCCGAACAGCAATCCGCCGATCGTCGCGACCGCGACGATCGAGGCGATGAACCCCATATTGGCGCCGCCGGGCGGCGCCGCTTGCGTATCCCTCATCAACCCTCTCCCACGCCACGCCTTTGTTGGCGTTAGCGCTAACAACCCCGCCCCGGCGCTGCTGTCAAGCGGGTCGCGCGGCCGGTCGGCGGCGGGGCGGAGCGTCCGACTGGCGCCGTACCAAGGTGAAATCGAGCAGGCGATGCTCGCGCTCCCCGGCGCCCGCGCCCGCGCGGATGGTTGTCACCAGCATCTCGATTGCGGCCCGTGCCATGTCGTCGATCGGCTGGTGGATCGTGGTGAGCTCGGGCCACGTCACCGTAGCCAGCGTCGTATCGTCGAACCCGCACACGGTCAGGTCGCCCGGCACATCGAGCCCCAATTTGTGCGCGACCGCAACGGTCGCCGCGCCCATGTCGTCGTTGCTGGCGAAGATCGCGGTCGGCGCATCCTCGCGATCGATCAGTTGCTCGGCCGCATCGAGGCCCGACCGGTATGTGAAGAGACCCGACGCGATCAGCGTTTCGTCGACCGGCAA
Source organism: Sphingomonas sp. (assembly GCF_017304635.1). Classification (GTDB taxonomy): domain Bacteria; phylum Pseudomonadota; class Alphaproteobacteria; order Sphingomonadales; family Sphingomonadaceae; genus Sphingomonas. Next base: position 1,270,341 of record NZ_JAFKMA010000001.1, read on the forward strand.
CCGTGAATCGCGCAACGCCGCCTTGTACCCGTCGAGCCGCAAGCTGCTCGCGGTATGCACCGGATCGCCGGTGATGAACCCGATGCGACGATGCCCGAGCGAGACGATGTGCTTCGTCATCGCATAGGCCGCCCCGCCCTCATCGATGTCGACCGCCAGCATTTCGGGCGCCGGCGCGCCGGATCCGATCAAGACGGTCGGGATGCCCTCCGCGATCAACAGGCGGCGAAGCTCCCGCGATTCGTTGAGCGGCGACGGTAGCAGGATGCCGTCGATACCGCCCTGGATCAGGTGACGCGCCGCGTCGAAGCCCTGATCGGCGACGTCGCAATGCTCGACGATCAGCTGTGCGTCGTGGCGTCGGGCCTGATCGAGCCCGCCCAGCAGGAAGGCGCTGAAATAACCGGCGCTGGGATTGCTGTAGAGCAGGCCGAGCCGGCATTGCTCCGCCCCCGCGAGCGCGCGCGCGGCGGAGTTCGGCGAATAATTGAGCTCGGCGATCGCGTCCTTCACGACATCGCGGGTCGCGGGGCGAACCTTGGCCTCCCCATTGATGACGCGCGAGACGGTCATCGGCGACACACCGGCGCGGCGCGCGACGTCGGCGATAGTGGGGGCGGAACGGACTCGACGGGGTGATTTCACGGCGCGCGTGGTCTCATGAAATTATGACGATGGCAATTGGTGCCCCCTGCACCGTCTCAAATCGCGACGGGCTTGCCCTTCCCTTTTGAAAAGGCTTAGGGTAGCGCTACCACAAAGATAAGGGAGGGGGAGTCGGATGGCGAAGGTTCGTGCCGGCTTGATCGGGGTTTCGACGCTGGCGGCCGTCATCGCGGTCGGCACCGGGCTGATGGCGCAGACGACCGCGCCGACGCGTGCCGTACCGAAGGCACCGAACGGGCGGCACTATCTGTCGCAACCATTGGTCACGTCGATCTATACGGCCGACCCGTCGGCACACGTCTTTGCCGGCAAGATCTACGTCTATCCCAGCCATGACGTGCCGACGACCATCGCCGACGACGATCTCGGCAACGAATATGCGATGCACGATTATCGCGTGCTGAGCATGGATCGCATCGGCGGCCCGGTCACGGTCGGCCCGGTGGCGCTCGACGTGAAGGACGTGCCCTGGGCCTCGCAACAGATGTGGGCACCCGATGCGGCCTATCGCAACGGCACCTATTATCTCTATTTCCCCGCCCGCGATAAGTCGAAGGACAAGAACGGCTTGGGCGCGTTCCGGATCGGCGTGGCGACCTCGAAGAGCCCGGTCGGTCCGTTCAAGGCCGAGCCGCAGCCGATCGCGGGCAGCTATTCGATGGATTCCGCGGTGTTCACCGACACCGATGGCAAGACCTATATGTATTTCGGCGGCATCTGGGGCGGCCAGCTCCAGCGCTGGCACGACGGGCGCTACGACCCCAATGGGAGCGATACCGACCTGCATCAGGACGACCGGCCGTCTTTGTCGGGCAAGGTCGTCCGGATGGGCGCCGATATGAAGAGCTTCGTGGAAACGCCGCGCGATGCGGTGATCCTCGATCCGGCGACCGGCAAGCCGGTGCTCGGCGGCGACCACGACAAGCGCTTCTTCGAGGCGTCGTGGATGTTCAAGCGCGGTGGCACCTATTACTACACCTATTCGACCGGCGACACGCACTTCCTTAATTACGCGACCGGGACCAATCCCTACGGCCCGTTCACCTATCGCGGGCACTTCCTGTTGCCGGTGCAGGGCTGGACGACGCACCATTCGATCATCGAATGGAACGGCAAGTGGTGGCTGTTCTACGCCGATACGCAGCTGTCGAACCGCAATCACCTGCGCAACGTGAAGGTCACCGAACTCCAATTCGCCCCGGACGGCAGCATCCGGACGATCGACCCGTTCGTCGACTGAGGCACGGATGTTCCTGGGCATCGACATCGGCACCTCCGGGGTGAAGGCGGTCGTGATCGACGAGCGCGGCAGCGTGGTCGATCAGCGAACCGCCGCGCTGACCGTGCAGCGCCCGCATCCGCTCTGGTCGGAGCAGGATCCGGACGCCTGGTGGAATGCGACCGACGCCGCGGTGCGCGCGATCGCGCCCGAGGTGCGCCGCACGGTGCGTGGGATCGGGCTCGCCGGGCAGATGCACGGCGCGACCCTGCTCGGCGGCGACGATCGCCCGCTCCGCCCCGCCATCCTGTGGAACGACGGCCGTAGCTTCGCCGAATGCGAGGAGCTGGAGCGCGACTGTCCCGACCTGCACGCAATTACCGGCAACCTGGCCATGCCCGGTTTCACCGCGCCCAAGCTGTTGTGGGTCCGCAAGCACGAGCCCGACATTTTCGCGCAGGTGCGGAGCGTGCTGCTGCCCAAGGACTATGTCCGGCTGCGCATGACTGGCGACAGGGCGTCGGACATGGCTGACAGCGCGGGGACCCTCTGGCTCGACGTCGCAGGGCGTCGGTGGAGCGATACGGTGCTCGCCGCATGCGGGCTGAGCGACGCGCAGATGCCGCGCCTGTTCGAAGGGTCGCAAGCGACAGGTACGCTGCGCCCCGAGATCGCCGAGGCATGGGGGATGGACCGCGTCCCGGTCGCGGCAGGCGGCGGCGACAATGCCGCGGGCGCGGTCGGCGTCGGCGTGGTCCGGGACGGCGATGCGCTGCTGTCGCTCGGCACGTCGGGCGTGATCTTCGTCGCGACGGCGGAGTTCCGGCCCAATCCCGGCCGCGCGGTGCACGCCTTCTGCCATTGTCTGCCCGATCTGTGGCACCAGATGTCGGTCCATCTGAGCGCCGCCGCATGTGTCGACTGGGTCGCCAGACTGACCGGAGCGAACGGGGCCGCCGAAATGTTCGAACGGGCAGAGCGATCGGGCATCGGACGCGGACCCGAACTCTTCCTCCCCTATCTGTCGGGTGAGCGCACGCCGCACAACGATCCGCTGGTCCGCGGCGCCTTCCTTCAGCTCGACAATGACAGCGACGCCGATCGGCTGTCCGCGGCGGTGCTGGAAGGTGTCGCGTTCGCGCTGGCGGACGGACTCGACACGCTGACCGATGCCGGCACGACGGTCGATCGGCTCGCGGTGATCGGCGGCGGTGCGCGGTCGGGCCATTGGGGCCGCATCCTCGCCGCCGCGCTCGAACGGCCGCTCGTCTACCTCCAGGGCGGCGAAGTCGGCCCCGCCCTCGGTGCCGCTCGCCTCGCCCAACTCGCGGTCGACGGCGGCGATCCGGCGGCAGTCTGCGCCGCCCCTCCGGTCGCGCGCATCGTCGAGCCGGAGCCGGCGCTCATCGACATCCTATCCACCAAGAAACGGCAATTCCGCGACGCCTATGCGCGGATCACGCCCAGACAGAAGGCAGCTTGAATGGCATCCGATTTCTTCGCCGACGTACCGACCGTCACCTACAAGGGGCCGGAAAGCGACGACGACCTCGCCTATCGCTGGTACGACAAGGATCGCGTCGTGCTGGGCAAGCGGATGGAGGACCATCTGCGTTTCGCGATCTGTTTCTGGCACACCTTCTGCTGGCCGGGCAGCGACGTGTTCGGCGCGGGCACGTTCAATCGTCCGTGGCATGCCGGCGCCAACGACGCAGCGGCCGCGACGGCCAAGCGCACGATCGCGTTCGACTTCTTCCGGAAGATGGACGTGCCCTTCTACTGCTTCCACGACGTCGACGTGATGGCCGACGCCAACGACGTCGCGAGCTTCCGCCGGTCGTTCGCCGACGCCGTGGACGATCTCGAACGGTTGCAGGCGACGCACGGCCGCAAGCTGCTGTGGGGCACCGCCAACCTGTTCAGCCATCCGCGCTATGCGGCCGGCGGCGCGACCAATCCCGACCCGGAGGTGTTCGCCTGGGGCGCGATGCAGGTTCGCGACGCGCTGGAGGCGACGCATCGCCTAGGTGGCGTGAACTACGTCCTGTGGGGCGGTCGTGAGGGATACGAGACGATCCTCAACACCGATCTGAAACAGGAACTCGACCAGCTCGGCCGCTTCCTCAGCCTGGTCGTCGAGCACAAGCACAAGATCGGCTTCACCGGCACGATCCTGATCGAGCCCAAGCCGCACGAGCCGACCAAGCATCAGTACGATTTCGACACCGCGACGGTGTACGGTTTCCTCAAACGCTACGGTCTCGAGAACGAGGTGCGCGTGAATATCGAGGCGAACCACGCGACCCTGTCCGGCCACACGTTCGAACACGAGATCGCGACGGCGGCGGCGCTCGGCATCTTCGGCTCGATCGACGCCAATCGCGGCGATCACCAGAACGGCTGGGACACCGATCAATTCCCCAACTCGGTCGAGGATCTGACGCTGGCGATGATCGAGATCGTGCGCGCGGGCGGCTTCACGACGGGCGGGTTCAATTTCGACGCCAAGGTGCGGCGGCAGAGCATGGACGCGATCGACCTGGTCCACGGCCATATCGGCGGGATCGACACGGTCGCGCGCGCGCTGTTGCGCGCGGCGGCGATCATCGAGGACGGGCGGCTCGATCGGTTCCGCGACGAGCGCTACGCCGGATGGCAGGGCGATGCGGGCCGGGCGATCATGGGCAACGACGCCAGCCTGGCGTCGATCGCCGACATGGCGGTCGCGCGCGATCTGGCGCCGCAACCGCGATCGGGGCGGCAGGAATGGCTGGAGAACCTCGTCAACCGCTTCTGATCGCGGCTAGACCTGTCGCGCGAAGCGACGGGAGGCTGGGATGAGCGTACGGGTCGGGCTGATCGGTTTCGGACTGGCGGGACGATCCTTCCACGCGCCACTGATCGATGCCGAGCCGCGCCTCGTTTTGACGGCCGTCGCTAGCTCTCGCGCCGATGCGGTCCTGGCATCGCATCCGGGCGTTCGGGTCCATCCGACCGCAGAGCGACTGATCGCCGATCCCGGAATCGAATTGGTCGTCATCGCGACGCCCAACGATCTGCACGCGCCGCTGGCCCGTGCTGCGTTGATGGCGGGGAAGCACGTCGTCGTCGACAAGCCGTTCGTGGTCGATCTGGCGGACGGAGCGGCGCTGATCGACCTGGCGAAACGGCAAGCGCGCATGCTGAGCGTATTCCACAACCGGCGCTGGGACGGCGACTTCCTGACCGTACGCAACTTGCTGGCCAGCGGCCGGCTGGGGGACGTACGGCTGGGCGAATTCTGTTGGGATCGCTTTCGCCCGACCATCAAGCCCGGCTGGCGCGAGGCGGGCGGCGATGGCGGCGGCGTGCTGGCGGATCTGGGGCCGCATCTGGTCGATCAGGCGCTGCAACTGTTCGGAAATCCGGACAACGTCGCCGGTGATATTCTGGTGCAACGCGACGACGCGCAGGTCGACGACTATTTCGCGCTCACGCTCGGGTACGGACGCTGCCGTGTACGGCTATGCGCGTCGACGCTGGTCGCATCGGCTCGCCCGCGGTTCGCGCTGCACGGCACGATGGGCAGCTTCGTCAAATACGGGATCGACCCGCAAGAGGCTGCGCTCCGGGCCGATGTTAGCGTGGTGTCGCCGGGGTTCGGCGAGGAGCAGCCCGGCAGCTTCGGCCGACTGACGGCGCCCGACGGCACGCAAACCCAGGTCCCGACCGAGCGCGGCGACTGGCGACGTTATTATGCCGGAGTCGCGGCGGCGATCCTCGACGGCACACCGCCGCCGGTCAGCGCGGAGGAGGCGCTGACCGGATTGCGCATTATCGATCTCGCGCGCCGGAGTGCTGTCGAAAACGGTCGCGCTTTGCCGTTCTGACGCAGGGCTATCGCGGCGAATAGGCATAGAGCCCGAAGCTCGCACCGACGAAGCCGCCGGCGCGTTTCGTGCTGAGCACGCCGCCGTCGGCGCCCGTAACCAGCGGCATCCACCGCCCCTTCTCGTCGGCGAAGGCGAAGTCGTAAGCGTCGCCGCGCGCGACGATGCGCAACCTCACCGAGCCCGTCGCAGGCGCCGGTGCGGAGGCGATCACGACGCCATCACGCGGGTCGCTGGCATCGGCGCGGCGGTCGACCTCGACCATCCGCCGGCCGCCGCGATTGACGATCCCGACGAAGTAATAATGTTCCTCGTTCTGATACGCGACCAACCCGGCCCGCGAACCCTCGACCGGCGCGGCGAAACGCACGATCGTCGATGCGGTGGCGTACGGATGCTGCTGACGACGCAGCAATGCGCTGGGCTGGCCGCGCGTTCCGATGGCGTCGGGTCGCGCCGCGATTTGCAACGCGCCGTCCGCCAGTCGCCACCATCGGTCGCTGGGGATGCGGATCGTCATCCAGTCGAGCGGCAGTCGGCTGCCCGTGAAATCGTCGTGCACCGTGAAATCGCCGCTGGTCGGGACCGGCGGCGGCGGCGTTGCCGGCAACGCCGGCCGTCGTATGACGGAGGGGATAGCCTGCCCCGGCGCGGTGATGATCGGCCAGCCATCGACCCAGCGGACGGGCAGCAGGAAGGTCTCGCGACCGGTATTGTATTCGTCGCCGCGATATGGGCGCACGGCGAGAAAGCTCGACCACCACTCGCCCGACGGCGTATCGACGATCGTCGCGTGACCGGCCGAGGTGACCGGATCGGGCCGACCGGGATCGAGGTCGCGCTGCGTCAGGATGGGCTTGGGAAACGCCGTCCACGGCCCCTCCGGCCGGTCGGCGCGATAGACGGTTTCCGAATGGCCCATTGCGGTGCCGCCCTCCGCCGCGATCAGATAATAGCGGCCGTCATGCGTAAAGAGCTTGGGCCCCTCCACCCAGATCGGCTTGGTCGCGATATCGACGCCGCCGTCGACGATCATCGTCGCCGCACCGCTGGTCTTGAGCGTCGCCAGGTCGAACCGCCGGATCCAGATCGCGCGATGCCCGTCATAGCGCGAGCCACCCTCCGGCGCATCGTTGTTGAGCAGCCACGCTTTCCCGTCCGGGGCGATGTAGAGCGACGGGTCGATGCCGCCGACATCCTTGATCCAGACCGGATCGGACCACGGCCCAGCCGGATTGCGCGCGGTAATGACGTAATTCCCGCCGCAATTGACGCAGGTGTTGACCAGGTAGAACAGCCCGGCGTGATAGGCGAGCGACGGTGCGAACACGCCCTCCGACAGGCCGATACCGCGAAAATCGAGCTGCCCCGGACGATCGATCGCATTGCCGATCTGGCTCCAGTGGATCAGGTCGCGGCTGTGGAAGACCGGCAATCCGGGAAAGTACCCGAACGTCGAGGTCACGAGATAGAAGTCGCCACCGACGCGCAGCAGACTGGGGTCGGGATAGAAGCCGTTGAGGATCGGGTTACGATAGTGATCGGGCCCGATCGGCGATTGCGGGGTCGCGCGATCCGTGCCGCGATAGTCGAACCAGCCGAAGCTGGCGATCGGACCGCCGAACGCGGGCGAGGATATCGCTACCATGACTGAAAGTGAAGCCATGCCGACTGTCCTGCGCCACATCATCGTCGCTCCCTCCTCCAGCGGGTTGAACGCCAATCAAGGCGATCGTCCAGCGAAGCCATTGCACTGGACGCTTATCGCAAAGCGCGCTTATGATGATAGCGATATCAGAACGGACTCGGGAGAGCGATCGATGGGCATGGTGAGATGGCTCGCATTGGCGTCGCTCGCACTGGCACCGATGCCGGCGATCGCTCAATCCGCCTCTCCGCAACCATCCGCCGCCCCCGACGCATGGCAAGCCGCCGCTCGTTTGCATCGCGGCGTCAACGTGTTGGGGTACGACCCGTTGTGGACCGACCCGGCCAAGGCCCGCTTCCAGCCGCGACACTTCACGATCATCCGCAAGGGCGGGTTCGATTTCGTGCGGATCGTGCTGCAATCGTTCAAGCACATGGACGCCCGCAACCGGCTCGATCGGCAATGGCTGGCGACGCTCGACCGGCTCGTCGCTCAGGCCGGCGCGGCGGGTCTGAGCGTCATCCTGGACGAGCACGACTTCAACTATTGCGCCGACGACGCGGCGATGTGCGAGACGAAGCTGATCGCCTTTTGGCAGCAGGTCGGCGCCCATTTCGCCAATGCGCCGGCCAACGTCCTGTTCGAGGTATTGAACGAACCGCACGGTGCGCTGAACGGCGAGCCGTGGAATGCACTGATCGCCAAGGTGGTGCCGGTGATCCGCGCGACCAATCCGCGGCGGACACTCATCATCGGCCCGTCGCACTGGAACAGCCTGGCCGACTTGCCGCTGCTCAAACTGCCGCCCGACGACCGCAACATCATCGTGACCGTGCATTATTACGAACCGTTCCGCTTCACTCATCAGGGCGCGCGATGGGCTGGCGATGTCGCGAACCTGCACGGCATCCCGCTCACGGCCGACGACGAGCGTCGGATCGTCGGTGACTTCGATACGGTCGCGGCATGGTCGAAAGCCAATGACCGGCCGGTCGAGCTCGGCGAGTTCGGCGCCTACGACCGCAGCGGCACGCCGATCGCCGACCGCGCCCGCTATGTCCGCGATGTCCGGCAAGCGGCGGAATCGCATGGCATGCCCTGGGCTTATTGGCAGTTCGACGGGGATTTCGTCGTATACGACATCGATCGCGACGCCTGGGTCGAGCCGATCCGCCGGGCGCTGATGATGCCGTCCGACCCGACGGGGAAGTGACCGATGCGCCGATGGAGTCACGCCTTGCTGGCGCTGTGCGCGATGACGACGAGCGTGATCGCGCGCGCCGACGACGTTCCCCGCATCGTGACCAAGGGCGACCGCCATGCCTTGCTGGTCGACGGCCAGCCGTTCCTGATGCTTGCCGCGCAGGCCAACAACTCGTCCAACTACCCCGCCGCATTGCCCGACGTCTGGCCGGTGATCGAGCGGATCGGCGCCAACACGCTCGAAATGCCGATCGCGTGGGAACAGATCGAACCCGAACGCGGCACATTCGATTTCGGCTTCGTCGATACGTTGCTGGCGGAGGCGCGCCGACGCAACCTGCACCTCGTGTTGCTATGGTTCGGCACGTGGAAGAACACGGCCTCCAATTACCAGCCCGCCTGGGTCAAGCTCGACACGCGTACCTATCCGCGCATGATCGACGCGAAGGGTGAGCGGCATTATGCGCCGACCCCCTTCGCCCCGGCGACGCTGGCGGCCGATCGCGCCGCCTTCGCTCGCCTGATCGCCCACCTTCGCGACGTCGACCGGCAGAATACCGTGCTGATGGTGCAGGCGGAGAACGAAGTCGGCAGCTATCGCCTCGCCCGCGATCATTCGCCGGCGGCCGAGCGGCTGTTTCAGGCCAAGGTGCCCGCCCCTCTCCTCGCCAAGCTCGGCAAGGCGACCGGCACCTGGACGCAAGTGTTCGGCCGCAATGCGGAGGTGGCGTTCCAGACCTGGTACGTCGCGCAATATGTCGATGCGGTCGCGGCGGCGGGCAAGGCGATCAAGCCGATCCCGATGTACGCCAACGCCGCGCTGACCGCGCACGCGACCGGGTGGCAGGATCCTGCGACCTATGCGGCCGGCGGTCCGGTGCCCGGCATGATCGACATCTGGAAGGCGGCGGCACCGCATATCGACGTGGTCGCGCCCGATATCTACCAATCGGACCAGGCCGAGTATCTCGGCTTCCTGACCGCCTACGACCGGCCCGACAATGCGCTGTTCGTGCCGGAAACCGGCAACGCCACCTCCTTCGCCCGTCACTTCTTCGCGGCGGTCGGGCGCGGGGCGATCGGATGGTCGCCGTTCGGTATGGATGCGACCGGATACGCCAATTTCCCGCTCGGCGCGCCGAAGCTCGACGACGCGACGCTGGAGGCGTTCGCCGCGAACTATCGCCTGTTCGCGCCGATGACTCGAATCTGGCCTACCCTGGCCCTCGACGGCAGGACGTGGGGTGTGGCGGAGCCCAACGACCCGGCGGCAAAGCATGCGCAAGTCATCGCGCTCGGCGCCGATTGGCGCGCCACCGTCACCTTCGGCCGCCCGCAATTCGGCTTCGACGCGCCGGTCGGCAACGACCCGCTGACCGGCGGCGCGGTGATCGCGCAGCTCGAGCCCAACACCTTCCTCGTATCCGGCATCCGGTCGCGGGTCGCGTTCGACCATGTCGGGAACGGCAAACCGGACGATTGGGTGCTCGTCCGCGCCGAGCAGGGGCATTACGACCCGGCCGGCCAGTGGCAGTTCGAGCGCGTCTGGAACGGGGATCAGGTCGATTACGGCTTCAACTTCGGCACGCGTCCGGTGTGGCTGCGCGTGACGTTCGCCAAGCTTTCCTGACGTTGCGGTCGCGCGCGATACGGTGGCCGAAGCGCATCGCGATCTTGACTGCGATAGCGCTGGGGCTGGTCGGCACACAGCCGGCATCGGCGGAAGACGGCTATGACCTCTGGCTGCGCTATGGCCCCCTGCCCCCCGCGATGGCGACCGGTGCCAGGGCGACCGGCATCGTCGTCGAGGGCGATGGCGCGACGCTCGATGCGGCGGCGAAGGAATTGTCGCGCGGCCTGTCGGGTCTCGGCGCCACGCGCGTTCCGATCGCGACGACGATCCGCGACGACAGCATCGTGCTGGCGATCGCCGCGCGGCACGACCTTCCTGGCTTGGGCGACGAGGGATATCGAATCGAACCCGCGACCCGCCGGGGGCGGCACGTGCTGCTCATCACCGCCAATCGCGATCGCGGGGTGTTGTACGGCGCCTTTGCGTTGCTGCGCTGGGTGCAGACCGGACATCGGCTCGCCGACGCGCGCTTGGCCTCGGCACCGCGCGTCAAGCTCCGCGTGCTCGACCATTGGGACAATCTCGATGGCAGCGTCGAGCGTGGCTATGCCGGCGCGTCGCTGTGGGATTGGTGGACGCTGCCCGATTACGCCGACCCGCGCTACACCGACTATGCCCGCGCCGATGCGTCGGTCGGCATCAACGGCGTCGTGCTCAACAACGTCAACGCCACCGCGGACAGCCTGACGGCGGCCTATATCGCGAAGGCCGCCGCGCTTGCCGACATCTTCCGGCCATGGGGCATTCGCGTCTTCCTGTCCGCTCGCTTCTCCGCGCCGATCGAACTCGACCACCTGCGCACCGCCGATCCGCTCGATCCCGCCGTCGCGGCGTGGTGGCGACGCAAGGCCGACGAAATCTATCGCGCGATCCCCGATTTCGGCGGCTTCCTGGTCAAGGCCAATTCCGAAGGCCAGCCCGGGCCGCAGGATTATCATCGCAGCCATGCCGACGGCGCGAACATGCTCGCGGCGGCGCTGGCCCCTCATGGCGGCGTCGTCATGTGGCGCGCCTTCGTCTACGCCGCGCCGAACGGCGAGGATCGCGCCAAGCAGGCGTATGACGATTTCCATCCGCTCGACGGCCGCTTCGCGCCCAATGTGCTGGTCCAGGTCAAGAACGGTCCGATCGACTTCCAGCCGCGCGAACCGTTCCACCCGCTGTTCGGCGCGATGCCGAAGACGCCGCTGATGATCGAGTTCCAGATCACGAAGGAATATCTCGGGTTCGCGACGCACCTCGTCTATCTCGGCCCCTTGTTCGAGGAAACGCTGGCCAGCGACACGTTCGCGCGCGGCCGGGGATCGACCGTCGCCCGCGTGATCGACGGCAGCCTCGATCGCCACGCGTTGACGGGCATGGCGGGCGTCGCCAATGTCGGTCGCGACCGCGACTGGTCGGGCTCGACGTTCAATCAGGCCAATTGGTATGCGTTCGGTCGCTTCGCCTGGGACCCGTCCGCATCGGCTGAGGCGGTCGCCCGCGAATGGGCGGCCATGACCTTCGCGCCCGATCCGCGCATCGTCGATCCGGTCGTGGCGATGATGATGGGATCGCGGGAAGCGGCGGTCGATTACATGACGCCGCTCGGCCTCGCGCACCAGATGGCGACCGACAGCCATTACGGCCCGGCGCCGTGGGTCGCCGATCTGGCGCGGCCGGAATGGAACCCGGCCTATTACAACCGGGCCCGCGCCGACGGCATCGGCTTCGACAGGACGGCCGGCGGAAGCGACGCGATCGCGCAATATTCGCCCGAGATCGCGCGTCGTCTGGCCGATCCCGCCACGACGCCGGATCGCGAGCTGTTATGGTTCCACCATCTGCCCTGGAACTACCGCCTGTCCTCCGGTCAGTCGCTCTGGCAGGAGATTGTCGCACACTACGATCGAGGAGTGGGATCCGTCGTGGGAATGCGCCGCTCCTGGGCGACGCTGACGCTCCTGATCGACGCCGAACGCTTCGCCAAGACGGCGACGTTCCTGGCGATCCAGGAGCGCGAAGCACGCTGGTGGCGCGACGCCAGCATCGCCTACTGGATGTCGCTCAACCACCTCCCCCTGCCGGCCGGCGCCGCTGCTCCGGCCCACGACCTCGCCTGGTACCAATCCCAACACGCCACCCACGCACCGGGAACGCCGAAGACGTCGAACTGAGGATGGCCGACCTGCTTGCCGGGCTGACGCGAATGGCTGCGCGACTCTTTCGCGCAGCCATCCGTCGTCCGGTCACGATCAGAACTGCGCGCGGACGCCCGCCATCAGGCCGTGCGCCTTCAGGTCACTGCGGTATGTGCCCTGATACCCGAGGTAGAAACCGAGGCCGTCGTCCACCAGCAGCTGCACGCCGGCGTCGAGGTCCGCTTCGGACGATGCCGCGGGCAGGCCGGCCACGGTGAACGCGGTCGTCGTGTCGCCGTCGAGATAGGCGGTGACGTTGCTCTGCGGATTGCCGTCCAGCCGCGAGCGGTACATGCCCTTCAGGTATGGACGGAACCGGCCCTGGGTCTTGGCGATCGAGAAACCAGCGAGCAGGTCGGTGCGGTTGGCGTTGATCCGCTGCACCGTCAGCGTGTCCGGCGTCGCGCTCGTCTCGGTGAACTGGCGGATCGCGCCATGGTCGAACTGTACGCCGGCGAACGGCGTCAGCTTGTAGTCGCCGACCGGCAACGCCGCGCCGATCCGCACGGTGCCGGACACGAGATAGTCGTACGCCGTCCCGGTCGCGGTGTCGGTCGCCGTCGCGCTGGTGGTCGTCGTCCCCGTGGTCGACGTCGTCGTGGTCGTTCCCAGCACGGCCGACCGCGTCGCCGACATGTGCCCGAACTGATAGCTCGCGATTGCGTCGATGAAGACCGGGCCGGCATGATACGATCCGTAGGCAGCGACCTGGGTCGCGCCGTTGTGCCCGGTCAGGTTGCCGCCATTGTAGCGAAGCTTGTCGTACGAATAGCCGATCGCGGCGCCCATTGTGAAGTTGCGCGCGATCGCGTCGTAACCGCCGCCGAACGAGGTGCCGGTCTGGCGGCTGCCGGTCGCCGGCGCGCTGCCGGCCAGCTGTGCCGCGCCCTGCAGCCAGAAACCGGGGTGCCAGCCGCCATCGTCGTCGTACAACTGGTAATGATCGTCCATCCGCTGGCTGATCTGGCGATGGAACAGGTTGGTCTGGTCGCGCATCGCGCCGGCATAAGCGAGATATCCGGCCGGGCTCAGGTCGCCGAAATAGGTCGCCGCGTCCGCCGCGCTCAGGAAGTCGATCTTGCCGACCAACGCCGCGACCGGCGACGTCGGCGTCGTGCTGGCGGTCGCGACGAGCGGCTGGAACCCGGTCGCGGCGGCCAGCTGGACCGCAGTGGCGGTCGGCGCCAGCACGGACGCATAGGTACCGTTGCGCTGCACCGTCAGCTGGTACGCCTGCTGCCCGTTCGACAGCGTGACGACGCCCGACGGTACGAAGCTGATGAACCGCAACGTCGTGCCGTTGACCGTGGCGAAGTTGCCGGTCACCCCGCCATCGGCGACGACGACGTTGTAGGTCGATCCGGTCGGGTAGAAGCCCGCGCTCGGCGTGACGTTCAGCGTGCCGCCCAGGCTGGCGGTCGCGCCGGTGCCGGCGGCATAGATCTGGCCATAGGTGGCGCCTGCCACCGCGACCCCGGCCGATGGCGCCAGGATCGACACGTTGAGCATGCCGCTCGATCCCTGGCTGAACCCACCGTTGACGACCAGCGTCGTCGCCGACGTCGCCGTGCCGATCGTCAGCGTGCCGTTATTGGTAAAGCTGGTGCCTGGTGACAGCAAGGTTCCGATCCGGCTGAGACCGTTGAGGGTCATCGTGCCGTTATTGGTGACGGTGGTGACGTCGCCGGTCGTGATGGTGCCGGTGAAAGTACCCGCCGCCTCGTTCAGGATCGAGACCGATCCCAATGTCGCGACCTGGTTGATCGAGCCGTTGAACAAGCCGGCATTGTCGACCTGCGTGTTACCGCTCGAATTCACGGCGCCGGTGAAGCCGAACGAGGTGTTGCGATTGGTGAAGGTTGCGACGTCGTTGCCGAGGTTGAGCCCGTACTGGATGTTGCCGGTCACCGCCGCCGTCGCGCTCGCCAGGTTCAGGAAGGTACCGCCGCGCCCGAACTGGACGGCGTTGGTCCCGGACGCGGCGGTCAGGACGGCGCCGTTGGTCACCGACGCGTGATCGCCGAGCACGATGCCCGCCGACCCGGCGCTCGCATTGGTCGAGGTGATCGTGCCGAGATTGTTGACGACGCTCGCATCGCCCGCCTGCAATGCGGCGCTGCCCGCGCTCGCCGTGATCGTGCCGTTGTTCGCGACCGTGGCGGACGGACCCAGGATGACGGGACCGGTGACCGACGATCCGGTCGCGGTGGTCAGCGTGACGCCGGTGTTGGAATTCTGGTAGCCGGTGCTGACCGTGCCGCTGCAATTGACGTTGGTGTTGGTCGAATCCGCGACGCATTGCGCCGCCGCCGGGCTGGCGACGCTCAAGGACGCCACGCCGATCGCGATCAGCGAGACGGAACGGGGAGACAACGTGCTCGGGAGGGAGCGCACTGGGTTGATCGGCATGCAATGTTCTCTTCGTCTGGATCGCGGCAGCGGGGGGCAACGGCCGCGTGGGAAAAAGCGCCGGTTTCCGGCAGCCAGACGAGTGCCGGGCGTCGCTTACAGCCACCTTACGGCGACGAGCGAGCGAGATTTTGCCGAGACGAACGAGCGATTTGCGATGATCGGCGCGGTTGCCGTGTGGGCAGGCCAGCTATCCCGAAAAACGCGGCGCCGGTGCCGGCTGTCTTATCCCGTCTCGTTCGACGAAGGTATTGCGCGCGGCGTTGTGCGGGTGAGCCGCGGCTTCGTCCATCGACAGGACGGGGGCGAAGCAGACGTCCGAGCCTTCCATCAGCGCGCACCATTCGTAGCGAGTCCTGCTGCGGAAGACTTGGGTCAGGCGCTCGCGCATCGCCGGCCAGCGCGCGCGGTCGTGCTGCGCGTCGAACAGCGGATCGTCGGTCAGCTCCAGCTTTTCGCGCAGGAGCGCGTAGAATTGCGGTTCGAGCGAACCGATCGCGACGTAGCCGCCATCCATCGTCTCATACGTGTCGTAGAACGGCGCCCCGCCGTCGAGCAGGTTCACGCCGCGCTCGTCGCGCCACAGCCCGGTCGCGCGAAAGCCCCACATCATCGCCATCAACAGCGCCGACCCGTCGGTCATCGCGCAGTCGATCACTTGGCCGCCCGCGCCGTTCTTCACCGCCAGCAACCCCGCGACCATCCCGAACGCCAGCATCATCGCGCCGCCGCCGAAATCGCCGACCAGATTGATCGGCGGCACCGGTCTCTCGCCCGCTCGCCCGATCCCGCCGAGCACACCGGACAGCGCGATATAATTGATGTCGTGCCCCGCCGCCTGGGCATAGGGTCCGTCCTGCCCCCATCCGGTCATGCGACCGATCACCAGCTTCGGGTTGTCCGCCAGCAAGATGTCCGGCCCGATCCCCAGCCGCTCGATCACGCCGGGCCGGAATCCCTCGATCAATCCGTCCACCGTCTTCACCACCTCGCGCAGCCTCGCGATGTCGTCGGGCGACTTGAGGTCGAGGTTCATCGCCGTCCGCCCGCGCAGCAACGGATCGCGCGAGTCGAGCTTCACGCCGGGCCGATCGATGCGGATCACCTCCGCTCCGTGATCGGCCAGCATCATGCCGCAGAACGGCGCCGGCCCGATCCCGGCGAGTTCGACGATGCGAAGACCGGCGAGCGGGCCGGGCATGTCAGCGCGGCGCCATCCGGATCGCACCATCGAGGCGGACGTCCTCGCCGTTGAAATAGCCGTTCTCGATCATCGTCAGCGCGAGCGCGGCATATTCGGGCGGGTTGCCGAGTCGCTTCGGGAACGGCACCGACGCCGCCAGCGCGTCCTTCACGTTCTGTGGCGCACCCTGCATCAGCGGCGTCTCGAAAATGCCGGGCAGGATCGTGTTGATGCGGATACCCTCACCCATCAGGTCGCGCGCGATCGGCAGCGTCATGCCGACCACCCCGCCCTTCGACGCCGAATAGGCCGCCTGACCGATCTGGCCGTCCTCGGCGGCGACCGAGGCGGTCATGACCATCGCGCCGCGCTCGCCATCCTCCTGCGGATCGAGCGTCAGCATGCCAGCCGCCGACTTGGCGACGCAACGGAACGTGCCGATCAGGTTGATCTGGATGAGCCAGTCGAACGCCTGGAGGCTGAAATGCTTGATGCTGCCGTCTTCCTTCGATCGGCTGGCGGTCTTCATCGCATTGCCGGTGCCGGCGCAGCAGACTAGCACGCGCTCCTGGCCATGCGCGGCGCGGGCCTTGGCGAAGCCGGCATCGACGCTGTCGTCGCTGGTCACGTTGACTTCGCAGAACACGCCGCCGATCTCCGCCGCCAGCGCCTCGCCCTTCTCCGCCTGCAAGTCGAAGATCGCGACCTTGACGCCCTTTGCCGCCAGCGCCCGCGCCGTCGCGGCGCCGAGGCCGGAAGCACCGCCGGTGACGACCGCCGCGACCGAATTGTCAAGTTTCATTCTATCCTCCCGTCGCCCCCGCGGAGGCCGGGGCACCTATGTCAGTTATTCTAGTCGCCAGCGGCCCCGGACTCCGCCGGGGCGACGGCAAATCACAACCGTTCGACGATCGTCACATTGGCGATGCCGCCGCCCTCGCACATCGTCTGCAACCCGTAGCGCTTCCCGCGCGCCTTCAGCGCATGCAGCAAGGTCGTCATCAGCTTCGTGCCCGATGCCCCCAGCGGATGACCGAGCGCGATCGCGCCGCCATTGACGTTGAGCTTCGCATGGTCGCCGCCGATCACGCGCAACCACGCGAGCGGCACCGGCGCGAACGCCTCGTTGACTTCGTACAGGTCGATATCCTCGATCCGCATTCCGGCCCGCTGCAACGCGCGCTGCGTAGCCGGCAGCGGCTCCTCCAGCATGATGACCGGGTCGCCCGCCGTCACCGTCAGATTGTGGATTCGCGCGAGCGGTGTCAGGCCGTGCTGCTTCAACGCGCGTTCGCTGACGATCATCACGCCCGATGCGCCATCGCAGATCTGGCTGGCGGACGCCGCGGTCAGCACGCTGCCCTCGCCCAGCGGCTTCACGCCCGCCATCGATTCGGGCGTCGCGTCGTAGCGGATGCCCTCGTCATGGATGTGGCGGACGGTGTTGCCCTCCTCATTCACGATCTCGATCGGCACGATCTCGGCATCGAACGCGCCGGCCTGCGTGGCGGCGGCGGCGCGCTTGTGGCTTTCGAGCGAATAGGCGTCGAGCTCCTCGCGGCTGAATCCGTACTTCTCCGCGATCATCGCCGCGCCGGTGAACTGGCTGAAGCCCTGCACGCCGTAGCGGTCCTTGATCCGTTGCGACCAGGGACCGATGCCGATGCCGAGCTGCGCGGGCGCGGAACTGGCGAGGCCCATCGGCACGCGAGTCATGCTCTCGACCCCCGCCGCGATCACGATATCCTGCGTGCCCGACATCACCGCCTGCGCCGCGAACTGGATCGCCTGTTGCGAGCTGCCGCACTGGCGGTCGATCGATACGGCGGGCACGCTGTCGGGCAGGGACGACGCCATGACGGCGCTGCGTCCGATATGCGCGGATTGCTCGCCGGCCTGCATCACGCAGCCCATGATGACGTCCTCGACCGCCGCCGGATCGACCCCGGCGCGCGCGACCACCGCGTCGAGCACCTGGCCCGCCAGATCGGCCGGATGCCAGTCCTTCAGCTTGCCGCCGCGCCGCCCGCCGGCGGTGCGCCCCGCCGACACGATATATGCCTCCGCCATCCTTCTCTCCTCGATTTGGGTTGCAGATAGCCACCGACCTGACGCGCCCGCAAGCGAATTTCCGGGCTGGACGGCGTGGCCCGGCGGTGTATTGGCACGGCTCCTCCCCCTCCATGCTGAACGGAGTTGCGCATGCCCGGAGGTTCCCTGATTGATCGCCACGGCTTGCAGGTTGCAAGCGAGCTCGCCGACTTCATCGAAACGCAAGCGCTACCCGGCACGGGCATCGCACAGGATGATTTCTGGGCTGGCGCCGCCGCGATCTTCGCGCGGTTCGCGCCCCGGAATGCCGACCTGCTGGCGACGCGCGACCGGATGCAGGCGGAGATCGACGGCTGGCTCGCGCAGCGGGCCGGGCTGCCGATCGATCAGGCGGAGTATCAGGCGTTCCTGCGCTCGATCGGGTATCTGGTGGACGAACCCGCGCCGTTCCAGGTCACCACGACCGGTGTCGATCCGGAGATCGCGAGCACCGCTGGGCCGCAGTTGGTCGTCCCCGTGCTCAACGCTCGCTTCGCGCTCAACGCCGCCAATGCGCGCTGGGGGAGCCTGTACGACGCGCTGTACGGCACCGATGCGATTCCGGGTGCGGCGAAACCTGGCGTTTACGACGCGGAACGCGGTGCGCAGGTGATTGCTTGGGCGAAGGCGTTTCTTGATACCGCGGTGCCGCTGGCGGAAGGTAGCTGGGCCGATCTGCGCGGCGAGCCAATACTGGCTGACCCATCGATTCTCGTCGGCCGTTCGGGCGATAATTATCTGTTCGAACACAATGGTCTGCACATCGAAGTCGTGATCGATCGCGAACATCCGATCGGCCGCGACGATCCCTCCGGGATCGCCGACGTCATCCTCGAAAGCGCGATCACGACCATCGTCGATCTCGAGGATTCGGTCGCGGCGGTCGATGCCGCGGACAAGGTCGCAGCCTATGCCAATTGGCTCGGGCTGATGCGGGGCGATCTGAGCGACACGTTCGATAAGGGCGGCCAGTCGCTGACGCGCAAGCTGAACGAGGATCGCCGGTACACGAAGCCCGATGGCACCACCCTCACCCTCCCCGGCCGCGCGTTGCTGTTCGTGCGCAACGTCGGCCACCTGATGACCACGCCCGCCGTCCGCCTCGCCGATGGTGGCGAAGCGCCGGAGGGCATCCTCGACGCGATCGTCACCAGCCTGATCGGGCTGCACGACATCAATGGGCCAAAGCGCAACAGCCGCGCCGGTTCGATCTACATCGTCAAGCCGAAGATGCACGGCCCCGCCGAGGCCGCCTTCACCAACGACCTGTTCGACGCGGTCGAGGACCTGCTCGGGCTCCCTCGCCACACGATCAAGGTCGGGGTGATGGACGAGGAGCGCCGCACCTCGGCCAACCTCGCCGCGTGCATCCATGCGGTGAAGCACCGCATCGTCTTCATCAACACCGGCTTCCTCGACCGCACCGGCGACGAGATCCATACCTCGATGCAGGCCGGGCCGATGGTGCCCAAGGGCGAGATGAAGACCAGCGCCTGGATCACGGCGTACGAGAACCGCAACGTCCGGATCGGACTGGCCTGCGGGCTGGCCGGCAAGGCGCAGATTGGCAAGGGGATGTGGGCGGCGCCCGACCGCATGGCCGATATGCTCGACCAGAAGATCGCCCATCCGATGACCGGCGCGACCACCGCCTGGGTACCCTCGCAGACCGCCGCGACACTGCACGCGACGCATTACCACCGGGTCGACGTGGCCGCGCGACAGGCGGAGCGTGCCAAGGAGCCGGTCGCCGGCCTGGACGACCTGCTCACCGTTCCGCTCGCGCTGGGGCGCAACTGGACGCCCGACACGGTCCGCGCCGAGCTCGACAACAATGCGCAGGGCATCCTGGGCTATGTCGTGCGCTGGGTCGACAAGGGCGTCGGCTGCTCAAAGGTGCCCGACATCCACGACATCGGCCTGATGGAGGATCGCGCGACGCTGCGCATCTCCAGCCAGGCGCTCGCCAACTGGCTGCTCCACGGCGTCTGCACCGCGGAGGAGATCGAGGCGGCATTCGGTCGCATGGCCGCCAAGGTGGATGCGCAAAACGCCGGCGACCCGGCATATCGATCGCTCGTCGCTAACCCGACCGGCCCCGCTTATCGCGCCGCCCGCGCGCTCGTGTTCGAGGGCACGGTGCAGCCCAACGGCTATACCGAGCCGCTGCTCCACGCCTTCCGCGCGGAGGCCAAGGGTCGCTAGCGCCTCTGCCGCGGCAGAGGTGCCAGGACGCTACGTGCCGGTGACGCTGCCGCCACGGCAGACGTTGACGTTGTTGGTTTCCTGCTCGGTGCCGTCGCTGAACTTGATCCGCACGTCGTACAGGCAGTAATCGCTCGCCGGCACGGTGAAGGACGATCGCGAGCTCGGCCCGATCGGGTATTTCAGGTCCATTTCCTGAAACGCCTTGCCGCTGCCCGATTGCGCGTACCACAGTTTGACAATGGCTGCCTTGCCGTTGGTGTTCGACACGGTGAAGCCGCGATCCGCGGCCATGGCCGGCGCGGCGACTGCGGTGGTGAGCACCAGAGCGGAAACGATCGAACGCAACATCATGCCCCTCCTTCAGGGCGGTGGTTTCAGGAGGCGAGATAGGGTCCGAACCCGGCGAATTGAAGGCGGATCAATGGAAATCGCGCGACTTGGGCAGGATGCGGACGTCGCGCGGATGGCGTCCGCCGGTCGACGTGGCCCGCGTGTAGCGCGGGTCGGGCTGGAGGCCGATGTCTGCCCGCGCCATGACAGGGCGCGTCGCGCGATCCTCCGACAGGCGCGACAGTTCGTGCGTGCGGTCGATCACACGGGCGCCCATCAGGTGGACGACGTCGCCCTCGTCCTTGGGACTGCGCTGGATCTCGCCCTCGACCGTCATCAGCCGCGATCCCATCACCTGCATCCGCTGCGCCTCGAAGATCCGCGCCCAGAGCAGCACGTTGGTTATGCCGGTCTCGTCCTCCAGCGTGATGAAGACCGCGTTGCCGTTGCCCGGCCGCTGGCGCACCAGCACGACGCCGGCAACGGTCGCACGCGTGCCGTTCTTCGCCGCGTCGATCTCGGCGCTGCTTTTGACCCCCTCACGCGCGAACATCGGGCGGAGGAATTGCATCGGATGCCCTTTGAGCGACAGCCGGGTCAGCTGGTAATCGGCGCTGACTTCCTCGCTGAGCGGCATCGCCGGCAGCCGCGCGTCGTCCTCCACCCCCAATTCGCGCGCCTTTGCTGCCGCGAACAGCGGTAGTTCGTTCGACGGCGTCCGCCGCACCTCCCACAAGGCATCGCGCCGCCCCGTGCCGAGCGATCCCCACGCATCGGCATCGGCCAGCAACCGCAACGCCCGCGACGGCAGGCTGGCGCGCCGCGCGAGTTCTTCGATCGAGGCGAAAGGGCCGTGGGCGAGGCGCTCGTCGCGCAAACGAACCGCCCATTCCTCGCGAAACCCGTCGATCTGGCGGAAACCGATGCGCAAGGCCAGCCCGCCATCGCTCCGCTCCCGCTGCGCCCAACGCGGCAAGGGGTCGGGCGGTGCGTCATTCGGCTCCAACAGATTGTCCCAGTCACTTGCGTTGACGTCGACCGGCAGGATCGCAACGCCGTGCTCGAACGCATCGCGCACGATCTGCGCCGGCGCGTAGAACCCCATCGGCTGTGAGTTCAGCAAGGCGCAGGCGAAGGCGGCGGGATAAAAGCATTTAAGCCAGGCGGAAACATAGACCAGCCGCCCGAAGGCCAGGGCATGACTTTCGGGAAAGCCGTAGCTGCCGAACCCCTCGATCTGCTTGAAACAGCGTTCGGCGAAATCGCGCTCGTATCCGCGTGCGACCATGCCCTCGACCATCTTCTCCTGAAAATGCGGCATCGTGCCGACGTTACGGAAGGTCGCCATGGCACGACGCAGGCGGTTGGCATCCTCGGGGGAAAATCTGGCGGCGACGATCGCCAGCTTCATCGCCTGTTCCTGAAACAGCGGCACGCCCAGCGTCATGCCGAGCACGCCTTCCAGTTCGTCGCTCGGTCCGAACCGCGGATTGGGGGCCGGATATTCGGGTTTTTCCTTGCCCGCTCGTCGTCTCAGATACGGATGGACCATGTTTCCCTGGATCGGTCCGGGCCGAACGATCGCGACCTGCACGACGATGTCGTAGAATTTACGAGGTCTGAGCCGGGGCAGCATGTTCATCTGCGCTCTGCTCTCGATCTGGAACAGGCCCAGGCTGTCGCCCTGGCAGAGCATGTCGTAAACGGTCGAAAGTTCGGCCGGCACATCATCGAGCGTCAGCCTGACGCCATCGGCCCGCTCGATGAGATCGAACGCCTTCTTGATGCAGGTCAGCATGCCCAGCGCCAGCACGTCGACCTTCATCAGTTGCAATGAGTCGATATCGTCCTTGTCCCACTCGATGAACGTACGATCCGCCATCGCCGCATTGTGGATCGGCACGGTTTCGATCAACGGCAGCTGCGTCAGCACGAATCCGCCGACATGCTGCGAGAGATGGCGCGGGAATTCGAGCAACTGGTCGACCAGCGCTTTCAGCCGTGCAACGTCGGGATTGTCGAGCGCGAAGCCGGCTTGCACGAAGCGGCTTTCCTCGACGCTGTTCGAATAACTCCCCCAGATCGTGCTCGACAGGCGCGAGGTGACGTCCTCGCTCATGCCCAGCGCCTTGCCGACTTCGCGCAACGTACTGCGCGAGCGGTAGTGGATGACCGTGGCCGCGATCGCCGCGCGATGGCGACCGTAGCGGCGATACACGTATTGCATCACTTCCTCGCGTCGCTCGTGCTCGAAATCGACGTCGATATCGGGTGGCTCGTCGCGCTCGGCGGAAACGAAGCGGGAGAAGAGCAGGTCGAACTTCATCGGATCGACCGAGGTCACGCCGAGGATGAAGCATACCGCCGAATTCGCCGCCGAACCGCGTCCTTGGCAAAGGATCGGCGGATTCTGGCTGCGCGCGAACCGCACGAGGTCGTGGACGGTCAGGAAATAATAAGCGTAGCCGCGCGCGCGGATCAGCGTGAATTCCTCGTACAGCAAGGCGTAGAGCTTTTCCGGCACGCGATAATCGTACCGCTCCAACGCGGTCTGCCAGACCAGATGTTCGAGCCAGTCCTGCGCCTCCCATCCGTCGGGCACAGGCTCATGCGGATATTCGTAGCTCAGCTGGTCGAGCGTGAAGTCGATGCGGTCGAGCAGGCGCTGGCTCTCCGCGATTGCCTCCGGATAATGGCGGAACAGTCGGTCCATCTCATTCGGGTGTTTGAGGTGCCGCTCGGCATTCGCCTCGAGCAACCGCCCGGCCGATTTCACGTCGACGCCCTTGCGGATGCAGGTGACGATATCGTGGAGCTGGCGCTGGTCCGGCGATGCGAACAGGGCGTCGTTGGTCGCCAATAAAGGGATCTGGGCCAGCGTCGCGATCCTGGCCAGGCGATGCAGATGGCGCTTGTCCTTGCCACGATGCGGCACGGTCGCGCCGAGCCACAGGCGGTCGCCAACGAGACGTTTGAGGCGCTTGAGTATCGGCTCGAGCCCTGCCTGGTATCCATGCGAATTGCCCAGTTCCACGACCCGGGCCGTCGTTCGTTGCCCGAGCGCCGGTGCGCCGCCATCCCTGCGCGCAGGAAATCGGACGATATTATCGCCCATGACTTCCTCCTCATCGCCGAGTTGCAGGAAACCGCGGTCCTGTTCTTCCGCGATCCGTCGCTTTTCGGCGAGTTGCTCGACCTCGTCGGGATCGAAGGTCGAGTGGCCGAGGACGATCAGCAGGAGGTCCTGATGATGCGCGGTCAGATCGCCGAGATCGAGCAGGCACCCGCCTTTCTGGGCGCGCCGGTTGCCCATGGTCAGCAGCCGCGTCAGCCGGCCCCAGCCGTAGCGTGTCGCTGGGTAAGCGACGACGTCCGGCGTGCCGTCGCGGAACACGAGACGCGCGCCGACGACCAGGCGGAAATCGAGGCTCGGCTCGGGCAGATCGGGCGGATCGGGAAACGGCTCCCACGGCGCGTCGGCTTCGTGTTTGACTCGCGCCTTGGCCCATTCGGCGCTGAACCGGGCGCGCGCGTCGCGCAACGCGACATGAGCACGCACGACGCCGGCGACCGTATTGCGATCGGCGATACCGATGCCGGTCATGCCGAGCTCGATCGCGCGGGCGACCATGTCGCTGGGATGCGACGCGCCGCGCAGGAAGGAATAGTTGGTCGCGGCGACCAGCTCGGCGAACGCCGTCACGCGAATACACCGTGGACATACCAGGCGGGTGCCGGCTGGCCGTCCTCGAACAGGCCGTGGCGGAAGATCCAGAGGCGGCGGCCGCGACGGTCCTCGACCCGATAATAGTCGCGCGTCGGCGCCTCGCGCCTGGTCCACCACGGCGCGGCGATCCGCTCCGGTCCTTCGGCGCGCGCG
Source organism: Sphingomonas sp. (assembly GCF_017304635.1). GTDB lineage: Bacteria > Pseudomonadota > Alphaproteobacteria > Sphingomonadales > Sphingomonadaceae > Sphingomonas. The sequence continues at coordinate 1,294,860 of NZ_JAFKMA010000001.1, forward strand.
ACCTCGTGCAGCGTGCGACGCCAGCGGAACTGGGCGGGCGGCCCATCGGGCACGCCGGCGACGACGTTGTCGATCGGTTGCGGCGGATCGAACAGGTGGATCGGGCGGAGCGGCGGCTCGTCGGTATCGAGCGTCGGCCAGGCGGATGGCGCCGCCGGCTCCATCGCCGGCAGCATGAACTCGGCCTGTTCGGGCAAGTGGCGATCGCGCGCCACGAACCGCCGCACCCGGTTGCGCCCCAGCCGCGTCGACAGGCGATCGATCAGGAGCGCCAGTTGGTCCTCCGCGACCGCGCCGCCCTCCAGTTTCAGCTGCGCCGCGTCGAGCCGTTCGGCGACCGGCACGTCGAGCCGGATCAGGTCGAACCCGAACCCCGGATCGATCGGATCGGCCAGCGCGTCGATCCGTTCGCGGAACAGCCGCAACACCGCCGCCACGTCGCGGCTCGGCCGGCCGGTTTCGACCGCGAGACGCTGCACCAACCCGTCGGTGCGAAAGAAACGCGCCTCGAACCGACGTCCGCCTTCATGGCCCTGCTCCAGCCGCGCCACCGCTTCCGCCATCAGCTCAGCCAGCACGTCCAGCGCATAATCGGTGCGTGCGACCGGCTCGACGAAGCGGCGTTCGGCATGGAGCGGCGGCGTGACGATGCGCGGGGTCAGCGGGCTGTCCGCCTCGCCGACGATGCGGCGAACGCGCGTCGCCGCCTCCCCGCCGAACCGCGCGGCGATCGCCGACAGCGGGCGCACGACGACGTCGCCCACCGTCTTCAAGCCGGCGCGCTTCAACGCCAGCGTCGCCTCGTCGTCGAGCCCCAGCGCCGCCACCGGCAGCCGCCGCACGGCCTCGTCCTCGGTCGCGCCGCTCACCCGCCAGCGCGCCAGCGCGCGCGCCGCGTCGGGGTTGCCGGCAAAGGCATACGCCACGACCACGCCCAGCCGATCGAACCGCGCGATCGCATCGTCGGCCAACGCCGTCTCGCCACCGAACAAGTGAACGCACCCGGTCACGTCGAGCAGCAACCCATCGGGCGCGTCGAGCATCACCCATGGCGTGTAGCGGATGCAGCCGTCGGCCAGCCGCTCGAGCCATTGCTGGTCGTCATACGGGGCATGGTCGAACGCGGCGAGTTCCGGCACCCGCGCCCGCGCATCGGCGAGCGTCGTGCCCGGTTCGAGCCCGAGCCGCGCCGCCGCCGGATCGACGGCATGCAGGCGTTGCGCGCCCTTCACCTTCTCGATCAGCGCATAGGGGGCCGCCTCATCCGCCCCGGCGAACAGATGCGCGCGCGTGTGGCGCAGCCGCTCAGCCGGCAGCCACGGGAAGTACAACGCCAGGTAGCGGCGCGGCTTCAGGCTCCTGGAAGGCTCGTCGTTCACGGTTCCACTCCACGCGCCAGACGCCGCCGGCGGGACCGGCGCGACGGCGCAACAATTCGATCTCGAACGCCGGATGTCCCGGCGCCCCCTCCCCGCCATCAGCGACCGGCCGCGACGACGAGGGCGCCACGCGCCAGCGCGTATCGGCGACGCTGGGGCTCTCCCGCGCGGCGATCCGCAGCAGCAGCACGGTCACCCCCGACGCTTCCGCCGCCAGCATCAGCCGCCGCGTCGCGGTGAGGTCGAGCGCGCGGGGATCGTCCCATGCCTCGACCACCAGCGCGCCGATGCCGGCACAGCGCGCCGCATCGTTCGCCGCGCGGAGCAGCGCATCGTCGTCGGCGACGAGCGCCAGCACCATCGCACCCACCGCCACGCCGACCGCGTGCAAGCCCCCGGCATGGAGCTTGCCGCCGCGCCGCTCCGCCGCATCGGTGCGCAGCCACAAGAGCGGTCGCGCCTCCCCTGCCAGCATCGCCAGCATCGCCCCGAACCCGGCCGCCGCTCCGGCATCCTCGCTCGCCGCCGCGACGATTTCGTGCAGCCGCCCGCGGCTCAGGCCGCCGCCGAGCCAGCGATCGACCGCCGCATGCCCGGTCGCGAAGCGCACGCCATCACGCGGCGGCGCGCGTTCCAGACGCGCCAGCCGCCGACGCAAACGAGCAAGCGAGGCAACCGACTCGGGCATAGATTGTTCATGATATGTTCTTATGCGCCGCTGGCAAGTGTTGGATTCGACGGAAAGATTGATTCAGGTTGGTCGCTTTCCCGTCGCGACCTTGGATCGCGTCTCCGCTTCCACGCGTTGCGCTTTGCGCGATATCGACGGGAGGAGATGGCCCAATGCCCCGCGGCGACAAGAGTGCCTATACCGACAAGCAGAAGCGCCAGGCCGAGCATATCGAGGAAGGGTATGAAAATCGCGGCACGCCCAAGGACGAGGCCGAGCGCCGGGCCTGGGCGACGGTCAACAAGGACTCGGGCGGCGGCAAGAAATCGGGCTCAGGCCGCGGCAAGCATGTCGAGCACAGCGCTTCCGAACGCGGCGGCCGCGCGCACAAGAAGGGCTCGCCCGAGGCGCGATCGGCGGCGGCGCGCAAGGGCTGGGACACCAGGCGACGCAACGGCAACGCCTGAGACGATAGCGTAACGGTCACAACGTCGCTAAATCGCCACGCATGGCGAAGACGCATCGTTTCTACTCGCACCATTCACACGAGTTCCTGCGAGTCGCGGCGTGCACGCCGGTCGCGAGCGTCGGCGATGTCGCCGCCAACGTCGCCGCGACGATCGCGCTGGCGAAGCGCGGGCACGACGAACGCTGCGACCTGCTCGTCTTCCCAGAGCTCAACCTGACCAGCTACGCCATCGACGATCTCCATCACCAGGACGTGATCCAGCGCGCCAGCGAGGCCGCGATCGCCGAGGTCGCGGCGGCCACAGCCAAGCTGCGCCCCGTCCTGCTGGTCGGGGCGGGCGTCGTCCGCAACGGCCGACTCTACAATTGCGCGATCGCGATCCATCGCGGGCGCATCCTGGGCATCGTGCCCAAGACGTTCCTGCCCAACTATCGCGAATATTACGAGAAACGCTGGTTCGCGAGCGGTGCGGAAATCGACGCGCCGACCACGACCCTCCTCGCCGGGCAGGAGGTGCCGTTCGGCATCGACCTGATCTTCGCCGCCGACGACTTGTCGCATTTCATCTTCCATGCGGAAATCTGCGAGGATTACTGGGCCCCCACCCCACCCTCGACCGAAGGCGCGCTGGCCGGAGCGCTGGTGTGCTGCAACCTGTCCGCGTCGAACGTCGTCATCGGCAAGTCGCGCCAGCGGCAGTTGCTCTGCGCGTCGCAGTCGGAGCGCGCGGTCTGCGCCTACGTCTTCTCCGCCGCCGGGCCGGGGGAAAGCAGCACCGACCTCGCCTGGGACGGCCAGGGCCTGATCCACGAGCTCGGCGAACTGATCGCGGAAAGCGCGCGGTTCGAGGGCGATCCCGAACTGCTGGTCGCCGACGTCGATTGCGGGCGCATCCGGCAGGAGCGCATCCGCAACGGCACGTTCAACGATGCCGCCCGCCTGCTCGCGCATCCCGAGCGCCGCTTTCGCCGGGTGGCGTTCGCGGCCAAGCCCGACTTCGCCGATGCCGGCCTGCGCCGCGACATCCGCCGCTTTCCGTTCGTCCCCAATACGCCGGAAAAGCTCGACGTCGACTGTTACGAGGCGTTCAACATCCAGGTCTCGGCGCTGGCCCAGCGGATCGTCGCGGCGCGGGCCGAGCGGCTGGTGATCGGCATATCTGGCGGGCTCGACTCCACCCACGCGCTGATCGTCGCGGCCAAGGCGATGGACCGGCTCGGTCGCTCGCGCGAGGCGATCCTGGGCTACACCATGCCCGGTTTCGCGACGAGCGACGGGACCAAGGCCAATGCCTGGGCGCTGATGCGCGCGCTGGGCGTCGCCGGCGACGAGATCGACATCCGCCCCGCCGCCAAGCAGATGCTCGCCGACATGCGGCATCCGTTCGCCGCTGGCGAGCCGGTCCACGACGTGACGTTCGAAAACGTGCAGGCGGGCCTGCGCACCGATTACCTGTTCCGGCTGGCCAATCAGCATAACGGCCTCGTCATCGGCACCGGCGACCTGTCGGAGCTGGCGCTGGGCTGGTGCACCTATGGCGTCGGCGACCAGATGAGCCATTACGCGGTCAATGCCGGGGTGCCCAAGACGCTGATCCAGTTCCTGATCCGCTGGTGCATCCGGACCGACCAGTACGATGCCGAAACCGACCGCGTGCTGGACGCGATCCTGGCGACGGAAATCTCGCCCGAGCTGGTCCCGGCCGACGCCGATGGCGCGATCCAGTCGACCGAGGAGCGGATCGGGCCATACGCGCTCAACGACTTCTTCGCGCATTACGTGATCCGGCATGGGCTGGCGCCGTCGAAGATCGCGTTCCTGGCGCTGAAGGCGTGGGAGGATGCCGGGCGGGGCCGCTGGCCACGCGACTTCCCGGCCAAGGCGCGGGCCGAATACGACATGCCGACGATCCGTTACTGGCTGGAGCAGTTCCTGTTCCGGTTCTTCGCGATCAGCCAGTTCAAGCGGTCGGCGATCCCCAATGGGCCGAAGATGTCGGCGGGCGGCGCGTTGTCCCCGCGCGGCGACTGGCGGGCGCCGTCGGACGGGACCGCCGGGCCATTCCTCGACGAACTCGCCGCCAACGTACCGTAGGGCCGCCAAGGAGAACGACGTGAAGGCGAAGGCCAACGGTATCGAACTGGAATATGAGATCGACGGCGCCGACGATGCGCCGCCGGTGCTGCTCATCATGGGGCTCGGCGCGCAGCTGACGCTGTGGCCGATGCCGATGGTCGAGCAACTGGTCGCGCGCGGCTATCGCGTGATCCGCTACGACAATCGCGACATCGGTTTATCGACCAAGTTCGATGCCGCGGGCATTCCGCTGATGCCCGGTGTGATCGCCGCGATGATGATGGGGGTGAAGCCCGACGTACCCTATCTGCTCGCCGACATGGCGGCGGACGCGATCGGGCTGCTCGACGCGCTCGGCATCGCCCGGGCGCACATCATCGGCGCGTCGATGGGCGGCATGATCGCGCAGATGGTCGCCGCCGCCTATCCGGAGCGCGTGCTGTCGCTGACGTCGATCATGTCGACCACCGGCAACCCCGCTTTGCCGCCGGCGACGACCGAGGCGATGACGGTGCTGACCACGCGCCCCGACTGCATCGACGAGGACGCGATCGTCGCGCACGGCGTCAGGATCGAGAAAGTGATCGGCAGTCCTGGCTACCCGGCCGACCCGGAGAAGCTGTCCGCCCAGGTCCGGGCCGGTTTCCGGCGCAGCTACCACCCGCCCGGTTTCGCGCGGCAGATGGTGGCGATCGTCGCGAGCGGCGACCGGCGCGATGCCCTGCGCACGATCACCGCGCCGACGATGGTCATCCACGGCGTCGACGACCCGTTGGTTCCGCTGGCGGGCGGCCGCGACACCGCAGCGACGATCCCGGGCGCGCAGATCGTCGAGATACTCGGCATGGGCCACAACCTGCCCGAAGCGCTGATCCCGCAGGTGCTCGACGCGTTCGAACGAGTGGCGAAGGACGGAGCAGCAGGCTGACCCGGCCAAGAAGTTAAGAGTCGCACCCTGTCACGCTACAGCGGCGGCAGGAAAAAGGCGCTCGCTCTGACCCCGCGCTCGGCCCTCGCGCGTTGTCGGCGGATGAGCAGCAGCACCGATATCGATGCACTCCGCCAGCGCATGGAAACCGCCGCCGAGGCACTCAATTTCGAGGAGGCGCGGCGGTTGCGGGATCAGCTCAACCTGATCCGCGGCGGGGCGAGCGTGGCGGAGGCGGCGGCGAGCGACACCAGCGGCCTGACGCGGCAACGGCCCGGCGCGATGGGCCTCGGCACCAGCCAGCAGCGCATGACCCCGCCGCCGGGATGGAAAGCGCCGCCCAAGCCGGATTTGATGACACGACGGAGCGGCAGGAAGGGAAAGACTTAGGCCGATCGCTACACGCCCTACAACCGTTCCTTCTTCGTACCAGAAGGTGCGCGGCGCCAAGTCGGCCCTGCCCTAAACCCGAACCGCTCCCGCTGCGCGCACGTCGACCAGCGTCGGCATCCCGTTCACCGCCATCATCAGGTCCGCCTCCGCCAGGATGCATTTCAGCACGTGCGCCGCGCCCTTCGCGCCGTCGAGCGCCAGGCCATAGGCGAACGGCCGCCCAATCCCGACCGCAGCCGCTCCCAGCGCCAGCGCCTTCACAACGTCGCTGCCCGATCGCACGCCACTGTCGAACCAGACCGGTACGTCGCCCGCGCCGGCGACCACGTCCGGCAGCATGTCGATCGCCGCGATGCCGCCGTTCGCCTGACGCCCGCCATGGTTGGAGCAGTAGATCGCATCCGCCCCCAGATCGACCGCGCGCCGTGCATCGTCGGGATGGCAGATCCCCTTGAGCACGATCGGCATTTTCGTGACCGACCGGAACCAGGCGATGTCGTCCCACACGATCGGCCGCGCGAATTGCGATGCCCACAGCACGATCGCCTCCGCCGGGGCGCTGGCCGGCTCCTTGCCCAGCATCTTGTGAAACACCGGATCGGTGAAATAGTTGGTCAGCACATGGCCGCGCAGTTGCGGGAAATTGCCCGCATTCAGGTCGCGCGGCCGCCAACCCGTCACCCACGTGTCGAGCGTCACGACCAGCGCGCGATAGCCCGCCGCCTCCGCCCGCCGGATCAGGCTTTCCGCCAGATCCCGATCGCGCGGCGTATAGAGCTGGAAAAAACCCGGCACGTCGCCGAGATGCCCGGCCACGTCCTCAAGCGTGTCGTTGCCCAACGTCGAGACGGTCATCGGCACGCCGGTCATCGCCGATGCCTGCGCCGCCGCGATGTCGCCATGCTGGTCGGTGGTGCAGATGCCGGTGACGCCGATCGGGCTGAGAAAGATCGGGCTGTGATAGGTGTGGCCGAAGATGGTGGTCGACAGGTCGCGCCTGGTCGTGCCGACCATCATCCGCGGCACCATGCCCCAGTGACGGAACGCCGCCGCGTTCTGGTCCTGAGTCCACTCGTCGCCGCAGCCGCCCTGCACGTAGTTGAGCACGTGCGGCGGCATGGCGGCGGTCGCGCGTTGGACGAGCGTCGCGTAATCGACCGGCAGGCTGGGCAGCACGCCGCGCAGGCCCGCGCCGTAGATCTCGTTCTGGTAATCGCCGAAATGCGGCATTTCTGGCCCTCTCGTGCCCGGTTGTCGGGAGAGTTATGGGCGATTTTGCGGGGTTAGTCGCGGGCAAGTGATCTGCTCAATCACGCTTCGTTGTTCCTGCGAAAGCAGAACCCCAGAGCCACTAACGCGGCGCCGGCAACCCCGGACTCCTGCTTTCGCAGAAATCCGGGAGGATGAACGAGGCACCTTTTCTACCCGATCATCATCAAACTCGCATTGCCGCCCGCCGCCGTCGTGTTGATCGAGGTCGACACTTCCTCGAGCAGCCAGTCGCATTGATACGCCAGCGGCTGGTCAGGCGCGGCGGCGTGGACAGAGACGATCGGGCCGGGCAGCGCCGCGACCTCGGCGGCGACTTCGGTGACGTGGGTGGCATCGCCCTCAACCAGCGCCGCCGCATAGGGCTCGCGCGTGTCGGCGGCGAACACCGCCGCGACGGTGCGCGGCAGGCCGGTCGGCAACCCCATGCCCGCGACCGTGCCGCGATTGCCCGTCGCCAGCACCGCCGCCATCTGTTCGACCAGCCCCTCGCGCGTCGCCGGGCGCAACAGGATGCGGCCGCGCGGATGCAGCGCGTAGAGGTTGCGCTCGCCGACCGGCCCCGGCAGCGCGAGATCGACGCCGAGCGCCGATGCGTCGCCATAACGCCGCGCGACCGCCGCCCCGGCGCGGTCGCCGCCCGCATCAAGCCAATCGGCGAAGTCGTGGAGCGGCGAATCGAGATGCTCGGCGCGCGCCGCGAACACCGGCGCCTGGGCGACCAGCCGGCCGAGATAGAGCGGCCCGCCCGCCTTCGGCCCGGTTCCCGACAGGCCGCGCCCGCCGAACGGCTGCACGCCGACGATCGCGCCGATGACGTTACGATTGACGTAAAGGTTGCCGGCTTTCACTCGCGACGTGACGTGCGCGATCGTCTCGTCGAGCCGCGTGTGCAACCCGAACGTCAGGCCATAGCCGGTCGCGTTGATCGCATCGATCAGCGCGCCGAGCCGCTCGCGCCGATAGCGCACGACGTGGAGGACCGGGCCGAACACCTCGCGCTTCAATTCGGCTATGTCGGCGATCTCGATGATCGTCGGCGCGACGAAGGTGCCGTTGACCGCTTCGGCCGGCAGCGCCTGCTGCTCGATCCGCGCGCCGGCCTTGCGTATCGCGGCGACGTGCCGCTCGATATTTTCCTTCGCCTCGGCAGTGATGACCGGGCCGATATCGACCTTCAGCGCGTCGGTGCGGCCGATCCGCAACTCCTTCAGCGCGCCCTTCAGCATCGCCAGCGTACGGTCGGCGACGTCCTCCTGCAGGCACAGCACGCGCAACGCCGAGCAGCGCTGACCGGCGCTGTCGAACGCGGAGACCAGCACGTCGGCGACTACCTGTTCGGCGAGCGCGGAGCTGTCGACGATCATCGCGTTCTGGCCGCCGGTCTCGGCGATCAGCGGGATCGGGCGGCCGGCGGGCGACAGCCGCGTCGCGAGCTGGCGCTGGATCAGCCGCGCGACCTCGGTCGAGCCGGTGAACATGACGCCGGCGGTCGCGGGCGCCGCGACCAAAGCCGCGCCGATCGCGCCGTCGCCGGGGACGAGTTGCAGCGCGTCGGCCGGGACGCCGGCGGCGTGGAGCAGGCGCACCGCCTCGGCGGCGATCAGCGGGGTTTCCTCGGCCGGCTTGGCGAGCACCGGATTGCCGGCAACCAGCGCCGCGGCAACCTGGCCGGTGAAGATCGCGAGCGGGAAGTTCCACGGGCTGATGCAGACGACGGGACCGAGCGGTTGCTGGTTCGCACCGAACGTGCCGCGCGCCTGCGCCGCGTAATAGCGCAGGAAGTCGATCGCCTCGCGCACTTCGGCGATCGCGTTGGGCAGCGACTTGCCCGCTTCGCGCATCACCAGTCCGAGCAGGATCGGCATCCGCGCCTGCATCGCATCGGCCGCGCGGTCGAGCATCGCGGCGCGCTCGACGACGGGGACGCCGGCCCAGCTCGCGGTGGCGGCGGTCGCGACGGCAGCGCTCGCTTGATCGGGCGAGACCTCGACGACCGTACCGACCACGTCGCGATGATCGGCGGGGTTGAGCACCGGGCGCTCGGTCCCCGCCCCGTCGCTCGCCGCCGCGCGCCAGTCGATCGCCGCACTCTCGCGCAACGCCGCGCTCAGCGCCGCCAGCGCGGTCTCGTCGCTCAGGTCGATCCCGGCAGAGTTGCGGCGGTCGGGGTAGAGGTCGGCGGGCAGCGCGATCAAATCGTGGCGCGCCCCGGGATGCGGCATCGCGCGGACCAGCTCGACCGGATCGGCGATCATCTCGTCGATCGACACCGTCGGATCGGCGATACGGTTGACGAACGAGCTGTTCGCGCCGTTCTCCAGCAAGCGCCGCACGAGGTATGCGAGCAACGTCTCGTGCGTGCCGACCGGCGCGTAGATGCGGCACGGCCGGTCGAGCTTGTCCTTGCCGACAACCTGTTCGTACAGCGGCTCGCCCATGCCGTGCAGGCACTGGAACTCGTACTGGCCGACCGCGAAATCGGGCCCGGCGAGCTGGTAGATCGTCGCCAGCGTCTGCGCGTTATGTGTCGCGAATTGCGGGAACACCGCGTCGGGCGCCGCCAGCAGCTTGCGCGCGCAGGCGATGTACGCGACGTCGGTATGAACCTTGCGCGTGTAGACTGGGAAGTCGGCGAGGCCGTCGACCTGCGCGCGCTTGATCTCGGCATCCCAATAGGCGCCCTTGACCAACCGCACCATGATCCGCCGGCCGCTCCGCCGTGCGAGCTCGATGATCCAGTCGATCACGAACGGGCACCGCTTGCCATAGCCCTGCACCACGAAGCCGAGCCCGTTCCAGTCGGCCAGCTCGGTATCGAGCGCCAGGCTTTCGAGCAGATCGAGCGACAGTTCGAGCCGGTCGGCCTCCTCCGCGTCGATGTTGAAGCCAATGTCATAGCCCTTCGCGAGCAGCGCCAGCTTGCGCACGCGGGGCAGCAATTCGCCCATCACGCGGTCGGCCTGGGCCCGGACATAACGCGGGTGGAGCGCCGACAACTTGATCGAGATGCCCGGCCCTTCGTACACGCCGCGTCCGCCAGACGCCTTGCCGATCGCATGGATCGCGGTCTCGTAATCGGCGTAATAGCGGTCGGCGTCGGCCATCGTCGTCGCCGCCTCGCCCAGCATGTCGTAGCTGTAGCGGAAGCCCTTCGCCTCCAGCGCCCGAGCACGCTTCAGCGCTTCGGCGATCGTCTCGCCGGTCACGAACTGCTCGCCCATCATCCGCATCGCGAAATCGACGCCGCGGCGGATCACCGGCTCGCCCGCCCGCGCGACCAGCCGCGCCAACGCCGCGCCCAGCCCGCGATCATCGACGCTGCCGACCAGCTTGCCGGTCACCACCAGGCCCCAGGTCGCCGCATTGACGAACAGCGACTTGCCCCCGCCGAGATGCGAGCCCCAGTCGCCGTCGGCGATCTTGTCGCGGATCAGCGCGTCGCGGGTCGCATCGTCGGGGATGCGCAGCAACGCCTCCGCCAGGCACATCAGCGCGACGCCTTCCTCGCTCGACAGCGCATATTCCTGGACGAGGCCCTCGACCCCGCTGCCCTTGTGATTGGCGCGAAGCGTGGTGACGAGCTGGCGCGCGATGTCGCGGACGGCGGCTCTGGTCGCATCGTCCAGTGTGGCGGCGTCGAGCAACGGCGCGAGCGCTTCGGCTTCATCGCGGCGATAGGCGGCGGTGATCGCTTGGCGCAGCGGCGATGGCTGGCGGATCGGCGGGGCGAAGGCGGCGAACGGGGGCTGGTCGGTCATGCCGCGAATATAGTGCGGACGCGGTTGACGATCCGACCTTTATTTTAGCTGTCGGTGGACGATATGACGCGGACAGGCGAATTGTCAGGACATCTATTGTGGAAAATGCACAATCCGAAGTCGCATTGGATTCATTCGACCGCAAGATCCTCGCTGAACTCGCGATCGATGGCCGGATCAGCGTGACCGACCTCGCACGCAAGGTCGGGCTGTCGAAGACGCCGTGTCACGTCCGGCTGCGGCGACTGATCGACGCCGGGGTCATCACCGGCTTTCGCGCGACGATCGATCCGGCGAAACTCGGGCTCGATCACGTCGCCTTCGCCGAGGTCAAGCTGACCGACACGCGCGAACAGGCGCTGGCCGAGTTCAACGCGGCGGTGCGGCGTATTCCCGAGGTCGAGGAATGCCACATGATCGCGAGCAGCTTCGATTATCTGCTCAAGGTGCGCACGCCCGACATTCGCCGCTATCGCACCGTGCTCGGCGAGCGCATCTCTAGCCTACCGCACGTCGCCAGCACCTCGACCTTCGTCGCGATGGAGACGGTCAAGGACGGCTGACGTCTTCGGTCTCCATCCGCCACCCCGACCTCGTGCCGGGGTCCACCGATGGGCTTTCCATAGCGCTGGAGGATCGAATGGTTCGCGCGCGGCCTGCCCTCACGCCACCGGCGTAACGGCGTGACGGTGCGCGCCGTCCCTGCCCCCTACCCCACGAAAAAGGGCGCGGCATCCATGGATGCCGCGCCCCTCTTCATCGATCGATCAGGCGATCAGGCGAACACGACCTTCGCCGCGCGGCGGCGCAGGCTGTAGCCGACGAAGCCGAAGCCCAGGATCAGCATCGCCCAGGTCGCCGATTCCGGCACCGGGGTGGTCACCGCGACCTTGCCGGCCAGATACCCGTTGATGAAGTCCTGGTTGTACGCCGTCAGCGTGTTGCCCATGATCTCGCCGACCGACGAGTTGGTGCACTTGCTGAGGTCGGTCGTCTTGGTCGTCGACCGGCTGCTGTTGTACGGATCGGTCGAGTTGCCGCCGCAATAGCCCTGGAAGATGCCGCCGGTGATGCCGAACGACGTCACCGAGACGATCTGGCCGTTGATGAACTCGGGGCCGCCCGAATCGCCCGGCGACGAGCTCGCTTCGTCATTGCCGAAGCCGGTGTTCGACATGCCCAGGTTGCGCCCGAACACGTCGTGCGCCGCAGTGCCGTCGTCGAAGTCGGCGAGCACGACGCCGTGCGTCACGTCGCTGAACAGGTCGTCGCCGTACAGCTCGTACTGGTTGGTGCCGGTGCGCTTCTGGTAGTCGCTCAGGCTCGAATTGGTGCCGCTCGGGCCGCCGATCGTGCCGGTGCCGACTTCGGTGTACTGCTGCAGCGGGTCGCCGGTGTAGATGCTGTACGTGTCGTGGCCGGTCGCCGCCGTGCCCAGCGTGAACAGCGCCACGTCATGGCCCGACCCGATGTCGCCGGTGTGATCGGCGGTGTCGTAGCCCGAATTATAGGCATAGCCGGTCGCCGAATAGACTTCGGTCGCCGAGCCCAGCGACGGCAGGTAGAAGCGGATACGAGCGACCGGATCCGACGTTCCCGAGCTGGTGAACGGATAGACGCAGTGCGCCGCGGTCAGCACGGTCGTCGCGTTGAGCAGCGACCCGGTGCAGATGTAGCCCGAGTTCGGGCTCTGCGCGAGCGTGCTCACGGTCTGGATGAACACGGTGCCGACGCCGTTATATTGCGACGTCTGGTGCAGGTTGATCTGCGCGTTCGACGTGTACGTCATGTACTTCTGCGCGAGATCGCCGATCGCATAGTCGGCCGCCGACGCGCTCTGCGCGCTCAAGGCAACGCCGATCGCCAGCAGACTGCCGGTCAAAATCTTTTTCATTTTACACATCCCCTTTGTCACGAAACCGAGGCTATTCATGACGTTATTACCCCGGCCCACTGACTTTGCTGCCATCGCCGCGACGAACGCGCAAGCGGATATTAACTATTTGTTAAGGATTTTTTTGGGACAGATTCGGGACACGTTCGCGGGGCTGGACCGGTGTGACCGACACGATGCTATAACATACCGGAAACGCGGCGATTCCGCGGGGTTTGAAAGGGTGACGCATGCTCTATCTCGTTCTCGCTGCAGCGGCCGCCGCCGGGCCGCAGACGCATCCGACGCCGGCTGTCAGGCCGAGCGCCGTCCCATGCCGGGACAAAGACGGCCGATTCTCCCTCCACTGTTTTCCGCGCGGGACGGTGGTGAAGATGGCGGAACCGGCGGCCAAGCCGACACCGACCAAGCGCCGGGTGCGATCGAAGAAGTAACCGACCGACCAAGCGCCGCTGGTCAGCGCGTCTCCACCCGCAGCATCGCGATCGCCGCCAGCGCCATGACGCCGGCCGCGAAGGCCATCGTCCAGATCGGCTCGGTCGGGAACCATGCCTTCATGATCGAGCCCATCACGGTCGCGACCAGCAGTTGCGGTACCACGACAAAGACGTTGAACAATCCCATGTAAACGCCCAGCTTCTTCTGCGGCAGGCTCGATGCCAGGATGGCGTAGGGCATGGCCAGGATCGAGGCCCAGGCGATGCCGATGCCGACCTCGCTCGCCAGCAGCCAGTTCGGATCGCGGATCGCGAAAAAGCTGGCATAGCCGACCGCCCCGCACAGCAGCCCGACGACGTGCGTTCGCACCTGCCCGATCCGCCGCGACAACCACGGCAGCAGCGTCAGCGCCGCGACGGCGGCGACGCCGTTATAGGTCCCGAACATCACGTCGACCCAGTTGGCGCCCTCCTGGTATCGCGCACTCGCCGGGTCGGTCGCGCCTAACGCATATTGCGCGACCACCGGGGTCGTATTGATCCACATGATGAACAGCGCCGACCAGCTGAAGAACTGGACCAGCGCCAGCCGTTTCATCAGCGTCGGCATGCCAGAGAAATCGCCGACGATGTGCCCCAGGATCGACGGCGCCGCGCCGCGCTTGGCGCCCGCGATCGCCACGATACTGGCGATACCGTACGCGATCAGCAGCGCGCCGAGCAGATAGACTTCCTTCTTGAGGCCGAACGCGACGACGGCGGCGATCACCACCGCGCCGCCGGCGATCCACGCGGCGCTCGACCCGTAATCGCGCGCGGCGAGCAGGCGGATCGCGTCATGCGCTTCGGCTTCCGCCTCGCCATCGAATGCGGCCATCTCCGCCGGGCTGTATTCGCGCGTCGTCAGCACGGTCCATGCGACCGAGGCGAACAGGGCGATCCCGCCGAACCAGAAGGCGTAGCGGACCGTATCGGGAATCGCGCCCGGCGCCGCGGTGTTGGCGACACCCAGATGCTCGAGCACCTTCGGGAAGATCGACCCGACCACCGCGCCTGCGCCGATGAACGCGGTCTGCACCGCGTAGCCCGTCGCGTGCTGGTCCTTGCGCAGCATATCGCCGACGAACGCGCGGAACGGCTCCATCGAGATGTTGAGCGAGGCGTCGAGCACCCAAAGCATCGCGGCGGCGAACAACAAGGCGGGCGCGAGCGGCATCACCAGCAGCGCCAGCGTCGCCAGGATCGCCCCGGTCAGGAAATACGGCCGCCGCCGCCCCAGCCGCCCGAGCCACGTGCGGTCGGACATGTGCCCGATGATCGGCTGGACCAGCAGCCCGGTCAGCGGTGCCGCCACCCACAGCGCCGGCAAGTCGTCGAGGCTCGACCCCAATGTCTGGAAGACACGGCTCATGTTCGCGTTCTGCAACGCGAAACCGATCTGGATTCCGAAGAATCCGAACGAGATGTTCCACAGTCCGGCAAAGGACTGGCGCGGCCGTTCGTTCATCGCTCCCCTCGATCGTTCTCGTCTCGCGCGCGAGGGTGAGCGCGCCGCCGCCATGCGGTCAACCGGTCCGATTCAGGGACTTGCGGTCGATCCGCGCACGATCAGCCGCGGCGGCAGGATCACCGCCGCGGTCGGCTCGCCGCGGATGCGCGCGAGCAGGGTATCGACCAGCAACTCTCCGGCGCGGCGATAGTCCTGCGCGATCGTGGTCAGCGGCGGATGCGTCAGGCCGGCGGCGGGCAGATCGTCGAACCCGACCACCGCGACGTCGTGCGGCACGCGCTGCCCCGCCCCCTCCAGCGCGCGCATCGCCCCCATCGCGATCATGTCGCTGGCCGCGAACACCGCGTCGAACGCGACTCCGCGCGCGAGCAATGCGTTGGCCGCGTCATAACCCGCCGCCTCGGTGGTGATGGCATCGACCTGGAGCGCCGGATCGACCGCGACCCCCGCCTCGCCCAGCGCCTCGACCAGCCCCTGATAGCGATCCTCGAATTCTGGATAATGGCTCGACGCCTCGCCCAGGAAAGCGATCCGCCGCCGCCCGCCGCCGAGCAGGTGCCGCCCCGCCTCGTACCCCCCCCGGACGTTGTCGCAGCCGATCGTCGCGCCCGCCGGCCCCTGCCGCACCGATCCCCAGCGCACGAAATGGGTCCCCTGCGCCTTCAACTGGTCGAGCCGCGAGCGGTAATCCTCATAATCGCCATAGCCGAGCAGGATGATCCCGTCGGCCTTGCGGCTATCCTCGTAATCGACGTGCCAGTCGTTGGAGAGTTGCTGGAACGAGGTCAGCAGGTCGTAGCCGCGCAGCGCACAGGTCCGCGTAATCGTCCCCAGCATCGCCAGGAAGAACGGATTGATGAGCGAATCGTCCGGCGTCGGATCCTCGAAGAACAGCAGCGCCAGCGTGTTCGACTGGCCGCGCCGCAGCGCCGACGCGTTCTTGTCGACCGTGTAGTTGAGTTGCCGCGCGATCGCCTCGATCCGCAACCGCGTCGCTTCGCTGACCGTGCGATCGCCGCGCAGCGCTCGGCTGACGGTCGGCTGCGACACGCCGGCCAGCGCGGCGATGTCGAAACTGGTCGGCTTTTCCAACGACATGCCGCCCTCCCCAACGAATGTTGCAATCCGGCAACAGCATAAGTCTGAATACGTATGCCGTGTGCTTCCCTTTGCCCGCCGTCAATTCCAATCACGATCGAGAATTGCCCGATCCGCGTCAGATGCGATCGGCCGCAGGGGAGGTTTTGATGACTGCTTTCATTCGTCCGGCGTCGCGCACCCGTATCGCGCTGGCCATCGGCGTCAGCGCCGGGGCGCTGCTGCTCGGCGGCGGCACCGCCTTCGCGCAGACCGCCGCGACCTCGACGCCCGATGCGACGGCGCAGGACACGGCCGACGCGCCGGCGACCGGCGACATCGTCGTCACCGGCTTCCGTGCCGCTTTGGGCAAGGCGACGGCCAAGAAGAAGAACGCCGAGACGGTGATCGAATCGGTCTCGGCCGAAGACATCGGCAAGCTGCCCGACAACGGCATCGGCGAATCGATCGCGCGACTGCCCGGCATCTCGTCGCAGCGGAATGCGGGTCGCGCCAACATCATCTCGATCCGCGGTTTTGGTCCGGACTTCTCGACCACCACGCTGAACGGTCGCCAGCAGACCACCACCAACGACAGCCGCGCGGTCGAGTTCGACCAGTATCCGTCGGAAATCCTGTCGGGCGTCGACGTGTACAAGACGGCGGAGGCGGATCACACCGCCGGCGGCCTGGTCGGCAGCATCGACCTGCGCACCGTCCGCCCGCTCGAAGTCAGCCACCGCGTCCTCGCGATCGGCGCGCGCGGCACTTATGTCGACCAGAAGATCGACCCGAATTCGAGCGACAAGGGCTATCGCGCCTACGCGACCTTCGTCGACAAGTTCATGGACGACCGGCTGGGCGTCGCGATCTCGGCGGCGTACACCGACGAGCCGTACCAGACCCGCGACTTCAACGCCTGGGGCTATGGCGGCTATCCGGGCGGCGGCACCGGCATGAACGGCATCAAGACCTGGTCGGAAACCGACAAGCTGAAGCGGTTCGGCACCAACGCAACCGTCCAGGCGCAGATGAGCGACAACTTCCTGGTCACGATCGACGGTTTCTATTCGCACTTCGTCGATCGCGTCGACCAGCGCGGTTTCGAAATGCCGTTCAACTGCGGCGGCGGCTGCGGTCACGACGCGATCTCGAACGTGAAGACCAACAGCAACGGCCTGGTCACCGCCGCGACCATCGCCGGGACGCCGCTGATCGAGAATTACGCCAACGACCGCACCGCCGACCAATATTCGATTGGCTGGAACATGGCGTGGGACAACCACGACGGCTGGAAGGCGACGGGCGACCTCAGCTGGTCGCGCACGGTCCGCAAGGACAGCTCGATCCAGACGACCGCCGGCCTCGGCCGCGCGCTCGCCAACCCGACCGCGATCGTGTCGTACGTCGTGACCCCGACGGGTCCGCAGTTCACCAGCAACTATAACGGCGCGAGCTCCGCGCTGGTGCTGACCGACGTTGAGGGCTGGAGCGGATCGCCGGTCCAGGCCGGCTATTCGAACCTGCGCAACACCAAGGACGACCTGGTCGAAGCGAAGCTGGAGGTCGAGCGCGAGATCGGCGGCTTCGTGAAGTCGATCAAGGTCGGGGCGGACTTCACCACCCGGACCAAGACGCTGAACGCCAACGAAGGCTTCCTCAGCCCGCCGAACGGCGCCACTACCGCGGCGATCCCGTCGAACCTGCTGCTGACGCCGGTGTCGCTCGACCGCGGGCTCGGCAACATCATCGCCTACGACCCGCGGACGCTCGTCGCCAACGGCGTGCTCGTCTACATCCCGAACAGCTACGGCACGACCAAGGGCTACGGCATCGACGAAGACGTGCTGACGCCCTATGCGATGGCGACGCTGAACGGCCAGCTGGGCGGTGCCACGCTGACCGGCAATATCGGCGTGCAGGGCGTACACACCAGCGTCCTGTCGAGCGGCCAGACCTATCTGCCGGTCAAGGACGATTACTGGATGGTCCTGCCCAGCATGAACCTGGCGCTGCGCACCAACAGCGACTTCGTGATCCGCTTCGCCGCGTCGAAGGAATATATGCGGCCGCGCATGGACCAGTTGAACAACGTCGTCAGCTTCGGTGTCGACACGACGCGCAGCCCGGCGATCTACAGCGGCGGCGGCGGCAATCCGTTGCTGCGGCCGTACCAGGCATGGGCGTTCGACCTGAACTTCGAGAAGTATTTCGGCTCGAAGGGCTATCTCGCGCTGCAGACGTTCTACAAGGACATCACCACCTATATCGATCCGAGCGCATTCGACCTGAACTTCGACTATTCGGGCTTCCCGAAGCCGGGCGGTCAGGTGCCGTCATCGCCGATCGGTCAGTTCAGCGGCCCGGTGAACACGCATGGCGGCCACCTGTACGGCGCCGAAATCGCCGGGACGCTGCCGTTCGACGTGTTCTCGAGCGCGCTGGCGGGCTTCGGCCTGACCGGCGGTGGCGGCTACACCATCACCAAGGTGTACGACTTCAAGGGTCAGGTGACGACGATCCCGGGCTATTCGAAGTGGGTCGGCAGCATCACCGCCTTCTATGAAGGGCACGGCTTCAGCGTCCGCGGCAGCATGCGCTATCGCTCGTCGTTCCTCGGCGACTTCGCGCTCTACAGCGGCGGGCTCGATCGCCAGAAGGTGCTGGCGGAGACGATCTACGATGCGCAGATCGGCTACGATTTCCCGAAGACGTCGGCGCTCGGCGGGCTGTCGCTCTATATCCAGGGCCAGAACCTGACCAACACGCGCTCGGCGACGCTCGGCTCGACCGATCCGCTGTCGTTCCTGAAGTATCAGAGCTACGGGCGCCGCTTCGTCGGCGGGTTCACCTTCAAGTTCTGATCCGTATCTGGCCCCGCCGGGTTGCGCCGGCGGGGCCGATCGTTTCTGAAGGTCGCGCATGAGCCATTCCGCGCCCCTCGACCCCGCCCCGTTCCGGATCGTCATCGCCGGTGGCGGGACGGCGGGATGGACGGCCGCGGCGACGTGCGCGCGGTTCCTCGGCAACCGCGCGACGATCTCCCTGGTCGAATCGGACGCGATCGGCACGATCGGCGTCGGCGAGGCGACCATCCCGCAGATCCACAATCTGCTGATCGGGCTGGGGCTCGACCAGGCCGAGTTCCTGCGCCGCACCAACGCCAGCTTCAAGCTGGGGATCGAGTTCGTCGACTGGCGGCGGGTGGGACATTCGTACGTCCATAGCTTCGGCACGGTCGGGCGCGGGGTCGGGCTGATCCCGTTCCGCCAACTCTGGCTGCGCGGACGTGCGCTGGGCGTCGCGGGCGATTACGGCGACTATAGCGCCAACGTCGCCGCCGCCCGGCGCGGCAAGTTCGTGATCGGCGACGGGCGCGACCGCAACCTGCCCGACCTCGCCTACGCCTATCATTTCGACGCGACGTTGTTCGCCGCGATGTTGCGCGACTATGCCGAGGCGAACGGGGTGTGCCGGGTCGAGGGGACGATCGCCAGTGTCGAACGCAACGGCGCGAGCGGCGACATCCGCGCGCTGACGCTAGACGGCGGGCGCGCGGTCGTAGGCGATCTGTTCCTCGACTGTACGGGTTTTCGCAGCCTCCTGCTCGGCCAGGCGCTCGACGTGCCGTTCGTCGACTGGCGGCGCTACCTGCCCTGCGACACCGCGCTCGCCGTGCCGTGCGCGAACAGCGGCCCCTTGCGGCCCTATACCCAGTCGATCGCGCGGCCCGCGGGGTGGCAATGGCGTATTCCGCTCCAGCATCGCACCGGCAACGGCCACGTCTTCGCGTCCGAGTTCATGTCGGTCGATGAAGCGAGCGTGCTGCTGCTCGCCAATCTGGAGGGCGAGCCCCTCGCCGATCCGCGGCCGATCCGCTTCACCACCGGGCATCGGCGGGAGTTCTGGGCGGCCAATTGCGTCGGGCTCGGGCTGGCGGCGGGGTTCATGGAGCCGCTGGAATCGACCAGCATCCACCTCGTCCAGTCGGCACTGGGGCGATTGCTCAACGTCCTGCCGCGCGACCTCACCGACCTCGCCACCGCGCGCGACACGTTCAACCGGCTGTCGACGATCGAGTGGCAGCGGGTGCGCGATTTCCTGGTACTGCATTACGTCGCCAACGATCGCGTCGGCGAGCCGTTCTGGGACCATTGCCGTCACATCGATCTGCCCGCGACGTTGGCGGAGAAGATCGCGTTGTTCGAAGAATCGGGCGCGTTCGTGCGCGAGGAGGACGAACTGTTCCTCGACGACAGCTGGGGACAGGTGATGCTGGGCCAGGGCATCGAACCGCGGAGCTGGTCCCCACTCGCCGACAATGTCGCGGGCGCCGAGATCGGGCCGTTCCTCGATACCCTTGCCCGGGCAGCTCGCGTCCGCGCCGACGCCATGCCCGACCACCGTTCCTTCATCGCCGCGATGACCGGCGCAAAAGCCGAGTCAGCCGCATGATCCGTACCGCCTCTCTCACTTTCCTGCTCGCCGCGACCGCGTTGCCGGCTTTCCCCGCCCCGGCCCAGATCGCGCCGGCCGCCGCGTCCTATCGCGACCGCTTGCCGCAGGATGAGGTGATCTATTTCCTGCTGCCCGACCGGTTCGAGAATGGCGATCCCGCGAACGATCGCGGCGGCCTGAGCGGCGACCGGCTGCGCACCGGCTACGATCCGACCGCCAAGGGCTTCTATCACGGCGGCGACCTGAAGGGGCTCGTCAAGCGGCTCGATTATATCCAGGCGCTCGGCGCGACCGCGATCTGGGTCGGGCCGATTTTCAAGAACAAGCCCGTCCAGGGCCCGCCCGGCAACGAAAGCGCGGGCTATCACGGCTATTGGATCATCGACTTCACGACGGTCGATCCGCACCTGGGCACCGACGCGGACTTCAAGGCGCTGGTCGATGCGGCGCACGCGCGCGGGATGAAGGTCTATATGGACATCATCGTCAACCACACCGCCGACGTCATCAAGTATCGCGAATGCGTGCCCGATCAGCATTGCGCCTACCACAGCCGCGCCGATTATCCGTATCAGCGCCGGGGCGGAGTGAACGGCGCGCCGATCAACCCTGGTTTCGCCGGCGACGGCGTCCAGACGCGTGAGAACTTCGCCAAGCTGACCGACCCGAATTATGCCTACACGCCCTACATTCCGAAGGGCGAGGAGCATGCGAAGACGCCGGCCTGGCTGAACGACGTCACGCTCTATCACAATCGCGGCGATTCCGATTTCTATGGCGAGGATTCGCAGCTCGGCGACTTTTCCGGCCTCGACGATTTGATGACCGAGAATCCGAAGGTCGTCAGCGGCATGATCGATATCTTCGGCGGCTGGATCGACCGGTTCGGCGTCGACGGATTCCGCATCGACACGGCACAGCACGTGAACCCCGAATTCTGGCAGGCGTTCGTCCCCGCGATGCGCGCCCGCGCCGCGGCGAAGGGCATCCCCAATTTCCACATCTTCGGCGAAGTCGCGACCGATCAGCTCGACCCGGCCCGCCTCGCCGAGCATACCCGCGTCGACGGCTTGCCCGCCGTGCTCGACTTCGCGTTCGCTCGCGCGGTGGTGGATACGGTCGGAGCCGGCGCCGGCACCAGCGAGCTGTTCCGCCTGTTCTTCGCCGACCCGATCTACGAAGGCGGGGCGGCCGGCGCCATGCAGTTGCCGACGTTCCTCGGCAATCACGATGCCGGACGGTTCGCGATGTTCGTTCGGCAGGGCATGCCCAAGGCGAGCGACGACGAGGTCCTGAAGCGCGTCGAGCTCGGCTATGCCATGCTGCTGACGCTGCGCGGCGTGCCGACCATCTATTATGGCGACGAGCAGGGTTTCGTCGGCACTGGTGGTGACCAGCTGGCGCGCGAGGACATGTTCGGGAGCAAGGTCGCGGTCTATAACACCGACCGCCTGCTCGGCACGACCAAGACGACCGCGACGCCCAGCTTCGGGATGGACCATCCGCTGTTCAAGGAGATTGCCGCTTTGGCGCGCGTGCGGACCAGCCACCCCGCGCTCACCCGCGGCCGCCAGGTCGTGCGCACGTTCGGCGAGAAGCCGGGCCTGTTCGCCATCTCCCGCTTCGACCCGACCAGCGGACGCGAGATCCTGCTCGCGTTCAACACCTCGACCAGCCCGATCACGCAAAACGTGCTGGTCGAGACGCGGTCGGCCGCTTTCACCACGCTCGCCGGCCAGTGCGCCGCCACCGCGAGCGCACCGGGCAGCGTCAGCGTCACCCTGCCCGCCTTGGGCTATGCCGTCTGCGAGGCCCGGCCGTGAACGAGCTTGCCAGCATCGCCAGGGCGGACGCGACCACGCGCGAGTGGTGGCGCGGGGCAGCGATCTACCAGATCTATCCGCGCAGCTTCGCCGATTCGAACGGCGACGGGATCGGCGACCTGGCCGGGATCACCGCACATCTCGATCATGTCGCGTCGCTGGGGGTGGACGGCGTCTGGCTGTCGCCGTTCTTCACCTCGCCGATGGCCGATTTCGGGTATGACGTGGCGGATTATTGCGACGTCGACCCGATCTTCGGGACGCTCGCCGATTTCGACGCATTGATCGCCCGCGCGCATGCGCTGGGGCTGCGCGTCATCATCGACCAGGTCTATTCGCACACGTCCGACGCGCATGCCTGGTTTACGGAGAGCCGCGCCGACCGCACCAACGCTCGCGCCGACTGGTATGTCTGGGCCGACGCCAAGCCCGACGGCAGCCCGCCGACGAACTGGCAATCGGTATTCGGCGGTCCCGCCTGGACGTGGGACGCGCGGCGCGGCCAATATTACATGCACAACTTCCTGAGCGCGCAGCCGCAGCTGAACGGCCACAATCCGGCCGTGCAGGATGCGTTGCTCGCGACGGCGAGGTTCTGGCTCGACCGCGGCGTCGACGGCTTCCGGATCGACGCGATCAACTTCGCGATGCACGATCCCGAGATGCGCGACAATCCACCCGCGCCGCCCAGCAACGGCGTGCGCACGCGGCCGTTCGATTTCCAGCTCCACGTCCACAACCAGAGCCATCCCGACATTCCGGGTTTCCTCGAACGCGTGCGCGACCTGACCGACCGCTACGGCGCGCGGTTCACGGTTGCGGAGGTCGGCGGGCCGGCGCCGGAGGCGGAGATGCACGCCTTCACCGCCGATCAGCGCCGGCTCAATTCGGCCTATGGCTTCAACTTCCTCTATGCCGACACGCTGACGCCCGCGCTGGTGCGCGACGCGGTCGAGCAATGGCCGGACACGCCGGGCACGGGCTGGCCGAGCTGGGCGTTCGAGAATCACGACGCGCCGCGCGCGCTGTCGCGCTGGGTCGGGCCGGAGCATCGGGAAGCCTTTGGGCGATTGAAGGTGCTGTTGCTGACGTGCCTTCGCGGCAACATCTTCCTCTACCAGGGTGAAGAGCTCGGCCTGACTCAGGTCGACATCCCGTTCGACCGGCTGCGCGATCCCGAAGCGATCGCCAACTGGCCGCTGACGCTGTCGCGCGACGGCGCGCGTACGCCGATGCCGTGGACGGCTGACGCGCCGCAACTGGGCTTCTCCACGACCGAGCCGTGGTTGCCGGTCGGCGCCGATCACGCCGCGCTGGCGGTCGATCGGCAGGAGGCGACGGCGGACTCGCTGCTCGCGCTGACGCGGCACCTGCTCCACTGGCGGCGCGCGAGCGACGCGCTGCTGACCGGCACGATGCGGATCGTCGAGGCCGCCGGGCCCCTCCTGGTGTTCGAGCGCGAGGTGCCAGGACAACGCCTGCTCTGCGTATTCAACATCGGCGACGGCGAGATTGCGTGGCGGCCCGACCAGCCCGAGCGCTGGCGCGTGATCGAGCAGGTCAACGATGTGACCGACTGGTGCTTCGGCGCGTTCGCCGCTCTTGTCGCGGAGCGGGCATGATCCGCGCGCTCGCGATGCTGGTGCTCGCGCTGGTCGCGACACCCGCGCTGGCCGAGACCGCGCCCGACACCGGCCGCTTCGTCGAGATTCCGGCAGCGACCTCGACCCAGCCGGAGATCGCCGCACCCCACATCGTGGTCTGGCTCCCGCCCGGCTATGACGCGTCACGCCGCCGCTACGCCGTGGTCTACATGCACGACGGCCAGAACGTGTTCTTCCCCGAGCGATCGGCGTTCCACAAGGTGTGGGGCGCGGACAAGGCAGCGCTGCGCCTGATCGCCGCCAAGCGCGTCGCGCCGTTCATCATCGTCGCGATCGATAACCCGCTCGGCGCGCGCTACCGCCAGTATTTCCCGCAAGGCATTTACGACATCGCCCCCGCCGACGTGCGCGCGGTGTTCGACAAGAGTGCCGGCGGCCCGATCACCGGCGACGCGTACCTCCGTTTCCTGGTCCGCGACCTGAAGCCGATGATCGACCGCACCTACCGCACGCTACCCGACGCCGCGCACACCGCGATGGTCGGGTCGAGCATGGGCGGGCTCATCACCTGCTACGCGTTCGTGCGCTATCCCACGGTGTTCGGTCGCGCCGGCTGCGTCTCGACGCACTGGCTACTGACGATGCCGACCGAGCTGCCGCCGCACGCCGACGTGCTGGGGCTGTGGAAGCGCTTCTTCGCCGCGCACCTGGGCAAGCCCGCCGGGCGCAAGCTGTGGATGGACCACGGGACCAAGACGCTCGACGCCAATTACGCGCCGTGGCAGGCGGCGATCGACGCGGAACTGGTCCGGCTTGGCTGGCGCGAGGGCCGCGATTTCGCGAGCCGTACGTATCAGGGCGCCGCACACGAGGAGAATGCCTGGGCGGCACGGATGGACGACATCTTCGCCTGGCTGCTCGGGTGACGCCGCCCGGCCGCATCGTCATCCTGGGCGGCGGCACGGCGGGGTGGATCGCCGCCAATCTGTTCGCGCACCATATGGGCGGCGCGACACGCGTCACGGTGATCGAAAGCCCGGAGATCGGCATCGTCGGCGTCGGCGAGGGATCCACCCCGCAGTTGAAGGCGCTGTTCGACACGCTTGGCATCGCTGAACCCGAATGGATGCCGGCGTGCGACGCGACCTACAAGAACGGCATCGCGTTCCACGGCTGGTCGGAGGCACCAGGGTTCGCGCACTATTTCCACCCCTTCCCCGGCCCGCTCGACCTGCACACCGCGCCGACGTTCGTCGCGAACGCGCGCGCGCGGCGGCATCGTCGCGATGTGTGGGCGCATCCCGATCGCTTCTTCCTGCCGGCGCTGCTCGCGGCGGAGCGGCTGGCGCCGATCGCGCCGGAGAGCTTCCCGCTCGGGCCGAGCTACGGCTACCATTTCGATGCACACAAGGTCGGCGCGTTCCTGCGCGACCATGCCGTCGCACGCGGGGTCGAGCACCTTCAGCGGCGCATCGTCGACGTCGCGGTGACGGATGACCACGTCACGCATCTCGTCGCCGAGGACGGCGAGGCCATCGCTGGCGACCTGTTCGTCGATTCGAGCGGATTCGGCTCGATGATCCTGCAAGGCGCTCTCGGCGAACCGTTCCGCTCGTTCGCCGGCAATCTGTTCAACGACCGCGCGGTGGTGATGCCGACCCCGGCCGACCCGACCTTCACCGCCAGCGCCACGAAAGCGACGGCACTCCGCCACGGCTGGGCATGGGACATCCCGCTGACCAGCCGCACCGGCAACGGCTACGTCTATGCCTCGCGCTACACCTCGCCCGAGGAAGCGGAGGCCGAATTGCGCGCCCATCTCGGGCTCGGCGAGGACGGGGTGGCGCGGCATCTGGCGATGAAGGTTGGCCGGGTCGAGCGCAGCTGGGTCGGCAATTGCCTCGCGATCGGGCTGGCGCAGGGCTTCATTGAGCCGCTCGAGGCGACCGCGCTGCACATCGTCCAGGCGACGGTCGAGGGGTTCGTGCAGGCGTGGCAACAGGGCGGCTTCGGCCCGGCCGAACGCGATGCGTTCAACGCCGCGGTCGCGGCGCGCTACGACGGCATCCGCGACTATATCGTCTGCCACTATCGGATGAACCGGCGCACCGACACCGCCTACTGGCGCGACAATGCCGCCAACGACGACCTGTCGGATTCGCTGAAGGCGATCATCACCTGCTGGTTCACCGGCGGCGACCTGGAGCGCGAGATCGCCGACCAGGGGATCGGCGGCTATTACCCGGCGAGTTCGTGGCACTGCCTGCTCGCCGGCTACGGCCAGTTCCCTGCCCCCGCCGGCCCGCTGCAGGGCCAGGCGGAAATGACGGCGATCGACGATTTCCTCCGCCGCGCCGCG
This sequence comes from Sphingomonas sp., assembly GCF_017304635.1. GTDB lineage: Bacteria > Pseudomonadota > Alphaproteobacteria > Sphingomonadales > Sphingomonadaceae > Sphingomonas. The sequence continues at coordinate 1,320,967 of NZ_JAFKMA010000001.1, forward strand.
CTCAACTTCCGCGACCATCGCACGGTGCTCGACGCGCGCTGATGCCGTGATCCTTATCGCCAAACAGAAGCGATTGTTGGAGAATTGTAGGATTACATTTGTCAGCAGCGTGATGCGGCAAAACGACCTTTCATTCCGAAAGACTGCGAGCGCGACCACCTTTTCAAGGAGTCGCTGACAAATGGGTATCAATGCTTCGTTGCGTGCTGCCGTCAAAGCAGCAGGCGGCACACCGACCGACCTATCATTGGTCCACAATCTTCGTATCCTCGTTTCCCTCTACGGCAGCGTGCCGACGCAATGGAGCGTCATCGGGCTGCTGAGAGAAGCGGTATCGGCCTCCGGCGAGACGCCGACGGACTATGATTCCGTACCATTATTACGGCAACTGATCGCCGCGCGCGGCGGAAACAGCACGGCGTACGATGTCGAGACGCTTTACGGCCAATTGGCGGAACTGGGCCAAACGGCGCTCGGTGCGTTATCGCTTTCGAATAACCGCCTATTGGAAAACAGCGTCGAAGGGACTGTCATCGGCAGCATCCTCGGCAAGAAGCCCGGATCGACGCTTTCGCTCATGGACGATGTCGGGCGGCAATTCGCCTTGGCCGGCAGTGGCGACGAGTGGACGCTCACCGCCGGCACCAATCCGACGGATTACGAAACCGCTTCGGTCCATCATCCCGTTATCCGCGAAACGCTTGGCGGCGTGGATCATCCGTTCCGGGATTCGACACTCACCGTCGAGATCACGAACGTATTCGAGCGGCCGGCCCTTCCACAACTGGCCCTGTCGAGCGCGACGTTCATCATCGGCCAGCCAGCGTCCGGAACGATTACGGGTGCCACCGACGACAGTATCATCAGCGTCGGCGGCGTGCCCGATGGTCTCGTCATCGACGCCGTCGCACGAACATGGACTTGGGACGGTACGGGCCCTGTGGCATCGTCGACGATCACGCTCACGGAAACGCTTGAGGACAGCCCGAACAGTCCGCGCGTCAGTGCGATATCGGCAACCGTCATCGACAATTACCAGGCAACCCCGCCCGTGCTGACCCGCACGTCCGTCGCGGGAGCAAACCCGATGTCGTGGTCGGGCTATTATGCGAACGTGATCGTCGGGAGCGACAAGATTCGTTGCCGGTGGCGCGTGAACGATGCTGCGTGGACCTACGAAACCGATCATCTCGTCAGCAGCGACGATTTCTTCGACAGCGAAGACGGCATGGCGTCTTTTGCCTGGCCGCTTTTCGATGCGACCGATTTTGCGGCTGGATCGATGGTCGAGGTCCAGGAAGGCGTTCTGCGCGGAGCAACGACTGCTTGGTCGGCCGTCCTGTCCGATACGATGGCCGGCCGGGTCGCGGCGGTGAAGCTCGCTTCCGAATTCCTCGATTTCGGCTATGCCAGCGGTACGGTCGCCATGCCATCGGCCATCGCGTGCCGTTCGAATGACAAGGTACTCGTATTGTTGGACTTCGCGTCCAACGGCGCCCCGACATTGGCCGGAGTGGACGCCGCGGGCGTCACCTTCGCGCCGGTCGGTGGAGGTACCGGCCACAACAACCATTACTGCTACGCCTATTTCGCCGACGTCGGCAGCGTAGCGTCCCTGGACAACCTTCGCGTGACCACGACCGGCTCGACCCTGGGATGTGTCGTGCACGTCATCGCGGTTCGCAATGCGGCGGCCGGACCACCGGACGCAACGAACATCTATTTCGATACGCGAGCGGTCACAAATGCCGATACGCACGATGTCGATGCCGACATTCCCGTGCCCGATGGCGGCATCGCCATCCTGTGGGTGAGCATCGACGACGATCCAGGCTACCGCAACATGGCGGCGAGCGGGGCCGTCGAACTCGACAGCAAGGGCGACGGCGATGCGCGCCAAATCGGCGGCGTCGTCTACGCAAAAACGGTTTCGAGCGCCAATGTCACGATCCCCGGCTCGCCCCATGATGGCTATGGTTACGGTGATCTGCGCGTCGTCAATCTGATCTGGAGCCTGTGAAAATGAAGACCAAGTTCATCGCGCTTGCCGCCTTGTTCGGCACCTCGCCTGCGATCGCGCAATCGTGGGGGCCGCTGGGCCAGCAAACACCGCTTTGGGTCCAAGTCCCGACGGTCGGCTATCCCGGTAATGACGTGACATCCGAGACGTTCACCGCGACGCAGGGCGGCGATCCGCCCGCGGTTGCCTACGAACCCGCCGATATCGACGAAGCGGGACGATACACTCGCAACCAGTGGATCGTGGGCGACGGCATTTCGCGCATCGACTCCGGTCAAGCGAAGTTCCGCACCAATTGCGCCTTCGCCAAATTCGGCCAGTTCGATCCGATCGTCGGACACGGCCAACCGGTGTTCGGCCACCACCATACCTTCTTCGGGAACATGGGGGTCACGGCAAATTCGGATTATGCGAGCCTGCGCAATTCGCCAAAATCGAGTTGTGCCGGCGGGCCGCTCAACGCCACCGCCTATTGGGAACCGACCCTGTTCTACGAAATCGCGGCCGGCGTGGTGGTGCCGGTCAAACCCAATATCGTGACGTTCTACTACAATCTCGAAGCCTATGTCGGTGCCGACAAGCGCGTCCGGCCGCTGAACGACTTTGCGTTCATCGGCGGCGTCAACCCGCAGGATCCGACCAACAGCGCGCGGCAGAGCGAGATTTCGACGGGTTTCGACAAAGCGCGGAACCGGCCGGGCCGGTATGACGGCTGGTATGGCTGGCAGTGTTACGCGAAGTCCGGGCCAAAAGTCGGCACGACGGTGATGCCGACCGGGCCGGGTGTGTTTCCGGCGCTGTCGGCGTCCTTCACGCGCAATCTCGTGAACCCCGACGGCAGCGATCCGTGGCATGGCCAGTGCGAAGGGTCGGATTATACGCTGATCGCCAATATCGTCGCCCCGCCATGCTGGGACGGCAAGAACCTGCGGTCCCCCGATGGCCGCCAGCACATGCGCTATCCGCTCTATCGCGACGGCTATGGCGGTGAGGACGATCGGGTGTGCCCCGACCATTGGTATTGGGTGATGCATTTCGAGGTGAAGACCGAATTTCCGGCCTACACCTTCGCCATGCGCCGCAAGATGTACCTGTCGTCGGACCGCATGGATCCGAACCCCGCCACGTGGCAAACACCCGGATCGACGATGCATTTCGACTGGATGGGCGGCTGGGACCGGCACGTCATGAACAGGTGGCTGATGATGTGCACCGGCACGCGGATCAACGGCCAGGCCGCCGCCGATCATCCGGACGGCTATACCTGCGGCGACAGTACGATTTCACAGACCGAGCGTCTGTTGGTCGGCAATCGTTCGCCCGATCCCACGCTGTCGAACGACCCCGTCGTCACCATGTCCGATTACGGTGCGCCGGGCACGCCGAGCAGCACACGCTTTGGGCTGGTGACGCCGGGAACCGCCGTCAACGCGACGACGCATTAGGATCGTCACCCCGATTGATCCACATGACAAATCGATGCCGGCAGCTCGTCGCTGTCGGCGCGCCGACTATGCGACGCCGGTATCCGCCATTCGCGCGTCGTTGTGGCGCAGCGCCTTCAGAACCGTCTCGACGATCGCGTCGGCGTCGAGGCCGGCTTGGGCATATTGCAATTCCGGCTTGTCCTGGTCCTGGAACAGGTCGGGCAAGCGCATGGTGCGGAGCTTGAGGCCGGCGTCGATCAGGCCGGCGTCGCTGGCATAGGTCAGGACGTGCGCACCGAGGCCACCGACCGCGGCCTCCTCGATCGTCACCGCGACTTCGTGCGTCGTCAGCAGGCGGCGGATCAGGTCCTCGTCGAGCGGCTTGGCGAAGCGGAGGTCGGCGACCGTTGTCGACAACCCCTTGGCATCGAGCGCATCGGCCGCCTTCAGCGCCTCCGCCAGCCGCGTGCCCAGCGACAGGATCGCGACCTTCTTGCCTTCGCGGACGATGCGACCCTTGCCGATCGCCATCCGTTCGGGCGTCGCCGGCAGCGCGACGCCGGTGCCATTGCCGCGCGGATAGCGTACCGCGATCGGCCCACTGTCGTGGAGCACGGCGGTGTGCGTCATGTGGACCAGCTCAGCCTCGTCCGCCGCCGCCATCACGACGAAGTTCGGCAAGGTCGCCAGATAGGTTACGTCGAAGCTGCCGGCATGAGTCGCGCCGTCCGCCCCCACCAGCCCGGCGCGATCGATCGCGAACCGCACCGGTAAATTCTGAATCGCGACATCGTGCACCACCTGGTCGTAGGCGCGCTGGAGGAAGGTCGAATAGATCGCGCAGAACGGCCGCATCCCCTGCGCCGCCAAGCCCGCCGCGAAGGTCACCGCGTGTTGTTCCGCGATGCCGACGTCGAAGGTGCGGTCGGGAAACGCCCTGGCGAAACGATCGAGCCCGGTGCCCGACGGCATCGCCGCGGTGATCGCGACGATCGTCGGATCGCTCTGCGCATCCTTGACGAGCTGGTCGGCGAAGACGTTCTGATAGGCGGGCGGCCCCGGCGGCGCCTTGGCCTGCGCGCCGGTGATGACGTCGAACTTCTGGACGCCGTGATACTTGTCCGCCGCGGCTTCGGCGGGGCCGTAGCCCTTGCCCTTCTTGGTCACGACATGGACCAGGATCGGGCCCTGCTCGCTGTCGCGGACATTCTCCAGCACCGGGATCAGGTGGTCGAGATTGTGCCCGTCGATCGGCCCGACATAATAGAAGCCGAGCTCCTCGAACAACGTGCCGCCGGTCACCATGCCGCGGGTGAATTCCTCGGCCTTTTCGGCGGCGTTGTGGACTCGCCGCGACAGCTTGCGCGTGATCTTCTTGGCGAGGTTGCGGAAGCCCAGATACTCGCTCGACGATACCATCCGCGCGAGATAGGCGGAAAGCCCGCCGACCGGCGGCGCGATCGACATGTCGTTGTCGTTGAGGATGACGACCAGCCGGTTGCCCGCGGCCTCGGCATTGTTCATCGCCTCGTACGCCATGCCGGCCGACATCGCGCCGTCGCCGATCACCGCGATCGCCTTGCCCGGCCGTCCCGCCAGCTTGTTGGCGATCGCGAAGCCGAGCGCGGCGGAGATCGAGGTCGACGAATGCGCCGCGCCGAACGGGTCGTATTCGCTCTCGCTCCGCTTGGTGAACCCTGACAGCCCGCCGCCCTGGCGCAGCGTGCGGATGCGGTCGCGCCGCCCGGTCAGGATCTTGTGCGGATAGCATTGGTGCCCGACGTCCCAGATCAGCCGGTCGTCGGGCGTATCGAACACGTAATGGATCGCGACGGTCAGCTCGACCACCCCGAGCCCCGAGCCGAGATGACCGCCGGTGCTGCCAACCGCGCTGATCGTCTCCGCGCGCAGTTCGTCAGCGAGCTGACGCAATTGACCGGGATCGAGCCGGCGCAGGTCGGTGGGCGTGTGGACGGTGTCGAGCAGCGGCGTCGCAGGAAGATCGGCCATCGGACCGCTGTACGCTAACCATATCGCGGTGTCGAATGATTGAACGATGCAGAAAGCATGCAGGCTCCGGCACTTGGCGCGGGCCGGGAGGCGGTGTCGACTACTCCCCCAGCAGCCGCGCGACGCGGCTGGTCAGGTCGTCGACCGCGAACGGCTTGGTCAGCAATTCCATGCCGCGCTCGATATGGCCGTGGTTGAGCACGGCATTCTCGGCATAGCCGGTGATGAACATGACCTTCAGGCCCGGGCGCAGCTTGCGCGCGGCCTCCGCCACCTGCCGCCCGTTGAGCCCACCGGGCAGGCCGACATCGGTGATGAGCAGATCCACTCGCGCCGGCGATTCGAGCACGCGCAGGCCCGCCGCGCCGTCCGCCGCCTCGATCGTCGCATAGCCGCGATCGACCAGCGCGTCGTTGACCAGCATCCGCACGGTCGGCTCGTCGTCGATCACCAGCACGACCTGCCCGTCGCTCGCCGCGATCACCTCGATCGGGGCGGCGGCGTCCTCCGCCTCGTCGTCGCCGATATGGCGCGGCAGGTACACGCAGACCATCGTGCCGTGCCCGACTTCCGAATAGATGCGGACATGGCCGTGGCTCTGGCGCGCGAAGCCATAGACCATCGACAGGCCGAGCCCGGTCCCCTCGCCGATCGGCTTCGTCGTGAAGAACGGATCGAACACGCGGTCGAGCATGTCCTTCTCGATCCCGACGCCGGTGTCGCTGACGCACACCGTGGCGTACTGGCCGGGCTCCATGCCGCGTTCACGGGCGGCGCGTTCGTCGAGCCATTTGTTGGCGGTCTCGATCGTGATCCTGCCGCCATTGGGCATCGCATCGCGCGCATTGATGCACAGGTTGAGCAGCGCATTTTCGAGCTGGTTGGCATCGACCAGGGTCGACCACAGACCGGCGGCGGCGATCGTCTCGATCTCGATCCCCGGCCCGACCGTCCGCCGCACCAGTTCGGCCAGATCGCCGAGCAGGCGGTTGACGACCATCGCCTTGGGCGACAGCGTCTGCCGGCGCGAGAAAGCGAGCAGCCGATGGGTCAGCGCCGCCGCGCGCCGCGTCGCCCCCTGCCCGGCCGACAGATAGCGTTCGACGTCGCCGATCCGCCCCTGCGCGATCCGCGTGCGGATCATCTCGAACGCGCCCGAAATCCCGGCGAGCAAATTGTTGAAATCATGCGCGAGGCCGCCGGTCAACTGGCCGACCGCTTCCATCTTCTGCGCCTGGCGCAGCGCATCTTCGGTCTCGCGGTGCCGCTCCTGCTCGCGCAGGCGATCGGTCACGTCATAGACGAACTGATAGGCCCCGATCTGCCGCCCCTCGCCATCGAGCAGCGGGCTGAACCGCATTTCGTAGGAGCGCTGGTCGCGGGTCGGATCGCCGAACGGGCCGACCTCGACGAACGGCTCGCCGCCCAGCGCGCGGGCCCAGATCGCCTGGACCGCCTCGCGATGCTCGGGCTGCTCGGCCAGCACGTCGAGCATCGATTCGCCGACGGCCGGACGAACGCCATAGATGCGCTCGAACTCGTCGGCCGACGCCTTGTTGATCGCCAGCCAGCGGAACTGCGTGTCGGCGACCTGGACGAACGCGTCGGTCCCCTCGACGATGTCGGCGAGCAGCTTGCGTTCGGCGAGCGCGGCGGCGACGCGCGCCTCCAGATGCTCGTTGAGCTGGCGCAGCGCCGTCTCCGCCTGGCGGCGCGCGGTGGCGTCCTTGAACAGTACCGCGACCTGTTTCGCCTCGGGCGGTTCGAGCCGGAAGGCGGAGAGTTCGAGGTGACGGCCGGTCGCGACCAGTTCCTGCTCGAACCGGATCGGCTGGCCGGTGCGCAACACCTCGCCATAGCGCGCGACCCAGGCATCGGCCTCGTCGGGCACCATCTCACGCAGCTTCTGGCCGACGACGTTGGGGATACCGGCGTTCAGTTCGTAGGCCGCATTCGCCTCGACATGCACATAGTCGCTGAGCGGCCCGTGCGGCCCATCGAAGAATTCGATGATGCAGAACCCCTCATCCATCGAATCGAACAGCGCCCGGTAACGGTCGCGCGACAGCGGAGCGGTGGCGGGGGAGTCGTCGCCCATTCGTTTCGCCTAGAGAGGAAGCTGATGAGGATCAACTTGCGTCAGGCCGGGCGGTTCCGCGCGGGCGGGCGTCATGGCTTCCGGCGGTACGGAGCGCGGACACTCCAACCGACGCTGCACGCTCGCGCGACGCCGGCCGGCGGATCAACGGTCGAGGATCATTGCGAGGCGGTCTGCGTGCACGAGAAATCGGACGGATAGGCCGCCGCTCCCAGATCGCGCACGACGCCGCCGGCGAACGCCGAGAAGCGGCGATGCTCCGGCGTAGGATTCGGGCCGACCTGCGACAGCCGATTAAGCATGGCGACCAGCGGCCCCGAACACCCACCGGCCGCGATCGTCAGCGCCAGCGTCTGCGAGGCCAGCGGCGTGCCGCGTGGCGCAACCGGGCCGCCGCGATACTGGAAGTTGCGCATGCGGACGGCATCGGCGGTTCGCTTGAGCGGGTCGATCCTCTCGCCGACACCGGCGACGCCGAGCGCCAGCAACTGACTGCCCAAGTCGGACTTGGCCGGACGCGTGCGGCTCGCACTTTCGTCGAACCAGGTGATGAGCAGTGACGCCAGCCCGACTCGCTCAAGCGGCGATCGTACCGAATCGAGAACGGCGGCGGACAGCGCCACACCGTTGGCGGTCCGCGCCAGCGGGACGGCGTCGCTATCGGCGATCGCGATGCTGGGGCACGGCCGCTTGGACAGCGCGCAGATCCGGTCGACCTGCGCGATCAGATCGTTCGATACCTGACGAAATCCCGCGGAGGTACCGCCGCTATCGCCTACGCCGTCGGACGCTTTGCGATGACCATCTGCGGCGACGCCGGTGCAGGACACGCCCACCGCGAGGGCCACGAGCAACGATCGATATCCACGCATCATCGCCTCACCATCCGTCGAATAGCCAGGATGACACGTTAAGCAATCGGCCGTCCGATACTCAACCGAACGTTGGCGAATCAGGTAGCAATTCTATCGTCGAAGCGCGGCAGACAATGATGCCCCGTCGATTATTCTTTTCGGCGTAATGGTTTAGCCGACGTAGTGGTGGCCGAAGTTTTCGGCAGCTTCTTGTCGTCGGGCGAGCGCCACAAAAAGGGCGGCCCCGGGGGGACCGCCCTTTTGATTCGGTGGCGCTGTCACGGAGTAAATCCGTGACCTCGGACGAGGCTTCGCCTCGCCGGCCGGCGCGTCGAGTCTTGGAATAGCTCGCGCTATTCCAAGCTCTTTTATCGCTTGCTGAACTGGAAGCTGCGACGCGCCTTGGCGCGGCCGTACTTCTTGCGTTCGACGGTGCGGCTGTCGCGGGTCAGGAACCCGGCGCGCTTGACCGGCGTGCGCAGCGCCGGCTCGTACTTGGTCAGCGCCTGACTGATGCCATGCTTGACCGCGCCGGCCTGGCCCGACAGGCCGCCGCCCTTGACGGTGCAGACGACGTCGTACTGGCCCTCGCGCTCGGTGATGCCGAAAACCTGGTTGATGACAAGGCGCAGCGTCGGACGCGCGAAATAGATTTCCTGGTCGCGGCCGTTGATCGTGATCTTGCCGGTGCCGGGCTTCAGCCAGACGCGGGCGACCGCATCCTTGCGGCGACCGGTGGCGTAGGCGCGGCCCTGCGCGTCGATCTCCTGCGCGCGGAGCGGCGCGGTCTCGGTCGGCTCGTCGAGATTGCCGGCCAGGTAATCGTCGGCGCGCGCATCCGAAGCGGCCTGCGCGGTCTCACCCTGCTGCTGCAGCACGGCGCCCAGGTCGGCCAGCGACTGGCGGCCGTCCGAAGTGCCGGCGTCGGTATTGTTCGTGTCGGCCATTATGCGCCCACCTTGTTCTTGCGGCTCATCGCCGCGATATCGAGGACTTCCGGGTTCTGCGCTTCGTGCGGATGCTCGGCGCCGGCGAAGATGCGCAGGTTGCGCATCTGCTGGCGGCCCAGCGGACCGCGCGGGATCATGCGCTCGACGGCCTTTTCCAGCACGCGCTCGGGGAAGCGACCCTCGAGCACCTTGCCCGCGGTGATCCCCTTGATGCCGCCGGCATAACCGGTGTGCTTGTAATAGACCTTGTCGGCCAGCTTCTTGCCGGTGAACTTGATCTTGTCGGCGTTGATGACGATGACGTTGTCACCGCAATCGACGTGCGGGGTGAAGCTGGTCTTGTGCTTGCCGCGCAGTACGTTGGCGATCACCACTGCGGCACGGCCGACGACCAGGTCGGTCGCGTCGACGATATGCCACTTCTTTTCCACCTCGTGCGGCTTGGCCGGCTTGGTGGTCTTCATCAGCGCCTTCATGGGCTGTTTGACCTTCTCTGTCAGAAAAACAAACGCGCGGCCGGTTACCCAGCCGCGTTCGTGGCGGCGCAATGCTGGTTTCGGCGCGGAAAGTCAAGCAAACGGCGCGTTTGCTGACGGGTATTATGATACCGGACGGGTTACGGCGCGCCGGCCGGCGGCTTGGACGCCCCACGTCGTCGCCACCACCAGCAGCGCGCCGACCAACTGGTGCAGCGCGGCGAAGGCGATGTCGACTTCGCTCATCACCGTCGCGATGCCGAGCAGGATCTGGACGCCGACCGCGGCATGGATCGCGATCGAGGCGCGGCGGTCGCTGGTCCGCACACGGCGCGCCAGCACCATCAGCGCGGCGAACGCGACCCACGCCCACCAGCGGTGGATGAAGTGAACGATCGCGGGATCACCGGTCAGCATCGCGCCGATCCCCTCCCCCTGCTGGCTGACCCCGGGGAACAGCGCGCCGTTCATCAGCGGCCAGTCCTTGGCGACCAGCCCGGCGCGCAGGCCCGCCATCAGCGCGCCGTAGAACAATTGCACCAGTAGCGCCGCCGCCGTCACCGCGCCGACGGTCGTGATCCGCGCCGGCCGCGCCGCCGGATCGCGCGCCAGATCGCGCAGGTCGAGCGCGGTCCAGATCGCCCCCGCCAGCGTGAACAGCGCCGTCAGCAGATGCGTCGCCAGCCATCCCGGCGCGACCTCGGTCCGATGCGTCAGCCCGGAGCGCACCATCAGCCAGCCGAACGTCCCTTGCAGGCAGATCAACGCGAACAGCGCGAACAGCCGCCAGAAATATCCCTGCGGAATGCGCCGCCGCACTGCGAACCACACGAACGGGATCAGGAACACCATCCCGATGAACCGCCCCAGGAAGCGGTGGAAATACTCCCAGAAGAAAATGCCCTTGAACTCGGCCAGGGTCATGCCGGCGTGGATCGCCTGATATTGCGGGATGCGGCGGTAATTGGCGAACTCGGCCTGCCACTGCGCGTCGTTCAGCGGCGGGACGACGCCGGTCAGCGGCTTCCACTCGGTGATCGACAGCCCCGATTCGGTCAGCCGCGTGATCCCCCCGACCACCACGATCGCGACGATCAGCGCGGCGACGAGGTAGAGCCAGTTGGCGATGGCGCGGGGGCGGACGGTCGGCATGTAAGGCGAAGACATCGCCGGCCCTTATCCGCTCAACCCACTATCGTCATCCCCGCGAAAGCGGGGACCCATCTCCGGCGCCATCCACCAAAGCACCGGGCGCTCGTGGCGCGACGTCGGGAGATGGATCCCGCTTTCGCGGGGATGACGGTTAGAGGTCGGAGCAGGGCGCCTGGATCACTTCGCGACGGCGCGGGCGAACTGGCCGTCGCCTTGCGGCGCGGCGACGATGTCGCGGGTGGTGCCGCCCTTGTCGACGATCTTGGTGTCGGGATCGCCCGCATCTGACCGCACGCCGGGGCTCGCCGAATCGCCGCCGGCCTGATCGAGCGTCGAGCGTTCCGCGCCACTACGCGGGGCCGAGCCGCCGAACAGCGCGTCGAGCGCCTGCGCCGACGGATTGTTGTCCTGCGGCCGGGCGACGCCGGGCTGCGGCGGCTGCAACGAGAAGTCGGGCGGCACCACCAGCGGCTGCGCGCGCGCGACCGAATATTCGTCGGGGCGCGCACGGTCGTAACCGCGATGGCCGCAGCCGGCGAGCAACAGGGCAACGCCGGCAACGGCGACGATCGGCACAACCTTACGCATCGGAAATCTCCACATCAGCTCGCGTGTCTCGCGGTTTCTCGCGCGTTAGCAGAGCGCGCGCGAGCAGGACGAGCACACCTATCGTAATCGCCGCATCGGCAAGATTGAAGTTCAAAAACGGCTCCCACGTGCCGAAGTGCAGATTGGCATAATCCTGCACGTAGCCGAGCCGCACGCGGTCGAGGATGTTGCCGAGCGCGCCGCCCGCGATCATCCCCAGCGCGACCTGGTCGGCGCGGGCGGTCTCGCGCCACATCCACACCACCACCGCGACCGCGATCGCCCCGGTCAGCGCGATCAGCACCCACGCCTTGTCCGGCCCCATTTGCAGGAAACCGAGCGAGACGCCGTGATTGTGGACGTTGCGCAGCAGGAAGAACGACGTGACCTCGCGCTCCATGCCCTCCTCGGTCAGCCCCCACGGCCCGACCACCAGCCGCTTGACCAGCTGGTCGAGCACGAAAAAGACCGCCGCGCTGGCGAGGCCGATGACGGGAACCCGCGCCATCACGCCACCACCGCCGCGCAGCGATCGCACAGCGCACCGTCCTCGGTCACCTCGGGCAAGTGCCGCCAGCAGCGGCCGCATTTGTGGAACGCCGTGCGCGTGACGCCGAGTTCACCCTTGCTCACCTTGGCGACGATGAACGTCTCGGCCAGCGCGGCGGCGTCGGCGGGCAGATCGGGGACGGTCACTTCCGCCTCCAGACTCGACTTCACGACCTTCTCCCGGCGCAGCGGCTCGATCGCCTCGGTCACGGTGCCGCGCAGGCGCCGGATGTCCTCCCAGTTGGTCGCGTTCGGCATGTCGCCCGGCAACGCAGGCAGTTCGGGCCATTCGAGCAGATGCACCGACCCTTGCGCATCGGGATAGCGCGTCTGCCACACTTCCTCCGCCGTGAAGCACAGGATCGGCGCGGCGTAGCGGACCAGCGCGTGAAACAACGTGTCGAGCACCGTCCGGTACGCGCGCCGCTTCGGGTCGCCGGGCGCATCACAATACAGGCAGTCCTTACGGATATCGAAGAAGAATGCCGACAGATCGTCCTGCGCGAAATCGGTCAGCGCGCGGATGTAGCGGTTGAACTCGAACGCCTGCACCGCCGCCTTCAGCTCGCCGTCGAGCTGCCCGAGCAGATGCAGGACATAGCGTTCGAGCGCCGGCATCTCGGCCACCGCGACGCGCTCACGCTCGTCGAACCCGTCGAGCGCGCCGAGCAGGTAGCGGAACGTGTTGCGCAGCTTGCGATACGCGTCGCTCGCCGTGCCCAGCACTTCCTTGCCGATCCGCACGTCGTCGAAATAATCGGTCGAGGCGACCCACATGCGCAGGATGTCGGCTCCGCTCTCGCCGATCACCTTCAGCGGATCGACCACGTTGCCGAGCGATTTCGACATCTTGCGCCCGTTGCCGTCGAGCGCAAAACCGTGGGTCAGGACGGCGTCATACGGCGCGCGCCCGCGCGTCCCGCAGCTTTCGAGCAAGGACGACTGGAACCAGCCGCGATGCTGGTCCGACCCTTCGAGATAGAGGTCGGCGCGCACGCCCTCGCCATACCGCGCCTCGACGGTGAACACGTGAGTCGAGCCCGAATCGAACCACACGTCGAGGATGTCGTTCTGCGGCTCGTAATCGGCGAGGGCGTAATCGGGGCCGAGCAATGCCTGATGATCCGCGGTGAACCACGCATCCGCCCCGCCCGCGGCGAACGCTGCGACGATGCGCTCGTTCACGGCTGGGTCGTTGAGATACTGGCCCGTCGCCTTGTTGACGTACAGCGCGATCGGCACGCCCCAGGCGCGCTGGCGCGAGATCACCCAGTCGGGACGCCCGTCGACCATCGACCGGATGCGGTTCTGCGACCGCTCCGGCACCCATCGCGTCCGCTCGATCGCATCGAGCGCGAGTTCACGGAGCGTCGGGCCGTTGCCCTGGCCGTGGCCGAGCGGCGACGGATTGAGGCCGGCGGGATCGATCGACGGCAATTCCACCGCGACCGCCGCCTCCACTGGCGTCTGCGTCTGATCCATCGGGATGAACCATTGCGGCGTCGCGCGCTGGATCACCTTCGCCTTGGAGCGCCACGAATGCGGGTAGCTGTGCGCGAAATCGTCCGAGGCCGCGAGCAACGCCCCCGCCGCGCGCAAGTCGCTGCAGATCGGCCCGTCGGACGCGACGAACTTCTTGTTGATGACGCTCCCCTGCCCGCCGAGCCACGGCCAGTCGGGCCGATAGAACCCCGCGCCGTCGACCGCGAACACCGGGTCGATCCCGTGCGCCTTGCACAACAGGAAGTCGTCCTCGCCATGATCGGGCGCCATGTGGACGAGGCCCGTGCCCTGATCGGTCGTGACGAAATCGCCGGGCAGGAACGGACGCGGCTTGGCGAAGAACCCGCCGAGGTGGTGCATCTGGTGGCGGGCGACGGCGCCGGCAAGTTGGGAGCCTTTGTAAGTCTCGCCTTCATAGCAAGCGAGGCCCGTTCGCCGCGAAAACGCTTCAACCAAATCAGCCGCCACTAGAAAAAGTGACTTGTAATCCGGCATATCGACCCGGACGTATTCGATGTCCGGACCGTAGGCCAAAGCCTGATTGACCGGGATCGTCCACGGCGTCGTTGTCCAAATGACTGCGCGCGTTCCAACCAGCTCCGGCGCGTTGGGCGCCTCCATGATCTCGAACGCGACGTCGATCTGCGTCGACACGACGTCCTCATATTCGACCTCGGCCTCGGCCAGCGCGGTCTTCTCGACCGGGCTCCACATCACCGGCTTGGCGCCGCGATAGAGCTGGCCGCTTTCGGCGAACTTGAGCAATTCGCCGACGATCGCCGCCTCGGCATCGAACTTCATCGTCAAATACGGGTCGTCCCAGTCGCCCATCACGCCGAGCCGCTTGAACTGCTCGCGCTGCACGGCGACCCACTTCTCGGCATAGGCGCGGCATTCGGCGCGGAACTGCTGGACCGGTACGTCGTCCTTGTTCAGCTTCTTCGCGCGATAGGCTTCCTCGACCTTCCACTCGATCGGCAGGCCGTGGCAGTCCCAGCCGGGCACGTAGGGCGCATCCTTGCCGAGCAGCGACTGGCTGCGGACGACGATGTCCTTCAGCACCTTGTTCATCGCATGGCCCATATGGATGTCGCCATTGGCGTAGGGGGGGCCGTCGTGGAGGATGAAGCGCTCGCGCCCGGCACGCTGCGACCGCAGCTTGCCGTACAGGTCCATCGCCTCCCACCGCGCCAGGATCGCCGGTTCCTTCGCGGCGAGCCCGGCCTTCATCGGGAAATCGGTCGTCGGCAGGAAGACGGTGTCGCGCCAATCCTGCTTAGGGGTGTCGGCGGGCGGCGTAGTGGCGTCGGTCATAGGTGCGGCGGCGTGTAGCGTGGGAAATTTCCCACGTCATCTCCTCCTTCGTCATGCCGGACTTGATCCGGCATCCCGCTTCTTTCGTTGCGACCAAGCGGGATCCCGGCTCAAGGCCGGGGTGACGGTCAGTCTTCGCGGGCGTTTTCCTACATGTCGATACCTTGCTAGACGGCCGACGCTCTTTCACATCGTCGTCTCTCGCCGGTCGCGACGTCAACCACGAGAAACCGCTACCCCCGTCAAGTTTGTCAATTTTGGACGCCAATGTTGGACAAGAGTCTAGGCCGCCAACCGCCGCCGCACCTCCTCGACATCCCGCGCCATCTGCGCCTTGAGCGACTCCAGCCCGTCGAACTTCGCCTCCGGCCGGATGAAATCGATCAGCTCGACCGCGATTTCCCGGCCGTACAGGTCGCCTGAGAAATCGAGGAAATAGGGCTCGAGCAATTCCTTCGGCGGATCGAAGGTCGGCCGCACGCCCAGATTGGCGGCACCGTCGAGCACCGTCCTGTCCTCCAGCCGTCCGCGCACCGCGTAGATCCCGAATTTCGGTCGCAGGTAATTCGCAAGATCGAGGTTGGCGGTCGGAAAGCCCAGCGTCCGCCCGACCTTGTCGCCATGCTGGACTACACCTGCGATCGTGTAGGGCCGCGTCAGCAGCCGCGCCGCTTCGCGCGGGTCGCCGTCGCGGAGTGCCGCGCGGATGCGGGTCGACGACACCGTGGCGCCATCCAGCATCACCGGCGCGATCGTATCGACCGAAAATCCCTGAGTTTTGCCGAGCGTACGCAGTTGCGCGGTGTCGCCGCTACGCCCTTTGCCGAACGTGAAGTCCTCGCCGGTCACGACGCCCGCCGCCCCCAGCGCGCCGACCAGCCGCTCGGTCACGAACGTCTCCGCCGACAGCGCGGCGAGCTCGGCATCGAACCGGAAGACGTAGGTCGCATCCACCCCGGCGGCGGCGAACAGCGCAGCCCGCTGCTCGATCGTGGTCAGCCGGAACCGGGGGCTGTCGGGCCGGAAATAGCGCATCGGATGCGGGTCGAACGTCGCCACGATCGCTGGTCGTCCAGCCGCCCGCGCCCGCTCCACCGCGCGACCGACGACCGCCTGATGCCCCAGATGAAACCCGTCGAAATTGCCGAGCGCGACATAGCCGCCGCGCAGATGCTCGGGCAGGGATCGGTCGCTCGGGATGCATTCCATCGTCGCGCCTGTAGGGGGGCGGTCGCGCCGACTCAATCGCGTTCGAGGCCGACGAAGCTGTAGGCCGGGCGGTCACCTTCGGCTGGATGGTCCTCGCGCGCCACCTCGCGCCAGCCGGCGAAGGGCGGTACACTGACGTCGCCCTTGGCTTCGACATGGACTTCGGTCAGCTCGATCCGGTCGGCGAGCGGTTCGAACAGCGCGAACACCTCCGCCCCGCCGATCACCATCGCGTCCTCGCCCGCCAGTGCCAGCGCCGCGTCCGGCGTCGCCGCCGTCTCCGCGCCCTCCGCCCGCCACGTCATGTCACGCGTCAGCACGATGTGCCGTCGCCCGGGGAGCGGTGCCGGAAAGCTCTCGAACGTCTTGCGGCCCATGACCATCGGCTTGCCCACGGTCAGCGCCTTGAACCGCTTGAGGTCGGCCGGCAGGTGCCACGGCAACCCCCCGTCGCGCCCGATCACGCCGTTGTCGGCGCGGGCCAGGATCAGCGTTATCACACCGCCACCGGCGCCTTGATATGCGCCTGCGCCTCGTACCCGACGAGACGGAAATCCTCATACTCGTACTGATCGATCGACGGCGGCTTGCGCAGGATTTCGAGCCTGGGCAGCGAGCCCGGCTCGCGCCCCAGTTGCTCGCGCGCCTGCTCCAGATGGTTCGCATACAGGTGGCAATCCCCCCCGGTCCACACGAACTCGCCGACTTCCAGCCCCGCCTGCTGCGCCAGCATGTGGGTCAGCAGCGCGTAGCTCGCGATGTTGAACGGCACGCCCAGGAAGATGTCGGCCGAGCGCTGGTAGAGTTGCAGCGACAGCTTGCCGTTCGCGACATAGCATTGGAACAGGCAATGGCACGGCGCCAGCGCCATCGCGTGGAGCTCGCCGGGGTTCCACGCGCTCACCACCATGCGGCGGCTGGCCGGGTTGACCTTCAGCGTTTCGATCAATTCGGCGATCTGGTCGACATGCCCGCCCTCCGCCGTCGCCCAGTCGCGCCATTGCTTGCCGTAGACCGGGCCGAGATCACCATTCTCGTCGGCCCATTCGTCCCATATGCTGACCTTGCGATCGCGCAGCCACCGCACGTTGGTGTCACCACGCAGGAACCACAGCAATTCGACGATGATCGAGCGCAGGTGCAGCTTCTTGGTCGTCAGCACGGGGAAACCGGCGGCGAGGTCGAACCGCATCTGGTGACCGAAGACGCTGCGCGTGCCGGTGCCGGTCCTGTCCATCTGTTCGGCGCCGTGGTCGAGCGCGCGCTGCATCAGGTCGAGATATTGCCGCATGTGCCGGGCTTAGCGCGGCGTGCCGAGCACGCCAAGCTCGCCAAAACGGAGGCATTGCCGCTGGGCGATCGCACACGCCGCCAGCACAGCGGCACATGCCGCCCGCCGCCTCTTCATCCCGCGATCTGCAATGGGCGCTCGACCTGTTCGCCCCCCTCGCCCGGCGGTCGTCGGAGGCGGCGGCGTTCGTCTATCTTGATCCGAAATGGAGGATGGTCGGCATGCGCCACAGCGCGTCGCGGGACGCCGATTCGATCACCGTCGCGATCCGCACCGTCATGCGCGACGCGTTATCCTACGATGCCCATTTCCTGGTGATGGCGCACAATCACCCGAGCGGCGACGCGACGCCGAGCCGCGACGACATCCTGTTCACCCGCCGCCTCGCCCGCGTGCTCGACGCGATCGGCGTGACCTTAGTCGATCACCTGATCGTCAGCGCGAATGCGACGTCGTCGTTCCGGCAGGCGGGGCTGTTGTAGCCGCCTGTGCCAGGCGGCACGCGCGGATCGTCGCCGGTTCGGGACGTGGACCGACCGTGCGAAACCGCGCCATATAGCCGCCGGCCGAGGGCATCTCGTCGAACCCGACCAATGTATAGCCGACCGCCGCGAACTCGCACCGCAGCAGTTCTGGCGGCGTCCCATGGTTCTGCGTCGGACGATTGGCGTCGACCACGATGACTTCGCCATCGGGCTTGAGCGACGGGCGCATCCGCCAGAGGAATTCGTAGGGCTGCGCGATCTCATGGTACATGTGCACCATCAGCACGCGGTCGAACGACTGATTGTCGGGCAGCATCGGATCGGCCGGAAGACCGAGCTTGACGCTGACATTCTCCAGCTGGTCGCGCTGCACGCGCTCGGCCAGCGCGTCGCGCACCTCCGGCACGATATCCTCGGCCAGCACCCGCCCGTCCTTGCCGACCCGCGCCGCCAGACGGACCGTGTAATAGCCCTCGCCCGCGCCGATGTCCGCCACGGTCATGCCCTTGGCGATATGCGCCTTGCCCATGACTTCGCTGGCTTCGTTGAGGCGGTCGCGCGCTTCCTCGGTCGACCAGCGCGGCGAGACGATCGTCGCCACCGGCCGATCGGGCGCCGGGAACGGCCCCGCCGCTTCGTGCCGCGGCGTCACGGTCGCGGGCCCGCCGTCGCACGCGGCGAGCAGCAGGGCTCCTGCGATCGCGGCGCGGGAGCGGATCAATCGACGTCCTCCACCTCGACCGCTTCACCGGTCACGCGTTGCGAGAGCGCGGCGGCCATGAACGATTCGAGATCGCCGTCGAGTACGTCCGACGGGCTGGTCGACGTGACGCCGGTGCGCAGGTCCTTTACCAGCTGGTACGGCTGCAACACGTAGCTGCGGATCTGGTGGCCCCAGCCGATATCGGTCTTGGTCGCATTCTCCGCATTCGCCGCTGCCTCGCGCTCGGCGAGTTCGCGTTCGTAGAGGCGCGCGCGGAGTTGGTTGTACGCCTCCGCCTTGTTCTTGTGCTGGCTGCGCTGGTTCTGGCACTGCACCACGATGCCGGTCGGAATGTGCGTGATACGCACCGCCGAATCGGTCGTGTTGATGTGCTGCCCGCCCGCCCCGCTCGCGCGATAGGTGTCGATGCGCAGGTCGCTTTCGTTGTAATCGACCTCGATATTCTCATCGACCACCGGATAGACCCAGACGCTGGCGAAGCTGGTATGGCGCCGCGCCGCGCTGTCATAGGGGCTGATGCGGACCAGGCGGTGCACGCCGCTCTCGGTCTTGGCATAGCCATAGGCGTTCTCGCCCTTCAGCAGCAGAGTCGCCGACTTGATCCCTGCCTGTTCACCTGAATGCTGATCGACCAGTTCGACCTTCAGCCCGTGGCGCTCGCCCCAGCGCTGGTACATGCGGCTGAGCATGCCGGCCCAGTCCTGACTCTCGGTGCCGCCCGCCCCCGCGTTGATCTCGACGTAGGTGTCGTTGGCGTCTGCCTCGCCGGCCAGCAGCGCCTTGATCTTGTCCTGCTCGGCGCGCTTGGCGAGGTCAGCCAGCGCCTCGACCGCCTGGCCTTCCATTTCTGCATCGCCCTCGGCCTCGGCCATCTCGACCAGCTCGACGTTATCGCTGAGCTCGCTTTCGATCGCGCGGGTTGCGGTGATCGCCTCGTCCAGCCGGCGACGCTCGCGCATCACGTCCTGCGCGGCCTTCGGGTCGCTCCACAGCGCCTGGTCCTCGACGCGCGCGTTGAGCTCGTCCAGCCGGCGCAAGGCGCGGTCCCAGTCGAGGAAACGGCGCAACAGCGCCAGCGCGTCCTTGATCGTATCGACATGCGATTGCGCTTCGGCGCGCATCGTGAAAACTCCAAAAAACAGTGTCGTCGTCCCGGCGGAGGCCGGGACCGCTATGTAAGGAAGACCCGCCCATGCCGCCAGCGGCCCCGGCCTCCGTCGGGGCGACGGCCGAGATCACCTAGTAGATACCGCCCTGCCGTTGCAAGAAATCGCGGTCGCCGTCCTGATTGTCGTTCTCGGCCTTGGGCGCCTGGGTCGGCACCGGCACCGGCGGCAAGTCGCGGCGGATCGGGCCGCGGCGCGCCTCGCTCTCCGGCTTGAACGCTTCCCAGATCACCGCGGCCTTGGGATCGTCGGTCGGCCACGCGCCGAATACCGGGCGCCCGGACGCGCGGTCGATGCGGATCATGCGGATGCCCGCCGGCGCGCGGAACGGCAGCTTGGGCAGGCCGTCATACGCCTTGACCGCCCATTCCTTGAAGATCGGCGCGGCGAGCGTCCCGCCCTGCGCATAGCCGCCCAGGTTCACCGGGCTGTCATAGCCGATATAGACGCCGCCGATCATCTGCGGCGTGCCGCCGATGAACCACACGTCCTTCGGCCCTGAATTGGTGCCGGTCTTGCCGAACATCGGCCGGTCGAGATCGCGCAGCACGGTCGCGGTGCCGCGCTGGATCACGCCCTCGGCGATATGCACCATCTGGTACGCGCTCATCGGCTCGACGATCTGCTTGAGCCGGACGACCGGGCGCGGCATCGGCTTGCCGTTCCAGTCGGCCGCGTTGCAGCGGTCGCAGGCGCGCCAATTCTCCGGCCAGATCACCTTGCCGTGGCGATCCTGCACGTAATCGACCATCGTCGGCGTACGGCCGCGACCGTTATTCTCCAGGATCGAATAGGCGTTGACCATGCGCTGCACGGTGGTCTCGCCGGCGCCCAGCGCGAACGAGAGGTAGGGCGGATATTTGCCGACGCCGATCTCATCCATCAGCTTGACGACCTTGTTCATGCCGGTCTGCGCGGCGGCGCGCACCGTCATCAGGTTTCGCGACTGTTCGATGCCCCAGCGCATCGTGTGCGGCCCCGACCCGCCGCCGCCGCCGAAGTTGCGGAAGCATTTGTTGCCCAGCCGGGCGCCCTGGAACACGCAGAACGGCCCGTCGACGATGATCGACGCCGGGGTCAGCCCGTTCTCGAGCGCGGCGGCATAGACGATCGGCTTGATGGTCGATCCCGGCTGGCGCATCGCCTGGGTAGCGCGGTTGAACGACTGGACGCGATTGTCGAAGCCGCCCTGCATCGCCAGGATGCGGCTGGTCGCCGGTTCCTCGACGACGAAACCGCCCGAAATCTTGGGGACCGAGCGCAAGGCGTACGCGCCGCCTTCGGGTGCGACCGCGATGATGTCGCCGACCTCGATTGCGTCGGCCGCCGATCCGCCCTTGCCGCGCACCGGCATCGTCGCGCCGCTGCGCGGCATGCGGCCCGTGCTGCCGTCGGAGAAGCCGAGCGTGAAATCGCCGCCGTCGGCCGCCGTCACCAGCGCCGCGCGCCAGTCGTCATAGTCGAGCGATACATTGCTGGCGAGCAGCGCGCCCAGCCAATTGTCGCCGACCTCGACATGCTTGAGCGGCCCGCTCCACCCGCGCCCATGGTCGTAGCGGAGCAGCCCGTCGCGCAACGCCTTCTGCGCCAGCGCCTGTTGCGTCGGGTCGAACGAGGTGCGGATCCACAAGCCCCCGCCATAGACGCTATACGGATTGCGCCCGCCGTCGCCGTCCTCGCCGAACTTCTGGATCAGCTGGCGGCGGACTTCCTCCATGAAGTAGCCGGGCACCGCCTCGAACGACGCGGTATGCTTGTTGACCGTACCGAGCGGCGACGCCGCGGCGGCGTCATGCTCGGCCTGGGTGATGTAGCCGTTCGCCAGCATCTCCTTCAGCACGTAGTTGCGCCGCGCCAGCGCCTTGTCGGTCTGGCGGTCGGGATCGTAGCCCGACGGTGATTTGGGCAGGATCGCGAGATAGGCGAATTGCGGCAGCGTGAGCTGGCTGACGTCTTTGTCGAAATAGGCGTGTGCCGCCGCCTCGACGCCATAGGCGTTGCGGCCGAGGAAGATGGTATTGAGGTAGATTTCCAGAATCTGCTGCTTTGTCAGCACGTTCTCCATGCGATAGGCGAGGATCGCTTCCTTCAGCTTGCGCATGTAGCTGTGCTCGTTGCCGACGAGCAGGACCTTGGCGACCTGTTGCGTGATGGTCGAGGCGCCGCGTGCGCGCTTGCCGCTGAACATGTTGTCCCACACGGCCGACACCACGCCGAGATAATCGACGCCGTGGTGCGAGAAGAACGTCTTGTCCTCGGCCGACAGATAAGCGCCGATCAGCAGCTTCGGATAATCGTCGAAATTGAGTTCGACGCGGCGTTCGCGGGCGTAGGAATAGACCGGCATGCCGTTCACGTCGCGGACCATCGAGGGCAGCGGCGGCTCGTATTGCTTGAGCGCGTCGACCGACGGGAGCCCCGGCAGGACGAAGATCGCCAGCACCAGATAGACAAGCGCGATCAGCGCGGCGACGACCGCCAGCGCCTTGACCCACCAGCGCCGCCACAGCCGCCGGATCGGGCCCGGCCCCTCGCCGGGCTCGCGCTTGATGGTGAACCGTGTTTCCGTGCCTGCCGCCGCCATGGGGTGCAGGCATTAGCAAATCTGCGAGCGGGCGCTAGCGGTGTTCGACGGGGCGAAGTTGGCGAAGGTGCCGCGCAGCAGGCCCGGGGTCGCGACGGCTCGCCGCGTAAGGCCAGCGCATCCGACCATCGATCCGGAACGTGGTGCATTGCCGACCAACAGGCGAAAAAATCAGCGAAACCGCGCCTCGAAAAGGCAAAGTTGGATTGCGGAGGCCCGGAAGTGGACGCCCCCCCCCCGGTCAGTCCCTCGACGCCACCCGCTTGGCGAAGTTGATCGTCACCGCGCGTTCGATGCTCTCGGCGATGCGGCGGCGGCCGTCGGGGGAATCGAGGAAGTCGGCGTCCTTCGGGTTCGAGATATAGCCGGTCTCGAACAGGATCGACGGCATGTCGGGCGCCTTCAGCACCATCAGCGACGCCATCTTGTGGAAGTTCGGGCGCAGCGGCATCAGCGGCGCCGCCTCGCGCCCCAGCAACCGCGCGAAATCGGCGCTGGTGTTCATCGTCTCGCGCTGCGTCAGGTCGATCAGGATCGACGACACGTCGGGATTCTCGCTACCGAGATCGACCCCGGCGATGATGTTCGCCTTGTTCTCGCGCGCCGCCAGCCGCGCCGATTCCTTGTCGGAGGCGACTTCGGACAAGGTATAGATCGACGCCCCCGACGCGTCCCCCGCCCCCACGCTGTCGCAATGGATCGAGATGAACAGGTCGGCGTGGAGCTTGCGCGCGATGCCGTAGCGTTCCTGCAACACCAGGAAGCGGTCGTCGTCGCGCGTCAGCGCGACGCGCACCCGGCCCGAGGCGAGCAGTTGATCGCGGATCGTCTTCGCGATCTTCAGCGTGACGTCCTTTTCCTTCAGGCCGCTGGTCGGCGAGATCGCGCCGGGGTCAAACCCGCCATGGCCCGCGTCGATCACCACCAGCGGGCGTCCGGCATCGCCATAGATACGCGGCAGCGACAGCCGCCGGCTCGGCAGCGGCACGTCCTGCGCCACGGCATAGCGGCGCGACGGCGGGCTGGTGTCGGTCAGATTGAACGGCGGCAGGAAGCGGATCCGCCCCTCCCCCGCGGCACGCGCGAAGGCGGCATCGGGCACGGTCCGCAGTTGCAGCGTCAGCGTGCGGCCGTCCGCGCCGAACGTGCCGCCGGCGATCACCGCCGGGCGCGACAGGTCGAACACGATCCGCGCACCGCCGCTCCGCGCGCCCTCGCGGACGCCGGTGACGAGGCCGCCCGTCGCGACGTCGCCCCCTGGCGCCATGCCGTCGACATCGAGCGCGATACGGTGCGGCGAGCCGAGCAGGAAGCCGGACGCCGCGGCGACGCGACTGTCGAAGGTCAGGACGATCGCATCGTGGCGCACCTGGACGCGCTCGATCGTGCCCGCCCAGGCGGGCGCGCCGCCGAACCACATCGCCAGCATTGCCAGGAAAAACGACACCGCCGCGTCATGGCGCGGGCGCCCCCGGCCGGTCCAGCGAAAAACCATCTTCGAAATGCCCCGACTGCCGATCGCGTCATCCCGGCATCGAGTCCGAGGATCGCGGTTAACTCCTGGGCTCCGCTATGCCGTGGCGCGGTCTTCGGTACGGTGAACTGATAGGGTTAACGCGCCGTTCGGCATATTATTGCCGGCAAGCATCGGCGAATTTCTGCCAGTTGAAGCATGGCATGCGAGGTGCTACCTCCGCCGGCAACCGGGGCTGTGCGAGTATTGGTCGGCTTCGGTATTCACGGCCCGTCGTGATCGTTTCGCGATGCGGCGTATCCAGGTTGACGCGCGCAATGATGCATTTTCCCTGTTCCACGCTCCGCCCGGCCATCGCCGGCGGTCGCGTCGGCATGGGTGTCCCGGGCCACGCGCCCGGGCGTGCTCCGCGCGCGAAAGACGCACACCCACCCATCCGCGAAGCCAGGCACCGGACTGACAATCCAGCGGCCGGCCGCGCGCGACTTATCGGCGCGCCCCTTCCTTCGTTCAGGGATCGGCGCGCCCGGAGACTATTACATGACCATGCGTATGTTGATCGACGCACGCCACCGGGAGGAAACCCGGGTGGCGGTCGTCAAGGGAAACCGCATCGAGGAGTTTGATTTCGAGAGTGCCGAGCGCAAGCAGCTCAAGGGGAATATCTACCTAGCCAAGGTCACGCGGGTCGAACCGTCGCTGCAAGCGGCGTTCATCGATTACGGCGGCAACCGCCACGGCTTCCTCGCTTTCTCGGAAATCCATCCCGATTACTATCAGATCCCCAAGGAGGATCGCGAGGCGCTGCTCCGCGAAGAGGCCGAGCATGCCGCGCAGGAAGCCGCGTTGCGCGCCGAACTCGACGCCGAGGACGACGAGCATGAGGAAGAGCTCGACGCCGATCACGACCACGATCACGGCGACGACGACCATGCCGACGACGTTCAGGAGCCGAGCGAGGACGATATCGAGCGGCTCGACGACGACGGCGCGCCCGACGAGGAGGTCGCCGCCGGCCGCGAGAGCCGGGGTCGCCGCCGCCGCGGCAATGCCGGGTCGGACGACCAGGTCGAGGCGTTGCGCCAGCGCCGCATGAACCTGCGCCGCCGCTACAAGATCGAGGATGTCATCAAGCGCCGCCAGGTGCTGCTGGTCCAGGTCGTCAAGGAAGAGCGCGGCAACAAGGGCGCGGCGCTGACCACGTATCTGTCGCTCGCCGGGCGCTATTGCGTGCTGATGCCCAACACGTCGCACGGCGGCGGGATCAGCCGGAAGATTTCGAACGCCGGCGACCGCAAGCGGCTGAAGTCGATCATGGCGGACCTGAAGCTGCCGCCGTCGATGGGCTGTATCGTCCGCACCGCCGGCCTCCAGCGCACCAAGGTCGAGATCAAGCGCGACTTCGACTATCTGGCCCGGCTGTGGGACGGCATCCGCGAGACGACGCTGGCGTCGTCGGCGCCGGCCCTCGTCTATGGCGACAGCGACCTCATCAAGCGCGCGATCCGCGATATCTACAACAAGGATATCGACGAGGTCGTGGTCGAGGGCGACGAGGGCTATCGCCACGCCAAGGAATTCATGAAGCTGCTGATGCCGAGCCATGCCCGGCGGGTGAAGCATTATTCCGACGCGGTGCCGCTGTTCCAGCGCGCGCATGTCGAGGAACAGCTGGCAGCGATGTACCATCCGGTCGTCCAGCTGAAATCGGGCGGCTATCTGGTCATCAATCCGACCGAAGCGCTGGTGTCGATCGACATCAACTCGGGTCGCTCGACCCGCGAGCGCTCGATCGAGCAGACCGCGACCGCGACCAACCTGGAAGCCGCGGCCGAGATCGCACGCCAGTTGCGGCTGCGCGACATGGCGGGCCTGGTCGTCATCGACTTCATCGACATGGACAACGGCTCGAACGTCCGCAAGGTCGAGAAGGCCATGAAAGAGGCGCTGAAGAACGACCGCGCCCGCATCCAGGTCGGCCGCATCTCGTCGTTCGGCCTAATGGAGATGAGCCGCCAGCGGCTGCGCACCGGCGTGCTCGAGGCGTCGACTCGCGCCTGCCCGCATTGCGAGGGCACCGGGCTGGTGCGGACGGCATCGTCGGCCGGCCTGTCGGCGCTGCGGCTGATCGAGGACGAGGCGGCGCGCGGGCGCGGCTCGATCCTGACGCTGCGCGCGAGCCAGGAAGCGACGATCTACGTCCTCAACAAGAAGCGCGCCGACATCGCCGAGATCGAGGATCGCTACGGCGTCCAGGTCGTGGTGCTGCCCGACGGCGAGACCGAGGGCGCGCGCATGTCGGTCGAGGCGAGCGGTCCGCCCCCCGCCTACCAGCCGAAGTTCGCGGCGGTGGTCGAGGAAGAAGAGGACGACATCGTCGAGGAGGATTTCGACGAGGAAGCCGAGGCTGAGGACGACGAGCGCGAAGCGCGTGGCGGCGAAGGTCGCGAGCGCTCGGGCGACGATGGCAAAGGCCGCGGCAAGCGCCGCCGCCGCCGTCGCGGCCGGCGCGGTCGCGGGCGTCCCGAGGGCGAGGAAGGCGGCGAGACCGCCGAACGCTCGGGCGACGACGAAGCCGAAGGCGAAAGCGAGGGCGAATTCGTCGGCGAGCAGCCGGTCGAGGCGTCGGACGATGGCGGCGAACCGCGTCGCCGTCGCCGTCGCGGCCGGCGCGGTCGTCGCGGCGAGGCTGGCGGCGAGACCGCCGGTGGCGACGCTGCGGCCGACACCGCCGGCGACGCGACGCCCGAAGCGGCCGATGCCGGCGACGCCGGCGCGGTGCTCGCGACGCACGCCAATCCCGACGTCCCCGTCGCGGTTGAGCCCGATGCCGCCGAGGCGGAGGCGCCCAAGCGCACCCGCCGCCGTCCCCGCGCTCGCGTCGCCGACGAGGCGGTCGCCGAGGCACCCGTCGCTGCGCCGGAACCGGCCGCGGAAGCTGCCGCCGCGGTGACTGCCGAAGCGCCGGCCAAGCCCAAGCGTACGCGCAAGAAGGTGGCCCCTGCGACCGAGGTTGCGGCGCCCGAGCCGGCCGTGACGGAAGAAGCACCCGCCGTCGCCGAGGCAGCGCCGGCTGAGGCACCGGCCAAGCCCAGGCGGTCGCGCAAGAAGGCGGAGGCGGCCCCCGCCCCGGCCAACGACGCGGCGCTGACGCCGGCGGTCGATGCCGACGGCGCCGCCCCGGCCGACGATGCCGCCGCCGGCACCGCCGAACCGGCCGAGGCAGCGGACGCCGCCGAGCCGCGCCGCGGCTGGTGGCAGCGCACCTTCGGCGCCTGAGCCGAAGGTCCGTCATTGCGCGCGCGGCGAAGCGATCCAGCGGTGCGATCGGTCACCCTGGCCGACACCCTGGATTGCTTCGTCGCCCCGCTCCTCGTCATGACGGCGCGCCCCGCTTCATGGCGGGTTCACGCACCGGCGCGCAGGGAGCGGCACGAGGGCGACGCGGGGGATTCGGGGGTGAAGCCGTGAAGCGGTATTTCGCGATCTTCGCCGCGTTGATCCTGGCCTGGGCGCAACCCGCGCTCGCGCAGTCGATCCTGCGCGATGCCGAGACCGAGGCGCTATTCCGCGACATGTCGCGGCCCATGATCCTCGCCGCCGGCCTGTCCCCGCGCAACGTCCAGGTCGTGCTCATCAACGACGATTCGATCAACGCCTTCGTCGTCGGCGGGCAGACCGTCTATGTCCATTCCGGCCTGATCCAGGCTGCCGACACCGCCAACCAGGTACAGGGCGTGATCGCGCACGAGCTCGGCCATATCGCCGACGGTCACGTCGTGCTCGCCGATGCCGGCTATCGCCCGGCGATGGGCATCTCGCTGCTGAGCCTGGTGCTCGGCATCGCGGCGATGGCGGCGGGTGCGGGCGATGCCGGCGCCGGGATCCTGGCGGCGGGCCAGCAGGCGGCGATGGGCAAGGCGCTGGCCTTCACCCGCGTGCAGGAAGCGACCGCCGATGCGACCGGCGCCAAGTTCCTGCGCGAGGCCGGGATCAGCGGCAAGGGCATGATCGAATTCTTCAAGAAGCTGGCGAACGAGGAATATCGCTACGGCTTGCAGAACATCGATCCGTACGCCCAGACCCACCCGCTGTCGAACGAGCGCGTCAACACGCTGAACGCCGACCTGCGCGCCTCCCCCGCCTGGAACAAGCCGCTCGACCCCGAGCTGGAGGAGCGGTTCAAGCGGGTGAAGGCGAAGCTGGAGGGCTATGTCGCGCCCTATGCGCGCACGCTCGTCGACTATCCGGAAAGCGACCAGTCGATCTACGGTCATTATGCCCGCGCCTATGCGTGGCACAAGGCGGGCTATCCCGACAAGGCCGACGCGGAGACGCGCGCGCTGATCCGCGCTCGCCCCGACGATCCCTATTTCCTGGAAATCCGTGGCCAGATCCTGCTCGAGGCCGGCCATCCGGCCGAGGCGATCGCGCCGCTGAAGGAAGCGAGCGAACTCACCCGCTACGACCCGCTGATCGTGACGACCTATGGCCACGCCCTGATCGCGACCGAGGACAAGGCCAACTATGCCGAGGCCGAGCGCGTGCTGAAGATCGCGGTCAACAAGGACGACGACAATCCGTTCGCCTGGTATCAGCTCGGCACCGTGTACGAACTGCGCGGCAACAATGCCGGCGCGATGCTGGCGACGGCCGAGCGCGCCAGCCTGACCGGCGACACCCGCACCGCCGTGTCGAGCGCGCGCGCGGCGATGGCGCAGCTGCCGGCCAATTCGCCCGACTGGGTGCGCGCGCAGGATATCGTGATGACCGGGCAGAACGAGCTCGACGACAAGAAGCACGACCGCAAATGAACCGCTGGCTGTCGTCCACTGCCGCGCTTCCCGTCGTGGCGATCGTCGCCGCGTTGCTCGGCGCCGCCGTCACCTGGGTCGCGGCGCGTGGCGACGGGTCGCAGGTGCGCGACTATCTGCTCGAACATCCCGAAGTGCTGCCCGAGGCGATGCAGAAGCTGCGCGACCGCGAGACCGGCAAGCTGATCGCCGCCAACCGCGCCGACATCGTCACCCCGGTCGGCGGCGCGTGGGCGGGCAACCCCAACGGCGACGTCACCGTCGTCGAATATCTCGACTATAATTGCGGATACTGCCGCGCCAGCCTGCCGATCGTCGACAAATTGATCGCCGCCGATCCCAAGGTGAAGGTGATCTATCGCGAACTGCCCGTGCTGAGCCCGGAAAGCGACACCGCCGCCCGCTACGCGATCGTCGCCGGGCGGATGGGCAAGTATCAGGCGCTGCACAACGCGCTCTACGCCGGCGGGCCGCTGAGCGAGGCGAGCATGGACGCGGCGCTGGTCAAGGCCGGACTCGACCCGGCGGCGGTCAAGGCGGCGGCCAAGAGCGACGACGTGACGCGCGCGATCCACACCAACCTCGCGATGATGCGCACGCTCGGCATGACCGGCACGCCGAGCTGGGTGATCGGCGACCGCGTTGTCTCCAGCATGATGCCGCTGGAGGACATGCAGGCCGCGATCGCGACGGCGCGCGCGGGGAACGCCAGCTGATCCTCGCGCTCCTGCGAAAGCAGGAGCCTACGTTTCTATCCGTAACGCCTTCGGCTCTGGGTTCCTGCTTTCGCAGGAGCACTGGGGTTGTTACGCACCGGTTCCACCCCCATCTCCCCACCAACAGGGGAAAGCATGACCGAACCGATCCTCAGCGTCCGTGGCGTGTCGAAGACCTATGCCTCGGGCGTCCACGCGCTCCACGCCGTCGACCTCGATATCCGGAAGGGCGAGATCTTCGCGCTGCTCGGCCCCAACGGCGCGGGCAAGACGACGCTGATCTCGATCATCTGCGGCATCGTCACGCCCTCGACGGGTACGATCACCGTCGGCGGCTGCGACGCGATCCGCAATCCCAAGGGCGCGCGGCGGCAGATCGGGCTGGTGCCGCAGGAACTGGCGACCGACATGTTCGAAACGGTCGAGGCGACGTGCCGCTTCAGCCGCGGCCTGTTCGGCCATCCGCAGAAATCGGGGCATATCGACGAGATTCTTCGCGACCTGTCGCTTTACGACAAGCGCAAGGCGAAGATCATGGAACTGTCGGGCGGGATGAAGCGCCGCGTGCTGATCGCCAAGGCGCTGGCGCACGAGCCCGATATCCTGTTCCTCGACGAGCCGACCGCCGGGGTCGACGTGGCGCTGCGCCGCGACATGTGGAAGCTGGTCCACAAGCTGCGCGAGCGCGGCACGACGATCATCCTGACCACGCATTACATCGAGGAGGCCGAGGAGATGGCCGACCGCGTCGGCGTGATCTCGGGCGGCAAGCTGCTGGTGGTCGACGAGAAGGCCGCGCTGATGAAGAAGCTGGGCAAGCGCGAGCTCGACCTGGCGCTCAACGAACCGATGACCGCGATCCCCGCCGGGCTGGAAGAATGGCACCTGGCGCTGGAGAATGACGGCAAGACGCTGCGCTACGTGTTCGACGCGCAGGCCGAGCGGACCGGCATCCCGTCGCTGCTGCGCAAGCTCGGCGAGATGGAGATCGGGTTCAAGGACCTGGAGACGTCGAAGTCGAGCCTGGAGGATATCTTCGTGGATCTGGTGCGGGACGGTGGCCGGCAGGAGCAACCGGCATGAACGTCCACGGCGTCCTGGCGATCTATCGCTTCGAGATGGCGCGCGCTTTGCGGACCCTGTGGCAGAGCCTCGTCACCCCGGTCATCACGACCAGCCTGTATTTCGTCGTGTTCGGCGGCGCGATCGGCAGCCGGATCAACCAGGTCGGCGGGGTCGGCTATGGCAGCTTCATCGTGCCGGGGCTCATCATGCTGTCGCTGCTGACGCAGTCGATCGGCAATGCCTCGGTCGGGATCTACTTTCCGAAATTCACCGGCACGATCTTCGAACTGCTGTCGGCACCGATCAGCGCGATGGAGATGGTGCTGGGCTATGTCGGCGCCGCCGCCGCCAAGTCGGTGATCCTCGGCCTCATCATCCTCGGCACCGCGGCGTGTTTCGTGCCCGTGCCGATCGCGCATCCGGTGGCGATGGTCGCGTTTCTGCTGCTGACCAGCATCGCGTTCAGCCTGTTCGGCTTCATCATCGGCGTCTGGGCGAAGGGGTTCGAGCAATTGAACTTCGTCCCGGCCCTGCTCATCACGCCGCTCACCTTCCTCGGCGGCGCATTCTATTCGATCGACATGCTGCCTCAGCCGTGGCGGACGGTCAGCCTGTTCAACCCGGTCGTGTACCTGGTCAGCGGGTTCCGCTGGAGCTTCTTCGGCAAGGGCGACGTCGATATCGGGATCAGCCTGGCGGCGACGGCCGCCTTCCTGCTGCTGTGCCTCGGCGTGATCGCGTGGATTTTCCGGACGGGGTATCGGCTTAAAAACTAGCGGTGCGGCGAAGCCGCGCCGTCGGTCGATGCTGCGCTCGCCGGCCGTACTCGCCGCCGGGCCGCGAAATAGCGAACGCTATTTCGCTGCGGCGAGCTACATCACCGGCAACGTCACCCGCGACCCCGCGCACACGCGCTGCGTCGCCTTCACATACGCGCTCGCCGGCGCGCGGGCGATGTTGGGGACGAAGCTCTGCGGGTTGCGGTCGATCATCGGGAACCAGCTCGACTGAACCTGCACCATGATGCGGTGGCCGGCCTTGAACACATGGTCGTGGTCGCGCAACGGCACGTCCCAGGCGACCACCTTGCCCGGCACCAGCGCCTGCGGGACGGTGTCGCTGGCGAGGAAGCGCCCACGGCGGACCTCCATCGCGACCGGCAGCTGATAGCCGTTGAGCGTCCGCGCGTAATCGCCGACCTTGCCCGCCGCCGGCACCGTCCTGGTGTCGTAGTCGTACGGCAGCACGTCGATCAGCTTGACCACGAAGTCGCTGTCGGTCCCGCTGGTCGAGGCGAGCAGCGTCGCCGCCAGACTGCCGGTCACGGTCAGATCATGGTCGAGCGGCGCCGATACGTAGCTCAGCACGTCGGGGCGATGATCGACAAAGCGCTGGTCGTCCGACTCCCATGTCCGCCAGTCAGGCGACTGGTACGTGCCGGTCATCGGGCGCTGGCGGAACGGCACCGGGTTGGCGGGATCGCTGACGTAATCGCGGCACCCCTCGCCCTTGGCCGGCGCGGTGAAGGACAGCGAGCCGTCGGCGTGGAGGTAGAGCGCGGTCGCCTTCGCGCCGGCCGGCGGCCACGCCTTGTACGTCTTCCACGTCCACGATCCCGACTGGAACATCTTCGCCCGGAAATCGGGCCGCTCGCCCTGCTGGTGCAGCCAGTAGCGGAAGAACGGCGCCTGGATCTGGTCCTGGAACTCGATCCCGCTCTCGACCGGCAACGGGATCGGGCCGAGCCGGTCGCCCTTTCCCTGCCAGCCGCCATGGTTCCACGGCCCCGCGACGATCTGCGCGAGGTGATCGGGGTCGTTCTTTGCCTGGCGGAAATAGATCTGCCACGACCCCCACGGATCCTCCTGGTCCCAGAATCCGGCGACGTTGAGCGTCGGCACCGTCGTCCGGCCCAGCGCCATCTGCCAGTTCTGGTCGGTATAGAAGGCGTCGTGGTTGGGATGGTCGAGCAGCGCCGAGTACATCGGCACCCGCCCCTTGAAGTAATCGCGGTCGATCGCCGCCGCGTTGCCCTCCTTCAGGAAGAAATCGTAGGTATCGGGGACGGGATAGACGAAATCCTTGTTCTGGGTCTTGTCGAGCTGGAGCGAGGACACCCAGTCGGTCGCATAGCTCAGCCGCAGCGCACCGTTGCGATGGAGATCGTCCGACTGCCAGTAATCGATCCATGCCGCCTGCGGGCTGACCGCCTTCAGCGCCGGATGCGGGTTCGCCAGCGCGACGGCGGCGGCGAAGCCCGGATAGGACACGCCCCACATGCCGACGCGGCCGTTATTGTTGGGCACATGCTTCACCAGCCAGTCGACCGTGTCGTAGGCGTCGGTCGCTTCGTCATGCCGACGCGGCCGTTATTGTTGGGCACATGCTTCACCAGCCAGTCGACCGTGTCGTAGGCGTCGGTCGCTTCGTTCGGCTCGGTCTTCACCCCGGTCGAGAGGGTGAAATTGCCGTCCGACTTGAACCGCCCGCGCATCGACTGGAAGACGAAGATGTAGCCGTCCTTCATCAGGCTGCCGAACCGCCCGGCGCTGGGCGGCGCCCCGGCGGGCACGCCATAGGGGGTGCGCTGGAGCAGGATCGGCAGCGCGTCGCTACGATCGCGCGGGCGCAGGATCACGGTCTGCAACTTCGCCCCGTCGCGCATCGGGATCATGATCTCTTCGTAAGTGAAGGGCGATTGCTCTGCGGCGTTGACGGTCGTCTGCGCGCGAGCGACGAAGGAGAGCGGGACCAGCGCCGCGACCGTCGCCAACAGGACCATGGATTTACGCATCGTCATCCCCTCTACCGTCACCCCGGCCTCGTGCTGGGGGCCACCGCGCCGCGATTCTCGCAGGCCGAGGGTGTGCGGCACGGTGGATGCGGGGACAAGCCCGGCAGGACGATTTGGGGACCGGCCGGCGCCAAACTTGACAAACTTGACGGGGTAGCGGCGCGCGACGTCGCGCCACCCGGTCGTTGGTTCCGGCGATGAGAAACAGCGTGTCGGCGACCAGCCTGACACGCGTTTTCCTACATTGGAAGCGGGCGGCGCGCGTCAGTCCGCGAGATGACCCACGCGATGCTCGCCCTTGACCCAGCGGACGGTGCCCGAGCTCGCGCGCATCACCACCGAGTTGGTCGTCAGCTTGTCGCCGCGCCGCTTCACCCCGTCGAGCAGCGAGCCGCTGGTCACCCCGGTCGCCGCGAAGATGCAGTCGCCCTTGGCCAGTTCCGCCAGGTCGTATTGCTTGTCGAGGTCCTCGATCCCCCATTTGCGCGCGCGTGCGCGCTCGTCGTCGTTGCGGAACAGCAGCCGCCCCTTGAACTGCCCACCGACGCAGCGCAGCGCCGCGCACGCCAGCACGCCCTCCGGCGCGCCGCCCGACCCCATGTAGATGTCGATCGTCGTGTCGGGATTGGTCGTCGCGATCACCCCGGCCACGTCGCCGTCGCCGATCAGCACCACGCCGCAGCCGAGCCCGCGCAGTTCGGCGATCAGCGCTTCGTGGCGCGGACGGTCGAGCACGCAGGCGATGACCTCGTGCGGTTCGACCCCCTTGGCGGCGGCGACCGCCTTCACGTTCTCGGTCGGCGACTTGTCGAGGTCGATCACGTTCGCCGGGTAGCCCGGGCCGACCGCGATCTTGTCCATATAGACGTCGGGCGCGTTGAGCAGGTTGCCCTCTTCGGAGATCGCCAGCACCGCGAGCGCGTTCGGCCCCGCCTTCGCGGTGATCGTCGTGCCCTCCAGCGGATCGAGCGCGATGTCGATCTTGGGCCCCTTGCCCGGCGCCGCGCCGACCTTTTCGCCGATATAGAGCATCGGCGCCTCGTCGCGCTCGCCCTCGCCGATCACGACGGTGCCGTCCATGTAGAGCTCGTTGAGCGCCGCGCGCATCGCCTCGACCGCGGCGGCGTCGGCCGCCTTCTCGTCGCCGCGCCCGATCAGGTGCGACGCCCCGATCGCCGCCGCTTCGGTCACGCGGACCATTTCGAGCACGAGCACGCGGTCGAGTACCTGGCTGGCGGTGGTCATCGTGTCGGCAATCCTCTGCTAATCGATCTGGTTGGCCGCGCGGATAGGCGGCGGACGTTACGAAGTCGAGACCGTGCCTCGACTCCCCCGTCACCCCGGCCTTGTGCCGGGGTCCACTTCTCCACGATGGAAGAGAGTAGTTGTCGCACGGTGGATGCCGGGACGAACCCGGCATGACGTGTTGCTTATTGGCGGGCTGCCTCCTTCGGCGGCTTGATCTGGAACAGATATGGCCAGTCCTTGCCGGTAACGAACAGCCGGCGGTGCTTCGCGTCCCAGGCGATGCCGTTGGCGACGTCGTTGATGTCGGTCGCGCCCGACTGGCGGTGCAGTTCGCTCACGTCGATCCAGCCGACGACGCGGCCGGAGGTCGGGTCGATCCGCGCGATGCGATCGGTCAGCCAGACGTTGGCGAGGATCTCGCCGTCGACATATTCGATCTCGTTGAGGTTGGGCAGCGGCCGTCCGTCATGCGTCACGGTCAGGCGGCGGCGCACCTTGAAGGTGGCAGGATCGATGAAGCGCAGCACGGGGGTGCCATCGGACAGGATGACGTCGCGCCCGTCATTGGTCAGCGCCCAGCCCTCCCCGGTGTAGCGAAAGCTGCCGAGCTGCTTCAATTTGTCCTTCGACCAGCGGAAGCCGATGCCGTTCTTCCACGTGAGGCTCAGGATTTGGTCACCCCACGGCGCGATGCCCTCGCCATAGAGCGGCGGATCGACCGCGACGCTCATCAGTACCTTGCCGGTCTTCAGGTCGACCTTGCGGATGCCCGAGCGGCCGATCGTCCCAGTCGATTCCCACAGCGCGCCGTCCTGGTAGAACAGCCCCTCGGTATAGGCATGCGGGTCGTGCGGGAAGGTCGCGACGACCTCGGCCGGGCGGACGGGTACGCTGGACGGGTCGAGCGCCGGGATTTCCTGCGCGACGGCGGGGCCGGCGAGGAGAAGCGCGAACAATGCGATACGACCCGACCTGAACCTCATCCTGCCTATCCTTTTCTTCGTCATCCCCGCGCAGGCGGGGATCCATCTCCCGCGCTTGCCACACGCTGAACCGACCGGAGATAGCCCCCCGCCTGCGCGAGGGTGACGGTAAAAACCGTCAGTCCCGCAGCAATTCGTTGATGCTGGTCTTCGCCCGCGTCTGCGCGTCGGCGCGCTTGATGATGACCGCGCAGTACAGCGCCGGCTTCCCGTCGCCGCCGCCGATCGAGCCCGGCACGACGACGGCATAGGGCGGCACTTCGCCCAGCACGATCTCGCCGGTCGCGCGATCGACGATCTTGGTCGACTTGCCGAGATAGACGCCCATCGACAGCACCGCGCCCTCGCCGACGCGGACGCCCTCGGCCACTTCCGACCGCGCGCCGATGAAGCAATTGTCGCCGATGATGACCGGATCGGCCTGCAACGGCTCGAGCACGCCGCCGATCCCGGCGCCCCCGGAGATGTGGACGTTGCGCCCGATCTGCGCGCAGCTGCCGACCGTCGCCCAGGTGTCGACCATCGTGCCTTCGCCGACATAGGCGCCGATATTGACGAAGCTGGGCATCAGCACGGCGTTGCGACCGATGAACGCGCCGCTGCGCACGACGGCGCCGGGGACGACGCGGAAGCCTGCGTCGCGAAAACGGTTCTCGCCCCAGCCGGCGAATTTCGACGGCACCTTGTCGAACGCCGGTGCCCCCGCCGCCCCGCCATCGACCACCGCGTTGTCGTTGAGCCGGAACGACAGCAGCACCGCTTTCTTCAGCCATTGGTTGACGCGCCAGCCGCCCGCGCCGTCGGGCTCCGCCACCCGCGCCTCGCCCGCATCGAGCAGCGCCAGCGCCTGGTTCACCGCGTCGCGCACCGCGCCGGTGGTGCCGGGCGAGACGCTCGCGCGGTCCTCCCACGCGGCGTCGATCGTCGCAGCCAGGTCGGTCATGCTTCCTCCATCATCTCGTTCAACCAGTGGGTGACGTCGCGCGTCGTGAAGTCGACGTGCGACCGTTCGGCGTCGGCCGCCTGTTCGCTGCCGTTATCGACCCACAATGTGGTCATGCCGATCGCCTTGGCCGGCGCCAGGTTGCGCGCCATGTCGTCGGCGAACAGCGACACCGCCGGGTCGAGGCCGTAGGCGTCGCACAGGCTGCGATAGGCTTCGGGCTGCGGCTTGGGGCGATAGTCGAGCGCGTGGACGTCGTGGATCGCCTCGAACGCCTCGCCCAGCCCGAGCCGCGCGAGGATCTTCGTCGCATAGGCGGCGTCGGCGTTGGTGAAGACCAGCTTGCGCCCCGGCAATCGCGCGATCGCGGCGGCGAGCGGGGCGTTCGCCTCCAGCACGTCCATCTCGATATCGTGGACGTCCGCCAGGTAATGGTGCGGATCGACGCCATGTTCGGCCATTAGCCCGGCGAGCGTCGTGCCATGATCGTGGAAATAGCGCTTCTGCACCTGATACGCCGCGTCGCGCGTCACTCCCAGCGTCGTCGCGACATAGGCGGTGATGCGGCGATCGACCTGCTCGAACAGCCGTGCCTCGTGCGGGTACAGCGTGTTGTCGAGGTCGAAGATCCAGTTCCGGATCGAGGCCAGCCGCGCGTCCATGCGGCGTGCCCTAGGGGCCAGACCCCGGACTGGCAATGGTCGGAACGGACCCGATTCCGACGCCCCGCGAGGCACGGGAATCGGTGGCCCCGACGGCGTGTGTGGCCGTCGCGCAACGCCCCCGCGCCGATGCTTTACCAGCACCGTTTACCAGTTAACCACTTCTGCGCGTAAACGACTGTGGTTAAAGCATGTTTTCCGTTTCGGCGCGGGAAATCGACGCGAATCTGCGCCGTTGCGCGGTGCCGCCGCGGCCATCTAATCACTGCACAGCCGCCGGGCGATGCCGGAGTCGGGAAATCGGTAACCACGATCCGACCCGAGGGCGACGACGGCGTTAACGAATTCAGGGGTGTGGCGTATGGGGATGCGCGTTCGTTTGTTGCAGTCGGCGGCACTGACCGCCTGCCTCGCCACCGCCGCGTGCGGCAGCAGCGGCGGCGGCGGCGTCAGTTCGACCCCGACCCCGATCGCTGCGCCCGCGCCGACCCCCACCCCGACTCCGGTCGCGACGCCGACCCCGACGCCGACCGTCGCCGCCGTGCCGAGCAGCAACGACACCAGCGAATATCGCTCGACCGTCGGTGCGGTGTCGATGAACGCGCTGACCGCCTATGACCATGGCGCGACCGGCGCCGGGATCAAGGTCGGCGTGGTCGATACCGGGCTCGACATGGCGAGCGACCAGTTCACCGGCCGCGTCGACCCCGCCTCGCGCAACGTCGCCGGCGGCGCCAGCTATGACGATCAGGACGGCCACGGCACCGCCGTCGCCTTCACCATCGCCGGCGTGCGCAACGGATCGGGCACGCAGGGCGTCGCGTTCGGCGCGACGATCATCGCGGCGCGCGCCGACACGCCGGGCAGCTGTGCCGCGGGGGGTGCCTCGGCCAGCGGCGACAGCTGCACCTTCGACGACGCCAACATCGCCGCCGGGGTCGACCTGGCGGTCAGCAACGGCGCGCGGATCGTCAACATCTCGCTCGGCGGCGACGCGCCGTCCTCGGCCCTGCTCGCCGCGCTCAACCGGGCGACGGCGCGCGGCGTCATCATCGTCGTCTCGGCCGGCAACAACGGCAAGGACGCAGTCAAGGGCGCCTCGCCCGACGCGTTCGGCGCCGGCCTCGCCGACAGCCCCTATGCCCGCAACCTCGTGCTGATCGCCGGATCGGTCAGCGCCAACCCGACGCGACTGCCGAGCGGCGACACGATTTCCGACTTCAGCAACCGCGCCGGCACCGGCCCGGCGGCGGACCATTATATTGCCGCGGTCGGCGAGAATGTTCGCGCCCCGTGCAACGATACTGCCGTATGCCTCTGGTCCGGAACGTCTTTCTCCGCACCGCAGATCGCGGGCGCGGCGGCGCTGCTGGCGCAGGCATTCCCCAACCTGACCGGTGCGCAGATCGTCCAGATCCTGCTGACCACGACGCGCGACGCCGGCGCGCCCGGCACAGACAGCGTCTATGGCCGCGGCGTGCTCGATCTGACCCGCGCGTTCCAGCCGGCGGGCGGCATCACGACGACGACCGGCGCGTCGGTCAGCATGGCCGCCAACGGCACGCTGTCGGCGGCGATGGGTGATGCCAAGGTCGGCACGCTCGGCGCGATCATCCTCGACGGCTATGACCGCGCCTTCGCGATGGACCTGGCGCGCACGCTCGCGCGCACCACGCCGCAGCACGATTTGACCGCCGCGCTGACCGGGCGTCAGCAGAACGTCGCGTTCGACCGCGGCGGCACCAGCGTCGCGATGACGATCGCCCCGATCCGCAACGCCGGCCAGAGCGCCGCCGCGCTGACCGCGTTCGGCCTGAGCCGCGCCGATGCCGAGCAGTCGCGCGCCATCGCCGGCAGCGTGATCCAGCGGCTGGGCGACAAGTCGTCCTTCGCGATCGGGTTCGCCGAAAGCGGCCAGGGCCTGACCGCGCGCCTGTCGGGCCAGTCGGCCCCCGCCTTCCTGGTCGCGCGCGAGCCCGGCGCCGGCCTCGGCTTCGACAGCCGTGCGCGCGGTTCGGTCGCGGTGCGCCGCCAGCTCGGCGGCTGGGGCGTGACCGGCGCGGTCGAAAGCGGCGACGTGCTGGTGCGTGGCGACCGCGAGGTGCAGGCGGCGCTGGCCTATCGCTACGACCGCTCGGGTTATCAGCGCGCGGCGGTGACGATCGACCGCCGCTTCGGCGCGCTCGGCCTGTGGCTGGGCGGTAGCCGGCTGGCGGAGCGCGACACGATGCTGGGCGCGCGGCTGGGTGCCGGGCTCGGCAGCCCGCGCGCGACGAGCTGGTTCGTCGATGCGACCGCGCGGCTCGACGCCGGCAGCGGCTGGTCGATCGGCGGGTCGCTCCGCCGCGGCTGGACGATCGCCGACGTCCGTTCCGGCCTGACCGGGGCCGGTTCGCTGCGCAGCGCCGCCTTCTCGGCCGACGTCGCCAAGTCGGGTGTGTTCACGAAGGGCGACGGCCTGTCGCTCCGCATCGCCCAGCCGCTGCGCGTCACCGGCGGCGGGCTGTCGCTGCTGCTGCCGACCGGTTGGAGCTACACCGATGGCCGGGTCAGCGATTACACCGCGCAGTTCCTCAACCTGACCCCCACCGGCCACGAGCTCGACGTCGAGGCGGCCTATGGCATCGCGGTCGGCCGCGGCGCGCTCCAGACCAACCTGTTCTACCGCCGCGACCCCGGCAATTTCGCCAGCATCCCGGCGGATTACGGCATGGCGCTGCGCTACGGATTCAGCTTCTGAACCACTTCTGTTGACGAAATGACCGTCACCCCGGCCTTGTGCCGGAGTCCACTGCGCGGCTTCCGCAACGCCAGAGGATCGAGCGGTGCGCACGCGGCTCGGTGGACCCCGGCACGAGGCCGGGGTGACGGTTGAGCCGGAACAGGTTGCGCCGCGACGCCGCCTCCCCATCTTCCCGCCATGACCACGCTGTCCCTGCTCGATCTCGTCCCCGTCGTCGAAGGCGGCACCGTCGGCCAGGCGCTCGCCAACGCCGCCGACCTGGCCCGGCATGCCGAGGCGAGCGGCTATCATCGCTACTGGACGGCGGAGCATCACGGCATGGCCGGCATCGCCAGCGCGGCGACCGCCGTCGTGCTCGCGCATGTCGGCGCCGCGACCAGCACGATCCGGATCGGCGCGGGCGGGATCATGCTGCCCAACCATGCGCCGCTGGTGATCGCCGAGCAGTTCGGGACGCTCGACGCGCTGTTCCCCGGCCGCGTCGATCTCGGGCTCGGCCGCGCGCCGGGCAGCGACCAGCGAGTCGCGATGGCGATCCGCCGCAACCTGGACAGCGACGCCAACGCCTTCCCGCGCGACGTGATCGAGCTGCAAAGCTATTTCGCGGGGGCCGATGATTTTGGGGGCCAACCCGCCATCCGCGCGACGCCGGGCGCTGGCGCCAAGCCGGAGATGTGGATCCTGGGGTCGAGCCTGTTCGGCGCGCAGCTCGCGGCGATGCTCGGCCTGCCCTACGCCTTCGCCTCGCACTTCGCGCCCGATGCGCTCGACCAGGCGCTGGCCTTCTATCGCCGCGACTTCCGCCCCTCGGCGCAACTCGACCGGCCCTATGCGATGGCCGGGTTCAACGTGTTCGCGGCCGATAGCGACGACGAGGCGGAATGGCTCGCCAGTTCGCAGCAGCAAGCGTTCGTGGCGCTGCGCACCGGCAATCCGCGCCAGTTGCCGCCGCCGGTCGCGGGCTATCGCGACAGCCTGCCGCCGCAGCACGCCGCGATCCTCGACCATGTCCTGCAATGCTCCGCGATCGGCGATCGCGCGACGGTGGCGCGCGGGCTCGCCGCGTTCGTCGAACGCACCGGCGTCGACGAGATCATGGTGACCAGCTCGATCTACGACCATGCCGCCCGCAAGCGCAGCATCGCGATCGCGGCGGAGGCGATGCGGGAGACGGCGGTCGCCGCCTGACGCTCGCCTGAACGCGGGGTAGTTTGCGGTTCACGCAACCAGCCGCGCGCGGCTTCGTTTTGTTTGCATCAGCAATGAGATGGAGAAGAATTATGCGACGGCTCCTGATGGCCGCTCTGGCCGCTGGCGTGACGAT
Organism: Sphingomonas sp.; assembly: GCF_017304635.1. Lineage (GTDB taxonomy): Bacteria > Pseudomonadota > Alphaproteobacteria > Sphingomonadales > Sphingomonadaceae > Sphingomonas. The sequence continues at coordinate 1,362,133 of NZ_JAFKMA010000001.1, forward strand.
CGCGCCGATCGCGGCAACCGCGCAGGACTATCCGCGCGATCACCGCGACGATCGTGACGGAGGGCGTGACTGGCGTAGCGACCGCGACGGCCGGCGCGACTGGCGCGACGATCGCAATCGCGGCGATTGGCAGCGCTGGCGGAACTACGACTATAACCGGTTCGAGCCGGGCCAGCGTTACTATTATGCCGACCGCTATTATCGCGACGGTCGCTATTACCAGCCGCGCCGGCTGTATCGCACCGACCGCATCTATCGCGGGCAGAACGGGCAATATTATTGCCGCCGCTCGGACGGCACCACCGGCCTGATCGTCGGTGGCGCGATCGGCGGCCTGATCGGCAATTCGCTGAGCTATGGCCGGTCGAACACGCTCGGCACGCTGCTCGGCGTCGCCGGCGGCGCGGCGCTCGGCTCGGCGATCGATCGCGGGCAGGTCGTCTGCCGCTGAGGCCGACCACCTCCACACGACGGAAAGGGTCCGGTTCGCCGGGCCCTTTTTCGTGTCAGATGATGCCGCCGCCCAGCGACAGTCGCCCCGCCGCGATCAGCAGCAGGACGATGTTGAAGATCATCCCCGCCTTGTGCCGCGACAGCGCGCCGATCAGCACGCCGACCGCGCCGATCACCAGCGCGAGCCAGTTGATCCAGCCGAGGAACGGCGGCAATCCGACCAGCACGACGACGGTCAGCAGCAGGCCGATGGCGATCGAGACGATATTGAACATGCCGCGCATGTGGGAACGCGCCGCCCGCGCGCAAGTCCCCGGCCCGGCGTAGCCCGATCTTAACCCCTGCCCCGCTACGCCCACCGGCGAACCATCGGAGTTTCGCCAGCGTGGCCTTTCGCCAGACTATCCTCCTCGCGCTCGTGCCGCTCGCGCTGACGGCGTGCGGCGGCAAGCAGCAGGCCGCCGCCGGCAACCTCGATTCGCTCGACGCCGAGCTGGCCGGGAACACCGGCGCCAACGGCAGCGACGTGGCGATGCGCAGCGCCCTGCAGGACCAGATCATGGTCGATCCCGCGCTCGCCGGCCAGGCCAATGCCGACGCGATCCGCCCGCCGCAGCAGCCCTATTCGGGCGCGACCCCGCCCGATTCGGTCGCGGGCACGCGCAACGACGGCACCGTCACCGGCGGGTCCTCCTCCTCGGGCGGCGGCAAGCCGGCACCGGCGGCATCGGGCGCCTGCCCGCAATGCAAGGTGCGCGACGATTCGGTGACGCTCGGCGCGCTCGTCCAGCGCCAGCGCGACCGCCGCACCGCCGATTGCGCCGGCCGGCTGCAATATTCGACCGGCTGGGTCCAGCGCCTGCCGCGCGACCTGCCGCTCTATCCCGACGCGCGGGTCGACGAGGCCGCCGGCGCGACCGCGGGCGGCTGCGCCTTGCGCGTCGTCAGCTTCTCGACCGCCGCGCCGGTGCAGTCGGTGGTCGACTGGTATTACGGTCGCGTAACCGCCGCCGGCTACTCCGCCGAACATCAGGCCGACGGCGCGCAGCACGTGCTCGGCGGCACCCGCGACAAGGACGGCGGCGCCTACGTCATCTACCTGCGCAAGCGGACCGACGGCCGTACCGACGTCGATATCGTCGCCAATAACGGGGTGTAACGCCCCCTCCCGGTTTCCCGCCTTCAGCGCCCAGGCGCGGCCGCCTGCCCGATCACGGACAGCAGCAGGTCGCCTCGCCTGGGCGTTGGACACCGCCGATAGCGGGTTACGGCCCCGCCCCTTACCCGCTACAGCATCGCGATGTATTTCCTTCTCGTCATGGCCGGCGGCGCGGTGGGCAGCGCGGCGCGCTACGGCACCGGCGTGCTGGCGGGACGCTGGCTCGGCACCGTCTATCCATGGGGCACGCTGGCGGTGAACCTGATCGGCGGGTTCGGCATGGGCCTGCTCGCCGGCAGTCTCGCGCGCATGGGCAGCAGCGAGTCGACCCGCGTGCTGGTCGGGGTCGGGCTGCTCGGCGGGTTCACCACCTTCTCGGCCTTCTCGCTCGATGCCGTGACGATGATCGAGCGCGGGCAATGGGGCGTGGCGGTCGGCTACGCGCTGGTTTCGGTGATCGGGTCGGTGCTGGCGCTGTTCGGCGGGCTCTATCTGGTGCGGGGATTGGCATGAGCGACGTGCGCAGCTTCACCGTCGCGCCCGACGACGACGGCATCCGGCTCGACCGCTGGTTCAAGCGACACCTGCCCGACACCAGCTTCACGATCGTCGCCAAATGGGCGCGAACCGGGCAGTTGCGCGTCGATGGCGCGCGCGCGACCCCGGGTGACCGGCTGGTCGCGGGGCAGACGCTGCGCGTGCCCCCGCCCGAGCCGGTCCAGGCGACCGCCCGGCCCAAACGCGAACGCCCGCCGCTCAGCGACGACGAGATCGCCTTCGCGCGCGAACTAGTGATCCATCAGGACGCACAGGCGCTGGTGCTCAACAAGCCGCCCGGCCTCGCGACGCAGGGCGGGACCAAGACGACCGCCCATGTCGACGGCCTGCTCGACGCGCTGACGTTCGGGGCAGAAGGGCGGCCGAAGCTGGTCCATCGGCTCGACAAGGATACGTCGGGCGCGCTGTTGGTGGCGCGCACGAGCCGCGCCGCTGCCTTCTTCGCCAAGAGCTTTTCGGGGCGGAGCGCGAAGAAGACCTATTGGGCGATCGTCGTCGGCGTGCCGTCGATCGAGGACGGCATGATCGAGCTGCCGCTGGCGAAGCAGCCCGGCACCGGCGGCGAGAAGATGCATGTCGACGAGGCCGAGGGCCTGCCGTCGCGCAGCCGCTATCGCGTGATCGAGCGCGCCGGCAACCGCGCCGCCTGGGTCGAGCTGACCCCCTTTACCGGGCGCACGCACCAGCTGCGCGTGCACATGGCGGCGATCGGCCACCCGATCGTCGGCGATGGCAAATATGGCGGGCCGGCCGCGTTCCTGACCGGCGGGATCAGCCGCAAGATGCACCTCCATTCGCGGCGGATCGCGGTCGATCATCCCGATGGCGGGCATCTCGACGTGACCGCCGAACTGCCGACGCATTTCGCCGAGAGCCTGGCGAGCCTGGGGTTCGAGCCGATGCTCGGCGACCGCATGCCGCTCGACGCTCCCCCGCCCCCGACCAAGGCGGACCAGAAGGCGAAGGCCAGGGCGCATGCCAAGACCGTGCGCAAGGAGCGCAAGGGCGAGCGACGGAACCGGGGCGGTGCGGAGACGCCGCGGCGGGGTGCGAGCGGCACGCGCAAGCCTGCGGCCAGGAAGTCCGAACCGAAACCGTCGCCCAAGAAGCGGTGATGCCCGTCTCACTCTCCACTGTGCTCCTGCGAAAGCAGGAGCCTAGGACCAAGGACGGCATCGCTTGCGGCCCTGGGCTCCTGCCTGCGCAGGAGCACATGCTAGAAATGGCCTGATGCACCCCAACGCCACCTTCCGCTGGCAGGATCGCGAGGCGATGCGGGCGCTGGTCCGCGAGCTCGGGTTCGGCACCGTGTTCGCCGCGACGCCGGACGGTCCGCGTGTCGCGCACGTGCCCGTGGTGTGGCTGGACGACGACACGCTCGGGCTGCATCTTGCGCGCGGCAACGGGATCGTGCGGCATCTCGACGGCACGCCCGCCGTGTTCAGCGCGCTGGGACCGGACGGCTATATCAGCCCCGACTGGTACGGGCTCGGCCAGGATCAGGTGCCGACCTGGAACTATGTCGCCGTCGAGCTGGAGGGCATCATGCGGCGGATGGCGCAGGACGAGCTGGTTGCGCAGGTCGACCAACTCTCCGCCGAACAGGAAGCGCGGCTCGCACCGAAACTGGCCTGGACGCGCGACAAGATGGATGCCGGACTGTTCGCGAAGATGACGCAGGCGATCGTCGGCTTCCGGCTGGAGGTCACCGCCTGGCGCGGCACGCTCAAGCTCGGCCAGAACAAGCCGGAGGCCGCCCGCCTGTCCGCCGCCGATGGAGCGGAGGCGGCCGGCCGGCGCGGCATCGCGCATTGGATGCGGCGCGCTTAGGGACGGTCGGCGTTCGACGGCGCAACCCAAAAGGGCCGTCACCCCGGCCTTGTGCCGGGGTCCACCGGGAGGCTTTCTCCAGCGCCAGAGGCTCGAACGATACGCAAGCGTCCAAGTGGACCCCGGCACAAGGCCGGGGTGACGAAGCGTGGACGGATAGGTCGTCTCTGACTGGCTACATGTTGATCTGCCCGGATCTCCCCCCACCGGGCTGGCAATTCACCAACCGATCGCCGAAAGAGCGGACATGACCGATCCCACCCCCACGCAATCGCGCAACCGCTATTTCGCGATGGTCTTCTTCCGCCTGCTCGGCGCGGCGGGGGCGGTGTTTGGGATCATCCTGATCGGGCGCTACGATTACTGGCCGACCAAGATCCTGGGCACCGCGATCGTGCTGTCGGCGATATACATGGCCTATACCGTGCCGGCCGCGCTCGCGCATCGCTGGGCGACGCCGGGCAATCTGCGCACGCATCGCCGGCAGCCGAAGAAGTGAAACGCTTCTGGCAGGACGTGACGGTCGATGCGACCCGCGGCGTGCGGCTCGACGGCAAGCCGGTGCGCACGCCCGGTCGCCTGCCGCTGGTGCTGCCGACCGACGCGCTGGCCGAGGCGGTCGCCGACGAGTGGCGCGGCGTCGCGGACACGATCGATCCGCGCGCGATGCCGCTGACCGGCCTCGCCAACGCCGCGATCGAACGCGTCGCCGTCGACCCCGCTTTGTTCGCCGCCAACCTCGCCGCCTATGCCGAGAGCGACCTGCTCTGTTACCGCGCCGATTCGCCGCCCGATCTGGTCGCGCGGCAGAATGCGCAGTGGAACCCGCCGCTCGATTGGGCCGAGCGGCGCTACGACGTGCAGTTCGAGCTCGCGAGCGGGGTGATCCACCGGCCGCAGGCCGATGCGACGATCGAGCGGCTGGCGGTCGCGGTGGCGACGCGCGACGCGTTCACCCTCGCCGGACTGTCGCCAGTGGTGACGATCACCGGCTCGCTGGTGCTGGCGCTGGCGCTGGTCGAAGGTGTGATGGAAGCGGATGCCGTCTGGGCCGCCGCCAATCTCGACGAATTGTGGCAGGCCGAGCAATGGGGCGAGGACGATCTCGCCGCCGACGCCCGCGCCGCCAAACGCGCCGAGTTCGATGCGGCGGTGCGGTTCCTGGGGCTACTCTAACGTTCCGTTACATCTCCGGCAGGCGGCGGATGAAGCCGATCATGCCGCGCTGGCGCGAGCGCTTGAGCCGCTCGGCGGTCAGGATCGTCTGGACGCACTCGTAGCAATCGTCGAGGTCGTCGTTGACCAGGACATAGTCGTAGCCATCCCAGTGGCTGACTTCCGACAGGGCGCGATCCATCCGGCGGTCGATCACGTCCTGCGTGTCGGTCGCGCGCTTCTCCAGCCGCGCGCGCAGCGTCTTGAGCCCGGGCGGCAGGATGAACACGCGCACGACGTCGCCGCCGGCCAGCTGAAACAGCTGCTGCGCGCCCTGCCAGTCAATGTCGAACAGGATGTCGCGCCCATGCTCCAGATCCTTGAACACCGTCTCGCGCGGCGTGCCATAGCGCTGATCGAACACCCGCGCCCATTCGAGGAACTGGTCGTCCTCGACCATCTGGCGGAAGGTCTGGGTATCGACGAAGTGATAGTCGCGCCCGTCGACCTCGCCCTCGCGGATCGGCCGCGTGGTGTAGGACACCGACATCTTCAGCCGGTTGCGCTCTTCCTTGAGCAAGCGGTTCGCGATGGTCGATTTGCCGGCGCCCGACGGCGACGACAGCACGAACATCAGCCCGCGACGCTTGAAACTCTTGGGTTGCGACGATCGATGGTCGGCCATGCGCGCCTTTGGCGTGGCCGGTCACCCCCCGTCAAGCCGTGGGCGCCACGCTCCGCCCGCCGGTCAGCCGGTTATAGACGTAATAGCTGGTGCCGACGATGACCGCGGCGGGGATGATCGTCTTCGCGGCCTTCCACGTCAGCACCCCGACGATCGCGCCGAGCGTCCCGCCCTCACCGTCCGATTCGTCGATATGCTTGCCGATGGCGGCGGCGATGAGGTCTCCGATCATGCTGACATTCCCTTTGTCGGTTCGCGCGAGACAGCGCGGGGGACGGGGAAAGGTTCCCCTCGGCGGTCGTCATCCCCGCGAAAGCGGGGATGACGTTCCTCGTCAGCGACCGATCATCGCTTCCGGCCGGACGACACGATCGAACGTCGCTTCGTCGACCAGGCCGAGCGCCAGACCCGCTTCCTTCAGCGTCAGGCCGTGCTTGTGCGCATGCTTGGCGATCTTCGCAGCATTGTCGTAGCCGATCTCGGGCGCGAGCGCGGTCACCAGCATCAGCGAGCGGTCGACCAGCTCGGCGATTCGCCGCCGGTCCGGCTCGAGCCCCTCGACGCAACGCTCGGCAAACGATTCCATCGCGACGCTCAGCAGGTCGATCGAGCGCAGCACGTTCGCGCCGATCAGCGGCTTGAACACGTTGAGCTCGAGATGCCCCTGCATCCCGCCGACCGTCACCGCCTGGTGGTTGCCGATCACCTGGCCCGCGACCATCGTCAGCATCTCGCACTGCGTCGGATTGACCTTGCCCGGCATGATCGAGCTGCCCGGTTCGTTGGCGGGGAGCGCCAGCTCGCCGATCCCCGAGCGCGGACCCGAACCGAGCAGGCGGATGTCGTTGGCGATCTTGGTCAGCGCGACCGCTAGGCTGTTGAGCCGGCCCGAGAAGTCCACCAGCGTGTCGTTGGACGCCAGCGCCTCGAACTTGTTGGGCGCGGTTTCGAACGCGAAGCCGGTCAGCGTGCTGATCTCGGCGGCGAAGTCCTCGGCGAACCCGGCCGGCGCGTTCAGGCCGGTGCCCACCGCGGTGCCGCCCTGCGCCAGCTTCGACAGCGCGTGGATCACGAACGGCTCGGTCCGCGTGCGCGCCAGCTTCAACTGCGCGTAGTAGCCGGAGAATTCCTGCCCCAGCGTTAGCGGCGTCGCATCCTGCAAATGCGTGCGGCCGATCTTGACGATGTCGTCCCACGCCTTCGCCTTGGCGAGCAACGCGTCCGCCAGCCGGTCGAGCGCCGGCAGCAACCGCCGCGTCGCCGCCAGCGCGGTCGCGACATGCAGCGCGGTTGGGAAACTGTCGTTGGACGACTGGCTCATGTTGACGTCGTCGTTCGGGTGGACCGGCGTCTTGCCGCCGCGCGTGCCGGTCAGCATCTCGTTGGCGCGGCCGGCGATGACCTCGTTGACGTTCATGTTCGACTGCGTGCCGGAGCCGGTCTGCCAGATCACGAGCGGGAATTGATCGTCGAGCTTGCCCGCCACCACCTCGGCGGCGGCGGCTTCGATCGTGTCGGCCTTGTCGGCGGCCAGGCCATGGCGGCGGTTCACCCGCGCCGCCGCCTGCTTCACCAGTGCCAGCGCATGGACGATCGCGATCGGCATCCGCTCGGTCGGCCCGAACGGGAAATTCTCGATCGATCGCTGGGTCTGCGCGCCCCAATAAGCGGCGGCGGGCACCGCGATCGCGCCGATCGAATCGGTTTCGGTGCGGGTTTGCTGAGTCATGCCGGTTAGATGGGGGCGGCCGTCACGGGAGTAAATCCCGTGACGTCGAACGCGGCTCCGCCGCGTCGGCCGGCCGTTCGCGTTACTGACGCAACCGCCGCCTAGCTGACGCTACGCGGCTCGCTCCGGCCTACTTCTTCCGCTTAAAGTCCACACTGACGACGTTCGACCCGTCATCGACTCGCTCGACCGCGTCGTTCTCCGCCTCGTCATGCGGCTCTGGCCCCTCGGGCTCTTCCTGCGCCTGGAAGCGCAGTTCGAAATTCACCGCGGGATCGTGGAACCCGGTGATCGCCGAATAGGGGATGTCGAGCTTCGACGGCACCTGGTTGAAGCTCAGCCCGACCGAGAACCGCTCGTCGTCGACGGTCAGGTCCCAGAACCGGTTCTGGAGCACGATCGTCATCTCGTCGGGAAACCGCTCGATCAGCCGCTGCGGGATGTCGACGCCGGGCGCCTGGGTCTTGAAGGTGATGTAGAAATGATGCTCGCCGGGCAGACCGCCGCCGGTCGCCACCGACCCCAGCACGCGCCCGACGACGGCGCGCAGCGCCTCCTGGACGATCTCGTCATACGGAATCAGGCTGTCGGGCAGCTGGTCGCTCATCGCGCTTGGGTAGCCGATGCGCCGGGCGGGTCAAGTTGCATGGTGAGCAACACACACTAAAGGGGCGCGATGCGCACCGCGACGATCAGCCGCTCGACCAGCGAGACCTCGGTCGAAGTCACCGTCAACCTGGACGGGACCGGCGCCTATGCCGTCACCACCGGCATCGGCTTCTTCGACCATATGCTCGAGCAGCTGTCGCGGCATTCGCTGATCGATCTCGACATTAAGACGGTCGGCGACCTGCACATCGACCAGCACCACACGGTCGAGGATACCGGGCTCGCGATCGGCGAGGCGATCGCGAAGGCGCTGGGCGAGAAGCGCGGCATCCGCCGCTATGCCGACGCGCTGTCGCCGATGGACGAGACGCTGACGCGAGTCGCGCTCGACATTTCGGGGCGGCCGTATCTGGTGTGGAAGACCGAGTTCAGCCAGAAACGCCTCGGCGAGATGGACACCGAGATGTTCGAGCATTTCTTCCACTCGTTCGCGCAGACCGCCGGCATCACGCTGCACATCGAGACGCTGTACGGCAGCAACAATCATCACATCGCCGAGGCTGCGTTCAAGGGGCTGGCGCGGGCGTTGCGCGAGGCGGTCGAGATCGACCCGCGCAAGGCGGGAGTGATCCCGAGCACGAAGGGGACGTTGTGAGTCTCTCCCCTCCCGCTTGCGGGAGGGGCCGGGGGTGGGCCTATATATGGCTCCACCCCCTGTGGCCCTGCCCACCCCTAACCCCTCCCGCAAGCGGGAGGGGAATTTGACCCTCGCCCTCATCGATTACGGCGCCGGCAACCTCCATTCGGTCGCGAATGCGCTGAAGGCGGCGGGCGGGCGGGACATCGCCGTCACCGCCGACCCGGTCGTCGTCGCGAAGGCCGACCGCATCGTCCTGCCCGGCGTCGGCGCGTTCGGGGCGTGCGCCGCCGCCTTGCGCGCGGTCGACGGCATGGTCGATGCGATCGAGCAACGCGTGCGGCGCGAGGGCGCACCGTTCCTCGGCATCTGCGTCGGGATGCAGTTGATGGCGGACGCTGGCGAGGAGCTGGGCGAGCATCCCGGCCTCGGCTGGATTCCCGGCCGGGTCCGCCTGCTGACGCCGGACGACCCGAGCGCCAAGGTGCCGCACATGGGCTGGAACGACGTCCGCCCGACCGTGCCGCATCCGCTGATCGTGGCCGGCGAGGCGTACTTCCTCCATTCCTACGCGTTTGAATCGAATGGCTCGGGTGCCGACGTCGTCGCCACCACCGACCATGCCGGCCCGGTCGTCGCCGCGATCGCGCGCGACAATCTGGCCGGCGTCCAGTTCCACCCCGAAAAGAGCCAGGGCTACGGCCTCGCGCTGCTCGAAAGGTTCCTGACATGGCGACCCTGACAATCCTCCCCGGCACGGGGAGGTGGCGCGGAGCGCCGGAGGGGGTTCGCCTCTTCGGACATCGCCCGGAGCCAGCCCCCTCCACCGGCCTGCGGCCGGTCCCCCTCCCCGTGCCGGGGAGAATTTGATGACCCTGATCGTCTTCCCCGCGATCGACCTGAAGGGCGGGAACGTCGTTCGGCTGGCCGAGGGCGATATGGATCGCGCGACGGTCTATGGCGACGATCCGGTCGCGCAGGCGATGGCGTTCGCCGACGCCGGCGCGCAGCACCTCCACATGGTCGATCTCGACGGCGCGTTCGCCGGGCAGTCGGTCAATGGCGAGGTCGTGCGCGCCGTCGTCACGGCCTTTCCCGGCCACGTCCAGCTGGGCGGCGGTATCCGCGACCGCGCCGCGATCGAGGGCTGGTTCGACGCCGGCGTCGCGCGGCTGGTGATCGGCACCGCCGCGCTCGAGAACCCGGACCTGGTGCGCGACGCGGCGCGCGACTTTCCCGGCGGCATCGTCGTCGCGGTCGATGCGAAGGACGGCATGGTCGCGACGCGCGGCTGGGCCGAAATGTCCGACGTCGCGGTCACCGACATGGCGCGGCGGTTCGAGGATGCCGGAGTCGCGGCGTTGCTGTTTACCGATGTCGGGCGCGACGGGTTGCTGAAAGGGTGCAACGTCCAGGCGACGGTCGACCTCGCGCGCAGCGTCGATATCCCGGTGATCGCGAGCGGTGGGGTCAGCGGGATCGGCGATATCCACGTCCTGGCGCTGCATGCGCGCGCCAATGAATCCAAAGGGGGCGTGGAAGGCGTCATCACCGGTCGCGCGCTGTACGACGGCCGCCTCGACCTCGCGACCGCGCTCGCCGTGGCGGCGGGGGCGTGAGCATCCCCTCTCCCCGTGGGAGAGGGAGGGGCCCGCTCGGCGCAGCCGAGCGGGAGGGTGAGGGTGACGGCGGCCTTCTTTATCCGAACAGACCCTCACCCTTCCGTCGCTTCGCTCCTCCCTCCCTCTCCCGTCGGGAGAGGGACATATGACCGTCCGCGCGCGAGTCATTCCCTGCCTCGACGTGGCGAACGGCCGCGTGGTGAAGGGCGTCAACTTCGTGAACTTGCGCGATGCCGGCGATCCGGTCGAACAGGCGCAGGCCTATGACGCCGCCGGCGCGGACGAGCTCTGTTTCCTCGACATCACCGCCAGCCACGAGGCGCGCGGCACGATCCTCGACGTGGTGCGACGGACGGCGGAAGTGTGCTTCATGCCGCTGACGGTTGGCGGCGGGGTGCGCTCGGTCGCGGATGCGCGGGCGCTGCTGCTGGCCGGCGCCGACAAGGTCGCGGTCAATTCGGCGGCGGTGGCGCGTCCGGAGCTCGTCGGCGAACTGGCCGAGCGGTTCGGCAGCCAGTGCGTCGTCGCCTCGGTCGATGCGCGGCGGGTCGAGAGCGGCTGGGAAGTGTTCACGCATGGCGGGCGCAAGCCGACGGGCATCGACGCAGTCGCGCATGCCGTCCGGCTCGCCGAACTCGGGGCGGGCGAACTGCTCGTCACTAGCATGGACCGCGACGGCACGCGCGGCGGCTACGACCTCGACCTCATCCGGACGATCGCCGACCAGGTGAGCGTGCCGGTGGTGGCGTCGGGCGGGGTCGGCGGGCTCGACGATCTGGTCGCCGGCATCCGCGACGGCCATGCCAGCGCCGTGCTCGCCGCAAGCATCTTCCACTTCGGCGAGGCGAGCATCGCCGACGCGCATCGTGCGCTGACGGCGGCGGGGATACCGGTTCGCACGCCCCTTCAGTAATCGTCGCCCCGGACTTGATCCGGGTCCCTTTGCTTGCGGCCCGGCAAATGCCGGATCACGGCCAGCATGACGAAGTTTTAAGTGCCGGCTGATAGACGTCGGGCATGCGGCTCGCCCTGCCCTTCCTGCTGCTCACCGCGCCTGCCTTCGCGCAGGCGCCACCGCACAGCGGCGTGATCCACACGCGCAGCATGCCCGAACTGTCCGATATCGCGCTGTTCGCGATGGCCGTCGCGGGCGTGTGGCTGGCGCGCCGCGCCCTGCGCAAGCGGTTCGATCGCACCGTCGACACGCCGAAGGATTGACGCGAGCGGCGCCGGCGGGCAGCGCTGCCCGACCATGGCCGACGATCCGCTCACCGCGCTCGATGCGCTGATCCGCTCCCGCCGCGGCGCCGATGCCGCGAGTTCCTACACCGCCAGCCTGTTCGCCAAGGGCCGCGCCAAGATCGCGCAGAAGGTCGGCGAGGAAGCGACCGAGACGGTCATCGCCGCGATGGGCGACGACAGGCGCGCGCTGACCGGCGAGGCGGCCGACCTGGTCTATCACCTGCTCGTCCTGCTCGCCGATGCCGGACTCGGGCTCGACGACGTCCGCGCCGAACTGGCGCGGCGGACCGGGCAATCGGGCCTCGCCGAAAAAGCCGGCCGGAGCTGACCCGATGCCGATCGACGCCACTCGTCCGTACGACGACCAGAACATCTTCGCGAAGATCCTGCGCGGCGAGATCCCGTCGCGGCGGGTGTACGAGGACGAGTGGGCGATCGCGTTCCACGACATCGCGCCGTGCGCGCCGACGCACATCCTGGTGATCCCGACCGGGGCGTACGTGTCGTGGGACGATTTCAGCGCGCGCGGGTCGGCCGAGGAGATCGCCGGCTTCGTCCGCGCGATCGGCACGGTGGCTCGCGACCTCGGCCTCGTCGCGCCCGGCTATCGCCTGCTCGCCAATATCGGCCCGGACAGCGGGCAGGAAGTGCCGCACCTCCACGTCCACCTGTTCGGCGGCAAGCCGCTGGGGCCGATGCTCGCGCGCTAGTCTGTCGCGGTGTCGGCCCGCTCCCCCACCCGACCGCCCATAAAGTACGATGTCTGGGCGGTCGGGTGGGGGAGCGGGCCGGCACCGCGCACTTAAACGCAATAGGGATTGCGCGCCCTCGTTTTGCGTTTAGGCTCCGCCGCCAACATCAGAACAAAAGCTTGGGGTGGAGTTTCATGATTTTCGACCGCGTTAAACCGCTCGACGCGATCCTCGCGACGGCGGAGAAAAAGGGTCTTCACCGATCGCTCGGCGCGTTCCAGCTGACCATGCTGGGGATCGGCGCGGTGATCGGCACCGGTATCTTCGTGCTGACCTCCGAAGCCGCGCAGAAGGCCGGGCCGGGCATGCTGCTCAGCTTCGTCGTCGCCGGCTTCGTCTGCGGCGTCGCGGCGCTGTGCTATTCCGAACTGGCGTCGATGGTGCCGGTATCGGGCTCCGCCTACACCTACACCTATGCGGTCAACGGCGAGTTGCTCGCCTGGATGGTCGGCTGGGCGCTGATCCTGGAATATGCAGTCGGCGCCAGCGCGGTCGCGGTCGGCTGGTCGAACTTCGTCGTCGGGCGATTGACCGCCGCCGGAATCCACATCCCGCATGCGCTCAGCAACGCCGACGCGCTGATGGCGCACATGTACGTCGCGTTCGGCACGCCGATGAGCGCGGACCTGCAAAAGGCGATGGACGTCGGCGGGTGGATCAACGTGCCCGCGATCATCATCGCCGGCTTCGTCACCTGGCTGCTGGTGATCGGCACGACCGAGAGCGCGCGCGTCAACGCGATCCTGGTCGCGGTGAAGATCGCCGCGCTGACCGCGTTCATCGCGCTGACGCTGCCGGCGCTGAACGCCACCCACTTCGGGTCGCCGACCGAGCCGTTCATGCCGACCGGGACGACCGGCGTGCTGGGCGCCGCCGCCTCGATCTTCTTCGCCTATGTCGGGTTCGACGCGGTGTCGACCGCGGCGGAGGAAACCAAGAATCCGCAGCGCAACGTGCCGATCGGGCTGATCGGATCGCTCGGCATCTGCACCATCTTCTACCTGCTGGTCGCGACCGGCGCGATCGGCGCGATCGGCGCGCAGCCGGTGATGGACGCCGCCGGCCACGTGCTGTCGCCGGGATCGCCCGAGCTGGCGGGCCGCTGCGCCTCGATCGTCGCGTCGGGCGCGACCGAACCGCTGGTCTGCTCGAAGGAAGCGTTGGTCCATGTGCTACAGGTCGTGAACCATCCGCTGGTCGGCTGGCTGGTCGGGCTGGCGGCGGTGATCGCGCTGCCGTCGGTCGTGCTGATGATGATGTTCGGCCAGACTCGCGTGTTCTTCACGATGGCGCGCGACGGCCTGTTGCCGGAGAAGCTGGCGTCGGTGCACCCGAAGTACCGCACGCCGCATGTCGTCACGATCGTGACGGGCATCGCGGCGGCGTTCGCCGCGGCCGTGCTGCCGGTCGGCAAGCTGGCCGACTATTCGAACTCGGGCACGCTGTTCGCGTTCTTCATGGTCGCGGTGTCGGTGATGGTGCTGCGCGTGCGCGACCCCAACCGGACGCGCCCGTTCAAGACGCCGGCGGTGTGGGTCATCGCGCCGCTGTCGATGATCGGCTGCATCGGGCTGTACGTCTCGCTGCCGCTGACCGCGATCCTGGTCCTGCCGGGCTGGGGCGCGATCGGGCTGCTGATCTACTTCTTCTACAGCCGCAGCCGCAGCCATGTCGGCCGCGGGATCGTCGATGTGGTGGACGATCCGTCGATGCAGCCGGAGATTGCCAAGCCGCTGAAGTAAGCGGGGACGGCGAGACATAAGAAAAGGCCGGGGAGCGATCCCCGGCTTTTTTGCTTTCTAGCCCCTCCCCTTCAGGGGAGGGGTAGGGGGTGGGGGATGCCTCGCAGAGCGTATCGCCCGGAACTGCCCCACCCCAACCCCTCCCCTTCAGGGGGGGGCTACTGAACGTCACCCCAGCTTTGCTGCGACCAGCGCCTTGATGTCCGCCACCGGACGCGGGCCGATGTGGCTGATGCACTCGGCCGCGCAGATCGCGCCCATCCGCAGGCTCGTCGCAAGGTCGCGGCCCTGCGCCTGGCCGGCCAGAAAGCCCGCCGCGAACAGGTCGCCCGCGCCCGTCGTGTCGACCACCGCATCGACCGGCTCGGCCGGCACGCGCGCATGCTCGTCGCCCTTGTGCGCCTCCGCCCCCGCCGCGCCGTGCGTGCAGACGAGCGTCGGCACCCGCGCCGCCAGCGCCGTCACCGCGTGGCCGATATCGTCGCTCTGCATCATCGAGCGGACCTCGACGTCATTGGCGAACAGAATGTCGATCTGCCCGGCGTCGAGCAGTTCGAGGAAAGCGTCGCGATGCCCTTCGACCACGAACGCGTCGGACAGGGTCAGCGCGACCTTGCGGCCGGCGTCGCGCGCGATGCCGATCGCGCGCTTCATCGCGTCGCGCGACTGGTCGGCGTTCCACAGATAGCCTTCGAGATAGAGGATACCGCCCGCCGCGATCGTCGCTTCGTCGACCGCATCCTCGGGCAGAAACTGCGCCGCGCCCAGGAACGTGTTCATCGTCCGCTGGCCATCGGGCGTGATGAGGATTAGGCAGCGACCGGTCGGTTCACCGCCGGTCGCGGGCGTCGTCGGGAAGTGGACGCCGAGCGCCTTCACGTCGTGCGCGAACACCGCGCCGAGCTGGTCGTCGGCGACCTGGCCGATGAAGCCGCACGGCTGGCCGAGCGCCGCCAGCCCCGCGATCGTGTTCGCAGCCGAACCGCCCGACACTTCGCGCCCCGGCCCCATCTTGGCATAGAGCGCGTCGGCCGCGGACGCGTCGAAGATCAGCTGCATGCCGCCCTTGGTCATGCCCTCGGCGGCGATGAAGTCGTCGGTCGATTGGGAGAGGATGTCGACGATCGCATTGCCGATCGCGACGACGTCGTAGGTGGGGCTGGTCAAGTCTTTGTCTCCGAATAGGTTGGCCGCGCCGTAATCGTGCCGCTACAGCGACGCAACGATGATCCGCGCCTTCTTCCTGTCGCTGGGCGATCTCGCCGATCCCGCGATCCTCAAGGTGTTCGCGCAGTCGCTGGCGCTGACCCTCGTCCTGTTCCTGGGGCTGGGCGCGGGCGGCTGGTTCGCGACGCGCTGGCTGGTGCTCGACCTGCTGAACTGGGGCGAGACCGCCGCGAACCTGGCGGCGATCAGCGGCTTCGTCGCGATGATCCTGTTCGGCTGGGTGCTGTTCCGCGCGATCGCTGTGGCGGTCGTCTGGCTGTTCGGCGACGCGATCGTGATCGCGGTCGAGCGGCGGCATTATCCAGCGGCGCTGGCGAGCGCGCGGCCGGTCGGGATGGCGCGCGGGCTGGCGATCGGCGTGCGGTCGGCGGCGCGTGCATTGCTGGTCAATATCGTGCTCGCGCCGCTCTATGTCGTGCTGCTGGTGACCGGGATCGGCACGCCGCTGTTGTTCTTCGCCGCCAATGGCTGGCTGCTCGGCGCCGATCTGGGCGAGATGGTCGCGGCGCGGCATCTCGATGGTCCCGATCTGCGCACGTGGCGTCGCGCGACGCGCTGGACGCGGTGGGATCTGGGCACGATGATCGCGGCATTGTTGAGCGTGCCGTTCGTCAATCTGGTCGCGCCGGTGCTCGGCGCGGCGATGGCGACGCATATGTTTCACGGGAGGCGGACATGAGGGCGGTGATGACGCTGGCGACGGCGGCGATGCTGGCGGGGTGCGGCGGCGAGACGGCGCGGCCGGTGAGCGCCGAATCGATGGCGGTGACGCGCGCGCCGGTCCCGAGCGGCGGAGTCGACCGGATGATGGGGCTCGACGCCGCGCAACTGACGCGCACGTTCGGCGTCCCCGCCGCCGACCTGCGCGAAGGGACTGCGCGCAAGCTGCAATTCCAGGGGCCGATCTGCGTGCTCGACGCGTATCTCTACCCCAAGGACGGGCGCGAGGCGGTGACGCATATCGACGCGCGCCAGCGCGACGGCAGCCCGATCGACCGCGCGAGCTGCGTCGCCGCGCTATCGCACCACGGCGCCGCCAAGTAGCCGGTCGAGCGCCCAGTCGGCGGCATCGCGCACCACCTCCGAGGCATCGCCAGTCAGTCGTTGCAGCGCCGGGATCAGGCCCATGTCGCCGCTGTTGCCCGCGGCATAAGCAGCGTTGCGCACCATGCGGTCGCGCCCGATCCGCTTGATCGGCGAGCCGGCGAACACCTGGCGGAACCCGGCATCGTCGAGCGCGAGCAGTTCGGCCAGCCGTGGCGCGACAAGCTCCGCACGCGGCAGGAACGCGCGGTTGGCGGCGGCGGCGCGGGCGAACTTGTTCCACGGGCACACCGCCAGGCAATCGTCGCAGCCGTAGAGGCGATTGCCGAGTGCCGCGCGGAACTCCAGCGGCACCGGCCCCTTATGCTCGATCGTCAGGTACGAGATGCAGCGGCGCGCATCGAGGCGATAGGGTGCGGGGAATGCATCGGTCGGGCACGCGCGCTGGCAGGCATCGCACGACCCGCAGCGGTCGCGGCCCGCTTGGTCCGGCGCCAGGTCGAGCGTCGTGTAGATCGCCCCCAGGAACAGCCAGCTGCCATGGTCGCGGCTGACCAGGTTGGTATGCTTGCCCTGCCACCCCAGCCCCGCCGCCTCGGCCAGCGGCTTCTCCATCACCGGCGCGGTGTCGACGAACACCTTGAGGTCCGACCCCGGCGCCTCGGCCACCAGCCAGCGCGCCAACGCCTTCAGCGCGCGCTTGACGACGTCGTGATAGTCGCCGCCCTGCGCATAGACGGAGATGCGCCCGCGCATCCCCTGCCCCGCCAGCGCCAGCGGGTCGCGGCCGGGCGCATAGCTCATGCCGAGCGCGATCACGCTCTTCACCTCGGGCCACAATCCGGCGGGCGCGGCGCGGTGGTGCGCGCGCTCCTCCATCCAGATCATCTCGCCATGCGCGTCATCGTCCAGCCATTGCCGCAGGCGTTCGCCGGTCAGCGGCGCGGCATCGGCGCGCGCGATGCCGACCGCCGCGAAACCGAGCCTTGACGCCTCGGCCTGCAACCGTGCTTCGAATGGCCTTTCGTGATCCACCCCGCCCCGCTACCACGGCTGCTCGGTTCGAGGGAGGTCACGTGTCGCAATCTCTGGCGGTCACCGCCGATGGGCTGGTCAAGCTGTTCGGTGGGCGGCGCGTGGTGGACGGGATCGACCTCGCCGTGCCCGGCGGCACGATCTACGGCGTGCTCGGCCCCAACGGCGCGGGCAAGACGACGACGCTGCGCATGCTGCTCGGCATCATAGAGTCGGACGAGGGCCGGCGCACCCTGCTCGGCCAGGCGCATCCGCGCGACGCGAGCGACCGCGTCGGCTACCTGCCCGAGGAGCGCGGGCTCTATCCGGCGATGAAGGCGCGCGAGGCGATCGCGTTCATGGGCGCGCTCCGCGGCCTGCCCTGGGGCACGGGGCGCAAGCGCGCGGTCGACCTGCTCGAGACCGCCGGGCTCGGCCACGCGGTCGACACCAAGATCCGCAAATTGTCGAAGGGGATGGCGCAGCTCGTCCAGTTGCTCGGCTCGGTGGTGCACCAGCCCGATCTGCTGGTACTCGACGAGCCGTTTTCGGGGCTCGATCCGGTCAACCAGGAGAATCTCGAACGGCTGATCCGTGCCGAACAGGCGCGCGGGGCGACCGTTCTGTTCTCGACGCACGTGATGGCGCATGCCGAACGGCTGTGCGACCGGCTGGCGATCATCGCCGGGGGCAAGCGGCGGTTCGAGGGCACCGTCGCCGACGCGCGCGGGCAATTGCCGATGCAGGCGCATTACACGCCGGAGCGCGACGATCCCGCGATCGCCGCCTTGCTCCCCGCCGACGCGCGCCACACCGGCCGTGAATGGATCTTCCCGGTCCCCGACGACGGGATCGAGGCCATGCTGCGCCGGATCACGCAATCGGGCTATGGCGTGACCGGCCTGTCGATCGAGCGGCCGGGCCTGCACGACGCCTTCGTCAAGATCGTCGGCGAAAAGGCCCTCGCCGAACACGAAGCGCGCCAGCTGGCGGAGACTGCGTGATGGCCGCCGGCAACTTCCGCCGTCACACGCGCCAGGCGCTGACGGTCGCCCGCCGCGACTTCATCGCGACGGTGTTCACCCCGACCTTCCTCATCTTCCTGCTGTCGCCGCTGCTAACGATCGCGTTCGGTGCGGCAGGCGGCCTCGGCGCATCGACCATGGCGCAGACCGCGATCGCGCGGAGCCGGCTGGTCGTCATCACCGCGCCCGAGCATCGCGCCGCGATCATGGCGATCGACGCGCAGTTCCGCCCGATCTTCGATCACGGCGACGCGCCGCCGCCGATCGAGTTCCGGACGCCCTCCGCCGACCCGGCCGCCGACGCCCACGCGCTGATCCGCAGCCGCTCGGGCGATATCGACGCCGTGCTGTACGGTCCGCTCGACCGGCCGCACATCCTCTACGGCAACCGCGCCGAGAGCGAGGCGAATTACCTCGCGGCACTCGCCGACCAGATGCTGCGTGCGGCCAGGCTCGGCTCCGACGCGCCGCTCAGCGCACCGGTCAAGGAACGCGTCCGGCAGACCCAAGTGACCGAAACCGGGCATAACCAGGCAGCGTTGTTCGCGGTCGTCGCGATCTTCATGCTGACTCTGTTCCTCGCCGGCCTGACGATCGGAACGATGGCGGAGGAGCGCAACAACAAGGTGATCGAAGTGCTCGCCGCCGCCGTCCCGCTCGAATCGGTGTTCGTCGGCAAGCTGCTCGGGATGTTCGGCGTGGCATTGGTGTTCGTCGGCTTCTGGGCGACCGTCGTGTCGCAAGTGACCAGCATCCTGCCCGCCAACCTCGCCGCCGGCCTGGCGACCGTCGCGCCGGCGGTCGGCAAGCCGACGTTCGCGCTGCTGTTCCTGATCTATTTCGTCATGTCCTATCTGCTGATCGGCGCGGCCTATCTGATCCTCGGCGCGCAAGCCTCGACCCAGCGCGAGTTGCAGATGATGTCGCTGCCGATGACGATCCTGCAGATGGCGATGGTCGGCATGGCGACCGCCGCCGCCGCCAACCCCGACGGCACGCTGGCATGGGTCGCCGAGATCTTCCCGTTCAGCTCCCCGATGGCGATGGCCGCGCGCGCCGCGAACGAGCCGACACTGTGGCCGCACGCGCTGGCGATCATGTGGCAATTGCTCTGGGTGTCGGTCGTCATCACGCTGGGCGCGCGCTGGTTCCGGCGGGGCGTGCTCAAATCGGGTGCTGGCCCCCGGCGCCGCAAGCGCACGGCGTAGCGCGGCTCTATTGACATAGCTGTCAATAACGGTTTCCCTTCCCCGAAAGGAGAGGTGGGCATGGCGACTCAGCAAGCGACGATCGAGGACATCGCGAACGGTCCGGTGATGCGCTACGACGGCCCGGTCGATCCACTCGACGTCAGCCGCGCCGAACTCTATCGCGACGATACGTGGCAGGCGCCGTTCAAGCAGCTCCGCGAAACCGCGCCTGTCCACAAGGTCGAGCATTCGGACTACGGCCCCTATTGGTCGGTCTCGACCTACAAGCCGATCCTCGAGGCGGAGTCGCTGCCCGACATCTTCTCGTCGGAAGCGGGCGGCATCACCCTCGCCGACTTCCTGCCCGACAGCGACGTACGCATGCCGATGTTCATCGCGATGGATCGGCCCAAGCATACCGGCCAGCGCCGCACCGTCGCCCCCGCCTTCACCCCCAGCGAGATGGTGCGGATGAAGGAGAATATCGTCCGCCGTACCGCCGAGATCCTCGACAGCTTGGAATATGGCAAGACGTTCGACTGGGTCGATATGGTGTCGATCGAGCTGACCACGCAGATGCTGGCGATCCTGTTCGATTTCCCGTGGGAGGACCGGCGCAAACTGACCTTCTGGTCCGACTGGGCCGGCGACATCGAGCTGGTCAAGACGCCCGAACTGCGCGCGCAACGGTTGCAGCACATGTACGAGTGCGGCGCCTATTTCCAGCAATTGTGGAACGCAAAGGTCGGCAAGGAACCGACCCCCGACCTCATCAGCATGATGATCCATTCGGACGCGATGTCGGAAATGGACCAGTTCGAATTCATCGGGAACCTGATCCTGCTGATCGTCGGCGGCAACGACACGACGCGCAATTCGATGTCGGCGGCGGCCTATGGCCTCGACCTGTTCCCCGACGAGCGCGCCAAGCTGGAGGCGGATCCGGGCCTGATCCAGAACGCTACGCAAGAGATCATCCGCTGGCAGACGCCGCTCGCGCACATGCGCCGGACCGCGACGCAGGACACCGAGCTCGGCGGCCAGTCGATTAAGGCGGGCGACAAGCTGGCGCTGTGGTATCTCTCGGCCAATCGCGACGAGACCGTGTTCGGCGACGATGCCGACAGGATCGTGGTCGATCGCGCCAACGCCCGGCGGCACCTGGCGTTCGGGCACGGCATCCACCGCTGCGTCGGCGCGCGGCTCGCCGAGTTGCAGATCAGCGTGCTGTTGGAGGAAATGGCGAAGCGGCGGATGCGCGTGAATGTCGTCGGCGAGCCCGAGCGCGTCGCCGCCTGCTTCGTCCACGGCTATCGCAAGCTGCCGGTCGAGATCAGCACATACTGATCGTCGCCCCGGCGCAGGCCGGGGCCGCCGCGTGATACGGCCAACGACCCCGGCCTCCGCCGGGGCGACGTAGAAAAATGCATCCGTCGTTCGTATCTAGGTGACGACGGAGACGGATCATGACCAATCGACGCGAATTCCTGACGCTGACCGGTGCGAGTGCCGCCAGCATCATATTGTTCGGCTGCAACGCAGCCCCGGCTTATCCGCCGGAAAAGTTCGAAGTGACGATGAGCGATGCCGCCTGGCGTCAGAAGCTCGGCCCGGCGGCGTACGAGGTGCTGCGGCACGAGGATACCGAGCGGCCCTTTTCCAGCCCGCTCAACAACGAGCATCGCTCGGGCATCTTTTCGTGCAAGGGCTGCGCGCTGCCGCTCTATTCGTCGAAGACCAAGTTCGACAGCGGCACCGGCTGGCCGAGTTTCTGGCAACCGCTGCCCAATGCCGTGCGCATGCGCACTGACAGCTCACTGGGGATGTCGCGCACCGAGGTGCATTGCCGCCGCTGCGGCGGGCATCTGGGGCACGTGTTCGACGATGGACCGAAGCCGACCGGCAAGCGCTATTGCATGAACGGGGTCGCGATGACCTTCACGCCGGGCAAATCCTAAGCGCACGTCATTGCGAGCGTAGCGAAGCAATCCAGCGCCGCGCATGGGGCGCTGGATTGCTTCGCTACGCTCGCAATGACGATGGGGCTATGGGGCTTAGTTGGCGACGCCGATCGCGTGCGCGACGTGGCCGGCGTCGAGGCTGGCGATCTGCACCGTCGCGCGGGACGTGTCGTCCTCGTCGGTGTCGGGAGTCGCGTGGCGGAACGCGTCGTGCGACTTGCCGCCCGCATAGATGAAGCCGTTGGTCGGGTAGGCGGTGGTGCCTAGGCCCTGGCCGTACGTCACCTTGACCATGCTCCAGTCGCCCGCCGCCGACACGTCGATCGCGTGCGCCGCCATCTCGATGCCGCCACGACGCGACCAGTTGGCATGGTTCAGCACGACCTCGCGGTCGCTGACGACGGCGGTGACGGTCGCGACATGACCGAGGCGCATGTGGCCGGTCGAGCGGAACGACAGCACCGCGCCGACTTCCGGGGTCTGGCCGCGATCATACTTGCCGGCCGCCTGGCTCCACCACGTGTTGGCGTTGCCGAAGATCTGGATGCCCGAAATCTCGCGGGCATAGGGCGCGCACTGCCAGAACCGGGCCTGGGCCGGAACCACCGTCGAAAAGGCACACGCCACCACCAGCGCAAATCGCGCTGCAACAACACCGAATTTCATGGACCCCCCGAAGGTCGTCTTGAACTAGTGATGGTGGGTTAGGCGACGAAATTCGCAGTGAAAACCCTATCGCTGGGACGAATGGAACCTTTCACGACGAACGGTGTTTCGTCGCCGGTGAACGCCCCGATGGGTTCGATTCGCTGACCTATTTCGCGGGCGCAGCACGATTGCTGCATCAGCGAATCAGGGGGCGGCGATGTGCGGCGCGCCTTCTCGTTCCGCTGCGGCCAGCCCGGCCAACCGCGCCTCATGCTCGGCCCGACCGAAAGGAAACCGCGTGAACAGGAACGCCGCGATCATCGCCAGCGTGCCGTAGATGAGGACGAAATACAGGACGAGGTGATCGACCTTGGCCGGCGATGCGGTGGTCGGGTCGATCTTGTCCTGCAACCCGGCGAGTGCCAGGATGCCGCCGGCGACCGCGATCCCCAGCCCCGACGTGCATTTCTGCACGAAGAACGACCCGGCGAAGAACACGCCTTCGTTGCGGCGCCCGGTACGCGACTGCGACTCCTCGACGACGTCGGCCATCATCGACGCGCCAAGGATGAACGACGACACGTTGAAAGCGGTCGTGATCGCGAACAGCGGATAAAGCAGCGCCACGCGTGCCCAGCCGGGCGGCGGCAGGACGCCCACAAGCAGCAGCACGTACGTGAAGACGTAAAAGCTGGCGCCCAGGATGACGAAGACACAGGCCGCGCGCGGCTTGCTGGTGGTCCGCCCGATCCGCGGCGCGATCACGAACGCCGCCGCCGCGCCCACGAACAGCGTGAGCGGCAGAAGCTGCAACGCGCCGGGCCCCAGCTGCCATGCATAGGCATAGAAATAGTTGGCGAGGGCGTAGCCGATGCCCTGATTGGTATAAGCACAGACCCCGGCAAGGATCAGGATCAGGAACGCCCGATTGTGAATCGTCTGCCAGAGCTCGCGCAGCACCGCGCCGAACGATTGCCGCTCCGTCTCGACCTTGGGCAAGCGCTGGATCTCGCCATGGGTGCCCAGCGCCGACACCAGGATCGCCACCACCATCAGGATCGCCGACCACACCGCCAGGGCGTGATAGCCGTCCAGATTGAACAGCCCGATCGGATATTTCGCGGACGGCAACAGCAGCACGCCGTACGCCAGCAGCACGATGCTCAGGCCCCCGGCCCAGCCGAACAGATAGCGATAGGCGGTGACGCGGGTGCGCTCGTCATAATCGGTGGTGAGTTCGGGAGTCAGCGCCTGGCTCGGCACTTCGAAACAACTGACGGCGCTGCGCACGATCACCGCGGCCCCGAACAGCCAGCCGAGCCGCATCGCCTCGCTGCCCGACGGCGGGTTCCACAATGCCAACCAGCCGATCGCGATCGGCAATGCCGACGCGTACATCCACGGATGCCGCCGCCCCCAGCGGCTGCGCGTCCGGTCGGACAGGATGCCGACCATCGGATCGACGAACGCGTCGAACACCAGCGCCGCCATGATGACCAGCCCGACCTTGAACGAATTCAGCCCGAGCACCTGGTTGTAATAGATCAGCAGGAACGTGCCGAACGCCGCATCCTTCGCGCCATAGGCGACCGACCCGAAGCCGTAGGATAAAGTAACGCCAGCCCGCAGCCGCCGCCGCGTCGGAACCGCGCCGTCGCTCACGCCGCCGCTCCCTGCAACGCGTCGAACAGGCCGGGCTGGCTGTCGTCCCAGCTCGCGCGGGTGCCGATCAGCATGCCGCCGTCGACCAGGATGTGCGTGCCGGTCACGAACGCGGCATCGTCGCTGGCGAGGTAGGCGACGGCGGCGGCGATGTCCTCGGGCCGGCCGGCGCGCTGGACCGGCTGCGCCTTGGCGGCGACGCCGGCGATCATGCCGTTGGCCTGGTCGCGCGCCTGTCCCTCCAGCCCCAGCGCCGAGGTGAAGATGTTGGTGGTGATGAACCCCGGCACCACCGCGTTCACCCGGATGTTGTGCCGCGCGAGGTCGGCGGCGGCGAGCTTGGTCAGGTGGAGCACGCCGGCCTTCGCGGTCGAATAGGCGGTCGGGGCATAGCCGCTGCCCAGCGCCGACACGCTCGACGTGTTGACGATCGCCCCGCCGCCGCGCTTCGCCAGCAACGGCGCCGCATAGCGCATCCCCATCGCAACCGACCGCAGCAACAGCGCCATCGTGCGGTCCCAATCCTCCGGCGAGATGACTTCGATCGCATCGCGCGATCCCGCCGCGCCGGCATTGTTGAACACGACATCGAGGCCGCCGGCCGCGTCGGCCGCATGCATCAGCGCCTCGATCTCGGCGGTCTGCGTGACGTCGGTGCGCTGGAAGCGGATGCGGCCGTTTGACGTGTCGGCGAGATCCTGCCCGCCGGCCACGTCGAGGTCGCCGATCCACACCTCCGCGCCTTCCTCGGCCAGCCGTAGCGCGGTCGCGCGGCCGATACCCGACGCGCCGCCCGTCACGACCGCGCGCTTGCCCTGAAACCGCATAACCTCTCCCGTCTTATCACGAGCAGCATAAGCGCGGCCCGAAACCGGTCAATCGGACTTTTCGAATTTCGGGTTTGCGAGCGCGGTCGGTTTGGGGCATCGCGGGATCGAGACGATGGAGGGGCTTGGATGGCGCTCGACACGGAAACCTTCGATGCGCTGATCGACACGGTGCGGCGATTCGTGGCGGAACGGCTGCGCCCGCTGGAAGGCGAGGTCGAGGCGGCGGACGCGATTCCCGACGATGTGGTACGCGAAATGCGCGAGCTCGGCCTGTTCGGCCTGTCGATCGCGGAGGAGTATGGCGGGCTTGGCCTGACGATGCTCGAGGAAGCGAAGGTCGCGATCGAACTCGGCCGCACGACGCCGGCGTTCCGCTCGACCTTCGGCACCAATGTCGGGATCGGCAGCCAGGGCCTGGTGATGGCCGGCAACGACGCGCAGAAGGCCGCGTGGCTCCCCCGCATCGCGAGCGGCGACGTCGTCACCAGCTTCGCGCTGACCGAGCCCGATGTCGGGTCGGATTCCGGGTCGGTGAAGACCAAGGCGATATGGGACGGGCAGGCATATCGCCTGTCGGGGACCAAGCGCTACATCACCAATGCCGACAAGGCCGACCTGTTCACCGTGATGGCGCGCACCGACGACAACGAGAAAGGCGCGCGCGGCGTGTCGGCGTTCCTCGTCCCCCGCGATCTGGCCGGCGTGTCGATCGGCGAGCCCGAGAAGAAGATGGGTCAGAAGGGCGCGAAGGTCGCCGACGTGATCTTCGACGACGTGGTGGTGCCGGTCGAGAACCGGCTGGGCGCCGAGGGCGAAGGCTTCAAGATCGCGATGCGCGTGCTCGATCGCGGGCGGCTGCACATCTCGGCGGTATGCGTCGGCGTGGCGGAGCGGCTGATCGCCGATTGCGTCGCGTACGCGACCGAGCGCAAGCAGTTCGGCAAGCCGATCGCCGAGCATCAGTTGATCCAGGGCATGATCGCCGATTCGAAGACCGAGGCGCTGGTCGCGCGCGCGATGGTGCTGGAGACCGCGGCGGCGAAGGATGCGCTGGATCAGGCGGCCGTCCGGGGGACGGACGTTCCAGCGCATGGCAAGGATGTCGTGATGGAATCCGCCGCCGCGAAATACTTCGCCAGCGAGATGGTCGGCCGCGTCGCCGACCGCGCGGTGCAGATCTTCGGCGGGGCCGGCTACATCGCCGATTACGGGATCGAGCGGCTGTACCGCGACGTCCGGCTGTTCCGCATCTACGAAGGCACCAGCCAGATCCAGCAGATCATCATCGCCCGCGAGACGCTGAAGCGCGGGGGGTAGTTTTTTTGCGTCGTCCCGGCGGAGGCCGGGACCGCTGGAGGCCAGCGCGACGCCCGACAACGTAACGGCCCCGGCCTCCGCCGGGGCGACGGAGAATGGATATGGACGCCAGCAAACTGTTCCGCCTCGACGGCAAGGTCGCGCTCATCACCGGCGGGTCGCGCGGGATCGGCAAGATGATCGCGGAAGGCTATATCGCGCAGGGCGCCAAGGTGTACATCTCGTCGCGCAAAGCGGCGGCGTGCGAGGAGACGGCGGCGGAGCTCGGCCCGAACTGCATCCCCCTGCCCCAGGACGTGTCGACCGTCGACGGCTGCAAGGCGCTGGCCGCGCAACTGGCCAGCCACGAGGATCACCTCGACATCCTGGTCAACAATGCCGGCGCCGCGTGGGGCGTGCCGTTCGAGGAGTTTCCCGAACAGGGCTGGGACAAGGTGATGAACCTGAACGTCAAGTCGCCCTTCTTCCTGACCCAGGCGCTGCACGGGCTGTTGAAAGCGCGCGCCAGCCACGATGCGCCGTCCAAGGTCATCAACATCACCTCGATCGACGGCCTCAGGCTCAATCCGTGGGAGACGTACAGCTATCATGCGTCGAAATCGGCGCTGATCTACCTGACGAAGCGGATGGCGGCGCGGCTGGTTCAGGACGGCATCATCGTCACCAGCCTCGCCCCCGGCGCCTTCGCCAGCGAGATGAACCGCGCCGCGCGCGACCATGGCGACGAAGTGGCGAAGGGCATCCCGATGCGCCGCGTCGGCACCACGGAGGACATGGCCGGCGCCGCGATCTTCCTCGCCAGCCGCGCGAGCGACTATGTCGTGGGCGACACGCTGGTGGTCGACGGCGGGCTGGTGAATGCGGCGCTGGGCACATCGATCGACGCCTAAAAAATCCCTCTCCCGCCGGGAGAGGGAAGGAGCCGCGAAGCGGCGACAGGGTGAGGGCTAGGTCGAAACGGCCGGTTAGTCGCGACTTGATCCTCGCCGACGCTTTCGACTTATCCCTCACCCGGCTTCGCTACGCTCGCCACCCTCTCCCGGAGGGAGAGGGTTATTTGCCCTGCGGATGGTTCGGAGTGAGGATCAGCGTCCGGCCTTCGACGCGCCAGCTCTTGAGGCGCGACAGGAAGTTCATGCCGAGCACGTCCATGTCGCCGAACGCCGGCGAGGTGACGATCGGCAGGTCGCGCGCGACGATGTTGCCGATACGTAGTTCGGGCACCGTCGCGGTCTCGGCGCGAACGGAGCCGTTGGCGGTCTGGATAATCATCGGCACCGGGCTGCTCGACGGCTCGACCGATGCGGCGGCGGCGGTGGTGCTCGACAGCGCGGTGACGGTCGCGCCGCTGTCGA
Organism: Sphingomonas sp.; assembly: GCF_017304635.1. Taxonomy (GTDB): domain Bacteria; phylum Pseudomonadota; class Alphaproteobacteria; order Sphingomonadales; family Sphingomonadaceae; genus Sphingomonas. The sequence continues at coordinate 1,389,579 of NZ_JAFKMA010000001.1, forward strand.
CCAGCATCCGCCGCTCGACCCCGTCGAGGTTCACCGTCACCCAGAAATGACCGTCGTCCGCCATCGGCACGCGCATCTCGCGACCGACCACTTCCTGGCCCTGGTCGAAGTGGAGGAACTTGGTGAAGCGCGCGAACATCGGGTCGAACCGCCCGCGCTCGCCCGCCAGCATCACGACCAGCGCGAATCCGCACACCAACGTCGCCAGCGACAGCAACCGCCCGATGATCCGAAACCGCCGCGCGAGCAGCAGCACGACCACGACGATCGCGATCAGCGAATAGAGCGGCACCGATCCGCCGAAACCGTCAGCCATGTCCGCCGCCTATCATGCGCCAGATGTATGGCGGCTGACGGGTTTCGCCAGAGGTCGGACAGCAACCGTCATTGCGAGCGTAGCGAAGCAATGACGGAAAGGAGCGTCCCCGCCCTCGCCTATCGCGCGATGCCGCCGGCCGCGAGCACCGCCAGCGTCACGAGTTCGCTCGCGGTGCTGGTCATCGGCGCGATCTGGACCGGCTTCTCCATCCCCACCAGCATCGGGCCGATCACCGCGTCGCCGCCGAGCTCGCGGAGCAGCTTGGCCGAGATGTTGGCCGATTGCAGCCCCGGCATGATGAGCACGTTGGCTGGCCCCGACAGCCGCGCGAAGGGATAGTTCGCCAGCTGCTTCGGGTTGAGCGCGACGTCGGGCGCCATCTCCCCCTCATATTCGAACCCGACCCCGCGCCGGTCGAGCACGCCGACCGCGGCGCGCAGATTCTCCAGCCAGCGCCCCTCGGGATTGCCGAACGTCGAATAGCTGAGGAACGCGACGCGCGGCTCATGCCCCATCCGCCGCGCGACCGTCGCGGTCTGCTCGGCGATGTCGGCGAGCTCCTCGGCGGTGGGACGCTCGTTGACGGTGGTGTCGGCGATGAAGACGGTATGGCTCTGCCCGACCATGACGTGGATGCCGAACGGCGTGCGGCCGGGCTCGGGATCGATCACGCGCTTCACCTCGCGCATCGAATGCGCCCAGGTCCGGGTGATGCCGGTAATCATCGCATCGGCCTCGCCGAGCTGGAGCAGCACGCCGCCGAAGGTGTTGCGGTCCTGGTTTATCATCCGCTCGCAATCGCGGCGCAGGAAGCCGCGGCGTTGCAGCCGCTGGTAGAGGAAATCGACCATTCGCGGCACCAGCGGCGAGTTGCGGCTGTTGTGCACCTCGTAGCTTTCGACGTCCTTGACGCCGAGCGCGCGGAGGCGATCGTGGACGTCGTCGCGCCCGACCAGCACCGGCGTGCCGTACCCGCCCTCGCGGAACGCGACCGCGGCGCGCAGCACGACCTCCTCCTCGCCTTCCGCGAACAGGACGCGCTTGGGCTGCGCGCGCGCGCCTTCATAGGCGAGCGTCAGGACCGAGGTGGTCGGGTTGAGCCGCGCCCGCAGCGCCTGACGATAGGCGGTCATGTCGAGGATCGGCTTGGTCGCGACCCCCGAATCCATCGCCGCCTTGGCGACGGCGGCGGGCACGCGCTCCATCAGGCGGGGATCGAACGGCGCCGGGATGATGTAGTCGGACCCGAACGTGTGCCGCACGCCGTACGCGACGGCGACCTCCTCCGGCACCTGCTCGCGCGCCAGTTCGGCGATCGCGTTGGCGGCGGCGATCTTCATTTCCTCGTTGATGCCGGTCGCGCGCACGTCGAGCGCACCGCGGAAGATGAACGGGAAGCCGAGCACGTTGTTGACCTGGTTCGGATAGTCCGACCGGCCGGTCGCGATGATCGCGTCGGGGCGCGCCGCCTTGGCCAGTTCGGGGCGGATCTCCGGCTCCGGATTGGCCATCGCGAAGATGATCGGCGCCTTCGCCATGTCCTTGACCATCTCCGGCGTGACGGCCCCGGCGGCGGACAGGCCGAGGAACACGTCGGCGCCGTGCAGCGCCTCCTTGAGCGTACGCCTCTCGGTCGCGACGGCGTGCGCCGACTGCCACTGGTTCACCTTCTCGCGGCCCTGGTAGATGACGCCGGAGCGGTCGCACATCAGCACGTTCTCGTGCCGCACGCCCATCGCCTTGATGAGTTCGGTGCAGGCGATCGCCGCCGCGCCCGCGCCGTTGACCGCGACCTTGACCTCGTCGAGCCGGCGCCCGGTCAGCAGGCACGCGTTGATGAGCCCCGCCGCAGTGATGATCGCGGTGCCGTGCTGGTCGTCATGGAAGACCGGGATGTTCATCCGCTCGCGCAGCGTCTGCTCGATGATGAAGCATTCGGGCGCCTTGATGTCCTCGAGGTTGATGCCGCCGAAGCTCGGCTCCATCAGTTCGACCGCGTCGATGAAGCGGTCGACATCCTCGGTCTTCAGCTCGATGTCGATCGAATCGACGTCGGCGAAGCGCTTGAACAGCACCGCCTTGCCTTCCATCACCGGCTTCGACGCGAGGGCGCCGAGATTGCCGAGGCCGAGGATCGCGGTCCCATTCGAGATCACCGCGACCAGATTGCCCTTGGTCGTATAGTCGTACGCCGTCGCCGGATCGGCCGCGATCGCCTCCACCGGCACCGCGACGCCGGGCGAATAAGCGAGCGCCAGGTCGCGCTGAGTCGCCATCGGCTTCGACGCGACGATCTCGATCTTTCCCGGGCGCCCCTCCGAATGGAACAGCAACGCCTCGCGGTCGGAGAATTGCGCGGAGGTTTCGATTTCGGCTTCGTCGGACATGCGGTCGGTTTCTCCCTCATGCCCCCTTAGACCGTTCGAGCCGACCTTGTCGAAGCCCTGTCCTCATTTTTGGGTCCTCATTTTTGGCCGTCCACAGAAAAAGACCGCGCGACGACCGGCCCGGGGCGAACGGGGTTGGACGGCGGTACGGGGTTCGCTAACCGACCGTCATGGCCGACGCCGCCCCCACCCCGATGATGGCGCAATACCTGGCGCTCAAGGCCGAGGCCGGCGACTGCCTGCTGTTCTACCGGATGGGCGACTTCTTCGAACTGTTCTTCGAGGATGCGAAGGTGGCGAGCGCCGTGCTCGACATCGCCTTGACCGCGCGCGGCGAGCATAAGGGCGAGCGCATCCCGATGTGCGGGGTGCCGGCGCATGCCGCGGTCGGCTACCTCCAGCGGCTCATCAAGGCGGGGCATCGCGTCGCGATCGCCGACCAGACCGAGAGCCCGGCCGAGGCGAAGAAGCGCGGCGGGTCGAAGGCGCTGGTCGCCCGCGCGATCGTCCGCGTGGTGACGGCGGGAACGCTGACCGAGGAAGCACTGCTCGACGCGCGCGTCGCCAATTGGTGCGTGGCGATCGGCGAGGCGGCCGGCGGCGTCGCGATCGCCGCCGCCGACGTCTCGACCGGTCGGTTCGAAGTTGTCGAAGTTGCCGCGGAACAGGTGCCGGCGGAGCTCGCCCGGCTGAGCGCGGCCGAGGTGGTGGCAGCGGAAGGCAGCGACTGGCCGGCGACATCGTTCCGCCCCCGTAACGAGTTCGACAGCGCGAGCGGCGAGGCGCGATTGAAGCGGCTGTACGGCGTCGCGACGCTGGACGGTTTCGGGCAGATGTCGCGCGCCGGGCTGGCGGCGGCGGGCGGGCTGGTCGCCTATCTGGAGCATATCGCGAAAGGCGCGCTCCCCTTCCTGCGCCCGCCGCGCATCGCGAGTGCCGCGCAGGCGATGGCGATCGATGCGGCGACACGCGAGAGCCTGGAACTGACCCAGACCCAGAACGGCCAGCGCAAGGGCAGCCTGCTCGACGCGGTCGACCGCACGGTGACCGGGGCCGGCGCGCGGCTGCTCGCGGCGGACATCGGCGCGCCGCTGATGGACAAGGCGGCGATCGAGGCGCGGCTCGACCTCGTCCAGCGCTTCCACGACGACGGGGCGTTGCGCGAGAGCCTGCGCGCCACGCTGCGCAGCCTGCCCGATATCGGCCGCGCGCTCGGGCGGCTCGCGGCGGGACGCGGGAGCCCGCGCGACCTCGGCCAGTTGCGCGACGGGCTCGACGGGGCGTGGCAGCTCGGCGAACGGATCGACACGCTGGGCGACGTACCCGCGCTCCTCGCCGATATCGCGCCGCGCCTGCAAGGGCACGGCACGCTCATCGACCTGCTCAAGCGCGCGCTGGTGCCGATGCCGCCGATCGACGCGTCGGACGGCGGATACATCGCGGAAGGCTATGACGCCGCGCTCGACGAGTTGCGCGACACCGGCGCCGGCGGGCGGCGCGCGATCGCCGCGCTGGAAGCCGAGTATCGCGCCCGCACCGGTGCGGCGGCACTGAAGATCCGCCACAACGGCGTGCTCGGCTATCATGTCGAGGTGCCGGCGCGCGCCGCCGACGCGCTGATGGCGGCCCACAGCGGCTTCACCCATCGCCAGACGCTGGCCGGCGTGGTCCGCTTCAACGCGCCCGAGCTGCACGAGCTGGCGATGAAAGTTACCCAGGCGGGCAGTCACGCGCTCGCCGCCGAGGCCGCGCATCTGGAAGAACTGACCGCGACCGCTCTGGCGGGGCGGGAGGCGATCGCCGCGACGGCCGACGCGCTCGCGCGGCTGGATGTTGGCGCCGCCCTGGCCGAACGCGCGGCGGAAGACGGCTGGACTCGCCCCGCGCTGGTCGATCACGCCTGTTTCGAAGTCGAAAGTGGACGCCACCCCGTCGTCGAGGCGGCGGTCGGCAAGAGCGGCGAGCGCTTCGTCGCCAACGATTGCGGGTTGAGCGAGACCAACCGGCTGTGGCTCGTGACCGGCCCCAATATGGGCGGCAAGTCGACCTTCCTGCGCCAGAACGCGCTGATCGCGGTGCTGGCGCAGGCCGGCAGCTACGTGCCCGCGGCTCGCGCCCGGCTCGGCCTCGTCGATCGCCTGTTCAGCCGGGTCGGCGCGTCGGACAATCTCGCGCGCGGCCGTTCGACCTTCATGGTCGAGATGGTCGAGACCGCCGCCATCCTGGCCCAGGCGACGCCGCGCTCGTTCGTCATCCTGGACGAGGTCGGGCGCGGCACCTCGACCTATGACGGCCTCGCCATCGCCTGGGCGGTGGTCGAGGCGATCCACGAGGACAATCGCTGCCGCTGCCTGTTCGCGACGCATTATCACGAGTTGACCCGGCTGGCGGAGCGTTGCGATGCGCTGAGCCTGCACCATGTCCGCGCACGCGAGTGGAAGGGCGAGCTGGTGCTGCTCCACGAAGTGGCGGAGGGGCCGGCGGATCGGTCGTACGGGCTGGCGGTGGCGCGGCTCGCCGGCTTGCCTCCCGCGACGATCGCGCGGGCGAAGGCGGTGCTCGCGAAGCTGGAAGCGGGCCGCGCGAAGACCGGTGGCCTCGCCGCGGGACTGGACGACCTCCCTCTGTTTGCGGCTGCGGCCGAGGCGCAGGAAGAGCAATGCGACGCGATCCGCGCCGAAGTGGAAGCGCTCGACGTCGACGCTTTGACCCCGCGCAGCGCGCTGGAAGTACTGTACCGGCTCAAGGGGCTGGCGCGGGAGGGGTGACGCCCCTCGCCTCCCGTCATCCCCGCGAAAGTGGGGACCCATCTCCTGCTTTATCCCCGACCATTACGGGTGCGTTTGTCGATATGACGAGAGCTGGATCCCCGCTTTCGCGGGCATGACGATTGTGGTGTGAGTGTGGGCCTACGCAAGACGTGACGCCGCCCTCCCGCTCCCCTATCACTCCAACCATGCCGTCGCGCTTTTCCACCCTGCCCAATCGCCGGGCGATCATCGACCGGCGGGCGGTCGCCGAGACGCTGGCCGCGCTGGCAGACAGCGACCGGGCGCGGCTGCGCAAGCTGGCGACGGCGGAGCTGAAGGCGGCGCTCGACGCCGGGCGTGCGGAGATCGAGCGGCGCCTGATCGCCTATCCCTCGCGCGGGCTGGAGATCGCCAACAGCCAGGCGTTCCTGATCGACCAGATCCTGCGCCTGCTCTACGATTTCACCACGCACCGGCTCTACCCGCTGAGCAACCCGACCGCCGCCGAGCGGCTGACGCTAATCGCGGTCGGCGGCTATGGGCGCGGCGAGATGGCGCCCTATTCCGACGTCGACATCGCCTTCCTGACGCCTTGGAAGGAAACGCCGTGGCACGAGCAGGTCGTCGAGACGATGCTGTACGCGCTGTGGGACCTGGGGCTGAAGGTCGGGCAATCGACGCGCAGCCTGGACGAGATGATCCGCCAGGCCAAGGGCGACGTGACGGTGCGCACCGCGCTGCTCGAATCGCGCTACGTCTGGGGCGACGAGGCGCTGTACGAAGAATCGGCGCGGCGCTTCAAGGCGGAGGTCCAGTCCGATTCCGCGCGCGTGTTCATCGACCAGAAGCTCGCCGAGCGCGATCAGCGCCACAAGCGGATGGGCGACACGCGCTACGTCGTCGAACCTAATATCAAGGAGGGCAAGGGCGGCCTGCGCGACCTCCACGCGCTGTTCTGGATCGGCAAGTATGTCTATCATGTCGAGCGCGCGACCCAGCTCGTCGACGCCGGGCTGCTGACCGAGGCCGAATATGCGCAGTTCCACCGCGCCGACAATTTCCTGTGGGCGGTCCGCTGTCACCTCCACGCGATCGCGCGGCGGGCGGAGGACCGGCTGACCTTCGACATGCAGCGCGAGATCGCCGAGCGGATGCGCTTCGCCGACCGGCCCGGCAAGTCGCGGGTCGAGCGGTTCATGCAATATTACTTCCTGCAGGCGAAGGCGGTCGGCGACCTGACCGGGGTGTTCCTCGCGCACCTCGACGACAAGTTCGCCGCGCGCGGGTGGCGGTTCGGCCTGCCGCGGCGGCGGCGTCCGTCAAAGCTGCATGGCTTCGTGCTCGATCGCGGGCGGCTGGCGCTGCCGCGCGACGATTTCCTGGCGGAGCAGCCGACGCGACTGATCGAGATGTTCGTGCTCGCCGACCGCCACGGGCTGGAGATCCATCCGCTGGCGATGCGGGCGGCGGCGCGCGATGCGAAGCTGGTCGACGACATCCGCCGCGATCCGACTGCCAACGCGCTATTCCTCGAGGTGCTGACCAGCCGGCACCAGCCCGAAATCACGTTGCGCTGGATGAACGAGGCCGGGGTGTTCGGCCGCTTCGTGCCCGATTTCGGCCGCGTCGTCGCGCAGATGCAGTTCGACATGTACCACCATTTCACGGTGGACGAGCACACGATCCACGCGATCGGCCTGCTCAGCCGGATCGAGAATGGCGAGCTGAAGGACGACCACCCGCTCACCCACGTCATCATGAAGCAGATCGCGTCGCGCCGCGTGCTGTACGTCGCGGTGCTGCTCCACGACATCGCCAAGGGGCGCGGCGGCGACCATTCGGTGCTGGGCGCGGAAGTGGCGGAGCGGCTGTGCCCGCGCTTTGGGCTGACCCCGGCCGAGACCGAGACGGTGGCGTGGCTGGTGCGCTGGCACCTCCTGATGTCGGCGACCGCGTTCAAGCGCGATTTGTCGGATTTCAAGACGATCCTCGATTTCTGCGAGCGGGTGCAGAGCGTCGAGCGGCTTCGCCTGCTGCTCGCGCTTACCGTGGTCGACATCCGCGCGGTCGGGCCGGGGGTGTGGAACGGGTGGAAGCGCCAGCTCCTCACCGACCTGTTCGAGGGCGCGGAGGAAGTGCTGCGCCTCGGGCACAAGCAGAAGGGGCGCAGCGAGCGCGTCGCCGCCAAGCAGAAGGTCGTCGCCGCGACGCTCGGCTGGGACGACAAGGCGTTCGCGAAGATCACGCGGCGCCTGCCCGAATCCTATTGGGTGGCGGAGCCCGACGACGCGCTGGTCGCCAACCTGAAGCTGGTCGCCGCCGCCGGCGACGCGCCGCTGTCGATCGCGACCGCGGTGGACCGGGATCGCGGCGCGACGTTGGTCACGATCTACGCCGCCGACCATGCCGGTTTGTTCTACCGCATCGCCGGCGCGATCAGCATGGCCGGCGGCAACATCATCGACGCGCGCATCCACACCACGCGCGACGGCATGGCGCTCGACAATTTCCTGGTGCAGGACCCGCTCGGTCGCCCGTTCGACGATGCCGGCCAGCTCGCCCGGCTCAAGCGCGCGATCGAGGACGCGCTGGCCAACCGCACCAAGCTGACCGACCGGCTCCAGGCGAAACCGCTCCCCCGGCTGCGCGCCGATGCCTTCGCGATCAGCCCGGCGGCATTCATCGACAACCACGCCTCGAACCGCTTCACCGTGATCGAGGTCAACGCGCGCGACCGCCCCGCCCTGCTCCACCAGCTGGCGCACGCGCTGTTCCAGTCGAAGGTGACGATCCATTCGGCGCATGTCGCGACCTATGGCGAGCGCGCGGTCGATACCTTCTACGTGACCGACCTGACCGGCGACAAGATCGACTCGAGCGCGCGGGTCAAGTCATTGGAGAAACGGCTGGTCGAGGCGGCCGCCGGCGAGTCCTCGCGGCCAGCGACGCAGGCGGCCTGATCGACGACATTCTTGACGGGGAGACTGACGATGCCGGTACTGGGAATGGGCGGTTTCTTCTTCCGGGCGACGGACCCCGACGCGCTGACCGCGTGGTATCGCGATCACCTGGGCGTCGGCGCGGGTTGCGCGGCGGAGGGCGCGGGCGAGGCCGATGCCTATAGCTGGCAGGTGCAGGGCGGGCCGCTGGTGTTCGCGCCGTTCAAGGCCGACACCGATTATTTCGCCGCCGACAAACAGTTCATGCTCAACCTGCGCGTCCGCGATCTCGAAGGCATGATCGCCAAGCTGCGCGCGGCGGACGTCGAGGTCGTCACCAAGCCCGAATGGAACGACCCCCATGTCGGGAGCTTCGCGCGGGTGCACGATCCGGAGGGAAATGCGGTCGAACTGTGGGAACCGCCCGCGGGCTGACTAAACGTCCGGGCCTATCGCCAGCAGCGCGAAGGTCGCCAGCCAATGCTCGCCCATGTAATCGTCGCCGATATGCGGTAGCGCGGCGGCGAGATGCACGTCGGCGATCGCCCGCGCCGCCGCCGGGTCGGGCAACGCGTCCGCCAGTTGCCGCCAGCACCAGGCCCGGCTGAGGTTGACGCCGTCGATATGCGCGAGCCGTCCGTCGCTGCGATCGGTCACGACGGCGGGCGTGCGCAGGCACGCGGTCGCGTCACCGAACGGATCGGGCAGGTATGCCGCGAACCAGTCCGCGAACGCGGCGGAGTCGAGGGCATTCCGCATCAGCACCGCCTCGCACAACGTCGCCGACAGAAAGTCTTCGCCGCTCGGCTCCCACGGTCGCGCGTCGCGGTCGTCGCCATACCATTGCCCGGCCCGAGCGCCGATCGCCTGCGCGAGCGGTCGGTCATGGTCGCGCGCCCACGACAAAGCGAGCGTCAGCGCGAAGGCCGTATTGGCGTGCGTTCCCGCGCGCACCGGATAACCCAGCCGCGGCAGATACTTGGCGAACCGGTCGGCAAACGCCCGCGCGAGCGGCGCCAGCGCCTCGCCCCATGCGCGCTCGGGCCGGCGCGCCAGTTCGCCGTGCAACGCCAGTAACCACGCCCAGCCATAGGGCCGCTCGAAACCGCCGGTATAGGGTCGGTCGAGATAGGCCAGTTCGGCCGCCGCGCGCGCCGGGGTCAGCATCGTGTCCGCCAACGCCTCGATCGCCGGTCGTTCGGGCAGGTCGGGAAACAGCCGCGCCAGTCGCATCACCTGCCACCAGCCATGGACGCAGCTATGCCAGTCGAAACTGCCGTGAAAGATCGGATGAAGCTCGCGCGGCGGCACCAGGTCGTCCGGCCCGGTCAGCACCTGGTCGAGCTTGTACGGCCATTCGCGTGTCAGATGGCCGAGCGTCAGCGTGGCGAAACGCGAGGCGGTGGCGGCGTCGAGCATCACGGGAAACCCATCCAGTAGAGGAAAGCGGCGTTCGCCGCGAGCAACGGCAGCGCGGTCGGCACCTGCGCGCGGATGACGGCGCTCTTGTCCTTCAGGTCGAGCAACGCCGCCGGCACCAGGTTGAAATTGGCCGCCATCGGCGTCAGCAGCGTGCCGCAGAACCCGGCCAGCATCCCGACCGCCGCGATCACTGCCGCGTCGCCATGATATTGCCCGATCAGCAGCGGCATCCCGATCGCTGCGAACATCACCGGGAACGCGGCGAAGGCGTTGCCCATCACGATCGTGAAACCCGCCATGCCGATCGCATAGGCGACGACCGCCGCGATCAGGCTGCCGTGCGGGATCGCGCCGCCGATCAGGTTGCCGACGACGCCACCCACCCCGGCCAGCGCGAAGACCGCGCCCAGGCTCGCCAGCATCTGCGGCAGCACGGCGGCCCATCCGACCGCATCCATCAACCGCACGCCCTCGACGAACGGCGTCGTCGCGCGCGGCCGCAGCCAGACATAATTGACCGTCAGCGCCAGCAACACGCCGATCGTGAGCGAGACGAGCGTGACTTGCTTGGGATCGACCAGCCCGGGCAAATGCGGGAACAGCAATGTCCCGACCAGGGCGGTCGCCGGCACGATCAGCGCCGGCGCGAACAGCCAGTTGCCGCGCACCGCCGCTTCGCCGGTGCGGCGCTCGTCGTCCACCACGCCATCGGGCGCGCCGCGCCCCATCGCTCCCGTCCCCGCGATCGCCACCAGCCCGAGCACGAGCAGGCCGTTGCCGACGTCGCCCAGTAGTTCGCCGAGCAGGAAGCTGACCGCCAGCAATCCGTAGAACGCGGCGTTGCCCCACCGCTTCGGGTTGGCGCGGTTCGCCAGGCTGAGCAGCGCATAGGCGGCGAAGACCGCGCCGGTGACCGTGTAGATGAAGCCGTAGCCGATCATGCGCGCCGCCGTGCCAGCCGGCGATCGAGCAGCCAGAGCCGCGCGGCGTGAATGACGAATGCCGCGACCGCTGTCGGGATCGCCCAGACCGACAGGCTGAACGGCGCGACCGCGATCCCGTACCCCTCCAGCACGCCCTTCATCAGCAGGATCGAGCCGACCGCGACGAAGATGTCTTCGCCGAAGAACAGCCCGATATTGTCGGTCGCCGCCGCCAGCGCGGGGATCTCGTCGCCGCCCGGCGCCTCGCCCTGCGTCTCGGCCGCGGCGACCGCCATCGGCGCGACCAGCGGCCGCACGGTCTGCGCCGGCCCGGCGATCGAGGTCAGCCCGAGTGCGGCGGTCAGCTGGCGGAACAGCAGGTAGCCGATCAGCAGCCGCCCCACCGTCGCGCCGCGCACCTTCCCGATCACCTGCCGCGCGCGTGCCTGCAACCCGTGCCGTTCGAGCAGACCGATCACGGGCAGGACGATGTAGATCACGGTGACGAATCGGTTCGCGTTGAACGCCTTGCCGAACGCCGCCAGGATGGCGAGCGGGGCGATGCCGGCGGCCCAGCCGGTCACCAGGGCCGACGCGGCCACCACCAGCAGCGGGTTGAAACGGAGCAGGAACCCCGCGACGATCACCGCGATGCCGGCGAGCACGAGCATCAGCGCTTGCCGAACCCGCCGCCGCCCGGCGTGTCGATGACGAAGACGTCGCCCGGCCGCATCGCGACCTTCGCCGTGGCGCCGAGCGTCTCGACCTGCCCATCGGCGCGCTCGACGCGCGACACGCCCGCCGCGCCGTCCTGCCCGCCGTCGAGCCCGAACGGCGGCACGCGGCGGCGGTTGGCGAGGATGCAGGCGGTCATCGGCCGCAGGAACCGCATGCGCCGCGTCGCACCGTCGCCGCCATCGCTCGCCCCTGCCCCACCCGACCCGCGCCGGATCGAGAATTGCTCGAGCAGGACGGGAAAGCGCGTCTCCAGGATTTCGGGGTCGGTCAGCCGGCTGTTGGTCATGTGAGTCTGGATCGCCGGGGTGCCGGCAAAGCCCGGCCCCGCGCCCGATCCGCCCGCGATCGTCTCGTAATATTGGAATTCGTCGTCGCCGAACGTGAAGTTGTTCATCGTCCCCTGGCTCGCCGCCATCGCGCCGAGCGCGCCGAACAATGCGTCGGTCACGACCTGGCTGGTCTCAACGTTACCGGCGACGACCGCCGCCGGATAATGCGGGTTGAGCATCGACCCGTCGGGCACCACGATCGTCACGCTGCGCAGGCAGCCGTCGTTGAGCGGGACGGGCTCGTCGATCAGGGTGCGCAGGACGTAGAGCACCGCCGCGCGCACGATCGAGGCGGGCGCGTTGAAGTTGGTCGGGCGTTGCTGGCTGGTACCGGTGAAGTCGACCGTCATGGTGCCGGCGGTGCGATCGATCCGCACCGCCACGCGCACCACGCCACCATCATCCATTTCATAGGCGAACGCGCCATCGTGCAGAGTCGCGATCAGCCGCTTCACGGCGGCATCGGCATTGGCCTGGACGTGCGCCATATAGGCGCTGACCACGTCCGCGCCGTAATCGGCGGCGGCGCGCGCCAGTCCGGCGGCACCGCGCGTGCAGGCCGCGAGCTGCGCCGTCAGGTCGGCGATGTTCTGGTCGATATTGCGCGCCGGATGCTCGCCCCCGCCGAGCAGCGCACGCAGCTCGGCGTCGCGGAAGCGCCCCTCGTCGACCACCAGCACGTCGTCGAACACGATGCCTTCCTCGGCGATCGAGCGGCTGTCGGGCGGCATCGATCCCGGTGTGATGCCGCCGACATCGGCATGGTGCCCGCGCGCGGCGACGAACCAGGCGGGCGCGGCCTCGTCCGGGCCGGCGAATACCGGCATGATGACGGTGATGTCGGGCAAGTGGGTGCCGCCACGATACGGCGCGTTGAGCGCGTAGGCATCGCCGCGCCGGATGCTGCGCCCGTCGGCGCCGGCACCGCGATCGGCGATGATCGTGCGGATGCTTTCGGCCATCGACCCCAGATGCACCGGGATGTGCGGGGCGTTCGCGATCAGATTGCCGGCGCCGTCGAACAAAGCGCAGCTGAAATCGAGCCGCTCGCGGATGTTGACCGAGGCGGCCGACCGCTGGAGCGCCGCCCCCATCTCCTCGGCGATGCTCATGAACAGGCCGGCGAAGATCGCGAGGCGGACGGGATCGAGCTCCGTTCCCACACGAACCGCGCTGCGCGGGACGGCGCGCGTCAGGATCAGGTTGCCGACGGTATCGACCGCCGCTCGCCAGCCGGGCTCGACCATCGTCGTCGCGACGGCATCGACGATCAGCACCGGCCCGTTCAGCGCCTGCCCCGCCCCCAGTACCTCGCGCCGATAGACCTGCGTGTCGCGCCAGGCGCCGGCGCAATAGACCGGCACCACCGTCTCCGCCGCGCCGGCGTGCGCCGGCAGCGCGGCGACCGTGCCGTCGAGCGCCGATCCCCCCGCCACCGCCTCGACCGTGATGCGATCGACGATCAGCGGCGCGGCGGCGGAGAACCCGAACTGCGCGCGATGCGCCGCGTCGAACGCGTCGGTCATCGCCGCTTCGGACACGAGATCGACCTCGATCGTGTGATCGGTCTGGCCGCGCCGCAAGTGGAGCCGGCGCTCGACGACGATCTCGGCCGGGTCGACGCCCTGCGCGATCAGCGCGGCGCTCGCTTCATCCGCCAGTGCCGCGACGGCAGCGGCGATCGCCGCCGCGTCGGCCAGCGCGAACCCCGCCGTCGCCTCGCGCAGTTCGCGTCGGCTCGCCAGGCCCATGCCATAGGCCGACAGCACCCCGGCCAGCGGATGGATCATCACGCGATCCATCGCCAGCGCGTCGGCGACCAGGCAGGCGTGCTGACCGCCGGCCCCGCCGAAACAGGCGAGCGTGTAGCGCGTCAGGTCGTGCCCGCGCTCGACCGATATCTTGCGGATCGCGTTCGCCATGTCGGCGACGGCGACCGTCACGAACCCTTCCGCGGCCGCATATGGATCGAGCGACAGCGCCGCGAACCGCACCGCCACCGCGTCGGGATCGATCGGCTGCCGCCCGTCCTCCCCGAACAGTGCCGGGAAAAAGGCGGGTTGCAGCTTGCCGAGCATCACGTTGCAGTCGGTCACGGTCAGCGGCCCGCCGCGGCGATAGCAGGCCGGCCCCGGCACGGCCCCGGCCGACTCCGGTCCGACCAGCAGCCGCTGCCCGTCGAAGCGGCAGATCGACCCGCCGCCCGACGCGACCGTGTGGATGCGCAGCATCGGCGCGCGGACGCGAGCGCCGGCGATCAACGTCTCCGTATCGCGCTCGTAGCTGCCGGCGAAATGCGACACATCGGTCGACGTGCCGCCCATGTCGAACCCGATGACTCGGTCGAACCCGGCCTGGCACGCGGTTTCCGCCATGCCGACGATGCCGCCCGCCGGCCCAGACAGGATGGCGTCCTTGCCGAGGAACAGCCGGGCATCGACCAAGCCGCCCGACGACTGCATGAACAGCGCCCCCGGCCCCAGCGCTTGTTCGAGCGACGCGACATACGCGTCGAGCACCGGGGACAGATAGGCATCGACGAGGGTCGTGTCGCCGCGGCCGATCAGCTTGATAAGTGGGGCGACGCGATGGCTGACCGAGATCTGGGTGAAGCCGATCGCCTCGGCGATGCGGGCTAGCGCGACCTCGTGCGCGTGATGGCGATAGCCGTGGACCAGCACGATCGCGAGCGCGCGCAGGCCGGCGTCGTAGGCGTCCCGTAGCGCGACCCGCGCGGCGGTTTCGTCCAGCGCCCGCACCACGCTGCCGTCCGCCGCGATCCGCTCGTCGATGCCGATCACCCGGTCGAACAACGGCGGCGGACGGCGGAGGTCGCGCGCGAAGATGTCGGCGCGCTCCTGATAGCCGATCACCAGCGCGTCCTCGAACCCGCGCGTGATCGCGAGGCAGGTCGGCGCGCCCTTGCGTTCGAGCAGGGCGTTGGTCGCGATGGTCGTGCCGATGCGCAGGTCGAACGCGGCGTCGCGGCCGTCCGTCAGCCGCCGGATCGCCTCGACCGCCGCATCGGCATACCGGCCCGGCGCTTCCGAGAGCAGCTTGACCACACCGATCGATCCGTCGGGACGGCGAGCCACTACGTCGGTGAACGTCCCCCCGCGATCGACCCAGAAGTTCCAACGCTCCATGCGATGTGCGGGTTATGCCGAACCCGCCGTCCTGTCGATGCGCAAAGCGGCGTCCGGGAGCGCCCGCTCGCCGTAATCCTCATACCGGCGGCAGGCGATCGAGATATTTGTCGAGCGTCAGCGGATAGTCGCGCACGCGGACGCCGGTCGCGTTGTAGACGGCGTTGGCGATCGCCGCGCCAACGCCGCACAGGCCGAGCTCGCCGACGCCCTTCGCCTTCATCGGCGACGACTTGTCGTCGGGATAGTCGAGGAACACGACCTCCTGGTGCGGAATGTCGGCGTGGACCGGGACTTCGTAGCTCGCGAGGTCGTGGTTGACGAAGAAGCCGAAGCGCGTGTCGACCGCCAGTTCCTCCATCAGCGCGGCGCCCGCGCCCATCGTCATCGCGCCGATCACCTGGCTGCGCGCCGAGACCGGATTGAGGATGCGCCCGGCGTCGCACACCGCCAGCATGCGGCGGATACGGATCTCGCCGGTGTAGCGATCGACGCCGACCTCGCAGAAATGCGCGGCGAAGGTCGATTGCTGGTACTTCTTGTCGAGGTCGCCATATTCGATCGCATCCTCGGCGCTGAGTTCGCCGTCCTTCGCGGCGTCGGCGAGCTTTGCCGAGCGGTTGCCGGCATGGACGCTGCCGTCGCTGAACGTCGCGTCGGCGGAGTTGAACCCGAGCTTTTGCGCCACCTGCTCGCGCAACTTGACGCACGCGGCGTACACGCCGGAGGTGGAGTTGTTCGCACCGAACTGCCCGCCCGATCCGCACGAGGTGGGATGCGCGGAATCGCCCAGCCGGACGACCACCGCGTCGAGGTCTACGCCCATCATCTCCGCCGCGGTCTGCGCGATGATCGTGTAGCTGCCGGTGCCGATATCGGTCATGTCGGTCTCGACCGTCACCACGCCGCGCTTGTCGAGCCGCACCCGCGCCGCCGATTTCATCAGCAGATTGTTGCGGATGCCCGCCGCCATGCCGATCCCGACCAGCCAGCGGCCGTCGCTGACCTGCGCCGGTTTGGCGTGGCGTTTCTCCCAGCCGAACTTCGCCGCCCCGGTCTTCAGGCATTCGACCAGATGGCGCTGCGAGAAGGCGCGGTCGGGCTTCTCCGGATCGACCATCGTGTCGTTTTTGATGCGGAAGGTGATCGGGTCCATCCCGAGCTTTTCCGCCATCTCGTCCATCGCCACTTCGAGCACCATCAGCCCCGGCGCCTCGCCCGGCGCGCGCATCGCATTGCCCTCGGACAGATCGAGCTCGGCCAGCCGCAATTCGGTCAGGCGGTTCGCGCCGGCGTAGAAAATCTTGGACTGGCTGACCGACGTCTCCGGGCCGCCGCCGGGCAGATTGCCCGACCAGCCGACATGCGCGATCGCGGTGATCGTGCCGTCCTTCTCGCAGCCGATCCGCACGCGCTGGATCGTCGCCGGGCGGTGCGTCGCGTTGTTCATCATCAGCGGACGCTGCATCGCGACCTTGACCGCGCGGCCGCACGCCTTCGCACCCAGCGCCGCCAGCACCGCATCGGCCCGCACGAACAGCTTGCCGCCGAATCCGCCGCCGATGAACGGCGAGACCAGTTGCACCTTGTCCTTGGACAGGTTCAGCGTCTTCGCGACGTCGCCGACGCCCCAGCCGATCATCTGGTTCGACGTGTACACCGTCAGTCTGTCGCCCTGCCACGCGGCGGTGGAGGCGAACGGCTCCATCATCGCATGGCTCTCGTCGGGGGTCGAATAGGTCTCGTCGAGCGTGACCGGCGCCTGCGCGAAAGCGGCGGCGAAGTCGCCCGCCGTCGTCCGCGCCGGCCCGCCGAGCCCGTCGTCCTTGGCCACCGGCGCATCGTCGCGCGCGGCGGCCAGGTCGTACGCGCCCTTCGCTCGCGCATAATCGAGCTTGACCAGCCCGGCGGCGGCGCGCGCCTGTTCGAACGTCTCCGCGACGACGATCGCGACCGCCTGGTGATAATGCTCGACCTCGGGACCGGCGAGCAGCTTGGCGGTATTCATGTCGCCTTTGCCCAGCTTGCCGGCATTCTTGTAGGTCACGACCGCCAGCACGCCCGGCGCCGCCTCGGCCGCCACCGTGTCGATCGAATTGATCCGCCCCTTCGCGACGCCGGCGCCGACGATATAGCCATAGCCTGGTTCGGCGACGCGATCGTGGCGTTCATAGGCATAGGGCGCGGTGCCGGTCGTCTTGAACTTGCCGTCGATCCGCGGGGTCGGGCGGCCGACATGCTTCTGGCGGTCGATTGGGTTGGTGCCGGCGGGCTCGGTGAACTTCATGCCGCCATCTCCCGCGCTTCGGCGATCACGCTGGCGAGCGTGCGTTCGGCGAGCGTCAGCTTGAACGCATTGTCCCTGGTCGGGCGGGCATCAGCGAAGACTTGCGCCGCCACCGCCTTGGCGCCACGCGGCATTGCACCCTCCGCCGCCTCGACGCGCCATGGCCTGGGCGCCATGCCACCGAACGCCACGCGACCCGTTCCGTCCTTGGCAATGACCGCCGCGACCGACACCAAAGCGAACGCATAGGACGAGCGATCGCGGACCTTGCGATAGAGGTGCGTGCCGCCGACCGGCTTGGGCAAGGTGACCGCGGTGATGAGTTCGCCCTTCTCCAGCACCGTGTCGCGATCGGGCCGGTCGCCCCACAGCCGGTGGAAGTCGGCGATCGGGATCGTCCGCCGCTGGCCATCGCCCTTCACGGTCTCGACCCCGGCGTCGAGCACGCGCAGCGCCACCGCCATGTCGCCGGGATAGGTCGCGATACAGGCGTCCGACGTGCCGATCACGCCGAGCTGCCGCGAATAGCCGCCGATCGCGGCGCAGCCCGACCCCGGCTTGCGCTTGTTGCACGCCATGTTGGGATCGTAGAAATACGGACACCGCGTCCGTTGCAGCAGATTGCCGGCCGTCGTCGCCTTGTTGCGAAGCTGGCCCGACGCGCCCGCGACGATCGCGCGCGTCAGCACCGCATAATCGCGCCGCACGCGCTTGTCGGCCGCCAGCCGCGTGTTGCTGACCAGCGCGCCGATCCGCAGGCCCCCGCCGTCCGTCGCGTCGATCGCGTCGAGCTTCAGGTCCTGCACGTCGACCAGATGCGTCGGCGTCTCGATCTCCAGCTTCATCAGGTCGAGCAGGTTGGTGCCGCCGGCGATGAACTTGGCGCCGGGCTCGCTCGCGACGATCCGCGCCGCCTCGACCGGGTCTTTCGCGCGGGTATAGGTGAACGCCTTCATGCCTTCGCTCCCGCCACCTCGGCCATGGCCTCGGCGATGTTGGAATAGGCGCCGCAGCGGCAGATGTTGCCGCTCATCCGCTCGCGCATCTCGATCGTGGTGAGGCCGGGTCGGTCGAGCAGGTCGGCCTGGACGTGGCTCGGGATGCCCGCCTTGATCTCGTCGAGCACCGCGACCGCCGAGCAAATCTGCCCCGGCGTGCAATAGCCGCACTGATAGCCGTCATGCTTGACGAACGCCGCCTGCATCGGATGCAGCTTGTCGGGCGTGCCCAGCCCCTCGATCGTCGTCACCTTGTCGCCCTGGTGCATCACCGCGAGGCTGAGGCAGGAATTGATCCGCTCGCCGTTGACGATGACGGTGCATGCACCGCACTGGCCGTGGTCGCAGCCTTTCTTGGTGCCGGTCAGGTGGAGATGCTCGCGCAAGGCGTCGAGCAGCGTAGTGCGCGTATCGAGCGTCAGGTCGCGACGCTTGCCGTTGACGGTCAGGCTGACCGGCATCGTCGGGGGCGCCCCCGCCTTCGCCATCACCGGACGGCCTTCCGCACCCGGCACCGCCGCCAGCGCGGCCGCCGCGCCACCGCTCGCCAGCACATTGCGTCGCGTCACATCCAATCCTTCGTTCATCGCCGCATCCCCGACAGGAGACACGACAACGCGCACCGGACGGTTTCGATGCGGCGCGGCCGGCCGTTGAACCTATCGGCGCTCGGCGTCCGTCTTCCGGCGCAGCGCGAGGAACTCGGACGTGGCCGACCAGGTCGGCCACACGCCGGCCCGCGCGAGCCGCAGGCCCATGGCGTGGAACAGGTCGACATCCGCAGCCGCTCCCCGCAGATCCCACGTCGCGTCCCACGCGTCACATGTCTTGTGGTAGCAGGCCATGTAGGCGTCCAGCCATCGCTGCCCCGCCGCCTTGCCGCCGCTCACCAGATCGGGCGGCCCGCCCAGCGCCATCAGCAGCAGCGACGGCACCCCGCGCCGCACGACCGAGAAATGATCGGCGCGATAGAACAGTCCGCGCTCGCTGAACGTCTCCGCCGTGATCGTCCGCCCCTGCGCGCGCGCCGCATCGGCCAGGTCCTGGTCGAGCGTCGAATTGCCGGCACCGACCAGGATGACGTCCTTCGCCGGACCCGCGGTTTGCAGGATGTCCATCGTCAGGTTCGCCGCCGTCGTCGCCAGCGGATAGACCGGATGCGTGGCATAATATTCGGACCCGAGCAGACCGCGCTCTTCGCCGGTCCACAGCGCGAAGACCAGGCTGCGATCGGTGCGCGGGCCGGCCTTGAACAGCCGCGCCAGTTCGAGCACGCCCGCCACGCCCAATCCGTCGTCGTTGGCGCCCGGGCGGATGGTCCGCCCCTGCGCATCCGCCGGCCCCCGACCATAGGCGTCCCAATGCGCGCCGAACATCACCGTTTCGCTCGCGCGGCTCGTGCCCGGCAGCTTCGCGAGCACGTTGGCGCTTTCGATCCGCGCCACCGCGACTGGCAAATCGGCGGAGAAACGTAGCGGCATGGCGACCGGCTGAAATGCCGCCGACCGCGCCTTGACGCGCAGCGCGGCGAGATCGAGCCCGGCCGCCTTGAACAGGCGATCGGCGGCATCGTGCTCGATCCAGCCCTGCAACGGCACGCGCCGGTCGCCGGCATCGCGCACGATATCGTAATTCTCGCCGTTGGAGGCCGATACGGTCGACCAGCCGTAACCAGCGCCGCCGGTGTCGTGGATAATGAGCGCCGCCACCGCGCCCCGCCGCGCCGCCTCGTCGAACTTGTAGGTCCAGCGGCCGTAATAGGTCATCCGCCGGCCGCCGAAACGGCCGAACGCATCCTCGCCGGCGACGGCTTCGAAATCGGGGTCGTTGACCAGGAACACGGCGACCTTGCCGCGCAGGTCGACGTCCTTGAAATCGTCCCACTTCGCCTCGGGCGCGCTGACGCCATAGCCGACGAACACCATCGGAGCCCCGGCGATCGCGATGCGCGGATCGGCCCTGACGGTGGTGAGGTTGATCTCCTTCGCCGGATCGAACGACACCGATTTGCCCGCGGTATCGCTGAAACCGATCGTACCCGTACCCAGCCGGGTATGGATCATCGGCACCTTTTGCAGCCACGCCCCGTCCGGTCCGCCCGGCGCGAGGCCCAGCGCCTTGAACCGGGCTACGAGATACTCAAGCGTGCGCTGCTCGCCGGCGGTGCCGGGCGATCGGCCCTCGAATGCGTCCGATGCCAGCACCTTCGCGGTGTCCGACATGGCTCCCGGATCGGCCCGATCCGTCGGCGACGCACCCGCGGTCAGCAACAGTGCAGGCACGAGGCCGATCGACAACCACCGCATGGATCGTTCTCCCTTAAGCTACGACGCGCTGGCTCGCCGGACCTACTGGCCCCAGACCGACACGCGCCGGTCGGGCGGCAGGTACAGCGCGTCGCCCGGCTTGACGTTAAACGCCGCGTACCACGGGCCGAAGTTCCGCACGATGCCGTCGACGCGATACTTGTCGGGACTGTGCGGATCGGACAGCAGCGCCGCGCGCTGCGCCCCTTCGCGGCGCTTGCCTTGCCAGGCTTGCGCGAAGGCGATGAAGAAGCGCTGGTCGCCGGTGAAACCGTCGAGCACCGGCGGCTCGCCGTGCCGCGCGACGTAGCGGCGATAGGCGGCATAGGCCGTCTCCAGCCCGCCCAGGTCGGCGAGGTTTTCGCCCAGCGTCAGCCGCCCCTTGATATGCGTGCCGGGGATCGGCTCGTACTGGTCGAACTGCGTGGCCAGCCGGTCGGCCTGGACGTTGTACTTGGCTGCGCTCGCCGCGGTCCACCAGTCGCGCAGGCGGCCCTTTTCATCATACTGCCGGCCCTGATCGTCGAAACCGTGCCCCATTTCATGCCCGATCGTCGTGGCACCCGTCTCCGCATAGTTCACCGCCGGATCGGCGTTGGCGTCGAAGAACGGCGGCTGGAGGATCGCGGCCGGCAGCGTGATCTGGTTCATCGTCGGGTCGTAATAGGCGTTCACCGTCTGCGGCGTCATGAACCACAGCCCGCGATCGACCGCATGCGGGAACCGTTGCAGCTGCAACCGCCAGTTGAACGCATCGGACGCCAGGTCGTTGGCGAGCGGATCGGTGCGGCTGACCGCCAGTGTCGAATAGTCGATCCACTTCGCGGGATGCCCGACCCGCGGATCGAAGGTCGCCAGCTTCGCCAGCGCGGCCTTGCGCGTCGCGTCGTCCATCCAGGCGGCGCCGTCGATCTTGTCCTTGTACGCGGCGCGCATGTCGGTGACGAGTTCGTCCGCCTTGGCCTGCGTCGCCGGCGTCCAGTATTGCTGGACGTAGATCGCCCCGACCGCCTCGCCGAGTGCGCCGTCGAGCAGGCCCATGCCCCGCTTCCACCGCGCGCGCTGCTCCGGGATGTCGTACAGGGTCTTCTTGTAGAAATCGAAGTTCGCCTGGTCGAACGCATGCGGCAGGAAGGCGGCATGGTCGCTGATGAAGCGGACCGTCACCCACTCTTTCCACGTCGACAACGGCACGTCGGCGAGCCGCTTGCCGGCGGCGGCGACCGCCGTCGTCTCCGCGACATCGACCATCCTGACATCGCCCAGCCCCATCGACGCCAGCGTCGCGGTCCAGTCGAACTCGGGCGCGAGCTTGGTCAGTTGCGCGCGCGTCATCGGGTTGTGCGTCGCGATCGGGTCGCGGCGGCGCTCCGGCGTCCACTGGTCCTGGCTCAGCCGCGTTTCCAGCGCAATGATCCGCTCGGCCTTGGCGGCGGCATCCGGGATGCCCGCCAGCGTCTGGAGCTTGACGAGATAGTCGCGATAGGCCGCGCGGATCGCGACATACTTGTCGCCCGTCAGCAAATAGTAATCGCGCACCGGCAGGCCGAGCCGCGCCTGCCCCGCCGTCGCGGTGTAGCGCGTGGGGTCGTCCTGATCGACACCGATGCCGATCCCGACCGGCGCCGGCCAGCCCGGTTGTGCCATCAGGCGCACCAGTTCGGGCCGCGTCGTCACCGCATCGATCCGCGCGAGGTAAGGCTTGAGCGGCGCCGTCCCCCGCGCCTCGATCCCCCGTTCGTCCATCCAGGCGGCGTAGAAATCGCCGACCTTGCGTGCGGTCGGCGTTGTCGGATTGGCGGCGGCGGTCTCGACGATCTTGCGCACCTGGCCCTCGATTTCGTCGGGCAGGTCGTAATTATAGCCGGCGCCGACCTTGTCGGCCGGGATCGGATGGTTCTTGAGCCACGTGCCCTCGGCATAGGCATAGAAATCGTCGCCCGGCTTCACGCTGCGATCCATGTCGCCGAGTTCCAGCCCCCAGCCCCCGTATCGGGGCTTCGCCGTCTGCGCGACGAGCAAAGCGGGGACGGCAAGCAGACTGGCAGCGGCAAGCAGAACGGAACGGCGCATCGGGAACCCCCTTTTGGAGAATGTCCGACGCTATCGCGCCGACGACCGCCGGTCACGTTCTTTTGCGAGCTTTTGCGAGCGTTTAACGACGGCGGGCAAGCGCCGTGAAACGCAGCTCGTCTCGCCCTCTCTCATCCGCAGCGGCGGCAACAGGGCGACGCATCGCCCTTTAATTAGGGCGATTGGAATGTCAGGCTCGGGTCAGCCGCCCAGCGCGGTCAACGCCGGCGCGAACGCCGCCTGTAACGAGCGCGCCGCGATGAATGCGATGGCGACGCAGCCCGAAACGCCGGCCGCACCGATCGCGACGAGTTCGAGGCGACGGGCGAACAGGCGGCTGCGGTCGGCCCGACGCGCGGACGGATGCGGCGTGTCGTTTCTCGTTCCGGCCCGCCGCTCGGTACGCATCGCTTCGGGCGATGCCGTCGAGGAAGCTCCCGACCGTGCCCCGCCGACCATGCCGGTAATATCGATCCGATCCTGCGATCGCAGGCCGAAAGCGCCGCCGCGGCACCAGACGACGCGACCGACGACGATATGGTCGCCGCGGCGGATCTCGACATAGCTTCGCTGCGTCACGTCGGCCCTGGTCTTCGCCATCAGTCCGCGCGACGACAGGTTCTGGATCGACACATCAACCCAATCCCGTCCAAGCAGCATCCTGGCCTGGATGCGGACGGCTATCCTTGGGTCGCGGTTCTTCACGGTCGCGCGAGGATCGGCGACACGAACTCAGCGCCGACTCGATAGGGCGTTGAAAATACGACGAACATTCCGCTTCGATAGCCAGGGCACATTACCGTTTTCAAAACACCCCGCGGTTAACGAAACGCTACCGCGCCGCCGCAAACCACTCGATATTCGACCAACGTCCAATCGGCACATCTGTTTGCGCCATTTAATATATGATTTGTTGGGGTGTAGACGGAAAGCACAGACCACGGGGTACCTGTAGCGCTGCTTTTCGAAGGGACGGCAACCGCCGGATGCCCATCGACCTGAAGCTGAGGTTGGTACGTCAGAACGCTGGCCAACCAGCAGTGCGAAAGTGCCCCGCCGACGATCACGCGGGAAGCCTCGGAGATCACGATCGGACCGGCTGCTCGCTAAACAAAATATCGCGCGAAACTGGCTATGGCGGAGAGGGTGGGAATCACACTTAGGTGACAAGCCATTGATTTGGCTAAGCTTTATTCAACCCTGCCCTCTGCGTACCATGTAATGTACCATGTCGACGATTTCACCCGATTTCAAACGCTTGCGGGATCAGTTCGACTGCGTGTCTCTCTATCGAACTGACGGTACATTGGCAACGCCCCACACTGCCTTTCAACCTGGCGCAGGATAAACACACAGAGCCCTGTAATCACGCGCTGCGTCCCGCTTAGACCTTACGCTTTTTGCCTTCGAAACCGTCTTTCACATCGTCGATCCAAGCGACGATCTCGCGGTTGCTCCATCGCGAGGCGAAATCATCGACCTTGTACGGCGACGGGAATTTGCCCTCGCCGATAAGCCGGTAGATCATGGTTTTGCCGAGCCCGACGCGCCGCTTCACTTCGTCGAGCTTGATCAGCCGGTCACTCGTCTCCGCGTCGCTCATTTCGATGCGGTCCGTGCCCGCGCAAACGCGCGGTCGCTCGCGAGGAACGATGCAAGCATCGGTGGAATGAGTTCGGTGACCACCTCCTCAACCCCGTAAGCGTCGCGGTACAGCTGGGCGTAAAGTTGCAGGTCGGCGTGAAGCTGCGGCGTCACGACGATACCGAGTTTGACCGGTGTCCGGTCGTCCAGCCGGGGCAATTTCAACGCCGACATGTTACTCCTCCCGCCAGGGCTTGAGCACCAGGTCCTGATGCACGAGCAACCGGATCGTCGCACCGGGCCGCACCGTGATCGTTGGCTGTACGTTGAGGTTGCGCGATGTGAGTTGGTCACCAGCTCGCGACACGTTCTGCTCGGCCGATTGACGCAGTGCGTCGACGAGATCGCCGCGGCCGCTGAACTGCAGCTCTGCGCCGACCCCGAGCATCGTCGAAAGGACAATGCCCTTGAGCAAAGTCCATGTGTGGAAATCGACCTTGTCGGCGAGACCGGCATAGCCCGAAGGATCGCTTGCCGGCGTGTTGCCGATCTGGATCGAACTGCCATCTGGAAAGACGATGCGCTGCCAGATGACAAGCGCCCTGCTCTGTCCGAACGCTACTACAGAATCGTACGTCCCGATCAGCCGCGCACCTTGCGGAACCAGCAAAATCGTGCCGGTCGCGCTATCATAGACGCGCTGGGTCACCTGCGCCGTCACCATGCCGGGCAAATCCGAGCGTAGGCCGGTGATGAGGCTCGCCGCGATCACGCTGCCGGCGGACAGGGTGTAGGGCGACGGTGCGGCCGCGACGCGATTGGGGTTCACGTCGCCCTTGCGCGAAGCATTGTCCGCAAAAGCGTTGTTGCGCAGTTGACCGTTCGGATCGGCCGAAGGATCCTGCTCGAGCTTGGCTGCAGCATCCGGCGGCGTTGCCTCGACTAGCGATGATACGCCCACCGCTGGCGCCGCCGCCTGGCTGGCAGTCTGAACCATCAGACCCGACGCCCGCGCCGTCGCCAGTTCCTGCAACCGTCTCTGGCGCGCTTCGGCAGCGATCTGCGACTTGTCCACGCCTGGCGTTGCAACCGGCGGCACGGGCGGCAGCGTTGCCAGTTGCCGTTGACGATCAAGGATCGGTCGTCCGAGATCACCGGGAAGCGGCGGTCCCAGCTTCGGCGCATCGCCATAGCTGGTCGGCAAGCTGCTCAACGTGTCGGACGGCGCCTTGATGCCCGGCGGCTGATCGTCGGGATTGGTCGCGAGGTGCAACGCGCGCGGTTCGAGCGCGAACCACGATGTCACCACGACCCCACCGGCGGCTAGAGCGGCCAGCGAAACGACAACACCGCGCTTGAAACGGATCGCGCGCGCCGGTCGCGCGCGCAGCACCAACGTCTCGGGGTCGACCTTGGGCGGCACGATCGGCGCTTCATCGACCGGAGGCATCTCGCTCATACGGCCCTCCCACGACGCGTCGTGCCACGAGTGATCCGCACGACCTGTTGGCGCTTGGTGCCCAGCCGCATCTCGGCGACGTCGAACAGGCGGTCGACGACATAATAGCGGCCGCGCAGGCGAAAGTTGACCAGCTCCGCGGCGCCCGTGGCGCCGACCACGAACAATGGTGGCGCGTCGGTCGTGCCGAGGCCTGCGGGCAGCTCGATGTACGTCTGCTTGCCGTCGTCAAACGCGCGCAACGGCCGCCACGCCACCTTGTCGCCGGTGATCGCATAATCGAAATGGAGCTGATCCATGTCGAGCGCCGGGGCGGCCGGCGTCGCGGCGGCAGCGGCATCGGTTGCGCGCTTGAGCGCCAGCATGGTGTCTTGCGGGTAGGTCCACGCGATGGCCGACATGGCCGGTCCTGCCGCACTGGTCAGCGTGACGTGATAGGTCCGTCGGTCGGTCGTGATAACGAGGTTCGTGGCGAGACCGGGACCGATCGGTTTCACGAGGACATGTGCCCGCTTGTCGGCGCCCGACCCGCTGGTCGTATCGCCGATGACCCAGCGCGCGGTATCCCCCGCCGCGACCGAGCCGAGCGTCTCGCCCGGCTGGAGCAGGATGTCGGTGACGGTCTCGGGCGCGGTCAGGACGTGATAGATCTGCCCATCGACAAACGGCAGCATGGCGCTGGCCGCGACGAACGCATTGGGCGTCGGCTCGATCGTACCGGCGGCATTGGCGGCGGCAACCGCGCGAGCAGAGGTCGTTCGCTTGGCCTCGGGCGCGGCGTGCGCCGCGGTAGCAAGGCTCAGGGCAAGCAGGGACAAGGGATGAAGTTGGGTCATTTCTGGGTCTCCGGGAGTGATGGGGCCGGCCGCAGGCCGAGATTGGGATCGAGCGGCGACCCCGAGGGAATAGTGACAGCGGCGGGGGCAGCCGGCGGCGCCGGCGGAGCGACGGGGGTCGGCGCGCTCGCCGGCTCGAGTTCGCGGCTCCAATCGATCGCGTCGATGTAAACGCTCGTCGTCACACCCCGCCGGGGCGTGCGGCATCGCTCCCCGCCGCACGCCTCGGGGGGCCCAACTTCCGACAGGATCGCACAGCATGGACGACTTCAGCGTCATCGACCGGTTCGTTGCCGCGTTCACGCGATATATCGACAACGGCTTTGGGCTGCTGGGCGGCGATGTCCATTTCCTCGCCGCCACGCTGATCGGCATCGACGTGACGCTCGCCGGTCTGTTCTGGGCGCTGGGCGGCGATCAGGACGTGATGGGGCGCTTAATCAAGAAGATCCTCTATGTCGGCGCGTTCGCCTATATCATCGGCAGCTTCTCGACGCTCGCGACGATCATCTTCCGTTCGTTTGCCGCCGCCGGTGTCACCGCCAGTGCGGGCACGATCAGCGCCGACGACTTGCTCAAGCCCGGCACACTCGCGGAATCGGGGACCGTGCGGTCAACGTCCCGCATTTCGCGGTCAAGTCCGGCGCGGAACGAATGCTAGAAGCGATGGGCTTCGGTGCGACCATCCTGCGACCGACCTATTTCATCGACAATGAGGCGATGGTGAAGGACGTGGTGCTTGAGCACGGCGTCTATCCCATGCCGATCGGCAGCAAGGGCGTCGCGATGGTCAGCACGCGCGACATCGCAGAAGTAGCGGCGATCCAGTTGATCCGGCGTGACACCGCGCCGACCAAACTCCCGATCGAGACAATCAATGTGATCGGTCCCGACACCCTGACCGGCGATAGTGCAGCTGCCATCTGGGCTGATGTTTTGGACCGTCCCGTAGTCTATGGCGGCGGCGACCCTGCGGGCTTCGAGCAGAACATGGCGACCTTTCTGCCGCGGTGGACTGCTTACGAAATGCGCCTCATGGCCGAACGCTACGTGAGCGACGGCATGATCCCCGAAACGGGCGATATCGAACGCTTAACCGCGATGCTGGGCCGGCCGCTGCACTCCTATCGCGAATTCGTGGCTGAACTCGTGTCGAACTGATCTGCCGCATCACTGTTGGGCGGTCGTGAGGCTTCAGCCTTGCGGCCGCCTCGTCACCGATTGAATGATCGCGCTGCTTTGAGCCCTAATTGTCGCCATACGATCGGTCCGCCGATAATTCCAAAAGCTGCCAGTGGTTCATGCGAGGATACAGGTGCCGACAATTGCGCCGCTGCACATCGCTCGTTGGCCAAAACGCACCTACGTCACTGGTATGGCGCTCAGGAGTTTGGCTTCGCGGATGATGACGAGCGTCTTGAAGCTGCGGATTTTATCGTTTGCAGAAAACAATCGCTGCACCAGATCGTCATAACCTTCCATGTCACGGGCAATGATGCGCACGGCAAAGTCGTGATCGCCGGTGACGTTCCAAGCCTCCAGAACTTCTTGTTCACGCCGGAACACGGCCATCATTTCGTTGAGCGTATGGGCGTTTTCGCGCTCCAGCGTGACCAGTACGATCATCGATAAGGGCCAGCCCAACGTCCGTGGTCGGACAATCGCGACCTCGCGCTCGATCACGCCGCTCGCACGGAGCTGACGGAGCCGGCGGTAACAGGCCGGTGCCGATAGCCCGACCGCCGCAGCCAGTTCAGCGACCGGCCGTTTGGCACCGATCTGCACGAGCTCTAGCAGCCGGCGGTCGAAATCGTCGAGCTGATCGATATTTGCCACTCGCTAGCTCTGCCAGATAAACTTTATCACGTCTTCACAAAAATCGATCACACTTATCCGGTGCGCCTCGTAGGTTCGGGCCGTTCTCCACAAATATTGGGTTCGTCATGATCTCTACTGTATTGCCGCGGCCCGGTTTCGCGCGCGTCGACTATCCTGCGATCGCAATGTTGTTCCTGTCACTCGTCTCGGTCACGACGGGCGCGACCTTTGCGAAACACTTTTTCCCGCTGGTCGGGCCAGAGGGCGCGACGGCGCTGCGATTGACCGTAGCGGCGGTGTTGATGGCGGCGGTCTTCAAGCCCTGGCGGATCGATCTGCGCAGCGGCTGGCGGTCGCTGCTCGTCTACGGCGTCGTGCTCGGGGTGATGAACCTCTCCTTCTACAAGGCGCTCAACTACATTCCGCTCGGCATCGCGATCGCGATCGAGTTTACCGGGCCGCTCGCCGTCGCCGTGCTCACGTCGCGCCGACGATCGGACTTTGCGTGGATTGCGCTGGCGATGGCGGGACTCGCGCTGCTGATGCCGATTTGGCGTGATGCGAGCCCGCTCGACTGGCGCGGAACCGGGTTGGCGCTCGTCGCCGGCTCGTGCTGGGCAATCTATATCGTCGGCGGCAAGAAGGCCGGTAGTACTCATGGCCCTGCAGCCGCGGCGGGAGGTATGATACTGGCAGCACTCGTCGCGCTGCCCGTCGGTATCGCCCATGCTGGGACGTCGATCTTGGCCTGGGACGCGATCGCACTCGGCATCGTTGTGGGCATCGTCTCCAGCGCCATTCCCTATTCGCTGGAGATCGTCGCGCTTAAGCGATTGCCGGCAAACACCTTTGGTACGTTGTTGAGCGCGGAGCCTGCGGTCGGATCGCTGGTCGGAATGACGCTCCTCGGCGAAATGTTATCGCCGATGCAATGGCTGGCGGTGGGGCTTATCATCTGCTCGTCGATCGGAACTGCGCTTAACGCCAAAAGCGGTGAAGGGTTCGAGCAACCAGCCTGAAGGGTTGAAGGCTTCGGCCGTTATGCGCCCTATGATCAGACGTTCAGTTCGATCGAGCTCGATCTTGTAAGCTGCCATAAATGGTTGAATCTGCCCTGTGTCCGGTTAACCTCGTCGCGAGGGGGAACTGCGCGATGTCAACAAGGGCGGGTGTTCTGGCAGCGATACTGCTGGTATCAAGCGGTGCGTTGGCACAGAATGGCGATCCACTTGCCGACAAAGTGTACGGGAAATGGGGTGTCGACCTGACCGCGCGCGACCTGAACGTCAGGCCCGGCGACGATTTCGATGCCTACGCCGACGGCACTTGGGCGAAGAGTGCGGAGATCCCAGCCGACAGCGGGTCCACCGGGCCGTATCTCGATCTGCGCCGCCTTTCCGAGGCACGGATGCGGGCGATCATCGAAACCAGTCCGCCAACGTCGCAGATCGGGGCGCTCTATCGCAGCTACATGGACACGGCGACGATCGAAGCGCGCGGCATCGCCCCCCTCGTAGCTGACCTCGCTCCGATCACCGCTGCGAAGGATCGCGACGCGCTGGCGCTAGCGGTCGCCCGGCCCGGCTTCACGACTGGGCCGGTGACGTTTGACGTTGACGCCGATCCCGCAGATGCCCGGCGCGAGGTGATCGGCGTGATGCAGGGCGGACTGACCTTTCCCGACCGCGACTATTATCTGCTCGACCGGTTCAAGACGCCTCGCGCCGCATTGCAGCCCTATGTCGAGCGTTCGCTCGCGCTGGCGGGCGACGGCGACGCAGCGCGCCACGCGGCGGCGGTCGTCAACTTCGAGACGGCGATCGCCAAGGTCAGCTACAGCCGTACCGACAGCGACGATCCGGCCAAGTCGATCAACCCGACGACCCTTGGCGCGCTTGCGCAGAATTCGCCGGGACTGCCGTGGTCGGGAATGCTGCGCGTCGCCGGCCTGCCAGCAGGACCGAGGCAGCGGCTGATCGTCGTGCAGCGCGACGCGCTGACGGGGATTGCCGCTCTTTGGGCATCGACCCCGCTCGACACCCTCAAAGCGTGGGCCAGCTTCCACCTGATCGACAAAGCTGGCCGCTTCCTGCCGCAACGGTTCACCGACAGCTACGACACGTTCTCCAAAATCGTGCGCGCATCGCGCGGCACGCCGACCCGCGAGCGCCGCGCGATCAATCTCGTCGATGACCGGCTCGGCGAACTGATTGGTCGTGAATATGTCCGGCGCTTCTTCGACCCGCAGCGCAAGGCCGCGATGCTGGTTCTGGCGAACAA